>CAVUMZ010000019.1:0-645662 GCA_963742705.1 uncultured Solirubrobacterales bacterium | reverse complement strand
GCCGACAATAAGGCGGGGAGCTTTCGAGCCGGTTACTCCGGCCACATTCCGGGCTAGAATGACGCATGGTCGCTCCGAAGCCATTCACGCTGCATGTTCCCGACGCCGAGATCGCCGACCTGCGCGAGCGCCTCGCGCGCACGCGCTTTCCCGACGAGCCGCCGCTCGCGCCGTGGTCCACCGGCACGAGCCTCGCCTATCTGAAATCGCTCGATCGATTACTGGCAGAACGGCTTCGACTGGCGCGCCTGGGAGGGCAAGCTCAACAGCTTCCCGCAGTTCACGCTGCCGATCCGCGGCATCGACGTGCATTTCATCCACGCGCCGAGCGCCAAGCCGAATGCGATGCCGCTGCTGCTGTCGCACGGCTGGCCCGGCTCGGTGTTCGAGTTTCACAAGATCATCCCGCTGCTCACCGAGCATTTCACCGTCGTGGCGCCGTCGCTGCCCGGCTACACGCTGTCGTTCAAGCCGGGGCAGCCGCGCTTCGGCATCGTCGAGGTGGCGGACATCTTCGCCGAGCTGATGAGCGCGCTCGGCTACGCGCGCTTCGGCGCGCAGGGCGGCGACTGGGGCAGCTTCATCACCTCGGTGCTCGGCCATCGCTTCCCGCAGCGCATGACCGGCATCCATCTCAACCTGCTGCCGGTGCGGCGCGAACCTTCACTGCTGCCGAACCCGACCGCGGAGGAGAAGGTCTATCTCGACCAGCTCAGGAATTTCCTCAAGGAAGAAACCGGCTATCAATGGATCCAGGGCACGCGGCCGCAGACGCTGGCGGTTGGGCTGACCGACTCGCCGGCCGGGCTTGCGGCCTGGATCGTCGAGAAATTTCATGCCTGGACCGACAACACGGGCAATCCGGAAGACGCCGTGAGCCGCGACGAAATGCTGGCGAACATTTCGCTCTACTGGTTCACCGGCGCGATCGGCTCGTCGTTCTGGCCGTACTATGCGCGCATGCACGGGCCGTGGCCGATCCCGGACGGCGAGACCGTCACGGTGCCGATGGGCTATGCGGAATTTCCCAAAGAGATCTTGAGCCCGCCGCGCTCGCTCGCCGAAAAGACCTACACCGACATCCGCCGCTGGACCGCGATGCCGCAAGGGCGGGCATTTCGCCGCGCTGGAGCAGCCCGACGCGCTGGCGCATGAGGTGATCGAATTCTTCTCCGGCGCTGTCCTTAAGCGCATGGCGGGTCCGCATCGTGAGGGGGCGATTTAACTCGAGGGCCTTCCGCGCTAGGCTTGCGGCATCAGAACCAGGAACGCGCCCGAGGAACCACGATGTCGACCTTCACCTACGATCACATCCATCTGCGCAGCCCCGATCCGGAGAAGACCGCCGCCTTCTATGAACGCATGTTCGGCGCCGAGATCATCCGCTCGATGCAGGAAGGCCAGCCGCGCATCGACATGAAGATCGGCGGGCAGGACGTGTTCATCGCGCCGGTGCCGGCGGAGAGCGGCGTCAATCCGCCGCCGGTGACGCCCTATCAGGGGCTCGATCACTTCGGCCTGCGCGTGAAGGGCATCGATCAGGTCGTCGCCGACCTGAAGGCCAAGGGCGCCGAGTTCACCATGGAGCTGAACTCGCCGCGGCCGGGCATCAAGATCTGCTTCATCCGCGGGCCGGAAGGGGTTTCGATCGAAGTGCTGGAGCGCGCCCCGAAATGATGCGCCTGCTTGCCCTCGCATCGCTGCTGGCGTTCGCGACGCCGGCGGCCGCCGAGTATCCGGACCGGCCGGTGCGGCTGATCATTCCGTTCCCGCCGGGCGGCAGCAACGACGTGGTCGGGCGGCTGGTCGCGAACCAGCTTTCCGAAAAGCTCGGCCACAAGGTGTTCGTCGACAATCGCGGCGGCGCCGGCGGCGTGCTCGGCACGGAAGCCGCCGCGACCGCGGCGCCGGACGGCTACACGCTGCTGGTCATTTCCATCGCGCACGCCGTCAATCCGGCGCTCTACAAGCTCAACTACGATCCGATCAAATCCTTCGCGCCGATCTCGATCATGGCGACCGGACCGAACGTGCTGGTGGTGAACCCGCAGCTTCCGGTCAAGAACGTGAAGGAGCTGCTCGCGCTCGCCAAGGAAAAGCCCGGCACGCTCGACTACGCCTCGGCCGGCGTCGGCAGCTTCCAGCATCTCGGCGGCGAGCTGTTCAAGCTCGTCGCCGGCGTGAACCTGCAGCACGTGCCCTACAAGGGCGGCGGGCCCGCGATGCAGGACGTGATCGCCGGGCACGTGAAGGTGATGTTCTCCTCGCTGGTGCAGACCACGCCGTTCATCCAGTCGGGGCAGCTGCGCGCGCTCGGCACCGGCGGCGAGAAGCGCAATCCGGTGCTGCCCGACGTGCCGACCATCGCGGAAGCCGGCGTGCCCGGATACGTGGCGGACAACTGGTGGGGCATCGTGGCGCCGGCCGGCACGCCGCAGCCGATCGTCGACCGGCTCTACCAGGACCTGCAGGTGGTGCTGAAATCGCCCGAGCTGACCGCCGCGTTCGCGCGCGAAGGCGCCGCCGCCGTGACCATGAGCACGGCGGAATTTTCGCACTATATAGAGACCGAGATCGCCAAGTGGGGAAGGGTGGTCAAAGAAGGCAACATCAAGGTCAATAGCGAGCGCGACCAGCAAAAGTGGGTACCGGTTTTGCGTCCGGGCGCGCGAGCAAGGAGGAGACTGCCCATGGACGTTAAGACCTATCCCGTCACCCACACCGACGCCGAGTGGCGCAAGCTTTTGACCCCCGAGCAATTCCACATCATGCGCGAGCACGGCACCGAGCGGCCGGGAAGCTGCGCGCTGAATTTCGAGAAGCGCTCCGGCACCTTCACCTGCGCGGGCTGCGACCAGAAGCTGTTCGTATCGAAGAAGAAATTCGAGAGCGGCACCGGCTGGCCGAGCTTCAACGATCCCGAGCCCGGTTCGGTCGAGGACGACCGGGACCGCAGCTACGGCATGGTGCGCACCGAGGTGCATTGCAGCCGCTGCGGCAGCCATCTCGGCCATGTCTTTCCGGACGGCCCGCCGCCGACGCACCAGCGCTATTGCATCAACGGCGTGGCGATGAACTTCAAACCGGACTAGAATAACCCCGGCACAGGAGGAATCGATGCTTCAGGAAACGATCGAGAAGGGCGTGGATCTCGAAGCGGCGCGCTGGCAGGCGCGGGTCGATCTGGCAGCCGCGCACCGGGTCTGCGTGATGCACGGGTTCAACGAGGGTATCTTCAATCACCTCACCTACCGCGTGCCGGGCACGAACGACCGCTACTATCAGATCCCGTTCGGCCTCTACTGGTCCGAGGTGACGGCAAGCTGCTTCATGGAAGTCAGCTATGACGGCGAGCGGCTCTCCGGCGAAGGCGACATCGAACGCTCCTGCTACTGCATCCACGCGCCGATCCACCGTCTCGCGGAGCATGCCGGCGCGGTGTTCCACACCCACATGCCGTTCGCGAGCGCGCTGACCCGGTTGAAGGACCAGCGCATCCTGCCGATCGGCCAGACCGAAATCGCGATCGGGATGCACACCGCCTACGACGACAGCTATGGCGGCCCGGCGTTCGATCCCAAAGAGGGCGAGCGGCTGGCCGGTCTTATCGGCAACAAGAAGATCCTGATGATGGCGAGCCACGGCGTCGCGACCATCACGCCGACGATCTCCGAAGCCTTCGACCTGCTCTATTACACCGAGCGCGCCGCACAGCAGCAGATCTACGCCATGCAGACGCGGGCGTGAGCTGAACATCCTGCCGCAGCACGTGATCGACGAGGCCATCGCGGAGTTCAAGACCGCGCCGCAATACGGCAACAGGAAGCCGCATGTCTGGCACTTCGAGGCGATGAAGCGCATCCTCGACAAGAAAGAGCCGGACTACAAGAACTAGGGCCGCAGTCACTGCGGGAGCGGCGGCATCAACGCCGCTTCCGGTATCCATCAGCACAATTCACTGGATTGCGGCGCCGCGGTCTGCGCCAATTCGCGCTTCCGCGTCTTCAGACGCGGGAGCGCGCGATCCATGATCCTCATCGGCCAGTACGACTCGCCGTTCGTCCGCCGCGTCGGCATCGCGCTGACGCTTTACGGCTGCCGTTCGAGCACAAACCGTGGTCGACCTTCGGCGATGCGGAGAAGATCCGGCCGTACAATCCGCTCACCCGCGTGCCGACTTTGGTGCTCGACGACGGCGAGGTGCTGATCGAGAGCCACAGCATTCTCGACTATCTCGACAGCCTGGTGCCGGCGGCCGACAGGCTGTTTCCGGTCGCCGAGCCGGCGCGGCATCAGGCGCTGAAGGTCGCGGCGCTGGCGACCGGCGTGTCGGAAAAGGCCGTCAGCCTGTTCTACGAAAAGCGATTGCACAAGGAGGTGTCCGACGTCTGGGTCGAACGCTGCCGCGTGCAGATCAACGGCGCGCTCGCCGAGCTCGAAACAGATCGCAAGAAGCGCAACGGCGACTACTGGTTCGGCAACGCGCATCGGCCACGCCGATATCGCGATCGCCTGCGCGCTGCGCTTCATCCCCGAGGCGCATCCGGGATTGATCGCGATGGCGGACTTTCCGGCGCTCCGCGCCGACGCGGCGCGGCTCGAGGCGCTGCCGGTATTCCAGACGATCGCGCAGCAATTCATCCCGCCGGCGTGAAGCGTTCTCAGCTCCCGATCGCGCCGGTCGCGAGATTGACCGTCACCGCCAGGATCGCGGTGTTGAAGACGAACGACAGCGCGCCGTGCGTCACCACGAGGCGGCGGATCAGGCGGTTCGACACCTGAACGTCGGAGACCTGGAACGTCATCCCGACCACGAAGGCGAAATACACAAAGTCCCAATAGTCCGGCTTGTCCTTGCCGGGGAAGATCAGGCCGTTCGCGCGGTCGCCTTCGCCGTAATAGTCGTGCGCGTAATGCAGCGCGAACAGCGTGTGGATGAAAGTCCACGACAGCGCGATGGTGGTGACCGCCAGCGCCGCGTGCCAGCCGTAGTTCGCCGACCCCTTGGCGGCGGCGAGCTCGGCGAAGATCGCCACCAGGCTCGCGATCGCGGCCGCGACCGGGAGCAACAGCAGCGCGATCGCGCCTTCGTCCTGCATCGCGGCGCGCGAGCGGATATGGCTCATGTCCGAGCGCACCACCATCTCGATGGCGAGAACGAGATAGAGCGCGACCGCGACGTCCCAGCCGACCAGCAGCTTGGTCGCGGCGCGCCAATCGTCGCAAACGATGAACAGCACCGCGATCGCCGCAAGCGCCGACAGCGGCCGCGATGAACAGGCGCGGGCGAAACTTGACGATGCGCACGACGCGCGGAGGCCGGCGCTTCGGAGCTTGCGGTTTCTGGCTCGCCATGCGGTCATTCGAGCGACAAATCCGCCGCACCACAAGGGCGACCGGCGTCCTTGTCCGGCCAGCGCAATATGCTAGCTCGTCGGCATGCCGACCGGATCGCCGCGCAGCCTCGCGTTCCGCCTGTTCCGGGCGGCGATCGTCCTTGTCCTGGCGATCTCTGCTGCTGCCGTATCTGCTGACGCCGCTCTATCGCTTCGTCGATCCGGTCTCGACCCTGATGCTGGGGCGCTGGGTCACCGGCGCAGCGGGTCGAGCGGAGCTGGATGCCGCTCGCCGCGATCTCGCCGGCGCTGCCGCGCTCCGTGCTGGTCGCCGAGGATGCGCGCTTCTGCACGCCATCACGGCGTCGATTTCGAGGAACTGCGCGCCGCGATCGAGGACGCCGACGACCTCTCGCGAGATGCGCGGCGGCTCGACCATCGCGCAGCAGACCGCGAAGAACCTGTTCCTCTGGCCGGGCCGCTCGTCGTGCGCAAGGCGCTCGAGTTCCCGCTGGCGCTCTGGATCGACCTCGTGCTCGGCAAGCGGCGCGTGATGGAGATCTATCTCAACATCGCCGAATGGGGGCCGAACGGCGAGTTCGGCGCCGAGGCCGGCGCGCGGCACGCGTTCGGCAAGTCGGCCCGGGACCTGACGCGCGCGCGAGGCGGCGCTGCTCGCCGCCATCCTGCCCAATCCGGTGCGCCGCAACGCCGAGCGCCCGGGTGCCGGCGTGCGCCGGCTGGCCGGGATTTACCAGGCGCGGGCGCGCCAGATCGGGCGTCGGTCGCGGACTGCCTCCGGCGCTGAATCGCGTGGTCCGGCCCTAGCCTTCGGCCGGACCGATCCTCTATAAGCCCGCCTTCCCAATCGATTTCGCGCGATCGGCCGCCACTGAGCGCCGGACGCCGTCAGGAGAGTTCGATGGCCGTTCCGAAACGAAAAACCTCGCCCTCCCGCCGCGGCATGCGCCGTTCGGCCGACGCGCTGAAGAAGCCGACCTATGTCGAGGACAAGGATTCGGGCGAACTGCGCCGTCCGCATCACATCGACCTGAAGACCGGCATGTATCGCGGCCGGCAGGTCCTCAAGGTCAAGACCGAGGCCTGATGCCGGGCCTGCGATCCGGGTTGCTCGCGCCGGCGCTTGCCCGGCGCGAACTATTTTTGCCTTAGTGCGCGGCTAGCCAGACAAGTCTAACTTGGCCCGGACACGGGGAGGCCCGCGTGATCGGTTTTCCGCTGCTGCTCATTCCGCTCGCGATCTACAACATGATCGCGTTCCTGACCCCCGGCGTGCAGCTGGACCGGCCGGCTCTACACCGTTCCGCTGAAGTCGGGCGTCGCATGGTCGCCGACGCGCGGGCGACGCGTTCCTCGTGTTCTCGCTGCTGATGCTGATGTTCGAGTTCATCAAGGCGACGCGGCACGGCAAGTCCTTCGTCGAGCATTTCCTCGTCGCTGCTGCTCGCCGGCGGCGCCGCGGCCGAATTCGTGATGGTGCCGGAGGCCGCCAATTCGACCTTCCTGCTGCTGGTCGTGATCTGCTTCGTCGACCTGTTCGCCGGCTTTGCGGCCTCGCTGCGCCGCGCGCGGCGCGCGTGGTCGTGGCCGAGCCGGAGCCCGTGGTCGTTGCTGCGCCGCCGCGCGCCGAGCCGGTGCGCGTCGAGCCGGTCCGCGCCGAGCCGGTGCGCGTCGAGCCGGTGCGGGCCGAGCCGGCGCGCCGAATCCGTTCACCCGCGTCGAGCCTCCGGCGCCGCCCGAGCTTGCGCCGCGCACCGAGCCGGTGGTCAAGATCGAGCCCGTGCAAAAGGTCGGCTCGTGAGCTAGTTTCGGCGCTCCCGCCAGCTTCAGCTCCCCGGACAATGAAAACACGCGATTTCCATCTGCCCGGCCGCTCGCCCGTCTACGCGCGCGAAGGAATGGCCGCGACCTCGCATCCGCTCGCGAGCCTCGCGGCGATCGAAACGCTGAAAGGCCGGCGGCACCGCGGCCGATGCCGCCGTCGCGGCGGTCGCGGTGCTGTGCGTGGTCGAGCCGGCGATGACCGGCATCGGCGGCGACTGCTTCTGCCTCGTGGCGAAGCCGGACCAGCCGGTGTGGGGCTACAACGGCTCCGGCCGCGCGGCCGCGGCGGTCGACGACCGAGAAGCTGCTGGCGCAGGGCATCGGCGCGCAAGATCCCCGCGACCTCGCCGCATGCCGTCACGGTGCCGGGCGCGATCGAAGCCTGGGAATCGATCCTGAAGGCGCACGGCCGCTTCGGCCTCGACCGCGCGCTGCAGCCCGCGATCCGCTACGCCGAGAACGGCTTTCCGATCGCGCCGCGCGTCGGCTCCGACTGGGCCGACTATGCGTCGACAAGCTCAAGCCGCATGCGGGCTCGGCGAAATACTATCTGCCGAACGGCGCAGCGCCGCGCGATCGGCAGTGTCATGCGGCTGCCGGCGCTCGCCGCGACCCTGAAGGCGATCGCGGCCGGCGGCGCGAAGGCGTTCTACGAGGGCGCGATCGCGGCCGATATCGCCGCGACCGTTCAGGCAGCACGGCGGGCTGCTCGCCGCCGAGGATCTCGCGCGCCATCGCGGCGACGTCGTCGACGCCGATCACGACGAATTATCGCGGGCTCGACGTGGTCGAGCTGCCGCCGAACGGGCAGGGGCTGACCGCGCTGGTGCTGCTCAACATCCTCGAGCAGTTCGATCTCGCGAAGCTCGATCCGATCGGCGCCGGAGCGCCTGCATCTCGCGCTCGAAGCCGCGCGGCTCGCGTTCGGCGTGCGCGACACGCACATCGCCGATCCGGCCTACATGCGCGAGCCGGTCGCGGGCCTGCTCGACAAGGGCTTTGCCAAGAAGCTCAGCCGCCTGATCGATCCGGACAAGCGCGTGCCGCTGCCGAAGGCGCCGACGCCGGGCAGCGACACGATCTATCTCACGGTGGTCGACCGCGACCGCACGGCGGTGTCGCTGATCAATTCGCTCTACAGCGCGTTCGGCACCGGCATCTGCACCGAGAAGACCGGCGTGATGCTGCACAATCGCGGCACCGGCTTCGTGGTCGAGCCGGGCCATCCGAACACGATCGCGGGCGGCAAGCGCCCGATGCACACCATCATTCCGGCGCTCGCGATGCGCGACGGCCGCTGCGAGATGCCGTTCGGCGTGATGGGCGCGGACTACCAGCCGATGGGCCACGCGCACGTCGTCACCAACATGGTCGACTACGGCATGGACGTGCAGGCCGCGATCGACCATCCGCGCGTGTTCTATCGAAGGCGAGAAGACCGAGGTCGAGCGCGGCGTTCCGGCAGCGACCATCGACGGGCTGAAGGCGCGCGGCCACGACGTCGCGTTGCGCCCCGCGCCGCTGGGCGGCGGGCAGGCGATCGTGATCGACTGGGAGCGCGGCGTGCTGATCGGCGGCTCCGATCCGCGCAAGGACGGCTGCGCGCTGGGGTATTAGACCCGCGCCGTCGGCGTCCGGCCAGCTGCGCGGCATCGCGGTAGACCGAAATCGCCTCTTCCGGCTCGACGCGCCGGCGCGCGCGGGTCTGCGGCGCCTGCATGTGCGTCGCGATCAGGTGCGCCAGGAACGGCGCCGCCGGACGGCGCGAGTGCGTGAACGAGCGCTCGGCCGGGGCGGGCGCCTCGACGGCGATCAGCGCGCGGCTCTCCGTGATCGTCCGGCTCGGAGCTGTCGGCGGCCACGCGGCGCGTGAGCCGTCCAACTGTCGAACCCGCAATACCGCTGATGCGCATCGGCCTGTCTCAAAACGGGACAAACATCCCCGCCTGAGAACCGACGTCGCAATCGGCGTGCCGCGCGCGCTGTTCCGCAACTGCATCCGTGTTTCACCGATCGAGATTGCCGAATCCTTAGGAATTTCCCGACACATTAAGACGAACCTCCGCCCGTTCGGCCCCGAGGCCCTGTGTCTCTTCTCGGAATAAGGACCGTCCCGTGACGCGCTCCCGGAACTCGACCATCTGGCCACCGAGCCGGCCGATCCCAGCCGCATCCTCGCCTCGATCGGGCTCGTGCCCTACGACTGGCGCATCGACACCGATACGATCGTCTGGGGCGCGAATGCCGCCGAGGTGCTGCAGGTACGCGACCTCGCGGCGCGTCGGCAGCGGCCGCGGCTATGCGGGCTTCCTCGATCCGACCAACACGACGACGCGCTACGACGCCGTGATGCAGACCGGCGGGCTCGACGCCGGCAACGGCGTTCCCTACCAGACCGAATACTGCCTGCTCGCCGGCCCGAACGGCGCGACCCGGCTGTGGGTCGAGGACAATGGCCGCTGGTTCGCCGGCCCCGACGGCCGCCCGGCGCGGGCGCACGGCGTGGTGCGCGTCATCAACGAGCGTCACGACCATCAGGAGCGGCTTGCCTACCTGTCGCGCTTCGACGGCCTCACCGGCGAGATGAACCGCAATGCGCTGACCGAGACCCTCGCGGTCGCGCTCGACGAGGCGGTGAAGTTCCGCGGCTCGTGCGGCTTCATGCTGATCGCGGTCGATAATCTGGCGCGCATCAACGAGTCCTACGGCTTCGGCGTCGCCGACGAGGTGATCGCCTCGGTCGGCCGGCGCATCCGCTCGCGCATGCGCGGCGGCGACCTGCTCGGCCGCTTCTCCAGCAACAAGTTCGGCGTGGTGCTGAAGACCTGCACGCCCGACGATCTCACGGCCGCCGCGGACCGCTTTCTCGCCGCGGTGCGCGAAGACGTCGTGCAGACCGCGCACGGCCCGGTCGCCGCCACCATCACCATCGGCGGCGGTCGCGGCGCCGCGCCATGCGCGCAACGTCGATGAAATCCTCGCGCACGCGCAGGAATCGCTCGACTCCGCCAAGGCCAAGCGGCGCGGCTCGTTCGTCGCCTACCGGCCGAACGTCGAGCGCGAGGCGGTGCGCAAGGAAAACGTGCAGGCGACCGACAAGATCATCACGGCGCTCAACGAGCGCCGCATCCTGCTCGCCTTCGAGCCGGTGGTCGAGACCGGCTCGCGCAAGCCCGCCTTCTACGAGTGCCTGATGCGCATCCGCCGCGCCGACGGCACCATCGTGCCGGCGAGCGCCGTGATCCCGATCGCCGAACAGCTCGGCCTGGTGCGGCTGATCGATCATCGCGTGATCGAGCTGGCGACCGCCGAGCTCGCGGCGGCGCCGGCGCTGCGCGCGAGCCTCAATGTTTCGCCGGATTCGCTCATCGACCCGGACTGGTGGCGTCTCAATTGCGGCGCCGTATGAAGCCCACTAGAGCCCTCTTCCGGACTCGAACCGGAGACCCCTTCCTTACCATGGAAGTGCTCTACCAACTGAGCTAAGAGGGCACTCGGCCCAAGGTTATCCGACGCAGACCTGACGGAAGTGGCGTCGCGTCCTCCAAGCGGACCGGGAGGTTGTCCGGAAGCTCGTAGAACTTTGAACGGCGGTCCCTCCCGTCCTGTCCGCTCCTGTTGGGAGCGTTCGGGGCGACGAAGCCAAGTCCGAGAGGACAGGAGGAACCGCCATGAAGAAGGTATCCGGGCCGCAGGTCGTCACGACCGCGGAGGCGCTGGAGAGTCCGCTGCCTGCGGAGATTCAAGAGGCGCTCGGTGAGCTCGTTGGTGCCGCTCGCGAGGGGCTGCTCGCGCTGAGCGTCGGCGTTGGGCTCAGGGTCGTGCATGAGTTGATGGAGGCCGAGGTGTGCGACGTCGTGGGCCCGAAGGGCAAGTGGAATCCGGAGCGGGCAGCGAAGCGGCATGGGCATGAGGACGGGTCGATGACCCTGGGTGGGCGGCGCGTGCCGGTTCGCCGCCCGAGGATCCGCTCGGTCGACGAGGAGCGGGAGTTGCCGGTCGTGACCTACGAGTACTTCGCTGATCGCGACCCCCTGCAGCGGGCGGTGATGGACCGCATGCTCGCCGGCGTCTCGACGCGCAAGTTCGCCAGGGTCGGCGAACCGGTCGGCGAGGAGGTCGAGCGCACGGCATCGGCCAAGAAGAAGAGCACGGTCTCTGAGCTGTTCATCGAGAAGACCCGGACCGCTCTGGCCCAGTTGATGGCCCGCGGGCTGGGCGACATCCGGCTGGCGGTGATGATGCTTGACGGGCTGGAGATCGCCGGCCGGGTTCACGTCGTCGCGCTGGGTATCACGACCGAGGGGGTCAAGGTGCCGCTCGGGCTGTGGGAGGGCTCGACCGAGAACGCGACCCTGGCGCGCACGCTGCTGGCCGACCTCGTCGAGCGGGGTCTCGACCCAGGGCAGGCGATCCTGTTCGTCCTCGACGGCGGGAAGGCCCTCCGGCGAGCGATCAAGGACGTCTTCGGTGAGCACGCCCTGGTCCATCGCTGCCATCGCCACAAAGAGCGCAATGTGTGCGATCTGCTGCCCGAGCGCGACCGCCCACGGGTCCTCGCCCGGATCCGCGGCGCGTGGGCGCTGAGCGACCCCGTGAAGGCCGAGCAAGAACTCGAGCGGCTCGCCGACGAGCTGGCACGCACGTGGCCGGACGCCGGCGCTTCGCTGCGCGAGGGCCTGCCTGAGACGCTCACGCTGATGCGCCTCGGGATCACTGGCAAGCTCGCCAAGACGCTCGCCTCGACGAACCCCGTCGAGTCGATGATCGAGATCGTCCGCCACACCCAGCGCAACGTGAAGCGCTGGCAAGACGGCGACATGCGCAAGCGCTGGACCGCCGCCGGGATGCTCCAAGCCGAGCAACAGTTCCGCCGGATCATCGGCTACAGCGACCTCGCGAAGCTCGTCACCGCGATCGAACGACGCCACCTCGCCGACAAGAACCCCACCGACGCCGAACCCACGACGACCGTACCAGCCGCCGAGCTCGCTACTGTCTGACCATCACAATCCCGGTGGGATCGCCGTCGAACTTCCACGACGATACGGGCAACCTCCGGACCGGCCTTCGGCCGGCAGACGCTGGGCATCCCGCCAGCGCCTGCCGCCGGCCCGGCGCGCGCTCGCCGAGTCCGAAGCAGAGCTGTAGCCTCGCGCGACGAAGTTGAGGCCCCGGAAGATGTCGATGATCGCCGCGTCGCGCACCTAGGGCTCAGCAGCCAGGCGGCAACGAGTCCCGCGGCCGCGGCGGTGTTAGTGAGCATGAGGCGGCGGAGCGCTCGGCCCTCTATGGCGGGGGCAGGATTCGAACCTGCGAAGGCAGAGCCACTCGGTTTACAGCCGAGCCCGTTTGACCGCTCCGGAACCCCGCCGGGGGCGGAGAAGAGTACTGATCAGGTCGCCACCCTGGCGAGCAGAGGCCGGCCGCGGTCGACTTCGAACGCCGCGTACTTGGGGCCTCCAACGCGAATGCAGTTACCACCGCCGATCGCCTCGGCCGGAATGAACCAGCGTCTTCCGTCGGCAACGACGACCAACAGCCGGTCGATCCGCATCGGGTCGAGCCGCTTGACGATCCCGCTCCAGCTCCGGTTGCCGCCGCGGGAGAGAGTGACGTTTCCATGACCAGAACATACGTTCTGTCTCGGACGGAAAACGCCCCGCAAACGACCACTTAAGGGTTAAGGAATGTGTCAGCTGGCGTCGCGCAGCCGCTGGGCCTCCGGGAGCGATTCGAGCTTCTTCAGCGTGTGGTTCTCGATCTGGCGGATCCGCTCGCGCGTGACGTTAAACGCCTGTCCGACCTCCTCGAGCGTCCGCGGCCGGCCGCCGGTGAGGCCGAAGCGCATCTCGATCACCTCGCGCTCCCGCCGGGGCAGGACGGCCAGCGCCCGGCAGACGTTCTCGTCGCGCAGCGTCTTCGAGGCGATGTCGAACGGCGACTCGGCCGAGGCGTCCTCGATGAAGTCGCCGAGCGCCGAGTCCTCCTCCTCGCCGATCGGCTTCTCCAGCGACACGGGCTGCTGGGACATCCGGAGGATGTCTCGGACCTCGCGCGACGTGCAGTCGAGCTCCCGGGCGATCTCCTCCGGCGTCGGCTCGCGCCCGAGCTCCTGGACGAGCTGGCGCTCGATGTGGATCACCTTGTTCAGCTTCTCGACCATGTGCACGGGGATCCGGATCGTCCGGCCCTTGTCGGCGATCGCCCGGGTGACCGACTGGCGGATCCACCAGGTCGCGTAGGTCGAGAACTTGTAGCCACGCCGGTAGTCGAACTTCTCGACCGCCCGGATCAACCCGAGCGACCCCTCCTGGATCAGGTCGAGAAACGACAGGCCGCGGCCGAGGTAGCCCTTGGCGATCGAGACGACCAGGCGCAGGTTCGCCTCGACCATCTGCCGCTTGGCCACCATGTCGCCGCGCTCGATCCGCTTGGCCAGGGCGATCTCCTCCGGCCCGGTCAGCAGGGCGACCCGGCCGATCGCCCGCAGGTACAGCCGCAACGAGTCGAGGCTGGGCTCGACGCTGAGGTCGAGCGCGACCTTCTTGTGGATCTGCTCCGGCAGCACCTCGACCTTGGCGACCTCGGCCGCCGGGGCGGTCTCGGCCCCGACGAGGTCGATCGCGTGCTCCTCGAAGTAGGCGTAGAGGTCGGCGACCTGCTCCTTGGTCACCTCGACGTCCTCGAGCGCCCCGGCGATCGCCTCGTAGGAGACATAGCTGCGCTCATGAGCTTCGGCGATCAGGCCGGCGAGCTCCTCGATCTCGGCCAGCGGCGCCTCGTCCGCGGCCGCGTCCGTCACCGGACGATCCAGCTGGAGTACTGCGTGCCCGTTGTCGCTCATCCTCGCGCCCCCAAAGGTCGTGACCTGCGACCGCCCGGACACCCGGGCGCGCCGCGTGCTGCCCCTCAATGCAGTGTCTGTTCCCGGCTCCGCGTCTCGGACGCGATGGGGGCGGGCCGCTCGATCCTCTCGCACGACGACGGAGGTACGACCACGCGCCTGCGGCGGAGTGATACCACAGCTAGTGCGGATGTGCACCTGCCCGGGGATCGCGCCTCGGTACGCTGGCGACTGAGGCTATGCCCCAGTCCCCGCTCAAAGCCGCCGCACCCGACGTCCAGGCCCAGCGCCCGCCCGTGGCGATCGGCCTGTCGCGGGTCGGCGTGACCGGCGTTGAGAAGGTCATCCGGATCCGCCAGAACGGGTCCGAGCAGCTCTTCTACGCCCGGCTCGAGTGCTTCGTCGACCTCGGGTCGCGCCAGAAGGGCGCCCACATGTCGCGCTTCGAGGAGGTCGTCAACGACGCGATCGGCGAGGTCATTCTCGGGGAGGCGACGTTCCGGGCCGAGACTCTGGCCGAGCGGGTGGCCGAGCTCGTCCGCGACCGGCAGGGGGCCCGGCGGGCCGAGGTCACGATCGCCGCCCGATTCCCCGAGCACAAGCCCGCCCCGGTCTCGGGCATCACCTCCCAGGAGATCTACACCCTCTTCGGGTCGGCCGTGGCGTCCGAGCGGGGGACGCGCCGGCTGGTCGGGGTGGCCGCCGCCGGCATGACCGCCTGTCCGTGCGCCCAGGAGCTGATCGCCGGCGAGGCGCGCGAGCGGCTCCAGCTCGACGGCTTCTCCGACGAGGCGATCGAGCGGATCTTCGCCGCCGTCCCGGTCGCCACGCACAACCAGCGCGGCCTCGGGACGCTGCACGTCGGGGCGACCGAGGGGGCCCCGCTCGAGATCGAGGCGCACCGGCTGCTGGCGATCGTCGAGCAATCGATGTCGTCGGAGATCTACGAGCTGATGAAGCGCACCGACGAGGCCGCCGTCGTCGAGAAGGCCCACCGCCGGCCGCGCTTCGTCGAGGACTGCGTCCGCGAGATGCTCCGGGGCGTCGTCGATGACCTGCCCGAGCTCGGCGACGACGCGTTCGTCTCGGCCCGCCAGGAGAACCTCGAGACGATCCACCAGCACAACGTCCAGGCCGAGCGCCAGGGCACGCTCGGCGAGCTCCGCCGGGAGATCGCGACCGGCGAGCCGACCACCCGGCACACGACGCTGCGCGACTGGCTCGAAGCCTGAGCGGACCGCCCGCGGTCAATCTTGGGGTCGACGCCGGCCGACCGGTGGGACAGCCGCGCTCTCGTGCCGACCGCGCGGCGGCTCGAGGCGGTCTCAGCTCGGTGCGACGACGCCGCGCTCGGACCGGGCGGCGGTGATCCGCCTGCGTAGGCCGAAGAAGTAGTCGAGCCCGCTGAGGACGGTGACGACGACGGTCGCGTAGATCATCAGCTCGACCCACAGCGGCCGGCCGTGGACGGCGATCACGGCCATGATCGTCGCGATCTGGACGCAGGTCTTGATCTTGCCGAACATGCTCGCCCCCATCACGACGCCGGCCTGGGTCGCGCCCATCCGCAGGACCGTGACGGCGAACTCGCGCGTGATGATCACCATCGCCACCCAGGCGTCGAGTCGGCCGAGCGAGACGAGCGACAGCAGCGCGGCGACGATCAGCAGCTTGTCGGCCAGCGGGTCCATCAGCTTGCCGAAGTTGGTGATCGAGTTACGCGTCCGCGCGAGGTAGCCGTCGACGAAATCGGTCAGCGACGCCGCGGCGAACACGGCGGCCGCGAAGACGTCCCCGTCGTGCGTGTTGCCGAGCAGGGCGACGACGAGCACCGGTACCAGCAGGATCCTGGCCACGGTGAGGAAGTTGGGCCAGTTCAGCGTGAACATGCCGTTACTCGCGGATTATGCGCGATCGCCGGCGCCTACGCCTTGAGCCGCCGGCCGGTGCGAAACAGCCAGGCGCTCCAGCTGACCGTCGCGGCGGCCAGCGTTCCGGTCACCCCGAGCGCGAGCCAGACGCTGACATCGCTGGTGCCGAGGAAGCCGTAGCGGACCGCCTGGACGAGGTAGAAGATCGGGTTCGCGTGCGACAGCTCGTGCCAGGGCGACGGGAGCCGCGTGACCGGGTAGAAGACCCCGCCGAGGAAGGTCAGCGGGAGGATCACGATGTTGTTGACGAAGGTGTGGTGGTCGAAGGTGTGGGCGTAGATCCCGACGACCACGCCGAGCGACGAGAAGAGCGTCAGCCCGAGGCCGACGGCGACCAGCAGCTCGAGCGGCTGGTGGACCGGCACGCCGGTGAACGGACCGGCGATCGCGAGCATCGCGACGCCGATCGCCAGCGCCCGGACCGCGCCGCCCAGCGACAGCCCGAGGTTGACCTCCCAGTTGCGCAGCGGCGCGGCGAGCACGTCGTGGAGGTAGCGATCGGAGCGCGCCTGGAAGACCGACGAGGCGTTGTTGGAGTACGCCGCCTGGACCATCGCCATCGTGATCAGCCCGGGGACGATGAACGCCTTGTAGGGAACCCCGGCGGTGAGGTGGATCCGGCTGCCGAGCCCGAGGCCGAAGACGATGATGTAGAGCAGAGAGGAGAAGACGGGGGCGGCGATCGTCTGGGTCCACAGCTTGAGCACGCGCAGGACCTCGCGGCCGGCCAGCGCCTGCAGGCCGCGGTGGCGGTCGGCGAAGCCGCTGCCGTCGGCCGCGGCCGGGGCGACCGGACCGGTCACGCGCGGGCTCCGGCCAGCGCCTTGACGTAGACGTCGGCCAGCGAGTCGGCGCCGTAGGTCGCCCGCAGGCCGGCCGTGCTGTCGCGGGCGACGACCTGCCCGGCGTTGATCAGGGCGATCTCCTCGCACAGCTCCTCGGCCTCCTCGAGGTAGTGCGTGGTCAGCAGGATCGTCGTGCCCTCGCCGTGGAGGCGGCGGATGTAGCGCCAGAGCTCGATCCGCAGCTCGAAGTCGACGCCGGCGGTCGGCTCGTCGAGGATCACCAGGCGCGGCTCGTGCATCAGCGCCCGGGCGAGCAGGAGCCGCCGGCGCATGCCGCCCGAGAGCGCCGGCGCCCGGACATGGGCCTTGCTGGCCAGCTCGAAGATCTCGATCATCTCCCGCGCCCGGCGGACCGCCTGGGCTCGGCGCATTCCGTAGTAGCCGCCGTGGTAGACGAGCGTCTCCTCGACGTCGAGGAAGCGGTCGAGGTTCACGTCCTGCTCGGCCAGGCCGATCATCCGCCGGGCCGCCAGCGTGTGGTGGGCCTCGCCGAAGACGTCGATCGACCCGCCGGTGACCCGGATCAGGTTGCAGACCGCGCTGATCAGCGTCGTCTTGCCGGCGCCGTTCGGTCCCAGCAGCCCGAAGAAGGACCCGGCCGGGACGTCGAGGTCGAAGCCCTCGAGCGCCACGAGGCCGCTGTCGTAGCGCTTGGTCAGGCCGCGCACGCGCAGGGCCGGCGTCTGGCTGGGGATCGTCTTCACCACCCCTCACGGTAGACGTCTACGATGAAAGTTGTTCCCGCAACCGTCTCGAAGGGCAGGCCATTGGCATGAAGACGCGCAAGCTCGGCACGAACGGACCCACCGTCTCGGCGATCGGCCTGGGATGCATGGGCATGTCGGCGTTCTACGGGGCGGGCGACGACGCCGAGTCGACGGCGACGATCCACCGGGCGCTCGACCTCGGGTGCAACTTCCTCGACACGTCCGACATGTACGGCCCGCACACCAACGAGCGGCTCGTCGGCGCGGCGATCGCCGGCCGGCGCGACGAGGTCGTGCTGGCGACGAAGTTCGGCATCCGGCTCGACGGCGACCCGCCGCGCCGGTCGATCAGCGGCACCCCCGACTACGTCCGCGAGGCCTGCGAGGGCTCGCTCGCACGGCTCGGCGTCGACCACATCGACCTCTACTACCAGCACCGGGTCGACCCGGACACGCCGATCGAGGAGACGGTGGGGGCCATGGCCGAGCTCGTCGCCGCCGGCAAGGTCCGCCATCTCGGTCTCTCGGAGGCGAGCGCCGAGACGATCCGGCGCGCCCACGCCGTGCATCCGATCGCCGCCGTCCAGACCGAGTACTCGCTGTGGACGCGCCACGTCGAGGACGAGATCCTCCCGACCCTGCGCGAGCTCGGGATCGGCCTGGTCGCCTACTCGCCGCTCGGCCGCGGCTTCCTCTCCGGCCGCTTCAGCTCGCCGGAGGAGCTCGACGACGGGGACTTCCGCCGCCACGGCCCGCGCTTCACCGGCGAGAACCTCGCGCGCAACCGGGAGCTCGTCGCCCGTGTGCGGGAGCTCGCCGACGACCACGGGGTGACGCCGGGCCAGCTCGCGCTGGCCTGGGTGCTCGCCCAGGGCGAGGACATCGTCCCGATCCCGGGAACCAAGCGGCGGACCTATCTCGAGGAGAACCTCGCCGCCGCCGACGTCGAGCTCTCGCCGGACGATCTCGCCCGCATCGCCGACGTCGTCGGCGCGGCCGCCGGTGATCGATACGACCCGGGCGGCATGGCCACGGTCGGCCTCTGAGGGCTGCCGTCGCGGTGCGGGGCCGCGACGACGCCCCGGCCTAGGTCCCGACGGGCGGCGAGGCCGATCCCCTAGGCTCCAGGGCATGCCCATGGTCCCGATGGTGATTCAGCGCACGGCTCGCGGCGAGCGCGAGTACGACATCTACTCGCGCCTGCTCAACGAACGGATCATCTTCCTCGGGACCGCCGTCGACGACCAGGTGGCCAACGTCGTCGTCGCCCAGCTGCTGCACCTCGAGGCCTCGGATCCGCAGAAGGACATCTCGCTCTACATCAACTCGCCCGGCGGGTCGATCACCGCCGGCCTGGCGATCTACGACACGATGAACTTCGTCAAGCCGGACATCGCCACGATGTGCATCGGCATCGCCATGTCGATGGGCTCGCTGCTGCTGGCCGGCGGGGCCAAGGGCAAGCGGATGGCGCTGCCCAACAGCCGCATCCTGATGCACCAGCCGTCAGCCGGCTTCGAGGGGCAGGCGACCGACATCGAGATCCACGCCCGCGACATCCTCAACACGCGCAAGCGGATCGACGAGATCTACGCCCACTGCTGCGGCCGAACGGTCGAGCAGGTCCACGTCGACATGGAGCGCGACCGCTTCTTCAAGGCCGACGAGGCCGCCGAGTACGGCCTGATCGACCGGGTCATCGCCTCGCACTGACGCATGCGCCTGCGGCCTCTCGTCCCGGCCGACGCCGACGAGCTCCGCCGGATCCACGCCACGCCGGAGGTCGCCCGCTGGTGGGGCCGGCCCGACGCCGGCTTCCCGCTGTCGGACGAGCCGGAGGCGACGCGGCTGACGATCGAGGTCGACGGGTCGGTCGCCGGCCTGATCCAGTACTACGAGCAGACCGAGCCGCGCTATCGCCACGCGTCGATCGACATGTTCCTCGACCCGGCCCGCCACGGCCGCGGCCTCGGCACCGCGGCGCTGCGGCGGCTGGTGGAGCTGCTCGTGTCCGAGCGCGGCCACCATCGCCTGACGATCGACCCGGCGACCGGCAACCGGGCGGCGATCCGCGCCTACGAGAAGGCGGGCTTCCAGACGGTCGGGGTCATGCGCGCCTACGAGCGCGACGTCGACGGCGACGGCTGGCACGACAGCCTGCTGATGGAGCTGGTCGCCGCCGGGTGACGCTCGGTGGCCGCGGGAGCAACCACTCAGGCGATCGCGTGCTCGATCGCCCCGAGGTGCTCGATCTCGATGCGCACGACGTCGCCCGAGGCCAGGAACCGGCGCGGCTGCATCGACATGCCGACGCCGCTCGGCGTGCCCGTCAGGATCAGGTCGCCCGGCTCGAGCGTGCATGTCTCGCCGATGAAGGCGACGAGCTCGTCGACGCCGAAGATCAGGTCGCTCGTCCGGGCGTCCTGGCGCAGCTCGCCGTTGACCCAGGTCTGGAGCCGCAGGTCCTCGGGGTCGGGCACGTCGTCGGCCGTAGTGATCCACGGCCCGTACGGGCAGAAGCCGTCGGCGCCCTTCGCCCGCGTCCATTGCGGCTCGGCCCGCTGGAGGTCGCGCGCGCTGACGTCGTCGGCCACGGCGTAGCCGGCCACGCGGCCGCCGGCGCCGATCACCACGGCCAGCTCGCCCTCGTAGTCGAGCCGCCGGACGACCGCCGGGCAGGCGACCGGGGCGAACGGGCCGGCGGCGGAGCTCGGGAGCTTCATGAACACGATCGGCCGCTCGGGCAGCGCGGCGCCCTGCTCCTCGGCGTGGGCCCGGTAGTTGAGGCCGATCCCGAAGATCGCCCGCGGCCGACCGACCGGCGCCAGCAGCTCGACGTCGGCCAGGGCGTACGACTCGCCGGCCGCCGGCGTGCGGTCGCCGCTGGCCAGTCGGTCGAGCACGCTCGCCCCGTC
Source organism: uncultured Solirubrobacterales bacterium (assembly GCA_963742705.1). Taxonomy (GTDB): domain Bacteria; phylum Actinomycetota; class Thermoleophilia; order Solirubrobacterales; family Solirubrobacteraceae; genus Palsa-513. Next base: position 625,236 of record CAVUMZ010000019.1, on the reverse strand, counting down.
GGCGAACGCAGTGACCCGGCCGCCGACGACCTCGCCCCCGCAGGGCCCGTCGGTCGCCGGTGGGCGGAAGCTTGCGAGCCGCACCGGATAACCCTGGCATATTCCGCGCCCGTCCGTGATCTGTGTAATTCTGGCCGCCAGCTTCGCCGATGACCGACCCAGACCGCCCACGCCGCTCGCTCGCCCCGGTGCTCGGAGGAGCGCTCGCGCTGGCGCTCGTCGTCGTCGCGGCGATCGTGATCGGCGGCCGCAGCGGGTCGTCCGGCCCGGCCGCGTCGACTGGGGCCGCCGCCGGCGCCACCGGCACCGCCCCGACGACGGCGGCGGCGCGAACCCGCCGCGCGCGCGGGTCGAAGGCCGTGGGCACGACCGCCCGCGGGCGCGGCAAGGCCCCCGAGGTCGCCGACCCCGAGGCGGCGCAGAGCTTCCCGCTCCCGGCCGGCGCCCCGGCCCACGCCGCGGCGGTCACCCCGGCCCAGGCCGCGCTGGTGACGACGGTCAGTCCGGGTGCACCGAGCGACGCCCAGGTCAAGGCGGAGCTCCAGCAGATGGCCGAGGCGGAGAAGGCCGCCCAGGCCGCGGCCCAGCCGGGGACGATCGGCGCCGCCGGGACGGTCACGCCCCCCCGGGCCGGCCCGGAGGTCGTGGCCCGGGTGATCGCCGGGGCCAACGCGATCGCGACCTTCCCGTACGTCTACGGCGGCGGCCACGCGTCGTTCGTCGACAACGCCTACGACTGCTCCGGCTCGGTCAGCTACGCCCTGGCCGCCGGTGGCCTGGTCGGCGTGCCGCTGACCTCGGGCGACCTCGAGTCGTGGGGCGTGCCCGGCCCGGGCAAGTACATCTCGGTCTACGCCAACGCTGGTCACACGTTCATGTACGTCGACGGTCTGCGCTACGACACGAGCGGCCGCAGCGGCGTCTTCGGGACCCGCTGGCAAACGGCGCCGCGGACGCTCGCCGGCTTCGTCGTCCGCCACTGGCCCGGACTCTAGTAACGCCTTCCGCGGCCGGCCCGACTAGCGTTGGGACGATGAGCGTGACTCACGGAATCGAGGCCGAGGGCCTACGCAAGTCCTATGGCGACACGGTCGCCCTCGCCGGCATCGACCTGGCGGTGCCGGTCGGATCGGTCTGCGCCCTGCTCGGGCCCAACGGCGCCGGCAAGACGACCGCCGTGCGGATCCTGACCACGCTGGCCCGGGCCGACGGCGGCTGGGCCCGGGTCGCCGGCTTCGACGTCGCCGACGCGCCGGTCGAAGTCCGCCGCCGACTCGGCCTGGCCGCCCAGGCGGCGACGGTCGACGGGCTCCTGACCGGCTTCGAGAACCTCGAGATGATCGGCGAGCTCCACCACCTCGGCCGGGCGGCCGCCCGCCGCCGGGCGGTCGAGCTGCTCGGCCAGTTCGACCTGACCGGAGCCCGCGACCGTCTCGCCCGCGAGTACTCGGGCGGCATGCGGCGGCGCCTCGACCTGGCGGCGACGCTCGTCGCCCGGCCGGACGTGCTCTTCCTCGACGAGCCGACGACCGGCCTCGACCCCCGGGCGCGGATCGAGCTGTGGGACGTGCTCGAGACGCTCGTCGGCGAGGGGGCGACGCTGCTGTTGACCACGCAGTACCTCGAGGAGGCCGACCGGCTGGCCCGGGAGATCGTCGTGATCGACCACGGGCGGGTGATCGCCCGGGGCGACTCGCGCCAGCTCAAGCGGGAGGTCGGCGGCGACCAGCTGATGGTCGTGCCCGTCCGGCGGACCGATCTCCCGCGCGTCGCCGCGATCCTCGAGGCGGCCGTCGGCGCCCGGGCCAGCGTCGACGACGGCGCCCGGCGGGTCACTGCCCCGGCCGACTCGGGCATCGACGCGATCACCCGGGTCGCGGCCGAGCTGAAGGCGGCGGGTATCGCCGTCGAGGACCTCGGCCTGCACCAGCCGACGCTCGACGACGTCTTCCTCACGCTGACCGGCACCGCCGCGCCCGAGCCCGTCGAGGCCCTTCCGTGAGCGTCGTCGCCGCCGGCGACCCGGTCGTGATCGCCCCGGCGGAGGACCGGCGCGGGGGCGTCCTGGGCGACGTCTGGGTGATCACCCGCCGGGGCCTGCGCCACATGCGCCGGGAGCCGGAGACGCTCGCCGACGCCACCTTCCAGCCGGTGATGTTCGTGCTGCTGTTCGCCTACGTCTTCGGCGGGGCGATCCCCGTCCCCGGCGGCAGCTACCACGAGTTCCTGATCGGCGGCATCTTCGCCCAGACGATCGTCTTCGGCGGCACGTTCGGCGTCGCCGTCGGCATCGCCGCCGACCGCTCGAATGGCGCCATGGACCGCTTCCGGTCGCTGCCGATCGGCCCCGGCGCCGTGCTCGGCGGGCACGCCCTGGCAAACCTGCTGAAGATGGTCCTGCCGCTGGTCCTGATGTCGATCTGCGGCCTCGTGATCGGCTGGCGGATCCACACCGACGTCGCCCACGCCGCGGCCGCCTACGGCCTGCTGATCCTGTTCGCCTTCGCGATGATCTGGGTCGGCGTCCTGCTCGGCAGCATGCTCGCCACGCCCGAGGCCGTCCAGGGCGTCGCCTTCGTCGCGATCTTCCCGATCACCTTCATCGCCAGCACCTTCGTTCCGACGAGCACGCTGCCCGGCGTGCTCCGGACGATCGCCGAGTGGAACCCGGTCAGCGCCCTCGCCGGCGCCCTGCGTACCCTCTTCGGCAACCCCGGCGGCGTCGCCCCGCCCGGCGCCCCGTGGTCGCTCCAGCACCCGGTCCTCTACACCGTGCTCTGCTCGTCGGCCGTGATCGCCGTCTGCGCGCCCCTGGCCATCGCTCGCTTCCGCCGCTCGATCGAGGGCTGACGGCCCAGGGTCGGCACCCGGCGCGCGCCGGGTGCCCGGGTCCCGCGTCGGCGGGGCGCCGGCATCGACCCCAGGATCGACCCGCTGCTGTCCTCAGGCCCCGGTCGTCCCCGACTGGGCCCCGCAGCCGCGGCCGCCGGCCCGCAGCTGCGCCGGCGTCGGCGGGTCGGCGGTCAAGAGGTCGGGCAGGGTCACCGCGCGCAGGTGCGACCGCGCGAGCGCCGGGATGATCGTCGCCAGGGCCCGGATCGTCTGGCCGCGGTTCTCATGCATCAGGATGATCGACCCCGGGTGCAGCCCGGCGATCACGTTGCGGGCAATCCCGGCGTAGTCGGCCCCGAGCGAGTCCCGGCTGTCGACCGTCCAGAGCACCTCGACCAGCCCGAGCGCCCGGGCCTCGGCGTCGATCGCCGGCGTCCGCGCCCCGTACGGCGGCCGGAACAGCTCGGCCCGCTGGCCACTGTTGGTGTCGATGAGCTGGCGCGCGGCGTCGATCTGCGCGGTCATCTCGCCCTGCGACAGGCTCGGGAGGAACGGGTGGGTCATCGTGTGGTCGCCGACCGCACCGACCGGCCGCTCGAGCCGGGCCAGCGTCGGGAAGCTGTTGATCGATTTGCCGACGAGGAAGAACGTCGCCCGCAGATGGTGCTTCCGGAGCTTCTTGATCGCCAGCTTCGTGTAGACGCCGGGCCCGTCGTCGAAGGTCAGCGCCACCAGCGGCTTGGCCCGGCCCCCGCAGTAGACGGGCAGCCCGGTCGCCGCCAGGCGGGCCAGTGCCGCCTGCTCGGTGCCGGGCGGCCGCCGGCGCGCCGTGGTCGCCGCGGTGGCGGTCGGCGGCGGCCCGGCACGCGGCTCGGGCGGCGTGCGGCCGCCGCGGCCGAGCAGTAGGCCGAGCCCGACGACGAGGACCGCGACGACGGCGAGCCCGGTCAGTCGCCGCCGGCGCACGGCGGCGGCCCGGGCGGCCCGGCGCGCCGCAAGACCTCTGGCGTGCTCGTCCACCGGCCGAATGGTCGCAGCCCGGCCCGACCGCGGAGCCGCGGCTTCTGCGGCGCGCTAAACTCCGCTTACCTCGCGCCGCGGCGGGGTTTTTCCTTGCCCGGCGACGACCGACAGATCGATCACGAATTCTGGATGGCTTATGGCCCGCGGAGACGTGCGTATCGCTGTCACCCTCGCGTGTGAGGAGTGCAAGCGGCGCAATTACCAAACAAAGAAGAGCAAGCGCAACAACCCCGATCGCATCTCCCTGCGTAAGTACTGCCGCTGGTGCAGGCGCCATACGGGGCACCGGGAGACCCGCTAGTGCTCCGAGGATGCCGCGACGCGAAGGTTTGCCGCCGATCCGGGCGTGTGCGGGTTTGCAGGATGGATCACTAGGCAAGGCGTGCCGTGGCTTCCTCCCGCAAAAGCAGCAAACGACGCCGCGGCCCCCAGCCGGCTGGCCGGACGAGGCCGCCCGCGCAGGGCAAGCCGGCTCCGAGAGTCGTGCCGGGCGACGCCGGCGCAGGCGCCGTCGACCCGCTCGTCCCGGTCGACCCGATCGTCCCGGTGGACCCGATCGACCCGATCGTCCCCGTGGACCCGATCGAGCCGGTGGACCCGATCGAGCCGGTGGAGCCGGTCACGATCGAGGAGGTCGATCTCGCCGCCGGGGCTCCGCTCCAGGATCTCGGCACGCCCCACCCGCTGCCGCCCGCGGACGACGATGACGACGACGCCTTCGACGACGAGCCGCTCGTCGCGTCCGGCCCGGGTCCGTCACGGTCGACCGCTGATGCTCTGGAGGCCGAGGACGAGCTGCTCCCGGCCGCCCGCAAGACTCGCGGCGGCCCGCCGGCCAAGGTCGGCGGCAACCGCGTCACGACGTTCCTGCGGGCCAGTTGGGCCGAGCTCCAGCGCGTTCAGTGGCCGGATCGCCGGCAGGTCGGACAGGCGACGGCCGTCGTGCTCGGGTTCGTCGTGATCGCCGGCGGCTACCTCGGCCTCGTCGATCTGCTCTCCTCGAAGATCGTCGACGCGATCCTGTGAGCCGCGCATCGGCCTGCGCCGCCGCCGCGCGCCCGTCAACCTTCTAAGTCAACTTCTGGAAACTGGGTCCGAACTTATGTTTCGCTGGTACGTCGTCAACACCTATTCCGGTCACGAGAACAAGGTCAAGCACAACCTCGAGCACCGCGTCGTCTCGATGAATCAGCAGCGGGCGGTTCGCAACGTCGTCGTCCCGACCGAGTCGGTCTCGGAGATGAAGGACAACCAGAAGATCACCGTCGAGAAGCGGACGATGCCCGGCTATGTCCTCGTCAACATGGAGCTCAACGAGGACTCGTGGACGCTGGTCAAGGGCACGCCGGGCGTGACCGGCTTCGTCGGGGCGTCGAACGAGCCGGTCCCGCTGACGCAGCTGGAGGTCGACCGGTTGTTGCACAAGGCGATCGCCGTGGCGCCCCGGGCCCGGGCCCAGTTCGTCATCGGCGAGGCGGTCAAGGTCGTCTCCGGCCCGCTGTCGGACTTCTCCGGCGAGATCTCGGAAATCAACGACGACGCGTCCAAGCTCAAGGTGCTGGTATCAATCTTCGGGCGCGAGACGCCGGTCGAGGTCGGCTTCGACCAGGTCAAGAAGCTCTAGCCGGCAGCCCCGGCCCGCGTATCTTTCAAGTGGCCGGTCCAGGCGACCGGCCGAGGTAACGAACCAAAATGGCAAAGAAAGTACTCACCACGATCAAGCTTCAAACCGTCGGCGGCGCCGCGACACCGGCTCCGCCGGTCGGGCCTGCCCTGGGCCAGCACGGCATCAACATCATGGAGTTCTGCAAGGCGTTCAACGCCCAGACCCAGGGTGACGCCGGCACGGTTATCCCGGTGGTGATCACCGTCTACGAAGATCGCTCGTTCAGCTTCGTCACCAAGACGCCGCCGGCCGCCGTCCTGATCCGCCAGGCGATCGGGATCGACAAGGGCTCGAGCGAGCCCCACCGGCTCAAGGTCGGCAAGATCACCGCCGCCCAGATTCGGGAGATCGCCGAGAAGAAGCTCGGCGACCTCAATGCCAACGACCTCGACGCCGCGAGCAGGATCGTCGCCGGCACAGCCCGCTCGATGGGCGTGGACGTGATCTGATGCACAAGCGTGGAAAGACATATCTGGCCGCCCGCTCGAAGGTCGACCGTGAGCGCGAGCACACGCCGGCCGAGGCGATCGCCCTCGTCAAGTCGCTCAAGCGGGCGAAGTTCGACGAGACGATCGAGGTCCACGTCCGCACCGGTCTGAACGTCCGGCACGCGGACGAGCAGCTGCGGGGGACGGTCGCCCTGCCCAACGGGCTCGGCAAGAACATCATCGTGGCCGTGTTCGCCCAGGGCGACAAGGCGCGCGAGGCCCAGGAGGCCGGCGCCGACTTCGTCGGAGCCGAGGATCTCGCCGCCCGCGTCCAGGACGGCTTCACCGACTTCGACGTCGCGATCGCCACACCCGACCTGATGCCGCTCGTCGGCCGCCTCGGCCGCGTGCTCGGGCCCCAGGGCAAGATGCCCAACCCGAAGGTCGGGACCGTGACGATGGACGTCCGCAAGGCCGTCCAGGAGTCGAAGGCCGGCAAGGTCGAGTACCGGACCGACCGGACGGCGATCGTCCACATGTCGATCGGCAAGACCAGCTTCGACGACCGGGCGCTGCTCGAGAACTACGCGGCCATCCTCGACGAGCTGATCCGGGCCAAGCCGGCCGTCGCCAAGGGCCGCTACCTGCGCACGATCACCCTCGCCGCGACCCAGGGTCCCGGCGTCAAGGTAGATCCGAGCCGCACCCGCGACATCCTCGAGGAGGCGTCGGCAGCAGCCTAGACGCCCCTCACCAGGCCACCAGAGACCCCCGGCACCACGCTAAGCCCGGGACAGGAGCCGTATGAACAGAGACCAGAAAGCCCTGGTGATCGACGAGATCGCCGGCAACATAACCGAGTCCCAGGCGATCTTCGCCGTCGACTATCGCGGCATCACCGTGCCGCAGGCGGCCGAGCTGCGCGACAAGCTGCGCGAGGTCGACGCGTCCCTGCGCATCGTCAAGAACTCGCTGACCGAGCGGGCGGCCGACCAGGCCGGCGTCGTCGCGCTCAAGGACCTGCTCGCCGGTCCGACCGCCCTGACGTTCGTCCGGGGCGACGCGGCATCCGCGGCCAAGGCGGTCGCCGACTACGCCCGGATCACACAGAAGCTGGCCTTCAAGGGCGGCGTCATCGATGCCGTCCTGCTGACGCCCGCCCAGGTCACCCAGATCTCCCGCCTGCCTTCCCGCGACGTCCTCTACGGCCAGCTCGTCGGCCTCGTCGCGTCGCCGCTGACCGGCCTCGTCCGGACGCTCAACGCTCTTGTCGGCGGTCTGGCGATCGCCCTGGCCGGCGTGCTCGAGAAGAAGGAGTCCGGCGACATACCGGCCGGGGACCCCCCGGCGGCGCCGGCGCTCGTCCCCCCTGCCGGCGACGCCCCGGCGGCCGAGGTCGGCCAGCCGGCAGAGCCGGCGCCCACCGACGAGCCGGTTGCGGCTGCGACCGAGCCGGCTGAGGCGGCTGCGCCCGCGCCCACCGACGAGCCGCCTGCGGCTGCGGCCGACCCGGGCGATCCCGCTCCGGCGACGACTTCCGATTCTGAGACTTCAAACAAGGAGAACACCTGATGGCAACCAGCACTGCGGAATGGATCGAGGAGCTGAAGGGCATTTCCGTGCTCGAGCTTGCTGAGCGGATCAAGGCGCTCGAGGAGGAGTTCGGCGTCTCGGCCGCCGCGCCGGTCGCGATGGCCGCGCCGGGCGGCGGCGGACCGGTCGAGGAGGTCGAGGAGCAGACGGCGTTCACCGTCCAGCTGCTCGCCGCCGGGGACAAGAAGATCCAGGTCATCAAGGTCGTCCGCGCGGCGACCGGCCTGGGGCTGAAGGAGGCCAAGGCGCTCGTCGACGAGGCGCCGAAGGCGATCAAGGAGGGCGTCGACAAGGACGAGGCCGAGAAGCTCAAGCAGGAGCTGCTCGAGGCCGGGGCCACCGTCGAGGTCAAGTAGCACCTCCTCAGGCTCGCGACGCTCGCGACCGCCGCGTCCCCCGGGACGCGGCGGTCGTCCGCGTTTGCGGACCGATCGCTCACGCCGGGCGTCCGCCTGCTCCGGGTTGCTCCGTCGTCGGCGTCCGGTAGGCCGCCGGCGGTCCCCTCAGGCTGCGGTCGCCGGCTCGTCGACGGACGCGTCGAGGATCACGGCGTACGAACCGGCGCCGAGCAGGGCTGCGCCGGCGTGCTCGCGCGCCCCGACGACGATGCCCGACAGCTCCCCGGTCTCGGGCTCGAAAAGGACGTCGTCGACACGTCCGGCCTCGTTGCCGAGCTCGCTGAGCGCCAGCATCCCGAGCAGTCCGCGGTCGCCGTGGACCGCCGTCTTCTCCCACGGCTCCTGCGCCGGGCGCAGCGACGCCTCGTCGTCGACGACGATGGCGTCGGGACCGAAGCCGCTGAGATGCTCCCAGTCGACGAGACGGGCCCGGCGCCCTTTGCCGACGACGAGGCCGGCGACCCGGCGCCGGCCGACGTCGACCACGAGATGCGTGAGCCGTCCGAGCTCCTCGGCGCTCGCCCGGCTGACGACCTTGCGTCCGATCGCCGCCTGGAAGCGATCGCTCACGCCAGGCCCAGCCTGACTCTGAACTCGCCCACGGCCGCCCCGAGCCCGACGAGGTCGTCGCGGACGAACTCGGCCGTCGCGCTCGGCACGACCAGCGCGGCGCCCGACACGGCGAGCTGGGCCGCGAGCGGAATGTAGCCGTCCTCGCCCGACGGGCGCTCGAGCTGGTAGCCGACGACCTCGCCGTTACCCCCGACCAGGAGCACGACGTCCTTGACCCGGCCGAGGCTGACGCCGCCCTCGGTGACCACATCGGCGCCGATCACGTCCCGGTCGCCGTCCGCCGACTCGAGCTCGGCCGGCGCCGCGCCCGGGTCGACGAGCGCGTCGTCGCCGGCCACCATCACCGCGTCGCGTCCGATCGCGCGCACGCCCGCTGCCGGTAGCACCTCGCGGCGGCGCCCGGACAGGCGCCCGCGCTTGTTGAGCGTGAAGCCGACGACCCGGCCCGCCTCCGGCTGGTAGACGATGTCGCGGATCTCAGCGACGTCATCCCCGCCCGGCACGGTCACGACCGGCAGGCCGCGCACAGCGCTGGCCGTGGTCAGCAGCATCAGCCGCGCCGTCGCCGGGAGGCGATCACGCCGCCACGGCGGCGGCGCGCACGGGCGAACGTCCCGAGCCCCAGCACGATCAGCAGGACGAGCACGACCAACGCGACGACCAGGCCCGTCGCGACGGCGGCGATCACGGCGCTCATGCCGCTTCGCCGCGTGCCTGCGTGCTGAGTTTCGCCATCCGCTGCGCTCCGTCGATCGTGGGGCGGGTCTGCTGCGGAGCTTAGTGGTCGCGGCCGGCGTTACGCCCGCCCTCTCGCCACCGGTGACCGGCGCTGGGCGCCACCCCGATCACGGGACGCAGCGCCACTGCGCCTTGCGATCCCGTGCCGCGTCGGGCTCGGTCCTCGGGTGCCGAGCGGCTGACGAAGACGGCGTTTCGCGGTCAGCGAACGCGCGCGTAGACGGGCCCGGCGTTGCTGGCTCGCAGCGACGGACGCCCGGCGAAGCCGACCCGAACCGCGATCCGCCCCTTGGCATGCAGGGCGATCGTCTTGGCGAACGTGCACGTCGCCGTCAACGGCAGGTTGCGCTTGAGCAGGCTACGTCCGCCGCGCAGAGCGCGGACCGTCACGTAGGCGCCCGAGCAGTTGGCCGGCAGCGCGGTCGTGAGGCTGCCGGTGACGCGCAGGGAGTGGCCTGGCCGGCCGCCGGCGCGGAGCTTGAGCTTGGTCGCCTGCGGCGGCCCCGGCGGGATGCACGGCCCGGCGCCCTGGAACTGCGACAGGGACACGGTCTCCGCCATCTTGTCGTAGCCGCTGTAGCTGGGGTGGACGTGGTCGCCGCTGTCGAAACCGGGGTTCAGCTCGTTGACGTTGGTGTCCGAGCGCAGCGCCGCGTCGAAGTCGACCACGCCGTCGGCGCCGCTGGCGCCGCTGCGAATCCAGCCGTTCACCGCGACGCGGACGGCGTTCGCCGAGCTGTCGATGAAGATCGACGGGAGCAGGCTGCCCAGGTTCAGCAGCCCCGTGCCGGCCGGGGTGATCGTCCCGACCATGACGCGGATGCCATACGCGTGGAGGCGGTTGACGATCTGCGTGAGCGCCGTCTCCATCTGCTGCGCGCTGGCCAGCAGGGCGATGTCGTTGATGCCCTCGAGCACGATCGCGTCACTCACGCCCGCCACGCCGATCACGTCCGAGTTGAGGCGGTCGAGGCCGCTCGCTCCGCTCGACCCCAGCTGACCGTCGACGAGGACTCGATTGCCGCTGATCCCGGCGTTGACGACCGAGATGAGCGGTGCTCCCGCCGTCGCGAGGATGCGCTGCTGGAGGTAGTCGGGGTAGCGGTGGTTGAGGTCGATCCCGCCCTGCTCCTCGCCGGACCCGCCGCCACTCTCGTAGCCGTCGGTGATCGAGTCGCCGAACATCACCGCCGCGCTGACGTTGGCCGGGGCCAGCGTGTCGACGGCGTCGACGAAGCTCGCGCTCGTCGACCCGAGCGTGAACGCGTTGCCGGTCAGGTCCGAGGTGTGGTCGCCGCTCCCGGCGGGGGTCGCGAATGACCGCTCGCGCGCGATCAGGTGTCCGGTCGCCGATCCGGTGGGCGAGGCGAGGAAGAGGCTGACGGCGAGGTCCTGAAACGGGGCGAAGGTCAGCGTCACCGGATCGCTGATCGCCTCGCCGCCGACCGGCACGGTCACGCTCTGCTGGCCGCCGAACGTCACCTGGCGCTGCGAGTTGTCGATCACCGCCGCCGATCCCAGGCGGATCGCGAGTCCCACGTGGGCGAAGGTCACCGCCGCCTTGCCGTAGGCGTTCGAGAGGTGGATGCGCAGCGTGTCGCCGCCGATGTGCGGCGTCAGGATGACGCGCAGCGTCTGGTTGCTGAGCGCCGGGCCGACCGTGCCGCTCGGATCGGCGGTCCAGGTCGCCACCCAGTGGTTGGTCCCGCACACGACCGGCGTCGCGGCTCCGGCGGTCGATGTCAGGCCGCTCGCTGCCGCCAGGATGGCAGCGGCGATCGTTGCAGCTACCAGTCCCAGTCGCGACCCCACCACGACAGCAAACCACAAACGCCCGCCGCCGGGCGCACGCTCAACCGGCGCGGCAGGTCGCGCCGCGCAGCGCGTGGAGGTCGACCGCCTGCGCCATCGCCCGACGCCCGGCCGCGCTCGGGTGCAGGTGGTCGCCGCTGTCGAATGCCGGCGTCATCCGCAAGGGATCGGCCGGGTCGCGCACCGCCGCGTCGAAGTCGACCACGCCGTCGGCCCCGTTGCTCGGCCCGCGGATCCACCGGTTGATCTGCGCGCGCTCGAGCTCGGCCGGGCTCGCGGCCGGGCCGTTGAACGGCAGCAGCGTCCCGAGCTGGACGCCGAGGCCGGCCGCGTGCAGCCGGCTGACGATCTCGCCGAGCCCGGCGATGATGGCGCTGGCCGACTGCTGCGCCGCGATGTCGTTGACGCCCTCGAGCACGATCACGTCGCTGACCCCCGGCTCGCCGAGCACGTCGACGGCCAGCCGGTGCAGGGCGGACGGCCCGTCCATCGCCGGTCCGTCGCTGAGGATGTGGTTGCCGCCGATGCCGGCGTTGACCGCCACCAGTCGCCGGCCGGCGGCGAGCAGCCGCTGCGAGAGGAAGTCCGGGTAGCGGTCGTGGCCATCCGGCGGCCCGCCGAAGCCGTCGGTGATCGAGTCGCCGAGCGCGACCACCGCCCCGAGCGGAGCGGCCTTCTCGACGTCCACGCCCGTGACGTAGTAGCGGGCCTGCGTCGGCAGCGTGAACGCCGTACCGGCGTCGTCGGACACGTGGTCGCCCGTGCCCGGCGGGGAGAAGAACGACGTCTGCTGCCCGACGGCATGCTCGGTCGCCGGGCCGGTCGCCCCGGACGCGAACAGGCTGACCGCGAGGTCGCTGGACGGTTGCACGTGCAGGGCGACCGGATCGCTGACGACGTCGGCGCCCCGCGCCAGGGTGACCGTCGTCGCCCCGGCGAAGGTCAGCGGCCGCCGCGACCCGGGCACGAGCCCAGCCCCCGCGCCCTGACGCAGTCCGATCGAGGCGGCGGCGAACGTCACCGGGGCCGAACCGAGGCGGTTGCTGAGATGCACGCGCACCCGCTCGCCCCCGAGGTTCGCGGTGAGCAGCGTCCGCTCCGTCTGGTCGACGATGCCGAGGTCGAGCGCGTCGCTCGGATCAGCACTCCACGCTCCGACCCAGGTCGCCGCGCCGCACGCGGGCGGTGGGCCGGGGGTCGCCGACCCGCCGCTCCCGCTGCCGCAGCCGGCGAGCAGCCCGAGTCCCGCGAGCGTGGCCGCCGCCGGGGCCAGACGCCTGATCGCGCGCGTGCGGTCCACGGCGCCGGCCTCCCGCGTCTACCTGTAGCGGCGCCTGCCGGAGCCGCCGGCGCCGGCGCCGGCGCGCTGCCGTCCCGGGCGGGCGCTGGCGATCCGCCGCGTCGGCGTCGCCGCGTACGACAGGCCGGAGTCCGCGAACTGGCGGTCGAGGCGCAGATCGCTGGCGATCCGGCCGATGTCCCGGGCCTGGTCGTCGAGCACGAAGGTGACGGCGGTCCCGCCGCGGCCGGCCCGCGCCGTGCGGCCCGTCCGGTGGACGTAGGAGTCGCGATCCTCGGGGGCGTCGAAGTTGATCACGTGGGTGATGTCGTCGACGTCGATGCCACGGGCGGCGACGTCGGTCGCTACGAGCGTATCGACGTGGCCGGCCTCGAAGCGCGCCAGCGCCTTCTCGCGCTGCGCCTGCGACTTGTCGCCGTGCATCGCCACGGCCGCGACGTCGAGCATGCCGAGCCGCTTGACCAGCCGGTCGGCCCCGCGCTTGGTGCGCACGAAGACGAGCGCCAGGCCGCGATCGGAGTTGCCGAGCTCCTCCACGAGGTGCTTGACCTTGGCCTCGTGCTCGACGCGCAGGAAGCGATGCTTGACCGTTGCTCCGGCCTGGAGCGGCGGCGTGTGCTCGTGGCGGATCGCGTCGGTCGTGTAGGCCTGCGCGATGCGGGCGACCTCGCCCTCGAGGGTCGCCGAGAAGAGCAGCGTCTGGCGCTTGTGCGACGTCTGCTTGACGATCCGGTCGACGTCGGGCTTGAAGCCCATGTCGAGCATCCGGTCGGCCTCGTCGAGGACGAGGAGCTTGACCTTGGCGAGCGTGAACGACCGCCGGGCGAGCAGGTCGAGCAGCCGGCCGGGCGTGGCGACGAGGATGTGGGCGCGCTGCGCCAGGCGCTCCTGCTTGGCGATGCCGACGCCGCCGTAGACGGCGGCGATCGACAGGGCGCGCGCGTGGGCGACCTCGCGCGTCTCCTCGACGATCTGCGAGGCCAGCTCGCGCGTCGGAGCCAGGACGAGGACGCTCGGTCGGGGGTCGGTGGCCTGGATCCGGTCGGCGATGGGCACGGCGAAGGCGAGCGTCTTGCCCGACCCGGTCGGTGACTTCACGAGCACGTCGTGCCCGGCGAGGACGTCGGGGATGACCATCCGCTGGACCGCAAAGGGGGACGCGATCCCGCGGGCGCCCAGGGCGTCCGCGACCGCCTTGGACACGCCGAGATCGGCAAACGACTCTTGAGACATGCTGCTCCGTTCAGCGGCCGGAGGGCCGCGTTGGTGATTCGGGGAGATTCGACTGACCCGAACCACGCTGGAGCGCAACCAGAGACAAGAACCTCGGGACGGCAGGTGCCACCCGTGACTTGAACGCTAGCAGCACGCCCCACCACCGCGTCGGCGGGCGGCCGCCGACGGCCCGCGAATGCCCTGCGCAAAGACGGAAACCACCCCGTGGCGGCGCCGATCTGCGACGTTGGGCCGACGCGCGCCGAAAACGCCAAAAACGACCTCGGATTCGGTACAGTCCGCGTGCCGACCGATAGTCGAAGCCGCTCGAGCACCATGGCGCCGCGCCACATACGCGACGCCGGCGAGCGGGGTCCGTGAGCGTTGGCGGCCCTCAGAGGGGGCGCAGCTTCGCTGTGCTAAATTTCTCTGTCCGCGCCTTCGCGCGCTCGTCTGCCCGCCTCTACTCCTCAGGAGTCGCAACTTGGCCGCTGCAATCGTCCCTCGGACGCGCCGGACTTTCGCGCGTCTGAACAAGCCGCTCGACGTTCCCAACCTGATCGACATCCAGCGCCGCTCGTTCGAATGGCTGACCGATCCCGAAAACGGCGGCCTTCGCGAGACGATCGACGACATCTCTCCGATCGAGGACTACACCGGCAACCTCGCCGTCCAGTTCGGCGAGTTCGTCTTCGACGAGCCGGTCGCTCCGATCGAGGAGTGCCGGGAGAAGGACCTCACCTTCGCCCGACCGCTCACGGTGACTGTCGCCTTCGTCAACCGGGAGACCGGCGAGATCCGCGAGCAGTCGGTGTTCGTCGGCGACTTCCCGTGGATGACCGAGCGCGGGACCTTCATCATCAACGGCACCGAGCGCGTCGTCGTGACGCAGCTGGTCCGTTCGCCCGGTGCCTACCTGATGGAGCCCAAGGACCGCGAGAAGCAGGTCTTCATCGCCAACCTGATGCCGGCCCGCGGGTCGTGGCTCGAGCTCGAGATCGACAAGAAGGGCAAGGTCTTCGTCCGCATCGACCGCAAGCGCAAGCTCCCGGTGACGGTGCTGCTCCGCGCGATGGGCTACGCCCAGGACGAGAAGATCCTCGACCTCTTCGACGACTCGCTCTACATCCGCAACACGATCGAGTCCGACACCGAGCAGACGCGCTCCGAGGAGGGCGCCCTGGTCGAGCTGTTCAAGAAGCAGCGGCCGGGCGAGCCGCCGAGCGTCGAGAACGCCCGCGCGCTGCTGAACCAGCTCTTCTTCGACCCCAAGCGGTACGACCTGACCCGCGTCGGCCGCTACAAGCTGAACTCGCGGCTCGGACTCGAGATCGACCTCGACACCCGCACGCTGACGCACGACGACATCATCTCGCTCGTCCGCGAGCTGGTCGCGATGCCCAAGCGCCTCGGCATGCCCGAGCACCCCGAGGTCGAGATCAAGGACTACGCGGCCGAGGCCCAGAGCATGGCCCGCGAGCCGGTCGCCGACCACCTCGACGAGTACGAGCACTTCGGCAACCGCCGCCTGCGGACCGTCGGTGAGCTGATCCAGGAGGCCTTCCGGATCGGCCTCTACCGGATGGAGCGCGTCGTCCGCGAGCGCCTGACGACCGAGGACGCCGACACGATCACGCCGCAGACGATCATCAACATCCGCCCGGTCGTCGCCGCGCTGAAGGAGTTCTTCGGCTCGTCGCAGCTGTCCCAGTTCATGGACCAGACGAACTCGCTGGCCGGTCTCACCCATCGCCGCCGCCTCTCGGCGCTCGGTGCCGGCGGCCTGACGCGCGAGCGCGCGCCGATCGAGGTGCGCGACGTCCACCCGACCCACTACGGGCGGATGTGCCCGATCGAGACGCCGGAGGGACCGAACATCGGCCTCATCGGCTCATTGTCCTCGTACGCCCAGGTCTCCGAGCACGGCTTCGTGACGACGCCGTATCAGGTCGTCGAGAACGGCCACGTGACCGACCGCATCGTCCACCTCGACGCGACCCAGGAGGAGGAGCAGATCATCGCCCAGGCGAACACGCCGGTCGACGCTGCGACCGGCCGCCTGACCGACGAGGAGATCCTCTGCCGCACCCAGGCCGGCCAGTACGTGACGGTCCCGCCGGCCGAGGTCGACCTCGTCGACGTCTCGCCCGAGCAGATCTGGTCGGTCGCGACGGCGATGATCCCGTTCCTCGAGCACGACGACGCCAACCGGGCGCTGATGGGCTCGAACATGCAGCGCCAGGCCGTGCCGCTGCTGAAGACCGACGCCCCGCTGGTCGGGACCGGCATGGAGCTGCGGGCCGCGCTCGACACCGGCGACGTGCTGCTGACCCGCAACGCCGGCACCGTCGCCTTCGTCGACGCCACCGAGATCGTCGTCGAGACGACCGAGGGCAAGCGCGACGAGTACGAGCTACAGAAGTTCATGCGCTCCAACCAGGGCACGCTGATCCATCAGAAGCCGCTGGTGGGCGCCGGCCAGGCAGTCGCCGCGGGCGACGTGCTCGCCGACGGGTCCTCGACCGACCGTGGCGAGATGGCGCTCGGCAAGAACCTGATGGTCGCCTTCATGTCCTGGGAGGGCTACAACTTCGAGGACGCGATCATCCTCTCGAAGCGTCTGGTCAAGGACGACGAGCTCACCTCGATCCACATCGAGGAATACGAGATCGACGCCCGGACGACCAAGCTCGGCGAGGAGGAGATCACCCGCGACATCCCCAACCGCTCGGAGGAGTCGCTGCGCAACCTCGACGACCGCGGCATCGTCCGCGTCGGCGCCGAGGTCGGCTCGGGCGACCTGCTCGTCGGCAAGGTGACACCGAAGGGCGAAACCGAGCTCACGGCCGAGGAGAAGCTGATCCGGGCGATCTTCAAGGAGAAGGCGCGCGAGGTCCGCGACACGTCGCTGAAGGTGCCGCACGGCGAGGGCGGCGTCGTCATCGACGTGATGACCTTCAGCCGCGAGCACGGGGACGACCTGCCGCCGGGAGTCAACGACCTCGTGCGCGTGTTCGTCGCCAAGAAGCGCAAGATCTCAGAAGGCGACAAGCTCGCCGGACGTCACGGGAACAAGGGCGTGATCTCGAAGATCGTCGACGAGCAGGACATGCCGTTCCTGGAGGACGGGACCCCGGTTGACGTGATCCTCAACCCGCTCGGCGTGCCGAGCCGGATGAACGTCGGCCAGATCCTCGAGACGCATCTCGGCTGGGCCGCCGCCCAGGGCTGGTACGACGACGGCACCGAGGCCTACAACCACTCGCGCACCAAGGACGGCAACGGCCGCGTCTACGTGGCCACGCCGGTGTTCGACGGGGCGACGGTCGCCGACGTCGACCAGGCGCTCGTCGCCTGGCAGGCCGCGCACACCGGGCGCATTCGCATGGACATCGACAAGGGTCGCCGGGTCTCCGAGCAGGCGTCCGGCAAGTTCACGCTCTACAACGGCCGTACGGGTGAGCCGTTCGCCCAGCAGGTCACGGTCGGCTACATGTACATCCTCAAGCTGCTGCACCTCGTCGACGACAAGATCCACGCCCGGTCGACCGGGCCGTACTCGCTGGTCACCCAGCAGCCGCTCGGCGGCAAGGCGCAGTTCGGCGGCCAGCGCTTCGGCGAGATGGAGGTCTGGGCGCTGGAGGCCTACGGCGCCGCCTACACGCTGCAGGAGATGCTGACGATCAAGTCCGACGACACCGTCGGGCGGGTCAAGGCCTACGAGGCGATCGTCAAGGGCGAGAACATCGCCGAGCCGTCGATCCCCGAGTCGTTCAAGGTGCTGCTGAAGGAGATGCAGTCGCTCGGCCTCGACGTCAACGTCGTCTCCGAGGAGGGCCAGCGGGCGGAGATGCGCGACGAGGACGACGACCTGCTGCGGGCGGCCGAGGAGCTCGGGATCGACCTCTCCGGCGTGCGCGCCGCCGAGGACGACTCGCCCGACCCGGTCGTCGAGGAGGCGCCGGCGGCCGCGGCGCTGCCCGACGACGAGGACGACGAGGACGATCTCGACGTCGATTTCGCGGCCGACCTCGTCGCGGTTCCCGGCGACGGCGTGGAAGCAGACCTGACCGGGGTCGTGGACACCCCTCTGGACCGAGCCGCGCTCGCCGATGACGGCCTCGACCTCAAATCGCTGGATGCTGACGACACATTGGACGAGGAGACCACATGATCGACATCAACAACTTCGACGCAATCGAGATCAGTCTCGCGTCCTCCAAGCAGATCCGCGGCTGGAGCTCCGGCGAGGTGACGAAGCCGGAGACGATCAACTACCGCACGCTCAAGCCGGAGAAGGACGGCCTCTTCTGCGAGCGCATCTTCGGTCCGACCAAGGACTGGGAGTGCTACTGCGGCAAGTACAAGCGCGTCCGCTACAAGGGCATCGTCTGCGAGCGCTGCGGCGTCGAGGTCACGCGCTCGAAGGTCCGCCGCGAGCGCATGGGCCACGTAGACCTGGCCGCCCCGGTCAGCCACATCTGGTTCTTCAAGGGCGTCCCGAGCCGGATCGGCTACCTGCTGGACATGGCGCCGAAGGAGCTCGAGAAGGTCCTGTACTTCGCGGCGTCGATCGTCACCTGGGTCGACGACGAGGCGCGCACCCGCGACCAGGAGAAGCTCGAGGGCGAGGTCAACAAGGTCCTCGACGGCTACGCCGCCGAGCGCGAGGAGCGTGTGCTCGAGCTGCGCGAGTCGCTCGCCCGGCGCGAGGAGTACCTGGTCAGCGCCAAGCAGACCGGCTTCGCCGACGACGACTACATCTGGGCCGACTCGCTCGACGTGAAGGTGGCGAAGCTCTCCGACGAGGAGCGCGAGAAGCTGCTCAAGGAGCTGCGCAAGACGTTCGAGGCCGACATCTCCGACACCGAGGCCTACATCGACGATGCGGCCGAGCGGATGCGGATGGTCTGGGAGTTCTTCAAGGACATGGATCCGAAGAAGATCGAGCACGACGAGACGCTGTTCCGCGAGCTGAAGGAGCGCTTCGGCTCGCCCTACGGCTTCGGCGAGTACTTCCGCGGCGGGATGGGCGCCGAGGCGATCCGCGACCTGCTCGCCCAGGTCGACCTCGAGGCCGAGCGCGAGGAGCTCTCGGAGACGATCAAGACGGCCAAGGGCCAGAAGCAGGCCCGGGCGGTCAAGCGGCTGCGCGTCGTCTCCGCCTTCATCCAGTCGGGCAACAAGCCCGAGATGATGGTGCTCGACGCGATCCCGGTGATCCCCCCGGAGCTCCGGCCGATGGTCCAGCTCGACGGTGGTCGCTTCGCCACGAGCGACCTCAACGATCTCTACCGCCGCGTCATCAACCGCAACAACCGCTTGAAGCGGCTGCTCGACCTCGGGGCCCCGGAGATCATCGTCAACAACGAGAAGCGGATGCTCCAGGAGGCGGTCGACGCCCTGTTTGACAACGGCCGCCGTGGCCGTCCGGTCACCGGACCGGGCAACCGGCCGCTCAAGTCGCTCTCGGACATGCTCAAGGGCAAGCAGGGCCGGTTCCGCCAGAACCTGCTCGGCAAGCGCGTCGACTACTCCGGCCGGTCGGTGATCGTCGCCGGCCCGTATCTGAAGCTGCACCAGTGCGGCCTGCCGAAGATCATGGCGCTCGAGCTGTTCAAGCCGTTCATCATGGCCCGCCTCGTCGAGCGCAAGTCCGCGCAGAACATCAAGGCGGCCAAGAAGATGGTCGACACGATGATCGGCGAGGTCTGGGACGTGCTCGAGGAGGTCATCCACGAGCACCCGGTGCTGCTCAACCGGGCGCCGACGCTCCACCGCCTCGGCATCCAGGCCTTCGAGCCGCTGCTGGTCGAGGGCAAGGCGATCCAGGTGCATCCCCTGGTCTGCCACGCCTTCAACGCCGACTTCGACGGTGACCAGATGGCCGTGCACCTGCCGCTGTCGGCCGAGGCCCAGGCCGAGGCGCGGATCCTGATGCTCTCGTCCAACAACATCCTCTCGCCGGCGCACGGCGCGCCGCTGGCGACGCCGACGCAGGACATGATCCTCGGCGCCTACTACCTGACCTACGGGCTCGAGGCCGAGGAGCTCGCCAAGATCGACCGCACGACGCACGACCCGCGCCCGCACGTGTACCGCACGGCGCAGGAGGCCGAGCTCTCCTACGAGGCGGCCGGGGTCAAGCTCCACGACCTGGCCGAGTTCCGGCCGTTCGGCCGCGAGGGCGGCCACGTCCTGACCACGGTCGGGCGGATCATCTACAACGACCGCATCGAGCGGGCGCTGGAGGAGGCCCTCGGCGACGAGTTCGATCCGAGCACCTACGTCTTCGTCAACCAGTCGATGAAGAAGCGCGACACGACGAAGCTGATCGACGCCCTCGTCCAGCTCTACGGGGCGACGACGATCTCGCTCGTGCTCGACGCGTTCAAGGACCTCGGATTCAAGTACGCCACGCAGGCCGGCATCACGATCTCCAAGAACGACGTCGTGATCCCGCCGAGCAAGCAGGCGATCCTCGGCACCTACGAGGACGAGGTGGCCGAGATCCAGGAGCAGTACGACACCGGCCTGATCACCCAGGAGGAGCGCCACGAGGCGGTCGTCGAGCGGTGGAACGCCTGCACCGACGAGGTGGCCGACGCGATGGTCGCCAACCTGCACGAGCTCAACCCGATCTTCATGATGGCCAACTCGGGGGCCCGGGGGTCGTTCAAGCAGATCCGCCAGCTCGCGGGCATGCGCGGCCTCATGGCCAACCCGAAGGGCGAGATCATCGAGCGGCCGATCAAGGCCAACTTCATGGAGGGCCTGTCGGTGCTCGAGTACTTCATCTCGACGCACGGTGCCCGCAAGGGCCTGGCCGACACGGCCCTGCGCACGGCCGACTCCGGCTACCTGACGCGGCGTCTGGTCGACGTCGCCCAGGACGTGATCATCCGCGAGCCCGACTGCGGCACGGTCGGCTTCATCGAGATCCCGGCGTTCAAGGACGGCGGGGACCCGAACGACAACCTGATCGGCCGCATCGCCGCGGCCGAGGTCAAGGGTCCGGACGGCAAGGTGATCGTGGCCCACGGCAACGAGATCGACCGGGCCGAGTTCGCCGAGATCGTCGCGGCCTTCCGCGCGGCGTACGACGAGGGCACCAACCAGCGCGTCGCGGTGCGGTCGGTGCTCAAGTGCGAGGCCCACAGCGGCGTCTGCCAGGCCTGCTACGGCCGGGCGATGGCGACGGGTCAGACGGCGCAGATCGGCGACGCGGTCGGGATCGTGGCCGCCCAGTCGATCGGCGAGCCGGGCACGCAGCTGACGATGCGCACGTTCCACACCGGCGGCGTCGCCGGGGCCGACATCACGCACGGCCTGCCCCGCGTCGTCGAGCTGTTCGAGGCGCGCAAGCCGAAGGGCCTCGCGAAGATCGCCGAGCAGGACGGGGTGATCTCGATCGAGGAGTCCGACAAGGCCCTGACCGCGGTGATCACCGACGAGTCCGGCGAGGAGCACCGCCACACGTTCCCGCGCCGCACGCGCCTGTTCGTCACCGCCGGCCAGCGCGTCGATGCCGGTCACCAGCTCAACGAGGGGTCGCTCTACCCGCATGAGCTGCTGGCGATCCGCGGTCGGACCGAGACCGAGCAGTACCTCGTCCGCGAGGTCCAGGAGGTCTACAAGTCGCAGGGCGTCGACATCAACGACAAGCACATCGAGCTGATCGTCCGGCAGATGCTCAAGAAGGTCCGTGTCGACCAGAAGGGCGACACGGAATATCTGCCGGGTCAGTTCATCGACCGCTTCGAGTTCGCCAAGATCAACGACGAGGTGATCCGCAAGGGCGGCGAGTCGGCCGAGTTCGAGGACATCATCCTCGGCATCACGAAGGCGTCGCTGAACACCGACTCCTTCCTCTCGGCCGCCTCCTTCCAGGAGACCACCAAGGTGCTGACCGACGCGGCGCTCGAGGGCAAGATCGACCGTCTCAACGGGCTCAAGGAGAACGTCATCATCGGCAAGCTGATCCCGGCCGCGACCGGGCTCAAACGCTACCGGCGAATCGAGATCCAGCCGTCCGAGCCGCTGCCGCGGGCGATGGACGACCTCGGCCTGCTCGGCGACGACGACCTCGCCGCCGAGCTCGGGATCGGCAACGGCTTCGGCGCGGAGTTCGACCAGGATCTCGCGTCGCTCGAGGAGATCGGGCTCGGCAACGACGCGAGCTTCGTCGAGGAGCTCGCCGAGCTCGACGTGCCCGGCGACAAGAGCTGAACCGAAGCCCAAGCGACGCCCGGGCCGGCCCACGCGGCCGGTCCGGGCGCCCCGCGCCATGAGCCGCATCACCCTCCACCTCGGGGACATCACCACCGACCGCGAGGCTGACGCGATCGTCAACGCGGCCAACACGAGCCTGCTCGGCGGCGGCGGCGTCGACGGGGCGATCCACCGTGCCGCCGGACCGGAGCTGCTGGCCGAATGCCGGCTGCTCGGCGGCTGCGCCACCGGCCAGGCGAAGATCACCGGCGCCGGGCGCCTGCCCTGCCGCTACGTGATCCACGCCGTCGGTCCGGTCTGGCGGGGTGGCGGCGCCGGCGAGCCGGAGCTGCCGGCCAGCTGCTACCGGACGTCCGTCGCGCTCGCGGCCGCCCACGGCGTCCGCGCGCTCGCGCTGCCGGCGATCTCGACCGGCGTCTACGGCTATCCGGTCGGCGCGGCGGCCGAGGTTGCCGTCACGGCCGTGGCCGGGGAGCACGCCGACGTCGTCCGCGGCACGCTTCTGGCTCTTCGACGCCCGCGCCCACGCCGCGTTCGCGGCCGCGCTCGCGGCGCAGGGTGGCTGACGTCGGCGAGCGCGCCCGCGCCGCCTTCGCGGCCGCGCTCGCGGCGCAGGGCGGCTGACGTCGGCGAGCGCGCGCCGCGCCGCCTTCGCGGCCGCGCTCGCGGCGCACGGCGGCTGAAGTCTACGAGCCGAGCGCCGCACGGGGCGAGCCGGCCGGACGTTAGGCTCCAGTCACCGGCCCGGCCGCCCCCGCATCGACGCCGGGGCCCGGCACGCCCTGGGCGCGCTGGCGGTCGATCGCCGCGCTGGCCGCCTCCTGCGGCGGGTCGGCGACGTCCTCTCCGGTCGCCGGGGAGGCCCGGGCCTGCGCCATGGCGGCGTCCGCAGCGCAGGCGCTCGACGCCAACACCTTCACGATGGTCAAGCTGTTCCGCGGCGGTCCGCGGATCGACGTCTCCGTCTCGGGGTCGCCGGGCCCTTTCCCTCAGCGGATCGAGTGCGATCGCCGCGCGTCTGGCTCACGGACTGATAGCCGCGGCGCCCGGGTCGGCGAGCGGGGCGATCGCCGTCGAGCGGCGACGCCGCGCGAGTCGATGCCGCGATCGGCGGCGGCCGGTTCTCAGCCGCCGCCCGGGCGGCGTTGGCGCTCGAGCGCGACGAGGCCGCAGCACGGCGATCGTTGCATGGGCCCGCGGCGGCCGGGTGCGGCCGCGGTGTTCCACGACGCGGGCGCGCGGTCGCTGCTGCCGCGGCTGGCGGTCGCGCTGACGTGCTCGGTCGGCGTCGCGGCCGACAACCGCGTCGAGCACGGAGCTCGCCGGCATCGAGGCCGACCGCAGCCGCACCGGCCCGGCGACTGCGCTCGCCGCCCTGGCCGCGCTCGTAGGGCGCGAGCGGTCGCCGCGCCGAGCGCAGCGCCGCGCGCCTGGCCGCACTCTCACCCGCCGCCGGCGCTCGGCGCGCCGCCTTGGCCATCCGGTGCCTGCCCTGATCGCCGCCCGCCGGGCGATCGCTCCGCGTGCTCCTGCCGCTTCGAGGCGGTACGCCGCGCCGGCGGGACGTAGGCAGCGCGGTGCTGCACACGCGTGCGCTGCACCCGTCGCTGCGACGACCGGCGCCGGCGGCGAACGCGATCCGCGCGCGTCACGGCGCGAAACGCCACGCCGTCGAGCTCGGCCTCCCCGGCCGGGTCGATGTCGCCGCCGCGTCCAGCTCGGGATCGGGAACGTCGGCTGCGGCTGACCGCCGGCGCCGAAGTCGTCTCCGTCGGCCGGCGGCAGCGACAGCGTGAGCGCCAGCTCCGGACCGTTGTGACACAGCCGCTGAGTCCACACCCGGCCCCCGGCCGAGACGCCGCGTCCGACGACCGGTCCCGCCGGGCCATCGCCGCCGCACTCCGAGGCCGGCGCCGCGACCGCGAGCGAAACCAGCCTGCGGCCACGGCGGCCAGGCGCGGGTTCAGATGGCGCGCATCCGGTTGTTGCGGGCGTTGTGCTCGACCTCGGCGATCCCGAGCGCCTCGAGTACGGGCGGCACGTAGTTGCCGAAGCGCCCCCGCAGCCCCTTCTTGAGGCCGTAGAAGCCGCCGACCGGGTTCTCGGGCGAGCGCCCCCAGGCCTCGACGGTGCCCTCGGCCGCCGGCTTCTGCTCGTCGGCGTTGCCGAGCGCCATCCAGTCGCCGTGCGCCTGGAGCATGGCGTGGAGGTCGTAGATGCAGCGCAGGTGGTAGCGGACCTGCGTCGAGCCGACCTGGCAGACGAGCGCCGGGGGATCGGATGCCTCGTCGCGGTGCGCCGTGAACGTCGACTTTCCCGGCGGGGTCGTCAGCGTCCACGGGTCCTCAGCCGTGCCCGTGCCGGTGTGCGGCGCCGCTCCCATCCTGCTGCCTCCTCGAATCGTTGACCGCTGCCATCTTCACCGCGTGCGGCGTCGCACATGGCTTGCCGGCGCGCACGCCCACGCTATCGGTACGCTCCGCGTCACGCTCGTCGCCAGCCGTCTCGATCGCCGAAGGCCCGGGCCGGCGTGATGCTTGCCAGGCAGGTCTCACCGGTTCGCAGGGCGAAGTAGACCGCGATCACCATGCGCCGCATCGATCGACCGAAGATCAGGGTTCGATCGCTCGCCGAGCGGGAATCCGAAGGGCCTCGGTGCCGCTCCTCAGACCAAGGACCCCGTTGTGCCTGCAACTTCTTCTGGATTAAGGCAAATAAAGATTCGCTCAGGAGGCCGTGCGGCGACCGCGTACGTCGCTAGGCTTGCCGGCACAGCGAGCCAGATTTCAAGCGTGGGCGGTCGGCTGCCGATAAGGGTCCGACCGGCACCCTCCGCGCTGCGGTCAGGTGCCCCCCGCTGACCATGACGATCCAAATCGGCATATTGCTCGCGCTCCTCTGCGCTTTTGTGACGAACCTCGCGTTCTTCTACAAGCACCGGGGGGCCTGCGAGGTCCCGGCGATCTGCCTCATGCACCCGCTCCGGTCGGCCCGGTCGCTGCTCGGATCGCGCTGGTTCGCCCTCGGCCTCGTGATCGCCGTCGGCGCTTGGATCCTCCACGTCGCCGCAATGGCGCTGGCGCCGCTTTCGGTCGTCCAGGTCGTCCTCGCCGGCGGCGTCGTCCTGATCGGCGTCATGGCCGAGCGCCTCTTCGGCTTCAAGGTCGGCCGTCGGCAATGGATCGGCCTCGCCCTCACGGCGACCGGGCTCGTCGCTCTGGCGATGACCGTGCCGGCCACCCACGGCGCCCACTCGGCCTTCTCCGTCCCCGCGATGATCGCCTTCGAAGCCGGCCTCTTCGGGCTCGGCGGACTCCTCATCATGGGCCCGCAGGCCGGGGCTCGGGCCGAGCACCACGGCACGATGTTCGGCGCCGCGTCCGGCATCCTCTTCGGCGTCTCTGACGTCTCGATCAAGGCGCTGACCGGCATCGTCGGCTCGCACGGCATCTTCGCGCTGATCAGCCCGTGGTTCGCCGTGGCCGCCGCCGCCTCGATCGTCGCCTTCTACGCCTCGGCCCGCGGGCTCCAGGACGGTGACGCCGTCCCGGTGATCGCCGTGACCGGCGCGGCGGCGAACATCTCGGCGATCGCCGGCGGCATCCTCGTCTTCGGCGATCCGCTCCCGGGCGATGCGCTCGGAATCGTCGTCCAGGCGCTCGGCCTCGTGCTCGTGATCGTCGCCTCGGCGATCGCCCCGGCGCCCCTCCGGGCCGCCGCTGTCGTCCCGGCCTGAGTTCGTCCGGCTCGCGCCCGCCGCGCCGCGTCCGCCGCCGGGGACCCGCCGTTCGTCGGCGTCTCCCTGCTACCATCCGCCGCCGCATGCCGACTACCTCACAGCTGGTCCGCAAGGGCCGTAAGCCTCCCAAGAAGAAGCTCTCGACCCCGGGACTCAAGTCCGGCAAGGGTCGCAAGAAGAAGGTCGCTGCGCCGCAGCGACGCGGTGTCTGCACGCGCGTCTACACGACGACGCCGAAGAAGCCGAACTCGGCGCTGCGCAAGGTCGCCCGCGTGCGCATCACCGGGTCGATCGAGGTCACGGCCTACATCCCGGGCGAGGGTCACAACCTGCAGGAGCACTCCGTCGTGCTCGTCCGCGGCGGCCGTGTCAAGGATCTTCCGGGCGTCCGCTACAAGGTCGTCCGCGGCACACTCGACGCCGCCGGCGTCAGCGACCGCAAGAAGGCGCGCTCGCAGTACGGCGTGAAGAAGCCCTAGAGATGCCCCGCCGCGCAGCTGCCCAGATCCGCGTCGTCGAGCCGGACTCGATCCACCGCTCACGCCTCGTGCAGCAGGTGATCAACAAGGTGATGCTCGACGGCAAGAAGTCCACCGCCGAGCAGATCGTCTACGACGCCCTGGCGATCCTGGCCGAGAAGAGCGGCAAGGACCCGGTCGTCGCGCTCGAGGAGTCGATCAAGATCCTCACGCCCGCGCTCGAGGTCCGCTCCCGCCGCGTCGGCGGCGCGACCTACCAGGTCCCGGTCGAGGTGCCCGCCCGCCGGGCCCGGACGCTCGCCGTCCGCTGGCTGGTCGAGTTCGCCCGCAACCGTCGCGAGAAGACGATGGCCCAGCGGCTCGCCAACGAGCTCCTCGACGCGCAGTCCCAGCAGGGCGCGGCGTACAAGCGCAAGGACGACATCTTCCGCATGGCGCAGGCCAACAAGGCCTTCGCCCACTACCGCTGGTAGTCAGTCCCGGCGGGTCGATCGGCTCGCGCCGGTCCCGGCCCGGCGGTCGCGGCCGCCGCGTGCGCCGCCCGGCGCTCCGCCGCCTGCTCGGCCTCCAGCGTGACCACTCCGGCCGGCATCGCCCACGCGCGTCCGTTCGCCGTCGTCGCGTCGGGCCACTCGCCGTGGGCGGCGTAGTGGTCGCGCGCGGACGCCTCGACGTCGCGCTCGCCGTCGCCGCCGGCCCCGAAGCGGTAGAGCGAGTTCAGCAGCAGGACGGCGCCCGCGGCGCCGACGAACATCCCCAGCGCCTCGACCCCGGTCGTCGACTGCTTGACCGCGAGGATCACCACCCCGGCGAGCGCAAGCGCGAGCGGGATGCCGTAGCGGACAGTCCACATCGTTTTCGGCGGGGGCTTCTCGCCCGTCGTGGTCATCGCTCTCCTGGTTCGGG
This sequence comes from uncultured Solirubrobacterales bacterium, assembly GCA_963742705.1. Lineage (GTDB taxonomy): Bacteria > Actinomycetota > Thermoleophilia > Solirubrobacterales > Solirubrobacteraceae > Palsa-513. The sequence continues at coordinate 598,302 of CAVUMZ010000019.1, read as the reverse complement.
GGCGGCGTGCGGGCCGGCAGCGGCCCCACCCGAGGGTAGCTGACGTCGTCGCAGCCCGGCGCGGCGGTCGGGTCGCCGGGCGGCCGTCACGAGGCGAACCAGTCGTCGGGGTCGCTGGCGGGCGGCGACGGCGACGGGGGCGGGGGCGCCGAGTCCGCCGGGGGCGGGGGCGCGAGCGCTGCCGACGAGTCGACCGGCCGGGGCCGGCGCCGCGGTGGAGGGGCGGGCCGCGGGGGTCGGGCTGTGCTCGCGGCGCCGGCGGTGGGTCGCAACCGAGCGCCGTCCACGCGCGGTCGTAGCGCTCCGGGGTCGGGGTCGGGGTCGCCGCCGCCGGCGGCGACCCCGTCGACGGCGGCCGCGGGGGTCGGGCGATCGCGGGCGCGCGGCAGGAGCAGGAGCCCGACGCCGGCGACGATGAGTAGCAGCGCGCCGAGCGTCTCGAAGTAGAAGCCCGGACCGGGGCTTGCCGTCGCGCCGTCGTAGAGCAGACCGACCTGGCCGGAGGAGTGGACGTCGTGGAAGTCGCCGGCGATCGCGGCGATCAGCAGCGCGGCGAGACCGAGCGCGGGCAACCCGGCAACCGCCGCGCGGCTGCCGCGAGCGGCTCCGACGACGAGCCCGACGGCGGCGAGCCCGACGAGCGCGAGCCCGTAGCTGTGCTGGGCGTGGCCGGTGACGGTGGCCTTGATGACGGTGACGACCGCGACCGAGTAGAGCGTCGAGGCGTCGGCGGCGACCAGCAAGATGCCTCCGAGCAGGGCACTTGCCAGCAACAGCCGGCGGAGCCCGGCGAAGCCCGCGCGGGGGCCCGGGGAGGGCGAAAAGCCTCTGCTATAGTCATGCGTCGCTCGGCCGTCGGTAGCGCTCATGCGCCCACAGTCCGCGCCGGAGCGCACCGAACCCATGAAGAACTCGAGCGCATAGCTACACGATCTGGGCCTTGTCCCGCGGTGTGCATGGGCCCCGAGGGGCCCATTTTTTTGCTCTCGAAACGCCCTAGCTTCACAAGGAAACAGCTGACTGATGCCACAACGACTCCTCCGAGACAACTGATGCCACGAGCCTTCCCCCTCGCGAAGACCCGCAATATCGGGATCATGGCGCACATCGACGCCGGCAAGACGACGACGACCGAGCGGATCCTCTACTACACCGGCCGGACCTACAAGATCGGCGAAGTCCACGAGGGCGCGGCGACGATGGACTGGATGGAGCAGGAGCAGGAGCGCGGCATCACGATCACCTCGGCCGCGACCACGTGCGAGTGGGACAAGCACCGGATCAACATCATCGACACGCCGGGCCACGTCGACTTCACGGTCGAGGTCGAGCGGTCGCTGCGCGTGCTCGACGGGGCGATCGCCCTATTCGACTCGGTCGCCGGCGTCGAGCCGCAGTCGGAGACCGTCTGGCGCCAGGCCGACAAGTACTCGGTCCCCCGGATCGCCTACATCAACAAGATGGACCGGATCGGCTCGGATTTCGACATGGGCGTCCGGACGATGATCGACCGCCTCGGTGCCCATCCGGTGCCGATCCAGCTGCCGATCGGGGCGGAGGCCGACTTCCTGGGCATCGTCGACCTCGTCCGGATGAAGGCGATCTATTACAAGGACGACCTCGGCGTCGAGGTCGACGAGCGCGAGATCCCCGACGACCTGATCGACGCGGCGACCGCTGCCCGCGAGCATCTGCTCGAGGAGGTGTCGCGCTACGACGACGCCCTCGTCGAGCTGCTGATCGAGGAGCAGGAGATCCCCGAGGCGGTCCTCAAGAGCGCGATCCGCAAGGCGACGCTCGAGATCGCGATGACGCCGGTGCTGTGCGGGTCGTCGTTCAAGAACAAGGGCGTCCAGCCGCTGCTCGACGCGGTGATCGACTATCTGCCGTCGCCGCTGGACGTCCCGGCGATGATCGGCATCGAGCCGGTGCGCGGCGACGAGAACGGGCGTGAGGCCGCCCGGCCGCCGGAGGAGGGCGCACCGTTCGCCGCTCTCGCGTTCAAGATCATGGCCGACCCGTTCGTCGGCAAGCTGACCTACTTCCGCGTCTACTCGGGCAACCTCGCCTCCGGCGCCAAGGTGCTGAACGCCAGCACCGGCAAGACCGAGCGCGTCGGGCGGATCCTGATGATGCACGCCAACGACCGCGAGGACGTGCCCGAGGTCTACGCCGGCGACATCGCGGCGGCGGTCGGGATCAAGCAGGTGACGACGGGCGACACGCTCTGCGACCCGGCCCACCCGATCAAGCTCGAGCAGATCGTCTTCCCCGAGCCGGTGATCAAGGTCGCGGTCGAGCCGAAGACGAAGGCCGACCAGCAGAAGATGTCGATCGCCCTCGGCCGGCTGGCCGAGGAGGACCCGACGTTCCGCGTCCAGACCAACGAGGAGACCGGCCAGACGGAGATCTCCGGCATGGGCGAGCTCCACCTCGAGGTCCTGGTCGACCGGATGCGCCGCGAGTACCGGGTCGAGGCCAACGTCGGCCGGCCGCAGGTCTCCTACCGCGAGACGATCGGCGCCAGCGTCAAGCACATCGAGGGCAAGTTCATCCGCCAAACCGGTGGGTCGGGCCAGTACGGCGTCGTCTACATCGACATGGAGCCGGCGCCGGGCGAGGGTTTCGACTTCATCAACAAGATCAAGGGCGGTTCGGTCCCGAGCGAGTTCATCCCAGCCGTAGAGAAGGGCTGCGAGGAGGCGCTGGTCAACGGCGTCAAGGCCGGGTACCCGATGGTCGACATCCGGGTGACGCTGACCGACGGCAAGTACCACGACACCGACTCGTCGGAGATCGCCTTCAAGGTCGCCGGATCGCTCGCCTTCAAGGAGGCGGCGCGACGCGCCAAGCCGATCATCCTCGAGCCGATCTTCGCGGTCGAGGTCGTCGTGCCCGAGGACTTCCTCGGCGAGGTCATCGGCGACCTCTCGCGGCGGCGCGGCCGGATCGAGGGTCAGGAGCGGCGCGGCAACGCGCTCGTCGTGACGGGTCGGGTGCCGCTGAGCGAGATGTTCGGGTACGCGACCGACCTGCGCTCCAACACCCAGGGCCGGGCGAACTACACGATGCAGTTCGAGAGCTACGACGAGGTCCCGCCGAACATCGCCGAGAAGATCGTCGAGACGCGGATGGGCGAGTCGAAGGCGGCCTAGTGGCCTAGTGGTCCGCTAGGACGGCAGGCGCACCGCGTCCGAGGCGGCAAGTTTGAGAGTATTCCCAGGTTCGCCTTCACACGGCGGGCCCAAATTTCAAGTCAGAGGAGCAATTCACAGTGGGCAAGGCGAAGTTCGAGCGGGATAAGACGCACGTCAACGTCGGCACGATCGGTCACATCGATCATGGCAAGACGACGCTTACCGCGGCGATCACGCACGTGCTGGCCGAGAAGATGGGCGGGGAGGCGAAGAGCTTCGAGGAGATCGACAACGCTCCGGAGGAGAAGGAGCGCGGGATCACGATCGCCACAAGCCACGTCGAGTACCAGACGGCGAACCGCCACTACGCCCACGTCGACTGCCCGGGTCACGCCGACTACGTGAAGAACATGATCACCGGCGCCGCCCAGATGGACGGGGCGATCCTGGTCGTCTCGGCGGCCGACGGCCCGATGCCCCAGACGCGCGAGCACATCCTGCTGGCCCGCCAGGTCGGCGTGCCGTACATCGTCGTCTTCCTCAACAAGGCCGACATGGTCGACGACGAGGAGCTGCTCGAGCTGGTCGAGGTCGAGGTCCGCGAGCTGCTCTCGGTCTACGACTACCCGGGCGACGACATCCCCTTCATCACCGGGTCGGCACTGAAGGCGCTCGAGGGCGACGAGGACGCGAAGACGCAGATCCTCGAGCTGGCCGAGGCGCTCGACACCTACATCCCGGATCCGGTGCGCGAGCTCGACAAGCCGTTCCTGATGCCGGTCGAGGACGTCTTCTCGATCACCGGTCGGGGCACGGTGGCGACCGGCCGCATCGAGCAGGGCGTCGTCAACACCGGCGACCGGGTCGAGATCGTCGGCGTGAAGGCGACGCAGACGACCGTCGTCACGGGCGTCGAGATGTTCCGCAAGATCCTCGACCGCGGGGAGGCCGGCGACAACGTCGGCTGCCTGCTGCGGGGCACCAAGCGTGAGGAGATCGAGCGCGGGCAGGTCCTCTGCAAGCCGGGATCGATCACGCCGCACACCCATTTCAAGAGCGAGGTCTACGTGCTGAAGAAGGAGGAGGGCGGACGTCACACCCCCTTCTTCACCGGCTACCGGCCGCAGTTCTACTTCCGTACGACCGACGTGACCGGATCGGCCCACCTCCCCGAGGGCGTCGAGATGGTCATGCCGGGGGACAACGTCCAGATGGAGATCGAGTTGATCGCCCCGATCGCGATGGACGCAGGTCTGCGTTTCGCGATCCGCGAGGGTGGCCGGACGGTCGGGTCGGGCGTTGTGACCGAGGTCATCAAGTAAGCACAGACAGCAATCGCGCGCGCCCTGGGCGCGCCTGAGTCATTCAGATACGACGAGATCGGGTCGCCCGCAGCAAGGGATGGCCCGGACGGGCGGCCCCGAGCGTGCGGGGCCCTCGTCACGCGCTCAGGGCGCGGCTCGAGCCCCAAACCACGAACATCAGCAGATCCACAGGACGACACCGAAAGCAGCGACGGCCCAATGGCCACAACCCCACAGAACAAGATCCGCATAAGGCTCAAGGCCTACGACACCCAGGCGATCGAGACGGCCGCCAAGGAGATCGTCGACACGGCCACCCGGACCGGCGCGACGGTCTCCGGGCCGGTGCCGCTGCCGACCGAGAAGAACGTCTACTGCGTGATCCGCTCGCCGTTCAAGGACAAGGACTCGCGCGAGCACTTCGAGATCCGCACCCACAAGCGTCTGATCGACATCCACCAGCCGACGCCGAAGACGGTCGACTCGCTCCAGCGTCTCGACCACCTGCCGGCCGGCGTCGACATCGAGATCCGCCTGGCCACATGAGCGCGATCCTCGCCAAGAAGCTCGGCATGACCCAGGTCTTCCAGGAGGACGGATCGGTCGCGCGGGTCACCGTGCTCGAGGCTGGTCCGTGCCACGTGACGGGGATCCGCACGCACGAGCGCGACGGCTACGAGGCCGTCCAGCTCGCCTACGGCATGACCAAGGAGAAGCACCTGACAAGGGCCGAGCTCGGCCATCTCAAGCGGGCCGATGCGCCGCCGATGCGCCACGTCGTCGAGTTCCGCGACGAGGCCGGCGAGCTCCTGGTCGGCAACACGGTCACCGTCGACACGTTCGCCGCCGGCGAGCGGGTCAAGATCTCCGGCATCTCCAAGGGCAAGGGCTTCGCCGGGACGATCAAGCGCCACAACTTCGCCAGCGGGCCCAAGTCCCACGGCTCGCACAACGTCCGCGCCCCGGGCTCGATCGGCGCGTCGGCGACGCCGTCACGCGTCTTCAAGGGCATCCGCGGTCCGGGCCAGATGGGCAACAAGCGGGTGACGCAGAAGGGCCTCGAGATCGTCGAGATCCGAACCGCGGACAACCTGATGCTCGTCCGCGGGTCGGTTCCCGGGCCGCGCAACGGCTACGTCGAGGTGCGCACCGATGCCTGATGCCCCGATCCTGGGCGCCTCCGGCGCCAAGACCAAGACCGTGAGCCTCGACGGCGAGGCGTTCGGCGCCCGCTTCAACGGCCCGCTCGTGCACGAGTCGGTGCGCGCCGAGCTCAACGCCCGTCGCCGGGGCACGGCGGCGACCAAGACCCGGGGCCGGGTCTCCGGCGGTGGCGCGAAGCCGTGGCGGCAGAAGGGCACCGGCCGCGCCCGCGCCGGTTCGTCGCGGTCGCCGGTCTGGACCGGCGGCGGCACCGTGTTCGGGCCGCAGCCGCGGTCCTACACCTTCAAGGTCAACCGCAAGGAGCGGCGGGCGGCGCTCCGGTGCGCGCTCTCGCTCCACGCCGACCGCGGCTCGCTCGCCGTGCTCGACCTCGGGCCCTTCGACGCCCCGTCGACCAAGCAGGCCGCCCGCCTCCTGGCCGACTGGGGTCAGACCCAGGGGGCCACGCTCGTCGTGCTCACAGCCGAGGAGGCCGACGCCGCGCTGTCGTTCCGCAACATCGCCCGCGTCGGCGTGCTCGAGGTCTCGAACGTCGGCATCGCCGACATCGTCGGCGCCGGGTCGCTGCTGGCCTCGCAGTCGGCGCTCGACGCGCTCAGCGCCCGGGCGACGGCGACGCGCACGACGACCGAGGAGGCGCAGGACTGATGCATCCGTCGCAGGTCATCATCCGGCCGGTCGTCTCCGAGAAGAGCTACGTGCTCTCGGCCGTCGACAAGTACACCTTCCGCGTCCATCCCGACGCGCACAAGACGCAGATCCGCCAGGCGGTGGAGCAGCTGTTCGACGTGCGCGTGCTCGAGGTCAGGACGATCACGGTCAAGTCCAAGCCCAAGCGGCGCGGCGTCACCAAGGGCCGGACGCGCAACTGGAAGAAGGCGATCGTCCAGGTTCGGCCGGGCGACACGATCCCGATCTTTCAAGGCCTGGAGGGCGCCGAGTAATGGCCATTCGCAAGCCCAAGCCGACGAGCCCGGGCCGGCGGTTCGTCTCCTACCCGGACTTCAAGGAGATCACGAAGACCGAGCCCGAGCGCACGCTCGTCGAGGGCCTGACCAAGAGCGGGGGGCGCAACGCCCACGGCCGCAAGACCTCGCGCCACCGCGGCGGCGGGGCCAAGCGCCTGTACCGGCGGGTCGACTTCAAGCGCCGCAAGGACGACATCCCGGCGCGCGTCGCGGCGATCGAGTACGACCCCAACCGGACGGCGTACATCGCCCTGCTGCACTACCGCGACGGCACCAAGGCCTACATCCTGGCCCCGGCCCGGCTGACCGTCGGCATGTCGGTGATGTCGGGGGAGAACGCCGACATCCAGGTCGGCAACTGCCTGCCGCTGGCGAAGATGCCGACCGGCACCGTGGTCCACAACCTCGAGCTCGAGCCCGGGCGCGGCGGGCAGCTCGGCCGGTCCGCCGGCGTCGCGATCCAATTGATGGCCAAGGAGGGCGAGATGGCGACCGTCCGTCTGCCCTCGGGCGAGATGCGGCTGATTCGGGCCGAGTGCCGGGCCACCGTGGGGACGATCGGCAACGCCGATCACCAGAACGTGAAGGTCGGCAAGGCCGGCCGCAAGCGACACATGGGCGTGCGCCCGCAGACCCGCGGCACGGCGATGAACCCGGTCGACCACCCGCACGGTGGCGGCGAGGGCTCGACCACGGCCGGCCGTCATCCGGTCACGCCGTGGGGCGTGCCGACGCTGGGATACCGCACGCGTAAGAAGGGCAAGGCGTCCGATCGCTACATCGTGCGCGGACGCCGCCGTGGCAAGGGGAAGCGATAGAGAATGAGCCGCTCGAGCAAGAAGGGACCGTTCGTGGAGGAGCGCCTGATGAACCGCATCCAGGCGATGAACCGGGCGAACACCCGCACGATGATCAAGACCTGGTCGCGTTCGTCGACGATCTTCCCCGACATGGTCGGGCACACGATCGCCGTCCACGACGGCCGCAAGCACCTGCCCGTGTTCGTCAGCGAGTCGATGGTCGGCCACAAGCTGGGCGAGTTCGCCCCGACCCGCACCTACCGCGGGCACGCCGGGTCCGGAAAGGTTCGCTAGTCATGGCGGAAGATCTCCCGACGCCGGCCGAGCAGGAGCCGCAGACCACGGCCGCCGAGCCGGTGTCCCCGCCGGATGAGGCGCCCGCGGTGCCGACGCCGGCGTCGAAGACGCGCGCCCCGGCGCCGAAGGCGAAGCCGGCGCCGGCCAAGCGCACCGGCAGGGCGAAGGCCGCCAAGGCGCCGGCCGCCGAGCAGACGAAGGCCCCGGCGCCGACGCGCTCCAAGCGCGCGCCGAAGGTGCCCGTCGGTGCCGCCCCGCCGGTCGTCCGGGCCCAGGCCAAGTACGTGCGCACGTCGGCTCGCAAGGCCCGGCTCGTCTGCGACCACATTCGCGGCAAGTCGGTCAGCGAGGCCCGGGCGATCCTCGCCTTCGCCCCGCGGGCTGTCGCCGCCGACTGGGCCAAGCTGCTGAACTCGGCCGTGGCCAACGCCGAGCACAACCACGAGCTGATCGGCGACGACCTGCGGGTCAAGGAGGCCTTCGCCGACGAGGGTCCGACGCTCAAGCGCTTCCGTCCCCGGGCGATGGGCCGGGCGACGCCGATCCGCAAGCGCACCAGCCACCTCACGATCACGCTCACCCCGAAGGAGTAGACAGATGGGTCAAAAAGTCCATCCGGAGTCGATGCGTGTCGGGTACATCCACGACTGGCAGTCGAACTGGTTCAACGAGCGCAACTTCGCCGCCTTCCTCAAGGAAGACATCAAGATCCGCCAGCACATCATCGGCAAGCTCGCGCATGCCGGGCTTTCGGACATCACGATCAAGAAGGACCTCAACGAGGTCGAGGTCAACATCCACACGGCCCGCCCGGGCATCGTGATCGGCAAGTCGGGCTCGGAGGTCGACGCTCTGCGCAAGGACCTCCACCGGATCACGCGCAAGCAGGTCAAGGTCAACATCCTCGAGATCAAGCGCCCCGAGCTCGACGCCAAGCTCGTCGCCCAGTCGATCGCCGAGCAGCTCCAGAACCGCGTGGCCTTCCGCCGGGCGATGAAGCGGGCGCTGACCAGCGCGATGCGCTCGGGCGCCAAGGGCGTCAAGGTCCAGGTCTCCGGTCGCCTTGGCGGGGCGGAGATGGCGCGCCGGGAGAGCTACTCGGACGGTCGCGTGCCGCTGCACACGATGCGGGCCGACATCGACTACGGCTTCCACGAGGCCAAGACCACCTTCGGGCGGATCGGCGTCAAGTGCTGGATCAACAAGGGCGAGATCATGCCCGAGGGCTACAGCGGCGCCGACCTGACTGACATGAGCGCTCCGGCGCCGTCGGGCGATCGCCAGGATCGCGGCGGCCGCGACGACCGCGGCGGCCGCGGGCGCGGCGGTCCGGGCGGACGCGGCGGACCCGGTGGTCCGGGTGGGCGCGGCGGTCCGGGCGGCGGACGCGGCGGACCGGGCGGTGGTCCGGGCGGTGGCCGTGGCGGTCCCGGCGGCGGCGGCCGCGGCCGGCCCGGCGGAGGCGGACGCTGATGCTCTCGCCCAAGCGCGTCAAGCACCGCAAGCAGCACCGAGGCCGGCGCGGCGGGATCTCACGCGGCCAGGTCAAGGTCCAGTTCGGCGAGTATGGCCTCAAGTCGGTCGAGTGCGGCTGGCTGACGAACCGCCAGATCGAGGCCGCCCGGATCGCGATGACGCGCAAGATCAAGCGCGGCGGCAAGGTCTGGATCAACGTCTTCCCCGACAAGCCGGTGACCAAGAAGCCGGCGGAGACCCGTATGGGCTCCGGCAAGGGCTCGCCCGAGGGCTGGGTGGCCGTCGTCAAGCCGGGCCGCGTGATGTTCGAGCTGGCCGGGGTTCCCGAGCCGCTGGCGCGCGAGGCGCTGCGACTGGCCGGGCACAAGCTCCCGGTCAAGACCAAGTTCGTCGTGCGCGAGGACTGAGGATGCCCCAAGCCAAAGAGATCAGGGACATGGCCGACGACGAGCTCGTCGTCCACGTCGCAACCGTCCGCCGCGACCTGTTCGGACTGCGCTTCCAGCACGCCACCGGCGAGCTCGAGAACACGGCCGGACTGCCGCACGCCAAGCGCGAGCTGGCCCGGGCCTTGACCATCGCGCGTCAGCGCGGCCTGGAAGTCGACCGCGCCCACACGGAAAGCTAAGAGAACATGGCAGAAGAGACACAGGGCGACCCGCAGGAGCCGCCCACCCCCGAAGTGAAGGCGCCGCTCGAGGTGCTGGCGCCCAAGGAGCGCCGGCGCCGCAAGCGCGCGGCGCGGGCGCCCGGCCAGCGCGGTCCACGCACCCCCGAGGAGCGCCAGGCCGAGCGCGACACGATTCGCGCCGCCAAGGCGCGCGAGCGGCAGGCCGGGCGGCGCAAGGCGCGCGATAAGGCCGTCGCCGCCCGCGGTCCGGCGGCCCCGGCCGCCCCGGCCGCCGACTGGGAGCCGGGCGCGCAGAAGATCCGTCAGGGCATCGTGGTGTCAGACCGCGCGGCCAAGACGATCACCGTGCGCGTCGACACGAGCCGGCGCCATCGCCGCTACCAGAAGATCGTGCGCAGCTCGAAGACGCTGCACGCCCACGACGAGCACGACGAGGCCCATGAGGGCGATCTCGTGCGCGTGATCGAGACGCGTCCGATGTCGAAGACCAAGCGCTGGCGCCTGACCGCGGTGCTGGAGCGTGCCAAGTGATCCAGAACGAGACACGCCTCAAGGTCGCCGACAACACCGGCGCTCGCGAGATCCTCTGCATCCGCGTCAAGGGCGGCTCGCGCCGGCGCTACGCGCACGTGGGCGACATCATCACGGCGACGGTCAAGACGGCGACCCCGCAGGGCACCGTCAAGAAGGGCGAGGTCGTGACCGCCGTGGTCGTGCGGACGAAGAAGTCCTTCGGCCGCGACGACGGCACCTACATCGCCTTCGACGAGAACGCCGCGGTGATCATCGACGACAGCCGCAACCCGCGGGGGACGCGCATCTTCGGGCCGGTCGCCCGCGAGCTGCGCGACCGCAACTTCATGAAGATCGTCTCGCTCGCCCCGGAGGTGCTCTGATGAAGATCCGCCGCGACGACCAGGTCGCCGTGATCAGCGGCAAGGACCGGGGCAAGACCGGCCGCGTCCTGCGCGTCGACCGGGCGCGAGAGCGCGTCTACGTCGAGGGGCTCAACATCATCAAGCGCCACGAGCGCCCGCGCCAGGTGCGCGACGCCCAGCGCGCCGAGTCGGTCGGCGGGGTGATCGAGCGCGAGGGCCCGATCCACGTCTCGAACGTCGCCCTGGTCGACCCGAAGGACAACAAGCCCACCCGCGTCGGGGTGGTGCGCGAGGACGGCAAGCGCTTCCGCGTCACCCGCCGCTCGAACACGAAGATCGATTGATGGCACAGGCAACCACCAGCAGAGCCCGTCTCAAGACCCGCTACGAGCAGGAGATCCGCCCGGCTCTGACCGCGCAGTTCGGCTATTCGTCGCCGATGCAGGCGCCGAAGATCCAGAAGATCACCCTGAACATGGGCATCGACGCGCGGCAGGACTCGAAGGTCCTCGAGCAGGCGACGCAGCAGATGGCGACGATCGCCGGCCAGAAGCCGAACATCCGCCGGGCCCGGAAGTCAATCGCCGCGTTCAAGCTGCGCGAGGGCATGCCGGTCGGCCTGTCGGTGACGCTGCGCCGCGAGCGCAGCTACGAGTTCCTCGACCGGCTGCTGTCGATCGCGATCCCCCGGATCCGCGACTTCCGCGGGCTGAACCCAAAGTCCTTCGACGGCCGCGGCAACTACTCGATGGGCGTCCGTGAGCAGATCATCTTCCCGGAGATCGACTACGACGAGGTCGACCAGGTTCGCGGCATGGACATCACGATCACCACATCGGCGACCACCGACGCCGAGGCGCTGGCGCTGTTGACCGCGTTCGGCATGCCGTTCGCCCGCGAGGGCCGCCCGGAGGGCGGGGCCGCCGGGGCGACGATCGCCCCGTCCGCGGCGGCCGCCGTGGCCGATCCGAAGGCCGCCGTGGCCGTCGACCTCGAGGTGGCCGAGGCGGCCGGACAGGCGCTGGAGGCGGAGATCGCGGCCGAGGCCGCCGCGGTCGCGGCCGCCGCGCCCCAGCCGGCGCCCGTCCTCGACGAAGCCGAAACCTCTGCCGAACCCGGCGGGCAGGACTCCCTGCCCGCCCAGGCGGCCGACGCGGCCGGCGCCGATGCGCCTGCCGACGATGCAGCAACACCCAAGGAGAACTGATGGCGAAAACCTCTCAGGTCGTCCGCCAGGCGCGGACACCGAAATTCAAGACCCGCGGCTACACGCGCTGCCACCGCTGCGGCCGGCCGCGCGCCGTCTACAAGAAGTTCGGTCTCTGCCGGATCTGCCTGCGCGAGATGGCGCATACCGGGCAGATCCCGGGCATGACGAAGTCGTCCTGGTAGGGGAGCCGACCGATGTCAATGACCGACCCGATCGCGGACTTCCTGACGCGGATCCGCAACGCGATCCGCGCCTCGCACGAGACCGTGGCGATCCCGTCCTCCAAGCAGAAGGCCGAGCTCGCGCGGATCCTCGTCGAGCAGGGCTACATCGACACGTTCACCGTGGTACCGAACCCGGAGGCCCCGGGCGAGCTGCTGGAGATCGTGCTCAAGTACGACGCCGGCCGCCGGTCGGCGATCTCTGGGCTGCGCCGGGTCTCACGGCCGGGTCGGCGGACCTACGTCGACGCCAAGCACATCCCACGCGTGCTCGGCGGAATGGGGACGGCGATCGTCTCCACCTCGAGCGGGGTCATGACCGGCCACGAGGCCCGCACGGCGGGCGTCGGCGGCGAAGTAGTGGCGGAGGTCTGGTGAATGTCGCGCATCGGTAGACAACCGATCCCGGTTCCGGCTGGGGTGTTGGTCTCGATCGAGCCCAACCTGGTCCGGGTCAACGGGCCCAAGGGCGAGCTCTCAGAGCGGATCCCGCGGGACATCACCGTGGCCCAGGAGGACGGCGTGCTCGTCGTCACGCGCCCGACCGACCGCGGCGAGCACCGGTCGCTGCACGGCCTTGTGCGCACGCTGGTGGCGAACATGGTCACCGGGGTGACCGCCGGCTACGAGAAGCGGCTCGAGATCCAGGGCGTCGGCTACCGGGCGCAGCTCAAGGGCAACGACCTCGAGCTCGCGCTCGGGTACTCCCACCCGGTCTCGGTGCCCGCGCCCGACGGGATCCAGTTCGAGGTGCCCCAGCCGACGCGGATCGTCGTGCGCGGCATCTCCAAGCAGCAGGTGGGCGAGGTCGCCGCCAAGATTCGCAAGAAGCGCCCGCCCGAGCCCTACAAGGGCAAGGGCATCCGCTACGAGGGTGAGTACGTCGCCCGCAAGGTCGGCAAGCGCGCATGAGACTGGAGATTTCAAGATGACCGTGATGACAACCCAGGCGCGGCGCCTGCGGCGCCGGCGCCGGGTCCGGGCGAAGATCTCCGGCACCCCGGAGCGCCCGCGGATCTCCGTCTTCCGCTCCAACCGCGGGATCTCGGCGCAGCTGATCGACGACCTCGGTCGCACGACGCTGGCCGCCGTCAGCTGGACCGAGGCCGAGCTGCGGGCGCTGCCCCGCGGCGACGCCGCCCGGCGCGCCGGAGCCCTTCTGGCGGAGCGGGCGCAGGCGTTGGGGATCGAGCGCGCGGTCTTCGATCGCGGCGGCTACCAGTACCACGGACACGTCAAGGCGCTCGCGGAGGGAGCGCGGGAGGCCGGCCTGTCGGTCTGAGGCCCGCTGCTACCCTTCCCGCGTCATGCGCATCGATAGAACAGTCAGCCCGGCCGGCCTGGACCTTCAGGAGCGGGTCGTCGAGATCAACCGCGTCGCCAAGGTCGTCAAGGGCGGTCGTCGCTTCTCCTTCACCGCGCTCGTCGTCGTCGGGGACGAGAAGGACGTCGTCGGCGTCGGCTACGGCAAGGCCAACGAGGTTCCGCTGGCGATCCAGAAGGGCGTCGAGCAGGCCAAGAAGAGCCTCTTCCGCGTGCCCAAGCACGGCTCGACGATCACCCACCAGACGACCGGCGTGTTCGGCGCCGGCCGCGTCTTCCTCAAGCCGGCCTCGCCGGGTACCGGCGTGATCGCCGGCGGGGGCGTGCGGGCGGTGCTCGAGCTGGCCGGGATCCACGACATCCTTTCCAAGAGCCTCGGCTCGCAGAACCCGATCAACCTCGTGCGGGCGACGGTCGAGGGCCTGCATGGCCTGCGCACACCGCGGGAGGTCGCGTCGCTGCGCGGTCTTTCGATCGCCCAGGTGCTGGGCGTCACCGACAAGCGGATCGAGCGCGCCGCCGCCGCCGAGGCCGCCGAGGCCGAGTCCGCCGCCGCAGCTGCGTCGGCCGCTGCCGCGCCGGACGCCGCCCCCGCCGAGGAGGCGGTCGGCTCGTGAGCGCGTCGTTCGAGGTCGTCCAGCGCAAGTCGCGCAACGGCGCCAACAAGCGCCAGCTCGACACGCTGCGCTCGCTGGGGCTGCGCCGGATCGGCCACAAGGTCGAGGTGCGCGACACGCCGCAGGCGCGCGGGATGCTGCACGCGGTCCGTCATCTCGTCAGCGTCGAGGAGAAGCAGTCATGAGCCCGATGCCGCCGAAGCTCAAGAAGCCGCCGCAGGAGCGCGAGGAGTGGATCGGCCTGCACTCGCTGGCGCCGGCCAAGGGCAGCCGCCGTCCGCGCAAGCGCGTCGGCCGGGGTGAGGGCTCGGGCACCGGCAAGACCTCGGGCCGCGGCCAGAAGGGCGCCGGATCGCGCGCGGGCTCCAAGGACCGTTCGCGCTTCGAGGGCGGCCAGATGCCGATCCACATGCGGATGCGCAAGCTGCGCGGGCCGACGAAGAAGATGTCGATGCCGTTCGGGCCGTTCCGGACCCACACGCAGCCGGTCAACATCGGCGATCTCGAGGCCCGCTTCGAGGCGGGGGCCGCCGTCTCGCCGGCGACGCTCGCCGCCGTCGGGCTGGCCACGCGCAAGGGCATCCCCGTCAAGATCCTCGCCAACGGCCAGCTCAGCAAGGCGCTGACGGTCGAGGCGCACGGCTTCAGCGCGACCGCGCGGAGCCAGATCGAGGCCGCCGGGGGCACCTGCACCGTCATCGCCGCCTGACGCGGCGCATGGGACCGTCTAATATCGACGGGCGTAGATGCTGAACACGATCCTCAGCGCCTTCACGGTCGCCGACATCCGCAAGAAGATCGGCTTCACCGCCCTGATCCTGGGCCTCTACGGCCTCGGGTCGCACATCCCGGTGCCGGGGATCAATACGAACGCCGTCAAGTCGCTCCAGCAGTTCAGCGGCTCGAACATCCTCAGCTTCCTGAACCTCTTCTCGGGCGGAGCGCTGTCGAAGCTGGCGCTGTTCGCGCTGGGGATCATGCCGTACATCACGGCCTCGATCATCCTCCAGCTGCTGACCGTGGTCGTACCGTCGCTCGAGAAGCTCTCCAAGGACGGCGAGGTCGGGCAGGCGCGGATCACGCAGTACACGCGCTACCTGACCGTCGGCTTGGCGTTCGCCCAGTCGATCGGCTACGTCTTCCTCTTCCGGTCGCTTTCGGCGGCCTCAGGCGAGCCGGTGATCACGAACTTCGATCTGCCGCACATCTTCCTGATCGTGATCACGCTGACCGCCGGGACGATCCTGCTGATGTGGATGGGCGAGCTGATCACCCACCGGGGCATCGGCAACGGCATCTCGCTGCTGATCTTCGCGTCGATCGTCAGCCGCCTGCCGAGCGGGATGCAGGCGTGGTGGACGTCCGACAACCAGGTCTTCAAGGTGATGATGCCGTTCATCGTCCTCGGCGTCGTCGCGTCGATCGTCTTCATCCAGGAAGGGCAGCGGCGGATCCCGGTCCAGTACGCCAAGCGCGTGATCGGCCGGCGCATGACGCAGGGCGGCCAGACCTACCTGCCGCTGCGAGTCAACATGGCCGGGGTCATCCCGGTGATCTTCGCGGCGTCGATCATGGCCTTCCCGCCGACGGTCGGCCAGCTGATCAACACCCCGTGGGCGCAGTCGATCTCGAACTTCTTCAGCCCCAACGGTTGGCACTACGTGCTCGGGGAATCGGTCTTCATCATCGTCTTCACGTACTTCTATACGGCGGTCACCTTCAACCCGGTCGACCAGGCCGACAGCCTGAAGAAGTTCGGTGGCTTCATCCCGGGGGTGCGGCCAGGCCGGCCGACGGCGGAGTTCCTCGACCGGATCCTGGCCCGCCTGACCTTCCCGGGCGCGCTGTACCTGGCCGCGGTCGCGGCGCTGCCGACGATCCTTATCGTCCGCGCCCACGCCAACTTCAACTTCGGCGGGACGTCGGTGCTGATCGTGATCGGCGTCGCCCTCGACACGATGAAGCAGCTCGAGGCGCAGCTGATGATGCGCAACTACGAGGGCTTCCTCAAGACCTAGCCCGGCCGGGGCGGGGGCGGGATGGCGCTACGCTTCTCTGACGCCGCGCCCGCCCTCGAGGGGAAAGACTTGCCGTGTCCGAATTGAACCTGATCCTGCTCGGCCCTCCCGGGGCCGGCAAAGGCACCCAGTCCGCGCGGCTGACCGAGGATTTCGGCCTGCCGCACATCTCGACGGGCGACATCCTGCGCCAGGCCGTCGCCGACGCGACCGAGCTCGGCCGGGCGGCGGCGAAGTACATGGAGGCCGGCGAGCTGGTCCCCGACGAGGTGATCATCGGCGTGATCCTCGAGCGGCTGGAGGCTGACGACGCGCGCGACGGGTTCCTGCTCGACGGCTTCCCCCGCACGCTCGAGCAGGCGGACGCGCTGGGCCGCGAGCTCGAGAAGCTCGACCGGCGGCTGACGACGACGCTCCTGATCGACGTTCCCGACGACGAGGTGGTGAGGCGGCTCTCAGGCCGGCGGGTGAGCCGCAAGACGGGCCGCGTCTACCACGTCGACTACGACCCGCCCAAGCACGCCGGGCGGTGCGACATCGACGGGTCGCAGCTGATCCAGCGCAAGGACGACGAGGAGTCGACGGTCCGCAAGCGACTGGCCGTCTATCACAAGCAAACCGCCCCACTGATCGACTACTACGAGGCGCGGGGACTGCTGCGGCGCTTCGACGGCACGCGGGGGCCGAGCGAGGTCCACGACCACATCCGGGCGACGCTCGCCACGCTGCGCCTCGAGGAGCAGCTGTAGGCCGACCCGGCGACCGGCCGCGCCGCCGGGCTGGCTCGGCGCGGCGGGGGCTGCCCCGAGGCCGCGGGCGGGCGGAGTCGAACATGATCATCAAGAAGACACCCGACCAGATCGAGAAGATGGCCGCGGCGGGAGAGATCCTGGTGCGGACGCTGCGGCTGCTCGAGCGGCAGATTCGGCCCGGCGTGACGACCGCCGAGCTCGACGCGACGGCCGAGAAGTTCATCCGCTCGCAGGGGGCGGTGCCGGCGTTCAAGGGCTACCGGGGCTTTCCCGGGTCGATCTGCGCGTCGCCGAACTCGATGGTCGTTCACGGGATCCCCGGGCCCTACGCGCTCGAGCGCGGTGACGTGATCTCGGTCGACGTCGGCGTGACGCTCGACGGCTGGGTCGCCGATGCGGCGCGGACCTTCCCGGTGGGCCCGGTCAGCGCGATCGCGTCGAAGCTGCTTGCGACCACCGAGCGCTCGCTGTTCGCGGCCGTCGACCAGTGTCTGGTCGGCAACCGCCTCGGCGACGTCTCCCACGCCGTGCAGGAGTGCGTCGAGGACGCCGGGCTCGCGGTCGTACGGTCGCTGGTCGGCCACGGGATTGGCCGCGACATGCACGAGGATCCGCAGATCCCCAACTACGGGCCGGCGGGCAAGGGGCCGCTGCTCGAGCCGGGGATGGTCCTGGCGATCGAGCCGATGACGACGGCCGGCCGGCAGGCCGTTCGCGTCGGCGGCGACGGCTGGGCGATCTTCTCGCAGGACGGCTCACTGGCCTCGCACTTCGAGTTCACGGTCGCGATCACCCCCGAAGGGCCGCGTATCCTGACGCCGTGGCACCTCGACGACGCCGGGGTCAACGGGGAGTTGCGCCCGGCGAAGGGCGCCGGGACCCGCCCCTGAGTCGGTGTCGCAAAAGCCGGGGCGACGGTTGCCGTACGGCAGTTGCTAACATCCCGGATCGCGCCCAGGTTCAGAGACCGACGCGCGTCTGCTCATCCGCGAGCGGTAGCGGCCGCCGAACCGGCAGCCAGAGCCGACTCGACTGGACTCATCGAAAGGGATCATGAAGGTACGACCGTCGGTCAGGCCGATGTGCGAAAAGTGCAAGATCGTGCGGCGCCACGGCACCGTTCTCGTGATCTGCAAGAACCCGCGCCACAAGCAACGGCAGGGTTAGCCCGTGGCACGCATCGCGGGGGTGAACCTGCCGCTGAACAAGCGCGTCGAGATCGGCCTGACGTACATCTTCGGCGTCGGTCGACCGACCGCCGGCCAGCTGCTCGACAAGGTCGGGATCTCACGTGACGTCTACGTCCGCGACCTGACCGAGTCCGATATCGGCAAACTGCGCGACATCATCGACACGGATCTCACGGTCGAGGGCGATCTGCGCCGCGAGCGCTCGCAGGACATCAAGCGCCTGACGGAGATCGGCTGCTATCGCGGCATCCGCCATCGGCGCGGGCTGCCGGTCCGGGGGCAGAAGACCAAGACCAACGCGCGTACCCGCAAGGGCCCGAAGCGGATGCAGGTCGCCGGCAAGAAGAAAGCGGGCAAGAAGTAGATGCCGGCTCCGAGGCGCCCCGCGCGCGGCCGGCGCAAGCCGAAGAAGAACATCCCGATCGGGCAGGCGCACATCAAGACCTCTTTCAACAACACGATCGTCTCGCTGACCGATCAGCAGGGCAACGTGATCGCGTGGGAGTCCGCCGGCGGCGCCGGCTTCAAGGGCTCACGCAAGTCGACGCCGTTCGCCGCCCAGGTCACGGCCGATGCGGCGGCCCGCAAGGGCATCGAGCAGGGGCTGCAGAAGGTCGAGGTCTTCGTCAAGGGGCCCGGCTCAGGCCGCGAAACCGCGATCCGCTCACTACAGGCGGCCGGTCTCGAAGTGACCGGCGTCAAGGACGTCACCCCGCAAGCCCACAACGGCTGCCGCCCCCGCAAGCGGCGCCGCGTCTGATCGCCTGAGGTTCGAGATGGCAAGAGACACATCTGCGCAGTGCAAGCAGTGCCGCCGTGAGGGTCAGAAGCTGTTCCTCAAGGGCGAGCGCTGCCTGACGGACAAGTGCGGCGTCGAGCGCCGCGCATATCCGCCGGGCGAGCACGGCCGTGGCCGCCAGAAGCAGAGCGAGTACCGCTTGCAGCTGCGCGAGAAGCAGAAGGCCAAGCGCTACTACGGCGTGCTCGAAAAGCAGTTCCAGGGCTATTACGAGAAGGCGTCGCGGCAGGCAGGTATCACCGGCGAGAACCTGTTGACGCTGCTCGAGTGCCGCCTCGACAACGTACTCGTCCGGCTCGGCTTCGCCGCCTCGCGCCGTCAGTCGCGTCAGCTCGTGCGCCACGGCCATTGGACGGTCAACGGCCGTCGCGTGGACATCCCCAGCTATCAGGTGCGACCAGGGGATGTGATCGCGGTGAAGGCCGAGACGGCGGCGGAGCAGGTCATCCGCGATGCGACTGAGCTCACTGGCCAGGTGCCTGCGTGGCTGCAGGCCGATCACGACTCACTGACCGCGAAGGTGCTGCGGCGGCCTGAGCGGCGCGAGGTCGCCGCGCCCGTGCAGGAGCAGCTCATCGTCGAGCTGTACTCGAAGTAGCAAACGCTCCGCACCCGCCTGCGCTCCGCCTCGGCGCGGGCCCCCGAACACGACGACGTTAGGACCCCGATGCTTGATTTTCAAATCCCCCGGATCACGAGTGAATCCGTCGAGGAGAACCGCGGCTCGTTCGTGATCGAGCCACTCGACCGTGGCTTCGGCTACACGTTTGGCAACTCGCTGCGCCGGGTGCTGCTCTCCTCGCTGGCGGGTGCCGCCGTGACGAGCGTTCGGATCGAGGGGGTCGCGCACGAGTTCTCGACGATCAAGGGCGTGACCGAGGACGTCACCGACATCGTCCTCAACCTGAAGGGCGTCGTCTGCCGGATGCACTCCGACGCGACCGAGGTCGAGGCGGCGCTGGTCGCGACCGGCCCGGGCGAGATCACCGCGAAGGACATCGATCTGCCTTCGGGCGTCGAGGTGCTGAACCCGGACGTCCATATCGCGACGCTCGAGAAGAAGACGAAGCTCGAGCTGTACCTGACCGTCGGCCGCGGCCGGGGCTACCGGCCGGCGGAGGAGAACAAGTCGCCCGACCAGCCGATCGGCGTGATTCCGATCGACTCGATCTTCTCTCCCGTGCGGCGCGTCGCCTATGCGGTCGAGCAGGCCCGGGTCGGCCAGAAGACGGACTTCGACAAGCTGACGCTCGACATCGAGACCGACGGCTCGGTCGAGCCGTCGGCGGCACTGCGCGAAGCGGCCGAGCTGCTGATCTCGCAGCTGGCGATCTTCACCGATGTCGAGCGGCTGGCCGAGCTGCGCGAGCCGTCGCACGCGCTCGACGGCGCCCTGCCGGGCGGCGGGGCCGGCGGCGTGCCGGCGGCGATGCAGGGTGAGGAGTGGGGCATTCTGATCGAGGAGCTCGAGCTCGGCGTGCGCTCCTACAACTGCCTCAAGCGGGCGGGGATCCAGACCGTCGGGGACCTGATCTCGAAGTCCGAGGCCGAGCTGAACGCGATTCCGAACTTCGGCAAGAAGTCGATCGACGAGGTCATCGAGACGCTCGAAGCGCGCGGTCTCCACCTACGGGCCGACTGACAAGGGGAGAGACGATGCGCCACCAGAAGACACGACACAAGCTGAGCCGGGACTCGGCCCACCGCAAGGCGCTGCTGCGCAACCTCTGCAAGGAGGTCATCGAGCACGAGCGCATCACGACCAGCCAGGCCAAGGCCAAGGCGGTCAAGCCGGAGGTCGAGAAGCTGATCACCCTGGCCAAGCGCGGCGACCTCCACGCCCGGCGGCTGGCGCTGTCGGCGCTCGGTCAGGACAAGTTCATCGTGCACAAGCTCTTCGAGGAGGTCGCGCCCCGGTACGAGACGCGGCCGGGCGGCTACACGCGCATCCTCAAGCTCGGGCCGCGCCGGTCGGACTCGACGGAGATGGTCTTTCTCGAGTTGGTGTAGTCGGGCCCCCGGCGGGGCTAGGATGGCGCGATGTTCAGACCAACGGCGATGCTCGCCCTGGTCGCGCTGGCGCTGCCGGGCACCGCAGCGGCGCGCGGCCGCCTGCTCGGCGCGTTCGCCGGCACCGCGCCCGTCCTGACCGACGGCGTCCGACCGCTCGCCGCGGCGTCGCCCAGCGGTCACGTCAGCTACGGGGGCGGCCCGGTCATGCACTCGACCAAGACGTTCGTGATCTACTGGGACCCGGCCGGGGCCCTGGGCGCCGATTACGAGGCCCTCGTCAACAGGTACCTCGCCGACGTCGCCGCCGACACCGGGACGCAGACCAACGTCTACTCGGTCGCCACGGAGTACGGTGACAGCGCCGGCAAGATCGCCTACGACACGAGCTTCGGCGGCGCCTACGTGGACCGCACTCCGTATCCGTTCCAGAGCTGCGCGATGGGCACGCTCGGGCTCGGCCACGCCTCGTGCCTGACCGATGCGGCGATCCAGGCCGAGGTCATCGCGGACCTGCAGGTCAACGGCTGGACGCCAGGGCTCGACCGGGTCTACTTCGTGCTGACGCCGTCGGGCGTCCTCAGCTGCCAGGACACGAGCTCGGCGGTGTGCTCGACGAGCTCCTACTGTGCCTACCACTCGCAGGTCGACCCGGCTGCCTATCCGGCGTTCCCCGACGCTGATCCGGTGATCTACGCGGACATCCCGTATCCGTCGGCGAGCGGCTGCACCGCTCCGCAGAGCCCGAACGGAAGCCCGGCCGACTCCACGGTCAACCTGATGAGCCACGAGCACATCGAGATGATCACCGACCCGCTGGTCGACGAACCGGGATGGATCGACACGAGCGACGGGAGCGAGATCGCCGACAAGTGCCGCAGCTCCTACGGGACGCCGGTCGGCCCGGCGGGCGCGGAGTTCGACCAGACGATCAACGGCGACGACTACATGCTTCAGAGCGAGTTCTCGAACGCGGCCGGGGCGTGCCTTCAGCGCGCCGCCGACGATCAGCCGCCGGTGGCAGAGTTCACCAGCGCGAGCGGCGACGGCCTGGCGTTCTCGTTCGACGCGTCCGCATCGTCTGACCCCGACGGCCATCTCGTCTCCTACCGCTGGGACTTCGGCGACGGCACCGGCGCGGCCGGCGCCCAGACGAGCCACACCTTCGGCGGCGGCGGCCAGCGCACGGTGACCCTGGTGGTGGGCGACAACGCCGGGGCGGCGACGAGCGTGGCCCACGCGATCACGGTCGGGTCGCCGCCGCCCGCGACGACGCCCCCGCCGACGACGCCTCCCCCGCCGGCCGCCGCGAGCCCGACGCCGACGACGCCCACGGCGGTCACGGACGCGCCGGGGTCGACCACGACCGCCCCGGCTGCGCCCGCCGTCGCGCCGGCTTCCGTCGCGCCGGCCGGGGTGGTCGCTCCGCGGTTGAGCGCGAGCGCCGTCTTCGGCGCGCTCGGGGCGCAGGGGGTCGCTGGGTCGTTCGCCGTCGACCGGCGGGCGCAGGCCCGCGTCGACGTGCTCATCGGGCGGGCGGCGGCCGTGCGCCTGCATATCACGGCGCGGGCCGACGGCGGCCCCCGCTCGGCGCAGGTGATCGTCGGCCAGTCGGTGCTGGGCGCGCGCGGCCCCGGTCGGGTGGCCTGGCGGGTGCGGCTGACGCGGGCGACGCTGCGCAGGCTGCGACGCGCGCCGGCGACCGTGGTGACGGTGCGCCTGACCGTGCAGGTCGCCGGTGAGGCCCCGCGCGTGTTGAGCGCCCGGCGTCATCTGCACGCCTGAGACGCCCCGCGGCGGGTGGGGACCGCGCGCCCCAATATCCTGGCCGTGTGCTCGAGGTGCTGCTTACCAACGACGACGGCATCCAGGCCGACGGCCTACAGGCGCTCCGGCGGGCGCTGCGGCGCGTCGACGGGGTTCACCTGACGGTGATCGCGCCCGACGGCAACCGGTCGGCCACGGCCCGGTCGATCACGACGCGGCGGCCACTGCTGGTGACGGAGGTCGACTTCGGCGACGGCAGCGTCGGCTACGCGACCGATGGGACGCCGGTCGACTGCGTCCGTCTGGCCCAGCTCGGCCTGATCGAGGGCCTCCAGGTCGACCTCGTGGTCTCGGGGATCAACCACGGGGCGAACCTCGGTGACGACATCACCTACTCGGGCACCGTGGCCGCGGCGCTCGAGGCGCTGATCCTCGGCATGCCGGGCATCGCCGTCTCGCAGCAGTCGCGCGGGTGGGGCGTGGACTTCGGCGACGAGGGCGGCTTCGACTTCGACATCGCGGCGGGCTTCGTCGCCCGGCTGGTCGACTCGCTCGAGCGCAAGCCGCTGCCGGCTGGGACGTTGCTGAACATCAACGTGCCGGGCGTGCCGCCCAACGGCGTCGAGGTGACCCGGCTGGGCAAGCGCATCTACCGCGACGAGCTGCGGCTCGAGCGCGAAGAGGGCGGGGGGCGTCACTACTGGGTCTACGGCAACGATCCGGGCTTCCGCGACGAGCCGGGCACCGACCTGGCGGCGGTGGCGGCCGGACGCATCGCGGTCACGCCGATCCACTTCGATCTGACCGACGTCCCGGGGATCGAGGTGCTGCGGGAGTTCGAGCTCGGGCGTCTGCTCGATGTCTGAGCCGTCGAACCGGCTCGAGGAGCTGCGGGCGGTCATCCGCCACCACGAGCATCGCTACTACGTGCTCGACGACCCGGAGATCGGCGACGATGCGTACGACGCCCTGTTCGACGAGCTGCGGGCGCTGGAGGCGGCCAACCCCGAGCTCGTGACGAGCGACTCGCCGACGCAGCGGGTCGGCGGGACGCCGGTCAGCCGCCTGCGCAAGGTGACGCACCTCCAGCCGATGCTGTCGCTGGCCAACGCCCGGTCGCCCGAGGAGCTGCGGGCGTGGGTCGCGCGGATGCGGGGACATCTCGCCCGCGAGGGGATCGCCGATCCGGCGTTCGAGTTCGTATGCGAGCCGAAGATCGACGGTCTGGCCATCTCGCTGCTCTACCGTGACGGCGTTCTCGACCGCGGCGCCACCCGGGGCGACGGGGAGGTCGGCGAGGACGTGACCCACAATCTGCGCACGATCGCGGCGATCCCGCTGCGCATCCCGTCGGCGCCGTCGCTGGTCGAGGTCCGGGGCGAGATCTACATGTCGCTGCCGGACTTCGCCGCGCTGAACGAACGGCGGGCGGCGGCCGGCCTGCAGACGTTCATGAACCCGCGCAACTCGGCGGCGGGGACGATCCGCCAGCTCGATCCGGCGCTGGCGGCGGAGCGGCCCCTGTCGATGCTGGCCTACGGCATCGGCGCGACCGCGGGGATCGCCTTCGAGAACCACTGGGCGGCGCTGGCCTGGCTGCGCGAGAGCGGCTTTCCGGTCAACCCGGACATCGTCCTCCTGCGCGAGGAGGACGAGGTGATCGCGCAGTGCCTGGCGTGGGAGCAGCGGCGCGGGCGGCTGGACTTCGAAATCGACGGCGTCGTCGTCAAGGTCTCAGACCACGAGCTCCAGCGGCGGCTGGGGGCGGTCGGACGCGACCCGCGCTGGGCGATCGCCTGGAAGTTCCCGCCGACCACGGCGAAGACCACGCTGCGCGCGGTCCACTGGAACGTCGGCAAGTACGGCGACCTGCACCCGTTCGCCGAGCTCGAGCCGGTTGCCGTCGGCGGCGTCACCGTGAAGCTGGCGACCCTCCACAACGAGGAGGATCTGCGCCGCAAGGACGTCCGACCCGGCGACGAGGTGATCGTGCTGCGGGCCGGAGACGTGATCCCGCAGGTCGTCTCGCCGGCCCCGGGTGCGGTCGGCCGGCCGGATCGGGCGCCGCCGCCGGAGCCGCCGGCCCGGTGTCCCGACTGCGCGACGGAGACGGTGAAGCCGGCGGAGGGGGTCTTCACGAAGTGCCCGAACCCGGTCTGCCCGGGCCGGCAGTGGCAGCTCCTGAAGCATTTCGTCTCGCGTGGGGCGATGGACATCGACGGCCTCGGCGAGAAGCAGGTCGGCGTGCTCCAGTCGCGCGGCCTGGTGCGGACGGCGCCTGACATCTACGAATTGACCGTCGAGCAGCTGACCGAGCTCGACCGCTTCGCGGAGACGTCGGCGGCCAACCTGATCGCGGCGATCGACTCGTCACGTGAGCGACCGTTCGCCCGGGTGCTGTTCGCGCTCGGGATCGAGGAGGTGGGGGCGGTCACCGGGCAGAACCTGGCCCGCCAGTTCCGCGACATCGACGCCCTGCTGGCGGCCTCGGCCGAGGCGATCGCGCAGACGCCGGGGATCGGCGCGAAGATGGCGGCGACGATCGCCGGCCAGCTCGCCGATCCGGCGATGGCCGACCAGATCGGACGGCTGCGGGCGGCCGGACTCCAGTTCGCCGAGGCCGGACCGCCGCCGGGAGAGGGGCCGCTGGCCGGGCTGACGCTCGTGCTGACGGGGACTTTGCCGGCGCTGTCACGCGAGCAGGCGACGGAGTTGATCGTCGGTGCCGGCGGCCGGGTCACGACGTCGGTCTCGAAGAAGACGGACTACGTCGTCGCCGGCGAGAGCGCCGGGACCAAGCTCGAGAAGGCAGAGCGGCTCGGCGTCCCGGTGCTCGACGAGGCCGGGCTGCTCGAGCTGATCGGCTGAGCAACGACTCAGCCGGCCGCGGCGAGTGCGACCGTCATCTGGTCCTGGAGGCTGTGCGCCTTGCTGTCGCTGATCGAGTTCATGAGGAAGGCGAAGGCGAAGCGGCCGTCGCAGATGCCGGCGAGCGTCGAGACGCCGATCAGCGTGCCGGTCTTGGCCGTGCAGCGTCCGGCCGCGGCGGTTCGACGCATCCGCTTGATCAGCGTGCCGCTGCGTCCGGCGACCGGCAGCGCCGGCAGCAGGTCGGCGCCGATCGCCGCGAGCCGGCCCGTCGGGGCGACGGCGCGCAGCAGCGATACGACCTGGGTCGGCGTGGTCCGGTCCTGGTCGGAGAGGCCGGAGCCGTCGACGATGTGCGGCTTGATCCCGAGGTGGCCGAGCCAGGCGAGCACGACGCCGACGCCGGCGGCGGTCGTGCCGGCGCCGCCGAAGCGGGCGCCGAGGTCCTTGAGCAGCATCTCGGCAAAGAAGTTGTCGGACGGGAGGTCGGTCATGGCGACGAGTGTGCGCACCGGCGGCGACGGGACGCTGGCCAGGAGATGGGCGGTCGCCGGCTTGACGCCAGCGGTCGAGCGACCGGTCACCGGCACCCCGCGGGCGCGCAGCGCCGCGGCCACCTGTCCGGCGGCGTACGCCGCCGGCGACGTCAGCTTGCCCGTCTGGCCGCGGTTGAAGGCGAGCCCGCTGAGCTGGCCGGCCAGGTCCGTGTCGGGCAGATAGGCGCTGGCCGGCTCGCCGCGCCGGGCGTCGAAGATCGACTCGTCACCGATCACCGAGCCGTCGATGCGCTTGATCCCGGTGGCGGTAACGAGGGTCTCGGCGAGATCGGTCGCGCTGGCGAGTCCGCCGCCGGCGGCGTGGGTGCCGAAGGTCGGATCGCCGGCGCCGTCGACGTAGAGGTTGCCGTGCCAGACGCCGGCGGGATCGGGCGATCCGACGCCGGCGACGGCCGTCTGCAGCTGTGTCCCCGGGCCGAGGCGGGCGAGCACCGTCGCGGTCGTGTAGAGCTTCTCGACCGACGCGGGCACCCGCGGCGTGTCGGGTCGCAGCGAGTAGATCTGGCCGCCGGTCGCGAGATCGACGACGAGCGCGCCCGCCTGCGGTCCGGCGTGGGCCATCGCGGCGCCCAGGATCCCGCGCAGGTGGGCGAGCGGACCCGGGGCCAGCGCGGGTCCGGCCGGCTTGCCTCCGGGCGCGGTCGCCTGGGCCCGGGCGGCCGTGGCCGGGACGGCTGGGAGCGCCAGGGCTGCGGCGAGGATCAACGGGCGCAGAGCACGGGGCAAGCGTCCGGAGGATAGGCGGGGCACCGCGTGGGCGCGCTGGTTGGGTCGTCGTCGACGGCGGCCATAGAATGTCGGCGGCATGGGCAAGGTCGTGAAGCTCGAACCGGGGCCGGTGCACGGTTCGAGGGGGCGCCGGAGCGGCCGCAAGCGGCCGTCGAGGACGGCGCTCGTGCTCGGGGGCGGTGGCCTGACCGGGGGCGTCTATGAGATCGGGGCCCTCCAGGCGCTCGACCTGCTCTCGGTCAACACGACGATCAACGACTTCGACGTCTACGTCGGCACGTCAGCGGGATCGGTGATCGCCGCGCTGGCGGCCAACGGCGTCACGCCGGACGAGATGATGCGGGCGGTCGTGCGCCAGGCGCCGTCGACGCTCCCGGATCTCGACATCGGGGCGCTGCTGCGGCTCGACCTGCTCGAGTACGCCCGCAAGGGCGCGGTGCTGCCGCTGAAGGCGGCCCGCCTGATGCGCAAGCTGGCGGGAAGGATCGGCCAGGTGTCGATGATGGACTTGATCCTCGGGCTGGCTGAGGCGCTCCCAGCAGGCTTCTACACCGGCGCGGGCATGGAGTCCTACCTGCGCGAGGTGCTGGGCAGGGCGGGCCGCAGCGACGACTTCCGCCTGCTCTCGCGCGAGCTCTACCTGGTCGCGACCGAGCTCGACACGTGCGAGCGGGTGATCTTCGGCGGCGAGGGCTGGGACGACGTGCCGATCTCGCTGGCGACGCGGGCCTCGGCGGCGATGCCGGTCGTCTATTCGCCGGTGACCGTCAAGGGCCGGGAGTTCGTCGACGGCGGTCTCGTCTCGACGACCAACCTCGACATCGCGATCGAGCGTGGGGCAAAGCTGGTCGTGGTGCTCAACCCGCTGGTTCCCTACGTCAACGACTTCCAGCGGTCGGTGATGACCGTCCGCGGCCAGCGGCCCCGGCGGATCTCGGACATGGGCTTCCCGCAGATCGGCTACCAGGCGTTCAAGATGCTCGCCCACCAGCGCCTGCACGAGATGGCCCGGCGGTGGGAGGAGCGCTATCCGGGGGTCGACATCGTGCTGATCGAGCCGGATGCGAACGACGAGCTGATGTTCGAGACCTCGATCATGGACTTCGGCGCCCGCGTGGCGATCGCCCGGCACGGCTTCCAGTCGGTCACGTTCAAGCTGGCCGGGGAGTACGACTCGCTGAAGGAGGTCTGCGGGCGGCACGGGATCGAGATCTCGGCGACGCGCGTCCGGGACGTCGTCAAGCACTTCGCGGCCGAGCCGGAGAAGACGCGGGCCTGGCGCAAGATCCTGGAGCAGACGACGACGGCGCTGCTGCGCCAGAGTGGCAGCGGCTAGCGCCGGCCCGGCGTCGGCGCGGTCGGCGGACCGCGCTGCGCTCGCAGGTCAGGCGGTCGAGGCGAGCGCGCCCCGTCAGGCTTGCCGGGACGGGCCCCGGTCGTCCGACCCGGGGGCGCCGTCCGAGCGTTGCCTCCTAGCCGGTGACCTCGAACGCCTGGCGTGCCTCGCCGATCTTGCTCAGGCTGCTGAGGAACAGGTACTTGTCGATGCGACCTTGAAAAATCGGGACGCCCATTTCCATGCACTTGGAGATGACCTCACGTCGCTCCAGCCCAGCTTCGCGCGCGAGTTCGGTGGGCGTCAGGTGATTCGGCATCGGTGCGGCCTCCTATGTTTGTGACCGTCTCCTGTATACCGCGTGCGGCGGACGGGCACAAGGAACGCGGACGGATGGCCGGGTGCGGCCGCAGCTCAGATCGGGTTCGACACGTCGATGAAGACGTGGTCGACGCCGAACCGGTCGGCCAGGCGGTCACCGAGCGCGCGCACGCCGAACGTCTCGGTCGCGTAGTGGCCGGCGGCGATGAAGTGGATCGCCGACTCGCGGGCCTCGGCCATCACCCGCTCGGCCGGCTCCCCGGTGATGAAGGCGTCGAGGCCGGCGGCGATCGCCTCGCCGAGGTGGCCCGCGCCGGCGCCGGAGACGATTCCGATCGACCGGATCTGATCGGGGCCGGTGGTGAACGCCAGCGGACGGCGGCCGGTCAGGTCGTGCACCCGGAGCAGGAGCTCGGCGGCGGAGATGCCGTCAGCGGCGAAGTCGCCGCGGCAGCCGATCTCGCGGCCGCGGTGGCGGCCGAACGGACGTCGGTCGACGCAGCCGAGCCCGGCGGCGATCAGCGCGTTGTTGCCGAACTCCGGGTGGGCGTCGAGCGGGAGGTGATACGCGGCGAGGGCGACGTCGGCGGCGAGCAGAAGCCGAAGGCGCCGATGCAGCCGGCCGGTCACGCGGCGGTCGTCGCCGTCCCAGAGGATGCCGTGGTGAGTCACGACGAGGTCGGCCCGGCGGGCCAGCGCCAGCTCGATCAGCTCGAGATGGGCCGAGACCCCGGTCACGACGGTGGCGACCTCGGCGCGTCCGGCGACCTGGAGCCCGTTGGGGCAGTAGTCCTCGAAGAGCTCCGGTTCCAGCAGGCGCTCGAGGTGTTCGAGGATCTCTTCGAGATGGGCCATCTCCGTCTCCAGTCTGGCGTATCCTCTAGCGGACCGTCCCGGAGCAGCGGTCCGACCGGGGTCGGCATCTCAGCATGGAGGCGGGGGTACATGGAGCCGTCAGCGCAGTGCCGGAGGCCAGCGGCGAGTCCGCCGGATGGGGATCTCGTGGCCGGGGTCCGCAGCGGCGACGAGCGGAGCTTCGAGCAGCTGGTCGATCGCTACCGCGTCCCGTTGACCGCCTACGTCTGCGCCCGGGTCGGCGACGTCGGCCGCTCGGAGGACATCGCTCAGGAGGTCTTCATCGCGGCGTTGCGCGGCATGCGCTCGAGCGAGCGGCCGATCGTCTTCAAGCCGTGGATCTACGAGATCGCGCGCAACGCATGCATCGATCAGCATCGGTGGCGCGGCCGCCATGCCGAGTCGGCGCTGACGGAGGATCTGGTCGAGCTCGGGCCGACGTGCGACCCCCACGCGGCGCTCGAGCTGCGCCAGCGACTCGCGACATTGTGTCTCGCCTTCGGAGAGCTGCCTCGGGTCGAGCGCGAGCTGCTGGCGATGCGCGAGCTGGCCGGTCGCAGCTACGCCGAGCTCGCCGCGAGCACGGGCCTGACGGTGTCAGCGGTGGAGAGCGCGCTCCACCGGGCGCGCCGGCGGCTGCGCGCCCATTATCTGTTGTTGGGCGCGTCGCGCCCCGGCGTGGCATCCCGCCCGCGGCTCGGTGGCGGGATTCCGGCCGGGAGCCGCCTGTGGGATACTGCAGGTGTTCATCGGGGCGTGGCGCAGCCTGGTAGCGCGCACCGTTCGGGTCGGTGAGGTCCCCGGTTCGAATCCGGGCGCCCCGATTGCAATAAATACGGACGCGAACCCTCGTAGCGAATGCTGCCGATCGAGGGCTTGAATCGCGGGGCGGATGAAAACGCCCGCTCAGCCGATAGCCTCGCGCAGGCCGTGGACGAACAGCAAGCGATTGAGCGGCAGTTGGAGCGCCGCCGCGCCGACGCGGCGGACGCCTGGGCTCTCATCGGGTGAAGTCGTGTTGGTCGGTGCGGGCGAGCCTCTTCATCGGCCCGGGCGCGACGACGCCACGTAGGTCACCCGCACGTCGACGCCGCGGAACCGAAGCGCCGGGACTGGCTACGGCGGCGCGTCGCCCGGTACTCGGCGACACCCGGCACGTCTACGCCCCGCCGACAGCCGCCGATGATCCTAGGCTGTGTTCGACGCGCACCGCCGGATCAGAGCGCGACGACGGGGGCGAGCAGCGCGGGCGTTGGTGCCAGCGATCATGCGACGGCCGGCTCAGCCGCCCTCGACCGTTGCCGGGCCCGGCGACGCCAGGCGTAGGGCACGACGGACGCGGTCGGGCAGGTACCAGTTCCAGTCGCCGAGCAGCTTCATCAGCGCCGGCACGAGGAGCGCCCGCACGACGGTCGCGTCGAAGAAGATCGCCGCCGACAGGCCGATCCCGAACTCCTGGAGGCCAACGAACGACCCGGCCGTGAAGCCGGCGAAGGCGGCGATCATGATCACGGCGGCCGCGGTGATGATCCGCCCGGTCTGCTCGAGGCCGTACGCCACGGCGTGCTCGTTATCGTGCGTCTCGTCCCACTCCTCGCGCATCCGGGAGAGCAGGAAGACCTCGTAGTCCATCGACAGGCCGAACAGCATCGCGAACAGGAAGATCGGGATCCACGCGTCGATCTGCGGCGAGCCCTCGAGCCCGAGGCTCGAATGGAGCCCGTGCTCGAAGACGAGCACCAGCACCCCGTACGTCGCGGTCACCGACAGCAGGTTCATGAGCACGGCCTTGGCCGGCAGGATCACCGAGCGGAACGCTCGCAGCAGCAGCAGGTAGCTGAGCACGAGCACGGCCAGCACCAGCCACGGGAAGGCGCCGTAGGCTCGCGTGGTGAAGTCAACGCCGAACGCCGGGGCGCCCGTCAGGACGACGTCAGCTGAGCCGAAGCCAGCCGCCGGGATGTAGCGGCCACGGATCCGGTGCACGAGCGCGATCGCCGCCGGCGTGCCCGCGTCGCCGCGCCCGGCCACGCGAATCTGGACCACCTGCGCGCCGGCGTCGAGGAGGTTTGCCCGGCGCGACGCCGCCAGGCCCGCCGGCGTCTGGCCGAGCAGCGCCGGCGCCTGGATCGTCTCCGGCGTCACGTCCGAATCGCGCCGCAGCAGCGCGACCAGGCGCTGCTCGGCGGCCACCGTCGCCGGTCGCAGTCCGCCGCCGGCGACGTTGGTGTTGACCACGATCTGGTTCGGTGCCAGCGCCCCCGGTCCGAGCGTCCGCTCCAGCAGCGCGAGGCCCTTGGTCGCCTCGGTCGTCAGCGGGACGCCGCGGTTGTCGCCGCCTGTCACGTGCAGCTGGAGCGCCGGGAACGCCAGGCCGACCATCACCGCGCTCGCCCCGATCAGGTAGCGGACCGGACGGCGCATGATCGACCCCGACAGGCGCGACCAGAAGCCGGGCCGGCCGTCGGCGCGCGAGGCCAGGACGCGGCGCGGCACGACTCGCAAGCGATTGATCCGCCGGCCGAGCACCGACAGCAGCGCCGGCAGGAACGTCGCGGCCGAGGTGATCGAGAACAGCGGCACGAGCAGCCCCCCGACGCCCATCGACCGGATGAACGGCAGTGGCATGAACGCCAGCAGCGAAAGGCCGATCGCTACGACGCCGCCCGAGAACAGCGTCGCCCGGCCGGCCGTGCGCATCGTCGCGACCAGCGCGTCGTCGACCGACTCGTGCCCAGCGAGCTCCTCGCGGAAGCGGAACACGACCAGCAGCGAGTAGTCGACCGCGATCGCGAAGCCGATCAGCGTGACGATGTTCGTCACGTAGACGGCCATGTCCATGAAGTGCGCGGCGACCCAGACCGCTCCGAGCGTCGACGGGATCGTCACCGCCGCGAACGCCAGCGGCACGCCGATCGCGACCAGCGTCCCGAACATGAACGCCAGCACCAGCAGGGCGATGGGGATGGCGATCGACTCGCCCCTGGCCAGGTCGTTGCTGTAGAGCTTCTGCGTGTCGTGGTTGATCGCCGGGAAGCCCGAGAGGTACGTCTGGGCCCCGAGAATCGCCGGGATCGCCGCCCGCAGCCCCGGCACGGCGTCCGCGGCCTCGGCGTTCTCGAGCGGCGTCGTGATCTGGACGTAGGCGACGTTCGGGGCCGCCGCGAGCACCGGCCCCGCCTTACCCCCCTTGACCACCGCGGCCGCCCGACTGGCCGCCGCCGCCAAGGCCGTGCGCACGGCCGGCGTCACCGGCCCGTCGGCCTTGGTCACGAGCGTGAACGATCCGTCGCCGCGCTCGCCGAAGTACTTCTGCAGGAGGTTCAGGCCCGTTTCCGCGTCGGACCCCGGCACGCTGAAGCGATTGCTCAGGAGGCCGCCGAGGTTGGCGGCCCCGAGGCCGCCCAGGACGACCAGCACGAGCCACGCCACAAGCACCTGCCGGCGGTAGCGAACGATGCCCCGAGTCCACGACTCCACTCAGATCCTCCTGCGTCGGTTGCCAACCGCGCCGATCAGAATAAGACCTCCACCGCAACGCACGCGTCGCCAGCTCAGGCCGGTGCACCCCCGGGCGTGGACGTGGGCGGCGAGGACATGGCCGGCGCCGGCGCGAGTTGCGAACGCCGACCAAGTACAACGCGACCAGGGCGCGTTGATTCGAAGCCTGCCCGGCGCTACCGTTGTCCCGACCGTCCAGCTGGGGCCGACAAAGAGGAGCAGGATCGCCACGCACCTGACCGGCCACGCACCAGGGGACGCCGTCGCGCGGGACGACCTCCAAGCACTCGCCCGGCGTCATCTGTGGATGCACTTCACACGGATGGGCGCCTTTCTCGACAGCGAGGTCCCGATCATCGTCCGTGGCGACGGCTGCTACGTCTACGACGAGCACGGAAAGCCCTACCTCGACGGTCTCTCTGCGCTCTACTGCGTCAACATCGGCCATGGCAGCGAAGAGCTCGTCGCGGCCGCGGCCGCGCAGGCGCGGGAGCTCGCGTTCTTCACCAACTGGAGCTGCGCCCACCCGGCGTCGATCAGGCTCGCCGCACGGATCGCCGAGCTGGCTCCGCCGGGACTCGACCGGGTGTTCTTCACCTCGGGTGGATCCGAGGCGGTCGAGTCGGCCTGGAAGCTCTCCCGGGCCTACCACAAGGCCTGCGGCCGGGCGACGCGGACGAAGCTGATCGCCCGCGAGCTGGCCTACCACGGGACGTCGATGGGAGCGCTCGCCGCGACCGGGCTGACGTCGCTGCGCCAGCCATTCGAGCCGCTGACGCCTGGCGGCTGTCACGTCCCGAACACGAACTCGTACCGGTCGCCCGTCGACCGGGACCCGCTCTGGGCTGCCGACGCGATCGAGCACCGGATCCTCT
This sequence comes from uncultured Solirubrobacterales bacterium, assembly GCA_963742705.1. Lineage (GTDB taxonomy): Bacteria > Actinomycetota > Thermoleophilia > Solirubrobacterales > Solirubrobacteraceae > Palsa-513. The sequence continues at coordinate 564,698 of CAVUMZ010000019.1, read as the reverse complement.
TCGAGGGCCCGGAGACCGTGGCCGCGGTGATCCTGGAGCCGGTGCAGAACGCCGGCGGCTGCTTCACTCCGCCCGAGGGCTACTTCAAGCGCGTGCGCGAGATCTGCGACCGCCATGGCGTGCTGCTGATCTCAGACGAGGTGATCTGCTCGTGGGGGCGCATCGGCCACTACTTCGGGTGTGACCGCTACGGCTACGTCCCCGACATCATCACCACCGCGAAGGGCCTGACGTCAGCCTATGCGCCGATGGGTGCGATGATCGTCGCCGATCACGTCGCGGAGCCGTTCATGAGCGACAACGCCATGTTCGTACACGGCTTCACGTTCGGCGGGCACCCGGTCGCCGCCGCGGTCGCCTCGGCCAACATCGAGATCATCCGGCGCGAAGAACTCTGTCAGCAGGTCCGCGAGCGGGAGGTCCCCTTCCGCGCGATGCTGGACGGTTTGCGCGACCTCGACATCGTCGGCGATGTGCGCGGCGCCGGCTTCTTCCACGCGATCGAGCTGGTCAAGGATCGCCAGACGAAACGGAGGTTCGATCGCGCCGAATCCGAGTCGCTCCTGCGCGGATTCCTCTCCGGCGCGCTGTTGGCACGCGGCCTGATCTGCCGCGTCGATGACCGCGGCGATCCCGTCATCCAGCTCGCCCCGCCGCTGATCGCCGGCGCGGTGCAGTTCGCGGAGATCGAGGCGATCCTTCGCAGCGTGCTGAGCGAGGCCTGGGAGCGGATCGCGCGCGGCCGATGCAGCGTCGAGAACCGGCCGGCGGCGCCGTGAAGGTCGCGGTGCTCGGTGCCGGGGGCGCCGTCGGCCGCGCGATCGTGCGCGACCTCGCCGAGTCGGACGAGGTGGCCCGACTGCTCCTGGTCGACCGTGACGGCCCGGCCGCGGCGCTCGCGGCTGAACACGCCGCCGGCAAGGGCGTCGCCGTCACGCTGGACGCGCGTGTGGGCCTCGCACAGGCGATCGCCGGGTGCGCGGTGCTCGTCAACGCGGCGAGCTATCGGCTCGGCCTGGAGGCGATGGAGGCGGCGCTCGAGGCCGGCTGCCACTACGTCGATCTCGGCGGCCTCTACTGGATGACCGCGCGGCAACTCGAGCTCGACGAGCGCTTCATCGCCGCCGACCTCGTTGGGGTGCTCGGCATCGGCGGCAGCCCCGGTACGACGAACCTGATGGCGGCGTGGGCGGTCGACCTGCTCGGCGACCAGGTCGCCACAGAGATCCACGTCAGCGCAGCGGTACGCGATGGCGACCGGCGGCCATACGCCCGGCGCACGTTGGTCGACGAGCTGACCCTGGCCCCGATCGTGCTCGAGGGCGGTGCCGTGCGCGCGCTGGCGCCGCTGGCCGCCGGCGGGCGCGTCACATTCCCGTCTCCTGTCGGCCCGGCCGACACGATCTATGCCCTCCATTCGGAGCTGCAGACGTTCGGCAAGAGCTTCGGCGTCGCGCGGGCGAGCTTCCGCATGTCGCTGCCCCCGGCGCTTCTGGCAGCGCTGCTCGGGCGCGAGGCCGCCGCCGCGGACCTGCCGCCGTCGAGCGAAGCGATCGCGACCCACGTCGTCGTCGCCGTCTCCGACGGTCGCGTCGCCCGCGTCACGGCGCTCACCCCGCCGCACGCCGGCTGGGGCCTCGGAGGTGGGGTCGTCTCGGCGGCGGCGCCGGCCGCCGCGGCGGTGCGCCTGATCGCCCGGGAGAAGATCGACACGGTCGGCGTCGTGGCACCCGAGGCGTGCATCGATCACGCCGATCTGATGCCGGAACTAGAGCTGCGCGGATGCAGCTTCACCGCCCGCGTCGACGAGCGGCAGGTGGCGGCGTGAGGATCGGCGTCCCGACCGAGATCAAGACCGACGAGTACCGGGTCGCGCTGACCCCGGCCGGTGTACGCGAGCTGACCGGCCACGGCCACGAGGTGATCGTGCAGGCCGGTGCCGGCGACGGCAGCGCGATCACGGATGCCGACTACGTCGCCCAGGGGGCGCGCATCGCCGCCGACGCCCAGGCGGTCTTCGCCGCGGCTGAGCTGGTGCTGAAGGTCAAGGAGCCGCTCGCCGACGAGGTCGCGCTGCTGCGGCCCGAGCACACCCTCTTCACCTACCTGCATCTCGCCGCGGCGCCCGAGCTGGCCGCCGGGCTGTGCGCGTCGGGGGCGACGTGCATCGCCTACGAGACGGTCGAGGCGGTGAACGGGAGCCTGCCGCTGCTGGCGCCGATGAGCGAGGTCGCCGGGAAGATCGCGACCCAGGCCGGTGCCTTCATGCTCGAGAAGCCGCTGGGCGGCCGCGGCGTCCTGCTGGGCGGCGTCCCCGGGGTGGCGGCGGCCACGGTGCTCGTGATCGGCGGCGGCGTCGTCGGGCTCAACGCCGCCCTGATCGCGATCGGCATGCAGGCCGACGTGTTCGTCTACGACCGCTCGATCGACCGTCTGCGCGAGCTCGACCTCGTCTTCGGCGGCCGCGCGTCGACCGTCTACTCCTCGACCCTGGCGATCGAGGAGATGCTCCCGGCGGCTGATCTGGTGATCGGAGCGGTGCTGATCCACGGCGCCCGCGCGCCGTGGGTGATCCGCCGTGACCAGCTCAGCCTGATGAAGCGCCGGGCCGTGCTCGTCGACGTGTCGATCGACCAGGGCGGCTGCTTTGAGACCTCGCGCCCGACGACGCACTCGGCGCCGACCTACGAGCTCGACGGGATCACCCACTACTGCGTCACGAACATGCCCGGCGCCGTCCCGGTGACGGCGACCTACGCCCTCACCAACGCCACGCTCCCATACGTCCTGCGGCTCGCCGAGCGCGGGGTCGTCGCCGCCCTGGCCGAGAGCCCCGATCTGCGTGCTGGTGTCAACGTCGCCGACGGCAGGGTCGTCCATCCCGCGGTGGCCGCGGCGCTCGCCGGCGGCGCGAGCGAGATGGAGCACCAGCCGTGACCTATTGATCACGCTTACCTGAGCCCAACGAGTCACACACAACGACGCACCCCATCGCCGCCCGCTACCGCGCACAGCTGGACATCGATCACGACACGATGCTCAAGCAGATGGCGGCGCGGGCGGCGACGGCCGGCGGACCGGCTAGGCGAGCGAACGCAGGCGCTGCTGGGGGAACCGGGCCCACTGCGGCCGGGCCGAAGCCGTGACCGCCCGGCGTGCCGCCAGGACGGCGGTGTTCACGGCGAGCAGGCAGCCGCCGACGAAGAGCATGGCGATACCGCCCGGCTGGGCCCAGTTGCCGATGTCGTCGGTCGACTGCGGCAGCCCGGTCGTCCGGCTGAGGACGTAGGCGACGATCACGCTGACGACGAGGCCGGTCGACGCGAGCCAGACGCGGCTGTCGCTGGTGCGCACGAGGGCGCCGGCCAGCCCGAGCGCCGAGACGATCAGGCCGATGTAGAGCCAGCCGATGTACGGTGTCCCGGTCATCGTGTCGGGCAGATCGAGCAGGTGGATGAGGGCGAAGCCGGCGAGGCCGACGGCGGCGACCGCGCGGGCGATGCCGTCACCGACCGCGGTGTGGATGGGCGTTGGCTGAGAGGACATGCGGGGCTCCTTGGCTCGGTTTCAGTCCAGTCTCGAAGCTCGCCCTTGGGGGGCTGCGAGGATTTCCTGTGCGTCGACTGAGAGGCACTTGGTCACGTGTGGACCACGACCGGAAGGCATCGTCTTGAAGGAAAAAAAGCTCGCGATGGCGCTCGCTGGTGACCAGCGGGCACAGGCGACGTCCTGATGGACTACGACGCGATCGTCGTCGGCTCGGGACCCAACGGGCTGACCGCGGCGATCCGCCTCGCCCGAGCCGGCCGCAGCGTGCTCGTGCTTGAGGCCGCCGCCACGCCCGGCGGGGCGGTCGCGACGGCCGAGCTGACGCTGCCCGGCTTTCGCCACGACACCTTCTCCTCGGTCTATCCGGCCGCCGCCGCGTCTCCCGTATACGCAGCGATGCCGCTTGCGCGCCACGGGCTGCGCTGGATCCACCCGGCCGTCTGCATGGCGCACCCGGTCACGCCCGACGGCGACGCCGTCGGCCTCTATCGCGATCTTGATGAGACCGCAGCGAGCATGGACGCGCTCTGCCCGGGCGACGGCGACGGGTGGCGGTCGTTTGCCCAGCCGTATGTGCGCAACTTCGATGCGCTGCGCGCGACGATGCTGTCCGGCTTTCCGCCCGTGGTCGGGCCGGCGCGCCTGCTGGCCGGCATCGGCGTCGCCGGCATGGTCGACTTCGTCCGCCTGCTGCTGATGCCGGCCCAGGCACTCGCCCACGAGCTGTTCGACGGCGCCGGCGCCCAGGCGTGGCTGTACGGCGCGGCGCTGCACGGCGACGTGCCGCCGCCCGCGAGCGGCAGTGCGATCGCGGCCGCGTACCTGAACCTGCTCGGCCACGGCGCCGGCTGGCCGAGCCCCGAAGGCGGCGCCGACCGGCTCGCGCGTGCGCTGGTCGGCTACCTCGAGGAACTCGGCGGGGCGGTTCGCACCGATGCCACCGTCACCCGGATCGCGACCGCGCGCGGCCATGTGGCCGGCGTCGAGCTGGTCGGGGGCGAGCGTGTCAGCGGCAGGCGCGTGATCGCCAACGTGATGCCCCGGTCGCTGCTGCGGCTCGCCGGCGACGCGCTCGACGGACGCTACGCGGCAGCGCTCGGGCGCTTTCGCTACGGCCCGTCGACGCTCAAGGTCGACTGGGCACTCGACGGCCCGATCCCCTGGTCCTCGCCGATCGCCCGCGGCGCCGGCACCGTCCACGTCGGCGGCGACGCTGCCGAGGTGCTGGCGACGACGGCGGCGGCCGAGGTCGGCCTCCCGGCGCGGCCGTTCCTGCTGCTCGGACAGCAGTCGCTCGCCGACCCGTCGCGGGCGCCGGCCGGCAAGCACACCGCCTGGGCCTACACCCACGGGCCGCCCGACGCCGACTGGGTCGCCGGGCGCGTCGCCCACGTCGAGCGGATCGAGGCGCAGGTCGAGCGCTTCGCGCCCGGCTTCCGGGCGCTCATCCTCGCGCGCCACGTGCTCGGCCCGGGCGATCTCGAGCGCCGCAACGCGAACCTCGTCGGCGGTGACGTCGGCGGCGGCAGCTACGCGCTCGACCAGGTCATCTTCCGCCCGGTGGCCTCACTGAGCCCGTACCACACGCCGTTGCGCGGTCTGTACCTGACCGGCGCCGGGACGTTCCCCGGCGGCGCCGCCCACGGCGTCGCCGGCCATGCGGCCGCCGGCCTGCTCCTGGCCGAGGACCGAATCCGCCTGTCGTGGGTCAGGCCTCGGTCTCGACGCGCCGCTTGAGCGCCTCCACCGGCGCCTCGATCAGGAAGTGCCGGGCCTTGCCCTTGACCAGGCGCTCGGTCACGAAGCCGCCGGGCACCCCCATCTCGGCGCCGATCTCAAGCCGGACCTCGGTGCAGGCGTTCGGCCGGGGCTCGAACGTCCAGCCGCGGCCGTCGAGCCGCAGCGGGCCGTCCTCGGTCGACGGCTCGAGGCGCAGAGGGTCGCGCGGCTCGAGGTGCAGGACGCATTCGATCTCGGCCAGCACCGGCAGCCCGGTGCGGAAGCGCAGGCGCGCCGTCGCCCCGCTGCGGGCCTCGAGCACCTGGGCCTCGCGCACTCCGGGATACCACGTGGGATAGGCGTCCAGGGCGAGCACTGCCGCGCGGCACGCGGCCGGGCTGGCAGCGACGAGGGCCTGATGGGAGCCGGAGACGCGCACGCCGGCAACCCTACGGCACGAGTGCAGCGGTCCGGAAGTTCCTTGTGGGTCTGGCGAGTGGCTGGGCGTGACCTGGCGTCGCCCGGTGTCCGCGGGCGTGCTGGTGGCACGTGTGCGGACGCCGGGTGGCGCCAGGCGACGTCCAGACGCCAAGGAACTTGTGCAACGCTGCACTAGGGTGGCGGCACCGATGTCCGCGCACGAGGCGTTTCCCGGTCGGCCCGATCTCAGCCCCGGGGCGGTGCTGCCCGACTTCGAGCTGACCGACCATGCCGGCAACCTGCGCCGGCTGGCAGACCTCGTCGCCGGCGACCCCGGGCTGGTCCAGTTCTATCGCGGCTGGTGGTGTCCGAAGGAGCAGGCGTTCTTCCGCCGGCTCGTGGAACTCCAAGACGACGCCGAGGTCGCCTACTGCCGGATGATCTCGATCAGTGTCGACCCCCCAGCCACGGCCGCGGCGTTCCGGGCCGGTCTCGGCGCCCGCTGGACGTTCCTCGGCGATCCTGACCGCACAGTCCAGCGCCAGCTCGGCCTGCGGGAGACAACCGATACGAAGAACGACCCCTACGTCCCGGCCTGCTTCCTGGTCGACCCCGACCGGCGAATCGAGGCGGCCTACAACGGCTACTGGTACTGGGGGCGCCCGACGGCCGAGGAGATCCGGCAGGGGATGCGGGCGATCACACGGCGGATCAGGGCCGACTGGGACGCGCCGATCGGGTGGGTGCCCTGAGGGCGGCGAGCTGGTGCTGGATTGCCGTGACCGAGCACCGGCCGTCGGCGGCGCTCGCGGCCGCCTCGCTGCACGAGCTGGGTGGCGCCGGCGCCGGCTATCTCGGCGCCTGGGATGAGGCGCCCGGACCCGGGGCCCTGCGCGTCTGCCGGGCGATCATCGATCCGGCCGGGGCCCCGGCGATCGTCTCGCTGGTGCTCGCCCCGGCCGGCGTCCGCCTGCCCTTCGACGACCCGGCCGTCGTGCAGGCGCGCCGCCGGGTGCTCGCCCAGCGGCCGCCCCGCGCCGTCTCGACGCTGCTCTCGGACGACTCTCGCTTCGAGGGCGCCCTCACCGCCTGGACCGAGGCGTCGGGCGACGATCCGTTCGCCCGCATCTTCGCGCCCCGGGTGCTGCGTCTCGGCCCCGGACTGATCGGCGCAACGCCGCCGCCTTGCGGGCCGACGATCGAGCGCTACGGGAGCGCCACGCCATGGCCCTGGGACCGCTTCGGGATGTAGGCTCCGACCATGAGCCTCCGCGGCGGGATCGATGTCGGCGGCACCAAGATCCAGGCGGTCGTGGTCGACCCGACGGACGCGATCCTCGGCTCGGCCCGGCGCCCGACCCCGTCCACCGGCGGCCCGCCGGACGTCGTCGCCGCGATCGCCGCGGCGCTCGAGGAGGCCGCCGCGGCCGCCGACGTCGAGCCGGCCGAGCTCGACGGCGTCGGCGTGGGCTGCCCCGGACAGCTCGACGCGGCCGAGGGCACCGTCGCCCAGGCCGGCAACCTGCCCGACTGGACCGACGCCTACCCGCTCGCCGGCGAGCTGACGGACCGCCTCGGCGTTCGCGTCGCGCTCGGCAACGACGTCACCGTCGCCACCGAAGCCGAATTCGCGCTCGGCGCCGGGCGCCCCTACCTGTCGCTGCTCGGCGTCTTCTGGGGAACCGGTGTGGGCGGCGGCCTGATCCTCGACGGAACGCCATGGCTCGGACGGGGCCGCGCCGGCGAGATCGGCCACACCGTCGTCCGCCAAGGTGGCGAGCGCTGCCCGTGCGGCCGCCTCGGCTGCCTCGAGGCCTACGCCGGCCGCGGGGCGATGGAGGGCCGCGCCCGACGCATGGTCGCCGCCGGACGCAAGACCGACCTCTTTCGCCTGATGGAGAAGCGCGGCCGGACCCGCCTCACCAGCGGCGTCTGGGCCCGGGCGCTCAAGCACGAAGACGAGGTCGCGGTCGAGCTCGTCGACGACGCGGTCGCCGCGCTCGGTGCCGGGATCGCCTCGGCCGTCAACCTGCTCGATATCGAGGCCGTCGTCATCGGCGGCGGGCTCGGCGACCGTCTCGGCGAGCCCTACGTCGGGCGGATCGCCGCCGCGATGATGCCGCACCTCTTCTCAGACGACGACCCGCCGGCGGTCAAGTTGAACGCGCTCGGCGACTTCGGCGGCGCGCTCGGCGCCGCGCTGCTCGTCCGCGTCGCCTGACGCGCACATGACAGACCACTGGTGACCGTCGACTTCGCCCTGGTCCGGGCGGCGAACCCCGGGCCGTACACGCTCGACGGCACCAACACGTGGATCGTCGGGCGCGAGCCTGCCTACGTTGTCGACCCGGGTCCCGCGCTGCCTGACCACCTCGATGCGATCGTCGCCGAGATCGACCGCCGCGGCGGCCTCGGCGCGATCCTCCTGACCCACGATCACCACGACCACAGCGACGCCGTCGGGCCGCTGCGCGACCGCCGCGCCGCGCCCGTGGCCGCTGCGCGCGGCGCGGTCGACCGGGTGCTCGCCGGCGGCGACCGCCTCGGCCCGCTGCTCGCCGTCGCGACTCCCGGCCACGCCCCCGATCACCTGGCATTCGTCGCCGACCGCGCCTGCTTCACCGGCGACGCCGTGCTCGGCGCCGGCAGCGTCTTCGTCGCCCCCCTACCCGGGGCGATGGCCGCCTATCTAGCCGGCCTGCGCCGTCTGCGCGCGACGCCGCTGGACATCCTCTGCCCCGGCCACGGGCCGACGATCGACGACCCCCAGGCGAAGCTCGACGAGTACCTGGCCCATCGCGCCGACCGCGAGCGGCGCCTGCTCGCCGCGCTCGCCGACGGCCTGCGCTCGGTCGAGGACCTGCTCGACCGCGTCTGGGGCGAGGTCCCAACCGCGCTCCGGCTGGCTGCCGCCGTCACGCTCGAGGCCCACCTCGACAAGCTCGACGGCGACGCCAAGCTGCCGGCCGGCGTCGAGCGGCGGCGCTACGACTGGCTTTAGGGCTGGCTGGGCGTCGCGACGAGCGGCTGCGGGGCGGCCGTCGCGCCGCGCGAGGCCATTGCCGTCGACCGTGCCGCCGACCGCGCCGCGATGAACCGGTGCCGCAGCATCCGGTGGCCGCGCAAGACCGTCAGCCGGGCGACCGGCGCCGCACCCGTGCCGGTCGATGCCGGCACGGTCGCGACGGCGCCGGGCGCGGTCGTCTGTGCCGGCGTGCCGGCCGGCGCGTCACTCGGAGGCTGGGTAGACGTCGCTGCTGCCGCCGGGGCGGTCGTCTGGGTGCCGTCGGGCGTGGTCGTGGTGGCGTCGCCGGTGGCATCCGGCGTCGGCCCGGTCACATCCGGCGCGCTGACCCCGCCGCTCGGGTTGCCTACCGCGGTCGGCGGCCCGACGTTCGCGGCGGTCAGCCCGAGCGTGCCGCTCGTCGCGTCCGCTGGAGTGGAGGTCGCGTAGCTGTCCTGCCCGGTCAACGGCGGCTCCGCCGGGGCCCCGACCCGCCTGGCGGCGATCGCCGGCGGCGGAGTCTCCGTCCGCAGCGGCTGCGGCGCGATCGCGCCACCGGCGGTCCGGGCGATGAGTCGCGGCGCCGGCGCCCCGGTCGCCGCATGCCGGGCCGCCGCCGCGCGCGCCGCGGCCCGACCGCTCGCCCGGTGGTGGCCCCCGTCAGTGCGCAGGGCGCCGCTCGTCCCGATCAGCGCCGCGCAGCAGACCAGCGCCGCCACCTTCGTCGCCGTCACCCCCGCCGCACTCCCGAGGACCGCGCTCGTGCCGCCGGCCGCCAGACCGCCGCCCGCTCCCGCGCCGCCGCCGCCGATCCCGAACAGCAGGCCGAGGTGGCCGAGCGGACCGACCGGCACCAGGCCGGCGACCTCCCGGCGCACCGCCCGCAGCTCGCCGCGGTAGGAGCAGCAGCGGTCGCACTCGCGCATGTGGCGTCGCGCCCGCCCACTCGCCCGCACCCCGCGGTCGTGGGCCGAGACGAGCTCGAGGCGGATCTCCGCGCACGGCGCATTGCGCGCCTCGGCGGCATCCAGGACGCCGCCCCGCGCCCGCAGCAGCACCGACTTCACCGCCGCCACCGAGATCCCCAGCGCCACCGCCAGCTCCTCGTAGCTGAGGCCCTGGAGCTCGCGCATCAGGAGCGCCGAGCGCTGCTGCTCGGGCAGCTGGTGGACGTCCGAGACCAGACGGCGGAAATCCTCGCTGCGCTCGGCCTCGGCCGGCGGGTCGTGCCGGTGGCCCGGCGACAGCGCCGGCTCCGCCCCCGGCATGATCTCGCTCGGGATCGGCGACGGCCGCCGCAGCTGGTCGATGCAGCGGTTGTGCGCGATCCGGTACAGCCACGCCCGCAGCGAGATCGGCGTCGAGCTGGCCAGGAGCGCCGCGTGCGCACGGACGAACACCTCTTGGAGGACGTCTTCGGCGTCGGCCGTCGAGCCGCCCAGCATCTGCCGCGCGTAGGCGAGCAGGCGCACCCGGTAGCGGTCGTGGATCGTCCGGAAGGCGTCGTCGGACCCGGCGCGGAAGAGCGCGACCAGCTGATCGTCCGAACGTAGGCGAAGCAAGGGCGCGGGAACCACCAGCCGCGGACGCGGCAGCTGGGCGGAGCGGGGGAGGGCTGAGGCTTCCATGTTGGCTGCGCTCCCGTGCACTCTAACGCCCGCGGCGGCCGGCGTCGCTGAGCACATGGCCGAGAGCCGCCCGGCCGCTGACCGACGGACCCGCGGCGAACCCGGGACTGCTCCAGAATATGGGCCAATCATTATGCTGCCCGCGGCACCCCCGTGCCGGCGCCGGCGGCGCCGCCCAGAGAGCTTCCAAGGAGATCAGTGGCCTTTTTCAAAGACGAGCAAGAGGTCTACCAGTTCATCGGCAAGCTGTTTCAGGATCTCGCCGTCGACGAGGTCCTGTTTCCGCAGTTCCAGAAGGCCAACACCGTGGTCCAGTTTCCTTTCAAGAGCCCGAAGTCCCAGATCACGCTGAAGATCAAGGAGGGCCAGGCCGGTCAGGTCGATCTCGGACCTACCGAGCTCGTGCCCGAGGTCGTGATGACGATGGACGCCGACATCGCCCACCGCTTCTGGCTCGGCCAGGTGAACGTCACCGTCGCGCTCGCGCGCGGCCAGATGAAGGCCAAGGGTCCGGTCGCCAAGATCCTCAAGCTCCTGCCGCTGACGAAGACCGTGTTCCCTCGCTACAAGCTCCTGCTCGAGCAGGCCGGGCGTCCCGACCTGATCGTCTGATGCCGGGCGACCCCGCCGGCCGCCAGATGGCCGGCCTCAAGCCGTTCTACCAGTTCCTCGCCCCCACCCGGGTGATCGCCGGCCGCGACCTGCTCGGCAGCGTCGGCGGCGAGTTCGGCCGCGAGGGGGCCAAGCGCGTGCTGATCGTCACCGACGAGGTGATCCGCGCCACCGGCCTCGTCGACCGGGTCGACAACGGCGTGGTCGACGGCGGGCTCGAGGTCGCAGGCATCTTCGACGGCGTACCCCAGGACTCGGATTCGGCCGTCGTCGCCGCGGTCGCCGCCATGGCCCACGAGGTCGGCGCCGACTCGATCCTCGCCGTCGGCGGCGGCTCGGTCATGGACACCGCGAAGCTCGCCAACGTCGTCTTCGTCCACGGGGGGACCCCCCGCGACTGGGAGGGCTACTACGGCCTCCCGCGGGCCGACGACGGCGACGGCCGTTCGATCGAGTTGGCTCCCCTGGCCTGCATCCCCACTACCGCCGGGACGGGCTCCGAGGTCAGCTTCGTCGCCGTGATCAAGGACCGCGAAGAGCACGTCAAGTATCAGATCGCCGATCTCCCGATGTATCCGCGCCTGGCCATTCTCGACCCCGAGTCGACGCGCACACTGCCCCCGCGGCTCGCCGCCGCCACCGGGATGGACGCGATGACCCACGCGATCGAGGGCTACGTCTCCAGCGACTGGAGCCCGCACACCGACGCCTACGCGATGGCCGCCCTGCGGATGATCCGCGACAACCTCCAGCGGGCCGTCGAGCACCCCGACGACGACGACGCCCGCGGAAACATGCTGATCGCCGCCAACCTCGCGATCATTCCGACGTCCCAGGCCGCCTGCGGCATCGCCCACTCGATGGCCCACGCCTGCGGCGCCCATTTCGACGTCCCCCACGGCGTGGCCAACGCGATCACGCTGCCCTGGTCAATCGTCTTCAACGCTGCCGGCGGCGAGGACATCGCCGCTCGCTACCGCGACATCAACGAGATCTTCGGCGTCGAGACCGGTGGCTCCGGCGACACGATCGGGCAGGAGCTCGCCGACCACATCACCGGCCTCGTCGCCACCCTGGGCCTGCCGACGCGGCTGTCGCAGGTGGGCGTCACCGAGGCCGGCATCCCCGACCTCGTCGAGGGGGCGATGGGCGACGGCTGCACCGTGGTCAACCCCCGCGAACCAACCGAGGAGGAGTTCGCGGACCTCTACGGCAGGGCTCTCTGACCCGATGCCGGTGCACTACAGTCCGTAGGTCAATTTTCACGGGGAGACCACATGGCGACGGAGACGGCCAAGAGCGTACGGGCGTGGGGCAACTACATCGGGGGCGAGTGGGTCCACGCCGCCGACGGGGCGACGATCGAGGTGTTCAACCCCGCGACCGAGGAGCTGCTGGCCACGGTTCCCAGCATGTCCCGCGGCGAGGCCCGCGACGCGATCGCCAAGGCCCGGGCGTTCCATGACGCCGGCGACTGGGCCGAGATGCCCCCGGACGAGCGCTCGCGCATCCTGCTCCAGGTCGTCGCCCGGCTGACCGAGCACGAGGACGAGCTGGCCGAGCTCGAGGCGATGGAGTCCGGGATGACGATCCGCGCCGCCTCGACCGTCCAGCTCGGCCAGTCGATCCTCCACTGGGACTACTTCGCCCGCAAGGCCGACCGCCAGCTCCAGGAGCCGCTGGAGCCGGTCTCGTTCCCGACCTACTCCTACAACTTCGTCCTGCGTGAGCCGATCGGCGTCTGTGCGGCGATCGTGCCCTGGAACTTCCCTCTGCTGATGGCCGTGTGGAAGCTGGCGCCCGCGCTGGCGATGGGCAACACCGTCGTGCTGAAGCCGGCCTCGAACACCCCGCTGACCGCGCTGCGGCTGGCCGAGCTGGTCGCCGAGACCGAGCTCCCGCCCGGTGTGCTGAGCGTCATCACCGGGTCGGGGGCGACGGTTGGCGAGGAGCTGGCGTCCAACCCGTTGGTCGACAAGGTGTCTTTCACCGGGTCGACCGTGGTCGGTCGGCGGATCATGGAGCTCGCCGCCCAGACGATCAAGAAGTGCACGCTCGAGTTGGGCGGCAAGTCGCCGAACATCGTCTTCGAGGACGCCGACTTCGACGCCGCGATCGACGGCTCGCTCTGGGCGACGTTCTTTCACCAGGGGCAGGCGTGCGAGTCGGGGACCCGGCTGATCCTGCCGGAGTCGATCCACGACGAGTTCGTCGAGCGGCTGATCGCCCGGGCGCGCACGATCAAGCTTGGTGACACACTCGACTGGACCACGGACATGGGGCCGCTGGTGTCGGCCGAGCAGCTCGAGTCGGTGTCCGAGTACGTGCGGATCGGACTGGCCGAGGGTGCCACTCTGGCTCTGGGCGGGAGCGCCGTCGACGGCCCCGACGGCAAGGGCTACTTCTTCGAGCCGACGATCTTCACCGACGTCGAGAACTCGATGACGATCGCCCAGGAGGAGATCTTCGGGCCGGTGCTGTGTGTGATCAAGGTGGCCGACGACGAGGAGGCGATCGCCGTGGCCAACGACACGATCTACGGGTTGGCGGCCGCGGTCTGGACGCAGGACACCGACCGGGCGCTGTCGACGGCCCGGCGCCTGAAGGCCGGGACGATCTGGATCAACGACCACCATCTGATCAACTGTGTCGCCCCGTTCGGCGGCTACAAGCAGTCGGGCAACGGGCGTGAGCACGGGATCTACGGGTTGAACGAGTACACCGAGGTCAAGCACGTGCATCTGGACCTGACCGGCGGGGTGGACCAGAAGTGGTTCGGGGTGCTGCTCTCGGCGCCGGCCGAGCCCGCTCAGTAGCTCTGCCCGCTGACGGCAATCTGAACTGCCGCACGCTCGAACTCGAATGCGCCGCCCAGGCGGGCGGGAGTCGGCGCCCCCCCGACCGCCCTCAGCGCACCAGCCGGCTGAGTCGGTTGGCGTCGATCGTCTCGCGCACGGTGCTCCGCGCGTCGTGCTTCGGGCGCCAGCCGAGCTCGCGGTGGGCCTTCGTCGTGTCCATCATCACCGGCTCGCGGAGCGCGTTGATCCACTGCGCCTCGGCCGGAAGGAAGGAGAGGCGGGCGATGATCTCGGCCGCCGCGTCGACGGCGACCTCGGGGACGGGGATCGAGTACCAGCCGAGCTCGTCGGCCAGGTCCTTCAACGTCAGCTGACCCGGGCCCGCCAGGTTGTAGACGCCCGGCGCCCCGCGGCCGAGGACGGCCGCCTTGAGCGCCTGGGCGACGTCGTCGTGATGGACGATCTGGAAGGGGATGCCCGGGTCGGGGAGCACCGGTCTCAGGATCGGCATGCCGTCGAGCAGTCGCTGGACACCGCCCGGAAGCCTGCCGGAGAGCTGACTGTAAGGTAACTTCTCGATCAGCAGGGGCGCGTCCGGTCCGGCGACGATGCAGGGCCGGAACACGTAGCTGTCGGTCGCAGACCCTCCGACGATCTGCTCGAGCAGGGCCTCGACCTCGGCCTTCTGTGCCGAGTAGTGGTGCGAATCTGTGCCCCGGGCCGGATCGCTCTCGTGCAGGAGCCCCGGATTGTCCTTGTGGAAGCCGTAGGCGGCGGCCGACGACGTGTAGACAAGTCGCTTGGCCCCGGCGGCCACGGCGGCCTCGAACACGTTGCGCGAGCCGTCGAGGTTGACCCGCCGGCTCTCGTCGAGCGACCCGTGGATGATGAACGCGAGATGGACGACGACGTCGGCACCGGCCACGAGATCGTCGACCGCCCCGCGGTCGAGCACGTCCCCGCGGCGGTACGTCGTCTTCTTCCAGCGTTGCTCCGCCGGGTCGAACGGCCGGCGGGACATGCCGACGACGCGGGCGACGAGCTTCGTACGCTCGAGCGCCCGAATGAAGGCCTGCCCCATCTCGCCGGACGGCCCGGTGACCGCGACGGTCAGTCCGGGGGAGGCGGCCGGGGGCAGCGTCGTCGGCTCGTCGGCGGTGCTCGCGCCCACGGCGCGGGTGGGTGCTGGGGCCATCGCCGTCAAGCGTACTCGCCGATGCGGTCGCAGCGCGAACCGCGGGCACGCGGGTCAGGCGCGAGTCGAGCCCGACGGGTCGTAGGCAGCGTCGCCGCCGATCACGACGCCGGTCGCCTCGCCGTCGGTGATCACCAGCCGCGGCAGCGTCGTCGTCACCGCGCGCCGGCGGACGTGATCGATCAGCTCGTCGACGCTCGCGAACCCCCGCAGCTGCTCGAGCTGGCGGATCGTCGGCAGGACCAGGAGGATCGTCCCGGCGGCATGCGCCGCGAGCCCGGCCTCGGCGGTAAACCACGCCTGGTCGACGCACTCGCTGCCGTCGACCACGGGCTCCTGCCCGGCCGGCAGCTCCGCGATGAAGAAATGGGTGTCGAAGCGGACCGCCAGCTCCACGGGCGTGATCCACCGGGAGAACTTGACCAGGCGGGCCGCGTCGATGCCCCCGATGCCGGCCTCCTCGATCAGCTCCCGGACCGCGGCCGCCCGGTGGGCCTCGTCTCCCTCGCCGTCGGCGGCGTCGACCGCTCCGCCCGGAAAGACCCATACGCCGCCCATGAAGCGCGCCTGCGGGTTGCGCTTGACCAGCAGCACCTCCGGTCCGGGGCCGCCGTCGCGTACGACGATCACCGACGCCGCCGTGCGTGCCCGGGCCGGGGGACCGTCGACGAGCCGCGCGGCCGCGTCGAGCCCACCGAGGCCGGGCCGGGCTGGCCCGCCGTCTGCGGCCGAATGACCCGGCTCCACCATGGCCCAACCCTACCCCAACGCGGGGGCGCCGACAGCTCGCCAGAACGATGGTTAGGGCCGCCTAATTAGGGTTGCCTTACTACGAGTCACCGGTAACCTTCCGCCGATGACGACCGATGTCGAGCGCTGGGTCTGCGAGTCGTGCGGCTACATCTACGAGGTTGCCGAGGGCGATCCCGATGGGGGCATTCCGCCGGGCACGGCCTTCGCGGATATCCCCGACAGCTGGTATTGCCCGATCTGCGGAGCCCGCAAGAAGGACTTCGTCCCCTACGACGACTGACGCCGGCCGGGCCCGAACCGGCGGGCCCGCCGACCCTGGGCTGCTTGAGAGCAGGGCGACGCGCTAGGCGGCTTCCAGGATCGCCGCGGCCGTGATTTCCACCAGCCGGCGCAGATCGCCGTCGGCGATCGCCAGCGGCGGCATCAGCACGACGACGTCACCGAGTGGACGGATGATCGCCCCGAGTCGGCGCGCCGCCAATGTCACCTGGTGGCCGGTCCGGCGGGCGGCCGGGAGCCCGCCGAGCTCGATCCCCACCATGAACCCGCGCCGGCGGACCTCGGTGACGCCCGCCAGCGGCCGGACCTGCTCGTCCAGCAGCCGGCCGAGCAGGTCGATCTTGGGGGCGAGACGCTCGAGCGTCCGCTCGTCATCGAAGACGTCCAGCGTCGCCAGGGCGGCGGCGCACGCAAGCGGGTTGCCGGTGTAGGTGTGACCGTGGAAGAAGGTCCGCCACGCCTCGTGCGCGCCGAGGAAGCCGTCGTAGATCCGCTCCGTCGCGAGCGTCGCCGCCAGCGGCAGGTAGCCGCCCGTGAGGCCCTTGGCCACGCAGAGGAGGTCGGGCGCCACGTCCTCGTGCTCGCAGGCGAACATCCGCCCGGTCCGCCCGAAGCCGGTCGCGACCTCGTCGCAGATCAGCAGCACGCCGTGGGCGTCGCACAGGTCGCGGACGGCCTGCAGGTAGCCGGGCGGATGCACCCGCATCCCGGCCGCGCCCTGGACGAGCGGCTCGACGATCATCGCCGCGATCTCCGCGCCGTCGGCGGCCAGCAGCGCGGTCAGTTGGGCGACATCGCCGGCGTCGACCTGGCGGGCGCCGAACAGGAGTGGCTCGTAGCAGGCGTGGAAGAGGTCGATCCCGCCGACCGAGACCGATCCGAGCGTGTCGCCGTGGTAGGCGTCGCGCAGGCAGACGAAGCCGCGGCGGCGCGCGGCGGTCGGGTCGTCCTGCTGTGCCCAGAACTGGAACGCCATCTTGAGGGCGACCTCGACGGCGGTCGACCCGCTGTCGGAGTAGAAGACCCGTGTCAGCCCTGGCGGCGCCAGCTCGACCAGACGGGCGGCAAGGTCGATCGCCGGGCCGTGGGTGAGCCCGAGCATCGTCGAGTGGGCGACGCGGTCGAGCTGCCCGCGGACGGCGGCGTCGATCGCCGGGTGGCGATGGCCGTGAACGTTGCACCAGAGCGACGAGACCCCGTCGATGTAGGCGCGTCCGTCGGTGTCGTACAGCGTCGTCCCCTCGGCGCGGGCGATCACCGGGGCGGATTCGTCCTGCCACCCCTGCTGCTGGGTGAAGGGGTGCCAGACGTGGCGGCGGTCAAGCGCCGCGAGGCGGTCGGTTTCGGACGACGACGGCGGCGGCGTGGGCTCGGCGTCGATTGCTTGGCGCAGCCTCGGGTCGGGTGCGGCCATGGAGTGGCTCTTCATGACGGTCAAATCTAGCCGGCGCGGTGGTCGGACCGGGCGTCTCGGCGCGGTGGTGGCGACAGGTACACGAGCAGCGCCGGGCGAGAGCACCGGGCTCTCCCGGCGCCGGGGCATCGGAAGCCACGAGCTCGTGCGCAAATAGGCTCGGTGAGCGTGTCGTCAGCGTAGAATGCCCGTGTGCCCGAGCGAGTACCGGCCGGGCTGCGGCCAGACGCAGAGGCCGTGGGGCCCATGCTGGACCGGAATCGTGGCGCGCAGGCGGCCGGTGCTGGTGTCGATGACGTAGACCTCGGAGTTGTAGCGGCCGCTCAGCCAGAGCGTCTTTCCGTCGGCGGACACGCCGCCCATGTCCGGGCTCGTCGCGCCAAGCCGCCAGGTGTCGACGACCTGTCCGGTCGCGAAGCTGACGACCGAGATCGTTCCGGCGGTGCGGTTCGACGCGTAGAGGAAGCGGGCGTCACGGCTGGGGTAGAGGCCGTGGGCTCCGCTGCCGGTGCGCAGGAACCCGACGACGGTGAACGTCTGGGGGTCGATCTTCCACAGGCCGCCGCGGTCCTGGTCGGCGACGTAGAGCAGCTTGCCGTCGGGGGAGAGCTTGACATCCTGGGGACTCGCCGGCTTGGGCTCGAGGCTCAGCGTGCGGATCACACGTGGCGTTCCCTGGAGGTCGATCTCGATCATGGCGCCGAGGTATTCGCAGCTCACGTACATGTAGCGGCCGTCGGCCGAGAAGTCCGCGTGGTCGACGCCGGGACACGTCGGGACGTGCAGCGAGTAGCGGAGGGCCATGGTGTGGGGGTCGCGGAAGTCGAGCCGCAGCAGCAGCTCCGCCACGGTGATCGCGTAGCGCCCGTCGGGCGTGAAATAGAGGTTGTACGGGTCGGCGACAGGGATCGACCCGCCCTCGCGCCGGCCGGTTCTCGGGTTGATCGGCTGGAGGCTGTTGCCGAGGTCGCTGGCCACGTACAGCGTCCGCAGGTCATAGGACGGGATCACGTGCTGGGGGCGGCGCTTGACGCGAAACCGGCGGATGATCTTCAGCGTGCGCTGGTCGATCACCTCGACCGTGTTGCTCAGGCTGTTGGGCACGTAGACGAGCGGCGGATCGCCGCGGACGACCGGGCTGAAGGCGCCGGGCGCATCGGCGGCATAGACGTTGGCGGGGTTCAAGAGCGGCGGGACGGTCGGACCCGGCGTGGTCTTCCCGCGCGCGGCGTGACCACTCCCACTCCCGCCGCAACCGGCGATCACGCAGGCCGCGAGCACGACGACAGAGGATTTGGGGGGGCGGAGCATGAGCGTCGACTCGGCGGCGCAGGGCCACAGCGGCGCTGCGCCGGACGCGGCCCCCCCACGGGCTCGCATCAGAGGGGCGCCAAGCTACCAGGTCGCCGGAGGTCCGCGATCCAGTCGCGCCGGGACGGTTGAGCTGGCGGCCCAAGTCTGGGATTCTCGTGCAATGCGCCCCACGCTGTTCGAGTTCGCCGGGGGCGAGCCGGCTTTTCTCGCCCTGGCCACCGCCCACCACGCGCGGTGTCTCGCGGACCCCGAGCTCAACCATCCTTTCTCGCACCCCGATCAGAATCCGCGACACGTCGAGCGGCTGGCGGCGTACTGGGCCGAGGTGATGGGCGGTCCGCCGTCCTACACCCAGTCGTGCGGCGATCAGTCCGGCGTGCTCTACCTGCATTCGGGTCACGGCGACATGAGCGATCTCGGCGAGCGCTTCATCCGCTGCTTCGCCGCTGCGGCCGACGACGCCGGGCTGCCGGCCGACCCAACATTTCGGGCGGCCCTGGATGCGTACATGCGCTGGGCGGTCAAGGACGTCCTCCTCTATCCGGCGAAGAACGCCGTCGTTCCCGCGGGTGCGACGATGCCTCGCTGGGGCTGGGACGGACTGCAGAGCTGATCCCCGTCGCACGACACGTCGTCCGGGGCGGGGGAGCGACCGCGTAACCTGAAGTAGGTGAGCGTCGCCGCCCGGCCGCTGTTCGCGTTCGACAACTCGTTCGTCCGTGAGCTGGAAGGCCTGTACGAGTCCTGGCAGGCGACCCCTGCCCCGGCGCCGCGCCTACTCAAGCTGAACGCGGCGCTGGCCGCGGAGTTGGGGGTCGACGCCGATGCACTGCGCGCGCCCGACGGCGTCGCCGTGCTCGTCGGCAACGCCGCGCCCCCCGGCGCGACGCCCGTGGCGCTGGCCTACGCCGGTCACCAGTTCGGCGGGTATTCGCCCCGCCTCGGGGATGGACGAGCGCTGCTCGTCGGCGAGGTCATCGACGTCGGCGGGCGCCGTCGCGACCTGCACCTGAAGGGCTCGGGTCGGACGCCGTTCGCGCGCGGTGGCGATGGCAAGGCCGCGGTCGGTCCGATGCTGCGCGAGTACGTGATCGGTGAGGCGATGCACGCGCTCGGCATCCCCACGACCCGGGCGCTGGCGGTGGTGGCGACCGGGGAGGACGTCGTGCGTGAGACCTACCTGCCGGGCGCCGTGCTCGCGCGCGTCGCGGCGAGCCACATCCGCGTCGGCACCTTCCAGTACGCCGCGGCCAACGGTGGCACCGAGCTCGTCCGGCGCCTCGCCGACCACGCGATCGCCCGCCACCACCCGGACGCGCTCGAGGCGGCCAATCCGTATCTGGCGTTTTTCGAGTCGGTCGTCGAGACCCAGGCGGCGCTGATCGCTCGGTGGATGCTCGTGGGGTTCATCCACGGCGTCATGAACACCGACAACATGGCGATCTCCGGCGAGACGATCGACTACGGCCCATGCGCGTTCATCGACGCCTTCGACCCCGCGACCGTGTTCAGCTCGATCGATCACGGCGGCCGCTACGCCTACGGCAACCAGCCGCCCATCGCCCAGTGGAACCTCGCCCGCCTCGCCGAAGCCCTGCTGCCCCTATGCGGTGCCGAGCCGGCGGCGGCGCTCGCCGCTGCCACTGAGCTCCTGGACTCGTTCCCGGACCGGTATCGCGCGCATTGGGTCGGCGGGATGCAGGCCAAGCTCGGTCTGGCCGACGGCACCGGCGACGACGAGGCGCTGATCGACGACCTGCTCGGGCTGCTCGAGGCGCAGGCGGTCGACTTCACCCAGTGCTTCCGGGCGCTCGCCGCGTCGGCGCGCGGCGATGCGGCACCGGCGCGGGCGCTCTTCGCCGAGTCGGCCGCGTTCGACGCGTGGTCGCAGCGCTGGGGCGACCAGCTCTCCGTCCGGGCAGCCGACGCGGAGACGGTTGCCGCGGCGATGGACCGAGTCAATCCGATCTACATACCTCGAAACCACGAGGTCGAGGAAGCCCTGGCGGCCGCCACCGCCGGCGATCTCGAGCCGTTCGACCGACTGGTCGACGCGCTCGCCCAGCCGTTCGACGAGCGACCTGGACTGGAGCGGTATGCGGCACCAGCCCCGCCGGAGTTCGGGTGCTACCGCACGTTCTGCGGAACGTAGCCGCAGCCACCCGGCCCCGACAGGGGACCCGGCCCGGAGGAGGCTGATCGCCTGCCGCTCACTCTGTCGGTCACTGCTGTAGGAGGGTGACGAGGTGGGCGAGCGTCTCGGTTGCGGTGGCCAGCGCTTCGACCTGTTCGTCGGTGATCTCGGCGAGGTACGCGCCGAGCGCGGCGCCGGCCTGGGCGCGGTAGTCGTCGAGGGCGGCCGTTCCGGCGTCGGTCAGGTCGACGAGGACGACGCGGCCGTCGTCGGACCGTCGTTCACGGCGCACGAGCCCGCGCTGTTCGAGTCGCTGGACGAGGACCGTCGTCGTGGGCTGGGCGAGGCCCTCGAGCTCGGCGAGCTCGGTGATTCGCCGCGGTCCGCCGGCGACGGTTCTCATCACACCGACCTCCGTGCGCGATAGCTCGCCGCCGACCTGCCGGACCAGCAGCCGGATCAGCAGCGCCGCTTGGGGGAGCAGCTCACTCGAGACGTAGTCGATCCGACCCGAGCGATCCACGGGGACCACCGCAAGATTCATATTGACAAACTATATTGTGCTGCGATATGGTTTGTCAAGACGACATCGTGCGCGTCTCCTATCGAAGCGAAGGAAGGGGTCATGTTTCACAACATCGTGGTTCCGGTCGATGGCTCTGCGGACGCCGAGCAGGCTCTGGCGCACGCGATTGACCTTGCCGAGAGCGAGCACACGCGCTTGACGCTGATCACGGCACCCGTCGAGGTGTCCGCGGTGAGCTACCTGGGTGCAGGTGAGGTGACCGCCAGGCTGCTCGAGGACACGCGCTCTGCCGCGGAGGCGATCCTTCGGCGTGCGCGCGAGCGCGTGCCTGACGGCCTGCCGGTCACGACGGTGTTGGCCGACGAGCCGATCCAGATCGCGCTCCTGCGCCAGATCAAGAACGGCCACCACGACCTGGTCGTGATGGGTTCGCGCGGCCGCGGCGCCGTGCGCTCGGTGCTGCTGGGCAGCGTCAGCCACCACGTGCTGCACCACAGTCCCGTTCCCGTGCTGATCGTCCATGCCGACCGGGCGGCACAAACCGACTCGCGTGAGGCCGCGACCGCCGCGTAGGCCGCGGTTCTACCCTAACCTCGGGCACCCATCACTATGGGAGGAAACAAGGTGGCGAAATCGCTCTACACCGCGCAGGCAACGGTCACCGGCGGACGCGCCGAAGGTCACGGTGCGACCAACGACGGTGCGCTTGAGCTCGAGCTCCGGACGCCGGTCGAGATGGGAGGCGACGGGGGGGGCACCAACCCGGAACAGCTGTTCGCGATCGGCTACGCGGCCTGCTTCGAGAGCGCACTCGGTGTCGTGGGCCGACGTGAGCACGCCGACGTGGGCGATGTCTCGATCGACAGTCGCGTCAGCCTGGTGCCCACCGAAGACCGCGGCTTCAGCCTCGCCGTCGCGCTCGACGTGAACCTGCCCCAGGTCGCGGACCCCGAGCGCGCCGTGCACATCGTCGCCGCCGCCCATGAGGTGTGCCCGTACTCCAACGCGACACGCGGGAATATCGACGTGCAGCTGACCGCCAACGGGCACCCGGTCGGGTAGACGCCTGTTCGCTGGCGTCCGTCGCTGTCCCTGCAGGTGATCTCGCAGGGCACCGGGCCGTCGGCGCCGGGACGGCGATGGCTGCCCGGCTCGATACGTTCACGCGGGATCGGCTTGTGGCCTTCTGCGGTTCAGGCCTCGGCGCGGGCGGCGCCGGCGAACGTCGCGCGCAGCTCGCCGGCAAGCGGCTCGACCGTCGTCCAGCCGTCGCTGCTGAGTACGGCGTCCTCGATCTGCTGGGCCAGTCCGCTCAGGCGGTGAGCGCCGACGATCCGCGACGCGCCCTTGAGGCGGTGTGCCTGACGGCCGGTCTCCTCGGCGTCCCGCGCGGCGATCGCCGCATCGAGGCTCCCCAGATCGGTCCGCGTTGTGGCGATGAAGTCGTCGAGCACCGCGGCGACGAGCGCGGAGTCACCGGCGGTCAGGTCGTCGAGGACGGCCGGGTCGAAGATCCCGCCGACCATCGGGCTGTGTGCGTCGGCGGAGGGACGAGCCGTCAACTCCTCCGACGGCCACGACACGTGCGGCAGCCACTGCTGCAGCTTTCCCGCGAGAAACGGGATCGTCGTCGGCTTCGCGGCGAAGTCGTCCATCCCTGCGGTGCGGCAGCGCTCGGGCTCGTCCTGCATCACGTTCGCCGAGAGGGCCATGATCGGTACGCGCGCGGCCCCGGACTCGTGCTCGCGCCTCCGGATCTCGGCGGTCAACTCATAGCCGTCGAGGCGGGGCATGTGGAGGTCGGTGATGACGAGCGCGTAATCGCCGCCGATGAACCGCTCGAGCGCGGCTTGGCCGTTCTCGCAGAAGTCGGCGTGAAAGCCGATGACGTCGAGCTGGTGTTCGAGCACCGTACGGTTGACCGGATGGTCCTCGGCCACGAGCAGCAAGCTGCCCTCTTGCCGCGCCTCCTCGCGCGTCGGCTTGGGTCGGGTGATCGGTCGCTTCGCGTTGGCGCTGTCGAGCGTCTCGAGTTCCGTCTCGTCGCCGACCGGCAGCGGGACGGTCAGTCGCAGCGTCGTCCCTTTGCCGACCTGGCTGGACATCGTCACCTGGCCACCCATCAGATCGGCCAGGCGGCGGCAGATGGCCAGGCCGAGGCCGGTGCCCCCGAACCGCCGGGCGGTGTCGCCGGCAGCCTGGTTGTAGTCGGTGAAAAGCCGCTGCTGCTGCTCGACCGGGATGCCGATCCCGGTGTCGGTGACCGCCAGCTCGATCGCCTGTGCCTCGGGTCGTTCGTCGAGGACCCGCAGCGTCGTCTCGACGCCGCCAACCTGCGTGAACTTGACGGCGTTGGACAGGAAGTTGCTGACGATCTGGCGGATGCGCAGTGGATCTCCGACGTATGCGGGTCCGATCCCGTCGGCGATGCTCAAGGTGACGAGCAGGCCCTTGGCCGATGCCGGGAGCCGGAACCCGTCGACGGTGGCGCTCACCACCGCACGCAGGTCGAATGTCGTCGGCGCGAGCTCGAGCTTCTCAGCCTCGATCTTCGAGAAGTCGAGGATGTCGCCGATGATCTGCAGCAGCGTGTGCGCCGAGCTCTCGGACGTTGCGACGAGCCGCCGTTGCTGATCGGTCAGGTCGGTACGCGCGAGCACCTCGAGCATTCCCGTCACGCCGATCATCGGCGTGCGGATCTCGTGACTCATCCCGGCCAGGAACGTCGACTTCGCGCGGCTGGCGTGCTCGGCCACGGCACGCGCTTCGACGGCCTCACGTTCGGCCGCCTCGCGCGCGGCGATGTCGGACTGGATCGCCGCGCCCATCTCGTTGAACGCCTCCGCGACGTGCCCGAACTCGCTGACTCCGCCGATCTCGGCGCGGTCGCGGTAGTCGCCGCCCGCGATGCGGCGCGTGGCGGCGATCAGCGCGTCGAGGGGACGCAGCGCGTACCGCCGGAGCAGCACCACGGCCCCGAGCCCGAGCAGCAGGATCAGGCAGAGGACGGCGATTTCCGCGGCGAACAGCGCGTTGTTGTGAGAACGCTCGATGTTGACCTCGCGCGTCGTACGCGCGTCGACGAGGCGGACGAAGCGGGCGACCGCGCCCATGATCGTGCCCTTCTGTCGGAGGTAGGCGGTGTCGACAAGCCGCCCGTAGGCGCCGGCGCGCTGGCCGCGGGAGACTTCGCGCATGACCGCGAGCTCGGTCACGGCCAGCTGATTGGAGGCCGCGAGTGACGCCTGCAGTGCGGCGAACTCGTCCGGCCTGAAGTGCGCGGCACGCATCTGGTCCGTCAAGGATTGACGGGCCCCCCGGTCGGTCACAGTCTCGAGCCCGGCCAGGACACGGTCCCAGTAGTAGCTGTCGTAGTCAGGTGGACGCGGCGCGGTCCCGGCGCGGATGGCGAGGATCCGGTTGTAGTAGTCGCGAAAGCGTGGTTCGCCGGTCGAGATGAAAAGCCTGACCATCTGTGTCAGGTCATCGGAGCTCTGGCGCATGCTGTCCGCGATGCGAAACGACACGGTGCGCAGGTTCTCGGCCGTGTTCGCGCGCTCGAGCCCACGCAGCTGCAACGTCGCGAGTGTCAGCAGGGCCGCGATCAGGACACCGAAAGTCCCCAGCAGAATCGCGACGAGCCGGCGCAGCGAAAGCTTCACGCCGGGCTCCAGCTGCTCGCCCAGTCCGCCAGTTCGGCTGCGGGCATGGCCTGCCCGATGAACGGGCCGTGCGCGTGGCTGGCGCCCACGGTAAGCAGGCTCGCGAAGTCGGCCGCCGTCGAGCACCCGCCAGCGAGGGCTGTCAAACCGGCCGCGCGGGCGGCCTCCAGCGCCCGCTCGAGCAAAGCCGAGTCGGATATCAGTCCGGGATGCAGGCGGACCGCCGTGAGGGGCAGGCCGTCAAGCTGTGCGTCGCCCAGACCACCGCCGTAGCCGTCGAGGCAGACGCCGAAGCCCTTCACGCGCAGGCGCACGAGCGCCCCCAGGGCGGACGAGCCTCCGCGGCGCACCGCCCGCTCGCCGACGACACAGACGATACGCGCCAGGTCGCCGGCGTTCGCGCGGACAACATCGATCAGCCGATCAGCCAGCGCTCCGTGCGTGAGCGCGGCGTCGGGCACCGGAACCCAGCGCTCGAGGTCGAGGTTGCTCAGAGCGTCCGTATAGGAGGCCTCGAGCACGTGGACCGCGAGCCGGATCGCATCGGCGGCAGCGGTCGGGATTGCCGCCGGTATGACCTGGCGACCGTCGCCGTCCCAGCTCGCGACCGCACACGCGGCGCTCATTGCGCCGGTACTGAGGTCGACGATCGGCTCGAACTCGATCGCAACCGCGCCGCGATTCAGCGCGTCGGCGAGCTCCGCGTCGCCGCGGCCGGCCCCGACGCCCGGTGCCGGCCGACGGTAGCCGGCAAGCAGCTCGCCGAGCCGCCGGGCCGAGAGCGGCTTCTCGACTGCGCCGAGGACCTGCAGGCCGTAACCCTCGCTGACGACCTGCACCGCGCGCAGCACGCTGCGATCCAGCCCGCTGGTGACGATCACCGCACTGGCCAGCCCACGCTGCGAAACGTGGTGGACGAACTCGACGCCGTCCATGCCCGGCATGTCGATGTCGCAGAGGATGATGTCCGGCGCGGCCGTGACGGCGAGCTGCTCGAGCGCGGTGATGCCGTTCTCGGCTTCGCCGAGAGTCCCGACGCCAAGCCCGCGCAGCAGCGCCATCACGGTGCGCCGCTGGAAGTCGTGGTCCTCTACGACGAGCACCGAGAGGTCGCCGAAGGTCGCCCGGGCGGCCGTTGCCGGAACGGCGGCACCGCGCGGCGCAGTCGTCGAAAGCGCGCGCCTGAGGATCGCCTCGGTGTCGGCCGACGGCGCCTGGCCCAGTTCTCGCGCCATCATCTCGCGGAGGTGCTCGTAGGCGCGCACGGCGCCGGCACGGTCCCCCGCGTCCGCCAGCACGCCGATCCGCAGTTGGTGCGCGACCTCGCTGTATGGCTCGGCGGCGACGAGCAGCTCGGACGCGCGGGCCGCCGAGCGCAGGTCGCCGCGGTCGGCATGCGCGTGCACTGTGGTCTCCAGCGCGGCGACGTGCGCAGCGTGCAGACGATCACGGACGCTGTCGACCCAGTCACCCTCATGGCGGGGCAGGAAGGGTAGGCCGGCAAGCCGGGCAGCCCGGTCGGCGTGTGCTGCCGCGTCGGCCGCGTCACCCGCGGCCAGTGCTGCCTGCGCCTGCGCCTGCTCCTCGCCCACCTCGTCGATGTCGACGCTCACGCCGACAGGAAGGCGCAATCGGTATCCACCGCGCTCGGTCACGAGCACCTCATTTGGGTTCAGCCCGCCGAGCTCGAGGAAGCGCCGTACCTCGGTGACCACGCCCCGCAGCGCGGCCGCCCAACTGTCGGGCAGCGCACCCGGCCAAAGCGCGTCCGCGAGCTCCTCGCGGCTCACGCTGCGCATGTGCTCGACAGCGAGGTAGGCAAGCACGAGCTCCGAGCGGCGACCGCTCAGCGCACCTGACGTGAGCCGCTCATCCCCGCCGTCTATGCCCAGCCCCCCCAAGAGCCCGATTCGAGTCGCAGTCGCTTCCGCACCCAGGATCGCGGCAACTTCTCGATCCGCCCGCTCTTGCCGCCGGTGAGGTACATGCTGCCGGCCCCGTCCAGCGCACCCGCCACCGTGGGACTGATCCCCCTGACCTTGGTTCCTCACCGTTCGTCCTCCTCAACCCTTCGGCTTCCCCCGTCCGCGACGAGTGCGTCCACCGCGGACATCAGTCCCACCCACCCGGTGAAGTCGCGTGCGGCGCCGCCGGGTCCCGTCGCGATACCGGCGGGCATCGAGCCGTCGAGCCACAACCTGATCTGGATCACGCCAGCGTGGTCGTCGGGCGCGTCAGTGCGAACTCGGTCCATGGCACCGGACGATCGCGCAGATCCGGCCCGGGCACATCTCGGTGACCCCTAGACCCGCACCCGAGTGTTTAGGTCTACGCAGCCGTGTCGAGCGTGCCGGGGAGCTCGACGCGTGAGCGTACGCCGAGCTTGCGGTAGGCGTTGCGGAGGTGCAGCTCGACGGTCTTGGTGGTCACGAACAGCGCCTCGGCGATCGCCCGGTTGCTCTGCCCGGCGGCAGCGCGCTCGGCCACGCGGCGCTCCGCGGGCGTGAGCGCGGTGGGGGCTGCGGTCCGCCAGCGGCCGCCGGCCGTGCGGAGCTCGTGCCGCGCGTGGGCAACAAGCGCATTCGCGCCGAGCGCATCGGCGAGCTCCAGGCCCCGCCGCAGCGGCTCGCGCGCATCGGTCGGCCGCCGCGCGCGGCGCAGCGAGGTGCCGAGGGCGACCAGCGCCTTGGCGTGCTCGAGGCGAGCGACCGAGCCCGCGACGGCATCGGCGGCATCACGCAGATGACCGAGACCATCCTCGCGCTCGAGCGTGCCCAGGACCCGCAGGGCTCGAGCCAGCGTTCCGGGCGCGCCCCAGCGGCGTGCCAGCTCGAGCGACTCGGCGGCGAGCGCGAGACCCTCCTCGTGGCGGCCAAGGTGGTAGAGCGCGAGCGCCCGGTGCGTGCGCGCCGGCGTGTCGAACGGGTTTGCGAGGAAGGCGAAACGACGCTCCATGTCCTGCGCGACGACGTACGCCTCGTCGAACCGCTCCTCCGCGAGCAGCAGCTCGGCGCGGGCATCGAGCCAGTAGCGGGCGGTGTCCGATGCGTCCGGGGGGACCTCCACGGCCTCGAGCAGTCGACGGGCGCCGTCGAGGTCGCCGCGCTCGCGCAGGACGGCCGAGAGAAATGCCGCATGGTGCGCGCCGGGCTCCGCTGCTAAGCCCAGCAATCGGAACTCCTCGAGCGCATTGTGGAGGGACTCCTCCGCATCGTCGAGCTCGCCGCGCCGTAAGCATGCGTAGCCGCGCCAGAGACTGCTTCCGGCCTTCGCGATGAGCGAGCCGCGGACCCGCGACTCCTGCAACAGCTCCTCCCAAGCCTTGTCTGCTTCGGGGCGATCCGCCCGCACCAGGGTGAGAATCGCGGTGACCGAGAGAAAGGCGTTGTCGGCTGTGATCAGATCGCCACCCTGCAGCGCGTCCAGTGCAAGCCGCGTGCACTCGTCAGCGCCTCCGCCGGCGTAGGCCAACTGTCTGGAGACGACCGCGGCCAGCATCTTCGCGCCGGCGCCCCCGCCAGGCGTAAGACGACGCCTGAGCCGTTCCGGTGGCGCGATTCGGCCGGTGCCGAACGCAGGCGCCATCAGCTCCAGCGCCTCCAGCGCCAAGCGGAGGTCCGAGCCGGGCGCCATCTCGGCGCTCGCACGGTGGATGAGCTCGATGGCCTCATCGGCTCTGCGGGAGAAGACCAGGGTGCGCGCCAGAGTCACCGCGGCCGCGCCCCGATCAGCTGCGTCAGTGCTCTGTTCGAATCCCTCGGTGAGGCGCTCGATTGCCGACGGCGTGTGGAGCATCGCCTCGGCGCTTCCGAGCTCGAGCAACAGGCGGGCGCGACGCTCTGGCGGGGGCGGCTCGGACAGCGCACGCTCGAGGTAGCGGGCGGCGCCCGCCGGCGATCCGGCCCGAAGCGACTCCCGCGCGGCCTCGGCAAGGACGTCGCACACCCATGACTGGCCGCGCGCCGGCGCGTGCGACAAGTGCACGGCGACGGTACCGGCGGGGCTGCCCCGCTCGCGGAGGTGACGGGCTGCGCGCTCGTGAGCGAGCGAGCGTTCCAGCGCGGACATGTCGTCATGGACCGCCGCGCCGACCAGCGGGTGGACGAACGCGGCTTGTGCGTTATTGCTGAGGATCTCGGCGGAGACCAGTGCGCGCGCCGCGGCCGCCGCGTCCTCGACGTCGAGCCTCGCGATCGCGGCCAGAAGCGCAAGATCGGCGTCGGCATGCACGACCGACGCAGCGTGCGCCAGCGCCAGCGCGTGGTCGTCGAGCCGCCCGAGGCGAACCAGGACGGCGCGAGAGACCGCCCGCGGACCGAGATCGGCTACCGCCGAGACGTGGTCGGAGTCCGGGGTCACCCCCTCGATCTGCAGGGTGCTGATCAGCTCCCTGAGCAGAAGCGGATTGCCGCCGGTCGCCGTGTGACACGCCGTCGAGAACGTCTCATCCGCGGTCCCGCCGAGCCCCTCGCTGACCAGCCGCGCCGTCGCCTCGCTACTCAGCGGGCCGGGACGTACGAGTCTCGTCAGCGGGTCACCCACGATCTCGCTCACCAGCGGGGCTCGCGCGCGTCGCACTCGCGGTCGCACCGTGCACAGCACGGCCAGCCCAAGCCCGTCCAGCCGCCGGACGAGATAGTTCAGAAACAGCAGCGAGGGTCCATCGCACCAATGAAGGTCGTCGACCGCGACCACCAGCGCCGAGTCCGCCGCCAACGTGGCCGTGAGCCAGTACAGCGAGTGCAGCATCGCGAACGACGCGTCCCCGGATCCGGTTGGATCCGCGGCGCGTGGCGGGCCGCCCAGCAGCTCGCCCACGGCGGCCGCCGCGCTCTCGGAAAGACCCAAGCCCCCGGGTTCGAATGCGCCCTCGAACAGCTGGCGCACCACCCCAAAGGCGAGCTGACCCTCGAGCTCGCTGGAGCGGCCGACGAGAACCCGGACTCCGGCCTCCTGCGCAAGGCGCCTCCCCTCGGCGAGGAGCCGCGTCTTGCCGATGCCCGCAGGCCCCTCGATCACCACCACCGCCGACCGCCCCCGAGCGGCTTCGGCGACTGCCTCCCCGACACTCGCCAGGTCACGCTCCCGCTCGACCAGCACGCCGCCGGGCTCGCGTCCGCCCAGCACGGCCACCGTTGTCTAACCTCCCACCGAGAAGGATCGCGCCGCGCCCGCCACGACCCCCAGTGGTGGACGCACCAACGATACCACGCGCGCGAACAGAGCGGCTCCGGCGCGGGTCGCCGGCGTCTGCTCGTCGTCAGCACCGGTCCAGCGGACCTGGTCGTATGCTCCGCTCGGACGGAAGAGCCACGAAGCGCTGGCCGCGGCTGCGGGCTCTGTACGGCCAGCGGGCCGGCGGATGGATCTACCCGTCGGTCCAGAACGCGCGCGCCGCCGGTCCCGCTGTCGTTGGCGCGCCCGCTAGCTGTCGGTCGCCGTCAGGACGCCCGACGTGTGGCTGTCGACCGGGCCGATGAACACTCCGGTGTTCGGGTCGAAACCGGATTCTGCGCTCACACTGAACTGTTGGGGCACGGTGCTCCCATCGAGAACGAAATGGGCTGCTCCGTTGCCTTGCGAGTTCGTCGTCATCGACCCGAACCACCTGACGCAGAGGATGTTGGGGTAGTAGGTGGCGCTTGGATACCCGTTTCGGATGTCGATATTGATGGTCACGGTGCCGTCAGGGTTGCGATGAGCTACGACGTGTCCGGCGACGCCCGATCCTTGATCGGTAATCGTCCCCGTGGTGCAGGTGTAACCCGGGTTCTGGTACAGCGGAGACTCGCTGGCGCTGCTCGGATCGGCCAGCGCGACCGGTACCGCGACCAGTCCGGTGGCGAGACTCGCGAGAACGCCTCGTCGCCAAGTAAGCCTGCTGCTCATGACTAGCTCCTCCCTTCGGGTCTTGTGACCCGTGCCGGTCTGTAACTACATGCACGGCGATTTTGACGTGCGAGAGGCAATCGGATCGCAAGTCAAACGCAACCCCTCGGTCCGGCGGGCTCGAAAAGCACATTGCTCATCGCGCAACTCCGCCATACGCACGCGACCTTGGCCGTAACGGCCGGCGTGCTGGTCACGGTCATCGGCGAGCGTCGCGGGCACGGGTCACCCCTCCCGGGTATGCAGGCCGCAGCCGGCGCGCTCGCCACGCTCTCGCGCTCTCGCGATCAATGCAACCGGCCCGAGCCCTGCCCTTCCAGCCCCTCAGCGGCCCTTTCGGTGATGCCGCGATCTTCAACCCGCACGGTCGTCGTCAGGGTCAGCACGTCACCAACGCCGATGCAAGCGAACGCGTAAGGACTGCCCGGTAGGCCGTTGAAGACGAACTCAAGCAGCTCGACCCGCTCCTCGACCGGCTTCGGAAGCCTGACAAGCCCGAGGTTGGAAAACGTGGTCGTGAGTCCCCTGAGGCCGGAGCGTTCCAGCATCCTCCCGATCGGCTTCGTCGCGACTCGAGGCAAAAAGCGCGTGTTGGCGCGCAACTTCTGCGATGCGTTGATGTCGCCGTGGACAAGATCCGCATCAATCTGCATGAACTGCCGGCGCAGCTGCGCAACCATCGCGGCGAAGTCCTCGGTCTCGGGCATGACGATCGACTTGTCGCTCACAAAATTCCGATAGGTGTCGCTGGGGAAGAAACGCCTGCAGTCGACCGCCACGCTGGCGGTGATGGGTTCCTTCCTGCCACGCGCCGCGCGATCGTGGGCGATCGCCCTGAAGATGTGGGCGAGAACGTACTCGCCGATCGTTGCGTCATGCCTCTTCGCGGCAGACCTTACCTTAGTGAGGTTGAACTTTTGGGTGACAAAGCGTGCGGGAGCCGGCTGCGAAAAGTCAAAGTGATAGGCCGCCCGGTCGGCGGAGGTAGTGGTCAACCTGGTGGGCGCGTCCGTTGCCTTCACGTCCGCATACCGCGAGAAGGCGTCCTCCGCCTCCTGCGGACGCGGAGCCTCCGACCAGTCGATCAGCCCGGCCTGGTCGGTCGCTATGCCCAGAATCTCGAAGTACCGCACCAGCAGTGCGCTCACGACCTTCGTCAGCCCACGGCCGTCGCAGATGCTGTGCAGGGCCTCGACGGCGACATGTCGCTCGCCGTAGAGGATTCTCAGCACATGCTCCGTGCCGGTCTCGAAGTAGGCGGAGAATGTGTGGCCATTCCGCGTCGGCACGACCATCGGCGGGTCGGCGAGGAGCTCGTGATAGTACTCGAAGAAGCCACGACGCAGCCGGCCGCTCAAGAACGGCAGACGGCGCATGAGGTCGTTTACCGCCTCCTGCAAGGCGTGGGGGACGACAGGCTCGCTCAAGTGCGCAGAGATGCTGAACGTCGCCGGGTGGTCTCGACTGGTCACCGCGGCGTAATACAGGCCAACAGGGTCGAGCGCCATACGAGTTTTGGCGATGTTCACGTCCGATCTGCCCGCAGCACATTCACCGTCGGCGCTTCGATCACCGTCACCCTGTCGCCAGGCGCCGCGACCCAGGCGCAGCCGTCGCAGCGCTGACAGGCTCACGACCGAGATCAGCCGTGACCGGAGCCGCGAGCTCGCGGTCGACTTCGCCGGTGGCTGGGTGGGAGGCCGAGTGGGGCTGCGGCGCGCTCGCACCCTTCGTGCAGGTGTAGACGATCGCCGGCGGCACGTTGAGCGGCACGAGCGAGAGCGATACCGTCTCGAAGAGCTCCTCGAAGGACCGCCGCATCTGGGTCGAGTACTGCACGGCGATCAACCTGCCGCCGGGTCGCAGGACGCCGTGGATGTCGTGTGCCAGCCGCGCTCGCATGGCCCGCGGGAACGTCGCGAAGGGAAGGCTGCAGACGACGGCGTCGACTCCGGGTCCATTCGCCGACATCACGAGCTCGGCCAGCTCGAGCGCGTCGGGGTGGAACTCGAGGTTGGCGTATCGACCCTCCAGCTCGTTCCTCATCGCCTGATCGCGTTCGAACACCAGCGCCCGCGCATCCGGCGCCAGGCGTCGACTGATCAGTTCGGTGAACGGTCCGGTGCCCGCGCCCAGCTCGACGATCAGCTTTGCCGTCGCGAAGTCGACCGGGCGGACCATCGCCTCCGCGAGGCGAGTGGAGCTCGGCACGACGCTGCCGACGTGCCTGGGGGACCGCACGAAGGCACGGAGAAACCGCATTCTGTCGCTATGTGTGGAATTCACGTCGATCTCCTCATCGAGGGGTTGGCGGGGGTTGTCATGCGAGACCGTGGAGCAGCGCATCGACCCCGGGGGCCATCCACCCCGCGGCGACGGCGGCGATGCCTGCCGCGAGGATCGCCGTGACGACATCCATCGTGTAGTGGGCGCGCAGCACGATGACCGTCGTGGCTTCGATCACCGTCAGGACCACGGCGAGCGCCGCCAGCCAAGCGGGCGCGAAGTGGATCAGCTCCAGCATCGCCACCGCTGACACCGCCGTGTGGCCGGAGAAGAAGAAGTCGTTCTCGACGTGATAGGTGACCAGCAGGGAGGGCCAGCCCGGATATCGCCAAATGACGTCCGGGGGCTCGGGCAGGGACACGCACAGCTGGCACAGCTGGCGCAGGGCGAATACCACCAGAACAGCGAGGAAGGGCTCCGTCGTCGGGCCGAACACCGCGGTGCCGAGCAGATAGATGCCGAAGACGTCGATGCCGGCCGACGTGCCGATCAGCAGGGCGTCGGCGCGCTTCGGATGGGCCACCAACCAGGTGTGCCAGGGCGCACTCAGGTTGTGGAGACGGTCGCCGATGCCGGTGGCCGCCGGGGCCGGCGGTTTCTGCTCGCTGATCTTGCGCTGCGACCAGAACCAGAGCGCGACGGACATGGCCACGAAGCCCGAGGGGCCGGCCGCCGCCAGGGCGCCCATCAGGGGGCCCGCAGCAGGCGGCTGGTCCACGCGAGGGACGGGACGCGTCCGGCGAGGACGGTGGCGACGGGGACCAGGCCGATCACCGATAGACCGATGACGCTGGCCAGCCATAGCGGGACGAGGCCGGTGAGGGCTCCGACGCCGCAGCATACGCACGCGACAAGCACAGGGACCACGGCGGGCCGCGTCTGGTGCGGATAGCTGAACGTGGCGAGCATCAGCGCGGACAGGCCGAACACCCCGGCAAGCGTCAGCACCGGCCCTGGATCGAGTGCGATGACGAGGATCACGCCGACCGCCCCGATCGGGGACGTGACGCCCACGAACCCGTCCGATGGGGCGTGCGGCGCCGCCGCATGCCGGGCCAGGCGGACGACGACCGCGACGAGGTGCGCGCTGGCAGCGACGAGTGCCACGGCGTCCAGCGGCGAGGGGAATCCGAGGCCCACCACCGCGACCAGGAGCGCAGGCGCGACCCCGAACGTGACGGTGTCAGCCATGATGTCGAGGTGATCGCCGAGGAGGCTCGCCCTCGTCGCCCGCGCGACGATGCCGTCGGCCACGTCGCACAGCGCTCCGGCGCCGATCAGGGCCCCGGCGAGCTTGAGCTCCCCCGGCTGGAGGCCGTGCGAAAGCTCGCGCGGGTGCAGCCCCCAGTTGCGCACGAGCACCACCACCGCCAGGAAGCCGAGGACGGCGTTCAGGATCGTCACCACATCAGCCGGGGTGAGGGGTTCGCCGGGGTGCCGGGAGCTCATCCGGCCAACCTCGACTCGCCGGCGCGCAGGCGGTCGCCGACCACGACCGCGGGGGTCAGGCCGGGTGGGAGGATGACGTCGACGCGGGAGCCGAACCGGATCAGGCCGATCCGATCCCCACGACGAACCTGCTCGCCGGGGGCGCGATACGGGACGATCCGGCGGGCGAGCGCCCCCGCGATCTGGATGATCTCCAGTTCTCCACGGGCCGTGTCGAGCCTCCAGTGGAGACGCTCGTTGCGCTCGGAGTCCTTGTCGAACGCCGGCAGATGTCCCCCTGGCCGGTGCTCGACGCTGACGACCACGCCGTCGATCGGTGCCCGGTTGACGTGGACATCGCGGAGGCTCATGTAGGTGGCGATCCGCCAGCGGCCGTCGCCACGACGATCGACCGCTGTCACACGGCCGTCTGCGGCGGCGACGAGCTGCGACGCACGCGGGTGACGCTCGGGGTCGCGAAAGAAGGTCGCGGTGAGCGCGCTGGCCCCGACGGCGCCCAGCCGCGCGACTCGTCCGCGTCCGCTGGGGACGGCGCCCGCAATCAGCGCCACGCCCCAGCCGGCCCACAGCAGCGACGGCACGCCGCTGGCGATCCCCGGCGGTCGTAGCCGGCCCGGTGTGTGCCGCCGTGCCCGAGGCGAGTGGATGCTGGTGATCCGATTCATGACTGATCTGCTTTCTACGCGCTCAGCGCAAGCGCATTGCAATCGGCTCGCAACGTCGGACGAGTGAGCCGCCGAACAGCTCTGGCCCCGCCGTTTGGAGCGCCTGCGCCGCGGCGCGACGGCCCAGCTCGCGCAGGTGGCCCAGCCGGTGGAACTCCAGCCGTCCCACGCCCTCGCGCTCGGGCAGGATCACCAGCTGCGCATGCCGGTGGGCCGCGGCCACGGTGTCCCCGGCCCCAAGCACCACGAGGCGGTAGAGGGTCTCGGCGAGCGACGGGTCGCGTTGGGGCGCGTCCAGCCGGCCGGCGTGACGGTCCTCGGGCTCGGTCACGTCCGAGGCGATGATCGGCCCCTCGTCTGCGGCCGCCATCGTGGCGACCGGAAGGTTGTCGATCACCCCGCCGTCACACAGCAGCCGATTGTCAAGCCGGACGGGCGGAGCGATCCCCGGTACCGACATGCTGGCGGCGACGGCCAGCGGCAGCTCGCCGCGGCGATGGGCGACCAGCTCGCCCCGGATCAGATCGGTCGAGACGCAGGCGAACGGCCGGACGAGGTCTTCGAACGCCGGCGGCAGGACACGCTCGAGCATGCTGCGAACCCGGGCGCCGCGGATCAGCGACACGCGCGGGATCCGGTAGTCGCTGACCGGGTTCCGGCGCACCCACTCCTCGTAGCAACAGCGGTCGATCTCGTCCGGCTCGAGTCCGGCGGCGAAGAGCGCGCCGACGAATGCACCCATGCTGACGCCCGCCACGCGGTCGATCGTGATCCCCGCGGCCTGGAGTTCCTCGATCACCCCGATGTGGGCGAAGCCGCGGGCGCCCCCGCCTGAGAGGACGAGCCCGACCGAGCGGCCGGTCATTCGCCGCGCGAGCGCGGCCGCGTCTCCGCCGGCGTCAGCGCCCGCCCGGATGCGCTGGCACGAGCGCGCTTCGATCTCCCGCGCCAGGGCGACGATTGCGCAGTCGCCGCGGCGCCCGGTGTAGGCGATGTCCGCGCCGCGCGGCAGGGCCCGGCGAACCGGATCGCCGACCCCGGGGACGCCGCAGATCACGATCAGGGCCCGGTCGGCCTGCCGCTGGCACGCGGTGGCCCACGCCGTACCGGGAGCGCCGGCCAGCAGCAGGGCTCGGCCGTGCCGCCGCTCCGCCTGTTCCAGCGCGTCGGCTAGCCGGTCGGCGCCGATTCTCTCGTCGAGGACGGCGGTGTCATCGAGGTCCGCGAACGCCCTCGTGAACAGGGCAATCGCTTGCCGGCAGGCGTCGTCATGGCCGGCGGTGAAGAGCGCCACGACCGAAGCCGGGACGCGAGCGGACGCGCACGGGGGCTCGGTGTCTGAGAGTTGGTGAGCGAGCTGCCGCAGCAGTGTCCGGCTGAAGGCTGGGCTGGCGCGGAGCACCGACTCGAAGCGGCTGCGCGGGAGCCGTAGCAGCGTGCTGTCCCGACGGGCCCGGAGCGACGCGCTGTGCGGGACACCAGAGATCAGCGCGAGCTCGCCAACCATGCCGCCGGGCCCGAGCTCCCTGGTCACGCACGCTTCCTCACCCGGCGGCTCGGCGACCAGCTCGACCCGCCCGTGCTCGACGATGTACACGGCATCCCCCTCGTCGCCCTGCCGGAACAGCCACTCGCCGGCGGACAGTCGCACGCGCTCCGCGTTGGCCACCAGCACCGGCGGCAGCACGGAGACGGCTGGGGACGCGCCGTTGCGAGTGACCTCCGGAGCGCGGTGACTGGCCACCGCCCCTGTTGGCGGCGCCGGCGCAGCGACAACCGGGTGCAATGGCGGCGCTGGAGCGTCGGGCGCCGGCGCCGCCGCCGCGGACGACCCCGCTTGGATCCGGCCGGCGAGGAGCGTCGTCACGCCGAGGAGAAGGAAGCAGACTGCGCCGAACACCCATACCCGCTCGAACGGGCCGAGGTCCCCGGGCGCCGGAGTGCCCAGGAGAGCGACACAGAGCGCGATCCCGATGGCCGCGCCCATCTCCCGAATCCCGCTGTTGAGCGCGGTCGCCGCCGCGAACTGCCTGTCGGGCGCGTCGGCCACCGCTGCGGCGCTGACCACGGGAAAGGTCAGACCGATGCCAATCGAGCCGACGATCGCCGTCGGCAGGTAGACCTCGAGGAACGCCGGCGCGGTCCCGCCCCGGAGCGCGAGCCAGAGCGGGGCTATGACCAACAGGACCGAGCCGGCGAGCAGGAGGGGGCGAGCGTCCCGGCCGGCCGCATAGCGGCCCGCGATGACGGCGGAGGCGGCGGCCACGAACGGCGCCGGCGTGAACGCGAGGCCCGCTGCGAGCGCCGAGTAGCCCCACACGTGCATGAGATACAGCAGGTTCGCGAGTCCGACGGCGTAGAAGCCGATCGAGCCGAGGAGCGTGAGACCACTCGTCACGGCGAATGTCCGCCGCCGGAGCAGCGCCAGATCGACCACCGGCACTGGATGGCGCCGCAGCCGGCGCACGAGCGCCGCCGCGCCAACGACGGCAGCGGCCAACGCCGCGATCACCCCGGGGCTGGAGGGCCCCCATCGATCGATCTGCACGATCGCGAGGACGATGGCCCCGGCGGCGAGCGCCAGCACCAGAGACCCGGTCAGGTCAGGCCAACCGCGGGCGCCGGGCGCGCGGCTCTCGACGAGCTTGCGGGCGCTGATGCGCCCGACGACCAGGCCGATCGGCACATTGATGAGAAAGACCAGGCGCCAGCCGGAGAGCTGGACCAGCGCCCCACCGACGGACGGACCGATTCCGGCGGCAAGCACCGCCGTCGCGCTCCAGGCTGCCACCGCGAAGGAGCGCTTGCTCAAGGGGTTGGCCTGCAGCACGAGGGCGAGCGACGCCGGAATCAGGAGCGCCGCCCCGGTCCCTTGGAGCGCCCGAGCGGCGATCAGCGCCTCCGCCGTCGGGGCCAGAGCACAGAGCATGGAGGCGAAGGTGAAGAGCCCGATGCCGGCCACGAACACGCGCCGGCGTCCGATCAGATCGGCGATGCGCCCGGCCGGGATCAGCAGGGCCGCGAAGACGATCGCGTATGCGTTGAGGACCCAGGACAGGCCGCTGATTCCGGTCCCGGGGAAGGACTTGAGCAGGTTCGGATACGCGATGCCGACGACCGTGTTGTCGAGGAACGCCATGACGACACCCATCGACGCGATCACGCCGACGGTTCGCGTCGACACCCGCGACTCGGAGCTGGTCTCCGTCGCACGCGTCCCGTTCCACTGGGCCACCTTGGCGTGCACGACCGTCCCGTTGCTCGTCAGACCGCTGCCACGCCGATCGTGGGTGAGTTGCACCTGGCTCCGCCTTCGACTCGGTTACGCCGCGATGTTCGCGCGCGCGGCGCAATCGCTTCGCAAGCCGGGCGCAATCCCCGGCCAGGGCGTTCATGCGAGGCGATACAAGTCCGACCTCTCGCGTGCGGTGCTCCACGGGCAAGCTGCGCGGGTCACCGCCGCCACCGCGCGGGCGGCCGGATCAGCCCGGCGGCCGACCGCCTTCGATCGGTTCCGACTCGCTCGCGCGCGAGCGCGACGGCGAGTCGACGGACGCATATACGACTTGCAGGACTCGGGCGGGCGCCGATAGGGCCAGGACAGGCCTGCCTCGGGTGGACCACCGCATCGTCGAGAGGAACACCTAATGCCCCATGGAGGCCCGCGTCTCGCACGCACGGCCCTTGCAGCCACCGTGGCGATCGTAGTGGCCGGAGGTGTCGGTGTGGCGACCGGCGCGATTCCGAGCAGCCCGGGGGCCAGCCCGGCCAGCAACGGTGTGATTCACGCCTGCTTCAGGCGGGGCTCGGGCAACGGGCGCTCGTCCGGCTCGCTGCGGGTGATCGACTTCGCGGCTGGCGTCCGCTGTGCGTCCTCGGAGTCGCTCCTCTCGTGGAACGTCCAGGGCGAGACCGGGGCTGTGGGCGAGCAGGGCGTAGCCGGCGGCCAAGGCGCCGTCGGGGCAAAGGGCGTCGGCGGAGCCACCGGGTCTGAGGGCGCCGCCGGGACGTCCGGCGCGCAGGGGAAAGCCGGCGCCGTCGGGGTCGACGGACCGACCGGGCCCTTGGGCGCGACCGGCGACACGGGGACAACCGGCGCGAAGGGCGACACCGGAACGACGGGCGCCGATGGCGGCACCGGGACGACGGGCGCCAAGGGCGACACCGGGGGCACCGGCGCGCAGGGCCCGAAGGGTGACACCGGTGCGACCGGCGCGGCCGGGTCCGGCGGCGGGGCCACCCTCACTGACGCGAATGGTCACGTGCTCGGGAAGGTGCTCGCTGTCGACTCGGGCGGCTATGGAGTGACGATCCTGACGAGCACGGGCTACATGCTCTCGCTCGGCTGGGACGGGTCGCTCTACCCGGGTCAGATCTACTACGCCGGGACAGCCGCCGCGAAGTGCTCGGGCGCGGCTTACCTCAACGACGGCGGCTCGACCGGAAGTGTGATCTCCGGCAAGGTGATCGAGTTCTCGGGTTCCGAGAACTCGATGATGGTTCCATCCGGCCCTGTGAAGGGGACAGCGACGTCGGTCGCGGTGACGAACATCACGGGGATCGACAACCCCGACTGCATGGGCGGCTATCCGGCGGCGGAGTCGGGCTGGCTGCTGACGGCGCTCTCGGACACCGCCGCGGGTCTTCCGGGGACGGGCAACGTGCCGTCGATCGCAGCGCCGCTGACGCTCGGCTGATCGGCTGGACGGGACGGCCCCGGCCGAGGAGCCCCGCCTCGGTCGGGTGCGCGCGTGCGGGCGAGCTGTCGCAGGCTGTTCTCGATGGGCGCGGCGGGTTTCGAACCTGCGACCTCTCGCGTGTGAAGCGAGCGCTCTCCCACTGAGCTACGCGCCCTCGGCCGCCGATTCTACGCGCCCCTACCCGAGCGCAGGGGCTCCTTCGCCGGCTCGCCGCTCACCTCCCGCGACCGCCGGCTCCGGAGCCCTGCGCCGGCCTCGGCTCAGGCGGCCTTGACGGCCGAGATCTGCAGCACGATGTTGACCTTGTCCGACACCAACATGTTGCCGCTGCCCAGGGCCTGGTTGAACTTCATCTCGTAGTCGCCGCGGCTGATCGTCGCCACGGCCTCGATGCCCGCGCGCTCGTTGCCCCACGGATCCGTGTCCGGGCCGTCGACGACCGCCTCGAGGCGAACCGGCTTCGTAACCCCGTGGATCGTCAGGTCGCCGTCGATGGTCAGGCCGGCGTCGCCGGCCGGGCTGATCGCGGTCGACTTGAACGTCAGCTCCGGGTAGGTGGCGGCGTCGAAGAAGTCCGGCGACTTGAGGTGCCCGTCCCGGTCGGCGTCACGCGTGTCGATGCTGTCGACGACGACCGTCCCCTCGGCCTGCGACTCCTCGACGGTCTCGCCGACCTCGAGCTTCCCGGAGAACTCGCCGAAGAACCCCTTCACGGTCGCGATCCCCATGTGCTTGACCTGAAACTCCACGCTCGAGTGCTTCGGGTCGACGTTCCAGGTTCCCTGGGCGAGGGCTTGCTGCGCGGTGCTCGGCATCTGCTGCTCCTGTCGATTGATGGGGCCGGCCCGTAGGTCCGGCAGAAAAAGTTGATTGCATGCGCAACATACCAGACCCGATGCGCATGCAACTACTTCGGCGGGGTACGGGCAACGGGTTGATAACGACCAGCGCCGGGTCTCGGCCATGTGGCCACGCGCTAGGATCACCGGCGGACCGTGCTAGGCGGGGACGTAGCGGCGCCCTGAATCCGCAATCCGCTCTAGCGGGGCCGAATTCCCTCTCGAGGGGAGCGTCCTCCGGGTCGCCCCGTCGTTCGGGGTGTTGATGGCGTGAGTCCCCTGCGGTGTCGGCCTGTGAACCAGGTCAGGTCCGGAAGGAAGCAGCCTTAAGCGGCAACCGGCAGGCGCAGCGGGAATTTCATCGCCGGAGCCCAGGACGGCGTAAGGCCCCCGGATCTCGCCCTCGACAGCGGGTGCACGGTCCATACATCTTCGGCAGCTCAACCCGCCCAAACCCAAGCCCCGGCCCGCCCCGACCCGACCCGACCCCGACCCGGCTCAGCAGCGGGCGTAGACCCGCCAGGACGCGTCGCCCCCGGCCAGGGCAAACCCGCCCGGCGCGCCGTGGACGACCTGGACCGGGTCGCGGGGGTCGAGGATGTAGTCGTGGGCGACCGCCGCCGTCGCCGGGGTCACGTAGGTGCCTCGCGTCGGCAGCGGCCCCTCGGCGCTGGCCACGGCCTTCGGCTCGATGTCCAGCCAGAGCGCCAGGAGGGGTACCGGCCGGTGGTTGGGCACCGACACCGGCGTGCACCGCGCCCCGATCGCGCCCCGGGTGATCAGCCGGCCGAGATCGGCCTGGATCGCGTCCTGGCGGCCGAGCGTGTCGCGGAGCGTGCGGATCCGGCCGAACTGGGACGGGACGAACACCAGCAGCGCCACGCCGACCAGGCACCCGGCCCACCGCCACCAGCGCCGCCGCCGGTCGCCGGCCGCGAGCTCCATCCAGCCGAACGCCCCGGCCCCGCAGAAGATCGCCAACAGACACGCTGGAAGCAGCAGATAGCGGGTGATGATCGGCAGGCCGGCGGCCGCCAGGACCGAGAACGCGACCATTGCGACCACGCCCGTGGCCGCCGCCAGCCCGGCCCGCGACCGCAGCCACAGCAGGGACAGCACCCCCCCGACCGCGGCACCGAACAGGACCGGCTCGCGGAGGATCTCCCCGAGCCGCCGGGGCGCCGTACCCGGCACGTGGACCAAGCCGGTGACGCGGCCGAGCACGGCCGCGGTATGGCGGGTGCCGGTCAGCGAGTGCAGCGGATCCCCGGTCACCACGAGATCGGACCCGAACCACAACAGCGGCCCGACGGCGGCGAGCCCCGCCAACCGCACCAGCCGACCGAGGTCGCGATCCGACCACCACAGCCAGCCGAGGTAGGCCGCCGACAGCAGCCAGGCCTCGGGCCGCAGGAGGCCGGCCACGGCGAGCAGCCCGAGCACGGGCGCCCCGGCGCGCGGCCGGCGCGTCTCGACGAGCAGTGCGCCCAGCACGAGCACGAGGTAGGGGATGTCGACGTAGACGCGGGAGCCGAAGTCGAGCACCGGCTCGCGCGTCAGGATGATCACGGCGGCCAGCCCGCCGGCCCACGGGTTGAACCAGGCGGCGCCCAACCGGTAGACGACCCAGCCGAGCAGCGCCAGGAACACGAACGCCGCCCCGACGACGAAGTCAGCCGCCAGCTCACCATGCACCCCGCCGCGCGACAGCGTGCTCAGCGGGGCCAGGAGCACGCTCGCCGCCGTTGCCAGGGGGTGGGGGGTCGGGGCGATGGCGACGCCGTAATCGGGCAGTCGGCCGGCCGCCAGGTCCCGGCCCCAGACCATGGCGTAGAGCGTGTCGTAGTTGACGA
This sequence comes from uncultured Solirubrobacterales bacterium, assembly GCA_963742705.1. GTDB lineage: Bacteria > Actinomycetota > Thermoleophilia > Solirubrobacterales > Solirubrobacteraceae > Palsa-513. The sequence goes on along the minus strand of CAVUMZ010000019.1, from coordinate 522,010 downwards.
GGCCGTGGCCGACGACGGCGCGGATGGCGACGGCGAGCCCGGCGATCAGAGCCGCGAAGCGGGCGCGTGCCATCGCGGCAAGCTACCGCCCCGTGCCGGCCGCGGGGCCGCAGGCCGCAGCTACACTGGCCGGGCGTGTCGACCAGCCCCTCGCTCTACCGCCGCCACCGCCCGCGGAGCTTCGCCGAGGTCGTCGGTCAGGAGCACGTCGTGCGGACGCTGACCAACGCGGTCAACCGGGACATGGTCCATCACGCCTACCTCTTCGTCGGGTCGCGGGGAACCGGCAAGACGTCGATGGCGAAGATCCTCGCGGCGTGCCTCAACTGCCAGAACGGCCCGACGACCGAGCCGTGCGGGACATGCGAGTCGTGCGTGTCGATCGCCTCCGCCACCTCCCTCGACGTGATCGAGATGGACGCGGCGTCGTCGAACTCGGTCGACGACATCCGCGCCCTGCGCGAGTCGGTCGCCTACGCACCGGTCTCCGGTGGGCAGAAGGTCTACATCCTCGACGAGGCGCACATGCTGTCGACCGCGGCGTGGAACGCCTTCCTCAAGACGCTCGAGGAGCCGCCGCCGAACACGGTCTTCGTGTTGGCGACGACCGAGGCCCAGAAGGTGCTGCCGACGGTGATCGACCGCTGCCACCGGTTCGACTTCCAGCGGCCGACGGCCGACCAGATCGCGACGGTCCTGCGCCGGACAGCGACGGCCGAGGGCATCGCCGTCCCGCCGGCGGCGATCGCCCTGCTGGCGCGTCACGCGGCCGGGAGCTTCCGTGACGCGCTGGGGACGCTCGAGCAGCTGCGGACCTACAGCGGGGACGAGATCCTGCTCGGGGATGTGCTGGCCGTGCTGGGCGTGGCCGACGCCGAGCTCCTCTTCACGACGGTCGACGCGATCGCCGCCGGTGACGCCCGGGCGGCGCTGCTCGCGGTCGCCGGGTGCGTCGACGCCGGGCGCGACCCGGCCGGTTTCATCCGGGAGCTCGAGGTCCACGTCCGCGAGGTGCTCGTCGTGCGGACGCTCGGAGGCGAGGTCCCGGCGGAGCTGGCGATCACGCCAGAGCGCGACGAGCAGCTCGTCGAGCAGGCGGGCCGGGTCCCGGCGGCGACGCTCGTGCGCCTCCAGGACCTCCTCGCGGCTGCCCTGGCCGCCCTGCGGTCGGGGGCCGACGGCCGCACCCAGCTCGAACTGGCGGTGGTCAAGGCGGCGACGCCGCAGGTCGACCCGGGCACGGACGCGCTGCTGGAGCGGATCGCCCGGCTCGAGGCCCGGCTGGCCGGTGGCCCGCCGCCCCGGCCCGCGAACGTTCCACTTGGGGTCGACGCCGACGGCCCGCCGCCACCGGCCGCGGTCGTCGTGCCGGCGCCGCCGCCGCCCGCGACCGGCAGCCCGGCGCCACCGACCGCCCTCGTCGTGTCGGGGCCGCCGCCGCCCGCGACCGGCAGCCCGGCGCCACCGGCCGCCCGCGTCGTCCCGCCGCCGCCACCACCGGCCGACGGCGACCTGACGCTCGAGCGCCTGGTCGAGCTGTGGCCGGCGGTGCTCGAGGCGGTGGGCCAGACGAACAAGATGCTGGCGGCCGTGATCGCCGATGCCGGCCCGGTCGAGTTGACCGACCGGCGGCTGGTGCTCGCCTTCCCGGCCGACTCGGCCTTCCTGCGCCGCAAGGCCGACGACCAGCCGAACCGCAAGGCCGTCGCCGACGCCGTCCGGGCCGTGACGGGGCGGACGCTGTCGCTGGCCTACGATCTGCGCGAGCTCGAGGGCTCAGCGGTCGGGCCGGCGGCCCCGCTGACCGAGGAGGAGTGGGTCGCGCGGTTGAAGGCCGAGTTCGACGGCGAGGAGCTCGTAGAGGTGCAACGACAAGAGGAGCCCGACTGATGCCCCAGCCGAACATGCAGAAGATGCTCAAGCAGGTCCAGAAGATGCAGGACGACATGGCCCGCGCGCAGGCCGAGCTGGCGACGGCCGAGGTCTCGGCGTCGGCCGGCGGGGGAATGGTGACCGTGGTGGTGACCGGGGGGCTCGTGGTCAAGGAGATCAAGATCGATCCGTCGGCGATCGACCCGGACGATCCCGAGCTGCTGGCCGACATGGTCCTCGCGGCGGTCAACGAGGGTCTCCGGGCGGCGCAGGAGCTGGCGGCCGAGAAGATGGGCGGGGCGACCGGCGGCCTCGACCTCGGCGCGCTCGGCGGTGGCCTGGGGATCCCCGGCCTGTGACGCGGCGCCGGCGAGCCCAACCGATGCGTCGCTAGGTGCACGCGGCGCCGATCCAGCGCCTGGTCAGCGAGCTGTCGAAGCTTCCGGGCATCGGCAACCGCACGGCGCAGCGCCTGGCCTTCTTCATCCTGCGCTCATCGCCGGAGGACGCGGCGGCGCTGGCCGACGCGATCAGGGAGGTGAAGGAGCGGATCGGCCTGTGCGAGGTCTGCTTCAACCTTGCCGAGGGCACCCGCTGCCGGATCTGCCAGGACGAGCGGCGGGACGCGGCGGTGATCTGCGTCGTCGAAGAGCCGTCGGACGTGATTCCGATCGAGCGGACGCACGAGTACCGCGGCCGCTACCACGTGCTCGGGGGGGCGCTTTCGCCGATCGACGGCATCGATCCCGACGACCTGCGGATCGCCGAGCTGTTCGTCCGGATCGACGACCCGGATTCCCAGGTCCGGGAGGTCGTCCTGGCGACGAACCCGACGACGACCGGCGAGGCGACGGCGCTCCACGTCGCCGCCGGCCTGCGCGACCGGGCGCCGCAGCTCGTCGTGACCCGCCTGGCCAGCGGCCTCCCGGTCGGCTCGGACCTCGAGTACGCCGACGAGGTCACGCTCGGCCGGGCGTTCTCCGGGCGCCGGGCTGTCTAGGCCGTCCCGACGTCGCGTACGTACACCTGGTGGCGCCGCGGGTCGGCCGCAGGATCGCCCGGGGTGCCGTCGGGGGTCCCGTAGGACCCCGGGAGCGCGCTCGTGAGGGCGCTCTGCGGCGCGAACGGCAGCGCGAGCGGTCCGGCGTAGGGGACCAGCCAGTTGTCGAGGTTGTGCTCGGCCGCGCCGCCCGGGTACCAGGGCGGTTCGTTCGTGGCGGGCAGCACCTGGTCGAGGCCGGTGTCGTCGGACTCGAACGGGACGTAGTTGCCGCGGGCGCTCGTGTCCGGATGCTCCGACGGCGTCCGTCCGAGGAAGTCGCCGTCCGGTCCGCCGACGCTCTCGGGGGCCAGGTGGGTCTTGTCGGCGTAGGTAGCCAGTTCCGGGACCGTCCAGCGGTAGACCTGGCGCTGGCCGGGCGGGGCCAGGTCGCCGCCGTAGCCGAAGTTCGACAGCGTCGAGTCGAACAGGATCCACTCGCCCCCGTCGGTGATCGACGCGTCGTAGCTCGGTCCGTTTCCGACCCCGGGGGCGACCGCCGACTGCGAAACCCAGCCGAGCTCGGGCCGGCCGGTCGTGATCGTGGCGCGGACGATCTGCGAGACGCCGTTCGCGCCGGCCAGGAGATCGCCGGCCAGCGACTGGAAGGCGATCACGCGGCCGTCGTGGTCGATGCTCGGGTGGGTCGACGGCGCGTTCCCGCTGTTGCCGGCCGGCGTGGCCGAGACGAGGTGGATCGCTCTGCTGCCCGATCCGGGCAGCGCGCGCTCCCAGACCTGGGCCACCCCGGCCGTGGGGGCGCCGAGGTCGCCGGCGGCCGAGACGAAGGCCAGCGCCAGGCCGTCGCGGCTGAGGCTGATCTGGTCGGCGTCGGCGTCGGCGGGCGCAGCGCCGTGAGCGGAGACGAGGGTTGTGCTCCCGCCCAGGACGTGGAGGTAGACCTGGAGCGTCCCGCGCGGGGCCCGGGCGAGGTTGCCGGCATCGGAGACGAACGCGACCCGCCGGCAGTCGCCGCTGACGGCCACCTCCGAGGTCGTGCCGTTCGCCTCGTGTCCGGCACTGTCGACCGAGACGCGGACGATCCGCTGGGTCCGCAGGTCCTCGACGAACGCGTCGGTCCGGCGGTTGCGATCGCCCGGAACGAGATTCGAAGCCCGCGACAGGAAGGCGACGCACCGCGGCGCGTTGGCCGAGTCGCCGCCGAGCGCCGGCGCGAAGCTCGCGCCGTTCGCCGGCTGGCCGCCGAGCCCGCGCGAGACGAGCACCGTCCGTCCCGGCACCCAGGGACTTCCGTTCTCGGCCCACGGGGCCTTGCGCAGGACGGCGTAGACGTTGACGACGCCGCGGCGGGCGCCCGCCGTGATGTCGTTCGCCAGCGACTCGAACGCCATCACCCGGCCGATCCGCTCGTCGTGGGATACGACGCCGCAGCAGGATGCGGCGTTCGGCAGGCCGCCGTGCTCGGAGCGTGACAGCAACCACGTCATCTTCCCGCGGTGGACCAGGGTCGCCGCGCCGCCGGCGCCAGGCGACAGGCCGGCGATCACCACCCCGACCGTCACAGCCAGGCTCCCGGACCCGCGCATACGACATCGTCGACAGATCGGCGAACCGCCTGAAGGCCGATCTTCGCCGGAGCGTGCCGTGGCGACCGTCGTGCCAGTGGGCCCGTCGGCCAGGCGTTCTCCGGACGCCGCGCCCGCTAGCGCTCGCCGACGTGCCGGCGCAGCCGCTCGAGCCGCTCATCCCACTCGGCCGCGACGCCGTCAAGCCATGTCGTCGCCGCGCCGAGCGGGCCCGGCGTCAGCCGGTAGCGGGTCTCGCGCCCCTCGCGGCGGCTGGTGACGAGGCCGGCCTCGGTCAGTGCCCCGAGGTGCTTGCTGATCGCCTGCCGGGTGATCGGCAGGTCGACCGCGAGCTGAGTGGCCGTGACCCAGTCGCGGTCGAGCAGCCGGCGGACCACCGCCCGGCGGGTCTGGTCGGCGAGGGCGAAGAAGACGGCGTCGAGGTCCTGGTCGGCCACCCGCCGGGCTAGGCCGCCACGGCGCGGGCGGCGCAGGCGAGCAGTGCCAGGCGCGAACCCCAGGCGGCGACGGGCGGGCGCAGGCCGCGCTCGGTGACCGTCACCCGCGTGCCGCCGGCCGCCTCGTCGAGCTCGAACACCACTTTGGTCTGCCGACCGTCGCGGTCGGCCCAGCGCAGCGCCAGGCGCGCGGGCGCGTCGACCTCCTCGACCACGCCCCGCCGCTGGCGACCGTCCGCCCAGCGGAAGGTGATCGAGTCGGGCTCGTCAACCTCTACCTCGTCGGCGAGCCACTCGGCGAGGCGCGACGGATCGACCAGCGCGTCCCAGACCTCCTCGCGGGGGGCGTCGATCACGGTGCTCCGGCGGACCTGGTGGTCGGACATCGACTCCTCCTGACTTGCAACGTTACGGTTGCGGGTATGGTACACCTCTCCTAAGCGCAACCAACTGGTTGCGATTCTACGAGAGGAGCAGACGATGACGCTGGTGCCGATGGTCGTCGAGCAGACCCCGCGCGGTGAGCGGTCGTTCGACATCTACTCCCGGCTGCTCGGCGACCGGGTGGTCTTCCTCGGCCAGCCCGTCGACGACTCGGTCGCCAACCTCGTCGTCGCCCAGCTCCTGCACCTGGAGTCGGAGGATCCCGACGGGGACATCAGCCTCTACATCAACTCGCCCGGCGGCTCCGTCTACGCCGGCCTGGCGATCTACGACACGATGCAGTTCATCCGGCCGGACGTCTCGACGATCTGCTTCGGCACGGCGATGTCGATGGGCTCGCTGCTGCTGATGGCTGGGGCCCCCGGCAAGCGCCTGGCGCTGCCTGACGCGAAGATCCTGATCCACCAGCCGTCCGGCGGGTACGAGGGACAGGCGGCCGACATCGAGATCCATGCCCGAGAGGTCGGGCAGCTGCGGCGCCGGATCGACGAGCTGTATGCCCGCCACACCGGCCAGACGCGCGACCAGGTCCACGCAGACATGGAGCGCGACCGGTACTTCACCGCCGAGGAGGCCGCCGACTACGGGCTGATCGACCGGGTCATCAGCACGCGGGCGCTCAGCTGATGCCGTAGGCCTTCTTCAGCGCCGCGACCCGGGCGAGCGACCGGCTGACGGCCTGCGGGTCGAGCTTGCCCTGGCGGATCGCCGCCAGCACGGCGTTGTAGGCGGCCTCGGCGTCGGTCGCCCCGCCCGGGAGGAAGAGCAGGTCGCAGCCCGCCTTGAGCGCGGCGACGGCCGCCTGCGCCACCGTCCCGCCCGTCGTCGCCGTGACGGCGAGGAGGTCGCCGCTCATCACGACCCCCTGGAAGGCCAGCCGCTGGCGCAGGAGGCTGACGGCGTCGGGCAGCAGCGTCGCCGGCGTTACCCCGTCGAAGGCGGCGTAGACGGCATCCGACAGCTGGATCACCGGCGCGCTCGCGGCGATCCCGGCGAACGGTTTGATGTCGTGGCTCATCAGGTCGGGCATCACGGTCCCGACCGTTGCGGCCCCCATCGACGGATCCTCGCTGGCCGCGCCCTCGCCGGGGAAGTGGCCGACGATCGAGATCAGGCCGCCCACCCGGTAGCCGCCGACCGCGGCGTGGACGAGCGTCGTCGCGACCGCCGGGTCGGCCGAGTAGCCCTGGTCGACCGCCGGCCCGCCGTCGTCGGCGAGGTCGGCGACCGGCGCCAGCGTCCCGTTGACGCCGAGCTTGCGCAGATCCCGGGCGACGAGCGCGGCGTTCCCGGCGACGAGGTCGGCCGACCCGGCCGCCCCGAGCGCCGGCGCGCTCTTCTTCGGCGGCAGGCCGGGAAAGCTGTTGCTGCGACCGCCGGCCTGGCGGGCGAGGATCAGCGGCGGCGACGCCAGCACCGAGCGGATCCCCGCCGTCAGCGTGGTCAGCTGCGCCGGTCCCGTGTAGTTGGGCCGCCCGAGTACGACGCCGCCCCACGGGTGAGCGTGGAGGCGGGCCGCTGTGGTCGGGACGATGCTGGTCCCGTCGATCCCGATCACGAACAGCTGGGCCAGCCCCCGGGCGACCGCCCCGGCCAGCGCCCGGGTCCCGACCGCCTTCGCCGGGTCGCTGGCCAGCAGCGGCGCGAGGGCGTCGATCAGCGACTCGCCAGGCTGGACCGCGGTGGCCGCGCCGAAGCGCGAGCCTCCGCGGAGCGCCGGCTTCTTGGTCGGCGACCCCTGGATCAGCGCGAGCAGCGCCCCGGCCAGCGCGGCCACGACGATCGCCAGGACGAGGAGGCGCTTCGGCGGCCGGCCGCCCTTCACCACGTATCCTCAGAGCGCAAGATGGAGATCATCGTGATGAAATTCGGCGGGACGTCGGTCGCCGACGCCGATCGCCTCAAACGCGCCGCCCGCCGGATCGTCGCCAAACGCCAAGCCGGCCACCGCGTCGTCGCCGTGCTCTCGGCGCGCGGCAAGACGACCGACGAGTTGATCGCGATGGCCGCCGAGGTCTCGGCCGCGCCGCATCCGCGCGAGATGGACATGCTCCTGTCGACGGGCGAGCGCATCTCCTGCGCGCTGTGCGCGATGGCGATCAACGATCTCGGGCACGACGTCATATCGCTGACCGGTTCACAGGCCGGGATCGTGACAGACACGTCGCATACCAAGGCGAAGATCCTGGACGTCCGGGCGCAGCGGATCATCCGCGCGCTCGAAGAGGACAAGATCGTTCTCGTCGCCGGCTTTCAGGGCGTGTCGACCGCGCAGGACGTGACGACGCTCGGCCGCGGGGGGTCCGACACGACGGCGGTCGCCGTCGCGGCGGCGCTCGGGGCGCGCGAGTGCGAGATCTACACCGATGTCGCCGGCGTCTTCAGCGCCGATCCCCGGATCGTCCCGCGGGCGCGCAAGCTGCCGGTCGTCTCGTTCGAGGAGATGCTCGAGATGTCGGCTTCCGGCGCCGGCGTCCTCCAGCTGCGATCGGTTGAATATGCCCGTACGCACGGCGTGCGGATCCACTGCCGGTCGAGCTTCGACGACGGGCCGGGTACCGTTGTGCTCGGGGAGGACGAAACCATCGAACGACCACTCGTAACAGCCGTCACGCACTCGACCGGGGAGGCCCGCGTCACGCTGCTGGGCGTCCCCGACCACCCGGGCATCGCCGGGCGCATCTTCACGGCCCTGGCCGAGGCCAACGTCAACGTCGACATGATCATCCAGAACGAGCCGGTCACCGACGGCCGCCGGGCCGACATGTCGTTCACGATCCCCGTCGACGACCTACGCGAGACGCGCCGGGCGCTCGAGGCGATGGTCGGCGAGCTCGGGATCGAGGAGGTCGCGACCGACAACGCGATGGGCAAGGTCTCCATCGTCGGCGCCGGGATGCGCAGTCATCCCGGCGTGGCCGCCAAGGTCTTCAGCGTGCTCGGCGACGCCGGCATCAACATCGAGATGATCGCGACCTCGCCGATCAAGATCTCCTGTGTGATCGCGCTCGACCGCGTGCCCGAGGCCGTCCAAGCGCTCCACAACGCCTTCGGCCTCGAGGGCGTCGCCGAGATCGAGGATCCGTTCGGGCCGGAGCCGACCAGCCGATGAGCTTCCGCGTGGCTGTGGTCGGGGCGACGGGCGCCGTCGGCGGCGTGATGCTCGATGTGCTCGCCGAGCGGGCCTTCCCGGCGGCGGCGATCGTCCCGTTCGCCTCGCCGCGGTCGGCCGGCCGGGAACTCCCGGTCGGCGTCGTCCAGCCGCTCGACGACGAGACGATCCAGGGCTTCGACATCGCCCTCTTCTCCGCCGGCTCGACCGCCTCGGCCGAGTGGGCTCCGCGCTTCGCTGCCGCCGGCTGCCTGGTGATCGACAACTCGTCCCAGTGGCGGATGCAGGCCGACGTCCCGCTCGTCCTCGCCGAGGTCAACCCGGAGGCGATCGACGACCACCGGGGGATCGTCGCCAACCCCAACTGCTCGACGATGCAGATGGTCGTCGCGCTGAAGCCGCTGCACGACGCCGCCGGGATCGAGCGGCTCGTGATCTCGACCTACCAGTCGACGTCGGGCACCGGCGTCAAGGCCGTCGCCGAGATGATGGCTCAGGCGCGGCAGGTCCTCGCGGGCGAGACGCCGGCGGCGCCGGCCGTCTATCCCCACCAGATCGCCTTCAACGTGCTGCCGCAGGTCGAGACCTTCAAGAACGGCGACGACTACACGACCGAAGAGCGCAAGATGATCGCCGAGACGCGGAAGATCCTCGGCCTGCCCGAGCTGCGCATCAGCGCCACCTGCGCCCGCGTCCCGGTTCGCATCGGCCACTCGCAGTCGGTCAACCTCGAGACCGCCGAGGACCTGACGCCCGAGCAGGCGCGCGAGCTCCTGCGGGCGGCGCCGGGGCTCAGCGTGGTCGACGACCCGGCCGCCGGCGTCTATCCGATGGCGATCGACGCCGAGGGCGGCGACGACGTCCTCGTCGGCCGCATCCGCCGCGATCCGTCGAACCCGCGGACGCTCAACCTGTGGATCGTCGGCGACAACCTGCGCAAGGGCGCCGCGCTGAACGCCGTCCAGCTCGCCGAGCTCGCCGCGGGCCGGGGACTCCTCCGCGGCGAGCCGGTCGCACCCTAACTAGTTATGTGTAGCGCGTCCCTGATCCACGTTCAGTGGACCTGGCTGAGCGCCGACTGCACCGACCCGGCGAAGCTGTCGCTCGTGTAGGTCGCGCCCGACACCAGATCGATCTGCCCGCTCTGGGCCGCCAGCACCTCGCTGCGGAGGATCGGCGCCGCCTGGGCCGAGATGAAGCGCGAGCGCGAGCGGTCCATCGGCAGCTGGATCGCCTTGACGTCGGTGATTCGGCCGCGGGCGACGACCACCGCGACCTGGACGTCACCGAACCGGTTCGGCGTGTCGACGCCGGTGAACGTTCCGGTCGCCGTCGGCGCCAGCGGGCCCGTCGTCGCCGCCGGGGCGCCGCCGGCCGGCTGCGCCGGCGTGTTCGACCGTCCGACCTTCGCGTTGCCGCAGCCGCCGATGCCCACCGCAGCCACGGCCGCCAGCGTCCCGTGGAATCGGCGCGATTGCATGCCGCGGCCGATCATATGCGCAGCCGGCCGATGCCCGCCGTCATCTGCACGGTGTCGTCGGTGCCGATCACGATCGCCTCGTAGCCGGCCTGACGGGCGAGCCAGGCCGCCCCGTCGCCGTCCATCGCGTAGGCGGTCGTGGCATATGCGTCGGCGCTGATCAGGTCGTCGGCGATGACCGTCACCGAGAGCACCGTGCTCGGCGGCCGGCCGGTGTGCGGGTCGACGATGTGCTCCCCGCGCTCGTAGGCGCCCGACGTCGCGACGCCGCAGTCCGAGACGGCGAGCGCCATCGCGATCTGGTCGCGCCGGCGCGGATGTTGGATGCCGACCCGCCAATGCTCGCCGGCCGGCGCCCGGCCGCGCACCAGGAGGTCACCGCCGGCGTTGATCGTGTAGTTGCGCGCACCCCCTCGCTCGAGCAGCCGCCCGGCCCCGGCGATCGACCAGCCCTTGACGAGGCCTGACGGGTCGAGCGACCCCGGGCCGCCGCGCCCGGCGTCCGGTCCCCCGCCGCCCGGCAGGTACGCGGCTCGGGCGTCGAAGTAGCCGCCGGTTGCGACGCGCAGCGCCTCGCACCGGCGCAGCACCGAGCGCACCGCCACGTGCGTCGACGCCAGCTCGATCTCGCCGCGGTTGAGCCGGCTGATCTCGCTGTCGGTCCGGTAGGTGCTGAACGTCCGGTCGACGAAGCGCAGCCACGCGAACGCCCCGTCGACGGCGGCCTCGTCCACGTCGGGGTCGGCGACGTCGACGATCACCGGCATGCCCATGACGTGCTCGACCCGGTGGCGGACGGCTGGCGCGGCGGTGCTCACGCGGCGAGGTGCGCGGCGTGGAGGGCGGCGTGCAGCGAGGCGTCGAACGCCTGGCTCGTCAGCGTTGCCCCCGAGACGGCGTGGATGCGGTAGCTCTGGGCGGCCAGCGCCTCGCTGCGCAGCTGCGGCACCGCCCGGGAGTTGATGATCTTCGACCGCGGCCGCTCGGTCGGGGCGGTCGCGCTGATCGCCGTCACGCGCTTGCCGCTGACGGTGATCGTCACCGCCACGGGCCCCCAGCGCATGTTGGCGGCCGGCCCCCGGTAGGTGTGCGTCGCCGCGGCGGCGACCGCCGTCGGCGCGAGCGCCGTAACCGTGGTCATCAGCAGTGGTATCGATCGGCGCATCCGTGCTCCTGTCTTCTTAGGCGGCGAGCGCAAAGCGCTCCTGATGGATCTGGCGTGGCGGGACGCCGGCGGCGCGGAGGCTCGCCTGGGTCGCGCGCATCATTCCCGGCGGTCCGCAGAGGTAGACGTCGCCGGCGGCGATCTCCGGTACCAACTCGCGCAGGCGTGCGGCCGACAACCGCTCGACGCCCCGGTGATCGCCGACGACGTAGTGGACGGTGGCGCCCCGCGTGCGGGCCAGATCCTCGAGCTCGTCGCGGAGCACGAGGTCGTCTTCGGCGAGCACGCGGTAGATCAATGCCAGCTCACCCGGCGCTGCCGGCAGCTCCTCGAGCAGCGCGCGCAGCGGTGTGATGCCGATGCCCCCGGCGATCAACGTGACCCGCGCCCGCTGGCGGACGGCCGCGCTGAAGCGCCCGAATGGGCCCTCGGCCAGCACCCGCGTCCCCGGCCGCAGGTCGCCGAGCCGGCGGGTGAAGCCGCCGACGTCCTTCACCGTCAGCCGCAGCGTCCGCCCGTCCGGGGCAGCCGACAGGGAGAACGGGTGCGACTGCCACCAGCGACCCGGCGACAGGAACCGCCAGAGCATGAACTGGCCGGCGCGCGCCCCCAGCCGGTCGAGCTCCCGGCCGGTGATGTGGACGGAGACGACGCCGGGAGCCTCGCGCGTCACCGCGACGACCCGCAACCGGTGGCGGCGGGCCCGAACCAGCGGCCGGGCGACCCGAAGGACGAGCAGCAGGGCGAGCGTGACGACGTAGATCGCGATCCAGTAGTCGCGCTGCCCAGGGTTCGTGGCGAACTCGTTGCCGGTCGGCAGCTGGTGGAGGTAGGCGAGCGCGATCGCCGCGTAGATCGTGAAGTGCAGGGTGTACCAGGCCTCGTACGGCAGCCGGCGCCGGACGATGACGATCGAGCTGACGACGATCGCCACCATCAGCACCGTCCCGACCGTCGCCGTGACCATCCCCGGGTAGCTTGAGAGCAGGCGCGAGAACTCCGCCGGCACGCCGATCTGGTCGGCTTCGGCGTAGCCGATCGTGATCAGGACGGCGTGGGCCACCACGAGGTAGATGCACAGCTTGCCGTTGCGCCGGTGCCAGACCGTCAGCCGGTCGAAGCCGACCCGCTGCTCGAGCGGCGGCAGACGGGCGAGCAACAGCACCTGGATCAGGGCCAGATAGGTGCCGACGAGGCCGGTCACGCGACCGAGGCTGGTGAAGAGATCGGCCGACCCATGGACCTGGCTGACACCGCCGCCGTGGAGCCACAGCCAGACGACCACGGCGCCGTTGGCGACGAAACCGAGCCAGAGCGCCGCCGCGAACGCCTGGGCGGCGCCGCCGCGGGTGCGGGCGTCAGGCGCGGCCGCCGCCGCGCCGGGGACCGTCTCCGCCGCGGCGGTCACGTGGCCCAACCAGGTGGTCGACCGCAGGCGGGCATGGGCGAAAGCTCACCGTACGAGCCTAAGATGAGAGTAATCGGCGGATGAGAAGTCGCTCAGAAACGCCTGAGCCTTGTGTCCGCGTCAGTCGGCCGCAGCAGCAGCGACGACGCTCGTCGACCAGTCGATCACCGAGGACGGCCGCACCACGTGCCGGCCGAGACCGAGTTCCTTCGGCGCCAGGCCCAGCGCGAGGCCGACGAGCTGCGGCAGGTGGAGGACCGGCATGTTGAGCTCCCGGCCGACGACGCGCTCGGCCAGGGGCTGCTGGAGGTCGAGGTTCAGGTGGCAGAGCGGGCATGGCGTGACCAGGCAGTCGGCGGCCGCGTCGACCGCGTCGCCGAGGTGGCGCCCGGCCTGCGCCAGCGACGCCTCCTTGTTCATCGTGATGATCGGGAAGCCGCAGCACTTGTGCGACCCGGCGTACTCGACGACGGTTCCGCCGAGGGCGTCGATCACCTGCTCCAGGTACTTGTCGCGCGGGTGCGCGGCGTCGATCCCGACCCGCCGCCGCGGGCGCACGATGTAACAGCCGTAGAACGGACCGACGCGGAGGTTCGACAGCGGGCGGGTCACCTTCGCCCGGAGCGCATCGAGCCCGATCTCCTCGACCAGGAGCCAGAGCAGGTTCTTGTTCGTCAACCCGGCCGCGTACTCGAGGCCCTCGCCGGCGAGCGTCCCGTTGACGTGCGCCCGGTACTCGGCGTTCGCGTCGAGCCGTTCCTGGCACTCGCTCTGCGCCCCCTGGCAGGTCGAGCAGATGTTCATCATCAACGCCCCGTCGGTCTGCTGGGCCAGGGCGAACGTCCGCGCGTTGAGCGTGTCGGCCAGTTCCTGGTTGTGCTCGGCGATCACTCCGGCGCCGCAGCAGCTCGCCCGGTCGAGCTCGATCAGCTCGATGTCGAGCAGCGGGGCGATCTTCGCCATCGACCCGTGGAGCTCCGGCGTGAAGCCGCGGCTGACGCAGCCCGGCCAGTAGGCGACCTTCACGACTTCACCTCCGTCTTCGGCGCGTCCTCGTTGTCCTCGTCCCGGCCGCTGACGTAGAGGTTCAGCTCGTAGCGCTGCTCCTGACCGGCGACCTCCTTGAAGATCTTCCGCACCGCCTTGCTCGCCTTGTGCGGATGCAGGAGCGCCTTGCCCGGCGTGACCTTGCGCCGCCGCATCGCCGTGAGCACGGCCGGGAGCGACCCGAGCAGCGTCGGCAGCGCCCGAGGGTGAAGCTTGCCCCCGTAGGAGTCGGTCAGGAGATCGGCCTCGTGGAGAATGCCGTTGCGCCGCACGTTCTCGACGAAGGCGTGCTCGTGGCGGGCGCCGTTGTTGCGGTCCTCGATCCCGATGTCGTTGCCGGCGATCCGCCGCAGCCGCATGATCTGGCCCATCGGGTCAACGCCCTTCGGGCAGGCGTCGACGCACTTGAAGCAGTGGGTGCACGTGTACAGGCCGTGCTCGTCCTCGGCCAGCGACCGCAGCCGCGCCTCCTGCTCGGCGTCGCGCGGATCGCCGACGAAGCGGTAGGCCTTGGCCAGGGCGGCCGGTCCCGTGAACAGCGGGTCGACCTCCATCGCCAGGCAGTCCGAGACGCACGCCCCGCACTGGATGCACGCCATCGACTGGGTCACGTCGACCATGCTCTCCCGCGGGACGACGTACTCGCGCACCGGCACCGGCTCCTTGGCCAGCAGCCACGGCGTGACGGCCCGGATCTTCTTCCAGTGGACCGCCTCCATGTCGACGATCAGGTCCTTGATCACCGGCATGTTGCCCATCGGCTCCACCTCGATCACGCCGCCGGCACCACCGGCGCTCGCCGCGTCCAGGTGGGTGTGGCAGGCAAGTCCCGGCTCACCGTTGATCCGCACGCCGCACGACCCGCAGATCGCCGCCCGGCACGAGCAGCGGATCCCGATCGACCCGTCGAAGCGCGCCCGGGCCTGGAGGATTCCCTCGAGCACCGACCGGTGCGGCGCCAGGTCCACCGTGTGCTCCTGCCAGTACGCGGCCTCGCCCGATTCCGGGTCGTAGCGGCGCAGCCGCAGGGTGAATTCGGTCATCAGTACTTGCGCTCCTCTGGGGGCCAGTCGGTGATCGTCACCGGAGCGTAGGAGATCGCCGGCTCGCCGTCGGCGCCCCGAGAGATAACAATGTGCCGCAGCCAGTTCTCGTCGTCGCGCTCAGGGTGGTCGGTGCGGAACTGGGCTCCGCGCGACTCCGTCCGCTCGATGGCGCCGACGACGGTCGCCTGGGCCGCGTCGATCATGTAGCCGAGCTCGATCGCCCCGAGCACGTCCTGGTTGAAGACCGTGCCGCGGTCGTCGATGTATGCGCTCGCCGCCTCCTGCCCCAGGCGGCGCACCGTGTCGAGCGCCCGGTCGAGGCCGTCCGCCTCGCGGTAGACGGCGACGTCGGCGTTCATCGTCGTACCGAGCTCCTCCTTGATCTCGGAGATGCGCCGGCCGCCGCCCCGCGGGCGGGCGATGATCGCCGCGATCGTCGCCGCGTCGTCGCGCAGCTGGGCGTCGGAGACCGCCGGCATCGGCATCGACAGCGCTCGCTCCGCCGCGTGCTCGGCGCTGCGCCGGCCGAAGATCAGCGTGTCCAGCAGCGAGTTCGCTCCCAGGCGGTTGCCCCCGTGGACCGATACGCAGGCCACCTCGCCGGCGGCGTACAGGCCCGGGACCCGCGTCTGCCCGTGGATGTCGGTCTTGACCCCGCCCATGATGTAGTGCTGGCCCGGGCGGATCATGATCGGCTCCCGCGTGATGTCGACCCCGGCGAAGTCCCGCCCGATGTTGACGATCTCGCGCAGCGCCTCGTGGATGCGCTTGCGCGGAACGACGGTGATGTCCAGAAAGATGCTCTGGCCGTCCGGGCCGACGCCGCGGCCTTCGAGGATCTCGGTCTGCTCGGCCCGGCTGACGACGTCGCGCGAGGCGAGCTCCATCTTGTTCGGCGCGTACTTCTCCATGAAGCGGTCGCCGTCGCCGTTGAGCAGGTGCGCCCCCTCGCCGCGCGCTCCCTCGGTGATCAGGAAGCCGTTCTCGGCCAGCGTCGTCGGGTGGTACTGGACCATCTCCATGTCCATCAGCTCCGCCCCCGCCCGGTAGGCCTGGGCGATCCCGTCGCCGGTGCAGATCAGCGCGTTCGTCGTCGGCCGGTAGCACTGGCCGGCCCCGCCCGAGGCGAGGATCACATTCTTGGCGCGGAAGGTCTCCATCCGTCCGGTGCGTACGTCCCGCGCCACGACGCCGACGCACGCCCCGGCGTCGTCCTGGAGCAGCGAGGTCACAAACCACTCCTCGAAGCGCTCGACCGTCGCCGCGTGCTTGAGCAGCTGCTCGTAGAGCACGTGCAGCATCGCCTGACCGGTGATGTCGGCGACGTACGCCGTCCGCTTCTTCGACGCCCCGCCGAACGCCCGCAGGTCGAGCTCGCCGGCGGCGTTGCGGTGAAAGGTGACGCCGATGTGCTCGAGGTGCATGACCTCGTCGGCGGCCTCGGCGCACATGATCGCGATCGCGTCCTGATCGCCGAGGAAGTCGGACCCCTTGACCGTATCGTAGGCGTGCTCGCGCCAGTCGTCGTCGGCGGCGATCGCCGCGTTGATGCCGCCGGCGGCCGCGACCGAATGCGACCGCACCGGGTGGACCTTGCTGATGATCGCGACCGTCACGCCGGCGCGGGCCGCCGCGAGGGCCGCCCGCTGGCCGGCCAGGCCGGCCCCGATGATCAGGACGTCATGTGCGGGCATGGGGGCTGTCAGTCCTCTTCGCGGCGGGGCGGTGGCCGCGGACTCTATAGGGCGCTCTGCGGAGCCAGCGCCCGGCGGACCTCCGCCAACGTCACCACGCCGGCCAGGCGGCCGTCCGCCTCGACCGCCAGCACGGCCCCGAGCCGGCTGAGTCCCTCGGAGGTGAGCAGCGTCTCCAGCGTGTCCGACACGCCGATTCGCCACGGCGCCTCGTCGTCGCTGACCTCCGCCGCCGTCAGCGCCGGCCGGCCCTCCCGCAGCTCGGTCTCGAGGCGCTCGGCCCGCAGCACGCCGACGTAGCGGCCGCCGTCGCCGACGACGGCGAACCACGGCCACCGGTAGCGCAGGAAGAACTCCTCCTGCGCGTCCAGGAGGGACGTCTCGGCGGGGATCGTGACCGGCTCGCGGTCCATGATGTCGGCTACGGTCAGCGCCCTGATCCGGTCGCCGAGGTGGCTCTGGACGATCGCCGCCCGCGCCGCCTGGTAGAGGAACAGCGCGACGATCATCGCCCACAGGCCGCTCGTGACGAGGCCGTCGGCCAGTGCTGCCAGACCGATCGCCCCGAGCAGCAGCGCGAAGCCCCGGCCCGCTTGGGCGGCGCCCCGCGTGCCGCGCCCGCGGTCGCCCGTCACCCGCCAGGCGACGGCCAGGGCGAGGCGGCCGCCGTCGAGCGGCAGCGCCGGGACCAGATTGAAGACGAGCACCAGCGCGTTGATCGTCGCCAGCCAGCTCAGCAGGACCAGCCCCGGCGTAGCGCGGACCCCGGACTCGAGCTGGACGAGGTCCCAGAAGTTCTGCGGGCTCGAGAAGGCGATGCCGACGGCGCTGGCCGCGGCCACGACGAGCAGCGTCACGACGGGCCCGGCGATAGCGATCAGGAACTCGGCGCCCGGCGATTGCGTCTCGCCGCGCATCTTCGCCAGCCCGCCGAAGAACCACAGATCGACGCCCTCGATCTCGAGCCCGAGCCGGCGCGCGACGAGGGCGTGGCCGAGCTCGTGCAGGACGAGTGACGCGAAGAACAGCAGTGCGCTCGCGACCGCCACCACGTATCCCTCGGTGTTGGACCCGAGGATGTCCTGGAAGTAGCCCGACAACACATAGATGAAGAAGAAGAGAACAAAGAACCAGCTCGCGCTGACGCCGATCCGGATCCCGAATATCCGCGCGAGTTGGATGCTTCCGCTTCGGCGCATCGGCTAAGGGTAGCCACGGAAATCAGTGGCGGAATCCAGACGCGCCGGAGCCGCCGATCATTTCCCGTGGCTGCCCCTGGGGTAGTCACGGACATCAGTGGTCGCAGGGTCGGTTGCGCTCGATCACCGCCATGAAATCGGTCCCCGGCGGCAGCGTCCCGTACTCGTGACCGCCACCGCCCCCCAACCGCCCGCCGCAGAAGGCGTCGGCCACGGCCGGCGGTGCCGTCGCGACCAGGACCGTGGCCGCCAACCCGAGCGCCATCTGCTCGACGATCCGCCGGGCCCGCGCCTGCGGCTCCGAGGAATCCGCCAGCTCACCCCGGAGCCGCACCACGAAGGCGTCCAGGCGTCGATCGGCGCCCCGGACGGCATCGAGCTCCGCGAGGAAGCGCTCGGCCGACTCCGGCCGGCGTCGCAGCGCTCGCAGCACGTCGAGGCAGATGACGTTGCCCGAGCCCTCCCAGATCGACCCGAGCGGCGACTCGCGGAACAGGCGCGGCATCCCCGACGCCTCGACGTAGCCGTTGCCGCCCAGGCACTCGAGCGCCTCGGCCGCGTGCGCCGGCGCCCGCTTGCACAGCCAGTACTTGCCCACCGCCGTCACCAGCCGCCGCAGGTCGGAGTCGTCCTCGTCGTAGGCCCGCGCCAGGCGCATCGCCAGGGCCGTCGCCGCCTCGGATTCGAGCGCCAGGTCGGCGAGCACGTTGCGCATCAGCGGCTGGTCGATCAGCCGGCGCCCGAACGCCGCCCGGTGGCTCGCGTGGTGGAGCGCCTGCGCCAGCGCCCAGCGCATGCCCCCGGCGGCGCCGATCGCGCAGTCGAGACGGGTGTGGGCGACCATCTCGATGATCGTCGCCACGCCGCGGCCGGCCGGTCCGACGAGCCGCGCCCAGGCATGCTCGAACGCGACCTCGGCCGACGCGTTCGACCGGTTGCCGAGCTTGTCCTTGAGGCGCTCGATGTGAAAGCCGTTGCGCTCGCCGTCGGCCAGGATCCGCGGCAGCAGGAAGCACGACGGACCCTCGGCGGTCTGGGCGAGCACGAGGAAGATGTCGGACATCGGCGCCGAGCAGAACCACTTGTGCCCGTTGAGTTCGTACTCCCCGTCGGTGGCGAGCGGCGTCGCCGTCGTCGTGTTCGCCCGGACGTCCGAGCCCCCCTGGCGCTCGGTCATCGCCATGCCGCAGATCGCGCTGGTCTTGCCGGCGGCCAGCCGCGGGTCGTAGCTCGTCGCGGTCAGGCGCGGCTCCCACTCGGCCGCCAGGTCGGGCTGGGCGCGGAGCGCCGGCACGGCGGCGTAGGTCATCGTCAGCGGGCAGCCGAACCCGGCCTCGGCCTGGATTGCCGTCATGTACAGGGCGGCGCGGGCGCTGTGGGCCGCCGGCTGATTGGTCGTCCACGGCAGGCAGTGGAGCTCGTGGGTCACGCCTAAGCGCATCAGCTCGTGCCAGGCCGGGTGGAACTCGACCTCGTCGATGCGGTTGCCGTAGCGGTCGTGGGTCTGGAGGCGCGGAGGGTTCTCGTTGGCCTCGAAGCCCCAGCGCAGCGGCTCCCCGCCAGCCCGGCGCCCGAGCCGGTGCGCGCGCTCGAGCACCCACCCGGCGCCGTTGCCGACGGTGGCCTCGACCAACGGCAGGTTCGTGCCGAAGAGGTCGATGTCCTCGAGCGGCGGCGCCTGGTTGAAGACCGTCGTGGTCGCCATGGGAGAAACCTTAGAGCGGTAGCATCGCCGCCATATGACTGCTCACGAGGTGACACTGATTCCCGGCGACGGGACCGGCCCCGAGCTCGCCGAGGCCACGCGGCGCGTGCTCGAGGCCACCGGCGTCGAGTTCGCCTGGGACGTCCAGCAGGCCGGCGTCGACGCCTTCGAGGAGACCGGCAACCCCTTCCCGGATGCGACGCTCGCCTCGCTGCGGCGGACCAAGGTCGGGATCAAGGGACCGACGACCACGCCGGTCGGGTCGGGCTTCCGCTCGGTCAACGTGCTGCTGCGCAAGGAGCTCGACCTCTACGCCTGCATCCGCCCGTGCAAGGCCTACGCCGGCGTACGCACCCGCTTTCCCGAGACCGACGTCGTCGTCGTGCGCGAGAACACCGAGGACCTCTACGCCGGGATCGAGTTCGAGGTCGGGACGCCGGAGAACGCCCGGCTGCGCGAGGCGCTGGCCGCGCTGGGGGCCGTCGTCCGGGAGGACGCCGGGATCTCGATCAAGCCGATCTCCATCTTCGGTACCGACCGCATCGTCGAGGCGGCTTTCGCCTACGCCAAGGCCAAGGGCCGGCATAAGGTGACCGCCGTGCACAAGGCCAACATCATGAAGTTCTCCGACGGGTTGTTCCTGTCGGTCGCTCGCCAGGTCGCCGAGCGCCACCCGGAGATCGAGTTCGAGGACCGGATCGTCGACAACCTCTGCAACCAGCTCGTCTCCCGGCCCGAGGAGTACGACGTGCTCGTGCTGCCGAACCTCTACGGCGACATCGTCTCCGATCTCGCCGCCGGGATGATCGGCGGGCTCGGCTTCGCCGGCGGCGCCAACATCGGCACCCACGCCGCCGTCTTCGAGGCGACCCATGGGTCGGCGCCGAAGTACAAGGGGCTCAATCGGGTGAACCCGACCGCCCTGATGCTATCCGGCGTGTACCTGCTCGAGCACCTCGGCGAGGTGGATGCCGGGGCGCGACTGGAGAGCGCGCTCGCCGAGGTGATCCGCAAGGGGGAGAAGGTCACCTACGACCTCAAGCCACACCGTGACGACCCAACCGCCGTCGGCACTTCCCAATTTGCCGACGCAGTCATCGAGGAGATGAACGCATGAGCAGCGATGCTGCCAAGCCGGTCCGCGTAGCCGTGACCGGCGCCGCCGGACAGATCGGCTACGCCCTGCTGTTCCGCATCGCCAGCGGCGCGATGCTCGGGCCCGAGACGCCGGTGGAGCTGCGTCTGCTGGAGATCCCCCAGGCCGTCGCGGCGGCGCAGGGCACGGCGATGGAGCTCGACGACTGTGCGTTTCCGCTGCTCGCCGGGGTCGAGATCACAGACGACCCCGACGTCGCCTTCGACGGGGTCAACATCGCCCTGCTCGTCGGCGCCCGTCCGCGCGGACCGGGCATGGAGCGCAGCGACCTGCTCGAGGCCAACGGTGGCATCTTCAAGCCCCAGGGCGCCGCCCTGAACGCTCATGCCGCCGACGACGTCCGTGTGCTGGTCGTCGGCAATCCGGCGAACACCAACGCCCTGATCACGATGGCCAACGCCGGCGACATCCCGCCCGAGCGCTTCAGCGCGATGATGCGCCTCGATCACAACCGCGCCAAGGCGCAACTCGCCGCCAAGGCCGGCGTCGGCGTCGCCCAAGTCACCAATATGACCGTTTGGGGCAATCACTCCGCCACCCAGTATCCCGACGTCTTCCACGCCAGGATCGGCGGCGCCGCCGCCGCCGGCGTGATCGACGACCAGGCCTGGGTGGAGACCGAGTTCATCCCTGTCGTGCAGAAGCGCGGCGCGGCGATCATCGCCGCGCGCGGCGCCTCGAGCGCCGCGTCGGCGGCCAACGCCGCGGTCGATCACGTCCACGACTGGATGCACGGCACCCCGGCCGGCGACTGGGTCTCGATGGCGATCCCGTCAGATGGTTCCTACGGCGTGCCCGAGGGGATCATCGCCGGATTTCCGGTGACCTGCTCGGGCGGCGACTACACCGTCGTGACCGGCCTCGACCTCGATGACTTCTCGCGCGGGCGCATCGACGCCAGCGCTGCCGAGCTGATGGAGGAGCGCGCCGCCGTCGAAGGTCTCGGGCTGCTCGCGTAGCCGTCGCCGTCGCCAAGGCCACCTCGCCTCGTCTCGACCGCGTGCCGCCGACGGCACGCGGTCGGAAGCGTGTTCAGGCGGCCGCCCCGTTGGGAGCCGAATGCCAGCCGCGGTCCTGCTTGACGACCTTCCCCTCCTTCTCGAGCGTCGGCAGCACCCGGTAGAGGTAGTTCTGCTTGATCCCCATCTCCTGTGCCATCTCCGGGATCGTGATCCCCGGACGCGCGCCGACGAGATCGAGCGCCTGCTGGGCGCGCATGCCGCTCCCGGGCGGGCGTCCACGGCGCTTGGCGGCGCCGTCCGCCGCCGCGCTCGTCGCCGCCGCCCCGCGCGGGCGGGCCGGCGTACGTGAGCGCTTGGCCGCGGTCGCCCCGCGCCCGGCCCTCGCCCGGGCCGGCTGGGCCGGAGCGACGCCGGCGAGGGCGGCCGCCGCGGCCTCGAGCTGGCGGTACTCGTCGATCAGCGGCTCGAGCTCGCGCATGCGCTCGGCGATCTCGTTGCGCTTCTGTTCCAAAAAGTCGCTCACCGGTCCTCCTAAATCTTGGGCCTGACCCGACCGCGGGTGCGGGCGGGACTCCAGCAGCTGGACGCCTGACGCCGCCGCGATACCAACATACCTCTATTTGAGGATTGACGGCCAGCGTGGCAGATTTGCGCACGTGTGACGCCGCCGAGTCGGTGTCATCGCAAACCGCAACGCCTGGTCAGGTGGTCGGGTGCTCGAGCATCCGCTTGAGCGCGGCGAGCGACCGGTTCGCCTCGCGCTCGGATATGCCGCCCACGAGCGCGCGCCCGGCGACCGCTCCGAGCGGTCCCAGCGGCGCGCGGAACTCGTTGCTGTACTGAAAGCGCGTGGCCTCGCCCTCGGGCGTCAGCCGATACTCGATCCAGGCACGTGAGCGCGCCGGCCCCTGACCCTCCCAGACGGCGTGCCGGCCCGGCTCGCATGCCGTCAGCTTCCAGTGCACAGTGAAGCGCACGCCGCGCAGGTGAATCGTCTGCGTCATCCGAAATCCGACGCGCGCCCCGCCGCGAGAGCAGTCCGTCACCTCGCAGTGGATCGTCACCCAGTCGGCAAGCCGGCGCGGATCCATGACCGTCGCCCAGACGGCGTCGGCCGGGGCGTCGATCAACGTGTCTGCGTGGACGGCGGTCATCGTCGGTGCACGCTAGCGGGCACGCAGGGGCTCGCGCAGCTCCCACTGGCCGAGCGCACGCTCGACGGCGGCGTCGAAGCCGTGCAGGCGCAGGCCGAACACGGCCCGGGCCTCCCGGTCGTCGGCGAGCAGATCCCCGTCGAGGCTGTGCATCAGCGGCCGGGTCAGCGCCGGGTCCTCACCGGCGATGTGGGCGGCGACTACGCTCGCGACCGGCGTCGCCGCGAAGCGCAGGCGCACGGCCGGGCGGCGGACCAGCATCAGGTCGGCGATCCGCTCGAGCATCGCCGCGTACGACAGCGTGTCCGGTCCGGCAATGTCCAGCGTCCGCCCGCCGACCGGGGCCGTCGCCGCCGCGACGAGGTACTCGAGCATGTCCCGCTCGTCGAGCGGCTGCGTCCGGTGCTCGCGCCACACCGGCAGTGCCAGCACCGGCATGCGCTCGACCAGGCGCACGAGGAAGCGGAACGACCGTGACCGGGCGCCGATCACGATCGACGCCCGCAGCGCGACCGTGTCGGGCACGCCGTCGCGCAGCACCCGCTCGACGGCGCGGCGGCTGCGCAGGTGGGCCGACAGGGGCCGCCGCGGCGGCACGAGACCACCGAGGTAGACGATTCGCCGCACCCCGGCATCGGCCGCCGCGGCCGCGAAGCGCTCGGCCGCCTGGAGTTCGCGCGCGGCGAAGTCGCCCTCGGCGCCCGGTTCCATCGAGTGGATCAGGTAGTAGGCGACCTCGACGTCCGCCAGGGCCGCCGCGAGCCCGGCGCCGCTGTACGCGTCGCCCTGGTGGAGCTTGACGTCGAGATCGGGGCTGACCCGCCGGGGGTCACGCGTCAGGCCGCCGAGGTCGTGGCCCTCGCCGTGAAGTCGCCCCGCCAGCGCCGCGCCCGCAAAGCCGCTGACGCCGGTGATCAGGATCCGCATCCGTCTCAGGCTAGAGTCCCGCCGTGACCGACCCGCCCGAACGCTGCGATCTCGCCGTCGTCGGCGCCGGGATCGTCGGGCTCGCGGTGGCCCATGAGCTCGCGCTCCGCCGCCCCGGGCGCCGCGTCTGCGTGCTCGAGCGCGAGTCGGCCCCGGCCGTGCACCAGACCGGGCGCAACTCCGGCGTGATCCACGCCGGCGTCTACTACGCGCCGGGTTCGCTCAAGGCCCGGCTGTGCGTCGACGGGGCGCGGGAGCTGTACGAGTTCTGTGCGGCGCACGCGATCCCGCACGCCCGCTGCGGGAAGCTGATCGTCGCGACCGACGCGGCCGAGATCCCCCGGCTCGACGAGCTCGAGCGGCGCGGCCGGGTCAACGGCGTCCCCGGACTGCGCCGCGTCGACGGCGCCGGCCTGCGCGCGATCGAGCCGCACGCGGCCGGCGTCGCCGGACTCCACTCGCCGGCGACGGGCGTCGTCGACTTCGCCACCGTCGCCGGGGTGCTCGCCGCCGAGCTGGGACGCGTCGGCGGCGTCGTCGCCTGCGGCTGCGGCGTGCGCCGGATCCTCGCCGTCGGGCGCCGGCTGCGGCTCGAGCACGCGCGCGGCACGCTCGACGCCGGCGCTGCCGTCGTCTGCGCCGGTCCGTGGGCCGACCGGCTGGCCATCGCCTCCGGCGCCGACCCCAACCCGCGCATCGTCCCCTTCCGCGGGGCCTACCTGCGCCTGCGCCCCGAGCGGCGGCAGCTCGTCCGCGCGCTGATCTACCCGGTGCCCGACCCCCGGCTGCCGTTCCTCGGGGTGCATCTCACGCGCACCGTCGACGGCGAAGTCCTGATCGGGCCGACGGCGCTGGTCGGCGGCTCGCGCGATCGCCGCCGTGCCGGCTGGCCGCCGCCCGCCGACATCCTCGGCACGCTCGCCTGGCCGGGGACGTGGCGGATGCTCGCGGCGCATTGGCACGCCGGCCTCACCGAGCTCCACCATGCCGTCGCCCCGGCGTCACTCGTCGGCGCCGCCGCCCGCCTCGTGCCGGGGCTCGAGCCCGGCGACGTCGAGCCGGCGCTCGCCGGCGTTCGCGCCCAGGCGGTCGGGCGCGACGGCCGCCTGATCGACGACTTCGTGTTCACCGGAGCCCCCCGCGTGCTGCACGTCCGCAACGCTCCGTCCCCGGCCGCGACGGCGGCCTTCGCCGTCGCCCGGCACGTCGCCGATCGCCTCGACGCGGAGTTCGGCGTCTAGTGCGCGACCTTCAGCCGGCCGGCCCGAATCCGTCTGGAAATCAATTCCCCGGGATTTGCGGGGAGGCCGGTTGCCGGCCGCCGCCGGCGCTGCTTTGATGCGCCGTGGTCCAGGCGAACGGAAGGAACAGGGTGGCAAGAGGAAGGATCAGCAAGCCGACGTGCGATGAATGCTATTTCCGGTGCAATCTGCTCTGCGCGCTGGCCGAGCCGCAGGCCTGCCCGACGTTCCGCCCCAACCACCCGGACGGCCTGCGCCCGCCGCAGCAGCTGCGCTTCGTCTTTCGCGCCGAGCGCCGGACGCGCGCCGCATGGGCCTTCCCGACGGCCCAGGAGCAGGCCTCGCTGCACGCCTCCTGACGGGGGCAGCGCGCCCAGGAGCCGGCCTTATGAGTCGGCGCGCACCGGGATCGGCCCACGCCGGCGCACGGGGCCCGCGCACCCCGCTAGACGTTCGTTCGACGTTTTGGCTCGAATATGCGCTGAGCCGAAAGCCGCGCCGATGGGTGCGGCATGCCGAAGCCGAACCAGACCCGCCGCAGCCCCCGACTCTGGCGCCGCGCCGCCGGCCTGCTCTGCGCCGGCGCCCTCGTCTGCGGCGCCGGGACGGCCGCCGCGACGGCGGGCTCGC
This sequence comes from uncultured Solirubrobacterales bacterium, assembly GCA_963742705.1. Taxonomy (GTDB): domain Bacteria; phylum Actinomycetota; class Thermoleophilia; order Solirubrobacterales; family Solirubrobacteraceae; genus Palsa-513. The sequence goes on along the minus strand of CAVUMZ010000019.1, from coordinate 496,745 downwards.
CGGCCGGGGCGAGCCACTCCGCCGCCGACAGCGCCGCGGCCTCGGCCCAGAGCAACGTGGTCGAGTTCGCCGTCAACTCGGCCGCGATGGTCCGCGCCGAGCTGATCGCCGTCGAGTACTGGAACAGCTCGCCCTGTGGCGGCGCCGTCAGCGTCAGCTGGGCGCCGCTCGACCCGTCGATCAACGCCACCTCGGACTGGTGGAACCCGAGCGAGGCCTACGGAAACCCGGCCGCCAACTCGAACTGCACGATCACGTTCAATCAGGTCGAGGCCTTTGACTGGCCGATGTTCTGCACTGTCATGGTCCACGAGATCGGACACCTGACCGGGCACCAGCACGTCACCGACGATACCTCGGTCATGTACCCGGTGTACGTCGCGCCGATCCCGCAGTGCACCGGCACCGCCCCGGGGGCCGCCCCCGCGAGCCCGGCGACGGCGACCGCCGCGACGGCCACCGCCGCCGCCAAGGCAAGCGCCGGGGTTGCTCACAAGGCACACAGCCGCCACAAGGTGCACAAGCGCAAGCACACGACCAAGAAGACGACCAAGAAGCACGCCTGATCGGCAGTCGGCGACTTTCGTGTGCTGCACTCGGTATAATTTCACCTAGCCGGGGGTGGCTCCCCCCGCCGCCCCGGCCAAGGGGCGCCGCCAACCCGACCCTCTCTCCTGGGCTGGCACGGTCGTCGGGCTTCGGGCCTCGGTTCGGCGCGCGACGGCCGGGCGCCCCGCCCTCGGCGCCCCTCGCGCCGGTGGCTCCGGGGCGCCCGCGGCCGCGTGCGCCGTCCCTGCCGCCGGGGGTAAAGTCACCAGGCATGCCAACCGAACGCGACCTGTTTGCCAACTTCGAGCGCATGCGGCGCGAGATCGACGAGCTGTTCGGGGATGTCTTCGAGCGGCCGCTCGCGCACCGGCGCCGCGCCGGCTTCTCCCCGGCCGTCGACGTCTCCTATTCCGACGATCCGCCGCGCGCGATCGTGACGGCCGCGCTCGCCGGAATCCGGATCGAGGATCTCGACCTCGAGGTCCAGGGACGGGAGCTCGTCATCTCGGGCCACCGCCGGCCGGCCCCGGCCGAGGGCCTCGTCTACCAGCAGATCGAGATCGAGCACGGGCCGTTCCGCCGGGTGATCGGCCTCGGCGCCGACGTCGTCGTCGAGCAGACCCGAGCCAGCTACGAGGACGGCATCCTCCGCGTGGAGCTCCCGCTCCACCGTGCCGAGCTCCGCAGCCGCAGCGTGCCGATCGAGATCGGCAATCGCCCGGCCGCGCCGCCGGACGACGAGTCGTGATCGAGATCGCCTCCACCGCGTCCGGCTCGCGCGAGATCGAGATCGGCCGCGAGCGCCCGCTGCCGACGCGGCTGCCGGTCCTGCCCCTGCGCGACGCCGTCACCTACCCCGACACGCTGACGCCGCTGGCGATCGCCCAGGATCGGTCGATCGGCCTGATCAACGACGCCCTCGCCGGCAACCGCATGCTCGTGATGGTCGCCGGCCGCAACCCCGAGCTCGAGGAGCCGGGTCCGGCCGATCTCTACGACGTCGGCGTCGTCGGCGTCGTGGCGCGGATGCTCAAGGTCCCCGACGGTACGCTGCGGATCCTGGTCCAGGGGGCGCAGCGCGTGCGCCTGACCGACTGGGTCAGCGAGGATCCGTACCTCGTGGCCGAGATCGAGGTCGCGCCCGATGTCGTCGAGGAGTCGCCGTCGCTGCTGGCGCTGACCCGCAACGTGCAATCGACCTTCTCGTCGATCGTCGAGGGCGTGCCCTACCTGCCGGAGGAGCTGCAGATCGCGATCGCCAATGTCGACGACCCGAGCGCGCTCAGCCATCTGATCGCCGGGTCGCTGCGGCTGAAGACCGAGGAGAAGCAGGCCCTGCTCGAGGAGGTCGACGTGGCCAAGCGGCTGCGGCGGCTGTCGGAGATCCTCGCCCGCGAGCTCGAGGTGATCTCGATCGGCTCGCAGATCCAGTCGCAGGTCCAATCGGAGCTCGGCGCGTCCCAGCGCGAGTACTTCCTGCGTCAGCAGCTCAAGGCGATCCAGGACGAGCTCGGCGAGGGCGACGAGCTCGAGGCCGAAGTCCGGGAGCTGCGCGCCCAGCTCGACGCGATCGACCTTTCCGAGGACGTCCGTAGGCAGGTCGACCGCGAGCTCGGCCGGCTCGGGCGACTGCCAGCGGCGGCCGCCGAGCACGGGGTGATCCGCAGCTACCTCGAGTGGATCGCCTCGCTGCCGTGGGACAAGTCGACGGTCGACAATCTCGACCTCGTCCATGCGCGCGGCGTGCTCGACGAGGACCACTACGACATCGATCGGGTCAAGGAAAGGATCATCGAGTTCCTCGCCGTACGCAAGCTCAAGCCCGATGCCCGCGGCTCGATCCTCTGCTTCCTGGGGCCGCCGGGCGTCGGCAAGACGTCGCTCGGGCGCTCGATCGCCCGGGCGCTCGGCCGCAACTTCGAGCGCATCAGCGCCGGCGGCATCCGCGACGAGGCCGAGATCCGCGGCCACCGCCGGACCTACATCGGGGCGATGCCCGGGACGATCATCCGGGCGCTGCGCGACGCCGGCTCGCGCAACCCGCTGTTCATGATCGACGAGATCGACAAGATGGGCGGCTCGTCCTGGTCGGGCGATCCGGCGAGCGCCCTGCTCGAGGTGCTCGACCCCGAGCAGAACGACAGCTTCCGCGATCACTACCTCGACGTGCCGTTCTCGCTCGCCGACGTCATGTTCATCACCACCGCCAACAGCCTCGACACCGTTCCCGGGCCGCTGCTCGACCGGATGGAAGTGATCCAGCTCGCCGGCTACACCGAGTCCGAGAAGCTCCAGATCGCCAAGCGCTACCTCGTGCCGCGGCAGATCGAGCGCAACGGCCTGACGCGGTCGCGGCTCCAGATCTCCGACGCGGCCCTCCGTGCGGTGATCAGCGACTACACGCGCGAGGCGGGCGTCCGCGGCCTCGAGCGCGAGATCGGCCGCATGGCGCGGAAGATCGCCCGCCAGGTCGCCGAGGGCACGGCGCCGCGGCGCGTGTCGATCTCCGAGAAGACCGCCCGCGAGCTGCTCGGCCGAGCCCGCTTCTTCTCCGAGGCCAAGCGCCGCACCGCGCAGCCGGGCGTCGCCACCGGTCTCGCCTGGACCCCGGCCGGCGGCGACGTCCTCTTCGTCGAGGCGACGGCGATGCCCGGCGACGGGCGGCTGACGATCACCGGCCAGCTCGGCGAGGTCATGCGCGAGTCGGCGCAGGCGGCCCTCTCCTACGTGCGCGCCAACGCCGCCCGCGTCGCCCCCGGGCTCGAGAGCGACTGGTTCGCCAAGCACGACCTGCACATCCACGTTCCGGCCGGCGCGACGCCGAAGGACGGGCCGAGCGCCGGCATCACGATCGCGACCGCGATCGTCTCGCTGATCTCCGGGCGCCGGGTCCGCGACGACGTGGCGATGACCGGCGAGATCACGCTCACCGGTCAGGTCCTGCCGATCGGCGGACTGAAGGAGAAGGCGCTCGCCGCGCAGCGCAACGGCATCACCACGGTGATCGCCCCGGCGCGCAACGCCGCCGACGTCGAGGAGATTCCCGAGCACCTGCTGGCCCGCATGAGCTTCGTCTTCGTCGCCGAGATCGGCGACGTCCTCGAGCACGCGCTCGAGCCATCGCCGCCGCCGCTGCCCGTCAACGGTGGCGCCCCGCAGCCCGCGCGCGCCGTCGCTCCCCGGCGGCGCGCGGTGCGCGCGCCCGGCTGACGCCTGGCCGCCGCTGCGTCTATGTTGGTGCGCGCCCGTGGCCGAACAGACCGATTCTCGGAAGGTGATCGTCGTGATGCCGGCGCGCAACGCGGCGCGCACCCTGGCGGCGACGTTCGCCGCGATCCCCCGCGGCTGGGTCGACGAGGTGATCGTGGTCGACGACAAGTCGACCGACGAGACGATCGAGGTCGCCCGCGGGCTCGAGCTCCACACGACCTGGCACCCGCACAACGTCGGCTACGGGGGCAACCAGAAGACCTGCTACCTCGAGGCGCTCCAGCGCGACGCCGACGTTGTGGTGATGCTCCACCCCGACGGCCAGTACGAGCCGACGCTGATCCCCGAGCTCGTCGCCCCGATCCTCGCCGGCAAGGCCGACATGGTGCTCGGGTCGCGGCTGGCCGAGAAGGGCATGGCTCTGGCCGGGGGCATGCCCGTCTACAAGTACGTCGCCAACCGCTTCCTGACGACGGTCGAGAACCGCATGATGGGCACCGCCCTGAGCGAGCTCCACACCGGCTACCGGGCCTACTCGCGCGAGCTGCTCCTGACCGTTCCGTTCCTGCGCAACGCACTCGACTTCAGCTTCGACTCGGAGATGCTGATGCAGGCCGCTCACTTCGGCTTTCGCATCGTCGAGGTCCCAGCCCGCACGCGCTACTTCGACGACGCGTCGTCGATCTCGCTGCGGCCGGCGGCGATCTACGGCGTCAAGTCGCTCTGGGCCGGGGTTCGCCTGATCCTGCACCGGCGCGGGCTGCTGCGCTCGGCCAAGTTCCGCCCATGACGACGATCACCGGCGAGCGCGTCACCACCGCGACGCAGGGCTTCAACCCGACCTGGCAGCGGCACGTCGCGGCCTATCGCGTCGCGGCCGACCTGCTCGGGCCGGGCCGGGTGCTCGACCTCGGCTGCGGGATCGGCCACAGCTACGAGCTGCTCGCCCCGCGCGAGACGGTCGGCCTCGACGTCGACCCGCAGGCGCTGGCCGGCCAGGACCGCGAGACGGTTGCCGCCGACATGCGCAGTCTGCCGTTTGCGGCGGCGAGCTTCGCGTCGGTCGTGTCGGTCCACTCGATCGAGCACGTGCCCGACGCCCGACCGGTCGTCGCCGAGATCGTCCGCGTGCTCGAGCCGGGCGGCGTCGCCGTGCTCGTGACCCCCAACCGCTTCACCTTCGCCCGGCCGGACGAGGTGATCGACCCCTACCACTACGTCGAGTACGGTCCGGCCGAGCTCGCCGAGCTGCTCGAGCCGGCGTTCGCACGGGTCGAGCTCCACGGCCTGTTCGGCTCGGATGCATACCTCGAGCTCGTGGCCGAGCAGCTGGCCCGGCTCGACCGGATGCTCGCCGCCGACCCGCTCCGGCTACGGCGGTTGGTGCCCCGCCGCGCGCGCCAACGGCTGTACGACCTGCTGCTCACGCGGGCCCGGGCGACCGACGACCCGCGGGCCGCCGCGATCACGCCCGAGGACTTCCGGCTCGGCTCCGTCGAGATCGCCGCCGCGGCGCTTGACCTCGTCGCGGTCTGTCGCAAGCCGCGCTGAGCTGCGCGACCGGGGATGCCGGCGGCGCCGGCCGGAGCTATTGTGGTGGGTGTTCCCGCAGTCGATCCCGAGGTGATGGACATGGTCCGCAAAGTCGTGCCCGTCGTGCTCGTCGCAGCCGTCGCCGTTGCCCTCAGCCCGCAGCTGCGCAATCGCGTGCTCGATCTGCTGTTCGGCGCCGAGGAGGAGTTCGACTACACGCCGACGACCTCCGGCGCCGCCCCGCCGTCCGACTGAGCGGCGCTCAGCGCACCAGCTTGAGCTTCGCCGTCAGCTTGGCCACCTGACTGCGCCCGGTCGCGTCGAATGACGAGGCGACCGCGGTCACCTTGACCGACCCGGCCCGGCGCAGCACCTTGACGACGACCTGCTTGGGTCGAATGCTGAGGTGCGCCACGAGTCCGCCGGGAATGATGAACAGGGTCGTGCCGAGCGTCTGGGCGTGGCGCAGCGTCGGCAGCTTCGAGCGCGGGCTGGCGACCGTCGTCACCGTCAGGCGTCCGCGGCATTGCTTGGCCGCGACCGGACAGTGGATGCCGACGACGACGGCCCCGCCCCGGCCGAGCTGAGGCGTTCCGAGGCCGAGCCGTAGCGCGGCCGGCGGGGGGGCCGATCCGCCGGGCGGCGTCACGCTCGCCGGCGGTATCGCCGAGCCCGCGAGCACCTTCGCCGTCGCCGAGACGGACGCCTGGCTGCCGCCGACGTCGTTGATCGTGACCGCCACCGTGAACGTGCCGGTGTGGACGTAGGTATGGCTGCCGGTGACCGAGAAGCCGCCGCCCGGCGCCGTCCCGACGGTCCCGGCAGTGCTCGTGCCGTCGCCCCAGGCGATCGACGCGCTGAAGTCGGCGACGGTGGCGCCGGCGTTGCCGTCGGTGAAGTTGGCGACCGTCGCCGCAACCGCCGTGTTCGTGCTGGCGTTGAAGCCGGCGCCGGACGCGTTGAGCCGGGCGTCGTGGACAAGCAGCGTCGACGGTGGGCTCGAGGCCGATCCGGCCGATCCGGCGACCGTCACCGAATAGCTGAAGGAGCCTTCCTCCGGATAGGCGTGATTGCCGGCGACCGCGTAGAAGCAGCCGTTCAGCAGGGAGCCGACACCGCCGCTGACCGTCCCGGCCGTCGTCGTCCCGTCGCCCCAGTTGATCTGCGCCGAGTACGCCGACGCCGGCGGGCACCCGAGCAGGGCGAAGCCGTCGGTGAACGTCGCCACGGTCCCGGTGATCGGCGCTCCTTCGGTCGCGCTGGCCGGCGGGGCTGCGGTCACGCTGACGGCGAGAGCGCTCGCGCTCCCGAAGCCGAGGAACACCCCGGCGACGGCGATCGCGACGGCCAGCCTCGCCGTGGTGGCCCTGCGGCGTCTCACCGGCGATTCATCCCGCCTGTCCGTGCAGCCGATCCGGGGGTGTGCGCAGTTGCGGGACGGGCCACGACCGCAGCCTACCCATGGGCGGTGACGCGGAGCGTCAGCCTGATCCCCAGCGGGTCGTACAGCATGCCCGGGCCGCCGGCGCGAACGAGCAGCTGGTGGCGTCCGAGCGACAGCGTCGGCAGGCGCAGGCGGCCGGGCCCGCAGGCGAACGGCAGCCGGTGGTCGATCCGGCACTCGAAGCTCGTGGCCGCCGGATCGTCGGCGCCGATGCTCACGCGCGGATGGCGGGCCGGCGCCGGCGCGGCCCCGCGCAGCAGGCCACGCGGTGCCGTCAGCAGCCGCAGGAACACCTGCGTCGCCCCGCTCGAGCTGCCGGTCAGGTTGGCGGCGCTCGACACGAAGGTGGCGATCGTCCCGTCACCGGCGAGCGTCGGCCGCCCGAGCGTGGGAGTGCCGATCTCCGGTCCGGGCGCACGGCCCGACGCGGTGGCGTTGACGACCGAGGTCGTCTTCAGGTTGAGGTCGCGGACGAACACGTTCTCCCGCGGGCCACCGCCGGCGGCGAGGTTGTCGGCGAACGACTGGAAGGCGACGTAGAGGCCGCTCGGCGTGATGAACGGCGCGAAGCTGTCGTTGTTGCCCTCGTAGCCGGCGTTGTTCTGGCTGATCAGGGTCGTCGTGCGCCGGCGCCGGTCGCGCAGGAAGACGTTGCTCCGCGCCCGCGGATCCTCGCCCGAGACGAGGTTGGTCGCGTTCGAGTCGAACGTCACCAGCCGCCCGTCGCCGCTGATCGACGAGATCTGCACGAACGGCGCGGCGACCGACGCGTTCTGGGCGACGCCGCTGCTCGACACGCTGACGCGCTCGGTCGTGTCGGTGGCCGGGATCCGCACGAACACGTCGTTGATCGCGTTGTGGTCGTCGGCGACGAGGTTGGTGGCGGCCGAGTCGAAGCTGATCGCCGCGCCCGTGGCGCTGATCGCCGGCATCGCCGACGCTCCGTTGGCCTCGGCTCCGCCCCGGCCGACGCTGACCCGGGTGGTCGTGTCCGTCGCCAGGTCGCGGACGAACACGTCGCTGACGCCGTTGGTGTCCCCGCTGACGAGGTTCGACGCCGCCGAGGCAAAGGCGACGTAGCGTCCGTCGGCCGAGATCGCCGGCTGCAGCGACGGTCCGTTGGCCGGCCCGCCGTCGACGGCGACGCTCACGTCGGTGATCTGTCCGGCGCCGCTGCGGACGTAGATGTCGTCCGGCCCCGCCCGCCCGCCGCCCGTCAGGTTGGTCGCTGCCGAGGCGAAGGCGACCACGTTGCCGTCGGCCGAGACGACCGGCGTGCTGGACACGCCGTTCGCCGGCGCGCCGCCCTGTCCCACCGAGACCAACCGGCTCGAGCCGGTCAGGACGCCGGCGAGATAGACGTTGCCGCCGGCGTCGTAGACGACGCTGCCGCCGTCCATCGAGACCGTCGCATCCGGGCCCGACGGCCCGGCGGACGTGCTGACCGGGAAAGTGCGCTGGGGCAGGCTCGTCGCCAGCACCGCGAGCGGGACGGCGCCGAGCGCCGCCGCGGCGACTGCGGCGCCGAGCCCGAGCCGCCGCGCCCGGCTCACTGACGGCCCGGCTGGCCGGAGGGGGCCGAGGGCTTGGTCTGGGACGCGGCGACCGGCGGCGCGGTGACGACCGGCTTCGGCGCGGGCTCGGGCTTGACGACCGGCGCCGGCCTGGGGGTCACGACCGGTGTCGCGACCGGAGCGACCGCGACCGGCTTGGGCGTCGACACGGGCGTCGGCGCCGGCGCGCTGGGGGTCGTCGGCTTCGACACGACGTGCTTGACCGCCGGCTGGGGCTTGGGCCTGGGCTTCGCCGCGGCGACCTTCGGCTTGACGGCGGCCGGGGGCGTGGCAACCGCGACGGGCGGAGGCTTCGCCGCCGGGGCCGGGCTCGGCGGCTTGCCGATCACGGCGACCGCCGGCTGGGCCGCCGACTGGCGCGCCGTGCCGCCGCCGAGGACGCCGGCGATGCTCAGCATCACGAGCAGGCCGGCGAGCACGACGACGATCGGCGCGACGACCCGCAAGAGGATGCTCTTCATCCCGCCCGCCCTCAGGGGCCCCGCGGGTCCGTCGTGAGCGGCGGCCATGCGGCCAACGATAGACCAGCGACCAGCGTGATTGTCAAGGGAGCTTCGGTGTCTGCCAGGGCTCGGCCAGGGCATCGGCGAGCTCGCCCGCGAGCGCGTCGATCGCGACCCGGCGCTGGTCGAGCGAATCGCGCTCGCGAACGGTCACCGTGCCGTCGGAGAGGCTCTCGTGGTCGATCGTCACGCACCACGGCGTACCGATCTCGTCGTGGCGGCGGTAGCGCTTGCCGATCGAGCCGCCGTCGTCGTACTCGGTCTGCACCCGTCGGCGGAGCCCGGCGTAGACCTCGCGGGCGAGCTCCGGATGGCCGTCCTTGCGCAGCAGCGGGAGCACGGCGACCTTGATCGGCGCCAGCGCCGGGTGCAGGCGCAGGACGGTGCGCGGACCCCCATCGAGCTCCTCCTCGTCGTAGGCGTCGACGAGGAAGGCGAGCGTCGCCCGGTCGGCGCCGGCGGCCGGCTCGATCACGTGGGGGACGTAGCGCTCGCCGGTCGGCTGGTCGAAGTACTCGAGCTTCTCGCCGGAGAACTTCGAGTGGGCGGTGAGGTCGAAGTCGCCGCGGTTGGCGATCCCCTCGAGCTCCGACCAGCGGCCGGGCTCGGGCGACCGCGACGACGGGAAGAGGTACTCGATGTCGCTCGTGGCCGACGAGTAGTGGGACAGCTCGTCCGGCTCGTGGGGGCGCAGGCGCAGGTGGTCGGGGCGGATCCCGAGCTCGAGATACCAGCACTCGCGCTCGGCGATCCAGTGCGCGAACCACTGCTCGGCCTCGGCCGGCGGGACGAAGAACTCCATCTCCATCTGCTCGAACTCGCGCGTGCGGAAGATGAAGTTCCCGGGGGTGATCTCGTTGCGAAACGACTTGCCGACCTGGGCGATGCCGAACGGCGGCTTCTTGCGCGCGAACTGGAGCACGTTCTTGAAGTTGACGAAGATGCCCTGCGCGGTCTCCGGGCGGAGGTAGACCGTCGCCGCCGAGTCCTTGACCGGGCCGGCGGTGGTCTCGAACATGAGGTTGAAGTCCCGCGACTCGGTCAGCGAGCAGGCCTCCCACTCGCCCGGGTGCCTGGACGGCTTCTCGGGGCACGCGAGCTCGTCGAGATGGTCGGCGCGGAAGCGCTGGCCGCACTTGCGGCAGTCGACCAGCGGATCGGTGAAGCCGGCGAGGTGGCCGCTGGCCTCCCAGGTGCGCGGGTGCTGGATGATCGCCGAGTCGAGCGCGACGATGTCGTCGCGCTCGCCGATCATCGCCCGCCACCACTGCGCCTTGACGTTGTTCTTCAGCAGCACCCCGTAGTGGCCGTAGTCGTACGTCGACCCGACCCCACCGTAGATCTCCGAAGAGGGGAAGATGAAGCCGCGGCGCTTGCAGAGCGCGACGATCTTCTCCATGGTCACCGAATCGGCCACGCGGCGGATGCTAGTGGTGCGTCTGCCACGGGGCCGGCGCGCGAGGGCTCGGCAGGCCGGTGTCGGCGGGCGCGCCGGCGTCCGGTTGCCGCCCGCCGGCGCGCGCCAGGCGACGCCGGACGCCGGGACAATCGCCAAACGAACCGTGGTCGAGCCGGCGCTGGGCGCTCCTATACTTCGACCCGCCATGCCGATCTACGAGTACCGCTGCGACCAGGGCCACACCTTCGAGGTGATGCGCCGCATGACCGACGACACGCTGACCGAGTGCATCACCTGCGGGGCGCCCGTCGAGCAGGTGTTTCACCCGATAACGGTCCACTTCAAGGGCAAGGGCTTCTACAACACCGACTACGGAACCAGGAACCGGGCGCGCGAGATGCAGGACAATCGCGAGTCGGTCGGCACCGCGACCAAGGTCGACGGCGAGGCCAAGTCCGGCGGCGAGGCCAAGAGCGCCGACGCAGCGGCGCCGTCGCCGTCGGAGTCCAAGTCAGCCGAGTCCAAGAAGTCCGAGGCCAAGCCCGACAAGGCCGCAGCCAAGGCCCCGAAGAAGTCCGAGGGCTAACCGTTCAGCAGCCGCTGCGCCGCCGCCCGGCGCTCGGCGTCTGAGACGAGCAGGCCGACGCCGCCGTCGGGCAGCGTCGCCGATCCATCGGGCGTGAGCACCCGCGTCCCCGGCGATCCGCCGGTGGCGAGCGCGCCGAACAGGCCGAGCAGCGTCGCCGCGCCCATGTCGCTGCGGATCGCCCGCGGCGCCCGCCAGGCGACCCACGGCAGATGGAGGAACGCCGCCGGCGAGAGCAGCCGGTGCTCCATCGCCGAGAACAGCTTCTGCTGGCGGCGGACGCGGACGAGGTCGCTCTCGCCGGGGTTGCAGTCGTTGTGGCGGGTTCGCGCCAGCGCCAGCGCCTGCTTGCCGTTCAGGCGGGTCGTCCCCGGCCGCAGCCGGAGGGTGTAGCCGCCGTTGCGAAAGCCGCCGCTGATGCGCGAGACGACGCAGCCGCCGGTGTAGTCGACGCCGCCGAGGGCGTCGATCAGCGCCGGGAAGTTCGCGAAGTCGACCTCGACGAGGTGGTTGATCTTGATGCCCAGGTACTGCTTGACCGTCGCGATGGCCAGCGCCGGGCCGCCGAACGCGTAGGCGGCGTTGATCTTGGCTCGGCCGTGCCCGGGGATGTCGACGATCGTGTCCCGCGGGATCGACAACCGGGCCGACCGGCCGCCGCCGGTCCGGATCAGCAGCATCACGTCCGAGCGGCTCGGTCCCGACGTCGACGCGCCCGGCTCGCGCGTACCGGGCGTGCGCTGGTCGGATCCGAGCACGAGGATCGTGTTCGGGCTGGTCAGCGGCCAGCTCCCCGGGTCGAGCGCCGCCCGGGCCGAGGCCGAGACGCCGGCCCCGGTCTGGGCGCTGATCGCAAACAGGACGCCCGACAGCAGCAGCCAACCGACGAGCAGCAGCACCAGCCAGCGCACCACCCGGCCGAACGTGAGCGGGCCGCCCAGCCGCGGTCGCCACCGTCGCCGCGATGGCGTGCCCGGCGCCCGTGACGGGCGCGGCGGGCCGGAGCCCGGGCGCCGCGGCACCAGGCGCCGGCGCCCGCGGTAGAGGGTGTAGCTCGGCGGCTCGGACGCGTCCGGCGCCGCCGACGCCGGTCCCGACGCCCCCCGTGGGCCGAACGGCTCTGGCGCGGGCGGGCGCGGCGGGAGCCGCGGGGCGTCGGGGTCAGGTTCGTCTGCCATCGGGCGCATCTATAGTGGGCCGACGGCTCTGGCGGCGCAGCGGCGCCCCCGACGGGGCCGTGTGCGCGCCGGATCCCAGCGCCCGCCATGCGCCCCGACCGCCACGACAGCCACGACCGCGCCCGCGACTCCCGATGACCGGCGACTGTGTGATCGGGGTCGATCTCGGCGGCACGAAGGTGCTCGTCGGGGCGGTCGACCGGGAGCTCGGCGTGCTCGCCCGGATCAGACGCCCGGCGCCGGCGACCGACACCGGCACGCTGCTCGACGCCGTGGCCGCGGCGGTGGCCGATGTCGCCGCCGCGGCGGCCGACGCCGGAGCCACGGTCGCCGCCGTCGGCTACGGCATCCCCTGCCTGGTCGACGAGACGGGCGTCGCCGTCTCCTCAACCCACCTGCCCCTCGTCGGCGTCCACTTCGGCGACGAGCTCGAGCGGCGCACCGGGCTCCCGGCCTGCGTCGAGAACGACGCCAACGCCGCGCTGCTGGCCGAGCATCGCCACGGGGCCGCGCAGGGCACGGCCAACGCGCTGATGCTGACGCTCGGCACCGGCATCGGCGGCGGCATCGTGATCGACGGCCACCTCTACCGGGGCTCCCGCGGGGCCGCGGGCGAGCTCGGCCACATGGTCGTGTGGGCCGACGGTCCGGACTGCGGCCCGGGCTGCCCGAGCCGCGGGTGTCTCGAGGCGGTCGCGTCGGGCACGGCGCTCGTCCGGGCGGCGCGCCGGGTCGCCGCGGCGCATCCGCACAGCGGCCTCGGCCGGGCGTCGGCGGCCGGGCGGGAGGTCGACGGGCCGCTCGTCACCGAGCTGGCGGCCGCCGGCGACCGGGGTGCGGAGAGCGTGCTCGCCGAGATCGGCGGCTGGCTCGGCATCGGACTCGTCAACCTGGCCAACATCTTCAACCCCGACGTGATCGTCGTCGGCGGTGGCGTGATCGCCGCCGGCGAGCGGCTGCTCGGCCCGGCCCGGCAGGTTCTCGCCGCCCGGGCGCTGGCCCTCCCGGGTGGCCATGTGCGCGTGCTCGCAGCGCACTTCGGCGCCGAGTCCGGCATGCTCGGGGGCGCGGTGCTCGCGTATGACTCGATCGATCGGAGGGCAGCATGAAGGGTCGCCTCGTCGTCTGCCCGACGCCGATCGGCAACCTCGAGGACGTCACGCTGCGCGTGCTCTCGAGCCTGCGCGAGGCCGACATCGTCGCCTGCGAGGACACCCGCCGGACCCGCGTGCTGCTCGACCGCTACGGCGTGAACGGCAAGCTGGTCAGCTACCGCGAGCACAACGAGCGCGAACGCGCGCTCGAGCTCGTCGAGCGGATGCGCGCCGGCTCAGTCGTGGCCCTCGTCTCGGACGCCGGGATGCCGCTGATCTCAGACCCCGGCTTCGTGCTCGTCCAGGCCTGCGTCGCCGCCGGGCTCGCCGTCGAGGTGCTGCCGGGACCGAGCGCGGTGCTCGCCGCGCTCGTCGCCAGCGGTCTGCCGGCCGGGCACTGGCGCTTCGCCGGCTTCCTCCCGCGCAAGCGGGGCGAGCTCGAATCGATGCTGCGCGGCAACACCGAGACGCTCGTCGCCTTCGAGTCGCCCAAGCGGACGGCCAAGTCACTGGCGCTGCTGGCCGAGATCGACCCGCAGCGCGCGGTCGCCGTCTGCCGGGAGCTGACCAAGCTGCACGAGGAGGTCCGCCGCGGGGACGCCCAGACGCTGGCCGCGCACTACGCGACGGAGGAGCCCCGCGGCGAGGTCGCGCTCGTGATCGGTGCGGCCCCGCCGCGGGAGACCGAGGAGGCGGCGGCGCTCGAGGCCGTGCGGGCGCTGGTGGCGGCCGGGGCGCAGAAGCGGCCGGCGGCGACGGTCGTGGCCAGGCTCACCGGAGTGCCGGCCAACCGCCTCTATCGTGGGCTGACCGAGTAGGCGCCCGCCTGCCCGCCCCGCCCGGTCAGTCGGTGACGGCGGCGTCGCCGAACCGGGCGCCCCAGGCGGCGATGTCGGCGTCGGTGACCTTGTCGAAGAGCACCGGGGGGATCGCGAACGGGTGACCGGGAGCAAGCGCGTCCGCCTCGAAGCGCTCGGGCCAGCCCCGGGCCCCGGCGGGGGCGCCGAGGGCGTCGAGCACGGTGTCGGCCGTGAACGGCATCACCGGGGCGCTCAGGCGGGCGAAGAGCGCGATCAGGTTGATCGCCGTGCGCAGCGTCAGCGCGGCATCGTCGGGGTCGGTCTTGACCGTCGCCCATGGCTGCTTGCGATCGAAGTAGGCGTTGCCCCGACTCCAGACCGCCCGCAGCCGGCCCGTCGCCTTGCGGAACTCGAGATCGGTCATCAGCTGCGTGTATTCGGAAATCCCGGCGTCGATGTCGGCCGCCAGCAGCGCCTCCTCCTCACCGGGCGTCCCCCCGGCGGGCACCGCGGGCCCGAAGCGGCGCTGCGCGAGCGTCAGCGACCGGTTGACGAAGTTGCCGAACGTGTCGGCCAGATCCTTGTTGACCGCGACGGCGAACGTCTCCCACGAGAAGCTCGTGTCGTCGGACTCCGGGGCGTTGGCCATCAGGTAGTAGCGCCAGTAGTCGGGCGCCAGCAGCTCGACCGCGTCGTCCATGAACACGCCCACGCCCCGGCTGGTCGAGAACTTGCCGCCGTAGTAGGTCAGCCAGTTGAACGCCTTGAGGTAGTCGACGAGCTTCCACGGCTCGCCCGAGCCGATGATCATCGCCGGGAAGCCGATCGTGTGGAAGGGGACGTTGTCCTTGGCCATGAACTGGACGTAGCGGACGTCGTCGGCGTCGTACCACCAACTGCGCCAGGCATCCGGCTCGCCGCGCGCGTCGGCCCACTCGCGCGTCGCGGCGATGTACTCGAGCGGGGCGTCGAACCAGACGTAGTAGACCTTGTCCTCGAAGCCCGGCCGATCGACCGGGACGCCCCACTTGAGGTCCCGCGTGATGCTGCGATCCTCGAGACCCTCGTCGAGCCACTTGAGGCCGATCGACCGAGCCAGCACCGGCCAGTCGTCCTTCGCCTCGAGCCAGGTCCGCAGCGGCCCGGCCAGCTGCGACTGGAGCAGGAACAGATGGCGGCTCTCGCGCACCTCGAGGTCCCGGCTGCCGGAGATCGCCGAGCGCGGCTCGATCAGCTGGGTGGGATCGAGCAGCCGGCTGCAGTTCTCGCACTGGTCGCCCCGGGCCCGGTCGAAGCCGCAGTGGGGGCAGGTGCCGATGATGTAGCGGTCGGGCAGGAAGCGCCCGTCCGCCCGCGAGTACATCTGGTGGGTCGAGCGCTCCTCGATCAGGCCCTGGGCGTCCAGGCGCCGGCCGAACTGCTGCGTCAGCTCCCGGTTCTGCGGCGACGAGCTCCGTCCGAAGACATCGAACGAGAGGCCGAACTGCGCGGCGATCCGGGCCTGGACGGCGTGCTGCTCGCGGCAGAAGTCGGCCACGTCGAGCCCGGCCTCGGCCGCGGCCAGCTCGGCCGGGGTCCCGTGCTCGTCGGTGGCGCAGACGTAGAGGACCTCCTCGCCGCGCAGCCGCAGGAAGCGGGCGTAGACGTCGGCCGGCAGCATCGATCCGACGAGGTTGCCGAGGTGCTTGACCCCGTTGATGTAAGGCAGTGCGCTGGTGATCAGGTAACGGGGCATGGGCGCGGCATTCTACGAGGCAGCCGGTTCCCTCAGGCGGGGGCGAATACCCTGATGCCATGACTGCGGCGCGGCGGGACGTCCGGTGATCGACAGCCATACCCACCTGCACCTGTGCGAGCCGCCCGACGACGAGCTCGTCGCCGCCGCCGCCGCGGCCGGCGTGACCCGCATCCTGACCGTGGCCATCGACGACGCGTCGTGCGTCGCGGCGCTGGCCGCCGCCCACGCTCACCCCGCCGTGTATGCGGCGATCGGCCGCCATCCGAACAGCGCCGCCGGCTTCGACGCCGACCACCTATCCCGCTCCGCGGCCGACCCCCGCTGCGTAGCGATCGGGGAGACCGGGCTGGACTACCACCACTGCTCCGCAACGAAAGCTGATCAGATGCGGGCGTTCCACGGCCAGATCGAGCTCGCCCGGGAGCTGGGCAAGCCGCTCGTGATCCACACGCGCGAGGCCGACGACGACACGCTGGCGGTGCTGCGCGAGCGGGCCGGGGGCCTGCGCGTCGTGCTGCACTGCTTCTCGATGCCCGGGCGCGTGCGCGAATGCGTCGGCGAGGGCTGGTGGATCTCGTTCGCCGGCAACGTCACCTTCCCCAAGGCCGCCGATCTCGCCGCGGCCGCCGAGCTCGTCCCGGCCGACCGCCTGCTGGTCGAGACCGACGCCCCGTACCTGACGCCGGTCCCGCGTCGCGGGCGCCCCAACCAGCCGGCCGGGGTCGTCGACACGGCGCGCTTCCTCGCCGACCGCAGGGGGGTGCCGTACGCCGAGTTCGAGCGTCAGGTCGAGCACTGCGCGGCCGGGCTGTTCGGGTGGTAGAGCCGCGCCAGGCGAGCCTGCGCCGGCTGGAGCAGTTCTCCGTGCGGCCGCGCCACGACCTGGGCCAGAATTTCTTGATCGACTCCAACCTCCTCGGGGTGATCGCGCGGGCATCCGAGCTGACGTCGGCGGACGTCGTGCTGGAGATCGGCGGCGGCCTCGGCGTACTGTCGGAGTACCTGGCCGCGCGGGCCGCCCACGTCCACGTCGTCGAGATCGACCGCGGGCTCGAGCCGGCGCTGCGCGACGCGCTCGATCCCTTCGCGAACGCCAGCCTGCACTTCGCCGACGCGATGGCGCTCGACCTCGCCGGGCTCGACCCGCCGGTCGACAAGGTGATCGGCAACCTGCCGTACGGGATCGCCGCCAGCGCGATCCTGCGCACGATCTCCGAGCTGCCCGGGGCCGTGACGTGGGTGGCGATGGTCCAGCGCGAGGTCGGCGAGCGGCTCGCCGCCGGTCCGGGCGGCGGCGCCTACGGGATCCCGTCGGTGCTGGCGCAGCTCGCCTGCGAGGTCCGTGTGATCCGCCGCGTCGGGCGCACCGTCTTCCATCCCGTGCCGAACGTCGATTCCGTGCTCGTCGGCCTGCGCCGTCGGGGTCCGGCCCCCGCGCCCGAGCTGCGCGCACTCGTCGCCGGCGCCTTCGCCCACCGCCGCAAGGCGCTCGCCCGGTCGCTCGCGCTCAGCACCGGCGCCGACGTCGCGCGGGTGCGCGCCGCCCTCGTCTCGCTCGGCCACCCGGCGGACGTTCGGGCCGAGCGTCTGCGCCCGGATGAGTTCGCCGCGCTCTGGAGGCTGCTTTAGTGGTCGAGCTCGCCCCGGCGAAGATCAACCTCTGCCTCTACCTCGGTCCGACCCGACCCGACGGGCGCCACGAGCTGGTCAGCGTTATGCAGTCGCTGACGCTCGCCGACCGGCTGACGCTGACCGACGCCGACGGACCGGCCGACGAGGTTCGCTGCCCGGGCGTCGATGGTCCCAACATCTGCGCCCGGGCGCTCGCGCTGTTTCGCGCGGCGACAGGCTGGGACGGGCCGCCGCAGCTGCTCGAGATCGACAAGCACGTGCCGGTCGCCGCCGGCATGGGCGGCGGCTCGGGCGACGCCGCGGCGACGCTCCGGCTGATCTGCGACCGGGCCGGCGTGCGCGACGACGCGCTCGAGCTCGCGCTGGCCACCCGACTCGGCGCCGACGTGCCCGGCCAGCTGCGGCCCGGGCGCGTGCTGGCGCGCGGGGCCGGTGAGCACGTCGTTCGCCTGCCCGCGCCGGCTCCGTTCGGCGTGCTCGTGCTGCGGTCGCACGAGCGTCTGCAGACCGCCGACGTCTACGCCCAGGCCGACGCGATGGGCCTCGGCCGCGACGCTGCGGCGCTCGCGGCGATCGACCCGCTCGGCCGCCCGGAGTACGTCAACGACCTCGAGCCGGCGGCCCGGGCGCTCGCCCCGTCGATCGACGGGGCGCTCGACCTGGCGCGGCGGGTCGGCGCCGCCCACGCCATGGTCAGCGGGTCGGGTCCGACCGTGATCGGGCTCTTCCCCGAGCCCGCCGCGGCCCAGGCGGGTGCGCTGGCCGCGGCCGGCCGCGACCCGGCGCCGCTCGTGGCATTTCCCTTCCCCGGCGGCGTGCGTCACAATCCCGCGGGGGGTTCATGAGCAACATCCAGACCATCTACGTCGTCGGCGGGGTCTGCGGGGTCCTCGGCCTCGCCGCTTTCGTCGGCCTCATCCTCGTTCCCGCCTGGTGCTCCTACAACCGGCTGTGGCAGCGCATGGCCGCCAGCCTCCTCTCGCTGTACGTGCTCGCGGCGCTGCTCGGCATCGGCCTCGTCGGCGCCGCCGGTCTACTCTGGCTCTATGACCGCTTCGCCGCGTAGCCGCGCCAGCGGGCCGGCGCGGCTGCGTCCGGCCCCGCCGGCCGCGGTCGTGGCGCCGTCGGCAGCCGTCGATCTCGACCTGCTCGACGCGATCACGGAGGCCGTCGAGTCGGGCGCCGGCCTGCCGGAGGTCGTCCGGGCGGCGGCGCGCGTGCTCGATGCCAGCCTCGCGGTGCTCGATCGCGGCGGGCACACGCTCGCGGTCGCGGCGCGCTCGCCGGCCGACGAGCGCGGGCTGCTCGGCGGGGGCCCGGATGTCGAGACGGTCGAGCTGCGGGTCGCGGATGCGCCCGTGGGACGCGTCCATCTGCGCCTGCGCTCGCAACCCGGCCCGGCGCTGCTGCGGCTGGTGGCGACGCTGATCGCCTCGGAGGTCGAGCGGGTGCGGGCACCGGAGCGGGCGTCGCAGGCCGCCGCCGCCGAGTTCCTGCGGGCCGTGCTCGACCGCCAGCTCGTCGATCGGGAGGCGCTCGTGACGCGGGCCCGCGAGATCGGCATCGCCCAGATCGAGCGCGGCGGGTCGATCCTCGTCGCCCACGCCCGTCCGCAGGTGCCGGCCGAGGAGGGCTGGCGCTCGCGCGTGCGCCAGGTCGCCGAGCGCGGCGCCCGCGGGACGGCCCCCGCAGCTGTGGCGCTCCTCTCGCACCGGGACACCGTCGCCGGCGCCGAGGTCATCCTGCTGATCGCCGGCAGCGACGAGCCCGCCGCCCAGCGCGCGGTCGACGGCGTCCTGCGCGAGCTCCAGGCCAGCCTTCCGGGCTTCACCTTCGCCCTCGGCCGCAGCCGCGTCGCCACGGACCCGCTCGACCTGCCGCGGGCAGCCGACGAGGCCCGGCTGGCGGCGAACGTGGCCGACGGCGACACGGAGCGGCTGGTGCTCGCGTTCGAGGAGACCGGGGCCTACCGGCTCCTGCTCAGCGCGATGAGCGAGAACCCGGTCGAGCTCCAGCGGTTCTACGCGGAGACGGTCGAGCCGCTGGTCGCCTACGACGAGCAGTACGAGACCGACCTCGTCAGTACCGTCGAGGCGTTCCTCGAGGCCGACGGCAACGTCGCCGGCACCGCCCAGCGGCTGTTCACGCATCGCCACACCGTCCGCTACCGGCTCGAACGGGTGCGCGAGCTGTCGGGGCTCGACGTCGGCTCGAGCGACGGTCGCGAGAAGCTCAGCCTCGGCCTCAAGGCCATGCGCGTGCTCGGCATCGCCTCCGCCCACGGGCCGGCGAGCGAGGCCGGGACCGGCGCCGGCCGCGTTCCCGCCCGCGGCGGCGCCAAGCTGCCATGAACGTCGGCGAGGCGGCGCCGGCGATGATTACGGGAGTGTTGCGATCATGCTGATCGGCGAAACCCCGAGGGGTCCCGTCGCGTATCAGTGGTTAATGACCGATCAAGCTGACACGATCCCCGCGACGATGCCCGACTGGACCCGACGATGACCCCGGTGGTCGTCACCCCGATCAACGAGTTGCTGGCCTGCCCCGAGCGGGAGGCCGTGGCCGACGACTTCGTCGATCTGCTGGCCGCGCTCGCCGATCTCGCCGTCGGTGCCCGCAAGCAGCGCGAGCGCCTGTCGCGCCTGGAGACCGCCGAGGACGACCGGGTCCGCGAGGCGCTCGAGCACCTGGCCGACCTCGAGCGCCACGCCTACGAGGTCGGCGTCGAGGCCGCACGCATCCGCCACGAGCTCCAGCACGCCCGCCTGATCTAGCGGCCTGTCTCGCAAATACCTTGGCGTCTGGACGCGCCTGGCGCCGCCCGGCGCCCGCCCATGTGCCACGAGCACGCCTGCGGACACCGGGCGACGCCAGATCACGCCCAGTCACTCGCCAGACACGCGGGTATTCCGAGACACACCCCTGACGACTCGAGCTGGGGGGCAGGGACTCGAACCCCGATAGCCGGCGCCAAAGGCCGGAGTCTTGCCATTAGACGACCCCCCAAGGCCGCGTCCGTGCCGATTCTAGGCGGGCGCCGCCCGGCGAGCGGGACGGACCACTACGCTGGTCGGGTGGCTGCAGCGACCGTCGTCATCCTCGCCGCCGGAGCCGGCACGCGCATGCGCTCCGAGTTGCCGAAGGTGCTTCACGATCTCTGCGGCCGGCCCCTGATCGCCTGGTCGATCGCCGCCGCTCGGGCGGCCGGGGCCGCCAAGGTCGTCGTCGTCGGCGGCCCCGACGGAGCCCTCGCCGGCCGGTTCGGCGAGGACGTCGTGCTCGCCGTGCAGGAGCAGGCACGCGGGACCGGCGATGCCGTCCGTGCCGCCGCTGCCGAGATCGACCCCGCCGGTGCCGTGATCGTGCTCGCCGGGGACGTGCCGCTGATCACGGGCGACTTCATCGCCGAGCTCGCCGCGGCCCACGCCGCCGCAGGCGTTGCGGCGACGATGGCGACCATGGTCCTCGCCGACCCGAGCGGCTACGGCCGCGTCGTCCGCGGGCCCGACGGCGGCGTCGAGCGGGTCGTCGAGACCCGCCGTCCGGGCGACGCCAGCCCGGCGGAGCTGACGCTCGACGAGGTCAACACCGGCATCTTCGCCTTCGACGGCGCCGCCCTGCTGGCGGCGCTCGAAGAGCTGACGAACGACAACGCCCAGGGCGAGTACTACCTCCCGGACGTGCTGCCGCGCCTGGTCGCCGCCGGCGGCCGCGTCGCCGCCCACCCGGCGCGCGACGCCGGGCTGCTGCTCGGTGTCAACGACCGCTCCGACCTCGCCGCCGTCCGCGCCGAGGCGCAGCGACGGATCCAGGAGCGGCATCTGCGCGACGGAGTCGACATCGTCCAGCCGGCCTCCACGTTCATCGACGTCGGCGTCGAGATCGGCCCGGACACGGTGATCGAGCCGTGCACCCAGCTGCACGGGGCCACGCGGATCGGCTCGGGGGCCCAGATCGGTCCACACAGCACGGTGATCGACTCGATCCTCGGCGACCGCACACGCGTCGTCCATTCCCATCTGCAGGGGGCCGAGCTCCACGCCGGGGCGAGCACCGGGCCGTTCGCCTATCTGCGGCCGGGCGCGCTCCTGCGCGCCGGTGCCCGCGCCGGGACGTTCGTCGAGATCAAGAACTCCGACATCGGACCCGGCGCCAAGGTTCCGCATCTCTCCTACATCGGCGACGCCGACGTCGGCGAGGCGACGAACCTCGGGGCCGGGTCGATCACCGCCAACTACGACGGCCGGCGCAAACACCGCACTACGATCGGCGCCCGTGTCCACGGCGGCGTCGACACCTCCTACGTCGCTCCGGTCAGCGTCGGCGACGATGCCTGGACCGCCGCCGGATCGGTCGTGACCGAAGCGGTGGCGCCCGGCGCGCTGGCCGTCGCCCGGGCGCGCCAGGTCAACATCGCCGGCTACGACGCCCGCGGTTCCGACGAGCCGGCTGCGTAGACTGGCGGCCTCATGAGCATGCTCGAGCCTCGGACGGCGCTAACCAGCATGCCGATCGACTACGACAAGCGGCTGATGCTCTTCTCGGGCCGGGCGAATCCGGCGCTCGCCGGCAGCATCGCCAACCGGCTCGGCGTCGACCTCGGTGAGATCACGCTCAAGACGTTCGCCAACGGCGAGGTCTACTGCCGCTACGGCGAGTCGATCCGCGGCGCCGACCTGTTCATCGTCCAGCCGACCTGCGGCAACCCGGCGACGGGGATCAGCGCCAACGACGCCCTGATGGAGCTGCTGGTGATGATCGACGCCGCCCATGGCGCCTCGGCCCACCGCGTGATCGCCGTCAGCCCGTGGTTCGCCTACTCGCGTCAGGACAAGAAGTCGGCGCCCCGCGAGCCGATCAGCGCCCGCCTCGTCGCCCACATGCTCGAGTCGGCCGGGATCGACCGCGTCCTGACGATGGATCTCCACGCCGGCCAGGTGCAGGGGTTCTTCAACAAGCCGGTCGATCACATGACGGCCCATTTCATCCTCACCCAGTACTTCGCCGACCGCCGGCTGCCGGATCTCGTCGTCGTCGCCCCCGACGTCGGCCGGGCGAAGCTCAACCAGAAGTTCGCGGAGAAGATCGGCGCCGACCTGGCGATCCTGACCAAGGAGCGTCCGGGTCACGGCGAAGCCGAGATGGGCTACCTGATCGGTGACGTCGCCGGCAAGACCGCCCTCGTCGTCGACGACATCATCGACACCGGCAGCACGCTGCGGGCCGCGGCGGAGACGCTGCTCGGCGCCGGCGCCAAGCGCCTGTTCGCCGCCGCCACCCACGCCGTCTTCTCGGGCGACGCGCTCGCCCTGCTGGCCCCGCTGCCGTTCGAGCAGATCGTCGTCACCGACACGATCCCGGCCCGCCGCGACGCTCCGGCGAACGTCGTCGTGCTCCCCTGCGCCGACCTCCTCACCGACTCGATTCGCCGGATCTTCACCGACGGCTCCGTGAGCGAGGTCTTCGGCGGCGAGAACCAGCTGTTCTGATGTCGGCGACGGCCCGGCTGATGGCTCGGCTCGGCCTCGAGGACGACGAGGCGCTCGCGATCTTCGCGACCGATCCGCTCAGCCTGATCGCCGACGAGCTCGACCACCGGCCGGAGGCGGCGATCCTCGACGCGCTCACGGCCGCGGCCGCCGACCGGGTAGGTGAGCCGCTGCTCCGCCGCTGGCTGCGCGCCGCAGGCCCGGCCGGCCGGCCGCTCGAGCTCCTTCTGGCCGGTGACTTCGCCGGCTTCGAGGACGCCCTCACGACGCTGATCGACCGCGGTCTGGTGCTCGGGGGCGGCCCGCGGGCCGCGATCGACTGACGGTCTTCGACGCTGGTACTACCGGGCTCTAGCATTGCGCCCGGTCGGCCGATTAGTCTGGTGTCGGGAAGTTCAGCTGGCAGGTCACCAGTGCCGGATCGAGGAGGGGCGACGTGGACGTTGACGACAGGGATGACGGCGCCGACGAGCTTCTGCGCCGGGCGCTGATCGACACGGACGGCTCGGTCGCGGTGGCGCTCCGCGTCGGCGGCCTCGCGCTCTGCGACGCGCTGACGGTCGTCTTCCACGGCCGCCGCGACCTCGGCACGATCCAGACCTACGTCGCCCACGGCGGCCGCGGCGCCGGCGCCGCGCTGTCACCGGACGAGCTGCTGCGGGTCCCGTGCGACATCGATCTGGCGGATGCATCCGACCGCGCCGACGCCGAGCACCTCTACGCGAGCCAGGCGGCGACGATGCGCGACGCCCTGCTCGCCGCCGACACGGTGCTCGCCGTCTGGCGCGAGCCGCTCGAGGCGCTCTTGGGAGCCGACGTCGCCGTCGACCGGTCGATCGCCCTGAGCACCCGGCTCCCGGCGGCGCGTCTGATGCCGATCGCGCTCGTCGCGCCCGAGCGGCGCCTGACGGTTACACCGGTCTGCGGCGCGCGCACGCTGGCCGAGGGCCGCCCGCCACTGGGGATCGCCTGTGCCCAGCAGGACGTCGCCCGCGTGTACCCGCTGCCCGACGACCCGGAACGCTGCCTCGAGGACTTCCTCGACCTCACGATCGAGCACGCGCGCGCCCTGGCGGAGCGGCTCGACCACCAGGAGGCGTCGATCCGGCGCTTCCTGGAGCTCAGCGACGGCTGAGTCGCCATGGCGTAATCTCGCGGCGATGGACTTCGCCGAGCTTGTCGCCGCCCTGACCGCGCTCGAAGGCCGCCCCGCCCGCGTCCAGCTCGGTACGCCGGGGCACGAGACGGTCGCGCTCGAGACCAACGGGCCGCTGCACGCCGAGGACGCCGGCGATGGCTGGGCGGTCTTCACGCTCGCCGGCGCACTCGTGCGGATCAACCTCTCGGCCGCCGAGTTCACCGAGGCCGAGAGCTCGCTCGACGGCTCCGGCTCGCTGCGCTTCCTCAGCAGCGGCGTCGAGTTCTTCGTCGTCCCGGCCAGCCACTCCTAGCGGGCCGTCACGCAGGTACGCTCGTCTCTCGCCGCCGCTGACCGGCGCCAGCCGCCACCCGGGGATCACCGACGTAGCACCACTACGCCTGGCGATCCCGTGCGGCGCCGGGCTTGGTCCTCGACACCGAGAGCCCGACCGGCTCGCGTTCGGACGCGCCGCCCGCCGCGCCCCCGCCGGGGACCCCACTAGGCTCCGCGCCCATGCGACGCTCGTTCCGCCTCGTCCTGATCGGCGTCGGCATCGTCCTGTTCCTCGTGATCAGCTTCGCGCTCGCCCGCTTCCTCGCCGTCGAGAACCAGGAGCGCGACGACGATCTCGCCGTGCTGCGGGCCGAGGCTCGCGGCGACGCCGCCGCGGTGCTCGCCGCGCTCCACGGCTGCGGCCCCGGCTGCCGGGCGACCGTTGCCGCCGACGCGGCCAAGCTGCACGGCCCCGGCGAGGTGTCGATCCTGGCCGACATGTCGGCGACTGCCTATGCGCTCACCGGCCGGACCGGCAAGACACGGATCGCCTGGAAGCTGCCCGGGCGCCTGCCGACCGTCCAGTGCCTGCTCATCCGACGCACGGGCAACGCCATCACCGGCATGTCGGTGAACGTGCAGGCGATCGGCGCGCCGATCCCGCTTCAGAGCGACTGCACGTAATGCCGCGGAGATGGATCGGGTCGAGCCTGGCGGCCCTGTCGCTTGCGCTCGGGCTCGCTCCCGCCGCAGCTGCACAGACGGCGCCCGGCGCCGGCTCGGCCCCCCCGGCGGCGGCGCAGGCGCCCGCGGCTCGGACCCTCTACAGCGAGGGACCGACCGGCCGGTACCTGCTCGACGGCCAGTGGCTGTTTCGCCTCGACCAGGGCGGCGGCCTGCGCCAGGGCTTCGAGACTCAGACCGGCACGGCGGGCTGGCAGGCGATCACCGTTCCCAATGCGTGGAACGCGACCGACCAGAGCGTCGCGAGCTATCGCGGGACCGTCGCCTGGTACCGCAAGGACTTCCTGTTGCCGGCCGGCGCCGCCGGCGGGTCGTCGTGGCTCGTGCGCTTCGAATCGGTCAACTACCGGGCCACGATCTGGCTGAACGGCCACCGCATCGGTGCCCATGCCGGCGCCTACCTCCCGTTCGAGCTCGCGCTCCCGGCCGCCGACCTGATCCCGGGGGCGGTCAACCGGCTGACCGTGATGGTCGACGACCGGCACTCGGCGACCGACTTCCCACCGGCGAACAGCAGCGACGAAGCCGGGCTCCAGGGCGGCTGGTGGAACTACGGCGGGCTGCTGCGCGAGGTCTACCTCGAGCGCGTCGACCGGATCGGCTTCGACTCCGTGCAGGTGCTGCCGCGGATCGCATGCCCGACCTGCGTGGCGACGGTCGGCTACAGCGTCGTCCTCCACAACCGCTCCGCCGCCGCCCAGGCGGTGAGCTTGAGGACGCGCTACGGGAACGTCGTCGCCGCGCTTGGCAGCCGCCGGCTGGCACCCGGCGCGACCGCCACGTTCAGCGGCAGCCTTCGCGTCGCCCACCCGGTCCTGTGGTCGCCGGTGCGGCCCTATCTCTACCCCGTGACGCTCGACGTCGAGGCCGGCGGCGCCCGGGTCGCCCACTACGGCCTCCAGAGCGGCATCCGTGAGGTCGCCGTCTCCGCGGACGGGCGGCTGATGCTCAATTGGCGCCCGCTCGCGTTCCGCGGCGTCGGGCTGATCGAGGACTCGCCGCAGGACGGCGCGGCGATCGGCGACGACGTGCGAGACCGCTACATGGCCGCCGTCAAGGACCTCGGGGCGACGGTGATCCGCTCGCACTACCCGCTCTCGCCATACACCGAGGAGCTGGCCGACCGGATGGGCATCATGCTCTGGTCGGAGATCCCCGTCTACGGCGTCAAGACGGCCGATCTGGCGGCGATCCACGACCCGGCCGTGGCGATGCTGCGGTCGAACATCCTGACCAACTCGAGCCACCCGTCGGTGATCGTCTGGTCGATCGCCAACGAGCTCTCGGTCAAGCCGGGTCCGGCCCAGAGTGCCTACATCCGCGACGCCGTCGCCGCCGCCCACGCGCTCGACCCGACGCGACCCGTCGGCCTCGCCGTCCAGGGCTATCCCGGTGTCGCCTGCCAGGCGGCCTACGGGCCGCTCGACGTGATCGGCGTCAACGACTACTTCGGCTGGTATCCGGGCCCCAACGGCGAGATCGCCGACGAGAGCCTGCTCGGCGGCTACCTCGACTCGACTCGGGCCTGCTATCCGCACAAGGCGCTGGTCGTGACCGAGTTCGGGGCCGAGGCCAACCGGGCCGGACCGGTCGAGGAGCGGGGCACATACGCCTTCCAGCAGGCCTTCGTCGACTACCACCTGGGCGTCTTCGCCAGCAAGCCGTATCTGAGCGGGGCGATCTACTGGGCCCTCCAGGAGTTCCGCGTCCGCCCGGACTGGAACGGAGGCAACCCGCATCCCGATCCCCCGCTCCACGAGAAGGGCCTGATCAGCTTCAGCGGGGCCCCCAAGCCCGCTTATGCCGACGTCCAGGCCGCCTACCGGGCGACCCGCCAGCTGGGCTGAGGGCTCGCACGGAAATCAGTGGCGGAATCCGACGCCGGCGGAGCCGTCAGTAATTCTGTGCGTGCCCTGAGCCGTCGCCGGGCCGATCGCGTCCGCTACCATCCGCAGCCCTTATGGCTGATAGTCAAACCACCAAGCTTGAAGTCACCAGCCGCGAGAGCTCCGGCTCGCGCGCGGTGCGCCGGCTCCGCCGGGCCGGCATGGTTCCCGGCGTCCTCTACGGGGGCGGCGCCGATCCGGTCGCCTTCGAGGTCGGGGCCCGCGTGCTGCGCACCGCCCTCGCCGGCTCGGGCGCCGTGCTCGACCTCAGCGTCGACGGCGCCCCGCCGACGCCGGTCGTGCTGAAGGAGACCCAGCGCGACGCCGTCCGCGGCCAGACGCTCCACGTCGACCTCGTTCGCGTCCGGCTCGACCGCGCGATCCAGGCCACGGTCACGCTCGAGCTGACCGGCGGCGACGACTCGCCGGGCGTCAGGGACGGCGGCGTGCTCGAGCAGATCGCCCACGAGCTGAACATCGAGGCGCTGCCGACCGCGATTCCCGAGTCGATCGTCCATGACGTCAGCGCGATGGAGATCAACGACACGGTCACGCTCGGCGCGATCGGCGCGCCGGAGGGCGTCACGCTGCTCGACGACCCGGAGACGACGATCGCCACGCTCTCACCCCCGCGGCTCCAGGGGGAGCCCGAGCCGGAGATCGAGGGCGAGACCGAGCGCGTAGGCGATGCCCCGGCGGCAGCCGCCGCCGACGACGCCGAGTAGAACGTCGCGTCCGCACCCGGATCGGCGATCCCGTCCGGGGTCGCCAGTGCGGCGCACAGCGCACGCGTGAGGGCGACGCCGTGATCAGCCGGCGCGGCACGCCGGTCGACTGGCTGATCGTCGGCCTCGGCAATCCCGGGCGCGCGTACGACCGCACCCGCCACAACGTCGGCTTTGCCGTGATCGACGAGCTCGCCCGGCGCTTCGAGCTGGGCCGGCCCCGCACGCGCTTCGGCGGTCGGCTGCGCGAGGGGCGGCCCGGACCGGGTGGGCCCCGCGTGGCCCTGCTCGAGCCGCAGACGTTCATGAACGACGCCGGCCGGTCGGTCGGCCCGGCCCGCGGATCGCTCCGCGTCGACCTCGACCGGCTGCTGGTCGTACACGACGAGATCGACCTTCCCTTCGGCGATGTCCGCGCCCGCCTCGGCGGCGGGCTCGCCGGTCACAACGGCCTCAAGTCGCTGCGCCGGGAACTCGGCAGCGCCGACTTCGCCCGCGTTCGCGTCGGCGTCGGCCGCCCGGATTCGACCGATCCGGAGATCGTCTCGGCCCACGTGCTCGGGCGCTTCGCCGAGTCCGACGCCGAGGTGGCGGACCTGGTCAGCCGCGCCAGCGACGTCGCCGTGGCGGTCATCACCGGCGAACGCCCGCTCTGAGCCGGCGATGGCGCTCCGCGACCTGCTGGCCCACATCGCCCGCGACGAGGCTGCCGTCGAGCTCGCCCGAGCCGGCGGCGACGCGTTCTGCGCCGGCGCGCTGCGGCCGTTCCTGCTCGCCGCCCTGCTCGATGGCGTGCCCGGCGCGCCCGGCCACGCCGGCGCGGCTGTCGTCGTCTCGCCCGACGACCGCTCGGCCCGCGACCTGGCTGGCGACCTTGCCGCCTGGCTGCACCCGCGGCCGGTTCGCTACTACCCGTCGCGCGGGGTCACCTACGAGTCGCACCTCGCGCCGCCGCCGCACCTCGTCGGTCTGCGCATCGCCGCGCTGGACGCCCTGCTCGCCGACGGAGATGCGGGCGCGGCTGGCCCGGTGGTGGTCGTCTCGGCGGCCGCGCTCGCCGAGAAGGTGCCGGACCCGGTCCTGCGCCCGCACTCGTTCGAGCTGCGGGTCGGCGACCTGCTCGACCTCGACGAGTGCAGCCAGGAGCTTGTCGAGTGCGGCTACGAGCGCGTCGCCCAGGTCGATGACCGCGGCCAGTTCGCGGTGCGCGGCGGCATCCTCGACGTCTATCCGGCGACCGGCGAGCGCGCCGTGCGGGTCGAGCTGTTCGACATCGAGATCGAGTCGCTGCGGACGTTCTCGACCTTCACGCAGCGGTCGCTCGAGACGCTCGACGCCGTCGAGGTCGCACCCGCCGCCGAGCTGGCTCTCGTGCACCGGATCGACGCCGATGCCGTGTCGATGGACCCGGCCGAGCGCCCCGACATCGCCGAGCTGCTTCCGGTCGAGCGCTTCGGCGCGCTGCTCGACCTGGTCCCCGGGGCGACGCCGATCCTGATCGCCGCCGCCGAGGAGCTCGGGCCGACCCTGCGCGACCAGTGGACCGACGTCTGCGCCGCGTTCCACGACGTCGACGCCCACCATCTCTACGTCCGGCCCGAGCAGATCGAGGCCGAGCTCGCCGCGCGCTCCCATGTGCGGCTGCACTCGGTCAGCGGCGCCGCGGCGGTCGAATTCCACGCCCAGGCCGCCGGCAGCATCGCCCGCTCGCTGGCCGAAGCCGAGGCCGGCCTCGAGAAGCTCCTGCGGTCCGACTACCGCACGGTCGTCACCTGGCCGCGCCGGGGGGACGGCGAGCGGGCCGCCCACAACCTGGCGCGCCTGTCCGCGGGCTGGATCGACGGGGCGGCGCGGTCGGACGCCGGGCTGGTCTTCGCCCACGCCAACCTCCGCGAGGGCTTCGTCGCCCCGAGCTTCGGCCTGGCGGTGATCCCCGAGCACCGGCTCTACCGCCGCCGCCAGGCGGGCCAGGCCGGGCCGTCGCTCGGGCGCCGGGGCGCGCTGCGGTCGTTCGCCGACCTGCGCACCGGCGACATCGTCGTCCACGAAGCCCACGGGATCGCCCGGTTCGCCGGCTTCGACACGCGGACGATCTCCGGGGTCACCCGTGACTACCTCTACCTTGAGTACCAGGGCGACGACCGCGTCTACGTGCCGACCGACCAGCTGTCGCGGATCTCCCGCTACGTCGGCGCCGGCGGCGAGCACCCGCCGCTGTCGAAGCTGGGCGGCACGCGCTGGGACACGATGAAGGCGCGGGCCCGCCATGCCGCGCAGGAGCTCGCCGGGGAGCTGCTCCAGCTTTACGCCGAGCGGCGGCGGCGGGCGGGCCACGCGTTCGGGCCGGACGGCGACTGGCAGCGGGAGTTCGAGCAGCGCTTCCAGTACACCGAGACGCCCGACCAGCGCGACGCGATCGAGGCGGTCAAGAGCGACATGGAGGCGCCGCGGCCGATGGATCGCCTGATCTGCGGCGACGTCGGCTACGGCAAGACCGAAGTCGCCCTGCGGGCCGCGTTCAAGGCCGCCGCCGACGGTCGCCAGGTACTGATGCTGGTGCCGACGACGATCCTCGCCCAGCAGCATTTCGGCACCTTCAGCGAGCGTCTCGCCGATTTTCCCTTCACGATCGAGCACATCTCGCGCTTTCGCAGCGCCGCGGAGGCGCGGACCGCGATCGCCGGCTTTCGCGAGGGGCGCGTCGACATCCTGATCGGCACCCACCGCCTGCTGTCGCGCGACGTACGCGCCAAGGATCTGGGGCTGCTGATCCTGGACGAGGAGCAGCGCTTCGGCGTCAAGCAGAAGGAGCTGCTGCGGCAGCTGCGGCTACAGGTCGACGTGATCGCGATGTCGGCCACGCCGATCCCGCGCACGCTTCAGATGTCGCTCGCCGGCCTGCGCGACATCTCGGTGATCGAGACGCCGCCCGAGGGTCGGCGCCCGGTCAAGACGTTCGTCGGCGAGTACGACGAGACGCTCGTGCGCCAGGCGATCGAGCGCGAGCATGCCCGTGGCGGACAGGCGTTCTTCCTCCACAATCGGGTCGAGACGATCGACGAGACGGCCGCGCGGCTACGCGGGCTCTGCCCGGGGATTCGCTTCGTCGTCGGCCACGGGCAGATGGGCGAAGCCGAGCTCGAGCAGGTGATGCTCGGATACCTGAGGGGGGAGGCCGACGTGCTCGTCTGCACGTCGATCATCGAATCGGGCATCGACATCCCGCAGGCGAACACGCTGATCGTCGAGCGCGCCGACACGTTCGGCCTGTCCCAGCTCTACCAGATCCGCGGGCGCGTCGGCCGCAGCCGCGAGCGCGCCTATGCGTACCTGCTGTTCGATTCGGCGGCCGCCCTCACCCCGTCGGCCGCCCAGCGGCTGGCGGCGCTATCTGACTTCACCGAGCTCGGCGCCGGCTTCCAGATCGCGATGCGCGACCTCGAGCTGCGCGGCGCCGGGAACCTGCTCGGCGACGAGCAGTCGGGACACGTCGCCGCACTCGGGTTCGAGCTGTACATGCAGATGCTCGACGAGGCCGTCCGGGCCGCCGGCCCGGCCGACGCCGACGAGCCGGAGTGGGAGCCGGTGCGACTCGACGTCGACGTCGATGCCTATGTACCAGCCGCCTATGTGCCGTACGAGCAGGCGAAGATCGACGTCCACCGGCGCATCGCCGGGGCGCTCGATGTCGCCGCGATCGAGACGCTGCGCGAAGAGCTCGAGGACCGCTTCGGCCCCGTGCCGGAGCCGCTGGGCAACCTGCTGTCGCTCCAGCGGGCGCGGATCAAGCTCGGCCAGGCCGGGGCCCGAACCGTCAGCTTCCGCGGCGGACGCCTGACGATCGTGCCGATCGAGCTCGACTCGGTCCGCGCCCGGTCACTGCGGGCCGAGCTGCCCGAGGCGCTCTACGAATCCGGTCGGTCGCAGGTGTCGCTCCGCGTGCCGGAGGATCCGGCCAAGCGCTTCCCGGCGGTGCTCGCCGCCGCCGACGCCGTGCTCGCGGCTGTGCGTGCGGCCGCCTGACTCCGCTAGCATGCGCGCGGCGGTGGCCCGAACGGTTCGATCACTCCCGGCGCTCGGCGCCCTGCTCCTCTGCGGCGCGTTGCTCGCCGCGTGCGGCGACAGCGTCCCGAGCGGGGCGATCGCCAAGGTCGCCGACGTGACGATCACCAAGGCGTCGTTCAACCACTGGCTCGTCGTCGCGCAGAAGTCGCAGATCGCGGCCACGGCGCCCGGCAGCCTCGCGCCGCCACTCGACTCGCCGAACTTCACCGCCTGCGTCGCCTTCCACCAGAAGAACGACCCGAAGCCGCCGAAGGGGACGCCCAACCCGACGCCGGCATCGCTCAAGACCACCTGCCAGCAGGCCTACACCGGCGCCCTCCAGCAGGCGGCGCCGTTCCTGATCACGGCCGACTGGCTGCAGGGCGAGGCCGCCGACCAGAACATCACCCTCAGCGCGGCGGACGCCCAGAAGATGCTGAAGACGATCGAGGACCAGATGTTCAAGACGCCGGCGGCGCTCCAGGCCTTCCTCGCCGAGTCGGGCGAGACGAACGCCGACCTCCTCTACCGCGTGCGGATCGAGACGCTGCGCAACAAGCTCCAGACCAAGATCACGAGCGCCAAGACGACGGTCACGCCGGCGCAGATCGCCGCTTACTACAAGCAGAACGTGACGAAGTCCTACAGCACCCCGGAGACGCGCGATCTGCGTGTCGTGCTCGTCAAGACGAACGCCCTCGCACTGCACGTGCGGGCGCTGATCCAGGGCGGCCAGAGCATCGGCGCGGTCGCGCGCAAGTTCTCGGCCGACCCCGCGACGAAGGCGCGTGGCGGGGCCCTGATCGGGGTCAAGAAGGGCGACGAGGAGGCGGCGCTCGACACGGCGATCTTCAACGCCCACGTCGGCCAGCTCGTCGGCCCGGTCAAGACGAGCTTCGGCTACGAGGTCTTCCGCCTCCAGAAGATCACCCCGGCGAAGACCCAGACGCTCGCCCAGGCGACCCCGGCGATCCGCCAGACGCTCATGACCAACGCTCAGCAGGCCGCTCTGACTGCGTACGGCAAGCACTTCCAGGACAAGTGGATGAGCCGGACGCTCTGCGCCAAGGGCTACATCGTCGCCGAGTGCAAGAACGCTCCGAAGTCGAAGACGTCGACGACGACGACGAGCACGACGCCCAGCCAGTAGGCCGGGCGTGACCGAGCCGGCCCAGACGGCGCTGCTGGCGCTCGACGCGCTGACGCGACGGCTGCGCCGTGAGTGTCCGTGGGATCGCGAGCAGGACGAGCGCTCGATCGTCCCGCACACCGTCGAGGAGGCGTACGAGCTGGCCGACGCGGCCCACTCCGGCGACGACGCGAAGCTGGTCGACGAGCTCGGCGACGTCCTCTTCCAGGTGCACTTCCTCAGCCTGCTGCTCGAGGAGCGGGGGGCCGGCTCGCTCGCCGCCGTCGCCGAGCACTGCACCGAGAAGCTGATCCGCCGCCACCCCCACATCTTCGGCGAGACGACGGTGGCCGACGCCGGGGAGGTGTTGCGCAACTGGGATCAGATCAAGCGCACGCAGGAGGGCCGCGACACGCTCTTCGGCGACCTGCCGGAAAACCTGCCCGCCCTCTCGCGGGCGCGCAAGGCCCAACGCCGGGTCGCCTCGAGCGGGTTCGACTTCCCGGGCGTCGACGTGGCCGCCGACGCGGTGCGCGAGGAGCTCGGCGAGCTCGAGCGCGCGGCCGACCGCGACGAGCGCTTCCACGAGGTCGGCGACGTGCTGTTCGCCGCCGTCAACGTCGCCCGCAAGCTCGGTATCGATCCCGAGCTTGCCCTGCGCGCGGCCACCGACCGCTTCTGCGGGCGCGTCGGCGGCGCCGAGGCCGAGGCGGCTGCCGCCGGCGAGCACTGGTCTGAGCTTCCGCTCGAGCGACAGCTCGAGCACTACGCACGCGCGCGCTTGCGCGAATCGCCCAAAGGAGGGCAATGAGCAAGATCGAGACCGTCCACGCGCGCCAGATCCTCGACAGCCGCGGCAACCCGACTGTCGAGGTCGAGCTGACGTTGGCCGGCGGCGCCCGCGGTCGCGCCGCGGTCCCCTCGGGGGCGTCGACCGGGGAGTTCGAGGCGACCGAGCTGCGTGACGGCGGCAAGGCGTACATGGGTAAGGGCGTGACCCGGGCCGTTGCCAACGTCAACGGCGAGATCGCCGCCGCCCTCACCGGCGGCGACGCCGCCGATCAGGAGGCGCTCGACCGCCGGCTGATCGAGCTCGACGGGACGCCGAACAAGTCGCGCCTCGGCGCCAACGCCGTGCTCGGCGTGTCGCTGGCTGCGGCCCACGCGAACGCCGCGGAGCGGGGCCTGCCGCTCTGGCGCCACCTGGCGGGCGACCAGCCACCGGTGCTTCCGGTGCCGATGATGAACGTCCTCAATGGCGGCGCCCACGCCTCGAACAAGGTCGATTTCCAGGAGTTCATGATCGTGCCGCTCGGCGCCCCGAGCTTCTCCGAGTGCCTGCGGATCGGCACCGAGGTCTTCCACAACCTCAAGGCGACGCTCCACAGCGCCGGGCTCGGGACGACCGTCGGCGACGAGGGCGGCTTCGCGCCCGACCTCGAATCGAACGAGGCGGCGCTCGAGATCCTCGTCGCCGCCATCACCGTGGCCGGGTACGAGCCCGGCGCGGACGTCGCGATCGCGCTCGACCCGGCGACGAGTGAGATCTACAAAGATGGTGCCTATGTACTCGAGCACGAGGGCCGCAGCCTCGACTCCGCCGCGCTGGCCGACTACTGGGCGGACCTGGCGGCGCGCTACCCGATCGTCTCGATCGAGGATGGGATGGACGAGGAGGACTGGGACGGCTGGAAGGTCCTCACCGACCGCATCGGCGACCGCGTCCAGCTCGTCGGCGACGACCTCTTCGTGACCAACACCGAGCGGCTGCGGCGCGGCATCGACGCCGGTGTCGGCAACTCGATCCTGATCAAGGTCAACCAGATCGGGACGCTGTCGGAGACGCTGGCCGCGGTCAGGATGGCGCGCGAGGCCGGCTACACCGCCGTGATGTCGCACCGCTCGGGCGAGACCGAGGACGTCACGATCGCCGACCTGGCGGTCGCCACCGGGTGCGGTCAGATCAAGACCGGGGCGCCGTCACGCTCCGATCGGGTCGCCAAGTACAACCAGCTGCTGCGGATCGAGGAGCAGCTCGCCGAGCGGGCGACCTTCCCCGGCCGGCGGGTGTTCCGGGCGTAGCGGCGCTGATCGTGGCTCGCGCGTGCTCGGCGCGTCAGCCGGCCTGCGGCGGGAGGAATGGGTCACGTGCCGGCGAAAGGCGTCCCGATGGCCTACACAGGCACCGCCCGGGCCGCCACCGCCCGGCGGCCCGCACGCACCGGCTCGTCGCCGGCGCCGACGCGGATGCGCTGGGACCGGCTCGGCCGGGCCGCGATGCTGTTCGTGCTGCTCGTCCTCGTCTACCTGTACATCAGCCCGGTGCGGGGGTTGATCTCCGCCGTCGGCGAGTCCGGGCGCCGTCAGGCCGAGGTCGCCGGCCTGATGCGGGCGAACGCGCAGCTGCGCGCCGAGCGGGCGGCGCTGGTGACGCCGGCTGCGCGCGAGCGTGCCGCCCGCAGCCTCGGCCTGGTGCGCCCCGGCGAGCGCGCTTTCGTGATCTCAGGCCTGCCGTCGAACTGACGCCGGGCGGCGCCGCGGTGGCACCGTGAGCCTCGAGACGGCGCTCCACCAGTGGCAGAACGGCGAGCGCAGCCTCCGCGACGCGCACCCCGAGCAGCGCCCGACGCTGGAGCGAGTCTGTGAGCGCGTCTACCTGGAGCTGAGGCGACGGCTCGGGGGAGCCTTCAGCGCCCTCGAGCTCGTTGCCTTCTACGAGCAGGGGACAGCGTGGTGCCTCCAGATCGCCGCGAACGTCGCGCCCGACGCGCCGTGGGCCTGGGACGCCCGCGTCGCGGACGCGGCGTTCCACCGCTATCTGCGCGAGGCGTACGACTATGCCGGCGGCCGGCTCGAGTAGGTCCTGCCGCCGGCGACCGGCTCAGACTTCGTCGGTCACCTCGCCGCGTCGCCCGGCTGCGCAGCCGGCGCGCGGCTCAGACTTCGT
This sequence comes from uncultured Solirubrobacterales bacterium, assembly GCA_963742705.1. GTDB lineage: Bacteria > Actinomycetota > Thermoleophilia > Solirubrobacterales > Solirubrobacteraceae > Palsa-513. The sequence continues at coordinate 461,127 of CAVUMZ010000019.1, read as the reverse complement.
CGGCCACCTCGGCCGCGTCCCCCGGCTCGACCGGCTCGGCCGGCGCCTCGCCGACGCGCCGGATGACGATCTGGTCCTCTTCGATCGTGACCTCGACCGGTCGGTGTCCGGCCCAGTGCTCGGCGTAGACGCGGTCGTCGACGACGGCGGCATCCAGCCAGAGGCCGTAGCCCTCCTCGCCGTGGTCGAACGTGCCTTCGAGCGGACCGCCCGCGGAGCGCGTACGGCGGCCGCGTCCGCCGCGGCGCCCGCGACGCCGCTTGGTCGCGTCGGCCGCCGCCTCGTCGGGGTTGGCCGCCGCCGCCGCCGCAGCCTCGGCCGCCGCCTTCGCGGCCGCCTCGGCCTCGGCCGCGCGCTGCGCCTCGGCCGCCTCGAGCTCGGCGGCGATCGCCGCGTCGTCCTCGGCGCGCAGGTCGATCTCGTCCTCGAAATAGAGCTCGCCGCCGCTCGACTCGGACGCATCGCCGTCGCCGTCGAGGCCGTTCTCGCGCTTGAAGACCTGGATCTGCTGGACGCTCACTTCGAGCTGATGGGCGACCCAGGCGTCGGTGCGACCCTGACGGGTCCAGGCGCGTATCTGGTTGAGGTGGGGTCGGAGGGACTTGCGAGCCACAGGCGGCCCGGAGACTAGCGGAAAGGCGTCGGGTCACCCCCCGCGCTTGCAATCTGGACCGGCAACAGGCTTAATGGTTCGTCCACGGGTGGCAAACGGAGGTGCTGTGTGCTGGTGCTGACGCGAAAGTCGAACCAGAGCATCATGATCGGGGACGAGATCGAAATTTCGGTGCTGTCGGTCATGGGCGACAAGGTCAGGATCGGAATTCAGGCGCCGCGCGAGGTACCGGTCTTCCGCAAGGAGGTCTATCTCGAGATCCAGCGGGAGAACGCCGAGCAGCTGAGCGCCGAGCTGGCGCAGCCCGCCCCGCCGCGCTAGCGGTGGCGGCCGTGCCTGCGGCCACGCGCTCGGGACCAACCCCCCGGCTCCGCACGCAGACTGCCCGTGCGCGCCGGGCGGGCGGTCACGCCTGACGGCGTCGACCGGGTGCGTCCGCCGCGGGCGCGGCGGTTCAGCCCATGACGATGTAGAGCGCCCTGAACATCAGCACCGTGACGATCACGGCCGTCGCGATCAGGGTCATGCAGAGCAGCGCGAAGCGCAGCGAGCTGCGCTTGGTCTCCCGCATCACCCGGCGCTCGCGGGCGCGCTGGGCGGCCGCTCTACGGAGGGATTCCCGCCGATCGCGGTCTTCGTAGATCTCCTCCACGAAGGCCCGCTCGAGCTGGGCGAGGCTTTGCCGCATCCGCATCGGGTGTGAAGCCTAGCCGAGTTTGGGCTCCATAACGAGGTCGACCTCGAGGCTCGGGCCGATCGCCCGGCAAACGTCTGGCTGACGCATCTCGATAGTGCTGGAGCGGGCGCCGGCGATCCCTAGAATCAAGCGGGATGTCACGGGCTGACCTGTTCGTCGTCTGCAAGAACCCGGAATGCGGGGCCGAGGTGAGCCCCTACATCACCGAGTGCCCGTACTGCGGCTCGCGGCTGCGCAAGCGCGCGCCCAAGCTGGACCGCGGCCGTCCGCGCCAGCGCGGCCCCCAGAAGCTCGCGATGCCGTCGCTCGGGCGGCTGCGCCACAACGAGATTCCCGGGATCCGCGGCGACTCGCCACCGTACGTCACGGCGGCGATCGTGATCGCGACATGCCTCGTCTGGATCGTCACGCGCGGCGGCTACCTCCAGGCGCCGGACCTCGTCGTCGCCGGTCCGCTGCACGGTGACTGGTGGCGCCCGCTGACCGCGCCGTTCACCTACTTCTACACGACCGGCACCTCCTTGACGGGCACCGGCGTCTATCAGTTCGTCGCGCTGCTGACGATCGCCGTGTTCGGCTGGCTGCTCGAGCGGCGCCACGGCGGCCTCGCGGTCGCTGCCCTGTTCCTGCTCGGCGGGGCCGGTGGGGCGTTCGTCGCCAGCCTGATCGATGCCCAGGCGGTCGCCGCCGGTGCCAACGGCGCGGCGCTCGCGCTCCTCTGCGCCTGGGCCGTGCCCGACCTGCTCGCCCGCCGCCGCGGCGATGACTACGACGGGGACCTGCTCGGGACCGGGGCCTTCGCCCTCGTCCTCCTGGCGATGCCGATCGCCCGTCCGGAAGCGAGCGCGATCGCCGGTGGGGTCGGCGTGCTCGTCGGCTACCTCGCCGGCCTGGCCCTGCTCAGCTTCGGCGCGCGCCGCTGACCACCGCCGACCGACGCGCCGCGACGACGCGCCCGCGCGCCGCTGGCCGGCGCGCCGCTGCGCCGGAACGCGCTCAGCGGACGCTGATCTGACCCGGCGCGCCGGCGACGAGCCGCCCGACGACGACGCCCTGGGCGACGTCCGCACGCTCGGGCGCGACGGCCGCGAGCAGCCCGCCGGAGGTCATCGCGTCGCAGACGAGCCAGCGCAGCGGGTCGTCGACGTCGGCGGCGAAGTCGGTGAACGTCTCGGCGTAGGCACGGTTGCGGGCGGTGCCGCCGGCGACGACATCGGCGCCGGCGCGCAGCAGGGCGAGCACCCCGTCGATCGCCGGCACGCCGGCCGCATCGACCTCGGCGCTCAAGCCGCTGGCCAGCGCGAGCTCGTGCAGATGACCGAGCAGACCGAAGCCGGTGATGTCGGTCAGGGCGTGGGCGTCGGCGCGCCCGGCGGCGAGCGCGGCGTCGCGGTTGAGCTCGCACATCACGGCCGTGGCCCGCGCCGTCAGCGCGGCATCGCCGAGGCCGCGTTTGACCGCGGTCGAGACGACGCCGACGCCGAGCGGCTTGGAGAGGACGAGCAGATCGCCGTCGCGCCCGCCGGCATTGGTGCGGAGCTCGTCGGGGTGGACGAGCCCCGTGACGGCCAGGCCGAACTTCGGCTCGGGGTCGTCGATCGAGTGGCCGCCGACGATGCTGGCGCCGGCGGCACGCACGGCGTCGTCGGCCCCGCGCATGATCTGCGCGAGGACTTCGCCTCCGAGCGTCTCAAGCGGGAACGCCACCAGGTTCAGCGCCATGATCGGCCGGCCGCCCATCGCGTAGATGTCCGACACGGCATTGGTCGCCGCGATGCGGCCGAAGTCGTACGGGTCGTCGACGATCGGCGTGAAGAAGTCGACCGTCTGTACCAGCGCCAGGTCGTCGCTGAGGCGGTAGACGGCGGCGTCGTCGGCACCCGCGGCGCCGACGAGGACATTCGGGTCGGTGACCGGCGCAAGGCCGCGGAGGATCGGGTGGAGGGCGCTCGCCGGCAGCTTGCAGCCACAGCCGGCGCCGTGGGATAGCGAGGTAAGGCTCGGGCTCACGCACGTATGATGACCCGCGGTGGATCAGCGTGCCTACACTGCCGAGGAAGTCGACGCCGCGGTCGAGCGGCTCGCCGATCCGGCCCGCATGGCCCACGCCTCGGAGGTGGTGACCCACGCGGCGCCGAGTCTGGCCGGAGTGCTCGACGCGGCCCTGTCGGAGGGCGGATGGTTCGGCCCGGCCCACGACGACGCGGTCCGCCGCGCGGCCGAGGAGGCCGAGCCGGACGGCCGGCTCGCGGCGATCGAACGGCTCGTCGCCGAGCAGACGCGCGTCGGCATGCTCGTCGGCGTCGCCGTCGGCTTCCAGCTCTCACGCGAGCTCGAGGCCCCGGCCTCGGAGCAGTGACTTGACCCACGCCGTCGTCCTGATCGAGGCCGAGCGGGATGCGCTGCAGACGCTCGGCGGTGCGCTGGCCGAGCTCGACGGCGTCGCCGAGGCCTATTCGGTCACCGGCGACTGGGACTTCGTGGTCATCGTGCGCGTCCCGCGCCACGACCAGCTGGCCGACATCGTCACCGGCAGCATCGGTCAGCTGTCGGGCGTGTCGCGGACGCAGACCATGGTCGCCTTCGAGGTCTTCTCCAGGCACGATCTCGACGCGATGTTCTCGATCGGCGAGTAGGCCCCAGGTTCGCTCGCCGGCGGTCAGACCGCAGTTCGGGCCGACGCTGCCCGAGCTGCTCGCGCCGCGCTGGCGCGCCGCGTCCTCCGGCGCCCGCCGGTGGCTTCGCCTCGCCATGGCCGCGTTGGTCGTCGTCGTGATCGCCGCGGTGATCTTCCTCCCGCGGGAGCCGTCGATCGACTACAGCGGTCGGTTGGTCTCGTTCAATCTCCACTACCCCCGCAGCCTCCACCGCGTGTCCCCGCCGCCCGGCGCCTACGCCCGGCTGGAGGAGCGCGACCGCGGCGGGCGGCTGCTGCGCTGGTTCGAGGTTGACCGGCTCACGCTGCCGCCGTTCAAGGGCGAGATCAGCGGCATCCTGCCCGTCTACACCACGCTCTACGTGCAACGACTGGCGGCGCAGCTCACCGGCTTCACGCTCCAGACCGAGACGAAGACACGCGTCAACCAGGTACCCGGCTACACGCTGACCTACAGCTTCCTGCAGGACGGCCAGCGCTACTTCGGCCGCGCCGTGATGCTCGTCTCCGCCCTCACCGGCATGCGCGACGGCATCCTGCTGACGATGGCGACGGTGCCGGGCAAGCTGACGCCCGGCCCCGACCAGGTCGCCGGCCTCGACACGCTCGAGGTGCCGTTCCGGAGCTTCCGCCTCGGGACGTAGCCCCGGCGCTCAGCTGCCGGCGAGCACGGTGCCGCCGGGAACCACGTCGTCGCTGGGCGAGGCGCCGTCGGGGGGTGCCGGCGGTCCGGTCGGCGTCGTGGTGGCCGCACCCGTCGCCGCGGGCGGCGGGCTCGTCGGCGGGGCGGCGGCCGGCGGCGCCGGCGTGGGTGGCGTCGGCGTCGGCGTCGGCGTCGTGGCCTGGACGATCACCTGGACGAGCGCCGGCGCCGGCGCCGGCGTCGTCGTCGTCGGCTGCGGCTGGGGTGGCAGCGCCGAGGAGCTCGAGATCTCCTGCACGGTCGACGGTGGCGGCGGGAGCGTCGTCGTGTCGACCGCCGGCGCGGCGGGCGCGGTCGGGGCGGCCACGGCGACGATCGGGCCGACCGCCTTGGTGGCGTCGGCCTTCGTCTTGGCCGCTGCGGACGTGGCTCGGTCCGCATGGGCGCTCGGCCGCGCCGGCGCGACGCGCTCGTTGGTCGTCGGCTGCGGGGCGCTGGCCACCACGGCCGGGGCGATCAGACGCGTGCGAATGTGGGCGGCGACGGCCTGCGGTTGGTGGTGGGCCGGGGTGTGCTGGACCTCGACCGCGGCGCCGGCGGTGACGAGCGCGGCGGCGGCCAGCCCGGCGACGGCCTTCGTGGCGAGCGTCCCGGCGGCGAGGGTTCCGATGAAGCCGCCGCCGGAGGCGCCGCCGGCCGCGGTGGCGGCGCCGGCCGCGGTGGCGGCGCCCGCCGCGGCGCTGCCGCTGGCGCCGCCGCCGGCTCCGGCCGAGAGGCCGAGCTTGGCTAGCGCCAGCTTCTTGAGCAGCAGCAGGGGTCCGACCGGGAGCGCCGCCGCCATCACACGGTTGTTGGCCTTCAGGTGCGAGCGGAAGTCGCGGCAGCGCTGGCAGTCCTTGACGTGCCGGCGGACGGGTGCGCTCGCCTTGCTGATGCCCTCGGCGATCGCTCCGAGCTCGAGCCGGACCTCGTCGCAGCTCAGCTTGCGGGCCTCGGCGGCCTCACCGAGCGAGACGCGGGCGCGGACGAGCAGCGACTTGACGCCTGGGACGGTCGTGTCCATCGCCACCGCGATCTGCTCGTAGGACAGGGCGTCCATCTCGCGGAGCAGGAGCGCCGTCTTCTGCGTCTCGGGCAGGCGCTGGATGTCGGCCATCAGCAGGCGGAAGTCTTCGCGGCCCGAGGCCTTCTCGACCGTGGACTGGCCGGCGTCGGCGAAGTGCACGTCCATCGAGTCGACGCCGATCGCCGTCTGGCGGCGAAGGTGGTTGAGGCAGCGGTTGCGGGCGATCCGGTACAGCCACGGCCGCACGTTGATCTCACGCGTGTCGGCTCCGATCGCGTTGAAGGCCGCGGCGAACACCTCCTGGAGCACGTCCTCGGCGTCCTCGCGCGACGCGAGCATGTGGCGGCAGAAGGCCAGCAGACGCGACTGGTAGCGGCTCACCAGCGTCTCGAACGCGGCCGGCTGCCCGCGCCGGATCAAGGCGATCAGGCGCTCGTCCGGGGCCAGCCGCAGCAGGGGCGACGGCCCGCGGAGACCCGGCAGCGAGGCGTTCTTGATGACCGACGACTCCATCTGCTTTATCCGATCGGCATACCCGCACCGACACCGTAGCAATGGCCAAGTTGCGCCCGACGCGCGTCGGGCGCCCAGGCGTCCACCGCCAGGCCGCCGGCTCGAGCGGCTCGACGGTCGTGTTCGCGCAAGAATGGCCCGGCGCCCGGGTGGCGGAATGGCATACGCGGCCGACTTAAAATCGGCTGCCCCTGCGGGCATGTGGGTTCGAGTCCCACCCCGGGCACTCGGTCGGCCCCTGCGTCAACGCTCCGGCCGCGACCCGAGCCGCCCGGCCCCGCGGGCGCGCTGGGCGACGCCCGTCGACTGTGATCGCGTAGGCTCGGGATCGTGCCGGAACTGGTTACAGAGAAGGAGCTCGAGGCGGCGATCGCCCGTGTGTTGGACCTGCCCGAGGGGCTGGCCGTGGCCGAGGTGTTCGCCTTCGTCGGCGACTGCCGGCCCGGCCTGTACAGGGCCAAGGTGCTCCCGAGCGGGAAGGGTCTCGACTTCGAGATCCTCGTCGCCCAGACGATGATCGACATCGACCTGACCGGCGGGCCCCCGGCGAAGGATCTCGCCGTGCTCGCCCACATCGTGTCCCACTCCCGCCTGGTGCTGGCCGGGAGCAAGCTGCCCCAGGGCCCCTACGGCGATCTCTTCTACCGCGTGCTGATCGGCTTCGGCGCGGCGCTCGACCAGATCGGGATCAAGGAGCACGGCGCGGCGCCGACGTTCGACGAGGCCGAGCGGATCGGGTCGCCGCTGATCCGGATGTTCCTCAACCAGGTCAGCCACCGCTTCTCCGAGGCGCTGCGCGGCGAGGAGCCCCACACGCGCGAGGGCGAGCTCGTCGAGGTGCTCGAGGATCTCGCCATCGATCTCCGCCGGACTCCGCCGCTCATCTCCGCCCTCGCCGGGAAGACGCCGATGGTGATCACCGTCCACAAGCCGACGCCGGGCTGGGCCGGAAGCTTCGAGGTCAAGGACTTCATGGACGCCACGCTCGACCCCATCCTGTCCGAGGCGCTCGCCAAGGCCAAGCCGATCTGAGTCACGCCGGGCCGTCGACGTCGACCGCCGCCGGGTCGTCGCCGAGGTCGATCAGCGCCCCGAGCGTCGCCCGCGCCCGGGCGACCTCCTCGGCGCCGACCCGCGCCACCAGCTCGGCGTCGACCCCGTCGACCGCAGCCCGCACCACGGCCGCGGCCGCCTGCCCCCGCTCGGTCAGCGCGATCGTCAGCCGCCGCCGGTCGTCGGGGTCGACGGCGCGGTCGAGGTAGCCGCGGGTGACCAGCGTGTCGACGAGCTGACCGGCCGCCTGCTTGGAAGCGCCGAGCCAGACCACGATCTCCCCGAGCGGCGCTCCCGTCCGCGCGATCGCCCCGACGACGAAGCTGCCGTTGCGCGGCATGTCGTCGCATCCGGCGGCGGCCAGCGCCGACCGCACGGCCGCCGCGTACGTCCGCCGGGCGGCGCGCAGGAGCGCCGGCATCGCGACCTCGTCATACCCCTCCGGGTCCTCGCCCATGCCGCGAGAATATCGACAAGAATGCGGACAATCAAGATTACGGACGATTGCTGGCGCCGTTCCCGATTGACACCCGAGAAATCGGCTTGCTAGCGTCGCGTGGTCACCACGTCCGGTGCCCCGGTCATGGTTACATCCTGGAGGGGGTGCCTTGCCCAAGATGAAGCCGTTCGGCCGGATCGCCGGGCTCGCCGTGGCGATCCTGGTGGTGGTCGTCGTCGCCGTGGTCTTCTTCGGCGTCGGGCGCACCCACCACCGCGTCGACGCGATCTTCAGAGACGCGAGCCAGCTCGTCAAGGGCAACCTCGTCCAGGTCGCCGGCGCCCCCGTCGGCAAGGTCACCGACCTGCGCCTGACGGCCAACGGCGAGGCCGACGTCACCATGGAGATCGACAACGGGTCCTACTGGCCGCTGCGCCAGGGAACGATCGCCACCGTCCGCCAGGCGTCGCTGTCGGGCATCGCCAATCGCTACGTCGACCTGCGCCTCGCCCCGGCCGGGGCCCCGAACATCCCCGACGGGGGTCGCATCACCGAGGCGCAGACGAACAGCGCGGTCGATCTCGACCAGCTGTTCGACACCTTCGACCCGAACACCCGCCACGACCTCAGCGGCGTGATCGGCGGCCTATCGACGATCTACGGCGGCCGGAGCGCGGCCCTACAGCGCGGCTACCTCTACCTCAGCCCGGCGCTCGCGGCGTCGAGCGACCTGTTCGCCGAACTCAACCAGGACACGCCGCTGCTGACGCGCTTCGTCGCCGCCAGCTCGAAGCTCGTCACCGATCTGGCCGCCCGCAGCACCCACGTCTCCGGCCTCGTCGACCACCTCGCCACGGCGACGACGGCGATCGCCAGCCAGCGCGCCGCCCTCGCCGACTCGATCCATCAGCTGCCCGACTTCCTGCGCCGGGCCGACACGACGTTCCTCAACCTGCGCGCGACGCTCGACGACGTGACCAAGCTCGTCGACGACGCCAAGCCGGTCGCCAAGCAGCTGCGCCCGTTCCTGCATCAGCTGCGACCGCTCGCCCGCGACGCCCGGCCGACGCTGCGGATCCTCCAACAGCTGATCGAGAACCCAAAGGCACCCAACAGCGACCTGCTGACGCTCGTGCGCACCACCGTCCCCGTCCGGGCGATCGGCGTCGGACCGGTGCAGGCCGACGGCCAGAGCCGGCAGGGGGCGATCCCGGCGAGCACCGACGCGCTCGGGACGGCGACGCCGGAGCTCGGCTTCGCCCGGCCGTACTCGCCGGACCTCACCGCCTGGTTCAACAGCTTCGCCCACTCAGGCGTCTACGACGCCCTCGGCGGCGCCAGCCGCGTCGCGATCTCGGCCAACCCCCTGGCGATCGTCGACGGCCTGCTGACGCCGATCCCGCCCGAGCTGCGCCAGGCGGCGCTCCTGTCGACGCTGACGACCGGCCAGCGCGACCGGTGCCCGGGGGCGGCCGAGCACCCCAATGCCGACGGCTCGAACCCGTACCACCCGCCGGGCTTCCCCTGCGACCCGACCCAGGTCCCACCCGGCCAATGAGGCGCGCCGTCCTCGGAGCCGCCGCTGCGCTGGTGTTCGTCGTGCTGGCCGTCGCCGTCACGGCGAGCGGCAGCGGCGGCGGCAGCAGCAGCAGCGGCGCCAACTCCAGCCCCGGCGGCAGCCCGACCTACTGGGTCGAGCTCGACAACGCCTTCGGCCTCGTCCAGGGCGGCGACATGAAGGTCGCCGGCGTCCGGGCCGGGACGATCACCAAGCTCGACCTCGACCGCCGCACCCTCCACGCCCTCGTCCAGTTCAAGGTGACCGAGAACGGCTTCGGTTCGCTGCGCTCAGACGTCACCTGCCAGACGCGGCCGCAGTCGCTGATCGGCGAGTACTACCTCGACTGCGAGCCGGGCAACGCGCCGACGCTGCTCAAACCGGGCAGCGTGATCCCGGTCACCCGGACGAGCTCGACGGTCGCGCCGGATCTCGTCACCGACATCTTCCGCCTGCCCTACCGCCAGCGCCTGCAGATCATCATCTCCGAGCTCGGCGCCGGGGCCGCGGGCAACGCCGCCAACCTCCGCGCCGCGATCCGCCGGGCGAGCCCCGCCCTCCAGGAGACCGACCAGGTGCTGGCGATCCTGGCCAAGCAGGACCACACGCTGGCCGACCTGGCCCGCGACGGCGACAAGGTATTGAGCGCCCTGGCCGCCAACCGCAAGGACGTCGGCCGGTTCGTCGTCGCCGCCGACCGCACGACGACCGTCGCCGCGTCGCGCCAGGCGGCCCTGGCCGACGGGATCCGCCGCCTGCCGGGCTTTCTCGCCGCCCTGCGCCCGGCGATGTCGGCACTCGGCGACGTCGCCGGCAACGCGACGCCGGCGCTCAAGAACCTCGACGCGTCGGCCACCCAGCTGAAGACGCTGCTCGACCGGCTCGGGCCGTTCGCGACCGCCTCGCGCCCGGCCTTCCGCGCGCTCGGCCGGGCCTCGGTGACCGGAAGGCAGGCGATCACGGCGGCGGCGCCCACCGTCAAGCAGCTCCAGAGCTTCGCCGCGCCGACGCCCGAGCTCGCGAAGAACCTGAACATCGTCCTTGCGCACCTCGACGACCGGGCGTACGCCGTCGAGAAGGACCCCCGCAGCCCGGGCGGTCAGGGCTACACCGGCCTCGAGGCGCTGCTCAACTACGCCTTCTACCAGACGACGTCGACCAACACCTACGACGCCAACACCCACCTGCTGAACATCGACCTGATGGCCAGCCTGACCTGTTCGCCCTACCCCGACCCGGCCGTCGTCGCCGCCGCCGTCAAGGACCCGGCGGCGAACCCGATCGCCGGCTGCCGGTCGTGGCTCGGCCCGTCGCAGCCCGGCATCACGACCCCCGACCCGACGGCGACGACGGCCACCGCCCCGCGGGCCAAGGTCAACAAGCCCGTGGCCGCCAAACCGGCACCCGCCGCCCCCACCAGTCCCGCGGCGAACCCGAACGCGCTCCAGAACACCACCCCGGCGACCGGCGCCCCGACCCCGACCCAGACCGGCCCCGCCGCGACCCAGGGCCCGCTGGACCAGCTCGTCGGCGGTCTCGTCAACAGCCTGCCGAAGCTCCCGGACACCCTCAGCAGCCTGCTCGGCCAGCGCTCGGTCAAGGTCCCGAGCCAGCGGTCGGAGAAGCAGCTCCTCGACTACCTGCTGGCGCCATGAGGGGTCGCCGCGGACCATCGGCGTTCGCGACCGGGATCGGCCTGATCGTCGCCGTCCTGCTCGCCGGGTACTTCAGCTTCCACAAGTCGATTCCCTTCCGCCACCACTTCACGATCCACGCGGCGTTCAAGTCGGCCAACAACATCAAGCCGAGCTCGCCGGTGCGGATCGCCGGGGTCGACGTCGGCAAGGTCACCGGCGTGCGCCACATCTCCGGCGGCGGCCAGGGGGCGATCGTCGACATGCGGATCGACGGCAACGGCCTGCCGCTGCACACAGACGCGACGATGACGATCCGGCCCCGGATCTTTCTCGAGGGCAACTTCTTCGTCGACCTCCATCCCGGGTCGCCGTCGGCGCCGACGCTCCACGACGGCGACACCGTCCCCGTCCAGCAGACGTCGGCCCCAGTCCAGCTCGACCAGGTGCTGGCGACGCTCGACACGAGCACGCGCAGCGATCTCAAGGTGCTGCTGCATGAGCTCTCGACGGCGCTGAGCGGCCGGGGAGGCGCCGGCTTCAACGAGTCGATCCCGTTCTGGGGGCCGGCCTACAAGGGCACGGCCCTCGTCACCGACGCCCTCCAGGGCACAAGTGCTCACGACCTGTCGAAGCTGATCGACACCGGCGGGACCGTCGCCGCGGCGATCGACGCCGACCCTCCGGCGCTGCGGGCGCTCGTCACCAACTTCGACGAGGCGGTCGCCCCGCTCGCCCGGGAGAACACCGCCCTGGCGGCGGCGGTCGCCGAGCTGCCGCGGACGCTCCGCGTCGGGACGCCCGCGCTGGCCGCGCTCGACGCGTCGTTCCCGTCGGTGCGCCAGCTGGTCGCCGAGCTGCGCCCGGCCGTCCGCGCGACGCTCCCCGTCCTCGTCGCCGGGATCCCCTGGGCCCGCCAGGTCCGTCTGCTCGTGTCGAAGCCCGAGCTTCGCGGGCTCGTCGCCGAGCTGCGCCCGACGGTGGCCGCGCTGGCGAAGCTCAACATCGAGAGCGTCGATCTGCTCGGGCAGGTCCGCCTGGCCTCCTCATGCCAGAACTCGGTGATCCTCCCGTGGTCGCAGCAGACGATCGACGACGCCCAGTTCCCGGCGGCCGGCCCCGTCTACCAGGAGTTCCCCAAGAGCCTCGTCGGCCTCGGCGGCGACAGCCGGGCCGGCGACGCCAACGGCATCTGGTTCCGGGTGCTCGCCGGTCTCGGCAACGTCGCGATCCCGTCGAGCCCGAGCCTCGGGACGCTGACCCTGGCGAACCTGCCGATCGCCGGGAGCAACCCGGTCAAGCCGGCCGGCAAGCCGGCCTTCGACGAGACGACCCCGTGCGAGACGCAGCAGCCGCCAAACCTGGCCTCGACGCCCGGACTGGCCCCGACCGGGCAGATCAGCGCGGCGACGACGTCGCTCAACGCCGCCGGGCTCAAGCTGTACGACCGCAGTGAGAAGCTAACGATCAGGTCGACCACCCAGCAGCTGAAGGCCCAGCACCTAAGCGGCGTGCTGCGCGTCGGCAGCGCGCCGCTCCGGCGCAGCCAGATCCCGGCCCTCGGGACGCTCGGGCGGATCCCCGCCCCGGGAGCCGGGAAGTGAGGCGGGCGATCGCCAAGCACGCGCGCGACTTCGCGGCGATCGTCGTCCTCGGCGTGATCGCCGTCGCCGTCGGCGTCTACGTGCTCCACGCCGAGCGGCTCCGCTTCCCGCTCTTCCAGGCGTCGCAGTTCACGGTCAAGGCCGAGTTCTCGACCGCCCAGGCCGTGACCCCCGGCCAGGGCCAGACCGTCCGGGTGTCCGGAGTGCGGATCGGCGACATCAGCGGGGTCTCGCTCCACGGGGACACGGCGGTCGTCTCGATGGCCGTCGACCCGGAGTTCAAGGGCCTGATCCGGACCGACGCGACCGCCCTCCTGCGACCGAAGACCGGCCTCAAGGACATGTTCGTCGAGATCTCGCCCGGTCGGTCGCCGGCCCCGGCGGCCCCGTCGGGCTTCACGATCCCGCTCGCCAACACGCTGCCCGACGTCAACCCCGACGAGATCCTGGCGGCGCTCGACCAGGACACGCGCGACTACCTCCAGCTGCTGGTCCAGGGCGCCGGCGAGGGTCTGCGCGGTGGGGGTCCGAAGCTCCAGGACGTCTTCGCCCGCTTCCTGCCGACCCACCGCGACCTCGCCCGGGTGACGACGCTGGTCAGCCGCCGCCACGACGATCTCGCCCGCCTCGTCCACTCGCTCAGCCTGATCGACCAGGAGCTCGCCCAGCGCGGGCCGCAGCTCGAGCGCCTGGTCGGGACGGCGGCGCAGACGTTCGGGGCGATCGCCTCCGAGCAGTCGGCGCTGGGCACGGCCGTCCACGAGCTGCCGGGGGCCCTGAGCGCCACGACCGACGCACTCGGCAAGGTCCACACCTTCGCCGACGTGCTCCACCCGACGGCCGTGGCGCTGGCCCCGGTCGCCACGTCGCTGACGGCGGCCGACAAGCAGCTGGCGCCGTTCCTGCGCGAGACGACGCCGATCATCGCCCAGCAGATCCGGCCGTTCGTCCGCGCCGCCCGGCCGGTCGTCGCCGACCTGACGCCGGCGGCCCAGTCGCTGGCGGCGGCCGCGCCCGACCTGACCGGGTCGTTCACCGTGCTCAACCACCTCTTCAACATGCTCGGCTACAACCCGTACGGCAACGGCCAGTACGACGCGTCCAAGAACGGGACCTACCTCTTCTGGCTTGCCTGGCTGGCCCACAACGGCGACGCCGTCTTCGCCTCGAGCGACGCCAACGGGCCGTTCCGGGCCCTGACCCAGACGACGACGTGCACGACGATCCGGTCGCTCGTGGCCGCCGTGCCCCAGCTGCCGTTCCTCGGCAACCTCGCCGGCGTGCTCTCCAACCCAGCGCTCTGCGGCTAGTGGCCCATCCCGCAAATCCACACGCGCTCGGATCGGCTGCAAATCGTCGCCTCGCGGCGTCCTCGGAGCTCGACGTGGCAGGGCCACGCCTTCGCTCCTGTGTCCTTGCGACGCTCGATTTTCGCTCGCCCGAGCACGCGTGGACTCACGGGATGAACCACCTGTGAACCGCGAGGCCCCCACCCTCGGCCGGCTGCTGACGATCGCGGCGTTCGCCCTGTCGTGCTTCGGCCTGCTGCTCTACCTCTGGGTCTCCTTCGGCGGGTCGGTCCCGCTGAAGCCGAAGGGCTACCGCTTCCGCGCGGCGTTCCCCCAGGCCGTCCAGCTCGCCGACCAGGCCGACGTGCGGATCGCCGGGATCAGCGTGGGCAAGGTCGTGGGGGAGAGCCTCGACAAGGCGACCGACCGGACGGTGGCGACAATCGAGCTCCAGTCGCAGTTCGCGCCGATCCACGTCGACGCCCGGGCGATCCTGCGCCAGAAGACGCTGCTCGGGGAGACGTACATCGAGATGACGCCGGGCACGCCGGGCGCCGCCAAGGTCCCCGAGGGCGGGATGCTGGCCGACGCCCGGATCGGCCGGGCGGTGACGCTCGACCAGGTCGTCCAGGCGTTCGACCCGGTCACGCGGGCCGCCTTCCGCAACTGGCAGCAGGACCTGGCGGCCGGGTCGGCGGGTCGGGGGCCGGATCTCAACGACGCGCTCGGCAACCTGCCCCGGTTCGTCGCCGGGGCCGGCGACGTGCTCGACGTGCTGAACGCCCAGTCGGGCGCCGTCCAGCGGCTGGTGCGCAACACCGGCGTCGTGTTCAACGCGGTCAGTGCCGATCGCCAACAGCTCCACAACCTGATCACCGGGGCCGACGCGACGTTCGCGGCGACCGCGTCCGAGCAGACCGCCCTGGCCCAGTCGATCTCGATCCTGCCGACCTTCCTCGACGAGACGAAGGCCACGCTGGCCAAGCTGAAGACCTTCGCCCTGAACGCCGACCCGTTGATCGAAGACCTGCGCCCGGCGGCCCACGACCTGGCGCCGACGCTGCACGACGTCCGCGTCCTGGCGCCCGACCTGCGGCGAACGTTCGTCAAGCTCGACCCGCTGATCACGGCATCGCAGACCGGCCTGCCGGCGCTGCGGGACATCCTCGTGGCGGTCAAGCCGCTGCTCGGCAACCTCGACCCGTTCCTCGAGCAGCTCAACCCGATCCTCCAGTGGCTTGAGTACAACCAGTACACGGTCGGCGACTTCATCTCCAACGACGCCGGGACGCTGGCGGCGATCACGCCGGCCCACGGGGCCGACGAGGTCGGCCACTACCTGCGCCAGTACGCCCCGCTCGGCCCGGAGACGCTGGCCATCTACCCCAACCGCGACCCCAACAACCGCGGCAACGCCTACCAGTCGGGCACCGGGCTGGCCGACTCGCCGCAGTCGGCCAAGCACCTGATCTTCCCGAACTTCGACTGCAAGCCCTCGGGCGGGGATGTGCTGGCCAACGAGAGCGTCAACCCGCTGCTCGGCAGCCCGGGCTGCTTCGTGGCGACGCCGGCGACGGTGACCGGCAGCACCGGGGCGTTCCCGCACGTCGAGGCCGGCAACTACTCGCCGTGACCGCCTACCACGGCGGCCGGCTGATCGCCCGGCGGCTGGCGGCCGCCGGCGTCGGCAAGCTCTTCACGCTGTCGGGCGGGCACCTCTTCTCGATCTACGACGGGGCCCGGGCGGAGGGGATCGACCTCGTCGATGTGCGCCACGAGGCGACGGCGGCGTTCGCGGCCGAGGGCTGGGCGAAGGTGACGCGGACGCCGGGCGTGGCCGCGCTGACCGCCGGACCAGGCGTGACCAACGCCATCAGCGCGCTGGCGGCGGCCCAGGCCAACAACTCGCCGCTGGTCGTGCTCGGCGGCCGGGCTCCGGCCGGGCGCTGGGGGCAGGGGTCGCTGCAGGAGATCGACCACGTGCCGCTGGTGGCCCCGGTGACGAAGTTCGCGGCGACCGCGGAGACCACCGAGGCGATCCCCGGGCTGATCGACGCGGCGCTGGCGGCGGCGCTCGAGGCGCCGTCAGGACCGGCGTTCGTCGACTTCCCCCTCGACGTCGTCTTTGCCTCGGCCGAGGACGTGGTGGCCCCCCCGGCGCCGGCCGCGCCGATCCTCGAGGTCGACACGGCGGCGCTGGCCCGGGCGATCGACCTCCTCGGGGCGGCGGAGCGCCCGGTCGTGATGGCGGGGACGAACCTCTACTGGGGCCACGGGGAGGCGGCGCTGGTCGAGCTCGTGGAGGAGCTGCGGATCCCCGTGTACCTCGCCGGCCAGGCGCGCGGGGCGATCCCGGCCGACCACGAGCTGGCCTTCGCACGGACGCGACGCCAGGCGCTGGCCGAGGCCGACGTCGCCCTGCTGATCGGGGCGCCGATGGACTTCCGCCTGGGGTTCGGGGCGGCGTTCGGCGAGGCCACCGCGGTGATCGTGATCGACCGGGCGCCCGGGCGGGCCGCGTCGCGCGACGTCGCGGCCGGGCTCTACGGTTCTCTGGGGTCGACGCTGACGGAGCTGCGGCGCGGGGCCGCGGCCGTCGTGCCGGCCGGGCGGTCGCGCTGGATCGCCGAGCTGCGGGCGGCCGAGGTGCAGGCCCGGGCGGCCGAGGCTGCGGACCTGGCCGATGCGCGGGCGCCGCTCCATCCGATGCGGATATACGGGGAGCTCGGGGGACTGCTCGACCGGGACGCGATCGTGATCGGCGACGGCGGCGACTTCGTGTCGTTCGCCGGGCGCCTGATCGAGTCGTACGCCCCGGGGTGCTGGGTCGACCCGGGGCCGTTCGGGTGCCTGGGCAGCGGCCTCGGCTACGCGCTCGGGGCCAAGCTGGCCTGGCCCGACCGGCAGGTGGTGCTCCTGGTCGGGGACGGGGCGCTCGGCTTCGCGGGGATGGAGCTCGACACGCTGGCCCGGCACGGGGCCGGCGTGGTCGTCGTGGTCGGCAACAACGGCATCTGGGGGCTCGAGAAGCACCCGATGGAGTGGCTCTACGGGTACAGCGTGGCGGCGGACCTGCGGCCGGGGACGCGGTACGACCTGGTCGCCGAGGCGCTCGGGTGCCATGGCGAACTGGTCGACCGGCCCGAGCAGCTGCGGCCGGCGTTGGTCCGCGCACTCGAGGCCGGACGGCCGGCGTTGG
This sequence comes from uncultured Solirubrobacterales bacterium, assembly GCA_963742705.1. GTDB lineage: Bacteria > Actinomycetota > Thermoleophilia > Solirubrobacterales > Solirubrobacteraceae > Palsa-513. The sequence goes on along the minus strand of CAVUMZ010000019.1, from coordinate 444,163 downwards.
TCAACGTGCTGACGGACCCGGCGGTGGCTTACCCGCGGCGTACGAACCTGGCGTGACCCGATCCAGCCCGCCTCCGCGGCGCCGGGGTTGGGGGCGGCGGCCCCCAGCCGGTTTGGAACTCGCCCCGGCGCGGCGTCGGTGTGCTGGATCGGGTCCCGCCAGGCTGATGGCCGGGCCGTCGCGCCCAGGGTGGCTGGTCGGCGTTGCGGGCGGATCCAACCCGCCGGCGCCCGAGTCTGAGGGGCGGCGGCGGGCGGATCGTGGTCCGCCGGACAGGGGAAGGGTCCGCGGAACGGTGGTCGCTGCGGTGGCGGGTATCGGTCAGGATCCGGCCGTCCGCTTACGGGGGCGGCGTCAGGAGGTGACGCCGAAGTCCTGGGTGTAGGTGCCGCCGGGGCCGCTGCCGAGCAGCGCCGGGGCGGGGGAGGCGATGCCGATGCCCGAGTCGCGGAAGGCCGCGTTGAGGATGTTGGCGCGGTGGCCGGCTGACTTCATCCAGGAGCTGACGGTCTGGGTCGGGGTGGCGAGGCTGCCGGTGGCGGCGGCGATGTTCTCGCCGATCGTGTAGCCGTGACCGGCCTTGATGTATCCGGCGGCCTTGTCGCGGCTCTGCATCGTGTCGCCGGCGGGTCCGGTGTGGTCGAAGTAGTTCTGGGCGACCATGTCCTGGGAGTGCTTGGTCGCGCCGCTCGTCAGGGCGGCGTTGGTACGCAGGGCGACCTCGCCGTAGGCGGCGCGCTGCTGGTTGACGAGGCAAAGCGTGGCCGCCGCTACGCGGGCGAGGTTCTGGGAGGTCGGCATCAGCGTCGCGTCGGCGCACGGGGTCGGAGAGGCGGCGCTGACGGCGACGCCGGACGACTTCTTGGAGACGTGGTGGGCCTTGGCGTGGTGGCTCGTGCTGGCGGCCGCGACCGCCGGGGCGGCGCCGCAGACGAGGCTGGCGGCGAGCACGGCGAGCGGGAAACGGCGTGGGCGTACGGCGTGCTTGCGCACGGTGGCGACCTCCTGCGTATGACGCCACCACCCATCCTTCGGTAACCCGGCCTACCCCCAGTCGCCTGGTGGCACCGTGGCTTTGCGTCCCTGCCTCGCGACAGGTTTGCCCTTCTCGGGACAGCGGCGTTTCAGTTTGACTACATGCCTCTCATCGGCGGCGGCCTCGGCTCGAGGAGAAAGGCGCCGAAATGCGGACGGATGATCGGTTAATCGCCGGCTGCCGCGAGTTTGACCGGCCGGCCGAACCCGGCACGGTCGAGGGCGACGCCGCGGAGGATGTCGTGCTCGGAGGTCTCGAAACCGGGCAGGTCGAAGGTCTCGAGGATCTCGATCAGCATCGCCACGCCGGCGACGATCGTCGGCGCCCGGTCGGGGTGCAGTCCGCGGACCCGGCGCAGCTCGGCCAGGGGCAGGCCGGCCAGGCGAGCGAGCAGGAGGCGGCAGGTGCCGAGCTCGACCGGGTAGCCGTGGACCTTGGTCGAGTCGTAGGGATGGAGCCCCTGGTCGATCGCGGCACACGAGGTCGCGGTCCCGGCGACGGCGATCGCCCGGCGGGGGACGCGCCGCTCGGCGGGGGGGACGTGGCGGTCGAGCAGTCGGCGGAGATCGGCGCGCAGGGCGCGGACGTCGTCGGGCGAGGGCGGGTCGCCGCGGAGGTGGCGCTCGGTCATGCGGACCACGCCGGCCTGGAGCGAGATGTTGAAGGCGGGGTGGCCGCCGGTCCCGCGGACGAGCTCGGTCGAGCCGCCGCCGATGTCGATCACGAGCGTCGGGACGTCGTCGCCGGGATCGCGCTGGCTGGTGGCGCCAAGAAAGGTCAGGCGGGCCTCGTCGGGGCCGGGGAGCAGTGTTGCCTCGAGGTCGTAGCGGTGGGCGACGAGGGCGACGAAGTCGGGTCCGTCGGCGGCGTCGCGCACGGCGCTGGTGAAGATCGCCGAGGCGTGGTCGCAGCCGTCGTCGCGGACCATCTCGGCGTAGGCGTCGAGCGCCCGGCAGACGCGGGCGATCGCGGCGGGCTTGAGCCGACCGTCGACGTCGACGGCCTCGCCGAGGCGGGTCACGGCCGACAGGCGGCGGCGCTCCTCGATCTCGCCGCGGAGGCCGACGTCGGCGATCAGGAGGCGAGTCGAGTTGCTGCCGACGTCGACGACGGCGATCCGCCGGTGGTCGGGCGGGGGAGGGGTCGAGCTGGACATGCCCCTGTGATCTTCGCGCCCGGGGGCCGGCCGGCCTCCGGCTGGGGCGAATCTTGCTCGGCCGGCCCGGTGGGTCGGCGGTTGCTACGCTGTGGTTACGCCGCGGGGTGGAGCAGTCTGGTAGCTCGTCGGGCTCATAACCCGAAGGTCGCGGGTTCGAATCCCGCCCCCGCTACTTGGAAAAGGCCCGCGTTAGCGGGCCTTTTCTATTTCTAAAGCATAATCCCCACAAGCTTGGTGAAGGTGGAGTACCACCCTGGAGTCCAAACAGGACTCGAAAAGTGACGGTTCTTGGGAGCCGAAAGGATGGTTTGGAGACCAAGTCGCCGGTCTCCTGCGGGGGTTGGAGCGGGCAGCGTGCCCGTGTTCGAGGCACGCCGACGAACCAGATCAGCGCCGCTGATACGCGGCGAAGGCGGACGGCGCGCAACTCGTGCCGCGACCTGCCCGACTGCACACACCGCACGCACAGGCGAGGCGACCTCCAGGGCCCATCGACCAAGGGGGCACGAAGAGACCAAGCGTCGCCAGGGTTCGAGGCTCTCCGTCGCGCTTTGAATTAGGGCGCGAAGGCGTAGATCCCGTACGGCTTCGTGGCGTCGGCCGCGAGAACGACCTCACGCCTGCCGTCTTCGGCGAGCGAGACCGCCTGGAGGGCCGCGGCATCGGCACCGGAGGCCGAGTCCTGCGGGCCATCGGTGGTCTTCACGCCCCTGGCGAGTCCGAAGCGGTAGACGTGCCAGTCGGCGTCGCCTTGGTCGTCGGCGCTGACGAAGAGCACGGACACGGCCTTGGCGCTCGCGAAGCCCAGCGCTGCGAGCCGGTCACTCTCGCAGCAGCTCTCATCGTCGCCGGCGACGTCGAGTTTGCGGACCTGCGCACCCGGGGCCGTCTGCGCGTCCAGGCGCTGCTCGTGGCCGCCCGCCTGCGACCACAGCGCGGCGACCGCCTTGCCGTCGATCGCCAGCTGCAGCGGGCCGTTGCCGTGACCGACCTTCGCGCTCCAACGCGTGGTCGCGGCCCCGCCGTCGAGCTTGACGGTCATCACCCGCGCGGTCGTGCCCGTCGCCTTGGGCAGACCGACGAACGCCAGCGTGTCGCGGCTCAATGCCGGGAGGGCGTCCGAGCTCGTGTGCGGCGCGAGCGGGAGCTGGGTGACCGTGCCCGCGGCGAGGTCCAGCAGCTTGATCCGGCACCCCGGGCCGATGCTCGCGACGGCGCCGGTCGCGGGCACCCTAGCGCCGGGGCACGCGTCGTACGCGGCCACGATCTTCCCCGATGACCGCCGGCCCAGCGCGACCCGGAACGGCACCGTCGCCGGCGCCACTGCCGCCGGCGACGAGATCGTCCCGTCCGGCGAGCGCAACTCGAGCACGTAATGCCCGCCCTTCAGGTCGCTCCACGCCGTCCAGCCCGCTGCCGCGGCGACGTCGATCTGGACGCTCGGTTCGGCGGCCACAGGAGCAAGCTCGGTCGGCGTCGGCATGATCGCCGCGACAGCGACGAGCGGCGCGACCACGGTGGCGAGGATCCCGCCGGCGCCGCTGCGTCGCACGATGCGAAGGCCGCTCATCGTCGCGATGCTAATGGCCCAGGCGGGAATGCGGGAGGCCCGAGGTTTTCTCGAGGCTGTGCTCGGCCGAATGACTGCACTGGGGGACGCTCCACGCGCGCGGGCTGTCCCGTGCGGAGACGGCCGTGGCACTCGCGCAGTCCCCCGCATGCCGTCGAGGACCACGCCGCTCACCTCGGTGAGCGCTTCGACCGCAGCCGACGCGGAAGACGCTCGAAGGCGGATTCCGGGGATCCATGGAGAAGGTGGTGCAGCTACTCGAAGCCTTCGGCCTGGATCGCCGCCGGCGGCATGCCGAAGACGCCCGCAGGGTGATCGTGGCCTCGGCCACGATCACCGCAGGACCGCAGGCCAACGCGCCCACCGGGGCAGGTCGGCCGGGGCGGAGCGGCGCAGGAGCTCGGCTCCGACGCGGCCGCGCTCGCCGTGCCAGCCGGGTTCGGGGCGCGAGAGGACGTGCACGACGCGGAGGTTCCGGAGCTGCCGTTCGAGCTCGTCGAGCTCCTCGCGGAAGGTCACGTCCGACCAGTGCCGGCTGCCGTAGAGCAGCAGCAACGGGCGCGACTCGCCGGCGTCGGCGGCGGTGCGCAGGACGCTGAGGGCTGGCGTGATGCCGATCCCGGCGGCGAGCAGGAGTCGCCCGCGGCGAGGACGCGGCAGGGCTTGAGCGCCGACGAGTACGGCCGGGCGACCCGTGTCCAGCACAGGGCGACGCCGGCGGCCAGGACGATGCCGAGGACGCTCCAGCGGACGACGGGCACCGACGTGTAGGCGTCGACCCAGACGACATGGGCGAAGGCGGCGGCGTGCACCAGCGCCGTGCAGACAAGATGGACGGCGCGCCAGCGCTCGTAGTTGATTCGCAGGCGGCGGCGCCAGACGGAGGTGCCGGCCAGAACGAGGAGACCGACCAGCGCGAGCACGCCGGCCCGGGCGCGGGGTGGGGGGAGGTCGAACAGGGCGAGACGGGCGGGGTCGTCGACGAAGAGGACAACGACGTGCGCGACGACGAGGACCACCACGGCGATACCGGCCTTGCGGTGGAGGCCGAGCACGGAGCGCAGCCCGAAGACGCGGGTGGCGGCGGCCCAGCGGCCGGAGACGACGATCTGGAGGGCCAGCAGGGAGAGCCCGGCGAAGCCGAGGGCGTCGGCGAAGATGACGAGGCGGCCCTGGGCGCCGGCCTTGACGACCCCGGCCATCAGGGCGAGCGGCCCGACCACCACGAGCGCGTAGGCGTCGAGCATCAGGAGGCGCCGGACGGCGCGCGCGAAGCCGTGGTTGGACCGCGTTGCCCGTGGGGCGGGCGGGGCGGCCGCCCGCGTCATCGGTGGTGCCCGCCGCCGTCTTGCCCGTGGCCGCCGTCGGGGCTGCCGTCGGCGATCCGCCCGCCGTCGCCGCGCCGGACGACCGGTCTGGTCGATCTGAGCCTCCGGCGCCGGCGTCTGCGCCGTCGGGACCTGGGCGGTCAGGGTCGACGCGGGCCTACCCAAGCCGGGACTCGCCGGGCCGCCGCCGGTCGTCATCGCGACGGGCCGGCGGCGAACGCGATCAGGGCGAGGAGGCCGGCCCACAGGCCGCGTAGGGGTGTCGGACGGTCGAGCGGCAACGCCCGGCACGCTAGGACCGGAGCCTGAGCCTCACGTCAGCGGGCGCTGAGACTTCGCTGAGCCGCGAACTGCGCATCCCGGGGTCGCGCTTGACCGGTCTTGTGTCGATCGTTACGATGTGTTGCGGCGACTTCGCCGAGAGTCGAACACACCCCGAACCGAGAGTCCAATGCGCAACCCAGTTCGCTCCGAGACCGACGCGTTTTACATCGCCTTTGGCGCAGCTCTGGTGATCGGCGCGTGCGCCCTGGTCGGCGTCTTGGTCACGCCCCTGGCCGGCGTCGGCCTGTTCGTGGTCGCGGTCGGCTGCCTGTTGGTGTGGGAGGTCAAGACGAAGGATCCGCAACGACGCCGGCCGCTGCGCGAAGCCGCTCAGGTCGGCCGGGGCGGGGCGAGTCGCGAACTGCCGCTGGTCCTCGTCGTCGCCAATCGCACCCTCGGCGATGAGGGTCTGCGGGCGGAGATGCGCCGGCACGCGGCGAGTGGGGTGGAGCTTCGGATCCTCGCGCCAATCCTCGTCTCGCGCGCCCGGTACCTGGCGTCCGACGTCGACAGCGAGCTGATGCAGGCGCGCCGCCGGCTCAAGGAGACGCTGGCGTGGGCGGCGGCCGAGGGCATCTCGGCGACCGGCGCCGTAGGCGACCCGAATGCCGCGCTCGACGCGATCGAGGACGAACTGCGTCTGCACGCCGCCGAGGAGGTCATCGTCTCGACCCTCCCGGCCGGACAGTCGAACTGGCTGGAGACCGGGATCCTGGGACGTCTGAAGGACGAGCTCGAGATACCGGTGACCCACATCGTCGCCTCCAGCCGGACCCCGTCACATTCTCTGTAGGGCGCCTTCCGTCCACGATTGGTCCGCCGCCGCGTCGCCATGGAGTCATCCGGTCCAGTCCGCGTCCTCGTGGTCGCCAACCGGACGGCGGCGACGCCGGCGGTGATCAACGCCGTCCGCCGGCGGGCGGCGTCGGGGCCGTGCACGTTCACGCTGCTGGTCCCCCACTACGCGCACGGCCTGCAGAGGCTCGCCAGCGCCGAGGGGGGCCATGACGACGAATCCGAGGCGGTCCTCGAGTTGGCGCTCCCCTTGCTCGAGGACGCCGCGGCCGGACCGATCGACGGCGTCACCAGTGACGAGGATCCGCTGACGGCGATCCAGGACGCGATCAACCTGCGGGGCTTCGACGAGATCATCCTGTCGACCCTCCCGGCCCGCGTCTCGCGCTGGCTGAAGATCGATCTGCCGAGCAAGGTGCGGGGCCTGGGACTGCCGGTCACGCACGTCGAGGCGCACGCCCGGCCGACCTGAGCGTCCCCAGGGATCTCCCAGGGTTCTCGCAGCCGCCGCTCGGGGTCGGGCCTCAGCATGCTGGCATGCAACCAGCCGAGACTCCCCAGAGCAGCGCCCGAGCCCGACTGGCGGTTCGCAGGCGGCGGATCTCGATGCTCCGCCGCCGCGTCACCGCGACCGCGCTGGCCACCTTCGCCCTGGCGTTCGGTGCCATCTGGCAGACCGGATCGGTGGGCGCCGTGACCGCGACGACGTCGCCGACCACCGCGGTGGCAAACGTCGCGGACGCTACGACGGTCGCGGCGACGACGACCGCCGATAGCTCCAGCGCGAGTTACGCGAGTGGTTCGGACACGACGAACACGTCCACCCAGACCACGACGGTGACGCCCGTCACGACATCCCAGTCGTGATACGGCCGGTCGACCATGTCACGTTCGGAGGCCGTCGACCGATCCTGCGGCCGTGCCACGCTCCACGACTTGCGCCACTGCGAACCGTCGGCCGGGCGCTGTGCGACGGGCGCGAACGGGCAGTGTTCGAGGCCGAATACGGCCACCACCGCCACCACGCCGCCGGTTCCAGGTCGGTACCCATGCAGGTATGCCGACGGGCGGGGACTACCCATGGCTTCGCGATCCGCACGCCAGGGCCGGTCGATGATGCCGGGCTCGTCGTGGGAGGGCTGCCGGTCAGCATGCCCGGCCGCCGCACCGATGCCGAGATGGTCCATGCTTGCCGCGCGATGCATGGCGATGATCGGTTGGCGTTCGTGCTCCAGTTGAACTGAGAGCAGTGTCGTGGAGCGGCTTGGACGCGGGCGGTGGCGTTAGGCGAGGAGGTCAGCGATGGCAGCGATCCCGCGGGCGATCGTGGGGTTGGTCAGGTTGCCGAAGCCGATCACCAGCTGCGGTGGTCCGGCGACGTGATCGCAGCGGTATCGGCTCATTGGGTAGAGGCCGATCGACCGTTCGGCTGCGGCGGCTGTGACCGCGCGCTCGTCGGCGCCGGCGGGCAGGCGGGCGACGGCGTGGATGCCGGCTGCGAGCCCTTGGAGCTTGACGCGCGGAGCGTGTGTGCTGAGCGCGTCGATGAGCGTGCGTCGGCGGGCGGCGTACACGCCGCGCATTCGTCGGAGGTGGCGGTCAAAGCGGCCGGAGCGGATCAGGCTGGCCAGGGCGAGTTGATCAAGGACGGGCGAGCCGCGGTCGTCCTGTGTCTTTTCCGCCACGACCGCTCCTAGGAGTGCCGGCGGGCAGAGCACCCAGCCCAGGCGCAGGGCGGGCGATAGCGATTTGCTGACCGTTCCGATCAGCGCGACGCGATGGGGCGCGAGGCCTTGGAGCGCGCCTACGGGTTCGCGGTCGTATCGGAATTCGGAGTCGTAGTCGTCCTCGATCACGGTGGCGTCGGCCGTGTCGGCCCAGGCGGCGATCGCTTGGCGGCGCTGTGGCGCGAGGACGACGCCGCTGGGTGACTGGTGAGCTGGGGTGAGCAGCACGCCGCGGGCGCCGCTGCGGTCCAGCGCCTGTGTGTCGATTCCATGCTCGTCGACGGGGACCGGTATCGCGCTCAGTCCCCAGCGCTCGGCGGTGAGGCGGTCGTCGGCGTGTCCGGGGTCCTCGAATCCGATTGCGTCGACGCCCTGCTGCGCGAGAGCTCGCAGCACGAGGTTGAACCCCTGGGCGAATCCGGCGCAGATGATGATCCGCTCGGGTTCGGCGACTGCGCCGCGGACGCGACGAAGGTAAGCCGCGATCACGTGGCGCAGCTCCGCGCTGCCACGTGGATCGCCGTAGCCAAATGCCTCGTCCGGCGCGCTGTGCGCCGCTTCGCGCAGCGCCCACAGCCAGTCCTGGCGCGGGAAGGATGAGATATCCGGCCAACCCGGGCGAAAGTCGATCGCGGGCCGAGCGCTCCGCGCAGCAGGCGACGGCCCTGGCGTTACTGTGGGCAGGCCCGCCCCGGCCGCGACGTGCGTGCCCGAACCGCTCCGTGCGCTGAGAAATCCCTCAGCAAGCAGTTGGGCGTAGCACTCCTGTACCAGCCCGCGCGAGACGCCGAGCTCCCCGGCCAGCTTGCGTGAGGACGGCAGCCGCTCCCCGGGACTCAGCCGCCCTGAACGCACCGCCTCTCTGAGTTCACGCTCGAGCTGGGCGCCAAGCGGCCCGCCGCCGTTCCGGTCGAGCCGGATTAGCAACTGGGGACCCAAACCGGACCACTGAATCGACACGTAATTGGATCTTACCGCCATGCCGCTTTCCCCTTAGCGTGTGCGTCGTAGTCCACTCCATTACCGAGGAAAGGCCAGGTCATGAGTACGGAAACACCATCACCCGCGATCGCTGAGCTCTCGCCGTTGATCGGTACGTGGCGCATGGACGCAGCGTTCCCCGACGCCCGCCAGGGACCGCCTGAGGACACGGGCGCGCGGACCGTGTTCGAGTACGGGCCGGGATCACAGTTTGTGATCCAGCGCTGGCAGGTTCCACACCCTGCCGCTCCCGATGGAATCGCGATCATCACCGCCGATCAGGCGCGCGGCGGGTTCCTTCAGCACTACTTCGACGACCGCGGCGTCGTGCGGCTCTACGAGATGAGCTTCGCCGCCGGATCCTGGACGCTGCAGCGAACCACGGCGGACTTCTCGCCGCTTGACTTCTCGCAGCGCTGGGAGGCCGAACTCTCCCCCGACGGCGCCACGATTCAGGGCCGCTGGCTTGACCGCACCGACGAGGGCGAATGGAGCCACGACTTCGCGCTGATCTACACCAAACTCGCCGTGAGCTGACCATGGTCGGATTGACCGACAACCGACGGACGGCGGCGCTTCTGATTACCTCGCTGATCGCGCGGCTGCCGCTGGCGATGTTCAGCATCTCGCTGCTCGTTCATGTCCACCGGCTGACCGGGTCGTTCACAGTCGCCGGCGCGGCCAGCGGCGCCTACGTGATCGGTCGTGGCCTGACCTCGCCGCTGCTCGGCCGGCTGGTCGATCGGCACGGGCAAACACTCGTGCTGATCGGCTGCGCCGCAGCCTCCGCAATCCTGCTCGTCGCGGTCACCCTGGTGCCGGCGAGCTCCCCCGACCCGCTCGTGCTCGCGCTCTCCGGCATGATCGGGACCGTGAGCCCGCCGCTGGCGGCGTGTGTGCGAGCGCTGCTGCCGGTGATCGCCAGCGAGCCCAGTGCGCTCAGCGCCGCCTACACACTAGAAACGACCGCGCTCGAGCTCACCTTCATCGCCGGACCGCCGCTCGCGCTCGGCCTCGCCACCGGCCTCTCGACCCAGGCGTCACTGCTCACCGGCGCGATCATCCTGCTCGTCGCCACCGGCGCGTTCGCGGCGCAGCCCGCCTCACGTCACTGGCATGGACGCTGCACGCGCTCGGGACGGGCCGCCAGCGCGCTGCGCTCCCCGGCGATCCGAACCCTCGCCTTCCTCCTCGGCGCTGTCGGCGTCATTTTCGGCGCCGTCGATGTTGCGGTCGCCGCGACCGCCAGTACGCTGCACGCGATCGGCGACGCCGGCCCACTCCTGGGAATCTGGGGAGTCGGATCACTGCTCGGCGGAATCATCGCCACACGCAGCCGCGCAAGCGCGCATGGGGCCGGCGCCCTGATCCTGCTGATCACGGCACTAGGGGCCGGACACGCCGCGCTGATCCTGGGAAGCGAAAGCCTGCCAATCCTCGCTGGCTTGCTTCTGGTCGCCGGCGCTTCGATCTCCCCCGCCACCGGCGCAATCTACGCGCTGGCCTCGCGAGTCGCCCCATCCGGTAGGACAACCGAGGCGTTCGCGTGGCTGCTGAGCGCTAGCGCGACTGGCGCATCGTTCGGCGTTGCCGGCGCCGGAGCGCTCAGCCAGACCACGGGTCCGCAGGCGGGGTTCGGGCTCGCTGCCGGCGCCGGAGCACTCGCCGTGCTGATCGCGATCGCCGGCCAACGCAGCCTAACTTTCGCGCCGACCCGCGAGCCGCAAGAGCTGGGCCGCGCTCAGTACCGGGTGACCGGGTGCGCGGCGCCTGAAGAACATGGGCAGGCGGAACTCACGAACGCACTTCTGTGGCCGCCGATGTCCGCCCGCCGCCCCGATCGGTCGCCAGACCCCCGGCGCGTCGAGGAACAAGGGCCTGAGCTACCCGGCCGACCCACGACCGAGGGAGATCATCGCCGTCATGCGCGCCGCAGGCGATCACTCCGACGGCGCCCGCCTACAGGCGCTGATCGTCATCCTGTGGCGAGCCGCCTTGCGGATCGGCGAAGCGCTCGACCTCGAGGGTCACTTCGCGCCAAAGCTGCCGCCGGGGGCCGAGCTCCCGCCTATGGAGTTCTTCGAGTTGAACTTCGAGGTCAAGCCCGCGCCTAGTCATATTTAGGCACCAGTCAATCACCGCCGACTCCCTCCAGGCCAGATCCGAGTCGGAGTGGTGCCTCGCGTGGCTGCCGCTTCATCGCCAAGCGGCAGCCGCCGACCGCTTGGAGACGGGTGGCCCGTCGCACGGCCAGCAAGCACCCGCGCTCTTGCTCCTCGGCAAGCTGGCGCCGGTCCGGGCGCCACCGCGTCCGCCATTGCCCGAGCTGAGCCAGGTGAAAGCACTCGCCAAAACGAGCCTCCGGCCGCTGCCGGGTTGCGCCTATTCGGGTCACGCCGGCGTGACTGGCCGCGTCGGGCCAGGAGGAGTCAGGCGCCCGACACGGCAGAGCGCGGGCCGGTCCTGTTCGGCAACGGCAACCCGACGCCCGGCGGGGTGGCTGCTCTGATGCTTGCAACGTCCTGCTCCTGGCATCGGGCACGCCGGCTCGGCTGTGGACCGCTCGCGGGAGTCGAGCATGCTTCCCGCCCCGGAGGTCACGTGGCGAGCGCTGGCGGGAGCGCGACTGGCGAGGAACGCGACGGCAGGGAGGGCCTCGGCGCCGGGTGTATACGTCAGCGTTTGCCGTGAGCCGCGAGGAATGCGCGCACACCAGCGTCGGCGTACCGGTTCAGCTCGGTGGGGGTCGCGGGTTCGTCCTCGCCGAGCAGCATGGCCTGGTTGAGCGGGATCGACATTACGAGCCAGTTGAAGTGCGCCGCTGCGAGGGCGGGGTCGTGGAGTTCCAGCACGCCGCGTGAGGCGAGCCGCTCGAACGTGGTCGCCAGCGCATCGATCGTGCGTCCCGGTCCTCGCTCATAGAAGAGACGGCCGAGATGAGGGAAACGGCCGGATTCGGCGATCACCAGCCGTCGGAGCCTTAGCAGCCGCGGATCCATCACCGCGCGCAGCTGACCGCGGGCGAAGCGGCGCAAGTCCCGCTCGAGGTCGCCCGTCTCCCCAAGCTTCAGCACTTCGTCGGTGTTGGGGTCGGCGATCCCGTCGACCTTGGCGGTGACGATCTCTGAGAACAGACGCTCCTTGTCGGCGAAGTGCTTGTAGAGCGTCTGCTTGGAGACACGCGCGAGGGCAGCGATCTCCTCCATGGTCGTGCCCAGATAGCCGTTGCTCAGGAACACCGTCGTGGCGGCTTCGATGATCGCCCTGCGTTTGCGCGCCGACCGATGCTCACCCTCGAACTCTGCCGGCGTGGGGTCCGTACTCGTCACCGATCCGGAAGTGTACTAGACGGTCTAGTTCTCGCCTGGTACTGTACGGTCTAGTTCCAGAGCGGTATAGCGGAACGTCTCGCTCTACCGGCCTTGCGATCCGCGACCTTGCCCGCGGGAAAAAGGAGGATGAAGATGGGAAAGGTGATCGTTATGAATGGGCTGACGCTCGACGGCGTCATGCAGTCCCCGGGCCGCCCGGACGAGGACCCGCGGGGCGGCTTTGACCGCGGCGGCTGGGGGGTCCCATACGGTGATGGGACGATGGTTGCCACGTTGGGTGAGCGGTTGGCCCAGCTGACGGGAGGTAAACACGCATGGCTGTTCGGGCGCTGGACCTACGAGGAGCTGCTGGCCTACTGGAACACCCGAGGGGGGCCGTTCAAGGATTCGCTCAACAACACTTACAAGTACGTCGTCTCGGGCAACCCCGAGACGACGCTCGAGTGGCCGAACTCGACGCTGCTGTACGGTGACGTGCCGGCCGCGGTAGCCGATCTCAAGCGGATGTCCGAGACGGCCCTTGTCATCATGGGTAGCGGCGCGCTGATCGCCTCCCTTATGACCGCCGGTCTGATCGACGCCTATTTGCTGACGATCGCTCCGCTCGTGCTCGGCACCGGCCGACGCATGTTCCCCGAGGGCGTTCACGCGTCCCTGCGGCTCACCCACAGTACGACCACCCGCATGGGCGTGATCGTCGCGACCTACGAACCAGTTTGAACATGGCCGCCGGCGCGCCAACGGTGCATGACCAGATCGCTCAAGGCCTCGAGGAGCACCCGGCCAAGAAGGGATTGCGCTTCAACATACTTGTCACGGCGGTCGAGGTCGGTGGCAGCATCGCGGTGTTCCACGTTGCCCGGCGGATGGGCGCCAGTGACGTGGTCAGCTATCTGATTGGCAGCGTCGCCCCAGTCGTCGGGGGTTTCATGGTCTGGGCCAAAGCCCGGAAATTCAGCGGAGCCTCCGCCGCGATCTTCTGCTTCACCGCGCTGTCCGCGGTCATCGCGCTGATCGGCAGTCACGCTCCCAAGGTGCTGCTGTACAAGGACTGCGCGGTCACGGCCTTGATCGGCTTGATCTTCTTGGGCTCCTGCGTCCTGGTCCGCAAGCCGATCGTCTTCTACATGGCCCAGCGCTACGGGACGGACGGCACCCACGACGGGATGGCGATCTTCGACGCGATGTGGGACGTCTACCGAGACTTTCGCACCAGCATGTACGTCATCAGCTGCCTCTGGGCGGCTTTGTTCCTCATCCAGGCCGCTGGAACCGCGGTGATCATCCGCCAGACCCGCTACTCCACCGCCTACAACTACGACCAGACCCTGCCCTTGGCCGCAACGGCACTGGGCATAGTCGGCTCGATCGCGATCGGACGCTACTTCGCCAAGAAAAGGTAGGCGCCGTCCGACCGATTGGCTCCGCCCGCGGACGCAGCAGCCGAAGCCGGTACGTCGTCACGGTCGACGGGTGCTCGGTGAAACGGCCAAACCCCGAGGCCCCCAATCCACGAAGAGGCAAGGAAGCGCTAAAGCTGATCGGTCTGCCTGCCGATAGGACTGAATGCTTCGCCCGCATCGGGCGGCTCGACTCGCGTCGCTCGCCGTAGTCCTGGTCGCCGCCGCCCTACCGGCGACGGCGGGCGCGCAGGACAGTGAAAGCGTCGCCTTTCAGGTCAACCCCGGCCACACCGGCTTCGCCTCCGGCGGCTCGCTCGACCGCCCGCCGCTCGATGTCGCGTGGACGCGGACGCTCGGGGCGTCACCGCCTTATTCCTATTCGTCGGTCTCGACCTCCTACCCCCTGGTTGCCGGCGGCCGGGTCTTCGTGATCGCCTACGACCCGCAGCACGCGGGCGGGACGCTGTACGCGCTCGACGCGGCGACCGGGACCACGTCATGGACCCGCGGGGTGGACGGGTCGGGGACGATCGCCTACGACGCCGGGCCGGATCTTCGTGAGTGACCGCTCGGGTGATGTCGTCGGCGTCAGCGCGGCGACCGGGTCGACCGAGTGGGCGCGCGCCCTGCCCGAGCCCTACCAGCTTCAGTCGCCGGTCGCCGCCGACGGAGTCGTGTACGTCGATTCGGCCTGGGACGGCGGCGGCCTGTACGCCCTGAACGAAGCTGACGGGTCGACCAAGTGGTTTGCGTCGAACTACACGGAGGGCAACCCGGCGCTCGCCGGTGGGCTCGCGTACGTGTCCGACGATTACGAGGGTGCGACCAGCGCCTACTCGCTGGTCGACGGGAGCAGTGTGTGGAGCGGCACGTCGCAGTGCTTTGTCGGCAGCGGGCATGTCGTTGCCGACGGCGCGCGGCTGATCGGCCCGTGGAACTCCACCTGCGGGTCGGTGCTCGATGGCGGGACCGGCGCCGTGCTCGACACGATCGCCTCGTCGGCGGCACCGGCGTCTGCCGGCGACGTCGCCGTCGTGCTCGATGGCAGCACGCTCCAGGGGCGCAGCCTGCGGTCCGGGGTGCTGCTGTGGCAGTTCGCCGGTGACCAGGGCCTGACCTCGTCGCCGGTGATCGTCAACGGGACCGTCTACGAGGGGTCGTCGTCGGGCACGCTGTTCGCCGTCGATCTGCAGACCGGGTCCAAGATCTGGAGCGGATCGGTCGCGGCGACCGGGACGATCGTCGGGGCGGCGGGGATGGCCGCCGGCGACGGCCTGCTGGTCGTGCCGTCGGGCGGTACCCTGACCGCCCTCGAGTCCGCCGTCGCGCGCCCCGGCCTCAACGTTCACGTCGACGCTGGACCCGACGGTCCGACCGTCGCGCACACCGCCACGCTCGCCTTCAGCTCCGACGACCCGTCCGTGCCCGAGCGCTGCCGGCTCGACGCCGGCGCGTGGGGTGCCTGCAGCGCGACTGTCGCCTACACCGCGCTGGCCTCCGGCCCGCATATGTTCGAGGTCGAGACGGTCGACCAGACCGACGGGTCTACGATCGGCCTCGCCGTCCGCGGCTGGTCGGTCGTGACCAGCCTCCCCGGCAGCGGCTCGGCAGGCAGCGGCGGCTCGACGGACGGCAGCCCGGCGACCGGCACCGCCGGCGACACCGGCACCACCGCCAACACCGGCACGACGTCTACGCCGGCCTCCACCGTCACCCCGATCGCAAGCTCAGGGTCGCCGGGTGCCGGCTCGACCGACACTGCGCCGGCGCTCGGGTCGCAGACCGGCTCGCCCATCGCCGATCGGGCACAGACGGCCACCGTCAGTCGAGTCGAGGACACCGCGCTGGCCCGCAGCCTGGCCGCCGCGACGGCCGCCCTCGTAAAGCGCAAGACGCACGCCGGCCTGCGCGCAGGTCCAGCCATCTACCTCTACTCCCGCGGAGCCGAGACGATCTCGATCACGATCGTCGGCGCCGCCAAGGGCCGGCCGTTCACCCTCGGGACCGCGTCTGCGCGGTTCGCGGCGACCGGCTCCCGCAACGTCCACCTGGTGCTCAGCCGGGCCGGCCGTAGGGCCCTGGCTGGTCGCGCAGCGCTGTCGCTGGTCGTCCGGGCGAGCGTCGCCCCGGTCGCCGGCGCGCGCGTCAGCGCGACGGCGACCGCGCGCTTCTGACGCCACAGCCGGTCGTCACGTACGGCTCGCTGGAGCACCGCCGAGCTCGCCTCAGAGCGCGAGTGCCCGTCCCCACGCGGATGTGTCCCCGACGATTGACGAGACCCAGCCCGCGCTGCGCGGGCCCGGCCGTCGCGGTGGGCGGACACGCAGCGACCCCGACGACATCGCGATACTCCGAACCCCGATGCCTGACCACGCTTCCCCCGGCGTCCTCGACCTGTTGACCGAGGCGATCGCCCGGGCCCCGGCCCGCTGCGCCTACGCAGAAGCCCGCCACGTGGCGACCGACACCGAGTCGCTGCTGGTGCGCAACGGGCGGATCGGGCAGATCGAGAGCGACACGGTGGCCGGGGTCGGCGTCAGGGTTCGCGTGGGCGGGGGTTGGGGGTTTGCCGCCACGCGCGAGGAGACTCCGGCCGGCCTGGACGACGCGCTCGCCCGGGCGCTTGCCATCGCCGAGGCCCAGCCGGCCGCGCCCGCCGGCCGGCTGGCCGACGCCACGCCGGTGCGCGGCCACTGGTCGGGCCACTGCCGGATCGACCCCTTCGCCGTCTCGCTCGAGGACAAGCTCGCTCTGCTCTTCGGCGTCTGGGAGGCCCTGCCGACCGACAAGCGGATCGTTCGCGCCGACGCCGACGCATCGGCCCGCCGCGTCCGCACCGTGTTCGTCTCGACCGATGGCTCGGCCTGCACCCAGGAGCGGGTCGAAACCGACGCCTCGGTCTCGGTGATCGCCCTCGACGCCGGCGAGCTCCAGGTCCGGTCCTACCCGGCGGCCGGCGGGTCGGCGGCGTGCGCCGGCTGGGAGCGCGTGCTCGACCTCGATCTCGCCGGTCAGGCCCCCCGGGTCGCCGCCGAGGCGATCGAGCTCCTGACGGCGCCCCAATGCCCGGCCGGCCGGACCACGCTGATCATCGACGCCGAGCAGCTCGCCCTCCAGATCCACGAGTCGATCGGCCACGCTCTTGAGCTCGACCGGATGCTCCTCGGCGAGGCCGCCTACGCCGGCACGAGCTGGGTCTCGCCCGGCGATCTCGGCACCCTGCGCTACGGCTCCGACCAACTCCAGGTCACCGCCGACGCCACGCTCCCCGGCGGGCTCGGGTCGTTCGGCTGGGACGACGAGGGGATCCCCGCCGCCCGCACCCCGCTGATCGAGT
The DNA here is from genome assembly GCA_963742705.1 of uncultured Solirubrobacterales bacterium. GTDB lineage: Bacteria > Actinomycetota > Thermoleophilia > Solirubrobacterales > Solirubrobacteraceae > Palsa-513. Next base: position 427,171 of record CAVUMZ010000019.1, on the reverse strand, counting down.
CGGGCGTCCTCCGCGCCGCCCTGTCCGATCGCCAGTCGGCCGCCGCGATCGGCCTCGACCGGTCCGGCGGCTGCGCCCGGGCCGACGGCTTCGCCCGGGCCCCGATCGTCCGCATGACCAACGTCTCGATCGAGCCCGGCCAGGCCGGGACGCTCGCCGACCTGATCGCCGACACCGACGACGGCGTCTATCTCGAGAGCAACCGCTCCTGGTCGATCGACGACCGCCGCCTCCAGTTCCAGTTCGCCACCGAGATCGCCCGGGAGATCCGCGGCGGCGAGCTCGGCCGTGTCCTGCGCAACCCGTCCTACGCCGGCATCACCCCGACCTTCTGGGGCAGCCTCGACGCCGTCTGCTCGGCCCCGGCCTGGCGCCTCTGGGGTGTCGGCAACTGCGGCAAGGGCGAGCCCGGCCAGGTGATGCGCGTCTCCCACGGCGTCGCCCCGGCCCGCTTCCGCGACGTCGAGGTCGGCGTCGCCTGATGCCCGAGGCGCCGCTCGAGATCGCCGAACGCGCCCTCGCCCTCGCCGGTCCCGACACCCAGGTCACCGTGGTCCGCGAGCGCTCGCTGCTGTCCCGCTTCGCTCGGTCCGCCCCGACCCAGGCCACGGCCGTCGACGACACCACCGTCGAGATCCTCTGCCTCCGCGACGGTCGCGCCGCGATCGCCTCGACCAATCGCCTCGACGACGACGCCCTCCGCGCGACCGCGGCCCGGGCCGAGGCCGCCTGGCGGGCCGCCGCCACCCAGGGGTCGGGCACCCACCCCGGGCTCGCGTCACCCGCCGACCCGTCCGGCGCGCCGCACCAGGGCTTCGACCCCGAGACGGCCGTCCTCGACCCGACCCGGGCCGCCGCCGCCCTGACCACCGCCTTCGCCGTCGCCGCCGCGCACGACCTCGAGGCGTTCGGCGTCTGGACCGCCGGGGACGTCGAGACGGCGATCGCCGCGACGACCGGGATGCGCCTCCACGACCGCGTCACCGACGCCTTCATGAAGGTCGTCACCCGGGACGCCGGCGGCCGCAGCGGCTACGCCGCCGACGCCGCCCCGGCCGCCGGGGCGATCGACGCCGAAGCCCTGGCCGCCCGCGCCGCCGCCAAGATCACCCGCGCCCCGCTCGCCGACCTCGGCCCCGGCCGCTACCCGGTGGTGCTCGAACCCGAGGCCGTCGGCCTGCTGCTGGAGTTCCTCGGCGATCTGGCCCACAACGGCCTCGCCCACGCCGAGGGCCGGGGCGCCCTCGCCGGCCGGCTCGGCACCCGGGTCGCCGCGCCGGCCATCAGCCTGACCGACGCCCCAAACTCGCCGCGCAGCCTGCCGCGGGCCTTCGACATGGAGGGCACGGCGAAGGCCGAGCTGCCGCTGATTACCGCCGGCGTGGCCACCAGCGTCGTCCACGACCGCAACTCGGCCGCCGTCGCCGGCCACGGCGCCCGGTCGACCGGCCACGCGACCCAGCCCGGCGGGTCGCCCTGGGGCCCGTCGCCGACCAACCTCGCCCTGGCCGGCGGCGACGCCGCCGACGCCGCCGACCTCGCCGGGCCGATCGAGCGGGGCATCTACGTGACCCGCCTCTGGTACGTCAACACCGTCCGTGAGAAGGAGACGCTGCTGACCGGGATGACCCGGGACGGGACCTTCCTGATCGAGGACGGCCGCATCACCCGCCCCCTGCGCGACGTCCGCTTCACCGACTCGATTCTCCGGCTGCTCGAAGCGACCGAGGCCCTTACCACGGCCCGCCGGCTGGTCAGCGAGGGCGAGTTCTACGGCCGGCGCTGCGCCCACGCCGTGCTCTGCCCGGCCCTGCGGGCCGTCGACTTCCGCATCACCGGCGCCACGACGTAACCGCCGGCCGGCGGGCGTCGGCCAGAATGGCGGCGAGCCAACCGCGTCAGAGGAGCCAACATGCCCGACACCGCCACACCCACCATCACCGGCGTCGACTTCGTCACCATCCCCACCAACGACTTCGACGCCTCCGTCCACTTCTACGGCACCGTCCTCGGCCTGCCCGCCGGAAAGCGCTGGGGCGACCGGCCGGCCACCGAGTTCCAGGCCGGCAACCTCACCCTGGCGATCATGGACCCGACGGCCTTCGGCCAGGAGTTCCGCCCCCACAGCCTGCCGATCGCCCTCGCCGTCGACGACGTTGCCGCCGCCCGCGACCAGCTCAAGGCCAAGGGCGTCGAGTTCGTCGCCGAGATGATCGACAGCGGCGTCTGCCACCAGGCGATCTTCCGCGACCCGTCCGGCAACACGCTCGACCTCCACCACCGCTACGCGCCCAAGGACGCCTGACCGCACGCACACCCGCGCCGGCCGGACGGCATAGGCTGGTCGGCGGTGCCGGCCAAGGTCGAGACGCTCAGCGAACCGCTGGTGCGAGCCCTGCTCGCGCTGACCTTCGCCACGGGCCTCGTCGACGCCGTCAGCTATCTGGGCCTCGGCCGGGTCTTCACCGCGAACATGACCGGCAACGTGGTCCTGCTCGGCTTCGGGCTCGCCGGCGGCACCGGGCTGCCCGTCCTCGCTCCGATCGTGTCGCTCGCCGCCTTCCTGGTCGGCGCCGGCTGCGGCGGCCGGCTCGGCCCGCGCCTGGCCGCCGCCCTGACGATCGAGGTCGGCGTCCTCATCGCAGCGGCGATCGTCGCCCTGGCCGTCCGCGTCCAGGCCGGACACGCCAGCGGCGACGTCCTGATCGCCATGCTCGCGTTCGGCATGGGGGTCCGCAACGCGACCGTCCGCAAGCTCGGGGTGCCCGACCTGACGACCACCGTCCTCACGATGACCCTCACCGGCCTGGCCGCCGACTCGCCGCTCGCCGGGGGCAGCGGCGCCGGGACCGTCCGCCGGGTCGCCGCCGCCAGCGCCATGCTGGTCGGCGCGCTCGTTGGGGCGCTCCTCCTTCAGGAGAGCGTCGCCCTCGCCCTGGGCGCGACGACGCTCGTCTCGGGGGCGACGCTGGCCGTCGTCGCCTCGTCACGCCCGTGACCGGCGGGGATTACTTTCCGCGCCGGCGGCGGTCTTCACCACCATCAGACACCGAGTGGGGAGGACCGACATGGGCAGGATCGTCGTAACCGAGTTCATCAGCCTCGACGGCGTGATCGAGGCGCCCGGCGGCGGCGAGGAGTACGCCCACGCCGGGTGGACCTTCACCTTCGACCGGGGCGACGACGGTGACAAGTTCAAGCTCGACGAGGCCTTCGCGTCCGACGCACTCCTCCTCGGCCGGGTCACCTACGACGGCTTCGCCGCGGCCTGGCCGACGATGACCGGCGACTTCGCCGACAAGTTCAACGGCATGCCGAAGTACGTCGTCTCGGCAACCCTCACAGACCCGACCTGGACCAACACCACCGTGATCGGCGCCGACGACGTCGCCGGCCTGCGGCAGGAGTTCGACGGCGACCTCGTCGTCCACGGCAGCAGCCGGCTCGTCGCGCTCCTGATCGAGCACGACCTCGTCGACGAGCTCCGGCTGATGGTGTTCCCGATCGTCCTCGGCAGCGGCAAGCGCCTGTTTGCCGACTGGCCCGGCACCCGCCGCCTGGCCCTGGCCGACTCGCGCAGCGTCGGCGAGGGCATCGTCGTCCTCACCTACACGGCGGCCTGACCGCTCGCGAAGACGGCGGGATCGATGGCGCGGACCTGCTCGGCGAGAACGTCCATCGCCGCGAGCACGTCGTCTTCGTCCAGCTCAACGACAGCCGTGGGCAGCAGCTCGTGCACCGGCGGGTGGGCGAGCTCGCGCACGCCGGCCACCGCCGGCCACTCGACCGCCACGCCGAGCCCGTCGAAGTACGCCGCAAGCTCATCCCAGCGCGGCCGCTCGCCGGCGTCCCCGCCGCCCTGCGCCCGCACCCGCTGGAGATACCCGTCGAAGTTCGCGACCGCGTCGCGCAGCACGCTCGCGGTGAGCATCGCCTCGTACTCCCGCGGCCAGAGCCCGTCGAAGAGGTCGACGAGCTCGGTCTTCGGCGCCTCGCCCGGCTCGTGGGCTGCCTCGCGCCAGAGCCGGTCGTAGGTGGCGTGCGCGATCCGCAGGCCGAACGAGAGGAACGCCCGCTGGTCGCGGTCGACCCGGCGCCAGGCCCCGAACGCCCGGCTGACCCGACCTTGCCCCTCGTCCCAGCCGGTCACGGCTGGTCGGCGTCCGCGCGGGGGACCGCGTCGGTGATCAGGCGGGCGCTGCGCGTCCCGGTCGCGAACGAGAACGCCCAGCGCACGAGCACGACGAAGCGGTTCTGGAACCCGATCAGGTACCAGAGATGGACGACGAGCCAGGTCAGCCAGGCCAGCGGGCCACTCAGATGGAGCAGGTGGAGGTTGGCCACGGCCCGGGACTTGCCGATCGTCGCCAGGCTGCCCTTGTCGTGGTAGCGGAAGGCCGGCGTCGTCCGGCCGGCCACGCGGTCGCCGATCAGGCGCCCGGCGTACCGGCCCTCCTGGATCGCCGCCGGGGCGACGCCCGGGAGCGTGACTGGCTCGCCGGTCTTGGCCGAGCGCACGCGCACCATGTCGCCGGCGACGATCACGTCCGGAAAACCTGCGAGCGTCAGGTCCGGCTCGACGGTCAGACGCCCGCCGCGGTCGACCTCGCCGCCCGAATGCGAGGCCAGGCGCCCGGCCAGCAGTGACGCGCGCACGCCGGCCGCCCACAGCACCGTCCCCGCCGCGATCCGCTCGCGCCCGCCGCCCGGCGCCTCCAGCACGACCCCGCCCGAGTCGACGTCGACGACCGTGTGCTCGAGCATCGGCGTCACCCCGAGCTGCTCGAGCTGGCGGGCGGCCTTCTCAGACAGCGACGGGGGGAACCCGGCGAGCAGGCGCGGACCGGTCTCGACCAGCAGGATCCGCGCTGCGCCCGAGTCGATCTCCCGGAAGTCCCGCCGCAGCGTCTCGCTCGCCAGCTCGCCGATCTGCCCGGCGATCTCGACGCCGGTCGCCCCGCCGCCGACGACGACGAACGTCAGCTGCGCGTGGCGCTCCGCCGGGTCCTCGAGCGCCTCGGCCCGCTCGAATGCCCCGAGGATCCGCGCCCGGGCGGCGATCGCGCTCTCCAGTGACTTGACCTCCGGGGCGACGGCGGCCCACTCGTCGTGGCCGAAGTAGGAGTACGCCGACCCGGTGGCGACGATCAGCGTGTCGTAGCCGAGCGACTCCGGCGCGGCGACGCCGGAGACCGACCGCAGGAGCACGCGCCGCCCGGCGAGATCGACATCGGTCGCCTCGGCCAGCATCACCCGGGTGTTGGGCGCGTCGCGAAACAGCGCCCGCAGGGGGTAGGCGATGTCGGCCGGCGACAGCGACCCGGTCGCGACCTGATAGGTCAGCGGCTGGAAGAGATGGAAGTTGCGCCGATCGACCAGCGTCACCCCGACCGCCGCCCCGCGCAGCTCCTTGGCCGCATAGAGCCCGGCGAACCCGCCGCCGACGATGACCACCCGATGCATGCCCCACAGTCTGCCGACTACGATCGGCGGCGCGATTCGAACTTCGATTCACCACGCAGCCCGCGGGCTTGGACTGCTCGCACTCCTCCTGACCGGTTGTTCGGGGGCGACGCCGACGACCGCCCGGCGCCCGGCCGCGGTCGTCGCGCCGGCCGCCCGGCTCGTCGAGGCCAGGGCCACCGCGGCCGCCGCGCCGCTCGCCGGGATGACCGTGGTCGTGAACCCCGGGCACAACGGCGGCAACGCGACCCACCCGGCCACGATCAACCGCCTCGTCCCGGCCGGACGCGGCCAGCGCAAGGCGTGCGACACGACCGGCACGGCGACGGCCCGCGGCTACAGCGAGTCCGCCTTCAACTGGTCGGTCGCCACCAGCCTGCGCCGGCTGCTGGCCGCCGACGGGGCGAAGGTCGTGATGACCCGGTCGAGCGACACCGGCGTCGGCCCGTGCGTCAACGTCCGCGCCGCGATCGGGAACGCCGCCCACGCCGCCGCCGTGATCTCGATCCACGCCGACGGGGCCCCGCCCGGCGGGCGCGGGTTCCATGTCATCTATCCGCCCGACGCCGGCGCCACGGCGGCGATCTACCGCCCGTCGCTGCGACTCGCCCACGCCGTCCACGACGCGCTCGTCGGGGCCAAGGTGTTCCCGACCTCGACCTACCTAGGCCGAGCCGGCTACGACCAGCGCGGCGACCTCGCCGGCCTCAACCTCTCGACCCAGCCGGCGATCTTCGTCGAGCTCGGCAACATGGACAACCCGACCGACGCCGCCCTCCAGACGAACCCGGCCGTCCGGCTCGAGCTGGCCCGGGCCCTGCGCGCCGGCCTCGTGGCCTTCCTGACCCACCACTGAGCCATGGCCGAAGGCCGCCCCGTCGGCGCCGGCCGGCGCCGGCGTCCAGGGCCATGCAGACGGCTCCGAAACATCCACATGTGAGTCGTGACCGATAAGCTCGCCCGGCCAGCCGTGGGAGGGGCGGGCATCTGGGTGAAGCGGCCCCCTCGCGGACGCCTGTCGCCGAGTAGGAGGAGCCGCACCAATGAAGCTCGTGATCGGAATCGTCCGCCCCGAGAAGACGCACGACGTCCTCGAGGCGCTCTACCGGGCCGACGTCCGCGGCCTGTCGATGACGCGCGTCCAGGGCCACGGCGGCGAGCTCGACCGGGTCGAGACCTACCGCGGGACGACGGTCAAGATGGAGCTGTCGGAGAAGATCCGCTTCGAGGTCGCCGTCTCCGACGACTTCGTGAAGCGGACGGTCGACGCGCTGTGCGCCGGGGCCCGGACCGGCGAGGTCGGCGACGGCAAGATCTTCGTCGTCCCGCTCGAGCAGGCCGTCCGGATCCGCACCGGGGAGACGGATCGCAGCGCGGTGACCCCGGTCGAATGATCGCCCGTCTCCCCGCCGGCATCAGCGCCGGCGACACCGCCTGGATGCTGATCGCGACGGCGCTCGTGCTGATGATGACGCCGGCGCTCGGGCTCTTCTACGTCGGCCTCGTCCGGGCCAAGAACGCCCTGAACACGTTCATGATGACCGTCGCCGCGCTCGGCGTCGTGACCGTCAGCTGGGCGGTGATCGGCTACTCGCTCGCCTTCGACAAGGGCAACGGCCTGATCGGCGGCCTGCACTTCGTGTTCCTCCACAACGTCACCTTCGCCCCGCGCCCGGGCACGGCGATCCCCCAGCTGCTGTTCATGGCCTTCGAGGCGACGTTCTGCATCATCACCGCCGCCCTGCTCGCCGGGGCCGTCGTCGAGCGGATGCGCTTCGGTCCCTTCATCGCCTTCATCACGCTGTGGTCGGTGATCGTCTACCCGGTGCTCGCTCACCAGGTCTGGGGCGGCGGCTGGTTGGCCCAGCACGGGACGCTCGACTTCGCCGGCGGCGTCCCCGTCGAGATGTGCTCGGGGTTCTCGGCGCTGGCCGCGGCGCTGGTCGTCGGCGTCCGCCGCGACTACGGGCGCACGGCCCTGCTCCCGCACAACGCGATCTACGCCCTGCTCGGCGCCGGGCTGCTCTGGTTCGGCTGGTTCGGCTTCAACGGCGGCAGCGGCTACTCGACCGGCAACCCGAGCGTGCTGGCGTTCACCAACACGCTCCTGGCCCCGGCGTGCACGCTCGTCGTCTGGTTCCTCCTCGATCTGGTGCGCGGCGGCCGGGCCACGGCGATCGGCGCGGCCACGGCGATCGTCGTCGGCTGCGTCGGCATCACCCCGGCCGCCGGGTTCATCAGCCCGACGTGGGCGATGCTGCTCGGCGCGCTCGCCGCCCTGCCGAGCTACGCCCTGATCGTCTGGCGCCCGCGGACCCGCCTGGACGAGACGCTCGACGTCCTGGCCGCCCACGGCCTCGCCGGCCTGACCGGCATCCTCTTCATCGGCTTCTTCGCCCAGCACTCGTGGAACGGCGTCTCCGACGGCCTCCTCTACGGCCACCCCCGGCAGCTGCTCTGGCAGTTCATCCCCGTGCTCGTCGCCCCGGCCTACGCCTTCCTGGCGACGTTCGGGATCCTCAAGGGGCTGGCGCTGGTGATGCCGCTGCGGGCGACCGAGCGCGACCAGGCCCTGGGCATGGACATCGTCCAGCACGGGGAGGAGGCCTACACGAGCGGTGACGGGGCGATCCTCGTGCGGACCGACGCCGCCGACGCTGTCGGCGGCGGCGCGCGCTGAGCCGGCCGGGTCCCGGGCGCGACTCGTGACCTTCGTGTGAACGACCTTGCCGGGGGTCGTCGGAGGGGCCATATTGGGCGACGACTGACACGCAGGCCCTCGCTGCGCGCCGCGGTTGTCCGCGACTGCGCCCGCGGACAACACTGACACAGGGGGATCGATGAGGCGAAGGACTGCGACGGGACGCGCCGCCATGCTCGCGACCGGCATCGTCGCGCTGGCCGCCGGCTGGAGCGCCAGCCCGGCCGCTGCCGTCGACACGACACCGCCGGTGATCACCGTGCCGGCCGACATCACGGCGTCGGCGACAGGGCCATCCGGTGCGGTCGTCACCTACGCCGTGTCGGCCGCCGACGCCGTCGACGGGGCGGTGACGCCGACGTGCACGCCGGCTTCGGGCCAGACGTTCGCGCTCGGGACGACCGTCGTCCACTGCACCGCGACCGACGCGGCCACCAACACGGCCACCAAGTCCTTCAACGTCACCGTCAACGACACCACGCTCCCGGTGATCACGGTGCCGGCCGACATCACGGCGGCGCCGAAGAGCGCGGCCGGGGCGCCGGTCACCTACACGGCGACGGCGACCGACGACGTCGACGGAGCCGTCACGCCGGCGTGCGTCCCGGCGTCGGGTCAGACGTTCGCGATCGGCGCGACGACGGTCACCTGTACGGCGACCGACAAGGCGGGGAACATGGCGAGCAAGTCGTTCAAGGTCACGGTCTCGACCCCGACCGCCCCGACGATCACCGTGCCGGCCGACCGGACGGTCGGCGCCACGAGCGCGTCTGGCGATGTCGTCACCTACGTCGTCACGGCGACCGACGCGATCGACGGCACCGACCCAGTGACCTGTGCGCCGGCGTCGGGCGCGACGTTCCCGGTCGGCCTGACGACCGTCGCCTGCACGTCGACCAACAGCGCCGGCAAGACGGCGAGCAAGTCCTTCCTCGTCACCGTCCTCCCGCCGGATGCTCCGGTAGCGCCGCCGAAGGTGAAGGTCAGCTCGGCGCATACGAGCTCGAACCTGGCGACCGTCGATCTGGCCTGCACCGGTGACGACACGACGATCTGCACGTTCACCGTTCAGCTCCTCACCCCGGGACACGGCACGCTGTCGAAGAAGCGGTCGGTGACGCTTGCGGCCGGGGACACCAAGAGGCTCCGGCTGCGGCTGACCAAGACGGCCACGGCGAAGCTCCGCAGGCTCCACCGGCTGGGCGCGGTGCTGACCCTGAAGCAGACGAACGACGACGGCACGACGACGACGAAGACGCGGCAGCTCGCCTTCAAGCACTGAGCTCGGATCAGCCGCCGCGGCGACCGCCAAAGCGGGGGATGCCGTCGTCGGGAATCGGCTCCCAGGACGGCGCCGAGTCGACCCACTGGCGGTACTGCGCGCGGATGCCGGGATCGCCGTCGAGCACGCCGAAGCGGATGCCGATCTGCTCGGAGGCGTTCGGGTCGCCGCTGAAGAGGTGCGAGCCGCAGGCGCGGCAGAAGACCTTCGGGTTGCTGTCGGGCGTCGGCGGCTGGAAGCTCTCGAGCAGCTCCGCGCCGGCGGTCAGGCGCAGGGCGCTCCGCGGCAGTCGGCCGTTGACCGACGACGCGGTTCCCGTGCGCCGCTGGCAGTGGGTGCAGTGGCAGTAGCCGGCTGAGGTGAACGGCCCGGTGACCTCGAAGCGCACGCCACCGCACAGGCAGCCGCCTCCGAGCGGGGCTTCCGGGGAGGGGCTGGCGTCCGGCATCTCGACGCTCAGCCTATCGTCACGGCGGCCGGGTCTCGACGCCCACGCCGCCCCGACACGCCCGTCGCGCCATCATGTCCGGCGTGGACACTATGGCGCTGGTAGATCGAGCCTGGCCGGTCCTCAACCGCCTGGTCGGCCTCCACGTCGCCGCCTACCGCCTGACCGGCGGCCTGATCGGCCACCAGCTGCCGGGCAGCCCGCCGATGCTGCTGCTCGAGCACACGGGCGCCCGGACCGGCCGATCGCGGACGACGCCGCTCGTCTACGTCGCCGATGGCAGCGATGTCGTGATCGTCGCGTCCAAGGGCGGCCACCCGCGGGATCCGGCCTGGATGCACAACCTGCGGGCCCACCCGGACGTGACGATCCAGGTCGGCGCGACCCGGCGCCCGGTGCGGGCGCGCGTGGCGACACCGGACGAGCGGCGACGGCTCTGGCCGATGGCGGTCGCGACCTATCCGGGCTACCGCGGCTACCAGGGACGGACCGACCGGGAGATCCCGCTCGTCGTGCTCGAGCCGAGAGCCTGAGCGGCGGCCCGCCGGAGCGGCTAGGACCGCCGGTCGGACCGAGTCGGACCGCCGCCTGGAATATCGTGCGCCGGACGCCGGCTTCTGCGATCCTCCGCACAGGATGCGGGTCCGATGACTGCTCTCGAGGCGACGAACGGCTTCATTCGCGAGGCGTCGCGGATTATGGATCTCGGCTCGCACGTCGAGCGCCTGCTCCTGTCGGCCGAGGCCGAGCATGTCGTGACGCTGCCGATCGAGCGCGACAACGGCGATCTGGCCGTCTACACCGGCTACCGGATCCAGCACAACTCGGCCCGCGGTCCGATGAAGGGCGGCCTGCGCTTTCATCCGACGGTCGACGCCGACGACGTCCGGGCGCTGGCCTCGCTGATGACGTGGAAGACGGCGCTCGTCAACGTGCCGTTCGGCGGCGCCAAGGGTGGGATCGCCTGCGATCCCACCGACCTCTCGCCGGGCGAGCTCGAGCGGCTGACGCGCAAGCTCGTCCAGCGAATCGGCGCCGACATCGGGCCGCAGCGTGACATCCCGGCGCCCGACGTCAACACCAACGGCCAGGTGATGGCCTGGTTCATGGACGAGTACTCCCGCTCGCACGGCTACTCCCCGGCCGTCGTCACCGGCAAGCCGCTCGAGCTGCTCGGCAGCGAAGGGCGCGAGGCCGCGACCGGGCGCGGCGTGGTCGCGATCGCCGAGGCCTATCTGGTCGACAGCGGCAAGTCGCTCGCCGGGGCGACGTTCGCCGTCCAGGGCTTCGGCAACGTCGGGTCGTTCGCCGCGCTGATCGCCCACGAGGGCGGGGCGAAGATCGTCGCCGTCAGCGACGCCGCCGGCAGCCTGGCCTGCCGCGACGGCCTCGACATCCCGACGCTGTTCGACCAGTTCGCGACGAAGCGGCGGCCACTGTCGGAGTACGAGGCCGACGGCGTCGACCACGTCAGCCACCAAGACGTCCTGACCGCCGAAGCCGACGTCCTCGTCCCGGCGGCGCTCGGCGGAGCGCTCACGGCCGAGCTCGCCCCGGAGGTGCGTGCCGGCGTGATCGTCGAGGGGGCCAACGCCCCGACCGTGCCGGAGGCCGAGGCGATCTTCATGGCCCGCGGGATCCCCGTGATCCCGGACATCCTCGCCAACGCCGGCGGCGTGACCGTCAGCTACTTCGAGTGGGCGCAGAACGTGCAGAGCTTCCGCTGGAGCGAGGCCGAGGTGAACACGCGACTCGCCGACGTGATGGCCACCAGCTACCGAACCGTTCGCGACCTCGTCGCCAGCCGCAACGTCAGCTGGCGCACGGCGGCCTACATCGTCGCCCTCGGCCGTGTGGCCAAGGCGACCGTCCTGCGGGGGATCTGACTTCATGGCCGACCATCCAGCGGCAAGCGCCGTGCGCGAGGTTCCGTGCCTCGCCGACTTCACGCCCGACGAGGCCGCCGCTCTATCGACGCAGGTGACCGTCGTCGCATTGGCTCCGGGCGAGGTGCTGTTCCACCAGGGTGACCCGGGCGGCTCCGTCTACGTGGTGGTCAGCGGCGAGATCGAGGTCCGCGTCGGCGGCAAGGACGGCGAGCACGAGATCGCCACGCTCGGGCCAGGGGCGCTGATCGGGGAGTTCGCAGTTCTCCTCGAAGAGAAGCGGACGCGAAGTGTCGTCGCCGGCACGGACGCCGAACTGTGGGAGCTGACGCGGACGGCGTTGGAAGCCGGCCTCGCGGCCGGCGAGTCGTGGGCGACCGGCTTCCTGATGGCCGTCGCGCGCGGGCTGGCGAACCAGATGCTGGCCGCCGACCGTCATCTGGTCGCGCTGCTGGACCAGAGCAAGAGCCAGGACGAGCCCGGCACGGTGAGGGTGCGGGAGCTCGAGAAGCTGCGGCGGCAGCTGTCTGGCGAGTGGTCCTTCTAGACCTGCGGGTGCCCGGCGATCGCCCGGCTCGGGACCTGGGCGACCAGGGGCTCTCCGCACTGCCAGCAGTACGTGGCGCCGCGGCTGTGGAGCGCCTGGCACGACCCGCACGCCCCGGACGCGCCGGCGGCATCCATCCGCAGCACGCGCTCGACCTCGGCCAGCGCTGAGTCGGCCTCCTGGAGGGCCGCCGCCCGGGCGACGAGGACGTCGACCCGGATGTGGTCGCGGATCGCCATCTCGTAGGTCAGACCGCCGAGGTCCCACTGGAGCTCGGCGACGCGGGCGGCGAGCTCGCGGCGGCGCGGCTCGAGGTCGATCGCGGTCGCCGACGCCCGCGGCGGCAGCCCGGATCGATCGGTCGCCTCGTCGGCCGGCGGGCGTACGACCGAGCGGCCGGCCCAGCGGACGCCCCCGGATGGACGCCGGCGTCGGAGCGAGTCGATCGCCTGAGTGAGGCGGTTGGCCATCATCCGCCGCCGAAGAAGTTGCCGGTGAACTTGCCGTTCTGATAGCCGGGGCCGGTGCCCTTGCTGCCGACCTTGACGACCGGCGGCGTCGGCTTCTTGGCGACGGTCGCGGCCTTCTTCGTCGCCACGGCCTTCTTCGGCGCGGCGGTCGCCGCCGTCCCGGTCGCGGCGGTGCTCGCGGGCGTGACGGCCGCTGCGGCCGCCCCGGTCCCGGCCGCGGATGGCGGGGCGATGACCGACACGACCTGCGTCGCCGTCTTCGAGCTGCCGGAGCTGCCGGAGCGCCCGATGAAGATGCCGATCGCCATCGCGAGCAGGAGCGTCCCGATCACGGCGGCGACCGTGGCCGCCGGGCTCAGGCGGCCGCCGTACCCGGCAGCCGCCGGCGACGTGCCGGGGGGCGGGTTGATCGCGGGGGCTTCGAGCGTCGGCAGGCGCGGGGCGCCGCGCCGCTGACCGCACTCGACGCAGTAGCGCTGGTCGGCGGCCAGCGCGTGGCCGCAAGCCGAGCACGAGTCGGCGGCGACGGCGATCAGCGGGGCGGCCGACATCGGGTGGAAGTATCGGACCGGCGACGTCGCGGGGTTGTGAACTCCCTGTTACCGCGCGCGCTGATCGAAATCTTCACAGGACGCCGCCGGCTGGCGCGCGAGACTGCCGCGATGGTCACGACGCGATCGCTGGTCGGCGGCGCGGCGTCAATCGTGGCATGCGACGACTGCGCCGCCCCGCTCGCCTGGGATCAGCGCTACTGCGTCGAATGCGGCTCGCGCCGGGGCGAGCTCCCCGTCGAGTTCAGCGCGATGATCAGCGGCTCGCTTGCCGCCGCGCCCGCGGACGCTGCCTCGCGACCGGCGGTGTCGGGCTGGCTTGCCGGCTTGGTCCTGCCGACGCCGCGCGTCGTCGCAGCGGCGACGATGTGCGTGCTCGCCTTCGGCGTCGCCGTCGGCCGGGCGGCAACCCCACCGTCGCGGACCGACGGGATGAGCTCGCTCGTCGCTGCAGCGCTGCCGTCGATCCTCGGGATCGGCAGGACGGCGCCCGGCCCGGCCGCCGCTCCGGTCAGGGCGCCCGCCGCGCCGGCGAGCGTCCCGACGCCGACCCCGGCGGTGACGCCCGCCGCCGCGCCGGCCCCGGTGGCGCCGGCGCCGGCGCCGGCGAAGGCCGCCCCGAAGGCCTCGCCGGCCCCGACCGCCCCCGTGGCCGCGCCGCCGTTGCCGAGCGTCAACCACGTCTTCCTGATCGTGCTCAGCGACCATGGAGTCGACGCGGCCTTCGGCCCGGGCGGGGCGGCGCCGTACCTGTCGACCACGCTCCGCCAGCAGGGTGAGCTGCTGCCGAACTACTACGCCGTCGCCCAGGGCGAGCTGGCCAACGAGATCGCCCTGATCAGCGGGCAGGGTCCGACGCCCCAGACTGCGGCCGACTGCCAGCAGTACCTCGACCTGACGCCGGGGACGGTCGGCGCCGACGGCCAGGCGGCAGGGACCGGCTGCGTCTACCCGACCCCGGTCAAGACCGTCGCCGACGAGCTGGCCGCCGGCACTCAGGTATGGAAGGCGTACGCCGAGGACAGCAGCAACGGCGGCCCGGGCCAGCCGACGACGTGTCGCCACCCGGCGCCCGGTGCGGCCGATCCGTGGCAGACCCCGGTCGCCGGTGACGCCTTCGAGACGTGGCGCGATCCGTTCGTCTACTTCCACAGCCTGATCGACGCGCCTACGTGCGCCGCCGACGTCGTCGGGCTCGACCAGCTCGCCCCGGACCTCGCCGCCACCGGCAAGGCCCCGACGCTCGCGTACATCGTGCCCAACGCCTGCCACGACGGGTCGGAGACCCCGTGCGCACCGGGACAGCCGGCCGGCCTGGCCGCGGCCGACGCCTGGCTGCGGACCGTCGTTCCCGAGATCACCGGTTCGGCGGCCTACAAGGACGGCGGCCTGATCGCGATCACCTTCGACCAGGCGCCGCAGACCGGCCCGGGCGCCGACGCGAGCGCGTGCTGCCTGACACCGACCGCCTACCCGAACCTGGCCCCCGGGACGGCGCCCGGCGCGCCGACCACCCCGACGACGACGACTCCGACGACCCCGACGACGCCCACCGTGTCGACGACGACGCCGCCGCCGTACGTGCTCCCGGTCCCGACGACGACGACGCCACCCGCGGGCGGCGCGACCACGCCGACGGCCGGTGCCGCCGCGCCGGCGACGACCTTCCTGCTGCCGCCGAAGGTGACGGCGGCCGGCGGCGGCGGCCGCGTCGGACTGCTGCTGCTATCACCGTTCGTCAAGGCGGGCAGCATCAATTCGACCGCGTACAACCACTACTCGCTGCTGGCGAGCATCCAGGACCTGTTCCAGCTGCCGAACATCGGGTACGCCGGGCTCGCCGGGCTGCCGGTGTTCGACGCGAGTGTGTACAACGCCAAGCCGTAGCTCACCGGCGATCGGCTGGCGTCCCCTTGACGTGTGGTCCGGCATCGCGAGAGTGGCGTGCCCACCCAATCCACGACCACGTGCACCGGCATGAGGTTCGTAGAGCCGGATCCGCTGGTCACCGCCCAGACGCCCGGGCCCGCGGTCCGCGTCCCCCGCAGAGCCGTGATCGTCCTCGACGATGCGTGCCTGCGCCGCGTGCGCAAACCCGCAGCAACGCTGTATTCATCGCCCCGGCCGGCGGAGCTGCCGGGTGACTGCGGCGGTGATGCGGTCACGGTCGCCGGTGGCCAGGAGGTCGAGCAGTCCGCCGCGAAGGACGGCGAGCACGAGGGTTCGCTCGGCTTCCCCGGCCGGGCTTTCCCGGATCGCGGGCGGCTGCGCGCCGGCGAGGACGTCGAGCCACTCGGTCACGGTCGCCCGGCCAAAGCCGGCCCACGGCCCGCGCGCGGCGATCAGCGACCGGGCGTAGCCCTCGACCCACAGCCTCAGCAGCGCGGCGTGCTCGGGCGCGGCGAGCCAGCCCCACAGCTCGACCGCGACGCCGGCGATGTCGCCCGCGCTCGCGGCCCGCACGCGGTGGAGGATCTCGAGCTCCTCGTCGCGGGCCCGGCCGAGCAGCGCCTGGACGAGGCCGGCCTTGCTGCCGAACAGGAACAGGAGCACCCGCGGGCTTGAGTCGATGGCCGCTGCCAGCGGGCGCAGGGAGACGTCGATCACACCGTGCTCGAGCACGTAGCCGTACGCCTTCTCGAGCAGCTCCGCCCGGCGACGGGAGGTCGGTGGCGTCGCCGTGGCCATCACGCTACCCTACTGAAACGCCCGTTTCAGTCACGAAGAACATGTCCACGATCATCATCCGTCGTCTTGCGAAACCCGGCGACCTCGGCTGGGTCGTGATGGCTCACGGCGAGGTCTACGCCGCCGAGTTCGGCTGGGACGCGACCTTCGAGGCGTTGGTCTGCCAGATCGTCGCCGACTACGCCGCGGCCGACCATCCCCGGACCCAGGCGGCGTGGATCGCCGAGCTCGACGGTCGACGGGTCGGCTGCATCTTCTGCGTCTGCGACCCCGACCTGCCGGCGACGGCCAAGCTGCGGATCCTGCTCGTGACGCCCGACGGCCGTGGCCGCGGGCTCGGCGGCCAGCTGCTCGACCGTGCCCTGGCCTTCGCGCGCTCGGCCGGCTTTGACCAGGCGCGGCTCTGGACGAACCACCCACTCACCGCCGCCCGGCACATCTACCTCGAGCGCGGTTTCGAGCTCGTCGACGAAGCCCCGCACCGCAGCTTCGGCGTCGATCTCCTCGGCCAGGTCTACGCGCTCGACCTGCGAACGCCAGCCTGAGGGTGCGGCGATCAGGCGAGCATCACGTTGCGGGCCTGCGGGTTGACGCTGAAGTCGACGTCGAACTGGACGCGGTCGCCCGCGCAGAGACCGCTGACCCCGAGGGCGAGACCGATCGTCCGCACGACGATCTCGTGGTGGTCGCGATCGCGCACGATCGTGCCGATGCCCTCGTCCTCGTCGAACGACTTGACGATCCCGGTGAACTGCACCTTGTCTCCTCTCGGTCGGCGGGGGCTCGATGTCGTCTTACCGGCCACGCCGGTATCCAATCGCGAGGTTTCGCCTCACGGCCAGCCGACGCCCGGCGCCGGCGCTTGCACGCTGAGGACCCTACCCGTGGGCGGGCCCGCGAACATGTTCTGCGGGCCGCGCCATTCGGTCGCGATCATGAACAGTGTGCTCCGGTCGGCGCCGCCGAGCGCGCACGCGAAGCACCCCCGGTCGAGGTCGACCGTCTGGAGGACCTCACCCCCCTCGTGGACCCGCACGCAACGCCGGTTGGGGACGTCCGCGTACCAGACGGCCTGCTCCGCGTCGAGGCAGATGCCGTCGGGGACGCCGTCGCCGAGGTCAGCCCAGACGCGCCGGTTGCCGAGACTCCCGTCCGGGGCGATGTCGAACGCCGTCAGGCACTTGCGGTACGAGTCGGCCACGATCAGCGTCGAGTTGTCCCCGGTGACCACCATGCCGTTGGGGAAGGCGATGTCGTCGGCCACCAGGCGCGCCGACCCGTCGGCCGTGACCAGCGCGACCCCCCCGGGGGCGAACTCGGCCCCGGCCATCATGTCGAAGCCGGGCCCGTTGACGTAGGCGTTGCCCCGCCCGTCGACCACGAGCTCGTTGCCCGGCGGCGTGGCCGCCACGCCGGTCAGGTCGCCGTGGGTGACCAGTGAGCCGTCGTCGCACCGCCGCAGCAGACGCCCCTCGCGCCCGGAGACGACCAGCAGGCTCCCGTCCGGGAGCCAGTCGACGCAGCACGGAAACGACGGCGCCTTCAGCACCACCTCGCTCTCGCCGGCCAGATCGACGGCGATCACCTCGAGCCGGCCCCAGTCGGAGAACCACAGGCGGCCGTCGTGCCAGCGCGGCTGCTCACCGAACACGATGCCGGTCATAAGTGTCTGCGGCGCGGATACGGCGGCCACCCCCTCCGGATTGGGCTAGGGATCTCGGTCCTCGCAACCTAGACCGCCGACGCCGCGAAACTCATCGCCCGGGACGGGCCGGCTCCCGCCGGCCCGTCGGCGCGTGTCCGCCTAGCCGAGTGTCCCGAGCGTCGCGATGCCCGCCCGCTCGACGACCTTCGGCACCGGCGAGAAGTCCAGCTGCAAGCCGAACATCTGACCCCGCGTAAGCGCGTAGGAGATGAATTTGCTCAGCAGCGTCTTCTTGCCCGTCGACTTCGGCACGATCACGTAGCTGAAGGTCGACAGCGGGTAGGCGATCGAGTACTTGGCCGGCGGGTTGACGATGTGCAGCTCGTTGTTGGCCGGGACCGACCTGACCTGCGACCCCGCCGACTTGATGTTGGAGATGTTCGGCAGCTCGTACTTACCGGCAGCGTTCTTCAGCGCCGCCGGATGGAGTTGGTGGGCGATGATGTACGAAGCGGAGATGTAGCCAATCGCGCCGTTGGTCGAGCTGACGATCGCCGTGATGCCGTCGTTGCCCTTGCCGCCGACGCCCGCCGGGAAGCTGACCGCCGTGGCGAACCCGATCTGGCTCTTCCACGCCCGGCTGACGCGTGACAGGTAATCGGTGAAGGCGTAGGTGTCGCCGGACCCGTCGCTGCGGAAGGCCGGGGTGATCGCCAGCGCCGGAAGCGCCGTGTGCGGGTTCAGCGCCTTGATCTGCCGGTCGTTCCACATCTTGATCTGGCCGAGGTAGATCGCCGCGAGCACGGGGCCCGACAGCCGCAGGCTGTTGATGCCCGTGAGGTGGAAGGCGATGCCGGTGGCCGTCAGCGCCCACGGAATCTGCACGCAGCCGTTGCACGACGCGGCCTGCGCCGGGGACAGCGGTGCGTCGGAGGCGCCGAAGTCGACGGTGCGCGCCGTGATCTGGGCGATGCCGGCGCCCGAGCCGACGGCGCCGTAGGTGACACCGACGTTGTCGAGGTTGCCGAAATCGGCGGTCCATGCGGACATCAGCGGTGCGATCAGGGTCGAGCCGGCGCCGAGGAGCGTCCCGTTCGCGCTCGATGCGTCCGCGCTGGCCGTCATCCCGCCGAGCGTGCTCACGACCGCGACGACGGTCGCTGCGCCTAACAGCCTGTTGCGCTTCACTTGTCATCCTCCCTGTTGATTTTGCTCGCAGCTCACTGACCGGCTGCGCGCGGCTCGCCGGTCGCCGGAAGGGCGGGGCCGGCAGAGCGGCAGCATCGACGACGGCTACGCCGGCGTTGTGTCGATCTTGTGAATAACCGTTAAGCAACGGTCGGAGGCGAGTAAAACCGCGCTGACCGGTGCGTTCGGTTCGCCCGGTGTAACCATCCTGTAAATGCAGCGGGTGGCCCGGAAACCCGTTGCTAGTCTGCGCGCCGTGAGCGCGGCCAGAGCATTCCTGATCGGTCTGCGGCCGCGCCGCTCGGGCACTGCCGCGGGCGACCGGGTGCTGTTCGGCCTCAGCCTCGGGGCGTCCGCTCTGACGCTGATCGCTGTAATCCTGATCGTCTACGAGGTCGCCTCCGGCGCCTGGCCGTCGGTCTCGGACTTCGGCCTCGGCTTCCTCGTGCACGCCTCCTGGCGTCCGAACTTCGGCATCTTCGGGGCGGCGGCGTTCCTCTACGGCACGGTGATCTCGTCGCTCCTGGCCCTGCTGATCGCGACACCGATCGGCATCGCCATCGGCCTCTACCTGAGCATGCTTGCCCCGAAGGCGGTCCGCGGCGTCGTCGGCCCGCTGGTCGAGATGCTCGCCGCCGTGCCCAGCGTGATCCTCGGCTTCTGGGGCATCCTCGTCCTCGGCCCGGTTCTGGCGCACACGATCGAGCCGTGGCTGCACACCTACCTCGGCTTCATCCCCCTGTTCGGCGCCCCGGCCACGACCGGCCTCAGCATCTTCAACGCCGTGCTCCTGCTGACGGTGATGGTCGTCCCGATCATCGCCTCGATCAGCCGCGACCTCTTCCTCACCGTCCCGCGCGAGCTCCAGGACGGCGCCGCCGCCCTCGGCGCGACGCGCTGGGAGACGGTCCGGGGGGTCGTGCTGCCCTCGACGGCCGCCGGCGTCGCCGCCGCGGCGTTCCTCGGTCTCGGCCGGGCGCTCGGCGAGGCGATCGCCGTCACGCAGGTGATCGGCGGCGGCAGCCTGATCCACACCTCCCTGTTCGAGACCGGCGACACCCTCGCCAGCCGGATCGCCAGCCAGTTCCAGGGGGCGGCGACGAAGCCGCTGATCGCGTCGCTGTTCTACCTCGGGCTGATCATCCTCGTGATCGGGCTGCTGGCCAACCTCTCGGCCCAGTGGATCTCCCGCCGCTTCGACCCGCTGCGGATCGCCGCCCGATGACCACGCTCCCGGTCGACTACGCGCGTCCGCTGACGGCGTCCGGGAACCTGCGCCGGCGACAGATCGTCAGCCGGGTCGCCGAGGGCACCGCCACGGCGGCCGCTGTGCTCGCGGTCGGCGTGCTGGGCATCCTCGTCTTCGCCGTCGTTCAGCACGGGGCCGGCGTGCTGAGCCCGGGCTTCCTGTTCAAGGACCTGCCCTCGTCCGGCGCCGCCGGCGGGGGCATCGCTCCGGCGATCCTCGGGACGGCCATGCTCGTGCTCGGGGCGACGGTGATCTCGGCCCCGCTCGGCGTCCTCGTCGCCCTCTACACGCACGAGTTCAGCGGGCGCCGGGCCGCCCGCCTGATCAGGCTGGCGCTCGACCTGCTCAACGGCCTGCCGTCGATCGTCGTCGGACTCTTCATCTTCGGCCTGCTCGTCTCCGGCCGGCACCAGAGCGGGTTCGCCGGGTCGGTCGGGCTGTCGATCATCATGCTGCCACTGATCGCCCGGTCAGCCCAGGAGGTGCTGGCGCTCGTCCCGCAGAGCCTCAGCGACGCCGCCGACGCGCTCGGGATCAGCCGCTGGCGGACCGTCAAGGGCGTGATCCTGCCGGCGGCGCTCGGCGGCATCCTGACCGGGACGATCCTGGCCATCGCGCGCGCGGCCGGCGAGACGGCGCCCCTGATCTTCACCTCGTCGCTTTTCGGCCTGACCACCACGTTCGACTACTTCGGCCAGGCCCTGCCGAACATCCCGATCTTCATCTTCACCGCATCCGAGTCGGCTGACCCATCGGGCTTCACCCGGGCGTGGGGCGCGTCGTTCGTGCTGCTCTTGTTCATCCTCGTCTCCGGCATCACCGCCCGCTTCGTGCTGGCGCGCAGCCGCGGGCAGCAATGAGCGCCACCGAGCCGGCCAGCCCGGCCGTACGCCAGCGCGTGCGAATCCAGACGGCGCCGGCACGAGTGCCGGCGCGGGCGGCCGCGGACCGGCCGGCGTCGACCAGGGAAGTCGTCTTCGATGTCCAGAACCTGACCATCTCCTATGGTGGCAAGCCGGCGATCGCCGGGGTCACGATGGAGATCTACCGCAACCTCGCCACCGCGGTGATCGGCCCGTCGGGCTGCGGCAAGTCGACGTTCCTGCGCAGCCTCAACCGGATGAACGACACGGTCCCCGGGCTCGGCGTCGACGGGCGCATCCTCTACCACGGCCACGATCTGCACGGGACCGGCGTCGACCGGGTCGAGGTCCGCCGGCGGATCGGGATGGTCTTCCAGAAGCCGAACCCGTTCCCGAAGTCGATCTACGACAACGTCGCCTGGGCGCCCCGCAACCTCGGCATGAAGGCCGATCTCGACGGCCGCGTCGAGCGGGCGCTGCGCGCGGCGGCGATCTGGGATGAGGTCAAGGACCGGCTGCGCCAGAGCGCGCTCGGCCTCTCCGGCGGTCAGCAGCAGCGGCTCTGCATCGCCCGGGCGCTGGCGATCGAGCCGGAGGTGCTGCTGCTCGACGAGCCGGCGTCGGCGCTCGACCCCATCGCGACGGCGTCGATCGAGGCGCTGATCCACACGCTCAAGCGCGACTACACGATCGTGATCGTCACCCACAACATGCAGCAGGCCGCCCGCGTGGCCGACCGCACGGCGTTCTTCAACCTCGACCCCCGCGAGCGGACCGGGGTACTGGTCGAGTACGACGAGACGGCGACGATCTTCACCCGACCAGCCGACCAGCGCACGAACGACTACGTGACCGGTAGGTTCGGATGAGATGGCGACGATGCGCGTGGTCGAGGTGGCGGAGCCGGGCGCCCCGTTCGTCCTGCGCGAGCGCCCGATCCCCGATCCCGGGTCCGGCCAGGTCCGGATCGCCGTCGCGGCGTGCGGCGTCTGCCACAGCGACTCGTTCGCTCTGGGCGGCGGCTTCCCCGGGCTGAGCTACCCGCTCGTCCCGGGCCACGAGGTCGCCGGGACGATCGACGCGGTCGGCGACGGGGTGAAGGGCTGGGCGGAGGGCGACCGCGTCGGGGTCGGCTGGTTCGGCGGCAACTGCTCGTGGTGCGAGCCGTGCCGCCGGGGCGATCTGATCAGCTGCCGCAACATGCCGATCACCGGCATCACCGTCGACGGCGGCTACGCCGACTTCATGATCGCCCCGGCCTCGGCGCTCGCCCTGATCCCCGACGGCCTGACGGCCGTCCAGGCCGCCCCGCTGATGTGCGCCGGGATCACGACCTTCAACGCCCTGCGCCGCAGCGGCGCGCGCGCCGGCTCGCTGGTCGCCGTGCTCGGCATCGGCGGCCTCGGCCATCTCGGCCTCCAGTACGCCGTGCGGCTGGGCTACGAGACGGTCGCCATCGCCCGCGGTCGGGAGAAGGAGGAGCTGGCCCGGCGCCTCGGCGCCCACCACTACATCGACAGCGAGACGGCGGACGTCGCCGGTGCGCTCAACGATCTCGGCGGCGCTCAGGCGGTGCTGGCCACGG
This sequence comes from uncultured Solirubrobacterales bacterium, assembly GCA_963742705.1. Taxonomy (GTDB): domain Bacteria; phylum Actinomycetota; class Thermoleophilia; order Solirubrobacterales; family Solirubrobacteraceae; genus Palsa-513. Next base: position 404,605 of record CAVUMZ010000019.1, on the reverse strand, counting down.
CGACCAACGGCCCGGCGGTCACCGCGGCGCTCGGCGGCCTCGGCCCGCGCGGCAGCCTTGTCGTCGTGGGGGCGGCGCCCGAGCCGCTCGAGATCTCGGCCGGGCTCCTGATCGGCGGCAGCACCGGCGTTCGCGGCCATGCGTCGGGGACGTCGATCGACTCTCAGGACACGCTCGCCTTCAGCCTCCGCCATGGCGTCGAGGCCATGATCGAGACGCTCCCGCTCGAGCGCGTCGACGAGGCCTACGACCGGATGATGAGCGGCCGGGCGCGCTTCCGGATGGTGCTCACCACCGACGCCTGACGGCTCGGGGCGCCGTCCTGCCCGGGGCGCGGTGATGGTGTCTCGACTGACACCCAGCCGAGGCTAGAGGCGGCGCTGGCGGCCCCGGCGCCTACGCGTCGACCGTTGGGTCCGGCGCTGTCGCCGCCTGCGCTTGCTCTTCGGCTTCGCGTCGACGACGCTCGGTGCGCCGTTCGTCTGCCTCGTGCCGCAGCTGCGCCTGCTGGTCGGCGAGCTCCGCGCTCTGGCGCGCTCGTCGCTCCGTCGGCGTCTCCGGCGGTCTCGGATCCTGCCGCGATACCTCGACCTTGTTGCGGCGGCTTGCCATCACGTCTCCCTCGGGCCTGCGGCCTGCGCTGCCCTGCCCCTCCGGAACGGTCGCGACGGCGGACGAAGGGGAGAAGATCCGACGAGCGAAGCTAGGTCGAGCATAGCGTGCGCGCGAGCGGTGAGCAGGATCAGCCGGTCGGACGCGCGGGATCCTGCGGTGCCCGGCCGGCGGCGAGCATGCGGCCTCGGAGGCGGGTGCGGCGCGCCCGCAGCGTCCGCCGGCCGAGGACCCCGGCACAGAGGAGGGCCACGAGCCCTGACGCGGCGATCCCCCAGGCGCGCCAGCCGGTGCTCCCGTGCGCTCCCGGCGCCGTGGCGGCGGCAGCCGGGCCGCGGGTGGCCGCGACGATTCCGTGGCCGCCGTCGGACCAGACGGCGACGGCGGTATCGGTGCTCGGGTCGAAGGCCGCGCTCGGCGTCGCCAGCGACTGCGGTCCCGCGATCGGCTCGGGCGCCGAGAAGTCGGCCAGACCCGGGGCCTCGACGACGCCCCGGGCGGCGATGAGCTGCTCTCGGGCGGCGTCGAACCCGGCCCGCGACCGCGGAGCCGATGTCCACAGGGCCATCGCCTCGCTGTGCGGTCCCGTCGCCAGGTCGGCGAGCACCGCGTCCGACCCGGCATCGGAGACGAGCGTGGCCGGACGCGGCGTGGCCAGGCTGACCGAAGCGGCGCGGATCACGAGGTGACCCCCGGACATCCCGGTCCAGGCCATCATCACCCCCTCGTTGGCCAGGCGCACGAGCCGCATCGACCCATCGGCCAGGCGCACGCCGGGCGGGTCGGGAAACCGCTCGAGGAGTCGCGCCGCCCCGCCAAAGTGGACGCCCCGCAGCGAGACGTCGAGGTAGACGCTCGTCGTCGGCGCGCCCCCGACCAACGTGTCGGTGGTCCACGCGACGATGCCCCGGTTGTCGTCGCTGATCAGCGCTTGCAGGTGGGGCGCCGGCGGGCTCGGCGCGACCCGCTCGATCGTCAGCAGGCGGCCGTCCGAGCGCAGGACCCGGCGCAGGATCCACCCGCGCTGCGCCCACACGACCATCGCGTCGCCCCGGTAGTCGAGCCCGACGGCGAGCGCGGTCACCGGGGCTGAGCGCCCGGAGATCAGCGACGGCGGCGTCAGGCCGGGCGAGTCGTGCCGCTGGATGCGCAGGATGACCCGCCCGGTGCCGACGCGGACGCTGGCGACGGCGACGTCGCCCACGTAGCTCGTCGCGGTCGCCACCGGCGCCGGCTGGGCGCGGAGGCCGACGGTCGCGCCGAAGCTCGACCCGGATCGGCCCTCGAGGATCCCGAGCTGGCCTGGCGACGGACCGACGCCCGCGGCCACGAGGACGCGGCCGTCGCCGGTTCCCGCGGTTGCCGCCAGCCCGTCGAGCGGGGTGGCCGGGCTGATCGCCTGGGGCAGCGCCCCGGCGGGGCCGACGGTGTCGTCGGCGGCGACGGTGGCCAGCCCGACGCCTGAGGCGGCCGGCGCGCCGGCGGCGCAGTCGCCGCTCCAGAGCACGGCGCCCGCCCCGCTGGGCGTCCGGGGATCCGCGCTCGGGAAGACGACGCGTGGCGCCGCCGCGCTCGGACAGGCCGTCAGCGTGGTCGGCTGCGTCCAGCGGCCGGCGGACGCCGTGGCCGGGCTCGTGGCCGCGACGGTCAGGGCGGCGAGCACCGCGACGGCCGCCGAGGCGCCCCGTCTGGGATGCGGGCCGCGGCCGGCGAAGGCCGGCGGAGAGGCGGATCGGCGATCCGCGCTCAGTCTCGACATACCGTCTCTCCCCTGCGAATGGCGGCGAGACTACGGGTAGCCGGCGGGCGGCGTCGCGCGGGCCGGCGATCCCGCGTCGCGCGGCGGAGCCTGCGAGTGATGCTCTAGGGTCATCGGCGTGCCCGCCGGGGACCCGACCAACCAGGCTGAGACCGAGAAGCGGGCGGCCGCCGAGGCGGCGGCCGAGCTCGTCGCCGACGGCTCGCGCGTCGGTCTCGGCACCGGGTCGACGGTCGCCTATCTGCTGCCGGCTCTGGCCCGGCGCGGGCTTGACATCACGTGCGTGGCGACCTCGGTCGCGACCGAGCGCGCGGCGATCGACCTCGGCCTGCGCGTGGTGGCGTTCGACACGCTCGACGCGCTCGACATCGCCATCGACGGCACCGACCAGCTCGATCCGGCCAACTGGCTGATCAAGGGCGGCGGCGGCGCCCACACGCGCGAGAAGATCGTCGCCGCCGCGGCCGCCCGGTTCGTCGTCATCCTCCAGTCGGAGAAGGTGGTCGACGCCCTGGTGGCGCCGGTCCCGCTCGAGCTGCTGTCGTACGGGTTGGCGGCCACGCTGCGCTCGCTCGCGCCGGTTTCCCTGCGCGACGTCCCCCCGAGCCCCGACGGCGGCCTGATCGCCGATTACGGTGGCGCGGTTACGGACCCGGCGGGGCTCGCCGGCTGGCTGGCGGCGATGCCCGGTGTCGTCGACCACGGCCTGTTCCCGCCGTCGCTCGTCAGCGACGTCATCATCGGCCGCACGTCGGCCGACGGCGAACCGCACGCCGAGCACCGCGCGCTGTAGGCATCGCTAGGCCACCGGGCGCAGGTGCTGGAACGGCCTGCCGTCGCGCAGCTCGCGGACCACCGCTTCGACGAGACCCACGGCGGTGGCCTCCCGACCGTCGGTCACGGCGTCGACGATGCCGCGCTTGTGCGCGATCAGCTTGGCCATGGTCTCGTCGATCGTCTCGGCCGCCAGCAGGTAGTAGGCGGTGACGGCGTCGCGCTGGCCGATCCGGTGGCAGCGATCCTCGGCCTGGTCGTGCATCGCCGGCGTCCACTCGAGCTCGAGGAAGGCGACATTCGACGCCCGCGTCAGGGTGATGCCCTGCGCGGCGACGCGGGTCGCGCAGATGATCAACGCCGGCCCGTCGGGTCGCTGGAACGCGGCGATCGCCTCCTCGCGGGCGACGATCGAGTCGCTGCCGAGCAGGTGGGCGGCGTCAGGGAAGCGCTCGAGCACCGCCTGCTGGACCTCCTTGTGGCGGGCGAAGACGACGAGCGCCTCGCCGGAGGCGAGGAAGTCGTGGATCCAGGCGAGCGCGGCCTGGAGCTTGCCGCGGGCGGCGAGGCGCTGGAGCGTGCCGAGTTGGGCCAGGCGCTCGGCCCGGAGCGTGGCGGCGATGCGGGCGTTGAGCGTCGACAGGTCGAGCGGCTGCTCGCGCAGCCAGGCGATCACATCGCGCTCGGCCAGGCGGTACTCGGGGTCGTTGGACAGGGCGATCGGCACGACGACCTGCCGCTTGGCCGGAAGCTGGGGGAGGACGTCGCGCTTGAGCCGGCGGACGAAGCAGCTTCGCCGCAGGTGCCAGTGGAGCCGCTCCTCGCTGCGGTCGCCCTGGAACTGGCGGGAGAAGCGGGCGCCGGAGCCGAAGTCGCCGAGGCGGCCGATCACGCGCAGCTGGGCGATCAGCTCGTCGGCGTGGTTGAGCACCGGCGTCCCGGTGAGGGCCAGTCGCAGGCCGTCTTCTGTGACGCTGGCCGCCAGGCGCCGGACCGCCTGCGTGCGCTTGGCCTGGGGGTTCTTGCAGTAGTGGGACTCGTCGATGATCAGGGCCCGCGGCTTGCGCCGGCCGAGGGCGTCGCGGTGGGCGGCGACGATCTCGTAGTTGACGATCACGATCTCGGCTGACGGCGGGGCGCCGCTGCGGCCGGTGACGAGGGCGATCGAGCGGTGCGGGAGCCATTTGCCGGCCTCGCGCTGCCAGTTGAGCTTGAGCGAGGCCGGGCAGACGACGATCGCCGGGTAGGCACCGTCGGCCTCGAGCGCGGCGAGCGCCTCGAGTGTCTTGCCGAGGCCCTGCTCGTCGGCCAGGAACGTCCGGCGGGCGTTGAGCACGTAGCGGACGCCGGCCCACTGAAACGGCTGTAGCTCGCCCCCGAGGACGGCGGCCACCTCAGGAATCGGCGGGGCGGCGGTCGCGCGTGAGCTGCGTACCGCCGCGCCGGCCTGCTCGTGCTCGTGGCGCAGGTCCTCGAGCAGCTCGGCGGCCGGTTGGGTGACGCTGACCTCGTGGAGGGTGAGGAAGGCGTCGAGCGTCGGGGCGATCCAAGGATCCGGCGCGACTCGCCCGGCGGTGGCGCCGGGGAGGGCGTCGAAGGCCGGGCCGACGGTCGGATCCCACAACACCTCGAGCTTGAGGCGCAGGCCGTCGACCCCGTCGGCGAGGACGAGGCGCGCCGGCGGCGGTACGTCGCCGAGCTCGGCGGCGACCAGGCACCGCTCGGCTCCGGCGTCGAGGCGTGCCGAGCGCTGGTCGCGCAGCTCGGCGGCCGCTTGCGGGGTGATCGGCGTCAGCAGGCGGCCGTCGTTGAGGCGGATCGCGCCGTCGGTCAGGACGGGCGGGACGGTCCCGGCGCGCGTCTCGAGCAGCAGCCAGCCGCGACCCGCGTGGCGCGTCGTGCTGACCCGTCCCACCCAGCGGCGCTCGATCGCGCCGAGCCAGGTGTCGACGGCGCCCGAGGTGGTCAGGTCGGGGAAGCGGTCGAGGACCTCGGCCACGTGGACGCCGCACCAGTCGTCGGCCGGGGCCGACCATTCCCGGGAATCCCAGTCGAAGCGCCGGTGGGGGATGCCCCGGACGGCGGCGACGATGTGCGGGTCGTAAGGGAAGGAGAGGACGACGATGCGCTCCCCGCTGGTCAGGCGCCGGAGGCTTACGTTCGGGTGGGCCGGGGCGAGCTGCACGTGGTGGTGAACGGTATTCGCTGCGTCCGCGCGGTCGCCGCCCGACGCGCGTCGCTTCGCAATCGTGTCGCCGGCGTTCGTGGGCTCGTCGCTCCGCTCGGGGGGCGGCTCGCGCGCGGACTCCGCTCATCGGGATGGCAGCCTCGCGGGTCTGGTCGTAGTGGCGGCGGTGCCGCGTGGTCGGCGCTCGCCCGGTCTGGCGAGGCTGGGTTGAGCGGCTTGCCGCAGGAATGGCAGTCCTTCGACGATCATGCGGGCGATGGGGTCTCCTCAGTCGACCGGGCCGCGCCGACCGGCGTGGTGCCCGGCTTTGCTCGGGCTGGTGCTGGCTGTCGGCGTGCTGGCCGGTTGCGGCGGTGCGGCGACGGTCGCCGGGCATACGGGCGGCTCGACCGCGACGGCTCCGCCGCCGCCGGCCGTCGTTAGGGCCAAGCGCGCAGCGGCGCGTAAGCGCCAGCGGCGGGCGGCGTCGGTCGCGGCGGCCAAGGCGCCGGTCGCCAGGGCCGGGCGGGGGCCGCGTGTCGTGCACGCGATCGCTCCGGCGCGGGCGAGCCGGGCGGCCGTGGCACGGGTCGACGCCTCGTCGGACGCGGTGCTCGTGAAGGTGGAGAAGTCGGGCGGCAACGCGATCGTCTCGAAGGGGGCGCCGTCCGACGCCGAGGTGCGCCAGGAGATCGCGGAGGCCCAGAAGGCGGGCTTCTCGCTGCCGAGCGGAAACACGGCCGCGTCGTTCGCGGCATCTGCGGCGCAGGCAAGCATCTCGAACGCGGCGGCGCTGGCGGTCGGGGCGAGCATCCCCGACGTCCCGTGGAATCCGAACCAGCGACCGATGGCGGACTGGATCGTGCCCGTGCTCCAATGGGCCTCCCAGCACGGCTGGACGGGGACGGTGACGAGCGGCTACCGGACCTACTTCCAGCAGGCCGCACTGAACGCGGCTGGCGCCTTCAGTGCCCCGGCCGGCTACAGCAACCACGAGTCGACGGCGTATCCCGGGGGGGCCGTCGACGTCACGCAACCGAGCGAGCTGATCAAGGTGCTCGCGGCCTACCCCGGGCCGCTCAAGCTGGTCGGCGGCGTCCTCGGCCCGATCGACCCTGAGCACTTCTCGGCGACCGGCGCGTAACCCGGATGGGTCAGCCGCTGTGCCGCAGCGGCCCGCGCGACGAACGTGGAGGCGCCTACGCGTTGGGGCGGAAGGTGACTTGGATGTCGAGACCGCCCAGCGGCCCCGGGCGAGCCGTCAGGTTGGCGTCGTGAGCGGTGGCGATGGCCTGCACGATCGTCAGACCGAGTCCGTGGCTGTCGGCTGTGCCGACGCGTTGGCCGCCGAGCCGCTGGAAGGGTCGAAACAGTCGATCCACCTCGGCGATCGGGATGACGGCTCCGGTGTTGCGGACCGTCAGGCGGGCGCCGTCGGCTGTGGCTGCCGTCGAGATCTCAACGGTGCCGCCGGCGACGTTGTGGCGGATCGCATTGTCGAGCAGGTTCGCGACCAGGCTCCCGACAAGGCCAGGATCGCCGACCGCCTGCGCCTGGTCGCAGGCCGCGTCGATCTGGACGCCGGATCGCGTTGCGTCGTGCTGGCGGCTGCCGACGTTGTCCTGCGTGAGCTGACCGAGGTCGAATGACTCCCAGGACTCGACGCCGCCTTCGCTGGTGGCGAGCGTCAGCAGCGCGTCGATCAGTCGCTCCTGCTGGCCGGAGAGCTGCAGGGCCTCCTCACAGGTCGAGCGCAGCGACCCGGCGTCGGCGTCCGGGTCAGCCAGCGCCACCTGTAGCAGCGTTCGCTGGCCCGCGAGTGGGGTGCGCAGCTCGTGGGAGGCGTTGGCGACGAACTGACGTTGGGAGTCGAACGACGCCTCCAGCCGTCCGAACAGGTTGTCAAGCGTCCGACCGAGCTCGGTGAGCTCGTCATCAGGTCCATCAAGGCTGAGCCGGCGGTGCAGATTGGTGGCCGAGATCTCCTGGGCTGCTGTCGTCATCGCGCGCAGCGGCCGCAGGAACCTTCCCGCCAGCCACCACGCGGCGAGCACCGCGACTGCGACCGCCCCCAGCGCGAGCACGAATGGCCACGGGGTGAACTGCGGCCCCGCGGCGCTCTGTCGGGCGGCCGCAGCGGCCGCAGGACCCGGACGGAAGGCCATCTGGCTGTGACCAAAGAACACGTTGGCCGTCCCGAAAAGGACGCTGGAGGCGAGGAACAGCAGCACCACCAGACCAACGAACACCCCCGAGTACAGCAGCGCGAGCTGCACCCGTAGGACCGGGCGCTGGCGGTTGAGCAGGCCGGCCAGGGATTCGGGGAGCCGCATCAGTCGGCGCTGATTCGGTAGCCGGCCTCACGGGCGGTGTGGATCATCGGCGGGTCGCCGAGCTTCGTGCGCAGGCGACGAATCGTGGTCTTGACTGCCGTCGTGAAGGGGTCCGTGTACTCGTCCCAGGCCTTCTCCAGCAGCTCCTCGGTGGAGAGGACGCGATCCTGGGATGAGAGCAGGCACTCGAGCACCGCAAGCTCTTTGGGGCTGAGCTCGAGCCGCCGTCCCGCCCGGAACGCGACACGCCGGCCGCAGTCGAGTGTCACGTCGCCGCACTCGAGGGTCGGCGGCAGCCGGGTCGTAGCCCGGCGGGCAAGCGCGCGGACACGGGCGACGAGCTCGGCGAAGTCAAACGGCTTGGGCAGGTAGTCGTCGGCACCGAGTCCCAAGCCGTCGACCCGCTCCTTGACGGTGCTGGCGGCGGTCAGCATCAGGATCCTGCTCCCGGAGTCGTCAGCCACGATTCGCCGGCAGACCTCGTCGCCGTGAACCCCGGGTAGGTCGCGATCAAGGACCACGACGTCGTAGCGCGTCACCGCCAGGTGCTGCAGGGCATCCCTGCCATCGAGCACGACGTCGACGGCCATGCCCTCGCGCCTGAGCCCGGTCCCAATCGACCGTGCCATCACCTCAAAGTCCTCCACCACGAGCACGCGCATAACGCCGCAGGATGCCAGCCGGCAGGTGTCTGCCAGGTGTCGAGCGTCGACACCGACCAGACACCGTCCGGAACGTAGAACCCCTCCATGAGCGAAACGAAGATCGAGGTCAAGGGACTACGCAAGCGGTTCGGTCAGACTCTGGCCCTGGACGGACTGTCCTTCACGGTGGGGCCGGGGACCGTGACCGGGTTCGTCGGACCCAACGGTGCCGGGAAATCCACAACGATGCGGGTGATCCTCGGGCTCGACTCGGTCGACGAGGGAACCGCGCTCGTCTCTGGGCGCCCCTACACGAGCCTCACGCATCCGATTCGGCACATCGGCTCACTGCTGGATGCGAGTGCTCTGCAACCGAGCCGCAGCGGCCGCAACCACCTGCTGTGGATCGCCCGTTCGCAGGGACTGCCCGTCAGCAGAGTCGACGAGGTGACAGACCTGGTCGGCCTCGGGAAAGCCGTACGACGCAAGGCCGGCGGCTACTCGTTGGGCATGCGCCAACGGCTGGGGATCGCCGCCGCGATGCTCGGCGACCCGCCCATGCTGATCATGGACGAGCCGTTCAACGGCATGGACCCGGAGGGCATCATTTGGATGCGCGGCTTCCTGCGGGGACTCGCGGCCGAGGGTCGAGCCGTGCTCGTCTCGAGCCATCTCCTGAGCGAGCTGCCGGATGTGGCCGATCGAGTGGTGGTGATCGGTCGGGGCCGGGTTCTCGCCGACGCGACCATCCAGGAGTTGACCGCTGGTGCGTCGTCGCTTGAGGATGTCTACCTGCAGTTGACGACGGGAGCGGTCGAGTACCGGTCCGGCACACACCGGGAGCAGGGCCGATGAACTCGCTCGGGCGGCAGGGCCGAAGCGGCGGCTTCCGAGTCGCACTGCGTGCGGAGTGGACCAAGTTCCGGACGGTGCGCGGCTGGATGATCGGGTTGGTGTTCGCCGGGCTGATGGTGGTGCTGTTCACGTTCCTGCAGGCTCACGGCAAGAACGAAGGCTTCTGCACAACCCCGAGCCCGAGCAGCTGCGTGGCGGGCCATCCATCCGTTCCAACGGGACCGGGGGGCGAGGCGGTCGCCGACACCTATGAGCTCGCGGCCAGGCGACTGCACGGTGATGGCACGATCACCGCCCGGATCACCGCGCTCACTGGCCGTGTCTGGGCGGGGCCGGCCAACGAGGCGCCGTCACTCGCGGACACGCGACCCGGACTGACGAGCTGGGCCAAGGCCGGACTCCTGGTCACCACCAGCACCAAGCAGGGCGCCTCGTACGCCGCGGTGATGGCGACCGGTGGCCACGGCGTCCGCTTCCAGTACGACTACAACCACGACCAGGCTGGTCCGCCTGGTCTGCCCTCCGCCACCGCACCCCGCTGGCTGCGGCTGACTCGTACCGGCGACACGATCGCCGGCTACGAGTCCAGTGACGCAACCAGCTGGCACCGGATCGGCAGCGCGCATCTGGCCGGCATGCCGGCGACCGCGTACTTCGGATTGTTCGCCACCTCGCCGACGACCTCCGCAGGGTCTGCGACCCAGGCTACGGCGTCGTTCGATCACATCGCCGTCGGCCCGCTGGCCGGCAGCGCCGTGGCGCCGTGGGAGGCCGCGAGCATCGGCAGCGGTCCGCACGACTACTACACGACGCTCGGGCACGGCGGCTACCGCCGGGCGGCAGATTCGATCGTCGTCACCGGCTCGGGTGACATCGCGCCCGCCGTGGCCTCGGCCGGTGGCGACACGGCGTCAAACTCGCTGTTGTTCGGCCTGGTCGTCGCGCTGATCGTCGTGATCGTGATCGGGACGATGTTCATCACCAGCGAGTACCGGCGCGGACTGATCAGGACGACGTTCGCCGCCACACCGGACCGGGGACGCGTGCTTGCCGCCAAAGCCGTCGTGATCGGCGGCGTCGCGTTCGTGGTCGGAGCAATCGCTTCGGCTGCCGCGATCCCCCTCGGCGAGCACGTCATGAGCGCCAACGGCAACTACATCTTCCCGGCGGATTCACTGACCGTTGCGCGGGTCATCGCCGGAAGTGGCGCCCTGGTCGCGCTCACCGCGGTCGCCGTGCTCGGCATCGGCACGATCCTGCGCCGCGGCGCCGGGGCCATCCTCGCCGGGGTGTTGATATTCGTCCTGCCGACCTTCACCGGCCCGGGCGTAATCGGCCCGACCTCCTCCGGCACCGCTGCCACCTGGCTGTTCCGCGTCACCCCGGCGGCCGGGTTCTCGATCCTGGGCCTCCTGCCCCGATCAGCGCTCGTGAGCTACCCGTACACGATGGCGAACGGCTACTACCCGCTGCCGCCATGGGCCGGACTGCTGGTGCTCTGCGCCTACGCCACGGCGGCGCTGTTCGCCGCGCGGATCGTGCTGCAACGGAGGGATGCGTGACCGACGCGCTCCGGGCGGAGTGGACCAAGCTGCGAACGATGGCGGGCACCTGGTGGCTGGTGGCGGCGGCCGTCGCGCTGACGGTCGCGGCCAGCGCCGGGATTGCCGCTTCCACGCACGTGTCGCCCGGTAACCCGGGCGGCCCCGGTGACGCCGGACAGGACCCGACCAAGCTTTCCCTGATCGGCCTCGACCTCGGACAAGCGGTGGTCGCGATCCTTGCGATCCTGACCGTCACCGAGGAGTACGGGACCGGCATGATCCGAGTGACCCTCGCCGCGATACCCCGCCGGGGGAGGATGCTCGGCGCCAAAGCCGTCAACGTCGCCGGTCTCGCGCTGATTGCGGCAGTGCCGGCTGTCGCCGGCTGCCTGATCTCAGGGCGCTTGTTGCTGGGCGCCGCCGGCCTGGACCCCGCCCATGGTTACGCGCTCGTCTCGATCGCCCATGGGCCGACGCTGCGTGCCGCCTTCGGCAGCGTCGTGTACCTCGGGTTGATCGCCCTGCTCGGCATCGGCGTCGGCACAGTCGTCCGCGACGGCGCCGTGTCGAGCGGGATCCTGCTCGGGCTGCTGTACCTGCCGCCACTCCTCGCCCAGCTCGTGTCAGGCCCGTGGCGTCGGCACATCCTGCAGACCGCGCCGATGAGCGCCGGGCTCGCGATTCAGGCCACGCGGAACATCCGCTCCCTGCCGGTCTCGCCGTGGGCCGGCCTCGGGGTCCTGGCAGCATGGGCAAGCGGAATGCTCCTCGTCAGCCTCGCGGTCCTCAAAGCTCGCGACGCATGAACCGACCGAACGCGCAGCCCTGAACCGCACCTCGGTTCACGACGGGGCGTACGTACCGAAGCTCCAGATGTTCCCCTCGGGGTCGCGCGAGGAGAACTCACGCGAGCCATACTGCGTCACCGCCACGGCGTCGTCGACGCCGGCGACGAACGACTCGTGGCGAACTCCGTTTCCGGCACCCTGGACATCGCTCGAGCTTCGATCGTGCGCGGGGGCGAGGCGGCCGGCGCCGGCCGCAGGCGATCTATCCTGGAGCGATGCAAGACGGCGTTCGTCAACTGGCGCCGGGGGACGTCTTCGCCGGCTACCGCATCGAGTCGCTGGCCGGGCGCGGGGGCATGGGGCTCGTCTATCGCGCGCGCCAGCTACGGCCGGATCGGCTGGTGGCGGTCAAGGTGATCATGCCCGACCTCGCCGGCGACGACGACTTCCGCGCCCGCTTCGAGCAGGAGGCGTCGCTCGCGGCCCAGATCGAGCATCCGAACGTGATCCCGATCTACGAGGTCGGCGACGCCGACGACCTCCTCTACATCGTCATGCGCTTCGTCGAGAGCAACGACCTGAGCCATCTGCTGCGCAGTCACCAGCGGCTCGCGCCCGCCCACGCCGCCCGGCTGGTCAGCCAGATCGGCGCGGCGCTCGACGCCGCCCACGCCCGCGATCTCGTCCACCGCGACGTCAAGCCGGCCAACGTCCTCGTCACCGGCCGCTACCCCGAGGAGCACCTCTACCTGACCGACTTCGGCCTGACCAAGCGCATCACCGACGTCACCGGCGGCGGGATGACGGCGACCGGCGGGTTCGTCGGCACGCTCGACTACATCGCGCCCGAGCAGGTCAGCGGCAACCCGGTCGACGCCCGGGCCGACGTCTACGCCCTCGGCTGCGTGCTCCACCAGCTGCTGACCGGCGTCGTGCCGTTCCCCCGCGACCAGGAGGTGGCGAAGATCTTCGCCCACATGAGCGCGCCGCCGCCGCCGCCCAGCCTGATCGCCCCGGACACACCGTCGGCGCTCGATGCGGTGGTCCAGCGGGCGATGGCCAAGGATGCCGCCGACCGCTTCCAGTCGGCCGGTGAGCTCGGCCGGGCGGCGGTGGCGGCTGCCGGCGGTGCCGCGGCAAGCCGGGCGAGCGTGAGCGGCGTCGGGGCGGCGGGGACGACGTTCCAGCAGGCCGCGACCGCCGGCCGCCCGCTCGTCGAGGGCCCGCTGCCGCTGCCGCCCCTCGTCGCCGCGACCGCCGCGCGCGAGTTCGTCGGCCGCGCCGACGTGCTCGCCTCCCTGCGCAAGGACTGGGAGGCCCCGGGGGCGGCGCCCCGCCTCGCGTTCGTGACCGGCGAGGCCGGAATGGGCAAGACGTGCGTCAGCGCCAACTTCGCCAGCGAGATCCACGCCGCCGGGGCGGCGGTGCTCTACGGCCGCTGTGACGAGGAGGCCGTCTCCTCCTATCAGCCGTTCGTCGAGGCGCTCAGCCGGTACCTCGACCACGCGAGCACCGGGGATCTGATGGCCGAGCTGCCGGCCGAGTCACGTGAGCTCGGGCGGCTGCTCCCCCGACTCGGCATCCGCCCCGACGGCGGGACCCTGGTCTCGCCCGACGCGGGCGACGACCGTTACCGCCTGTTCGAGGCCGTCAGCGCCGTGCTCCGGCGGATCGCCGCGAAGCAGCCGATGCTGCTGCTGTTGGACGACCTGCACTGGGCCGACAAGCCGACCCTCTCGCTGCTGCGCCACGTGCTCCGGTCCCTCAGCGGCGCGCAGATGATGGTGATCGGGACCTACCGGGAGCTCGACGCTACCGACGACCTCAACGCCCTCGTCGCCGATCTCCGGCGCGAGTACGACTTCGACCACCTCCCGCTGGCCGGGTTCAGCGCTGCCGACGCCGAGCGGCTGCTCACCGGCGACGGCGACACCCCGGCCAAGCCGCGCCAGGCCTTCATGCGCAAGCTCCTCAGCCACACCGGCGGCAATCCGTTCTTCATCGACCAGATGATTCGCAGCCTCGGCGGCGGCGAGGCCCTGGCCAAGCTGACCGGGCGCGAGATCCAAGCCCTCGGCGTGCCCCAGGGGGTCAAGGAGGTCATCCTGCGCCGGCTCGCCCCGCTCGAGAAGCCGGCGCTCGACCTGCTCGCCGTTGCCGCCGTAGCCGGCCAGCGCTTCCGTCTCAGCGTGCTCGAGGCGGCGCTGTCCAAGGACGCCGACGTCCTGCTCGAGACACTCGACGGGCTGATCGCGATGGGCCTCGTCGCCGAGGTCCCCGGGGAGATCGACGTCTTCTCCTTCACGCACAACCTGCTGCGCGAGACCCAGTACGACCAGCTGAGCACGAGCCGCCGGGTGCGTCTGCACGCCGCGATCGGCCGGACCCTCGAAGCCGGCGAGGCCACGGCCCCGGCCGAGCTCGCGCACCACTTCTTCGCGGCGCGCCAGCTTGTCGGCCCGGGCCCGTCGATCGCCTACTCGCTCGACGCCGCCCGGCGGGCGTCCGGCGCGCTGGCGCACGAGGAGGCGATCGAGCACTACGAGCGGGCGCTCGAGGCGATGGAGCTCGCGCCCCCGGACGCCGGCCGCCTGTGCACGACGCTGCTCGAGCTGGGCGACGCGCTCGAGCGTCTCCACGACATCGACCGCGCCCGGCAGCGCTATGTCAGCGCGGCTGAGCTCGCGCGGGAGCTGGGCGCGCCCGATCTGCTGGCGCGGGCCGCGCTCGGCTTCGCCAACTGGCAGCGCTTCGGGATCATCGACCGTGAAGCGATCCAGCTGCTCGAGAGCGCGCTCGCCGGGCTGCCGCCGACGTCAACGCAGCTGCGGGCGCAGACCCTCGCCCTGCTGGCCAACCGGCTTGACCCGCTCGAAGCCCAGGACCGGCGCGAGGCGCTCGGCGACGAGGCGCTGGCGATCGCCCGCGGCCTCGACGATCCGACGACGCTCGACTCGATCCTCCGCATCGCGCCAGCGGTTCTCTGCCGCCCCGAGAGCCTCGAGCGCCGACTCGCGCTCGCCGAGGAGGCCGTCGGCCTCGGCCACAACGCCGAGAGCCTGGCCCGGGCGCACATGCACCGCTTCCTCGATCTGTTCGAGCTCGGCCGGCCGGACGAGGCGGCCACAGCGCTCGAGGCCTACGCCCGGTCCTTCGCCGGGCTGCATCAGCAGTGGTTTGAATGGTCGCTGTTCATCGTCCAGGCGATGATCGCGATCCTCGACGGCCGGCTCGAGGACGCCCAGCGGCTGCGGGCGCAGGCCCGCGAGCTCGACCAGGCGACCGATCCCGAGGGCGAGTCATGGGCGATCCAGGGCTTCCTCATCGCACACGGGACGGATCGTCTCGGTGAGGCCGACGAGGAGGCCCTCCGGCGGTGCGCCGAGATGTACCCCGGCTGGCCGATCTGGAGCGCGATGCTCGCGCGCACGCTGATCGGCCTCGGGCGCGAAGCCGAAGCCCGGGTCGAGTTCGAGCTCTGCGCCCGCCTCGACTTCGCCCTCGTGCCGCCGACGCAGGATCGCCTGGCGACGCTGGCGCTGCTGGCCGAGTGCGCCTCCGCCCTGGGCGACGCACCCCGGGCGGCGACACTCCAACGTCTGCTCGGCCCGTACGCCGGGCGCACGGCGACGATGGACGCCGGCCTCGCCGCCTGGGGGTCGATCTCGCGGGTCCTCGGTCTGCTGGCCCACACGACCGGCGACCGCGCGCAGGCGGCCGCCGAGCTCGAGCGGGGAATGATCGAGGATCGCGAGCGAGGAGCCGCGCTCTGGGTGCTGCGCGGGGCGCTCGCCTACCGCGACCTGCTGGCGGACGAGCTCGAGGGCAGCTCCGCCGGCCGGGAGCTGGTCGGAGCGGCGTTCGAGCTGGCCCGGACTCGCGGACTCGATCCGGGGCCGGCACCCGTCAGCCGGTGAACGTCAGCGGGTCAGTGCTTCCACATCCCGAGGATCGGATCCAGCAGCGCCGCGGTGTGCGTCGCCATTCCGGTCACCGCCGGATGCTGGTCATCCCCGCGAGCCGTCTCGAGCTCGACGACCTTGGCCGCGCGCCGTCGCGCTTCGGTCAGGGATTCCTCAACGGCGGCGGTGGCGATCTTGCGGCGCTCATCCGGATCGGTCTCCGTGCTGAGCTGGTCCTCCCAGGACGTGGGGTCAGTCGTCGACATCGTGCCTCCAGTCAGAAGTCAGTGAATCCCACTATACGCGCGGCGCTCGGGGGTCAGTCGCTCAGGCGACGGGCGGCGCGACGATCCGCTGCTTGCGCGTGCCGCCTCCGGGGCGCGTCGGGTCAGACGCCGCCCGACCGTCGTCAACCTGCGCCCACGCGCCGGTCCCCTCGATGTTCAGCACGGTCATATAGCCGCCCGGGGCGACGGTCAGCGGGCCGGTCAGGTGGCCCTTGAAGTCGAACGGGCCGGTGGTGGCGAGCCCGTCGAAGTAGCGCGGCAGGACGAAGTCGCTGACCTTGACGCCGTTCACCGTGTAGGCGAGCTCGTCGGCCTGAACCGGGTCGCAGTTCTCGTGGCAGTAGAACACGAGCTCGGTCACATCGGGTCGCTTGTCGCGGACGAGCAGATTGGCATGGGGGTTGCCGAGCATTTCCAGCAGCTCGTGCGAGAGCGTGACCGACGGAGCGGTCCCGGCCGCGATGTCGTCGGCCACGTATATGCGGCCGAGCGGCTGACCCTCGGGCGTGAGGTCGTGGCTGCCGAGCGGTCCGGGTCCCTCGAGCCGGTCGAGCAGGAGGATGTTCCACTTGCCCGTCCACGAGGCCATGTCGTCGGACGCGACGTAGGTCAGCGTCGCACCGATGTCCCAGAGCGGCGCGAAGTCGCGGTCGACCTGAATCTGGAGGGCGGCGACGATCGTCGCCGCGTCGGCATCCGCGATCGCCCCGTTCGATCGGTTGAGAATCGCGATCTCGTTGTGTCGCACAGCGGCCAGCAGGCTACATTGTCGGGATGGATGCCTCGCCGCTCGCTCTGGTCGAATTCCCCGCCGACGACGTGGAACGTGCGCTCGGCTTCTGGGGCGGCCTTCTCGGAGCAGTTCTCGAGCCGCGTGAGGTGGGCGAGGGCGAGGGATGGCAGCTGCGCGCGGCCGGGCCGCAGATCGGCGTGCACGAGCGGGGGCGCGGCCCCGGGGACTCCTTCTCGCTGCCGTACTTCGCCGTGGCCGACCTCCCGGCTACGCTCGAACGGGTGCGCGAGCTCGGCGGCAGCGTCGTCCATCCCGGCGCCGCCTGGGCGGTGTGCCGCGATTCCGAGGGAACGCCCTTCGGTCTCGCCGCCAGACAGACCATCAGTCCGGCCGCTTGATCTCGCGCTTGAGGATCTTTCCGGTCGGTCCCTTCGGCAGATCGTCGACGAACCAGACGCGGCGCGGGTACTTGTAGGCGGCGACGCGCTCGCGGACGAAGTCCCGCAGCTCCTCCTCCGTCGCGAGCGCTCCGTCGCGGAGTGCGACGGCGGCGCCGACCTCCTCACCCCACTCGGCGTCCGGCATGCCGACGACGGCGGCCTCGCGCACGGCCGGGTGCTCGTAGAGGACCTCTTCGACCTCGCGCGGGTAGACGTTGTAGCCGCCGCGGATGATCATGTCCTTCTTGCGGTCGACGATGAAGTAGTAGCCGTCGGCGTCGACGACGGCCATGTCGCCGGTTCGAAACCAGCCGTCGGCGTCGATCGCCGCCGCCGTCGCCTCGGGCCTGCGCCAGTAGCCCTTCATCACGTTGTGTCCGCGGATCAGGATCTCGCCGACCTCGCCGGTGGCCAGCTCCCGGCCGTCGTCGTCGACGACCTTCATCTCGACGCCGGCGATCGGCGTACCGATCGATCCGGCCTTGCGCTCGCGGCCCGGGTGGTTGAACGATGCGACGGGCGAGGTCTCCGACAGGCCGTAGCCCTCGAGGATCTCGCAGCCGAACGCCTGTTCGAAGCCCCGCATGAGCTCGAGCGGCATCGCCGCGCCGCCGGACGCGCAGATCTGCAGCGTCTGCGTGTCGTAGTCGCCGCGGCCCGGAAGGTTCAACATCGCCGAGTACATCGTCGGCACGCCCTCGAAGACGTTGACCCGGTCGCGCTGGATGATCTCGAGCGCCTTCGCCGGCTCGAAGCGCGGAATCATCGTCAGGCAGCCGCCGACGGTGATCGCCGCGTTCATCGCGCAGGTCTGGCCGAAGGAGTGAAACAGCGGGAGCGCTCCGAGCAGCACGGCGTCGCTGCCCAGCGAGAACAGGCCGACGGAGATCGCGGCGTTGCGGGCGAGGTTGGCGTGCGTCAGCTCGGCGCCCTTCGGCGTGCCGGTCGTCCCGGACGTGTACAGGATCACCGCGGTGTCGTCGTCGGCCACGTCGGCGACGGTCTCGAGCGGGTCGGCGCCGACGACGAGGTGCTCGAACTCGCCGGGCTTGACCAGCGTGCACGCCGCGCCGGCCGCCTCGGCGCCCGCCTGCGCGTCGGCGCCGAAGCCGTGCCAGGCGAAGATCGCCTTGGCCTCGGAGTCGCCCAGATAGAACGC
Source organism: uncultured Solirubrobacterales bacterium (assembly GCA_963742705.1). GTDB lineage: Bacteria > Actinomycetota > Thermoleophilia > Solirubrobacterales > Solirubrobacteraceae > Palsa-513. Next base: position 386,608 of record CAVUMZ010000019.1, on the reverse strand, counting down.
GACCTCGCGCTGCTTGAGCAGGACGTTCATCGGGACGACGATGGCCCCGAGCCGGAGCAGCCCGTAGTAGACGATCGGGAAGTACGGCACGTTCGGCAGCATCAGCCCGACGCGGTCGCCCGGGCCGATCCCCCCGGCCGCGAGCAGCCCGGCCACGCGGGCGCTGGCCGCGTCGAAGGCCGCGTAGTTGACCGCGACGTCGTCGAGTCGCAGCGCGATCCGGTCGCCGCCGTCCGCCGCCGCGGTAAGCAGGTTGTTGGCCAGGTTGCTCATGGTCTCCCCGCCGCCACACTACAGATTCAGCACGCTAAGCTGGTTGCATACACAATCAACACGGGAGCTCCACCGATGAAAGCGACATGGCACGGCACGACCCTCGCCGAGAGCGACGCGACGGTCGTCGTCGAAGGTAACCACTACTTCCCGCCGGAATCGGTCAAGACCGAGTACTTCACCGACTCGCCGACCCACTCGACCTGCCCGTGGAAGGGCGAGGCCAGCTACCGGACGATCGAGGTCGACGGCGAGACCAACGCCGACGCCGCCTGGTACTACCCCGAGCCGAAGGAGGCCGCGGCCGAGATCAAGGATCACTACGCCTTCTGGAAGGGCGTCGAGGTCGCCTAGCGCCCGCGGTCGTGCGCACCGTCAAGGCGGTCGCGACCGCTTACGTGAGCGAGTAGATGTCCAGCACCCCGCTGGTGCGGTGGTCGTTCGCGTTGCCCTCGGGCAGCGCGACCCGACCATCGGCGACGACGGGGCTGTTCCAGTGCCCGGGGCCGGCGTCCAGGGCGGCGAGGAGCCTGCCCGTCGCCGGGGAGTAGACGTCGAGCTTGCCGGCGTCGACGTCGTAGACCCAGAGCAGGCCCCCGGCCACGACCGGGCTCGACCCGTGCCCGGCGGCGCTCCAGCGCAGGTGCAGGCGCCGGCCGCTTAGAACGTAGGCGGCGGTGCCGCCCTCGCTCGCCACGAACACCGTGCGGCCCGAGACGGCCGGTGCGCTGAAGAGCTGCGCCCGGGCCGGTGCGTCGATCCGCTGGAGCTCGCCGCCGGTCCGAAACGGCCGCGCCGCCGCGCGGCCGTCGAGTCGCGGGAGGTCGAGCAGGCGCAGGATCCCGTCCTTGCCGCCGGTCACCGCGAGACCGCCGGGGAGGAGGGCGGGAGCGCTCGAGCCGAGGTCGGTGTCGGTGGCGTTGAGCTGCGCCTGCTCGTTGGGTGTGTAGGCCTGGAGCAGCTTGAGGTTGGCGGCGTCGAGCTCGAGCACGCTGTCGCCGAAGTTCGCCCGGCCGTCGTAGGGGGCGTTGCCGGTCGCGACCAGGAGGCGCCGGCCGCCCGGCTCGACGACGGCGCCGGCGCGGGCCCAGATCGCCGCGTCGCTGGCGGCGCAGGTCGCCGGCACGATCAGCTGACGGCGGTTGGCGCACAGCGTGTTGAACACGTGCGACCGGCGCCCGCTGCTGCGGGTGATCGTGACGACGTGCCCCTGATACGGCGGTTCGTCGCCGATATAGCCGCCCGTGACCACGATCAGCGACCTTCCGGCGATGTTGAGCGACCCGGCGAGCTTCTCCCGCTGGGGGTTGCGCGTCACGCTCACCGGCCAGCCGGCCTGCTCGCGGCCGTCGGCGAGAGCGAGCTTGTGGACGAGCCCGTCGGGTGAGGTGCTGTAGACGAAGCGGCGATCGGGGTCGGCGATCGGGCTCGCGGTCGTGATCTGGTAGGTGCCCTCGAGGGCGCCGATCCCCGCCGGCGTGAAGCGCCAGAGGATCGCCCCTGAGGCGGCGTCGATGGCCAGCGTGCGGCCGTATGTCGTGGTCACGACGAAGACGTCGCGCGCCGCCCCGCCGACGCTGACCCCGTGGAGGTAGATCGGCGAGGAGTCGACGGTGCCGGGTAGCGCCACCTGGCGGCGGCGCAGGCGACCAAGGTCGGCGGCGCCGATGCCGGTGGCGCCCGTCGGGGCGCTCGTGCGCTCGGGATCAAGCCCGAACTCCGGCCAGTCGGCCGGCGTTGCCGCGGCGGTGGCGCGGGCCGGGGCAGCGCCGGTCGCCACGGTGCTCCCGACGGAGCTGCTCGCCCCACAGGCCACCAGCATCGTCGCGGCGGCCGCCGCGACCGCAGCGGTCTGCCGTCTTGCCCGTGCGAGCCTCATTCGATCGACGATATCGCGGGCACCGTCTCCGGCCCGGCAGGTAGGCTGCGCGCCGATGAGCGAGTTCGACGTGATCGTGATCGGGGCCGGGCCGGCGGGCGAGGTCTGCGCCGGACGGCTGAGCGAGGCCGGGCTGGCCGTGGCGATAGTCGAGGCGGACCTCGTCGGCGGCGAGTGCTCCTTCTACGCCTGCATGCCGTCGAAGGCGCTGCTGCGCCCGGCCGAGCTCCTCGCCGAGGTCGCGCGCGTCCCGGGCGCCCGGGAGACGGTCTGCCGCGATCTCGACCCGGTCGACGTGCTCGCCCGGCGCGACGAGGTCATCCACGACCTCGACGACTCCGGGCAGGTTCCGTGGCTCGAGAATCTCGGGGTCACGCTCTACCGGGGGCACGGCCGGATCGCCGGCGAGCGGCGCGTGAGCGTCGACGGAGAGACATTGAGCGCCCGCCTGGCGGTCGTCGTGGCGACCGGCACCGGTGCGGCGTTTCCGCCGATCCCCGGTCTGGTCGAGTCGCGGCCGTGGACCAACCGCGAGGGGACGACGGTCAAGGAGGTGCCGGCGAGCCTGATCGTGATCGGCGGGGGCGTCGTCGGCGTCGAGTTGGCGCAGGCCTGGTCGAGCCTCGGCGCGCGCGTCACCCTGCTCGAGGCGCTGCCGAGCCTGCTCGCGCGCGAGGAGCCGTTCGCCGGCGAGCAGGTCGCCGCAGCCTTGCGCGACCGGGGTGTCGACGTCCGCGTCGAGGTTAAGGCGACCGGCGTCGAGCGGACCGACGACGGCTTGCGCCTGACGCTCTCAGGCGGCGAGGAGATCGACGCCGAGCAGCTCCTCGTCGCGGTCGGCCGGCGGCCGCTGACCGCGGATGTCGGTCTCGAGGAGATCGGCCTCGAGCCGGGCAAGTCGATCGCCGTCGACGATCAGATGCGCGTCCCCGGCAAGCCCTGGCTCTACGCCATCGGCGACGTCAACGGCCGCTCGCTGCTCACGCACATGGGCAAGTACCAGGCCCGCATCGCCGCCGACGCGATCCGTGGGCGCGAGGTCCGGGCGACCGAGGACGGCCCGGGCGCGCCGCGGGTCGTCTTCACCGATCCCCACGTCGCCGCCGTCGGCCTGACGCTGGCGGGCGCGCTCGAGCGCGGGATCGAGGCGCGCGCGGTGGATCACGCCACGGCGGCGAGCGCCGGCGCCAGCTTCTACGGCCGCAACGCACCCGGCACGGCGCGGATCGTCGTCGACGAGGTCGAGCAGGTGCTCGTCGGCGCCACGTTCACCGGGCCCGGCGTCGCCGAGTTCCTCCACGCGGCAACGATCGCGATTGTCGGCCGCGTCCCGCTCGAACGCCTCTGGCACGCCGTGCCGCCGTTCCCCACGCGCAGCGAGGTGTGGCTGAGGCTGCTCGAGAAGTACGGCCTCTAGGCGTTCTTCGCGGTCTCCGCCGCCCGCGCGGCGTGGCGGCGCATCAACTCGGCCTGCGCGTGGTGCGCCGGGTCGCCGTCGGGCTCGCGCCGCGACCAGGCGCCGTCGGCGTGGAGCACCCAGGCGTTGTGCGTGTCGGCGAAGTAGAGCTCGAGCGCCTCCAGGACCTCCGCCTTCAGCGCGTCGCTCTCGATCGGGACGGCGAGCTCGACCCGCGTGTCGAGGTTGCGCGGCATCAGATCGGCCGAGGCGATGTAGACGGTCAGCTCGCCGCGCCGTTCGAACGCGTAGATCCGCGAGTGCTCGAGAAAGCGTCCGACGAGCGAGACGACGCTGATGTTTTCGGAGATCCCCGGCATGCCGGGTCGCAGGCAGCAGATCCCGCGGATGTTGAGGTCGACGCGGACCCCGGCCTGGGACGCCTGATAGAGCAGCGCGATCGACCGGCGGTCTACGAGCGAGTTCAGCTTCAGCGCGATCCGCGCCGGCTGCTCGTCGGAGTGGGCCGCGATCGTCCGCTCGATCTCGTCGGCGATCGCCCCGCGCAGATGGCTCGGCGCGACGAGCACCTTGCGGTAGCTCGAAGGCCGGCCGAAGCCGGTCAGGTAGTTGAACAGCTCGGCGACATCCTGGCCGATCTCCGGGTCGGTCGTGAACAGCCCGAAATCGGTGTAGAGGCGCGCCGTGGCCGAGTGGTAGTTGCCAGTCCCGATGTGCACGTAGTTGCGCACGCCGTCGCCTTCGCGGCGGACGACGAGCACGCACTTGGCGTGCGTCTTCAGCGCCGGGTGCCCGTAGACGACGTGGACGCCCGCCTGTTCGAGCGATTTGGCCCATACGATGTTCGTCCGCTCGTCGAAGCGCGCCTGGAGCTCGACCAGGCAGACCGCCTGCTTCCCCCGCTCGGCTGCCCGAATCAGCGCCGGCACGAGGGGCGAGTCGTCGCTCGTCCGATACACCGTCTGCTTGATCGCCAGGACGTTCGGGTCCGCGACCGCCTGCTCGACGAAGCGCTCGACCGAGTTGGCGAACGAGTCGTACGGATGGTGCACGAGGATGTCGCCGTCGCGCATCGCCGTCATCACGTCGGCCCGGCCCTCGTCGTCGGCGCGGAAGCGGGGGTGGACCTGCGGCGTCCACGGCACGTCGCGCAGCTCGGCGTGTCCCGGCAGCTTGACGAGCTGCCAGAGGCCGGTCATGTCGAGCGGGCCATCGATCGGGTAGACATCGCCGGCGTCGACGCCGAGTGCGGCCGTCAGCTCGTCGAGCAGCGCCGCGGACATCCCGGCACCCGCCTCGACCCGCACGACCTCGCCGAAGCGCCGCCGGCGCAGCTCGTCCTCGACCGCCCGCAGGAGGTCCTCGGCCTCGTCGGAGACGCTGAGGTCGGCATCCCGTGAGACGCGGAAGACGTCGTAGTCGACGATCTCCATGCCCTGGAAGAGCGAATCGAGGTTGTGGGCGATGACGTCCTCGAGCATCACGAACGTCAACGTCTCGCCAACCTGGACGAAGCGCGGGAGGATCTCGATCGGAACCTTGACGCGGGCGAAGGTGGCGTGTCCGCTTTCGGGGTCGCGGACCATCACGCCGAGGCTGAGCGACAGGTTCGAGATGTACGGGAACGGCTGGCCCGGACCGACCGCCAGCGGCGTCAGCGCCGGGAAGATGACGCGGCGGAAGCGCTCGCTCAGCACCTCGCGGTCGCGGTCGCTGATGTCATCGACGCGCGCCACGCAGATGCCGTGCTCGGCGAGCGCCGGCAGCAGCTGGCGCTCGAGGCAGGCCGTCTGCCGCAACGCGAGCTCGAGCACCCGCTTGCGGATGCCGTCGAGCGTCTCGCGCGCCGTGAAGCCGTTGATTCCCCGCGTCTCGACGCCGGCCTCGAGCTGGTCCTTCAGCCCGGCGACGCGGACCATGAAGAACTCGTCGAGGTTCGACGAGTAGATCGCCGCGAACTTGACCCGCTCGAGCAGCGGCAGCGATGTGTCCTCGGCGAGCTCGAGCACGCGCTCGTTGAACTCGAGCCACGACAACTCGCGGTTGAAGTAAAGGCTGGGATCGAGGAGGTCGCTCGCCTGCTGCCCGGTGTCGATCTCGGTCTCGGTCGCCATCGCCTCGGTCATCCGCCGGCGCTCGTCGCGGGCCGCCGCCGTCTAGGCTCTGCCCGAGGATGTCCGTTCAACTCTGGCTGCTGCGCCACGGTGAGGCCGAGCCGCACGGCGCCCGTCCCGACGCCGACCGCGCGCTGACCCCGCGGGGGCGCGCCCAGTCGCTCGCCGCCGGGCGGGCGCTTGCCCGCCTGGACGTCGAGTTCGCCGCCATCTACACGAGCCCTCGCAAGCGCGCGTTCGACACGGCGGCGCTCGCCGCGCAGGCGCTCGACGTGTCGCCGCGGGTCCATCAGCCGCTGCACGCCGGCTTCGCCCGCGCCGACGCCGAGGAGCTGCTGGCCGCCGGCGACGCACGCGTTCTGCTCGTCGGTCATGACCCCGACTTCTCCGATCTCGTGCACGACTTCACGGGCGCCCGGATCGAGCTCAAGAAGGGGGGCATCGCGGTGATCCGCTTCCCGCACGCCGAGCTCCTCCGGGTGCTACGCCCGCGCGAGATCGAACTGCTCGCCGGCGTCGGGTAAACCCGGCCCGGCCGGCGCGGGGCCGCGCCGCTCGTCGGCGCGGATGGGCTCGGCCGCGAAGCGGTAGCCGATGCCGAAGTGGGTGTGGATGTAGCGCCAGCCCGGCGATGCCCGCTCGAGCTTCTGGCGGACCTTGCGTACGAAGACGTCGACCGACCGATCGCCCCGGACCATGGAGTAGCCCCACAGGCGCTGGTAGATGAACTCCCGCTCGAGCACGCGCCCATCCGATCCGGCCAGCAGCTCGATCAGCTCGAACTCCCGGCGCGTCAGGTCGATCCCGGCGCCGGCGACGAACGCCTGATACTGATCGCTGCGGATCTCGACCTCGCCGGCGGCGATCGGCGTGAGGTCGCGCGGAACCTCCATCCGCCGGCGGCGGCGCACCACGGCTTCGACGCGGGCGATCAGCTCCTCCGGATGGCACGGCTTCGAGAGCCAGTCGTCGGCGCCGAGGCGCAGACCACGGACCCGCTGCGCGACCGTCGACGAGCCGGTGCAGACGACGATGCCGAGCTCCGGCAGCTCGCGGCACAGCCGCCCGAGCCAGTCCCAGCAGGGCGGCCCCAGCACGGCGAGGTCGACGACGAGCGCGTTCAGGCGCATCGCCGCAACCCGTTCGGGGGGGACGGTCGAGGCGAGCACGCGCTGCTCCCAGCCGGCCCGCTCGAGCCGCTTGCCGAGCACCGCGAGGAAGCCCGAGTCGCGATCGAGTACGGCGATGCGCAGCCCCTGGGGGCCCATCTCCGACCTCGATGCGCCGGGACCCTCGGCGGCGGAGGGGAAGTCCGTCATCTCTGCGGAGTCTAGCCAGACGGCGGACGCGTTTGTACGTCCCGACCCTCGGTCACATGATCTTCACGCACGCGAGCCGGGCCCCTGGCGGTGCGACGAGTCGGAGAACTCGCGAAACAGCCCGGTCACGACGAACGCGGTCTGCTCGCCGATGTCGACCGCGTTGTCGCCGATCCGCTCGATGCAGCGGGCCACGAGGATCATCGTCATCGCCCATTCGCGGATGTCGGCATCGTCGCCGATCTCGATCGCCTGGCGGAAGATGTCCCGCTGGATGGCGTTGATCTCGCGGTCCTGGCGCACCAGATCCTCGGCGAGAACGACGTCGCGGGCCGCGAACGCGGCCCGCGCCTGGACGACCTCCGAGCGCGCGAGCACGCCCATGCGCAGCACGAGGTCGTGCACGTGCTCGTCGATCGGCGGCTCGTTGCCGCAGAGCGGGATCAGCTTGCAGACGTTGACGCACTGGTCGCCCATCCGCTCGACGTGCTTGATCACGTGCAGGAGCGCCGCCACCAGGCGCAGGTCGCCGGCGACCGGGGATTGGCGCGCGAGCAGCGAGAGGATTCCCTGATGGACCTCGAGGTAGCGACCGTCGATGCGGTCGTCGTCGGCGATCACCAGCGACGCGAGCTCGACATCCTGGTCGCGGAGCGCCTCGAGCGTGCGGTCGATCTGCTCCAGCAGCAGGTCGATGCCGGTCAGCGTCTGCCGCTCGAGCTGTTGGAGCTCCTCCTGGAAGTGCGGTCGCCCCGGGCCAGGCGGGCTATCCAAACTTGCCGGTGACATATTCCTCCGTCCGCGAGTCGCTCGGGTTGGTGAAGATCGTCTGCGTCGGGCCGACCTCGACGACCTCGCCGGTGAGCATGAACGCGGTGCGGTCGGCGACCCGCGCCGCCTGCTGCATGTTGTGGGTGACGATCACGATCGTCACGCCGAGCTTGAGCTCCTCGATCAGGTCCTCGATCTTCAGCGTCGCGATCGGGTCGAGCGCCGAGCACGGCTCGTCCATCAACAGCACCTCGGGGTCGACGGCGAGCGACCGCGCGATGCAGAGGCGCTGCTGCTGGCCACCGGAGAGCCCGAGGCCCGGCTCGGCGAGTCGATCCTTGACCTCGTCCCACAGCCCGGCGCCGCGCAATGCGGTCTCGACCTTGTCGTGGAGGTTGCCGCGACCGACGCCCGACAGTCGCAGGCCGGCGGCGACGTTGTCGAAGATCGACATCGTCGGGAACGGGTTGGGCTTCTGGAAGATCATCCCGATCGCCCGGCGGACGGCGACCACGTCGACCGACGCTCCGTAGATGTCGACGTCGTCGAGCAGCACGCGCCCCTCGGCGTGGGCGCCGGGGATCTCCTCGTGCATGCGGTTGATGCAGCGGATCATCGTCGACTTGCCGCAGCCCGACGGGCCGATGATCGCCGTCACCTGGTTGGCGGGGAAGTCGAGGTCGATCCCCTTGACCTGCTCGGCGCTGCCGTAGAAGGCCCGCAGCTGCTCGAGGTGGACGGCGTGGGCCTGCTTGGTCGGAGCCGCGGGCGCCTTTCGCGCCGCTGCCTGCGGCGCCGTCGTCGACACTGCCGTACGCCCGGCGACCGTCGCTCCGGCATCCGTCGAGCTGGCAGAGGTCTGCGGGGTCGGTCCATCCGAGGTCATGCGAGACGACTCCTTCGCGATGTCAGGCGGGCGATGAGGTTGAGGATCAGGATCATTACCACCAACGCCAGGGCGGTGCCCCAAGCGCGGTTGATCACGGCGGTCGTCGGCGAGATGATGTCGTTGTAGATCTGGAGCGGCAGGGCGTTGATCTGCGCGCCGAGGCCGAGCGTCGTCTTGTTCGCGCCGCCGACGGTGAACAGCAGCGGCGCCGTCTCGCCGGCGGCGCGGGCGATCGCCAGCAGCACGCCGGTGACCATGCCCGGGATCGCGGTCGGCAGCACGATCCGGAAGATCACCTTCCAGCGCGGGGCTCCGAGCGCGAGGGCGGCTTCGCGGAGCGAGTTCGGCACCAGGAGCAGGATGACCTCCGAGGAGCGGATCACGACCGGAAGCATCAACAGGGCGACGGCGAGCGAGCCCTTGTAGCCGGCGAGGCCGCGGCCGACGACGTTGGTGATCACGAGCGTGATGTAGATGAACAGCCCGAAGACGATCGACGGGACGCCGGTGAGGACGTCGACGAAGAAGCGCACGACGGTGGCGAACCTGCTGGCGCGCCCGTACTCGACCAGCCAGATCGCCACGCCGATGCCGATCGGAATCGCGATCACCGACGCGAGCGCGACGAGCTCGACCGTGCCGATCAGCGCGCTCTTGATCCCGCCGATCGAGACGTTCTTGAAGAAGCTGGCGCCCGTCGGATCGGTCGTGAAGAAGTCCACGCTCCACGAGCTGAGGCCCTTCTCGAGCAGGTAGTAGATGACGAGGACGAGCGGGATCAGGGCGACGACCGTCAGGCCGGCGATCACGCCGCGGGCGGCGCGGTCGCGCCGGCGCCGGGCGGGGCTCGGCGCGAACGCCGCGAGGACATCGCTCGAGACCGGGGTCACGCGCCCACCGCCGCCGCCGCGCCGGCCGCCTTCGGACCGGGTGCGACGCGGCTGCCGCGCGCGGCGCGCACGACGAAGTACCGGGCCAGGCCGTTGACGATCAACGTCAGCACGAACAGGACCAGACCGGCCGCGAAAAGGGCCGACCGGTGGAGGCCGCTCGCCTCGCCGAACTCGTTGGCGATCACGGCCGCGAGCGTGTAGCCCTGGCCGAGCAGTTGGTGGCCGAGCACGGGGGAGTCGCCGATCAGGATCGTCACGGCGATCGTCTCGCCGATCGCGCGGCCGAGACCCAGCATCGCCCCACCGACGATGCCCGACCGGCAGTAGGGCAGCACGGCGATGCGGATCATCTCCCAGCGCGTCGCCCCCAGCCCGAGTGCCGCCTCCTTCTGGTCCGGCGGCACGGTGGCCATGACTTCGCGGGCGATCGCGCTGACGATCGGCAGGATCATGATCGCCAGCACGAGCCCGGTGACGAACTGGTTGGGGATCGTGACCGAGCCGCCGCCGAAGAAGGGGAGGAACGAGAGCTTGGCGGCGAACCACTTCTCGGCCGGGTAGAGCTTCGGCGCGAGGAAGAAGATCCCCCACAGGCCGTAGACGACCGACGGCACCGCCGCCAGCAGCTCGATCAGGATCGTCACGGCGGTGCGGATCCGGCGCGGACAGAGCTCGGTGATGTAGATCGCCGTGGCGACGGCGACCGGGACGCCGATGATCAGGGCCAGGAACGACGTGATCAGCGTTCCGACGACCAGGGGCAGGGCGCCGAAGTGGTTGAGGCTGACGTTCCAGTCGTTGTCGAAGGTGAAACCGAGGACACCGAAGTGCGACAGCGCCGGCTGCGACTCACCGACGAGGCGAATGAAGAAGAAGGCGATCAGCGCGAGGATCAGCGCGGCCAGGGTCGTCAGGCCGTACTTGAGCGCCCGATCGGGGAACCGGGCGACCGGCGACCGCTCGAGGAGCGAGCGGTCGCCGGGGGGGAGCGAGGTGGTCGTGCTCATCGGGTGGCCCCGCCCCGTCTCGGCGCTACGCCGTGGTGACGGCGGAGCCGTTGCACTCGAGCCCGGAGGCCGCGGTCTTCGCCTTGGCGAGGATCGAGGCGGGGAGCGGGGCGTAGTCGGCCTGGCTGAGCACGGCCTGGCCGGCGCCGAGCCCGTAGGCCAGGAACTTCGCGACGCCCCCGGCGGCGGCCGCGCTCGCCCCGGCCTTGCAGAGGTCCTTGTTGACGACGATGAACGTCTGCGAGGTGATCGGGTAGGCCGTGGGGCCGGACGGGTTGGTGATCGCGAAGCCGAGGTTCGCCGGGACCTTGACGCCCTCCGCGGCCGCCGTGGCCGAGGCCAGGCTCGGGGCGATGAACTGTCCTGCCTTGTTCTTGACCGACGCGTAGGTGAAGTTGTGCTGCAGCGCGTACGCCTGCTCGACGTAGCCGATCGAGCCGTCGGTCTGCTGGACCGCGCCGGCGACGCCCGCGTTGCCCTTGGCGCCGGTTCCGCCGGGCCAGTTGACGTCCTTGCCGGAGCCGACCTTGGTCATGAACTCGGGATCGACTGCCGCCAGGAACCCGGTGAAGCCGGCGGTCGTGCCGGAGGAGTCGGAGCGGTGGATCGTGGTTATCGCCGTGCTCGGCAGCGTCACGCCCGGGTTCAGCGCCTTGATCTCGGCGTCGTTCCAGGTCTTGACCTTGCCGAGGAAGATGTCGGCCAGGGTCTTGCCGTCGAGCTTGAGTCCGGTCTTGACGCCGGTCACGTTGTAGGAGGCGGTGATCGCCCCGAGGAACATCGGGATCTGGACGGCTGGGCTGCCGTTCTTGGCGATCGCCGTCTCGTCGGCCGGCTTGAGCGGCGGGTCGCTCGCGCCGAAGTTGGCGGTCTTGGTCTCGAGCGCCGTGATGCCGGCGCCCGAGCCGACCGCCTGGTAGTTGACCGTCACGCCCGGGACCTGCGAGCCCCACTGCGAGTAGACGGGCGCCGCCAGCGTCGAGCCGGCGCCGGAGATCGTCGTCCCGCCCGAGCTGGACGAGGTCGTGCCGGTGGAGCTCTTGGAGCTCGAGCTGCCGCAGGCAGCGAGACCGAGCGAGACTAGGGCGGTCGCGGACAGCGCGACCAGATTGCGTGGTTTCACGTCGACTCCTTGTTTGTCATGACCTGGCCGCGATCGCTCGCCGGGCATCCGACCTGGCCGCACGAATCCTGCGCTTGCGCGGACTAGAGTCTTTCGCCGGACGCAGTCTGGAGCCGCCCGGCGGGCTTGTTGTCAAGATTTCGTGAAGGCTGCGGCTGAAAACGGTAGCCGAAGCCCGGGTGCGTGTGGATGTAGCGCTGATCGGGCATCGCCGCGTCGAGCTTCGAGCGGAGCTTGCTCACGTAAACGTCGACCGAACGGTCGCCGCGGCGCAGCTCGCAGCCCCAGACGGCGAGGTAGAGCTCGTCGCGTCGGACGATCCCGCCGGCGCGGCGCGCGAGCGCCACGAGCAGCTGGAACTCGCGCACCGACAGCGTCAGCACGCCACCGGCCGACCGCACGAGCCCCTCGCCGAGGCGGATCTCGAGCTCGCCCGCGTGAAGAACCTCGTCCGGATGGCCGTTGGGCTCCATCGCGGCCAAGGCTGGCGCGCGGCGGCCGAGACCGTGTTATCAAACGGTGATCGGAGCGTGAAGAAGGCGTGAGAGGCGCGCCACGGCCGGGTGGCGGGCGTCAGTCTGGGCAGATGGCGCTACTACTCGGACGCTCGGTCGACGACGCTCTGCTCACACTCATCGAGGAGTCGGGGCGCAACGTGCAGCGCGCGTGCGTGTTGCTGCGCGACCTGCTCAGCGACTACCCGGAGCGGGCGATGCTCGCGGCCGACATCCTGCGATGTGAGCACGAAGGCGACCGCATCACACACGATGTGATTCACCTGATCGGCGGCATGCGGAGGATGCGGGCGCCGTTCGACGCCGGCGACGGCCACGCGCTGGCGACGGCCCTCGATGACATCGTCGACCACGCCGAGCAGGTGGCGGACACGCTCGGCATGTACGCGGTCGAGGCGAGCATGGAGTCAGCGGTCGAGCTGGCCGAGGTCCTCGTCGGTGCGGCTGAGCAGGTATCGCGGGCCCTGGGCTGTCTCTGCCGCGGGAGCGACTCCGCCACGCACCTCGTCGAGATCCACCGACTTGAGAACGAGGGCGACCGGATCCGTCGCGACGCCGTGGCATCGCTCTTCGTCAGCGGCACCGACCCGATGGTGGTGATCCGCTGGCGCGACATCTTCGAATCGCTCGAGGCCGCCGTCGACGCCTGCGAGACCGTCGCCCACCTGCTCGAGGGAATCACGCTCAAGCAGCACCGCCGGCGCCATCGCGGCGCTCAGTAGGTCGGCGCGGCGAGCTCGTCGTACGTCCTGGCGACGCGAGCGCTCGAGCGGCGCAGCAGCGACTCGAGCGCGAGCATGCGACGGGTCGCGGCGAGATCGGCCGGGTGCACGTCGATGCGCAGCGTGCGGCCGGCGAAATGGGCGCCGATACCGGCGATCGCCGGCGAGCGCACGCGCAGTGGCGGTCCGAGCCGCCGGCGCCCGCCGCGCTCGCTACCGTGGAGGCGCAGCAGGCCGGCCCACCATTCGAAGCGCTCGGTCAGGATCTCCCGTAGGGCCGGGGTGTAGGAATAGGCAGGCGCGACGAAGCCGCGCGGCTCGAGTCCGGCCAGCTTGAGCAGGCGCCGGCCGGCGTCGACGGCGCGGCGGGTGTCGGCCTCGGCGAGACCGTTGAACTCGGACTCGCCGCCGTGGAACCCGTGCTGGGCGACGGCGTCGCCGCGGCGCTCGCAGTCGCGCAGCCACGCCGCCAGCTCGGGCCGCCGGTCGGACATGGGGTGGAGGTCGCGCGCCGGGACGACGAGGAGTGTCACCCGTTCGACGCCGTGATCCGACAGCCAGTCGCGGATCAGGGCACAACGATCGAAGGTCGCCGGCTCGATGTCGTGCACGGCGACGGCGAGCGCCGGTGCCGCCCGCCGGTCGTGGCGCGATGTGCGCCGCCCGGCCGGTGCGCTCAGCATCGTCTCCATGCAGGCAGATTGCTCGCAACCGGACTCGACCCTGTGACGAGGCCGTGAAGTGGTTGCGCGTTCTCAGGATCTTGACGTGGGCTCGGCCGCCGGCTGCTGAAGTGCCTCCTGCGAGCTTGACCACCTCGCCACCTGCTCTCGTACAGACGGCGCCCCACCGGGGCAGCCCACGAGAGCCCTCCCCACCCACGCCCCGGGCAGCGCGCCCGGGGCGCTAGGGGGGCCTCGCCCGGGCCCCCGGTCCCGGGGCCTCGCCCCCGGCCGCCGGTCGACGCGACATCTTCACACGGCATTAAGGCGCCTCGCCGATCATCAGGCGGGCAGCGCCGTTACCGAAGCGTCCCGAGAGGAGTCCCGATGCCACGCATCATCGTCGAGGCCGTGCCCAGCGACAACGATGCCCCGGTCAGGATGATGGCCGAGCGCGTTCTCGCGAGCGACCTCGAGAGTGAGCATTTCGCCAGTCAGCTGATCGAGCGGCTCGGCTGGGCGGTCTCCGACGCGACGGCGGTCGAGGTCGGACCCTCGACGCACCGCCGCGGCTGACGGCTGCCTCCAGACGTCAGTCGAGCAGCAACTCGAGCGCCGCCACGGTGGCGGCGGTCGGACCCTTGGGGATGCCCGAGCGCAGCAGGAAGCGTGGGTTGGCCTGGGTCAGGCGCCAGGCCTGGACCGACGACGCGCCGGCGCGCAGCGCGAGCTCGAGTCCGAGCCGCACGGTGTGATCCCGTGTCCCGGGGTGCGCGTCGGAGGCGATCGCGTGCGCCAGCCCGGTGCGCAGCAGATGCACGGCCGCCTCTTGGATCGGCAGGCCGTGGTTGCCGAGCAGAGAGCAGACGTTGACCTGGAGCACGGCTCCAGCGGCGAGCTGGTCGCGCAGCAAGGCCAGGCCGCCGTCGTGCAGCAGGTCACCGGCCCGCTCCGGATGGGCGATGACGAGGCCGTAGCCCCGGGCGCGCAGGCCGTCGCAGACGCCGACGAAGTGGTCGCCGATGCCGCCGAACGGCGTCTCCAGCAGCACCCAACGGCTGCCGGGCGGCCCGTGGGCGATGACATCGAGCTCGTCGTCAGTCAGGCCGGCCGCCATCTCGGGATGGAGCTCGCCGCCGGCATGCAGGCGCACGCCCAGGCTGCGCTCGTCGATCAGCCGCTGGAGCGCGGCGACGCGGCCCGGGATGCTGGCGACGTCGAGCGGCCAGCTCGGGCTGACGTGCGGGGTGACGGTCACCTCGCGGACGCCCTCCTGGGCGAGTCGGCGGGCGTAGGCGAGCGCGGCGCGCTCGTCCTTGGCCCCGTCGTCGACCCCCGGGAGGAGGTGCAGATGCAGGTCCACGTAGGACATGGGGGTTCTTCCTTTCCGGCGGATCTTCGCTGTCCGCCACATTTGCCTTCGTGTTCAGATCGACGGTAGCAGGACCGATCGCCCGGATAGCAGGCATTCCACCCGACGATCACGAGCGGGTAACAATGTCGTCGGCGATGGCTGACGAGCCCGAGGACGACCCGGCGCCGGCGCGCCGCGGCCACTACCTGCCCGACCTCGGGCTGGCGCGGCTGTCGGCGCGCGCGGTCCGCCGGGCGCGGGCCGAGATGCTCGTGCTCGGGCTGCTGTTCGGCGCCGTCATCCTCGTCTTCGACAACCGCCACGCGATCTTCGGCGGGGCGATCGCCGGACTCGACGCGCCCATCCGCGGGCTCACGGTGATCGTGCTCGTGATCCTCGGCTGGTGGCTCGCGCGTGACGTCGGTCGCGGCCTCGGGCCGGCGCTGCTGCGACACATGGACCCGGCAGCCGCGGGGACCGCCGGATTCCTGATCCGGCTGTTCACCGTCGGCGCGACCATCGTCGTCGCCTCCCTGTTTGCCGGCCTCGACCCGCGAGCCGTCGCGGTCGGCGGCGCCTTCACCGCCGTGATCGTCGGCCTCGCCGCCCAGCAGACGCTCGGCAACCTGATTGCCGGCACCGTGCTCCTCAGCGCCCGGCCGTTTCGCGTCGGCGAGCGTGTGCGGCTACAGGGGTCGCCGGGGCGCATCGAGGGCGTCGTCAGCTCGCTCGGCCTGCTCTACACGACGTTCGCCGACGGCGGCGACCAGGTGATGGTGCCCAACAGCGTGGTGCTGAACTCGGCGGTCACGCCGCTGCGCGAGCCGACGGCGGTCAACCTGCGCGCGCGTCTGCGGGCCGACGTCACGCCGACCGATCTACAGCGCCTGATCGAGGAGTCCCTGACGACCCCGATCCGCGCACGACCGCAGGTCACGCTCGTCGAGCTCGACGGCGACGAGGTCGTCGTCGAGATCGCCGCGACGCCCCAGACCGGCGCCGACGGCGGCCGCCTGGCGGCGGAGCTGCTCGAGATCGTCGCGCGCGAGACGCCTGCCGTCGACGAGGGCGCCGCCGGCTAGGGCCCTGAGACGACGCGGTAGCGGGCGTGCAGGAAGCTCTCCTTCTCGACCAGCCAGACCAGTTCGAGCCGCGTCAGGGCGGCCGGTCCGTCGACGATCGTCAACGGCGTGCGGCCGCCGAGCAGGAGTGGCGAGATCGAGAGGAAGAGCTCGTCGACCAGGCTCGCGGCCAGCAGCTCGGAGTTGAGCGCCGGACCACCCTCGCAGACGATCGACCGCACGCCGAACTCTTGGCGCAGACCAGCCAGCATCTCGGTCAGCGACCCCCCGCGCACGTAGGAGACGGTCGCGGCGCAGGGCGCCAGCTCACCGTCGGAGGGCGTCAGCACGACGAGATGAGCGCCGGGATCGGCGAGCAGCGGCAGCGCCGGGTCGAACGCCAGGCTACGGCTCACCGTCACCGCCAGCGGCTGGGCCGGCTGGCCACGCCGCTCGCGCAGCGCGATCAGGTCCGGCTCCTTGAGGATCGGCCCGTAGCGCTCGTCGCGGATCGTCGACGCCCCCGCCATGACGGCGTCGGCCTGGGCGCGCAGGCGGTGGAACAGCTCGCGGTCGCCAGCGTTGCCGAGGCCCCGGGTGCGCCCGTCAAGGGCCCCGCGGCCGTCGACCGTGCTGATCATGTTGAGCACCAGGTGCGGCCGGCCGGCGGGCGGCCGGTCCCCCGGGCGGAGGTCGTCGAGCAGCTCTGCCGCGGAGACGGGATCGCCGGCCGGCTCGAGCCGGTGGAAGTCAACCATCGGCCCCGGCGCGCGCCGGTGGCTACTCCCCGGCGGCCGGGTCGAGCTTCAGCGCCGCCGAGTTGATGCAGTAGCGCAGGCCGGTCGGGTTCGGGCCATCGTCGAAGACGTGGCCGAGGTGGCCGTCGCAGGTCGCGCACAGAACCTCGGTCCGCCGCATCAGGAACGACCGATCGGTCTCGGTCTTGACGTGCTCGCTGTCGGCCGGCTCGTAGAAGCTGGGCCAGCCGCTGCCCGAGTCGAACTTCGCGTCCGAGCGAAACAGCCCCGTCCCACAGCCGGCGCAGCGGTACACGCCCGGCGTCTTCTCGCCGTCGTACTCGCCGGTGAACGGCCGCTCCGTGCCCTTCTTGCGCAGCACCTTGAACTGCTCCGGCGTCAGCTCCTGCTGCCACTCCTGATCTGATTTGCTCACCTTGTTTGGCATGCCCTAATTCTACCGCGGCGTGCGCCCACCGCCGCCAGCGTTTCGCCGTGTGTAAGGGTTCGCCGGTGGACGAGCCGGTCTTCGAGCGAATCGGACCCCGGTTCCTGCCGACCGCCCACGCCCGCGGACCCTGGGATCCCGGGGCGCTGCACGGCGGCGCCCCGGCGGCCCTCCTCGCCGGAGCGGTCGAGCGCTTCGAGCCGGCTGGCGGCGAGCTCCACGTCGTACGCCTCTCCTATGAGTTCCTCCGCCCGGTCCCGGTCGCGCCGCTCGCGGTCGAGCTGACGATGCTCCGACCCGGCCGGCGGGTGCAGCTCGTCGGAGCGAGCCTCCACGCCGACGACCGCTGTGTCTGTCGGCTGACGGCGCTGCGCATCGCGCGCGTCCCCGACGACGAACGCTTGGCGGCCCGCGCGCCCCAGCTCGACCTGCCCCATCCGGACGCGCTCGCGGCGACGCCGTTCACGCTCGGGACCGGCGATGGGCCGAGCTTCGCCGGGACGTCGGTCGAGATGCGCTTCGCCCGCGGCGTCGGCGCGGGGGGACCGGTCGCGGTCTGGCTGCGTCTGCGTCGCCCCGTCATCGATGCCGAGGAGCCGACGCCGCTGATGCGAGTCGCCGCCGTCGCGGACTTCGGCAATGGCGTCAGCGCCGAGCTCGACTTCGGGCGCACGACCTTCGTCAATCCGGATCTGGTCGTCCATATCCGGCGCCAGCCGGCCGGCTCCTGGGTGCTGCTCGACGCGCGCACCGAGATCGAGCCGGGCGGCGGCGCGACGGCCGTCAGCGGTCTTCATGACGAGCGCGGCCCGCTCGGCATGGCGGCGCAGGCCCTGCTCGTCCGCACGCGTTAGCACGGAAGTCTGGCGCTCGCGGGCAGAACTGCTACCGTCCGGCGCGAAATCTGCCGGACAGCCGGCGAAACGCAGTGCGAGCGAGCGTGGGGCGAGCTTTTTCGAAGCAGCGTCTGCGTCGCTGGCAGGGACAAAGACAGTGGAGGGACGTATGCCTACGGGCACCGTGAAATGGTTCAGCGATGACAAGGGATTCGGCTTCATCACGCCGGACGACGGCGAGAAGGATCTCTTCGTCCATCACACCGGGATCGTCGGCGAGGGCTACCGATCGCTGCAGGAGGGCGCGAAGGTTTCCTACGACGCCGAGGCCGGTGACAAGGGGCCCAAGGCAGTCAACGTCGTCGCGACCTGAGCGACTCAGCTGACGCAGGGTACGACCGGAGCCCGCGGCAACCGCGGGCTCCGTTGCGTACAGCGCAAGCCAACTGCCGGGGTTGGCCGACTTTGCGGGGTATCCTCGTGCCGAGCCCGCCTCGCGGCCGACCGGCGCCATCCGCCGATCCGGTCCGCTCTGCCGCTCCTCCTCGGTCATGTCAAGTGAGCAGATAAGCGCGAGCTCAACGGGCTCGGTTCTCGACGGCGACGCGCTCGCCCCGCGCGCCTGGCGCTTCTCCGACCGCGTCTCCCGACGCGAGCTGCCGGCGCCGCAGGGCCGCGCCTCCGTTGTGCTCGCCGGGCTCGCCAATGCGGCGCTCGCGCTGATGGTGCTCGCCAGCCTTGCCTACGTCGCGATCGTCGCCGCCCGCCCGTCGATCCTCTCGCCGCCGAGCGACCCGGCCTCGCGCGTCTCGATCCTCGCGCCGCGCGGCACCGGCTTTCCCGCCTGGCTGGCCGGTCCGCTCGGACCGCTCGCGAGCTGGTTCAAGCCGAGCGACGAAGGGCGCAAGATCCTGCTCACGGCGCTCGTCGTCGGGCTCTTCCTCGGCTACCTGCTCGTGCTCGCCTGCGCCGACTCGCTGCGGCCGCGCAGGGCGCTCGCCGCCGTCGTCGCGCTCCAGCTGATCTTCTTCCTCTCGCCCCCGCTTTCGCTCACCGACGTCTTCAACTACATCAACTACGGCCGCATGGAGGTGCTCTACGGCCTCAATCCGTACACCACGATCCCGGCGCTGGGGCCCCACACCGACCTGAGCTTCCACCTCAGCAACTGGCACTCCCTGCTGAGCCCATACGGACCGCTCTTCACGATCTTCACCTTCGCCCTGGTCCCGCTCGGCATCGCCGCGTCGTTCTGGGCGCTGAAGGCGACGCTGCTCGCCGCGAGCCTCGCGTGCTTGTGGCTTGTCTGGCGCTGCGCCGAGCTGCTCGGCCGCGATCCGCTCAAGGCCACGCTCTTCGTGGGGCTCAACCCGCTCGTCCTCGTCTGGGGTCTCGGCGGCGATCACAACGACTTCTTCATGGTTCTGTTCGTCCTGCTCGCCGTCTACCTGTTGCTCGAGGCGCGCGCGCGTCGCCCGCGCCAGGTCGAGGTCGGCGCGCCGCCGTCAACCTGGCACCGGCTGCTCACTGCGCTCGACGGCTCGCCGCGGCCGCTACCCGCCGACGAGCCTGGTCCGGCTCGCGAGGTCACCGCCGGCTTCGTGCTGGTCGCCGCGGTCGCGATCAAGGCGTCGGCCGGCCTGCTCCTGCCGGTGATGCTGTGCGGCGTTTCCCGCCGCCTGCGGCTGCTGGCCGGCGTCGTCATCGGCGCCGTGGTGTTCGGCGGGGCCTCGCTGTACGCGTTCGGGGCAAACCTGCCGAACCTCGCCCAGCAGAGCACGCTGGTGACGCTCGTCGGCCTGCCGAACGTGCTCGGCTACCTGCTCGGGCCGGGCGGGGAGACCGACGGGATGAAGCTGGGTCTCGACCTGCTGCTCCTCGTCGCCGTCGCCGCCACCAGCGTGTGGGCCTGGCGGACGCGCAACTGGATGGTCGGCGCCGGTGCCGCCACGCTCGCCCTGCTGGCGACGCTGAGCTGGACCTTGCCGTGGTACGTCCTCTGGCTGCTGCCGTTCGCCGCGCTCGTCCGCGGCCGGGCGCTGCGGGTCGGTGCCCTCGTCGTCAGCCTCTACCTGATGCTCGCCTGGATTCCCCTGATGACCGACCTGATCCACTCGGTCGGCTTCAAGCCCAGCCTGACCGAGCTCGGCCAGAAGCGTCAGGTGAAGACCCTCACGCTGCTCCACTGACGTCGGCGTCAGTGGTCGGCGACGTAGCCGTCCTGCGGCTCGAGCGGCAGGCCAGCCGAGACCCAGGCCAGCAGCCCGCCCGTGAGGTTGTAGGCGTCGTAGCCGTCGGCACTGAAGGCGTCGGCCGCCATCGACGAGCGCCCGCCGATGCGGCACTGGAAGATGACCGGCTGGTCGCGGTCGATCGTCGCCGCCTGGGACGCCAGCGCGCCGAGCGCGATGTGCCGGCTTCCGGGGATGTAGCCGGCCTCCCGCTCGTAGTCCTCGCGGACGTCGATCACCTGGGCCCCGCGCGCCTGCATCTCCGCGGCGATCTCGGCCGGTATGTCGAGCTGGCTCACGGGCGGGAGGCTACCGCGCCCCCGCCCGGGCCGCTGCGATGATCCAAGGCATGCTGCGGCTCGCGGGGCGATCGATCGTCGGCGTCGTCGCCGCCCTGGCGCTCAGCGGGTGCGGTGGCGGTGCGCCCCGCGCCGCGGCGCCGGCCATCGCCCCCGGCGCCACGCGGTCGACGCCTCCCGCCGCCGACGGCGTCCGCGCCGCCGTCGCGGTGATCCGCGCCTGGTCGCGGGCTCTGGCGCGCGGCGACGTCGCCGCCGCGACCGCCTACTTCGCGATTCCCAGCCAGGTCCAGATCGCGCCGCAGGCCCCCGTCGTCACCGTGCGCACCGAGGCCGACGCCCGCGGCGTCAACTTGGCGCTGCCGTGCGGTGCGCAGCTGCTCGACACTCGCCCGGTCGACCGCTACATCGACGCCCTGTTTCGGCTCGGCCGCCGTCCGGGCGCCGACTGTGGCACGGGCGTCGGGGGCACGGCGAGGGTCGCGTTCGTGATCCGCGGCGGGAAGATCGCCGTCTGGCGGCGAATCGCCGACGAGCCCGGCGACTCGGCGCGCGCGGCTCCCGGCTTCCGGGCGCCCGCTGCGCCGCAGCCGCAGCCACCGCCGCCGGGCGCGAGCGTGGTGTAGCCGGTCGCGGTGATCGATCCCGGCGACGGCAGGCTCGCGATGGGGACAAGCGTCGCCGCGCGGCGGCCTCGGCGCCCGCTGTGGCCGGGCCACGCCGTCCCGCGGAGCTCGATTTCCGCGCGGCCGAGCCCGCACGGATCGGCAAGATGACCCACTAGGATTCGGGTCCGATGGAGACGCTCGCCGACGTGTACGCCCTGCCGCAGGAGGTCATCGACTTCCGCGCGGCCATCAGCCAGATCTGCGTCGAGCGGGTGGCGCCGCGGGCGGCGGCGATCGACGAGACGGCCGAGTATCCGTGGGACGTGCGATCTCTGTTCGCCGAGCACGACATCCTCGGCCTGCCGTTCCCGACCGAGTACGGGGGGACCGGGACGGGCACGTTGATGCTGAACGTGGCGATCGAGGAGATCGCCAAGTCGTGTGCCTCGAGCGCCCTGATCCTCATGGTCCACGAGCTCGGCACGCTGCCGATCCAGCTGTTCGGCACGGACGAGCAGAAGCAGCGGTTCCTTCCGCGCTGCGCGTCCGGCGAGTGGTCGCCGGCCTTCGCGCTTTCGGAGCCCGAGGCCGGCTCCGATCCCGGCGGCATGATCACGACGGCGCGCCCGGACGGTGACGACTGGGTCATCAGCGGCACGAAGAACTGGATCACGAACCTCGGCATCGCCGACTTCTACATCGTCTTCGCCGTCACCGACCGCCAGAACCGCAGGATCACGGCGTTCATCGTCGAAGCCGACCGGCCGGGATTCGCCATCGGCAAGCTCGAGCACAAGCTCGGCATCCGGGGATCGCCGACCGGCCAGCCGATCTTCGACGACGTGCGGGTCGGGCCGGAGAACGTCCTCGGCGAGGTCGGCAAGGGCCTGAAGGTGGCTCTCACGACGTTGGAGCGCACCCGTCTGGGTGCCGGCGCCCAGGCGATCGGGCTGGCTCAGGGCGCCACCGACTACGCCGTTGGCTACGCGCGCGAGCGCCGGCAGTTCGGCCGCACGATCGACGCCTTCCAGGCGATCCAGTTCAAGCTCGCCGACATGGAGCTGCGGACGGCGGCCGGGCGCGAGCTGCTCTACCGGGCCTGCGCCATGGCCGACCGGCGCGAGCCCGGTGCGGGCAAGTACGCGTCGATGGCAAAGGTGTTCTGCTCGGACACGGCGATGTGGGTCACCCTCGAGGCGATACAGGTTCTCGGCGGCTACGGCTACGTGAAGGAATATCCGGTCGAGCGGATGATGCGGGACGCCAAGATCACCCAGATCTACGAGGGCACGAACGAGATCCAGCGCCTCGTGATCGCCCGGGCCCTCCGCTAGCCGTGCCCGGGCCGCCGCCAGTCGCTCGGATCCTCCGCTCCGCGGTCGGCGCCCTCTGTGTCGGGCTGACCGCGGTCTGGCTGCTGAACGGGCCGAGCAGCTCGGGCCCGGTCCGGCTGCTCGAGTTCCTCGCGACGATCGTCGCCGGCGTCGCCGTGCTCGGGGTGGTCGTCGCGCTCGTCTCCGCCCGGCTCGGCGACTACCACCATCCGGCGTCCGAGGAGGAGTTCGAGCTGGTCGTGCAGCGCTCCGAGCGCCTGGCCCACGCCGGCCTCGCGGCCGAGCCGGGCGAGCTCGATTTCATGGCGCTCGACCCGCTCTCGGACGACGACTTCGCCGAGCTTGTCCGCGACGCCCTCGACGACCTGCCCGACCTGCTCCAGAACGCCCTGCGGCACGTCCCGGTCGTGATCTCAGACCACGGCCGGCGTCACGGCGCGTACGGCCTCTACCAGGGCGACACCGTCCATCGCGACGACTACCCCGATCGCATCGTGATCTTCCGCGACACGCTGCGGCGCGACTTCGGCGCGGACCCCGAGGCCCTGCGCGAGCAGGTCACGAGAACCGTGCGGCACGAACTCGCCCACCACGTCGGCTTCGACGAGATGGGAGTTCAGGGCCTCGGGCTCTGACCGGGCCGCCGCGCGCCGGCAGCCCTCAGGCGACGGGCAACTCGGCCCAGACCAGCCGCCCGGGCCGCTGGTCGACGCCCCAGTGGCATGCGACCTTGGAGACCAGTCGCAGGCCGAGGCCGCCGGTCGCCGGCGGCTGCGCAGGCATGGCCGGAACCCCCCCCGAGTGCCCTGGGTCGTGCACGGCGATGCGCACGCGGCCGGCGTCGTAGGCCGCCTCGAGCGTGATCGTCTCGCCCGGGGCGCAGCCAGAGTGCATCACCGCATTCGTGACCAGCTCGCTCGCCACGAGGAGCGCTTCGTCGATCACCGGTGCGAGCTCGGGCAGGCTCTTCAGCGCATCCCGGGCGAGCCCCGGGGCCACGGGCTCGCAGGGCAGCTGGACATGAATCAGGGGTATCGGCTCGGGTCGTCTCAGGACTCTCGGTCTACCCGGTTCGCGGCGAATGATTCAGGCAACCTCGGCGGGGCCGCCGTCGTCGGCCCCGAGGAAGGGGAGCCGGTCGAGCACGCCGGCGAGCTCGAACAGCTTCAAGGGCTGCTCCGAGGTGCCGGTGATGCGCAGGCGGTCCCCGTTTTGACGCGAGTGCTGATGGCCCGCCACCAACGCCCGCAAGCCGGTGGAGTCGACGAACGGGACGCCGGTCAGATCGACCACGATCAACGCCGCGCTCCCGGCCTCGGCCTCCTGTAGCGCAGCGGCCAGCAGGGGCGCCGTCGCCAAGTCGAGGTCGCCGCTGACGACGAGCCTGAGGCTGCCGTCGCCACGGACGGCTTCGATGTTGAAGTCGCGCTCCATCTCGATCGATCACCCGATCGCCGACGCCGGCGTGGCGGGCCGCACGAGTGTAGATCAGCGCCCGCGGCCGGCGGCTTCGCCGACGACCTGGCGTCTCCCGGCGGCCGCGCCCACCGGAAGCGACGCGTCGACCTCCTAGAATCGACTGCCCGGCGCCCGCAGGCGCCGGACCCGATCAAGGAGATTCGAGCATGCCGCAAGCAGTCATCGTCGACGCGATCCGGACGCCGATCGGCCGGGCCTTCAAGGGCTCGTTGACGCAGGTTCGGGCCGAGGACCTCGCCGCCGTGCCGCTGCGGGCGCTGCTCGAGCGCAATCCCGCGCTCGCGTCGAGCGCGATCGAGGACGTGATGATGGGCGCCGCCTTCGGGGCCGGCGAGCAGGGCTACAACATCGCCCGTAACGCGGCGCTGCTCGCCGGGATCGACGTCCACGTGCCGGGGTGCACCGTCAACCGCTTCTGCGCGTCGTCGCTGCAGACGATCAGGATGGCGTTCCACGCGATCACCGCCGGTGAGGGCGATATCTACGTCGCTGCCGGCGTCGAGGCCGTGTCGCGGGCGGCCGGCGGCCCGGACTTCCAGTTCCACCCGCGGCTGGACGGCTCCGACGGCGCGATCTGCAACGTGTACATCCCGATGGGCCTCACCGCCGAGAACGTCGCCGAGCGCTACGGCGTTACGCGCGAGGCGCAGGACGCCTGGGCGCTGATCTCCCAGAATCGCGCTGTCGCCGCGCGCGACTCGGGCCACTTCGACCGGGAGATCGTCCCGGTGACGACACCGGACGGGGCGATCGTCACCCGCGACGACGGTCCGCGGCCGGGGACGACGCTCGAGAAGCTCGCCGAGCTGAAGCCTGTCTTCAAGCCGGACGGCGGGACCGTGACCGCCGGCAACGCCTGCCCGCTCAACGACGGGGCGGCGGCCGTGCTCGTGATGAGCGAGACCCGCGCCGCCGAGCTCGGCTTCCAGCCGCGGGCGCGGATCCTGGCGTCGACGGTCGCGGCGGTCGAGCCCGAATACATGGGCATCGGTCCGATCCCGGCCATCCGGGCCCTGCTCGCCCGGACCGGGATGACGATCGACGAGATCGACGTCGTCGAGATCAACGAGGCCTTCGCTGCCCAGATCGTGCCCTGCATGGACGAGCTCGGCATCCCCGGCGAGAAGCTGAACCCGTTCGGCGGTGCGATCGCCCTCGGCCACCCGTTCGGCATGACCGGCGCGCGGATCATGACGACCCTGCTGAACGACCTCGAGACGACCGGTGGCCGGTTCGGCATCGAGTCGATGTGCGTCGCCGGTGGCATGGGCCAGGCGATGCTGATCGAGCGGCTCGGCTGAGGGTTTGACGGCCCGGCCCGGTCCGGTCGAACATTCGTCCAGATAACGGCGTAGTCGCTCAAGTTCCGGTCGAGAGAGAACTTAGTGTTCTCTCTAAGGGACGGTTCCTTAAGTCGAAGAATCCCGTTCGCGCTGGTCGCGGCGTGGATGGTCGCGGCGGGGGCCACCGTCGCCGCCCCCGTGGCGCATGGCCAAAGCGCGACCGCGTGCGGGACGACCCACTGGGTGGCGGCGTGGACGGCCGATCCGACCGGGGCGCTCGGCGGCGGCTTCGCCGATCAGACGCTGCGGATCGTCCTCACTCCGCATCTCGGCGGCAGCGAGCTCCGCGTCCACCTCTCCAACCGCTTCGGGACCAGGCCGGTCGCCTTCGCCGCTGCGTCGGTGGCCCGACGCCGCTCAGGCGCGGCGCTGCTCGCCGGCTCCAGTCGGCCGCTGACCTTCGCCGGCCGTGCCGGCGTCGTCGTCGGTGCCGGGGGGGAGACGCTCAGCGACCCCGTCGCCTTCACGTTCGCGCCGTTCCAGGACCTGGCCGTGAGCCTTTACCTCGCCGCCCCGACGGGGCCGGCGACCGGCCACCTGATCGGTCGCGAACGCTCGTACCTGACGCCCCAGTCGGCCGGCGACGAGACTGCCGCCGCCGCCTTCACCGGCTCGACGACCACGGTCGACTACGTCGACGCCGTCGACGTCCTCGCGCGAGCCCAGGTCGGCGCCGCCGTGATGTTCGGCGACTCGATCACCGACGGCTACGAGGACGACGGCTCCGGTACCGCCGAGGACCAGGGCGGGATCGACCTGGGCCACCGCTTCCCCGACTACCTCGCCCGGCGCCTGCTGGCCGTGGCCGGCGGCCCGTCGAAGTCAGTGGTGAACGCCGGCATCAGCGGGAATCGCCTGCTCACCGACGGTCAGCAGACACTGACCGGGGCGAGCGGGCTGGCCCGCTTGGACGACGACGTGCTCGGCGTGGCCGGCGTGAGTGACGCGATCGTGCTCGAGGGAATCAACGATATCGGCGGCGGCGCCAGCGCGGAGCAGGTGACCGGAGGACTCGCGCAGGTCGTCGCGCGGCTGCACGCCGCCGGCGTCCGCGTGCTGCTGGGCACGATCACTCCGGCCGGCACCGGGCTGCTCGGCCTCGGCAACGTGATCCCGTCCGTGTACGTCGACAGCCCGCTCAACGCCGTTCGCGTCGCCGTGAACGACTGGATCCGCAGCGGCGCCAGCGGCGCCGACGGGGTCGTCGACTTCGACGCGGCGCTGCGCGGTCTGGCGCAGCCGAATGAGCTCGATCCGCTCCTCGACAGCGGCGACCACGTGCACCCGAACTATCTCGGCTACCAGAAGATGGCCGATGCCGTCGACCTGGCGGACCTTCCCGGCCGCTTCTGCGCCGAGTCCTCCCGCGCGACCAGCGCGCTGGCGCTCCACGCGGTCGCGGCGGCGTCCGGGCGCGTCGACGTGCGCGGAAGCCTGGCCGGAGCGAGCGACTGCATCGGGTTGCGCGTCACGGCGCGGGCGCTCCACGGCGGCCGGACGATCCTCAAGCAGTCGCTGACGCTGACGGTGGGTTGTCGCTTCAGGTTGAATCGGGCGATCGCCGCCCGCGGCCGGATCGAGCTGCGGGTCGGCTTCCCGGGCAGCCAGACGCTCGCTCCGGCCAAGCGCGCGGTCTTCGTGCGGGTTCGCTAGCGCGGCGGCGCTGTCGGGCGGGCGAGCGCGAGCGCGAACAGCTCGTCGTCGTCGGTCAGCCAGTCGTCGCACTCGAGGCCGGCGGCGGCGAGGTCGGCCTCGAGCCGGGCGGGCGTGAACTTGGCGCTGATCTCCGTGCGCAGCTCCTCGCCCTCGGCGAAGACGATCTCGAGGTCCAGTGCGCCGATCGCCACCTGCTGGGACTGGGTCGCCTGCAGGCGCATCTCGATCCACTCGTTGCGCCGGTCGAACAGCGCCACGTGCCGGAAGAGCTCGGGATCGAAGTCGGCGTCGAGCTCTCGGTTGAGCACATGGAGCATGTTCAGGTTGAACTCGGCCGTGACCCCTTGCGAGTCGTCGTAGGCCGCCTGGAGGACGGTCGGGTCCTTGACGAGGTCGATGCCCACCAGCAGACGGTCGTCCGGACCGAGCAGCCCGCCGACGTCGCGCAGGAAACGCCGGCGACTGCCCGGCGCGAAGTTGCCGATGGTGCCGCCGAGAAAGGCGACGATCCGCGGTCCGGCGGCCGCCGGAACCCGGTCGAGGTGGCGTTCGAAGTCGCCGATCACGCCATGCACCTGGAGCCCCGGGTACTCCGCGACAAGCTCCTGCGCGCAGTCTCGGACCACGGTCTCCGTCACGTCGAGCGGCACGTAGCGTAGGAGCGTGCCGGCCCGGTGCATCGCCCCGAGCAGCACCCGCGTCTTCGTCGCCATGCCCGACCCGAGCTCGACCAGCTCGACGGCGCCGTTCGCCGCGACGATCTTGTCCGCGTCGCGCTCGAGGATCGAGCGCTCGGTGCGCGTCTGGTAGTACTCCGGAAGCTCGCAGATGCGGTCGAACAGCTCGGCGCCGCGCTCGTCGTAGTTGTGCTTCGGCGGCAGCTCCTTGAACGGCTTCGTCAGGCCGTCGAAGGCGTCGTCGGCCAACGACCGCTCCTCGTCGACCCAGCAGTCGATCTGGATCGCCGGGCTCGCGTCGAGCGTCGGTTCGATCATGCGTCGCCCGCCACGCGGACACCGGCGAAGATCTGGCGCCGCTGCGGGTGGTCCCAGTTGCGGAACGTCGGTGAGATGACGTGCCTGCTGCTCGCGAACGATCCGCCGCGCAGAACGCGATAGTCGCCGCCGAAGAAGACCTCCGAGTACTCGCGGTACGGCTTGGCGACGAAGCCCGGGTAGCCGTCGAACTCGCTCGACGTCCACTCCCAGGTGTCACCGATCATTCCCTGGGCTCCACACGGTGCGGCCCCGGCCGGGTAGGAGCCGACCGGGGCGGTCCCGAAGATGCGAGACTCGATCAGGTTCGCGCAACCGGGCTGCGTCCAGTCGCCGGCCTGCTTGCGCCGACCGTCCCAGGTCGCGGCTGCCTCCCATTCGACCTCGCTCGGCAGTCGCAGGCCGCGCGACCGGGCGAAGGCGTCGGCCTCGTACCACGAGACGTGCACCACCGGGCGGTGCGGATCCAGCCGCGTCGCGCCGTCCGCCAGCCGCCACTCGAGCTCGTCGCTCAGCCAGTTCAGTGGCCGCTCGACTCGCTCGGCCGTCCGCCAGGCCCAGCCGGCGGCGGTCCACCACGCGCTGCGCGCGTAGCCGCCGTCGCGGATGAAGTTGAGCCAGTCGCCGTTGGTGACCGCCACCCGCCCGATGCGGAACGGCGCGATCGGGGCGCTGTGGAGCGGCCGCTCGTTGTCGTAGCTGAAGCCGTCCTCCGCGGCACCCAGGCGGAAGTCCCCGCCGGGCACCGCGACCAGGTCGAGGCCGCTGGCCAGCGTGTCGCCGGTCGGCTCCTCAGCGCCAGAGCGGGCGATCCGCGCGAGATTCAGCGTCTGCAGCATCGTCTCGTTGTGCTGGCTTTCGTGGCGGGCCACCAACTCGTGGAAGTAGCCGTCGCCCAGCGGCAGCTCGCGGACCCGGCGACGGACGTCCGAGGCGTAGTCCTCGGCCTCGGCGCGGCGAAGGTAGGGGAGCGTGCCGCGGTCCGCGCGGGGCGTCTCGAACGCGTCGTAGACCTCCATCAGGTCGGGGCGAAGCAGCGGCAGGCCGCCGTAGCGGTGCGCCAGCCAGAGGTCCTCGAAGGCTGCGATGTGTCCGAGGTCCCAGACGAGCGGACTCATCAGCGGCGAGTGGACGCGCTCGAGATCCTCCTCGTCGATGCCGTCGACCAGCCTGCGGGTCTGCTCGCGGATCGCGTCCAGCCTGGTCGTGTCGAGTTGTGTCATCCCTGCCTCTGCCCCGGGGTCGCCCTCGAGCTCTGGACTCTATTTCGCACCGGCCACGCGACCGGATGCGTCTTTACCCAGATGTGCCGGATCTTCACACGCAAATCGTCGATCCGCTCACGCGTACCCTATACACCGCTCGTGACGCGCTCGAACGGCCCGGTGTGTGCGCCGAATCCCGACGCTCAGGCGAGCAGGCCGGCCGTCGCCCGCAGCGCCTCGCCGTAGACCGCGTCGCGCATCAGGCTCTGGCGGATCCCCTCGCCGAGGATCCCGCCCTCGCCGCGGGACGCGCCGAGCAGCGTGAAGAGCTGTTCGCCGCGGCTCGGATCGCGGCGGACGGCATGCAGGCCGCCCCGGCCGCGGTCGAGTGACAGCGAGCTGCCGTCGCGCAGGCGCAGCGTGATCCCGGCCAGGCCGGGAGCCTCCTGGGGGACGCTCTCAAGCCGGATCGACACCCGGCCCCCTTGGGCGCGCACCCACCCGGTCGCCGTCCCGTCGCCCGGCACCTCCAGCGGCCGCGGCTCCCAAGCCAGGCGGGAGGCGAGCCAGCCGCAGAGGAGCAGCGCCCCGGCACCCGAGGCGTAGTGGTGGCGGACCTCGATCGCGGCGATCTCGTGGAGGCGCTCCCGCCGGGCTGGCGGATCGAAGCTGGCGGCGACCCGCTCACGCCACGGAGCCGAGCGGATCCACGCCAGGTCGACCACGTGCATGCGCGAGAGCAGATCGGTCGCCCGCCGTAGGCCCTGACCGACGTCGGGATCGGCGCTCGAGTCGAGCAGCACGATCTGGGCCAGGCGTTTCAGCGCGGTGACCGCGTCCCAGTGGCTGTGCGGGGCCCAGACCATCGTCGGCAGGTCGGTCACGACGAGCGGGTCGACGATCGAGTCGAGATGGGCGACGTGCCGCGGACCGATATCGATGATCACCGTCTCCCGGGTCAGCGCGAACGCCCCCGCCTCTGGATTCGCCGTGGCGGCGACGCTGGCGATGGCGTCGAGCGTAGTCCGTCCCCTGCTGACCGCGCAGACGATCGTCCGCGACGGGTGGAAGCGCCCGACCGCCCGCAGCCGGTTGGCGATCTCGCCGCTCCACTCCTTGTCGACGATGCACAGCAGGTTGAGCACCCGGGCCGGCACGTAGAGGTCGCTCTCGGCGTGGCGCTCGATCAGCAGCGTGCGCAGGGCCGACTCGATCGCCGCGGGCGTCGTGTCCTGTGCGCTCCAGACGGTGTCGTTGACCGCCGGGCTCATCGGCCGGCTGCGCCGCGTCGCCGCTTGTCGGATGTCGCCGCGGTGCGGACGCCGGCGGCGCACGCCTCCTGAGCCGCTGCCAGCCCCTCGTCGGCGCGGATCACGTCCATGCGCGGAAGGCACATCCAGTCGATGTTTTCGCTCGGGGCGACGAGCGCCGTCGCCTCGCAGTCGGACAGGAACGCATAATCGGCGCTCGGCGGGATCGGGCTCCCGCCGAGCGGGACGTCGAAGGGCATCAAGCGCGGCCTCGCCTCAGATCGTGCGCCAACGGTGGCCTTCCAGGAGGATGTCTTCCGACGCCGCCGGCCCCTGGTCGCCGGCCAGGTACTTGGGCAGCTCGGCCGGATGCGCCTCCCAGTAGCTCACGATCGGGTCGCAGATGCGCCACTGGGCCTCGACCTCGTCGTTGCGGGTGAACAGCGTCGCGTCGCCGCGCATCGCGTCGAGGATCAGCCGCTCGTAGGCCTCGGGCGACTGTGAGATGAAGGCCGTGCCGTAGAGGAACTCCATGTTGACCGGACGAATCGTCATCCGTGTCCCGGGCAGCTTGGCCCCCAGCGACAGCGACACGCCCTCGTTGGGCTGCATCGTCAGCACGAGCGCGTTCGGCGGCACGTCCTGCCCACCGAAGGCCATATGCGGAACCGGCTTGAGGATGACGGCGATCTCGGTCACCCGCCGGGCCAGACGCTTACCCGTCCGCAGGTAGAAGGGAATCCCGGCCCAGCGCCAGTTGTCGACTTCCAGCCGTAGCGCGGCGAAGGTCTCGGTGCTCGAGTCCGACGGCACGCCAGCCTCCTCGAGATAGCCGGGGACTTCGACCCCGGCCACGACGCCGCGCCCGTACTGGGCGCGCACGGCGACCGACTCGATGTGCCGGGGTGTCTTGATCGCATGCAGGACCTTGACCTTCTCGTCGCGTACCTCGTCGGCGGAGAAGACGACGGGCGGCTCCATGCACAGCAGGGTCAGCAGCTGGAGCATGTGGTTCTGGACGAGGTCGCGCAGCGCCCCGGCGCTGTCGTAGTAGCCGGCCCGCGTACCGATGCCGATGTCCTCGGCCGCCGTGATCTGCACGTGGTCGATGTAATTTCGGTTCCACAGCGGCTCGAACATGCCGTTGGCGAAGCGAATCGCCAACATGTTCTGGACCGTCTCCTTGCCCAGGTAGTGGTCGATGCGGAACACCTGGCGCTCCTCGAACACGCCGAGCACCCGCCGGTTGAGGTCCTGCGCCTCGGCCAGCGAGGTGCCGAACGGCTTCTCGATCACGATCCTCACCTCGGCGCCGCTCGACTCATTCAGCCCGTGCGCGCCGAGCGCCTCGACGATCACCGGGAAGAACGCCGGGGCGGTCGACACGTAGAAGCACCGGGCCGTCGGCTCGCCGGCGGCTGCGTCGATCCCGTCCAGCGTCGTGCGCAGGGCCTCGAAGACCGCCGGATCGTCGAAGGTGCCCGGGATGTAGCGCACGTCGGAGAGGAGGGTCTCGAGCACGGCCTCGTCGGGCCTGGTCCGCGAGAACGCCCGGACCGCCTCGGCGGCGAGCTCGCGGAAGTCGTCGTGAGCCATCTCGCTCCGCGACACGCCGACGAGGTTGAAGCGCTCGGGCAAAGCGCCCTCGTGGCCGAGGTTGTAGATCGCCGGCAGCAGCTTGCGCTTGGCGAGATCGCCGGTGGCGCCGAAGATGATCAGGGTGGTCGGGGCGACCGGCAGCCGCTCGAGCCCTGCGGCCAGGGGGTTCTCGTCGGTGATCAAGGCTCGTGCCTCCATCTCGTCGTCCGGCCGGGATCGACCCGCCCGCGTCCGCGTGGGCCGTGCGCGTTGGACGCATTATGGCTGGCCGGGCGCCGCGGGCGGAGCTGGGCCGCCGACGTGAGGGCCGCGTCCGCCGGACGGCAGGCGTTCCCGGGCCGGGCGCGCCGGTTCACAGGCGGCTGCACACCCGGACCGCTCAGACCGCGGGCGGCCGGGCCTCCGCGCTCCCCAGCTCGATTCGGGCCAGGAGCGCTGCGCCCCGCACTCCTGCCCCCGGGCCGGCCCGGGCGATGCGCGTCTCCGTTCGCGTGCCCACGCCCGGCAACACGTAGCGCCGCGCCACCTCCAGGGCCGGTCCGAGGAGCAGATCGCCCGCGGCGGACACGCCGCCGCCGATGGCCACGACATCCGGGTCGAATGTATTGATCGCGTTCGCGATACCGAGGCCGAGGCGCCGGCCCAGGACCGCGAGACATTCGACCGCCACGGCGTCGCCGGCGCGGGCCGCCGCCACGACGTCCGGTCCGCGGACGGCCGCCCCGATGCGGCCGAGCGCCGACTCCGGCGCGCGGATGGCCGCCTCCTGGGCGAGCGCGTCGAGCACGTGCCCGGCGGCATTGGCCTCGAGCGATCCGGGTCGCGGGAACGCGTCCCCCGGCCGCGCATCGGGGTCGGCCGAGATCAGCGTGTGGCCGAGCTCGCCGGCGGCCCCGGTCGCTCCCCGGTAGATGCGTCCGGCGATGACGATGCCGCCGCCGACGCCGGTGCCGATCGTGAGCATCACGAGGTTCGCCGCGTCGAGGCCGCCGGTTTCGTCGTGCGCCTCGGCCAGCGCCGCGACCGTCGCGTCGTTGTCGACGAACACCGGCACGCCGAGACGGGCCGTGAGCTCGGCGCGCAGGGGCACGTCGACGAGCGGGACGTTGACGCTCGAGCGAACGCGACCGGTCGCGAACTCGATCACCGACGGGATCCCGACGCCGACTGCGGCGATCTCGCGTCCATCGGCGACGGCGGTGACCTGGCGGACGATCTGATCGATCAGCGCTCGACCCGACGAGGAGTCGGTCGCAGCGAGGAGCGCGTCGCCGCCGAGGGTCGCCACGGCCACCTTCGTGCCGCCGACATCGACGCCGATCAGGATGCCGGTCATCCCGGCCGGCCGGACTCCGCGGCGGCCGGCCCCCAGGCGGTATCGACGCGCACGGCATCACGCTATCACCGGTCCGGGCGCGTCCCGGCATGGTGGATGTGCGCAGGGTAGGCTGGCCGGCAAACCACCGAGGACGATTCTCAACATGGACCTTTCAGACAGAAGCAGCAGCCTCAGCGGCATCGGCACCGACCGTAACCTGGCCCTCGAGTTGGTGCGGGTAACCGAGGCCGCGGCGCTCGGTTGTGCGCGCCTCGTCGGACGGGGCGACAAGGAGGCAGCCGATCAGGCCGCCGTCGACGGCATGCGCCACGCGCTGCGGTCGGTGGCGATGGACGGCGTCGTCGTGATCGGCGAGGGTGAGAAGGACGAGGCGCCGATGCTCTACAACGGCGAGCACATCGGCGACGGCTCGCCGCCGCAGGTCGACATCGCCGTCGACCCGCTCGAGGGAACGACCCTCGCCGCGCGTGGGATGCCGAACGCTCTCGCCGTGATCGCGCTCTCGCCACGCGGGACGATGTTCGATCCCGGTCC
This sequence comes from uncultured Solirubrobacterales bacterium, assembly GCA_963742705.1. Taxonomy (GTDB): domain Bacteria; phylum Actinomycetota; class Thermoleophilia; order Solirubrobacterales; family Solirubrobacteraceae; genus Palsa-513. The sequence goes on along the minus strand of CAVUMZ010000019.1, from coordinate 352,716 downwards.
CGTGTTCTACATGCACAAGATCGCCGGCGCCGCCGCGATCGCCGACCTGCTCGACCTCGACCGGCCGCTCGGCGAGACGCTGCACCTGATCGCCAAGCGCAAGGGCACCGACATCGGCGACGTGATGGTCGTCGTGCTGGATCGCCCCCGCCACGACGAGTCGGTCAAGGCGATCCGCGAGGCCGGGGCCCGCGTGCGCTTCATCACCGACGGCGATGTCGCCGGCGCGCTGCTCGCCGTCACCGACGACGCCCCGGTCGACCTCCTCTGGGGCTACGGGGGTACGCCGGAGGGCGTGCTCTCGGCGGCGGCGATCAAGTGCATCGGCGGCGGCATGCTCGGCCGCCTCTGGCCGCGAAACGCGGAGGAGCGCCAGGAGGCGATCGACGCCGGCTACGACGTCGACCGCGTGCTCACCCACAACGACCTGATCACCGGCAACGACGCCTTCTTCTCGGCGACCGGTGTCACCGACGGCGATGTCCTCCAGGGTGTGCGCTTCCCGGGCAGCGGCTCGGCCACCACCGAGTCGCTCGTGATGCGCTCGCGCTCGGGCACCGTCCGGCGGATCAGGGCCACCCATGATCGGGCCAAGATGGCCGAGCTGCGCGAGGGCTAGCCGCTCGCTCCTGCCTGTCAGCCGCGCCGCTGTCCCCACCACGCCGCGACGTCGGCGATCGGGGCGGCGGCGATCGGGGCGAAGCTCTCGCGCCGTTCGCTCGGTGCTCGGTGGGCAGGGCCAACCCGGCCGCCCGGGGGCGAGCCGCCGGCAACGCGAGTCCGGGCGGATAGCCTGGCGCGGATCGCCCGAGCCGAGCCGTATTACCTCACCGATCTAGTGAGGTTTGCTAGGCTCAACCGACGGTGCACGAGCTCTTCAGCTTCCCCAATCCGGTGAACGAGAAGGCCGCACGCGTAGTGGCGGGCGTCGTCATGCTCCTCGCCGCGGTGATCCTCGCGACCTCCTGGTACTGGCTGCTGGTCCCGCTCGCCTACGGCTTCGTGGCCCGCGTGCTGACCGGTCCGACGCTCAGCCCGCTCGGCCGCTTCGCGACCGCCGTGGTCGCCCCGCGGCTCGGCCCGCCCAAGCCGGTCCCCGGCCCGCCGAAGCGCTTTGCCCAAGGCATGGGCGCCGTGTTCACGCTCGCCGCCGCGCTTGCCGCGCTGCTCGGCTCGGCGACGCTCGTCGACGTGCTGCTCGGGGCGATGGTCCTTGCCGCCGGTCTCGAGTCGATCTTCGCGATCTGCCTCGGCTGCCACGTCTTCTCGCTGCTGATCCGGATCGGGATCGTGCCCGCGCATGTCTGCCTCGAATGCGCGGACATCCGCACCCGGGCTCCGCTCGTCTAGCGCGCGCGGGCCGTGCCCCGGTAGCCGCCGTCCCGAGCGGGGCACGATCGGCGCGGTCGGCGGGGGCGGGGTCGGGCAACCCCGCCGCGGGCCGCTGCCGGCGACCACCGGCCATGTGCATCGCCCCTGCGCGCGACCCGCGGCACGCGCCCGCCAGCCGTCGTTGCCGGTAGCTTGGATACAGTTGCGGGGGATGGGCCCGCCGGGATGCTTCGCTGGCCCACTCCGCCGTCCGTTGCGCTCCTGACCACCAGAGACAGGCGAAAACTTCGTGGCCCTCACATCCGATACCGAGCAGCTGTCGATCGAGACGATCCGGACGTTGGCGATGGACGCGATCCAGAAGGCCAACTCCGGACACCCCGGACTGCCGATGGCAATGGCGCCGGCGGCGTTCGTCCTCTTCCGCAAGATCATGCGCCACGATCCGAAGGATCCGAGCTGGCCCGATCGCGACCGGTTCGTCTTGAGCGCCGGCCATGGGTCGATGCTGCTCTACGCCGTGCTGCACCTCACCGGCTACGACCTGCCGATGGACCAGCTCAAGCAGTTCCGTCAGTGGGAGTCGCTCACCCCCGGCCACCCCGAGCTCGACCGCGTCAACGCCACGCCCGGCGTCGAGGTCACCACCGGCCCGCTGGGCCAGGGCTTCGCCAACGGCGTCGGCATGGCCATCGCCGAGCGCTTCCTGCGCGACCACTACGGCCCCGAGGTCCAGGACCACCGGATCTACGCGATCGTCTCCGACGGCGACCTGATGGAGGGCATCGCCTCCGAAGCGGCCTCGCTCGCCGGGCAGCTCGGCCTCGGGCGGCTCATCTACCTCTACGACGACAACGACATCTCGCTCGACGGGCCCACGTCGCTCAGCTTCGATCGCGAGAACGTCGACCAGCGTTTCGAGGCCTACGGCTGGCACGTCCAGGACGTCCACGACGCCAACGACACGCTCGCGCTGGAGACGGCGATCAAGGCCGCCCAGAAGATCGAGGACAAGCCGTCGCTGATCCGCGTCAAGTCGGTCATCGGCTATCCGTCGCCGAACAAGTCCGGGACGAGCAAGGCCCACGGCGCCGCGCTGGGCGAGGAGGAGGTCGCCCTGACCAAGGAGGTCATGGGCTGGGATCCGGCCAAGACATTCTTCGTCCCCGACGGTGTGTACGAGACCTTCAGCATGGTCGACGAGGGCGCCCGTCTGCACGCCGAGTGGACCGAGCGCTTCGAGGCCTGGCGGGCCGCCGACGCGGCGCGGGCCGACGAGTGGGACCTCGCCTGGAAGGGCCGTCCGCTGCCCGGCGTCGCCGCAGCGCTGCCGACCGACTGGGCCAAGGACAAGCTCTCGACCCGCGTCGCCGGCGGCAAGGCCATGGCCGCCTTCGAACCGTTGACACCGACGATGGTCGGCGGGGCCGCCGACCTGACCGCCTCGACGATGACCGTCTTCCCCGAGTCCGGGCGCTACACGGCGGCAGAGTCGGGCCGCAATGTCTTCTTCGGCGTCCGCGAGCACGCGATGGGGGCCGCCGTCAACGGCCTCGGCGCCCACGGCGGGATCGTCCGGCCGTACGGGTCGACGTTCCTCCAGTTCGCCGATTACATGCGCGGGTCGATCCGCCTCTCGGCGCTGATGGGGCTGAAGGTCGCCTGGGTCTTCACGCACGACTCGGTCGCCCTCGGCGAGGACGGACCGACCCACCAGCCGATCGAGCATGTCGCCGCCCTACGCGCGATCCCCGGCCTCGTCGTCTTCCGTCCCGGCGATGCCGCCGAGACGGCCGAGGCCTGGCGCGTGATCCTCGAGGACCTCGACGGCCCGGCGGCGATGGCGCTGTCGCGGCAGGACCTGCCGGTGCTCGACCGGTCGCCCGGCCACTACGCGTCGGCCGACGGCGTCGGCCGCGGGGCGTACGTCGTGACCGAGGCGGACGGCGCCGAGGCGACGATCATCGCCACCGGCAGTGAGCTCTGGGTGGCCCTGGCCGCCCGCGACGAGCTCGACTTCCCCGTCCGCATCGTCTCGATGCCGTCGTGGGAGCTGTTCGAGCGCCAGGACGACGCCTACCGTGACGAGATCCTGCCCGAGGACCTGCCGACGCTCGCCGTCGAGGCCGGCATCGCGATGGGCTGGGAGCGCTACGCCGACGACGTCGTCTCGATCGAGCGCTTCGGCGCGTCGGCTCCCGGCGGGACACTGCTCGAGAAGTTCGGCTTCACCCCGGCAAACGTCGCCGATCACGTGCGGCGCCTGCTCGAGGACTGATCTGCGCGAGGTCGCCCGGCGGCGGAAGGAAGCCTGGCTTTCGGGGTCTCTCCTTGGAAAACCACCAAGGGAGGTACGACATGCGCAGAATGCTGTTGGCTCTTGCCGCGGCGATGCTCGCCGCCGGGGCGCTCGCCGCTCCATCGCTGAGCGCCAACAAGTCGGTCGTCGTCGGGGACAACTTCTTCGGCGCCAAGGGAACGCACCCGACCGTCACGATCAAGAAGAACCAGACCGTGTCCTTCCGCTGGACCGGCAAGAACCCCCACAACGTCACCGCCCTGAAGGGGCCGGTGAAGTTCCACTCGGCCACGATGGCAACCGGGACGTTCACGCACAAGTTCACCAAGGCCGGTACCTACAGCCTCCAGTGCACGATCCACGGGCCGATCATGTCGATGAAGGTGATCGTCAAGTAGCAGCTGCGGTCGCGGCGCCCCCGGCCCGGTGCGGGCCGGGGCTGCGTCACCGAAGACCCGCACCGTGCCCGAGCGCGGCAGTAGCCTCTGCCCCGGGCAGGAATGGGGTCAGCGAATCCAACCGGCGACGCCGTCAGGTCGGACGCCGTCGACGGACCGAGCGGCGACAGGAGCATCCCGCTTACGGCCGCAGGCCGGATGGTGGTTGCACCTGCATCCGGCCGGTGCTACACCTCGGTCGTGCCGACGGCGCGTTCGGCTTGCGCAGCGTCCGACTGGCGTAGCCTCGTGCCGGCCGCCCCCGCGCGGTCCTATGCCGGAGTCGGGTCACGCCGCACGCCGCCGGCGCTGCTGGCCGTGTGCGAGCAGGTGGCCCGGGCTCTGGCCGCGCGCGGCTGGCGGCTGCGCACAGGACATTCCCCGGGCGCCGATCAGGCGTTCGAGCGGGGCGCCGGGGCGAACGCCGACGTCTTCCTTCCGTGGCCCGGGTTCGAGCCCGGCGTCCCCGTCCTCGGCACCGTCCACGGCGAGCCGGCGGCGGCGGCGTTCGAGATCGCGCGCCGGCACGAGCCGCACTGGGCGGCGCTGGGTCCGCGGCTCAGGGCGCTGCGCGCCCGCAACTGCCATCAGATCCTCGGCGCGGAGCTCACGGAGCCCGCCCGGTTCGCGGTCTGCTGGGCCGCGCTGGACGGCTCCGCCGACGGTGGCCGGCCGGAGGCCGACGGCACGGCGCACGCGCTCCGGCTGTGCGCCGCCTTCGACGTCAGGGTTTACGACCTCGCCCGCCCGCAGCAGCGGGCACGGATCCGCGACTGCGTCGATCTCCCCGCCGGGGACTGAGCACCTGGGCGCTGGTTGCGTCCGCTCCCGGCGGGCTCATCATGGCGTGAGCCCACAGCCGTTCGAGGACGGACCGCCGGACCGCGCTAGGGCATGTCCGAGCCGCCGGCCTGATTCATCTAACTGACCGCGTAACCGATCCGCGTCTACGGTGTCTTGCTGACCAATGGTCAACAAGGAGGGTTGATGGGCAGCTCGGCAACCAGGTACCTACGCCTCGCGGCCGGAGCCGGCCTCTTGATCGGTCTCGGGCTCACGGTCGGGGGCGAGGCCGACGCGATCGGCGCCGTCGACTGGTCGATCGCGCCGCTGACCCTTGCGGCGTCGATCCTCCTGCTGGGGGTGGCGCCGCTCGCACAGGCGCTGACGCTCGGCATCGCCCTGCGCCGCGTCGGGGCCGAGGCGCCGGCCGCGGCGACGCTGCGCGTCTGGGCGCGGTCGTTCCTGCTGCGCTACGAGCCGACCGGCGCACTCGGGTTCGTCTACCGCGTCCGGGTTCGGGAGCGCCTCGGGGCGACCACGGCGCAGGTCCTGACCGCGACGGGGTACGAGCAGCTGGCGGCCGTCGTCGCCGGGGCCGTCGTCGCGCCGGTGGCGTACCTGGCGGTCGACGCACAACCGCCGCTGCTCGCGTGCGCGCTGGCCGCCGGGGCCGCCGGGGCCGCGCTCGGGCTGCGCCGCCTGCTCGCGTCGCCGCGGCTCGCGCGCGTCCTCGCCGGCCGTGGCGTCGCCGTCGCCGGGCCGGTACCCGGGCAGACGCTCGCGCTGATGGTCGCCGTCGACTGGATCGGCTGGGCGGCCACCGGGCTGGGCGCGTGGCTGCTGGCGCGCGGTCTGCTCGGCGCGGCGTCGGGCCTGCCGGCGCTCGCCCTGCTCGGAGCGTTCGCGCTCGCCTGGGTCGTCGGGGTGCTGGTGCCGCTGCTGCCGGGCGGCCTCGGCCCGCGGGACGCGGCGCTGACGGTGGCGCTGACGCCGGCGCTCGGGCCCGGCCGGGCGGCCGGCCTGGCGCTGGCGCTGCGCGCGGTCAGCCTCGCCGGCGAGCTGGCGGCGGCGGGGCTGGCCGAGACGGCGGCGCTCGTGCTGGCGACGGGGCGCACGCGGCGCCGGCGCACGCTGGCCGGGTCCTCCGCTTGCCCGGAGCTGCCACCGGCCGCGCCGCCCGGGGCTGGACCCGAGCGGGCGATCGTCGTCGTCCCGACCTACGACGAGCGCGATGCCCTGCCCCTATTCGTCGACCGCTTCGCGGCGACCGCCGCCCCGGCCGGCTTCGAGCTGCTCGTCGTCGACGATGGTTCGCCCGACGGGACCGGCGAGCTGGCCGACGCGCTGGCGGCGGGGCGGCCGTGGCTGCACGTACTCCACCGGCTGGGCAAGGACGGCCTCGGCATGGCCTACCGCGCGGGTTTCGGCTGGTGCCTCGAGCGCGGCTACGCCGTGATCGGCCAGATGGACTGCGACCTCTCGCACCCGCCGGAGAAGCTCGGCGAGATGCGGACGGCGCTCGGCGCGGAGCAGGCGGGCCTCGTGCTCGGGTCGCGCTACGCCCCGGGCGGCGGCACAAACGGCTGGGGCAGGGGGCGCCTCGCCCTCAGCCGGGTCGGGTGCTGGGCGGCGCGGGCGGCGCTGGGGCTGCCGTTCAGCGACCTCAGCGGCGGCTTCAAGCTCTGGCGCGCCGACACTCTGGCGTCGATCGGCCTCGAGCGGATGCTGAGCGCGGGGTACGCGTTCCAGGTCGAGGCGACCCAGCTGGCCCACCTCGGCGGGGCGCGGATCGTCGAGGTTCCGTTCGTCTTCAGCGAACGCGTGGCGGGCGCGTCGAAGATGACGCTGGCGATCAGCCTCGAGGGCGTGCGTGTGACGCTCGCGCTCAGGCGCCGCCGCCGGCGGCCGGGGTGTCGCCTCGGGGCCGCCATGCGCTGAGGGCTCGACGGGCCGCAGCCGCGGTCGTCGCTCGCCGCCGTGGACCGGCGCCGGGCGCCACCGGTGGGACACTTAGCCCGTGACCGACCCGGGCATCGCGGCGCTGGGGGATCTGCGCCGGGCGCGGCGGCGGCGGGCCTACGGAGCGATCGATTGGTGGGACGCGGTCTACCGCGTCTACGTGACGGCGATCCTGTCCGCGCTCGGCACGAGCATCGTGTCGGGGTGGATCGGCGGACGCCCGGTCGGCCGGCACGAGCTGGCCTCGGTGCTCGGGCACGGGCCGGCGGTCGTCGGGCTGCTGGCGGCGGCGGCGATCGCGGTCGGCCTGCGGGCGGGCGGCCGGGGCGGACCGCTCGTGATCTCGCCGGCGGATGTCAACCTGCTGCTGATGGCGCCGCTGCCGCGGGCGGTGGTGCTCCGCGGCCCGGCGACCCGCCAGCTGCGCTTCAGCTGCTTCCTCGGCACCGTGCTCGGGATGGTCGCCGGCAACCTCGCCGCCCAGCGGCTGCCGGGCACCTACGCCGCCTGGGTGGCCAGCGGCGGCCTGGCCGGGGCGATCGCCGGGCTGGCGTTCACCGGCGCCGGGCTGGTGGCATCGGGCCTGCGCACGGGGCGACGCACAGCCGCCGGGCTGGCGGCGGCGGTCGTGGGCTGGTCGGCGGTCGACCTCGTCGTCGGCAGTGCGACGTCGCCGGCCACGTTCCTCGGGCGGCTGGCCCTGGCTCCGCTCCCGGGCCTGGGGGCGCCGGCCGCCGGCGCGACGCTCCTCGTGCTGCCGCTGGCCGGAATCGGCCTCGTCGGCCGCACCTCGCTGGAGGCCGCGCGCCGCCAATCGGGCCTGCTGGCGCAGCTGCGCTTCGCGGTGACGATGCAGGATGTGCGCACCGTGGTCCTCCTGCGCCGCCAGCTCGCCGCCGAGGGACCTCGCCGCCGGCCGTGGGTGCGCCTGGCGCCGGGCGGGCGCCTCGGGGCGCCGCCGGTGTGGCGGCGCGACTGGCAGGGCATCCTGCGCTGGCCGGCGGTCCGCGTGCTGCGGGTGCTGTCGCTCGGGGCGCTCGCCGGCGTCGCCGCGTTCGCCGCCTGGAAGGGCACCCCGGCGCTGGTTGTCGCCGCCGGGGCGGCGCTGCTGGTGGCGGCGCTCGACGCCGTCGAGGGGCTGGCGCAGGAGGCCGACCATCCGACGCGATCGGGCATGGTGCCGGTGACGGGCGGGTGGCTCACGACCCGCCATCTCGCGGCGCCGATCGTCGTGCTGGTGGCCGCCGCGGCCGTCGGCGTGGCAGTCGTCGGCGCGCTCGGCATCGGGACTCCGCTCGGCCTGGCGGCGGTCGGCCTGGTGATCGCGGTCCCGGCGGCGGCGACGACGGTCGTGGGCGCGGCGCTCAGCATCGACATCGGGCCGGTGAATCCGCTCGATACGCTGCCGACCGTGGCGAACGTCAAGCTCGCCGTGCGGGTCGCCGGGCCGCTGATCCTGGCGGTGGCCGGGGTCTTGCCGGTGCTGGCCGCGCACGCGTCGGCGGACCGCGGCCGGTCGGCTGTGGTCGGCGCGGCTCCGGCGGCAGCGGTCGTGCTGATGGTCACCTTCGCGGTCGGCGCCTGGCTCGGGCGCAAAGACTGATGCTCGAGGCCAGCGGGCTCGTCGGGGGGTATGGGGACCTGATCGCCCTGGACGGGCTCACGCTCGCCGTCGAGCCGGGTACGCGCGTCGCGCTGGTCGGGCCCAACGGCGCGGGCAAGAGCACGTTCCTGCGCTTGGCCGCCGGGCTGCTCGAGCCGGCCGCCGGGACGGTCACCGTCGGCGGCTTCGGGGCGGGCTCGCTGGACGCGCGCGCGCTGACCTCGTATCTGCCGGACACGCCGGCGCTCTACGACGATCTCAGTTTGGCCGAGCACCTCGAGTACATCGCCCGGCTGCACGGCGTCGACGAGTGGGAGGAGCGGGCGGAGGAGCTGCTCGAGCGGCTTGGACTGAGCGCGCGGGCCGACGACCCGCCGGGCGGCTTCAGCAAGGGGATGCGGCAGAAGGCGTCGATCGCGCTGGCCTTCGTCCGGCCGTTCGGGCTGCTCCTGGCCGACGAGCCGTTCGACGGCCTCGACCCCCCGAGTCGGGACGCGCTCGCCGAGCTGGTGGCCGAGGCGGGGGCCGGGGGCGCGGCGGTGGTGCTGGCGACGCATCACCTCGACGTCGTGACGCAGGCGTCGCGGTGCGTGGCGATCGACGACGGCCTGTGCGTCTACGACGGGCCGGCCGACGCACCGGAGGTGGCGCGCCTGGTCGCGCGGTAGACGGAGCGGAGGAAGCCGCGGGTGACGAGCAGGTGGATGCGCGACTGCGTCACGGAATAGACGCGAGCCCCGAACCGGCTGGCGATCGCCGGCGGAAAGTCGAGCACGGCGACCTCGACGCGGAGCCGATCGTTCTCGGAGCCGTGGGGGGCGGGGCAGTTGACGCTGATTCGGAGCAGTCCCCCGTTGCCGTGATGGCGGCGCGAAAGGAGCAGCCCCCCGGCGATCGGCCATGAGATCGAACCGGCGTGGGCGTGATGCTCGAGGCGGGGGGCGGCGAAGGCGAGCAGGACGAGCGGCCATCCGACGAGCACGATCTGGCAGCCATCGGGCCTACGGCGGACGCGGATCAGGCCGAGCGAGATGCGCGTGATGAAGCGCCAGTAGGCGTCCGACAGACGCTCGAGCCCGGCGCGCGAGCAGAACGCGTCGCGTCCGGGGGGCGGGGCGTCGAGCTCGGCGACCTGGACCGAGCGGACGCGTCCGTCGGCGTCGAGCTCGGGCGGCCCGAAAGGATCCGACAGGCGCAGGCCGGGGCCGCGGGCGGTCAGCGCCACAGGCGCTCGATCTCGACCTCGCTGCCGGCGGCGAGGTCGCCGGCGCCGGCCGGGACGAGTGCCAGGGCGTCGGCCCCGAGCAGCGACGTCGTCAGGTGCGAGCCCGGCGTCCCGGTCGGCGCGCAGCCGAGCCCGTCGCCGTCGAGGCGGCGGAGGCTGACGCCGACGGCACTCGTGCGCTGGGGGTGGCGGCGGAGCGGGTCGGTCAGGCGGGCACGCTCGCGGACCGGGTCGGGCCCGAGCCCGGCGAGCGCGGCGAGCAGCGGCCGGCCGAGGAGGACGAAGGTGACCATGGCCGAGACGGGGTTGCCCGGCAGACCGAGCGCGTGGACCGGGCCGCGGCGGCCGAACCAGGCAGGCCGGCCCGGGCGGATCTCGACGCCCGCGAAGCCCTCCTGCGCGCCGACCGCTCGCAGCGCCGGCTTGACGTGGTCGTGCGGCCCGACCGAGACACCGCCGCTGACGACGACGAGGTCGGCGGTGGCGAAGGCCGCCTCGAGCGCTCGGCGGATCGCGGGGGGGTCGTCGGCGATCCGTTCGCGTCGTACCACCACGGCGCCGAAGTCTCGGGCCAGCGCCGCCAGCGCGATCGTGTTCGAGTCGTGGACCTGGCCGGGACGCAGCTCGCTGCCCGGCTCGCACAGCTCGTCGCCGGTGCCGAGCACGGCGACCCGCGGCCGGCGATGGCAGACGACCTCGGCGGCTCCGGCGCCGATCGCCACGACGAGCTCGACGGGGCCGAGGCGGGTGCCGGCCGGAAGCGCGACATCGCCGCGACGAACGTCCTCGCCGGACCGGCGGACGTTGTGCCCGGGCGCGACGGGGACGTCGAGCGTGACGTGGCCTTCGGCGGCAGTCGCCTGCTCGAGCGGGACGACCGCCTCGGCGCCGGCCGGGAGCACGCCGCCCGTGGCGATCCGGATCGCCGTGCCCGGCTCGAGGTCGACGGGGCTGGGCGCGCCGGCGCGCGACTCGCCGATCAGCCGCAGGCGGCGCCCGGCGGGCCCGGCGGTGACGGCGAAGCCGTCCATCGCGCTGTTGGTGTGCGGCGGCGCGTCAGCCCGGGCGATCAGGGCCGCGGCGAGCACGCGTCCGGCGGCCTCGGCCACCGGGACGGGCTCGGTCGGGAGCGGGCCGGCGGCGGCGAGCACGACTTGGAGCGCACGTTCGAGGGAGACGGCCATCGCCGTCAATCATCGCCGCTGACCCGTCCGCCGGGGCGGCGGGCGCCGGTCAGGGAGCGGTCGGCGCCGGGCCGCGGATCGCGACGGCGCCGATGTGGACGGTGTCGGCGACGCCGAGCTCGGCGGCCGTGGCCATCGTCAGGTCGTAGGAGGCGCCGTTGGCGTACGGGCCGCGGTCGATCACCGGAACGCTGATCGTCTTGTCGCCGTAGACGATGTCGACCATCGTGCCGCACGGGAGCGTCTGGTGGGCGACGCCGACGAGCGCCGGTGTCAGGACCTGGCCGCAGGCGGTCCGCGACCCGTACGAGCCGGGGCCGAAGACGGTCGCCAGCACGGAGCGGAAGACCTCGATCGCCGCGGTCAGCCCGGGGCTGGCCGAGCTCGTCCTGCCGCCGACGAGGGCCCGCAGCAGGAAGCGGCCGATGTGCGTCGGACGCCAGGTGACGGCGAAGGCACCGCTGGCGGCGGCCTTGGCGCTACCGACGGGGACCCAGCCCCGCGCCGCGTCGAACACCTGGACCACGACGGTGCGCCCGGCCTGCGCCGGGGTCAGGAAGCCGTGCACGACGGTGCCGACACCGAGGCGGGCGCCCGCCGGCGGCGGGACCAGCGTGTTCGGCGTTGCCGGCATGGGCGCGACCGGCGCGGCGGCGCCGAGCGCCGCCGCGGCCGTCAGCCCGTCGCCGCTCGGCGCGCTGGCGCCGCCCGTCGGGCTGGCCACGGCGGTGGCGATGGGGGCGAAGAGCGTCATGGCCAAGCAGGCCACGACCCACTGGAGGGGGACATGAGTTGACTTCATGGGGGCGATGCTGCGGGGCTTTGCTGCGGTCGCCGCCTACGAGGTGAGCTGTCGGGCTCGCGCTTCGCGCTACGGCCCCGATCGGACCGATTCGCCCCCGCGGACCGAGGTCCGCAATGGTTCCCCCGCCCTTTCCGCGCGGACGCGGGAAGGTTCGGCTGGCCGCGCGAGTATACGTAACTCGGCGCCGCGCGGCTGTGAACCTACGGGCGGGGGAGACGTCCGTAGATCGAGCGGAGCACGTGACGCCCGGCGCTGAGACCGATCTCGGCGATCTCGCCGGCCCCGCTGAGCACCGATCCGAGCAGATCCGTCCGGCTCGGCGGGTCGACGGTCGCGCGCGCGTTGAATCCCTGGGCCGCCGGCAGGGAGCGGTCGGCCGGGGTGGCGCCGACCACCCCGGCCGCCGATGCCGCGGTGGCGGTCGTCCGCCGGGCGTCGCCGCGGCGGGGCGTCGCGGTGGGTGCGGCCGGGGTGGGGCTGGCGGTGCGTTTGGGGGTGCGGCGGGCGGTCGCGGTGGGTGCGGCCGGGGTGGGGCTGGCGGTGCGTTTGGGGGTGCGGCGGGGCGTCGCGGTGGGTGCGGCCGGGGTGGGGCCGGCGGTGCGTTTGGGGCTGCGGCGCTGCGGCCGCGTGGTCGGCAGGCTGGAGAGGACGCCGCCGCTCGCCGGCTCGTCGGGCTCGGTCATGTCCCCATCATCGCGCACTCGTCGGATTGGCAGGATGAGGATTGCGAAATGTTCGGACGGTTGAAACGAGACGGGCTCGCGTGCGTATGCACTGACGAGTCGCACGGCTGGCGCGTTCCGGCGCCGCCGATGATTGACTTCAGAAAGTGAAGCGCCTACGATTTGAAAACATACGTTTGGGTTGTATCCTGGGGCGGATTGCCGCCTTTGGCCTGCTCAGACGGCGCCAGCGGCCACCACAGCCGGCAGGACCCAGGCATGGGGACGCCGGCTGCGCGACGGAAACGGAATGACATGTCAGTAGCCGAACTTCAGGAGCTCGAAGAGGTCAAGGGGCTGATCACCCGCGGTCAGCAGGTCGGCGTGCTGACCTACGCGGAGATCCAGGGCGCGGTTTCGGAGCTGGATCTGGACGAGGCCGACCTCGAGGAGCTGCACGGCTTCTTCGAGCGGTCGGAGATCGAGCTGGTCGAGGAGATCGACCCGGCCACGGCCGCCGGCAGCGAGGTCGAGCGGGCGCCCGACAAGCGCGGTCGTCGGAAGGCCAAAACGGCGCTCGACCTGAAGCCCGACATGACGACCGACTCGCTCCAGCTCTTCCTCAAGGACATCGGCAAGGTCCGCCTGCTGACCGCCCAGGAGGAGGTCGACCTGGCCAAGCGGATCGAGCGCGGCGATCTGGACGCCAAGCAGAAGATGGTCGAGTCCAACCTGCGCCTGGTCGTGTCGATCGCCAAGAACTACCGCAACCAGGGCCTGCCGTTCCTCGACCTGATCCAGGAGGGCACGCTCGGCCTCGTGCGCGCCGCGGAGAAGTTCGACTACCGCAAGGGCTTCAAGTTCTCGACCTACGCGACCTGGTGGATCCGCCAGGCGATCGCCCGGGCCCTGGCCGACAAGGCGCGGACGATCCGGATCCCGGTCCACGTCGTCGAGAAGCTCAACAAGATCGGCCGCGCCGAGCGCAAGCTCGTGACCGAGCTCGGCCGCGAGCCGACCCCCGAGGAGATCGCGGCCGTGACGGGTATCGACCCGGAGGAGGTCGACTCGATCAAGCGCTCCGCTCAGGCCCCGGTTTCGCTGGAGAAGCCGGTCGGCGACGAGGAGGAGTCGGAGTTCGGCCAGTTCATCGCCGACGAGCGGGCCGAGTCGCCGTACGAGCGGGCCGCGGAGATCCTGACCAAGGAGGCGCTGCGTGAGGCGCTCGAGAACCTGAGCTACCGCGAGCGTCGGGTGCTCGAGCTGCGCTACGGCCTCGGCGGTGAGCATCCCCGGACGCTCGACGAGGTCGGCCGGACGTTCAACGTCACGCGTGAGCGGATCCGCCAGATCGAGAACCAGTCGCTGAAGAAGCTGCAGAGCCTGGCCGAGGCCCAGAAGCTCCGCGACGTCGCCTGAGCCGCCCGCGGTCAGCTCTCATCGCCGGCTTGAGCGTCGGCGTCGCCCTCAGATCGTCTGCCGAGGCGTCGGCGTCGGCTCAGGTCGTCGCCTGAGCGTCGGCGTCGGCTCAGATCGCCGGCTGATCCTCCGCGTCAGCTCAGATCGATGACGTGGACCGGCGCCTTGAGGTGGACCGGTCCGTTCCAGCGCGTGAACGTGAAGTTCTCGGCTCCGGCGACCAGGCGGACGGGGAAGGGCGTGCCGATCGCCGCGATGCTGAGCGTTCCGCCCGACGTGTCGTTGATCTGGGTCACCATCTGGCCGACGACGGTTGCCGGTGGCCCGAGCGTCAGCGTGGCGGACGGGTCGATGCTGAGCGCCTGCGTCACCAGCGTCGTCATGTCCAGCAGCGGGGCGAACGGCTTGAAGTCGTGGCTTGTGGCCCGGCCCTCGAGCCACTTGCCGCGCAGCAGCTTGGCCGAGTGGCCGCCGACGTAGTGGGCGTAGAAGCGAGCGCTCGCCTTGAGGTAGACGGTCGCGCCCACGCGGATCAGCCGGATCTTGTAGCCGGCGCGCGAGATCGAGCCGACCGCGCCCCGGCCGTTGACCATCATCAGGTCGAGCTTCTCGTGGTTGGCTCCGATCGTCGCCTTGACGTGCACCGACGTCGCGCTCGCGGCCACGTTCGTCGCTTCGGCCACGAGCATCTGCGGCGTCGGCGGGGGCGCGTCGGCTGCTCCCGGTACGGCGCTGACCCCGACCGCGGCAAACGCGATCACTCCGACGAAGACACCGCGGCGCACCAGCATTTCTCACACCTTCCATCGGAGATCCGTCATTCGCAGTATGGCGGGCCGGCCGCACGCCCGATCGGCGCCAGCGGGCTCAAGTCGGGGCGGCGGCCTGCCGATGTGGGCAACAACATGTTCAACATTGATCTCGCACTCAAGGAAGTCGTCGCCCTCGAAGGTTCGGATCTCCACCTCAAGGTCGGCGCCCCGCCGCTCGCCCGCGTCGACGGCGAGCTCGGCCCGATCGCCGAGGGCGGCCAGATGCTGACGGCCGCGGATACGGAGACGGCACTCCGCTCGGTGCTTCACGACCAGACCAAGCTGGGCGAGTTCGCTCACGAGCACGAGGTTGACTTCTCCTACGAGATCGAGGGCGTCGCCCGCTTCCGCATCAACGCCTTCCGCCAGCGCGGCGTGATCTCGATGGTCGCCCGGGCGATCCCCCACGCGATCCGGACGATCGAGCAGCTGGCGCTGCCGCCGGTGATCGCCGAGCTCGCGGCCGAGCAGCGCGGGATCATCCTGCTGACCGGGACGACCGGCTCCGGCAAGTCGACCACCCTGGCGGCGATGATCAACCAGATCAACGAGACGCGCGCCTGTCACATCGTCACGATCGAGGATCCGATCGAGTTCCTCCACGTCGACAAGCGCTCGGTCATCAACCAGCGCGAGGTAGGGTCCGACACCCAGTCGTTCAAGCGCGCGCTGCGGCGCGTCCTGCGCCAGGATCCGGACGTGATCCTCGTCGGCGAGATGCGCGACGAGGAGACGGTCCAGACGGCCCTGTCGGCGGCCGAGACCGGCCACCTCGTGCTGTCGACGGTCCACACCGTCGACGCCAGCGAATCCATCAACCGGATGCTCGACTTCTTCCCGCCCCACCAGCACGCCCAGGTCCGGTCGATGATCGCCGGGACGCTCAAGGGCGTCGTCTCCCAGCGGCTCGTCCCCGGCGCCGACGGAGGCCGGATCGCCGCCTGTGAGGTGCTGCGGATGACCGGCCGCGTCCGTGACCTGATCGTCGACCCGCGCCAGGCCGGCGGTCTCAGCGAGGTCATCGCCGAGGGCAGCTACTACGGCATGCAGACGTTCGACCAGGCCCTGTTCGCCCACGTCAAGGCCGGCCTCGTGACCGTCGACGACGCGATGCGCGCGGCTTCGAGCCCGCACGACTTCAAGCTCCTGCTGGCGGCCGACGGCCGTCGCGGCACGACGATGGACGACGTGTCCGCCGCCGACCAGCGGCGCGCCCCCGGCCCGCCCCCGGGCGTACACGCCGCCTAGCCTGCCTTCCTGGGCGCCGCGCCCGGTCCGGACTCCCCGGAACCGCCCGCATGATCGAGGCCGCCCGCCTGAAGTCCCGAGCGTCGATCGTCCCGACCCCGACCGCTTCGCCCGGCCCGCGCCCGGGCGCCCGGTCGGCGGAGGCCGGCGCTGACCGGCGCCGTTGCTGGCACCGACAGAAAGACGTCGGGAGAAGCGTTGCAGCGCCGGCGCCGGCGATGTATAAAGGCGGAAATCACCACGGCATTGAAGCGTCCGTTCTGACCACCGAACCTTGGAGGCAGCATGCGTTTCGATATCGAAAGCTCTGAGCGCGACGGTGTCCAAACCGTCGCCGTCAGCGGAGAGCTCGACGTGGCGACGGCGCCCCTCCTAGCCGACCGACTCGTCGGGGCCGAGGCCGGCGCGGCGCGACTGATCGTCCTCGACCTGAGCCACGTCTCCTTCATCGACTCGACCGGCCTCCACGTGATCCTCGGTGCCCACGCCCGCTCCCAGGAGAACGGCGGTCGCCTCCGCCTGGCCAAGTGCTCCGACCAGGTCCAACGCCTGTTCGAGCTCGTCGGCGCCGCCGACCGCCTTGCGTTCCTGAACTGACACTGCCACGACCATGCCACCGATCAAACGAAAGGCCCGCAGAAAGCCACCCCCGCCCCCAACGCCGCCTCCCCGCCGCCGGCCGCTCGGCGCCGCCGTCACCGCCGCCGTCCGCGAGCTCCGCTCCGCCGACCGCCGCCGCAAGCACGTCTAGCCGGGCTCACGGCAGCTCGACGCGCCGAGCCGTCTCGTCTCCCCGCCTCACCCCGCGCACCGACCCCTCCCTCTCGCGGACGTAGCCCGGCACTTCATTGTGTAAAGTTATGGATGTCATGGCGTTCGACGAGACCTGCCCGGTCTGCCGCACAGCCGAGATCGTCTGCGGCAAGTGGACGCTCCTGCTCGTGCGTGATCTGGCCGAAGGACGCACCCGCTTCTGCGAGCTCGAGCGCTCGCTCGCCGGCATCAGCCCCCGCACCCTCTCGCTCCGCCTGCGCGGCCTCGAGGAGGAGGGGATCGTCGAGCGGCACACCTACCCCGAAGTGCCCCCCCGCGTCGAGTACGCCCTGACCGAGAAGGGCCGGGCCCTGCTGCCTTTGATCGACGACATGCGCTCCTACGGGAGCCGCTGGCTCGCCGTCGGCGACGATCCGGCGCCCGCCTGCGAGCGCCCGGCCGTAGCCGCCTGAGGCACCCTGCGGGTGCCCTGACCCTGCCAGGCGCGGTGCCCGCCTGCGAGCGCCCGGCCGCAGCCGCCCAAGGCACCCTGCGGGTGCCCTGACCCTGCAAGGCGCGGTGCGCCGGCAGGAGCGCCCGACGCCGCGCGGAAACGGCAGGCGATGCCCTCCGCGCAACTCCACGCCTGCCTGCACGCCTTCGCCGACCAGGCGGCCACCGTGCTCGCCGCCGCCCGGGCCGGCGGCGCCGAGGTCGGCTTCGACGTGATCCAGGAGGGCGGTCGCGGCAGCCGCCCGGCGCTCTACTGCTACCGCGCCCTGACCGGCGAGTTCATCGAGCGCCACCGCGACGACGTCCGCCGCCTCCCCGGCTACCAGCCGGCGATCGACGCCCTCGTCGCCCTCGACGGCCTCGGCGCCTACCTCGACGCCCGCGGGGTCGCCCGGCCCGCCGGGGGTCAGCGGCCGCTGGCCGACGCCGCTCTGCGCCGCTTCCTCGAGCGCGTCTTCGACGGCGCCACGTTCGCGATCACCCCTGAGCGCTTCGAGCCCGCCTACCGCGAGCTCGAGCAGGCCGCCGTCGACGGCCGGGCCGAGACCGTCGTCGTCGCCCTTCTGCGCGGCATGACGACCGAGTCCGAGCAGGTCCCGCTCGGCGATGGCGCCCTGCTCGCCCCGCCCCAGTGCCTCGAGGACCTCCCGGCCGATCCCGCCTGGTCGACCGACGACTCGCCGTCCGTCGTCGTCGCCATCGCCCCGGGCGACGGCCCCGACGCGATTGCGCTGACGCTCGACCGCCTCTACGACATGCAGACGGCGATGCGTCTCTTCGCCCCCGGGATCGGCTTCTCCCCGCTCGTCTGGATGCGCAGCGCCGGCACCCCCTGGCGCCCGGTCGTCGGTCCGGCCCACGGCCGCGGCGGCGGCACGGTAGTGATCGCCGCCGACCAGGAGGACGAGCTCCGCGCGTTCTGCAACCTCGTCGCCCGCCGCCGCCCGATCCAGGGCGAGCTCGCCTGGGCGCTCGAGCGGTTCGAGCTCGGCTGCGAGCGCGAGAACGCCCTCGTCGCCCTCACCGACCATCTGCTCGCCCTGCGCGCCCTGCTCGAGCCCGAGGGCCCCGCCAGTGGCCTGCTGGCCCCCCGCCTGGCCGCCCTCTGCGCCGTCGCCGCCGAGCGCCGCACCCTCACCGAGCGCACCGCGCTCGCCTGCTCGCTCGAGCAGGCCGTGGTCGAGGGCCTCGAGCCGATCCCCGTCGGCGCGATCGAGCTCGCTCTCGAGATCGAGGGCCACCTGCGCGCCCTCCTGCGCGACGTCATCTGCGGCCACCTCGCGCTCGACCTCGCCGAGCTCGCCGACGAGCTGATCGGCGACGCCGCCGACGAGCCGCTCGAAGCCGAGGCCGCCGCGCAGCCGAGCGTCCGCGGCTCCGCGTCCTACCGCGCTCCAGGCCGCCGATCCCCGCTGCGCGGGGAACTCTTCCCCTGACCGCTGCCCGGCCGGGCGTCGAAGACGTGTTCCGCGACCCGGGCGAGTCCCTCGACGTCGTGCACGTCGCCCGACATCTCCGGCACGCGTGCGAACGGGCCGCTCAGCGCCCCGGTCAGGCGCCCGAGCCCGCGTCCGTCGCGGGCCGCCAGTACGGCGTGGTCGCGTAGGTTCTCCGCCACCAGCCCGGCCAGCCGCTCGCCGAGCGGCTCGATCAGCGCGTCGGCGTCGGCGGCGACCTGAGCATGGATGCGGTTGACGATAACCGCCCGCACGCCGATGCCGGCCCGGGCGAGCTCGGCCGCGAACGCGATCGCCTCGTCGACCGGCTCCCGCTCGGGCGAGCTCACGAGCACCACCGCCGTAGCCGGGTCCCGCAGCAGCGCCGCCACCCCGCGCGCCCGCTCCTCGAAGCCCTCGACGAGCCCGGCGAGCGCCCCGAAGAACCCGCGGATCTCCGCCAGCAGGTCGACGCCGGTCAGGCGCCTCAGCACCGCGAGGCCCGCGCTCGTCCCCCGACCGAGCACCTTCGACGCCAGGCCGCTCGGCGCCCGCACCGCCCGCATCGCCCGCCCGCCGAAGAACTGGGTGAGGCGGGTCGGCGCGTGGATGAAGTCGAGCGCGTTGCGCGACGGCGGCGTGTCCAGCACGATCGCGTCGAAGCCGCCCTCCCGGTCGAGCTCGTACAGCTTGGCGATCGCCGTGAACTCCTGCGACCCGGCGACCGCGTTCGACAGCTCCCGGTAGATGCGGTTGTCGAGGATCTCCAGGCGCGTCTTCTCGTCCGGCGCCAGCCGCCCGATCAGCTCGTCGAACGTCCGCTTCGGGTCGAGCCGCATCGCCCACAGCTCGCCCGGGACCCTGACGCCCGCCCCGGCGAGCCGGCGCGGCGACACCCGCTGTGGGGCGTTGCCCAGATCGGACATCCCGAGTGCCCCGGCGAGGCGGCGCGCCGGGTCGATCGTGACCAGCGCCACCCGATCGCCGTGCAGGGCCAGGTGCAGGGCGATCGCCCCAGCACAGGTCGTCTTGCCCACCCCGCCGGCCCCGACGCAGATGAAGATCCGCGCCCCGGCGACGGATGCGGCCAGACTGGGCTCGCTCACGGCCACAGCGCCCGCCCCAGCCGTTCGAGCTCGTCCGGCCCGATCTGCTCGGTGTAGACGAACGGCAGCTCGGTCGGCTCTGGCTCGCCCACGGCTTGACGGATGCGGCGGAGCTGCGCCCGCTCGGCCCGCACCCGGCCGTCCTCGGCCAGCGCCAGCTCGAGCGCCGGTAGCACCCCGGCGCCAGCCGTTGCCGCCGCCTCGCGCAGCGGCCGGATGTCCCCGCGCTTGTAGCGCCTGGGCCGCAGGCCGTTGACGACGACGCCGGCCACATCGATCCCGAGCTCGTCGGCCAGGCGCGCCCGCGTCTGGAGCGCCTCGCTCACCGCCGCCTCCTGCGGCCTGCACACGGCCAGCACGGCGGTGGTCGTCCGGTCGCGCACCATCGCCCCGATGCGCGCTCCCTGGCGGGCGATCGGTCCGACCTGGGCGGCCCGGGCGAACGTCCGCGGCGCGGCCAGGAGCGCGACGCCGTGACCGGTGGCTGGTGCGTCCAGGATCACCAGGTCGTACGGCCGCGCCCCGGCGGCCCGCCGCTGCGGCTGCGCCAGCTCCCAGACCTTGCCGATGCACAAGAGCTCCCGCAGGCCGGGGGTCGCCGCCGTCAGGTAGCCGAAGGTCCGGCTCGCCCCCAGCAGGTCGGCCACGGCCCGCAGCGGCAGCTGGTCGGACAGGTACTCCTCGAGCGCCCGCGCCGGCTCGATCCCGATCGTCCACAGGCCCGGCCGCAGCTCCCGTTCCCCGCCGACGTGGCCCCGGTCGCCGAACATCCGCCCGACGTCCCCCCGCCCGCCGATCTCCGCGACGATCGTCCGCCGCCCCCGCTCGGCCGCCCGCAGGCCGAGCGCCCCGGCCACCGTCGACTTGCCGACGCCGCCCTTGCCGAGCACGACGACGAGGCGGACGTCGCTGGAGTCGCCGAAGGCCATCGCCGGCCGATGCTAGTGGGCGGAAGGAATCGTCTCGGCGCGTGCGAATAAGGTCGCTGTACGGGTTAACCTCGCAAGGAGCCTCTCCGGTGGACGGCAAGGCCAAGGTCATCGCATTCGCCAATCAGAAGGGCGGCGTGGCCAAGACGACGACTACGCTCAACCTGGCCGCGGCATTCGCCGAGGAGGGCCACCGCGTCCTCTGCGTCGACATGGACCCCCAGGGCAACCTGACGATGTCCCAGGGCATCGATCCCGACACGCTCGAGCTGTCGATGTACGACGTCCTCGTCCACCACATCTCGATCCGCGAGGTGATCCGCAAGCGCGAGGTCGACATCGCCTGCGCGTCGATCGACCTCGCCGGTGCCGAGATCGCCATGTCGACCCAGATCGGTCGTGAGCGGTCCCTGGAGAAGGCCTTCCGGCCGATCATGGACGACTACGACTTCATCTGCATCGACACGCCCCCGAGCCTCGGGCTGCTGACGATCAACGCCCTGACCGCCGCCGATAAGGTGATCGTCCCCGTCCAGTGCGAGTATCTGTCGATGCGGGGGCTGATCCAGCTCCAGAACACCCTGGCCATGATCCGCGAGAACCTCAACCCCGACATCGACATCGAAGGCATCCTGCCGACGCTGGTCGACTCGCGCACGATTCACGCGAAGGAGGCGATCGCGATCCTCGAGGAGAACTTCGGCGACCGCGTGTTCGCCTCCCGGATCCGCAAGACGATCCGCTTCGCCGAGGCCCCGGTCCAGGGTATGTCGGTTCTCAAGTACGAACCGGACGGGATGGCCGCAGAGTCCTACAGAGCGCTGGCGAGGGAGGTCCTCCATGGCAGGAAATAAGCGGGCGAGCATGCGTGAGGGTCCCCTGGCCGCACTGTTCCGCAAGACCGACGAGCTGACGCAGGACAGCCACGACCGTGCCCGGGCCGCCGCTGCCGCCCCGCCGCCCCCGCATCCGCGCGACACCGGCGTGCCGCACCCGGCACTCGCGGCCACGCAGCCGGCGACCGAGGCCGCCCGCGTGCCGGCGCCGACCGACCGCCTGCGCGACGCGTTCGCGATCGATCTGCCCGAGGACATCCTCGACACCGACCGCATCGGCGGCGACCTTCCGCCCGCCCGCCGCGCGTCCGGCCCGCCGGCGCCCGCGCATGACGACTACGACGACGTCTACGCCCGCGACGACCGTGACGTCTATGCCCGCGCCGATCTCGAAGCCCGCCACGCCCAGGCCCGGGCGATCGGCTCGCCGGTGCTCCGCGTGGTCGGCGTCGGTGGAGCCGGGGTCAACGCCGTCAACCGCATGGTCGAGGCCGAGATCGCCGGCGTCGAGTTCATCGCGATCAACACCGACCTCCAGTCGCTCCAGCACTCGACCGCCGACGTCACCCTGCACATCGGGGCCCAGCTCACCCGCGGGCTCGGCTCCGGGGCCAACACCGACCTCGGCCGCCGCTCGGCGATGGAGGAGTACGACCGCATCAAGGCCCTGCTGAAGGGGTCGGACATGATCTTCATCGCCGCCGGCGCCGGCGGCGGCACGGGAACCGGCGCGGCGCCGATCGTCGCCCGCATCGCCCGCGAGATCGGCGCGCTCACGGTGGGCATCATCACCAAGCCGTTCGGCTTCGAGGGCACCCGCCGGGCCGAGTCGGCCGCCCACGGCATCGAGGCGCTCGCCGCCGAGGTCGACACGCTGATCGTGGTCCCCAACAACCGCCTGCTCTCGATCCTCGACAAGAAGACCTCGATGGTCGACGCCTTCCGCGTCGCCGACGACGTGCTGCGCCAAGGCGTCCAGGGCGTGTCCGACCTCGTCACGCTGCCCGGCCTGATCAACCTCGACTTCGCCGACGTGCGCACGGTGATGTCCGACGCCGGCAACGCCCTGCTCGGAATCGGCATGGGACACGGCGAGAACCGCGCTGTCGAGGCGGCGATGGCCGCCGTCTCCTCGCCCCTGCTCGAGACGTCGATGGACGGCGCCCACTCGATCCTGCTGTCGATCACCGGCGGCGAGGACCTCTCGCTCTGGGAGGTCAACGAGGCCGCCAAGGCCGTCAGCGAGGCCGCCCACCCCGACGCCAACATCATCTTCGGCGCGATGGTCGACAGCAACCTCGAGGATCAGGTCTGGGTTACCGTCGTGGCGACCGGCTTCAACGACCGCGCGACCCCGCCGCGCCGCCGGCTCGAGGAGCCGATCGGCGAGCCGCGCGTCCAGCGCCGGTCTGCGCCGCCTGCGCCTGCGCCCACGTCCTCGCGGTCATCCGAGCGTCGGGGCGGCCTCTCGGTCGTCGAGCTCGAGGTCCCCGAGTTCATTCCCCGCCGATAGCGGCCGCGACCGTACTTGCGTGAGGGGTCACTAGTCGCATCCGAGCGCGGCGTCGTCGCCGCCGGCCACCCGCTCACGGCCGCCGCCGGTGCCGATGTCCTGCGCGACGGCGGCAACGCCGTGGACGCCGCCGTGGCGGCGATGCTCATGTCCTTCGTCGCCGAGCCGCTCCTGACCGGCCTGGGCGCCGGCGGCTACATGCTCGTCGCCGGGTCCGGCCCCGGCGTCGGACTCGAGCCGGTGCTGCTCGACTTCTTCGTCGAGGCGCCCGGCCGGGAGACCGGGACGGTGCCGGCGACGCCGATGGGCACCCACGACGTCGACTTCGGCGACGCCGTCCAGACCTTTCACATCGGCGCCGCCTCGTGCGGCGCCTACGGCGCCCCGGCCGGTGTCTGCGCCGCGAGTGAGCGCTACGGCACCCGGTCACTCGCCGCGCTCGTCGCCCCGGCCGCCGACCTCGCCCGCCGCGGCGTGGCGCTCAACATCGAGCAGGCCTACATCCTGCGGATCCTCGACGGCCTCCTGACCAGCACGCCCGAGTCGGCCGCGCTCTGGGCCCCCGGCGGCCGGCTCCTGGGCGAGGGCGACGTCGTCGTCAACCCCGAGCTCGCCGACGCCCTCGACCGGCTCGGCCGCGACGGCGCCGAGCCGTTCTACCGCGGCGACATCGCCGCGGCCGTCGCCGACTGGATCGGCGCCCACGGCGGCACGCTCGGCCGGGCCGATCTCGCCGCCTACGAGGTCATCGCCCGCGATCCGGTCCGCGTCGCCTACCGCGGCCGGACCGTCCTGACCAACCCGCCGCCGTCGGCCGGCGGGACGCTGCTCGCCTTCTCGCTCGCCCTGCTCGACCGCATCCCTTCGCCGCCGAGCCGGCTCCAGGTCGTCGAGGCGATGGCCCGGGCCCAGACCGAGCGGACGCCCGCGTTCGTCGAGGGCCTGGTCGAAGCCGGCTTCCTCGACCGGTTCCTCGCGACCCGCCTAGGCGCGACCACCCACATCTCCGTGCTCGACGGTGCCGGGCTCGCCTGTAGCGTGACGACCACGCTCGGCGAGGGCTCGGCGATGGTCGTGCCCGGCACCGGCATCCACGTCAACAACATCATGGGTGAGACCGATCTCAACCCGCTCGGTTTCCACCGCCAGCCGCCCGGCCGGCGGATGCCGAGCATGATGGCGCCGACGGTCGTGCTCGACAACGCCGGCGTCGAGCTGGTCCTCGGCAGCGCCGGCTCGAACCGCATCCGCTCGGCCCTCCTGCAGACGATAATCGGCGTGATCGACGCCCAGCTCTCCCCCGACGAAGCCGTCCGCGCCCCGCGGATGCACTTCGAGGACGGCCGCGTCTACGTCGAGCCCGGCGTCGACACGGCGGTGCTCGAGCAGGCCGGCCACGCCGTCACGAGCTTCCGCGGGCCCAACCTCTTCTTCGGCGGCGTCCAGGCCGTGCAGCGGGTCGGCGGGACGATCGCCGGCGCCGGCGATCCCCGCCGGGGCGGAGCGGCGGTCGGCGCGTGAGACGGCCGGGTCGGGCCGTCGGCCCGGCCGGCGTGGCGCCTGGCTCGCGGCGCGGCTCGTCGGCGGGCTCGCCGCCCGGCCCGGCGGCGGCGGCGGGCGGTGTGACGGTGGTCGCGGCGGCACTGGCACTGGCGCTGGCCGGGTGCGGCGGGGCCTCCGCTGACCTCTTCGCCGTCACCCGCAGCGGCACCGTCCCCGGCGCTGACTTCATGATGGTCGTCCGCGACGACGGCACCGTCACCTGCAACGGCCGCCGCCGCACGCTGCCGTCCGATCTGCTGATCAACGCCCGAGGGATCGCCGACGCCCTCGAGGCTCCGGCGACCGCGGCGACGGCGCTGCCCTCCGGCCCGCGTCCGGTCTTCACCTATTTCGTCCTGGCAGCCGGCGGGCGCGTCAGCTTCTCCGACAGCTCGCCCCACCAGCCGCAGGTCTTCTACCAGGTCGGGCTGCTGACGACCCAGGTGGCGCGCCGGGTGTGTGGCCTGGCGCGCTGACCGTCCGGACGCGGGGCGGGTGCGGCGGGGCGCGTCCGGGCGTCAGGGGCGTCGGACGCGCCGGGTGCATGCACCCGGGCGACCGGATGACGCACTAGTATCACTGCTCGGCGCAAGGAGCAGGCCGCTGTCATGTCTCATCGATCGCATAACGGATTGTCAACGCGGGGGTTCTCGATGTTCAGGTGTAGCCGTCCGACCGTCTGGGTCACCGGAGCGGTGGCCGCCCTCGCGGTTCTGTTCGGAGCGGTCCCGGCGTCGCTGGCCGACAGCTCCGTGCTCGCGACCGGGCACCCCGACCTGACCGGTGCCCAGGCGATCTCGCCCAAGCAGGTGCTCGCCTGCTTCGACAAGATCCTGGCGACGCCGTTCAACTTCACGGACGCGAACTTCTACCTCCAGGGCTACACCGAGTCGCGCAAGACCGGCGCGGCGACCGGGCTGACGATCTCGACGGAGACGTCGGTCGGCGGCGGCTTCTGCGTCGCGGTCGCCTACACCGGCACCGGCGACGTGCGCACCTACTCCCGGCTCGTCGTGCTTGCCGGCGCCGTCACCGCGTCGGTCCCGGGCGGCGGGGGCTCGACCAACGTCCAGGGCTCGGCGGCGCTGCTGGGCAGCGGCCTACCCAACGGCGCGGGCGGCACGCTCCGGCCGCAGCTGACCACGACCACGGCGAACTCGGGCTCCGTCGTCTACACGTTCGACGAGGCGCTGACCGCCGCCCCCACGGCGTCGAAGTTCGGCTTCTACACGTCGGTCGACTCCAACTTCCATCCTGCCACCGCGATCGCCTTCGAGCCGGGAACCGGCGTGCTCGTCGCCTTCGGCCCCGCCGACGCCGCCCTGTTCCCGAAGATCACCCGCTACGTCGCCTTGGAGGGGGCCGTGACCGACGCGGCAGGTCAGACGAACCCCGTCGGCGTGGTCGGCGGCGCGACCCAACGCCTCGACCTCGCCGCGACGACCGGCAGGCTCGCCGCCGCCTCCGGCCTCACCTACCACTTCGACTTCAGCGGGGCCATTCCCGGCAGTGCCGTCGCCTGCCCGGCCGCGTTCGCCCTCTACGACGTCAGCGGTGTCCGCTACGCCCCGGCCGCCGCCGCTCCGGTCACGATCTCCGCCGACCGTCGCAGCGTCACGCTGACCTTCGCCCCGGAGACCGTCGGCGGCGACACCAACCAGATCACGCTGGCCACCGTCGGCCCCGACGCGATCGACGCCAGCGCCTGCGGCGCGGCGACGCCGGCCCCGCTCAACAGCGAAGGAGCCGCCGGACTGACGAGCCCGGCCGGAAGCCCGGGATCGACCAGCGGGCCCGACCTCACCTCCTTCTCGATCAACAAGTCGACCGGCTTCGCGTCGTTCGTCTTCGACGCCCCCGTGGCCCTGACCGGCACCGGCGGCTTCCACCTGGTGGACGCCTCGGGCGGGCTCACCTCGCCGCCGAGTCAGGCGAACAGCTGTCTGCTCGGAACGACGGCCGAGTCGTTTGACGTCAACCCGTCGAACACGGTGAACGTCAACTTCTCGGCGCCGACCTGCCTGGTGCTCACGCTGCTGCCCGGCCCGGCCGACCTGACAGCCGCGCGCAACGCCGTCGGCGTGACCGTCGACGAGGGCGCCGTGAGTGATGCCGCAACGGCCGAGCTCAGCCCGGTCTCGTCGCTCGGCGTCACCTCCTCGACCACGCCGACCGGCCCGACCGGCCCGACAACACCGCCGGCGCCGACCGTGCCGACCCCGCCGACCTCCCCGGCCACGCCGACGAAGCCGGCGGTCCTGTCGGCGGCGTGCAAGCGGGTCGTGACGATCCACCTGCTGACGTCGATCTCGCACAACCTCCGCTCGGCGACGGTCACCGTCAACGGCAAGAAGGTCAAGGTCTCAAAGACGTTGACCGTGACGATCCGGTTCGCCAGCTACAAGGGCAGCAAGACCATCGTCGCCAAGATCACCGGCAAGCTCAAGAACCACCACACGGTGAAGACGACCCGGAGCTACAAGAGCAAGTGCTGAGGCGGGCACCGCACCGCTCCGCCCCTCATCGTCACACCAGCACGAGGCACGGTGCATCGAGCACCACCACGGCGTTGAGCTTCCACCGCGGCGAGGGCGGGACAGGGGACCTCGTGCACGTCGGTCGCGCGCTGGCGCCGACCTCAGTCCGTGGCGCCGGGCGCTACGGGTGGCGCGAGGCGCGGCCGCTACGGGTGGCGCGAGGCGCGGCAGTTGACCTCGAGCGCGCTGGGGCCGAGGCGCACGCGCTGGGTCCGGTCGAGGCCGGCAACCGACAGGTGGACGTCGAGCGCGCCGACGGTCTCGGACATGGCGATGCAGCCGGTCGGGCCAGCGAGCGTCAGCCACAGCTGGAGCTGTCCCCTGGACGGGATCTGGGGTGATCCCGCCGGCGAGTACAGCGAGTCGATCGTCGGGCCTTCGGTCCGCGGCCCCTCGCGCTCGAGCCGGGCCACTCGCAGGTCTGGGATGGCCGCGAGGGAGACGCCGCGAATCCGGACCGTGAGCGGCCCGTCGTTGAAGACCGAGATCGGAAAGCGCGGCGTCCTGCCGTGGTGGAGGGTGGCGGTCGCCGGTTGGGTGAAGACCCCGACGCGGACCGGGGCCGGCTGGGTGCAGGACCGGCCGCGTCGGCTCGTCGTCGGCCCCGAAGTCAAATGCCGCGCTGCTGGTGTTGGTCGCCTTGGCGCCGAGCCTGCACCCAGGGCGGCGGACGGGGAGTGCGGGTCGAAGTGAGCGACTTTTCGACGATCCTGTGCCGATCGCGGAGCCGGAGGCGCCTGAGCGCTATAGCTCGCTACCGTCGCGGGTATGAGTGACACTCGGATGGACCCCGATCGACCCGGCGAGCGGCGGCTGGGGCATGCGCGTGGCGGACACCTCGGCGCTCTCGTCGGCAGCGCCAGGTCTCACAGGTCGAGTTGCTGACTTGAAAGGTAGTAGTAGAGCCCGCGGTGCGCCATCAGCTGCTCGTGTGTCCCCCGCTCGACGATACGTCCCTTTTCGAGGACGACGATAATATCGGCGTCACGTACGGTGCTCAGCCGGTGCGCGATCACGAACGACGTGCGGCCGTCGAGTAGCTTGCCGAGCCCTTCCTTGACGGCGCGCTCCGATGCTGCATCCAGGGCGCTCGTCGCTTCGTCGAGGATCAAGACCGGAGGTTGGTGGTAGATCGCGCGGGCGATGATGATGCGCTGCCGCTGGCCGCCGGACACACGCAGCCCAGTTTCGCCTACCCTGGTTTCGTAGCCGAGGGGGAGCCGCTGGACGAAGTCGTGGGCGTCGGCGACGCGGGCAGCCCAGACCACGCGGTCCGGGTCTGCATCGTCGTCTCCGAACGCGATGTTCTCGGCGATCGACGTGTCGAAGAGGTGGTTCTCCTGAAGGACGAAGCCGATCTGACGGCGCACGTGGCGATAGTCGAGGGTCGTCAGGTCAATGCCGTCGTAGAAGATCGCCCCGCCGGTCGGCTCGAGCAGGCCGGCGAGGCATTTGGCGAGTGTCGTCTTGCCCGACCCGCTGCGCCCCACGATCGCGACCGTGGTGCCCGGCGGTACGTCAAGGTCTATGTCCTCGAGGATCGGCGCGGGAATCGGCCCCGGGTAGGCGAACGACACCGATCGCAGTCGAACGTGCCCCGCCAAGGTCGGCACGGTGAGCAGACCGGTGCGATCGGACCCCTGTTCCGGCTCTGCCTCGAGGATGTCCGAGAGCCGGTTCAGGAGGATGCTCGAGTATTGAAACTGGTCCCAGCTCGATACGACGACGCCGATCGGCAAATTGGCGAGCACGACCAGCGCGTTGAAGGAGACGAGACCGCCGATCGTCAGGTGGTGGTGGAGGACCTCCAGTGCGCCGATCCACAGGAACAGAGCGAGTGAGACGAAGGACACGGTCTGCACGGCGCCCTGGTAGAGCAGCATCGTGAGGTCAGCCCGGAACACGCGGTGGGAGAGGTCGTCGAACTGATCGAGGAGCCGCCGTCGCAGTGCCTGTTCGGCCCCCATCGCCTTGACCGTCTCGATCCCCTTGATCGAGTCGATCTGCCGCGACTGATACTTCCCCCAGGCGTCCTCGAGACTCTCGAACACCGGGCGCAGTCGCCGCGAGGAGATCCGCATCAGGCCGGCGTAGAGCGGGATCGTCGCCAGATACACGAGCGCGAGCGTCCAGTTGAACGCGAACATGATCGACACCGCCACGACGACCTGCGTGGCAGCCGAGACAGCTTGGACGCCGTGCTGGACCATGAACTGACGCACGAGTCGCAGCCCGTTCAGTCGCCGCTCGATGTCGCCGGTGCGCCGGGCGGCGAAGTAGCTGGTCGGCAGGTCGAGCAGCTTGCCGGAGAGGTCGTCGAGGCTGATCCGATCGACCTTGACCGCTACCTTGCTGAGCATGTAGCGCTGGAGTCCGGTGGCCGCGATGGCCAGCACGACCACGGCAAGCATGCCCGCCACCAGGAGCTCGAGCAGTCCGAAACGGCGGTGGGCGATGACCCGGTCGACGATCACCTGACTGAACACCGGCAGCGTCATCTCCAGCCCGGCGGCCAGAAGCGCGAGCAGAAACGCGCGAACGAACACGCCGCGGTACGGCTTGAGGAAATCGAGCAGCCAACGCAGGCTCGACCCCGGCTCGGGCGCCGCCAGGAACGCCGCCGTCGGCTCGATCAGCGCCACGTAGCCTGACCACCGCGCCTCGAACTCCGCGCGGTCAAGACGACGTAGCCCCCGCGCGGGATCGGAGACACGCACGTGACGGTCGTCGACCTCGTAGAGAACGAGCCAGTGGTGGGCGTCCCAGTGGACGATCGCCGGCAGCGGAAGCGTGCCCAGGCGTGACTTGGACGCCTTCAGCGTCCGCGCGGCGAGGCCAAGCTCGTGCGCCCCACGCGCCAGGCCCAGCAGGCTAGTTCCGTCGCTGGCCGTGAAGACGGCCCGGCGGACACGCGCGAGGCTCACCTTGCGTCCGAACGCGCGACAGACGATCGCCAGCGAAGCGGCGCCACAGTCCATCTCGTCCACCTGGTAGACGTGCGGGAACCTCCGCCTCGAACGCGGTGGGCTGCGAACCCGGCCGTCGGGCTCCTGGAATAGCTCAACCTCAGCGTCGTCGTCGGGCGCGGTGGCCGCTGCCGCCTGTCCGGTCATATCGCGCAGGAGCCTGTTCTGCGCCTCCACCTCGGCCGAGATCAGCTCCTGCGCGAAGTCGAGGGGTACACGTGCGAGCTGCCGGTAGTCCCGGTTGGCTGCGAGCTCCGCCACCGGTCGGCGGAACTCTGGGTCGCCTTCGACCAGCGAGGCGAACGTCGTGGCCGACCACTTGAACAACGTGCAGGCACTGACGGCCTCGAGGGTCACCCCATACGCCTCACCGCGCAGGAGGGATCCCTCGCCCACCGCGTCACCCGCTCGGACGTAGGAGGTGTAGGTCTTGCCATCGTGGGCGTCCACGTGGCGGGCCAGGAGTCGGCCCGAGCGGACGATGTACATCGATTCGGCCGGATCGCCCTGCCTGATCAGGCGCTCTCCGTGCGCGACGTCGACCGCTTCGAGCTCGCGGGTCATGCGCATCAGCGAGTCCGCGCTCAAGCGTTTGAAAGGACTGTGTAGACGTAGAAAGTCGTTGAGCTCGTGCCGGCGCACGCTCAGCTCCAGGGCGTGGCGGATCTGCGGATGGCGGCGCACGAGGGCGTCGAAAACCGCCCGATCCAGGCGCAGCGCCTCGACCGGGCTGCTCGCACGCACGGTGGCGGTGCGCGGGGTGCGCTCAAGCAGTGCCCTTTCACCAAAGACGTCGCCGGCGCCTAGCACGGTCAGCGACACCTCCACCCCGCCGTCCCCGAGCTTCAATGCTCTGGCCGTCCCCGCCGTGATGACATAGAAGCCGTCGGGGTCCTCGCCCTCCCGGACGATTACGCCGCCAAACGGGTAATCGACTGCGACAAAGCTCGCGATCACCAGCCCGCGGACGTCCGCCGGCAGAAAGCGCAGGAGCGGGAGTTCGCGTAGCGCCGGGTGATCGACGACGCTCTGCGTCCTCGTCGTGCTAGGCACGCTCACGCCAGGTCACCCGGGACGAGACTTCGCGTGCCACGGCGCGCGCCACCACGAGCCGTGCTGCCAGTCCTCTGAGGAGCGGGTCGCCGACGCTCGGGGTCAACCGCGCCACCACCTCGATCACCCAGAACTCGTCGGCCACGCGCAGTGGACCCAGCACCTCCCCGGGCTGGGCGCCCGTGAGTACGGACGCGACCGGTGGTGGAACCTCGTCGAGAAGCTGACTCGACTCGTGCAGCTCGAGTCCGGCGCGGCCGGCGACTTCCTCGAGATCCACCCGGTCCTCCCGCACGCACAACGCCGCCTCGCGCGCAGGCGCTTCGAACGCGCAGGTCACCCACCGCCAGGTCAGCCGCGTCCAGCCGAGAAAGTGAGAGCCGACCTCGTGGTCGATTGCCGGCAGGTCGGTGGCCTTCGCGCAGAACCGATCGAACGTTGCCTGCATCGCGCCCACCGACGCGGCGTCGAGCGGCGTCCCGGGGGGATCGACGCCGGCTGCGGCCGTCACGGCGAGGTGCTGCGAGAGCCCGACGGCCAGACGCTCGAGATCCCCTGAGCAGACCGCGTCGGCCCACACCGGGGTGGGGCCCCTGGAATCGACGGACGGCGACGGGCTCGCTCCGAGCGCCGACGCCCTGATGTGGTCCATCCAGTCGGTCGCCGTAAGCCCCCAGTGCGCCAGCCAGGCCTCCATGTCCTCCGCCGCCAGCAGGTTACGCGCATGGCGAAACTCGCTCGCGCGGGCCTTGACCAGTTCTGCCGAGGGACCGTTCCCCTCAGCCTCGGCGGCACGCAGACGCGCGGCCTGCTGTCGCGCCCGACGTTCAAGCGGCTCCCAGTCGCCCGACGCGCGCGCGGCGTCGAGAACGTCCCTCCACAGGTAGGCGACGCCGTTGGCCTCGAACACGACCCGCGAGAGCGGTCGGCCGCGTACCACTCGGGCCTATGTCGACCGCGGCGTCATGGCCAGATGCTCGCTCTGATCCGCTCGACGGCGCGCAAGCACTGATGCCGCACGCCGTCCGAAGCGGGTTTCCACCGACGGGCCGCGAGCTCAGCCTCCGTCCTGGATGTTGCGTACGCGGTTCCAGCTGGCCGTCGGTGGATGGTTGCCGCCGACGACCTCGGCGGCCTGCTCATCGCGCGTCTCGAGGTCCTCGAGCTTCGCGCCTGTCGTGTCATCGGGTTCCTCCGGCGCGTGCTCTCCGGCGCCGGGATCGTGTTCGGCCTGGCTCAAAATCGTCCTCCCGCTAGACGTGGTCGTGGCCCCGTGGATTCTTCCATACGCGCCTGCACTTATCGGGGACGCGACGGTTCACGACCGCGCCAGGAGAAGCACGGACCGTCGCCGACGACGAGGCACAGGCGACAGTGCCGCTACGCGCCTGACCCCGTCGCGCCGGCTGGACTCAGCCGAAGCGGACCTTGCCGTTCGACCGGGCGCGGGCCTGGGCGCGGCCGACGAACTCGAGCCGTTTGAGCGCGGCGCGCAGGAGCCGGGTGACGAGGCGCAGGCGGGCGGTCTCCGACCGGAGTTCGAGCAGCCCCTGCTTGGCGTCGAGACCGAACTCGACCGTCCCGGCCATCTCGTAGGCGGTCATCTCGACGATCCGGTCGATGTCGGGCTCGGCATCGGTCGCCTCGGCCACGAGCGTCGTGTAGGCCTCGCGGGCGACGCGGGCGGCGTCCTCGTCCGGCTCACCCTGGCGATCGTCGAGGAACTCGATCGTACCCGCCGGGTAGGGCAGCTCGTCCTGGCGCTCGATCAGGCGGAACGGCCGCGTGCCGCGCGTGAGGATGTTCATCCGGCCGTCGTCCATCCGCTCGAGCACCCGGTCGATCACGCAGGCGCACCCGACCGGCTTGAGCTCGTCATCGGCCAGCCAGATGATCCCGAACTCGGCTTCGCGCTCGAGGCACTCGGCGATCATCGTGCGGTAGCGGGCCTCGAAGATGTGGAGCGGCACGTATTCGCTCGGCAGCATCACGAGACCGAGCGGAAAGAGCGGGAAGTCGCGCCGGACGCGGTCGGGCATGTTCTCCAGTGTAGGACGGCCTCCGACGCTTGCGCACTAACCGGGCCGGCTGGCGGTGAGCATCAGGTTGTAGAAGATCTCGGGCGGCAGTCGCGGCTCGAACACGCGGGTATCCAGCCGTTGCAGCGCCAGGTACCCGCGGTAGGCGTACTGCCGCCAGGCCCAGGGGATGTCCTCGGGGGCCGCGGTCGCCTCGAGTACGCGGTTGGTCCAGCCGAACCAGTTGGCCAGGAGCTCCTCCCCGCTGACGCGGACCCCGGTGAAGCCGGCCGCCGCGGCGAAGGCGACGAGCTCGGTCGGGGCGAAGGCGTGGATGTCGACCTTGCTCTCGAGCGCGTGGTCGGCCGCGTCCGGGTCGCCCTGCTCCTCGGCGGTGCGGGCGGGGGCGGCGCCGATCGCCCGACGCCAGAGCGGGGCCGCGGCGGCGGCGGCGCGCTTGGGGATCCGCGCCAGGCGGTCGCCGTGGCGAGACGGCTCGCCCATGAAGACCAGCGTCCCGCCGGGGCGCAGGACGCGGAGGAACTCGGCGAAGGCCCGGTCGAGGTTCGGCAGGTGGTGAAGCACGGCGTGGCCGAGCACGAGATCGAACTGAGCGTCGTCGAACGGCAGGTCCTCGGCGTCGGTGACGACCGTCTCGACATCCAACCCGAGGCGGCCGGCGTTGGCGCGGAGCGTCGCCAGCATCCCGGGCGAGATGTCGGTCGCGACCGCGGCACCAAGCACGCCGTCCTGCAGCAGGTTGAGCGAGAAGTACCCGGTCCCCGCCCCGATCTCCAAGGACCGCCCAAAACGCCCGGGCGGGCGGCCGAGCGCCTTGACGAGCTTGCCGCGCGTCTGCGACCGGCCGAGGTCGCCGAAGTCGATGCCCCACTTCGAGTCGTAGCCGTCGGCCGCGACGTCGTGGTAGCGGGTGTTGACGTGGCGGATCTCCTCGGGCGAGCGGACGTCCATCGGCGCGCAACCTTAGGGCACCTCCGGGCACCGACCTCCGGCCCTTAGACTCGCCGGGGTCGTGACCGCACCGCTCCATCTCCAGCGCGACCAGCCGCCGGGCGTCCCGCCGCTCGAGCTGACGGGCGAGCGGACGCTGCCGGACGTGCCGGCCGAGAACTACTGGTACCGCCGGCACCTGGCCGTCTACGACTGGATCGCCGGGCGGGTGGCAAACCTCCGGGTGATCGACATGGCCTGCGGCGAGGGCTACGGAACCGCGGTGCTCGCCCGGCGGGCGAAGGAGGCCATCGGCGTCGACGCGAACCCCGAGGCGCACGAACACGCCCGCCTGCGCTACCGGGCCGGGAACCTCAGCTTCGAGCGCGGCATGATCGAGACGTTCGCGGCGCCGTGCGACGCCGTCTGCTTCCTCCAGACGATCGAGCACGTCGTCGATCCGGGCGCTGTGCTCGATCGCTTCAAGGAGCTCGTCGGACCGGGCGGGGTCGTGTTCGTGACGACGCCGAACCTGTTGACGATCGCCCCGCCGGGGGCGGCCAAGTCCGACAACCCGTGGCACGTGCGCGAGTATCGGGCGAGCGAGTTCGGCGCCCTGTGCCGGGCGCACTTCGCGGATGTCGAGCTCTACGGCCTCTTCCACGCACGCAAGCTGCGGGTGCACGCCGTGGCGCTGTCGCTTGGCTGGGACGTGGTGCACGCGCGCCTGGGCCTGACGCAGCCGTTCTACGACCGCTTCACGCCGGCGATCACTGCCCGCGACTTCCGTCTGCGGCCCGCCGCCGACGCTCCGCTCGACGGGGCGCTCGACTTCCTCGCCGTGCTGCGCGCGTGACCGACGCCGGCCGCCTGGCGATCGTCCTCCACTCCCACATGCCCTACGTCGAGGGCTTCGGGCGTTGGCCCTTCGGCGAGGAATGGCTCTGGGAGGCGATCGCGTGCTCGTATCTTCCATTGCTTGATCTGGTCGACGCCGGCGCCCCCGTGACGGTGGGAGTCACTCCCGTGCTGGCCGATCAGTTGTCCGCGGCGGGCGTGCCCGAGCGGTTCCGGGCGTTCCTGGCCGATGTGCGGCGCGAGACGCACCGGCGCGATGCCGCGTCGCTGCGGGAGGCCGGGGAGATCGACCTGGCCGCGGCGATCGAGCTGGCGGCCGGCGACTACGAGTGGGCGCTGGCGCGGTTCGACGCGCTCGGCGGAGACCTGCTGGGCGGGCTCGGCCCGCACGTGGCCTGGACGTCGGCGGCGACCCATGGCCTGCTGCCGCTGTGCGCGACCGACGCCGGCGTGCGGCTCCAGCTCGCGGGCGGGATCGCCGCCCACCGAGCGCGCTTCGGAACCTGGAACGGCGGGTTCTGGCTGCCCGAGTGCGCGTACGCCCCGTGGCTCGATCCGTTGCTCGTCGAGGCCGGCGTGCGGGCGACGTGCGTCGAGCTGACGGGGGTGTTCGGGCTCGGGGCGGCGGAGCACCTGCGGCCGCTGCGGCCTCCGGGCGGGCCGGTGCTCGTGCCGATCGACCGGGCGACGATCGACCTCGCCTGGGGCGAGGGCGGCTACCCGGCCGACGCGGCCTACCGCGACCACCACCGTCTGACGACCTACCACCATCGGGCCTGGGCGAACGACGGGAGCCCGTACGACCAGGCGCGTGCGCTGGCGCGGGCCGGTGAGCACGCGGCCGACTTCGTCGAGCGTGTGCTGGAGCGGCTGCGCCCGGCCGGCGGGCTCGTGGTAGCGGCGATGGACACCGAGTTCCTCGGCCACTGGTGGTACGAGGGCGCCGCCTGGCTGGAGGCAGTGGTCGCGCAGGCGCGCGTGCAGGGACTCGGGCTGGTGGCGCTCGACGAGGCCCTGGCGACGTGCGAGCCGGTGCCGTGCGACCCCCACGAGCTGGGAATCAGCTCGTGGGGGGCCGGGGGCGACCTTTCCACCTGGAGCGGTCCGGCGGTGGCCGAGCTGGCCTTCGCGACGCGGGCGGCCGAGCTGCGCGTGCTGGCGGGCGAGCCGGACGACGTCGCGGCGCGCGAGCTGCTGGCCGTCCAGGCCAGCGACTGGGCGTTCCTGAAAACGCGGGCGTGGGCCGGCGACTACCCGGACGTGCGCGTGGCCGGCCATCTCGCGGCCCTGGGCCGGGCGCTCGACGGGAAGGCCGGCGAGCCGGTCCGCAACCTCGCCGTCCACGCGACGGCGGCGCCGCTGCGCGAGCCGTGACGGTGCGCTGCCTGATGCTGTGCTGGGAGTACCCGCCGGTCGTCGAGGGCGGCCTCGGCCGCCACGTCGGCAGCCTCGTGCCGGAGCTGGCCGCCGCCGGCGTCGAGGTCCACGTGCTGACGCGCGGGAGCACGACCGAGCACGCGGCCGGGGTGACGCGGGTCGCCGAGCCGCCGCGGCCGGACCACATCGGGCGGTTCGTCGCCTGGGCCGGACGCATGAACGACGACCTGCTCGGGGCGGGCCTGCGCCTCGGCGAGTACGAGGTCGTCCACGGCCACGACTGGCTCGTCGCGGGCGCCGCGGTGGCGCTGGCGCGCCGGCAGGGCGTTCCGCTGGTGATGACGATCCACGCGACCGAGCACGGTCGTCACCGCGGCTGGGTCGGGCAGGACCCGCAGTCGCGCATCCATGCGATCGAGCGGCGGGCGGTCGGCGACGCGGGGCACCTGATCACCTGCTCGGACTACATGCGCGATCACCTCGTCGACGTCTTCGGGGCGGACGAGCGCGCTGTCAGCGTGATCGCCAACGGCGTCGCCGCGGCGCCGGAGCGTGTCGGCTCGGCGGAG
This sequence comes from uncultured Solirubrobacterales bacterium, assembly GCA_963742705.1. Taxonomy (GTDB): domain Bacteria; phylum Actinomycetota; class Thermoleophilia; order Solirubrobacterales; family Solirubrobacteraceae; genus Palsa-513. Next base: position 315,991 of record CAVUMZ010000019.1, on the reverse strand, counting down.
AGGCAGATCCTCCTCGCCGGGCGCCTCGTCTACGAGAAGGGCTTTCAGCTGGCACTGGCGGCGCTGCCGGGACTGCTCGCGCGCGTCGGGCCGCTGCGCCTGCGGATCGCCGGCGCCGGGATCCACGAGGCCGCGCTCCGCGCGCAGGCCGCCGAGCTCGGCGTTGCCCGGCACGTCGATTTCCTCGGCTGGGTCGGGCCGGCGGCACTGGCGGACCTGTACGCGGCGGCCGACCTCTGCCTGGTGCCGTCGCTCTACGAGCCGTTCGGGCTCGTGGCGCTCGAGGCGATGGCGAGCGGCTGCCCGTGCGTCGTCGCCGACACCGGCGGCCTGCGCGAGCTCGTGCCGCACGGCGAGGTCGGGCTGCGCTTCGCGGCGGGCGACCCGGCGTCGCTGGCGAGGATGGTCGAGCTGTTGCTGGGCGACCGGGTGCTGCGAGAGCGGCTGGCCGCGGCGGCACGTTTGTACGTCGCCGCCTTCACCTGGTCACGCACGGCAGCGGCCACAGCGGCCGTCTACCGGGGGCTGTGTGCGGCAGCGGTACCGCCGCTCGTGCTCGAAACGCGACAATAGGGCCATGTCCTTCGCCGCGATTGCCGCCCGACCCGACCCGCCGCTCGACGCGCTGGCGCTGGCACTGGCCGGCGAGTTCGGCGACGTAGACGTACCGGGGGCGCTCGGGCGGCTCGACCGGCTCGGCGAGGAGATCGCCACCTTCGTCTTCGCGGGGGCCGGGCCGGCCGCCGAGGTCGAGGCCGTGCGCGAGGTCATCGGCCGGCGCCACGCGTTCGCCGGCGACCGCGACGACTACGACAACCCGAACAACTCGATGCTCGACCGGGTGCTGGAGCGGGGCACCGGGCTGCCGATCCTGCTGTCGGTGGTCTACGTCGAAGCGGCGCGGCGGGCCGGGATCGACCTCGGTGGGGTTGGGCTGCCCGGGCACTTCGTCGTCGGCCACTTCGGGGCGACGCCCCCGCTCCTGCTCGACCCGTTCGCCGGCGGCGAGCGCCTCGAGGTGGGGGGGCCGGCCGATCTGGGCAGATGGGGCGCCCACCGGACGGCGCTGCGGATGCTCAACAACCTCGTCGGTTCCTACCAGCGGCGTCACGACTTGACGCGGGCGATCCGGGCGGCCGAGCTGCGGCTCGAGCTGCCGCTGCCAGAACGCGAGGCCGCCGCCATGGCGATCGAGCTCCAGGCGCTGCGAGCCGTGTTGAACTAGTGGTTGACTGATGGCCGAGTTCGCCGACTACATCGCCTGCGCCCGCTGCGGGCGGCCGTATCCGGAGCGGATCGTGACCAATAGCCGGATGGCGAGCTTCATGCAGCCGCTGCACATCTGCCCGGCGTGCGGCGATCTCGAGGCCTGGCGGGTGTTTGCCGGGTGGCCGCCGATCCCGCCGCACGAGTGGCCGGTCGACCCCGACGAGCTCGGCCGGGAGTATGCGCTGCTAATCCGCTGCACGCGCGAGGGCGAGCTGCCGGAGATGCGCGTCGAGGAGCTCGAGGGCGAGTGAGGATCAACCTTGGGGGCGACATGCTCGCCGACGTACGCCGCTACCTGTCGACGACCTACATCGCCGGTGCCGAGGTTGACGACGATCTCGAGATCATCGACGCCAACCGGGCCAACGACGCGGAGGACTATAGGGCGGCGTGGGCGCTGCTGCGACTGATCGACGGGGCCGAGGTGAAGCAGCGGGCGGGCGACGAGCTGCGACTCGAGCTCGAGGATGACCGGCTCGAGGACATGCTGCTCGACACGCTCGCCGAGCTCCAGCGCCGCGGACGCTGAGTCCGGTCACCCGTCCAGGCGCTCGTCCTCGGCCGGGTCCTCGAAGGCCGTGTGCGGTCGGGCGAATCCCAGCCGGCGGCGACGGCGTCTGACGCCGGGAGGGACGACGGCCGGGGGGTTCATGCGTCGCGCGGCGGCGATGTCCTGAAGCTGGAGCTCCAGCGCATCGCTCGTCGATTCCTGTGGCAGCAGCTCGGGGTCGACCGCCGGCGGGCCGCCCGGGTAGGGCGCCCCATAGCCGTCGCGCCGGTCCTGCTCGATCTGGAGCGCGAGCTCGTCGCGAGCCGACAGCCGCCGGCGCCGGCGCATTCCGGTGGGTGGCGGGTAGACAGCCGGGTCCGGCGGGCCGTAGGCGGCCGGAGGGGGAGTGCCGTAGACGGCGGGATCGGGCGCGCCGTGGACGCCAGGGCCCGGGGCACCGTAGACGGCGGGGTCGGGCGGGCCGTAGACCGCGGGGTCGGGTGCGCCGTGGACGCCGGGGCCCGGGGCGCCGTAGACGGCGGGGTCGGGCGGGCCGTAGGCGGCGGGAGGGGGAGTGCCGTACACGGCGGGGTCGGGCGGACCGTAGACGGCGGGGTCGGGCGGGGGCTGGGCCAGCGGGTCGGCGACCACGGGCGGGTTGGAAGCGAGCGGAACGGGACGGACGCGTGGTTGACGGTCGAGCCGGGCCTCGACGTGCTCGCGGATCGCCTCACCCTCGCGGATCAGGGCCCGCTCCTCGCGAGCGCTGACGGGCTCGTCGCGGCGGTGCGCGGGCTGGGCGACGCGCTCACGGCGGCGCGGGCGCGTCCGGCCGCCCATCCGGGGCACCGCGACTACGAGCGCGGCGATGATCGCGACGACTACGAGCACGGCGATGATGACGCCGATAGCCATGTGGGACTCCTTGCGTGATCGGTTCGGGGGTCTGGAGTGGGGGTACCCGGATTCGGCGCCCCCCAGCCGCCCATCGTGCCACTGGGGTCGCCGCCCATGCCGGCGCCTCCCGGCGTCTGCCAGTCTGGCAGGGATGCCGACGCCGTCACGCCGTCCCTACGCCGCGCGCCTGCCGGCGCCCGACCGCCGGCGGCAGCTGCTCGACGCGGCGCTGCAGATCATCATCCGCGACGGCTATGGCGCCGTGTCGATCGAGGCGATCGCGCGTGAGGCCGACGTCTCGCGTCCGGTCATCTACGGCGCCTTCGACGGCCTCGGCGACCTGCTCGGGGCGCTGCTCGATCGGCAGGAGCGGCGCGCGCTCAAGCAGCTGGCGGCCGCTCTGCCTGCGATTCCGTCCGGAGCTCGCGCGGCGGACGAGGTGATCGTCGGCGCGGTCCGGTCGTTCGTCGATGTCGTCGGCCGCGACCCTGACACATGGCGCCCGATCCTCCTCCAGGCGGCGGGGACGCCGGCGGTCGTGCGCGAGCGCGTCGACCGCGATCGGGAGCGCGTGCGCCAGCAGCTCGAGCAGTTGCTCGGCTGGTGGCTGGCCGAGCGCGGAGGGCCCGGCGGCGGCGTCGACACCGAGCTCGCGTCGCACCTGCTTCTGGCCGTCGGCGAGTACGGCGGGCGGCTCGTGCTGAGCGACCCCGCGCGCTTCTCGGCCGACCGGCTCGCCGGATTCGTCGACAAGCTGCTCCGAGGAATGTAGGGGTCTGTCGCGCAGCGAATGCCTTGACGGCTGCCGCGTCGGGACGTGTCTGGCGTCACCCGTCCCGCCCGCGCGCCGCCAGCACGCACGCGGACGCCGGGTGGCGCCAGATCACGCCCGGCCGCTCGCGACCCAGTCAAAGCCATGTCCGAGGCGAGTTCTGGACAACAAAGCTACAGCTGTGTAGCATTGGTCTGGCAAGGCACCGTCACCGACCTGTTGCGAGGACCACATGTCAAGCAAGGCGCGCAAGTCAAAGACCGTTCAGCCGCATGAGGACTACGGCTTCTTCGGCCCGGCCTCGGTCACCTGGCGAGTCTGGAGGTACCCGACGTCGCTGACGGTCGGCTTCCAGCGGGCCGTGACGATCGAGGAGCTCGATCCGGCGCTGATCGCCGCGGTCGAGGAGTCCGGCGGAGTGCGCCGCCGGCCGCGGACGCGCTACGACCGCACGCTGCGGTACTTCGCGATGGTCGCGTTCGGGGACACCCGGTCGACCTCGAAGGCTGCCGACATCCTCGTCAAGGTGCACTCGCAGGCGGTCGGGACCGAGCCGCTGAGCGGCAGGCAGTACGACGCCAACGACCCGGACTCGCAGCTGTGGATCCACCTCACGGCCTGGCACTCGATTCTCTACGCCTACGAGCGCTACGGGCCGGGCAAGCTGTCGGCGCGGGACGAGGCCAAGTACTGGGCCGAGTGCGCCCTGGCGGCCGAGCTCCAGACGTGCGACCCGGCCGACGTGCCGCGGACGCGCGAGGGGATCCGGGAGTACTTCGAGTACATGCGCCCGCGCCTGGTCGGCTCCGAGGTCGCCCGGTCGATGATGGACTTCCTCCTCAACGCCAAGGCGATGTTCCCGCCGGTTCCGTTCCTCCTCAAGCCGATGATGTGGGTGATCAACAAGACGATGCGGATCGCGACGATCGCCACGATGCCGCGCTGGATGCGCGAGATGGCCGGTGTCCGCCAGTCGCGCCTGATGGACACGCTGGTCAGGCCGGTGATGAAGATCACGTTCGGCCTCGTGCATCTCAGCAGCCGGGCCGAGCTGGCGATCCTCCACCAGATGTCGCCGTCGACCGTGCCGGTCGTCAAGCCGATCTTCCTCGGCGTGCCGCCCCAGCGCCTGGAGACCCTGACCCCGTCCGAGGCCCGGGCCCGCTACGGCTACGACAAGCCGACGGAGGCCCATCTCGAGTATCGCGAGCGTCAGCGTGCACGGGCGCTGCGCGGCGAGGCGCCCAGCGTCGCGGCGATCGCCGAGTCGGAGCCGGTGCTGGGAGCGGTCGCCTGACCGGCCGAGGCCTAAGCGCGGGCCAGCGAGCCCTGCGCCGCCAGGCGGGCGCGCTGGCCGGCCGGGATCTCGACGCCGGGCGGCATCAGCAGGAAGACGCGGCCGTCGAGCCGCTCCATCCCGCCGTCGAGCCCGTAGGTGAGGCCGCTGGCGAAGCCGATCAGCCGCTTGGCGAGATCGCTCTCGACGTTCTGCATGTCGAGGACGACCGGCGTACCGGCCTTGAAGCGGTCGGCTACCAGTTGGGCGTCGTTGAAGGACCGGGGCGCCACGCGGTGGACGCTGACGTCGCCGCCGGGACCCGACGGCGGAGCGATTGCCGCGAAGTGGGGAGCCGGCCGCGGCGGTGGGGCGGGCGGGGTCGGCGGCGGGACGTAGGGCGGGGCGATCGCGGCCTGGGGCGGGGTCGGCGGCGGGACGTAGGGCGGGGCGATCGCGGCCTGCGGCGGTGGGCTGTAGCTCTCGGTTATGGGGGTGGGCGGCGCTTCCATGCGGCGGACGGTGATCTGCTCGCCGCCGGCCTGTGGTCGCGGTTCGCCCCGCTGGGCATCGGCCACCGACCAACTCGACGGCGGCGTCAGCTGTGGCTCTGGCGCGTCATCGACGGGCGGCGGCGCCAGCTTCACGAGAAAGTCGGGGTCGCTCTTGGGGTTGTCGTCGACGAGGCCCGAGAAGACCATCGCACGGCGCCATGAATCTCGAATCGCCATCGGCAAGAAGAACTTTCGTGCTCCGTCGGCGTTCTCCTTCGGGAAGTTCGCCGCTCGCCGCGAGAGGTTAGCGGCCGTGGCCCGCCGGCCGATCGCTCTTCGGGATCAGCCTGCCCGGTCGAGGATCCAGATGACGAGCCGCTCGCCGCCGAAGCCGGGTCGCTCGAACGAGCTGACGAAGTAGGGCAGGCCGTTCACCGTGACCTTGCCACGGGCGGGGAGTGCGACGTGCAGCAGCGATGCCAGCGAGCTCTTGACATGGCCCTTGCGGCCGCGCACGATGATCTGGCCGCCGGCCAGGCGATGGACCAGGCGCACGTAGCCGATGACGTCCTGGACCGAGATCTCGATCCGCCCGAGATAGGCGCCGCTCGGCGCATGGAACGGTCGCTTCTGGCCGGCGACGACGAACTTGAGGCCGACGTCCAGCACCGTGTGGCCATTCCGGGTGACCCGCTCGTGGACGGCGTGACGGACGGGGATCTTGTCGAGCGTCCGCCGGGCGAGGGCGATGTCCCCGGACTGGATCCCGCGCACCAGGTCGGGGAGGTTGCGCATGACGCGAAACGCCGACGCGTCGCTCGACCCGTAGACCTCCTGGAAGTAGATCCGCTTGGCGACGTCGGCCAGGGTGTCGGCGCGGGCCTGGCCGACCAGGGCGGCCCCGGGTCCGGATGGCTCGGCGTCGCTGCGGCGGGCGAGGATAAAGGCGCCGGCGGCCACCAATGCGGCGACGAGGACGAGTGACATGGTGCGGAGAAAGAACACTGGACTCCACATTGTGGCCGCCGGGAGGCCGCAGGCGTGCCTTTGAGCAATGGTCTAATGCGACGCTCACACTGCCTAACCGACGCCCGGCGGCGGCTGCGCGACGTGCACTCGCAGGCATCGCGCCCCGGCGGCTCGCAGCGCGGCTCGGACCGCATCGGGTCGCGGCCCCCAGACACCGACGATCGCGCCACCCGAGCCGGTGTAGTTGGCGGCCGCCCCGGCGGACCTGGCAGCCGTGATCATCGCCACGTGGCGCGAGTCGAGCGCGAGCATCCGTCGCCGCGCGTCGAAGCTCCCGTCGAGACAGCGGGCGAACGCGACCCGGTCGCCGGCGACGAGGGCGTCGCGGGCGGCCCGCGCCAGTCCGGCCAGCACAGACATCTCGCTCCGGACCGCCGGGTCGCCGCGATCGAAGCGCCGACGTAGATCGGCGTGCACGCCGTCCGATACGGCGCCGGCGTCGGGACGCAAGGCCACGAACAGCTCGGGCAGCAACTCCGGGTCGAGGGCCACGTAGCGCGGTCGGGCTCCGGCCGGGGCGAAATCCATGAAGGTCAGCCCGCCGTAGGCCTGGGCGACCCGATCCTGAAGCCCGGCGGCGATCCCGAGCTCCTCGACCTCGACGGCCAGCGCGGTCTCGGCGAGCACGGCCCGGGCGAGTTCGACCCGGTGCAGACGGCCGAGCGCCATCAGCGTCGCGGCCACGATCGCACTCGACCCCCCGAGGCCGACCTCGCGGGGAATGGTGGTCCGCCAGCGGATCCGGACGGGCTCGGCGCCGGGCGCGTGCTGGCGGTCGAACCGGCGCACGGCGGCGTCGACCAGCCTGCTCGGCGGGTGTACGGTCGGGCGGTCGGCCGTCGCGACCTGGACCTCGGCGGCGTAGTTGCCCAGCGCGACCGCCAGCGTAGCGCCGCCATAGCCGTCCGACGGGTTGCCGGCCAGGGCGGCCCGAGCCGCGGCGGTCCCGCTAGCGCCGGGCATCGACCACCGCCGCGGCCCGCCGGCGCAGCGCCGCGCCGAAGCGGGGATCGGTCAGCGCGAACTCAACGAACGTCGCACAGTAGCTCTCGATCGTGCCGATGTCGTGGCGCCGCTCGCCGTCGCCGAGGCGCACGGCGACGACGCGGCCGCCGCCGCGGATCACCAGCCCGACGGCCGCCGCCAGCTCGACCTCGCCGGTCGGGCCGGGCGCCAGGCCGCGGAGCGCGTCGAAGACCGCCGGCCCGATCACGTAGCGGCCGGCGACGGCGAACCGGCTCGCCGCGCGGTCGACCGCCGGCTTCTCGACCAGGTCGGTGACCCCGAACTCCAGCTCGCCGACGAGCGGCCGGCCGGGCGTGACGATCCCGTAGCGGGAGACGAGCCCGCGGTCGACCTTCTCGACGGCCAGGACGACGTCGGCGCCATGGCGGGCGTAGGCCGCCTGTAGGCGGCCGACGATCCCCGGGCGCGCGGGCGTGATGATCGCGTCACCGAGGGCGACGACGACCGGTCGGCCGGCGGCGAAGCTCTCGGCGTGCCGCAGCGCATCGCCGAGCCCGCGCGGGCGCGCCTGGCGGACGTAGAGGATCTCGAGTCCGGCGCTCGGATCTGCCTGCGGCCGGCCGTCGAGCGCCGCGTCGAGCTCGGCGTCGCGGTCGAAGTGGTCCTCGATCGCCCGCTTGCGCCGGCCGGTCACGAACAGCACGCGCTCGATCCCGGCGCGCGCGAGCTCCTCGACGACGTACTGGACGACCGGGACGTCGACGATGGGGAGCATCTCCTTCGGCTGCGACTTCGTGGCCGGCAGCAGGCGCGTCCCGAGCCCGGCGACGGGGATCACCGCCGCCGTGATCGGTTCCACTACGCGGCTAGGCGATCGGCCGCCGGCCCGTCGAGCACCATCCGGTAGCCATCGGCCAGCCGGCCGAGCGCGGCCTCCCACGTGCGGCCGCGCACCTCGGCGAGGGCGTTGCGGGCCAGCCGGGCGCGGGTCAGCGGGCTCGCGGCGAGGCTCAGCACCGCCGCGGCGAGGGCATCGGCCCGGGCCGGACGCAAGAGCCCCGTCTCGCCGTCACGGATCAGGCTCGTCGGACCGCCGACGGCGACGGCCACGGTCGGGAGACCGCTGGCGTGGGCCTCGAGCAGAACCTGACCGAATGTGTCGGTGCTGCTCGCGAAGAGGAACATGTCGGCGCTCGCGTAGGCCTGCGCCAGCGCGTCGCCGTCGAGCCAGCCGAGGAACGTCGCCGCGTCGCCGAGCCGCTCGCGCAGGTAGCCCTCCTCGGGGCCGCCGCCGGCCAGGACGAGGTGCAGGCGCGCATCCTGTGCGTGCGCCTCGAGGAACGCCTCGGCCAGCAGCGGGGCTCCCTTCTCCTGGGTAAGGCGCCCGGCATAGAGGACATTCAGCCCGCCGCCAAAGAGCTTCTCGACCCGCTTGGCCGGGTCGAACCGACCGACGTCGACGCCGCGATCCCAGCGGGCGACGCGCCCAGCCGGGATGCCGAGGCCGGCGAGGCGCTCGTCGGACGCCGCGCTCGGCGAGAGCACGACCCCGCAGGCGCCGTAGAAGGCCGCCAGCGCCATCCCGGTCATCGCCTCGAGCGCGGGGTTCTGCGAGCGCAGCCCGGCATACGCGGCCAGCTCGGTGTGGTAGCTGCCGACGATCGGGAGTTCCATCACCCGCGCCAGCATCAGCGCCGCCAGGCCGGACGGGCCGGGCGAGCAGAGGTGGACGAGGTCGTAGCGGCCCTCGGCCAGGGCCTCGGTGATCGCCGGCAGGCTGGGCACGCCGACGTGGAGGCCGGGGTAATAGGGGATCTCGACCTCGGTCACGGCCGGCAGCCGCCGATCGACGTTGGCGTCCGTGCCGATCACCTCGACGTCGAAGCCGGGGACGCCGCGGTCGCGGATCTCGTCGAGCGTGTGCGTGACCCCGTGCATCCCGCCGAGCCCGTCGGCGACGAGGGCGACCCGCGGCCGGTCACCCTCCCGCGTGACGAGCTTCGCCTTCTCGCGTCCGAGGAACGCCTGTGCTGCGGCGTAGGGGATCGCCGGGATGCAGGCGTCGAACAGGGAGAAGGCCGCGAGCGGGAGGTTGAGCTCGGCGCCGGGGGCAGCCATCCCGACGATCGTCTCGACTGCCCCGGCGAGCTTGCGCTCGTGCAGGCGGCGCGCCCGGCGGGCGAGGTCGGCGTGGCTGAAGGAGTCGCCCTGGAGGACGGCGAGCAGCTCGCTCTCCTGGCGGACGTCGAGCTCGACGCCCGCCAGCCAGGCGCGCAGGAGCGCCCGGGCGTCCTCGGGGCCCAGGTCGGCGGTGGTCGCGCCGCTGCGGGCGTCGCCCTCGCGCAGCAGCCGCTCGACGATCGTCAGGACCGCACGCGGGTCGCTCGGCCCTTCGCCGTCGCCGCGGCCGAGCGAGCGAATCGCCAGCGCCATCGCCGCGTGCGTCCACTTCGCGGCACTGCCCTGCTCACCGTGGCCGCTCGCCCGGCCGGCCCGCAGGTGGCCGAGGAACTCCGCGGGGGTGGCCGCCGGCGGCGTCTGCGTGTAGGTGCGGCCGATGTCGACGCCGGCGTGGTCGTCGGTCCCGCCGATGCCGGTCCCACCGTGCGTCTCGATGTAGATGAACGCCGGCAGGTTGAGCTCTTTGGCCCGGGAGCCGTTGCGGGTCTCCCAGATCGGGAACAGCTCGGCGAGCCGGCGGCGGTGGCGCGGTGTGAGCGGCGCCTCGACGGCATAGAACGGGTGGGCCAGGGCGCAGGCGATCTCACGCTCGTGCAGGTAGGCGGCACAGGCGTCGACGTCATGGTTGTGAGCCTGGAGCCAGCCGTGATCGTCGGGTGTGATGCCGTAGCACAGGACATGGACGGCTTGCGGCTCGTCGCGGAACCAGACGGTCAACTCCTCGGAGATGAACGTGTCGGCGAGGCTGTCGAGCTCGAGCGCCCCGGCGATCGTGTCGTGGTCTGTGATCGTGACGAAGTCCATTCCGCGGCCCTTGGCCAGCTCGTAGACCTCCCGCGGGGGGGTTGCGCACTCGGGCAGTCCGAGCGACCGCTGGACGCCGAGCTTCGAATACTGCGAGGCGGTCGAGTGGACGTGCATGTCGGCTTTGCTGGGCCTGGTGGTCATCGTGGTCCCCCCATGTCTCGTCTATTCGTGTGCAATAAGGATTCCGCTGCAAAGCCGGCGGTTCGTGAAGATGGAGGGCTCAGTCGGTGACCGTTCGGTGAACACGGTGTGTTGGACGGGCTGCGTGGACAACGATGGTCTCGTGCCGATCGCCATCTCCGCGGCTGCCGACCGCGTCGTGCTCGAGCGGGCGGAGCTCCAAATCGAGCTGGTGCTGCGGCCGTTTTCGCTGTCTGTGCGCCGCGGCAAGCGGCGGCTGTTGCGCAACGCCGGCTTCTGGGTCGCCGACGGCGAGTGCCACGACCTGTTCGTCCAGCTGACCGAGGGGGTGATCGCCCACGAGGATCTGGCGCTGGCCGAGCAGGCGGTGCGGGCGAAGCTGATCGGCCGCCGGCCGGACGGGGTGAGCCTGGCGCTGCGGATGCGCGGGGGCCGACGGGCGCTGCTTGGCATCAGCCTGCCGGCGGACGACCACGTGGTGATCGAGCTCGAATCGGCCGGAGCGCCGCTCCGTTTGGCGTGCGACTGGGACACGCGGGCGCGCGAGCACTTCGTCGGCCTCGGCGTCCGCCACTGCGTCTCGTTCGACCAGGCCGGACGGACCATCCAGCTCGGCGCCGATCGCCGCTACACCGGCCCGGACTGCCCGCCCGAGCTCCTGGCTGGGGGCGGGATCCCGCAGGGCGACTGCGCGCCCGTGCCGTGGCTGGCGTCGAGTCGCGGCTACTCGATCTGGGCCGAGACCGACGCCAACGGGACGCGGTTCGAGCTGGGGCCCGAGCGGGTGAGCGTGTCGACCCGAGCGCTGGCCGGGCCGCTGCGGCTCCACGTCCTCTGTGCGCCGACGCCGGCCGCCCGGCTGCGGGCCTACTGCCGGCTGACTGGGTTCGCCCCGGTGCTCCCCGAATGGGGCTATGGATTCTGGAAGAGTCGGGACTTCCACGAGCACCGCGACGACGTCTACGACGACTTCAACGGCTTTCGCCGGCACGGAATCCCGCTCGACGCGATTGTCCTCGACTCGCCGTGGGAGACGCAGTACAACACCTGGGAGTTCAATCCGCACCAGTTTCCCGACGCCGCCGGCATGGTCGCCGAGCTGCGTGCGGCCGGGGTGCGGACGGTGGTCTGGACGACGCCGTGGACGAACCTCGACTCGACCGATGGGCAGATCCCGCCGCAGGCCGAGTCCGAGCGCCTCCATCGCCTGCCGGCGCCCAACTATCGGCCGGCCGCCGATGCCGGGCACTTCATTCGGGGCGCCGACGGCGAGCCGTTCGTGGCCCAGTGGTGGATGGGCATGGGCTCGCCGATCGACTTCACCAATCCGGCGGCCGAGGAGTGGTGGCGCGAGTCGGCGAAGCGCCTGCTCGCGCTCGGCGTCGAGGGGATCAAGGCCGACGACGGCGAGGGCTACTACCTGCCCGACGACGTACGCTTCGCCGACGGGCGGACCGGAGCCGCGGCAGCGTGGGCCTCGGGCGGCCTCTACCGGCGCTCGATGCAGCGAGCGCTCGACGAGGTCCACCCCGGTCGGGGAGTGTTGTTCGGCCGCAGCGGCTGGTCGGGCCAGCAGGCGACTGGGATGGTCTGGGGCGGGGACCAGGCGTCGGACTGGTGGTCGCTGCGGGTCCTCGTGGTCGCGACGCTCGCCGCGGCGGCGAGCGGCATCTCGAATTGGTCGCACGACGTCGGCGGCTATCTCGGCCATCGCCTGGTCGACCGCTGCCCGCCGGAGCTGCTGGTGCGCTGGGCGCAGTTCGGCTGCTTCACGCCGCTCATGCACGCCCACGGGACCAAGCCGCAGGAGCCGTGGACGTACGACACGCGCGTGCTCGACATCTACCGGTCCTACGTCGTCCTCCACGAGCAGCTCGTCCCCTACGTGCGGGCCGCGGCGGCGACGGCCGCGCGCACCGGCCTGCCGATCGTGCGGCCGCTCTGCCTCGTGGACCCGGAGGACCCCCGGGCGTGGACGATCAGCGACGCCTACGGCTACGGGCCGGCGCTGTGGGTGGCGCCCGTGCTCGACGACGAGGCTCGCGAGCGGGAGGTCGCGCTGCCGCGGGGCGATTGGATCGAGACGTGGTCCGGCGCGACCGTGCGCGGCGGTGGCGAGACGGTCGCGCCGTGCCCGCTGGCGGGGATCCCCGTCTGGGTGCGGTCCGGGTCGATCGTGGTGACCTATCCGGCGGACCACATCGCCGGAGGCCTGGGCGACGTGCCCGAGCTCGAGCGGCCGCTCGAGGCGACTCTCTGGGGCGAGCCGCCGCTCGGCCAGACCGGCGTCAGGCTCGCCGACGGGACGCGCATCCGCTGGCGGGGCGGCGTCTGGTCGATCGACGCCGACCGGGACGTGCGCTTGCGCGAACGCGGCTAGGATCCGCGCGATCGACGCCACCCGCTGCATCTGTCGGGAGCCGGCGCGGGCCACGGCCGCGCGGACCGCATGATGTGGGAGAACCTCGCCCCACGGCTCAAAGGTCGCCTGGCGATCCTCGAACCGCTGACGGAGCGTCATGCGGACGCCCTCTACGCCGCAGCTCGGCCGACTGAGATCTGGGTCTGGTGGCCGATGCACCCAGCTGTCGATCGCGACCGCTTCGACGCCTGGTTCGCCAGCGTGCTCGAAGAGTCGCGCCGGGGGCTCACCGTCCGCTTCGCCACCCTCGATGCGCGGAGCGGGGCCGTGATCGGCAGTACGAGCTACTGCACGCTGAGACCTGAGCACCGCGGCCTCGAGATCGGCTGGACCTGGCTGACGCCGTCGGCATGGGGGACCGGCGTCAATGCCGAGGCCAAGTTCCTCCAGCTGCGTCACGCCTTCGAGGCGCTCGCGTGTCAGCGGGTCGAGTTCGAGACCGATGAGTGCAACGAGCGCTCGCGGCGGGCGCTCGAGGCGCTGCCGGCGACGCTCGAAGGCGTGCTGCGCGACTACAAGCGCCTCGACGACGGCCGGCGGCGCAGCTCGGCTCTGTACTCGATCCTCGACAGTGACTGGCCCACGGTGCGCGAGAACCTCGCCCGTCGAATCGATCGGGCCGCTCGCCGCCGGCCGCCGGCGCACTAATCTGTCGACCGATGGCCACCTTCGAGGAACTCGACCAGCTCTCGTCGACCGAGCTCCACGACCGCGCCACCGATCTGGCCAAGCACCGGCTCGACCTCCGCTTCTTCTGGAAGCTGCTCGAGTCGATTCCCGAGGCCCGCGCCCTCGCCGGCCAGCAGGGGGCCGTCGAGGCCGACATCCAGCACGCGTCGAGCTGGCTGCTCGACTTCCGCCAGGCCGGAGGCCAACTGGACGACGCACTGCGCCCGTTCTACATCGACTACCTGCTCGAGCACGGGCCGCCGCCCGCCTGACGGTCGATCAGTCGTAGCGCATCGCCCGCGGCGCCGGGCGCCGGCGCAGCACCTTCGCCGGAACGCCGCCGACGACGGCGTTGTCGGGCACGTCCTTCGTGACCACCGAGTTCGTCCCGATCACGCAGTTCTGGCCCACCTTGACGCCTCTGAGGATGCTGGCGCCGTACCCGATCCAGCAGTTGTGGCCGATCTCGACCGGCCGCTTATAGATGCCCTGCTCGCGGATCGGACGCTCGACCTCGACGACGCCGTGGTCGAAGTCGAGCATCATCACCTTGTCGGCGACGATGCAGTCGCGGCCGATCTCGATCCGGCGGAAGCAGGTCAGCGTGCACTCCTGGCCGAGCACGCTCTTGGCCCCGATCTTGACGACGCCCTCGTGCACGCGGATCTTGCAATCGGTGCCGAGCCAGGACCAGCGGCCGAGGACGAGCCGCGCGCCCGCGGCGACCTCGAATTGGACGCCCGGGCAGATGAATGCGATCCCATCGAGCTGAAGGCGGTCGCCCAGCCGGAGCTTCGTCCAGGCCAGGCGGGCCAGCAGCAGGGCGTAGCGCCGGTTGACCATCCCGTGCGCCCGCATGAACCGCCATAACGCGAGCGGACCGCCGGCGAGCGGCGGGGGCGGCCCGTGCACGATCGGGGCCGGAAGCTCCAGCGGGGGTTCGGCAAGCCGCTGCTGCTCCATCGCGGCCCTATCGTAATCCGTGGCGGCGGCGCCGGATGGGATGATGTCGATCTCGGATGTCGCCCCAGACACTTGCCCAACGTCTGCTCGATGGCGACCGGCGTGCCCTCGCCCGCGCGATCACCCTGGTTCAGAACGACGATCCCGACGGCTGGGGGTTGGTTCGCGAGGTGTACCCGCACACCGGTGGGGCAGCGATCTTCGGCCTCACCGGTCCGCCGGGGAGCGGGAAGTCGACCTTGATCGGCGCGCTCCTCGGCCACCGGCGGGCCTCCGGCCGCCGCGTCGCGGTGCTGTCGATCGACCCGTCATCCCCATTCAGCGGTGGCGCCGTGCTCGGCGACCGGATCCGCCTGACCGACCACTTCCTCGACGGCGGCGTCTTCATCCGCTCGATGGCCACCCGCGGTGCCCTCGGGGGGCTGTCCGAGGCGGCGCTCCAGACGGCGCTGCTGATGGACGCCGCCGGCAACGACGATGTCTTCGTCGAGACGGTCGGCGTCGGTCAGGCCGAGGTCGACATCATCGACCATGCCGACACGGTCGTCCTCGTCCTGATCCCCGGGTCCGGCGACTCGATCCAGGCGCTCAAGGCCGGCGTGATGGAGATCCCCGACGTGATCGTCGTCAACAAGTCCGAGCATCCGCTCGCCGACACGATGGTGCGCGAGATCCGCGGCGTCCTCTCGCTCGCCCCGCAGCACGGCTGGCGCGTCCCGATCGTCAAGACCGAGGCGATCACGGGCGCCGGCGTCGCGACGCTGATCGAAAAGCTCGACGAGCATCGGGCCTGGATAGCGGCCGAGGGAACGCTGAGCGAGCGGCGGCGGCGCAACCTCCGGGCGGAGGTGCTCGCCCTGGCGACCGGGCGACTGCGCCGCGAGCTCGAGGCGCGCCTGGACCGCGACAGCGACTTCCAGCGCACGCTCGACGAGGTCGTCGCGCGCCGGCTCGACCCGGCCAGTGCCGCGAAGCTGATCGTCGACCAGCAGATCTGACCCGGCTCGCGCCGGCTATGGCGTGCTGCGGTTCTCGCCGCCGTCAGGCTTGACCAGCCACCAGTGTCCGCCGTACTCCTCAGCGTCCTGACAGTTGATCTGTCCCGGCTGCCGGTCGCCGACGTAGTAGTACAGCAGATGGCCGTAGTAGGCCAGCTGCCGCCGGCCGTCGCCTCGCCGCACGACGCTCACCCGACTGGCCTGGATGCCGCGCCCGAGGCGGCTGGTGTCGCTGGCGTAGAGCGGCGGCCAGGCCTGCGCGCACGCCCCGGAGCACGCGCTGCGCCCGCCGGCGTCCGCGGTGAAGAGATAGAGCGTCCGCCCGCGTCCGTCAACCAAGAGCTTGGCGTAGCCCGGGGCGCTGCGGACCGCGATCGCGGCCGGTCCGGAGCGCACGCGCGTGACGGCGGCGCGGACGCGGGCCGCCGGCGCCGGGCGCGGCACCGTCGCGGCAGCGGCCGCCGTCGTGGGCGTCACGGCCGGCCCCGGCTTGGCGGCTGTCGTCCCGCACCCGCCGAGGACCGCGGCGACCACGATTGGGACGCCACCAAGCGCCAGTGCGCTGATCCTCACGGTGACGAGCATGGCATTCGTCCTCGTCGAAGGACAGAACAAGACGGTGAACTACCGCGATCGGCCCCAGGCGCCGCGGCAGGCGAGCCGTTGCGGGGCGAGGCGGCGGTGCACCTTGACGTCGGCCAGCTCGAAGCCTGGCGGACCGGCGAGGACCGCTAAGAGCGCTACGGGATGATCCGCGGCGGCGTCACGACCGTCGACTGGCGCCGGAGCTGACGCTCCGGCGCGCTCCTGCGCAGCGGCTCAGGCGCCGAGGACGATATCGCTGGTGGAGAGGTTGAGCAGGTTCTGGGTGTCGGTGCCGGCTTGGAGCGAGTTGGTGCCCTGCTGGTTGGTCTGGTTCGCCCCACCGATCAGGACGAGGTCGCCGGTATCGCCCGTGACCGTCTCGCCGCTGAGGAGCACGTTGAGCCCGAACTGCGTGCCGCCGACCTCCTGATCGCTGTTCACGGCCTGACCGCTCGACTGGCAGACGCAGTTGGTCGCCCCGGGGGCGATCACGGTCGTGTCGGCGGCCCCGCCGCCGATCGTCTCCCCGTTGCCGACCACGTTGCCCTGCACCTGCACCGTCGCCGGAGCGGAGTCGCCGGCGACGAACCCCGACCCCGGATACGTGAAGACGTCGCCGCCGGTGGTCAGTGGGCCGTTGCCGCTCTCGCCGTTCGTCGCCGACTGGGTGCTGTTGGCCCCCTGGGTGTCGGACTGGCCGGTTGACGAGATGATCGTCGTGTCGGCGAGCGCCGCCGGAGCGATCGCCAGAAACAGCCCGACTGTGATCGATGCGGCCAGCTGCTTGAGCACCATGCGACCTTGCCCCCCAAATTTGGATTCTGATGTTTCGCGCGCCACCGCATTAAACGCAGGCAATGTTTCGTGCACGTTTCGTGGGCCGGGCCGCCCACGGCCGGATAGTACCGTGCGACGCGGCCGTCAGCCGCCGGCGACATCCCGGCGGAGGAACACCAGGTAGGCGGCGAACGCGCACGGCAGCGCGTAGACGGCGCTCACCCAAGCCGCCCGGATGATCGGCGACCAGTCGATCGGGTCGCGGAGGAAGCCCATCCATGCGTCGAACTGGTGCGGCAGCAGGTACGGGCGGAAGAACTCGAGCCCGGGCACGATGTCGATGAGGTTGAGCATCAGCACGACCATCACGGTCCCGACGACAGCGCCGGCGCTGTTGCGCGTGGTCGTCGAGAGGAGCACCCCGATCGCGACGATCGCGAGGATCGGGAGGAAGTACACGGCGAAGCTCGCGTACACGAGCCCGAGGGCCTTCGGCGCCGAGACGCGCGTGCCCGAGAGTGAGATCAGCCCGTTGAAGCCGGACTCGAGCGATCCGGCGACGGTGGCCACGGTGCCCATCAGGAGCAGGGCCAGCAGCGCGTAGCTGACGGCGGCCAGGAGCTTGCCCGAGAACACCTGGCCGCGGTCGAGCGACCGGGTCAGGATCGTTTTGAGCGTCCCGTTGTGGTCCTCCGCCGCGACGATGTCCCCGGCGACGAGGGCCGTGGCCAGCGGGAGGAGAAAGGCGGAGGCGAAGATCAGGATCACCAGGGGCACGGCGAGTCCCGACTGGTGGACGTAGCGGCCGAACGCGACGTCGTTCGGCCCACCGTTGCGCAGGCTCAGGGAGATCACGAAGATCAGCGGCACCGCCGTCACGATCCCGAGCCCGAGGTAGGTCCGCTTCTGCGCCCGGAGCTTCACGAGCTCCCAGCGGTAGACGGTCAGCGCGCCCCTCATGCCAGCGTCTGCTCGGGCACGGCGTCGCCCTCGGTCAGGCGGAAGAAGAGGTCCTCCAGGGTGGCCTGCTCGCTCGCCAGCAGCTTCAGGCCGACGCCGGCCTCAGCCAGCGCGATCGACAGCTCGGCCACGGCCGTCTCCTCGGCGCGCAGGCGGATGTCATCCTCGCCGCGCCGCACGTCGACGACGCCCGGCTGGGCGCGGCTGACGCGCACGGCCCGCTCGTCGTCGGTCGTCCGCAGCCGGTACTCGGTTGCCGACGAGCGCTTCAGCTCGGCCAGGTCGCCTTCGTAGGCGATCCGTCCCGACCGGATGATCGCCACCCGGTTGCACAGCTCCTCGACCTCGGCCAGCTGATGGCTCGAGAGCATCACGGTGATGCCCTCGGCGGCCAGGCGCCGGATCAGCGCGCGCATGTCGCGCATCCCAGCCGGGTCGAGGCCGGTCGCCGGCTCGTCGAGCAGGAGCAGGCGCGGCTGGCGCAGCAGCGCCGCGGCGATGCCCAGGCGCTGACGCATGCCGTGCGAGTAGCCGCCGACCTTGTCATCGCCGCGCTGGTCGAGGTCGACGGTGCGCAGCGACTCCTCGATCCGGCCGGCCGCGCCGTCGCCGTCGTAGGCCGCCAGCAGCTGGAGGTTGCGCCGGCCGGTCATGTACGGGTAGAAGCGCGGCGCCTCGACGAAGCCGGCGACGCCGTCGAGCGCCCGGGCTCCGTCGAGCAGCGGATCGCGGCCGAACAGCCGCACCTCCCCGGCGTCGGGCCGGATCAGGCCGAGCAGCATCCGCAGCGACGTCGTCTTCCCGGCGCCGTTGGGCCCGAGGTAGCCGTAGATGTCGCCGGCGCTGACGTTCAGGTCGACGCGGTCGACGGCGATGAGCTCGCCGTAGCGCTTGACGAGCCCGCGCGCCTCGACCGGCGGTGGCGCGTCGTCGGGGCTCACAACCCGCGGGCCGCCGCCTCGGCCGCCGCCGGCGGCACCGAGCCGAGCACGGTGTAGGAGATGCCGCCGTGCGCAAACCGCAGCAGGGTCCCGAGCGCGGTGGCCAGTTCGGTTCCGCTGGCCCCGTTGATCGAGACGGTCGGCAGGGGCGAATCCGCCGGGGTTCCCGACTTCGCCGGGCCGGCTGCGTCGGCCTGGGTCTCGACGACCAGGATCGCCCCGAGATGCTGTCCGTAGGTGACGAGCGCCGCCGGCTTCTTGCCCACCGACAGCAGCTTGACCGACGTCTGGGGCAGCCCGGCGAGGGTGCCCGGGGCGTCGAGCTTGAACGGAAGCCCCGCGGCGACGGCGGCCGCGCCGCTCGCCTTCACGGTCGGATGGTGCCCGGCCGCGTGCGCCTTCGCCGCGTCGGGCTGCGTCACCTCGACGACCTTCGCGTTCGCCGGCGGCGTGACCGTGAGGTCTCCGGGGGCGACGGCTCCGAACGAGACCGAGGTCGCGGCGAGCTCGATCACCGGGCTCGACTGGCCCTGGGCGTAGACGGCCAGGCGAAGGGGCGTCCCGTTGGCCGCGTCGAACGCGAGCTGGGCCGAGCCGAGCAGACCGCCGTCGTGCTTGGGCGAGAAGGTCACGGTGTACGCCGGCGCCCCGCCTACGTCGGTCGGATCGGCGCCGGAGACCCCGACCTTGTCCATCAGCTTGGTCAGGGCGTCGGTGATCGTCTGGAGCGTCGGCGGCTCGTGCGCCGGGGCGTTGGCCGCCGGCTTGTCGGTCGGCAGCGTCCCGCGGTAGACGGTGTTGCTGGCGACGTCGAAGACCGAGAACGATCCCGGGGCGACCGTCAACTCGGTGTCGCCTCGGCTCGACTGGAGCTCGAGCCGCAGATGTCCGTCGTTACTCGCCCAGAGCCGTCCGCTTGCGCCCTTCAGCAGCGGGCTTGATCCGGGGATGCTCGACGAGTCGATCAGGTTGTTGGTGAACTGGATGTCTGCCGTGATGCCGTCGATCTTGGGGCCGTTGATGGCGTCATGGATCGCCGCAGCCAGCGATTTCGCGGCGGGGATCGGGCCGCCGCCACCGAGGGCGGCGACTGCCGCCGCGGTGATTGTGCCTCCGAGGACGACCACGCCGGCGAGCATGGCGAGGAGCCTGCGAGTGGGGAGTCGACGCAATGGGTTCACGGTGGGCCTTCCTGATCCGGGTGCTCCACCAGCGTAGGCACGGGTTCTGAGAATCGCCTGACAGCCGGTAGCTCGAGCGTGAAGCGGGCGCCGTCGACGCGCACCTGTCCGCCGTGGCGGGCCGCCGTCGCGGCTACGATCGACAGCCCGAGACCCGAACCCGGGCGGTCGCCGGCCGTCGCCCCGCGCCAGAAGCGCTGGAACGCGGCGTCGACCTGGTCCGGGGGCAGGCCGGGGCCGCGATCGGACACCGCGAGCAGCGCCAGTGCCCCGGCGCGCACCAGCGAAACGGCGATCGGCGAGTCCGGTGGGCCGTGGACGCGGGCATTCTCGACGAGGTTGCGCAGCGCCCGCTCGAGCGCCCCCGGCTCCCCGTGGACCACCACCTCAGCTGCGATCGTCACTTCGACGTCCGGCTGGCCGGCGCAGACGGCGTCGATCACCTCGCCGAGGTCGACGAGCTCGGTCGGCCGCGTCGCACCGTCCTCGCGCTCCAGGGCGAGCAGGTCGTCGAGCAGGCGGGCAAGCCGGGCGACGTCGGCCTCGATGTCCTCCAGGGCGGCGGCGTCCGCCCCGTGCTGGGCGACGTAGGCGGCATTGCCGCGCAGGGAGGTCAGCGGCGTGCGCAGCTCGTGCGACGCGTCGGCGAGGAACCGGCGCTCGGTCGCCCGCGCCCGCTCCAGCGAGTCGAGCATCCGGTTGAGCGTCGACGCGAGCTCCGCCAGCTCGTCCCGATCGTCGCCGACCGGAAGCCGGCGCGACCCGTCATGCGTGTCGGCGATGTCGCGCGCCCCGGCGACCAGCCGCCGCAGCGGGCGCAGGCCGCGCTGCGTCAGCAGCGCCGCGCCGGCCGCGCCGAGGACGCCGGCGGCGAGGGCGCTGAAGAGGACGAGCGCCCGGAGTCGGCGCAGCGTGTCGTCGATCTCGACGGTGCTCGAGCCGACGAGCACGGCGCCCCCGGCGACCGGTCCGCCGGCGTCGGCCAGGGGAGCCACGAACTCGCGGATCGGCTCGCCCGAGAGGCGGCTGTCGTGGTAGCCGCTGCGTCCGGCGGCCAGCGCCCGGTCGAGCACGCCGTCGCCGGGGAGGACGCGGCCGCCGAGCGAGAGCGACCGGGCATAGACCCGGCCGTGTCGGTCGACGACCTCGATCGAAAGCTGGCGGCCGCCGAACGGCGCCTCGAGAGCGCCGGGCGAGGTCAGGAGCGTCGGGGCGGAGACGGCGAGTCTGGCGACGTCGGTGGCGCCGGAGCGCAGCGTCGCATCGAGCGAGCTGCGCAGCTCGTGGCTGACGAGCAGGCCGACGCTTGCCCCGAGCACGATCACGGCGCCGACGGTCGCGGCCGCCGCCGCGGCGATCAGCCGGGCGCGCAGCGTCGTCGGCCTCATTGGCCGAGCATGAAGCCGACGCCGCGGACGGTGCGGATGAGCGGCGGGTCGCCGAGCTTGCGCCGCAGGTAGCCGACGTAGCGGTCGACGACGTTCTCGACGGCTGCCCCGCGCCAGACCTCCTCGATCGCCAGGTCGCGCGAGACGACCGAGCGCGCGTTGCGCAGGAGCAGCTCGAGCAGCTCCGCCTCGCGCGCCGTCAGCGCGATCGGCTCGCCGCGGCGTCTGGCGAGTCGGGTGTCAGGGTCGAGGACGAGGTCCTCGTAGGCGAGGATGGAGCCGCCGTGGCGGCGCGTCAGTGCCCTCACGCGGGCGGCGAGCTCGGCCGCGGCGAAGGGCTTCACGAGGTAATCGTCGGCGCCGGCGTCGAGGCCGGCCACGCGGTCGGCGATCGTGTCGCGCGCCGTCAGCAGCAGAATCGGCGTGGCGACCCCTTTGGCCCGCAGCCGCCGGCAGACCGCGAGCCCGTCCATGCCGGGCATCGAGACGTCGAGGATCACGAGATCGGGCAGCCGGCGCTCGATCTCGACGAGTGCCTGCGCCCCGTCGGCGACGCTCCGCACGTCGTTGCCCTCGGCCCCGAGCGTGCGTTCGAGCATGCGGCGGACCGGAGCGTCATCGTCGACGACGAGAACGAGCACCGGCCGAGTGTAGGTGCCGCACTCGTCGGCGGCACGCGCAGCCGCGTGGCCCGGCGGCGCTAGACGATCGTCACCGGCACACCCGGGCCGGCGCGCGCCGCGAGCCAGGTGACAGCGCTGTCAGCGAGGCGGACGCAGCCGTGGGACACCGCCGTGCCCAGGCGTCCACCGACGTTGTCGAGCCCGTGCAGGGCGATCTGACCCGGGCCGCCGGCGAACTCCTGCAGAACGTTTGAGCGGGCGCTGAGCGCGAGCGCGAACGGCGCGCCGACGCTCCCCCCGGACAGGCGCACGCTCTCCTCGACGAAGAACCGGCCCCGCGGCGTCGGCGTTGCCGGCTTGCCGACGATCGCCGGCAGGGAGCGCAGGAGGCGGCCGTCGCGGTAGACCAGGACTAGCCGCTTCGCGATCACTACGACGAGGTGCCAGCGGGTCTCACCGGCTACGGTGCCGGACGCGGCGATCCAGGCGGTGCGGCCGTTGGGTCGTCCCGGGAGCATCACCGCAAGCCAGGCCGCTCCGTCCGGCGCGACGCCGTGGCCGACCACGGGGAGCACGGTCGGTCCGCCCGTTATCGGCCGCGACGCCGGCAGCACGCCGTCCGTCACGCGGTGGGTCCCGGGGGCGGAATGAGTGGCGTGAGCCGTGCGCAGCGTGACAAGCTCCTGCGTCGCCGGCGGGGCGATGACCTGAGCGCCCGCGGTCGGCGCGGTCATCATCGCCGCCGCGAGCGCGA
The DNA here is from genome assembly GCA_963742705.1 of uncultured Solirubrobacterales bacterium. Classification (GTDB taxonomy): domain Bacteria; phylum Actinomycetota; class Thermoleophilia; order Solirubrobacterales; family Solirubrobacteraceae; genus Palsa-513. The sequence continues at coordinate 293,408 of CAVUMZ010000019.1, read as the reverse complement.
CGATCGTCGCCTGCCGGCGTTGGTGCCAGGGGCGAACGGCTCGGCCCCTCATCGGCGCACACCGGCCAACGGCCGGCAGATCACGGCGCCGCGTAGTGGACGTTCCCAGCGCTGTCGAGCTCGGTGACCACGAAGCGCTGGGTGCCGCCTTTGAATACCGCGGTACACGCGAACACGATGCCCTTCTTCTGTTGCACACCAGAGGGGCAGCTCACGTGCACGCGCTTGTTTCGCTGGGTCAGGCTGCTCTGCTCGATCGCCCGCTCGACCTTCTCGGTGTTGAGGATCGTGACCGGCTTCGAGGTGCCGCAGGCGGCGAGGAGGCCGGCGGCGACGACCAGGGTCAGAACGAGTGACCGACCTGCGCAGGGTCCGTGACCGACGACCATTTCTTCTAGTCCTTTCGCTGGATCGACATCAGCCGAGCTTCTCGATCAGAACCGACGCATTCACGTTGGTCTGTGTCCCTCCGGCCAGCGTCTGGAGGGTCACTGCGGCCGATGACGAATGGTTTCGCAGCGTGAGCACGTCGGCGGTCGCGGCGGTGATGATCGCTTGGCCCGTGTCATGCTGGGTCCCGGCCCCGGACCCGTAGACCGATCCGGGGACGAGGGCTCCGTTCAGGAACAGGGCAAACTGTCCCGGCTCGACCCCGGACACCGAGAACGTGACTGCGTACACGCCGGCGGTCCCGAATGTGATGCCCGTGTTGCCGGGAGCGTGGCTGATCCCAGGTGTCAACGGGCCGTTGTCGTCGAACTGCACGTCCGACTCGATCGGCACGACTTCGGCACCGAGGTTGTAGATGTAGGCATATTGCGACGATCCCGAAGCCCCCGTCGCCCCCGTCGCCCCCGTCGCCCCGGTCGCCCCGGTTGCGCCCGTTGCCCCGGTTGCGCCTCTCGCCCCGGTCGCACCCGCCGGACCGGCGGCCCCGATCGCTCCTGTCGCGCCGGTTGCTCCCGGGGGCCCGGCACCGCCCGGCGTGCCGGTGGCTCCCGGGGTCCCGGCTGGTCCGCTCGGACCGGCGTTACCCGTCACGCCCTGCAGCCCCTGGGGGCCGGCGGCGCCGGTCGCGCCTGTCGCGCCTTGCGGGCCTGTCGCCCCGACGGCGCCCGTCGCGCCTTGCGGGCCTGTCGCCCCGACGGCGCCCGTCGCGCCTTGCGGGCCTGTCGCCCCGACGGCGCCCGTCGCGCCTTGCGGGCCTGTCGCCCCGACGGCGCCGGGCGACCCCGCCGCCCCGGCGGTACCGGTCACGCCCTGAACGCCGGGAGGGCCGGCCGCGCCGCCAGCGCCCGTCGGCCCTGGGGCGCCCGCCGTGCCCGCGGCCCCGGTCGGTCCGGTGGCACCTGTCGCTCCCGTCGGCCCGGGTGGGCCGGTCGCTCCGGCGGCGCCGGTGTCACCGGTCACGCCCTGAACGCCGGGAGGGCCGGCCGCGCCGCCAGCGCCCGTCGGCCCTGGCGCGCCCGCCGTGCCCGCGGCCCCGGTTGATCCGGTGGCTCCTTCCGGCCCGGGTGGGCCGGTCGCGCCGGCGGCGCCGGTGCTGCCGGTCACGCCCTGGATCCCGATCGCGCCGGTCGCTCCCGGAGGTCCCGCGATGCCTGCGGGTCCGGCCGCCCCGACTGCGCCGGCTGGTCCGAGCGTCCCGACCGGGCCGGCCGGCCCGGGTACACCGGTCGGCCCGGGTGGGCCGGTCGCTCCGGCGGCGCCGGTGTTGCCGGTCACGCCCTGGATCCCCGCCGCGCCCGTCGCCCCGCTCATGCCGGCCGCGCCGGTGGCTCCGACCGCTCCGGTCGATCCGGGTGCGCCGGTGTCACCGCGCAGGCCCTGGATGCCGACGGCGCCCGTCCGCCCGCGGGCGCCGGTGCTGCCTTTGTGACCGGTCAGGCCGCGCTGTCCGCGGCTGCCGGCGGCAGTGCAGTTGACCACCGGCGCGGCCGCACAACTCGAGGTGTGGGCGTGCACGCTGCCGGTGAACCCGACCGGCCCGCACGGCGGGAGCGGCCGGGTGGGGCAGGCCGCCGCCGCGGCGAAGCTAGCCGGACCGAAGGTGGCACACGCGCACACGGCAGCAAACAGTCCCTTCCGGCACAGCGGGCGGAACATGTCTTGCCTCCTCAGGTCTCCAAGACCGGAGGGACGTGGCCCGCTGGACATGAATCCCGTGTTCGGGAACGGCTTGAACGGACGCTTCGGTCCGGCCTTGATTCGGCGGAGGCCTAATCTGTCGGCAAGGCTGCCCAGCGGCAAAGTCGGCTGGTAAGCCTCCGTCGTGAGTCACATGGTACTACTCGGCGGCGGAAAAGCCGGGAGTCGAAACATTAATTCTGTGCGCGATTTACTTACACTGTAATCGTCAGCTGCCCGGCGCGGCCTGCCAGCGTCAGGAGGCCTCGAGCACGCGCTTCAGTTTCCCGAGGTCGGCAGCCACCTTCGCGGCGTCCTCCGCGAACTCCGCGGCCGTCACTCCCGGCCGGCGGCGGAGCGTGAACACGACCTCACAACGCTCGTCATCGGCGATCACACGCATCGGGTTCGAGACGGTCTCGCCAGACGGCAGCGTTACATCATGGTCGAGCACGCCGAAGGCATTGGGTGCGGCGAAAGCTACGACGACCGAGCCCATCGGGGACTCGGCCACCCACTGCCCGTCGATCAGCTCGACCGACCGGCCCAGCCCCTCCGCCCAGAGCGGGAGGTTCGCCGGGTCCGCGGCGAATTCGTAGACGGCCTGGGCCGGACGGGCGATCCAGGCGCTGATATGCCTGGACTCCGCGACCATCGGCAGGACTCCCCTACGCGGGGTGCGACCGGGCGAGCTCGACCAGCAGACGTACGCCGAACCCCGAGCCGCCCTTCTCGGCATACGGCCGCCCGAGGTTCCAGGCCGTACCGGCGATGTCCAGATGGACCCAGGGCTTCTCGCCCACGAAGCGCTTGAGGAACTCGGCCGCCGTGATCGAGCCGGCCTTGCGGACTTCGGGGGCGTTGTCGATGTCGGCGTACTTGCCCTTGATCAGCGCCGCGTATTCCTCGTGCAGCGGAAGCCGCCAGGCCAGCTCGCCGGTCGCCGCACCCGCGGCGGCGACGCTGGCCGCCCAGTCGTCGTCGTTGCTCAGCAGGCCGGCATGCGTGTTCCCCAGACTGACGATGATCGCCCCGGTCAGCGTCGCCAGGTCGACGAGCTTCTCGGCCCCGCAGTCGATTGCGTGCGCCAGGCAATCGGCCAGCACCAGCCGTCCCTCGGCGTCGGTGTTGTTGATCTCGATCGTCGTCCCGTTCATCGCCCGCACGATGTCACCCGGCTTGACCGCCCGGCCGCTCGGCATGTTCTCGGTCGCTCCGATCACGGCGACAAGGTGGATCGGCAGGCGCAGGCGGGCGATCGCCCCTACCGCCTCGAGCACGGCGGCGCCGCCCGACATGTCGAACTTCATCTCGCTCATCGCCGCCCCGGGCTTGAGCGAGATCCCGCCCGTGTCGAAGGTGACCGCCTTGCCCACGAAGCCCAGCACCGGGCCGGTCGCGTCGGGGCCGTCGTAGCGCAGCGTGATCAGCGCCGGCTCCTGCTCGGTGCCCTGGGCGACGGCGGCGAAGGCCCCCATGCCCCGGGCGACGATCTCCAGGCGCCCGTCGACCTCGGCCGTCAGGCCGTCGAGCTCCCCGGCCAGCGCCAGAGCCCGCTGGGCCAACGCCGTCGGCGTCATGTCGTTGGCCGGGGTGTTCTGCAGCACGCGGGCGGCGTTGACGGCCTCGGTGATCGTCGCACCGCGCGCCACGGCGGCGCCGACATCGTGGTGGGCGCTGACGATCAGCTCGGCCAGGGGCGGCGGCGGGGCGTCGTCGGGGTCCTTCGGCTGGGACTTGTACTGCTCGAAGCGGAAGCTGGCGAGGCCGGTCCCCTCGACGAGCGCGCCGGCCACGGCGTCGTCGACGTGATGCGGCAGCTCCCAGCACAGAGACGTGGCCGACAACTCGTCCGCTCGTCTCGCCGCCAGCGCCGCGACCACCCGCGCGCGCTCCGGATCGAACTCCTCGCGCTTGCCGAGACCTACGAGGATCCAGCGCTTGCCGCCGGCGTGGGTCAGGCCAAGCTTCTTGAAGCCGCGCTTGGCCTCGCCGCTGTCCAGGAGGGCCTGGAGCGCACCGCCCTCGACGTCGTGAGCGACGTCCTTGCCTTCGAAGACGCCGATGACGATGGTGTCGGCCGCGGTCTCGATCGGGGCCGCTGTGGTTGCGGAGACTTTCATCCGGCCGAGCATACCGGCCTGCCGGCGCCGCGAGATCCCCGGCGTTCCCTAGCATTACGGGGCCGTCCCCCGACCCTGGAGAGAGAGAAGCCCCATGCCCAAGACCGTCATTCTCGGCAGTGCGCGCACCCCGATCGGAAAGCTCGGGGGCGGCCTCGCGTCGCTCGACGCGACGGATCTCGGCGGGATCGCCATCGCCGCGGCGCTCGACCGCGCCGGCGTGGAGCCAGAGCAGGTCGACCACGTGGTGATGGGCCAGGTGATCCAGGCCGGGCAGGGGCAGATCCCGTCACGTCAGGCCCAGATCAAAGGCGGCATACCGAAGGAGGTCTCATCGGAGACGATCAACAAGGTCTGCGCCTCCGGTGTGCGCGCCGTCGGCATCCTCGACCTGGCGATCCGCGCCGGCGAGGTCGAGGTCGGTGTCGGCGGCGGGATGGAATCGATGTCGAACGCTCCATACATGCTCCCGGGGGCGCGCTTCGGGTTGCGCATGGGCGACGCGAAGGCGCTCGACGCGATGATCAAGGACGGTCTGACCAACCCGTTCTCCGGTAAGCACATGGCCCAGGAGGCGAGCGAGGTCGCCGCCGAACTCGAGATGACCCGGGCCGACATGGATCGGTGGTCGCTGCGCTCGCACGAGCTGGCGATCCGGGCGACCGACGACGGACGGCTGCCGGAGGAGATGGTCAGCGTCACGATCAAGGGCCGCAAGGGCGACACGGTCGTCGAGATCGACGAGTCCCCCCGCCGCAGCACGACGCTCGAGACGCTGGCCAAGCTGCCGCCGATCTTCACCAAGGACGGGTCGCACACCGCCGGGAACGCCCCCGGCGTCAACGACGGCGCCGGGGCAATCGTCCTCGCCAGCGACGACTGGGCGCGGGCCAACGGCAAGGAGATCCTCGCCGAGCTGATCGCCCAGGCGCAGGTCGCCGACGATTTCGCCTACCTGGCCCGGACCCCGGCCGGGGCGGCCGTCAAGGCGCTTGAGAAGGTCGGTCTCGAGGCGGACGAGATCGACCTCTGGGAGATCAACGAGGCGTTCGCCTCGGTCACGCTCAACTCGATCCGCGTGCTCGGGATCGACGAGGACCGGGTCAACGTCAACGGCGGGGCGGTCGCCCTCGGCCATCCGATCGGCGCCTCCGGCGCCCGCATCATCGCGACGCTCGTGCATGAGCTGCGGCGTCGCGGCGGCGGGCTCGGCTGCGCGGCGATCTGCTCGGGCGGCGGCCAGGGCGACGCGGTCATCGTCAGGGTCAACGGCTAGCGGAGCACTGAAGGAGCTAGGTGGGATCCGGGCCCGACCGGCCGTCGGCGGGCGTCGCGGCCGCGTTCTTCGACCTCGACCGGACGCTCGTCGACGGATCGTCGGGGATCCACTTCGTCCGGGCCGCTTATCGCGCCGGCCTGGTCAACCGTCGACGGCTCGCGCGGGACCTCGTCACGAACGTCCGCTTCCGCGCCCGCGGGTCGACCGACGCCCAGGCGGAGGTCGTCCGCGAGCGCGTCGGGCGGATGATCACCGGGGTCCCGGTCCGGGATCTGCATCGCCTCTCACATCACATCCTCGGCGGGGTCCTGCCCGCCATCTACCCGGCGATGCTGAAGCTCGCCCACGAGCATCAGGATGCCGGGCGGCCGATCTACATCTGCACCGCGGCGTCGCAGGAGATGGCCGACCTGATGGCGCTCGTGCTCGGTTTCGACGGGTCGCTCGGCTCGCGCTCGGAGGTGGTCGACGGCATCTACACCGGTCGACCGGCCGGTCCCTTCGCCTACGGCCGCGGGAAGGCGGCGCTGATCACCGAGCTCGCCGCGACCGAGGGGATCGCCCTCGCCGAGTCCTACGCCTATTCGGATTCGGCGTCCGATCTGCCGATGCTCCGGGCCGTCGGCTTCCCCGTCGCCGTCAACCCCGACGCCGAGTTGGCGCTCGTCGCCGCTGAGGCCGGCTGGCCGGTGCTCCGCTTCGATCGTCGCGGTCGCCAGCTCAGACAGGCCGCGGCTCTGGCCACGGTGGGGCTGGGCGGCTACGTGCTCGGCCGGCGCGGCTCGTGTCAGCCGGCGTCGCCCCGGTGGCGGCGGTAGTGGCGGGCGGCGCGGACGCGGTTGCCGCACCCGATCGAGCACCACTCGCGGCGGGGATGGTCCCTGACGAAGTAGAGGACACACCCCGGGGCGTTGCACGCCAGCAGCGGCGCTGGTCCGTCACCCGTGAGCAACTCGATCGCCTCGGCCGCGACGTCCGCCAGTGCGGCGACCGGCACCAGTCGGCGGGCCGAGGCGGCGCGCTCCAGGTGGTCCTCGCTCCAGGCGAGGGCGGGTGGGCTCGCGTTGGCGGCCGCGGTGTTGACGGCGGCGACCGCCGCGGCGGGGTCCGAGCGCGCTGGGGCGCGGGGGCGTCGATCGCCGCACACGACGCCAGCCAGCGTCCGCAGCGCGTCGCGCAGTGCCCGGGCCCGGTCGAGGTCGGCACGGGTCGCCCGCCAAGGGCGGCCGTCGGCGCCCGGGGCCACGGCTTCGAGCCAGGCAGAAAGGTCGGCACGCGTGGCGAGGGCGTCGTGAACACCGTGCCGGTCAGCCCAGATCGTGTTCATCAGTCGTACGGGCACCGGCTCCCTGGGGAGGACCCACGGGCCCCTGGCCTTGGTCGTCGTCATAACATAACGGTACTAGTAACCTAGCCCCGTTAGAAGCTTCATGCTATCGTCGCCTAACGGGACGGCGTAGAGCTAACCGTTAGAGAGGAACTGACTCATGACCGAGCCCGCCGCCAGCCCCCGTCCGCCGCTGCCCCCGTTCGACGAGGAGTCGGCCCGACGCAAGGTCCAGGCGGCCGAGGATGCCTGGAACACCCGGGAGCCCGAGCGCGTTGCCGGCGCCTACACGCCGGACTCGCGCTGGCGCAACCGGTCGGAGTTCTTCGCCGGCCGCGAGCAGATCGTCGCCTTCCTCAGGCGCAAGTGGGAACGCGAGCTCGACTACGCCCTGCGCAAGTCGCTCTGGGCCTGGTCGGATGACCGCATCGCCGTGCGCTTCCAGTACGAGTGGCACGACGCCGCCGGCCAGTGGTGGCGCAGCTACGGCAACGAGAACTGGGAGTTCGACGCCGATGGCTACATGCGTCGGCGGGAGGCGAGCATCAACGATGTGGCCATCAGCGCTGACGCCCGACGCATCTTCGGCCCGCGCACCGAGGCCGAGCACGACCAGCCACTCCCGCTCGAATGACACGAAAGGACCGCTGATGCACGTCGCCGGGCTCTGGCGCTACCCGATCAAGTCGCTCGGAGGCGAGGCGCTCGACACCGTGCGGCTGACGACTGACGGCGTCGCCGGCGACCGCGTCGTCCACGTCGCCGGCGTCCGCGGGCCGGTCACCGGGCGCACGCGGCACGGGCTGTTGACCCTGCCGGTGCGCACCGACGCCGACGGCGTGCCCCGCGTCGCCGGCGACCGCTGGGATTCGCCCGTGGCGCAGGCGGCCGTCCGGGCCGCCGCCGGGCCGGACGCCCGGCTCGTGGCCTATGCCGGACCGGAGCGCTTCGACGTCCTCAACCTGCTCGTCGCCACCGACGGCGCGGTCGCCAGCTTTGGCCGCGACGTTCGCCGTCTGCGCCCGAACGTGCTAATCGGCGGGGGCGTCCCGGCCGACGCCGAGGCGACCTGGCCGGGACGGGCGCTGGCGATCGGCGCCGCCGTGATCGGCGTCCACTCGCTGCGCCAGCGGTGCATCGTCACAACGATCGACCCGGACACCGGGGCGCGGGATGTCGACGTGCTGCGGCAGATCCGCGAGGACTTCGACGGCGAGCTCGCCCTCAACTGCTGGGTGATCCGCCCGGGGACGATCGCCGTCGGCGACACGGCGGAGCTCGTCGCGACGCAAGCGGAGCCGGGGCGGATCGGCGGCTGGACCGTCGGCGCGCCCTACGTCGCGGCCTGAGCGGCGGCCGGCGCCTGGCGCGGCCCGGCTAACGCCGGGCCGCCGAGCGGCCGATAGGTCCGCACGCCTGCCCTGCGCCGAGCCGGAGGAAGCTGTGAAGAGGGAATCGAGAGCCAAGCGGACCCGCCGACTCGTCCGGACGAGCGCGCGGGTCCTGCGCGACGACCGGCGCCTCCTGGTGTTCCCGGTGGTGTCGGCGACATTCAGCCTTGGGCTCGGGGCGGTCGCTTTCGCGATCGGCTTCGCCGGTGCCGGCGGCGCGACGCATACGCGGCGCATCATCCTCGTCGCGACGCTGATCGCGTCGTATCCGGTCACGTTCGTGTCGCTGTTCTGCGGTGTCGCCATGGCGTCGGTGCTCCAGCGCAAGCTCCGTGGCGAGGCGGTGACGGCCGCCGACGGCTGGGCGGCGGCGCGCGAACGGGCGGGCGTGATCGCCGGCTGGGCGCTGCTTGTCTGCACCGTCGGGGCGATCCTGCGATTGATCGAGCAGTACGTCCCGGTGGGCGGGAAGATCGTTGCCTGGATCGCAGACGTCTCCTGGACGCTGGCGACGCTCTTCGCCGTGCCGGTGCTGGCCTACGACGGGCTCGGGCCGCGGGCGACGCTGAAGCGCTCGAGCGAGCTCTTCCGCCAGCGCTGGGTCGAGCAGGTCGCCGGGACGGTGGGGATCGGCGTGCTCGGTGGGCTGGCGACGATCCCGTTCGTCCTGCTCCTGCTCGGTGGCATCTTCACCGGCGGTGCGACGGGGCTGATTCTCTTGGCGGCTGGTGGTGGCGGTCTGCTCGCCGTCGCCGCGGTCCAGTTGGCGATGGACCAGGTCTTCCGCGTCTTCCTCTACCGCCACGCCGTCGGCCTCGACGGCGGCGGCAACCCGTTCTCCGTGGCGGACCTCGAGCGCCCTTTCCGCAATCGGCGCGGCTGACGGCGACCCCGGCTCCGGGGCGTCGGGCCCGGGCGGCCTCCTGGGCGAAACGGAGGGCCCCGATGCGCGGGGCCCTCCGTCCTGCTCACATGCGTGCTGCCGAGCGTCAGCGCTGCCCGGGATACGGCTCACCGGTGGCCGGGTCTATGAACAGGGCCCCGTTGTCGGGGTGCCGTCCGCCGAAGTCGAACATCGAGTTCAGCGAGCCGGCGATCGCATCGGTCGAGCCGGCGATCTGGGGCACCGACCAGTTGTCCTCGACGAACTTCGTGATCGAGCTCTGGTCGGTCAGCGTGTGGTCGACGAAGCCCTGCTTGGCCCACGGCGAGACGACCAGCAGCGGCAGCCGCGGGCCGTAGCCGCAGCGGCCGTTCTGACCGGCGAGCGGCGTGCCGGTGCCGCAGAGCCCGGTTCCGGTGAGGAAGTCCTGGGGACCGGGGGGCGTCGCGGCGGCCGAGGTGTTCGACGGGTTGTGGACGCCGCTGTAGACGTGGTCGTAGAAACCATCGGAGTCGTCGTAGGCGATCACAACCGCGGTGCTCGACCAGTCAGGCGACTGCTCGAGCTCGTTGATCGTCGTGGCGATGAACTGCTGCTCGTCGTACGGGTCCGAGTACGCGGCGTGCCCGTCCTGGTAGCCGGGCGCCTTGAGGAAGCTGACGGCCGGGAGGCTGTTGGGGCTGACATACCCGCGGTTGATCGCCCCGACGAGCGCGTTGAAGTCGCTCGTGTCGTACTGGTGGTTGGCGGTGTTGAACTGCGGCACGCCGGCGGTGATCGTCTGCGTGTCGGTCCCGATTGAGGCGAGCGAGGCCGGCGGCAGGTGGTGCGGGTTGGCCGTCGACGCGTAGTACTGGAACGGCTCGTGGTGGGCGATGTAGTCGTCCTTGCTGCCGTAGTTGTTCGGGCCGGCGGCGGTGCCGCCGACGCCGCCGATCGCGGCGCCGACAGGGTGCACGGCGTCGCAGAGGCCCTGCGCCGAGGCGGGAGCCGGGGCGGGAAGGCCCTTGAATTGATCCGGCGTGAACGTGCTGGTCGCCTGGCTGGGTGCAGCGGCGGCGAAGCTCGTCGTCGGGCGGAAGCCGCCCTGGAACCAGCCCCAGCTGACGCCGGCGGCGTTGAGCTTGTCGCCGATGTTCTGTCCGGTCAACGAGACGGCGTCGCGCGTCGAGCAGTCGTCGTAGTAGGGCTGGGCGTCCTCGATCAGCGACTTGCCGCCGATGCCGTCGGGCACCGTGTCCCCGTCGGTGGCGGCGCCGTTGATCGTCAGGCCGACGTTGCCGGTGTTGCCGGAGACGAGGTTGATCGCGCCGGGCGCCGACGGGCCGAACGTGGTGCCGAAGGAGTTGTCGCTCATCGCGAACTGGTTGGCGTAGTTCCACAGTCCGGTGACCGTGTTGCCGTCGTAGTAGTTCATGACGTCGCTGGCCTGGCACGGCTGGCCGGTCGGGCTCTTGTTGGTCGTACCGCCGTTGCCGACGGTCGTGACGAACTTGTCCATCAGGCCGCCGTCGAACGCCTTCTGCTCGTCGTTGTAGTTGTGATCCTGGTCGCACGTGAGGACGTCCGAGATGTTCGCCGGATCGAGCCGCCGCGGGTTGACCTGGTGGCCGGCGGCGTCGAGGTTGGGGTTGTTGGTGAGCAGCGTGCCGTGGCCGCCGGCTCCAGGCGTGTCGAGCAGGTTGTTCACGCCGACGCGACGCCGGGCGGCGTCGACGTTGAGCGTCGCACCGATTCCGTGGAGACCGAGCGACGCGGCGAGGTCGGCGAGGTTGAGCCCCGGGTGCCCGGCCTGGAACGGCTCGCCCGTGGTGTTGGCGGCGTAGGGATAGGTGCCGAAGTAGTGGTCGAAGGAGACGTTCTCCTGGAAGATCACAACGAGGTGCTTGATCGGCGTCGTCGTCGCCGGGAGCGCCGTCGACTGGGCCGGTTGGCCGGAGCTGACCGTCGCCAGTGTGCCCCCGACCGCGCAGGCGATGGCTGCCCCGGCGACCGCCGTACGTCGCCATCTCCGCGTGCGTCTGCTCATTCTCATCCTCCGAATCGACGGCTGCCAGATATCGCGCGCGGTGCGCGGTGGATTGCCCGCCGAGCGCGCCGCGCCGAGTCTCTTGAGGGGCCGCTGCCGGGAGGTGATCAGGCGGTGAACAGCCTGTGACGATCGCGCTAAGACGCGGGCGGGCGACCGCAGCGGCCGCCGGTCAGCGGCGCCGGGTGCGCCAGCACTGGCTGACCATCGGCACGTCGATCGGGTCCTCGCCGAGGCCGGAGGCGTCGGCCAGAACGCGGCGGATCTGGTCGAGCAGGGCGGCGCGCGCGGGCGCCGCCAGCACGATCACCGCGCTGTAGGTGCCCGCGAGGCCGAGCAGGTCGGCGCGGGTGAAGGATCGTGTGAACCGAAACAGGGCGGGACCTTCGACGGGGTCGAAAGGAGCGCCGCAGGGAAGCTCCAGCCGGCGCAGGCGCGGGCCGCCGGCGCGATCCGGTTCGGGTACGTCGGCGACGGCGCGGGCGGGCCGGAGCTGGCGGGCGAGGTCATCGACCCAGTCGACGGTGCGGTCCATCCGCGTCCAGAGCACGCCGAGCCGGCCGCCTGGGCGCAGCACGCGGGCGACCTCGGCGACGGCGCGCGGGGGATCGACCCAGTGCCAGGCCGAGTGGGCCAGCACGACATCCTGCGTGGCGTCGGCGACCGGGATCCGCTCGGCCGTGCCGGCGAGGACGGTCGCAGCCGGGACGCGGTCGGTCAACGTCAGGCGCATCCGCGGGTCCGGCTCGACCGCGGTGACCCGGGCGCCCCGGTCGACGAGGAGCCGGGTGAGGGCGCCGGTTCCGGCGCCGACGTCGAGGACGTCTCGGTCGTCCGGGTGCAGCAGCCAATCGAGCGTGCCGGGGGCCGGCCCCGGGCGATAGCGGTCGTAGTGCTCGGAGACGGCTCCGAACGCGGTCGACCGCTGCTGCGTGCTCACGCAGTGAAGTCTGGCTCACTGTCGGTCGGTTCGCGCCGGTCGGCGACGGCCGACTGCCACCGGCAGGGTCGAGCGCGGCGCAGGCGGCGGGCCGCCGGCGCAACAGGCCGGTCGCGGCGGGCACGGCCAGAACAGGCGTTAGGCTCCATAGCATGGCGAGCGAGGCCAAGGCGGCCGCAGCCGTGCCGGGGACACCGCACCGGACGATGTCGGGCGTTCCCGTCCGGGCGCTCTACACCGAGGCCGACCTCCCACCTGACGCCGCGTCGATCGGCAGCCCGGGCGAGTACCCGTTCACGCGGGGCATCCACGAGACGATGTATCGAGGCCGGCTGTGGACGATGCGCCAGTTCGCGGGCTTCGGGACGGCCGAGGAGACCAACGAGCGCTTCCACTACCTGTTGGGGCACGGCCAGACGGGGCTGAGCACGGCGTTCGACATGCCGTCGCTGATGGGCCACGACTCCGATCACGCGAAGTCGCTGGGGGAGGTCGGGCGGGAGGGGGTGGCGGTCGACACGCTCGCGGACATGACGACGCTGTTCGGGGGGATCGACCTCGGGGCGGTGAGCGTGTCGATGACGATCAACGCTCCGGCGGCGATCATGCTGGCCTTCTACGTCGTCGCCGCGGAGGAGGCCGGGGTCCCGGCCGACCGGCTGTCGGGGACGATCCAGGCGGACATCCTCAAGGAGTACATCGCCCAGAAGGAGTGGTGCTTCCCGGTCGACCCGGCGATGCGTCTGTGCGGGGACATGATCGAGTGGTGCACGCTGCACATGCCGCGGTGGCATCCGATCTCGATCAGCGGGTATCACATCCGTGAGGCGGGGTCGACGGCGGCCCAGGAGCTGGCGTTCACGCTCAAAGACGGCCTGACATACGTCGAGGAGGCCGTGGCGCGGGGCCTCGACGTCGACGACTTCGCCCCGCGGCTGTCGTTCTTCTTCAACGCGCAGATCGACTTCTTCGAGGAGATCGCCAAGTACCGGGCGGCCCGGCGCATCTGGGCCCGGGAGCTGCGCGAGACCCACGGGGCGGTCAACCCCCGGTCGTGGCAGATGCGCTTCCACACGCAGACGGCCGGTGTGTCGCTGACCGCGCAGCAGCCGCTGAACAACATCATCCGCACGGCGATCGAGGCGCTGGCGGGCGTGCTGGGGGGGACGCAGTCGCTGCACACCAACTCCTACGACGAGGCGCTGGCGCTGCCGACCGAGCGGGCCGTCCGGGTGGCGCTGCGCACCCAGCAGATCATCGCCCACGAGACGGGCGTGACGAGCACGCCGGACCCGCTCGGGGGGGCCTACTTCGTCGAGGCCCTGACCGACGAGCTCGAGCGGCAGGCGTATGCCTACTTCGCCCGGATCGACGAGCTCGGGGGGATGGTCGAGGCCGTCAAGCGCAACTTTCCCCAGCGGGAGATCGCCGACGCGGCGTTCGAGCTGCAGTGCGAGATCGACGCGGGCGAGCGGGTCGTCGTCGGGGTCAACGCCCACGTGACCGACGACGACGAGGCGACCGACCTGCTGCGGATCGACCCGGCGCTCGAGGCCAAGCAGATCGGCCGCCTGCAGGCGGTCCGGGCGGCCCGGGACGGGGCGGCGGTCGAGCGGACGCTGGCCGACCTGCGCGGGCAGGCGGCGACCGGCGTCAACCTGATGCCGGGGCTGATGGACTGCGCCCGAGCCCACGCGAGCGAGGGCGAGATCATCGAGGCGCTGCAAGAGGTCTTCGGCACCTACACGGAGTCGCCGGTCTTCTGAGCGGCGGATCGGTGGGTCGGTCCGTGTCTTTTGCGGAGCGGCCTCGGGTGCGCGCCGGGAGCGGCGGGCGACCGACGGTGTCGGTGCTCGGCCATCGCCTGATCAGCCAGCCGCGAGCCCGACCCTGGCGATCCGGAGCTGATCCGGCGCCTGCTCGTCGGGGCCGGTGTGCCGCGTCCAGGCGAGGATCAGCTGTCCGGTGTAGGGGTCGACCGCGGCGGCGGGGTTGATGTCGTGAGCGCCGGGCACCGTCGCCTGCGGTCGGAGTCTGCCTGGCGTGGACGTACGGCTGCCCGTTCGTCGACCGTGATTTCGCTCCCGGGGTCGCGCCGCAGCCGGCTGCGCCGGCGACCGCGGCCAGGGCCAGTACCAGTTGGACCCGCAGCGTCCGCCTGTCCATCGCGCCCTCGTTCGTCGGATCGGAGCGCGAACCGTAGCCCGCCCGGGCGGGCTACGGGCCAGCGGAGCTTTGTCACTCAGTCCACTGCTGATCCCTGCCGCGCGGCAGCCGGGCCGCGTCGGCGCTGCGGCGCCGAGGCCCGGGCGGCGGCCGGACGGCGAGTCAGACGCGTCAGCTCCTCCACGCTCGCCGCAAGCGCCGCCGGCAGCTCGGCGGCGGCCGGCAGCGCGACCGGGTCGGCGTAGCAGCCGAAGACGAGCTTGTCGGCGTAGCTGAAGATCCCGACCGAGAGGGCGTGCCCGTCGGGCAGCGGGACGACGGGGACCGCCTCGCGCAGCTCGGCGCCCAGCATGTACACCGGCACCCTGGGTCCGGGGATGTTCGACACGGTGAGGTTGAACAGCTTCGGGCTCGACGCGAGCCGGGCGGCCGGACCCTTCAGCACGCCGGGCAGCAGCGAGAGGGCGTCGATCACGGTTTCGTGCGCCCGCGCCGTCTCGGCGCGCTTGAAGTCGCCGCTGGCGGCGCGGATCGCCAGCAGGCGGTCGACCGGGTGGGTCCGCTCGACCGGGAGGTCGATGAAGGCGCAGGACACGCGGTTGCCGGTCGCGCCGGGCTCGGGTGAGCGGCGGCCGCTGACCGGCACCATCACGCGGAGCGATGCCGGCGGCCCGCCGGCGGCAAGGATCATCCGGCGCAGGGCGCCGGCCACGATCGTCAGGGCGACTTCGTTGAGCGTGGCCCCGAACCGGTGCTTGACCCCGAGCAGTGGCGCGATCTGGGTCGTGTGGTGGACGAGCGTGCGCGTCGGGCCGATCTGGACGTTGACGAGCGACGCCGGCGCCGGGCGCAGGACGTCGTCGCCGACCGAGAGCGCGGCCCGCCGCAGCGTGCCCGCCAAGCGCAGGCCGCGCGCCGGGTTGACCGCGATGCGGGCGAGTCCGCCGGCCAGGCGCAGCGATTCGCCGCCGCGGTCGGTCAGCGCGTCGAGTGCCAGCCGGGTCGGGGTCGGCGGCGGCTCGGCCTCCCAGGGATCCGGCACGGGCGGCGGAGCGTCGGGTGACAGATCGAGCAGAAGCAGGGCGAGCTCGACCGCGGACTCGCCGTCGACCATCGCGTGGTGGGCCTGCATCACCAGGCCGACGGTCCCGTCGTCGAGTCGCGGCGCGAGCAACAGACGCCAGAGCGCCCGGTCGCGCGCCAGCGGCTGGGACAGCGCCCGGTCGGCAAGCTCGTCGAAGGTGGCCAGGCTGAGCGACTGGCCAGGCTCTGTCAGCGCGAGCACATGGCGGTCGATGTCGAAGCGCTCGTCGTCGACCCAGACAGGCTCGGCGAGCCCGGCCGGCGGGTAGGCCAGTCGCTGGCGGAAGCGCGGGACCTGGTGGAGGCGGCCGGCGACAGCACGACGCAGCGCGGCGACGGTCAGCGGCCGGCCGTCGGAGCGGGGGGCGAAGTAGCCCTTCCAGGCGATGTGCATGTGAGCGGCAGGGCTCTCGACCCGCAGGAACGAGCCGTCGAGTGCCGTCAGGCGGGTCGGCGTCATCCTCGATCGAGTGTGGCCGACGGCGGCTGGGCCGGGTAGGGACCGTCGGTCGGAGTCCGGCGACGGTCCGTACAAGCGTGCGAGCCGGGCCGGCTACGACGACCGACTACAATCGGCGCCGCCCCGAGCGCCCCCGCATGCCAGACCCCGACAATCAGAAGAAGATCCGCGTCGTCGTCGCCAAGCCTGGCTTGGACGGGCACGATCGCGGGGCCAAGATCATTGCCCGGGCCCTGCGGGACGCCGGGATGGAGGTCATCTACACCGGCCTGCATCAGACGCCGGAGCAGATCGTCGAGACGGTGATCCAGGAGGACGCCGACGCGGTCGGCCTGTCGATCCTGTCCGGTGCCCACATGACGCTCGTCCCGCGGATCGTCGATCTGCTGCACGAGCAGGGGATCGACGACGTCGTGATCACCGTCGGCGGCACGATTCCCGCCGACGACATACCCGAGCTCAAGCGGCTCGGCGTGGCCGAGGTATTCACGCCCGGGGCGTCGACGCAGTCGATCATCGACTTCATCCGCGGCGCGGTCGCCAGCGCCGCCTGACGGCGATCAGCCGCTTCCCGCCCGATCCGCGGACGGGGGGACCGCGCCGATCCCCGCGCGAGGTCGGCCGCCGCGTCCGATCCGTCGCTGCCGCGTCGTAACGATTCACCCGCTGGCGGGGTACCATCACAGCAGCCGATTGACTCGTCAGTCAACGGCGCTACGATTCCGCTTTAGCTCACCAGCGAGGAGCGTCAACGATGAAGATCTGCGTCCTGGTCAAAGAGGTGCCAGACGCCGCCGTCCAGAAGCGCATCGACCCGACGACGGGGCGCATGGACCGAGCGGGCGAGAGGAACCTCAACCCGTATGACACGCATGCGATCGAAGCCGCGATGCAGATCAAGGAGGGCGGCGTCCTCCCGGTCGAGGAGATCGTCGCCGTCACGATGGGCCCGGAGACGGCCGTCCGGGCGCTGCACAAGGCGGTCTCGCTCGGTGCCGACCGCTCCGTCCACCTGACCGACGCGGCGCTGGCCGGATCCGACGTCGCGGCGACCGGCTACGCGCTGGCGCAGGCGCTGGCGCGCGAGGCGCCGGACATGGTCCTGCTCGGCCAGCAGTCCGACGACGGCGAGTGCTACACGATCGGCGCCGTGGTCGCCGACCATCTGCGGATGCCGTCGCTGACGCAGGTGATCAAGCTCGACGTCGAAGCGGCCGCAGACGACCACGGGGCGAGGCTGGTGTGCGAGCGCCAGGCCGAGTACGGCTACGACACCGTGGCGGTCGAGCTGCCGGCGGTGATCGCGGTCGGCGACGCGATCAACGAGCCGCGCTATCCGTCGCTGAAGGCGATCATGGGCGCCAAGAAGAAGCCGCTCGACACCGTCTCGGCGGCCGACGCCGAGATCGACCCGGAGCGGGTCGGCGGCGAGCACTCGGCCGCCCAATGGACGTCCGCGAAGGCGCCGCCGAAGAAGGCCCCGGGCGTGATCATCGAGGACGAGAACACCGAGGAGACGGTCGCCAAGATCGTCGACTGGCTGGCGGAAAGGAAGCTGATCTAGTGCCCGACATCCTGGTCTACGCCCTCCACTACGACGGCGCGTTCAACAAGAACTCGCTCGGCGCGGTCAGCGAGGCGGCCCGCCTGGCCGGTGAGCTCGGCGGCGAGGCGCACGCGATCGTCGTCGGCGCGTCGGCGACACCCGAGCTGTGCGCGACCCTTGGCGCCTACGGGGCGACGAAGGTCTACCGCGTCGACGGTCCGGAGGGGCTGGCGCAGCCCGTCGTCGACGCGATGGCCCACGTGATCACCGACCGCAAGATCGGCTACGCCGTCTTCGGCGGCGGCCTGCTGGGCTTCGAGATCGGTGCCGGCCTGGCCGCGCGCCTCGGCGCCGGCGTGGCGATGGAGGTCACGGCGGTGAGCGTGAAGGACGGCAAGCTGATCGCCGAGCGTCCGATCCTCGGCGACTCGGCGATCTCGGAGATCTCCTACCGCAGCGACGTCGGCATCGTGATCGGTCGCCTCAACGCGTTCGAGATCGTCGCCGGAGGGTCGGGCGAGGCCGAGGTCGAGGACGTCGCGGTCGAGTTCTCGGACTTCTCCTCGCGGGCGACGATGATCCAGCGGGGCGAGCAGCGGGGCGCCGACGTCGACATCGAGGGCGCCGATCTGCTCGTCGCCGGCGGCCGCGGACTCGGCAAGGCCGAGGGCTTCGAGCTCTGCGAGGCGCTCGCCGCCGCGCTCGGCTCGAGCAGCGCGGTCGCGGCCACCCGGGCGGTCGTCGACGCCGGCTGGTACCCGTACTCGGCGCAGATCGGGCAGACGGGCAAGACGGTCGCGCCGAAGCTCTACCTCGCCGCCGGCATCTCCGGGGCGATCCAGCACAAGGTCGGCATGCAGTCGGCGGAGAACATCGTCGCGATCAACAAGGACGCCAACGCCCCGATCTTCGAGTATTCGGATCTCGGCATCGTCGGCGACCTCAACAAGATCCTGCCGAAGCTGACCGAGGCCGTTAAGGCCAAGCGGGCCAGCTGATGAGCGCCGACCGCGCGGTCGCACCGAGCGAGTACCCGCCGCCGGTGGCGCCGGGCGAGTTCATCAAGGACTCGCTCGATCCGCCGGACGACCGGATCGACGTCGGTGTGGTGATCGTCGGTGGTGGCCCGGCCGGACTGGCCTGCGCGAACCGCCTGCTGCAGCTGCTGGACGCCGACCCGGCGCTGAAGGAGACGCTCGGCGAGGTCCCGGTCGCGGTGATCGAGAAGGCCAAGGCGTGCGGGGCGCACAACCTGTCGGGCGCCGTGATGCGGCCGGGTCCGCTGCGCGAGCTCTTCCCCGACGTCGAGCCCGAGGACTGGCCGACCTACGGTGAGGTCCCGGGCGAGGCCGTCTACCTGATGGCCAACTCCAGGCGCGCGATCCGGCTGCGGCCGGTGCCGCCGAACTTCCGCAACCACGGCAGCTACGTCGTCTCGGTCGCCGCGCTCTGCCGGTGGATGGCCGACCGAGCGGAGGAGGCGGGGGCCTACGTGCTGACCGAGACGTCGGCCGCCCGCCTGCTCGTAGACGACGGCGTCGTCGTCGGCGTTCGCTCGGGCGACAAGGGCCGCGGGCGCGACGGCAAGCCGCTGCGCAACTTCGAGCCCGGGTCCGACGTGACGGCCCAGGCGACGGTCCTCGCCGAGGGCGGCTGGGGCCATCTGACGGGGGCGGCGATCAAGCGCTTCGCGCTGGCCGAGCACTCCGAGCCGCAGGTCTGGTCGCTCGGCGTGAAGGAGGTCTGGGAGGTGCCGAAGCCGCTGACGAAGGTGATCCACACGCTCGGCTGGCCGCTGCGCCAGCGGACGAAGTTCCACGAGTTCGGCGGGTCGTGGATCTACCCGATGGGCGAGGACAAGGTCTCGATCGGCTTCGTCGCCGGCCTCGACTACGCCGACGCGACCTTCTCGGTCCACGACGTGCTCCAGGAGTTCAAGCTCCACCCGCTGGTGCGGGGGATCCTCGACGGCGGGACCCGCACGGCCTGGGGCGCCAAGGCGATTCCGGAGGGCGGCTGGTGGGCGATGCCGCGGCTGACGGCTCCCGGCCTGGCGATCGCCGGCGACGGCGGCGGCATGGTCAACGTGCCCGAGCTGAAGGGCATCCACTACGCGATCCAGTCGGGCATGCTCGCGGCCGAGGCGATCGTCGCCGCGCTCAGGCTCCGCTCGCGTGACCTCACCGCCTACGAGGCGGCGGTCGAGGATTCGATCATCGGCGAGGACCTCTACCGCACGCGCAACATGCGCCAGCCGTTCTATCGCGGCGTCGCCGTTGGGGCCGGGGTCGTCAACGCGATGATCGCGACGAGGGGCCGCTTCCCCGGCGGCCGCTGGTCCAACCATCCGGACGCCGGCCAGCCGATGTTCGTCGGCAACCGCCAGAAGGGCTACCCGAAGCCCGACAACAAGTACACGTTCGACAAGCTGTCGAGCGTCTTCATCACCGGCAACGCGACCCGTGACGACGCGCCGAACCACATCCGGGTCCGCCGCAACGTGCCGGTCGCGGTCGCGGAGACGTGGCGCTGGATGTGCCCGGCCGGCGTCTACGAACTGCCCGACGAGGCTCCGTCCAAGGGCACCGTCAACGTGATCGTCAACTACACCAACTGCGTTCAGTGCGGGGCGATCACGGCCAAGGGTGGCCGGCTCACCCCGCCCGAGGGCGGCGACGGGCCCCTTTACCAAATTACGTAGGCAGCCGCCGCAACCTTGGGCCGACCTGGCGTGTTCAGCTTACGATGTCACTTAGATCGCTCCTCCCGCTCGCTGCGGCTGCGGCCGCGTTGACCCTCCCCGCGGGCGCCGGGGCGGCGGCGCCGTCGGCCGTCCTGCCGCCGACGGCCAGCGTCGAGGCCTGCCACGCGGCGCCTGCCCTGGCCGACCGTTACGCGACCTTCGCCGCGCAGATGACCGCCATTCCCGGGACGACGCAGATGTCGATCCGCCTCCAGCTCCAGGAGCGGACGCCCGGCGACCCGATCTTCCGGGTCGTCACCGGGGTGCCCGGCTTCGGCGTGTGGAAGAGCTCGGCGCCCGGAGTCGGCATCTTCGGCTACAGCCAGGAGGTCACCAGCCTGACGGCGCCGGCAGCGTTCCGGGTCGCCGCCAACTACCGCTGGTTCGGGCCGCACCATAAGGTGATCAAACGGGCCGAGCGGACAACGACGGCGTGCAACCCGACGTCGGCCCCGTCGGCGGCGCTCGTCGTCGGTTCGCTGAGCAGCACCGCGCCGCCGGCGACCGGCTGAGCCGCGGCCGGAGCGGTCGTCAGCGCCCGCTACACTTCAGCGAACTATGAAGACCGAGATCCACCCCAACTACGTCGACGCCCACGTCACCTGTACGTGCGGCAACGACTTCATGACCCGTTCGACCAAGTCCGAGCTCCACGTCGAGATCTGCTCCAACTGCCACCCGTTCTACACGGGCCGGCAGAAGCTGGTCGACACCGGTGGCCGGGTCGAGCGCTTCCAGCGCCGCGTCGCCAAGCAGCGCGCCGCCGCAGCCGCCGCCTCCCGCTAGAGCAATCGGCGTGCCGGGGCGGTCTCGGGCAGCCCGCGGGGCGGTGCGCGACGCCCCGATCGGCGGCCAGGCGGTGCTCGAGGGCGTGATGATGCGCGGTGTGCGCACCTGGGCGGTCGCCGTCCGCAAGCCGACGCCGGCCCAGCTCGCGGCAGCCGAGACCCGCTTCGTCCCGGCCGGGGAGATCGCCGTCCAGACCTTCGCGCTGGCCTCGCCGGCGCGGCGCCACCGCGTCCTGCGGCTGCCGGTCGTGCGTGGCGTCGTCGCGCTCGCCGAGTCGCTCGCGATCGGCATCAAAGCGCTCGGCATCGCCGCGAGCGCCCAGCTGGCCGACGAGCAGCAGGAGATCTCGCGCGGCGTCTGGGTCGGGACGGTCGTGCTGGCGCTCGCCTTCGCCGTCGGCCTCTTCTTCGTCGCCCCCGTGGGGCTGACCAGCCTGATCAAGGACCACCTCCACTCGGCGACGCTGTTCTGGCTGATCGAAGGCGTCGTGCGGACGACGATCTTCCTCGGCTACCTCCTGCTGCTGTCACGGCTGCGGGAGTTGCGGCGCGTGTTCGAATACCACGGCGCCGAGCACAAGACGATCTCCTGCCTCGAAGCCGGCCTGCCGCTGACGCCGGCGAACGCCCAGCTCCAGTCGCGTCTGCACCCGCGCTGTGGAACGAGCTTCCTGCTGATCGTGATGATCGTCGCGATCTTCGTGTTCGCCCCGCTTGGCCTCCCGGCCTGGTACTGGCTGATCGCGACCAGAATTCTCGGCATACCGCTGATCGTCGGCCTCTCATACGAGGTGATCAGGTTCGCCGGGCGCAACCGCCGCCGCCGCTGGGTCCGGACCGTGATGGCGCCGGGGCTAGCCCTCCAGCTCCTGACCACGCGCGAGCCGTCGGCCGACCAGCTCGCCGTCGCGATCGCCGCGCTCGAAGCGGTCCTGCGCGAGGAGGACAGCGACGCACACGGTCCCGAGGCGCTGCTCGGACTCGAAGTCGTCGCCTGAGCACCCCCGCTACCCTCGCCAGCATGATCGAGTCCCTCGTCGAGCAGATCGAGACCCGCTTCGCCGAGCTCGGCCGGCAGCTCAACGACCCCGACGTCACGGGCGACCGCCATCGCCGGGCCGAGGTCGGCCGGGCCTACCGCCAGCTCGAGCCGGCCGCGGCCCTGGCCGAGCAATGGCGGCACGCTCGCGACGACCTCGCCGGCGCGCAGGAGCTACTGGCCGAGGCCGAGGACGCCGAGCTGCGCGAGCTCCTGACCAGCTCGCGCGAGCGAATCGAGGAGCTCGAGGAGGCGATTCGCCTGGCGATGGTCGAGCGCGACCCCAACGACGACAAGAACGTGATCGTCGAGATCCAGGGCGCCACCGGCGGCGACGAGGCCGGCCTGTGGGCGAACGACGTCTACCGGATGCTCACCAAGTACGCCGAGCGTCGCGGCTTCAAGACCGAGCCGCTCGACATCTCCGACGGCAAGTACACGTTCGCGATCAAGGGCGACGCTGCCTACTCGGTCTTCAAGTTCGAGGGCGGCACCCATCGCGTCCAGCGCGTCCCGGCGACCGAGTCCCAGGGGCGCATCCACACCTCCACGGCGACCGTCGCCGTGCTGCCCGAGGCCGAGGACGTCGACATCAAGATCGACCCCGGCGACCTCCAGGTCGACGTCTACCGCTCGAGCGGACCTGGCGGCCAGTCGGTCAACACCACCGACTCGGCCGTCCGCGTCACCCACAAGCCGAGCGGCATCGTCGTCTCGATGCAGGACGAGAAGTCCCAGCTCCAGAACCGCGAGAAGGCGATGCGGGTGCTGCGGGCGCGCCTCTACGAGCGTGCGCTCGGCGAGCAGCAGGCCGAGCTCGCCGCCGACCGGCGCTCGCAGGTCGGCAGCGGCGAGCGGGCCGAGAAGATCCGCACCTACAACTACGGCGAGCGCCGGGTCACCGACCACCGGATCAAGCTGACCGTCCACAACCTCGACGACGTCCTCGAGGGTGCGCTCGACGAGCTGACCGGCGGCCTCGTCGCCGACGAGAAGCGCCGCCGCCTCGAAGACCAGGCCGGCTGGAATTGAGCGTCGCCGCCCGTGACGCGCTCGACGGGGCCCGCACGGCGATCGCCGCCGCCGGGTCGCCGAGCCCCGACCTCGACGCCGAGCTGCTGCTCGCCGCGGCGCTCGGGGTCGGCCGCGAGCGCCTCTACGTGGACCGCGACCTCGCGGTCACCGGCCCGGCCGTGCGCCTGCTCCAGTCACACGTCCGCCGCCGGTCGGTCCTGCGCGAGCCGATCGCCTACATCCTGGGGACCCGGGGCTTCCGTCACATCGACCTGACCGTCGCTCCATCGGTGCTGATCCCCCGCGCGGAAACCGAGCTCCTGGTCGAGGTCGGCCTCGAGCTCCCGCCCCGAGCGCGCGTGCTCGACGTGGGGACCGGCAGCGGCGCGATCGCCCTGGCGCTGGCCGACGAGCGGCCCGATCTCGATATCCACGCCAGCGACGTGAGCCGGGCGGCGCTGGCGGTCGCCCGAGCGAACGGCGAGCGGCTGGGGCTGCGCGTCACGTGGACGGAGGCCGACCTGCTGGTGCCCGGGCGATGGGACGCGGTCCTCGCGAACCTGCCCTACATCCCGAGCGGCGTCGTCGACGGCCTCGAGCCCGAGGTGGCGCGTCACGAGCCGCGCCTGGCGCTGGACGGCGGCGACGACGGGCTCGATCTGATCCGCCGCCTGATTTCCGGAGCAGTTTCGGTCCCGCTGCTGGCCCTGGAGATCGGAGCCGGGCAGTCCGCGGCCGTGAGCCTGCTGCTCGGGGCCGCCGGCTTCGAGACGGTCGAGCGGCGGTCGGATCTGGCCGGCATCCCGCGGGTGCTCGTCGGCCGGCGTTGACCGCGCTTGGTGGTCAGTCTCTAGATCGCTGCCTGGCCGCCGGCGGGGTGGTCCTGTTCCCGACCGACACGGTCTACGGGCTCGGCTGCGACGCCGAGAATCCCGCGGCGGTGCGGCGGCTGTACCAGCTCAAGGGCCGCCCGCCGCAGAAGCCGGCGGCCGTGCTCTGGACCGACCTCGCCGCCGCCATCGCGGCGCTGCCCGAGCTCGGCCCGCGGACCCGGGCGGCGCTGGCGGCGCTCCTGCCCGGCCCGGTCACCGCGCTCGTCCCCAACCCGGCCGGCCGCTTCCGCCTGGCCGGCGGCGAGTCGCTCGGCCTGCGCGTGCCGGTCACCGACCTCGCCGCGGCTCGCCCGCTCCTGCAGTCGAGCGCCAACCTCGCCGGCGAGCCCGACGCGCGCCGCCTCGCCGACGTGCCACTGGCGATTCGCGCGGGCGTGGACCTCGTGATCGACGGCGGCGAGCTGCCCGGGACGCCGTCGAGCGTGATCGACCTGACCGCCTACGAGACGGGTGCCTGGCGCCTGGTCCGGGTCGGCGCGCTCAGCCAGGCCGCGGCCGCGGCGCGTCTCGACGCTCGACCAGGCGCGCCCTGACCGCCGGCCACTCGTCGGCGATGACGCTGAAGTAGGCCGAGTCGCGCGGGCCGAAGGGCATCATCATGTGGCGCCGGAAGATGCCCTCGAACTCGGCCGGGATCGCCGCCAGCGCCCGGCGCGAGCGGGTGTTGCGGGCGTCGGTCTTGAACTCGACCCGCTGGCAGCCCATGCGCTCGAACGCGTGCTCCAGCATCAGCAGCTTGGCCTCGACGTTGACGCCCGTCCCCCAGGCCGCCCGCCCGATCCAGGTCCAGCCGATCTCGAGGCCGCCGTGGACCGGCCGCAGCGCGAGGTAGCGCGTGCTGCCGACGACCTCGCCGGTCGCTCGCAGAATCGTCGCGAACGCCGCCTCGCGACCGGCCTCCGTCTCGGCCACGCTCCACTCGAGCCAGCCGCGGAGCTGCTCGCGCGTCGGCAGCGACCCGGTCAGCCAGCGCCAGATCTCCGGATCGCGCGACGCGTCGAAGAGGGCGTCCTCGTGGTCGAGTCGCAGCGGCTCGAGCCGGACCAGCTCGCCCGCGAGCGGGACGCTGAGCCCGTCCCACAGCGGCTGGCCGGCCTGCCGGCTCGTTGGTCGTCCGATGTCCACGTCGGTGCTGATGATGCCGACCGGCCCGGCGCGGTCCGTCGCCGCCTTGCGCCGGCGCCCGAGCGGCGGATATCGTCGGTTGCGTGCCACCGGGTCCGGAGATCGTCGCTGGGGCCGGACCGGGGCCGCCGCCGCCCGGCCGTGCGATGCTTCGCCCGACCGCATGAATATCTCCGAGCTTGACGCGCTCTATGCGTTCGGCGTGGCGACGGTCGTCGCGGCCGGGCTCACGCCGCTGACGATGCGCCTGGCCGCGCGAGTCGGCGCGGTCGACCAGCCCCGGGAACGCGGACTCTCCGCGCGCTCGACGCCGCTGCTGGGCGGGCTGGCGATCTTCGCCGGCGCCCTCGTCGCCGCGCTGCTCTTCCTCCCGTCTACCGCCCGCTGGCACGGCGTGCTGCTGGCCGCCGCGGTGATCACGCTCGTCGGCGCCCTCGACGACCGCTACGACCTGCCGCCGGCCGCCAAGCTCGCCGGACAGATCGCCGCCGCCCTGATCGCCGTCAACGCCGGCGTCGTCGTCCACTACGTGACGCTGCCGTTCCTCGGCGTCCTGCACTTCCCCAACGCCGGCGGCACGTTGACGGCGATCGGCCTCGTCGGTCTCATGAACATCGTCAACTTCTCCGACGGCGTCGACGGCCTCGCCGCCGGTGTCTGTACGATCATCGCCGCCGCGCTCGCCGTGATCGCCTTCGACCTCGGGCAGAAGCAGGCCGGCGTGCTCGCCGCCCTCACCGCCGGGGCCGCGCTCGGCTTCCTGATCCACAACTTCCCCCCGGCGTCGAGCTTCATGGGCGACTGCGGCTCGAACCTGCTCGGCCTGCTGATGGGCGTGCTGACCGTCGAGGGGACGGTCAAGACGCCGGTCGTCGTCTCGTTCGCGCTGCCGCTGATCCTGCTCGCCGTGCCCTTCCTCGACACGACCTTCGTCGTGCTCAAGCGGCTCAAGTACCACCAGCCGTTCTACAAGCCCGACGCCGAGCACTTCCACCACCGCATGGCCCGGATCGGGTTCAGCCCCCGGCGCACGGTCTTCTACCTCTACGGCTGGACGCTGATGCTCGCCGGGCTCGCGCTCGCCCTGCGCTTCATCCCCTACTCCGACCACCACGGCCACCTCCACACCGGCTGGTCGGTGGTGATGGGCGGTCTCGGCGTCGTCGCGGTCGCGGCGAGCGTCTACCTCATCTACGTGCTCGAGATCCTCAAGTTCAAGCGCCTCGCGGCGATGCGGCTGCGGCGCCTGGCGCCGGAGGCCAGCGACGCGGAGATCGACGCGACGGTCGCCGAGGAGCTCGAGACCGGCGAGTTCGGCGTCCTCACCGCCGACGGGTCAGCTGAGCAGGGGGTTGAAAAGAGCAAGACGCGTGGCAACCAGATAGGCGGCAAGCCCAAGCGTCGCCACGCGTAGCCGCCGGTCGTCGCTGAGCGCCGCCGGCAGCAGCGCCCAGAGCCCGTACCACGGCAGCAGCCAAGCCGTGCCGCAGAGCACCGCGACCGTCGCCCAGCCGTAGGCCTCGAGCCAGCGCTCCGGCCGGCGCCAGGCGTGGGCCAGAGCGGCGACGATGGCCAGCACGAGCAGCACCGTGAACGCCGTCCGCACGCCGTCGCCGAGACGTCCCTGGCCGAGCAGGCGTGAGACCTCTGACGGCAGGCTGTGCGTGGCCACAACCTGCTGCTGGCCGCGCACCGTCCCGGCGATCGCCAGGGCGTGCGGCCCGAAGCCGACCACGCCGACGACGGCCAGCGCGGTCAGCGCCGCCAGCGCCGCCGCTCCCGCCCGCAGCCGGTCGCGCGCCCCGAGCAGCGCGAACGGCAGCGCCAGGCCGGCCGACAGCTTCACTCCGACCGCGGCCACCAGCCCGCCCATCCCGGCCGTCGGGCGACCGTCGCGGCAGAGCACGAGCCCGGCGGCGACGAGCAGACCGAGGAGCGCGTCGTTGTGCGCTCCGGCGACCGCGAACACCAGCACGAGCGGGTTGAGGCCGAGCAGCACTGCCGCCCGCTGCGGCGAGTGGCCGCGGCGGGCGGCCGAGCGCCAGACGAGCGCGACCGTCGCCAGGCTCGCGACCGCGGCGATCAGCTTCAGCGCCCAGATCCCGCCGGCGACGCCGAGTGGGACGAGCCCGTACGTCAGCAGCGTGAACAGCGGCCCGTACGGCGAGCGGACGTCGTGCCAGCCGAGGTAGCGGTAGATCGCGTCGTGGGACGCCGCCGCCGCCGTGTGGGTGTACGGGTCGAGCCCGTGGAGCACGCCGAGGCGGGCGAAGTCCAGATACCCGAAGACGTCGGCCGAGAGCAGGGGCGGCGCCGCCAAGGCCGCGACGTGGGCGAACCCGATGCCGCTCCAGATCATCCGCGGGCTCAGCTGCGGGGCGTACGCGAGGACGAGCGCGTAGGCGGCGCAGATGGTCAGCACCAGCGCCTCGTAGCGCGCCGTGCCGCCCGCGTCGACGAGTCCGCGCAGGGGTCCAGCCAGCCACGCCGGGAGGCCGCCCTTCGCCGCTGGGACGAGGTACGCCGGCCCGGCGGCCGCGCTCGCGCCGAGCCCGACCAGGGCGACTCCGATCGCCCCGAGTCCGACCGCTCCGACTCGCCGGGCAACCACGGGCCGCGTCCGGGGTACGGAGATCGTGACCGCCATCCGTCGCATTCTCGCTGCCGCCGGTCGGCCCGATAGATTCCTTCCCTGCCGAGCCGAGTCCCGCTACAGTTGTGCGGCATTCGGGACGGGGGTTGCCGCAGTCCCGACTTTCCCCGCCGCTGCACTCGCGGCCACTTGAACATCTTGCGCCTTCGACGCCAACATGCGAGCGCCCCGTCGCGGCCCGACGGCCCGCGCCGCGTCCTGATCCTCTCCGCCAACGTCGGCGAGGGACACGCCGCCGCGGCGCGCGCGCTCCAGGAGCAGCTCGAGCTCGGTCCCGACCCCGTCGAGGTGACGCTGATCGACGGCCTGCGGGGGATGGGGCGGATCCTCCGCTACGTCGTAGAGGATGGCTACCGGACGCAGCTGCGCCTGATGCCCTGGTCCTACTCGTTGACCTACTGGCTGCTCGAGCATCTGGCGCCGGCGCGGTTCATCGCCCGGACGCTGCTCTACCTCCTCGGCGCCCGGCGCCTGCGCGGCCGCATCGCCGAGCACGCCCCCGACGTGATCGTCTCGACGTACCCGGCCGTGACAGTGGTCCTCGGCCGCCTGCGACAACGCGGGCTCGTCGACGCGCTCACGGTCGCCACGATCACCGACATGACCGGGCTCTTCTTCTGGGCCCAGCGCGGGATCGACATGCATCTGGTGATGTACGACCAGTCGGTCGAGTCAGTCGAGCGGATCGCCGGGACAGACAGTGTCCGGCTCGTGCGGCCGCTGATCTCGGCCGCGTTCCTCGAGCCGTGCACCCGCGACGACGCCCGGGCGGCGCTCGGTCTACCGCTCGAGGGCAAGGTGATCGTCGTCTCCGGCGGGGGCTGGGGCGTCGGCGACATCGCCGGCGCGGTCGACGAGCTCGCCGGCATCCCCGACGCCACGCTCGTGTGCCTGGCCGGCAAGAACGAAGAGGTCCGCGACCAGCTCCAGACCCGCTTCGACGGCGATCCCCGCGTCCAGGTGCTCGGCTTCACCGACCAGATGCCGGCGCTGCTCGCCGCCGCCGACGTCCTCGTCCACTCGACCGGCGGCGTCACCTGCCTCGAGGCGATGGCCCGCGGCTGCCCCGTCGTCTCCTACGGCCTGCCCGTCGGTCACGCCAAGATCAACACCCAGGCGATGGCCGACCTCGACCTGGTCCGCCTCGCCCATTCGACCGACCAGCTGATCGAGCTCGTCGCCGCCAGCTGCGCCGACCGACCGGCGTCGAATGCCGCGGTCACCGCCGTTCCCGCCGCGTCCGAGCTCGTCCTCGACACCCCCCGACGCGTGGTCCGGATCCCCGCCTGGCGGCTGCGCCTCGCCCACGCCAGCTCGACGCTGATGCTCGCCCTCTGCGTCGGCACGTGGATGCTCTCGACCGACGAATTCACCGCCCTCGCCGCCAAGGTTCTCGCCGCGACGCCGATCACGACGGTCGCCACGGCCAAGCCGCGGGTCGGCGTGATCATCCGCGCCCCGCAGAGCGAGATCCTCCCGCTCGCCCATCATCTCGCCAGCCTCGGTCTGCACGCCTCGTTCGCGCTCGACTCCGTCCCGCCCGCCGGCACGATCCGGACGCTCCGCTCGCTCGGGGACGCCCCGATCTGCGAGGTCGACCACGCCCGGCTGCTGCGCTGGGTCCAGACGCGCGGCAAGCTCCGTCGTGAGGCACGCGGCCTCCACCTGCGCCACCACTTCTACTACCTCGCCCCCGAGGCGGGCACGACGACCGGCCAGCTGATCCTCGCCAAGACGGCCGGAGCCCGACCCGTGGCCGGATCGGTTCAGGTCAGCGCGACCTCGCCGGCCCCGGCGCGGCCGCTGCGCCCGGGCGACGTCGCCGTGGTCACGCTCGACGCGACCACCGCCTCGCTCGACTCGCTCGATCGCTTCGCCGCCGAGCTCGCCGCCGAGCGGCTAACCGGCGTGACCTTCGCCACGCTGGCCGGCTGATCCACCTGTCCTTCACCCCGAGGCGCCGAAGGTCTGGTCGGGACCGTCAGGGCCCACACACGCCCCTGATTCGCAGTCAGGCTTCGACGCCGGTGAGCGCCAGCAGCAGGTGAGAGCGCGCGAGCACGCTCGCCCCCGCCAACAGCAGCGCTAGGCAGGCGAGCAACGGGAGGCCGAAATACGCCGTGCCGAAGAAGGTCTCGTCGAGCAGCAGCGACGCCAGCCCGACCGGGACGACCGTCTGCACGACGAACACCACCGGGGCGACCTGGATCGCCGGACGCACCTGGAGCGCGCTCATCTCGCTCAGCAGGCCCACGCCCGAGGCGACGCCGGTAGCGACCGCCCACGCCGCCGCGATCGCCCAGTGCCGGCCGGCGATCGCGTCGGAGACGAGCTTGGTCACGACGCCGCTCCAGGCGAAGCAGAAGCCGGCGCCCAGCATCGTCACCACCGGCAGCGACCGCCCGGCCAGCCGCAGCGCGTACGGCAGCATCGCCGCCAGGCCGAGCAGGACGAGGACGATCGCCAGCGTCGCGTGACCCGTGTGATGGGTCGTCCGCCCCGGCGCGACGATCGCCATCCCGGCGACCCCGACGACGATCGCCGCGACGGCGGCGACCTCCCGCCGTCCGGCCGTCTCGCCGAGCATCCCCTGCGCGACGAGCAGCAGCACGATCAGCCCGGATGCCAGCGCCGGCTGGACGATCACGAGCGGCGCGAACGACAGCGCCAGGATCTGCAGCGGCCACCCCATCACGGTCATGCCCGTGCCGGCGATCCACCGCCGGCGGCGCAGCAGCTCGGCGAACAGCTTGAGCTGGAGACCGTGCCCGCGGTCGGTGTCGCGGGCGTCGAGCGCCTGGACGGCGATCCCTAGGCTGTACAGGGTGGAGGCGGCAGCTGCCGCTGCGATACCGAGCAGCAGGGAGATCATGGCGCAGGCCGATCATCGCAGCCCCCGAGCGCCCGGTGGCGGCACGACCGCGCTTGCCCTGGGCGCCGCTGCGCTCGCCGCCGCCTACCTGCTGCCCGGCGCCGCCGCCGTCGCCCCGCCGCTGCGCCGGCTGCTGGGCGTCGGCGATCGCACGTCGGATGGGACCGGGGTGGCCCTGACCTTCGACGACGGGCCCCACCCCCACGGCACCCCGGCCGTGCTCTCCCTGCTGGCCGACCGCGGCGCCCGGGCGACGTTCTTCCTCGTCGGAGAGCAGGTCGCCCGCGACCCGGGGCTGGCCGCCGAGATCGTCGCCTCCGGCCACGTCGTCGGGCTCCACTGCGACCGACACCGCAACCTGCTGCGCCTCGGTCCGTGCGCCGTCCACGACGACATCGCTCGCGCTCGCGCCCGGATCGAGGACGCGACCGGGACGGAGATCGAGCTCTACCGGCCGCCGTACGGCGTCTTCAACGCCGCCGCGCTGGCGATCGCTCGCCGCCACGGCTGGCGGTCGGTCCTGTGGACGCACTGGGGCCGCGACTGGGAGGCTGCCGCGACGCCGGGGTCGATCTGCCGGCTCCTGACGGGACCGGGATTGGGGCCGGGGTCGGTGTTGCTCGCGCACGACGCCGACGACTACAGCTCGCCCGGGTCGTGGCGGCGCACGGTCGCCGCGCTGCCGCTCGTGCTCGACGAGCTCGACCGCCGCGGCCTCGCCCTGACGACGCGCCTCTAGGCCGTCAGGCGACGGTCTCGAGTGGTCGGCGCTGGCCCCAGGACCAGGCCTCGGGCCGCACCCGCGCCATCACCCGGTGGGCGACGACGGCCGCGAACACCGCGTCGACCGCCCCGGCCGCCGCGTCGAAGATGAAGTGGTTGGCCGACTCGACGACCACGATCAGCACGACAACCGGGTACAGCGCCGCAAGGACCTGGAGCCAGCGCCGCCGCGTCAGGCGGATCGCGCTGACGCCGACGAGCAGGGAGAAGCACATGTGCATGCTCGGCACGGCGGCGTACGGGTTGACGAACAGCGATACCGCCCCGCTGTCCTGGTCGATGTGCGCGAGATCATGGATCGTGTCGACGAAGCCGTCCTGCGGGAAGAGCCGCGGCGGCGCGACGGGCAGCGACAGGTGGACGACGAGCGCCGTGCCCATCGCCACGAAGAACATGTTGCGCACGAAGTAGAAGATGTCGTTGCGGACGAGGTAGAGGATCGCCAGGAACAGGAGGTTGACCGAGAACTGGGCGTTCAGGTAGATCCAGTTGATCGCCTCGATCAGCTCGTGGTGGCCGAGCACGAGCGATTGGAGGTGCGGCTCCCAGAACGTCCCGGTCGCCCGCTCGAGCGAGATGATCGCGCGGCCGTTGGCCAGCGCGAGGTCGGGGTTGCCGGTGACGATTCCGCGCACGCCCTCGTAGAGCAGGTCGGCGAGACCCCACAGGGCGAGTTGGCGCAGGGCGTCCGGCCACCCGTGTGGGAGGCGCCGACCGATGCGCGCCATCACTGAGCCACCGCCCCCACGGTCGGGTGCGTCCGCAACCATAACCTCCCCAAACTTACCGGATCGCGGGTACGTCGTCGGCATGCGCGCGCCGACTGTCCCCGGGCCGGGCGCGCCCTCGGGACCACACCGAGCCGGCGGTCGCGGCGGGCGCGATCTCGCCCCGGGCCGCCGCGACGCCCGGGCAGCGCCGGCCCGCCGCCACGGCCGGCCCGTGCGCGGCGCGTCGACGCCGCCTGCCGGCAGGTGGACCGTCGGTACAACCCGGCGCGCGTGGCGGGTGTCACAAAGTTGTTACAAAGTCCGCCGACATGTAGAGTGCGCGCTGAGCGCGGTCGCCTCCGGCACCAAGCCGCTCGGTCCCGCGCGAGGTCCCGGCGCGGGCTTTCGTCGCTTTGGGACCGCCATCGCTGATGATCAACACACCGCACGCCTCCGCTTCCAACCGACTTCCTGGCGCCGCTCGTCGGGCGAGCCTCGCCGCCGGCCAGCGTTCGGTGCTCGGGCGCCGGCCGGGGGCCGGGCATCTGCCGGACGTCCGCTATAGCATGCCCCGGGCCACTCTCGCCCTTATCGACTTGACCCTCCTTTCAACACGCCAACGCCGACTGCGGCGCGGGCTCATCCTGTCCCCGGCCGCCGGCAAGGCGCCGAGCCGCCCGAGGTTGTGCTCGGCTGCCGCGTGCGACGGTGCTCCGCGACGCCCCCGTCGCGCCGCGGGCGGGCAACGTCCGGGGGGCCTCCGTTGGCGATAGGCGTCGGCGCGGCGTCCGATGAGCTGCTGATGGTGGTCCTGCGCTACCTCGATGTCGTGCTCCTGGCGCTCGCCGCCGGGCCTGCGCTCGCGCTGGCCGACGCGTCGCCGCTCGGCTACGCCATCGGCTCGGCCGGCTGGATCCTCCAGCGGATCGTCGCCGAGACCGACAGGCGCCTGCTGCGCAAGGTGACCGAGCCGCGCAAGCAGCTGGGCATCAACCTGTTCGAAGCCTTCGGGCGGATCTGGCTGATGGCCGGCGCGATCATCGCCGCCGGACTGGTCGGGCGCGCCCAGGGGCTCACCGCGGCGCTCGTGATCTTCGGCGCCTACTCCGTGTTCTTCGTGATCAGGGTGATCTCCGGACCGCCCCAGGGAAGGGGGGCTCGATGAGCCCG
The DNA here is from genome assembly GCA_963742705.1 of uncultured Solirubrobacterales bacterium. Classification (GTDB taxonomy): domain Bacteria; phylum Actinomycetota; class Thermoleophilia; order Solirubrobacterales; family Solirubrobacteraceae; genus Palsa-513. Next base: position 260,264 of record CAVUMZ010000019.1, on the reverse strand, counting down.
GTGGCGCGATGACGACGAGGCGCAAGCTGATCTGGGGGATCGTCGCGGTCTACGTGCTCGGTCTGATCGTGTTCGGGGTCCTCTTCGGCATCAAGGGCCACAAGAACGAGTCTTTCCTCCCGCAGGACGAGTTCCATCTGCTGACGTGGGTCAAGATCGCCGGACCGATCGTCCTCAACAAGGGCGTGCTCTACCTGGTGATCGCCGCGGCGCTGACGATCGGATTCATGACCTGGGTCGCCAAGCGCATGGAGATGCGGCCGAATCGCGTCCAGACCGCGGTCGAGATGGTCTACAACCTCGCCCAGAGCATGTCCAAGGACAACATGGACAAGCGGATGTCCAAGAAGTGGTTCCCGGTCATCTGCACGCTCTTCGTCTTCATCCTGATCTCGAACCTGCTCGGCTACATCCCGCTGCCGGTCAACTCCGGCGCCAGCTTCCATCTCGCCGGGTTGACGATCCCGTCGTTCCAGATCTACGCCGCCGATACGAACGTCGGCTTCCCGCTGACGCTCGCGCTGCTGGTGTTCATCGCCTACACCGCCGAGGGCGTCAAGGCCCACGGACCGGTCGGGTATCTCAAGAGCCTGATCCCGCAGGGCGTCAAGGGCCCGATGCTCGGCATGATCTTCCCGCTCGAGATCCTCTCTAACTTCCTGCGGCTGCTGTCGCTGACGATCCGGCTCTGGGCCAACCTGCTCGCCGGTCACCTGCTGATCGCGTTCATGGCGGGCGACCTCGCGGTGCTGCTCGGTCTCCAGCTGATCGGTTGGTTCACCCTGCCCTTCGGGATCGCCATCTTCCTCTTCGAGGCGGTCCTGATCGCCGGACTGCAGGCCTTCATCTTTGCCGTCCTCGCCGCCATCTACCTCGGTGGCGCCGTCACCAAGCACTAGCCGCCCTTGTCCCGCCACCTGTCCTCATAAGGAGCCTCGCCCGAGCCATGCTCACCCAGATCTTTCTCACCGTGTTCCATCCCCTCTTCGCGGCCGCCGCGGCCAGCACGCCGGACACCTACGGCCTCAAGGCCGGCCGCGCGATCGCCCTCGGCGTCGGCGCCGGCGGCGGCGCGGCCGGCGCCGGCGCGGGCATCGGCATGCTCTTCGGCAAGGTGATCGAGTCGGTCACCCGCCAGCCCGAGATGCGTGACGAGATCGCCTCGATCCAGTGGCTCGGCTTCGCCCTGACCGAAGCCTGCTTCTTCTACGGCCTGGTGGGCGGTTTCATCGCCTTCTTCCTCTAGGTCGATGGACATGCTCGCCGCCAGCAGTGGCTCATGGCTGATCACGCCGGACGTGGGGATCATGTTCTGGACCCTGCTCGTCTTCGGAATCTCGCTCTACATCCTCAACAAGGCCGTGTTCCCGCGCATCCGCGAGGCGCTCGACAAGCGCCAGGCGCTGATCGAGGGGTCGATCGACGCGGCTGAGCGCACGCGCACCGAGGCCGACGAGATCCTCGCCGAGTACCGCGAGCGCCTCCAGGAGGCGCGCCAGCAGGCGGAGGAGATCATCACCCGTGCGCACAAGGCCGCCGAGTCGACCCAGCACCGCGCCGTCGAGGAGGCCAAGGAGCGGCGCGAGGAGCTGCTCGAGCAGACCCGCCGGGACGTCGAGGCCGAGACCCGGCGGGCGATCCTCCAGATCCGCGCCGAGGTCGCGAACCTGACGATCCTGGCGACGGAGAAGGTCACGCGCAAGCACCTCACCGACGACGATCAGAAGCGGCTCGTCGAAGAGGCGCTGTCCGAGCTCGACTTCACCGCGCTCGCCGCCGGCTCCGAGCACAACTAGTGGCCGCTCAGACCGTCAGGGAGAGCCGCTGAGATGGAAGAGATCGCGATCGTCTACGCCCGGTCGCTGTTCGAGGTCGCCCGCGACGAAGGCGATCTTGACACCGTGCGCGAGCAGCTCGGGCAGTTCGCAGCCGCGGTCGAGGAGGACCGCGATCTCCAGGTCTTCTTCTTCTCGCCCTACTTCTCCACCGAGGAGAAGAAGGACGGGCTGAAGGCGCTGCTCGAGGACGCCGAGCCGACGCTGATGAACTTCCTCGAGCTCCTCCTCGAACAGCATCGGATGCCGGCGATCTTCCGCATCAAGCGCCAGCTCGACCGGCTGTGGGAGGACGAGAACAGGCTGCTGCCGGTCCAGATCACCAGCGCCACGCCGCTCGACGAGGCGACGATCACCCAGATCGGCGCCCGCATCGGCGAGCAGACCGGACGCCGGGTCGATCTGACCTCCCGCGTCCAGCCCGACATCCTCGGCGGTCTCGTCGTCCAGGTCGGCAACTCCATTCTCGACGCGTCGATCGCCAATCGACTCGAACAACTACGCAAGCAAGTCGCCAGGGGCTAGTACACCCACTAGTGGACCACTCGGCGGGCCGTCCCGCGACGCAAGGAGCCTGAAACCGTTATGCGCATCAAGCCGGACGAAATCACCAGCATTCTCAAGAGCCGCATCGAAGGCCTCGACGCCGGCGGCGCCTCGCTGACCGAGGTCGGCACCGTCCTGTCCGTCGGCGACGGAATCGCCCGCATCCACGGCCTCGAGAACGCGATGTCGTTCGAGATGCTCGAGTTCCCCCACGACGTCGTCGGCCTCGCCCTGAACCTCGAGTCCGACAACGTCGGCAGCGTGCTCTTCGGCGACTGGGACAAGGTCGTCGAGGGCGACACGGTCAAGCGGACCGGACGCCTGCTGGAGATCCCGGTCGGCGAGGCGATGCTCGGTCGGATCGTCTCCCCGCTCGGCGCGCCGCTCGACGGCAAGGGCGAGATCGAGACCACCGAGACCCGCCCCGCAGAGTTCAAGGCTCCGGGCGTCGTCCAGCGCCAGCCGGTGACCGAGCCGATGCAGACCGGCATCAAGGCAATCGACTCGATGATCCCGATCGGCCGCGGCCAGCGCGAGCTGATCATCGGCGACCGCCAGACGGGTAAGACGACGATCGGCATCGACACGATCATCAACAACAAGGACAGCGGCGTGATCTCGGTCTACGTCGCGATCGGCCAGCGCATGGCCACGGTCGTGGCGATCGCCGAGACGCTGCGCGAGGCCGGCGCGCTCGAGAACACGATCATCGTCGCCGCCGCCGCCGACGAGGCCGCGCCGATCAAGTTCCTCGCGCCCTACGCCGGCTGCGCGATGGCCGAGTACTTCCTCTACAAGGGCGGTGCCGCCCTCTGCGTCTACGACGATCTCACCAAGCACGCCTACGCCTACCGGCAGATGTCGCTGCTGCTGCGCCGCCCGCCGGGCCGCGAGGCCTACCCGGGCGACGTCTTCTACCTCCACTCGCGCCTGCTCGAACGGGCGGTCAAGCTCTCGGACGAGCTCGGGGGCGGCTCGTTGACGGCCCTGCCGATCATCGAGACCCAGGCCGGCGACGTCTCGGCCTACATCCCGACGAACGTGATCTCGATCACCGACGGACAGATCTTCCTGGAGCCGAAGCTCTTCTACTCGGGCGTCCGGCCGGCCATCAACGTCGGCATCTCCGTGTCCCGCGTCGGCGGCAACGCCCAGATCGGGCCGATGAAGAAGGTCGCCGGCCGGCTCAAGCTCGAGCTCTCCCAGTACCGCGAGCTCGAGGCCTTCTCCCAGTTCGGCTCCGATCTGGACGCCGACACCCAGCGGACGCTGGCCCGCGGCGCCCGCCTGGTCAAGGCGCTCAACCAGAACGAGCGCTCGCCGCTGCCCGTCGAGGACCAGGTGCTCCAGGTCTTCGCCGCGACCAACGGCTTCCTCGACCGCATCTCGGTCGAGCGCGTCCCCGAGTTCCTCGACCGCCTCGTCGGCTTCATGCGCGACGACAGCAACGACCTGCGCGAGACGATCGCCGGCGGCAACTGGAAGGACGACACGCAGGAAGCCGTCAAGAAGGCCGTCGGCCAGTTCGCGGAGGAGTTCGGCTACGACCTCGACGAGGAGGGTCTCCCGACCGACGAGGAGCCGGTGCACCACTCGGCGGCTGCGGCCCAGCCGGACGCCGAGGACGACGACGAGGCCGACGGCGACGCGCCCGCTGATGTCGAGGTCTCCGCCGGGGCGGCCGCGTAATCGTGCCCGCGACCGCCCGGAGCGTCTGATGTCCCAGCGCGACGTCAAGAACCGCATCGCCAGCTTCAAGAACGTGCAGAAGATCACGCGCGCGATGGAGGCCGTCTCCGCCGCGCGCCTGCGCCGCGCCGAGCAGCGGATCATCGCCCTTCGCCCGTACGCCGGCGCCCTGCGCCGGATGACGCGTCAGGCGGCCGAGGCGGCCGGCAGCGGGGAGGCGGCGCGCCTGCCGCTGCTGAAGGCCCACGACAGCCAGGAGAAGATCGGCCTGCTCCTGATCACCGCCGACCGGGGACTCGCCGGTGCGTTCAACTCGCAGGTCCTGCGGGCCGGGATTCGCGCCGGAGCCGACTTCGAGGCCGCCGGGCAGACGGCGGTCTGGTTCGCGTCCGGGCGCCGCGGGGTCTCGTCGCTGCGCTTTCGCAACAAGGAGGTGGCCGGCGCCTACACCGGCTTCACCGACCGCCCGAGCTACGCCGACGCCCGCACGATCGCCGGCGACGTGATCTCCGCCTACGTCGACGGCAAGGTCGACCGGGTCGACATCTTCTACAACAGCTTCGTCTCGGCCCTGACCCAGAACCTGACGCGCGAGACGCTGCTGCCGATCGCCGAGGCGACGATTCTCGGCGACGACGAAGCCGACGCCGACGAGGCGACGGACGAGCCGCGTCACCGCGCGCTCGTCGAGTACGAGCCCGAACCCGAGCAGATCCTTCGGCGGCTGGTGCCCGACTACATCGAGGTCTCGATCTACCGTGCCCTGCTCGATTCGACCGCGTCCGAGCACGGCGCTCGCATGACCGCCATGCGCAGCGCCTCGGAGAACGCCGGGGAGCTGATCGAGGACCTCACGCTCGAGCTTAACCGCGCCCGCCAAGCGGACATAACCGCGGAGATAATGGAAGTAGTCGCCGGCGCAGAGTCGCTGGTCTAGCGGCCGCGACTCGATACAAGGAGCCACCACCTGATGGAAGCAGCCACCGCACCCACCCCGAAGGACGCCGAAGCCCAGACCGACAACACCGGTCGCATCGACGAGATCCAGGGCGTCGTCATCGATGCCGTCTTCTCCGACAAGCTGCCCGGGATCAACAGCGCGATCACGATCGAGCGCCCCGAGGGCGGGATTCTCGTGTGCGAGGTCCAGCAGCACCTCGGCGACGACCGCGTCCGCGCGGTCGCCATGGACACGACCGACGGCCTCGCCCGCGGCATGACCGTGGTCGACACCGGCGGTCCGATCACCGTCCCGGTGGGCGAGATCACCCTCGGGCGCATCTTCAACGTGCTCGGTGAGCTGATCGACGAAGGCGAGCCCCTGCCCGACGACGTCGAGCGCCGGCAGATCCACCAGTCGGCGCCGCGCGTCGAGGACCTGACCCCGACAACCGAGATGTTCGAGACCGGGATCAAGGTCATCGACCTGCTCGCGCCCTACGCCAAGGGCGGCAAGGTCGGCCTCTTCGGCGGCGCCGGGGTCGGCAAGACGGTGCTGATCCAGGAGCTGATCAACAACCTCGCCAAGGAGCACGGCGGCCTCTCGGCCTTCTGCGGCGTCGGTGAGCGCTCGCGCGAGGGCAACGACCTCTGGCTGGAGATGAAGGAGTCGGGCGTCATCGACAAGACGATGCTCGTCTTCGGCCAGATGAACGAGCCCCCCGGAGCCCGTATGCGCGTCGCCCTGTCGGGCCTGACGATGGCCGAGTACTTCCGCGACCAGGGGCAGGACGTGCTGCTCTTCATCGACAACATCTTCCGCTTCGTCCAGGCCGGCTCCGAGGTCTCGGCGCTGCTCGGGCGGATGCCTTCCCAGGTCGGCTACCAGCCGACGCTCGAGACCGAGATGGGTCAGCTCCAGGAGCGGATCACCTCGACCCGGACCGGCTCGGTCACGTCGGTGCAGGCGATCTATGTCCCCGCGGACGACCTCACCGACCCGGCGCCGGCGTCGGTGTTCGCCCACCTCAACGCGACCACCGTGCTGAACCGCGCGATCTCGGAGAAGGGCATCTACCCGGCCGTCGACCCGCTCGACTCGACCTCGACGATCCTCAAGCCCGACGTCCTCGGCGAGGAGCACTTCAACGTCGCCAACGAGGTCAAGGAGATCCTCCAGCGCTACAAGGAGCTCCAGGACATCATCGCCATCCTCGGCATCGACGAGCTCTCCGACGAGGACAAGATCATCGTCCAGCGGGCCCGCAAGGTCGAGCGCTTCCTCTCGCAGCCGTTCTTCGTCGCCGAGCAGTTCACCGGCACGCCGGGTGCCTACGTCCCGATCGCCGAGACGATCCGCGGCTTCAAGGAGATCATCGAGGGCAAGCACGACGACCTCCCCGAGCGGATCTTCCTGCTCAAGGGAACGATCGACGACGTGGTCGCGGCCGCCTGATGGCCCGGACGAAGTTTCGGGTCGAGGTTCTCACGCCCGAGGGCGAGGTCTTCAACGACGAGGTCGAGATGGTCTCGACGGTCACCACCGTCGGCTCGCTCGGCCTGCTGGCCAACCACTCGCCCGTCCTCGCCACGCTCGAGCCGACCGAGCTGCGCCTCTACCGCTCGGAGACCGAGATCGTCCGCTTCGCCCAGGCGGAGGGCTACCTCCAGATGGCCGAGAACCGGGCGCTGGTGCTCGTCGAGGAGGCCGTCGACCCCAGCCGGCTCGACCGTGGCGAGCTCGAGGGCCGGCTCGAGGCGGCTCGCAAGGATGCCGACGCCGCCCCGGCCGAAAGCGAGGAGCTCGCCCGCGCCCAGCGCGATGTGCGCCGCGCCGAGGCCTTCCTGAAGGTGACCGGCGAGCAGCACTAGCGGTCGGGGCCGTTGCCGGACCCGTAGTCTCCCGGCATGGACGAGCGTCAACTGGCCGCGCGCCTGATCGGCTACGACACCTCGAGCGACGAGGGGCTGCACCGGGCGTCCGAGTTCGTCAAGGCCTGGCTGGAGACGAACGACATCGCCGTCGACGAGCGCGAGCACAACGGGCTGCCGGTGCTGCTGGCGGAGGTCGGCCCGGCCGACGGGCCGTCGGTGATCCTGCACGGGCACCTCGACGTCGTGCGCGCCCGGCCGGGTCAGTTCGAGCCCCGCGTCGAGGGCGACCGCCTGATCGGCCGCGGCGCCTACGACATGAAGGGCGCGCTGGCCGGGATGCTGTTCGCCCTGCGGGACGCCGCCGCCCAGGACAAGGTCCGCCTCCGCCTGCTCTGCGTCCCCGACGAGGAGTCCGAGGACGTCGAGGGTCGCTCCACCGACGCGCTGGTCGCCGCCGGCCTGCGTGCCGACTTCGCGATCACCGGCGAGCCGACCGACCTCCAGATCGGCGTCGAGGCCAAGGGCGTGCTGGCCGTGCGGGTCGAGCTGACGGGGACGGCGGCCCACGGGTCGACGCCGTGGCTCGGCGACAACGCGATCCTCAAGGCGTACGATGCCTACCGCGCGGTCGAGCAGATGCCGTTCAGCCGCGAGTCGTCGGAGTTCTTCGACCGGCCGTCGATCAACCTCGCGCGGATCGGCGGCGGCGACGCCTTCAACAAGGTTCCGGACACCTGCTGGGTCGACATCGACATCCGCTACCTGCCCGGCCAGGAACCCGAGGAGATCCTCGCCCAGATCCGCGGGATCCCCGATCTCGAGATCACGCGGCGCCTGCATCGGGTGCCGGCCAGCGTCTCCCGCTCGAACCCCTACGTCCTGGCGCTCGGCGACGCCGCTCTGCGCAGCGGCGGCCTCGACGTGCTCAGCGTCGGGCGCGACGGCGCCTCCGACGCCGTCTCGTTCCTCGAGGCGGGCGTCCCGGCGGTCGAGTTCGGGCCGGTCGGCGAAGGCCATCACGGGCCCGGTGAGTGGGTCTCGCTCTCGTCGTTGACCCACTATCGCCGGGCGCTGGCGGCCTTCGTCGCGAGCCTCGGCGAGCCCGCGCCCGCCGCCTCGGCGCCGGCGCTCGAAGCGCTCGACGGCGGGCTCGCCTGAGATGCCGGCTCCGCGTCCGCCGGGCACCGCGGCGGAGCCACCGGTAGCCTGAGCGCCCAATGGGTCCGACACGCGAACCGGTCGGTGTGATCGGCACGGGCTACGTCGGCCTTGTCACAGCGGCTGGGTTCGCCGAGCTCGGCAACGACGTCTACTGCGTCGACGTCGACGCCGGGAAGATCGAGCGGCTCGAGCGCGGCGAGATCCCGATCTTCGAGCCGGGCCTGACCGAGCAGATCGAGCGCAACCGCGAACGGATGCACTTCTCGACCGAGCTCGGAGCGGCGATCGAGCACGCCCGTCTGCTGTTCGTCGCCGTCGGCACTCCGCCGACCTACAGCGGCGACGCCGATCTGTCGGCCGTCCACGACGTCGTCGACTCGATGCCGCGCTCGGATCGTCACGCGCTCGTGATGAAGTCGACCGTCCCGTCGGGGACCGGTGCGGCGATCAAGCGCGTGCTGCGCGAGAACGGCCGCGACGGGCTGGGGTACGTGTCGTGTCCCGAGTTCCTCAAGGAGGGCTCGGCCGTCGCCGACTTCGCCCACCCCGACCGCGTCGTCGTCGGCGACGACGGCGATTGGGCCGGCGACGCGGTGATCGAGCTCTACGCCCCGCTCGACGCTCCCCTGGTGCGGACCGACATCGCCAGCGCCGAGATGGTCAAGCTCGCGTCCAACGCCTTCCTGGCGACGAAGATCTCCTTCATCAACGAGATCGCCAACGTCTGCGAGGAGACCGGCGCCGACGTCGTCGAGGTGGCCCGCGGCATGGGCCTCGACACCCGCATCGGCCAGGCCTTCCTGCGGCCCGGGATCGGCTACGGCGGCTCGTGCTTTCCCAAGGACGTCTCGGCGCTCAAGCAGCTGGCCGGAAACTCCGGCTACCACTTCCAACTGCTGAACGCCGTGATCGAGGTCAACGAGCTCCAGAAGCGGCGGGTCGTCGCCAAGCTCCAGAAGCACCTCGGATCGCTCGTCGGTCAGACGGTCGCCCTGCTCGGGCTGGCGTTCAAGCCGAACACCAACGACATGCGCGAGGCGTCCTCGCTCGTCCTCGCCGCCCGCCTCCAGGCCGAGGGCGCCCGCGTGCGCGCCTACGACCCGATCGCGACGGCCGAGGCCCGGGAGATGATGGCGGGGGTCACGTTCTGCGACTCGGCGGCCGCGGCGGTCGACGCCACCGACGCGATCGTGCTCGTGACGGAATGGCACGAGTTCTCACAGCTCGACTGGCCGGCGCTGGCCGGGTCGATGCGGGGTGTCCTGGTCGTCGACGGCCGCAACGCGCTCGACCCGGTGGCCATTCGGGCCGCCGGCCTCGTCTACGAGGGCATCGGACGGCCGTGACGCTTCGCGCGCCGATTCCATCCCGGGGGTCGGACGGCTGATGCAGGCCGTGATCCTCGCCGGCGGTGAGGGCACGCGGCTGCGGCCGCTGACGCAGACGTTGCCGAAGCCCGTGATCACGCTCGTCGACCGGCCGCTGATCGTGTTCATGCTGGAGTGGCTGCGCGACCACGGCGTCGACGACGTCGTGCTCTGCTGCGGCTTCCTCGCCGCCCATGTCGAGGCCGCGCTCGGCGACGGCTCGTCGCTGGGCCTGAGGCTGCGCTGCGTCGCCGAGCCGGAGCCGCTCGGCACCGGCGGGGCGTTGAAGTACGCCGAGCTGATGCTCGACGAGCGCTTCCTGATGCTCAACGGCGACGTCCTCACCGACCTCGACCTGACGGCGCAGATCGCCCAGCACGTGCGCACTCGGGCGACCGGGACGCTGGCGCTCGTCGGCGTCGAGGATCCGAGCGCGTTCGGGCTCGTGCGGATGACGCCGGACCGCGCCGTGACCGAGTTCGTCGAGAAGCCGGCGGCGGAGGAGATCGACACCAACCTGATCAGCGCCGGCGCCTACGTGCTCGAGCGGGGAATCGTCGACATGATCCCGCCGGACCGCAAGGTCTCGATCGAGCGCGAGGTCTGGCCGGCGCTGGTCGGCGACGGCCTCTACGGCTATCCGTGCGACGCCTACTGGCTCGACGTCGGCACCCCGGAGCGCTACCTACAGGCTACGTTCGACATCATCGCCGGCAAGATGTCATCGAAGGTCGACGCCCGCCTCGGCGAGCGGCACGTCTGCATCGCCGACTCGGCCACGGTCGACGGCCGCGTGATCGCGCCGGCGTTGATCGAGGACGGCTGCCGGATCGCCGCCGGGGCGCAGATCGGCGGCCTCGCGGTCCTCGGCGCTCGCGTCGAGGTCGGGGCCGGAGCCCGGATCGCGCGTGCGGTCGTGATGAGTGGGGCCGAGATCGGGGTCGACTGCGTCCTGCGCGACTGCATCGTCGCGGCCGGCGCCAGAGTCGGCGCCCGGACGCAGATCGGGGCCGGCGGCGTCCTGGGCGAGGGCGTGACGATCGGCGCGGACTGCGTGATCACCGCGCGCGTCGGCCCGGGCGAGCAGATCCCCGACGGAGCGCTGAGGTCCTGATGGGCCTGAGCTGGGAGGAGATAAGCGCGCTCGACGCCTCGGCCCAGCTCGCCGACATCCTCGCGATGGGCGAGCACCTGGCCGACGCGCTGTGGCGGGTCGAGTCGGCGGCGATCAAGCCGATCGACACGCCGGGCGGACTCGTCGTCGCCGGGATGGGCGGCGCGGCGATCGGCGGCGTGCTCGCCCGGGCGGCGCTCGGCGACCAGGCGTCGCGACCGATCCTCGCCGCCCGCAGCTACGGCCTGCCGCCGTGGACGACGCCCGACACCACGGTGCTCTGCGCGAGCTATTCGGGCGACACCGAGGAGACGCTCGCCTGCTACGAGGCCGCCGGGGCGCTCGGGGCCCGGCGGGTCGTCGTGACCACCGGCGGCCAACTGGCCAAGCAGGCGCGCGACGACGGCGTGCCGGTGATCCCTCTTCCCGGCGGCTTCCAGCCGCGCGGCGCCGTCGCGTACATGCTCGTCTCGGCACTCGAGGTCGCCGCCCTCTGCGGGGCCGCGCCGGGGATGGCGGCCGAGATCGACGTCGCCGGCGCCCACACCACCGCGCTGATCAAGGAATGGGGCCCCGACGCCCCGGACGACTCGCTCGCCAAGACGCTGGCCCGGGCGCTCGACGGGACGATCCCGGTGATCGCCGGGTCGGCTCTCACCTTCCCGATCGCCTACCGCTGGAAGACGCAGATCAACGAGAACGCCAAGATGCCGGCGTTCTTCCACGAACTGCCCGAGCTCGACCACAACGAGTTGGTCGGCTGGGGGGGCGCGGCGTCGGTCGGCGACTTCAGCGCCGTGTTCCTCGACGACTGCGACATCCATCCGCGGGTCAAGGAGCGGATCGCCCTGACCGAGCAGGCCGTCGCCGAGGTCGCGACCCACACCTTCCGCATCGAGACACGCGGGGAGACGACCGTCGAGCGGGTGGTCTCGCTGATCCTGCTGGGGGACCTCGTCTCGCTCTACATGGCGATCCTCCGCGGCATCGATCCGTCGCCGGTGCCGGCCGCGGACGCGCTCAAGCAGGCGCTCGCCACGCACGACGAGCGCTGACGCGCAAGCCCGGCCGCCGTCCCGAACCTTGACACAGGTTTGGTAAGGTACGGCGCGTGAACGATGCGCTGACGATCCACGAAGCGGCCGAGACCACCGGCTGGTCGCCGCGGATGCTCCGTTACATCGAGCGGATCGGCCTTCTCGCGATGCGCCGGTCCGAGGCGGGCTACCGGCTCTACGGCCCGGAGGAGCTCCAGCGGCTGCGCACCCTGCGCGAGCTCCTCGCGCGCTTTGACATCGGCCTCACCGACATCGGCTTCGCCCTGCGGCTGCGACGCGATCCGGAGCTCGGCGGGGCGGTCGACGCCTGGTTCGAGGCGCAGGCGCGACGCCCCCGCGAAGTGCCGGCCGACGAATGGCTGCGCTGGGAGCAGGACAAGCATCAGAAGCTGATCGCCGCGACGACAACGACACCATTGGAGCTCGCATGACACCGACCGCCGTCCTCACGGAGACCGACTACAAGGTCGCCGATCTCTCGCTCAACGCGTTCGGCCGCAAGGAGATCGACCTCGCCGAGCACGAGATGCCCGGCCTGATGTCGACCCGCCGCGAGTTCGCCGCCGCCCAGCCGCTCAAGGGCGCGCGGATCACCGGGTCGCTGCACATGACGATCCAGACGGCCGTGCTGATCGAGACGCTGACCGCGCTCGGCGCCGAGGTCCGCTGGTGCAGCTGCAACATCTTCTCGACCCAGGACCACGCGGCCGCGGCCGTCGTCGTCGGACCGGGCGGAACGCCTGAGGATCCCCGGGGCGTACCGGTCTTCGCCTGGAAGGGCGAGACGCTCGAGGAGTACTGGTGGTGCAGCGAGCAGGCCGCCGTCTGGCCCGACGGCGGCGGCCCGAACATGATCCTCGACGACGGCGGCGACGTGACGATGCTCGTCCACAAGGGCGCCGAGTACGAGGCGGCCGGCGCGGTTCCCGACCCGGCGACGGCCGAGTCGGAGGAGTTCACCGTCTTCCTGACGCTGCTCCAGCGGTCGCTGGCCGAGGACCCGCAGCGGTGGACGCGGATCGCCGGCGAGATCAAGGGCGTGACCGAGGAGACGACGACCGGCGTCCACCGGCTCTACCAGATGCAGGAGGCGGGGACGCTGCTGTTCCCGGCGATCAACGTCAACGACTCGGTCACGAAGTCGAAGTTCGACAACCTCTACGGCTGTCGCCACTCGCTGATCGACGGTCTCAACCGGGCGACCGACGTGATGATCGGCGGCAAGGTCGGCGTCGTCTGCGGCTTCGGCGACGTCGGCAAGGGCTGCGCCGAGTCGCTGCGCGGCCAGGGCGCCCGGGTGATCGTCACCGAGATCGACCCGATCTGCGCGCTCCAGGCGGCGATGCAGGGCTACCAGGTCGCGACGCTCGAGGACGTCGTGGCGACGGCCGACATCTTCATCACGACGACCGGCAACGTCAACATCATCACCGCCGAGCAGATGGGTCGGATGAAGCACCAGGCGATCGTCGCCAACATCGGCCACTTCGACAACGAGCTCGACATGGCCGGCCTGACCGCCGTCCCCGGCATCAAGCGCGTGACGGTCAAGCCCCAGGTCGACGAGTGGCAGTTCCCCGACGGCCACTCGATCATCGTCCTGTCCGAGGGGCGGCTGATGAACCTCGGCAACGCGACCGGCCACCCGAGCTTCGTGATGAGCAACTCGTTCACCAACCAGACGATCGCCCAGATCGAGCTGTGGACCAAGAACGACGACTACGAGCGGCGCGTCTACGTCCTGCCCAAGCTGCTCGACGAGAAGGTCGCCCGCCTGCACCTCGCCGCGCTCGGCGTCAGGCTGACGCAGCTGCGTCCCGAGCAGGCCGCCTACATCGGCGTCCCGGTCGATGGCCCCTACAAGCCCGACCACTACCGCTACTGACGTCAGGAGGGGATCGCCCGATCCTTAAGTGGTCCCGCTCACAATTACGGTCGTCTCTCGCCGCCGATGACCGGCGCCGGGCGCCACCCGGGATCGCCGAAGTAGCACCACTACGCCTCGCGATCCCGTGCGGCGCCGGGCTTGGTCCTCGACACCGAGAGCCTGCCCGTACTTGCGACCGTGACCACTAGGCACCCCCCACACGAAGTGGCCGACCTCGGGCTCGCCGAGGCCGGCCAGGCGCGGATCCGCTGGGCCGACGGCCAGATGCCGGTGCTCGGCGCGATCCGCGCGCGCTTCGCCCGCGAGCGCCCGCTCGACGGCGTGCTCGTCGCCGTCTGCCTGCATGTCACCGCCGAGACGGCCAACCTGATCCGGACGCTGATCGCCGGCGGCGCCCGCACGTCGCTGTGCGCGGCCAACCCGTTCTCGACCCAGGACGACGTGGCCGCGGCGCTCGTCGTCTCCCACGGCGCCGAGGTGCACGCCCGTCGCGGCGAGCCGCCGAGCGACTACGCGGCCCACCTGACGCGCCTCGTCGAGCAGGCGCCGGAGATCGCCGTCGACGACGGCGGTGACCTGATCGCCGCCGCCCACGCCGGCGAGCGCCCGCCGGCCGAAACGATGCTCGGGGCGACCGAGGAGACGACGACCGGGCTCGTGCGCCTGCGGGCGATGGGCGCTCGCGGCCAGTTGCGCTGCGGCGTCCTGGCCGTCAACGAGGCGCTGACCGAGCGCACCTTCAACGATCGCTACGGGACCGGCCAGTCGACGCTCGACGGCATCCTCCGGGCCACCGATCTGCTCTTCGCCGGGCGGACGTTCGTCGTCCTCGGCTACGGCTACGCCGGCAAGGGCGTCGCCCTGCGCGCCCACGGGGCCGGCGCGGCGGTGATCGTCTGCGAGGTCGATCCGATCCGCGGGCTCGAGGCGCGGATGGACGGCTTCCAGGTGATGCCGGCGCTCGCCGCCGCCGAGCGCGGCGACGTCTTCGTCACCGTCACCGGCGCGCCCGCCGTGCTCCGCCGGGAGCACTTCGAGCGGATGAAGGACGGCGCGGTGCTCGCCAACGCCGGCCACTTCGATGTCGAGATCAGCCTCGACGACCTCGCCGCCGCGGCCACGGCGCCGCCACGCGAGGTCCTGCCGCTGGTCGACGAGTACGACCTCGACGGACGGCGGCTCAACCTCCTGACCAAGGGCCGCGTCGTCAACCTGGCCGCCGCCGCCGGGCACCCGGCGGCGGTGATGGACCTGTCGTTCGCCGGCCAGGCACTCGCCGTCGAGCACCTCGTGCGCGAGGCCGGCCGGGTCGGACCCGGTGTCCATCCGGTGCCGATGGAGATCGACCGGGAGGTCGCCCGGCTGAAGCTGGCGACGCTCGGCGTCGAGCTCGACGTGCTGAGCGACGCGCAGGCCGACTACCTGCGCTCGTTTCGCTGAGTCCGACGCACGGCTACTCGGCCTCGGCCTCGGCCTCGGTCCCGCCGTCGGCCGGCGGTGTCACGGCGGCCGGCGCCCCGACGGCCGCCTCGGCCGCCGCGCGATCCTCGGCCCGATCGGCGCGCAACGCCTCACGCTCGGAATCGCCGAGCATGCGGGCGAAGAGGACGGCCAGGGCGACCCCCATCACGACCGACTGTTCGAGCGCCATCACGCCGCCGGCGACGGCTTGGTCGGCGTGGGGGCTGAGCCCCCAGTAGCCGCCCTGGGCCGCGTAGAACGGGTAGAGCGTCCCGGGCGCGAAGACGAGCACGATCCCCAGCAGCCCGACCAGGAGCTTGGTCGCCGCCATGTAGAGCGCCGGGCCCATTCCGCGGAGGCGGTGGCGGCTGCGAATCGGCGACAGCAGGTGCCACCAGTAGAGGCCGCCGGCGACGGCGTAGCTCGTGTGCTCGAGCACGTGGATCGCCCCGTGCCGCAGCGCCGCGTCGTAGAGGCCGGGGATGTGCCAGCCCCAGACGACGGCGACGTAGAGCCCGATCGCGAAGATCGGGTGGCCGACCGGCCCGGCGGCGCGCTCGATCCGCTGCAGGCGCCGGGTCACCGGTCGCAGCAGGAGCTTCGTCAGCCCGCCGATCAGCAGGATCGGGACGACGTCCAGCAGCAGGACGTGCTGGACCATGTGGACGAAGAAGAGCTGATCGGACAGGCGGTCGATCGGCGAGACCAGCGCCAGGAGGATGCCGCCGAGGCCGGCCAGGAACGACACGGCCCGGCGCCGACCGGCCCGGGCCGGTCCGACCTCGGCGGCGACCTGGCGCCAGCGGCGCAGGTAGGCGCCGCCCGCGACGGCCACGCCGACCAGCACGGCGGGCTCGAAGGTCCAGGTGGCCGCGGGGCTCATCGCCGGCGATTGTCCCGCACAACCGAACGATCGACCGCCGCGGGCCAGCCGTCCCTGCCCGGCATCACACGGCCGAGCCCGCCGCGCCTGCTCCGAAATATCAACGTCCGTCCACCGGCGTGACAACGACCTGGCGCAGGCGTACCATCGAGAGGCGCATGACGCGCGACATAGCCTTCCAGCGTGAGAGGTGTCCGATGCAGATCGACGTCAAGGGCCGCAACGTTCCGGTGACCGATGAGCTTCGCGAGCACGTGCGCAAGCGCTTCGTCACGGTCGCCAAGCAGCTCCCGATGTCCACCCGCCTCGAGATCGAGTTCTCGCAGGAGCGCAACCCGGCGATCGCCGCCGCCCACGTCGCCGAGGCGACGCTGTATCTCAAGGGCGGGGTCACCCTGCGGGCTCACGACAGCTCGGTCCGGGACTGCGAGCACGCGCTCAATCTCTGTTCGCACGAGCTCACCCGCCAGGTGATACGGCACCGCGAGAAGCGCCGCAAGCGTCGCGAGGCGCGCAGCCCCGGCGTCGCCGGGGACATCTCCGCGGCGATCTGAGGAGCCGGGTCACAAACGCCCCGTCGGCCGGTGGCCAAGCCGGCGGCGGGGCGCACTGGCGCTGGTAGTCTGAGTGGCAATGTCTCTCTTCGATCGCGCCCTGAACTGGGGTGAGGGCAAGCAGTTCAAGCAGTTCGAGAAGCGCGTCAAGCTGATCGGCGCCTACGAGCCGGAGCTCGAGCTCGAGGACGACGACGAGCTCCGCGCCCGGATGGACGTCCTGCGCGAGCGGGGCCGCGCCGGCGAGCCGCTCGACGACCTGCTCGACGAGTGCTTCGCGATCGTCCGGGAGACGGGCAAGCGGCGGATGGGCATGCGCCACTTCGACGTCCAGCTGATCGGCGGGATGGTCCTCCACGACGGGACGATCGCCGAGATGCGCACGGGGGAGGGCAAGACGCTGACGGCGACGCTGGCGGTCGTGCTCAACTCGCTGGCCGGCAAGGGCGTCCACGTCGTCACCGTCAACGACTACCTCGCCCGCCGGGACGCCGAGTGGATGAGCGGCATCTACGATGCGCTCGGGGTCAGCGTCGGGATCCTGCAGACGATGCAGGCCAACGAGGACAAGCGCCACGCCTACGCGTGCGACGTGACCTACGGGACGAACTCGGAGTTCGGCTTCGACTACCTGCGCGACAACATGGCGCAGAGCCTCGAGGAGAAGGTCCAGCACGGCGGCCGCTTCGACGAGAACGGCCACCCGATCGCCAGCCACTACTTCGGCGTCGTCGACGAGGTCGACAACATCCTCATCGACGAGGCCCGGACGCCGCTGATCATCTCGGGCGCGCCCGAGCAGGCCGCCGACATGTACGCCCAGTTCGCCCGCCTGGCGAAGCGACTGAAGCCGGGCAAGACGCCCGAAGGCCTCGATCCCCGGTCGAAGAAGGAGTTCGTCGCCGACTTCGACTACGAGTTCGAGGAGAAGCACAAGACGGTCTCGGTGACCGAGCAGGGCGTCGCCAAGGCGGAGCGCTTCCTGGGCATCGACCATCTCTACCGGGCCGAGAACGGGCCGCTGGTCAACCACCTGATCCAGTCGGTCAAGGCCGAGTCGCTCTACAAGCGCGACGTCGACTACGCGGTGATCGACGACGAGGTCAAGATCATCGACCCGTTCACCGGGCGGATCCTCGAGGGCCGGCGCTGGTCGGATGGCCTGCACCAGGCGGTCGAGGCGAAGGAGGGCGTGCGCGTCCAGGAGGAGAACCAGACGCTGGCGACGGTCACGCTCCAGAACTACTTCCGCCTCTACGACAAGCTGTCGGGCATGACCGGTACGGCGCTGACCGAGGCGACCGAGTTCATGAAGATCTACAAGCTGCCGGTGGTCCAGGTCCCGACCAACCAGCCGATGATCCGGGCCGACAAGAACGATCAGGTCTACAAGACCCGCGACGGCAAGTGGTCGGCCGTCGAGCGGGAGATCGTCGTCCGCCACGCCGCCGAGCAGCCGGTGCTGGTCGGGACGATCTCGGTCGAGGTCTCCGAGCTGCTCTCGGAGCGGCTGCGCCTGCGCGGCATCCCCCACAGCGTGCTGAACGCCAAGCCGGAGTTCGCCGAGCGCGAGGGCGAGACGATCGCCGAGGCCGGGCGGCCGGGCGCGGTCACGATCGCCACGAACATGGCCGGACGCGGCGTCGACATCCAGCTCGGGGGCAACGCCGAGCATCAGACGCGCCTGGATCTGGTCAAGCTCGGCCTGGCGCCGGGCGACCCCGACTACGACGAGCGCTTCGCCCAGATCCTGCCGAAGGTCGACGAACGGATCAAGGCCGACAAGGAGAAGGTGCTCGGGGCCGGCGGGCTCTTCATCATCGGCACCGAGCGGCACGAGTCGCGGCGGATCGACAACCAGCTGCGGGGCCGCGCCGGCCGTCAGGGCGACCCGGGCGAGTCGCGCTTCTTCCTCTCGGCCGAGGACGACCTGATCCGGCTCTTCGCCGGCGACCGGATCTACAAGATCCTCGACCGGATGGGCAGCGTCGACAAGGAGGGCAACGAGGAGCCGATCGAGGCCGGCCTCCTGTCCAAGCAGATCGAGAAGGCCCAGCGCAAGGTCGAGGAGCAGAACTTCCTCCAGCGCAAGCGGGTGCTCGAGTACGACGACGTGATGAACGAGCAGCGGCGCGTCGTCTACGCCCTGCGCGACCAGGTGCTCGAGGGCGGCAACATGGCCGAGGCGGCCAAGGACGAGATCGCCGGGGTGATCGAGCGGTCGGTCAGCGAGCACACGGTCGGGGACTTCATCGAGGACTGGGATCTCGAGGGCCTGTTCGCCGTGCTCGGCGAGATCTACCCGGTCAGCTTCACCCAGGACGACGTCGAGGGCGACCGCGTCGACCGCGAGCAGCTGACGGCGCGCTTCGTCGAAGACGCCGCCAGGCTCTACGCGGCGCGGGAGGCCGAGCTCGGCGAGGAGCTGATGCGGTCGCTCGAGCGCTACCTCGTGCTCCAGGTGATCGACGAGCGCTGGCGCGAGCACCTCTACGACATGGACTACCTGCGCGAGGGCATCGGCCTGCGCGGCCACGCCCAGATCGACCCGCTGGTCGCCTACCAGAACGAGGCATTCGACCTCTTCGTCGACCTGATGACGACGATCTGGACCGATTTCGCCCGGCTCATCTACCACGTCGAGGTCCAGCTCGAGGGCGACAACGGCGCCCCGGCGCCCCCGCCGGTTCCGACCTATACGCCGGGCGGGAGCTCGACCCGTCCCGCGAGCGTCTCGTACTCCTCAGGCGCGTCGGCGGCGGCCCCGACCGCCCTCGGTGCGGCCGCGGCGGCCGTCGTCGAGGAGGAGGTCGACATCGTGCCCCACGTCGAGCAGCGGCGGGTGGCGAGCGACGAGCAGGTCGGTCGCAACGACCCGTGCTGGTGCGGGTCGGGCAAGAAGTTCAAGCGCTGCCACGGCGCCTGAGCCTTTTGCTGTCGACGCCGAGGTGGCCGGGCTGCTGCGCGTGAGTTCCGGCGCCCGACGACCGGTGCTCCTGGCCGCCGCGGCGCTGGCCGTGGCGCTGGGGTCCGGCGGCTGCGGCAGCACGAAGAAGTCGGGCTGTGGCAGCTGTGCCCCCGAGCTGGCGCAGGTCCGTGTCGACACGTACGCGTCGGTCGCGGCCCGGATCTACCGCCAGGAGGTGCAGGGCGCGGCCAACAGCGCCGCCTTCGCCCACATCGCCGGTCTGAAGGGGCTCCTGCGGGCCCTGTCGCGCGGCGACGCGACTCTGGCCCGGCGGACGCTGGCCAGCCAGTCGGTGGTCCGCCACGCCGTGCGGGCCCGGATCGTCGACGGGGCGGGCGCCGTCGTCGCCGACGTCGGCCTGCCGTTCGTGATCGCGGGCACGCCACATCCGCTGGCGACGCGCGGCGGCCGGCCGCTCGGCCAGCTCGAGGTGTCGATCCAGGACGTGAACGGTTTCGTCAAGCTGATCACGCGCCTGACCGGGACGCAGATCGTGGTGCGGGGGAGTCAGGGCGGGCACGTCGAGAGCTCGCTCCCGGCGGCGAGAACGGTGGCCCTGCCGGCGTCCGGGGCGGTGACGGTCGGGGGGCGGCGCTACGTCGTCAGCTCGCTCGTCCGGCCGGGCTTCGGCGGCGAGCAGCTCCGCGTCTGGCTGCTCGATCCGGCGTGAGGCGCTCACCGGCCGGTTGAGTACCCTGGACTCCGATGGCCAACGCACCGACCACCGAGCCGACCCCGCAGCGCCTCGCTGCCGTCCGCGACCAGCTGGCGCTGCTCGCGGACTATCTTTGACCCGCCTGCGCTGGACGAGCGGGTAGCCCTGCTCGAGGCCCGGATGGCCGAGCCGGGCTTCTGGGACGACTCGGACGCGGCGGCCAAGGTCACGGCCGAGCACGCGCGGACGAAGCGGCGACTCGAGGCCTTCCGCTCGCTCGAGGTCGACGCGGCCGAGCTGGCCGGTCTCGTCGAGATGGCCGACGAGGAGCCCTCGCTGGCGGACGAGGTCGAGGCCAACATCGCGTCGGTCGAGGAGCGGCTGCTCGAGCTCGAGGAGGCGCGCCTCTTCTCCGGGCGCTACGACGGCGGGGCCGCGCTGGTGACGATCAACGCCGGGGCCGGTGGGACCGACGCGCAGGACTGGGCGGAGATGGTGCTGCGGATGATGCTCCGCTGGGCCGAGAAGCGCGGCTTCCAGGCCGAGCTGCTCGAGGTCAGCCCGGGGGAGGAGGCGGGGATCAAGTCGGCGACGTTCAAGGCCGACGGCGAGAACGCCTACGGCCTCTACGGGGCCGAGAAGGGCGTCCATCGCCTGGTGCGCCTGTCGCCGTTCGACTCGGCCAACCGCCGCCAGACGAGCTTCGCCGGGCTCGAGGTCGCGCCGGTGGTCGAGGGTGAGGGCGAGATCGAGATCAACGACGACGACCTCCAGATCGACACCTACCGGGCGAGCGGGGCCGGCGGCCAGCACGTCAACAAGACCGATTCGGCCGTGCGCATCACCCACCGGCCGTCGGGCATCGTCGTCCAGTGCCAGAACGAGCGGTCGCAGACGTCAAACAAGGCCACGGCGATGACGATGCTCCGGGCCAAGCTGGCCGAGGCCGAAGAGCGCCGCCGCGAAGCGGAGGTCGCCAAGGAGAAGGGCGAGGCGCAGGACGTCAACTTCGGGTCGCAGATCCGCTCGTACGTGCTGCACCCGTACACGATGGTCAAGGACCACCGCACGGGATACGAGGTCGGCGACGCCCAGCGGGTGCTCGATGGCGACCTCGACGGCTTCGTCCGCGCCTACCTGCTGAAGGCGGCCGGGGCGGAGTGAGCGTCGAGCCAGCCGACGAGGTCGTCGAGCACGGCGGTTCGCTCGGGCTCGGCCTCGTTGAAGATCTCGTGGTAGAGGTCTGCGTAGAGCTTTAGCGTCTTGTCGGTGCTCCCGGCGCGCCGGACGAGCTGCTTGGCCCCGGCGGGGGGGACGATGCGGTCGGCCCCGCCCTGGAGGATCAGCAGCGGCAGGGTCAGGCCGGGCGAGCGCCGCTTGAACGTGGCGATCACCCCGGCGAACTCCGCCACCGTGCGGACCGGCAGCCTGCCCCGGTCGACGAGCGGGTCCTCCTCGTACCGGCGGACCTGGTCGGGGTCGCGGCTGATGGCGCTCGCCGGGACGCCGTAGACGCCGAGGCGGGGGACGACGGCGGCGAGCACCCGGCTGAGGGCGAGAATCGGGCGCAGGCCCTTGAGCGCGATCAGCGGTCCGGAGAGGATGAGTCCCTCGATGCGCGTCTGGTCGTCGAGGGCGTAGGCGAGCGCGAAGCACCCGCCCATGCTGTGGCCGAGCAGGAACGGCTTGCGGCCGGCGAGCTGGACGAGCCGGTCGAGGTCGGCGAGCGCGGCGCCGGCGTCGTCGATGACGGTGCGGGGACCGGACGATTGGCCGTGGCCGCGGTGGTCGAGCGCGTACACGGCGTAGCCGGACTCGACCAGGCGGGCGGCGAGCGGGGCGTAGCGGCCGCTGTGCTCGGCCGCCCCGTGGGCGATCACGACAGCGGCCTGGGCAGCGTGGTCGGGGAGCCACGCCTGCCAGTGGATCTCCGGGCCGCCACGGCCGGTGAAATCGCCCTGTTCTCGACGCATCCGGCCGCACCCTATCCTGGGATCGCATGGACATCGACGAAGCGCTCGTCACCCGGGCGCTGGCGGAGGATCTCGGGAGCGGCGACGTGACCACCGAGGCGACGGTGCCGGCGGCGGCGAGAGCCCGGGCGACGGTGTCGCAGAAGCAGCCGGGCGTGATCTTCGGCTGCGACGTGGCGATCGCGGTCTTCCGGGCGCTGGATCCGTCGGTCGGCGTCGAGCGGCTGACCGCCGAGGGTGTCTGGCGCGAGGGCGGGCCGGTGCTGGCGGTCGAGGGCTCGGCGCGGGCGCTCCTGACCGGCGAGCGGACGGCGCTCAACTTTCTCGGCCGGCTGTCGGGCGTTGCGACGCTCGCGGCCCGGTGCGCCCGGGAGGTCGACGGCACCGGGGCGCGCGTGCTCGACACGCGCAAGACGACGCCGGGCCTGCGGGCGCTCGAGAAGGCGGCGGTCGCCGCGGGCGGGGCGACCAACCACCGGGCCGGTCTCTACGACGCCGTGCTGATCAAGGAGAACCACATCGCTCTCGGCGGCGGCGTGGCCGCCGCGGTGCGGGCGGCGCGCGACCGGGCGCCGGGCCTGTCGCTGACCGTCGAGTGCCGCAACGTCGCCGAGATCGACGAGGCCTTGTCGGCCGGGGCGGTGCGCCTGCTGCTCGACAACATGTCGCTCGACGACCTGCGGGCGGCGGTCGCGCGTGTGGCCGGCCGGGCGGAGCTCGAGGCGAGCGGCGGTGTGACGCTCGCCAACCTTGGAGATCACGCGGGCACTGGGGTAGACTTTGTGTCGATCGGCGCAATGACCCACTCGGCGCCGGCGCTCGACCTCTCGCTGATACTGGAGCCGCTCTGAACCCCGCCCGCACGCCGACCCCCCTGCCGATGGCCCCGCCGAGCGCGGAGCCGGCGCTCGGAGTGGCGGAGATCGCGGCGCTGCAAGACGAGATCCGCCGTCTGGCGCGGGAGCGCGACGCGGTGATCCTCGCGCACAACTACCAGCTTCCCGAGATCCAGGACGTCGCCCACTTCGTCGGCGACTCGCTGGGCCTCTCGCAGCAGGCGGCGGCCGCGCCGGAAGGGACGATTGTCTTCTGCGGCGTCCACTTCATGGCCGAGACGGCGGCGATCCTGTGCCCGGAGAAGACCGTGCTGATTCCGGATCCGGACGCCGGCTGCTCGTTGAGCGACTCGATCGACGCCGAGCAGCTGGCGGCGTGGAAGGCCGAGCACCCGGGTGGGGTGGTCGTCATGTACGTCAACACGTCAGCGGCGGTCAAGGCCCTTACCGACTACTGCTGCACGTCGTCGAACGCGGTCGCCGTGGTGCGGCACATCTACGCGACGCACGGCTCGGACACGGAGATCCTCTTCGGCCCGGACATGTTCCTCGGCGCCTACGTCGAGCGGACGGTGGGCCGGCGGATGCACGTCTGGGACGGCGAATGCCATGTCCACGCCGGGATCAGGCCGTCCGACATCGCGGCGACGCGGGCCCTGCACCCGGACGCCGACTTCCTGATCCATCCGGAGTGCGGGTGCTCGACCTCGGTGATGGAGTACGTCGCGGCCGGGGACGTCGCTCCCGACGGGGTCCACATGCTGTCGACCGGCGGCATGCTCAGCTACGCCGAGCGGGCCGAGCCGGGCGGGAGCGTGATCGTCGCGACCGAGATCGGCATGCTCCACCCGCTGCGCCTCGCGGCGCCGGGGACCGACTTCGTCGCCGCCAACGAGGCGGCGAGCTGCCGCTTCATGAAGATGATCACGCTGCCGAAGCTGCGCAACGCCCTGCGCGACGGTCGCTTCGTGGTCACCGTCCCGGCGGCCACGGCGGCGGCCGCGCGGACGGCGATCGAGCGGATGGTCGCGATCCGCCCGTAGCGGGCCTTTTTCAGAAGTCGGTCTGCTCGTGCGGGCCGACGCAGGCGACGGCCAGGTCTTCGCTGATCCCGGCGGCGACGGTGCGAACCTCGTCGAAGGTCACGTCGTCGACGGCGTCGATTGCGATGTCCGGGTCGATGTCCTCGCCGTAAACGATCGCCTGATGGGCGGCGAAGCGGGCGACGGCGCCCGAGTTCTCGAAGCTGAGCACGCGCCGGCCGGCCGTGTAGGCGCGGGCGCGCTCGACCTCGGCCTCGGTCGGGCCGTCGGTCCGGAGCTCGTCGACGATCTCGCGCATGCGCGAGTAGGCCTCGAGCGTCTTGCTCGAGTCGAGGCCGGACGACAGCTGGAGGATCGGGGCGTCGGCGAACGAGTGGTCGATCGCCGAGACCGAATAACAGAGCCCCCGCTGCTCGCGGATCTCGTCGAACAGCCGCGAGCCCATCGATCCGCCGAGCAGCGTCGAGTAGATCGCCAGCGCCGTGCGCTGGCGGCGGTCGGCGACGTCGATCGCCGGCCGGTAGATCATCCGCAGGTGGGACTGGTTGGTCTCGCGCTGCTCGACCAGCGTCGTCGGGGCGAACGGCGGGGCCGGCTCGAACGGCGCGGGCGCCGGCAGGTCGGGAAAGCGCCCGAACCGCTCGCCGAGCTCGGCGTCGCTCGGGAGGTGGTCGGTGTTGCCGACGAGGAAGACCCCGCCGCGCTCGCCCGACCAGCGCCGCTCGCGGAAGGCGATGATCGCCTCGCGGCTGAAGCTCTTGAGATGCTCGGCCGGGCCGAGCACCGTCCGCCCGAGCGGGTGGTCGCCGAACGCCGCGCGGTCGATCAGGTACTCGGCGATCATCGACGGCTGGTCGTGGGCGCGGTTGATCTCCTGGATCACCACGCCGCGCTCGCGGTCGAGCTCGTCGGCGTCGATCCGCGGACGACCGACGAAGTCAGACAGGAGGTCGATCGCCTCGGGTGCGACCTCGGCCCGGGCGGTGATGTGGAAGGCGACGAGGTCGTGGCTGGTGTAGGCGTTCAGCATCGCGCCCATCCGCTCGGCGGTCTCGTTGACGTCACGATAGGTCGGGTAGGACCGGCCGCCCTTGAAGACGAGGTGCTCGAGGAAGTGGGCCATGCCGTTCTCGTCGGGCCGCTCGCTGCGGGCACCGGCGTCGAAGGCGACAAGGATCGTCAGGGCGCGGGTGCCGGGCACGGCGATCCGGTGGATCGGGAGTCCGTTGGGGGCGGTGGTCGTAGTGATCTCGGTCATCGCGTAACCGTATCTGGTGGCGTGCAAATGCTCTTGCAGGACTACCGGATGCCACATCGCCGGTTTGCTTTGGTCTACCCTCGCTCGCATGGCGGCCACTGAGCGCGACATCCTGCGGGGTAGTCGGTCGGCGCGACCGGCGCAACGCCCGATCAGCCGTCCGGCGCGGGCCCCCGGCGGCGAGTCGGTGATCGAGTTCCGGGATGTCTCGAAACGATACGACGGCGGCGACCACGGCCTCGACGGGGCGAGCTTCTCGATCGAGCGTGGCGAGTGGGTCTTCATCGTCGGGTCCACCGGGTCGGGCAAGTCGACGATCATGCGGCTGCTGACCAAGGAGCTCGAGGCCACGTCGGGCTCGATCGTCGTAGCCGGCCGCAACCTGGCCGACATCGACCGTAAGAAGGTGCCGTCCTACCGGCGCAATCTCGGGGTCGTCTTCCAGGACTTCAAGCTGCTGCCGAACCGGACCGTCTACGCGAACGTCGCCTACGCGCTCCAAGTGACGGGCGCGAGCCGGCGCAAGATCCGCGAGCAGGTGCCGGACATCCTGCGCCTGACCGGGCTCTCGACCAAGCTCCACAACTACCCGGACCAGCTCTCTGGCGGCGAGCAGCAGCGGGTGTCGATCGCCCGGGCGTTCGTCAACCACCCAGCCCTGCTGCTGGCCGACGAGCCGACGGGCAACCTCGATCCGGAGACGTCGATCGGGATCATGCAGCTGCTCTACCGGATCAACCGGGCCGGCACGACCGTGCTGGTGGCCACCCACGACTCGAACATGGTCGACAAGATGCGCCGGCGCGTGGTCGAGCTCGGCGGCGGGCGGGTGCTGCGCGACGAGGACGAGGGCATGTACCGGCAGCGCGAGCAGAGCACCGACGAGTTCACGGCCATGCTTCGCGACGAGAACACGCGGATCCCCTGGTGAGCAGCACGGAGCGGGGGTCGATGGGGTGAAGCTCGGCTTCTTCATGCGCGAGTCGCTGCGCTCGATGCGGCGCAACGCCGTGCCGAGCTTCGCAGCGCTGGCGACCGTGCTCGTGACGGTGCTCGTGCTCGGCGTCTTCATCCCGGTCGCCCAGGTGACGAGCGGGGCGGCCAACGACGTGCGCAACCGCGTCCTCGTCGGCGTCTACCTCAAGGACGGATCGACGGCCAGCGACATCAATCGGGTGTCGCAGCTCCTGCGGCGTCAGACGCCGCACGTCAAGTCGGTCACGTTCGTCTCCAAGGCGCAGGCGTTCGCCCAGCAGAGCAAGGCCGACCCGGCCGCGTACGCGATCGTCGACTCGAACCCGCTGCCGGACAGCTTCCGCGTCACGCCAGACAAGCCCGACAACGTCAACGCGGTTCGCCTGGCGCTGATGAAGGGCAACGTCCCGATCGACGCGGCGATCGCCACGGTCAGCAACCGTCAGGCTGACGCCCAGAAGATCCTCACGGCGACGAGCCTCGTCAAGGTGACGATGGCCGTGCTCGCGGTGCTGCTGGTGATCGCCTCGATCCTGCTGATCTCGAACACGATCCGCCTGTCCTTGTTCGCCCGCCGGCGCGAGGTCGAGGTGATGAAGCTGGTCGGGGCGACCGACTGGTTCATCCGTTGGCCGTTCGTGATCGAGGGGATCCTGCTCGGCGCGTTCGGCGGGGTGATCGCGATCGGGATGCTGGTGCTGGCGAAGATCACCGTCGTCGACAACCTCGTCTCGGAGTTCTCGGTCATCGGCCGACCGAACACGATCAACTTCCCGGCGCTGACGATCGTCCTGATGTGCTGCGCCGTCGCCGTGTCGGCCGCCGGGTCGGGCCTCTCGCTGCGCCGCTTCCTGCGGGTCTGAGCCGGGGATCCCGGGCCCGCCGCGGGCGGCGCCGGACGGCCGCTACCCTCCGTGCCATGACCGGCGCAGATGACGACGCGGCCGCCGGCCGGTGACGGGCAACACGCGCAAGAACGTCACCGCACTGCTCGCCGGCGCCGTCGTCCTGCTCGTGCTGGTGTTCGGCGTCTGGTGGGGAGGTCACCCCGACTTCGTGCCGAGCTTCCTGCGCGACGCGCTCGGGGTCGGCGGGTCGAGCCCGGCGCTCGACGAGTCGGTCCAGCGGATCATCGACGATTACTACATCCCGGAGAAGCGGGCGGATCTGGTCAACGGGTCGATCGCCGGCGTCGTCGCGAGCCTGCACGACCGCTTCTCCAACTACCTGACACCGCAGGAGTACGACCAGTTCGAGACGACGCAGCGGTTCTCCGGTGTCGGCACCGACGTGGTCCGGACGACGCGAGGCCTCCACATCGTCGCGGTGTTCCCGAACTCGCCGGCCGCTCGGGGCGGCCTCGTCGCGGGCGACACGATCACCGCCGTCAACGGCCACTCGCTGGCCGGTCGGTCGGAGACGACGGCGACCGGGCTGATCAAGGGCCCAGTCGGGACGAAGGTGACGCTACGCGTCCTCCACCGCGGCCGGTCGCGCGACATCGTGCTGACGCGGGCGGAGGTCTCCCTGCCCGTCGTCGAGTCTGCGCTGCGGACGGTGGCCGGCAAGAAGGTCGCCGTGGTCGCGCTGCACGCGTTCAGCGCCGGCGCGCACGGAGACACGCGGCTGGCGGTCGAGAAGCTGTTGGGTCGTGGGGCGCGGGCGGTTGTGCTCGACCTGCGGGGCAACGGGGGCGGGCTGGTCGACGAGGCGCGGCTGGTCGCGAGCATCTTCCTGCCCGACGGGCCGATCGTCACGACACGGGGCCGGACGCAGCCCACGATCACGCTGACGGCGACCGGGGACGCGATCGCGAGCTCGATCCCTGTGGCGGTGCTCGTCGACGGCAACACGGCGTCGGCGGCAGAGATCGTGGCGGGCGCGCTTCAGGATCGTCACCGGGCGACGATCGTCGGGGCCCACACGTTCGGCAAGGGCGTGTTCCAGGAGGTCGTGCCGCTGTCGAACGGCGGGGCGCTCGACATAACCGTCGGGGAGTACTTCCTGCCGAGCGGGCGCAACCTCGGCGGTGGGGGAATCAAGCAGGGGGCGGGCATCAAGCCGGACATCGTCGTCAAGGCCCCGCGGACCGCGCGGGCGGACCCGGCGCTCGACGCGGCGCTGCGGACGCTGGCAGCGAAGCTGCGGTGAGCCAGCGAGCGGCCGTGCTCGAGCGGCGCGGGCGCTTCCTCGTGGCGCAGCCGCTGTTCGGGCGCGGGCGGGGCGAGGACGGATGGGGGAGCGGCCAGATGTCGGTCGATCCGGGCAAGGCGCGGGCGGGCGAACTCGTGCTGATCGGGATCAAGGCCGGACGGCGCGGTGGGCGGGCGACGGTCCTGCGCCGGCTCGGGCGGCCGGACGTGGCCCGGGACGTGATCGAGGCGCTGATGCTCGAGCGGGGGCTGCGGCGACGCTTCGGCGACGGACTCGAGGCCGAGGCGGCCGCGGCCGCGGCGGCGGGCGGGCCGGACGCGGTCGCCCGCAAGGACCTGCGCGACCTCGCGACCTTCACGATCGACCCGACCGGGGCGCGCGACTACGACGACGCCGTCTCGGCGGAGCCGATCGGCGACGGGCGGCACCGCGTGTGGGTGCATATCGCCGACGTGGCGTCCTTCGTCGCCGAGGGGTCGGGACTCGACCGGGAGGCGCGCCGGCGGGGGACGAGCGTCTACGTGCCGGGCGCGGTCGAGCCGATGCTGCCAGCAGCGCTTTCGAACTCGGCCTGCTCGCTGGTGCCGGGTGAGGACCGGCGGGTCGTGACCGTCGAGCTCGAGTTCGACGGGCCGCGCGTGGTGCGGGCGGCCTTCTACCGGGCGGTGATCTGCTCGGACGAGCGGCTGGACTACGACCGCGTCGATCGGATCTTCGCCGGCAGCGAGGCGGCACGGGCTCCATGGGCCGAACCGCTGGCGGCGGCCCGGTCGGCGGCGGCGGCGCTGGCGGCCGAGCGCGAGCGGCGGGGGGCGCTGGCGATCGTCAGCGGCGAGCCGGACTTCACCTTCGACCGGCACGGCCACGTCGTCGAGATTCAGCAGGGCGAGCAGACCGAGTCGCACCGGCTGATCGAGCACTTGATGATCGCGGCGAACGAGCAGGTGGCGAAGGTGTTCGAGCAGCGCAAGCAGCCGGCGCTCTACCGCGTCCACGAGCAGCCGGACGCGGCCCGGGTCGAGCGGCTGGTGGCGCAGCTGGCGTCGCTCGAGGTGCCGACGCCGCCGCTTCCGCGGACGCTGTCGCCGACGCAGACGGGCGAGCTGGTAGGGGAGATCTCGCAGGCGGTCGACCGCTACGTGCGGGGGCGGGACGGACGCGGCCGGCGGGCGCTGACGTCGCTGGTCCTGCGATCGCTCAAGCAGGCCTACTACTCGCCGGTCAACCTCGGCCATGCCGGGCTACGCTCGGTGGCCTACTGCCACTTCACATCGCCGATCCGCCGCTACCCGGACCTCGTCTGCCACCGGGCGCTGCTGGCGGCGGTCGGAGCCGACGGGGGGCAGCCGGTCGCGCCGGGGAGCGAGCTGGTCGAGCTGGCGCAGTGGTCGTCGGCGCGCGAGCGGGAGGCGATGGAGCTCGAGCGGGCGGCCGACGACGTCGCGCGGTGCTTCGCGCTGGGGCGGGAGGATCGCGAGCGGGAGTGGGAGGGGGAGATCGTCGGCGTGATCCGGGCCGGGGCGTTCGTCGCCTTCGGCGGCCAGTTCGAGGGCATGCTGCCGGTGCGCCGGATGCGCGAGGGCGGCTGGTGGGAACTCAACGAGGAGGGGACGATCCTCTACGGGACACGGAGCGGGGCGACGCTGCGCCTCGGCGACCCCGTTGCCGTCCGCGTCGACGGGATCGAGGCGGCGCGGGGACGGGTCGACCTCGTGCTTGCGTAACCTGGCTGTCATGTCCAAGGGCAAACGGAAGATCGGGGCGGGCGACGTCGCGTCCAACAGATACGCGTCGTTTCGCTACAACCTGCTCGAGCGGGTCGAGTGCGGCCTCGTGCTCCAGGGCACGGAGGTCAAGTCGCTCCGGACGAGCGGGGCCCAGCTGAAGGACGGGTTCGCGGCGCTGAAGGACGGGGAGCTGTGGCTGCGCAACGTCCACATCCCGCCGTACGCCCCGGCCAGCCGGGACAACCACGAGCCGGAGCGGGAGCGCAAGCTGCTGCTCAACCGGCGGGAGATCGATCGGATCGAAGCGCGGGTGGCCGAGCGGGGGCTGACGCTCGTACCGACGCGGATCTACTTCTCGGGGTCGCGGGCAAAGGTCGAGATCGCCCTGGCCCGAGGCAAGGACGTGCACGACAAGAGGGAGTCGATCAAGAAGCGCGACTCGGAACGCGAGGTCCAGCGGGCGCTGCGCGAGGTCGGCCGCTAGAAGTGGCTGAAACCGATCGCGTGCTGGACGTAGGTGGCCTCCATGCCGATGACGAGGGCGACGATCAGGCCGAGGTAGACGGCGCCGACGAGCATGCGGTTGCGCGGGGAGACGCGATAGTAGGCGGCCGACTCGAGCGTGCGCGACTTGCGCTGCTTCCAGCGTCGCCAGGTCTCGAGTCCGCCGAAGAGAATGATGATCAGGAGGATGCCGTTCGGGGCGAGGAAGAACAGGACGACGAGAGCGGCGAAGCCGAAGAACCACATCGACGGGGCCATCGCCGCCATCGCGCGGCCGCCGTCCAGCGGAACCACCGGAAGCAGGTTGAAGAGGTTGAGGAGGAAGCCCGTGTAGGCGAGCGCCTGGAGGAGGGAGCTGCCGGTGACCGCGCCGGCAATGGCCACCGCGAGCGCGCCGAGCGAGCCGAGGATCGGCCCGGCGAGGCCGACGCGAGCTTCGGCGAGCGCGTTCTCACCCAGCGACTTCGCCGTGATGACCGCGCCGAGGAAGGGGATGAACATGGGCGCGCTGGCGGGGATTCCCTCGCGGCGCAGGGCGATGACGTGACCCATCTCGTGAACGAAGAGGAGGACGACGAAGCCGGCGGCGAATTCCCAGCCGAAGAAGAGGCTGTAGGCGGCGACCGAGACGAGCGCCGTGGCCGAGGTGCTGAGCACCTTGATCTTGGGGAGGAGGACCAGGACCGCCTTGCCCTTGGCGGCGAGCGCGACAACGGCGGCTCCAGCGGCGCTGGCGCGCTCGCGGAGGCGGGACTTCGCGCGGGGCGTCGGGCGTCCGAACGGATCATGTTGCGGCGCCGGCTCGAGAACGGGCGGGACGACCGCGGCGGGTCGGTTCTCCATCGTCAGATGATTGTGGCAGGCGCTGATAGCGGCCCGATAAACCGGGCCGAGGATCGTCGGCGGCCGCGGGGTCGTTGACAATACTTTCGCAATTTGCGGGGAGATGCGGTGGTGCCGACTTGCCTCGACGGCTGGGCAGGCGTACCGTTTTCCTCAGACGCGGATCGAGACGCAAAGAGCGAGGCCACCGAGGTGCAAGGCCCTGCCACCCAAAGCTCGGGCGCCTTCGGGCGACCTGCGGCGGGTTCCTCAAGCGGCTCGGTTCGCGTCGTTTTCGTGCCGCGGGTCGCCCGTCGTCTACGATGAAAGCTTCCCCGGGGACGACAGGCTTCGACGTGGTCGGCTCGTGGGGATGGTTGCGAGTCGAGGTCCCGGGCGGCCTCGTTAAACACCCGGGAAAAACAATAAGTGCGGACTCTCACGAGTACGCCCTCGCTGCCTAGATAACACTAGGCGAGTGAGGTCTCGGCCCCCGCAGCCTGCGGCAGGGATCACCGGGATCAAATAGCAGGCTCACCCGGCAAGGTCCGCCTCCGCCGAGCCGGGGAAAACTCAGGAGGCTGGTCCCCCACAACCCAGCCGGCAAGGCGAGCGGGGGACGAGATCAAGAGCGCCGGCTACGCTCGTAGACGCCATTCTCACGCGATCGCGGACGCGGGTTCGATTCCCGCCGTCTCCACTTTGAATTGCGCCCGCGGCCAGCTCGCGGGTGCTGGGATCGCCGAGCCCTCGTCTCGGCTGGGACGCCCGCGACCGGGCGATGTGGCGTCGGTTCAAGTCGCGATCGCGTTCTCGCTGCCGGCCCTCTGGCGTCACTGGCGCTGGCCGGTGGCAGCGCCGGGCCGGCGCCCGGCCGCGTCATGGGACGGCAGCGACCCGAGCGCCGGGACCGGCGGCTGGACCGCTGTCTACTCTCGGAGGACGGCCGCCAATCAGGTTGCCTGCCGTACGCGGTCGAAGCGCCCGCGCGACGTCAGCGGTGTTTGACGCACGACTTCCGGGAGGTACTCGTCGAGGAAGACGCGAGCGACGAGCTCCTGCCGCGAGGCGACGCCGACCTTCTCGTAGAGGCTCTTTACGTGGTCCTCGACGGTGTGCGGGGAGACGACGAGGGTATCGGCGATCTCGGCACGCGAGAGGCCGCGGGCCAGGAGCGTCGCGACCTCGCGCTCGCGGGCGGTTGCGCCGAATGCCTCGAGGCGGACCGTGGCAGAACGTGCGCCCGTCGCCCGCTCGAGAACGATCGCGACCCGGCCGTCGTCCGGAGGTCCGGGCACCGACGCGTGGAGCGTCACCCAACCGTCGCTGCCGGGCACGGTGACGAGGTTGCCGCCTCCCTGGCCGCCGTCCGGTGCGGCGCGGACGAACGACGCGAGCGCGAGCACCGGCGTTGCGACCTTATCCGCGGCGTAGCCCGACGCCTCGGGATGCAAAGAGGCGAGCAGGTCTCGTGCCGGCGGGGTGATCAGCTCGACCTCGTCGTGTGGGCCGAGCACGACCATCCCCGGCGCCTCGACGCCAGTGACGCGACGGGCCGCATCGAAGCGCAGTGACGCGCGGACGGCCCGGGCGATCGCCCCAGTGACGGCGGAGAGCGCGTCGGCGTCGCGCTGCTGGAATGCGCCGCTACGCGCACGGCGGGCAATGTGCACGGCGCCCCAGACGCGCCCGCGGATGACGAACGCGCCGCGCAGCTCGTGGGGGATGCCGGCCGGCAGGAGCAGGTCGCGGTAGCGCGCGCTGCGCTGGGGATCGCCGCGGGTGGCGTGGTCGAGGATGCCGACCGGCACCCGCCGCGCAGCGAGGCCGGCGAAGGTGTTGACGTCGTCGACCATGTACTCGCTGCGGACGATCAGCTCCCCGGCGGCCGGGGCCTCGTCGAGCGCGAGGACCCCGCGCTCGATGAGCTCTCTCGGCGCGTCGCTGGTCAGCAGCCGCGTGCTCGGGTCCAGCGTGTGCCAGCAGCTGGCATCGTTGTCGATGACGTTGCGCAACCGTGGGGACAGCTCGCCGAAGAGCTCCTCGCGCGGCAGTCCCCGCGAGCCGAGCAGGTCGATCTCCGCGATCAGACGCTCGACGGTCCATCCCATGAGGGTCAGTTTCGCATGCGGAGCAAGAAAGATCCCCGGGCGCGGGGGGTGGTTTGCGCCGGTCTCGGAGATCAGGATGCGCGCATGACCTCCATCAGCGCAGCACACCAAACCACGACCGCGCCGGACGGCGCCCTCGCACCCATCGCTCTCGGTCCCGGTGAGGGAGAGCACTTCTGGTTCTTCGGCGGCCTGACGACGATCAAGGCCGACGGCGCGGGTACCGGCGGCCGGATGATGCTGACCGAGCAGACCGCGCCGCGCGGCTCCGGCTCGCCGCTGCACGTCCACCACAACGAGGACGAGTGGTTCTACGTCCTCGAAGGCGAGCTGACGATCTGGGTCGCGGGCCAGACGGTCGTCGCTCCGGCGGGCTCCTTCGTGTTCGGCCCGCGCGATGTGCCGCATACGTTCATTGTCAGCTCCGGGGAGGCTCGTTTCCTCCTGGTCACGCAGGCGGCCGGATTCGAGGGCTTCATCCGCACACTCGGGACCCCGGCTCCGGTTGCGGAGATTCCGCCCGCCCCGACGGCCCCGCCGGACATGGAGCCCGTGCTCCGCGCGGCCGCGGACCACGGGCTCGAGATTCTCGGCCCTCCCGGCATCCCCGCCTGAGCTGCGCGAGAGGAACACACGGCGAGCATCAACACCGAGGTGCCGTCGCAGCATGCGCCCGACAGCTCGACACGGCCGCGCTCGACAGGCGGCTGGGTCGAGTTGAAGGTCGCACGGCGGGTTGGGGGGAGCACGGGCGAGCGGTCAAACACATACGGTTGCGCGTCCGCCGCCTCGGACACTCGTCAATATCCACGCAAGACCGCCACCATCCGGCGAGCCGAGCGCGCCGCCTCCGTACCCTTCACTGATGGCCTCGAATCCGCTCAGCCGGCTCAGCCCGTCCGATCTGCGCCGCGGCCCGGTCCTGCTCGGCCTGGGTCTGACCGGCCTGGTCATCGTCGTGCTCGGCTTCGTCGTCATCGTGACCGTCTGGTCGGGCGCCACCCTCTCCGGCGACGCCAGCGCCCTCGCGCAGGTGAAGCTGCAGCCGTTCGCCGGCAAGCTCGCGAGCGCTCGCGCGTTCGCCCCGAACGGGAGCGAGATTCCGGTGAACGTCGTTGGCGGTCGCGTCACCCCCCTGAAAAAGCTCAACCCCGGCGAACTTGTCACCGTCCAGGTCGTCATCCGACGGCCGGGTCTCACCAGCTGGGCGCTCGGCGCCACGCGCACCGAGCGGCTGACGCTTAAGGCGCCGAAGGCACGCGTCGACCAGCCGTGGCTCACCGTCGCCGCCGGTGCGCCGGTCCGCGTGAGCTTCGACCAGCCGGTTACATCCGTCGCCTACGGCGCCGTCGGGCATCTCGTCTCCCAACCGCTCAGCGGCGCGGCCAGCACGATCGCCGTCGGGCAGCTCGCCCCGGCCGGATCGATCCAGGTCGCCGCCGCGGTGCGCTCGTGGGAACGGCTTGGCGCGCCGGTCACCGTCAGCTGGTTCCCGGCGTCCCCGTCGCCGGTGCTCGTGGCCACCCCGGCCCCCGGGTCGAAGATCACGCCGACCACCCGTCTGCGGCTGACGTTCTCCCGGACCGTCGGCGAAGTCCTCGGCCAATCGCGCCCGCGGCTCTCGCCGCAGGTCCCCGGCTCCTGGCGCCAGCCCGACAGCCACACGCTCGAGTTCGTCCCGTCCGGCGCCGGCGCGCCCCTCGGCACCACGGTCACGGTGACGCTGCCGAGCCCGGTCGCCACGATCGGATCCGCCGGTGGCTCGGTTGCGACGGCCAGCCAGCTCCGTTGGACCGTGCCGCCGGGCTCGACCCTCCGTCTCCAGCAGCTGCTCGCCGATGCCGGCTATCTGCCGGTGAGCTGGTCGGCGTCCGGCACTCCGGTCACCCCGACCGAGACCGCCGAGGTCCGCGCTGCCGTCGACGCGCCGGCCGGCAGCTTCACCTGGCGCTTCCCGAACACCCCGCCCGAGCTGAAGGCGCTGTGGACGCCCGGCCAGGACAACACTGTCACCCGGGGTGCGGTGATGATGTTCGAGAACCAGCACAACCTCACCGCCGACGGCCTCGCCGGCGCCGCGGTCTGGAAGACGCTGATCGCCGAGGCGATCGCCGGCAAGGCGCCGCAGGCGCACTACAACTACGTCTACGTTCACCGCAACGTGCCGCAGCTGCTGACCCTGTGGAGCGACGGCCGCACCGTCTTCACCTCGCCCGGCAACACGGGTGTCCCGAGCGCGCCGACCCAGCTCGGCACCTTCCCCGTCTTCGAGCACATCCCCGTCGGCACGATGAGCGGAACCAACCCCGACGGCTCGGCCTACAACGATCCGGGGATTCGGTGGATCAGCTACTTCAACGGCGGCGACGCCCTCCACGCGTTCAACCGCGCCTCGTTCGGTACGCCGCAGAGCCTCGGCTGCGTCGAGCTTCCGCTCGCCTCGGCCGCCAAGGTCTGGCCGTACACGCCGATCGGCACGCTCGTCACGATCGAGAACTGACGAGCTCGAGCTCCATCACGAGGTGGGGCCCGATCTCGGGCAGCTCGAACTCCTCAGAAGTGGCCCGGAACCCCGCCCGCTCGTAGAGCGACCGCGCCCCGACCCTCGCGTTGCACCAGACCCGAACCGCCCCGCCGGCGGCGGCATGGCCAAGCAGCGCGTCCAGCACCGCCGTCCCGGCGCCATGTCCGCGCGCCTGCGGCGCGGTCGCCATGCCGCGCACCCTCCACGACCCCGGGCGACCGTCCGGCGCGACGAGGCCGACGGCGACAGCGAGCTCGTCGTCGAAGGCCGCAAAGGCGACGGCGCCCGCCGCCTCGCCGGCAGCCACCTGGGCGACCGTCTCGTGCGGGCGCAGCACTGCCTGGCGGAGCGCCCGGGTCGAGGCGACTGGTACTCGGCGCACGGACGCCGCCCAGTCGCGCGGACTGGGCGACGGTGCGTCGCTTCCGCTAGACGCCGAGCTCCTCCGACGCGAGGCGGGCGCCCTCGAGGCGGGCAGCGACCTTCTGCATCGCCACGTCCCGGGCGAAGTCCGGCGATCCGTGCTTGGGCTTGACGTCGCGGCTGAACGGGCTGAAGCCGCAGTCGTCGGTCGCGCCGAGCCGCTCGACCGGGATGTACTTCGCCGCGGTGACGAGATCGCTTTTGACCTGCTCGGCTGTCTCGACCTCAGGGGTGAGGGGGTTGATCACGCCCATGAAGCAGACCTGGGCGACGCCGTCGGCGTCCTCACGGCTGTTCTCGCCGCACAGCTTGTAGACCTTCTCCTTGTCGTCCTCGCTGGCGCACTGGATCAGGAAGTAGCCCGCGTTGATCTTGAACATGTGGTTCAGGAGCTGCTCGTAGGGCACTTCCTTGCTGTGCACCGAGTCGCAGTCGCCGCCCGGGCACGTGTGGATGCCGATGTTCTTGCGCTCGTCGGCGCTGAACTCCGCCAGCACGCGGTTGTTGATGTCGATGAACTCCTGCAGCATGTCCTTGCCGGTCCACGGATTGCGCGAGTCGTTCTTGTTGGCCAGCCGACCCTCGGTGAAGTCGATCGAGACGCGGACCGCCCCGGCGGCGAAGCAGTCGCGGATGTCCTTCACGCACTCCTTGACGCAATCGTCGAGGAACTGCTCGCGCGGGTAGCCGTCGATCTCGCCCTCGAGCGGGTAGAGCAGCATCATCATCGACGGTGAGATGACCGCCTGCTTGACCGGGTGGGTCGCGATCGCCTTGTTCTTGGTCACGAACTCCGACGCGTAGGTCTTGTACTTGAAGGGTCCGCCGGTCAGGCGCGGCAGCTGCCGGTGATGACCGTCGTCGAAGATCGCGAAGAACTGCCCGTCGCCCGCCAGGTTGTCGGCTAGGCCGGTGCCGGCCAGGGTGTCGGTGATCGAGTAGGTCGCGAAGCTCGACTCCCGCTGCTCGCCGTCGGTCACGACCGGCTGGCCGACCTCCTCGAAGCGCTTGATCGAGTCCTCCGCCGCCGCGTCCTGCTCCGCCTGTAGCTGCTCGAAGGTGATCTTGCCCTCGTCGTAGTCCGCGTAGGCCTCCTGCAGCTTCATCGGGCGCGGCAACGAACCAACCAACTCGGTGGGAATGGGCATCTGCTGCTCTCCTCGCGTTTTTGGACGCTCCAGGGAGTGGCCGTGTCCAGGAAAATAAGACTGATCGGTCTCCCTCTGAACTCGGAGGACCATATCCCCGCGCCGCGAGCCGTGTCAAGCCGTCAACCGGCCGGCAACCGCCGGCTCCGCCCGGCCCCGTCGGGGCCTGCCCGAGCACCCTCGGAGTCCCGGAGCGGGTACTCAGCGACGGGGGCGGAGCTCGTCCGCCAGCACGAGGCGGGCGATCGCCTGGGCCCGCCGCGCCGCGTCCCGATCGCCCTCGCCGGCGGCGACGATCGAGCCCTTCATCAGGATGTGCCACTTGCGCGCGAAGCAGTCGGCGTCGGCGATGCCCGCCTGCCGCGCCAGACCCTCGAGGAAGTTGCGGATGCCGGCGAGGTAGGCGATTCCGGCGCGCCGGATCGGATCGGTCGTCTCGGCGTGCTCGAGCATCACGTTGATGAACGTGCAGCCTTCGAAGTCGGGTCCCTGGAACCACTCGGCGAAGACGTCGAAGATGGCCAGCAGCCGGTCAGCCGGGCCCGCCGCCCGCCGCTCGACCTCCGCCTGCAGCCACCCCTTCGTCCAGCGATCCTCGCGGCGCTCGAGAAATGCGAGCACGAGCTCCTGCTTGGAGCTGAAGTGTCGGTAGAGGGTCTGCCGCGCCACGCCCGAGCGGTCGATCACCGCGTCGATGCCGACCGCCTGGATCCCGCGCCGGGAGAACAGCTCGTAGGCCGCCTCTAGGATCCGCTCGCGTGCGTCCCTGCTGCCTGCGCGGATACCGCTGACTTCAACCGCTGCCATGCGTCCCCCTGTGCTCGCTGAATCTAGATCCAGCGATCGTCAGCCGGCAGTCTACCAACTCGCCTCTCTATCACCCGGGTGCGGCGACCGGGCGGCGGCGCCCCGTTCCCAACTTGTTCCGCGGGAGAACGATCAGTCTCGGCGCCAGGCGTCGCGGCCGGTCATCGCCGCGGCCTCAGCCGCGGCGGGCGATCGTCGTCAGGTACTCGGCGGCCACGCGCAGCGTCCCGTCGGTGCTCTCGTTGGCGCGTTCGTAGAGGTCGACCAGGTCCGCGCGGAGCCCGTCCCACGCACCCGCCGGCTCGAGCGCCGCCTTGGCCAGGATCGTCGGCCCGAACACCCGATCGAGGTGGGCCACCCAGGCCTCGGCCGAGTCGTGCTCGAGCACGACCTGGCCGCGCTCGAACTCGAGCTCGACACCGAGCCCGTCGAAGAGTCCGGTCACGTACTCCTCGACGCCCCAGAGGCCGGGCGGCTTGAAGCCGGGCGGCGGCGGCGGCGTGCGCGACATCAGCAGCAGGATCATCTGGCCGAAGACGCCCTGCGGCGTCCACGAGCAGAGGCCGATCGTCCCCCCCGGGCGGCAGACGCGCACGAGCTCCTCGGCTGTGCGCCGCTGATCGGGGGCGAACATCGCCCCGAACACCGACAGCACCCGGTCAAACGACTCGTCGGCGAACGGCAGCTGCTCGGCGTCGCCCTCGACCCAGGCGATCTCCAGGCCGGCCGCCGCCGCGCGCTGCCGGGCCACATCGAACAGCTCCGGCGTGAGGTCCAGTCCGGTCACCGACGCCCCGGCCGCGGCCGCCGTCATCGCCGCGTTGCCGGTGCCGGTCGCGACGTCGAGCACGACATCGCCGCCGCCGATCCCGACCCGCTCGACGAGCCGGTCGGCGGCCGGCTGTAGGCGCGCGCCGAAGTCGCCGTAGTCGCCAACCGTCCACATCTGTCGCTGCTGGCGCTTGACCTGCTCGAGATCTGACATGCCCGGAGTCTAGGCGATCGCACTTGCGAAATACAAGTAGCCCCCTCATGCCGCCGGTGGCGGTGCCTACAATGGGCAGGCGATGCCCTACCGTCCGTTCGTTGCGCAGAACTGCTCGATCGCCAACGCCCTGGCGATCCTCGGCGGTCGCTGGACGCTGCTCGTGATGCGCGAGATCCTGCTCGGCCGGCGCCGCTTCGCCGAGATCGAGCGCAACGTCGGCGTCGCCCCGAACATCCTCAGCGACCGCCTGCGCCAGCTGGTGGACCATGGGCTCGTCAGACGGAGCCGGTACTCCGAGCGGCCCGAGATGTACGAGTACCTGCCGACGCAGCGGGGGCTGGACGTCGCGCCGGTGCTGGTCGCGCTGCTCCAGTGGGGCGACGAGCACGCGATGCCCCCGGCCGGTCCGCCGCGCGTACTCGTGCACAGCGGCTGCGGGCACGACGCCGATCCGGCCCTCCACTGCGGCCATTGCGGCGAGCCGATCGGCTCCGACGAACTCCAGGTGCGGCCGGGCCCGGGTGCCGATGCCGAGCAGCGGGCGCATCCGCTGCTGCCGGCTTAGGGCACCGCTCCCGCCTGGCCCGGCGGGCCAGCGCGGCCGGCCATCGCGCGCGCAGGCCGCCGGTATCGTGGCCCGGCATGCTGCGAATCGTCGTTCTCGAAGGTGATGAGACCGGGCAGGAGCTGCTCGACGCCGCGCTGCCAGTCCTAGGCCGGGATGTGTGCGGTCTCGAGATCGAGCTCGTGCACTACGACCTGTCGCTGGTGGCTCGCCGGGCCAGTGCCAACGGCGTCGTCCACGAGGCCGCGCAGGCGATGCGCGAGGCCGGCTTCGGCATCAAGGCGGCGACGATCACGCCGGAGGGCGCCGACGACGTCGGCTCGCCCAACCGGATCCTGCGCGAGGAGATCGACGGCAAGGTGATCATCCGGACCGGCCGGCGGATCCCCGGCGTCTCCCCGATCGCCGGCGTCCATTTTCCGATCGCCGTCGTGCGCATGGCGGTCGACGGCGCCTACGGGGCCAAGCAGTGGCGCGAGGCCAGCGGCGACGACGAGATCGCCTACCGGACCGAGAGGATCAGCCGGTCGACCTGCCACGCCGTGGCCGAGTACGCGTTCCGCACCGCGGCCGCGATCAGCGGGCGCGTCTACGGCGGACCGAAGTGGACGGTGTCGCCCGTGTACGAGGGCATGTTCAAGGAGGAGCTCGACGCGGCCGCCGGCCGCCATCCAGACACCTCGTACGCGCCGGTCCTGATCGACGCCACGTATGCCGGGCTGATCAGCGGCGCGGCCGATTCGCCGCTAGTGATTCCGGCGCTCAACCGCGACGGTGACTGCCTGTCGGATCTCGTGCTGCCGATGTTCGGCTCGATCGCCGGGGCCGAGTCGGTGCTGCTCGCCTTCGACGCCGACTACGCGACGCAGGTCGCGATGGCCGAGGCGCCGCACGGGACGGCTCCGGCACTGTTCGGATCAAACCTGGCCAACCCGATGGCCATGCTGCTCGCCTGCGGGGCGATCCTCCACCACGCCGGCGCGGCCGGCCATCCCGGGGCGGCGCTGGGCTCGCGCGCGATCTACGAATCGGTTCTCGAGGGCACGGCGTCCGGCGTCCGCACGCCCGACCTCGGCGGACCAGCCACGACAACCGACGTCACCGAGGACGTCTGCCGGCGCGTCGCGACCAAGCTCGAGGTGTGGTCGGCGCTCGGCACCGGCGCATAGGAAAGCTGCCTCGGACCAGCGCTGGCCGCTCCGTTGACGGATATATTGGGTTACCAGTGGTGGGCCCGGAGGCGGGGAAGGCGACAGTCAGGAGAGGGACGAAGATGCGAGCACACCGATTCACGTCGGCGAAGTCGATCCGCGCAGTGGTGTTTGTCTGCGCGCTCGGGGCCGTGCTCGCGCTGCTGACGGCGGGAGGCGCGGCCGCCGCGCCGCCGCCGCTGACCGCCTTCCAGACGAAGGCGTCGCCGTCGATCACGGTCGGCGCCGGCTCGATTCACGATACGGCCGAGGTGGTCGGCAATCCACTGTCGATCAAGGACGTCACCGGGATCATCACGTTCAGTCTCTACGGCCCCAACGACACCAACTGCTCGAAGGGGGCGATCCAGACCTCGACCGGCGACATCGCCGGCAAGGTCAGCGTTGACTCGGCCAGCTTCACCCCCACGCTGCCCGGGACCTATCAGTACGTCGCCTCCTACGGGGGCCCAGGCAACAACTACGCCCCCCAGACCAGCAAGTGCGGGGACGCCGGTGAGTCGGTACAGGTGACCGTCGTGACGCCGACCGTCACGACCCAGGCCTCGGCGTCGGTTCCGGTCGGCACGCCCTTCACCGACAGCGCGATGGTGGACGGCGGCATGAACCCCACCGGCAACATCGTCTTCCAGGTCTACGGGCCCGGCGACACGACCTGCGCGCACGCCATCGGCGGATCGAAGGTCGCGATCACCGATCCGACGCAGCCGACCGTCTCAGGTACCTTCACGCCGAGCGTCCAGGGCACCTACGAGTTCGTCGCGTTCTACAGTGGCGACGCCGTCAACGGGGCGGCCCAGTCGGCCTGCGGCGACCCCAACGAGCTGGTGGTGGTCACCGCCAAGCCGCCACCGGTCTCGGTCGGGGGCGCCGCCGGCACCGGCCCCGGCGGGTCCAACGGAACCCCCCAGCCCGGCTGCGACGTCGCGGGAACCGCCCGCGCCGTGCTCAACGCCCTCGTCGCCACGCTCACCGGCGGCCCGGGGGCCGGCTTCCGCTCGACGTGCAGCGCCGGCCTGCGGATCGTCCTGCGCGCCAAGGAGATCCGTCCGGGCAACCGCGGCTACCCGCGCCGAGACGGGTTCACGACGATGGCCAATACGCTGACCCACATCTCCCCGAACGGGCCGGCGTTGACGTTCATCCTGAACGCCAACGGGGTTGCGCTCCGCAACTACGCGCTCAACCACGGCAAGAGCCTCACCGCCTTCCTCGTCGTCCACGTTCGTCCCGACAAGGCCACGCTCTCGACAGAAGCGGTCCAGATCCTGACGCTCGGCTGATGGCGACGCCGATCTTCCGCCTGGTCTGCGTCGCCGGCGCGCTGGACGGGGCGCCGAAGGGCTGGGCGGCGGAGATGTTGCGCGACGGCGAGGTCGCGCTCCTGGCCGACGACGACGGCGGACTCGAGGCGATCAACGCGCTCGCGCACGCGCTCGACCTGCTCGCCGTGCGCGTCATCCGTCGCGAGGAGACGCCGGCGCGCCAGGAGCAGACGGTCATCGCGCACGCGGCATCCTTGCCGCTGGTCTGGGTCGACGACGCCTTCAGCGACGACGCCCGGACCTGGGCCCGGGAGCGCCGGCCGATGACGCTGCTCGTCGAGGTGCAGGGGACACTCCCCGATGCCGACCGCCGCCGCGTCGACCGGTTCGTCTCGCTGCTGGGCCGCCAGGCCGAATAGCCGCGCCCGGCCCCAGCGCGTCTCGTTCCCTGGCCCCGCCGCCCCGCCGACCGGCCTATGCCGCGGGGTCGTCGCCGGCCGTGCGGGTGGTGAGGAGAGCCGCCCCCCGCCCGACCAGCACCCGCCGCACCACCCGCGGCGTCAGCAGCCGCAGCAGGCCGATCAGCGCATACGGTCGCGGCACGTAGCGCTCGGGGCGGCCGCGCAGCCCGGCGTCGACGATCGCCTCGGCGACGAGCTCCGGGCTGGCGACGAGCCAGCGCGTGACACGGCGCTCGACCAGCTCGCGCTGCGGGAAGCCCTCGGTGGCGACGAAGCCGGGCAGCACCAGCCCGACGTGGACGCCGTGGGCGTGCTCCTCGGCATAGAGCGCGTCCGACCAGCCGGCGAGCGCGAACTTGCTGGCCGAGTAGGCGCCGCTCCCGCCCCGGGAGACGCGGCCGGCAGTGCTCGCGACGTTGACGATCGCACTCGGCGCTGACCGCCGCAGGAGCGGCAGCAGCGCCTCGGTCAGGCGCACCACGGCGTCGAAGTTCAGCTCCATCGTCCGCCTCACGTTGGCATAGCCCCCGTCGGCGAAAGTCGCCCGCCAGCCGGCCCCGGCGTTGTTGACGAGCAGGTCCAGGCGACCGTGGTTCGCGTCGACGTGGGCGAGGATCTCGCCCGGCGCGCCCGGCTGGGTGAGATCGACCGCGAGCCAGGTGGCCCGCGCCGGCAGCTCTGCCGCCAGCGCGCGTAGGCGCTCGCCCCGCCGGGCGACGAGCACGAGCTCGATCCCCGGCTCGCGGGCCAGCCGCCGCGCGGTGGCTTCGCCGATCCCGCTCGACGCCCCGGTGATCAAGGCGACGCGCGGTCGTGTGGCGGGCGATGCGGGCACGCGCTCACGATGACAGGCCCGCAGCCCGGTCCGTCCCCCGGTCGGTTCCG
Organism: uncultured Solirubrobacterales bacterium; assembly: GCA_963742705.1. Lineage (GTDB taxonomy): Bacteria > Actinomycetota > Thermoleophilia > Solirubrobacterales > Solirubrobacteraceae > Palsa-513. The sequence continues at coordinate 216,591 of CAVUMZ010000019.1, read as the reverse complement.
CACACGATGGCTGAAGTTACCTCATTTCGGGGATGCGCCCCCGCCGACGGAGCGCCGAAACCAACTGTGGAAACCACGAAAGGGAGCAACATGTTCAAGGGAAAGACAACCTCATCCGAAACACCCCCGACGACGGGGCGCCGGGCGCCGGGCAGATTTCGCAACCACAAGAAGCTCACGGCTGTCGGTGTCGTCGCCGTCCTCGCTGCGGCCGGCGGCGCCTATGCGTTCTGGACCGGCTCCGGTTCCGGCACCGGATCGGCCACCGTCGGGACGAGCGGCACCGTGACCGTGGTCGCGACCATCCCACCCGGGATCGCTCCGGGAACCAGCGAGCCCGTCAGCTTCACCGCGGCGAACGGGACCGCCTCTCCGATCACGGTCAGCGGCGTCCAGCTCACCGGCGTCACGGTCGACTCCGGTCACGCAGGGTGCGTCACTGCCGACTTCACGATGGCAAACGTGGACGAGACGACCGCCGGCATTGGCCATGCGATTCCCGCCCACGCGACCGTCGAGCCGCTGCCGACCAACGGCACACTCGTGTACGCCAACACCGCCGTCAGTCAGGACCTCTGCAAGGGCGCAACGCTGACGCTCACGCTCGCGACCACGTAGTCAGGACGAGACACGGGCGACCGGGATGGCGGGCAAGCGACCGCCATCCCGGACCGTTCGCGTCTCATCTCGCAGCGCGCGACCTTGGGCCAACTGGGAAGGACGAGTGACTGACATGAGCCAACATCGGATCAGAGCACAGCAGCCCCGCCCACTCCTGCTGGCGGCGGCCCTCGTCTTCCTGCTCGTCGCCGGCGCCGCCGCCTACTGGACGGCCACGAGCCGGCTCACGGCGACCACAGTGCTGCCCTCGCCGCTACCGCTGTCGTTCGGTCCGGGAACGCCGACCGCGGAGCTCTCACCGGGCGACACCGCCAACGTCGCCGTCGTCGCCGACAACCCCAACTCCTTCTTTCTTCGCATCTCCTCGCTCAGCTTGGCGCAGGGCACGCCCTTCGCGGTCGACGCCGCGCACAGCGGCTGCGACGTCTCCGTCCTCAGCTTCGTCACCCAGAACAACGCAGGAGGGGGATGGAGCGTCCCTCCGAAGGTCGGGGCCACGGACGGGAAACTGACCATCAACCTGCGTGACTCGCTGCGGATGAGCGCCACCGGCGCCAACGCCTGCCAGGGCGCCACCTTCACGGTCCGACTGACGGCGAGCGCCTGATGTTCTCTGCGCCGCATCCTCTCCCGACCCGCCGCGTCGCCCAGTACCCCCGCCTGTGGCGACTCGTGGCGCTCCTCGCGGTGGTCGTCCTCGCCGCGTTCGGATCGAGCGCCGCCCTCGGCTTCTGGAGCGGAGGCGTGACTGGCGACGGGGGGCTTGGCAGCGCTGGGGCCACCACCGTCCGCGCGGGGACCACGCCGACGGTGCATGAGGCCGGCTCCGGCCACGTGGTCGTGACTTGGGGGGCGAGCAGCCTCTCAGACGGAACGCCCGTATCCGGGTACCTCGTGCGACGCTACGACGAAGCGACCGGGGTCGGGGCGACCATCGGCGCGGGCTGCTCGGGGACGATCACCGCGCTGACCTGCACGGAGATCGTGGCGGGCAGCGGGGACTGGGATTACACCGTGACGCCCGTCTACGCCACGAACTGGCGGGGGCTCGAGAGCGCGAAGAGCGGTGGCGTCGACACGGCCCCGGGCACGATGACGATCCAGGGGACGCTCTACGGCGGGACGGTGGCGCCACTGCCTGCCACCGTGACCGGGACCATCTCCGGGTTCGCTCCCCTCGACCCGCTCACCTACACCCTCGACGACAGCGTCCCGCTCACGGCGTCCCCCGCGAACGCCGGAAACCTCGGGACCGCTTCCTTCTCGCTGACGATCCCCGCCGGGACGAGCGACGGACCCCACACGGTCACCATCCACGGCCTGCTCGCCGACGCGAGCGTCGGCATCGTCGTCGACAACACCCCGCCGACGATCAATGCGTTCACCACGCCGGCTCCCAACGCCGCCGGCTGGAATGTCACCTCGCCGGTCGAGGTCGGCGCCACGGTCGACGACGCGAACGGGTCCGGGGTCGCATATGCCAGGTACACGACCGACGGCAGCGACCCGAGGACCTCGCCGACGGCCCAGACACCAACCGGCCCCGTCTCCGTCGCTACGACCACGACACTGAAATTCTACGTCGTGGACCTGGCGGGAAACCAGTCGCCGGTGCAGACGCTGACGGTCAAGATCGACACGACGGTCCCGGTCTTCAGCATCGCCTTCGTCAACGTCCAGGGCGGGGTCTACATGTCCCCGAGCGACCCGATCACGCACCTGCCCGGGCCGTCCTACTACCGCGGCTCGGCGGCCGGTTCGCTGCGCTTCCAGATGACCCCGAGCCCCGTGGGCGGCTCGCCGGCGGTGGCCGCGGGCTTCTCGGCGCTGCCGGCCGATGCCGTCGGCTTCTCCTTCGACTCGAGCTCGGTCACCACGCCGCTCGGCGGACCCTTCGTCTCGAACCCAATGAGCTGGGTGGCGGGCACGACGAGCAACCCGTCCGGGACGATCAGCCTGACCAATCAGGCGGGCAGCACATTCGGCGTGACGGGCAGCCTGTACAACGACTCGGCGCCTCCGGCCGGCGGCGCCGTCGATGCGACCGGGCTGAGCGGCACCGGCAGCCGCTACTCGACCTCGCTCAGCCTCAGCCTCACCCTCGCCAAGGGCACCGACGCCGGCTCCGGGCTGGCCGACGGGACCGGGCAGACCGACGTCCACGCTCAGCTCCTGCGGGCGTCGGCGTCGCTGAGCTCGAGCGATGGTGTCGTCAACGGCAGCTGCGGGACCTACTCGGCCTACGCCCAGGTCGGTGGCCTCGACCCGGCCTCGACCCTGACCGACACCGTGCCCACCGATCGCAGCTGCTACCGCTACGAGTACGTCGTGGCCGATCACGTCGGCAACCTCGCCACCTACACCAGCCCCGACATCAAGGTGATCACGACCCCGGCCGCCTCGCTCACCCCGACCGCGGCCACCCTGACCCCGGTCAGCGGCGTCGCCGCCCAGTCGGTCTCCGGCTCGACCGTCTACTACAACCCCGCCCAGCTCGGCAGCTTCAACGTCGACACGTCGGCGTCCGCCCCGAACGTGGGCGTGGCCCAGGTCAGCTTCCCGGCGATCGCCGGCTTCACCGGCGGCGGAGCGGTGACTCAGCCGCTCACCGGCACGACCTTCCGCAGCACCTACGCCTGGTCGGCCAACGGCGCCAGCCCGTCGCCCGGCTCCCAGTCGCTGACCGCGACCAACCACGCTGGGAACAGCTCGACCAACGCCAACGCGTTCTCGGTGCTGGCCGACGGCACCGGACCGGCCGGTGGCTCGGTGGACGCCATCGGTCTCGGCGGAACCGGTGCCCGCTACTCGACTTCCGTGACCCTCAGCCTCGGCCTCGCCAGGGGCGCCGACGCGGGCGCCGGCCTCGCGGCGACGGGCGCGCGACTGCTGCGCGCCTCGGCGTCGCTCAGCTCGAGCGGGACCATCAACGGCGTCTGCGGGACCTATGGCGCCTACAACCAGGTCGGGGCCAACGACCCCGTGACACCGGTGAGCGACACCGTCCCGGCAGACCGCACCTGCTACCGCTACGCCTATGTCGTGTCCGACAAGGTCGGCAACCAGACGACCTACACCAGCCCGGACATCAAGGTCGACGCGGCATTGCCGCCGGCCCCGACGCTGACCTTCTCCGCGCTCAGCAGCGCCTATTGGAGCGGGGCCGGCACGACCGTCTACTACCTGCCGGCGGGCAGCGGCGGCTTCCGCGTCACCGCTACCTCGACGGACGTCACCTCGGGCACGACCGGCTTCGGCTTCCCGACGCTCCCAACCGGCTGGACGGGGAGCTCGGGCGGGTCGGGGATCCTGAACTACGCCTGGGGTCCGGGCGCTCCGACCGCGCCGAGTGGCGCCCAGAGCGTGACGACCAGCAACAACGCCGGCGCCAGCGCCGCCGCCAGCTTCACCGCCGTGCCCGACGGGGCCGCGCCGACCGGCGGGAGCGTCGCCTACGCCAGCGGCTTCGTCGCCTCGACGACGGCCAGCGTCACTCTCGTCGCCGCCACAGACGCGGGCTCGGGGCTGGCTCCGGCCGGGGCGCTGCTGCAGCGGGCCTCGGCGGCGCTGTCCGCCGGCAGCTGCGGCACCTTCAGTGCCTTTGCGACGATCGCCACGGGGCCGACCTCGCCGTACGCGGACACAGTGGTCACCGGCAGCTGCTACCAGTACCGCTATCTCGTATCGGACAATCTCGGCAACCAGGCGACGTTCGCGAACGCGGGCGTACTGAAGGTCGACACGAGCGGGCCGACGCATGCGATCAGCCTGGCCGCCGGCGCCGCGGGCGCCTACCTCACCGGCGCGACGCTCTTCTACGCGAGCAACACGGCGGGTTCGTTCAAGCTGGTCGACACGGTCACGGGCACCTTGCCGCCGGTATCGGCCGCGTATCCGCTGCTCGGAATCGCCGGCTGGACGCACGCCGCCGAGACCGTTTCGACCCCGTCCGGCGGTCCGTTCACGTCGAGCACGTTCTCGTGGACGGCCAACCCCTCCAGCCCGTCCACGTACGCCGTCAGCGCGCAGAACACGCTGGGCACGGCGAGCACGTCGACGCTCACGTTCACCGGCGATCCGTCGGCGCCTACCGGCGGGAGCGTCGACGCGACCGGCCTGGGCGGCGCGGGATCGCGCTACTCGACCTCGCTGACCCTCCACGTCGCTCTCGCCCCGGGCAGCGACGCCGGCTCCGGGCTCGCCACGAGCGGACTGCTGCTCATGCGCGCCACGGCCACGCTGAGCTCGACCACCGGGGCGGCCGCAGGAGTCTGCGGTACCTACGGCGCCTACGCGCAGGTCGGCGCGTCCGACCCGACATCGCCGGTGACCGACGCCGTGCCCACCGCGAACAAGTGCTACCGCTACGAGTACGTCGTTCCCGACCGGGTCGGCAACGTGGTCACCTACACGAGCCCGGACGTCAAGGTCGAAACGACCGCCCCGGTGTCGCTCACGCCGACCAGTGCGACGATCACCCCCGTTACCGGCGTCGCCTCGCAGCTAGTCATCGGCTCCACCGTCTACTACAACGCCGCCCAGTCGGGCAGCTTCAACGTCGACTCGGCCGCCAGCGACGCGACCTCCGGTATCGGCCAGCTGGCGTTCCCGGTGCTCGCCGGCTTCGGCGGCGGCGGGACCGTCACCACGCCGACGAGCGGCACGACCTTCCGCACCGCGTACAGCTGGTCGAGCAACGCCGCCAGCCCGTCCCCCGGACCCCAGTCGCTGACGGCGACCGACGGCGCCGGACTGCCGGCGACGAAGACCGGCGCCTTCAGCGTGCTCGCCGACCCGGGGCCGACCGGCGGCGGAATCGACGCGTTCAGTCTCGGCGGGACCGGCGGCCGCTGGTCGACGTCGCTTTCGTTGAGCGGCCCGTTCACCAAGGGCACCAGCCCGGTCGGGCTCGCGGCGACCGGTGCGCAGCTCCTCCAAGCCACCGCCCCGCTGACCACTAACGGGAGCGGTGCCTGCGGCACCTACGGTGCCTTCGCCCTGGAAGCCGTCGACCCCCCTTCGCCTCAGGCGGCGACGCTTCCGACCGACCACACCTGCTACCGCTACGAGTACGTCGTGTCCGACACGCTCGGGGTCACGGCCGTCTATGCGAGCGGCGACATCAAAGTCGACACAACCCCGCCGCCGGCGCCGACGTTCATCTTCTCGGGCTTCAGCCAGAGCTACTGGACTGGCAGCACCCTCTACTTCCGCAAGAACGGACCGAGCGCCTTCACCGTCACGGCGACCGCGAGCGACAGCTACGCGGGGATCGCCAGCTACGCCTTCCCGACGTTCTCGCCCTGGACCGGGGTCGCCGGCTCGGTTGGCGTCGAGACCTACAGCGCGGCGAGCCCCACGCTGGCGACTGGCGACCAGCATGTGACGGCGACCAACAACGCCGGGTCCGTCTCCGCAAACGGCACCTTCAAGGCCCTCCCCGATGGCACGGCGCCGGCCGGCGGCAGCATCTCGACGGTCGGCACCGGCCCCGTCACCGCGACCCTTCACGTGGGTACCGACGCTGAGTCTGGACTGAACCTCGCCACCACCCAACTCGAGCGCGCGTCGGCCTCAATCTCCAGTGGTCTCTGCCTCACGTCCTACAGCGCGTACACGACGATCGCCACCGACCCGACCTCGCCTTACACGGACTCCAACGTGGTGAAGGGCAACTGCTACAAGTACGAGTACGTCGTCAGCGACAACGTCGGCAACCAGACGATCTACGGGCCGACGACGGCAGCCGTGATCCCGTGATGGGCGAGATACGCGCGAGGCCGCCAAGCTGCTCAGCGCGAGATCTCGTGCGTCCTCAGCGCCTCGACCACCGCGCCGGTGCGCGTGTGGGCGTGGAGCTTGTCCATCCCGTTGCGGATGTGGGTGCGGACGGTCTCCCCGGCAACCGTCAGCTCGAAGGCGATCTGCTTGCCGGTGAGATCCTGGGCGAGGAGGGCGAACACCTCGCGCTCGCGCGCCGTCAGCACCGACGGACTGCCGTTGGCCCGGCCCTGCAGCAGGGTGACGATCGCCGGGTCGACATACCGCGTCCCGCGGGCGACAGCCCGGAGCGCGTCGATCAGCGGCCCGATTCCACCGGGCTTGAGGACGAACCCGCGAGCCCCGCTGGTCAGCGCCTCGGTCAGCGTGCCGACGTCCTCGATCCCGGTGTAGATGAGGATCGCGAGATCGGGATATTGGTGGTGGAGCCGCCGGACCAGCTGCACGCCGCCCTCGTCGGGGAGCTTGACCGCGATCACGGCCACGTCAGGATCGAGCCGGCACAGCAAATCGCACGCGCCGGCGGCGGTGCCGGCTGTGCCCACCGTCCTGATGCCGTGCCGCTCCAGCAGGATCTCAAGTCCGTCGCGCAGTGCTTCGTGTTCGTCGACCAGAACGACATCCATGGCTCAGTGCCCTCTCAGTTGGAGCGTGAAGGCCGACCAGGACAGTGCGTCGACCCGCGTGTCCGTCCTGCGCTGCTGAGGGCGGTGCTTCGCGGGCCGGTGGTTGCGGCCCACGGGGGATCAGCGGAGCCGAAAGCTTAGAATCCGCAGAGTCACGGTACCACGGCCGCCGAGCTGCTCGGGGGCCAACGCGATCATCGCCATGCGCTTCGACTCGTCGGGATGGGCCAGCAGCCCTGGGTCGATCCGGCTACGCCACGCGCCACTACGCGGCCGAAGCCCCGCGTAGCAATGACCTACTCCCGGCGCCGGCCGGCCACAGGCTGCAGCGCGCCCGGACCGCGCCAGAGCACGAGCAGCATCACGACGAACAGGGCCGGCGCCAGCGTCAGGCTGATTCGCTCGCCCCGCCCGAGGCCGGAGACGACGATCGCCCCAACCATGTTCGCGGCGAGCACGGCGCTGGCCGGCTGCGTGGCGACGCCGGCCAGCAGGAGCAGCCCGCCGACGAGCTCGATCGTCCCGACGAGATAGACGAAGGCGTCGGGAGCCGGCAGTCCGTACCCACGAAAGGAGGCGAGCTCGCTCGCGTGGCTGGTGAACTTGCCGATCCCGAAGGCGACGAAGATCGCTCCGGCCAGGAGCCGGAGGAGCCCGATCGCGATCGGCCACCAGCTGGCGCCTGGCGTCGTCGTGGGGGCCATCAGTTGGCGAGCATGGCACAGTGCGCGAGAATGAGACGGTGGCAGCAGAGGTGTTCACCGCCCGCACCCACCTCGACCCCGGGACCGGTGAAGCGCCCGCGGTCAACGCCCAGCTCGACGGCCTCCGGGCGCGATGGAACCAGTTTGGTGTGGCGACGTTGATCGCGGCGCAGGACGCCCGTCCATCGGGTGTCGTCGTCCGCTACCGCCTGGCCGTCGATCGTCACCCGGACCCGCAGGCGGTGCACGCTGCCTTCCGCGGGGACCTCGATCAGGCCCTCGCGCGGCTCGCCGCACCGCCGGCGCCGATCAGCTGGGATCTCGCGGCGATGGCGCGGGCAGTCGCGGCGGTCGACGACGACGCCGACTCGGAGGCACGGCCGAGCTATGCGTACGTCGACGACGCCGACTATGACTGGAACGGCTGAGCTGGCCGGCGGGGGTCACGCTCCCGCCGAACGCGCGGCCGGTCGCTCAGGCCGCGACGGGCTGACCGTTCTTCGAGGCCGATTCCTCGACGTCACCGGCCGGGTGGTAGCCCCTGCCCTGCTTGACGACCTTGGCCTCGCGCTCGAGACGAGGCAGCACCCGATAAAGATAGTTAGGGCTGATGCCCATCGACTTCGCGAGCTCGGAGGCTGTGATCCCGGGCTGCTCGACGATCTTGGCAACTGCCTGCTGCGCCCGATTCCCGCTGCCCAGCGGACGGCCGCGCTTGGCCGGGGTCTTGCCCGCGGCTGCGCGCGGCTTGCGCGCGGACGTCGCCTTGCGGGGCGCGGCGGTTCGCGCCGGCGTGTGCGACGCGGCGGCGGCGGCGAACGTGGCCGCCATCTTCGTCAGCTGCTCGGCCTCGGCGCGAAGCGGCTCGATCAATTTCTCCACTTCCGCGAGGCGGTCGCGGATCTGATCCTGAATTGTGGTGATGTCAGGCAAGGAAGTCTCCTAGGGGGCGGTAGTGCCGGCGCGGCAGGCCAAATTACCATACAGCGTAAGTGTAACTCCCGGTCCGGCGGAAAACGCGTGCTTCTGGTTGAGCCTCGACGCTCACCTGCCGTGTGGTCATTCGCCGGTAACCTGCTGCCCGTGAGCGACGGGAGAAACCGATCGCGCCCGGCGCCGCGCGCCATGCGCCTCGCTCGCCTTGCGCGGGCCGCGGCGCGAATGGACCAGTAGATGGACGACGGGGAGCTCGACTACGCCGGGACGCTAGCCGCGTTGCTGGGTCTCGTCGGCAAGGAGGTTTCGGTCACGGCAGCCGACCGCGACGGCCGGCCGGTGATCGTCGCCCGGCTCGAGGGCGTGCTGCGGCGGGCGGCGGACGTGACGGTTGTCAAGGGGCTGCCGCAGGCCGAGGCGCAGTTCTTCTATGTGACCGATTCGCCGGAGGACTCGCGGTCGATCGGGTTCATGCTCCACGCCGGCGCATTCGGGGCCGGCCGGTGTGATCAGGACGCCCGCGTCCGCTTCCTCCAGGGCGGCGTCCTCGTCGACGTGCGGGCGGCGCGCGAACCGGTGGACGACGACCCGATGTGACGACACCCCCCGCGCGGCGAGCACGCCGCCGGCGCCGGGGCGAAGCGCTGGGCGGGCGCCGTGCAGCGCCCGCCTCCCGCTCGTCTTCGTGTCAGTCGCCTGCGTGGGCGAGCTCGCGCTCCGTCGCGCGGATCAGGGTACTGCGGTTCTTGTGGGCGCGCTCGTAGTCGCGCACCGACTTGAGCTTGGCCTGGTCGTCGGTCGCCGAGAGCACCTTCTCGACCTCATCGACGGTCAGCTCGTCATATCCCGGCCACGGCTCGTTGCCGCGCAGGGTCGCGATCTTGCTGAGCACGGTGGTGCGGTTCTGGTTCTTGCGCTCGTAGGCATCGATCTTGGCGATGTCGATCTGCGACAGGCCGGCCAGCTGATCGGTGATCTCGGCGGCCGTGAGGTCGTCGTATCCCTTGATCGGCAGGTCGCTCTCGTCGGCGAGCGCGCCCTTGACCTCACCCTCGACGCGGGCGACGCCCGGGACCTTGCGCGCCTGACGCGCGCCGCGCTTGGTTTCCTTGACGCCGGTCTCGACCGTGTCCTTGACCGACCGCGCCGCGGAGCGCACGGCGTCGGCGGCACCGGTCTTGGTGATGTCGTAGCTCGGATCCCCGCGGAAGGCGGCGTCGGCGACGGCGTCGGTGAGGCGGGGGATCTCGGCGAGCAGCCGCTCGAGCATGTGCTCCTCCTCGCGGAGAATCGCGTTCGCGAGCTTGGCCGTCTGCTCGTCACCGGCCGAGTCGGCGAGCCGAGCCAGCGCGGTGTAGGTGGCGATCTCGAGCCCCTCGGCCGCACAGGCGTCCTTGGCGTTCTTCAGCACCTTCTCCTCGCCGCCTGACCCGCGGATCAGGTCAAAGGGAGTCTTGCCGATCGCAAGCACCTGGGAGATGACGGTTTCGGCCACGCCGATTCCGGCTGACACCGGGTTGAAGCCACCGTCGCCGCCGAGTTGGTCGAGGCGTGTGCGTAGGCGGTCGGCGTGACGCTTGGTCTCGCCCAGGTGCTTCTCTAGCAGGTTGCGCAGGTTGCCGGAAGGGGTGACGGCGATCTGCGCCTGCAGCGTGCGCGTCAACCCGGCCTCCGCGGCATGGGCCTCGCCGAGGTACTGGACGATCTTCCGTTCGGACTGACTCATCGAGTCGGGCCTCCTATGTCGTGTAAGTGCTTTGGCAGGGGGCCGCCCAAACGGGCGCGGCCATGAACATTCGGGTCGGACTTCGACGGGCGCATGCGGCGGCCCGGCGATCGATGCCTCTCTGCCTCGAAGTCAGCATACCCAGCCTCGGCGATCCCAACCTTCGCCGGAACCCGAATCGCTACACGTCAGCGGTGGACGGCGGCGAGCAGCGCGGCGTACGAGCGCACGAGCGCCGCGCGCTCGGCGGCGATCAGCGGGCTCTCGCGCGAGCAGCCGGCGGCTACCCAGTCATCCGACAGGCGCATCGCCTCGACGCGCTCGGCGGCAGCGGTGGCGACCGCTTCGGGCGCGACGCCGTAGACGTGGCTGTAGAGGGCGATCAGGGCGTCCACGAGCGGGGCGGGCCGCTCGTAACCGCCGCCGTGCTGGAGCTCGCGGTGCAGGCGCCACCAGTCGAGCTCGAGCAGCGCGGCCCGCTCGGTGTCGAACGGCTCGCCGTGGCAGTCGGCGACGAGGCGGTAGAAGCGGAGCATCAGGCGCCGGGCGCGCTCGGGGTCGTTGTCCGGATAAGGCGACCAGGCCTGGTTGGCCCGGAGTACGAGCCACGCGCCGCGGAGGGTGACGGGCCAGGGCAGCCGGAACGTCTCGCGCACCAAGCCGACGGCAGCCCGCAGCAGCGCCGGCCACTCGTGCCGGTAGTAGGCGACCCAACTGTCGCACTCGAGCCGGCCGACTCGCCGCGGATCGAACGATCGCATCGCGCTCGGCCGGCCCATCGGGCGATGATAGTCAGCCCCCACGCGAGATCCGCTGACCTTGATCGACGCCGACGAACGCGCCCCGCGCGGCCACGGCCGTCGTGCCGGCGTAGGCTGGGTCGATGTGGCGGGGGTCGGTCCGGGTGGTGCGCGAGCGGCTGGCGTGGGAGCTGCGCCCGCAGGACGCGGCCCTACTCGTGCGGGGCGACGAGCGGCCGTTCGCCCTGATCGGCGACTGGGCGGGTGGGGGGGCGCTGATCGGCTCGGAGCCGGTGCGGGTGGCCGGGCCGGGTGAGGATCCGTTCGCCCTGCTCGACGACCTGCCGCGGCTCGCCGGACCGAGGCCGGACGGGGCGGTCGGCGGCGGCTGGTTCGGCTACCTGGGCTACGCCCTGTGCCACGCCGTCGAGGTGGTCGGGCCGGGGCCGCCGCCGGCGCCGCTGCTGCCGGCGGCGGCGCTCGCCTTCTATGACCACCTGCTGCGGGCGGACGCCGACGGACGCTGGTGGTTCGAGGCGCTTTGGAGCCCCACCCGGGCGCCGGGGCTCCGCCGGCGGCTGGCCGAGCTGCGTGCGCGCGTGCCGGAGCGGGCCCGGCCGTTCGCCACGGCGCCGTGGACGGCGCGGCCGGGCGCGGCCGGGCACGCGGCGGCCGTGGCGGCGGCGCGCGAGCGGATCAGGGCCGGCGACATCTTCCAGGCGAACGTCTGCCGGCGCCTGGGCTCGCGGCTGACGGGCGACCCGCTCGACCTGTTCGTCGCCGCGGCCGCGCGGCTCGAGCCCGGGCGGGCGGCGTTCATCGCCGGCCCGTGGGGCGCGGTCGCCAGCCTGTCGCCCGAGCTGTTCCTCGAGCGGCGCGGTCGGCACGTCCGGAGCGTGCCGATCAAGGGCACGGCCGGCCTGCGGTCGGGGGCGGCGCTCGGGGCGTCGGCCAAGGATCGGGCCGAGAACGTGATGATCGTCGACCTCGTGCGCAACGACCTCGGTCGCGTCTGCGTCCCCGGTTCGATCAGCGTGCCGGCGCTCGCGCGCCAGGAGGCCCACACCGGCGTCCTCCATCTCGTCTCAGAGGTGTCGGGGGTCCTGGGGCCGGCCGTCGGCGACGCCCGGTTGCTGGCAGCGACGTTCCCGCCGGGATCGGTGACCGGGGCGCCGAAGGTGGCGGCGATGGATGTGATCGCCGAGGTCGAAAGCGCGCCGCGGGAGGTCTACACCGGGGCGATCGGCTTCGTCAGCCCGGTGGCGGGGCTCGAGCTGAGCGTGGCCATCCGGACCTTCGAGGTCTGCGGCGAGGAGATCTGGCTGGGCGTGGGCGGGGGCATCGTCGCCGACTCGGACCCTGCGGCCGAGCTCGCCGAATGCGACGCCAAGGCCGGGCCGCTGCTGGCGGCGATCGGCGCCCGGCGGGCCGCCGACGAGTCGACCGGCGGGCATGCCCCGCGGCGTCTCGGCGCGCGCCCGGTCCGGCGCCCGGACCCGCGTGCCGGGGTGTTCGAGACGCTGCGCGTCGAGGTCGACGGCCCGGTCGAGCTCGGGCGCCACCTCGCCCGCCTCCAGGCGAGCGTGGGGGAGCTCTACCGGCAGCCGCTGCCGCCCGGGCTGGCCGCAGAGCTGGCGGAGCTCCGGGGTCCGGGCCGGCTGCGGGTCAGCCTGCGGCCGCGGTCGCGGGGGCCGCTCGAGGCGGTCGTCGAGCTGATGCCGCTGCCCGCCAGCCGGCCGCCGGTGGCGCTGGCGCGGGTCGCCGTGGCCGGAGGCCTCGGGTCGCACAAGTGGTGCGATCGCCGGCTGATCGACGCCCTCGCCGCATCGGTCGCCCCGGCGCAGCCGCTGATCTGCGACCTCGACGGGAACCTGCTCGAAGCCGCGCGGGCCAACCTCTTCGTCGTCGGCGCCGACGGCGTGCTCGTGACGCCGCCGGTGGCCGGACGTCTGCTCCCGGGTGTCACGCGGGCCCGGGTGCTCGCGCTCGGATTCGACGTCCGTATCCGCGAGCTCAGCGAGGCCGATCTGCGCGCGGCGCGCGAGGTCTTCGTGACCGGGTCGATCGGCGGCGTCGAGGCGGTCGCCTCATACGACGGGCGCGCGCTGGCCGGCGGGCGCGCCGTCGGCCGGACGGTCGGGCTGGGGCTCGGTCAGCGCGAGAGCGGGAGCGCGAGGTTCTCGAAGATTGCCAGCACGCTGCGGGAGCGGTTGAGCGAGTAGAAGTGGATCCCGGGCGCGCCGGCGGCGAGCAGATCCTGAGCCTGCTCGGTCGCATAGTCGATGCCGACCTGGGTCGCCGCCTCGTCGTCGTCCTCGACCTTGGCCAGCAGCGTCTCAAGCCGCGGCGGGATCTTCGCCCCGCACATGCGGGTGAAGCGCCGCACTTGCCCGGCCGAGCGGATCGGGAGCATCCCGGGGACGATCGGCACGTCGACGCCGAGCGCGCGGGCGTCCGCCACGTAGCGGTGGTAGTCGTCGTTGTCGAAGAACAGCTGCGTGATCACGACCTCGGCGCCGGCGGCGACCTTGTCGCGCAGGTAGCCGAGATCCTCGGCGCGGGACCGGGCCCGGGGATGGATCTCGGGAAAGCCGGCGACGGCGACGGAGAAGCCCCGGCCGACGGCCTCGTCGACGAGCTCGCGCGAATGGGCGAAGCCTTCGGGGTGAGCCTGCCAGTCGGCCTCGGCTCCGTCCTTGGGGTCGCCGGCGAGGGCGATGATCTTGTCGATCCCGAGCTGCTCGAGGCGGTCGAGCACCGCGCGGACGTGGGCGCGCGGCTGTCCGACCACGGTCAGGTGGCACATCGTCTCGAGGCCGGCGTCGGTATGGATGCGGTGGACGAGTTCGACCGTCTTCTCGTGCGTGCTGCCCCCGGCGCCGTAGGTCATCGAGCAGAAGGCCGGGTCGACGGCCTTGAGCAGCTCGACCTCCTTGAGCAGGTCGGCTTCGCCTGCGGCCGTCTTCGGCGGCCAGAACTCGATCGAGAACGTCGGGCCCGGCGCGGCGTAGATTTCTCCGAGTCGCAAGGGCCGTAATGCTAGGCGAGGCCGGCGGACGTCCGCAGCGCGGCGGCCTTGTCGGTGCCCTCCCACGTGAAGTCCGCGTCCTCGCGCCCGAAGTGGCCGTAGGCGGCCGTCTTCTGGTAGATCGGCCGGTGCAGGCGGAGCTCCTCGCGGAAGGCGCCGGGACGCATGTCGAAGTGCTCGGCGACGATCTCGGCGATCCGGGCCCGACCGATCTTCTCCGTGCCGAAGGTCTCGACCATCAGCGAGACGGGGTGGGCGACGCCGATCGCGTAGGCGACCTGGACTTCGGCCCGGTCGGCCAGGCCGGCGGCGACGATGTTCTTGGCGACCCAGCGGGCGGCGTACGCGGCCGAGCGGTCGACCTTCGACGGATCCTTGCCGCTGAAGGCGCCGCCACCGTGGCGGGCCATGCCGCCGTAGGTGTCGACGATGATCTTGCGCCCGGTCAGGCCGCAATCGCCCATCGGGCCGCCGATCACGAAGCGGCCGGTCGGGTTGACGAGGAAGTTCTTGAGCAGCTTCTCCTCGTCGTAAAGGTCGGCCGGGAGCACCGGCTTGATCACGTTCTCCCAGAGGTCGGGCTTGATCTGCGTCTGCGAGTCGTACTCCTCGGCGTGCTGGGTCGAGATCAGCAGCTTCTCGATCTCGACCGGCCGGCCGTCGACGTAGCGGACGGTGACCTGGGTCTTGCCGTCCGGGCGCAGGTAGCCGAGCGTCCCGTCCTTGCGCACGGTCGCCAGCTGCTTGGCCAGGCGGTGGGCCAGGGAGATCGGCATTGGCATCAGCTGCTCGGTCTCGTTCGACGCGTAGCCGAACATCATGCCCTGGTCGCCGGCCCCGGCGACGTCGAGCTCGTCGTCGTCGGTCGCGTCGGTCCGCGCCTCGTATGCCTTGTCCACGCCCTGGGCGATGTCCGGCGACTGCTTGTCGATGGCGTTGATCACCGCGCACGTCTTGCAATCGAAGCCGTGCAGCGCGTTGTTGTAGCCGATCCGGTTGACCGTGTCCCGGGCGACCTCCTGGATGTCGACGTAGGTTTCGGTCGAGATCTCCCCGGCGACGACGATCAGCCCGGTGTTGACGAGCACCTCGCAGGCAACCCGTCCGTACGGGTCCTCCGCCAGCACGGCGTCGAGGACGCCGTCCGAGATCTGGTCGGCCATCTTGTCCGGGTGGCCTTCGGTGACCGACTCGGACGTGAAGAGGTACTCGTTATCGGGCGACTGCGTCATGCGGCGGGCCACCTTAGCTGTCGGGGACGGTCTCTGGGGGGCGCAACGATATGGCGCCGGGCGCCCGACCGCGTGCCCGAGTCTCAGACGGGCGACGGCGTCTCGAGGTAGGAGTACAGCGGATAGCGGTCGGCGATCGCCGCGACCCGCTCGGCGAGCTCTGGGCGGACGCCCTCGAAGTCGGGGCGCAGGGCGGCCGCGACGATCCGGCCGATCTCCTCGAAGTCCTCGAGCTGGAGGCCGCGGGTCGCCAGCGCCGGCGTCCCGATTCGCAGGCCGCTCGAGACCATCGGCGGTCGCGGGTCGAACGGCACGGCGTTGCGGTTGACGGTGATGCCGATCTCGTCGAGACGATCCTCCGCCTGCTGGCCGTCGAGCTCTGAGGCCCGCAGGTCGACCAGCACGAGGTGGACGTCGGTCCCGCCGGTCAGCACGTCGACCCCGGCTCCGGTCTGCATCAGCTCCGCGGCGATCGCCCGCGCCCCGGCCAGCGTGCGCTCCTGCCGCTCGCGGAAGAGCGGGCTGCCGGCGATGCGCAACGAGACGGCCTTGCCGGCGATGATGTGCTCGAGCGGCCCGCCCTGCTGGCCGGGGAAGATCGCCGAGTCGATCTTCTTGGCGTGCTCGTCGCGGCAGATGATCATGCCGCCCCGGGACCCGCCGATCGTCTTGTGGATCGTCGTCGTGACGACGTCGGCGTAGGGAACCGGGCTCGGGTGCAAGCCGGCGGCGACGAGCCCGGCGAAGTGCGCCATGTCGACCATCAGGAGGGCTCCGACGTCGTCGGCGATCGCCCGGAAGCGCGGGAAGTCGAGGATCCGCGAATAGGCCGACCAGCCGGCGATCAAGAGGTCCGGCCTGTGTTCGCGCGCGAGCCGCTCGACCTCGTCCATGTCGATCATGTACGTCTCGGGCGAAACCTCGTAGGGGACGATCTCGTACAGCCGGCCCGAGACGTTGCCCTTCATCCCATGGCTGAGGTGGCCGCCGTGGGCCAGCGCCAGGCCCATGATCTTCTGGCCCGGCCGCAGCAGCCCGTGATAGACGGCGTTGTTGGCCTGGGCGCCGGCGTGGGCCTGGACGTTGACGTGGTCGCCGCCGAAGACAGCCTTGGCCCGGGCGATCGCCAGCCGCTCGACGACGTCGACGTGCTCGCAGCCGCCGTAGTAGCGGCGTCCGGGATAGCCCTCGGCGTACTTGTTGGTCAGCACCGAGCCGTGGCACTCGAGCACTGCCCGCGGGACGCTGTTCTCCGAGGCGATCATCTCGAGCGTCCGCTGCTGGCGGCGCACCTCGGCGTCGATCGCCTCGGCGATCTCGGGGTCGACCTCGGCGAGCGGGCGCTCGAAATAGTCGGCGGGAAGGTCGGTCATGGTCGGACTTCCTTTAGGGCGGGGGCTCCGGCCGAACGGTAGCAGCGGCCCTGGACCCGTCAGGATGTCGGGCGGTGGACGACGTCGCCCTGGTGCGCCGGCTGGCCGGCCCGCACGAGCTCGAGCTGGCGCTCTCCCTGCGCGAGGCGGTCTTCTGCGGCGAGCAGGGCGTCAGCCGCGAGGCCGAGCGCGACGGTCGCGACGAGCAGGCGCTCCAGCTGGGGGCGTTCGCCGGCGGCGAGCTCGTCGGCACCTGCCGGCTGCTCGGCGTCGACGGCGAGCTGATGGTCCAGCGGGTCGCCGTCCGCGCCGATCGCCGGCGCCGGGGCGTCGGTCTCGCGTTGATGGCCGCCGCGCTCGCCGAGGCCCAGGCCGCAGGCGTGGGCAGCGTCAGCCTCCACGCCCAGACGAGCAGCGCGGCGTTCTATCGCGTCCAGGGCTTCGTCGGCCGCGGGCGCCCGTTCCTCGAGGAGGGGATCGAGCACGTCACGATGCGCCGGGAACTCTTATCTTGACCGGCGCCGTGGAAGCCCACCCCCAGACCCGGAGTCCCCGCCGCGGTCTCGCGCTCGCCCTCGCCGTGCTCGTGGCCGGAGCCGGCGTGTTCGCATTGGCGCTCTCGAGCCGCCCGGGTGGCCTCGCGCCGCCGCCGACGATCCCGCTGACGGCGGCGACGCCGGCGCCGGCCCCGGCACCGGTTGTCGCGGCGCGGCGCCACGGGGCCGCGCCGATCGTCGCGGCTCGGCCCCGCTCAGAGCAGAGCCGCGACCTGGCCGCGTTCCGCCGCCGAGCGACCAGCCACGTCCCCGCCGCCTGGGAGGCCGGCTTCTACCCGCTGTACGACCTGGCCGGCCGGACGTTCGGCGTCAACTGGCTGCTGCTGGCGTCGATCCACCGCCAGGAGACGTCGTTCTCGACCGAGCCGGACACCTACCACGGGCTGAACTACGCCGGGTGCTGCGGCGGGCCGATGCAGTTCAACGTCACCAACGGGCCGGTCACGACCTGGTCGCTGGTCGACGGCGCCTACCGCCTGGCGCCCCGACCGACCGGCTACGACCACCGCACATCGCACCACCCGTCGATCTACGACGACTACGACGCGATCATGGCCGCCGCCCAGCTCCTGGCGACCGACGGGGCGACCACCGCGCTCGACGGCGGGGCCTGGCAGGCGGCCTACGGCTACTACGGGCACGACACGACCGGCGTGACCTACGCCGACCAGGTGGTCGCGCGGGCGATCAGCTGGTCGCAGCAGGGCTTCTGCATCAACTGCGAGCTCGATCAGGCGATGGTGGACGCCGTCCACGCCGCATACGGCGCGCCCGTCCAAGCCGAGCTCGAGGCGCTCGCGGCGGCCAAGGCGAAGGCCAAGGCCAAAGCCAAAGCCGAGCGCGAAAAGGCAGCCGCCGGGCACTGATGCGAGTCGACCAGCGCGAGCTGGCGGCGATCTTCGCCGGCGGGGCGCTGGGCACGCTGGCGCGGGTCGAGCTCGGCGACGTCCTCACGCACGACCCAGGGAGCTGGCCGTGGGCGACGCTGATCGTCAACGTCGTCGCCGCGCTCATGCTCGGATACTTCACGACGCGCCTGCAGGAGCGCCTGCCGCTCTCGGCCTACCGCCGTCCGCTCCTGGGGACGGGCCTGTGCGGCGGGCTCTCGACGTTCTCGACGATGCAGGTCGAGCTGCTGCAGATGCTCGATCGGGCGCACTACGAGCTGGCCGCGGCGTACGCGCTCGTCAGCGTCGGCGCCGGGTTTCTGGCCGTCGCCCTCGCGACCAACCTCGTTCGGCGGACCCGGATCACCCGATGACCGGCCTCGACGTGATCGCGGTCGCGCTGCTCGGGGGCGCCGGGGCGGTCGGCCGCTTCCTGCTCGACGGCGCCGTCGGCCGGCGCGCCGGCCGGGCCTTCCCGTACGGGACGCTCGCCGTCAACATCACCGGCGCGTTCCTGCTCGGCGTGCTCGTCGGCGCTGCTCTGGGCGACGAGTCGAACCGGCTGCTCGGCACCGGCCTGCTCGGCGGGTACACGACGTTCAGCACCTGGGCGTTCGAGAGCCAGCGCCTCGGCGAGGACGGGCGCCTGCGTCTCGGGGCGCTGAACTTCGCCGTCAGCCTCGTACTCGGCGTGGCCGCGGCCTGGGCCGGCCGGCACCTCGGAGCTGGCCTGTGAACGACGCCTGCCTCAAGCTGACGGTCTACTTCGGCGAGCGCGCCCGCGCCGGCGACCGCTTCCTGGCCGACGCCCTGTCCGACGTCTACGCGCGCCACGAGCTGCGGGCGAGCATCGTCCTGCGGGCGGTCGAGGGGTTCGGCGCCAAGCACCGGCTGCGGACCGACCGGCTGCTGAGCCTCTCCGACGACCTGCCGCTGGCGTCGGTCGCCGTCGACACGCGCCCGCGAATCGAGGCGGCGCTGGCGGAGATCGACGGGCTCCGCTTCAGCGGCCTCGTCACGCTCGAGCGCGCACGGATGCTCACGCGCCACGGCGAGCCGGTGACCCTGCCGCCCGAGGACGTCAAGCTCACCGTCTATGTCGGGCGCCAGGAACGCGTCGGGTCGCGGCCGGCGCACCTGGCGATCGTCGACGAGCTCCACGCCCAGGGCGTCGCCGGGGCGACGGTCCTGCTGGGGGTCGACGGAACCGTCCACGGTGTGCGCCGGCGGGCTCGGTTCTTCGCCGGCAACACCGAGGTACCGCTGATGGTGATCGCGGTCGGCGACGCCGCGCGGATCGCCGCGGCGCTGCCCTCGGTCACGGCGATGCAGGCCCGCCCGCTGGCAACGCTCGAGCGGGTGCGGGTGTGCAAGCGCGACGGCGTCATGCTCGCCGCGCCGCGCCTGGAGCCCGAAGCCGACGGTGGCGACCGGCCGGTCGGGGCGAAGCTCATGGTCTACGCCGGCGAGCAGTCGCGCCTGTCGCACGAGCTCATGCGGGAGCTGCGGGCGGCCGGGGCCGCCGGGGCGACGAGCCTGCGTGGGATCTGGGGCTACCACGGCGACCATGCCCCGCACGGCGACCGTTTGTGGGCGCTCACCCGACACGTTCCCGTCGTCACGGTGATCGTCGACACTCCGGACCGGACCCGCGGCTGGTTCGAGATCGTCGATCGCCTGACCGGCGAGACCGGTCTCGTCACGAGCGAGCTCGTGCCCGCCTATCGCGCCCGCGACGGCTAGGCGACTTCGGCGGCGGCGGCTTCGGCCGCCTGGAGCTGGCGCTCGACGAGGTCGAGGCCGCTGTCCCAGAACCCGGGATCGGCGAGGTCGATGCCGACCATCGCCCCGAGCTCGTGCGGGCTGCGCGAGCCGCCGGCGGCCAGCAGGCCGAGGTAGCTCTCGGCGAAGTCGCCGCCCTGCTCGAGGTAGCGCTGGTAGACCGACAACGCCAACAGCTGGCCGTAGGCGTAGGCGTAGACGTAACCCGGGGTGTTGATGAAGTGGGGGACGTAGGACCACCAGCCGCGGTAGCCCTCGGTCACCTCGACCGAGTCCCCGAGCAGCTCCGTCTGGCTCTCGGTCCACAGCTCGGCGAAGCGCTCGGTCGCGAGCTCGCCCCGGTCGCGGCGCTCGGTGTGCACGAGCGCCTCGAAGCGATTCATCGCCACCTGGCGGAAGACGGTGGCGATCGTGCCCTCGATGTCCTCGGCCAGGAGCGCCAGCCGCGATGCCGGCGTCGGCGTCGCGTCGAGCAGGCGGCCGAAGGTGAGGGCCTCGCCGAACACCGACGCCGTCTCGGCCAGGGTCAGCGGCGTGTGCTGGTGGAAGACACCCTGCTCGGCCGCCAGGGCCGCGTGGACACCGTGGCCGAGCTCGTGCGCCAGCGTCAGGACGTCCCGGCGTCGACCGGTGTAGTTGAGCATCACGTACGGGTGGACCGACGGCACCGTGTAGGCGCAGAAGGCCCCGCCGCGCTTGCCAGCCCGCGGCGGGGCGTCGATCCAGTGCTCGTCGAAGAAGCGCTCGGCCAGGGCGCCGAGGCGGGGGGAGAAGGAGTTGTAGGCGTCGAGCACGAGCGTGCTCGCCTCGGGCCAGTCGACGCGGACGTCCTCGGTCGAGACCGGCGCCATCCGGTCGTAGTCGGCGAGCTGGTCGATCCCGAGCAGCTTGGCCTTGAGCCGGTACCAGCGGCGCGGCAGCTCGTAGCGGCCGCGAACGGCGGCGATCAGCGCCGCGACCGACTCGTCGCTCGCCTCGTTGGCGAGGTTGCGGGCGGCCAGCCAGTGGGGATATGCCCGCAGCCGGTCGTCGGTCGCCTTGTCGGCGAGCAGCGTGTTGAAGACGAACGCCCGGGTCCGCAGACCCGGCTGGAGCGCCTTGGTGACGGCCTCGGCCGCCTGGCGGCGGACGTCGCGCTCGGGCGCCGCCAGCCGGCTGAGGGCCTCGTCGAGCGTCACCGTCGTCTCGAGCTCGACCTCGATCGCCGACGTCAGCTCCTCGAACAGGCGCCCCCAGGCGTTGCGGCCGGTGAGGCCCTTCTCGGAGAAGATCCGCTCTTCGGGCTCTGAGAGCAGGTGCGGCCGGTAGCGCCGGGCGTTGCGCAGGTAGTGGCGGCAGAAGTCGAGGCCGTCGGCGGCCAGTAGCTCCTCCGCCCGCTCGTCGCCCAGGCCGGCCCACTCGAGATCGAAGAAGAGCAGCTGGGTCTCCAGCGCCGTCGCCCGCTCGTCGACCCGCTGCATCAGCGCGCCCCGGCTCGGGTCGGCGGTGTCGGTGCTGAAGCGCAGCTGGGCGTAGGACCCGGCCCGGCCGACGAGCTCGTTGATCGCCGCGAGCTCCTCCATCGCTGCCCGCAGGCCGGCCCCGTCGATCCCGGCCAGCGACCCGCGATAGCGCTCGGCGAACGCCGTCGCCCGCGCGTCGGCCTCGACCAGCGCCGCCTCGACGCCGGCTTCTCCCGCGGCCAGGTGATCGAGATCCCAGACGACCTCTTCGAGCACGGCGGGCGGGTTCACGACGACGGAGCTTATCCTCGGGCGGCAGGTCAGGCGCGACGGTTGACGTCGATCAGGCGCTCGATCACCGCACGGTCGGGAAAGTCCATCACCACCGTCCCGAGGCGGCCGGCGGCTTGGGCGGCGTAGTCGCGCAGGCGCCGGTTGATGCCCGGGGCGAACGGGACCCCCAGGGCGATGAGGCGCGGGTAGATGATGTCACCGGTCGCGCTCGTGAAGGTCACATGCCAGTCGGCCGCCGACCCGGCCGCCGCCGCCGCCAGGCTGCCGGCCACCGCCGCCCACTTCGCCTCGAACGGCCCCCGCCGCCCCAGGGTCAGCCGCCACTCGTCCTCGACCCGCAGCCAACCGCCGGGCGCCTCGATCGCGAACGTCGCGTCGTCGCCCCAGTCGGCCGGCTCCGCCGCGATCCCCAGGCTGCCCCCGGCGTAGCGGCGGAGCAGGACGATCTTGCCCCGCACCTCGTCCAGCCGCGGAAACGACTGGCCGGTGTGGAAGCTCCCCCCGGCGACCGACCGCTCGAAGGCTGCGGCGAACGCCGGCGGGTCATCCGCCGCCTCCTGCTTGACCGACATCACCACCGTCTCGCCCGGGTGAGCCCTCAGGAACCCGGTGACCGGGGCGACGACGTCGGCTCCCAACTCCAGCCGCTGGTCGGCCTCCCCGTGGAACACGCGCAGCGCCCCGGCGCGGCGGTTGAGCCGGATGTCGAGGAACCGGATGCCGGCGGCCAGCTGTCCCTCCAGGTCGAGCGCCTGCGTCTCCAGGCGCAGGCCGCCCCGCCGCGCCCCGCTGTCATGCGTCCCCGGGATCGTCAGCTCCGCCAGCCCGCGCCGCCCGTCGACCTCTGACATCCAATCCGCCGCGCCCACGCCGACCGGTCTATCACGCGGCGTCGGCGCCTCGCCCGGCCGGCACGAGCACGGCGCCGGCGGTGCCGATGCTGGTGCGTCGACCACGAAGGAGACGGTGATCTCAGCGTCCTCTCAGGTCCTTGCCGGGGCCGCCTCAGCCCGCCGCTCGATCCTCACAACTCCACGACAAAGGAGTCCAACGATGGGGATCAAAGTCAAACGGGCGGGCATCGCGGCAGTCGCGTGCTCAGCTCTTGCGATCGGTTCCGTCGGGTTGGCCAACGCCGCTTCGACGACCAGCAGCACGACCGCCACCCAGCACGCCGGCCCGCCGATGGGCGGAAACCCCAACGAGACCGCGCTGACCGGCGCGACGCTCAGCTCCGCCTCCGCCGCGGCGATCGCCGCCGTTCCCGGCGGCACGGTCGAGCACGCCACGACCGAGGATCCCAAGGATCCGTCCGGCGCTGCCTACGAGGTGCACGTCAAGAAGGCCGACAACAGCCAGGTCGAAGTGCTCGAGGACAGCTCGTTCAAGGTGCTCTCGGTCAAGGCCGGCGGACCCGGGGGACCCGGCGGACCCGGCCATCGCGGCGGCCCGCACGGCACGCCGCTCACCGGCGCGACCCTCACCTCGGCCAGCGCCGCCGCGCTCGCCGCCGTTCCCGGCGGCACGGTCGACCACGCCGGCAAGGTCGGCGCCAACGATCCGTCCGGCGCCACGTACGTCGTCGATGTGACGAAGTCAGACGGCTCCCACGTCGACGTGCTCGAGGACAGCGCCTTCAAGGTGCTGTCGGTCAAGACGCCGCCGGCCCACCCGGCCGGCCAGCACGGCCCGGGCGGCCCGCCCCCGGCAGGCAACTAGGAGCGGCCCACCGTCCCCCGTCGACTGCGGCGGGGGACGCCGCCGCCGAACCGGAGCTCCCGCGATGACCGCGACCGTCGCCGTCCATACCCACCTCTTCTGGATCACCAGTCGCGCCGCCGGCACCGCCGCCCTGCTGACGTCGAGCGTGTCGGTCGCCTTCGGCCTGCTGATGGGCGGCAAGCTGCTGCGTCGCCGGGTCGCCGACCTACGCGTGGTCCACGAGGCGCTATCGCTGGCGACGCTCGTCGGGCTCGTCGTCCACGCGGCGACCCTGCTCGGCGACGGCTACCTCCGGCCCAGCGTGCTCGACCTCACCGTCCCCTTCGTGAGCGGCTACAGAACTGTCTGGATGTCGATCGGCATCGTCGCCGGCTGGTCGCTGCTCCTGCTCGGGCTCTCGTTCTACTTCCGCGCCCGCATCGGCCAGGCCCGCTGGCGCCGGCTGCACCGCTTCACCGCGCTCGCCTGGCTGCTCGGCATCGTCCACTCGCTCGGTGAGGGCACCGACGCCGGTCAGGCCTGGTTCCTGGCGATGACGGCGATCGTCGTCGTCGCCCCGCTCGCGCTGCTCGTCCGCCGACTGTGGCCGCCGCCGGCGCCCCGGCGCGTCGCCGCCTGACGTTCCGGCCCGCTCCGGCGGGCGGCGCGGCTTGCCCGGATCCGCCGGCGGGCAGAATGCACGGAACGTGTCCGTGTCATCGGTCGACTCACGACGCAAGTCCCGCGCGGCCTCCCTGTCGGTCGCGTCCAACTGCGTCCTGATCGTGGCCAAGCTCGTCGCCGGGTTGGTCACCGGCTCGGTCGCGATCCTCAGCGACGCGATCCAGTCGGGGATCGATCTCATCGCCTCGGTGATAACGCTCGTGTCCGTCCGCAAGGCCGCCGCTCCGGCTGACGCCGATCACCGCTACGGGCACGAAAAGGTGGAGGACCTCAGCGCCGCGGTCGAGGCGATGCTGCTGCTCGCCGGCGCCCTCGTGATCGCCGCCCAGGCCGTCCGGCGCCTGATCGAAGGCGGGACGATCGACGAGCTCGGCGTCGGCATCGCCGTCGTCGCCGCGGCCGCCGTCCTCAACATGGTCGTGTCGACGCAGCTCGGTCGTGTCGCCCGCCAGACCGGGTCGATGGCGCTCGAGGCCGACGGGGCCCACCTGCGGACCGATGCCCTGGTCTCGGTCGGCGTGCTCATCGCCCTCGTCCTCTCCGGGCTCACCGGAGCCACCTGGATCGACCCGGTCGTCGGCCTGCTGGTCGCCGCCGTGATCGCCGTCACCGGGCTGCGCATCCTGATCGGCTCGGGCCGGCGGCTCGTCGACGAGAGCCTGCCGGCCGACGAGATGGTGATCGTCCGGACCGTGGTCGAGTCCTTCGTCCACGACGCCGTCGCCGGGTTCCACGATCTGCGCGCCCGCCACTCCGGCGCCAGCCATCAGGTCGACCTCCACCTCCAGTTCCGCTCCGGCACCAGCCTCGAGGACGCCCACGCGATCTCGCACGAGCTCCGCGACGCGGTCGTCGAGCAGCTGCCGAACACGACGGTTCTGATCCACCTCGAACCCGAGGATCGCGTCCGGCCCGACCGCTTCGTCGACACCGTGTCGGACTGACGGCGACCCCGCGGCCAGGCTCCCGGCCCCGCTCGGCGGCGGCGACCGACGCCCTGTCTCGCGCGCGAACCCTCAGCCGACGGCGCCCGGCGGCAGCACGTACCGGCGCGGCGCCGACGCCGCGGCCCCGCCGCCCGCGCCGCTGGCGTAGCGGCGGGCGCTGTGCAGGCCGCCGCTCGGCGCGGTCGCCGCCTGCTGCTCCGGCAGGCCGTCGTGCGAGGCGATCCACGTCAGGATCGCCGCCGAGTCCGGGCCCTCGGCCATGATCGCCGCCCGCTCGATCACCTTGCCGCCCGACGGGTGGGGGCGCGACAGGCGGGTGACCAGGGCGCAGATCGCGTCGTCGTCGATCATCGGCTCTCCCTCCTCGGACGCGGGGGGGCCGGACGTGTGGGCTGGAGGTGCATGGTGGCCTTCCCGGGCTCGACCCTGCTGGCCGTGCCCGACTGCGGTGGTGGTGGCGGGGCCCGACAGCTCCGGCGACGCTCCGGTCAGACGGGTCGCCGCGCGAGCTGTGAGCGGCGCTGACGGTCTCCGGATCCTACGCCCTAGTCACCACCAGACCCCGCCAGCCTGCCGGGCGGCGGGCCGCCCCGGCCATTAGGCTTGGTGGTCGTGGGCGAAGTACGGTCAGGCTCTCGCTGGCGAGAACCAAGCCCGGCCCCGCCCGGGGGACGCGACGGCCGCACGTGCTGGGGCCGGCCGCGCACGGTCAGGCCATGACAGCTGGTCGGGGCGGCGCGCGGGGTGAGCGGCCGCATCACGCGCTCGTCGTGGCGCTGCTGGCCAACGCGGTCGCCGCCGCCGTCAAGCTGGCCGCCTTCGCGGTCACCGGCGCGTCCGTGCTGCTGTCGGAGGGGCTCCATTCGGCGGCGGACTGCGGCAACCAGGGGGCCCTGCTGCTCGGTCATCGCAGCTCGTCGAGCCCGCCGTCCGCCCGCTACCCGCTCGGCCGCGGCCGAGCCCGCTACCTCTGGGCCTTCTTCGTCGCCATCGTCGTCTTCGGCGGTAGCGCCCTCGCCGCGTTCGCCGAGGCGACCTACCGCCTGCTGAACCCAGCCCACCACCCCGAGCACGCGACGCTGACGCTCGCCGCGCTCGGCCTGGCCGTGGCGATCGAGTCGGTGTCGATCGTCTCGGTTCTGCGCGAGGCGCGCCCGGCGAAGGCCGACGCCGGTTGGGTCGAGTTCATCCGAGCCTCCCGCGATCCCGACCTCCCGGTCCTGGTCGTCGAGGACATCGCCGACCTCGTCGGGCTCGCCCTCGCGCTGGTGGCCACCGTGCTCGTCGAGTTGACCGGGGCCGCGGTGCTCGACGTCGCCGCGAGCTACCTGATCGGTCTCGTGCTCGCCGCGAACGCCGTGTTCCTCGCCCGGGAGATGGCCTCGCTCGTGCTCGGCGAGGCGGCGATGGGCGACGTCGAGCGCGCCATCCTGGCCGCGATCGGCTCGGATCCGGCTGACGGTTGGCGGGCAGCCTCCGTCCAGGTCGTCCACCTCGGGCCGACCGAGCTGCTGGTTCTCGTCAAGGTCGCCGGCGATCGGTCGGGCGCCGCTGACGACGGCCGGCTTTTCGCCTGGCTTGGGCGGACGCGGCGGCGGGCAGCCGAGGCGGCGGTCCCCCTGGCGGCGCGGGTGCTGTTCGAGGTCGACGGTCGGGAGGCGTTCGCGGTCGACGAGACGCAGGCCTGACTGGCCCAGACGGAGTCGACGAGACGCAGGCCTGACTGGGCCAGACGGAGCTGTGTGGCGGGCTTGGGCCGACGGCTTGCGGACCCGGTGATCTCCGGGTCGGGTCTGGGCCGAGAGCTCCAGACGATTAGTCGCCGCCGACGCTCGGCGGCTTCACCGGCTTGCGGCCGGGCAACTCGTTCAGTTGCCGGCTCGTCAGGATGCGCATCACGCCGCTGCCGACGACGACCAGCACCGCCAGCACCAGCAATCCGGCGACGACCGGGGTGTGGGGAAGCAGCAGCCAGCCGCCGAAGGCGACAACGAAGACAATCGCCGGGAAGATCCAGACCCGGACCGGAACGGGGGTGCGGATGTCGTCTGGGACGCCGTATGTCTGCTTGATCGTGGGCATGTCGTAAGGGTGTCCGGCCGTGCCGCGGTCGAAACACGGCTCGTTGCCCGTTTCGGTCGTGGCGGCGACCGGGTACCCGCGGCTCACCGCACATGAAGATCGGCTACTTCCTCTCGAGCGAGCAGTACTCGGCCAGCGAGCTCGTCGACCAGGCCCGGCGCGCCGAGCAGGCCGGCTTCGACGGCCTGTGGATCTCCGACCACTTTCATCCGTGGAACGACGCCCAGGGCCACAGCCCGTTCGTCTGGTCGACGATCGGCGCGATCTCCCAGGTCACCGAGCGGATGTGGGTGACGACGGCCGTGACTTGTCCGACCGTCCGCATGCACCCGGCGATCGTGGCCCAGGCCGCGGCGACCAGCGCGACTCTGCTGGGCGGCCGCTTCGCGCTCGGCGTGGGTACGGGCGAGGCGCTCAACGAGCACATCTTCGGCGACCGCTGGCCCCCGGCGGCCGTTCGCCTGGAGATGCTCGACGAGGCGATCGCCGTGATGCGCCAGCTCTGGGGCGGCGGCAGCCAGACCCACCGCGGCCGTCACTACACGGTCGAAAACGCCCGCATCTACGACCTGCCGGCCGCGCCGCCGCCCATCTTCGTCTCCGGCTTCGGGCCCAAGGCGATCGCGCTCGCCGCCCGTGCCGGTGATGGTTTCTGCACGGTGGGGCCGCAGGCGGAGGCGGTCGCCGCCTTCCGTGAGCAGGGTGGCGGCGGCAAGCCGGTGCAGGGCGGCTTCAAGGTCTGCTACGACGCCGACGAGACCGCCGCCCGGGCCCGTGCCCACCGCCTCTGGCCGACCGACGCCCTGCCGGGCGAGCTGGGTCAGCTGCTGCCGACCCCGCGACATTTCGAACAGGCGTCCGAGCTCGTCGACGAGGAGATGGTCGCCGCGCAGATCGCGTGCGGCCCCGATCTCGCCGCCCACCACCGCCTGCTCGAGCGTTTCGCCACCGCCGGGTTCGACGAGGTCTACGTCCAGCAGGTCGGCAGCGACATCGACGGCTTCTTTGACGCCTACGCGCGCGAGATCCTCCCTCAGCACTGACTGCCGCTCGAGCGCTCAGGGTTCCGTGCGGCCCCCTGAGCGGGCGCGCGGGACGGCGGGGCGACCCGACTCGGGTCCGATCTGGCAAGCTGACGAGGTCGGGGAGTCACGCGCCGTGCGTCCACCGACCGCTGGCCGCTTCGTAGCAACCGACCGATGGCGCTGAGCCCAGAGATCATCTACGGCCGTGTGCGACGCGTCCCGCCGGGCTGCGTGACGACCTACGGCGACCTCGCTCCCGGCGCTCCGCGCCGCGCCGGGCGCGCGCTGCGGGACATGCCCGCCGGACTGCCGTGGTGGCGCGTCGTCCGCAGCGACGGCACGTGGCCCAAGGGCGACGACCAACGCGCCCGCCTCCTGGCTGAGGGCGTCCCGATCCGCGGTCAGCGCGTCGTCATGGCCGAGGCGCGGATACCGCCCGAAGCCATCCTCTGACTCTGCCGGCGTCTCGTCCGCCCAGCCTTCGGCGACCGCCATCGCCATCCACGGTGGACGCGACTCGGCGCAGCGCAGCCCGACCTCCCTATACGTCCGGGAGACCGGGCTGAAATTCGCGTAACGCCGCGTGCTGCGCGTCAGGCGGGGGCTACGCCTCGCGGCGGGCGCGAAGCCTCGGCCCGCGCCGCGCTCTCGGGATCGACGAACCCCTCGTTGTCGCTCCGGCCACCGTCGCCGGCGTCACCGTCCGGATCCGCGGCTCCCGCCCCGGCTCCGGTGTCGGCTCCGGCCGCGTCGTCCTGGGGCCCGGTCGCCGCCGGGGTGTCGCCGAACTCGGCGTCATCCGCGTGACCGCCCTCCTGGTAGGAGGCCTCGCCGTCTCCGGCGGCCTGGCCGGCGACTCCGCGTGAGCCCTCCTGTGCGTCCTCTTCGCGACCGTCGCCATACGCGTGCAGGCTGGTGTCCGGTGCGTCAGTGGTCTGGGTTCCCTCTTCGTCAGGCACGATCTCTCCTTCGGTCGCCTACCTTGATGCTGGTAGCTGCGTACCCGCCAGCGACGCTGGCAAACGTCGGCCCGTGCACGTCACACGCCGCGGGGGTACCCCGAATGACCGCGGACCCAGGCCTGCGCCGCCTCGACCGTGACGACGGTCGCGACGGAGGCGATCGCCGGCGGGCGGTCGACGACGATCACGGGCAGGCCCCGCTCGCGCGCGGCGTCGAGCTTGGCGACGGTCAGGTCGCCGCCGCTGTCCTTGGTCGCGACGAGGTCGATCGCCTGGCCGTCGATCAGCTCGAGCTCCCCGGCCAGCGTGTAAGGGCCGCGATCGAGCAGGATCTCACTGTCGGGCGGCAGCGGCGGATCGGGCGGGTCGACGCAGCGGACGAGGAACCAGGCGCCGGCGACGCCGGCGAACGCTGCGAGCCCCTGGCGCCCCGTGGTCAGCAGCACCCGCCGGCCGAGCTGCGGTATGAGACGGGCAGCGGCGTCGAGGTCGGCGACCCGGTGCCAGCGGTCGCCGGGTCGCTCGGTCCAGGCCGGCCGCTCGAGCCGCAGCAGCGGTACGCCGGCGGCTGGGCAGGCGCGGGCGGCCGACGCGGAGATCCGCGCGGCGAACGGATGGGTCGCGTCGACGACGGCCTCGACGGCCTGGTCGCGCAGCCAGGCGGCCATGGCGTCGGGTCCGCCGAAGCCGCCGATCCGCACGTCGCCGGCCGGCAGCCGCGGACGGCCGACGCGGCCGGCGAGCGACGTGACGACCGGGATCCAGGCGGCGTCGAGCCGCGCCGCCAGCTCGCGCGCCTCCGTCGTGCCGCCGAGGATCAGGATCATCGGGCGTGCGGCCAGTGTTGAGCGTCGGGATCGGCGCCGGCGACCCCGACCACGTCACGGTCCAGGCGATCTGGTGCGACCCGGGTTCGATCTGGGGCGACCCGGGTCTCAACGACGGCACGATCGCGGCACGCGCTCGGCATGCCGGGAGTATCGCCGGGGCCGGGGCGTCAGTCGAGATCGAACGCGGCCCGCGCAGCGGCTGCGCGTAGCCCCTCAGGCGCGGTCGGACGCGCCCGCGGGCGCGGCGGACGGCTTGGGTTTCGGGGATCGGGTCGACTCGCTCATGCCGAGCGTGAGGCGAAGCGGCGGCTGCGTGTGACCAGGGTCGGCCCGAGCAGAACCAGCCCGATCATCGCCGCCGCGGGACCCCAGAGCAGTGGATCGGTCACGTGCGGGCGGGCAAGCCGCGATCCGAGCAGCGTGACCAGCAGGAGCTGGGGGAACATCCCGGCGAGCGTGGTCCACGCGTATCGGCGCAGCGGCACGCGTCCGAGGCCGCAGACGAAACACACGAGGCTGAAGGGGATCAGGGGGATGAGCCGCACCACCAGGAGGGTGCGAACGCGCCCTCGCCCCACCGCTCGCTCGAGAACGTCGAGTCGGCTGGCCCCGAGCAGCCGGCGGGCGGCGGGGCGGCCGAGCCCGTCGGCGAGGAAGTAGGCGGCCAGGGCGGAGACGAGAAAGCTCGCGGCCATCACCGGCAGGGCGATGGCGAAACCGTAGACGAACCCGGCGACCGCGGCGGGGATCTCGGCCGGGAACGGGACCACGGTGTGAGCGAGGACGACGGCTACGAGCACGAGCACGCCGCCGACCCCGAGCATGCGCAGCTGGACGCGCAGGGCCGAGATGTCGCCGTGGGCTGCGGCTCCGAGTGCGTGCCGAACCGGAGCCACGGCCAGACACACGGCGGCGAGCGCGATCGCGGCGAGCACCAGCAGCGCCGGCTCGAGCCGGCCTGGGTCGCCTGGGGCGGGTTCGGGTCGCTCGTCGGGGCGGCGGTGTCGCAGCGCCCAAGCGTAGCCCGACGGTGTCGACGCGGCGGGGGACGCCGTCGGCGATCATGCGGTCGTGGCCTATGACGAGGATCTCGCCAACCGCATCCGCGAGCTGGTCGCCGACGAGCCGGACCTGACCGAGCGGAAGATGTTCGGCGGCCTGGCCTTCCTGATCGGCGGCAACATGTCGGTCGCCGCCAGTGGTCAGGGCGGTCTGATGGTGCGGGTCGACCCCGAGCAGACCGAGGCGCTGATGGACGAGCCGCACGCCGGCCTGTTCGAGATGCGCGGCCGGGCGATGGCGGGCTGGCTGCGGGTCGACACCGACGGTGTGCGGACGCAGCGGCAGCTCGCGCCGTGGGTCAAACGCGGTGTCGACTACGCGCGGTCGCTCCCGGCCAAGCACTGACGGTGGACGGCTCGTCGGCTCGACGCGCAACACGGCAATCCCGGGTCATGGCATCGGGGCGAATGGGTCGGCGTCCGCCCAGACGACGGCAGCGTGGCTGCGCAGCTCCGTCAGTGCGGCGCCGAGGAAGCGGTAGGTCCACTCCTCGGCCAGCGGGCGCGTCTCGGCGAACATCACCGAGATCTGGGGAAAGCGCGCCTGCGCCTCGGCGAGGGCCTCGGCCACCTGACCGCCCGATGCGTGCTCGAGCTTGAACAGGGCGCTGTAGCGATCCTCGACGACCAGCGCCGCCCGCGGCAGCGCGGTCAGCTCGGCGAGGGCGTAGCTCAGCCGGCCGGACAGCAGGCTGCCGGCGAGATCCGACAGGGACTTGCGCTCAACGGCGGCGACGACCGCGCCGTCGAGCTCGACCGCATAGTCGCCGGCCGGGAGCCGCCGCTTCGTCGTGGTTGCCTGCTGACGGCGGAACGCGTACGCGTACTTCTCGTTGGTGTCGACGACGATGTCGATCACGCCCGCCGCCGCGCGCCGGGTCGGCAGCGTCACGTTCGGCCGGGCCTGCTTGGCCGTCTGCGGAGACTGCCAGAAGATCATCTCGCGCCCGCGCGCCTGGGTCACGACGATCTGCGAGCGGTTCTCCCGCGCGCGGTCGAGGACGAGGTCGATCGCCGGTCCGCGCCGATGGCATGTGCGCACCGCCAGTCGCTCGATGATCTCGGCGTCGTCCGGCCAGGCGGCCCGGTGGCAGTAGACCTTGCTCGTGCGCGGCCAGGTCTCCCGCGTCTTCAGGACGAGTCCGTCGGAACCCAACGGGACCCGGACGAGGAAGGGGAGGCTCGAGGCGGCGTCGGGGTTGCGTGCGATCAGGAGCTCGGCCTGCGGCATGACGCCAGTCTCGCGCACCGCGCCCGGACGAGACGGTCAAGCGCCCTTCCGCCAGCGCCGACGGGCGGCGTGGTTCTCCTCGCGGGCGTCGTCGGCCGAATACCCGCCGTCGGACTCGGGGTCATACTCGAACTCGTTGCGCGTGCCCTTGGGGATCGCGACCGAGAAGATCAGGCGTTCATCATCGGCCGCCGGAGCCTGTCACCCGATCCCGACTCGTCGTACCGACCGATCACGCGTCGACGGGTACCGGGCGGCCAGTGACGATCCACATCGGCACGTCCGGCTGGAGCTACGACCACTGGACCGGGGTCCTGTATCCGCACGGCGCACGGCCGGCCGACCGGCTGGGCCTCTACACGCGGCGCTTCGAGACGGTCGAGCTCAACAGCAGCTTCTACCACTGGCCGCGAGCCGCGACGTTCGCCGGTTGGCGGCGGCGCGTGCCGGATGGCTTCCAATTCTCGGTCAAGGCACCGCGCGGCCTCACACATGCGAAGAAGCTCTACGCGCCGGAGGCCTGGGTCGAGCGGATCGCGGCCGGCTGGCACGAGCTCGGCGACAAGCGGGGCGTCCTCCTCGTCCAGCTCGCGCCGGATCACGTGCGCGACGACGCCCGGCTCGAGTACTTCCTCGGGCTGCTGCCGGCGTGGGTGCGAACCGCGGTCGAGTTCCGTCACCCCAGCTGGCTCGACGACGAGGTCTTCGCGCGGCTCGAGCACCACGAGGTCGCCTACTGCGTCATGAGCGGGGCGGACCTGCCGTGCGTGCTCCGCGCGACCGCGCCGTTCGTCTACGTGCGCCTGCACGGCCCCGACCACGATCACCTCTACGCCGGCTCGTACTCGGACGCCGACCTCCGCTGGTGGGCCGCGCGGCTGCGGGAGTGGGACGCCGCCGGCCGAGCCGTCTTCGCCTACTTCAACAACGACGGCGAAGGCCACGCGGTGCGCAACGCGATCACGCTCCGCGATCTGCTCGCCGGCTGACGCCCCGCCCGGCGCGAGCTCGCGCCTCGGCGGGTTGGTCTGCCGTGCGGCGACGGTCGGCGACGACGTCTACTCACTCGTCTGCCGCCGGGGCGACGAACGGATCATCAGCGGAGCGGCGAACCCGGTGGGCGGCGTACGATCCGGGCATGGATCGCGACGCACTGCGGGCCCTCCAGACGCCGCTGAAGGAGCGCTACAGGTCCGAGCCGGCCGCGGCGCAGGTGACTCTGTCGGCCAGCGCGACCCTCGGCGAAGGCGTGTCGTGCTCGGTCCGCACCGGGCGGGCGATCGCGCAGGCCGGACTGCATCCGGCCACGGGTGGGGACGGGTCGCTGCTGTGCTCGGGCGACATGCTGCTGGAGGCGCTTGCCGCGTGCGCCGGGGTGACGCTGCGCGCGGTCGCCACGTCGATCGGCATACCCGTCGTCGCAGGCCGCGTCCTGGTCGAGGGCGATCTGGATTTTCGCGGCACGCTCGGCGTCGACCGCAGCGCCCCGGTCGGATTCTCGTCGGTCCGGGTTCGTTTCGAGCTCGAGACGACGGCCGACGCCGTCGAGCTCGCGACGCTGCTCAAGCTCACCGAACGCTACTGCGTCGTCTACCAGTCGCTCGTCCAGGGCCCGCAGGTCACGGCCACGATCACGTCGGGCCCTTAGCTAAGAAAGAGCCGGAAGCCGGTGCCGTTGGTCAGGCTGAAGCCGCAGCGAATGCGGGGCTCGCGTGGCGCACGTCGCCGGCGACGACCGGCCGGCACCCGGGCTCGCGCCTCCACAGCCGGCCATCACGAGCCCACCTGCGCGGCGGCGACCAACCCGTCCGGAGCACGGAACTTTCCACGGCCTCGAGCCAGGAGCGCACGGGCGACACGATATGCCGGCCTCGTTTCGCGCCCCCCGGCGCCGGGTAACCGGCGGGCCATGATCGGTCGGGGGCTGGCGCTGGGCATCTGGTCGCTCGGCGCGTGGGTGCTGCTGACGTGGATGTTCACGCTCGAGCAGCTCGTCGCCGGCGTTGTCGTCGCGGCGGCCGTCGCGGCTGCGCTCGGGCCACTCGGGCCGGCGGCCCGCCCGTGGCTGATCGCGGACCCGCGCCGCCTGCACGCGGCCGGGCGACTCGGGCTGGGCGTCGCCGGTCGGATGGTCGTGGCCAACGTGCGCCTGGCGCGGCGGATCTGGACCCCGAGCCTGCCGTTGCGCAGCGGCATGATCATCGTCCCGACCGAAGCCCGGACCGAGGGCGGCCTGATGGCGGTCGGTCTGCTGACGTCGTTGATCGTCGACAACCAGCTGGTCGACGTCGATCGGCGGCGCGGGCTGCTCCAGTACCACGCGATCGACGTCCCCGACGGCGACGCGAGGGCGGCGATCAACGGCCCCATCGAGCGCCTGCTCAGCCCGGTCGTGCGCAGCGAGGCCGACTGATGCACGGCGTCTACATCGCGGTTGCGCTGGCCGAGTTGCTCGTGGCGGCGCCGCTGCTGCACCGCCTGGCCCGGGGACCGTCGATCTGCGACCGGATCGTCGCGCTCAACACGATCTCGACGCAGGCGGCGCTGACGCTGCTGTTCTTCGCGGCCTTCGCCGACCGGACGATCTACCTCGACGTCGCGCTGTGGCTGGCGTCGTTCAGCTACCTGGGGACGATCGTCTGGTCGCGCTACCTCGAGCGGGGGCTGCTGTGAGGGAGGCGATCGTGATCGGTCTGTGCGTGATCGGCGTCGGCTTCAGCCTCAGCGGGGTCGTCGGCATCCTGCGCATGCCGGACGTCTACTGCCGGATCCAGTGCAGCTCGAAGACGATCACGATGGGCGCGCTGCCGGCGCTGCTGGGCCTCGTCGTCGGCGAGGGTCCGTTCAGCGCGTGGGGCAGCCGGGCGCTGCTCGTGGGCGTGCTGCTGCTGATCGTGAACCCGGCGGCGTCGCACGCGCTGGCGCGGGCGGCCTACAAGGACGGCGTCCCGATGTGGTCGGGCGCGGTCGTCGACGAGCCGCGACGTTGACCGCCTTCTGGGCGCTCGACTACGTGTGCCTCGGGCTGATCGTCGGCGCGGCGGTGCTCGTCGTGCGCATGGCGAACCTGAACGCCGCCGTGATGGGGCTGTCGGCGCTCGGCACCGTGCTGTCGCTCCTGTTCGTCGTGCTCGGGGCCCCGGACGTCGCCCACTCGGAGGTGGTCGTCGGGGCGATCGCGCTGCCGGTGCTCTACCTGGTCGCGATCGGCAAGGCGCGGACCGACGTCGTCGACCGGGGCGATCTCGGCGAGGAGGACGAGCCGCCGGATGCCCGCGGATAGGCGCGCGCGAGGGGGAGGGGAGGCGTCCGAGCCGATTCATCGATCGACGCTGGCGGGCGCGCTGTCTGTGGCCACGGCCGTCGTGCTGACGGTGGCGCTGGTCGGGATGCCGCGAGAAGGGGCGCACCTGCCGGCGATCGCCCGCTACGGCCTCGAGATCGCCCTGCCGCGGTGGCACACGACGGAGCCGGTGAACGAGATCGTCTACGGGACGCGCGGCTTTGACACCTTCGGCGAGACCTTTCTCCTGCTGGCGGCGGTCGTCTCGGTGATGACGCTGACGCGGCGACGGGAGCCGCGGCGAAGCCTAAGCGGGGAGGAGCGGGCCGGGGCCGACGAGCAGGCCGAGTTTGACCCGCGTGAGGCCACCGACGCCGCCGAGGGCCGGGCGCGCAAGGCGGAGGCGGAAGAGGAGCCGGGAGGGGGTGCGGACGAGCCGGCGACGCCGGACGCGATCGGCCTGGGCGTGCCGGGTCCGGAGCGAGCCGAGGCGATGTCGGTCGTCGTGCGGACGGCGGCGCGGACGGCGGCGCCACTGCTCGCCGTCGCCGGCGGCTACCTCGTCGCCTGGGGCTACTCGCCGGGCGGCGGCTTCCCGGGTGGGGCGGTGATGCTCGGCGTGATCCTCCTGCTGTACGCGGGCTTCGGCCGGCGGCGGGTGGCCGCGGCCTTGCGGCCGTCGCTGCTCGAGGCGGTCGAGCTCGCCGGGGCGCTCGCGATCATCGGCCTCGGCGTCGCCGGGCTCGTGTTCGAGGGATCGTTCACCGCGAACTTCCTCCCGCTCGCCCGGCAGCCGGACACGATCCTCAGCGGCGGCGTGCTCCAGGCGTTCTCGGCCAGCGAGCTGTTCGAGGTGGCGACCGGCCTGACGCTGGCCGTCTTCGCGCTGCTGGCGATGGAGCACGACTGGTCGCCCGACGAGGACGAGTCGTGATCCTCGCCAACTACGTCGTGGCGGCGGTGGTCTTCGCCATCGGCCTCTACGTCGTGCTGAGCCGGCGCAACCTGATCAAGCTGGTCATGGGTCTGTCGCTGATGGAGTCCTCGACCTACCTGCTGCTGGTGTCGCTCGCCTACCGGCGGGGGTCCACCGCGCCGGTGCTGGAGAGCCCGCCGGGCGGGTCGTCGATGACGCGCCTGGCGCACGGCAACGTGGCCGACCCGGTGCTCCAGAACTTCTGCCTGACGGCGATCGTGATCGGGGTCGCCGTGACCGGCGTGTTCCTGAGCGTCGCGGTGCGCATCGCCCAGCACTACCGGACGCTCGACGCCGATCAGGTCAGGGCGCTGCGCGGGTGACCGCCGCCGAGCTCGGCCAGGTGCTGCCGCTGCCGGTGGCGATCCCGCTCGCTGGGGCCGTGCTCGCCCCGCTCGCGGCGCGGATCGATCGGCGGGCGCCGCTGGTGATCGCGGTGCTCTGCCTCACAGGGGCCGCTGGGGTCCTCGTCGGGCTGGCGCCGCGAGTGTTCGGCGGCGAGATCGTCGCCCACTACATGGGCGGGTGGGTCCCGGTCGACGGCCGCTCGCTGGGGATCGCCTTCGCGGCCGACCCGTTTGGGCTGGCCTACGCGCTGGCGGCGGCGACGATCGGGGCCGTGCTCCTGGTCTCGACGCTGTCGGAGCTCGGCGACCTCGGGCCACGCGAGCTCGGGGGCTACACCTGCCTCTTCCAGCTGCTGCTCGCGGCGCTGATCGGCACGGCGCTGACGGCCGACCTGTTCAACCTGTTCGTCTGGTTCGAGGTCGCCGCCCTGGCGAGCTACGGCCTGACCGGCTTCTTTCTCGAGCGGCCGATCGCGCTCGAGGCGGCGTTCAAGGTGCTGACCCTGACGACGCTGGCGAGCTTTGCGATCTTCGTCGGGGCGACGCTGCTCTACGCCGACCACGGGGCGCTCAACTTCGCCCAGCTCCACCGGGCGGTGTCCGGCCACCCGCACACGTCGGACATGATCGCGCTGGGGCTGCTCGTCTGCGGCTTCGCGACGAAGGCCGGGCTGGTGCCGTTCCACGGGTGGCTGCCCGACGCGCACGAGGCCGCACCGGGTCCGGTGTCGGCGCTCTTCTCCGGGCTGATGGTGAGCCTCGGCATCGTCGCCATCGCCCGCGTGACGCTCCAGATCTACGGCCCGTCGGGGGGCCGGCCGGTACTCGGACTGCTGATGGGGGCCGGCGTCGTCTCGGCGCTCGTCGGCGCGCTGCTGGCCCTGGCTCAGGACGACCTCAAGCGGCTGCTGGCCTACGACACGATCTCGCAGATGGGCGTGCTCGCGGTCGGCCTGGCGACAGCGGTGCCGGCAGGCGTCGCCGGGGCGACCTATCACCTCGTCGACCACGCCCTCTACAAGTCGCTGCTGTTTCTCGCCGCCGGGGCGATCGTCCACGCCACGGGCCGGACGAAGCTGTCTGAGCTCGGTGGGCTGGCCCGGCACCGCCCGGCTCTGGCGGCGGCGTTCACGGCCGGCGTGGTCGCCATCGCCGGGGTGCCGCCGCTGAACGGCTACGCGTCGCTCGGGCTGATCCACGAGGCGCTGACCGGGAGCGGCCATGCGGCGGTGAACGTGGCGATGCTCGCCGCCCAGGTGATCACGATCGCGGCGCTCGGCCGCGCTGCCTACATGGCGTTCTTCGCGCCCCGGGCCGAGCCCTACGAGGACCTCGAGCGGCCGCGTCCCGGAATGCTCGCCGCCTTCTGGACGCTGGCGGCGGCCTGTCTGGCGGCGGGCGTCTTCCCGAACTGGATCCTCGATCACGTGGGGGCGCCGGCGGCGGCGAGCCTCCTGCACGCGCCGACGTATGCCGCCGGCGTGCTGGCCGGCAGCGCCCGGCTGCCGTCGGTCCGGGTCAGCTTCGACTACTTCAAGCCGACCGAGCTGCTGAGCGTCGCGGCCGAGGTGGCGGCCGGCCTGGTCCTGGCCGCCGCCTACGTGCGCCGCGTCGACGAGCCGCGGCCGATCCGCCTGCTGCGCGGGCTGCACACCGGGTCGGTCAACGACTACGCGGCGTTCTCGGTCGTCGGGATGCTGTGCGCGGTGGCGGTGCTCGCGCTGTGACGCCGGGACGGGCGCGTGAAGTCGAGGATCAGCTGGGCGGCGGCGAGCGGCACGTCGAGCTGCGGTGCGTGTCCGACGTCGTCGAGCTCGACCCAGTCGGCGGACGGCAGCCAGTCGCGCCGGAAGCGGACAGCGCTCGCCGGCAGCGGCAGCAGCCGGTCCTCGGTGCCCCAGACGATGCGTACCGGGCACGTCACGCGCTCGGCGTCGAGGTCATAGCCCTCGCGCCGGGCACAGTCGATCAGCGTGAGTGCGTCGCAGGCAGCGACGCCGCGGATCTGGTGGGCGAGGAGCTCGGGCGGGATGTGCTCGAAGGCGACCGTGGTCGCCGCGGTCGCGGCGCGGCGCCCCGTCGGCGAGGACACGAGCGCGCGCGCGTAAAGCGCGGCGCCCTGGAGCCCGCGGTGCATATCCGCCTGGCGTGTCGTCACGGTGCGAACGAAGTCGCCGGCGTCGGCCCAGCCGCCGCACGGGGCCAGGGCCACGACCGTGCGCGCACGGCCGCGTGCTGCCAGCTGGAGGGCGACATAGCCGCCGAGCGAGTTCCCGACGAGGTGCGCAGCGGCGAACCCGGCTTCGTCCATTGCCCGCTCGACCGCGTCGACGATGCCGGCCTGGCCGGCGTGCGCGTCGAACGGGGGTCCGCCGGCGTGGCCGGCGAGCGTCGGAGCGAGGACGTCGTGGCACCGCTCGAGCGTCGGGAGCACCAGCTCCCACGTCCGCCAGGTGTCCATGAAGCCGTGCAGGCAGACCAGCGGCGGTCCGCAGCCCCCCCGATGAGCAGCCGTGAACCCAGGGTCCATGGGCGGCGAATCTTATGGGGTTCAATCCGGCGGGCGGGCGGGTAGGTGCTCGCTCCATGGTCGATCGGAGGGATGGAATGGCCCCGCAGTTCTGGTTTGCCGGCTCGCACGAGGAGTTCACGCCGTCGCAGCTGCTCGAGCAGGCCGTCGCGGCCGAACGCGCCGGTTACGATGGACTCGGCTGCTCGGATCACTTCGCCCCGTGGTTCCCGGGCGGGGAGTCGGGCAGCGCCTGGGTGTGGCTGGGTGCGATCGGCCAGCTGACGAAGCTCCCGATCGGCACCGGCGTGACGCCGGTCATCCATCGCTACCACCCGGGCGTCATCGCGCAGGCCTTCATGTCGCTCGAGGAGATGTATCCGGGCCGCGTCTTTCTCGGCGTCGGCTCGGGCGAGTCGCTCAACGAATCGCCGCTCGGGCTCGACTGGCCGCGGCCGGCCGAGCAGCTCGCCCGGTTCGATGCCGGGCTCGAGGCGATCCGGCGGCTCTGGGCCGGGGAGACGGTGACCATGGACGGTGGCTGGTTTCGACTCGACGAGGCGAAGCTCTACACGCGGGCGAGCGCGCCGCCGCGCCTCTACGTGTCCGCGTTCGGGCCGCAGGCGGCGCGGATCGCCGGCCGCCACGGCGACGGGCTGTGGACGCTCGGCGATCCCGACCAGGCCCCGGATGTGATCGCGGCCTACCGCGCGTCATGCGAGGAGCACGGCCGGCCGGTCGGCGAGATCATCCTCCAGACCGGCATCGCCTGGGCCGAGACCGAGGCGGCGGCGATCGCCGGTGCGCGGCGGTGGAAGCCGACGCAGCTGCCGAGCGTCTACCGGGAGGACATCCACGATCCGCAGGAGATGCAGCGGCTCGCCGACGCCGAGCTCAGCGACGACGAGTTCGCCCACCAGGGTTTCGTCGTCAGCGCCGACGTCGAGCACCACGTCGCCCGGCTGCGGGAGCTGTGCGAGCTCGATCCGACCGTGATCTGCACGCAGCTGATCGGAGCGGCCGACCCGCTCGGGACGATCCGGACCTACGGCGACCGGGTGCTTCCGGAGCTGCGCGGGGCGGGGGCGTGAGGTTCTTCGTCGCCATCGCGATCGCTGGGCTGCTCGTGCTCGCCGGGCTCGCCGCGGCGGCCGGCGGCGGCGTGGTGGCCGACATCGGGGCCGGCCTGCTCTTCCTGCTGCTGTGCCTCGCGGTCTACGACCTGGTGCAGCGCCGGCACTCGATCCTACGCAACTACCCGCTCGCCGGGCATATGCGGTTCCTGCTCGAGGCGATCCGCCCGGAGATGCAGCAGTACTTCATCGAGCGCAACTACGACGGCCGACCGTACGACCGCGACACGCGCACGGTCATCTATGAGCGCGCGAAGGGCGTGCACGGCGAGCAGGCGTTCGGCACGGAGCGTGACGTGGCCGAGCCGGGCTATGAGTGGCTGCTGCACAGCAACGCTCCGCTCGACCCGCCCGACGATCCGCCGCGGGTCCGAATCGGCGGGCCGGATTGCACGCAGCCGTACGACATGGCCCTGCTCAACGTCTCGGCCATGAGCTTCGGCGCCCTGTCGGCCAACGCCATCCGGGCGCTCAACGGCGGGGCCCAGCGGGGTGGATTCGCCCACGACACCGGCGAGGGCGGTCTGACCGAGTACCACCTCGAGAACGGCGGCGACCTGATCTGGGAGATCGGGAGCGGCTACTTCGGCGCCCGGACCAAGGACGGCCGCTTCGACCCGGAGAAGTTTCGCGCCAAGGCGGCCCACGACCAGGTCAAGTGCGTGTCGCTGAAGCTCTCCCAGGGGGCCAAGCCGGGTATTGGCGGGGTGCTCCCGGCCGGGAAGGTCTCGGCGGAGATCGCGCAGGCGCGCGGAGTCCCCAAGGGCGAGAAATGCGTCTCTCCGTCCCATCACTCGACGTTCTCGACTCCGCGCGAGCTGATCCGGTTCATCGGCACGATGCGGCGCCTCGCGGGGGGCAAGCCGACGGGGTTCAAGCTCTGCATCGGGGCCCGCCACGAGTTCCTGGCCATCTGCAAGGCGATGGTCGAGGAGGGCTCGACTCCGGACTTCATCGTCGTCGACGGGTCCGAGGGGGGGACCGGGGCGGCCCCGCAGGAGTACGAGGATCACGTCGGAACGCCGCTGACCGAAGGTCTGATGATGGTCCACAACGCGCTTGTCGGAACGGGCCTGCGCGATCGGATCCGGATCGGCGCGAGCGGCAAGGTCGCGACCGGGTCGGACATCGTCAAGCGGCTCGCCCAGGGCGCCGACTACACGAACGCCGCGCGGGCGATGATGATGGCCGCGGGCTGCATCCAGGCCCAGGTCTGCCATACCAACAAGTGCCCGGTGGGCGTCACGACTCAGGACCCGCGCCGGGCCCGGGCCCTCGACGTTCCGGACAAGACCGAGCGCGTCCGCCGCTTCCAGCAGGGCACGGTCGCCCAGGCCCAGCAGATCATCGGCTCGATGGGCCTGACCGGCCCGTCGGAGATCGAGCCGTGGATGCTGATCCGCCGGCTCGACGAAGCGAGGACCGCTTCGTTTGCGGACCTCTTCGAGTGGCTCGAGCCGGGCGAGCTCCTCGGGTCACCGCGCGAGTCCTGGGCGGCCGACTGGCGGCGGGCCGATCCGGATTCGTTCAAAGGCCGCAGGACTCGATCGGAGCCGCCGCATGCCCACAGTCGCTGAGCTCATCGTCAAGGGTCTCGCCGACCTGGGAGTCAAGACGATCTGGGGCGTGGTCGGTGACGCCCTGAACCCGGTGACCGATGCCATCCGCCGGGAGGACCGGATCGAATGGATCGGCGTGCGCCACGAGGAGGTGGGCGCCTTCGCCGCGTGCGCCCAGTCCCATCTCTCGGGGACGCTCGGCGTCTGCATGGGCACGGTGGGACCCGGGTCGATCCACCTCCTCAACGGCCTCTACGACGCGAAGAAGTCGCGCGTGCCGGTCCTGGCCATCTGCGGGCAGGTGCCTTTGGCCGAGATCGGGAGCGACTTCTTCCAGGAGGTCGACAACGAGCAGGTGTTCGCCGACGTCGCCGCCTTCTCACGCACCATTTCGAGCCCCGAGCAGCTGCCGCTGCTGTTCGAGCAGGCGGTGCAGACCGCGCTGGCCGAGAAGACGGTTGCCGTGCTGACGCTACCCGGCGACGTGGCCGCCATGGACGTGGCCCGAGGGACCGCCGAGCCGCATTTCGTGCAGGCCGACCCGCCGCTGACGCCCGACCCGGAAGGGCTCGAGCGAGCGGCGGCGCGCATCGACGCGGCGGCCTCCGTCGCGATCCTCGCCGGCCAGGGCGCGCGCCACGCGCGCAGCGAGCTGCTGGCCCTGGCCGACCGTCTCGCCGCGCCGATGGTGCTGACCCTCAAGGCCAAGGACGGTCTCGAGCGCGACAACCCGTACGAGCTCGGGCAGACGGGGATGATCGGCAATCCCGCCGCGCACCAGGCGCTCGAGGCCGCCGAACTGCTGCTCATGGTGGGCACGGACTTTCCCTACGTCGACTGGTATCCGAAGGACAAGGCCGTCATCCAGATCGACGCGCGCGGCGGTCACATCGGGCGTCGCACCCGGGTCGAGGTGGGCGTCGTCGGTGACTCGGCGTTGACCCTGGCCGGGCTGCTCGAGCGCGTGGGCGGCAAGCCGGATCGGTCGCTGCTCG
Organism: uncultured Solirubrobacterales bacterium; assembly: GCA_963742705.1. Lineage (GTDB taxonomy): Bacteria > Actinomycetota > Thermoleophilia > Solirubrobacterales > Solirubrobacteraceae > Palsa-513. The sequence continues at coordinate 173,537 of CAVUMZ010000019.1, read as the reverse complement.
ACGGCCATCGGTCGGAGTACCTGAGCTGGCGTGAGCGGCAGCTCAAGCTCGCGGATCCGGGCCACGACGAGCGGCTCGGCGGCCGGGCCCGGGCGCTGGTCGACAACCCCGAGCACCTGATCCGGCCCGAGGCGCTTGCCGCCGCCGTCGACGCCCACGCGGCCGACGACGCGATCTTCACGTCTGACACCGGCATGTCGACCGTGTGGCTGTCGCGGTTTGTGACCATGCGGGGGACCCGCCGCCTCGTCGGCTCCTACAACCTCGGCTCGATGGCCAACGCCATGCCCCACGCGCTGGGCGCCCAGGCGCTCGACCGGACGCGTCAGGTCGTGGCCTTCTGCGGGGACGGTGGCTTGACGATGCTGCTGGGGGACCTGCTGACCGCCGTCGCCTACGACCTGCCGGTCACGTTCGTCGTGTTCGACAACGGTCGCCTGGGCATGGTCAAGCTCGAGCAGGAGCAGGGCGGCCTGCCGGAGTTCGGGACGATCCTCCACAACCCCGATCTGGCGGCCGTCGCCCGGGCGATGGGACTGACCGGGATTCGGGTGACCGATCCGCACCAGGTGGACGCCGCCGTGATCGAGGCGCTCGGCACCGGCGGACCCGTGGTGCTCGACGTGCTGACCAACCCCGACGAGGTTTCGCTGCCGCCGAAGGTCACACCCGGCGACGCCTGGGGCTTCGCGGTGGCCAAGCTGAAGGAGACGATCACCAGCCGCGACTGATCCGGGGCCCTTAGCATCATGATGCGGTGATGCGACGACAATGGCTCATCGCTCAGCGTCGCGTCAGACGCTGGCCTCAATCGGCGGAGGCGCCTGGGTCGCGTCGAGTAGAGGCAGGCGCACGGTGAAGACGGCCCCGCCGTCGGGGGCGTTGGCGGCGCTGGCGCTGCCGCCGTGGGCCCTGACGATCGAGGTCACGATCGAGAGGCCGAGGCCGGCCCCGGCCTTGCCCCGGCCGCGCCCGGGGTCGGCGCGCCAGAAGCGCTCGAAGATCGCCTCGACGGCGTCGGGCGGCAGGCCGGGGCCGTGGTCGCGCACCTGGATCGTCGCGTCCGGGCCGTCGCGGCCGACGATGACTTCGATCGGCGTGCCGGCCGGCGTGTGGACCACGGCGTTGCGCATCAGGTTCGCGATCACCTGACGCAGCTGGTGGGGGTCGCCGAGGACGGGGGCCGGCGTCTTGACCTCGAGTGAGATCTCGCGATCGGCGGCGATGGCGAGCGCGTCGCCCACCGCGTCGCGGGCGAGGTCGCCGAGCTCGACGCGGCCCCGCCGGAGCTCGGGCATCTCGTCGAGGCGGGCGAGGGTGAGCAGATCCTCGACGAGCACGCCCATGCGGGCCGCCTCGCCCTCGATCCGGCTCATCGCCTTGGCCGTGTCCTCGGGCGTCGCGACCGCGCCGATCCGAAACAGCTCGGCGTAGCCGCGGATCGACGCCAGCGGGGTGCGCAGCTCGTGCGACGCGTCGGCGAGGAAGCGGCGCAGCCGCTCGGCGCTCGCCTCCCGCTCGGCGAACGCCTGCTCGATCTGGTGGAGCATCCCGTTGAGCGCCAGCCCGAGGCGGCCGACCTCGGTCCGCGGGGCGGTCGGCTCGACTCGTCGTGACAGGTCGCCGGCGGCGATCGCGTCGGCCGTGGCGCCCATCCGGTCGAGCGGCCGCAGGCCGATCCTGATCATCCACCAGGCGAGCGCGATCAGGGCGACCAGCACCCCGCCGCCGACCAGGCCCTCGATCTCGAGCAGGCTGCTCAACGTGTCGTCGATCTCGCGCAGCGGAATCGCGATCACCGTCGTCGTGCCCGGTTGGTCGCCGGTGGCGACCGAGATCACCCGGTAATGGAGCCCGGAGCTGCCGGCCGAGCCGACGGTGATCGGCCGGATGTGTCCGGCGTCGCTGAGCGGGATGTGGCTGGGGAGCAACGGCTGAGCCAGTGTCGGGCCGCTGGGCGTGTAGGCGCCGAGCGGGTGGCCGGCCGCGTCGAGTCGCTCGGTGTAGGTGCTGGTCGGCAGCGACGGCGGCTGGTGGTCGTCGGGGCCGCCGCGCCCACCACCGAAGCCGGCGGGCGGTCCGGCCGGTTGCGGTGGCGGCTTGCCGCCGCCGTCGCCGACCCCGGCGAAGTGACTCGCGATCTTGGGGATCGCCGCGCTCGCCTCCTGATCGATCCGCTTGAGCAGGAACGAGCGCTGCTCCGTGTAGGTGACCGCCCCGACCGTCGCCAGGCCGGCGGCGACCAGTGCGACGAGCCCGATCAGAAGCCGCGCCCGCAGCGACATGGGACTATGCCCGAGGGACGCGGAGCGTGTAGCCCACACCGCGCACGGTGTGGATCAGCGGCGGGGCGTTGGCGGCGTCGATCTTCTTGCGTAGGTAGCTGATGTACGTCTCGAGTACGCGGGCGTCGCCGCCGAAGTCGTACTCCCAGACGTGGTCGAGCAGCTGCGACCGGGTCAGCACCCGGCGGCCGTTGAGCATCAGGTAGCGGAGCAGCCGGTACTCGGTGGCCGTCAGCTCGATCGGCCGGCCGGCGCGCGAAACCTCGCGCGTGTCCTCGTCGAGCTCGAGATCCTCGAAGACGAGCCGCTTGGAGTCCTCCTCGGCCAGACCGGTCCGGCGGAGGATCGTCCGGATTCGGGCGACGAGCTCCTCGAGGCTGAACGGCTTCGTGACGTAGTCGTCGCCCCCGATCGTCAGGCCGCGGACCTTGTCCTCGGTCGCGTCGCGGGCGGTGAGAAAGATGATCGGGACGTCGATGCGCTTGGCTGACAGGCGCTCGGCCACGTCGAACCCCTCCATGTCGGGGAGCATGATGTCGAGCACGACGAGGTGCGGACGGAAATCGCCGACCTTGGCGATCGCCTCGGCTCCGCAGTCGGCCGACGCGACGGCGAACCCCTCGTAGCGGAGGGCCATCGAGATGACGTCGACGATATTGGGCTCGTCGTCGACGACGAGCACGCGGAGGGCATCGGTTGCGGTCTCGGGCATGAGCTCATTGTGCACGCGCATGCTGTGAATTACCTGAGCCCGCGACTCAGCCGATTCCCAGGATACGTCCAGGCGCGTCCAATGTCGTCGCTCGATCCTTCGCTCGCCATGGACACCACCGACACAGCTGGAGGCCGATGATGCCTGCCGACACGCCGCCGGCCCGCGTCGCCGTCAACACCGTTGCGGGCGAGCGGCTCGCGGCCAAGCGGCGCCGTGCCCGCAGCCTGCGGACGACAATCGCCAGCGGGACGCTGGCCGTGTTCGTTGCGCTCTGGCTGGTGCTCTACGTCCAGCTCGCTTCGGGCAACGATCCGGCGCTCAGCGCGAACGCGGCCGCCGCCGACGCGACGCCGACGCCGACGCCGGCTGACGCCGCACGCGCGCTGCACGAACGCCGGCACGCCCTCGCCGTCAAGCGGCGCGCCCGGGAGAAGGTCGCGAAGGCTCGGGCTGCCCGGGCGCAGGCCGCGCAGGCGGAGGCCGCCGCGGCGACGGCAGCAGCCGCCGCCGCGAGCACGAGCAGCACTGCTGCCGCCGCAACCGCCACGACGACCTCGACCGGGAGCACGGGCACGTCGACCTACTCGACCGACACGGCGTCGACCCCGACATCGACTTCGACCCCGACCAGCACCACCACCACCTCGGCGTCGACCGGCTCCGGAGCGAGTCAGCAGTCCACCAGCCCTGCGGTTGCGCAGCAGCCGGCGAGCGTCAGCCCGACTCCGGTCACAACGCAGCAGTCATGACCGCTGAGGCCGGGGTGACGTTCGCCTGCTTCGGGTCGACCTGTGCTGTCTTCGTCGGCGGCGACGGCGAGCTCGGCAGCGCGGGCGAGGCCGTCGCCTACGCGCAGGGCCGGCTGCTCGCCTGGCACGGTCGCTTCAGCCGCTTCGTGCCCGGGAGCGAGCTGTCGCGGCTGAACGCGGACCCCCAGGAGACGGTCGCCGTCAGCCGCGATCTGTGCCGGTTGGCGGCGGCGGCCTTCACGGCCGGCGAGCGGACCGGCGGCCTCGTCGACGCGACCCTGGTCGACGCGATCGAGGACGCCGGCTACGGCGCGGACCTGCCGGGATCGCTCGAGCTCAGGGCGGCGCTCGCGCTCGCGCCACCCCGAAGGCCGGCGGCGCCCCGCGCACAGCCGGGCTGGCGCCAGCTGCGCGTCGACACCGACCGGCAGACCGTGAGCCGGCCGCCCGGAGTGAAGCTCGACGGTGGCGGCCTGGCGAAGGGCATGTTCGCCGACATCCTGGCCGCCGAGCTGGGCTCTTATGCCAGCGTCGCGATCGACTGCGCCGGCGATCTGCGGCTCGGCGGGACCGCAGCCGCGGCCCGGCCCGTGATCGTGGCGAGCCCGTTCGAGGACCGGTCGGCGCTTCACACCTTCGCGCTGACCGGCGGGGGCGTAGCCACCAGCGGCATCGGACGGCGGAGCTGGCTTGACACGAGCGGGGCGCCGGCGCATCACCTGCTCGACCCGTCGACCGGGCGCCCGGCCTATACCGGCGTCGTCCAGGTGACGGCGCTCGCGCCGACCGGGGTCGAGGCGGAGACCCTCGCCAAGGCGGCGATCCTCAGCGGACCCGGGCGGGCCGGCGGCTGGCTGGTGGGAGGGGGCGTGATCGTCTACGACGACGCGAGCTTCGACGTCATCCCGGCCGGTCGCCGGCAGTGCCCGAGGACGCGCAGCCGGCGGGTGCCGGTGCGCCGAGCCCGCCGCAACCGGTAGCGCGCGGTTCCCGGGTCGAGGCGCCGCAGGTCACGCAAGCCGACGCCGATCCGGTGCGTTGGGCTCGCTCGAACGATTGCGCGATGATGGCGCGATGTCCGCCCGCTTCTCGGAATCGGCCCGCCAGGCGCTCGCGCTCGCGCAGGAGGAGGCCCGGGGTTTCGGCCACGACCGCATCGGGACCGAGCACATCCTGCTCGGGATCCTGCGGGAGGGCGCGGGCGCCGGGGCGCAGATCCTCGGCCGGCTGGGCGTCACGCCCGATCTCGTGCGCGTCGAGGTGCGGGGGATGATCGGTCCCGGGCACGAGGTCGCACCCGGGACGATCGCCCTCACGGCCGGAGCCAAGCAGGCACTCGAGCTGGCGCCACGCGAGGCCCGCAGCCTCGGCCGCGACCTCGTCGGCACCGAGCACCTGCTGCTGGGCCTGCTCGAGGAGGACGAGGGTGTCGCGGCGATCATCCTCACCCAGCTCGGAGTTGACGTGGGGGAGATCCGGGCGGAGTTCGTCGGCCTCGCCGAGGCCGATCTCGACGGCGTCGCCGGACCCGCCGGCGAGGGGGTCACCCCGCCGCAGTTCGCCGCGTGGCTCGGCACCGCCTTGACGCAGGCGGCCGCCGAGGCGACGGCCGACGGGCGGCCGATCGAGGTCACGGACTTCCTCGTCGCGCTCGCCAGCGACCCGCAGAGCCCGGCCGGCTGGGTGCTCGCCGAGCTCGGCGTCGACGGGGCCAGCCTCCGGGCGACGACCGAGCACCTGCGCCTGCTCGAGCGGGAGATCGCCCGGGTCGGACGGGAGCTGCACGATGCATCCGAGGCCGGCGAGCTGACGCGGGCGGCGGAGCTGCGCGACCAGCGCCGGCAGCTGATCGCCCAGCGCCAGCGCCGCGCCGCGGCCGACCCCGATCCCGACGCCGACGTCGACGTCGACGTCGACTGAGCCGGGGGTGGCGGGGACGCTCTAGGCCGCGCGGGGCGGGGCGAGGTCCATCGCCGTGGACCCGTAGGTCACGTCGATCGGCGTGAGGACGACCTGCCGCGGACCTTGGCGAACATGACCGGCCGCCAGTCCGTCGAGACCGAGGACGGCGGCGTGCTCGACGACGGCCTGACTGTGTCCGGCGGCGCAGTAGATGGCGAAACCACAGCCCATGTTGAACGTCTGGTAGGCCGCATCCGGTGACATGGCCGCGTGATCCACGATAAACCGCAATACCTCGGGCACGCGGGGAAGCGCGTCGATCTCGTAGGTGAACGCGCCGGACGGTCGCATGAGTTTGAGCAATCCGTGACCGGTTATGTGACTCAGGTAATGGACCGGAATCGACGCCTTGAGCAATCGCTGCACCAGTGGCGCGTAGAGGAGCGAAGGCTCGAGCAATGCGTCCCCGAAGGACCGTCCACTCGGCAGCTTTGTCCCGTAACCCTCAGCGAGGCCGTCGGCGACCCGGCGTGCCAGCGATGCCCCGTTGGCGTGCAGGCCGCTGCTGGCGATGAACACGATCTCATCTCCCGCTCCGAGGTTCTGGCCGAGGATCGGCCGGGTGCCCCGAGGGATGAGCCCGACGGCGCTGCCGGCGAGCTCGATGTCCTTCGCGCCCACCAGGCCAGGCAGTGACGGGGATTCACCGCCACCCCAGGTCGCACCGGCATCCAGGCAGGCTCGCCGCCAGCCGTCGAGCAGAGCTGCGTGTCGGGCCGGGTGCGCGTACCAGTCAGACGACCCGGTTGCGAAGTAGGCGTTGACGACGAGGGGGGCCGCTCCGACGCAGCACAGATCGTTGACGATCGCCGCGACCGTGTCGTACGCCACGTCGCTGAAGTACCGGGCGGAGACGTCGGGGTCCGGGTCGACCAGACGAGCGATCATCGACTTGGTACCCAGCCCTTCGAGCACGAACGCGAAGGCCTGATCGCCGAGCTCGAACACGAAGGCCGGCTCGCCGCGACTGGCGTCCAGCGCCAGGCCGCCGTGGTCGGCGAGGAGATGGGATGTCGACAGCGCTGCCGTCAGGGCGTGGCGCTTACCGGCGTCGAGGGCGCCGTAGTCGACGCCGGCGGCGCTGTAGGCGCTCGGCGCCGACTCGTCGGGTGTCGGGCTCATCCGGACAACCCGGCCCTTCGCGTGGCGCGGCGGGCGGCGACGAGGGGAGCCAGGCACGATGGAACGAGATCCTGCTCGCCGGACCGGACGGAACGACCGGCCAAGGGCCGGTCGGCGTGGCGTGGGGAGCGGATCGAGCGCATAGGGTCAGCTGCGTGCCCGGTTCCGGGGGAGCCGCGGACGCCGGCTGGAGGCTACCGTCCGTCGGCTCGAGCGTGGCCGAGGGCTGAAGCGGCGATCTTCGGGCACCGTGTCCCGTGGTCGGGTTCGCATATCCTCAGGCTATGAGCGATCCGATCCGCGAGCTGCTGGTCGACCTGCCGCTGGCGGCGATGTCCGACCGCCCCGAAGGCATGCTGGCCATCCGCCGCGCCGACGTGCCGGAGGAGCAGCAGGGGACGGTCGATGCCTGGGTCGCTGAGCACGGCGGCCGCGTGGCGCGCGAGTCGCTGTTCAAGGTGCACAACGGCAAGACTCCCGAGAGCCCGGCCGGCGAGGCGTTCTACGTCATCCCCCCGGCGGCGTTCAAGGGATAGACCGGCCGGTCCCGCCCGCGCGATATTCATGCGCGCAGAGGGCTTCCCGCGGCGCCGGAGCGCTCGGAACGCGGCAGATCGCGTCAGACGTCGATGCGGCTGAGCTCGATCCGCCGGGCCACGGTCTCCGTCCACGGCGCCGGTCCGAAGCGCTCGCGCACGGCCGCGGCGCTCGCCCGGTGGTCATAGCCGATGCGCCGGTGCTCGACGACGCCGTCGTCGTGGATCAACGCATAGGCGGCCCGGGGATCCCCATCGAACGGCATCCCGACGCTGCCGGGATTGACCAGCTCGACGCCGCCGGCGCTCGCGCGCTGGAACGGCAGGTGCGTGTGGCCGAAGATCAGCCGGCGCTGGTCGACGCCGGCGAGCAACTCGTCCTCGTCGGCGGCCGGCGTCGGGTAGAAGGAGCGCACGTCGGAGACCGGCGATCCGTGGCAGGCGAGCGTCTGGACGGGCCCGGGCAGCTCGAGCTCGGTCGGCAGCTCGGCGAGCCGCGTGACCGTCTCGTCCCCGAGGGCGGCCCGGCAGTCGACGGTCGCCCCGCGGACCGGCGCGGGCGCGTCCTCGGGCGTCGCGGTCCAGCGCTCGCCGTTGCCGCGCAGCCAGCTCGCCCCGTCGAGCTCGTCGAGCCGGGCGAGCGTCTCGGCCGGCCAGGCGCCGAAGAGCGCGTAGTCGCCGCCGAGCAGCCACCGCTCGACGGCCGGAGCGTCGGCGAGCACCGCGTCCAGGGCGGGGAGGTTGCCGTGCACGTCGTAGAGGACGCCGATCATGCCCGGGACTGATCCCAGGAGAAGCCGCGGACGGCGAGGATCACCCCGCCGAGCGCCCAGACCGCGAGGACCGCGAGCGACCCGGCGGTGTCCGACAGGCCGCGCCCGGTGACCATCGCCCCGCTGAGGCCGTCGACAAGGTGCTCGAGCGGCAGCACCTGGGCGATGTCGCGCAGGAACGCCGGGTCGTGCGCCCGGTCGAAGAAGACCCCGGAGATCCCGATCACCGGCAGGAACACGGCGTTGACGTAGGCCGGCGCCGAGTCGAAGTTCGGGATCGCGTGCGAGAGGGCGACGCCGAGCGAAGCGAAGCAGATGACGCCGACGAGGGTGAACAGGACGAGCTCGAACCCGTCGCGCGGCCAGCCGGTGTTGAACAGCAGGCGCCCGGCGAGCACGATGATCGCGATCTGGATCGCCGTGTTGGTGACGGCGTTCAGGGCCACGCCGGCGAGATACGTCCGGCTCGGGAGCGGCGTGCTGCGCATCCGCTTGAGCACGCCGGTCTCGCGCAGGAAGGTGATGTTCATCGCCAGGGCCGAGAACGTCGTCGACATCACGCTCATCGCGGCGATGCCCGGGACGATCACGTCGAGATCGTGCTGGTTGCCCTGGAGGATCGCCCCGAACAGGCCGAGGAAGAGGAGCGGCAGCAGGAAGTTGAAGAACGCCGCGCTCGGGTTGCGCCAGAACATCCGCCGCTCGAGGCGGTACTGGCGCCAGAGCAGGCTGCGGGCAAGCACGGAAGTCATTGCGCGCGTGCCCTAGACATCGGCGGTCAGCTCGAGGTAGACGTCCTCGAGGCTGGGCCGCGTGACCGACAGGTCGGCCAGTCGCTCGTCGCGGGCGAGCGCCTCAGCGGTCAGCCGGTGGAGCAGCGTCGTCGGATCGTCGGTCTCCTGGGCGACGACGCGCAGGTCGGCGTCGCGGTAGCTGACGCGGTAGCGCGACGCGCCGCCCACCCCGAGCTCGTGCGGCGATCCGACGGCGAGGATGCGGCCCTCCTTGATGATCGCCACGCGATCGGCCAGCGCCTGCGCCTCGTCGAGGTAGTGGGTCGTCAGCAGCACGGTCTTGCCGAGCTCCTTGAGGGAGCGGATCGTCTCCCACGCCGCGCGTCGCGCCGCCGGGTCGAAGCCCGTCGTCGGCTCGTCGAGGAAGATCAGCTCCGGGTCGCCGATCAGCGCCAGCGCGAAATCCAGCCGGCGGAGCTGGCCGCCGGAGAGGGTCCGCGTCCGGGCGTCCTGCTTCTCGGCCAGCCCGGCCAGCTCGATGACCTCGTCGACGTCGCGCGGGCTCGGGTAGAAGCCGGCCCAGTGGGCCAGAGCCTCGCGCACGGTGATGTGCCGATACATGCCGGAGCTCTGGAGGACGATGCCGATCCGGCGGCGCAGGTCGGGGGCGGCCAGCCCAGGGTCGTGGCCGAGCACGGACACGGTGCCGGCGCTCCGGTCGCGGTAGCCCTCGAGGATCTCGACCGTCGTCGTCTTGCCGGCGCCGTTCGGTCCGAGCAGTCCGAAGACCTCGCCCCGGCCGACCGAGAACTCGATTCCGGCAACCGCGACGCTTGACCCGTAGACCTTGCGCAGATCGTGGACGACGATCGCCGGGGTGTCCTCGGTCATCGCCCACATCATGCCAACATCGACCGGCGCCCCATGCTCTGCGCCTGCATCGACATCGGCTCCAACACGACCCGCCTGCTCGTCGCCGAGCGCGACCCCGCGCGGCCCGCTGGCGTCCGCGCGCTGGCGTCCGAGCGCGTGTTCACGGCCATCGGCGCCGCCGCCGGGGCGGACGGCACGCTGCCGCAGGCGAAGATCGCGCAGGTCGCCGAGGTCGTCGCCGAGCAGGCCGCGTCGGCCCGACGCCACGGCGCCGAGCACGTCCGGGCCGTGGCCACCGCCGCGATCCGCAACGCGCCCAACCGGGCGACGCTCGCCACCGCCCTCGCGGGCTTCGGCATCGAGCTGGAGGTGCTGAGCGGGGAGCACGAGGCCCGTCTGGCGTTCGCCGGGGCGATCGGGTCGCTGCCGATCGCACCGGCCGGGCCCGTCGTCGTCGTCGACGTCGGCGGCGGGTCGACCGAGGTCGCGGTCGGCCGGGCCGGCGGCGACCCCGACTGGTGGCGCTCGCTCCCGGTCGGGTCGAGCTCGCTGACCGCCGGCTGCGTCAAACACGACCCGCCGAGCCCGTCCTGCCTGGCGCTGCTGCGCGGTGCCGCCCGGGCCGCCTTCGCCGCGATGTCGCCGCCCCCGGTCACGCTCGCCCTGGCGGTCGGCGGCTCGGCGACGTCGCTCGCCTTTCTCGCGGGCGGCGGCGACCCGCGGGCGCAGCTCGCCGTGGCGACCCTCGACCGGGTCCAGGCAGCACTGACGCTCGAGTCGGTCGCCGCGACGGCGCTCCGCCTGGGCCTCGATCCCGCGCGGGTCAGGGTGCTGCCGGCCGGGATCGCGCTCCTCGCCCAGGCCAGCGTGGCCTTCGCCACGCCGCTGGTGATCGTCCAGGGCGGCCTGCGCGAAGGGGTCATCCTCGACCTGCTCGGGCGACCATAGACTTGCCGGCGTGACTGCGGGCGTGAGGAGAGGACGGGCGGCGTACGCCGGGCTCGTCGCCGTCGCCTGCCTGCTGGCATTGTCGGCGTGCGGGGGCCGCAGCGCCGGGGCCCAGGTCGTCGATGTCGTCAAGCGCGGGCTGATGACGACCAATCCGCTCGACTGCACGCGGCTGATGACGCACGCCTACCTGATCCAGAACCACCTCGGTACCGACCAGACGGTGCTCGACGTCTGCCGGCACGACCTGCTCGACCCGACCGGCAACCCGACGTCGGTCGGCGTGTCGAAGGTCACTGTCGCCGGGGCGACGGCGACGGCCACCGTCGCCATCCACGGCGGCGACCTCGACGGCCAGACGCTGATGCTGCGCTTGGCGCGCGACGGTCAGCAGTGGAAGCTCGACCGGGTCCTGACGTTCGTGCACTTCGACCGCGTCAAGCTCCTGGCCGGCGTGCTCGCGGACTTCACCGTCGGCCCCCAGGCGCTCCCGCGACCGCTCGGGCTCTGCTTCAGCGGCGCTCTGGGCAAGCTCGACGACGCGGCCCTGGAGGCCGTCGAGCTGAGCGACGATCACAGCGTCGTCACGCGCCTGCTGGCCGCCTGCGTCGCGCAGACCGGCCTGCGCCCGCCCGCCGCCTGACGCACCCCCTAAGCTACGGCTGGAGATGGCGTCTGAGACCGAGCATGGCGACGGGCTGCGTCGCCTCGTCCACGAGGTGCGGGAGCTCGTGCTCGGTGAGCACACGAGCTTCACGGCCGGCTGCCTGACGGTGTCCCCGGCCGCGGCCGGCGCGCTCGTGGCCGACCCCGCCCTGGCCGCGGTGCGCGTCCGCGGCGCGGCGCCGGGTGAGCCGGTCCGGATCGTCGGCGCGCTCGACGCCGTCCAGCCGTGCTCGAAGGGTCCGGGCGGGGGCGGCGTGTTCCCCGGCTTCGTCGGGCCGGCGCTGCCGCCGGGGCGCGGTGAGACGCACGTCCTGCGCGGGGCGGCCGTGGTCGCCGCCGGCTACCTGCCCCGAGCCCAGGAAGCGGTGATCGACATGTCGGGCCCGGCCGCGGCCATGTCGCCGCTGTCGTCGACGCACAACCTCGTGATCGAGTTCGACCCGGTCGAGGGCGCACCGTGGGAGGACGTCGAGGCGGCCGTCCGGCGCGGCCTGCTGCGAGTCGCGGTCCATCTCGCCGACGCGGCGCTCGACGCCGAGCCGGACGCCGTCGAGGAGCTCCCGGGACGCGGGGGCGGGCAGGCCGGGCGACCGCGCATCGGGGTCGTCACCAACCTCCAGACGCAGGGGCGCTTCAAGGACGTGTTCGTGTACGGGCGCAGCCTGTCCGGCGGCCTGCCGACCGCGATCTCGCCGAACGAGCTCGACGACGGCGCCGTGGTCAGCGGGCAGTACGGCCATCCGGCGCTCAAGAACCCGACCTACATGCACCAGACGCACCCGGTCGTCGCCGCCCTGCGCGCCCGCGACGACGTCTGCCTGGCGGCGCTCGTGCTCTGCCCGGAGCCCGTGGGGCAGAGCACCAAGGAGCTCGTGTCCGCGCACGCCGCCCGGCTGTGCCGCGAGCTCGGGCTCGACGCGGTGATCCTGACCAAGGAGGGCGGCGGCAACGCCGACGCCGACATCGCGCTGAAGATGGACCGGCTCGAGGACGAGGGGATCGTCGCGGTCGGGATCTTCGCCGAGATGGCCGGGCGCGACGGCACCGGGCCGCCGCTCGTCGTCCCGCCGACCCGAGCGACGGCGATGGTCAGCGTCGGCAACTACGACGAACGCGTCGTGCTCCCGGCCTGCGACCGGGCGCTCGGCAAGGAGCGCGTCGCGCTGCTCGACCGGCCGGCGACCGACGCGCTCGAGCTCCCGGTCGCGGCGATCTACTGCGCGCTCAGCCCGCTCGGCTGGGGCCACCTGACCTGCTCGGAGGCCGCGTGATGAGGATCGTCCACTACATCAACCAGTTCTTCGCCGGCGTCGGTGGCGAGGACGCCGCCGGCGCGGAACCGTCGTTCCATGACGGACCGCTCGGACCCGGACGCCGCCTGGCGGCGGTACTGGGCGACGAGCACGAGATCGTCGCGACCGCCGTCTGCGGGGACGATTACGCCTCCGGGCACGGAGAGTTCGCCGCCACGCTCGTCGAGCAGGCGCGGGCCCGCGGCGCCGAGCTGCTCGTGGCCGGCCCGGCGTTCACGAGCGGTCGCTACGGCCTTGCCTGCGCCCGAATCGCCGCCGCGGCCACCGCGGCCGGTCTACCGGCCGTTGCCGCCATGCACCCCGACAACCCCGGGCTCGCCGAGGCCGGCGGGGCGCCGGTGGTCGAGAGCGCCGAGACGGCGCGCGGGATGCGCCCGTCGCTCGACCGCCTCGCGGCCGCCGTGGTCAAGCTCGCCGCCGGGGCCGAGCTGACGGCCGCGGACGGGCGTGTCGGCACCGTGCCGCGGATCAACCGGCAGGCGGATCGCAATGGCGCCGAGCGGGCCGTGGACCTTGTGCTCACGCGCCTGGCCGGAGATCGGGCGGCGACCGAAATCCCGCTGCCGGCGTTCGACCAGGTCACGCCGGCGGCTCCGATCGGCGATGCGACGCTGGCGCTCGTAGCACTCCTCACGGAAGGCGGGTTCGTGCCGGCCGGGAACCCCGATCGGCTGGAGTCGGCACGGGCGACGAAGTGGATCCGGCACTCGCTGGCGGGCCACGACTCGGCTGAGGCGGGGGTCTTCGAGTCGGTCCACGGCGGCTTCTCGACGCAGTGGGCGAACGCCGAGCCGAACCGCATCCTGCCGCTCGACGTGGTGCGCCAGCTCGAGCGGGAGGGGGCGATCGGCGGGCTGCACGCCGAGTACTTCGCGACGACCGGGAACGGCACCACCGTCGCCGACGCGCGCCGCTTCGGCGTCGAGTGGGCGGCCGAGCTGCGCCAGGCCGGCATCCAGGCCGCGATCCTCACCGCCACCTGAGGAACGGGAACGCGTTGCGGGTCAACGCTCAGCAAGGAGTTGGAGCGAGCCGGAATTCCCACCGCGCTGCTGTGCAACCTGGTGTCGATCGCGCTGCGGGTCGGGGCGCCCCGGATCGTCCCGACGCGCGGCATCCCGTATCCGACCGGCGACCCGGAGCTCGGCCCCGACCAGGAGCGGGCCTGGCGGCGGCAGCTGGTCGAGCGGGCGCTGGTCGCCGTGGCCACGTCGGTGAGCGAGCCGACGGTTTTCGATTGAATACCGGCGGATGACGTCTCCTGTGATCTCGGCCGCGAGCGCGGTCCTCGCCCACACGCCCGGCCTGGCGCGGCTCGGGTCGAAGCCCTCGCGCGAGCTGCCGCGCAACGCTGGGCTCGAGGCGTCGTTCCTCGGCTCTCTGCGGAGCTTCGAGCAGGCCATCGCCTATCCACCGCACCAGGCCTTCCTCGGCGCCGTGCACCCGCGCGACCTGCCGGCCCGGCCGTGGGTGGACGCGCCGCCCAACGGGGCGGCCCGCTACGCCGGCGCCGGCGAGCTGATGCCGGAGGAGGAGTTCCTCGGGCTGATGGCGGCCGTCGACGAGTTCGACCTGATCAAGCTCGCCGCCGTCGACGCGACGGCCGCCAGGCTCGGGGCGCACCCGCTCGCCGGGCGCATCGACCTCGAGCGCCTGGCCGCCGCCGGCGGCGACGTCGAGGCGATCGCGGCCGAGCCGGGCGCGCTCGCCCTGCATCTCGGTGACGGGCGCGCGGTGGCGGCGGTCCGCCGGGCCCACGAATCCGACGAGGCGCTGGGCGCGGGGGTGCTGCTCGAGAACCTGGCCGGCAAGGCGAGCGCAACGCTGGCGCTGCTGCGGCTCTTGGCCGACAACGACATCGATCCGGCGTCGATCGACTACGTCATCGGCGCGGGCGAGGAGGCGATCGGCGACCGCTACCAGCGGGGCGGAGGCAACATGGCCAAGGCCGTCGCCGCCGCCGCGGGCTGTGGCGAGGCGTCGGGGTGCGACGTGAAGAACTTCTGCGCGGCCCCGGTGCCGGCGATCGTGATCGGCGCCAGCCTGGTCGCGGCCGGCGTCTTCCGGCGGGTCGTGGTGGTCGCCGGAGGGTCGCTGCCCAAGCTCGGGATGAAGTTCCAGGGCCACCTCAAGCACGACCTGCCGGTGCTCGAGGACGTGCTCGGAGCGTCGGCGCTGCTGATCGAGGCCGACGACGGGGTCTCGCCCCAGGTGCGGCTTGACAGCGTCGGTCGCCACCCGGTGGGCGCCGGGTCGTCGAACCCGAAGGTGATGGAGGCGCTGTCGATCGCGCCGCTCGACCGGCTCGGGCTCAGCATGCTCGACATCGATGACTACGCGACCGAGCTCCACAACCCGGAGATCACCGAGCCGCAGGGCTCGGGCAACGTACCGGAGCGCAACTACAAGACGATCGCGGCGCTCGCGGTCCGGCGGGGCGATCTGGCCCGGGCCGACATCGGCGAGTTCGTCGCGACCCGGGGCATGCCCGGCTTCGCGCCGACGCAGGGCCACATCGCCTCAGCGCTCTGTTACGTACCGCACGCCCGCACCCGGCTGATGGGCGGAGCGGCGACGCGGGTGCAGCTGATCGCGAAGGGCAGCCTCTTCCTGGGGCGGATGTCCGAACAGTCCGACGGGATGAGCGTCATAATTCAGCGCAACGACCAGAATGGAGGCTGACGACATGGGCGCGCTGACTGCAGCGACGCGAGAAAACTTCGATGAGCTGGTGGCCAGCGGGACGACCGTCGTCGACATCTGGGGCCCCGACTGCAAGCCGTGCCTGGCGCTGATGCCGCACGTCGAGAAGCTGGCCGAGAAGCGCACCGACCTCAACTTCGTCAAGCTCGAGGCGCCGAAGGCGCGCCGGGTCTGCATCCGCCTCGGCGTGCACGGGCTGCCGACGTTCCTGTTGATGCACGACGGCGAGGAGGTGGCGCGGCTGTCCGCGTCCACGCTCTCCCCGGTGCAGCTGAAGACCTGGCTCGACGAGAGCCTCGAGAAGGTTGGGGAGGAGGTGAGCTGAAACTCATGTTCGATGGCAAGCAGATCGTTGTGCTCGGAGAGCGCGACGGGATCGCGGGACCCGCGATCGCCGCCTGCGTCAAGAGCGCGGGCGGCCACGTCGCCTATGCATCGACGGAGTGCTTCGTCTGAACGGCCTCGGGGGCCATGGACCTGAACAGTCAGGAAACGATCAAGCGTCTCGCCGACGAGCACGGGGCCGACCAGTTGCTGGTGATACTGGGGGCGCCGGATCCGGAGAGCGCGGAGATCGCCGCCGAGACAGTCGTGCTCGGTGATCCGACCTACGCAGGTGCATTGGCCGAGGCCCAGTTGGGTCTCTCCGTGTATCACGTTCTCGAAGAGGAGTTCCGCAGCCAGATCGCCGACGACGTCTGGGAGGACCAGATCGGGGTGATGGCCGACGTCCTGGAGGCCGAGGAGATCGCCACGGCGGTCCGCGGCATGCGCGAGAGCAAGCCGGACGGCGCCTGATCACGGTCAGGTGCCGGCCGGCCTGTCCGCGCCTGCGGCGCCGTCGAGGCGGACGCTGACGAACCCCGGGACAGAGGGCCGGCCCGTCGTCGGGCTGTCGATGTGGAGCAGGCTGCGAGCAGCGGCACCCCTGGGCCGTCGCCGTCAGCATGGCGAGGTGCGTATCACCGCTGCGCTCAGCCTCCGACCCAGAAGCGCGGTCCCGGACCGAGCGCTCCGGCCCGGTCGCCCGGGTTGGCCAGGCGGCAGCGATCGAGCGACAGGCAGCCGCAGCCGATGCACTCGGTCAAGCCGACCTTGAGCCGTTCGAGCTCGGCGATGCGGTCGTCGATCCGTGCCGTCCAGTCGGCGGACAGGCGCGACCAGTCACGGCGCCCGGGCGCCCGGCCCGGCGGCAGCTTGGCGAGCTCGCGGCCGATCTCGTCGAGCGTCAGCCCGACCCTTTGGGCGAAGACGATGAAGGCGATCCGCCGGAGCACCGCCCGGGGGTAGCGGCGGTGGCCGGAGCCCGCCCGCGCCGAGGCGATCAGGCCGCGCTGCTCGTAGAAGCGCAGGGCCGAGGCCGCTACGCCGCTGCGGCGTGCCACCTCGCTGATCGTCAGAAGATCCACCTCCACCAGTAGACCACGTCAGCACCCTTGACTTCAAGTTTAACTTGAACTTATAGCCTGGCGCGCAAAACCCGATTGGAGGACGCGATGACGCAGACAGCGAGTCAGGCAATCACGGCCGAGGTCACGGCCTGGCCCGGGATCGAGGCCGGACCGGGCCGCCGCGGCGAGTTCGCCTTCCGCCTCGGCCGGCGGGAGATCGGCCACCTGCACGGGGACCACGCGGCCCATTTCTCGTTTCCCAAGCAGATCTGGATGGAGCTCAAGCAGGCCGGCCGGATCGTCGATCACCCGGTGTTCCCCGGCCGCGTCGGACCGGCGGCCCGGCGGATCGAGACCGCCGACGACGTCGACGACGTGATCGCGCTGCTGCGCCTCAACTACGAGCGCATGACGAGCGGCACGGTGGTCGCCGGGTGAATCGTGGGCGCGAGCGCGACACTGGGGCACGCATCAAATAGGCCCTCAAAGGGGCAAAGCCGCGTGGCAGACCGCAAGCCCCGGACGTCTGCGCTTCGCTACGTCGGTCACTCGCGCCCAAACGCACGATCCCACAAAACGCCCCCGCCGGCAAGACTTACCAGTGGACGCCCTTCAACGCCTTGGCGAGCGCGACCTGCTCCTTCGACGCTCGCTCGGCCGGGTCGGACTTGCCCTTCGACGCGGCCGAGTCCGGGAAGACGTTGTAAGCCAGGTGCAGCAGCTGATCGACCGCCTTGGGCGCCAGCGCATACGAGACCTCGCCGAGCGTCCCGAGTTTGGTGCCGATGTGCTTCGGCCGCGCGCACAGCGCCCGGCAGATCATGTCCGCCGCCTCGTCGGGAGTGATCGCCGGGAAGGCGTCGTACATCTTCGTCGGCGTGATCATCGGGGTGCGCACGAGCGGCATGTGGATCGTCGTGAAGGTGACGCCGTCGCCGAGCACCTCGCTCGAGACGACGCGGCTGAAGGCGTCGAGCGCGGCCTTCGAGGCGACGTAGGCCGAGAAGCGCGGCGGGTTCGTCTGCACGCCGATCGACGACACGTTGACGATGTGGCCGCGCCGTTGCTGCTGCATGTGCGGCAGCACGGCCATGATCAGCTTGATGGCCCCGAAGTAGTTCAGCTGCATCGTCCGCTCGTAGTCGTGGAAGCGGTCGTAGCTCAGCTTGACCGACCGACGGATCGACCGGCCGGCGTTGTTGACGAGGAAGTCGATCCGCGCGTGGTCGAGCAGGATGCGGTCGACGACGCCGGCGATCGCATCCATGTCCGACAGATCGGCGTCGTAGACGTAGGCGACGCCGCCGGCCGTCTCGATCTCCGCCTTCGTCTCCTCGAGCTTCGAGCGCGTCCGGGCGACGAGGAGCGGAATGCCGCCGGCGGCCGCCACCTTCAGCGCCGTTGCCCGACCGATGCCCGAGCTCGCCCCGGTGATCACCACCGTCCGCCCGCGCAGCTGGGTGCGCACCGAGTGGTCCTTGTGGCGGTTCGGATCGAGGTGGCGCTCCCAGTAGTCCCAGAGCCGGTCGGCATACGCCTCCAGCGGCGGCACGGCGATGCCCGATCCGGCCAGGGCCTCGGTCGCGTCGTGGTTGTCGAACGAGCTGGAGAAGCCGGTGTGCCCGATCACCTCGGCCGGGATCCCGGTCTCGGCCAGGACCTGCTTCTTGATCCGCCGGACGCCGGGCAGCTCGAGCGCCATCGACAGGGCGCTCATCGGCAGCGCGTCGGTCAGCCGCTTGTCGATCCGCACGGCGACCTGCGGGGCGCCGGCCGCCTTGGCGAAGATGTTGAGCACGTCGCTCGAGCGCTGTGACTTCGGATTGGTCAGGTGGAAGGCGCGGCCGTCGAGCCCCGGAACGTGTGCGATGTGGTCGAGCGCCCGGGCGACGAAGTCGACGGGCACGATGTTGGTGTCGCCGAGATCGATCCCGACCAGCGGCATCCAGTCGGGGACGTAGCTGCGGACCCGCTTGATCGCCGTGAAGAAGTAGTACGGCCCGTCGATCTTGTCCATCTCGCCGGTCTCCGAGTCGCCGACGACGATGCTCGGGCGGTAGACGCGCCAGGGCGCCGCCGTCTGCTCGCGCACGATCCGCTCGGCCTCGAACTTCGTCCGGTGGTAGGGCGACGGCAGCTTCTGCCGCTCGTCGAACATGTCCTCGGCGAAGCGCCCGCGGTACATGCCGGCGACGGCGACCGACGAGACGTGGTGGAGGCAGCCGGGCTTGAGCGCCCGCACGAGCTCGACGGCGTGCTCGGTGCCGCCGACGTTGAGGGCCTCGTTGCGCGCCGGCTCGGCGGTCATGTCGTAGATCGCCGCCAGGTGGAAGAAGTGGTCGATCTTGCCCCGCAGGGCCTTGGCCGCGGCCGCGGAGACGCCGAGCCGCGGCTGGCGCAGATCGCCGACGACCGGATGGATCCGCCCGTCGCCGCCGAGGCGCCGGGCTAGGTCGTCGAGCCGGGCGGTCGAGTTCTCGCGCACGAGGACGTGTATGTCGCCGTCGCGCTCGAGCAGCTCCGCCAGGAGATGCCGGCCGATGAAGCCGGTCGCGCCGGTCACGAAATAGGCCATCCGCGTTCCTCCGTTCGTCCCGCGAGCGGGAGCTGGGCCATACGAGCTGCTGGCGCCGAGCCTACCGGTCAGCCGCCGGCGTGCCTACCAGCCGCCGCGTGGCTCGCCGCTCGACTCCTGGGCCTTGTGCGCGGCCTTGCGGGCTTCCTTGCGGCGGTCGAGCCGGCCCTGGGCGAGGCTGAGGATCACGATCAGCAGGGGGAAGAAGATGATCAGCATGAAGCCCGCGTTCGTGACGATCTTGTCGTTGGTCGGCCCGTAGAGGCCGACGCCCCCGTCGTGCGCCAGCGCCGGCGGCGCGAGCAGCGCGAGGGCGACCAGGGCGGTGAGGAGACTGCGCATCGCGGCTCGATCCTATAGGAGTAGGCCGATGAAGCCACTTCTGCGCGAGCGTCTCGATCCGGGAATCGAGATCCTGCGTCTCAACCGGCCGGAGCGGCGGAACGCCTTGAACACCGAGATGCTCGAGTTGCTGGTCGCGGCGTTGCGGGAGCTCGAGGTGGATCACGGGGTTGCGGGTGGTGGTGCTGTCGACGACGAGCCTGCTGGCGTTGTGTGCGGGCGTTGACGTGGGCGAGCGTCTGGATCGTGCTGGGGGGATGCGGCGGATGGAGTCGTTCGTGGCGCTGTATGCGGCGATCGAGGCGTTGCCGGTGCCGTTGATCTGTGTCTGCGTGGGGCATTGCGTGGGGGGTGGCGCGGAGCTGGTGACGAGCGCGGATCTGCGGGTCGGCGGCACGAATCTGGGACTGCGGTTCGTCGGCGCGCGGCTGGGCGTGCCGATCGGCGTGGCGCGGCTGGTGCCGTTGGTGGGGTTGAGTCGGGCGAAGGAGCTGGTGTTCAGCGGGCACGTGATCCGGGTGGAGGAGGCGCTGCGGTTGGGGATGCTGGCCAGGACGGCCGAGCCCGAGGATGCGGAGGCGGTCGCGCTTGATCTGGCGCGTGAGGTCGCGGCGCATCTGCCGTCGAGTGTGCGGCGGTTCAAGACGATGTTTCGCGAGTTCTCGCATAGCCATGACCGGGTCGCCAGGGAGAACGAGATCCTGCTCGAGTTCCAGCGCACCGGTGACGGCCTCCCCGCCCAGCCACCCCTCGACTGAGCACGTAGGGAGCGCGCAGCCGCCGATCTGCGGCGGAGCCCCGATTGGGAGCGGACCGGTGGGCGCGGCGCAACCGCTCGCTCCCGGCGGAGGAGAGATCGGGGACGCATCCCCAGGGCCGGCCGTCGGGATCGGGCCGAGACGACGAGCCGAGCCCAGCCGGCCCCCAGGGATGTGGCGCCGATCTCTCCGCAGCCGCGCAACCAAGGGCGTCCCGCTGTGTTTACGGAGTACGCGAGCACGCTAGGCTCGCCCCTGCCACGAAGGCTTGACAAGGAGACTCGTTAGATGCCACCCCGGATTCGCCTGCCTCTCGCGCTCTGCGCGCTGTTCGTTCCCGTCGGGATGACGGCGGCCGGAGCGAGCGCGAGCCCCCATGCCGCCGCCGCCAAGGTCCTGTCCTGCAAGTCGGGCTCGGCGAAGACGCTCGCCGGGGGCTACTACCTCAACCTCCAGGCATCCGGTGCTCCGTGCACGACCGCACGGACCGTCCAGGCCGGGTACCAGGCGTGCCGCCTGAAGTCGGGGCAGAAGGGCAAGTGCCACGCGAAGGTGGCCGGCTACACCTGCCACGAGGGCAAGCGCAACTCGATCGCCGTGACCTTCTTCGCCGCCGTCAGCTGCACCAACGGCGCCAAGAAGATCAGCTGGTCCTACGAGCAGGACGTCACGTCGTAAGGGTCAGCTGAGCTTGAAGTCCTTGCCGACGAGGGCGAGCACGTCGTCGGCGGCAAGGCTCGAGCCGGCGTCGTTGAGGTGGATGCCGTCCGGCATGCGGACGATCGTCGGCGAGCCGTTGATCGTCATCGCGTCCCGGTAGACGAAGCCCGGAGTGAAGATCGGGACCGTGTCGAAGATGTGGATCTGGTCGGCCCACGGCTGGGCGGCGACGGTGATCGCCGCGTTGACGACGCGCGAGATCTTCTGCCGGGCCGCGTCGCGCGGGGCCGGCAGCGTCAGCCAGTAGACGCGAGCGGCGCCGGCCTGGCGGTAGGCGTTCATCAGCGCGCGCACCCGGTTGGCGTAGATCGCCGCCCACTCGGCGCTACAGCACGCCACCTGCGCGCCGGTCGGACCCGCCATCGGGAAGCCGTCGTTGGCGCCGATGAACATCACGACCGCGTCGGGGTGATTCTGGCGCACCTGGACGGCCGCCTCCTTGCCCCAGTCGAGCACGAACGTCGTCGAGATGCCGGTGCCGATGTGCGGGTCGCGGACGACCTTGATGCCCTTCGGGCTGAGCCGCTGGGCGAGGTCCTGGTCGAGCGGCTGGGACATCGAGTCGCCGGTGACCAGCAGGGTCCGGAGCTTGCGCGGCGGCGGTGCCGGCAGGCCGAGCGTGGCCGGGTCGAACGCGTCGGGCGTCACCGCGCTGGCCGCCCCACTGACCGAGGTCGAGGCGATGTCGGCGAACCCGCCGCCGCCGCTGCCGAGGTTGGTGTCGGGCGAGAGCCAGTTCGTCGCCGTGTGGGCGACGCTCGCCAGCGGCAGCCGGTCGGCGACCCAGCCGGCCGGATCGCCGACCGCCAGCACGGCCGTGCGTCCCACGCCGGGCGTCAGCTGCTGTCCGGCCCGGCGGACCGACGCGCCGGTGAAGACGACGAGCAGGAGCATCGCGACGAGCACGGCGACGACGGCGTCCCGGGCGCTGAAGCGGCGCAGGCCCTCCTCGTCGAAGCGCTTCATCAAGCTGTCGTCGTTTGGCATCGGTTGCCCTCCGTGGTCAGAAGCGGAAGTAGATGAACGGTGGCACACCCTGGCTCGGCACCGTCGCGGCGACGAACAGGACGAGCACGGCGAACGCCGCCCCGAGCACGACCGGTCGGACCCGGCCGACCCGCGTCTCGACGCTGAGCGCCCCACGCGCCGGCAGCAGCTGGAGCCCGATCACCACGACGACCGCCAGGATCACCGGGATGGTCCACAGGGTCGGGGCGCTGAACACGGTGAAGCGCTTGAGGAAGTCGCCGGCCAGCCCGAGGTCCTGCGCCCGGAAGAAGATCCAGCCGAGCACGACGAAGTTGAAGGTGACGAACCACCGCAGCCAGACCGGCGTCTTGATCCGCCCCTTCCAGGCGTGCTCGGCGACGAGGCCGACGCCGTGGAGGGTGCCCCAGATGACGAAGGTCCACGCCGCGCCGTGCCAGAGGCCGCCGAGAATCATCGTCAGCGCCAGGTTGCGGTAGGTGAAGAGCCGCCCGCCGCGGCTTCCGCCCAGCGGGATGTAGAGGAAGTCGCGCAGGAAGCGCGACAGGCTCATGTGCCACCGCCGCCAGAAGTCGCGCAGGCCGGTCGCCCGGTAGGGGCTGCGGAAGTTCTGCGGGAAGACGAAGCCCATCAACAGCGCCAAGCCGATCGCCATGTCGGTATAGCCGGAGAAGTCGCAGTAGATCTGGGCCGCGTAGGCGTAGGCCGCGAGCAGCGCATCCGGCGCACCGTAGGCCTGCGGCACGGCGAACACCGGGTCGACGATCGACCGGGCGAGGAAGTCGGCGAGCACCACCTTCTTGACGAGCCCGAGGGCGATCAGGGCGAGGCCCGAGCTCACGGCGACCCGGGTCGGATCGCGCGGCGTGGCCAGCTGCGGCAGGAACTCGCGCGCCCGCACGATCGGTCCGGCGACGAGGTGGGGGAAGAAGCTGAGATAGATCGCCGCGTCCAGCGTCGTCGCCGGCTCTATCACCCGCCGCTTCACGTCGACGGTGTACGAGATCGCCTGGAAGGTGAAGAAGCTGATGCCGACCGGCAGGGCGATCGTCAGCAGCGGCAGGGGCAGGCCGAGACCGAGGCTGTCCAGCAGGCGGTCGATGTCCTGCGTGAAGAAGCCGTAGTACTTGAAGACGCCGAGCGCCAGCAGGTCGCCGGCGACGGCCGCCGCGCAGATCCATCGGCGCGGCCGGTCGTCCTCGAGGCGATGGATCAGCTTCGCGGCGCCCTGGTTCCAGAGCGTGATGCCCCCGAGCAGCAGGCAGAAGTGCCAACTCGCCGAGGCGTAGAAGACGTAGCTCGCGACGAGGATGAAGGGCTTCCACAGACGCGGGCGGCTCATCAGCGCCCACGACAGGGGCAGCACGATGGCGAAGAAGATCGCGAACTGAGCGGTCGGGAAGAGCAAGCCTGGGGAGCGCCCAGCTCAGCGCGGGCAGAAGATCGTCACGGCGGGGGCCATCGTGTCACACACGTACCGGGCACAGGCAGACAATCGGCCACCGCCCCTCCTACCATGAGTCCCGTGGCCGTCGTCATCGCATCCAGCCTCGCCAAGGACATCGCCGGCAAGCCCCTGCTGCGCGGCGTCTCGTTCAAGCTCGAGCGCCGCGACCGGCTGACGATCTCCGGTCGCAACGGCACCGGCAAGACGACGCTGCTGCGCATGCTCTCCGGCGAGGAGTCGCTCGACGGCGGCGAGCTGTCGCTGAGCAAGAACGTCCGCGTCGCCCTCCACGACCAGCGCCCACCGCGGCTGACTCGCGTCGGACTGCGCGACTACATCCTGTCCGGGTGTGCCCCCGAGCTCGCGCTCGAGCAGCGTCTGGCCGACCTCGAGCAGGCGATGGCCGGCGGCGCGACCGACGCGGCGACGCTCGCCCGCTACGCCCGCACGCAGGCCGAGTTCGACGCCCTCGGGGGCTACCTCTGGCGTGACCGCGCGACCGCGATGGCCCGCGGCCTCGGCTTCGGCGAGCCGGAGCTCGACCGTCAGCTCGACACGTTCTCCGGCGGGCAGCTGACCCGGGCGTCGCTGGCTCGCGCCCTCGCCGCCAAGCCGGATCTGCTGCTGCTCGACGAGCCGACCAACCACCTCGACATCGAGTCGCTCGAATGGCTCGAGCAGACGCTCCTCGGCCTGGACGCCGCGATCGCTCTGGTCGCCCACGACCGCTGGTTCCTCGAGACGGTCGGCACGGCGGTACTCGAGCTCGAAGGCGGACGGTCGCGCTTCTTTGCCGGCACCTGGCACGCCTGGCGCAAGGAGCAGGCCGCCCGGGACCTGGCCCTCGGGCGCGCGATCGAGCGCCAGCAGGCCGAGATCGCCCGGCTCGAGCGGTTCGTCGAGCGCTTCAGCGCCGGCACCCGGGCCCGTCAGGCGCAGGCGCGCGTCAAGAAGCTCGACAAGATCGAGCGGCTCGAGCGCGGGCCGACCGACGGCCAGTCGCTGTCGTTCGCCTTCACCGCGCCGGAGCGCAGCGGCCGCGTCGTGTTCGAGCTCGAGGACGGGCGGATCGACATCGGCGACCCGCCGTTCACGCTGCTCGACGACGTCGACCTCTGGCTCGAGCGCGGCGAGCACGTGTCCCTCGTCGGGCCCAACGGCACGGGCAAGACGACGCTGATCGAGGCGCTCGCCGGCCGGCGGGAGCTCGGCGCCGGCAAGCTCCGCCAGGGTCACAACGTCCAGGTCGCCTACCTCTCCCAGCACACCGACGAGCTCGACGAGTCGGGTTCGGTGCTCGGCGCGGTCCAGGCGGCGAGCGGCCTCACGCCGAACAAGGCGCGCGCCCTGCTCGGCCGTTTCCTCTTCTCGGGCGAGCAGGCCGAGAAGCCGGTCAAGGGGCTCTCGGGCGGCGAGCGACGACGGCTGGCGCTCGCGGTGATGGTCAACTCCGGCGCCAACGTGCTGATCCTCGACGAGCCGACCAACCACCTCGACCTCGAGAGCCGTGAGGCGCTTGAGGATGCACTCAGCGCCTTTACCGGATCGCTGATCCTCGTCTCCCACGATCGGGCGCTGCTCGACGCCGTCGGCAGCCGCACGGTCGCCGTCGAGGACGGGACGCTGCGCAGCTACGAGGGCGGCTGGCCCGAGTATGTGCGTGTCCGCGAGGAGCGCAAGGCCGCCGGCGACACGGCGGCGCCGCCCCGGCCGCAGCGCAAGCGGATGACCGCCGCCGAGGGCAACGGCGGCGGGGCCGCAGTCAACGGCAAGGCGCCTGCGACGAAGAAGAAGGTCAAGGTCGCGGCTGTTCCGGACCCGTCGAAGAACCGGCTGCGCGAGCAGGCCAAGGCCGAGCGGGAGGTCGAGGCCGCCGAGGCGGCCATGCGGGCGCTCGAAGAGGAGCTCGCCGACCCGGCCGCCTGGGCGACCAAGTACGAGACCGGCAAGTCCGAGGCCCGTCACACTGCGGCCCGGAGGGCGATCGACGCCGCCTACGCCAAGCTCGAAGCGCTGGTCGACTAGCTGTCGAGGAGGGCGTTGCCCTCCTCGCTGAGGCTGCGCGGCCGCGGCTCGCCGGGGTCGGCGACGAAGGAGGTCCAGCCCGAGCCGCGGAGCCATCGCTGCTGGTGATGGTCGCCCGGCGTGGACATCTAAGATGACCGTTGTGAGCACCACGGCGCGCAACGTCCTGATCCTGCTGGCGATCACCGCCGCCGTCGTCTTCCTCCCGGGCGGCGGCCGCGTCGCCGACCTGATCGCGGCGATCCTCTCGATCGTCTTCGCCGCCGGGATCGCCTTCTTCGCCGGCCGGACCTATCTCGAGCGCCGGCTCGACATCTACGGGCTCGAGGAGCGCCACCGGGCGATCCTCTACGGCGCGATCGCCGGGATCGCGATCGGCTTCGCCGCCGCCTCGCGCCTGCTGGCGACCGGGCCGGGACTGCTGGCGTTCGTCGCCCTCTTCGGCCTCTGCGCCTTCGGCCTCTTCTACGTCTTCCAGGCCTGGCGCCAGTACTGACTGGTCACGGCGTCGCGGCGCGGAAGACGATCACTGCGCTGAAGTCGGTCCCGTCCACCTGGTACCCGTAGCACCCGCCATCCTGCACCCGCGTGAAGGACGGCCACTCGCGCCAGCCGGCCGGCTCGTACGCCGACGTCGCGCCGGTCTCGCGCAGCTGCATCTCGTCGACCGGAACCAGCCCGTTGCCGAAGCCGGCTGCCTGCGGTCCGTCGAGCCGGTGCGCGCGGATCAAGACCGGGCCGCCGTAGCGCGCGCTGGCGACCCAGAGCACCTTCTCGCCTCGCCAAGCGCTGCCTGCCAACGCCGTCGCCGCGGTGGCGAAGGCTAGCGTCTGCGAGCCCTCCACCGGATACACCGGGCCGGGGCCGGCGAGCCGCCCGGCGAATCCGACCGTCCGTGTGGCGGACGTCGGGCACGCGGCTCCCGACCGCAGACGGGGGAGATGCAGTGGCCGCCGCAGGGCGCCCGGGACACCGCCCGCGGGACAGGGCCTCGCGCAGCCCTCGTAGGAGGCGTAGCCGGCGCTCGCATGCAGCCCGTTTGGCGGCGCGGCATGGCCGCCGCAACCGGCGACTAGTAACGCCAAGGCCAGCGGCCACGAGCGGCGCGCGGTCATCACCGCCAACCCTAGTCGGGCGCCGCGTATCCTCGAATCGGTGGCACCCGACCTGACGCAGCAGCGCCGCGCACTCCCCGACCAGCCTGGCGTCTACCTCTTCCGCAACGCCGCCGGCAAGGTGATCTACGTCGGCAAGGCCAACTCCGTGCGCAAGCGGGTGGCCGGCCACTTCGCCGGGCGCAGCGCCAACGGCTTCGGCCCGGGGACGATGATCGGCGAGGTGGCGGCGATCGAATGCGTCGTCGTCGGCAGCGAGGCCGAGGCGCTCCTGGCCGAGCAGAGCTTCATCAAGCAGTACAAGCCGCGCTTCAACATCCGCCTGCGCGACGACAAGTCATATCCCTTCATCGCGATCTCGATGGACGAGGAGTTCCCGCGCGTCTACTTCACCCGCGAGCGCCACCGCCGGGATCGCATCTACTTCGGCCCGTACTCGAGCGCCAAGCGCGTGCGTGGCACGCTCGACCTGCTGTCGAAGGTGTTCATGATCCGCTCGTGCACCGGGCCGGAGCCCGGGCGACGATCGGGGTCGCCGTGCCTCGATTACCACATCAAGCGGTGCGAGGCGCCCTGCGTCGGCTACGTCTCCGCCGCCGACTACCGCCGCGGCATCGACGGCGTGATCGACTTCCTCCGCGGCCGCTACAAGGACATCGCCCGCGACCTCGCCGACCGGATGAACGCCGCCTCCGACGCGCTCGAGTTCGAGCAGGCCGCGATTGAGCGCAACCGCCTGCGCGCGGTCAACTCGCTGCTCGAGCGCCAGCGGGTCTCCAACGAGTCGGTCGGCACGCTCGACGCCGTCGCCGTCGCCCTCCTGGCCAAGGAGGCCAACGCCCAGGTCTTCCAGGTCCGCGACGGCGTCCTCTCCGACCGCCAGTCGTTCTACCTGACCAACGAGGCCGAGCGCCCGCTCGAGGAGGTGCTCGAGGAATTCCTGCTCCAGTACTACGAGACCGGCTTCGCGATTCCGGCGCAGATCATGGTCCAGGTGCCGGTGACCGACGTCGTCGCCGCCGCGCTCTCGGACCGGCGTGGCGCCGGTGTCGAGCTGCGGGCGCCCGAGCGCGGCGAGAAGCGCCGCATCCTCGAGCTGGCTCTGCGCAACGCCGGGATCGCGCTCGAGGAGGACAAGCTCGCCGTCGCCCACCGCCGTGCCCGCCGGGCCGAGGCGCTCGACGGACTCCAGCGGGCGCTCGGCCTCGACGCCGTGCCCCTGCGGATCGAGTGCTTCGACGTCTCGAACCTCCAGGGGACCCACACCGTCGCCTCGATGGTCGTCTTCGAGGGCGGCGTGCCCAAGCGCGCCGACTACCGGCGCTTCCGGATCCGCACCGTCACCGGGTCCGACGACTTCGCCTCCCTCGGGGAGATCCTCGGTCGCCGTTTTGCCAACTGGGAGCGCCAGGCCGACATCTCGCCGCACGATCCCGAGCACGACGCCAGCTTCGCCGCCCTCCCGAGCCTGGTCGTGATCGACGGCGGCAAGGGTCAGCTCGCCGCCGGGCTCGACCCACTGCGCGGCTTCCGCGACCGGGGCGTGACCGTGATCTCGCTGGCCAAGCGGCTCGAGGAGGTCTTCATCCCGGGCGTCGCCCGTCCGCTCGTGCTCGACCACGACACGCCGGAGCTTCAGCTCCTCCAGCAGGTCCGCGACGAGGCCCATCGCTTCGCGATCACCCACCACCGCACCCGGCGCGACCGGGCCATGACCGCGTCGGTGCTCGACGACCTCCCCGGCATCGGCCCGGCCCGCAAGCGCGCCCTGATCGAGCACTTCGGCTCGCCCGACGCCGTCGTGGCCGCCAGCGCCGACCAGCTCCAGGCCGTGCCCGGCCTGCCCGCCAAGGTCGGGCGCGAGCTGCACTCGCACCTCCATCGCGTCTGAGACCATTCTGACCATGGCCGGCAGCCCCACCGCGCCGCGCGTCGCCGGCGAGCCCCGCCTGCGTGACCTCGTCGTGATCACCGGCCTCTCCGGAGCCGGCAAGTCGACGGCGATGAACGTCTTCGAGGACGGCGGCTACTTCTGCGTCGACAACCTCCCGCCGCGGATGATCGAAGGCCTCGTCGAGCTGTTCGCCCATGACGGCTCCCAGGTCGAGCGGGCCGCCGTCGTCTCCGACGTCCGCGGCGGCGACTACTTCGAGGCGCTCCAGGCCGTGCTCAGCGACCTCGACGCCGGCGATCTGCGCCACCGCGTGCTGTTCCTCGACGCCGACGACCAGTCGGTGATCAACCGGTACAAGGAGACCCGCCGCCGCCACCCCCTCGCCAGGGCCGGGCGCATCGCCGACGGCGTCGCCGCCGAGCGGGCCCTGCTCGAGCCGCTCAAGCGGCGGGCCGATCTCGTGATCGACACGACCGATCTCTCGGCGGCGATGCTCCGCCGGCGGATCGCCGGTGCCTTTCTGGCCCAGCAGGCGATCGGCAAGCTCGCCGTCAACTTCCAGAGCTTCGGCTTCAAGCACGGTCCGCTCCGTGAGGCGGACCTGCTGTTCGACGTTCGCTTCCTGCCCAACCCGCACTACGAGCGTGACCTGCGCGACCTGACCGGCCGTGATCCCGCCGTGGTCGCGTTCATCGCCCGCGAGGGCAAGCTCGCCGACTTCTACGCCCGGCTCGAGCCGCTGCTCGACTTCCTGCTCCCCCAGTACGTGGCCGAGGGCAAGTCCTACCTCGTCGTCGCCGTCGGCTGCACCGGCGGCCGCCACCGGTCCGTCGCCATCGCCGAGCACCTCGCCGACCGGTACGGCCCCCGCGACGACCTGATCGTGGCCGTCACGCACCGTGACATCGACAAGCTCCGGCAGCCGGAGACCTGACCGAGCGCCGCCCCGCCCGCGCCGGCCGGGCCCTCCGCGGACCCGATCGTGTTCCATAATGGACCCGGTGATCGACCATGCCGGCTTCGAGGTCTCCAACCTCGCCAGATCGGCTGCCTTCTATGACGCGGTCTTCTTCGCGCTCGGCGGCCGCCGTGTCCACAACTCCCCCCGGGCGATCGCCTAC
The DNA here is from genome assembly GCA_963742705.1 of uncultured Solirubrobacterales bacterium. Lineage (GTDB taxonomy): Bacteria > Actinomycetota > Thermoleophilia > Solirubrobacterales > Solirubrobacteraceae > Palsa-513. The sequence continues at coordinate 143,783 of CAVUMZ010000019.1, read as the reverse complement.
GGAACGGTCGGACCAAGTCTGTGGATCGTCGTGCGCGGGCGCCCGGCGCAGAACGGCTACGGGCACGTCGCGCTGAAGGCGTCCGGTCGCGCCGCGGTCGACGCCGCCCACGCCGCCGGGCTGGCCAACGGCGGCAGCGACGACGGGCCGCCCGGGCCCCGGCCGCAGTACGGCACGCGCTATTACGCCGCCTATCTGCGCGACCCCGACGGGCTCCGCGTCGAGGTCGTCGCCGGCGCCCGCTGAACTCCCGGATTTCCGGGCCGTTGATAGCCTTCCCGTCCGCCCACGAGACGAATTGCCCTGACTGCCTGGTCAGCGACTGGAGAGGAAGCGAATGCCTGTAAGAGTGGGGATCAACGGCTTCGGCCGTATCGGCCGCAACGTGTTCCGCGCCGGGCTCGCCAGTGGCGCCGACATCGACTGGGTCGCGGTCAACGACCTCACCGACGCGAAGACGCTCGCCCACCTCCTCAAGTACGACTCGATCCTCGGCCGCTACCCCGGCACCGTCGAGGAGACCGAGACCGGCCTGCTCGTCGACGGCAAGGAGCTGCGCGTGTACGCCGAGCGCGACCCCGCCGCCCTGCCGTGGGCCGATCTCGGCGTCGACGTCGTGATCGAGTCGACCGGCTTCTTCACCAAGCGCGACGACGCGGCCAAGCACCTGGCCGGCGGCGCCAAGAAGGTCCTGATCTCGGCGCCCGCCTCCGGTGAGGACATCACCGTCGCGCTCGGTGTCAACTTCGAGAAGTACGACCGCGAGGTCCACCACGTCGTCTCGAACGCCTCGTGCACGACCAACTGCCTCGCTCCCGTCGCCAAGCTGCTTCACGAGGCGGTCGGCATCAAGCACGGCCTGATGACGACGATTCACGCGTACACGGCCGACCAGCGGCTCCAGGACATGCCCCACTCCGATCTTCGCCGCGCCCGGGCCGCGGCACTGAACCTGGTTCCCACGTCGACGGGCGCGGCCAAAGCCGTCGGCCTCGTGATCCCCGAGCTCAACGGCCGCCTCCACGGCTTCGCCGTCCGGGCGCCCGTCCCGACCGGCTCGCTCGTCGATCTCACCTTCGTCGCCGAGCGCGAGACGACCGTCGACGAGCTCAACGCCGCGATCGCCGCCGCCGCGAACACCGGCGTGCTGGAGGGGATCCTCGACTACACCGAGGACCCGATCGTCTCCACCGACATCGCCCAGAGCGCCTTCTCGTCGGTCGTCGACGGCGGCCTGACCGCGGTCATGGAGGGCACCCTGGTCAAGGTCGTCAGCTGGTACGACAACGAGTGGGGGTACTCCAACCGCGTCGTCGACGTCGTCCAGCGGCTGCTGTGAGAACGCTCGCCGACCTTGACGTCGACGGCCGGCGCGTCCTCGTCCGAGTCGACTTCAACGTCCCCCTCGAGGACGGCACGATCACCGACGACACGCGCATTCGTCAGGCGCTGCCGACGATCTCGGAGCTCCGCCGGCGCGGCGCGCGGATCGTCCTCGTCTCCCACCTCGGCCGCCCCGAGGACCGCGATCCGGACCTCTCCCTGCGCCCGTGCGCCGACCGCCTCGCCGAGCTCATCGACGCGCCGGTCGAGCTCGCCCCGGCCGTCATCGGCGACGAGGTCGCCGCGCTCGTGGACGGGCTCGAGCCCGGGGGGATCGTGATGCTCGAGAACATCCGCTACGAGCCCGGGGAGACCAAGAACGACGACGGCCTGGCGCGGGCGCTGGCTGCGCTCGTCGACGTCTACGTCAACGACGCCTTCGGCGCCGCCCACCGGGCCCACGCCTCGACCGAGGGCGTCACCCACCACGTCGCCGACTCCGCCGCCGGCCTGCTGCTCGAGCGCGAGGTCACGGTGCTCGGCCGGATCCTCGCCGACCCCGCGCGGCCGCTGGTCGCCGTCGTCGGCGGCGCCAAGGTGACCGACAAGCTCGGCGTGATCGAGCGCTTCCTCGAGCTGGCCGACGTCATCATGATCGGCGGCGCGATGTGCTTCCCGTTCTTCAAGGCCCAGGGCCATGACGTCGGAGCCTCCCTGTGCGAAGAGGCCGGTGTCGAGCCGGCCTCCCGGGCTTTGGCCGACGCCGGGCGAGCGAGCTGCGAGTTGCTGCTGCCGGTCGATCTCGTCCTCGCCGACCGGTTCGCCGCCGACGCCGAGCACCGCGCGAGCGACTCCGTCGAGGTCCCCGACGGCTGGATGGGCCTCGACGTCGGGCCGGCGACCGCCGCCGTCTACGCCCAACGGATCGCCGCCGCCGGCACCGTCTTCTGGAACGGCCCGATGGGCGCGTTCGAGCTCGACCCGTTCGCCGCCGGGACGCGCGCCGTGGCCGAGGCGATCGTCGCCACATCGGCGACGACCGTCGTCGGCGGCGGCGACTCGGCCGCCGCGCTCGTCAAGTTCGGCCTCGAGGACGGCGTCACCCACCTCTCGACCGGCGGCGGCGCCACGCTCGAGATGATCGAGGGTCGGCCGATGCCCGCCCTCGAAGCGCTCGGCTATACCGGCGTCACCCAAGACGAATCGGTCGGAGCCCCGTGACCCGCACGCCGCTGATCGCGGGCAACTGGAAGATGAACAAGACGATCGCCGCCGCGGAGGAGTACATCCAGGGCCTGCTGCCCCGGCTCTCGGGCGTCGAGGACGTCGACATCGCGTTGTGCGTCCCGTTCACGTGCCTCGCTGCGATGGTCGACAGCGCCCGCGGCTCGCGCGTCGAGATCTATGCCCAGAACATGCACGACGCCGACCACGGCGCGTTCACCGGCGAGATCTCCGCCCCGATGCTGACCGAGCTCGACATCGACGGCGTCGTCCTCGGCCACTCCGAGCGCCGCCAGTACTACGGCGAGACCGACCGGGCGTTGGCGCGCAAGGTGACGGCCGCGCTCGACGCCGGGCTCAAGCCGATCCTGTGCGTCGGCGAGACCGAGCAGGAGCGCGAGGATGACGACACCGTCCGCAAGCTCCGCCACCAGGTCCGTGAGGGCCTCGACCGCGTGCCCCTCGACCGGCTCGCCGAGGTGGTCATCGCGTACGAGCCGATCTGGGCGATCGGCACCGGCCTCGTCGCCACGCCCGAACAGGTCCAGGAGGCCGTCGGCTTCGTCCGCGCCCTTGTCGGCGACCGCTCGCGCGAGGCCGCCGACGCCGTCCGCGTGCTGTACGGCGGCTCGGTCGATCCGGGCAACGCCGCCGCCCTGCTCGCGCTGGAGGACGTCGACGGCGCGCTCGTCGGCGGCGCCTCGCTCGACCCCGAGTCGTTCGCCGCGATCGTCGCCGCCGCCCGATGACCGGGCCGCTGCCGGCCGGGCCGACGGCGCTGCCGGCGTCGTCGTGCTGCCTGGTCGTGCTCGACGGCTGGGGGCTCGCCCCCGACGGGCCCGGCAACGCCGTCTCGTTGGCGCGCACCCCCGTCTTCGACGAGCTCTGGGCTGCGTACCCGCACACGACCTTGACAGCCTGCGGCCGCGCCGTCGGCCTGCCGGACGGCCAGGTCGGCAACTCCGAGGTCGGCCACCTCAACCTCGGCGCCGGGTCGATCGTCCACCAGATCCGCACGGTGATCGACGATGCCGTCGCCGACGGGTCGATCGCCGCCAACCCGGTGCTGCGCGACGCGTTCGCCGTGGCCGGTGAGACGGGTCGTGTGCACCTGCTCGGACTTGTGTCCGAAGGCGGCGTCCACGCCGCGCTCGGCCATCTCCGGGCGTTGATCGCCATGGGGGAGGGGCGCGAGGTGATCGTCCACGCGTTCACCGACGGACGCGACTCCCCGCCGACCGCCGGCGCCGACGAGCTCGCCGCGCTCGAGTCGGTTCCGGGCGCCCGGATCGCATCGGTCATCGGCCGTTACTGGGCGATGGACCGCGACGGGCGTTGGGACCGCACGCAGCTCGCCTACGACCTGCTCGTCCACGGCCGCGCGCCCCACGCCGCCGCGACGGCCGCCGACGCCGCCCGCGCGGCTTACGCCCGCGGCGAGACCGATGAGTTCATCGCGCCGACGATCGTCGGCGAGCCCGCCCCGATCCGGCCTGGCGACAGCGTGATCTGCTTCAACTTTCGCCCCGACCGGATGCGGCAGCTGACGCGGGCGCTCGCGCTCGCCGAGGAGTTGCCGCTGAAGCGTGGCGGCGCCCCGCCGGTTCCCGCCGACCACTACGCGACGCTGACCGAGTACGAGGCCGGCTGGCCGTTCCCCGTCGCGTATCACGCCGGCCGGCCCGCGACGACGATCGCCGGCGTCATCGCCGGGCTGGGCGAACGTCAGCTCCACGTCGCCGAGACGGAGAAGTACCCGCACGTGACGTACTTCTTCAACGGCGGCGACGAGGACTCGCCCGCCGGTGAGCGGCGCGAGCTCGTCCCGTCGCCGCGTGACGTCCCGACCTACGACCACAAGCCGCAGATGAGCGCGTTCGGCGTGGCGGAGGCGTTCGTCGCCGCCTGGGAGGCCGATCGGCCCCGCTTCGCCGTGATCAACTTCGCCAACGCCGACATGGTCGGCCACACCGGAGTGATCCCGGCGGCGGTGACCGCCGTAGAGACGGTGGACGAGTGTCTCGGTCTCGTGCTCGCCGCCGTCCACGCGGCCGGAGGCGTCTGCATCGTGACCGCCGATCACGGCAACGCCGACTACATGCTCGAACCCGACGGCAGCCCCAACACCGCCCATTCCATGAACCCGGTTCCCCTGATCGTCACCTCCCCGGCGGTCCTCGCACTCCGCGACGGCGGCGTTCTCGCCGACGTCGCCCCGACGGCGCTCGAGCTCGCCGGCGTCGCCATCCCGGCCGCGATGACCGGCCGCTCGCTGCTCGCGTGAAGGTCGCCCGTCCGGCCTGCGCCGCGTTCTTCGTCGGCGCCGGCCTGCTCCACTTCGTCCGGCCGCGGATGTACGAGCAGATCGTCCCGCCGGGCTTCGGCGACCCCGCCACCGTCGTCGCGCTCAGCGGCGCCGCCGAGATCGTCGGAGGCCTGGCGCTGGCGGGCCTTGCCGCCCGCCGGATTCCGCGCTGGTGGCTGACGGGGCTGCTCGTGGCCGTGTTCCCGGCGAACGTGTACATGGCGCTCGAGCCGGACCGTACCGGCGGGTCCGGGCTGCCGGGATGGCTGCTCTGGGCTCGGCTTCCCCTCCAGGGCGTCCTGATCTACTGGGTGCTGCGCGCGACCCGCAGCCCGGACCCGGTTCCCGCCGCCGCAGCGTACGCTGCGCCCGGTCCCTGACGACCGCGGCCGTTGCGTCTACAATCAGATCTGAGATGAATCGAGCGCGCACCTCAGACCCAGCTGTCGCCGCCCGCGGTGCTAGCGTGAGCCTGGCATGAGCACCGTCGCCCCCAGCGCCGCCGCGGCCTCTTCGTCGGCCTCCGCCGCCGCCTCGGTCGCCGCCGACCCGGATGCCGGCGCCGGAGCCGGGTCCTGCCTCAGCGCGCGCGAGCTCGGCGCCTGGCGTGGGCTTCTGCGGGCCCATGCCCACCTCGTCAAGGCACTCGACAGCGAGCTCGAGCAGGCACACGGCCTCCAGCTGACCTCCTACGAGGTGCTGCTCTACCTCGAGCAGGCCGACGACGACCGCATGCGCATGTGCGACCTCGCCGCCTGCGTCCTGCTCAGCCGCAGCGGCCTGACCCGTCTGATCGACCGGCTCGAGCGCGAGGGCCTTGTCGCCCGCCACAGCTGCGAACAGGACGCGCGCGGCGCCTACGCCGGGCTGACGCCGGCCGGTCACGCCAAGCTGGCAACGGTGCGCCCGACCCACCTCGACGGCGTCCGCCGGCACTTCCTGCGCCACTTCGGCGATCAGGAGCTCGACCTGCTCGCCGCCTACTGGGAGCGCGTCTCGCCCGGAGCCGCCGCGACCGGTCGCAGCTGCCGCGGCAGCTGAGCCGTCCAGACCGCTTGTCAGCGCCGGTGGGCGCGGCGGCGATGGATGAAGACGGCGATCAGCAGCACCGCGACCACGGCGCTGCCGCCATACAGTCCGACCTTCGCGATCACACCCTCGACCGCCTTGCCGCCGAAGTAGGCGGCCAGCCCGACCGACGTCGCCCAGCAGATGCCGCCGGCGGCGTTCCAGACGAAGAACGACCGCCAGCGCATCTCGCTCGCCCCGGCCAGCCACGCCGCCCACACGCGTAGACCGACGATCCAGCGGCCGAGGAAGACGGCCTTGGCGCCGTGCTTGGCGAAGAACGGATCGCCGATCTCGAGCATCCGCCGGCGCTCCGTCGCGAAGCGGCCGGGCTTCTCCAGGAGCGCCCGACCGCCGTGGCGGCCGATCTCGAAGCCGATGTTGTCGCCGATGATCGCCGCCGCCGCCGCCACCACGATCACCAGCTCGATCGAGAGGTTGCCGGCGTTGGCCGCGATGCCCGAGAAGATGATTGCCGTCTCGCCCGGGACGGGCACGCCCATCGACTCGACCATCACGAGCACGAACAGCACCGGATAGCCGAGGTTCTGCGGGATGTCGATCAGCGCGGCGAGCATGGACCCCGAGGGTGCGACGGAGCGCGGCGCTCTACGATGCCGCGGTGCCCGCACTGCGCATTATCGCGCGCGATCCCCGATCGCAGGCGCGGGCCGGCCTGCTCGCGACCGCGCACGGCGACGTGCGGACGCCGGCGTTCGTCCCGCTCGCGACCAAGGGAAGCGTACGCGGGCTCGGTGCGGACGAGGTCGCCGCGCTCGGCTACGACATGGTGCTCGGCAACACCTTCCACCTCCACCTGAGTCCCGGGGACGACCTGATCGCCCGGCGCGGCGGGCTCCATCGCTTCATGGGCTGGCCGCGGCCGATCATCACCGACTCCGGCGGCTTCCAGGTCTTCTCGATGGGACACGGCAACGTCGCCGACGAGATCAAGGGCCGTCGCCCGGCCTCGCAGAAGGTCGCGTCGCGTGAATCCGGGGCGATCCTCGCGATCGAGGAGGCCGGCGTCCGCTACCGGTCCTACCGCGACGGCGACGAGCACTTCATGGGTCCCGAGACGTCGGTCGCGATCCAGGCGGCGCTCGGCGCGGACATCGTCCTCGCCTTCGACGAGTGCACGCCGTTCAACGTCGACCGCGACTACACCGCCCGCTCGACCGAGCGCACCCATCGCTGGCTCGATCGCTGCCTCGCCTGGCGGGCCGAGCGCGCCCCCGACAGGTCGATCTTCTACGCGATCTCCCAGGGCGGCGTGCACGAGGATCTGCGCCGGGCCTCGACCCAGGCGGTGGCCGCCCGCGACTGCGACGGGATCGCGATCGGCGGCTCGCTCGGCGCCGACAAGGCGCAGATGTACGAGGTGATCGCCTGGAGCACCGCCGAGCTCGACCTGGCGGCGCCCGCGCGGCCGCGCCACCTACTCGGCATCGGCGACGTCGATGACCTGATCCGCGGCGTCGAGCTCGGAATCGACACGTTCGACTGCGCGATGCCGACGCGGCTCGGCCGTCACGGCGTCGCCCTCGTGCCCGAGCCGGCGACCGGCTGGCGGGTCGCGCTCGACCGCCCACCCTGGCGCGAGTCCGACGAGCCGCTCGTCGCCGGCTGCCCCTGTCCGGCCTGTGCGACCGGACTCAGCCGCGCGTATCTGCACCACCTCGCCCGGAGCCGCGACCTGACCGGCGCCCGGCTGCTGACGCTCCACAACCTCACGTTCCTCGCCCGCCTGATGGCCGACCTGCGCGCCGCCGTGCTCGACGGGACGCTGGGGGCGACCGCCGCCGCCCTGCGTGCCGGCGCCGCTCCCGGCGAGGCGTGTCTCACCCGCTCGACCCTGGGTTGACACCGGCCGGCGCTGCCCGTGTCAGCCGGTGTTGGCGTCGATCAGCGAGTCGAGCTGGGTGACGACGGTCGGCACGTCGCCCTTGTTGATCACACGGATCGTCGGCTTGCCCTTCGAGCCGCCGCCGCCGAGGACCAGCAACGCGATCAGGGCAACGATCACGACGAGGCCGACGACGACCGCGATCACCCGGCCGAGACCGGCCGGAGGACCCGCCCCGCGCGCGTCCGGCTGTGGCTGCACCGGCGGCCGGCGCGGCGGGCCCTGGCGCGGCTGGCGCGGCGCGGGCGCCACCGGTGCCGGGGCCGCCCGCACGACCCGCGTCGACGAGTCGTCGTCGCCGAGCACCGTCGTCGCCGAGGTCGGCGGCCGGGCGCCGGTGCGGCCGGCCCCACCGGGCGGCTGCGGCGCGATGCCGTCGGCCCCGTCCTCGAGCGCCCGGGCCATCTCCTCCGCCGTGCCGTACCGGGTCGCCGGGTCTAGCCGCAGCGCGATCGCGACGGCGTCGGCCAGCTCCGGCATGACCCCGGCGACGAGCTCGTCGAGGCGCGGCGGCCGCTCGTTCTGCTGCTTGAGCGCCAGCTCGGTCAGCGACCCGCCCTCGTAGGGCAGTCGCCCGGACAGCAGCTGGTAGGCGACGACGCCGAGTGCGTAGATGTCCGCCCGAGGGCCGGCCTCCTCGCCGCGCCCCTGCTCCGGCGCCAGATAGGCCGCGGTCCCGAGCACCGACCCTGTCTGCGTGATGCTCACCTGCTCGGTCGCCTTGGCGATCCCGAAGTCGGCGAGCTTGACGCGCCCGTCGTCGGCATGGAGCAGGTTGCCCGGCTTGACGTCCCGATGGACGACGCCCTTGCGATGCGCATAGTCGAGCCCGGCGCAGCTCCCGAGGATGATCGGCAGCGCCTCCTCGACCGTCAACCAGCCCCGCTCGCGGAGGATCTCGGCGCACGACTGGCCCTCGATGAACTCCATCACGATGTAGTGGCGGTCGCTGCGGCGGTCGAGGCCCGAGTCGAACACCTGGACGATGTTCGGGTGGATCAGGCGAGCGGCTGCCATCGCCTCGCGCTGGAAGCGCGAGACGAACGTCGGATCCTCGGCCAGGTGCTCGGCCAGGAGCTTGACCGCGACGTACCGTTCGAGCCGCGTGTCGAACGCGAGCTGGACGGTCGACATCCCGCCCGAGCCGAGCCGGCGCTCGAGGCGGTAGCGGCCGGCGATCTCCGGCGTGCTCAACCGCTGCCGCCCGGCGTGCCGCCGGACCCCTCCGAGTTGCCGGGAATGATCTGCCCCGACTGGCCGTTCGGCGCCGGCGTCCCGCCGCCCGTTGCCGGCGCCGTGCTCGTGGGCGTCGTGTCGGTCGGCGTCGTCGGCGACGGCGTCGTGTCGGTCGTCGTGGTATCGGTCGGTGTCGTGTCGGTGTTGGTATTCGTGTTGGTCGTCGTGGTGTTGGTGTTCGTCGTGACCGTGTTGGTGTTGGTCGTGCCGGTGTTGGTGTTGGTCGGTGTGCTGAGCGTCCCGGTCGTCCCCGTGCTGGTGGTGTGCGGCTTGCACTCACTCGCCGCCCGCGCCGACAGGGTTCCGACGGCGGTCCGCAACGCGCTCAGCAGGCGTGGATCGACGGTCGCCGGGAGCGCCGCGAGGTCGTTGCGGACCGCGGTGACCGCGGACGCGACGCCTGCGCCGCAGTTCCCGTTCGAGACCTCTGTCGCGACCGCGTCGACGTCGCTCTTCAGCTGGCTGGCGTTGCTCGCCGGGATCAGCGCCGAGTTGCTTCCACAGGCGACGAGCAGCGCCGCACCGGCCCCGAGAATGCCGGCGAGACCCAGTTGCACCGTCCGGCACCGCGACCCGCCGCGGCGGGTCACTGGCCGTACTCGAGACGTTCGGCCAGCGAGTCGGGCAGGCGTGCCGCGCGGATCGCGGCCGCCGCGCCCTCGATGTCGTAGTCGGTCCGGTGAAACAGCGCCGACCAGACGCTCGTGTCGAGCATCATCCAGGCGGCGCGCGGGTCGCCGTCGCGCGGCTGACCCACGCTGCCCGGGTTGAGGATCCACTCGCCGCGCGAGATGTCGAGCTCGCTCCCGGCCCGGCGCGGCTCGCCGGTCGCGGGGAGGCCCTCCGGCCGGTCGAAGGAGAGCGCGACATGTGAGTGGCCGACGAGACAGACGCGATGATCCTGCTCGTCGAGGCAGAGCTCGGCCAGCAGCGCCGACAGCACGTACTCCCAGATCGGGTCGCGCGGGCTCGCGTGGTAGAGCCCGATCCCGTCCTCGGCGCCCTGCGGGCTCAGCGACGCGAGGAAGTCCAGGTTGTCCTGCGCCATCACCTCCTGCGTCCACCGGGCCGCCAGCCCGGCCCCGCGTGAGAACTCGTCGAGCGGTATCTGACCGATCACGGCGAGGTCATGGTTGCCGGCGAGGCAGACATGCGCGTGCGCCCGCGTCAGCTCGACGCAGGCGTCCGGATCGGCGCCATAGCCGACGAGATCGCCGAGGCACCAGATCTCGTCCGCCTCCTGTTCGAAGACGGAGGCGAGCACCGCCTCGAGGGCGTGCCGGTTGCCGTGGATGTCAGAAAGAATCGCGACCTTCATCTAAGTCCCGGGACCCGGCGCAGGCGCCCAGACACGCAGTCTTGCACCGTTCACAATCCGACGCCACGGCGCAATGGCCGCTGCGCCGCGGCACACGTCGACGGCGGCCGGGACTACCGGTTCGGTGCCGGCCGCGTGCGCGGACCACCGCGACCGGCGGCGTCCGCCGGCGGCCGGTGGTGGTCGTTCGATGGTCGCCGCTGGACCCGGGACACCTTGGTCTAGGCTGGGGCGATGGGTTATACGCGCGAGTCGGGGGGCTGGGTCGCGGCGCTCGCCCTGGCCGTCGCCGGCGGCGAGGTCGCGACCGCGGCACTGCGCCCGCGCTCGGGCATTCTCGCCGCCGAGGCCGTGCCTGCGGCGGACCACTTCAGCGCGACGGAGATCGCGCGAGCCCGGGGCTTCGGGCGCCCGCAGCTCGCGCTCTCCGGGCTCGCCGCGCTCGTCGACACCGGCGTTCTCGCGTGGTTCGCGCGCCGCCGGCCTGCGCCCGGCGGTCGGCTGGCCCGCCTCGCGCAGGAGCGGCCGGTCGTCTGCGCCGGCACGACCGGCGCCGTCCTCTCGCTGGTCGCCACCGCGGCATCGCTGCCGATCGCCGGGACGATGCGCCGGCGCTCGCTCGAGATCGGCCTCGCGACCCAGGCGTGGCGCGGCTGGGCCGCCGACGTGATCAAGAGCAGCGCGATCGGCGCGATCGCCGCCGGGGCTGGGGCCGTGGCCGCGGTCGGGCTGATGCGCCGCTTCGGCGACCGCTGGTGGATCCCCGGCGGCGCGGGCGCCGCCGCCTGCGCCGCGGCGATCACCTTCGCCGGTCCGGTCGTCCTCGACCCGCTCTTCAACGACTTCGTCCCGCTGGCCGACACCGACCTGCGCGACGACGTCCTCGGACTCGCCGCCGCGGCCGGCCTCCGCGTCGAGAAGGTCCTCCAAGTCGACGCCAGCCGGCGCACCAACGCTGCCAACGCGTACGTCAACGGCCTCGGGGCGACGAAGCGCGTCGTCCTCTTCGACACCCTGCTCGAGCGCTTCAGCCGCGCCGAGACCGGCCTCGTAGTCGCGCACGAGCTGGCTCACGTCCGCCACCGGGACGTGCCCCGGGCCCTGCTCGGGATCGCGCTGGTCGCGCCGCTCGCCCTGCGCGCCGCCGATCGGCTCGCCGCCCGCCTCGATCCGACGTCTGAGGTCGGGCCGGCCCGCGTGGCCGCGCTGGGCGTCGCGGTCTCGGTCGTCGGTGGGTGCCTGGTGCCGGGCATGAATCGCCTGTCGCGGGCGGTCGAGCGGCGGGCCGACACGTTCGCACTCGAGCTGACCGGCGATCACGAGGCGTTCACGTCGTTCGAACGCCGCATCGTCGTCGCCAACGTCGCCGACCCCGACCCCCCGCGCTGGGTGACGGCGTTGCTCGCCAGCCATCCGCCGGCCGTCGAGCGCATCGGCATCGCCCGGGCGTACGCCGCCGGCCTGCGGTCCTGACGCGGCGCTGCTACTCCTCGTCGGAGGACCCGCCGTACTCCGGCAGGTTCTTGATGCCCTCGCGCGCCTTCCACCGGGAGTAGTTGTCCTCCATCGCGTCGATCAGCTCGCGCATGAAGCGCGGTGAGATGTTGACGCGGGAGACGACCACCCCCGGAATCTCGCCCGCCTCGACCTCGTGGTCGACGCGTGCGAAGGTCACCGTGAACTCGTAGTCGGAGTGGCTGACGTTGGCGAAGTTCGAGTAGACGCCGGCCATGATCTCCGGCGAAAGGTGAATGTTGATGTGGCGCTCGGCGCCCTGGCTCTCGTCGGTCATCTGGCTCTAGTATCGCACCGTGCGGTGCCTCGTGGTCTCGGTTGGTCGACTACGAGCCCCATATATCGATGACATCGCCCACTACACGAAGCTCCTCTCGCGGTACACCAGGCTCGAGCTCATCGAGTTGCGCGACCCCGAACGCGTCGCCGGGCGCGTGCCGGCGGACGCGTTCACGTCGCTGCTGGCAGCCGACGGACGGCGCTACGACTCGCGGGCGTTCGCGGCGTTCGTCGAGCAGCGCCGCGCCTCAGGCCGGGACCTCACGTTCGTCATCGGCGGCGCGCACGGAATCGAGCTCGCCAAGCCGGACCACCGGCTGTCGCTCGGGCCGATGACGCTTCCGCACCAACTCGCCCGCGTGGTCCTGCTCGAGCAGCTGTACCGAGCGCACAAGATCATCGCCGGCGAGCCCTACCACCACTGATGCCGATGCGCCACGGCTGCGGCTCCATGACGGGCGGACCGGTTGGCTGACGAGCGGCTCCCGGGTAGCGGCGCGTCCGCGTCGTGGGGGGAAGACCGAGCCGAGTTGCGGCTGTTCGGTCGGCGGATGGCCGTGCTGGGGATCGTGATCGCCGGCGTGCTCGCTGCCGGCACGCTCGGGCTCGCGCTCAGCGAGGACGTCTCGGCGTGGTTCGCCTTCCAGTGGGCGCTCGACACGGTCGCCACGGTCGGGTCGTTCCCCCGGCCGCACGACGTCAGCGGTCAGGTCGTCCGCGTCATGCTGATCGTGTTCGGCGTCGGTACGCTCTTCTATGCGCTGGTGACCGTCACCGAGTTCTTCGTCGCCGGGCACATCGGCGAGCTCCTGGAGCAGCGGCGGGCGCAGAAGATGATCGACACCCTGACCGACCACCACATCATCTGCGGCTTTGGCCGGGTCGGCCGTCAGGTGGCCCGGGACATGCGGGCGGCGCAGGCGAAGTACGTGGTGATCGACGATAACCCGGCCAACCACGAGCTCGCCCGGGCCGTCGGGGTCCGCTTCATCGAGGGCGACGCCGCTGACGACGAGATCCTGCGGCGGGCGGGAATCGAGCGGGCCCGGGGAATCGTCGCCTGCGCCGACTCGGACGCGACCAACATCTTCATCACGCTTACCGCCCGCGAGCTGCGCGCGGACATCGCGATCGTCGCCCGCGCCAGCGTCGAGGACTCGGAGAAGAAGCTCAAGCGCGCCGGCGCCGACCGGGTGATCTCGCCCTACAAGGCGAGCGGCAGCGAGATGGCCCGGCTTTCGCTGCATCCGCAGCTGGCCGGGGTCGTCGACGTCGACACCGACTACCGCTTCGAGGAGATCGTCGTGAGCGAGGGCTGCGAAGGCGAGTCGAAGATGCTCGGCGACATCCGCGGCGGGTCGTTCATCGTCGGCCTGCGCCGCAGCGACGGCTCCTTCCAGCCGCAGCCGCCGGCCGAGACGATCCTCGCCAGCGGTGACGCGCTGATGGCGCTCGGCACGCCGCGAACGCTTGAGCGCCTCGAGCGGCTGTTCCTGCCGGCGGCGGACCAGCGCCAGCGGACTCCGTGACGCCGCTCGCCCAGCTGCACGACGCCGTGCGCGCCGCGGCGGCGGCGCTCGCGGGCGCCGAGGCCGGCGTCGCCGCCGCCGCCAACCTCGAGCGCCCGCCGAAGGCGCAGTTCGGCGACTACTCGACGAATGCGGCGCTGCTGCTCGCGCCGCGACTCCAGCGTCCGCCGCGGGAGGTCGCCGCCGCGCTCGGCGAGGAGCTCGCCCGCCACCTCGGCCCGGGCCTGGCCCGCGTCGAGGTCGCCGGTCCCGGCTTCCTCAACCTGTTTCTGGCCGACGTCTGGTTCGAGCACGGGCTGCGCGAGGCGCTGGACGCCGGCGACGGGTTCGGCGGCGGCGGCGTGGCGACGCCCGAGCGGATCGACGTCGAGTTCGTCTCGGCCAACCCGACCGGACCGCTGACGGTCGCCCACGGCCGCCACGCCGCGTTCGGCGACGCGCTCGCCCGGATCCTGACCTTCCATGGGCACGACGTGACCCGGGAGTTCTACATCAACGACTACGGCAGCCAGGTCCGGCGCCTCGGCGAGTCGGTGCGGGCCTGGGCGCGCGGCGAGCCGATCCCCGACGACGGCTACCACGGGGACTACGTGACGACGCTCGTCCCCCGCGAGCAGGCGCTCGCGCTCGACCTCGACGACCTCTGCGCCGCCGCGGTCGCCGCCTGCCTGGCGATGGTGCGGGCGACGCTCGGGCGCTTCGGCGTCAGCTTCGACGTCTGGTTCTCAGAGCGTGCCCTCCACGACGACGGTCTCGTCGCCGCCGCGCTCGGCGAGCTCGCCGCGCTGGGGGCCACATACACGAGCGACGGCGCCCTCTGGCTGCGCACGACCGAGTACGGCGACGACAAGGATCGGGTGCTCGAGCGCCGCGACGGGGCCCACACCTACTTCACCTCCGACATCGCCTACCACAAGGCCAAGCTGAGCCGCGGCTACGAGCGGCTGATCGACGTGTGGGGCGCCGACCATCACGGCTACGCGCCGCGGATGCAGGCGTGGCTCGCCGCGATCGGGGCGCCCCCGGGGGCGCTCGAGATCGTGATCATGCAGTTCGTCCACCTGATCGCCCTCGGCGGTCGGGCGGCGATGTCCAAGCGCAGCGGCGAGTTCGTCACGCTCGACGTGCTGCTCGACGAGATCGGCGTCGACGCCGCGCGCTACTTCCTCGTCCAGCGCTCGCACGACACGACGGTTGACGTCGACCTCGCGCTGGCGGTCAAGCGCACCAACGAGAACCCCGTCTACTACATCCAGTACGCCCACGCCCGGATCGCCGGCGTCCTCGCCAAGGCCGGCGCGGACCGGGTCGCCACGGCGCTGGCGCAGGCCGGCGGCGGTGACGGGCGCGACCCGCTGCACCCGTCGGAGCGGGCGCTGCTGAAGCGGCTGCTGGCGTTCGGCGCCGAGGTCGCCGAGGCAGCCGAGCGGCGGGCGCCCCACCGGATCGCCGCGTACGCGCTCGAGCTGGCGCAGGACTTCACGGCGTTCTACCGCGACTGCCGCGTGGTCGGGGCCGAGCCGGCGGGCACCGAGTCGTTCCGGATCGCCCTCTCGGTCGCCGCCCAACGGACGATCGCCCGGTCGCTCGACCTGCTCGGGGTCAGCGCGCCGCGCGAGATGTAAGCAGTCGCCGGGTCGCCGCCCGGCGTTGGCTCACTCGATGTAGAGGACGTTCTCCGGGATCACGTAGACGACGACCTGATCGCCGTCGCCGTGGGCGTGGAGCCGGGCGAGCGCTCCGGCCCGCCGCGCCTCCTGGATCGCGGCGGCCGTGTCCTCGAGCGAGTCGTCGAGGGCCAGGCTCGTGCCGCCGGTGAAATGGAGCCGGGTCAAACAGTCCACCGGGCGATCTTCGCAGCCCGCCGAACCGAGCTCGGCGCCGTCGACGCCACGAACGGCAACGACCGCGGCGGAAACGGCGTCAGTGCCGATCCTGCCGCGGTCGTCTGCCCGCCTGCGTGGCGTCCTGCCTCACGGGTGGCTCCCCTGCCACACAAGTCCAAGACGCGCGAGCGACGTGAAGGTTGCGGTGATTCCCGGCGTTAAGGACTTCGTAGCCTTTGCCACGCGAGATTCGCCTGATCCAGGCGCTAAAGTCAACCTTGAGGTGGAGGCTTCTTCGATGCCGGCAGTCTTTGACGCGCCGCACCGCGCGGCACCATCGGCTCGCCTGCGCCTCTGCTCCGACGACCAGCTCGTCGTCCGCTTTCGCGCCGGCCGCAACGAGGCCTTCGACGTAATCCACGACCGCTACCGGATGCAGCTGCTCGCCTACGTCCGCCAGATGCTGACGGGGCGCTCGACCGAGGATGCGGAAGATGTGCTCCAGGACGTCTTCGAGCGCACAGCGCAGGCATTGCGTTCGGACGGCCCGCCCGTCGGGCTGCGCGCCTGGCTCTACAGCGTCGCCCACAACCGCTGCATCGACGAGTTGCGACGCCGGCCGCCGGCGACCCCCGACGTCTTCGCCGCGTCGCGGCTGCCGCCATCGGACACGAGCGCCGTCGCCGAGCGGCGGGCCGACGTCCAGCGGCTGTTCGACGACCTGCGCGGGCTGCCAGAGGTCCAGCGGTCCGCCCTGTTGATGCGCGAGGTGCAGGGCCTCTCGCACGCCGAGCTCGCCCAGGTGCTCGACGCCAGCGTGCCGGCGGTCAAGTCGCTCCTCGTGCGCGCGCGTGTCGGCCTCGTCGACGCCGCGGAGGCCCGCGGCACCGCCTGCGCGACGATCCGCGAAGACCTCGCGGCGACGCACGACCGCCGCGTGAAGACGAGCGCCCGCGCCGCCCGGCACCTGCTCGAATGCACGACCTGCCGCTCCTACCGGGCTGAGCTGCGCCGCACCAGTCGCCGCGTGGCGGCGCTTGCCCCGGCTCCGGCGCTGTTTCCGCTGGCGGCGCTCGGCCGGCTGCTCGGCGGCACCGGGGTCCCGGCGAAGGCGCCGGTTGCCGCGACCGGCCTCGCCGGCACCGGCGGCGCCTTCGCCGGGGCCGGCAAGCTCTTCGCGCTGCTCGGCGCGACCACCGTCCTGACGACGGGCGCCGTACTGGAGCGCAACAGTGCCCTGCCGTGGTCCTCGCCGTCGCCGAGCCACCGCGCCACTGCGGCGGCCGCTGACCGCGGCGTCGGGGTCGCCGCCGACGCGGCCTCGAGGCGCTCCGGCCGCGCCGGGGCACCGGTGACGCGGCCCAACGTCCTCCAGACCACGACGGCCGGCGCGGTCCGCCCGACGTCGACCGGCGGCCCGATCTCGGCCACGGGCAAGCACGCGCCGGCGGCGGCGGCGCCCGGGACGCCGGACGCCCCAGCCGGCGCCCCGGCATCCACCGGAGCCGGACCGGCGACGCTCCAGGCGTCTGACCCGGCGGCGGCGCCCGCACCCGGCGCGGTCGGCTCGAGCGCGGCGGGCGGGGCGGAGCCGTCCCAGCCGGCGACCGCGCAGGCGCCGGGCGCCGCCGCGGCCGGCGGCGGCGGTCAGACGAGCGCGCCGGGCGGCCACGCGCGCGTCGGGGCTGTGCTCGCCGTGCCGGGGGCGGCGCTCCAGGCGACCGCCGGCGCGGCCGCGCGTCTCTTCTCCGGGCCGTCTCCGTCGGGATCGGCGTCCTCCGACGGGACGCAATCCGGAGCGTCGGGGCCCGGCGCGTCAGGAGGCTCGGGCTCCGGGGCGGCGGGATCGGAACCCGACTCGGGCACCGAGTCGAACGCCGGGGGCGGGGCATCGACGCCAGCCCCGGCGGGGCATCCGGCGGGATCCGTCGCCGGCGTCGTCGGCAAGGTCGCCGCCGCCGTCCGCTGAGCCGCCGGTCGGGCCGGGCGGGCCGGCGGCGGGGCCAGCTGGGTCGGCTCCGGGAGGCCGTGAGCCTCCGGCCCGGGGCGGGGAGCCGCCGGCGTGGGGCGGAGGGCGGCGGGAGCGCCGGGTCAACCGGAGAAGCGGGCGAGCTCGTCGTCGAGGCGCGCGGCATCGTCGTCGCTGAGTTCGCTGTCGCTCGGCTGCGGGTCCCCAGCTGCGGGACCGTCGTCGTCATCGTCGTTTGCGCCGCGGCGCCGCCAGCGGCGGGCCGCGACGACGAGCATGGCCGCGACGAGCGCGATCACGGCGATCGGCACGATGTAGACGGCGAGATCGAAGCCGTGATCCCGGGGGAGTGCGAGGACGAGTGGCCCGAGCTGGGCGACGAGCGCCTGCTTGATCTGGGCGGTCGTCTCGCCCTTGGCGATGAGGCCGCGGATGAAGTCACGCTCGTGATCGGCCTGGGGCGACTCGGCCACACTCAGCGGGACCCCGCAGGTGACGCACATCACCTGCATCTCGACGTCGGTCAGCGAGGCCCGCGGGGCGACCGCGAGCGCGGTCGAGGCCGTGGCGCCCGCGATCGCGACCAGGAACGCGACGAGGACCGCGGTGAGGCCGGTGCCTGCGCGCGCCTGGCGCCGGCGGGGTCGGCGGCGGCTCATCCCGTCTCGGCCTTGGCGATCGCCTGGGTGAGGAACGACTCGTTGACGATCTCGCCGCGGCTGATCGCGACGACGCGCGACTGGCGGTCGAGCACGAACGTCTCCGGCAGGGCATCGGTGCCGTAGGCGCCGGCCAGGCTGCCGTCACCGTCCCGCAGGCTCGGGTAGGTGACGTGCTGGCTGCGGACGAAACCGAGCGAGTCGGGCACGAGGTCCTTGTAGGCGACGCCGAGTACGGTGCCGGCGCCGGTGGCCGCGAGCCGTCGCTGGGCCTGCTCGAGCAGCGGCGCCTCGGCGGCGCACGGATCGCACCAGGAGGCCCAGAAGTTGAGCACCACGACGCGCCCGCGGTAGCTGGCCAGAGATCGCGATCCCGGAGCGCCGAGCATCGGCAGGGTCTTGTCGGGCGCGAGCGGGCGGGCGCCCCGGTCGACCGCGTTGTCGAGCGCGCGGCTGGCGCCCTGTGTTCCCAGCCCGAAGATGAGGAGCGCCACTGCCGCGGCGGCGACCGCTGCCGCCAGGGCTGGGCCGAGGACGCGCTTCACCGCCAGAAGGGTAGACGGAATAGGATTCGCGCAAGCCGCGCGGGATTAGTTCATTGGTAGAACGCGAGCTTCCCAAGCTCGAGAGACGGGTTCGATTCCCGTATCCCGCTTCCAGGCAATCCCTGGTGATGCTGGGTTTATCGGATGGCGTGACGCCGTTATGACGCCGTTTACACGCGTCCGCGACGGGCCGGCTCGGACCACCGGCCAGCCGCGGAGGCTCGTAAGGAGGCCTCGCGCCTCGGTGCCATTCAGCTGAACGGCACCGGCCGGCGGAGGAGTATCGGTACGCGCCCCCCAGCGCCCACGCGCTTAGCCCGCCGCGTACGCTCGGCGACTATGGACGGGTGGCCCCGCAGCTTCGTTCAGTAGCTCCCGTTGACCGCGGCGAGCTGCGCCTGGGTCGCGCGCTCGCACGCGGACCCGGCGGCGAGAGCGCGTATACCGCCCCGAAAGGCATCGGTACGCTCGGCCAGGACGTGGAGTCTGGGCGCCGCTCCTAGAGCCCGCTTGGCGCGCGTTCGCGCCGTGTCGTACTCCCGCACCTGCTAAACCTCGCGGACGCGCAGGGCGAGGGAGCGAGGCGATGGGGTAATGAGTCGACGGACTTTACGGCGTGGTGGGACGAGCGTGCTGGCGTTGCTGCTCGGCGTGGCGTTGGCGATCGCCGTTGCGGGCGGACCACGGGCCGACACTGTCACTGCGCAGACAGGTTGCATTGACTGTCCTCCGCCGCCCACATCGACCGGTCGCAGGCCTTACATCCTCTCCCTCGGCGGTCTGCCGTCGCCTCCACCCGCGCCGCCCCCGCCAGCGGCCCCGTCGAACGGGCCTCCAGCCACGCCGCCGGTGCCGACCGGCCCGCCGAGTGGCCCGGGGGGCGGTTCGGGCGGGTCGGCCAACGACATGCCGCTAATCGCCGCGGCCAGCGTGCTCAGCAGCACGGCCGCCGACCTCAGCTCGACCGTCGACCCGCACGGGCTGCCCACCACCGTCCACTTCGAGTACTCGTGGGCCGGCGGCGTCGGGGCGAGCGCGGCCGCGATCACGTACACGTCGCGAACGCCGGAGCAGGTCGTCGGATCGGACTTCGCTGATCACACGATCGTCGCCCGGGTGACCGGTCTGGTGCCGAACAGCAACTACCACCTCCGGGCCGTCGCCAGGAACTCCGCCGGCACCACGCTCGGCCTCGACACGACGTTCAGAACGGCGAAGGATCCGCCCCCGCCGCCGCCGGTGCTCGGCAGGACGTTCAACGCGGAGCCGGTCGCCGGCATCGTCCAGTACCTCGTCGGGCACGGCAAGGGCGCGCACTTCACGGCATTGACCGAGCCGCGCCAGCTGCCGGTCGGCACCGTCTTTGATGCGAGCCGGGGGTCGGCGCGTCTGACCACGGCGACGGCTAAGCGCGGCCGGGTCCAGCAGGGGAGCTTCGGCGCCGGCCTGTTCAAGGTCCTCCAGAATCGGCGCCAGCTCGGCCTGACCGAGGTCGACCTCGTCATCTCGAGCAAGGCGCGGGCGGTGTGCGCCAAGGCGGGCAAGGCGGGCACGGCCCGGACGGCGGCCAAGCGGGCCCTGCCGAAGGCGCTGCTGACGCTGCTGCGGGCCAACGCCACGGGCAAGTTCCGGACCCAGGGCCGCTACAGCTCGGCGACCGTGCGCGGTACGACGTGGACCACGGCCGACCGCTGCGACGGGACCTTCACGCTCGTCAAGCGCGGCGTGGTCGTCGTCAACGACCGGCGCCTGCACAAGAACATCGTGCTCCGTGCCGGACGCAGCTACCTGGCCAAGGCCCGCTGACCGCCCGCGCAAGGCGGCAGACGCCGTTCGGCTCGGGCTGAGCGGTCTCCCGCTCGCACCGCGCCAGCCGGCGCCGCTTCACCTTGCGGGCGGACTCCCGCTCTGCACCCTCCCTCCCGCCGGTAGTCGAACTCTCCCAGGGAGCCGCGCCCGACCCGGACGACCGGCAGGCCCTCGCCCGTGTTGCCTAGGTGCCGGCGGTGGGGCTCTCCCGGGTACCACGACCGGAGCCCCCGACCGGACTGCTCCGGCTCGAGTTCGGCATACCCACCGGCACGACGGAGCTCGCGGTGGCAACTTGCGATCTCAGTCGCCTCGGGGAGGCGCAGGTCAATTATTCGCCTCAGTCGTAGTGCTCGACGGTCTCCAGCGCGTCGACGGCGACTCGGCCGAATTCGACGGTGATCGCCCGGCGCTTGGACAGGTCGATCGCCAGCCAGGCGCCGTTGACCTGGATCAGGAGCATGCGGCCGCCGATGCGGACGCCGAGCTCGATCATGCGCTGCCCTGGCCGACGCCGACGGCCAAGCCAAACCAGAGGGCTCGCGCGGTTGCCAAGGTCCGACCGCCGGCCGCCCACTAGCCCTCGGGCTTGTATCGCGGGCGCCGCCGAGGCGAGGGGTCGCACCCGCGCGGTCGGAACGTCCGTCTGCTCGCACGCCGCCGTCGCCAGGACGGCCGCGTGGTCGTCGGGGGCCACGACTCGCAATTCCCGTCAAGCCCGGGCATCGACTGAGCGTAGCGCGCGGTGCGTCCGCCGCCGCCGAGGGCTGGCCGAATGGTCGAACGCGGCGGCGCGCGGCCCGGGATCGAGAGTCGTTGGCCCGGCGGGGCCCGCCGATCCCGCGGTCCGCAGCGTCCGGCGCCGGCCGACCCGGGCCGGCCCGGCAGGCCGGAGCCCGGTCGGGAGCCCATAACATGGGGCTTGTGAGCGTGGGAACCAGCATCGCACCGCCCCGGGTCGATGGCCTCCTTTCCGCCTGACGCGCCGAGCCCGATGGACGTGACGATGCTCCTGTGCGACGCCGCCCAGGAGGCCGGCGGCAAGCTCTTCGTCCTCGGCGGCGGCTGGTCGGTGGTGCTGGCCCCGAACGTCCCCGTCTCGATGGCGCTGGCGATCAAGCTGTCGATCCCGTGGGATCAGGCGAGCCGGCCCCACCCGATGCGCGCCGCTCTGATCACCGACGATGGCGATCCGGTGACGCCGGCCGGGGCGGCCGCCCCGATCACGGCGGAGGGCGTGATCGAGGTCGAGCGGCCGGAGAGCCTCAAGCCGGGGACGCCGATCGACGCGCCGTTCGTCCTGAACTTCGGCTTCGTCGCCCTCGACGCCGGCGGCTACGTCTTCGAGCTCGAAATCGACGGGGCGAGCGCCGCGCGCACGCCGTTCCGCGTGATGGCCTAGTGTCGACCACCAAGTCGTGAATCGATCAGATGGAGGACCCCGATGACTGAGCAAGACGACCGGCCGACGGCGCTCCCACGCGACGCGGTCGAGGCGAGGATCGACACGCTCGAGGAGCAGTTGGCCGCGAACACCGAGGAGCTGGCCGAGATCCGCCGGCAGTTGAAGGCCGACAAGCTGAACCCGCTCGTCTACGGCGAGGACAAGGATCCCAAGCAGCACGAGCCGATCCTGCTCGGCCGCAAGCCGGAGGACTTCGTCGACTCGAACCCCCAGCCGAAGGACTTCGTCGAG
Source organism: uncultured Solirubrobacterales bacterium (assembly GCA_963742705.1). Taxonomy (GTDB): domain Bacteria; phylum Actinomycetota; class Thermoleophilia; order Solirubrobacterales; family Solirubrobacteraceae; genus Palsa-513. Next base: position 121,576 of record CAVUMZ010000019.1, on the reverse strand, counting down.
CCGCCGCCGGATCCGGTCCCGACCAAGCCGGGCGACTGAGAGTCCTACCGGGTCCGGCCTACCAGGCCTGGTCGGCGCCGCAGTGCGGGCAGCTCACCGCGGTCTCGACCGGGGCGGCGAACTGGTAGCCGCAGCCGCAGGCGTAATGGCCGAGGTCGACGGGCCCGTCGCTGGCCCGCATCCGCCACTCGAAGGTGTCGGCGCCCGTCGCCGGCTCCCGTTCAGGCGCTCGCTCCCGGTCGCGGTCGCGCGGGCGCGGCGGTCCGGCCCGGCGTTCGTCGGACCCGACTGCGCGCCGAGCCGGCCCCTTCGGGCCGCCGGCGGATCTGCCCAGGGAAGTGAGGCGGGCTCGCACGGTCATGTAATGGTAGGACGCAACAGCAGGCAGAAGGTTTCGCCGCAACGCGACGATCTCCTCGTCGCGGGCGATCGCCCGGACGTCGACCGGCGGGGCTCGAGCCGGTCTCTGAGATACTTTCGCGAGCAATGAATCGTCCCCGCAAGCGCAAGATCCGGCTCGTCGCGTGCCTGACCGCGGCTGTCGTCCTGGCCAGCGCGTTGATCTACACGAGCTTCACGGCCGCCAGCCCGGCGGTCACGCCGAGCCAGCTGGTCAAGATCGCCAAGCCCGGCCAGTCCTACCAGCTGACCGGCACGGTGGTCGCCGGGTCGATCTCCCGGCGGGGCGACGCGACCGATTTCAGCGTCGCCGACCGGGCGACGGCCCAGACCAAGGTCGCCGTGGCCTACACCGGGGCCGTGCCGGACGCGTTCGCCGCCGGTCGCGAGGTGATCGTCCAGGTCCACAGTGAGCCGCAGGGGACCGGATTCGTCGGCGAGAACGGCTCCCTCATCACCAAGTGCCCGTCCAAGTTCACCCCGGCCAAGACCGGCTCCAAGCCGTACTAGGGCACCGCTGATGGGCGCCTCGGTCGGGCGGGCCGCGCTCGTCATCGCGCTGGGCGTCTGCGTCTACGGGATCGGCGCCGCCATCTACGGGGCGCGCACCGGCCGCCGCGAGTGGGTCGACTCGGCGCGGCGGTCGGTCTACGCGCTGGCCGTGATCATGACCGTCTGCTTCGCGATCCTCGAGGTGGCGTTCATCCGCTCGGACTTCAGCTTCGACACGGTGGCCGGCCACTCGAGCACGACGACCCCGAACTTCTACAAGGCGTCGGCGATCTGGTCCTCGCAGGAGGGGTCGCTGCTGCTCTGGGCGTGGCTGCTGTCGCTGTGGTCGAGCGCGGCGATCTTCTTCACGCGCAAGCGCCTGCGGGACGTCGTCCCGTACGCGACGGCGGTGCTGCTCGGCTTCGCCGGATTCTTCACCGGGCTGCTCGTGTTCCTGGCCACGCCGTTCGCGACGACGCATCCGGCGCCGCTCGAGGGCGTCGGCCTGAACCCGCTGCTGCGCCACCCGAGCATGATGATCCATCCCCCGATGCTCTACTCGGGCTACACGCTGTCGACGATCCCGTTCGCCTTCGCCGTCGGCGCGCTGATCGTCCGCCGGGTCGACGCCGAATGGATCCGGGCGATCCGCCGCTTCGCCCTGGCGGCCTGGTTCTTCCTCGGCATCGGCGTCCTGCTCGGCGCCCGCTGGTCCTACGCCGAGCTCGGCTGGGGCGGCTACTGGGCCTGGGACCCGGTCGAGAACGCGGCGCTGATGCCGTGGCTGGTCGGCACGGCCCTGATCCACTCGATCATGATCCAGGAGAAGCGGGGGATGCTGAAGGTGTGGAACGCGTCGCTCGCCCTGGCCACCGGGACGCTGGCGATCCTCGGGACGTTCCTCGTCCGGTCGGGCATCCTCCAGTCGATCCACGCCTTCGGCGCGTCGACGCTCGGCACGCCATTCGTGATCCTGATCGCCGTGCTCGTCGCCGGCGCCGTCTACCTGATCGTCACGCGCCGGAGCGCCCTGCGCAGCGAGCACCAGCTCGACTCGCTGCTGTCGCGTGAGTCGATCTTCCTGCTCAACAACCTCGTCCTCGTCGGCCTCTGCTTCGTGATCTTCTGGGGCACGTTCTTCCCGCTGATCAGCGAGGCCGTGACCGGCCAGAAGGCATCGGTCGGCCCGCCGTGGTTCGACCGCTACACGGTGCCGCTGGCGCTCATCCTCGTGCTCCTCTCGGGCATCGGCCCGGTGATCGCCTGGCGGCGGGCAACGCCGGCCAACGCCCGGCGGAACTTCCGCGTGCCCCTGCTGAGCGCGCTCGGGATGCTCGCCGTGCTGCTTCTCCTGACGGGTGCGTCGTCGTCGCCGACGGCGCTGGCGATGTTCTGCTGCGCGGCCTTCGTCTTCGGCAGCGTCGGCCAGGAGTTCTATCGCGGCGTCGGCGCTCGGCGGACGATGTCGGGCGAGCCGCCGGCGCTCGCGGCGATCTCGCTCGTGCGGCGCAACCGCCGCCGCTACGGCGGCTACATCGTCCATCTCGGCATGGCCCTGCTGTTCGTCGGCGTCGCCGCATCGTCGGCCTTCCAGGCCACACGCGACGCCCAGCTGAGCCCGGGCCAGAGCGTCACCGTCGGCGGCTACCGCTACGACTACGTCCGGCCGACGGCGTCGGTCGACGCCGACCCGAAGAACACCGGTTCGCTGCTCGACCTCGGCGCCGTCGTCAACGTCAGCAAGGGCGGCCGTCACGTGGTCACGCTCTACCCGAGCAAGGGCTACTACCCGGCCCCCGACACCAGCCAGGGCCCGGTGGGCAGCCTGATCGGGAGCGGCGAGCCGACGAGCCACGTCGCGCTCAAGGCCGGCCTGCGCCGGGACATCTGGTCGGCGATTGAGCCGGACATCGGCGCCCTCCAGCCGCTGATCGACAAGGGCAACGCCGTCGTCCCGGCGGCGCACCCGGAGGTCGCCTTCATCGTGCTCGCGGCGATCGCCCAGCACTACCGCAACGACCCGCCGCCGGCGACCTTCCGCCTGATCGTCTCGCCGCTCGTGACGTGGATCTGGCTTGGCGGCTTCGTCGTTCTGCTCGGCGCCCTGATCGCGATGTGGCCGGGCCCGGGCCGCCCGGTCCGGGCGCGCTACCTCGCCCGCGTCGGCCGGGAGCTCAAGCACAAGCAGCCCAAGCAGGCGCACGTGCCGGCGTAGTGAGCCGCTGAGTGCTGCTCCCCGCGATCCTGGTCATCCTGCTGCTGGCGGGCGTCGTCTGGCTCGTCGGCGCGCCGCTACGGGCGACGGTGGCCGGCACGACGCGCGAGGGTCGCGACACCGGCCGGACCGATCTCGAGGTGGCCAAGGAGGCGAAGTACCGGGAGATCCGCGACGCCGAGATGGACCACCGGACCGGCAAGCTGTCGGTCGCCGACTACCGCCGCCTCGACCGCCAGCTGCGCGCCGAGGCGGTCGAGCTGCTCCGCCGCCTCGACGAGCTCGACCACCAGGACCCCCCGCCGGCCGTATCCAGCCACTAGACTTCCCCCGAGATGGACACGATCTTCTCGGTCATCCAGGTGATCATCTCGGTCGTCCTGATCTTCCTCGTGCTGATGCACTCGGGCAAGGACGCCGGCCTGTCGGGCGCCTTCGGCGTCGGTTCGGGCGCCGGCCCGCTCGGCGGCGGCTCGCTCGTCGAGCGCAACCTGAACCGCTGGACGATCGTCTTCGGCCTGCTCTTCGTCGCCAACACGATCCTCCTGCTCAAGCACCCCTGGCAGGGAACCGCGGCCGTGCCGAGCAGCACCGTCGGCGCCCCCAAGCAGTAAGCCTCCGCGCTCAGCTACGGTTCGCGGCCGAACGCGACCCGACGGTCAAAGAGGAGGGCAGCTCAGATGAAGATGGTTGTCGCCTACGTGCGCCACGAGGCGTTCGAACCGATCCGCACCGAGCTGCTCGAGCGCGGCTTCCCGTCCCTGACCGTGACCGAGGTCAAGGGCTCGGGCCGGCAGCAGGGGATCACCGAGAAGTACCGCGGGGCGACGCTGACCAACTACCTGCGGCCGAAGCTCAAGATTGAGTGCGTCGTCGCCGACGGCGACGTCGAGACGATCGTCGAGGCCATCCTCGAGCACGCCCGCACCGGCGCCGTCGGCGACGGCAAGCTGTTCGTGCTCCCGGTCGAGCAGGCCTACCGGATCCGCACGGGCGAGCTCGGCGCCGGGACGCTCCAGGTTCACCCGCCGGCCCCGCGCGACCGGTAAGCCGGCCCTCGGCCCCGCCGGCCCCGCGCGAGCGGTAGCCCCGCCCTGCCCGACCGCCCGGGCGCTCAGGCCGTGATCGTCACGTGGCCCGGCTCGGCGGCGACCCGGTCCAGCCAGGCGCCGATCGCCGGATACCCGGCCAGGTCGAAGCCGCCCTCGCCGGCGACATGGGTGTAGGCGTAGAGGGCGATGTCGGCGATCGTGTAGCGCCCGCCGACGAGGAACTCGCGCCCGGCGAGATGGCCCTCCATCGCGTCGAGCGCCGCGTAGCCGGCCCGGCGCCGCGAGGCGATCGCGTCCGGCGGCGGCTGCTCGGGGGCGAACGCGACCCAGAAGCGGACGACGGCGATGTTGGGTTCGTGGCTGTACTGCTCGAAGAACAGCCACTGCAGCACCTGGGCCCGGTCGAACCGGTCGCCCGGGAGGTACGGCGTCCCGTCGGCGAGGTAGTAGAGGATCGCGTTCGACTCGGCCAGCGGCCGGCCGTCGTCGAGCACGAGCGTCGGCACCCGGAGCGCCGGGTTCAGCCCGCCGAGCAGCTCGGCGCGGCCGCTGCGGTCGACGACCGAGACCTCCCGCCGGTCGAACGCCAGGCCGAGCTTGGCCAGCAGCAGCCGGACCTTATAGCAGTTGCCCGAGACCGGCGAGTCGTAGAGCAGCACCTACGCGCCGGCCCCGGCGCTACGGGGCCTGCGCCGAGAGGAGGTCGACGTCGAAGATCAGGGCCGAGTTGGCCGGGATCCCGACGTTCGGCGGCACGCCGGGCTGGGCCTTGTTGCCGTAGGCGAGCGCCGGGGGGATCACAAGCTGGCGACGCCCGCCGACGTGCATGCCGATCAGGCCCTGGTCCCAGCCGGGGATCACCCCGCCGACGCCGAGCGTGAACTGGAACGGCTGACCCCGATCCCACGAGGCGTCGAACTGCTTGCCGTTCTTGTAGAGCACGCCGACGTACTGCACCGTCAGTGACTCGCCGGCGACGGCCGCCGGGCCGGTGCCCTTGACGAGATCCCGGATGATCAGCTTCTTCGGCGCCGGGCCGCTCGCCCGGGCGATCGTCGGCTTCTTGGCGAGCGCCGGGTTGGCCGGCGTCGCCGGCGTGGTTGCCGTCGCGGTCGGGGCCGGAGCGCTCGAGACGCTGCCGGACGGGGCCGGCTGGATCGCCTTGTCGGCTGAGCTGCCGGTCGAGGACGACCCGCAGCCGGCGGCCAGGAGAGCCGCGGCGATCGCGGCGGCGCAGGGGAGAGTGACGCTTCTGATCGATGTCATCGCCGGCAAGGGTACCGGCAACCGCAGGCGGCCGGCGTCGTCCCGGGCGGCTCAGAGGCCGGCGGGATGCCGGGCGACGAAAGCGCTGGTATCGGTCATCGTGCGCGTGAAGCGCGTGCCGTCCTGGGCCAGGGCGACCGTGTCGAACCGCCAGCCGGCGACGACCATGAAGGCGTGGCCGGCGTTCGCGTAGACGGTGATCCACTTCCCGGGACCGGGCAGTCCCCAGCTCTCGAAGGCGGTCGAGTCGAGCGGGGAGGAGACGAGTCCGGCGGCGGCGAGGGCGTAGCTGACCGAGCCGGAGCAGTCGTAGGCGTTGGCTTGGAAGGACGCGTGCCCGCCGCCGTAGAGGTAGGGCAGGCCGGCGATCGCGTTGCCGGCGGCGATCACCTGGGCCACGGCGGCCGGGGCATCGGCCGGCGCCTGGGCGAGGCCGCCGGGGTCGGTGGCGATGCTGCCGTTGCCCGACGACCCGTTGGCGGCCGGGGCGACGACCGCCTGGGCCCGGGCGATCCGCGTGTTGAGCGCCGAGATCTGCCCGCGGACGCGGGCGAGCGCAGCCCGCTGGCCGGCGCGCCCGGACAGCTGCGCCTCCTGCCGGGCCAGCAGCGCCCCCTGGACGGCGGCGGTGGCGTCGCGCGTGCGCAGCACCTCCGTCGCCAGCGACTGGTCGCGGGCCTGGAGTCGCTCGAGCGTGACCGCCTGGCCGATCACCTGCGTTCGCGCCGTGCGGCTGTCGCGGAGCACCTCGGCGTCGTGGCGGCCGGCGGCCTGGAGGAAGTCGATCCGGTCGAGCAGGTCGGCGAAGCCGTGGGCCCCGAGGACGACGGTGATGACGTCGGGCGCGTCGCCCTCGTAGCGGGCGACGAGGTTCGAGGCGAGGGCGACGGCAGCCCGGTGGAGCTTGTTCTCGAGCTTGGTCAGCCGGTCGCGGGCGGCGACGAGGTCGCCCTGGACGCGACTGAGCTCGGCCTGGCGGGCGCTGGCCTGAGCCTGCAGCACCGAGAGGCGGGCCTGGGCCCGGGCGAGTCCGGCGGTCGTCGTCTGGATCCGCCGCGTCTCGGCGGCGATCGCCGCCTGGAGGCGGCCGGCGGCAGCGGTGTTCGACGAGAGCGACCCCTGGAGATCCCCGTGCGAGGCGATCGGCGCCCAGAGCAGGCCAAGGCAGCTCGCCGCGACGGCGCCGAGCAACCTGTTCCTGCGGGTGGTGGTCCGGGTGGTCGTGGGCCGCGAACCTAACACCGCCCACGCGCGCGCCCTGCAAGAAATGCTGCGTTTCCGGGCGCCCGCCGCTTCTTTTCTGACGATCAGCCGGGGATCGGTGGCGTGGGGCGTGGCTTGGCCGGCCGATGGGGTGGCGGGGCGTGGCGGCCGGCCGGCCGGCGGGTCAGGCGAGCGACCAGAAACCGTCCCAACCGACATGCCGCTCGACGGCGACCCGCCCGAGGGCCTCGCGCGTCTCGTTGAAGTCGAGGTCGCAGATCACGGCGACCTCCTGCGTGGCCAGAGGCGTCCCGGCCCACCGGAGGACCTCCTCGACCGTCTCGGGCGACTCGCGCCGGTCGGCGGTGGGGACGAGGTTGGCGAGCACGACGTCGTAGACGGCGGCCGGCTGGAAGCCCGGCGCGACCACCGGCTCGCCGGGGGCGGCGAACTCATACGACGGGCAGGTGTAGCGGCGGCCGCCCGACCAGGGGCCGAGCTTGTCGTCCTGGGCCAGGGCGGCGGCGGTCGGACGGCGGGCGGCGCGCATGTCCTCGGCCAGGGCCTCGCCGACGGCGTCCGACTCGGTCCACCAGGCGAGCTCGGCCGGGTCGAGGCCGGCGTCGACGGCGGCGGCGTCGATCGTCTCCGGGGCGTCGAGCAGCTGGCCGGAGAAGTGGCGGACCCGGAGGTTGCGCAGGAGGGCCGGCTCGTGCTCGGGGGCGTTCAGGCGGGCGGCGACGACGGCCCGGCAGGCGGGCACCGTGGCGGCCATGCGCGGGCGCAGCGACGTGTCGATCGGCATGTGATGCTCGCCCGACAGCTTGGCGAAGGCCTCGGACTGGCGCTCGGGAGTGAAGCCCTTGTCTTCGTAGTCGGCCGGCGTCTCCGCCAGACCGACCATGCGCGGGCGCCAGTCGAGCTGATCGCCGTAGATCCAGCGCAGGCGCCAGCGAAAGGGCTCGGCCGAGAAGGCGAACGGGCAGCCCGGGTCGGTGTACTCGGTGATCGTCAGCGGCATCCTCAGCCGCCCGGCTCGACGATACTCGGCATCAGCGGGCCGGCGATCCCGAGGCGCAGGCCCCGGGGGGCGGCGAGGGCCTCGAGCATCAGGGCGGTGTCGGCGATCGGCACGCCGGTCAGGTGGGCCTCGCGCACGGAGAAGTCGTCGACGATCTCGGCGATGGCGGCCCGGTAGGCGCTGGCGTCGCCGGTGGCCAGGGCGATGATCCCGGTGGCGGCGCGGGCGAACGCCGGTGAGGCGTCGAGCATCAGCCCCGCCCATTCGGCCGCCCGGTCATCCTGGCCGAGGCGCAGGGCGGCGATCGCCTGGGCGTAGGCCGCCGTCGGCGACGTTGCCTCCTTGCCGGCCAGCACCTGCTCGACGTACTCGGCCTCCTCGACCCCGTCGCCGGCGAGGATCGCCGCCTTCTGCATCCCGACGAGCCGGCCGAAGCTCTTGGGTGACGCGCACTCCCACGACGCCCGATATGTAGCCGCGGCGTCGCGGAACGCCGCTCGGCTGGCCTCGGTGTCGCCGTCGAGCGCCGCCCGGTGGGCCCGCGCCTCGTGGGCGATGGCCTCGGACATCAGCTCCTTGTGGGGCTCGACCTCGTCCATCGGTTCATGATCTCACGCCGCGTCGTCCTGCTCGGCCAGGTCGGCTTCGGCCGACTCGTCGTCGCCGGGCGGAACGTCGTCGGGGACGACCGATTCCGGTCCGTCCTCGGGCAGCTGGTCCGACCGCTTGGGCCGCTCGTCGGGCATAACGTGTCTCCTTTCGGGGGTTGGCGCTCAGCTACCCGACCGCGGCGGTGTCCACGCTCTGGGTCACGGCCCAAGCCGCCGAGCAGCCAGACCGCCGGGATCCCGGAGCGCGAGGAAGAGCATCACGGCGATCATCGCGAAGACGAGGACTGCCCCGACCGTCGCGTAGGACACGGCCGGCAGTCCGCGGCGCGCGGCGTTCCAGCGCCCGTAGCCCCAGGCAGGAGATGAGCAGCAGCAGCGCCAAACCGCCGAAGCCGTGTGACAGCGAGGGCAGCGAGGCGACGTACATGGAGGTGACGGCGAGGGCTGCCGGCAGCGCGCCGGCGGCGCCGGCGATGTCGGCGCGTCGCCTGATGCGATCGACGTCGGTGACGCTCACATCCGAAAAGTAGCTCCGGGGCCGGGGCCGTCAATCGAGCTGCGGCGCCCGCTCGCCTGCGACGACCGGGCACGCAAGGCGGTTGTGCCCCGACGGCAGCGGGCAGCTCCAGGCCGGGTCATACGAGCACGACGGGTTGTAGGCGAAGTTGAAGTCGAGAACCAGGCGGCCGGCAGTGCCGCCGAGGTCGGCGCTCTTGATCGTGTCGAGCAGGTACCGGCCGCCTCCGTACGTGGTGTCCCCGCTGGTCGCGTCGGTGAACGACAGGAAGACGCCCCCGGCGTAGCCCTCGAGCCATGTCAGGTCGAGCCGCCGGGGCTCGCCGGCCAGGTCGAATTCGGCGACGCCGAAGCGGGTCGACCTGTACGTCGCACCGTCCAGGCCGGTCAGCACGACGACCGTGGCCGGAGCGGCGCGGACGTCGGCGTCGACCCGAAAATCCTCGTCGTAGTCGAACATGGGCACACCGGAGAAGTCCCGGCGATCGGGCAGGGGGGAGGCCGGATGATGGGCGAAGAGGTCGTCGCGCGTCGCCCGCCAGTCGGCCCAGGCTGCCTGCGGGTCGGCGGTCGCCCGCACACGGGCGTAGAGCTCGGAGACCCGCCGGCGCCAGTCGAGCAGGTCGAGCTCGGTCACTCCGGCTTGGGCCGGGCCAGCACCTGGTAGACGTTGGTGAAGCCGACCTCGAAGCCGTGCCGGGCCGCCCGTAGGTAGAGCCGCCAGATCCGTGTCCGCTCGGCCCCGGCGTAGCGCTCGGCCTCGTCGATGTGGGCGTCGAGATTGTCGTGCCAGTGGCGCAGGGTGGTCGCATAGTCCCGACCGAAGCCCTCGACGTGGTGGGTCTCGAAGCCGGCCCGCTCGAGCGCCAACTGGATCCGCGAGAGGGGGAGTGGCTCGCCGTCGGGGAAGACGTACCGGGTCGAAAAGATGTCCTCGAGCGGGTCGTCGTCCGGGCTCAGCACGGCGATCCCGTGGTTGAGCAGGGTCCCCGTCGGCTTGAGCATCCGCTTGAGGTTGGCGGCGTAGTTGTCGATCTGGTTCTCCCCGACGTGCTCGACCATGCCGATGCTGGCGATCGCGTCGAACGGCTCGTCGCTGAGCTCCCGGTAGTCGGCCACGCGGATCTCGATCTGGTCCGACAGGCCGAAGGCCGCGACCCGCTCCCGGCCGAGCGCCGCCTGCTCGTCGGAGATCGTGATCCCGACGACCTGCGCCCCGTACTCGCGCGCGGCATGGACGGCGAAGCTGCCCCAGCCGCAGCCGACGTCGAGCACCCGGTCGCCGGGCTTCAGGCCCAGCTTCGTCGCGACGAGGTCGAGCTTGGTCCTTTGGGCCTCCTCGAGGGTGGTTGCTCCCCGCGAGAAGATCGCGCAGCTGTAGGTCATCGACTTGTCGAGGAAGAGGGCGAAGAAGTCGTTGCCGACGTCGTAGTGGTAGCGGATCGCCGCCTTGTCCCGGTCGACCGTGTGCCGCTCGCCCTCGAGGATCAGCTCGAGCTCTGGCGTCTTGGGCATCGCCCACGGCCGGCATGACGCGACGGCGGCCGTCAGCAGACGGATCTTGTCGGTCAGGCTGACCGGCGGCGGCTCCCACGTGTCGACGACGACGAACGCCGCGTCGAGGTCGTCGACGGTCAGGATCCCCTCGACGTAGGCCCGGCCGAGGCCGAGCTGGTCGGGCGCCCGCAAAAAGTGGGCGACGGCCGCCGGGCTCGACGCCCGGAACTCGGGCGACCCCGGCACGGTCGCCGGGAGCATGCTCCCGTCCCAGAGCTTGAGGTTGAACGGCCGCTCGGGGAAGGCCCGCTCGAGCGAGTTGCGCAGGTAGGAGGTGCCGAGATGGCTGAGGGTGGATGGTGGCATCGTCCGCGTATTTCTACAGCCTCGCGACGGTCTCACCCAGCCTGCCCCCCTCGGCGTCGGCCGGGAGGACGATGAGCGGGGCCCCATCGAGCGTCGTGATGCCGCGCAAGCGCCCCGAGATCTCCCAGCGAGGCTCGCCTCACAAGGTGACGGCTCGCTCGTTGACAGTCCGTCGGGGCGGGAGTAATTTCGGCCGGGGTCCATGGGCGAAGGTGAGCACACGATGACCGGTGTTTGCGGAGGCACGACCGCCGCTCGTTGGCGCTCCTGCTGGTCGTGTCGGCGGTCTCGCCTTGGGTGCTCTTGCCGTGCTCTCGACGCCTTCGGTCGCCGCCGGCGTCGTCGACTGCGCGGCCCCGAGCACGCACCAGATCACGGGGACGTTGACGTCGCCGACGTTGACCGGGCCGGGCAACTGACGCTCAACTTCAACATCGCCCTCCAGGGTGTCTATCCGCCTCGATCGTAAGCCTGTTCTGCGGCCGGCCACGCCGGCCGACCGCGATTTCCTCGTCCGCGTCTACGCGTCCACCCGTGCCGAGGAGCTCGCCGTCGTTCCGTGGACCGACGAGCAGCGAGCCGCGTTCGTGCTCTCGCAGTTCACCGCCCAGGACACCTACTGGCGCCAGCAGCGGCCTGAGGCGACGCGCTCGATCATCGAGGTCGAGGGCCGGCCGGCGGGGCGACTCTACGTCGATCGCACGCCGCACGAGATCCGCATCGTTGACGTCGCGCTGCTGGCGGAGTTCCGCGGCGACGGGATCGGGACCGCGCTTCTGCGCGGCCTGCTGGCCGAGGGCGACGCCAGCGGGCTGCCGGTAACGATCCACGTGGAGCAGGGCAACCGGGCCCGCGGGCTGTACGCGCGCCTCGGCTTCCGGAAGGTCGCCGACGCCGGGGCGTACGACCTCTGCCAACGACGCCCGGCCGCGCCGTCCGGTGCCTGATGGACGAGCCACTGACGCTTGAGACGTTCGCCCCGCACGTCGGGAGTACGTTCATGTTGCACGCCGGCAATCTCGGCCTTGTGCTCGAGCTCGTCGAGGTCGTGGCGCTGCCCGCGCCCCCGGGCGACGCCGGCCGGCCGCCGTTCTCGCTCGAGTTCGCCGGTCCGGCGGATCCGCTGCACCCCCAGGCCACGGTCGAGCTGACGCACGACGTGTTGGGTGCCCTGGCGATCTTCATCGTGCCGATCGGGCGCGACGCGACGGGCACGCGCTACGAGGCGATCTTCACCTGACTGGCGTCGCTAGCGTCCGGGCGGGCGCCAGGCGCGCATCGTGCACTGCGTCTGGTCAGCCGTCAGCGCCGGGCGCGGTAAGGGGCTCGGCTCGTCGCGGCGCGTGCGCAGGCCGTCGGTGACGATCCCTAAGTAGCGTCGCCAGAGCTCCGGGTCGACGTCGCGCGTGCACTCGCTCAGCGAGCCGAGCATCAGCTGCAGCAGCGGCAGGTCGGTCGGGTCGAGATCGGCGCGCAGACTGCCGTCGGCCTGGGCCCGCTCGACGAGCGCGACGACCAGCGGGAGCATCAGCTGACGGGCCCGATCGCACCGCTCGAGGCCGTGGACGCCTGAGAGGGCGACCTCCTTGAAGCCGCGGTCGCGGGCGTGCAGCTCGGTCGCCCGCTCGAGGAAGGCCGAGAGGCCGGCCCAGCCGTCGTCGAAGCCCAGGCACTCCTCGGACATCGCGACGAAGGCCTTGATCTGGTCCTCGAAGAGCGCCTCGATCAGCACCTCCTTGTCGGCGAACCGCCGGTAGACGGTGCCGACGCCCACGCCGGCTCGGTGGGCGATCTCGTCGAGCGTGACCGACAGGCCCTGCTCGGCGAAGGCGTCCCGGGCGGCCGCGAGGATCCGCTGCCGATTGAGCTCGGCGTCGCGGCGAAGGGGGCGCTCGGGACTGGTCGACAGGCTGGCCATGTTGATCTTCCGTGAAAGTGGAGACGTCTCCTCCGCTTCTGTGCTACGGTTCCCGTCAGAAGCTGAGAAGCACCCTCCACTTGGAGAGTAGCACTCCACTTAGCACGAAGCGAGGTTTCCCGTATGCCCGAAGCTCATGTCAACCCCCACCACGCCAGGCGTTGGCTGATCCTCCTGGTCATCGCCGTCGCCCAGTTGATGGTCGTGCTCGACGCGACCGTCGTCAACATCGCCCTGCCGTCGGCCCAGAAGGCGCTCGCCTTCACCAACGACCAGCGGCAGTGGATCGTCACGGCCTACGCGCTGGCGTTCGGCAGCCTGTTGCTCCTCGGCGGCCGGCTCGGCGACCTCTTCGGCCGCAAGCGGACGCTGATGATCGGGCTGCTGGGGTTCGCCGGGGCAAGCGCTCTCGGCGGCTTCGCCCAGAGCTTCGACGTTCTCGTCGCCGCCCGGGCGCTCCAGGGCGCGTTCGGCGCGCTGCTGGCACCGGCGGCCCTGTCGATCCTGACCACGACGTTCCTCGACCCGGGTGAGCGGGCGAAGGCGTTCGGCGCGTTCAGCGCCGTCGCGGTCGCCGGCGCCGCGCTCGGCCTGATCCTCGGCGGCGTGCTGACCGAGTACCTCAGCTGGCGCTGGTGCCTCTACGTGAACCTCGTGATCGCGATCCCGGCCACGTTCGCCACGATGGCGCTGCTCCACAACGAGGTCCCCGAGCACCGTCCGCGGATCGACGTCCCCGGCACGGTCACGGCCTCGGCCGGCCTGTTCGCCATCGTCTACGGTCTGGCCAACGCCCAGACCCACAGCTGGACCGCCCCGCTCACCGTCGGGATGCTCGCTGCCGGCGCGCTGCTGCTGGTCGGCTTCGTGGCGATCGAGTCGCGCATCAGCCACCCGCTGCTGCCGCTCCACGTGGCGGTCGACCGCGACCGCGGCGGGTCGTTCCTGGCGATGTTCCTGTCGGGCGCCGGGATGTTCGGCGTGTTCCTGTTCCTGACCTACTACATGCAGCAGACGCTCGGCTTCTCCCCGGTCAAGACGGGGTTGGCGTTCCTGCCGATGACGGCGACGATCGTGTTGAGCGCGACGCTCGGCTCGACCAAGCTGCTCCCGCGCTTCGGGCCGCGGCCGCTGATCGTCGGCGGCATGCTGGTCGCCTCGGCGGGCATGCTCTCGATGACCGGGATCGGCGTCGGCACCGCGTACGTGACGCACGTCCTGCCCGGCCTGCTGGTGATGGGCGGCGGCCTCGGCCTCGTCTTCAGCTCGGCGATGGCCACGGCCACGTTCGGGGTCGATGCGGGCGACGCCGGGGTGGCCTCGGCGATGGTCAACACGATGCAGCAGATCGGCGGGTCGATCGGCACGGCCCTGCTGAGCACCCTGGCCGCATCGGCCGTCACCAGCGAGCTGGCCGGGCTCGCCGGTCGGCCGACCGCGGTGGACGCGGCCCGCGCGGCGGTCCACGGCTACACGACCGCCTTCTGGTGGGCGGCTGGGTTCTACGCGGCCGGCGCGGTCGTCTGCGCGGCGCTGCTGACGGCCAAGAGCCGTGCGGTCGGCACCGTCGCCGCCGGCGAGCCGGTGCTCGCCGCCGGGTAACCACCTGACGGCGGACTCTTCGCGGCGTACGCCCCTCGCCTCGGGGGTGCGTGCGCCGCGTTGTGCCGCGCAGGGTCGGCCACGGCGTATCGCGCCTCGGCGGCGGTGCGGTCATGACCGGTGAGGTGGTAGTCGCCGCGACTCCATGCCGGCGCAAATCAATCGTCGTCTCGCTGGCTGGCTTGGGGCCGTCTGACGTAGTGGTGATCAGGTGCCCGCGAGGCGGCGCCGGGCCCGCGCCGCGCAGCCGGCCAGCTTGCGCGGGGCGCAGGACGCTGCGACGATCGCCGCCCGGTAGACGCGGCGGGCCTTGGCCGTGCACGCCAACTCGTGACGTCTGCCGGCTTTGGTCACCGTCTTGATGTGGGCGCAGGCGGCGGTCGACCGCTTGTACGTGATGCCCGCCCCGCAGCGGTAGTGGGCCGCGCGCGGGAGCCCGGCGCACGGTTGGACCGCGGGGAGGTGCGGGACCGCCGCCGTCGGCGCGGATGCCGGTTTCCGGGGGTCGGTCGCCTTGGTCGGGGTCGGGGTCGGGGGCGTCGTCGCCGGGGTGTTCGCTCCGGGATCGGGTGTCGTGCTCGTCACCGGGGGGGATGGTGGCGGCGGCGGCGGGTCGGGGGTCGGGCCGGAGACGGGAGCCGTCACGACCGCCGTCGGAGCCGAGACAGCAGGCTGGCCGGTCCCGGCTGGGGTACTGGCGGTCACCTGGAGGCGGATCGTCGAGCCGGCGTCGGACGCGTCGAGGGTGTAGGTCGGGCCGGTGGCGCCGGAGCGGGTCGCCGGCTGGCAGGCGTTGCCGGAGCTGTCGCAGTCGAGCCATTGATAGGCGTAGCTCGCCGGGGCGGGCGACCACGACCCGTGGGACGCGTCGAGCTCCTGTCCGGCGGCTGCGTCACCCCGAATCGACGGCGGCGCGGATGCGGCCGGCCGTCCGCCGCCGTCGGCAGCGGTGGCGATGAACGCGTTGCCGCTGACGTCGACTGCCACGCAGTGGGTGGGGGAGGTGCAGGCGATCGAGGTCAGGCCGTCAGCGCCGGGAATGTACCCGCCCGACCAGGTGCTTGGGGTCGTCGGGTCACCGACGAGCGCCCGGCCCTCGATGTCGACGGCGACGCACTGGCTCGTCGACGGACACGCGATGGCCATCAGGAGGTTGCCGGCGTCGATCGCGATCGGCGTCGAGACCGTCGGTGCCGCCGGGTTGAACGCGATCTCCTGGCCGAGCGGGTCGATCGCCACGCAGAGCGCGGCCGACGGGCACGCGATTCCGATCAGGTGATGATCCGGCGAGATCGCGACCGACGTCGGGCTTCCGGGTGCGGTCGGGTCGAACGTGATCTCGCCGCCGTCGGTGTCGACGGCGGTGCACTGGGTGAGCGTCGGACAGTCGAGGCCGATCAGCGCGTTGCCGCCCTGGCCGGTGTCGATCCGGACGGTGACCGGCGCGGCCGGTGGCGCCGTCGGATCCCAGGTCATCACCCACACGCTGCCGGCGATCGCCGTGCACTGGGTGGCGGTAGGACACGCGACGGCGGCCCGTCCGATCCCCGAGCTGAACTCCAGCGGCGGTGGGCTCACCGGTGGCGAGGAGTAGTAGCTCTGGTAGGTCCCCGCGTCGACCGGCGTCGGCGGCCCGGGGCCCTGGGCGTCGAACGCGATCTCATGGGCGTAGGCGTCGATGGCCGTGCAGCGTCCGCTCGCAGAGCACGACACGGCGATCAGAAGCTCGCTGCCGGCGATCGTGGTCACGGTCGCCTGGGCGGCCTGCGCTGGGTCGAACGTGACGGCGGGTCCGCCCTGGTCGACCGCCGTGCACTGACTCGGCGACGGGCAGGCGACCCCGGTCAGGCCGCCCATCAAGACCTGCGGCTCGATCGTCACGGGCGCCGGCGTGCCCGGGCTGGACGGGTCGAAGCTGACCTCCGTGCGGTTGACTGCGTCGACGGCCGCGCAGACGCTCGCCGACGGGCAGGACACCGACCCGAGGCTGCCGGATGGTGCGACGACGTGTGGCGTCGCGGTGGCGGGCGCGGCCGGATCGAACGTCACTTCGGCGTCGCCGCCGACGGCGGTGCACTCGGTCACCGACAGGCATGACAGGCCTGAGGCGTAGATGGAGATGCCTGTCGCGCCGGGGTCGCCCGGCGCGGCCGGGTCGAACGTGACAACAGCGCCGCCGGTCTGGATCGCCGTGCATTGGGCCGCAGACGGGCAGTCGACCGCGGTCAGGACCTTGGATGTGTCGACGGCGACGTTGTCCTGCGTCGGGTCCGGGGACTGCGGATCGAACGTCACGATGCGCTCGGACCCGACCGCCGTGCACTGGTGCGTCGACGGGCACGCCACGGCGAAGAGACGCTGGCGGCCCGGGTTGATGGCCACGGGCGACGGCGGTCCCGGAGCCGTCGGGTCGAACGTCACCTCACGACCGACCTGGTCGACGGCCGTGCACTGACGGGTCGACGGGCACGCCACCGCCGCCATGCCGTTGAGGTCATCCGCCGGGTCGACCACGGCCGCGTCGGGTAGGCCCGGCGCGTTGGGGTCGAACGTCTCCTCCCGCCCGAGGCGGTCGACGGCCGTGCACTGGCCGGTCGACGGGCACGCGACGGCGTTCAGGTAGCCGACGCCGGGCGTTGTCGCGAGCGCGGTGGGTCCCGACCAGGCAAGCGACGCCTCGGCCGCACCGGGCGCGCAGGTGAAGCACACGACGAGCATCGCCACCAGCGAGAGCAACGTGCGAGTTGCGGCCGTCCGCGTCATCTCGGACGGCTGACTCGCTGCGGACGTCCGCAGCGGCGACGCCACGCGCGCGCTGAGACGAACCTTGGCAGCGACGGCCGCACCCGGTTCCCATCGGCGTTCGTGCGTGGTCACTTGAGCCGGCGCCATGAAGCACGACCCGGGCTTGAGGCGTCCGGGAGGCGCGGGCCTCGCGCCGCGACGGGCGGGTGACCAGGGCCGGCTTGCTCCGGGTCAGCGGCGGCGCGATACTCCGCCGGCGCCGCAGCCGTAGATGGCCTGGCCTGGTGGCTGGCGCTCGGCCACGAAACAGCCGTTGGCCAGGACCTGCACGTTGAACGCTCTGTGCCGGTTGTCGAGCGTGACCAGGCAGCGGAACACTGGTAGCCGGGTGTGTCCGAACGGTTCCCGGCGGCGTTCGGCCGCCGTTGGCCGCCGGCACGCGGCCGACGTCGGGCGTGGCGGCGAGGTCTGCTCGAGGATGGCTCGCTCCAGGCTGTCCGGCGACGCCACCGCCGTGCGTCCGGGTGTCGGTGGTCCCCGCGGCACGGGGCTGGCGGGAACCTCGCTCGCCGCGATGGTCAGGGCGGCCTGGATGCGAGTCTCGAGCGGCGCCCCTTCGTAGTGAAGGGAGACGAGGTGGCTATGGCCGCCGGCGTTCCAGATGACGAGGATGTGGCCGCCGTGGATGCCGCCCTGCGGGGACGGCTCCGCCCGCAGGACGAGCGCCGGCCGCCCATGGACGGTCACGCGACGGACGATCGTCGGGGGCGGGCCGTCACGAAGGTTCCCCCGCCGCGGATCGGCACCGTCATGACGTGTGACGCGATGCGGAGATCCTCGACCGACGCGTAGGTGGCCACCGAGAGCCCGCGCGGTGGCCAGCGCTCGCCGGGCGTACTGCCGAGCGGGAGTTCTCTCTGCGTCTGGCCGAGCAGCAGGTGCGCCGCTCCGAAGGGGCGCCCGGACGGGGCTACCAGTGCGGCGGGGTCGATGACGCTCAGCAGCGTGGTTCCGTGGGAGGAGAAGTCGGTTACCCGCGGCCCGGCCTCGCTGGATAGGGGGAGCAGCGTCGGGCAGGGGATCCCGGCCTGACGGCACGCCGCCTGCACGGCCGCGCGCGTCGGGGCGAGCGGGAGATCCGGGTCACGCTCGGCCGGCGTGCCCGTGGCTGTGGCTGTGCCCGCCGTCCGCGGTGGCTGAGACCGGCGGCCGTCTGCGCACCCGGCCAGGGCCAGCGTAACGGCGAGGATGACACGAGGAGCAGAGCGCATCGACAAGCAGTACGGCTGGCGCGGCGCCTGCGGTCGCGTCGCCCGGCGGTCGCCCGGCAGTCGCCCGGTCGGCCGGTCGGCCGTGCAGACTGACGGTGGTGAGGGGACCTCGCGGGGGATCAGCCTCGTATGAGAGGTGATGGGGCCGTTGGCGATGGCTCGGTGACGGGTCGCGGCCGATCCGATGCGGCCGGCGTCCGCGCGGCTCGCTCCGGCTCCGAGGCAGCCCTTGACTCGCTCTTTCCACGCCACTGGCGCCAGGCATACCACGCCGGCTACCTCGTCTGCCATGACGCG
Organism: uncultured Solirubrobacterales bacterium; assembly: GCA_963742705.1. GTDB lineage: Bacteria > Actinomycetota > Thermoleophilia > Solirubrobacterales > Solirubrobacteraceae > Palsa-513. The sequence goes on along the minus strand of CAVUMZ010000019.1, from coordinate 103,105 downwards.
GCGGCCGCTCCGACCGCCGACCAATGGATCTTCGTTGGCGCGGCCGGCGGGGCGCGGCTCGTCGCGAACGGTCGGGTCGCCAGCCCGTTGGACCCCGGCGGCAAACGTTGGCCCGGATTTCCGGTGCTCGCCGGCTGGCAGCCGTAGCCCGCCGGGATGCGTCGCTCTCTAGGACTGGGCCGCTTCTGCCGTTAACGGGCGTATGGGCGGTCGCGTCAGGGATGACGCGACCGCCCTAATCGCCCTGCATGCGCTCAGGAGGTGACGGCCTCCCGCACCGGCTCGAGCGCCCGGTCGAGCACCTCGTCGACGGTCATCACCGGGTGGAACTTCATCTGGTCGCGGACGTCCTGCGGGATCTCGTCGATGTCGCCGCGGTTGCGCTCCGGCAGGATCACGTCGGTCAGGCCCGCTGCATGGGCTGCCAGCACCTTCTGCTTCAGCCCACCGATCGGGAGCACCCGACCCTGGAGCGTGACCTCGCCCGTCATGCCGACGGTGTGGCGGACCGGCCGGCCGCTCAGCAGCGACGCCAGCGCCGTGACCATCGTCACCCCGGCGCTCGGCCCGTCCTTAGGAATCGCGCCGGCCGGAACGTGGATATGGAACTCCTGGTCCTCGAACGCCGTCTCGTCGATCCCGAGCCGGTCGCTGTGGCCGCGGACGTAGGAGAGGGCGATGCGAGCCGACTCCTTCATCACGTCGCCGAGCTGTCCGGTCAGGACGAGGCCGCCCTTGCCCTTCATCCGCGTGGCCTCGACGAAGAGCACATCGCCCCCGGCGCCGGTGACGGCCAGTCCGGTGGCGACACCGGGGATCGCCGTCCGCACGGCCGACTCCTGGAAGAACTTCTGCCTCCCGAGGGCGTCGCGGATCGTGTCGATGTCGATGGTCACCGGGGTCTGCGCCTTGCCCGAGGCGATCCGGGTCGCGGTCTTCCTTAGCACCGTGCCGAGCTCGCGCTCGAGGTTGCGGACACCGGCCTCGCGCGTGTACTCGCTGATGATCGTTCCGAGGACGCCGTCCGAGATCGTCGTCTCCTCCTCCAGCAGGCCGTTGCGGTCGCGCTGGCGTGGGTAGAGGTAGGTCCGGGCGATCGCCAGCTTCTCCTGGCTGGTGTAGCCGTCGAAGCGGATGACCTCCATCCGGTCGAGGAGCGGCCCGGGGATGGTGTCGATCTGGTTGGCCGTGGCGATGAAGATCACCTGGCTGAGATCGAGCTCGACGTCGAGGTAGTGGTCGCGGAAGCTGTGGTTCTGCGCCGGATCCAGCACCTCGAGCAGCGCGGCCGACGGGTCGCCCCGCCAGTCGGCGCCGACCTTGTCGACCTCGTCGAGGAGGATGACCGGGTTCATCGTCCCGGCGTCCCGCAGGGCGCGCACCAGCCGTCCCGGAAGGGCGCCGATGTAGGTCCGCCGGTGGCCGCGAATCTCGGCCTCGTCGCGGACGCCGCCAAGCGACATGCGGACGAACTCACGTCCCGTCGCTCCGGCGATCGACTCGCCGATCGACGTCTTGCCCGTGCCGGGAGGCCCGACCAGGGTCAGGATCGCGCCCGACCGAGGATCGGCCTCGATCCCGCGGTCCTGGCGGAGCTTGCGCACGGCCAGGTACTCGGTGATCCGGTCCTTGACGTCCTCGAGGCCGTAGTGGTCGGCATCGAGGTGCTCGCGCGCGGCGATCGGGTCCAGGCGCTCCTCCGAGCGCTTGCCCCACGGAATCGCGATCATCCAGTCGAGGTAGTTGCGAATCATGCTCGCCTCGCCCGACTGGTCGCCCATCCGCTCGAGCCGGCCGAGCTCCTTGAGCGCCTGCTCCTTCGCGGTCTCTGGCATCTCGGCGGCCTCGATCTTGGCGCGGTACTCCTCGGCGACCGAGCCCTCGTCGTCGCCGAGCTCCTTGCGGATCGAGTCCATCTGCTGGCGCAGGAAGTACTCCCGCTGCTGCTTCTGGGCCCCACCCTCGACGTCCTCACGGATGCGCTTGCGCACCGACAGCTCGGTCAGGCGCTCCTGCTGGAGGGCGACGGCCAGCTCGAGCCGCTCGGTCACGTCGACCGTCTGCAGCAGCTCGACCTTCTGGGCGTAGCTGAGGTCGGGCGAGTAGCCGGCCGAGTCGGCTAGTGGGCCGGGCTCGACGATCGCCCGGAGGAACGCCGCGACACGCCCGTCGTCGCCGCGGACCTCGAGGATCTCCTCGACGACGGCCCGGTACTCCCGGGCCAGCTCGCGCGTGCGGCCGTCGACCGGAACCGGGTCCGGGCGCTCGTCGACCTCGGCGCGCAGCTCGCCGTCGGGGCCGGACACGGCCGCGCCGATCAGGCCGCGGTGGAGGCCGGTCAAGGTCACGCCGCGGGCGCCGACGGGCAGGCGGACCCGCTCGCTGACCTCGGCGACGATGCCGACGTCGGCGAAGGCGCCGTCGTGGCGGGGGACGAGGACGACGCGCTCATCGGAGCCGACGTTGACCGCCAGCGTGATGCCCATGCCCGGGAAAACCACGGTGTCCTCTAGGGGTATAAGTCTCAACGAGCTCACCTGCATCAACTCCGATCTGCGCCGGCGCGCCGCCGTTCGCGGTGCTGGCGATGGTCTTGCTTACCAAACGTAAGGAACTATAGCGCGTAGTTGGTTGCGGGCGCAAGTATCTCGGGGCGGGGCTCAGGCGGTCGGCCTTGTGTGGAGCGTCACAGTGCAGTCACCGAAACGTCGCCTTCGTGTCAGCGGCTCGCGTCACGTTGGCGCCGGAGAGTTCGAGGCCCGTGACCTGCCGCATCAGCCTGTCGCCGGCGGCGGCGCGCCAGTTGCGGAAGTTCGATCCCCAGGTGCGCCGGAGGATCCAGGGCGTGCTTGAGCTTCTTGCCGTCGAGCCGCGTCCGCCTGCCGCGACGCGGCTTGTCGGGGGTGCCGGCGAGTGGAGAGTCCGAACGGGGACTACCGGGTCGTCTACGAGATCGACGATCAGGAGCTCCTCGTCCTGGTCCTCAGAGTCGGGCGCTAATCAGCCCACCAGTCGCGCCGGCCGACGACGTCTTCGCGCGGAGCATCACCGAGATTGGGCGCGCCGATGACGAGGATCTCAAGGCCCTCCGGCCCGGCCTCATAGCCTCGCCACATACCGGGCGGGACACGCACCGCGTCCCATTCCTTGAGCTCGACGATCTCGTCGTCGACCTTCATCCGGCCGCTTCCGCGCAGAACCACGTACACCTCCTCCTGCTTCTTGTGCGTGTGGCCGTACGGAAAGCGGTATCCGGGCGGGACGCGCTGGTAGCTCAGGCCGGACTTCTCGAGCCCGAGCGCCTCGGTCGCCATGCGGAACTCCAGGTCCGGCGCGCCGTCGAACCTGGACCCGACGTCCTCCAGATCCTCCTTGAGGTTCATGAGGCTGAACGGCACGGGGCAAATTGTATGCCTGGCGCGGGGTCGCTCACCTGATGCGTCGCGCGTCGCGGGGGGACGGACAACGCCCATCTGTGCGACCCCCGGCGTGGTCGCGGCCGGGAAGGCCGCGGCGCGGCGCTCAGGACGGGACGACTGCGGGTCTATGTGGGGGCGGTATGGCAGATCGACGGGTCGTTGCTGGCGGCGCGTCGAAATCGGGCCAGCACGGGCGCGTGTTGGATCATGAACGGGTCTGGTTCGCCGCCGGCGACGCGCCGGTCGGCCAGGAACGCGAGATACGGAGGGCCGGGGTAGGCGGCTCCCTCCGGGCAGCGACGAATATCTGCGACCCACGTTTCGACGGTAGCGCTGGAGAGCGTCCGCCCGGGATCGGACGCGGCGAAGGGTCTGGTGAATATCGTCGGGTGTGCCGGGACGATGATCAGCGACACGGCTTGTGCTGCGCCGACCGCGACAGCCGCCAACATCGCGCCGTCGCCCCACCGTGACTTGGTTGCCGGGGCGGCGGGTCGCCGGCGCAGCGTGAGCGCTACGCCAGCCGCCCCGAGACAGAGCAGCGGCGGCTCGGCGACGACCATCACGGTGAGGTAGCTGCCGTGCTTGAGCAACGTGGCGAGGAGTAGCAACGACCCGACGGACGCTGCGACGACGGACCGGGCGAGGTCGGGATCGGCGATCTCGCGCCGCCGCAGCCAGGCGATCCCGGCGAGGATCAGCAGCGGCAGGACGTTCCACGCCGCTTGCGACCAGAGGCCGAGCAGGTAGGGCAGCGACGCATGGCCGGTCTGTGCCTGCGCGCGGATCGTGTCCGTCAGGAGCGGCCCGCGGAAGATCCCGACGAAGAGGACGGCCAGGATGCCCCCGGCGGCCGCGAAACCCGACACTCCGCGGCGGGCATCGCGTGACAACAGCGCGATCGCGAGCGCCGGCACGATGAACGCGAGCTTGAACGACGCGCTGGCGGCACCGAGCGCACCGCCGACGGCACTCGTGCGGCGGCGACTCCCGGCGAGAGCGGCGCCCAGGATCAGGGGTGCCGCGACCGTCTCGGGCAGGAGCTGCGCGTGCTCGCGCAGCGCCCATGGCGTCACGAAACTGACGAGCCCGGCGAGCAGCGCTGCCCGCGGCATCCCGGTCAGGCGTCGCACCGCCGTCAGGACCAACAAGGACGTCACCGCCTCGCACAGCGCCATCGCGACCCGAATCGCGCCCGGCGAATCGTCGATGCTCAAAGCGCCTGCCGCCGCGTAGTAGAGCGACGGTGGCTGAGCGGCCGCGAAATCCCGGTAGAGCGAACGGCCGGCAAGAACCTGACGCGCGCTCAGCGAGTACACGCCGTCGGAGTACTCCCAGTACGCGTGCCCCTGCCACGCCGCCAGCCCGACCAGCACCACCGCGCTAAGCCCGATCCACACCAGGATCACTCCGGGGAGCATCGGCCGCGTCCACAAACGCTTCGCGCTGCCCACCGCGTCGATGCTAACGCTCCACACCAGGTCGCAGGCCCGTCACCATCCTCGAAATCCTCCTGCGCGACAGCCGTGGTCAGTCCGCTCCCAGTCGGCAATGCCTCGCGCCGCGGGCCACCGTCGACCGGTGTCACGGGTTGGTTCTGCACATCGGGCTGGCGCGACTCCGCTACGGTGCGACGCGATGAGCCGGCACCGCGACACGCCGCAGGCGGGCATCTTCGCCCTCGGAACGGCGTCGCACGCGTACCTCGAGTTCGACCTGCACAGCGGAGCCGATCCGTGCGAGCTCGTCGGCCGGCTGGCCGACCTGCGCGAGCCACGCACGACGATCGGGGGCGTGAACCTCGTCGTCGGCCTGCGCCCAGAGCTGTGGCACGATCTGGGCAAGTCACCGGCTGGTCTGGAGGGCTTCAACGAACCGGTCATCGGGCCGGACGGCTTCATGATGCCGGCGACACAGCACGACGCGGTGCTGTGGCTCGCGGGTGCGGCCTACGACGTCGTGTTTGACGAGGCGCGCGCGGCGATCGGCGCGCTGGCGCCGGTCGCCGGTGTCGCGGACGAGGTGTCGAGCTGGGCCTACCGCCACGATCGCGATCTGACGGGTTTCATCGACGGCACCGAAAATCCGAGCCTCGCGCTCGCGCCCGACATCGCCCTAGTGCCGTCTGACGCCCCCGGTGCCGGCGGCTCCGTGCTGCTGGTGCAGCGCTGGACGCACGACGTCGCGCGCTGGGAGGGACTGGCCGTCGAGGCGCAGGAGCGGACGATCGGGCGGACGAAGGATGACTCGATCGAGCTCGCGGACCGGCCCGAGGACTCCCACGTCGCGCGCACCGATCAAGAGGACTTCGGCGACATCTTCCGGCGCAACACGCCCTACGGCACTGTGACCGACCACGGCACGATGTTCGTCGGGTTCGCCGCCGATCAGGGGCCGCTCGCCCGCATGCTCGCGAGCATGGCAGGCATCGACGGGCCGCGCGACGCGCTCACACGCTACGCGACGCCGGTGACCGGCTCGTACTACTTCGTCCCCTCTGCGCCGGCGCTCGTCGCGTTCGCCGGCGACCCCGCGGCGGGCTGACGCCGGACACCCTCCTGGGCGTTCGTGGTCACGAGCGCCGAGTGGCGATGCGCAGCCGATTGCCGTCCGGGTCTACGAGGTCGCACTCCCGGCCGGCGAGCCCTTCCTCATCGACGGGAATCCCGAACTCATCGGACACGGCGTCGACGTCCTTGACATACAGGTGGATCAACGTGTCCGGCCGGGCGTCGCCCTTGTGCTCCGACAGGTAAAGCCGGACGTTCCCGCGTGCGACGGACACGAAGAGGGGAAAGCCCGGCTCAAACTGATGCTCCCACTCCTTGACGAACCCGAGCCGGCCATACCAGGCGACACCCCGCGCCGCGTCCTCGACGTAGAGCACCGGAACGACCTCCTCGTCCATGGCCAGAGACTATCTTCCAGTGCTGGCCGGCGTTGCGCCGATGCCGGCTCCATGCGACGCTGCGCTCGACTGCACCAGGCGCAGGAAAGGGACGCATATGTCCGAGCGAACCGGGGTCGGAGCCGACGATCCGTACGGCGGACGGCAACCAACCAGTCACGAGCGGGGTGCGGGCCAGCCCTGGGATGTGTCGTACCTCGATGGGCCGGCGCCCTGGGACGTCGGACGACCGCAGCCGGCGATACGGCGTCTGGCGGCCGACGGCGCGTTCGCCGGCGCAGTCCTCGACGCAGGCTGCGGGACCGGCGAGAACGCCCTTCACGTGGCCGCGCTCGGGCTCCGGGTTCTGGGGGTCGATGTCGCTGAGACCGCACTGTCGGCCGCCCGGAAGAAGGCCGCCGCTCGTGGCATAGACGCCGACTTCGTACTTGCCGATGCCTTGCACCTGGACGGCTTGGGTCGAGTGTTCCAGACGGTGCTCGACTGCGGGTTGTTCCACACGTTCGACAGCGGGGAGCGCCGAGACTACGTGGCGGGTCTGGCGTCCGTGACGAGTCGCGGCGGGAACGTGTACTTGCTCTGCTTCAGTGACGGCGGACCTGACACCGGCCCGCATCCCGTCAGTCAGGACGAGTTGCGGCAAGCGTTCGACCGCCCCGGGGGCTGGAGCGTTGCCTCCGTGAGTCCGGCACGGATCCAGACGAGATTCAACGCGCAAGGCGCGCCGGCCTGGCTGGCGCAGATCGAACGGATCTAGTCAGGCCTGCCGTCGGCGACCGCCCACGGTGCCTGCGGCCGGGCTTTCCATTGACTTCCGACGCCGACTGCTCGCCCGCACGCCGCGCGGTTAGCGGGTTTGGGCGGTGACCCGAGCCGGACTCCCGGGATCACTTCGGCTCGGCCGCCCCGGTCGGGGACAGGTCAGCGCGACAGCGGCCGGAGCCGGTCGAGCCGGCGATCAAGCTGGTCTTCCAGCCGACGGCCGGTCAGCCGGGGGTCCTCACCGGCCAGTTGGGCCCGACCGAGATCCTCGATCAGCAGCTGGAGCAAACCGACGAGCGCCCAGGCCACGATCGCGGCCTCGGCTTCTCCTTCGCCCTCGGCGGCGAGCACGTCGGCCAAGCGGCCGGCTTGCCGGCGGGTCCGGTCGAGGGCGGCACGGCCGAGGGTCGAGCTTGCGGCCGCGAGGCTCGGCATCCCACCCCGCGAGACGTCGAGCGGGATCTCCGAGACCCGCTCGATCAGGGCGCGGGCGACGCCGCCGACCGCGGCCGCAGCCGACGTGCCCTCGGGGCGGGTGGCGACGGCGTCCGCGAGCGCGTTCTCGATCTCGGCCGCCCGGTCGAACACGAGGTCCTCCTTGGCCGGAAAGTGGTTGTACACGGTCTGCTCGGAGACGTCGGCGACCCGGGCGACGTCGACGACGGCCACCGCCTCGTAGCCTCGCTCGGCGAAGAGGCCGGCCGCGGCCGCGGCGATTCGCGCGGCGGTCTCGCGCTTCTTGCGCTCTCTCAGTCCGGCCACCACCGAAGCATAGCCATAAGACTGGACAGACACCAATCTTTGAGTTACCCTAATGATCGTGCGACGACGGTTTCCGCATCTCACCTTCCTGACGCTGCTGCTGACCGCCGCCGTCAGCGCGACCCGCCTCGCGGGCAATGGCGTGCTGCACGCACTGTGGCGCGACCCTTCCGGTCTCGAGCACGGTCAGGTCTGGCGGCTCGTCACGCCGGTCCTCGTGCAGAGCGATCCGGGTTGGACCGTGGTCAAAGTGCTCGTCCTGTGTGCGGTCGTCGGCGCGGCCGGAGAACGTGTCTTCTCCCCGGGCCGGTGGATCTCCCTCTACCTCGCCGGCGCGCTGGCCGGTCATTCGATCGGCGAGGCCTTCCAGCCGTACCAGGGCGGCACATCGGTGGCCTTCGCGGGTGTCCTCGGCGGCCTGGCCTCGGTCGCGCTGCTGCGCGGCGACGACGTCAAGCTGATCCTGCGGATCGAAGCCGCGCTGTGCGTCCCGCTGGCCATCCTCGACACGGCAATCGGCGACATCCACGGGCTGCCGTTCCTCGCCGGACTCATGCTCGCCTCGATCTGGCTGATCCGGGATGGCGCATGGTTTCGCGCTCCCCGCCGCGCGGCTGATGACTTGGGTGAGCGACCCCTGGTTGCCCGGCCTGCGGGGATGGGGAGGGGAGGAACTGGCTGACGTGGCTCCACGGCAGGAGGTGAGCGCCGTGGCGTCGGGCTGCACCGAGGCGGTCGTGCCGGTAGGTCCGGCTATGGACGCCAGCGGCCGGTTGTGCGTGCGCCGGCGCCCCGGCCGGTCCTGGCCGGGGCGCCCACGCCGCGAACGGGCGGCGCCTAGAAGCCGAACGCGCTGAAGAAGCTGCCCGCGGACCCCCCGCCACCCCCGAAGAAGCTGGCGAAGTTGGGGATGAAGCTCATCAGGCTCGGCATGCTCGTGACCGCGCCGGTCACCGGAGCCGGCGTCTGACCGGTGGTGATGCCGGGCAGGAAGCTCGAGAGGAGCTTCTGGACGAGCTCGACGATCGAGCTGACCAGCGAGCCGACGGTGCCGACGATCGACCCGACGCCAGGAGTCGAACCCTGGCCGGTCGTCGTCCCCGTCACCGGCGTGTTGTCCGAGCAGTTGAAGGCCTGCTTGATGCTGGCCAGCAGCGTGCTCAGCTCACCCGGCAGCCCGTTGACGATGCCGGTGAACTGGCTCGCCGCGCCGGCCGGGAGGAACGGGATCAGCGACAGCACGCGCGCGAGATCGGTCTGGACCGACGCCAGGACGGTGCCGATCACCGTGCTGATGGCGTCGATCGCCGGGCACGCGATCGACCCGGGGGAGATCGCCCCGGCGAGCTGGCCGGGCTGCCCGGTGCCGGAGTTCGAAAGCTGCGCCACGATTCCGGCCACCTGGTCCTGCGCCGGTCCCGGAAGCTGGCCGAGGAGCTGTGTGACCAGCGACAGAGCCTGCTCGCGGCCTTGCGTGGCCGCGGCGATGAACCCGGCGACGCTCGTCTGGCCCGACCCGCCGAGCTGGCCCAGGAGCGGCGTCAGGGCCGTCGTGTCGCGGTTCTCCTGGGCTGCGACCTTCGTGAGCACGTTCGCGGCGCTCAGGCTGACCGCGGCTTTGTGGGCGTGATGGGCGCTGCGGTAGAGCTTGGCGGCGCCGCTGCCTGCGGCCCCGAGCTGCGTCTCGAGCCGGGTCAGCGGGCCGGTGACCGAACCCCCGCCGGAGGCCATGATCTGGTGCAGCGCGGCGTCGGCGGCGCGGACGTGTCCGCGCACGGTCGAGGCCGTGTCGGCCTGGGCGACCGGCGCGAACACCGCCGCGGCGGCGAAGGTCCCTAGGAGCAGGCCCCTCGTGGCGAGCGATGTCGCCACCCCGCGGCTTCGTATCGTCAGGAGTGGATGCATGCCGTGTTCCCGTCCTTTGCAGTTGGTGAGGTTCATCACAAGGGAAGAGCCTCGCCGGGCGCAAAGGTGACGGCAGGGGCGGGTCGGACATCCGTCCAGACCGCGGCGCCGGGGACCAATCCCCTCAGCCGCCGCGAGTCCGCGCGCGTGCGCTTGTACGATTGACCGGCGCAGCGGACCACCGCCGCCGCACCGCCGACAGGAGACAGATGCCCGGGATCGAAGTGCGCCAGCCTCGCGCGCGACGCCGCACAGATCGGCTCCGCCGGCTCACTGCCACAGTCGTTCTGCTCCTGGCCGGGTCCACGCCTGCGCTGGCGCAAGCGGCGGCCAAGCAGACGAGGTTCTCCGGCGGAATCGTCTCCGGCACGGGCGCGTATGCCCACCTCCGCGGCACGGTGCGCCTCGTCCTGCGGGCGTCGACGACGACGACCGGCCGCGCCTTCAGCCTGGCCTTCAGCGGCCCGTCCTGCGCGAGCCAGACGCTGCCGTCGACGAGCCGCTGCGTCGTCCTCGCCGGGAGCGCGAGCGGCAAGGTCGCGCAGGCACCGGTGATCCCCGACATCGGGGCGCAGTACGCGCTGGCCGGCAGCGGCCGCGTCGCTGTGCTCGGGCGGGTGCGCGTCACCGGCATGACCCGTGGCATCGGCTTCATCGCCCACGGCCGGTTCCCGCTGACGCTGACGCTGCACAACTCGGCCGGCGGCGTCACGATCATGGCGCAGGGCCCGGTGATGAGCGGCTTCTCCTCGCCGTTCTGAGATGGTTCATGGCACGCGGTGGCGGCGGAGGCACGATCGGGCTGCCCGCTGCCGCGGCGCCAACGTCCGAGAGGGAGGTTCGCAGTGTCAGATGAACACGAACCCGGCGACATGCACGACGACATCACGCGCGAGCTCCAGCGACTCTTCCCGCACGACCGCCTGCTGCGAATCCTCGAGGGTTTCGGCCTCGAGGGGACCGAGGAGGAGTACGAGTACCTCGGCGACCTGATCAGCGCCATCTTCACCCGCGGCATCGAGTTCGGCGCGATCGAGGTCGCCGCCCAGGAGATCGAAGCCGGCGCCGAGGTCCAGCCGCAGATCCAGATCGCCCACGTCGACCTGCCCTGACGGGCCGCGTCAGTCGAGTACCGCGACGAGCGGGGCGTGATCGGAGGGCTTGGCGCCCTTGCGGAAGTCGCGCTCGATCCCGCACGCGGTCAGGCCGCCGGCGAGCTGCCGGCTCATCAGCAGGTAGTCGATTCGCAGCCCGAAGCCCCGGTGGAAGTGGCCCTGGCGGTAGTCCCACCAGGTGAACTGCCGGCCGTCGGGATGGACGTGGCGGTAGGCGTCGACGAGATCGCCGGCGTCCAGCACCGCCTCGAGGCGTGACCGCTCGTCCGCGGTCACGTGCGTGCCGCCGACGAACGCCGCCGGGTCGTAGACATCGCGGTCCTCGCGCGTGACGTTGAGGTCGCCGGCGATCACCAGCGGGCGTCCGGCCGCGCGGAGCTCGCCGGCGCGGACGGCCATCGCCTCGAGGAACGCGAGCTTCTCGGAGAACGACGGGCTGTCGAGCGAGCGGCCGTTGGGGACATAGACGGAAGCCAGGCGCAGACCGTCGACGTCGGCCTCGACCCAGCGCGCCTCGTCGCCCCGCAGTTCGCCCGGCAGGCCTGCCTGGCGCTCACGCAGGTCGAGCTCGCTGCGGGCCATGATCGCGACGCCCGCCCACCGGCCGGCGCTGTGGTGGACGGCGCCGTAGCCGGCCGCGGCCAGCGGCTCGACCGGGAAGGCGGCCGCCTCCGATTTCGTCTCCTGCACGAGCACCACGTCCGGACGGTGCAGCCCGAGGAACTCGAGCACCCGGGGCATCCGAGCGCCGAGCGAGTTGACGTTCCACGTGACGATCCTCATGACACCGGCACCTCCGTGCGGCCCCGGGCCCGGCGGGCCCCGAGCGGCGGCTTGCCGGTTTCTCCGGCCGTCGCGGAGGGTAGCTCCCCGATCACCAGGTATCCAAGGAGGAACGATGGAAGGCAACGGGCACCGACCCGGAGCGGACGGCGAGGCGGTCGGCCAGCTGCTCAAGCGGCTGTCGGACCAGACTCGACGCCTCGCCCAGCAGGAGCTCGAGCTGGCCAAGGCCGAGCTCGCGGTGAAGGCCAAGGCGGCCGGGATCGCCGGCGGCTTGTTCGGTGCGGCCGGGCTGCTTGGGCTGCTGGCGCTGTTGACCCTGACGGCGACGCTCGTGCTGGCGCTCGCCACGGCGGTGGCCGCCTGGCTGGCGGCCCTGATCGTGACGGTCGGCTACCTCGCGGTCGCCGGGGCGCTGGCCCTCGCTGGTCGGGCAAAGCTGACAAAGGCGGCGCCGCTGGCGCCGACAGAGGCGCTCGCGAGCGTGAAGGAGGACGTCGCATGGGTAAAGAGCCGAGCGCGATTCGCGCGGACATAGAGCGCACGCGCCGGGAGCTCGGCGACACCGTCGTCGCCCTCGTGCAAGTCGACTTCAAGGCGCAGGCCCAGCACAGGGCGCAAGCGCTGAAGCCGGTCGTCCAGGCGCGGGCCCAGCAGAAAGTGGCGGAGTTGAAGCCGGTCGTGCAGGCGCGGGCGGAGCAGAAGGTGGCGGAGTTGAAGCCGGTCGTGCAGGCGCGGGCGCAGCAGAAGGTGGCGGAGTTGAAGCCGGTCGTGCAGGCGCGGGCGAAGGAGAAGGTGGCGGAGTTGAAGCCGGTCGTGCAGGCGCGGGCGAAGGAGAAGGTCGCCGAGATCGGGCCGCTCGCCAAGGAGAAGGCCGCCGAGCTCCGGCCGCAGGTGATCGCTCAGGCCAAGGCGAGGGTCGCCGAAGTCAGGCCGGTCGTCCAGGCGCGGGCGAAGGAAAAGGTGGCCGAACTCCGGCCGCAGGCGGTGGCGGGCGCCAAGGCCAAGTTCGGCGAGCTGAAGGCGGGCATCATCGCCAAGGCTCGGGGTACCGTGCTCGAGCGAAGCCGGGCTCTGTCGAGCGCGGTGGCCACGCCGGTGCAGGGGGCGGTCGCGGCCGCGAGCGCCAAGCCGAAGCCGCTCGCCCTCGGGGCCGGCGGCAGCCTCGCCAGCTGTCTCGTGCTCGCGGGAACGCTTGCGCAACGGCGCCGCCGGCGCCGGCGCCGGGCGCCGGAGGAGAGGCTCAAGCGTCTGGTTCGGCGGGGATAGGCGTCGACGTGCTGAGCTCGTTGAAGTGGCGCGCACTCCCGTCGGGCATCACCAGCCACGTCTCGCCGTCCCGCGCGGCCGCCCCGGCCGTGTCGATGCCGAGCGCGGCGGCGGCGAGCATGTCGCCGGCGATTCGGTGGACGTCGCGGACGACGCCGATGTGAAAGAGCGAGCGGATCTCGGTCGTCACGTCACCGTCCCCGGCCCGCAGGACGACGCGGAGGTCGCTGCGGACGGCGAGTGCGGCGACCGTGATCGCGATGTTCTCGACGTCGTCTGAGGTGATCGCCGCCAGCGCCCGGGCGCGGTCGAGGCTCAGCTTGGCCAGCAGCGTGCGCTCGGCGCCCTGCCCGATCACGACCGGGATCTTGTAGCCGCGGGCGAGCTGGACCGCCGGGGCGAGCGGGTCGCGCTCGACGGCGACGACGCCGATCCCGAGGTTGCGCAGCAGCAGGCACAGTCGCAGGCCGACCTGACCGAGGCCGACGATCACGACGTGGTCGGTCCGGGGAATCGCCCGCCGGCCGACGATGCCGGTCAACCGCGGATCGAGCAGCCGGTTGACGATTCCGGCCGTGAGGATGGCGACGAAGCCGAGCGACGCGAGCATCAGCACAGCGGCGAACAGCTTGCTCCCCGGACCGGCGCGGTCGACCGCCGGGTTCGAACCGACGGTGACCAAGGCCTTAGTCGCTCCGTAGAAGGCGTCGATCGCCGGCTCGTGGAGCGTCAGCCCGGTCACGACCGTGTCGAGGATGAGGATCACCGCGAAGCCGGCGAGCCCGGCGACGAGGAACCGCGCGCTCGGGTCGAACGGCCGCAGCGCCCCGCGCACGGCATGCAACCAGCGCGAGGCGCGGCTGCGATGCCCGATCCGCAGCGGCACGACCTCGACGCCGTCACCGGCCTCACAGACCCCGACGAAGCCATCCGGCAGCTCCGCGAGCGACTCGAGGCCCTCAGCGATGCACGGGCCGGCGATCGTGGTCGCGACCGCGTCGGCCATCGACGTGACCTGGCAGCCGGGTACGGCGCTGCGCAGCTGGCTGGCCACCGTGCGGTTGAAGACGGTGACGATCAGCCGCCGCCCCGGCCGGGCGTGCTCGACGACGAGCGCCATCCGCAGGACCTCGACGTCGTCGCGGGAGACGACGAGCGTCACGTCGAAGTGCGCCTCCAGCGCCACCGCGATCTGCCGGTCGTTCGGCCGCCGCAGGCGCCGTACGCTCGCCCCGGCGCGAATGAGGGCGATTTCGACCGCCCGCGGGAGGGCGCCGTCGCCGATCAGCAGGACCGATCGCGGCAACGGCTCGTCAGCCATCCGCGGCAGGTTAGCCGGCCGTCGTTTCGGGTGGATCGTCGCCGGACGACGCACGGTGCGTCGTCCGGTGGTCTGGGTGCGCGGCTCGCGAGGTCCGGGGGCCGTCGGCCAAGGACGCAGGACCGACGCAACACTGGACGTGTTGCGAGGTCCGAGGACGCCGGCCGGCGGTCATCCGGGGCCGCGAGACGTGGGCCGAAATCGCCGGACGACGCACTAGCCGTAATCTGGTCGTGTGACCCGGCAACAAGGCGGGCGGGAGATCAGCGGCCTGCCCGGGGAGATGCTCGCGCTGCTCGAGGCGGTGGCCGCCGGCGCGGTCGACCCGGCGGACGGGCTTGCCCGGCTGACGCGCCTGCCCTTTGACGACCTTGGCTTCGCTCGGGTCGACCTCCATCGCGAGCTCCGCCAGGGGGCTCCCGAAGCCGTGCTGGCCGAGGGCAAGGAGCCGGAGGAGGTCGCGGCAATCGTCGCCGCACTGCTCGACGGCGGCGCCGCGAGCGTGATGGTCACCCGCGCCGACGAGGCCGCCCGGGCGGCGGTGCGCCGGGCGGCGCCGGATGCGCTCGAGCACGCCCGCGCCCGCTGCGCCTGGGTTGCCGTGGCGACGCCGACCCCGCGCGGCGAGGTCGCGATCGTCTCGGCCGGGACCTCGGACGGCCCGGCCGTGCACGAAGCACGGATCCGGGCCGAGCTGCTCGGCACGACCGTCACCGTCCACGAGGACGTCGGCGTCGCCGGCCTCCATCGCCTCGCCCCGGCGCTCGACGATCTCCGCCGGGCCGACTGCGTGGTCGTCGCCGCCGGCCAGGACGCGGCGCTCGTGTCGGTCGTCGGCGGCCTCGTCGCCGCCCCGGTGATCGGCATCCCCACGAGCGTCGGCTACGGCGCGGCGTTCGGCGGCATGAGCGCGCTCCTGTCGATGCTGACCTCGTGCGCCGCCGGCGTCGCCGTCGTCAACATCGACGACGGCTTCGGCGCCGGCACAATCGCCGCGCGCATCGCCCGGCAGACCGAGGGGGAGGAGTGAGCCGGCTGGCCTACGTCGACGCGATCGGCGGCCTGGCCGGCGACATGCTGCTCGGCGCCCTGCTCGACGCCGGGGCTGACGAGAAGCGGGTCCGCGCCGGCCTGAGCGGCCTCGGCCTCCCCGGCCTCGGGCTGACGACGACCGTCTGCGCCCGCCACGGCATCGCCGCCCGCCGGGTCGAGGAGCCGGCGACGCCGGCGACCGAGCCCCGACGGACGTGGGGCGACATCCGCGCGCTGCTCGAGGGCGCCGACCTGCCGTTGCGGGCCCACCAGCGCGCAGCGGCCGTGTTCGCCGCGCTCGCCGCGGCCGAGGGCCGGGTCCACGGGGTGCCGGCCGACAGCGTCCACTTCCACGAGGTGGGCGGGCTCGACGCCATCGCCGACGTCTGCGGCATCGCCCTGGCGCTCGAGGAGCTGGGAATCGACGAGCTCGTCTGCTCGTCGCTCCCCGTCGCCGGCGGCCTCGTCGACGCCGCCCACGGGCGTCTGCCGCTGCCGGCTCCGGCGACGGTCGAGCTGCTGCGCGGCGCCCGGCTCCACGGCGTCGACGGTGACGTCGAGCTCGTCACGCCGACCGGGGCGGCGGTGGTCGCTGCGCTGGCGAGCGGGTTCGGTCCGCTGCCGGCGATCGCGCTCGACGCCGTCGGCTACGGGGCCGGGGCCCGCGACACCGCCGCGCGCCCGAACGTCGTCCGCGTGCTGATCGGCCGTCGCGTTGCTGCCGCCGCCGGGGGCCGGGACGAGGCGGTCCTGATCGAGACGAACCTCGACGATCTCTCGCCCGAGCTCGTGCCCGACGCGGCCGAGCGCTGCTTCGCCGCCGGGGCCCTCGACGTCTGGGTCGTCCCCGCGCAGATGAAGAAGGGCCGGCCGGGCATCGTCTTCTCGGCACTCGCCCGCCCGGCCGACGAGGAGGGGGTCGTCCGGGCGATCCTGCGGGAGACGAGCGCGCTCGGAGTCCGCGTGTCCGGGGCCCACCGCTGGGAGCTCGAGCGCAGCTGGCAGACGGTCGAAGTCGGTGGCGAGCCGGTGCGGATCAAGCTGGGAACGCTCGACGGCCGCAGGGTGAACGCCGCCCCGGAGCACGACGACTGTCTGGCCCTGGCGCGACGCACCGGACGGCCGCTCAAGGACGTCTACGCGGCCGCGCTGGCCGGGGTCCTACCCGAAGCCACGGTGGCCGCGTCACCCGAAACTGCTCCAAAGGGAAAGCGATGAGCGCCGCGACCGCGGCGCCCCAGCTCGAGGCCCTGGCGCGGCGGCTCGAGCGCCGGATCGAGCGGCTCGAGGCGGTCATCGTGGCCTTCTCGGGCGGGGTCGACTCGTCGGTCGTGGCGGCGCTCGCCCAGCGGGCGCTCGGCGACCGGGCGCTCGCGATCACGGCCGTCTCGGCGGCCCTGGCCACCGGCGAGCTCGACGGGGCGCGCGGGGTGGCGGTGGCAATCGGGATCGCCCACGAGACGATCGTCACCGACGAGCTGGCCCGGGCCGACTACCGCCGCAACGACCGCTTCCGCTGCTTCCACTGCAAGACCGAGCTCTACGGCGAGCTGGCGGCACTCGCCGACGGACGGGTCGTCCTGTCGGGTGCCAACGCCGACGACGCCGGCGACTGGCGGCCGGGCCTGCGGGCCGCGGCCGATCATGGCGTCGTCCACCCGCTGCTCGAGGCCGGCGTCGACAAGCCGGTCGTGCGGGCGCTGGCGCGCCACCTCGGCGTGCCGAGCGCGGCCAAGCCGGCGAGCCCGTGCCTGGCGTCGCGGATCCCGTACGGCGTCCCGGTCGACGCCGCCACCCTGGCGCGGATCGATCGCGCCGAGCAGGCGGTCAAGGCGCTCGGCTACGACACTCTGCGCGTACGCCATCACGGAGAGCTGGGCCGGCTCGAGCTGCCCGAGGGAGACCTTGGAGCAGTGTCGGATTCGCCCAGGCTCCGGGCCGAGCTCGAGGCGGCGATCCGTTCGGCCGGGTACGCGCGCGCCGAAGTCGGCGACCGGCCGTTCCGGTCGGGCTCGCTCAACGACGCGCTGGCATGATTGAGGCGATGCCGACCCACGCCGAGCTCGACGCCGATCTGGCCGTGCTGGCCGCCCACGCGGGCGAGTGGGCCGGGCTCGGCGTCGCGGAGAAGCGGGCGCTGGTCGCCGCGGTCCACGCCGGGGTCGCCGAGGTGGCGGCCGACTGGGTTCGGCTGGCGTGCGACGCCAAGGGCCTGGCGCTCGACTCGCCGGCCGCGGGCGAGGAGTGGATGTCCGGGCCGATGGGGCATCTGCTCTACACGACGGCGCTCGGCCATACGCTCGACGACCTCGCGGCCGGCCGCAGCCCGATCGCCGGGGCGCGCAGCGGCCGCGCCCCGGGCGGTCGCACGACGATCCGCGTGCGGATGCCGTTCGACGCCTACGACCGCCTGCTGCTGAGCGGGTTCCGCGCGGACGTCTGGCTCGAGCCGGGGGTCGGCTTCGACGAGGCGGCGGACGCCGCCGGGCTGCGCACGCGGGCGCCCGACGGGGGCGGCGTGGCGCTCGTGCTCGGCGCCGGCAAC
Source organism: uncultured Solirubrobacterales bacterium (assembly GCA_963742705.1). Lineage (GTDB taxonomy): Bacteria > Actinomycetota > Thermoleophilia > Solirubrobacterales > Solirubrobacteraceae > Palsa-513. The sequence continues at coordinate 85,284 of CAVUMZ010000019.1, read as the reverse complement.
ATCGCGTCGATCGCTCCGCTCGACGCCCTCTACAAGCTGTTCGCCGACGGGCGCGTGGTGCTGCTGAAGCTGAACCCGGTCAACGACTACCTGCTCGAGCCGCTCGAGCGGGCCTACGCGGCGTTCATCGCCGCCGGGTACGTCCGGATCGTCCGCGGCGGCCCCGAGGTCGGCGAGTACCTGACCGGGCACGCGGCGGTCGACGAGATCCACATCACCGGCAGCCAGCAGACGCACGACGCGATCGTCTTCGGCACGGGCGACGAGGGTGCCCGCCGTCGGGAGACCAGCCGGCCGCGGCTGGCCAAGCCGATCACGAGCGAGCTCGGCGGCGTCGCCCCGGTGATCGTGCTGCCCGGCCGCTGGGACGAGGCCGACCTGCGCTTCCAGGCCGAGCACGTCGCGACGCAGCGTCTGCACAACAGCGGCTTCAACTGCAACGCCGGCCAGGTCGTCGTGCTGGACACCGGCTGGCCGCAGAAGGACAGCTTCATCGCCCACCTGCGCGCGGCGCTCGCAGGTGCGCCGGCGCGGCCGGCCTACTACCCGGGCGCCGGCGAGCGCCAGCGGCGGGCGCGAGCGTCCCACCCGGGGGCGGTGGCGCTCGACGGAGACACCGAGCGGACGCTGATCGAGGTCGACAGCGCCGGCGACGACGCCTTCACCACGGAGTACTTCGCCCCGGTGCTCGCCGTGACCGAGCTCGCCGACACGGACTTCCTCGGGGCGGCGGTGGCGTTCGCCAACGACCGCCTCTACGGCACGCTGACGGCGAACCTGATCGGGTCGCCGGCGAGCCTGCGGGCGCTGGGGCCGCGGCTCGATGAGCTGATCGCCGAGCTGCGCTACGGAACGATCGGCGTCAACGTCTGGACGGGAGTCGGCTTCCTCACGCCGCGGGCGTCCTGGGGCGCCTTCCCCGGGCACCCGCTGAACGACGTCGAGAGCGGGCGGGGCATCGTCCACAACGCGCTCCTGCTCGACCGGGTCGAGCGCACCGTCCTGCGCGGGCCGTTCCGCCCGTCGCCGCGGGCGCTGCTGCGGGGCGAGCCGACGCTCAGCCCCAAGCCGCCGTGGTTCGTCACCAACCGGACGGCGCAGGTCACCGCCCGGCGGCTGACGGCGTTCGCCGCGGCGCCGAAGGTCCGGGCGCTGCCGGCGATCCTCGTATCCGCGCTGCGCGGCTGAGTCTTTAGTCAGAGGCCCGGGAGGGTCAGCGGGGCCTCGAGCAGCTCGGGGCCCTCGACGCGGTCCTTGGCGGTGCCGTTGACGGCGGGATTGGCCGCTGTGACGTGCATCCGCTCGTCGGGCAGCGGCACGCACAGCCCCTGGGCCGCCGGTCCGTCGAGGCGCGGGTCGAGCCAGGCTCGCTCGCTGGCGCGGTCGGGCAGGATCACCGGCATGCGGTCGTGGAGGCGCCCGACCAGTTGGTTGGCCGGACAGGTCAGGATCGTCACGCTGGCCACGCGCGCGCCGTCCTGCCAGCCCTCGGTCCAGAGGCCGGCGAGGGCGAACGGGCCGCCGTCGTCGACGGTGAAGTGGAACGGCTGGCGCGGCTGCTTGCGGTCCTCGGAGCGCAGCCACTCGAAGAACCCGTCGGCCGGGAGCAGGGCCCGGCCGGCCGCGGTGGCGATCAGGCCGCGGTAGGCCGGCTTGGCGGCGACCGTTTCCGAACGGGCGTTGATCATCGTGTAGCCCCCGGACGTCGGCTTGGCCCACGGGGGGATCAGCCCCCAGCGCATCAGGCGGGCCTCGTGCGTGGCGTCGTCGGCCGCGTCGGGCGGGGCGTCGCCGACGCGGACGACGGCGATGACGGGCTCGGTCGGGGCGATGTTGTAGCGGCGGGTGCCCTCGGTGAAGTCGAGGCGCAGGCCGAAGCGCTGCTCGAGGGCGTGCGGCTCGGCGGTGTTGGTGTAGCGACCGCACATGCACTTCACGGTAGTGGGTGCGAGCGTACTGACGTGAGCGACCACCAGGCCCGCCGCCGACGCGTTGCATTACAGGGTGCTTGCGGGCTTGCTGTCAGCGATTGACAATCCGCGTGCAAGCTGATCCGCTACCAGCGGGTACCAGTAGGGATGGTGGGGGGCGCTACGCCCGCGAACAGGACTTCAGAGGAGGAGCGAGGGCAGATGCGCCGGACGCCGATGATCGCCGGAGCCGTAGTCGTGGCCATGGTGGTGGTTCTCGGCGGTCTCTTCGCCTACCTCTACGACCACGGCCGGGCTGACATGATCGCGCCCGGCGTGATGGTGGCCGGCGTCGACGTCGGCGGCCTGCGCACCGAAGCGGCGGTCGCCCGCCTGGGCGCCAGGGTCGCCTCGCCGCTCGGGCGTCCGGTCGTCGTCCTGAGCGGCTCGCACCGGTTCACGCTGTCGGCCCAGCAGGCCGGCGTCGCCGTCGACACGCGCAGCCTCGTCGCCGCGGCGGTCCGGGCCAGCCGGACCGGATCCTTCCTTTCGCGGACGGTGCGCGGACTGACCGGCGGCCGCGTGACCGCCAATATTCCGCTCGAGATCGAGTACTCCCATGCGGCCGTGCGCGGGCTGATCGCCTCGGTCAGTCGGGCGACCAACCGTTCGGCGCGGGACGCCACGGTCGCGCCGAGCGCCGCCGGCCTCGCGGCGGTTCCGGCGGCCCCGGGACTGAAGGTCAACGCGACGCTCCTGGCCGAGCGGGTCGAGGGTGCGCTGGCCAACCCCCGGGCGGCGCGGACGATCAGGGTGCCGACGCGGGTGACCAAGCCGGCCGTGACCGAGGCCGACCTGGCGAGCAGGTATCCGGCCTACATCGTCGTCGACCGCGGGTCGTTCCGCCTGCGCTTCTACCAGCACCTGCGCCTGACCAGCACCTACGACATCGCCGTCGGGCAGCAGGGCCTGGAGACCCCGCAGGGCCTCTACAGCGTCCAGTGGAAGCAGACGAACCCGTCCTGGTACGTACCCAACTCGGCGTGGGCGGGCGCGCTCGCCGGGAAGGTCATCCCGCCGGGGCCGCAGGACCCGATCAAGGCGCGGTGGATGGCGTTCGCCGGCGGGGCCGGGATCCACGGGATCGACCCGAGCGAGTACTCGTCGATCGGGCACACGGCGTCGCACGGATGTGTGCGGATGCGGATCCCCGACGTGATCGCCCTCTACGCGCGCACTCCGGTCGGCACGCCCGTCTTCGTCGCGTGAGCGTCGGGTCGCCGCCGGCCCGCGACGGGGACCAGCCGGCGCCCTAGGCGGGCGGGGCCGAAACGATTAGGTTGTCGTCCGCGCGGCAGCCTCGGTCGCGTCCGCACGCGACGATGCACCACCCGACCTACGCCAAGCAGCCCCCGTCGCTCATCTGGCGACGACGCGTCATCGCGTTGGGCACATTCGCGGTCGTGCTGGGGGCGATAGTCGTGATCACGGCGAGCACCCTCGGCGGCCGGGCGTCGACGGCGCGCACGGTGGCGTCGCTGCGCCTGCACCCGGCGACGGTCGCGGCCATCGGCCACCTCGATCTGGCGGTCGGGCAGGCGGCTGGCGCGGTGAGCCCGACGCCCGGGTCGCTGCTCGTGCTCGGGGGGCTCGGGAGCCAGGGCGCGCCCGTCAACCTGCTCCAGCGCTTCGCCGGGGGCGGGACGACCGTGGTCGGCCACCTCCCGGTCAGCCTGGCCGGGGCCGGGGCGACCACGCTCGGCAACACCGCCTACGTCTTCGGCGGCACCGGTCCGGGCGTGCAGGCGTCGATCGTCGCGGTGGCGGCGGCCGGCGGCGGTCAGGCACACCAGGTCGGGCGGCTGCCGCAGCCGGTCGCCGATGCGGCGGTGGCCGCGCAGTCGGGCACGGCGTTCGTGATCGGCGGCTTCGATGGGGCGCGGGACGTCGACGGCATCGTCGCGTGGCGGCCGGGCGGGGCCGCCCACCGCACGGCCCACCTGCCGCAGCCGCTCGAGTTCGCGGCGGCGGCGAGCGTGGGCAAGGTTGTGATCGTCGCCGGCGGGGTGTCGGGCGGCCGGGCGCAGCGCGGGGTGCTTGAGTTCGACCCGGCCAAGCACAGCGTCACGCGGATCGGCCAGCTGCCCGTGCCGGTCGGACACGCGGCGGCGGCGACGATCGGGGGTCTGGTGTTCGTGATCGGCGGGCGCAGCAACGGGCCGGGCACGCAGACGCGGGCGATCTATGCGATCGATCCGGCGACGGGCGACGTTCGCTTCGCCGGGACGCTCCCGGTCGGGCTGTCGGATCCGGCGGTCGCCACGAGCGAGGACAGCATCCTCATCGCCGGGGGAATCGACCGGTCGGGCCGGACGCAGTCCGGCGTGCTGGCAATGTCGCTGCCGGCGCTGTCGTAGGACGTCCAGCGGAAGGGCGGGGCGGGGGAGTCCCGGCTCCGGGGCTCAGCCTCCGAAGCGCTCTTGGCGCTCGGCGCGGTCGAGCTCGTTCTGCTGGTGCTCGCCCTTCACCTGGAAGTAGATGTAGACGACGATCCCGTTCACGAGCAGTCCGATCCCGCCGAACGTGGCGAGGAGACCGAAATCGGCGCTGAAGGCTTTGGTGAAGGCGAGCAGGGTGGGCTCCGTCGAGTCGAGGCCGGCACGGGACGCGTTGGGCGCCAGATTATCGCTTCGCGTAGCCTTCTGGGGCCGCACACCTTGGAGAGGTGCCGGAGCGGTTGAACGGGCGCGACTGGAAATCGCGTGACGGGGGAAACCTCGTCCGAGGGTTCGAATCCCTCTCTCTCCGTCGAGCCCGCGTCCTCACGGGTCGAGCCCGTCCCGGCCCCGTCGGGACAGCTCGGCCGGTACGGGCCTAGTGGCGCGTCAGGCGGCCCCAAGGTCGCCGCCCGAGTGCTCGAGCCGTCTCGACCATCAGGGCATAGGCCCCGTAGGGGAGGCCTTCCCGGTGGACTCGCCGATCGACCGATCGCCCGGCGGCTTCGCCCCGAGTGACATCGACGACCGATCTGCACCGCCACACCTCAACTAAGCGAGCTGCCCGTCCCGGCCAGACCTACGTGCGCCCGGCACGCCACGCGTTACCGCGACGTGGTGATCCGGCTGAAGAGCACGTCCACGCCGTGCTTGGCGATGGGCTTGGCGACCGGAAGCGTCGCGACGAGGCCGTGCGGGAGTCGGCCGATCCCCTCGAAGTCCCCGAGAAAGCAGCAGCCGCGGGCGTTGGTCGCCGCGCTGAGCAGGTTGAACCGGGAGCCGATGTTCCGCCGGCTCCAGTGGCGGCCGCGGTCCCGCGAGGTGGCGAGCCTCGCCTGCGTCGGCCAGACGCCGTTGCGGCTGGCGGGATCGATCGCGTAGTAGGTGACGCCGACCGTGCCGTCGCCGGCGACTCCGACCGTCGGCAGCCCGGCCATGCCGCGGACCGGGATCCTGCTCGTACTCCAGGTGCGCCCACCGGTCGTCGACCGCGCGACCGCGACCTGCGAGTGGGACGTGTTCACACCGATCTGGTTGAAGGCCATGTAGAGGTCTCCGTTCGGCGCGATCGTCGGCGACGCGAACGTGTTGTAGGTGGCGAGTGGGGTCATGGTCACCGGGTCGTAGATCACCCGGCCCGACGAGGTCCCGATCGTGACGGGCGGGCCCCAGGTGCGGCCGCCGTCGGTCGACCGCGTCGCGACCTGCGTCGCCGGAGGTGGCGTGGCCGAGTCCAGGTTCGCGAGGTCGCTCGCGACGACTGTGGTCAGGTTGACCAGGGACCCGTCGCGGTTGACGATGATCTTGCTGATGCCCGGCCAGCTGTTCGGCGTCTGCGGGTCGTAGAGCTTGTGTGGCGTCGACCACGTGCGGCCGCTGTTGTTCGTCACCGAGAAGAGGCTGTATCCGTGGAGGAAGTCCGGCCCGAAGCGCAGGTCGTACACGTAGTAGGCCCGGTTCGGGCGGCGCGGGTCGGGTGTGAGGCGCGGGAGGTCCCAGAACGCGCCCGTGGCCGCCTGGACGATTCGCGGTGGCTCCCACGAGAACCCGCCGTCGAACGACCGGCTGACTACCAGCTGGGTCGTCGCACCCTCCACCATGGCCGGGTTGTTCACGACGATCGCCGAGAAGTACGCCATGCCGTTGGCGGCGAACTCGACGCCGGGGTCGCTGGCGACCTGGAACTCGCCGCCGGTGCACGCGGAGAGGCCGGGAACCAAGACCCGCGAGAACGTGCGGCCGCCATCGCGCGACGCCATGACGATGTCCGTCGCCCGGCCGTCCTGGATCCATGCGGCGACGATGTTGCGGGAGTTGCGGGGGTTAACCGCGACCGACGTCTCCTGCGCGAAGCCTGGACTGAAACCGGGGTTGTTCATCGAGCACGGCGCCGCCGTCGAGAACGGGCTCCCGAGCGAGATCGGGAGCGTCTGAACGTTCGGCGGCGCCGCCGACGCCGGATCTGTCGCTAGGACCGCGAGGACGACTACCGCCAGCCACAGCCAACGCAACGACCGAGCCCCACAGCCACCGCCCATGCCGGCAACGTAGTGCATCTTGCGACGCGCTGGCAATGTCTAATGTTGGAGGTTGGAGCGATAGGTTCGGCCACCGTCGTCCGCTCTCGCTGCGGTGGCCGGTGCCGTACCAGCGGCGGCGTCGGCCGCCTACCCCGCCGTCGCCGTCGAGCACGCAGGGCCGAGGCCGGTGTGAAGATGTTCCTTGTCGGTGATCCGCACCCCACCGCGGCGCTGACGCTGCTTCTCCTCGGGTTCCTTGGCGCCCAGGCCAGCAAGCGCCGTCGTCCTCGCCGCGTGACCTGAAGCTGTCGCCCTCACGTCCGGATCGACGACCGTGACGCCGTGAACCGACCGGCAGGCTCGACCGACTGACACCGACCTGATCGTCGGTAACGCGATCGTTACGACCGGGCGCCTACGCGTTCGTAGGCTCGACGGCTGTCCACACCACTCGGTCCGCGCACGCGCCGCAAGGAGACGTCGATGCCACGCAGAAACCCCCGCCGGTCCCGTCCACGAGCGCTCGCCCAGGGGCTGGCCGCCGTGTCGGTGGCGACCGTCGCCCTCGCCGGTGTCAGCGCACCGGCCCAGGCCGCCGTGCCGGGTCTCGACGGGCTCGCGTCGCTCGAGGGCCTGCTCACGCCGCTCCTGCCCGGGAACCTCCTGATCAGCCGCAGCGTCTATACGCCGGCGAGCCTCGTGCCCGGCAGCACCGTGCTGCCCCCTGGCTGCGTCGCCGCGTGTGCCGTGGCCACGACCGACGGCACCTACCCGTTCGTCTGGAACAACGACCTCGCCGACTCGAGCTTCGGCATCACGTCGAAGATCTATCTCGACCAGTCGACGCCGTCCGGCCGAGTGCTGAACACGCGGGCCGTCCCGTCCGACCAGCTGGTCACGAGCTTCCCGTCGAAGTCAGAGCTCGCCCTCAACCTGTCGACTGACGGCAACGCGGTCACGTTCATGGGCTACGTCGCTCCGCCGGACGCGATCGACGTGTCCAACTCGAACACCCCCGGCGTGATCGACCCGACGAACCCGGTGCCGAGCAGCTACTACCGCGCCGTGGCCGAGCTCGACTGGACCGGGCAGTTCCACTTCACCGAGACGAACGCCTACAGCGGCAACAACGGCCGCGCGGCGATCCTCGACAACACCGGTGGCGCCGACCAGATCCTCACGGCCGGCAACGCCGGCAACGGCGCCAACCCGCAGCCCAACGGGATCATCCTCGGCGCCGGCGCGCAGATCTTCCCGGCGCTGACCACGCCCGAGTCGGCCCAGAGCCCGGGCCTGCCGACCCCGGTCGGCAGCTTCAACATCACCCAGCTCGGCCTCAAGGCCGACAAGATCGGCAAGGACGACAACTTCCGCGGCCTGACGATCTCCAATAACGTCGTGTACTACACCAAGGGCAGCGGGAGTAACGGCGTCAACACCGTGTACTTCATCGACACGACCGGCAAGGCGTGCCCGACCGGCGGCGTCGGCCTGCCGCAGCCCAACGCCCCGCTCCCGACCAGCCCGCTCAGCTACAACCCGGCGACGCTGCAGACAGTCGGCCTGCCCAGCAACATGTGCATCCTCAAGGGCTTCCCGACCGCCCTGGCGAAGAACACGACCGACTCGTTCCCGTTCGGAATCTGGTTTGCCGACCGCAACACGCTGTATGTCGCCGACGAGGGCAACGGCGCGACGACCTACTCGCCGGCCACCGGTCGCTACACGGCAGCCGCGGCTCAGACTACCGCCGGCCTGCAGAAGTGGGTCTTCAACGCCACCGCCGGGTCGTGGCAGCTCGCCTACACGATCAACGGCGGCCTGGACCTCGGCACCCCGTACACGGTCGCCGGATACCCGACGGGGAACAACGCGGCGACCGGGCTCCCGTGGGCGCCGGCGACCGATGGGCTGCGGAACATCACCGGCCGGGTCAACCGCGGCGGCACGGCGACGATCTGGGGCGTCACGTCGACGGTCAGCGGCGGCGGCGACCAGGGCGCCGACCCGAACCGGGTCGTCACCGTCACCGACCCGCTCGCGACGACGACGCTCCCGGCCAGGGACCGCTTCGCCACCATCCGCACGGCCGGCTTCGGCGAGGTTCTTCGCGGCCTGTCGTTCACGCCCGGCAGCGGACCCTTCAACTGCTTGCTGCGCGGCGTTCTGCCGACCTCGGGAGCCGGCTGCTGAGGGGCGGCGCGCCTGGAGCGAGCCATCCAGGTTCGCTCCAGGTGCGCCTTGGGATCCTCCACTCGGTGACCGGGACCACGACTCGACGACCACCCGCCGCAACCCGCAAGCGCACGGCCGTCGAGCCCCGTGCCCAGCTCATCGAGCTGCCGGCCGCGGCCTGACCCCCACCTCGCCGTGGCCCGGCAGAACGCCCGAGGGCGCCGCGCATGCGGCGCCCTCGACGCGTTGCGTCAGGATGGAGAACACGATGACCGACGATGTCGACATCGACCCGCCGGTCGTCGGGGTCTGCGAGGACGACGCGACGCTCCGCGGCGTCCTCGGTCGCGCGCTGCGGGCGGAGGGTCTCCGGGTCGTCGCCGTGGCGACCGGTCGGCAGGCCCTCGACCGCTTCCCAGTGGAGCTGCCGAACGCCCTGATCCTCGACATCGGCCTGCCCGACGCCGACGGCCGCGACGTCCTCCAGGCGCTGCGGGCGGCCGGGGTCGGCGCGCCCGTGCTCTTCCTCACCGCCCGCGACGCCCTCACCGACCGCGTGTCGGGCTTCCATGCCGGAGCCGACGATTACCTGACCAAGCCGTTCGCGCTCGCCGAGCTCCTCGTGCGCCTGCGCGTGCTCCTGCGCCGCGGGGCGACCGCCCCGGCGCCGCAGCTCGAGACCGGCCTGGTCCTCGATCCGGCGTCGGTCCGGGCCACCGTCCGCCAGCGGTCGGTCGAGCTGTCGCCCACTGAGTTCCGCCTGCTCGCCGCGCTCGCCGCGGCATCGGGATCGGTCGTCCGCCGCCGCGACCTGATCGCGACCGCCTGGCCGGCCGGAGCGATCGTCCACGACAACACGCTCGACACGTATCTCAAGCGCTTGCGCCGCCACCTGCGCGACCTCGCCGCGCCGGTCGAGATCCGCACCGTGCGCGGCATCGGCTACGAGCTGCGGTGAGCCGGCTCGGACTCCGGTCGCGGGTCGTCGTCGGCTCGATCCTCGTGCTCGCCTTCGGCATCACGGCGATCGGCGTCGCGATCAACGTGCTGCTGACGAACCGGCTCAGCGCCGACGCGGCCGGTGTGCTGCGCGCCCGCGCCGACGCGCAGATCGGCGCCGTCGCCGACGTCGACGGCCGCGCGGTGGTGCACGACACCGACGCCGACGCGGCGCTCGATCGCGAGGCGTGGGTCTTCGCCACCGACGGCACGGAGGTGACGCGACCGACCACCAGCGCCGGCGCCGACGCAGCCGCCAGGGCGCTCGCTGCGACCGGCCGGCGAGCGACCCGCGACGTGGGGGGCGGCGTCCGGCTTCTCGCCGTGCCGGTCCGCGACGGCGACGACCGGCGCTACGCGACCGTGGTCGTCGGCATCTCGCTCGAGCCGTACGAGCAGAGCGAGCGCTCGGCCCGTCTCGGCACGCTGATCCTTGGACTCTTCGTCGTGCTCGCCGGCGCCCTGATCGCCTGGCGCTCGATCGGCGCGGGCCTGCGGCCCGTCGCCGAGATGGCTCGGGTGGCCGAGGACTACGGCGCCCACGACCTCTCGGCCCGCTTCGGCCTCGGCCCGCCGCGCGACGAGCTGACGGCCCTGGCGGCGACCCTCGACGGGCTGCTCGGGCGGCTGGAAGCCAGCCTCCAGCACGAGCAGCGCCTGAGCGCCGAGATCGCCCACGAGCTCCGCACCCCGCTCAGCGGCGTTCGCGCCGAGGCCGAGCTCGCGCTCCTGACCGACGATCCCGAGGCCGTCCGCGACGGACTCCAGGCGGTGATCGACGGCGCCGACCGGATGACGAAGGTGATCGAGGCGCTGCTCCGGGCGTCTCGCCACCGCAGTCCGGCGGTGGCGACCTGCGCGATCGGCGACGCCGTCGACGAGGCGCTCGCCGCGGTCGGCGGCCTGGCCGGCGAGAGCGACGTGGCGCTCGAGCACAGCCCCAACGGCCGTGACCTGCGCGTCGGCGCCGAGGCGGCCTTCGTCGCCCAGGCGCTCAACCCGTTGCTCGAGAACGCGATCCGCCACGCCGCGTCGACGGTCAGCGTCGGCGTCGCCAAGCGCGGCCCGACGATCCGTCTGACGATCAGCGACGACGGCCCGGGCATCCCGGCGGCGGCGGTCGGCGACGTGTTCGAGCCCGGCGTCAGCAGCACCGCCGGCGCCGGGCTCGGTCTGGCGCTGGCCCGGCGCCTGACGCGGTCGATCGGCGGCGACGTCCGGATCGAGGACGCGGCGCCCGGAGCCAGCCTCGTGGTCGAGCTGCCGGCGCTCCCCGGCGTCAGCTGACCGCCCGCCCGCCGCCCACCCGGCAACGCGCGAGTCGTCGGGGCGACCCGGAGGTTAGCTCGAGCCGACGGCCAGGACCAGGAACGCCGCCGCCGTCCCCAGCCCGTAGACGAGGTGGGCGCTCGCGTCGTCGGCCAGCACCTTCGGCGGGTACTTCCAGATCGGCTCGTAGAGGCCGGCCGGCGCGAGCAGGCCGTAGCTCGCGAGCCACGCGGTCAGCCCGGTCCGCAGGCCGCCAAGCGGTCCCCGGCGCCTGCCCGAGCCGGCGAGGATGCCGTGGACGACGCCCCACTGGACGCCGGTCAGGAGATGGACGGCGTTGTTCATCAGCCGGGCCGAGCTCGGCGGAAGCTGCGTATGGAGGTAGCCCTCGACGATTCTTCGGCCGACCTGCGCTGGGGCCGGAGCGCCGTCGTAGTCGTGCAGCCCGGCCGAGAACTCCCACGTCGGGAAGTCGTCGGCCCCGCCGCCCTTCCGATACCGCTCCCACATGAAACGGTCCATCGCGAGCGTCCCCACCATCCCGGCTGCGGCGCCGCGCACCACGGCTCCTAGGGGGGTGAGCTGTCTGTGTCCCATCGAGTCCTCCGTCCGCCGAGTCCGGCCGGCATCTTACGCCGCGGACGCCGTCGGCGTCAGGGCTCGATGCCGACGACGAAGACGATGTGGCTGCGGGCGACGGCGACGAACTGGTGGCGCGTCACCTCGCCGCCGCGGAGGGGCTCGATCGTTGCGTCGGTCAAGGGGATGAAGGCGCGCTCGGACGCGTTGAGCATGTCCGAGACACGGCTGCGGTAGCCCTCGCGGGCGAGCGTCACCGTGCCGCGGATCGTGTGACTCGGCGTCTCGAATATGACCTTCTCTTGGCGTTGGTCCATGCTCTCCTGCTCAAAGCTTCCGGCTGACGACCGTAGTCTATGGCGAGCCAGACTCTGGGTCGTGTCGGACGACCGGCGGCGGGCCCGCCGCCCGGCCGGCGGCGGCCTGTGTCAAACCTAGCGTGAGACGTGGAAGTTGGCCGTGAACGGTCGGGCGGCCGTGCCGGTGGCGTTGCCGACGCTGATCGCCGTGACCGTGACGAGCGCGCGCAGGCCGCGCCGGTTCTTGCCGAGGGCGGCCCGCATCAGCGCCACGCCGTGGGCGCCGACCGCGAGCCGCACGGGCGACGCCACGCCGGCGCGGAGGTTGCGGGGGATCGCCGTCAGGGCGGTGCGGGCGTTGCCGCGGTTGGGCCGCAGGCTGGCCCGGGCGGTGATCCGGCAGGGGCGGTCGCAGCGGATCGTCAGGGCGATCCCGCGCCGGGCGAGCACGCCGCTGCGGCGGGGGAGCGTGACGCTCAGCACGGGAGCCGGCAGCGGCGGGGCCGTCGGCGCGGCGAAGCCGACGTACGGCGTGCAGCTGCCGGCCGGGGCGACGCCCGTGAACCGCTGGAGCCAGTTGTTGACCGCGTCGGCGACGATCAGGGCGCCGTGGCAGTCGATCGTCAGGCCGGCCGGGTCGATCATGCTCCCGGCGGCGGCGCCGCGGGCGCCCCACTTGGTGATGAACGCCCCGTCGGCGGTGAACTTCTGGATCCGGCTGTTGGAGCGGTCGGAGACGAACACGTCGCCGTTGGTGGCGACGGCGATCCCGTCGGGATTGCGGAAGTGGCCGGCGGCCGTGCCGCGGACCCCCCACGTTCGGATCAGCTGTCCGTCGGTGCTGAGCTCCTGCACGCGGTTGTTGCCGGTGTCGGCGACGTAGAGATCGCCGGCGACGTCCTCGGCGACCGCGGCCGGGGCGCTGAACTGGCCGGGGCCCGAGCCGGTCGACCCGAACGAGGCGACGAGCGCGCCGCCGGCGCTGTAGCGCAGCACCTGGTTGCGGCTGCGATCGGCGACGACGACCTCACCGGAGGGGTCGGCGGCGAGGCCGGCGGACGTGCCGCCCCCGGGGACGGCGAAGCTGCCGAGCGGCGCCCCGTAGCGGGTCAGGTGCTGGATACGGTGGTTGCCGCTGTCGGACACCAACAGGCCGCCGGTCGGGTCGAAGGCCACGGAAAGCGGCCCGTTCAGGAGGCCCGGGACGGTCCCGCCGGCGCCGATCGTCCGGACGAACTGGCCGCTCGGATCGAACGCCTCGAGCCGGTTGTCGAGCGTGTCGGCCACGATCAACGCCCCGCTCGGGTCGGCGGTGACGTCCTGCGGCCCGCTGAACTGGCCGGGACCCCGGCCGGAGGCGCCCCACGCGGCCTGGAGGATGCCGTTCGCGTCGAAGACCTCGATCCGGTTGTTGGCCGTGTCGGCGACGTAGACGTAGCCGGCCGGGGTCGCCGCCAGCGCCCGCGGGTACTCGAGCTGGCCGGGGCCGGGGCCGAAGCTGCCCCAGGCGGTGAGATAGCCGAGCTGCGGGTTCAGCTTGACGACGCGGGCGTTGTTGTTATCGGCGACGTAGAGGTTGCCCGCCCCGTCGAGGGCGACGTCATACGGGAAGGCGAACTGGCCGGGCCCGGCGCCCTGGGTGCCGACCGAGGCGACGAACGTGCCGTCGGGCGTGAACTGATCGATCCGGTGGTTGTCGTCGTCGGCGACGTACACGGCCTGGCCGTTGGCGGCGATCCCGTTGGGATAGTTCAACTGGCCGGGACCGGTGCCGGCGGAGCCGAACGCGATCGCGCCGCTACCGTCGAGACCGAAGCGCTGGATTCGGTGGTTGGCCGCGTCGGCGACGTAGACGTAGGACCCGGTCACGGCGATCCCGCCGCCAGCCCCGGCGGCGTTGCCGGCACCGGCACCGAAGTGGAACTGGCCGAGCCCGGCGCCGGAGGAGCCCCAGCTGGTGATCGGGGCGCCGCTGGGATCGAACTTGTCGATGCGGTTGTTCGTCGCATCGACGACGTACACGTCCCCGGAGGTGTCGGTCGCGAGCCCGCTGATCGCCCCGAACTGGCCGGCCCCGGCACCCTGGGTGCCCCACTCGCCCTCGAACGCGCCGGCGGCCGAGAACTTCTGCACGACATAGGTCAGCTGATCGGCGACGTAGACGTCACCGGCCGGACCGATCGCCACCGCCTGCGGAAAGCGGAACACCCCCTCGCCGCGCTGGCCGATCACCGAGACGCTGGCATACGGGCAGGACGCCGCGCCGGCACACGAGCCGGCCGCAGCCGGCGGGGCGCCGGCGAGCAGGCTCGCCCCGGCCACGAGCACGGTGACCATTCGGAGCAGCCGGGGCCGCGGCCATGCCATTGTTCGCATCCCATCCACCTCCTGATCGCGCGGCCGAGTCTGGACCCCCAACCGGCCGAACACGGCAGGTTGCCAGTCGGAGCGGACCGTTCCCGGCCGTTTACGAGTGAGCGGCGGTCGGTGCGTCGGCGGTGGTGGCGGATCGTGTCCGTCGCGTTCAGGTCGGCCAGCAGTACGATTGTCAAGTCGCTTGACATTCTCTGACCCGAGGAGACGCCAATGGCCGCAGCCGCTATCGCCACCATTCAACTCGGCCCGATCGGAATCGAGTTCCTCGTCGACGCCGACGATTCCGGCGGAAGCGTGACGGTCTTCGAGTGCTCCGTCCCGGTCGGCTCGCGGGTCCCAGTGCCCCACAGCCACGACAACTTCGAGGAGACGATCTACGGCCTTCTGGGCACGTCTACGTGGACGATCGACGGGGAGACGCGGGTAATCGAGCCGGGCGGGTCGGTGTGCCTTCGCCGGGGACAGGTCCACGGGTTCGAGAACCTCGGCGACGAGGACGTCAAGTTCCTGGCGATCGCATCACCAGGCGTCTTCGGACCGACCTACTTCCAGGATCTGGCCGACGTCCTCGGCGCCGGCGGCCCGCCCGACCCGGCCGCGGTCAAGGCCGTGATGGCCCGGCACGGCCTCACCCCGGCGCCCCAAGTGCCCGCCTGAGCGCGACCGACGGATCGTTCGCTGCTCTTCAGGGGGCGGGACGGGGCCGCCGCCGGTGGCTGATCGAGGAAGCTCGTTCTGCGCGTTCCGAGACCACGAGCTCCGGCGTCGAAGCTAGTTGGCGCCGACGACCTTGTACTTCTGGTTGACGAAGATGTGGTGTGGCCAGTTGACGCCGATGTTATGGACCTCGTACTCGCCGTTGCTCAGCTTCACCACCCGGTCGACGACGCCCCCCGGGTAGGCGGTCAACGCGGCCTCGGTCGCCTTGTTGGCGGCCGTTCCGCTGACGATCGTGCCCGACCCCTGGCTGTAGTTCGCTGGGATCTGACCGACCTGCTTTGACGTGGAGGGTGACCCGCTCTGGAAGGGGACCACCGCTGCCGCCGAGGAACTTGTGGAACCGCGATTGGCCGGTTGAACGATCACTTGGCTGGCCGTGATGGTCGTGCCGTTGGTCGTCCCGAGTACGAGGACGCTTTCGCCCTTCTTGGGCGCACTCGCCGAACTCGAGCCGGTCCCGTTGCGGTATTTGGTAGTGGCCGTCGTCCTGACGGTCACCTTCTGACCGGCGGAGGTCAATATCGTGAAGCTCGACTTCGCCACGCTCTCGACCGTGCCGGACGATCCACCGGCGGCCGGTCCCGACCGGGCGTTGGATGCCCTGCCACCGGGGACGCCTCGCCCTGTCCCGGTGGTGGTGGACGCTGCGGTCGTCGCGGCGCCTGAGCTCGTGCTCGCCGTGGCCGTGACGATGCCGTAGGTGCCGCCCCCGATCGCGATGGCCGTGGCGCCGATGGCGATCGACCGGGTGAGTCTCGGGGAGAACATGGCTTGATCCCTTCTGTCGTCTGTCGATCCTGCGGTTGGCGGCTTGCTTGGACGATGGCCGGACATGCTGAGAAGCGCGTAACAGACGTCTAAGAGGTTCCTCTGGATGTACGGAGAGGCGCGCGATGGCACGCGCATTTTACGAAACGAGACGACTCGTTTTGATATGCTCGCGGTGTTCAACGAGAAGCCCAGCGTTCACCGTGGGCAAAGGAGCGAAGATCTATGCAACAGACGCAGCTGGCAACCACAGAGCTGGGTTCGACGGGGCTCGAGATCACGCGGGTCGGGTTCGGGGCATGGGCGATCGGGGGCGGCGGATGGGAGTTCGGCTGGGGACCCCAGGACGACGACGAGTCGATCGCCGCGATTCATCGGGCGCTCGAGCAGGGGATCAACTGGATCGACACCGCCGCCGCGTACGGGTTCGGGCACTCCGAGGAGGTCGTCGGTCGCGTGCTGAAGGGACTGTCCGAGCGCGACCGGCCGTACGTCTTCACCAAGGCTTCGTTGCTGGAAGGCCCGGCGCGCCGCGTCATCCATAGCTTGAACCGGGATTCGATTCTGCGTGAGGCCCAAGACAGCCTCAAGCGCCTCGGAGTCGACGCGATCGACCTCTACCAGATCCACTGGCCGATTCCCGAGGCGGACATCGAGGAGGGCTGGGCGGCGCTCGCCGCGCTGAAGGAGGAAGGTCTCGTGCGGCACATCGGCGTCTCCAACTTCGATGTCGAGCAGCTGCGGCGCATCCAGGACATCGCGCCCGTCGAGACGCTTCAGCCGCAGTATTCGCTGATCGAGCGCGATGTCGCCGAGGAGATCCTCCCGTTTGCCGAGAGCGAGGGTGTCGGCGTGATCGTCTACTCGCCGATGGGTTCCGGCCTGCTCACCGGAGCGATGACACGTGACCGAATCCAGAACCTCGACGACGCTGACTGGCGCAAGACCGACGCCCGTTTCGAGGAGCCGCAGCTGTCGCGTCACCTCGCACTCGTCGAGCGACTCAAGGCCGTCGCCGAGCGCCACGACGCCGCCCCCGGGGCGGTCGCGATCGCGTGGACGCTGCGCCACCCGGCCGTCGACGGCGCGATCGTCGGCCTGCGCCGCCCCGACCAGGTCGACGCGCTGCTTGCCGCCGCGACGCTCGAGCTGTCCGATGCCGATACCGCCGAGCTCGAAGGGACGCGGCCATGACTGCGATCGGGTTCGTCGGGCTGGGAGCGATGGGCAGCCGAATCGCCGGCCGCCTGGTCGCCGCCGGCTACGTCGTCTATGGCACCAATCGAACCACGAGCAAAGCCGATCCACTGGTCGAGCGCGGGCTGATCTGGCGCGATTCGCCGCGCGAGGTCGCCGAGCGCGCCGACGTGCTCTTCAGCATGGTCACGGACACGGCGGCGCTCGACGCGATCACCCGGGGGCCTGACGGGATCCTCGCTGGCCTTCGCCCCGGCAGCGTGTACGTGGACATGAGCACCGTCGATCCGACCGTCAGTCGTGAGCTGGCCGAGCGCGTCCAGGAGCTTGCCGCCGCGATGCTCGATGCGCCCGTCTCGGGCAGCGTGCTCGCCGCCGAGGCCGGCGGTCTCGCGATCATGGTGGGCGGCGACCCTGGAGCCTTCGGCCGCGTCGAGCCGCTGCTGCGCCAACTCGGCCCGACCGTCACGCGCGTCGGCGCAAACGGCCAGGCGCTGATCATGAAACTCGCCGTCAACATCAGCCTCGCCGTCCAGATGACCGCGTTCAGCGAGGGCGTTCTCCTCGCCGAGCGCGGTGGCATCGATCGCGAGGTCGCGATCGACGTGCTGAGCACCAGCGCGATCGGCTCCCCGATGCTGCGCACGCGCGGACCGCTGCTGCTAGATCGCCCGGACGAGGCCTGGTTCGATATCGACCTGATGAAGAAGGACGTGGACCTGGCGCTCGAACAGGGCCAAAGCCTCGCCGTCCCGCTCCCGAGCACCGCGGCGGCGAGTGACCTGCTGACCACGGCCCGGGCGCTCGGCTACGGCGATCGGGACATCGTCGCCATGTTCGACGTCCTCGCGCGGCTCGCCGGGCCCGAGCGCGTCGCCGTCTCATGATCCCGGCCCAGCCCCCGGCGGACGTGCCTCGCCGGGGGCGACCACGCAGCCAAGCCGCCCGCAAGGCGATCCTCGCGGCCGCCGGCGAGCTGCTGCTCGAGCGCGGCCTGAACTCGATCAGCATGGACGCCGTCGCAGAGCGCGCCGGCGCGAGCAAGGCCACCATCTATCGCTGGTGGCCCTCAAAGGAGCTGCTCGCCCTCGACGCGCTGTTCAGCGAATGGGAACCGACCCGCCCGAGCACGCACGACACCGGCACGCTCGCCGGCGACCTGTACGCGCTCATCCGCCCGTGGACGCGCCAGCTCGCCTCAAAGCCCTACGCACGCGTGATCGCCGCCCTCATCACCAAGGCCCTGGATGACCCCGAGTTCGCCCAGGAATACCACGCCCGCTTCGTCCAGCCGCGCCGCGACCAAGCCCGCGCCATCTTCGCCCGCGCGATCGACCGCGACGAAGTCCCACGTGGCACCGATATCGAAGCCGCCCTGGATCTCCTCTACGGCCCGATCTACCACCGCATTCTCCACGGCCACGCCAAGATCACCGACCGCTTCACCCGCACCGTGGCCGACTACGTCGCGGCAGGCGCCGCACGATCCGCCACATGATTCCGGGGAGCCCGTGGCGACGCCGCCGCACTGAGCTCGACCACGGTCGGGCGTCCAGAATGCCCCGCCCGTGGGGACCGTCGGGGTGATATGCGCGCCTTTCCGCTCCTGCGCTGTTAGCGTCCGTCCAAGTGCCGCGCTCGTCGTTTCCGATCGTCTACGTCGACGATGTCCTGGCCTCGGTGCGCTTCTACCGCGACCTGCTGGGATTCGAGGAGGTGTACCGCTTTCCCGAATCAGATGAGCCTGGATACGTTGCCCTCCGCCTCGACGACGGCAAGATCGGCCTCAGCCGCGCCGACTTTCCTGGGATCCACGGCAAGCCCCAGCGACCGATCACAGGGCGGCCCTTCGAGCTGTGCGTAGAGGTCGAAGACGTCGACGCATTCCTGCCAAGGCTTCGCGAAGGCGGCGTCCGCGTTCTGTCGGAGCCGGCCGACCAGGTGTGGGGCGAGCGGGTCGCGTACGTCGAGGACCCGGACGGCAACCCGGTGCACATACGCGGGCCGGTCCAGCTCACCGCCTGATCAGACGAGCCGTGGGCCCTCGCAGCCTGTGGCCCGACGACGTCGTCAGCGGGCGGTCGGGGCTCTGAGCGTCGCCCCGCGGCCCGCGTGCGCGCGACAATTGTCAGGCGACGCGGGTCTTCTGCGCGCCCGGATCGGCAGATACCGAGCGGTCTACACGGAGACACGCGCCCGCTGCGACCCCCTACGCCGACAGGTGCTCGGCGTCCGCGACGGCGCGCGCCCGCGCCGCGCGCGCGTCGTCCTCGACCGGTCGGTTGCGCTCGTCCCCGACAATGTAGAGCGGGCGCTGCTTGACCTCGTCGTAGATGCGCCCGACGTACTCGCCGATCAACCCGATCGCGATCAGCTGGATCCCGCCGAGCATGAGGATGGCGATCGTGATCGAGCCGAAGCCAGGCAGGTACGAGTCGAAGATCCGCAGGGCGATGACGACGGGGATGGCCAGGAACGCGATCCCCGAAAACAGGAAACCGAGGTAGGTCGCCAGCTGCAGGGGCAGGTGGGAGAACGACGAGATCGCGTCCAACGAGAAGCGAAGCATCTTGCGCAGCGGGTACTTCGTCTCGCCGGCCAGGCGGGCGTCGCGCTGATAGGAGATCGCGGTCTGGGTGAAGCCGATCCAGACGGTCATGCCCCGGAGGAAGCGGCTGCGCTCGCCCATCGACAGGAGGGCGGCGAGGGCGCGCCGGTCGAGCAGGCGGAAGTCGCCGGAGTTCGGCTCGAGGTCGACCTGGGCGAGCTTGTCGAAGAGCTTGTAGAACCAGCTGGCCGTCGCCAGCTTGAAGCGGGTCTCGCCGTCGCGCTGGGCGCGCACGGCGTAGACGACGTCCGAGCCCGCCCGCCAGAGGTCGACCATCTCGGCGATCAGCTCGGGCGGGTCCTGGAGGTCGGCGTCGAGCATGGCCACGGCGTCGCCGCGGGCGTGCTCGAGCCCGGCGGTCAGCGCGGCCTGATGGCCGAAGTTGCGCGAGAGGTGGACGACGCGCAGGCGGGGGTCGGCGTCGGCCAACCGGTCGAGGATCGCCGGGGTGGCGTCCTTGGAGCCGTCGTTGACGATGATCAGCTCGTAGTCGAAGCCGGCGAGCGCAGCGGTCGCGCGGACGTAGAACGCCTCGACCAGTTGCTCCTCGTTGAAGACGGGGGCGCAGACGCTCAGCAGCCGCAGCGTCCGGGGGGGCTGGGGCGAGACGGTGGGCTCGTGACTGTCGTCGGCTGGCATCGATCTGTCGCTAGGTTCGTATCCGCCCGGGCGACATCTTCGCCCACAGGGTAGACGGGGCTCGCCAACCGGTCCGGCGACCGTCATGGCACCGTAACGCAATCCCAGCGGTTGCTTCATCATCCTGTGGCGGATGCCGAAGTCCCCGCCGCCGATCGTCGGCCAGCTCGCGAAGTACGGCGTCGTCGGGATCGCCAACAGCCTGATCGGCTTCGCGATCTACGTGGCGGCGGTCAAGCTCGGCGTCGAGTACCTGCTGGCGTCGGGGCTGGCGTACGCGATCGGGTCGGTCAACGGCTACGTGCTCAACCGTCGCTGGACGTTCCAGGCGGCCGATGTGAGCCGGGCGACGTCGATCCCCCGGTACGCGGCCGTCCAGCTGACCGCCATCCTCGGCAACCTCGTGCTCCTGTACGCGCTCGTGGGCCTGCTCGGCGTCGAGAAGATCGTCGGCCAGGCGATCGTGGTGGTGATCGTCTTCCTCGCGACGTTCGTCGCCAACCGCCTCTGGTCGTTCGCCCACCGGTCACCCGAGCTCGCACCGGCCTCCGGGCGACGATGACCCCGGCTGCAGACACCGGCCGGCCGGCCCGGGGCTGGGTGGTCGCGCTCGGCGCGGTCACGGTGCTGGCGGCGGCACTGCGGATCGTCGGCCTCGGCAGCGTGCCGGAGAACCCGTTCTACGACGCCGCCGTGCGGTCGATGGGTCTGTCGCTGCACAACTTCCTGCTCGGGGCGTTCGACCCGAGCGCGTCGGCGTCGATCGACAAGCCGCCGTTCGACCTCTGGCTCCAGGTGGCGTCGGTCAAGCTGCTCGGCTTCAACCCGACCGCCCTGAAGCTGCCGTCGGCGCTTGGGGGGACGGTGGCGGTGCCACTTCTCTACGACCTCGTCCGCCGCCTCGCGGGACGGCCGGCGGCGCTGGCGAGCGCGGCGGCGCTGGCGGTCCTCCCGGCGGCGGTGGTCACCGCCCGGAGCGACACGATGGACTCGCTGATGATGGCGGTGCTGGTGGGCTGCGCGTGGCTGCTGCTGCGCTACGCGGAGCGGCGACAGACGAGCTACCTTGTCCTCGCTGCGGTTCTCCTGGGGGTCGACTTCAACGTCAAGCTCTTCGAGGCCCTCGTCCCCGTGCCGGCGTTCCTGGTCTTCCTGTGGATCTGCTGGCGCGGCGAGGGGATCGGCGACCGGCTCCTGCGCCTCGGGGTGGTCGCGGCCGTCTTCTCGGCGGTGGCGCTGAGCTGGCTGGCCGCGGTGTCGCTCGTGCCCAAGCACGAGCGGCCGTACCCGATCGGCTCGACGAACGGCAGCGTCTGGAACGCGGTCTTCGTCTACAACGGGACCGACCGGGTGACGAAGGCCCCGCACCCGTCGAGCTTCGACGCCGCGAGCCCGCAGCGCCTCGCCGCGGCCGCCGCGCCGGCCGCCGGCGGCGGCGCCCACCGCGTCGTGCACAAGGCACGCAAGCACGCCGTAGCCCGGGCGCCGAGCGCGCCGTCGGGTCCGCTGCGGCTGTTTCGGCGGTCGCTGGTCGACTTCGGCGGGCTGATCGGGACGGTCCTGTTCGCGGCGCTCGTGTTTGGCGTCTGCGCGGTCGCCGTCTCCGCCCGGTCGCTCCGCCGCCTGCCGCCGGGGGCCGACCGGATCACCGCGATCGCGCGGGCCGCGGCGATCGGGCTGGGCGTCTGGCTGGTGACCGGGCTGCTTCTGTTCTCTTTCGCCGGTCGCGTCCATCCGCGCTACCTCGAGGCGTTCACCCCGGCTGTCGCCGCCGCCGTTGGCGTCTCGGTCGCGGCGCTCGCCCGCCGTGCCGCCGCTGACCGACCGATCATGTGGCTCCTGTTCGGGGGCCTCGGACTGACGCTGCTGGAGACGGCACTGATCGTCGGCCACGGGTCGGTCGTCCGCGCCGGGCTGGCTGTCGGAGGCCTGATCGGGGCCGCCGCGGCCGGCGTGGTCCTTCGGCGCCCGGCATCGGGGCCGTGGACCGGGCCGACGGTGTTGACGCTCGCGGTCGCGGCCTCGGTGCTGGGCTTCCCGCTGGCGCGCGACGTCCAGCTGATCCGCGACCACAGCGGCGTCCAGGCCGCGTCGCCGGCGCTGAAGACCCGGGTCGTGGCGGCGCTGTCGAGCTATCTGCGCGCCCACCAGGGCGCGGCGCGCTACGAGTTGGCGGCCAGCGCGCCGAGCCTGGCGGCCCCGATCGTCATCAAGGACGCCCGTCCGATCCTGTTGCTGACCACCGTCGACGCCCGCCCGCTGGTGACGCTGGCCGACTTGCGGTCGAAGATCGCCCGGGGCCAGGTCTCATACGTCCTGACGCACGGCCGCTGCCCACACCCGCCGTACCACCTGTTGCCGGCGTGCTCGGCGGCGGTGCGCTGGGTTCAGGCACACGGGACCGACGTCACCGGGGCGCTCCACGTCAGCCCGGCGACGGGGCTGCTCTACCGCGTCACCGCGGCCGCAGCTGCCTGAGCCCTACCTGAAGACGGCCAGCAGCGAGAGCCCGGCTGGGATCCGGCGGCCGGCGGCGATCAGACGCGACTCGAGGCGAAGCGGCAGCTCGAGCAGGCGGTTGAGCACGGCCGGCGTCCGCTCGAGGTCAGACACCGCGGTCTCGGCGTCGGGAGCGTGGCCGCCGCGGGCGCGCAGGCGCAGCAGCGCCCGGTGAGCGACGGCGGCCGGCAGCAGCAGGCCGTTGAAGTGGGTCGTGGCGTCGGTCTGCCACCCGGCCGACCTGGCGGCGATCTCGAGCGTCGTCCGGGTGTAGCGGCGGCGGTGGTGATTGACGACGTCGTGCTCGCTCCAGAGCGACTGGTAGGCGGGCACGGTGACGACGAGCGGGCCGCCGGGGCGGACGACCCGGCGCAGCTCGCGCAGGGCGGCGCGGTCGTTGTCGAGGTGCTCGATCACGTCGAAGCTGACGGCCAGGTCGAAGCTGCCGTCGTCGAATGGCATCTGCTCGAGGTTGCCCTGTACGACCTCACCGACCTGGCGCGAGCGCGCCTTGGCGACGCTGGCGTCGGCCAGCTCGAGGCCGGTGACGGTGCCGAAGCGGGCGAGCTCGACCATGTTGCGCCCGCTGCCGCAGCCGGCGTCGAGGATCTCGATGGCGTCGCCGAGTGCGAGCCCGCGAAGGACCTCGTCGATCACCCGCCGGCGGCCGCTGTACCACCAGTGGTCGTCCTCGATCTCGTGGGTGCGGCGCTCGTAGGCCTCGTCCATGCCGCGGCATACAAGCAGGCCGGGCCGCTCGGCGAGGCGCGCCTGCGCCCGACCGTCTGGTCGTCGGCGCGCGGTCGCGCGGCAGCGGCCCTCGGGCGGACGGTCTGAAAGACCGTCCGAGTCGAGGTGCGATTGGTCTCACACACACGGGCGGCCAGCGCGCGGTGTCAGCCGGTTGACGCCTGGGTCCAGCTCGCTTACAGTCGGGCTCCTGGGCTCCCCAACGGCGCCCATGAGAGGAGCGCATGAGACGCAACACAAAGTTCGTGTCGGTCGTAGTCGCCATGTTGGCGCTTGCGATCCCGGCCATCGCGACAGCCACCCCGAACGAGGGAAACTCGGCTGCGGCGAGGGCCTGCCAAGACGATGGCTACAAGACGCTCGCGACGTTTGAGACTCAGACGGTCGCGTTTACCTCCGATGGCGCGTGTACCTCGTACGCGGCGAAGGGCGGGGACCTCACGCCGCTGAGCGCCTCCAACGGCTCGGGCGCTGGCGGCGGCAAAGTCTAATTTCTCCCTGGAGCCTAAGAACGGCGTCACACTGATCTTCCGCGGCGATGCCGCGGAAGATCGATCATCAGAGTGCGCCCCTCGCCGAGGCCCGGTGAGGCGATTCGTCGAGAGCTAACATCGACCGCGTGCTCGGCCCGACGAAGCCGTTCCCGCGCCTCGGCGACCGGGCCCTGATCGCCCACTTCGGCGGGCAGCCCGAGCCGGTCACGATCGTCGGCGTCGAAGACGACGGCCGCAAGCTGGTCGTCTGCGACGCCGGGGGCGACCGGCACGAGTTCACGCTGCGGCGGGCGACCGCGGCCTTCGTCCTCGCGGGCCAGCAGCACGCCCCGCGCCTACGACTGACCTGACTAAGGGCACCCGCGGAAATTATCGGCGGCTCCGTCGGCGTCTGGACGCGCCTGACGCCACCCGCTCGCGCTCGCGTACCACCAGTACTGTCGCGGCGAGCGGGCGACGCCAGCCACTCGCCGGATTCCGCCGCTAATTTCCGCGGGAGCCCCGTCAGTCGTCGTCGGGCGACGGCCGCCCGCGGCGGCGCTTGCGCTCGGCGTCGATCCGCTTGGCGTCGAGCCGGCGCCGGCGCGAGGCCGCGGTCGGCCGGGTCGCGCGGCGCGGGCGCGGGACGGCGACGGCGACGGCGAGCCGCTCGGCCAGGCGGCCGAGGGCGAGGTCGCGATTGCGGGCCTGACTGCGGCCGTCCTGGGCGACGGCGGTCACGAGCGGGCCGCAACGGCCGAGGATGCGCTGGCGCTGGGCGTCGGTCAGCGCCTGTGACTCACGCACGTCGAAGGTTGCCTCGATCCGCGAGGCGGTGACGTTGGCGTGCTGGCCGCCGGGCCCGGACGACCGACTGGCACGGACGGTGATCTCCGACAGCGGGATCGAGAGGTGGGCGTCGATCGGGAGGACGTCGGGCATCGCCGGTCCAGTGTGCCAGTGCCGGGCGGCTCAGCGGTCGTCGAGGTAGGCGCGCACCAGGCGCTTGGGCGCCCGGGCGAGCCAGGCCTCGACCACGATCTCCTCGAGGTCGGAGAGACCGACCCGCTCGAGCTCGACGAGGATCGCCGGGTAGCCGTCGAAGTGGGGGGTGGTGAAGACACCGGGCGGACCGTCGTCGGCGAGCATCGCCTCCTTCGCCACGAGGTGCTCGACGCGGGCCCCGAGGATCGGGCCGGTCGGGGCCGCCGGGCCGAGCGCGGCGAGGTCGGACTTGCGCAGCGGCCGCTCCCAGACGAAGCCCTTGTCGCGTACGCGCCAGGAGATGCTCCCGAACGCCGAGCCTTCGGTCGTCTCCGGCAGGGCGAGCGCGAGCCGGCGCACGTCGTCCCAGTCGGCCATCACCCGGCGCCGGGCAGGTCCTCGGGGAGCGGCGTCTCCTGCGGCGGCCGGCCCGGGCCGTCGTCGTCCCAGCCGGTCCAGGCGACGGCGTCGCGGCCGACGTGGTCGCCGGCGGCGCCGATCGCCAGCAACACGAGTCGGTCGCCTCCGGCGTTGGCGAGCTGACGCCGGGCGGCCGGGGGGACGCGGACGAGGCCGTCGGGCGCGACCCGGTGGTCGACGCTCTCGACGACGAGTGTCAGCTCGCCCTCGAGCACGAGGAAGATCTCCTCCTGGTGGGCGTGGGCGTGGATGCGCCCGCGCTGGCCGGGCTGGAGCACGATCATGTTGAGGCCGACGGCGCTGGCGCCGAGCTCCCGGCGCAGGGACTGGAAGCGGTCGTCCTGGTCGCGGTTGAGCCTGGCAAAGGCGAGGTCGGGATCGTCCATTGGCGAAGCCTAATTGGCCCATGCGATGATAGGAAGGCGCCTGCCGCCGGAACGTCCTGTCGAAGCGCACGCGTCGACTCACTCGTGTTCACTCCACTCCTTGCCCACATCGCCGGCGTGCCGGTCGAGGAGACGCTCCTGAGCGTCGGCCCGGCCTTGGTCGCCGCGGTCTCGATGGGCATGGTTCACATCCGCTCGCTGCGCAACCCGAGCTCGACCGACGAGGACGACGACTTCGCCGATGGGGAGGACGAGCCGGAGCCGCGGCGCGCCTGCCACGCCGCCGGCGATCCGACCGACCCGACCGCTGTCGCTCCGTCGGACGACCGGGACCGCGAAGACGAGCTCGAGCAGCCGGTGCCCTAGAGCGAGCCTCAGCGGCGCAGGCCGAGGCGGGGGCGGTTCGCGGAGCGCAGCGCCTGCAGCTCGCCGAGGGCCGGGTCGTCGCCGCGCGGCTCGACCTCGATCGGCTCGAGCCGGCGCACGTCGAGCGGCGTCTCGACGACCTCGCGCGCGGCGAGCTCGACGCGGCAGGCCCCCGCCGTGGGGCGCGCGGAGACGACCTCGGTCAGCTCGATGCCGTCGAAGACGAGCGCCGCGCCGTCGTCGACGCCGTACCCGGCCGGTACCCCGCGCCGGGCGATGTGCTCGTGGTAGCTCGGCCGTCGCAGCGGGTCGGTGTCGTAGTGGACGCAGTTGCTGCCCGGAAGGAAGCCGAGGCCGGGGCTCGGCCGGGGCCTGCCGTGCGACCGGGTGATGCCGGCCTCGAACCAGCACATCGAGCCTGCGCTGACCCCGCACAGCAGGATCCCGGCGCGCCATGCCTCCTCGAGGATCCGGTCGAGGCGGTGGGCCCGCCAGATCGCGATCAGGTTCAGCATGCTCCCGCCGCCGACGTAGATCGCGTCCTGGGCGAGCAGGTGCTGGCGTACGGCGACCGGCTGTTCGCCGAGCCGGAACAGGGAGAGGTGCGACGTCTGGCAGCCGAGGTGGCGGAAGGTCGCGTTGAAGCGGGCGATCTGCTCGTGCGGGTCGCCGCTGGCCGTCGGCAGCAGGCAGATCCGTGGGCTCTGGACACCGACGAGCTGGGCGATGTAGGCGTCGAGGGCGTGGTCGCGGCCGCCGGAGCCGAAGCCGCCGCCGCCGAGGGCGACGATCCGCGGGGTCCGCCCCGAGCCGATCAAGGGGCGGCCGCCGACGCCAGGGTGGCGGCGGGCGGCGAGACCTGGGCGGGACCGGATTCGAGCGGCGCGGCCGGGAGCTCGGCCGGCGGCTGGGCGCCGGCGTCGCCCAAGTAGGTGGTGCGGAGCGCCGTCCTGACCACGCGCCCGCGGACGACCCGCATCCGGTAGGCGCGCGCCTTGGGGCGGGAGCTGACGACGCGGGCGAGGCGCTCGCCGATGAAGTGCAGGGCTGCGCCGTCCTCGGCGGCGTAGCCGGCGCAGAGCCCGTCGGTGAGGAAGCCCCGGTAGGCGCGATCACGGTCGCGCTCGCCGTCGTAGTGGACGGTGTTGCTCCACGGCAGGAAGTCGAGCCCGTTGACGCGGCTGGGCGCGCCGTGGAAGGCGCTGACGGCCTCGCGAAACCAGCACAGCGACCCGGCGCTGACGCCGCACATGACGACGCCCGAGGACCATGCCTCGCGCAGGATCGCGTCGAGCCCGTGGGCGCGCCAGACGCCCAGCAGGCTGATCACGCTGCCGCCACCGACGTAGATCACGTCCTGGGCGAGCAGATGGGCGCGCAGGTCGGGGGCGTTCGGCTCCCGACGAAAGAGGGAGATGTGCGACGGCTCGCAGCGGCTGGCGTCGAACGTCCGGTAGAAGCGCACGATGTAGTGGTCGGCGTCGCCGCTGGCCGACGGCAGGAAGCAGACGCGCGGCCGGGACTTGCCCGAGACGCCGAGGACGTAGTCGTCGAGCAGCGGGTTGCCGGCTTCCATCGAGAACCCGCCGCCTCCGAGGGCGACGATCTGGGGGGCGGCGCCGCGCACGACGTGAGCGTACGCCGGGCGGGAGCCCGGGTCATTGGCCAGCCGGCCGACACCATCTGGACCGTCAGTCCGCCCGCGGGTGGGTCGTGCTCGAAAGTGCTTGCGTGGCCGGCCGCCAGCAGACGGGGTGGACCGCTAGGGCCATAGTTCCTTCAGCGGCACCTCGTAGTAGACGTGGAGGCGTCCGGCGCCCTCGCGATGCGGCAGCAGCCGCCCGCGGCGGGACTCGACCCACCGGTCGATCTCCGCGCGCGCCGCCGGTGGTGTCTGGTCGCGGCGAATCGCCTTGCAGTTGGCGTTCGCGAGCTCGTCGCCGCGGAGCAGCCATTCGTCGCCGGTGATGCCGTCGAGCCCGGCCAGCAGCCGGCGGATCTCCTCGGCGGTCATCCGGCTTCGCGCCGGGCGGCCGACAGCGCGGCCGGCGGGTCGAGCTCGGGGGTGGCGCGGACGAGCCCGACGGCGCGGTCGGCGAGGTCGACCGCCTCGACGGCGCCGATCTCGTCATCGGCCAGGGCGAGCGCGAGGATGACCTGGCGCAGCAACTCGGGGTCGTTGGCGTCGGGCGGGGGGCCGGCGGCGGGGAGACCGCGCAGGGCGCTCAGCAGCCGCGGTGCCGTGGCCGGGCTGCCGCGGGCGAGCCGACCGGGATGGCGCGCCGGGATGTGCGCGGCGATCCGGCCGCTGCCCGGGTCGACGAGGTTGATGTTGCTGCGCAGGCCGTCGCGCTCGAGCGCCAGCCGGTAGCCCGAGAGGCGCAGGTAGCCGAGCTGGGCCGCGAGCTGGAGCCAGGCGGCGAGCTCGGCCCCGTCGCGCAGGCGCTGGTGATGCAGGGAGATCTGGGTCCCCGGATCGGTGCCGCTCGGGTCGGGGTCGGGCGCGGCGAGGAGGAACGCCTGCTCGCCGAGGCGTCCGACGCCGATCCCGGCGACCTCGCCGAGGAGCTGGTAGCCGCGCAGCCCGAGCGCACCGACGATCCCGGGAGGGAGCGGATTGCGGGCGAGCTGGCCGGGCGGCGGGGGCATCAGCCGTCGAGCAGCCCGCCGATGACGCGGCCCAGGCCGCCGCTGCCCTGGCTGCTGTTGTTCTCGGGAGCGGGCGGGTGGTAGTAGGCGCTCTGGAGGCCGACCCGGCCGGGTCCGGTGAAGCGGTTGAAGACGAGGTTGCCGGCGCCGCCGCCGAGCAGCCCGGTCTTGAGGCCGTAGACCTGCTGGGTCATCTGCACGTCGTGGTCGCGGTAGACCCAGCCGCCGGGCTCGATGTCGATCGACTCGCCGGCGTCGAGGTGCTTCTCGAAGACGTTGCCGTAGCCGTGCACCCAGACCACGCCCTCGTGGTCGCCGGCGAAGAACTCGTCGATGAAGAAGCCGCCGCCGTAGAGGACGTTCGCGAACCCCTTGATGCGGCTGAAGTCGTACTGGACGTTGCCGGTGGCGGCGAGGAACTGATGCTCGCGGACGACGACGCCGTGCCCGGCGTCGAGGTGGAGGGCGACGATGTGGCCGGGAGCGTCGCGGCTGAAGGCGATCTCACCCGCCGACTGGGCTTCGACGAGCAGCAGCGGCAGGCCGCCGAAGACGCGGCGCTTGAGTCCCTTCTTCAGCGGGTGGAGGCCGATCTGCATCGTCGGGTACTTCCACAGCAGGACGTGATGCTCGAAGTAGACGGGGACGTTCCCGTCGAGCGCCATGTGGAGGACGGGAACGAGCTCGCCCTCGAGCCGGTAGCGCAGGCCGGGAGCCACCCCCTCGGTGATCTGGGTGGGCAGGAGCTGAGGTGCGCTCGGCATGCGGTCTCGTTTCCATTGGCGGGACGGATCGGCCGGCGAGACGGCATCGGGGCCGGCCCGGTTCTTCGTGACAAAGTTACTCGGCGTCGGGCCAGCGACCGTGCTCGTCGTAGTACTCGCGGGCCGCCGCCTCGCGGTCCCGGTCGCGGTCACCGCTGGCGCCGAGGCGCAGCAGCAGGTTCCAGAGCACGACGCAGACGCAGACGCCGGCGAGGCCGACGAACGCGTCGATCCCGGTCTCCCCGGGGTCGAGCAGAGCGACGATCAGGCCGGCGAGGAGGATCGCCGCGGGCAGTCCGTAGCGCGTCAGCGCCACCGCGATCCGCGGCGTCGATTCGGGTGCGTCTGTTCTACGCCCGGACTCCATCACGGCTCCTCTCGGCTGGACCCGATCGTAGCGCCGTGCACGTCGCGGCCGTGGAGTTCGCCTAGCGCCGCCGGCTGGGCGTCGAGGGCCTGACCTTGGCCGCGTGCGGGGCGGTCGGATCGGTCCAGCAGCGGGCCTGGGTCGCCAGCGCCCGGCGGGCACGGCGGCCGTCGTCGGCGCGACGCGCCGACACCGCAGGAACTCACGCAGGCCGGCCGGGAAAACGCGCGCGCGCGCAGCCGGCGCAGCTCGCAGCGGGCCCAGAGCTGGCCGTCGGTGCGGGGCGCCGCGGTCGGGCGGGGTCCCGGCATAGCCGGCAGTCAGGCGCATCGGATATGTTGCCGCGCGTGATCATCGCCGTGACGGCGTTCTGGGTCGTGCTCGGCATGACCGTCTTCATCATTGCGCTGCGGGGCGGTCCCGGCGGCGTGCGTGCGACGATGCACAGCGAGGGGCGTCTGGGCACGCGGATCCGCGTCGGGGTGATCGTCGTCGTGTTCGTCCTGGGGTTGGCCGTGCCGGTCCTGGTCAGCGTCTCCAACGGCGAGCACAAGGCGGCGACCGGGCCGGGCGGGCTCACGCTGACCGCCGGCGAGACGGCCGGACGGACCCTCTTTGCGACGAAGTGCGCGACCTGTCACACCCTCCATGACGCGCACGCGGTCGGCCGCGTCGGCCCGAACCTCGACGTCCTGCATCCGCCGGCTTCGCTCGTGATCGACGCGATCACGAACGGTCGGGCGCGCGGCATGGGCCAGATGCCGGCGCTGCTGTTCCAGGGCACCGACGCGAAGAACGTCGCGAACTACGTGGCCGCCGTCGCCGGTCACTGAACGCGGCCCGGCGGGCCGTCGGCGTTCTTTCGCAAATTCCTGCGTCGAACGCGTCCTGCAACGCTAATTGCAGGCTATTCGCCGGTCCACCGGTTAGGATGCCGGTGCGTTGAATCCCCGTCATCCGGCGGGGAGCGGGGACCCCGCAGGCGGGCGGGCCAACCCCGTAAGCATCGAGAGGGAGACGTCAATGGCGCAGGTCGAGGGCGGTGATTGGTGGGCTGAGGTCGAGCACCTTCGCGAGCCGCTGGAGCGCCAGCGGGCCGCGCGCCAACCGGATCCGTCGCGACGCACGGTGCGGATCCGCGGGCAGGCGATCGCCGGCACCAACGCGCGCCAGCTGCACACGGCCGCCGACTCGCCGCCACCGCGCCGGCTGGAGCCGCTGCCGCGCGAACGGCCGCGGCGGACCGCGCCCGAGCGACTCGGCTCGCGTCCCGACCGGATCGCCGCGTGGGCCGTGGTGTTCGGCCTGCTCATGGCGGTGATGGCGGCGGCGACGGCCAAGAGCGCGACGCTCCCGACGCCGGTCCCGCACGCCGTGGCCGCGCTCGTCGCACCGGCCCCGCCGCCGGCGCTCCCGCCCGCTCGCTAGCACGCACCTACGCTCGCCTCTCGCCGCCGACCAGCTCGGTGCCCGCGCTCGGGATCGCCAGGCGGAGGCCCGCCCCGCCTGGCGATCACGTGCGTCAGGCGGAGGCCCGCCCCGCCTGGCGATCACGTGCGTCACCGGAGTTCGTTCTTCACCGGCAGGCTGACCGCATCCTGGCTGGGCGTTGGCCCGCCGTTGCTGTCGCCCCGGATTGACCTACCGCTGAGCGGGTAGAACCGCTCCCGGCGACCGAGCGGGGCGCCCCATCGACGGACGGACGACCGGTGTCGACTTGTGGGTCTCCGGTGATCCAACTATCCTTATGAATCGTAAGTCGATAGCAAAAGGTAAAGCCGCGATCGAAAAGCAAAGCGGGCTCTGATGAAAACGACGATGAGCAGGTTCCAGATTCATGACGACCTCACGGCCCCGGAAGGGTCGGTTCCGGTGCTGCGCGGTGCGCTTGCCACCGGAGGTCAGCTCCCAAACTTCCTCGGTGTGCTCGCCGGGTCGCCGGCGGCGCTGCGCGGATACGCGCGCTTCCGCTCGGAGTTGCGGCGCGGCAAGCTGACGCTGCCGACGCTCGAGCGGATCAGCCTCGCCGTCGCCGAGCACCACGGCTCCGGCCCCGGCATCGCCCTGCACAGCCGCACGGCGCGCTCGTCCGGGCTCGGCTTGGACGAGGTCGCCGCAGCGCGCGAGTTCCTCTCGGGCGAGCCCAAGCAGGCAGCGCTGCTGCGCTACCTCAAGGCCCTCGTGACCGGACCCGGCAGCCCGCCGATGTACCTCCACGAGGAGGCGCGGGAGGCCGGCTGGACCGACGAGCAGCTGATCGAGGCGATCGCCTACGTCTCCATCGAGAGCTTCACGGCGATGGTGAACGTCGCCGGGGAGGTGCCGATCGACGGGTCGGCCGAGGAGTCAAGGACGCTCCGAGCCGCGTAGCATCACCACGCGATGGCGCCTCAAACCGCAGGGCAGAACCAGGCGTGTCCGGGCTGCTGCCCGCACTATCACGAAGCCGTCGAGCTGATCGGCCGGCGTTGGACCGGCGCGATCTTGGCGATCCTGCTCCAGGCCGGGGCCCTGCGCTTCTCCGAGCTCGCGGCGGCCGTGCCCGAGCTGTCTGACCGGATGCTCTCGGACCGGCTCAAGGAACTCGAGGCCCGCGGGCTCGTCGAGCGGACGGTCTACGCCGGGCGCCCGGTGCGTGTGGAGTACAGCCTCACCCGGATGGGCTTCGCGCTCGGTCCGGCGGTCGGCGAGCTCCATACCTGGGCGCAGCGCTGGTTGGCCGTGTAGGACTGTCAGGCCGGGTCGGATCGACCGGCCGGATGAGATCGCTGCGCCGGGACGGCGCATGTTCTAGGGTGAGGCCGCATGGCGGACACCACCCAGACCGCGGCTGACGTCCAGGCGATCGTCGACGAACGGAAGGTCCGCTTCATCCGCTTCTGGTTCACCGACATCCTCGGCCAGCTGAAGTCGTTTTCGATCAACGCCGAGGAGCTCCAGGACGCGTTCGAGGGTGGCATGGGCTTCGACGGATCGTCGATCACCGGCTTCAACGCGATCGAGGAGTCGGACATGATCGCGATGCCCGACCCGACGACGTTCGCGATCCTGCCCTGGCGCCCGGAGGAGCAAGGGGTGGGGCGCATGTTCTGCGACGTGCTCACACCCGAGCGCACAGCCTACGAGGGCGACCCGCGGCACATCCTGCGCCGGGCGCTGCGCCGGGCCGAGAGCATGGGCTTCGACCTCTTCAACGTCGGCCCGGAGCTCGAGTACTTCCTCTTCCGCGACGCGAAGACCACCGAGCCGCTCGACTACGGCGGGTACTTCGACCTGACGACGCTCGACGCCGGGTCAGACGTGCGGCGTGAGACGGTGCTCGCGCTCGAGCAGCTCGGCATCCACGTCGAGTACAGCCATCACGAGGTCGGTCCGTCCCAGCACGAGATCGACATCCGCTTCGCCAACGCCCTGAAGATGGCCGACGACTGCATGACCTACCGGATCACGGTCAAGGAGTACGCGATGAAGTACGGGTGGCACGCGACCTTCATGCCGAAGCCGCTGTTCGGCGAGAACGGATCGGGGATGCACACGCACCAGTCGCTCTTCGTCGACGGGCGCAACGCCTTCTACGACGCCGACGACCAGTACTTCCTCTCCGGGATCGGCAAGGCCTTCATCGCCGGCCAGCTGCGGCACGCGCGGGAGATCTCGTCGATCTTCGCCCAGTGGGTGAACTCCTACAAGCGTCTGGTTCCGGGCTTCGAGGCTCCGGTCTACGTCGCCTGGTCGCGGCGCAACCGTTCGGCGCTCGTCCGCGTCCCGCTGTACCACCCGGGCAAGGAGCAGGCGACCCGGATGGAGCTGCGGTGTCCCGATCCCGCCTGCAACCCCTACCTGACCTTCGCGGCCCTGCTCCAGGCCGGGCTCGAGGGGATCGAGAAGGGCTACGAGCTGCCGGAGCCGATGGAGAAGAACCTCTATCACCTCTCGCCGGACGATCGCCGGCGGCTCGG
The DNA here is from genome assembly GCA_963742705.1 of uncultured Solirubrobacterales bacterium. Classification (GTDB taxonomy): domain Bacteria; phylum Actinomycetota; class Thermoleophilia; order Solirubrobacterales; family Solirubrobacteraceae; genus Palsa-513. Next base: position 51,612 of record CAVUMZ010000019.1, on the reverse strand, counting down.
GGTCGAGCAGCTGCCGGAGACGCTTGGCGAGGCGATCGAGCTGACGGCCGAGTCCGAGCTCGCGCTCCGCACGCTCGGCGAGCACACCTTCAACCGCTACGTCGAGATCAAGCGCCAGGAGTGGGACGACTACCGCGTCCAGGTCACGCGCTGGGAACTCGACCGCTACCTGCCGATCCTCTAGAGCCCGCCCACGGTGCCAGCCAGGCATCCGCCGATCCTGCGGCTCGACGATCTACCTGGCCGCGGCCGTCCGGGATGTCGGCGCGGGGCGCATCGTCACGGCCGAGCTGCGCCCCGATCGTGCTCTGGTCGCCCGGGAGAACCTCGCCAGCGCCGGACTCGACGAGCTCGTCGAGCTCCGCCAGGGAAACGCCCGCGACACCCTGGCGAGCCTCGCGGTGCGCGGCGGCTGACGTTAGGTGCTGATCTGCACGGGCGTCCCGAGCGGCAGCAGGTGGGCGAGCCGAGCGATCACCGGGTTGCGCAGGTGGATGCAGCCATGGCTGAGATTTGACCCGATCGAGCCTGGGTCGTTGGTTCCGTGCAGGGCGATCTGGCCGGGTCCGCCGCCGAAGCTCTGGAGGACGTTCGAAAAGGCCGACAGGCCGAGCGCGTACGGGCCGAAGGGACCGCCCGGGTCGGACAGGCGGAACAGCTCGGTCACGTAGTAGACGCCCGGCGGCGTCGGCGTGGCGACCTTGCCGACGCCGATCTGGTGGCGGGCGACCAGGCGCTTGCCGCGCCAGAGCAGCAGGCGGTGGAGGTGGAGGCTGACGTCGAGGCGGTACGGCGTGTAGCTGATGCGCGCGCCGGCCTGACGGATCCACGCCGTGCTGTGGTTGGGGCGCACCGGGAGATAGACCTGGAGCCAGCCGGGGACCGACTGCCGCACGAGAAGGACGAGCGGGAAGCGCTGATCGGGCGCGTGCTGGACGCGGAACGACCGCCGCGAATGCGGGCTGCGGTAGAGCGCGGAGACGCCGTGGCGGGCCGTGGCGATGACGCTGTAGCCGGGTCGCCCGAGGCCCGTGGAGGTCGGTGCGGGGACCGCGTGGGCCGGCGGCGACGGGGCGGGCAGGCTCTGGCTGCGGTGGGTCGACCCGCAGCCGGCGGCGAGCGCGGCGAGCGCCAGGACAGGGAGGATGCGGGCGCGGATCATCGCCGGTAGTAAACACGGATTCGCCGGCATTCAGGGCCGGCTGCGCCGAGCGTCGGATGCCACCCTGCGCGCTCTGCGATCATCGCCGTAGCGCCGAGCGCGTTCAGCGACTCATTCGAGACGAAGACACCGCAGCACCTGGCCCGACCGATGCCGCCCGATACCGGCTTTCCGCTCGCCGACGCGCAGAACGACTTCCTTCGCGCGAGGCGCCGCCAGGCGTTGTCGCGGCTGGCCGGATGGCTGCGGCGCACGCCCGACGACGTCGGGGTGATCCTCCCCCTCGAGGAGGTGGTCGCCGCGCTCGGCCGGACCGGCGAGCGGGCGCTCGGCCTGGAGACGCTGCCGCTCGAGACCATCGTCGGCACCGTCGACCGCACGACGGACTTCGACCGGGACTTCCGCCCGACGACGTCGCGCGTGCGATCACGCTGGGAGTCGATCGCCCAGGCCGAACGGAGGGGCACGGCGATGCCGCCGATCGCGGTCTACCGAATCGGGGGGCTGCATTTCGTCGCCGACGGGCACCACCGCGTGTCGGTCGCCCGCGCCCTCGGTAGGGCGACGATCGACGCCTACGTGACCGAGGTCCTGACGCGGCTGGCGCCGACCGAGGCGATGACGCTCGGCGACCTGCCGCTCAAGTCGCACGAGCGCGTCTTCCTCGAGCGGGTGCCGCTGACCGAAGCGCAGGCCGACAGGATCAAGCTGTCTGACCCCTGGGACTACGCGGTCCTGGCCGAGGGCGTCGAGGCGTGGGGCTTCCGGCTGATCGCCGATCGCCGGACGCTGCTCGACCGGGTCGCCGTCGCCCGGACCTGGTTCGAGGAGGAGTACCGCCCGGTGGTCGAGCTCCTGCGCGAGGCCGACCTGCTCGGCGCGGAGACCGAGACCGAGGCCTACCTGCGCGTGGCGGGCGAGCGCTACCGGCTGCTGCGGACGCACAGCTGGGGCGATGACGTGATCGCCCGGCTGCGCGAGTCAAGCTAGCGCGGCACCGGTGTCCGCGTCGAAGAGGTGGAGTTTGCCCGCGTTGAACCACAGCTTGGCCTTGGCGCCCTGGCGGATCTGGCTCGCCGCGTCGATCCGCGCCACAACCTGACCCGGCTCGCCGCCCGGCACCTCTGAGCGACCCGAGTCCTGGGCCAGCTCGGCGAGCTCCTCCGAGCCGACGTGCTCGGTCTCGACGTTGAAGTAGGCGAAGCTCTCGGCGCCCATCGACTCGAGCACGTCGATCTCGGTCGTGAACGTCGACCCGGTATGCCCGCGCTCCGCGGCGATCGTCGCGTCCTCGAAGTCCTCGGGGCGGATCCCCACGACCACCTTGCGCGAGCCGCCGGCCGGCGGCTTGTCGAGCGTCACCTTGCCGAGCGGCGTCTGCAGCGTGTTCCCGTCGAGCTGGCCGGAGAGGAAGTTCATCGCCGGCGAGCCGATGAAGCCGGCGACGAAGAGGTTTACCGGCTGGGTGTAGAGCTCGCGCGGCGTGCCGACCTGCTGGAGGGCGCCGCTGCGCATCACCGCGACCCGGTCGCCGAGGGTCATCGCCTCGGTCTGGTCGTGGGTCACGTAGACGGTCGTCGTCCCGAGCCGCTGCTGGATGCGCGAGACCTCCGTGCGCATCTGGACGCGGAGCTTGGCGTCGAGGTTCGACAGCGGCTCGTCCATCAGGAACGCCTTCGGGTTGCGGACGATCGCCCGTCCCATCGCCACGCGCTGGCGCTGCCCGCCCGAGAGGTTGGCCGGCTTGCGGTCGAGGTGCTGGGTCAGGTCGAGGATGCGCGCTGCCTCCTGCACCTTGGTGTCGATCACCGACTGTTCGGTCTTTGCCAGCTTGAGCGCGAAGCCCATGTTCTCGCGGACCGTCATGTGCGGATAGAGCGCGTAGTTCTGGAACACCATCGCGATGTCGCGGTCCTTCGGCGCCTTCTGGTTGACGACGTCGCCGTCGATGCGCAGCTCGCCGCCGGAGATGTCCTCGAGCCCGGCGATCATCCGCAGGGCGGTCGACTTTCCGCAGCCCGACGGGCCGACGAGGATCATGAACTCGCCGTCGGCGATCGTCAGATCCATGCTCTTGACGGCCTCGAAGCCGTCGGGGTAGCGCTTGGTCACGCCGTCGAGAACGATTTCGGCCATAGGTGTCTCCTTTATCCCTTCACGGCGCCGGCGGTGAGACCCGCCACGATCCGGCGCTGGAAGATCAGGACCATGATGATGATGGGGACGGTGACGACGACCGCGGCGGCGGCGATCGATCCGGTCGGCTGCTGGAACTGCGACGCCCCCGGGAAGGCGGCCAGCGCGGCCGGGACCGTCCGCGCGTGGTTGGTCGACGTCAGCGACACGGCGAAGACGAAGTCGTTCATGCAGAAGATGAAGGCGAGGATCGCCGTGGTGAACATGCCGGGCGCCGCCAGGGGGACGATCACCTTCCAGAACGCCTGGAACGGTGTGGCCCCGTCCATCTGGGCGGCCTGCTCGAGTTCGCGCGGGATCTCGCGGAAGAACGCCGTCAGCGTGTAGATCGCCAGGGGGAGGGCGAAGGTCATGTAGGGGATGATCAGCCCCTGCCAGGTGTCGAACAGGTGCAGCGAGCGCCAGAGGTTGAAGAGGGGGCCGACGATCGAGATCGGGGGAAACATCGCGATCGCCAGGGCCCCCGACAGGATCGCCGTCCGGCCGGGAAAGTCCAGCCGGGAGATCGCGTAGGCCGCCAGTGACGCGAGCACCACGGCGATAATCGTCGCGATGATGGCAATGCCGATCGAGTTGCGCAGGGCGTCGGTGAAGATCGACTGCTTGAAGATCCCCTTGTAATTCTCCAGCGACCACTTCGCCGGCAGGAACCTGCCGTCGCCGAGCGTGCTCGGGTCCTTCAGCGACAGCGAGACGATCCAGAGCACGGGGACGAGCGAGACGACCACGACCACCGCGATCCCGGCGCTCCAGAGCGAGCGCTCGCGCGCCGTGTAGTTCATGCGTCGCCTCCGCTCTGGATCGAGGTGCCGAGCAGCTTGATGAAGACGAACGCGAAGATCGCCACCATCACGAAGACGAGAACCGACACGGCTGAGCCGAGACCGAGGTTCAGCCGGTTCAGGAGCTGGTTGTAGCCGAGGATCGACACCGTCTCCGTCCCGTTCTGGCCGGCCGTCTCGATGAACACGGTGTCGAAGATGCGCATCGCGTCGAGTGTGCGGAAGAGCAGGGCGACGAGGATCGCCGGCTTGATCAGCGGGAGCGTGATCCGCACGAAGCGCTGCCAGGTGCTGGCCCCGTCGACCTTCGCCGCCTCGTGCAGCTCGTCCGGCACGAGCGCGAGGCCGGCCAGGAGCAGCAGCGCCATGAACGGCGTCGTCTTCCAGACCTCGGTCAGGATGATCACGACGTAGGAGGTGAACTGCCGGGTCAGCGGGTCGTAGCTGAGGCCGAGCAGGCTCGGGACGAACCCCGAGTTCGACGACCAGGCGTAGAGCCAGGCGAAGGCCGCGACGACGGTGATGATGCCGTAGGGGACGAGCGCGGCCGCCCGCACGACGCCCCGGCCGAAGATCGCCCGGTGCATCACGAGGGCCAGCACCATCCCCAGCACAAGCTCGAGCGAGACCGAGAAGACGGCGATGATCAGCGTGTGGGCGACGTCGGCCCACCAGACCGGCGACGACAGCACATGGCCGTAGTTGGACAGCCCGATGAACTTGCTCGCGCTCGGGAAGCGCAGATCCGACCGGTGCAGCGACAGCCAGATCGCGTAGACGATCGGATAGACGGTGACCGCGAGCATCACGACCACCGCCGGGGCGCACAGCATCCATGCCAGCCGCCGCTCGCTGCGACCGCGCTCGGTCAGCGGCTTGCGGCCGGCGCGAGGGCGCCGTCCCGAGGCGGGGATCGCTGTCGCGTCGCTCATATCAGATCGCTCGAGCTCAGCGCCTTCTTGAGCTCAGACTGGAGGTCGGAAACGAAGCTCTTGGGGTTGACCGACCGCGGCGGCGACAATGTCTTCTGCACGGCCAGCGAGACGTCGCTGTAGAGCGGCGTCTGCGGCCGGACGCTGGCCGACCCCAGTTGCTCCTTGATCAGCTCGTGGAACGGGTACGTCTTGGCCAGCGACGGATCGTCGTAGAGCGCGCTGAGGGTCGGCGGCAGACCGCCCTTGACCGCGGCGGTCTTCTGGTGCGCGCTGTTACGCAGGCAGGCGGCGGCGGCGAACGCGTCGGCCGGATACTTCGAGTAGCTCGAGACGCCGAGGTTCAGGCCGCCGATCGTCACGCGGCTCGGCATGCCGGCGACCACGGTCGGGTAGCGGGCATAGCCCATCTCGGCGGCGATCTTCGGCGCATCCATCTGGGCGCTCGGGTACACGAACGGGTAATTCAGCTCGAACGCCGCGGTGCCCTTCTCGAAGGCCAGGCGGTTGTCGTCCTCCTGCTCGTTGGTCAGCGACGGGTCGGCGGCCGGCGAGGTTGCCAGCTGCTTCATCACCGTCGCCGCGACCTGCGCCGGCGGGCCGAGGCCGACGGTCGTCGGCCCGGTGAGGATCGTGCCGCCGGCCGAGTTGACGAGGGTGTTGAACCACACCATCAGGCCCTCGTACTGCTTGCCCTGGATCTCGATGTAGTGGGGCTTGCCCTGCTTGGCCAGCGCGTCGGCCATCGCGATCATCTCGGCCCACGTCTGGGGCGGCTTGGAGACGAGGTCCTTGCGGTACCAGAGCAGCTGGGTGTTGCTGTTGGCCGGCGCCCCGTAGAGGCGGCCCTGATAGGTCGCCGTCTTGAGCGGCACGGCGAGCGTTCCGGCGGTCACCGCCTGCGCCGCGGCGCCCGTCCACGGCCGGATCCAGCCGGCCTGGGCGAACTCGGCGGTCCAGGTGACGTCCATGCCGATGATGTCGATCGAGGAGTCCTTGGCCGCCAGACGGCGGACAAGCTGCTGCCGCTGGCCGTCGGCGTCGGAGGGGAGGGTCTGGATCGCGATCGTGTAACGCCCGCCCGACGCGTTGGAACAGTCGCTGGCGGCCTGGTCGAAGGCCCCGGAGTGCTCGGGAAAGACGTACCAGTTGAGCGTGGCCCGGCCAGAGCTCGAGCTCGACCCTCCGCAGCCGCCGATAATCGCCGCGGCGAGCCCTGCCGCGACCAACAGCCCCATCGACCCAACCCTCTTGCCCACAGCTCCCTCTCCACAGGACAGCCTTCGTGCCGATCGTAACTACCCTGGGGGCGGCGCGGGAAAACATTTGGCGACCCAGCCGGTCCACGGGTCGAGCCGGGGGCCGACGCCGACTCCCGGCGCGGTGCCCAGCAGCACCTCGCCGTGCGCGGGCGCGGGCGCGGGCGCGTCGCCGAGGTTGAGCGCGACGAGCAGCTCGCCCCGGCGGAAGGCCAGGACCGCGTCGTCGCTGTCGACGAAGCGGAGGCCGGGTGCGAGCTTGCGACGCAGGGCGATGAGGTCGCGGTAGAGCCACAGCACCGACCCGCGGTCGCCTTCCTGGTCGGCGACATTGCACGCGCTCACGTCGCCCGGCTCGAGCCACGGCTCGCCCGCGCTGAAGCCGCCGCCGGCCGTCGCGTCCCACTGCATCGGCGTGCGCGCCCCGTCGCGGCCGAAGCGGTCGCGCGGCGGGTCGGGCACGGGTCCGTCGGGCATGCCGATCTCGTCGCCCTGGTAGACGAAGGCGACGCCGGGGAGGGTGAGCAGGAGCATCGCGGCGACGCGCACGCCGGCGCGGCCGAGACGGCTGGCGAGCCGGGGGAAGTCGTGGTTGGAGAGGACCCAGGCGACCTTGCCCCGGGCGAGCGCCGCCTCGATCACCTGTCGCAGACGGCCAGGATGCAGGGGCGCGTGGAGGAACTCGAAGCAGAACGCCAGGTCGAGATGCTCGAGGTACGGGCCGAGCGCGGCGGTCGGGAGGTACACCTCGCCGACCATGAGGTGCTCGCCGATCGCCTCGCGCAGCGCCGCCAGGGGCCGGCCGACGTCCGGCTGGTCGGCCGAGTGACGCCGGTCGAGCCGGGCCAGGTCGGGGTGCACGGGCAGCGGCGGCGGGACGCCGGCGGGCGGGTCGTCGCGCAGGGACGCGTCCTTGAGCAGCCGGTCGAGCGCGTCGAGGCGGAAGCCGTCGACGCCGCGCCCCAACCAGAGCCGGACGACGTCGCCGATCGCGGCGACAACAGCAGGGTTGCGCCAGTCGAGGTCGGGCTGCTCGGGAAAGAACGAGTGCAGGTACCACCGACCGGTCCGCTCGTCCCGCGACCAGGCGGAACCGCCGAAGCTGGCGACCCAGTTGTTGGGCGGGCCGTCGCCGGGCGCCCAGATGTAGCGGTCGGGGTGGGTGCGGAACCACGGATGCTCGATCGACGTGTGGCAGGGGATCAGGTCCAACAGCAGGCGCAGCTCGCGGGCGTGCGCCGCATCGCGCAGCCGGTCGAAGTCGGCCAGCGTGCCGAGCGTCGGGTCGACGGCGGTGAAGTCCGCGACGTCGTAGCCGAAGTCGGCCAGCGGCGACGGGTGGATCGGTGACAGCCAGATCGCGTCGACGCCGAGGCCGGCGACGTGATCCAGGCGCGAGGCGATGCCCGGCAGGTCGCCGATGCCGTCGGCGTCGGCGTCCTGGAACGAGCGCGGATAGATCTGGTAGATCACGGCGTCCCGCCACCACGTCACGAGGCCAATCTAGTGGGTCCGATCGCAAGCACGGTGGCCAGACGAGCGTCCTGGCGCGAGGACCCGCTGGTGCTCCGGCGCTGGCGCGGGTGATCGGGGTCGCCGGGGCCGGCCGCCGCGTAGCCTCTGGAGCATGCAGACGCGGCGGGAGCTTCTCGGCAGCGCGGGTGCGGCCTCCCTGCTCGCGCTCGGCGGTCCGCTCGGCGCCGCGGCGGCCGCCACGCCGACGACGCGGGCGCTGGCCCGCCGGCTGCACGGCACGCTCGTGCTGCCGGGTCAGCCGGCCTACGCCGCGGCGAAGGCGCTGGCCAACCCGCGCCTCGACATACCGCCGCGGGCGATCGCCTTCTGCGCTTCGTCGACCGACGTCGCCAACGTGATCGCCTTCGCCCGCGCCCGTCACTGGCCGATCGCCGCCCGCAGCGGCCGCCACTCGTTCGCCGGCTACAGCAACACGCGCGGCATCGTGGCCGACGTCTCGCGGCTGCGCCACGTCCTCTACGACGCGACGTCGAGGACGGTCCGCATCGGCGCCGGGGCGAACCTCCGCGACATCTACGAGGGGCTGGTGCTGCGCCACGGCGTGGCGCTGCCGATCGGCACCTGCCCGACCGTCGGCGTCGCCGGGCTGACGCTCGGCGGCGGCTTCGGCCACCTCGTGCGGCGGGCCGGGCTGCTGTGCGACAACCTCCTCGCCGTCGAGCTCGTGCTCGCCGACGGGCGCCGGGTGCGGGCGAGCGCCGCGACGAACGCGGATCTGTTCTGGGCGTGCCGGGGCGGGGGCGGGGGCAACTTCGGCGTCGCGACCGAGTTCACCTTCCGGGCGTTGCCGGCGGCGCCGGTGACTACCTTCTCGCTGGCGTTCGCCTGGGCCGGCGCCGGGGCGGCCCTCGACGCCTGGCAGCGGACCGTCCCGCAGGCGACCGACCAGCTCGCCGACTCGCGCTTCCGCGCCGTCAAGTCGCCGACGGCCGCCGGCGGGACGCAGCTGACGGCGACGGCGAGCGGCCAGTTCTACGGCGACGAGGCGGCGCTACGTGTCATCCTCGCCCCGCTGCTGGGGGTCGGACCGGCGCGCGCGTCGTTTCAGACCCTGGCCTACGCGACGGCCGTCGTGCCGGACGGCTGTAGCGCCGGGGCCCCGGGGACGGTCAGCTGCACGGTCGACCGCTACCCCAACTACCAGCGCTCGGACTTCGTCGACCGACCGCTGCCGGCCGGCGCGATCCAAGCCCTGCTCGGCGAGATCGAGCGCTGGCCCGGCGGCAGCGGGGCGCACGAGGGCGGCGTGCAGATCGAGGCGCTCGGGGCGTGCGCGGTGAACCGAATCGCCCCCGATGCGACGGCGTTCGTCCACCGCGGCTCGCTCTTTCACATCGTCTATCTCGACTTCTGGGGCGCCGGCGACCCGCCTGACGTCGTCGCGGCGAACCTGGCATGGACGCGCGAGATCTACGCGGCGATGCGTCCGTACGTGTCGGGCTACGCCTACCAGAACTACATCGACAGCGAGCTCGCCGACTGGCAGCACGCTTACTACGGGGCCAACTACCCCCGGCTCCAGCAGATCAAGGCCCGCTACGACCCGCACGGGGTATTCCGCTTCGCTCAGGGCATCACGCCGGCGTAGGCGACTTCGTAGCCTACGCGGTGGCGAAAGTCGCTAGATTCGCGCCTGAGCCTGCTCCGCCGGCCGCCACCGCCCCCCCGCGAAGGAGACACATGAGCAACAACCGGACTCGCCGCCGCGCCCTCGGACGCCTGATCCCGCGCCTGATCGTAGGCGGCTACTTCATCGGTCACGGCGCCCAGAAGCAGTTCGGGGTCGCTGGCGGCCACGGCATCGAGGGCACGGGCGCCTTCTTCGACCAGCTCGGCCTGAAGCCGGGCGCGCTCAACGCCCAGGCCGCGGCCGGGGCCGAGCTCGGGGGCGGCGCGCTCCTGGCGCTCGGCATCTTCCCGACGCTTGCCGCCGCGCCGCTGATCGCGACGATGATCACCGCCGGGCGCACCGTCCACCTCGAGAAGGGCCCGTGGGCCGCCAACGGCGGCTACGAGCTGAACCTCGCGCTGATCGCGGCCCTGATGGCCATCGTCGATGCCAACAGTGGCGATTCCGGTGCGTTCAAGGCCCTGCTGGCGCTGCTGCTGGGTGCTGCCGGCTCGACGGCGGCGATCGAGGCCGGCAAGCGCGCCTGAGCGGTTCGCGGGAATGCGGCGGCGGACGGGCGCACCCCCGCGGGGCACGTCGCGCCGACCGTCGCGTCGGGGGTGCGATCTGCAACCTGCGCCCGGCCCTTGCCGTACCCTGGGTCGGGCGCCGCGGGGCGAATGCGCCGCAACACCAGCCGGAGGTAACAGACAGATGACACAGCGACCTCGGATCACGGCCGCGTTGCTCGGCGGTCTGCTCGCCCTCGCCCTCGCTCTCGCCGGCTGCGGGGGCGGATCGAAGAAGCACGCGACGGCGACCACCACGACGACCACCACCGGCGTGACGACCACCACGGCGAAGACCCCGGCCAAGTCCCGGAAGGCCAAGGCGGCGCCGACGTCGACGAGCACCGCGCCCAAGCCGCCGCCGCTCTCGCAGACGCCGGCCACGACCCTGAAGTACAGCGGCACCGGCGTCAAGGAGCTGGGAGTCGTGCGGATCCCGAAGGACTCGACGATCCACTGGACCAACGACGGCACGCTGTTCCAGATCATCCCGGCGAGCGTCCACGTCCAGTCACCGGTGAACTCGACGGATCACAGCGGCGAGGCGCCGATCAAGAAGGGCGCCTATCACGGCTTCCTGATCAACGCCATCGGCCACTGGACGGTCCAGATCGTCCCGGGCTGAGCCGCCGGTCGATCGCCGTCGGTCCCGGGCCGGCGGACCCACCGGCGCGCGGGCCCGGTCAGGCGGTACGAGCGCGGCGGGCGGCTACGAACACGGCGCCGAGCCCGAAGATCGTGGCGACCAGTGAGATCAGTGCGCCGAGGATCGGGATCAGGGCGAGCACCCTCAGAATCACCAGGCCGACCAGGAACGCCCCGACGCGGCCGGCCGACTTGCGCAGGCGACGGCCGAACGCGAGCGCAGCCGCGAGGTAGCCGATCGTCAGGAGTGGGGCGTACACCAGCAGCATGCCGACCCCGAGTGGAGTCCCGACCACGGTCACGAGCAGCACGACCGCGAGGATCGGGAAGCCGATCAGGACGACGATCCCCGAGACGACCGACGCGCCGGCGCCGGAGCGCGCCGTCCTGACGACGGCGTCGGCGGCCCGGGGCGCGAGCAGCAGCAGCAGCAGGCCGGCGAGGAGCAGCGAGACCGACGTGATCACCCAGAAGCCGAGCGCGAACTCGAACGTCGAGAGGCTGAACGAGCTCGTGTTGGTGAAGCGTTCGACCTTGCCGCCGACGACGGCGCCGGGGCTGACGGTCGGCCGATCGTTGACCCACTTGACGTCGCCGCCGACATGGGCCCGCCGACCGAGCGTGGCCCGCTTGCCGATGGTCACGACGTCGCCCCCGACGGCCCCCCTGATCGTCACGTTGCCGTCGATGTCGACAATGTCTCCGTGCACCGTCCCGCGGACCAGCACGTCACCGTGGAGCACGATGAGGTCACCGACCGCCTCGCCGGGGGCGACGACGACGTCGCCGTAGGCGACGACCTTGTCCTGTGGGTCGCCGGTCGCCGCCGGCGCGCCGGCGGGCAGCAGCAACAGCAGCAGGAAGCTGAGCGTGACGAGCAGACGACGCATCACACGAACCTAACACCCACCCGACGGCCGCGCAGTTATTTTGCGCGACGGCCAGGCTGGGTAGGTTTGGCAGGCGATGCTCCCGCTCGTGCGCCAGCTCACCGAAGACCGTCTCGGGCGTGGCACCGCGGTCCGGTCGCCGGCGACGGACCGGCTGAGGCCACGGACGGCGACCGCCGAGCGTGTCGTGCGCTCGGTCTGCCCGTACTGCGCCGTCGGTTGCGGCCAGTCGGTCTACGTCAAGGACGAGCGCGTGATCCACATCGAGGGGGATCCCGAATCGCCGATCTCGCGCGGGCGGCTCTGCCCGCGCGGCTCATCCTCGCTGGCGCTGGTGACGTCCCCGGCGCGCGAGACGAAGGTCCGCTACCGGCGGCCGCACGCGACCGACTGGGAGGAGCTCGAGCTCGACCAGGCGATGGACATGATCGCCGACCGGGTGATCGACACGCGGCGGCGGACGTGGGAGGACCGCGACGGGAACGGTGCGCTGCTGGGCCGAACCCGCGGCTTCGCTCACCTCGGCGGGGCGACGCTCGACAACGAGGAGAACTACCTGATCAAGAAGTGCTTCTCGGCGCTCGGTGCCGTGGCGATCGAGAACCAGGCGCGGATATGACACTCCTCGACCGTCCCCGGTCTGGGGACGTCGTTCGGGCGCGGCGGCGCCACCAACTTCCTCCAGGATCTGCAGAACGCCGATTGCATCGTCATCGAGGGGTCGAACATGGCCGAGTGCCATCCGGTCGGCTTCCAGTGGGTCGTCGAGGCGAAGGCCCGCGGGGCGAAGGTGATCCACGTCGACCCGCGCTTCAGCCGCACCAGTGCGCTCGCCGACATCCACGTCCCGCTGCGAACGGGGACCGACATCGCCTGGCTCGGCGGCCTGATCAACCAGGTCCTCACCGGCGGACACGAGTTCCGGGAGTACGTCGTCCGCTACACCAACGCGGCGACGATCGTGTCCGAGGAGTTCGTCGACACCGCCGACCTCGACGGGCTCTTCTCGGGCTTCGACCCGGCCGCCGGCAAGTACGACGCGTCGAGCTGGCGCTACGCCGGCATGGAGCCGCCGGCCGCGGCCGGCGAGCCGAGCAAGGAGGCCTCGGCCGAGCAGGCACACGGCGCCCACGGCGGCGCGCTCGAGCACGGTGAGCCGCCGGAGCAGGACGAGACGCTGACGCACCCGCGATGCGTCTTCCAGGTGCTCAAGCGCCATTTCAGCCGCTACACCCCCGAGCTCGTCGAACAGGTCTGCGGCGTCCCGCGGGCGGCGCTGCTCGAGGTCGCGCGGGCGATCTGCGCCAACTCGGGTCGCGAGCGCACGACCGCATTCGTCTACTCGGTCGGCTGGACCCAGCGGACGACCGGCGTCCAGTACATCCGCGCCGCGTCGATCCTCCAGCTCCTGCTCGGCAACATCGGACGGCCCGGCGGGGGGATCCTCGCCCTGCGCGGCCACGCCTCGATCCAGGGCTCGACCGACATCCCGACCCTCTACAACATCCTCCCCGGCTACCTGCCGATGCCGCAGGCCGACCCCGAGCTGACGCTGGCGCGCTACATCGACCGGACGACGGCGCCCGGCGGATTCTGGGGGCACTCGCGCGAATACATCGTGTCGTTGTTGAAGGCATGGTGGGGTGAGGCGGCGACGCCGGCGAACGACTTCTGTTTCGACCGCCTGCCGCGGATAGATGGGGATCACTCCATCTATCCGACGATCACCCACATGCGGGACGGAAAGGTGGAGGGCTTCTTCGTGATGGGCGAGAACCCGGCGGTCGGGTCGGCCAACGCCAAGCTTCACCGGATGGCGATGGCCGAGCTGAAATGGCTCGTCGTACGCGACCTTCAGCTGATCGAGTCGGCCACCTTCTGGCGCGACGGGCCCGAGGTCGAGACGGGCGAGATGCGCACCCGGGATGTCGGCACCGAGATCTTCTTCCTCCCGGCGGCGGCGCACACCGAAAAGGACGGCACCTTCACCAACACCCAGCGGCTCCTGCAATGGCACAACAAGGCGGTCGAGCCGCCCGAGGACTGCCGCTCCGAGCTGTCGTTCATGTTCGATCTCGGCCGCCGCATCCGGGCCAAGCTCGCCGGGTCGACCGATCCCCGCGACCGGGCGATCCTCGACCTGACCTGGGACTACCCGGTGCACGGGCCGTTGGAGGAGCCCGACGCCGAGGCCGTGCTGCGCGAGATCTCCGGCTTCGACGTCGCGGACGGCCGCGCGCTGTCGGCCTATACCGAGCTCGCCGGCGACGGCTCGACGGCGTGCGGCTGCTGGATCTATTCGGGCGTCTACGCCGACGACATCAACCAGGCCAACCGCCGCCGTCCGCGTGAGGAGCAGGATCAGGTCGCCGCCGAATGGGGCTGGGCCTGGCCGGCCAACCGCCGGATCCTCTACAACCGCGCCTCGGCCGACCCGGATGGCCGGCCCTGGTCGGAGCGCAAGGCCTACGTCTGGTGGGACGACGACGGCGGGAAGTGGACGGGCAAGGATGTCCCGGACTTCGTGCCCGACATGGCGCCGTCATACCGACCGCCGGAGGGGGCCAAGGCGGAGCGGGCGCTGCGGGGCGACGAGCCGTTCGTCATGCAGGCCGACGGCCGCGGCTGGCTCTACGCGCCGACTGGGCTGACCGACGGCCCCCTGCCGACCCACTACGAGCCGAAGGAGTCGCCGCTGCGCAACGCCGTCCACGGCCAGCAGGTGAACCCGACGGCCGAGAGCTTCGCCCGGCCCGACAACCGCTACAACCCGTCCTGTAGCGATGTCTACCCCTACGCGATGTCGACCTACCGGATCGCCGAGCATCACACCGCTGGCGGCATGTCGCGCACATTGCCCCATCTGGCCGAGCTCGCGCCCGAGATGTACGTCGAGGTCTCACCCGGGCTCGCGGCCGAGCGCGGGCTCGAGCACAACGGCTGGGCGACGATCGTCAGCGCCCGGACGGCGATCGAGGCGCGGGTGATGGTGACCGAGCGGATCCCCGACCTCGAGGTCGACGGGCGGCGGATCCATCAGGTCGGCCTGCCCTACCACTGGGGCTGGCGCGGGCTGGCGAAGGGCGACGCGGCGAACGACCTGCTGCCGCTGGCGCTCGACTCGAACGTCCACATCTCGGAGTTCAAGTCAGCCACCTGCGACGTGCGGCCCGGCCGCCGGCCGCGCGGGCCGGCGCTGCTGGAGCTGGTTGCCGATTACTGGCGGCGGGCCGAGAGTCGCGGTCAGAATATCGCGTAGTTTCTGGTCGTCGGCCCGAGCGCACGCCCGAACAGCAGCGCGTTGAGTCCTGGCCCTTCAGCCGAGGCTGGCGCTCTTGACCGTCGAGCACCGGCCTCGGCTTGAAGCGGCGGGCGGCTCAGCTCGGCTGCGGAACCAGCCGGATGTACGGAAGCGGCTGCTCCCAGCCGTCCGGGTAGGTCTCCTTCGCCTCGGCGTCCGAGACCGAGCCGAGGATGATCACCTTGTCGCCCGGGGTCCACTGGGCCGGCGTCGCCACCTTCTTGGTCGCCGTCAGCTGCAGCGAGTCGATCACCCGGAGCACCTCGTCGAAGTTGCGCCCGGTCGTCATCGGGTAGATCAGGATCAGCTTGATCTTCTTGTCCGGCCCGATCACGAACACGTTGCGGACCGTCGCGTTGTCGGCCGGCGTCCGCGTCGTCGGGTCGCCCTCGGTCTCAGCCGGGAGCATCCCGTAGGCCTTGGCGACCGCGAAGTCCTTGTCGCCGATCAGCGGGTAGTTGGGCGCCGTGCCCTGCGAGCTCTCGATCTCCTGCGACCACTTCGCGTGGTTGTCGACCGGGTCGACCGACAGGCCGATGATCTTCACGCCCCGCTTCGCGAACTCCGGCTCGATGCTCGCCATGTAGCCGAGCTCGGTCGTGCAGACCGGCGTGAAGTTGCGCGGGTGCGAGAAGAGGACGCCCCAGGAGTCGCCGAGCCAGTCGTGGAACCGGATCGTGCCTTCGGTCGTCTCCGCCTCGAAGTCCGGTGCGGTGTCGCCTAGTTTCAGAGCCATTCAAATTCTCCTTTTGCTGAGACGGGGTGTGCCGGCAGGCACAGGGAGCCTGGACCACAAGTCTATAGGCATAGATCCGATCCGATTTCACACCATTCGTTTGCCGGGGTCGAAACGGACGCAAACCGCCCGGGCGGCCGCGGCGCGTCAGGCGTCGCCGGTCGACCGGGCGCGGGCGCGGATCGCGGCCTGGGCGGCGGCGACGATCGCTACCGGCACCCGGAACGGCGAGCACGACACGTAGTCGATGCCGGCCCGCTCGAAGAAGTCGATCGAATCCGGGTCGCCCCCGTGCTCCCCGCAGATCCCCAGCTTGATGCTCGGCTTGGCCCGCCGGCCCCCGCGCACGGCCATCGCGATCAGCTCGCCGACCCCCGGCGTGTCGAGCGTCTCGAACGGCGACCGGTCGACGATCTTGCGCTCGACGTACGTCGTCAGGAACTTGCTCTCGACGTCGTCGCGCGAGAAGCCCAGCGTCGTCTGCGTCAGGTCGTTGGTCCCGAACGAGAAGAAGTCCGCCTCGAGCGCGATCCGCCCGGCGATCAGGCACGCCCGGGGCAGCTCGATCATGGTCCCGACCGCGTAGTCCTCGCCCCGGCTCATGCCGTGCTCGTCGCCGACCCGGATCACCAGGTCGCGCATCAGCTGGAGCTCCCGCTCGTAGTTGACGAGCGGGATCATGATCTCGAGATGCGGCGCCGCCCCCGTCCGCGACCGCACCGCCTGGGCCGCCTGCATGATCGCGTGGGCCTGCATCTCGTAGATCTCCGGGAAGAGCACGCCGAGGCGGCAGCCGCGCGTCCCGAGCATCGGGTTGACCTCCTCGAGGTAGACGACCCGCTCCAGCAGGTGCTCGAGCTCCTCGACCTCGCCGGCCGACGTCCCGTCCTGGCGCGCCAGGTCGAGCTGGTGCTGGACCTCGAAGCGGTGGGGCAGGAACTCGTGCAGCGGCGGGTCGAGCAGGCGGATCGTCACCGGCAGCCCGGCCATCGCCTCGAACAGGCCCTCGAAGTCCTGCTGCTGGAGCGGCTCCAGCTCGGCCAGCACCGACCGCCGGGCCGGCTCGTCCGGGGCGAGGATCATCGCCCGCATCTTCGGCTGCCGGTCGGCGGCCATGAACATGTGCTCGGTCCGGCACAGGCCGATCCCCTCGGCCCCGAACTCGCGCGACCGGCGGGCGTCCTCCGGCGTGTCGGCGTTGGCCCGGACGCCGAGGCGGCGCAGCCCGTCGGCCCAGCCGAGCACGGTCACGAAGTGCTCGTTGAGGTCCGGCTCGATCAGCGGCACGTCGTCGGTCGTGATCTCGCCCGTCGTCCCGTCGATCGCGATCAGGTCGCCCCGGCCGATCACCCGGTCGCCGACCCGCAGCTCGCCCCGCTCGAGGTCGATCTCGAGCGCCTGCGCCCCGCACACGCACGGGCGCCCCATGCCCCGGGCGACGAGCGCCGCGTGCGACGCCTTGCCGCCCTCGCTCGTGAGGATCCCCCGGGCCGCGTGGAAGCCGCCGACATCCTCGGCCTCGGTGAACGGCCGCACGAGGATCACCGACCGGCCGAGCTCGGCCGCCGCGACCGCCTCCGGCGCCGTGAACACGATCGCCCCCTTCGCCGCCCCCGGCGACGCCGGGATCCCCCGGGCGAGGACGTCGATCGCCACGGCCGGGTCGAACGTCGGGTGCAGAAGGGCGTCGAGGCGGGCGGCGTCGATCGTCGCCAGCGCCTGCGCCCGGTCGAGCAGCCCCTCCTGCACGGCGTCTACGGCGAAGCGCACCGCCGCCTGCGCCGGGCGCTTGGCGTTGCGCGTCTGGAGCATGAAGAGGTGGCCCTCCTCGATCGTGAACTCCGTGTCCTGCATGTCGCCGTAGTGGCGCTCGAGGGTCCGCAGGATGTCGATCAGCTCGGCGTGGGCGTCGGGCATCACCTCCGCCAGCTCGGCGATGTCCCGCGTGTTGCGCACGCCCGAGACGACGTCCTCGCCCTGGGCGTTGGTCAGGAAGTCGCCTGAGGGCTCCGGAGCCCCGGTCAGCTCGTCGCGGCTGAAGGCGACGCCCGATCCCGACGTCTCGCCCTTGTTGCCGAAGGCCATCTGCTGGACGTTGACCGCCGTGCCCCAGTCGTCGGGGATGCCGTTGATGCGCCGGTAGGTCACCGCCCGGTCGCCGACCCACGAGTCGAACACCGCCCGGATCGCCTGCTCGAGCTGGCGCTGGGGCTCCTGCGGGAAGTCCTCGCCCGTGCGGTCGCGAAACAGCGCCTTGAAGCGGGCGGTCAGCTCGCGCAGGGCGTCGACGTCCAGATCGGTGTCGAGCGCTGCGCCCCGCTCGCGCTTGACCGCGGCGATCTCCGCCTCGATCGCGCTGCCCGGCAGGCCGCGGACGACGTTGGCGAACATCTGCACGAACCGGCGGTAGGAGTCCCAGGCGAAGCGGTCGTTGCCCGTCGCCCGGGCCAGCCCGTCGACCGACGCGTCGTTGAGGCCGAGGTTCAGGACGGTGTCGAGCATCCCCGGCATCGACTCGCGCGCCCCCGAGCGGACCGACACCAGCAGCGGGTCGTCAGCGTCGCCGAGGCGCTTGCCCGCCGTCTGCTCGAGCCGCTCGAGCGCCGCCGCGACCTCCGCGGCCAGGCCGTCCGGCTCCCGCCGGCCGTCCGACATGTAGGCGACGCAGGCCTCGGTCGTGATCGTGAAGCCCGCCGGCACCCGGTCGGCGCCGAGGATCCGCGTCATCTCGGCGACGTTCGCGCCCTTGCCCCCGAGCAGGTCGCGCATCTCGCGCGAGCCCTCCTCGAAGTCGTAGACGTACTTCGTCACCGCTTCAGTCCGCGGCCGTCGCTGCGGCGACCACGCCGTCCTCGTGCAGCTTGGCGATCTCCTCGTCACTGCGCCCGAGCACGTCGCGCAGGACGTCGTCCGTGTGCTCCCCGAGCAGCGGCGCCCGCCGCACCGGGAGGCGCTCGACCCCCCCGAAGGCGACCGGCGACCCCGGCATCAGGTATGAGCCGATGCCCGGCTGGTCGACGACCTCGAACATCGGGTTCTCCGGTGAGCAGCGCGGATCCTCCTCCACCAGCTGCGTGAACGTCTGGTACGGACCCCAGGACACGCCGTTGGCGTCGAAGCTCTCGCCGATCTCCGCCATCGTCCGCGCCCGCACCCAGTGCTTGAGCGCCGCCCCGATCAGGTCGCGGGCGGTGAAGCGACCGCCCTCCGTGGTCAGGTCGACGTCGAGCATCTTCTCGATCGCCGCCGCCGCCTCCTGGAGATCGGTCGCCTTGACGAGGTTCTTCCACTGGCGCAGGGTGAGCGCGAGGATCATCACCCGCCGGTCGTCCTTGGTCAGGAAGTCGCGGCCAAAGGCACCGTAGAGGAAGTTGCCGTCCTTGATGCGGTTGTTGTGGTTGATCTGGACCTCGGCGATCTTGCCCAGGTTGCCGACCATGGCGAAGGCGACGTCCGACAGGGCGATCTTGATCAGCTGGCCCTCGCCGGTCCGCCGGCGGTGGCGCTCGGCGGCCAGCAGGGCGGTCGTGGCCAGCGTGCCCGTGACCGCATCCCACGCCGGCAGGAGGTGGTTCATCGGGTAGGAGACGTTGCGCGGGCCCGTCGCCATCGGAAAGCCGCTCGCCGGATTGACGGTGTAGTCGACCGCCGACGACCCGTCGGCGTTGCCAGTGATCACGACCATGATCAGGTCGGGGCGCTTTTCCGTCAGCCGGTCGTAGGCGAGCCAGCCGCTCTCGGGGAAGTTGGTCAGAAACAGGCCGCCGTCCTCGCCCGGAGCGCAGATCAGCTCGGTCAGCAAGTCGCGCCCGGCCGGCGACCGCAGATCCGCCGCGAACGACCGCTTGCCCTTGTTGAGGCCGGCCCAGAAGAGGCTGGTGCCGTCGGCGGTGATCGGCCACCGGGTGTAGTCGAGGCCGCCCGCCAGCGGGTCGAAGCGGATCACGTCGGCTCCCATCTGCGCCAGCGTCATCCCGCCGAGCGGGGCGGCGACGAACGCCGACCCCTCGACCACCCGCATGCCCTCGAGGATCCCCCCGCTCATCCAAGCCTCCCAGTGGTCGTCATGCCATCAGTGCCAGCAGGCGCCAGTCGAGCACCGGCTGCCCGCCGTCCGCGTCGTCGCGCTCGGCCGCGACCAACGCCCGCAGGTCGATCAGCCCGGCCCCGTCGGTCTGCTCGAGCGGGTGCTTGCCCTCGATCGTCAGCACCGTGCTCAGGCGGTCCTCCTCGAACACCGGCGCCGTGTGGTTGCACTCGCGCCAGGCGATCACCGTCATCACGCCCGGCAGCGCCCGCGTCAGCTGCGCCGCGGCGACCGAGATCGTGTGGCCGCCGTAGACCAGGCGCCGCCCGTGAGCCCCGACCGTCGCGTCGACGTGCGTCTCGGCGACGTTGAGGCTCAGGCGCACCAGCTCCGGCGCCGCCGTGACCGTGTCGCGCCCCTCGATCTCGTACGCCTGGCCGACGGCGACCCCGGAGAAGCCGGCGCCGCCGACGCGCTCGCGCATCGCCCCGAAGTCCCAGCCGGCCGGCACCGCCCCGGCGACCCGAGCCATGTCGAGCTCGGCCGGGATGTCGTCGAAGCGGTCGGCGTGGCCCGTCTGGACGCCGCCGTCGCGCATCGGGATCATCGGGCACCGCCAGAAGTCGAGCACCCGCTCGCCGTGCTGGTTCTCCGTGCGCATCCGCAGCGCGACCAGCCCCGTGCCCGACCCGTCCGGCCGTGGCCGGTTCTGGCGCAGGCCGACGATCTCGGTCCGTGTCCGCAGCGTGTCGCCGACGAAGACCGGCCGCAGCAGCACGAGGCCGCGGTAGAAGAGGTTGCCCCGGACGCGCTGGGTCGGCGTCGTCGATTGGCCGATCGCGATGTCGCAGACCAGGCTCGGGTGGGCGAGCTGGGCCGGCCGGCCGGTCACCGCCTCGGAGAGGACGGCGTCCAGCGGCAGCAGCATGCGGTCGCCGACGAGCGCCTGATGCAGCGCCGCGTGGCCGGAGGTGATCGTCAGCGCCGGGGCGTCGTAGACCTGCCCCACCTCGAAGTCCTCGAAGTACGGACCGCCCACTTTGATCGGGTCAAGGGAATCCATGTCGGTCTCGGGATCCCGGCCGGCAGGCAGCCGGGATCGCGCCGATCGTATTGGAAGTCGCCCGGCCGGGGTCGTCGCGCGCGGGGGCCGGCGATGGGGACGGTGGTGCTCGGGGTCGCCGCCCCGCCGCCGGCACCGATCAGCGCGGCAGCGTCGCCGGCTGGTCGGTCCGCGCCGGCGAAGCCGCGGCGCGCCCGCCCGCGAACCCGTCGCCCGGGTCGTCGGCGGGCGCCCCGGCGAAGCGGGCGGCGCAGCCGGCCGAGCAGAAGTAGACGACCCCCGACGGCGCCCGGCCGCGAACCGCCTTCGCCCGATCGACATGCATGCCGCAGACCGGGTCGGTCGCCCCCCGGCGGACGGTCAGGGCCATCAACCCGGCAAAGACCGCGGCGCCGAGCAGGTTGAGCCAGAGCTTGTAGTCGACCGCGACGGCCGTGAAGATCATCCCTCGCGACGGGCGGACCGTCGGCACGAGCCCGACAGCCGAGAACAGCCCGTCGACGGCGAGGGCGGCGAGCACCATCGTCGTGAACATCAACGCCGTGATGCGCACGGCGAACTGCGTCCCGTAGTACTTGCGGTAGACGGCGACGATCGGCAGCACGATCAGGTCGGCGAAGACGAACGCCAACACCCCGCCGAAGCCGATCCCCCCCGACCAGAGCACGGCGGCGAGCGGGACGTTGCCGACCGAGCAGACGAAGCTCAGCACGGCGATGATCGGCCCGACGATGGCGTTCTCGACCGCCCGGACCGGACCGGGCGCCCCGGCGACGAACAGCGCCCGGAAGAAGTCGTTGCCCAGCAGGCCGACGAAGCCGGCGATCAAGAAGCCGACGATCAGCTCCTTCCAGAGCATCCCGACGTCGTTGCGGAAGTTGTGCGCCACGTCAGACCAGGCGTCGGCCGACCGCAGGCGCGCCCGCCAGCCGCCGTCACCCCCAGCCATGACGTGCTCGTGGCCGGTCTCGGCGCCGAGCGCGTGCACGCGGGCTTGCGCCTCGACCGCCCGGGTGACGAAGAGCCGCAGCAGCGAAGTCATCACCACCACCATGACCAGGCCGCCGACCAGCTCGGCCAGGGCGAAGCGCCAGCCGATCAGCAGCCAGATCACCGCCCCGAGCTCGACGACGAGGTTGGTCGACGCGAACTGGAAGGCCAGGGCCGACGCCGCCGACGCGCCCTTCTGGAACAGGGACTTGGCGATCGCCACGGCGGCATAGGAGCACGACGACGACGCCGCGCCCAGCCCGGTCGCCAGCGCGACCGGCCGGGCGCCCGACCCGCCGAGCGCCCGCTCGATCCGCTCGCGCGGAATCCAGGCCTGGACGACGGCGCTGATGGCGAAGCCGAGCACCAGCGCCCACCACACCTCCCAGGCCATCAGGAAGGCGTTCGACAGACCTTCCCCGATCTTCGACACGACGTCGCCCATGGCCGATCCACTATACCCCGGGGGGGTTGTCACGAACGGACTACGGACCACGAGCGCCCGCCGGTCGAGCGCGTACACTCGACCCATGCCCGAGCAGCGGGGATACACCACCTCCAAGGACCAGGTCCGCCAGCGGCTGGCCCGGATCGAGGGCCAGGTGCGCGGCGTCGCCCGGATGGTCGACGACGACCGCTACTGCATCGACGTGCTCACGCAGATCGCGGCGATCCAGGCCGCGCTCGACAAGGTCGCCCTCGGCCTGCTCGACGGCCACGCCCGCCACTGCGTGATCGACGCCGACGCCGACGCCCAGGATCAGCGCACCGAGGAGATGATGGCCGCGGTCGGCCGCCTGCTCCGCCGGGGCTGACGCACCCGCAGGTGTCCCGGACCCCTGCGGACCGACCCGGTCAGCACGACGACCGCGGCCCACGCGACCGCTTCGCCGGCGTCGACCCCCGAAAAGGACCGCTACGGAGCCACAGTCGGCGTCAGCGGCTCGGCGACCGGCTCGGGCGGGCGCGAGTCGAACGCGTGCACCTCATCCGGCAGCCGCACTCCCACGCGGCTCGCCACTGCCGGTGCCGAGGCCCCCGAGATGCGGGCCAGCAGCCGCAGGTCGCGACCCTCGACCGTCAGCGTCACGCGGGCGTCGTGCCCGTAGTACTCGATCGCCTCGACCCGCCCGTTCAGCCGGCAGTCGCCACCCGCCGGGCACAGGCAGACCTCCTCCGGGCGGATCAGCACCATCCCGTCGGGGTCGGTCGCGGCCGCGCAGGTCAGGCGCAGCACGCCGAGCGAGGTCTCGGCCGTCTGACCGTCGAGCCGGGCCGGCAGCAGGTTGGCGTCGCCGAGGAACCGGGCGATCTCGCAGTCGACCGGCGCCCGGTAGATCCGCTGCGGGGCGCCCGACTGGGCGATCCGCCCGCGGGCGAGGATCGCCACCTCGTCGGCCATCGACAGGGCCTCGTCCTGGTCGTGCGTCACGAGCACGGCCGTCGCCGCGACCGCCGTCAGCGCCGCCTTGACGTCGGCTCGCGTCGTCGCCCGGAGCTCGGGATCCAGAGCGGCGAACGGCTCGTCGAGCAGGACGATCGCCGGCTCGACCGCCAGCGCCCGGGCCAGGGCGACCCGCTGCTGCTGGCCGCCCGAGAGCTCGTGCGGCCGGCGCCGGCCGAGCCCGGCCAGCCCGACGAGCTCGAGCAGCTCCTCGATCCAGTCCCCGCCCCGCCGGCGCCGGGCACGCGGCAGGCCGAAGGCGACGTTGGCGGCGACGTCGATGTGCGGGAACAGAGCTCCCTCCTGGGGCACGTAGCCGACCCGCCGGCGCTCGGGCGGCGCCCGCCGGGACCCGTCGTCGACGAGCTCGCCGCACAGGGACACGCTCCCGGCGTCGGCGCTCTCGAACCCGGCCAGCACCCGGAGCAGCGTCGTCTTGCCCGAGCCCGAGACCCCGAGCACGGCGACGAACGACCCGGACGCGACCTCCAGCGACAGGCCGCTCAGCACGGGCGCGGCGCCGTAGGCCTTGTCGAGCCCGGCGACGCTGATCGCGTTCGTCATGATGCGAGGCTACCGAGCCGGCGCACGAGCAGATACGTCGCCGGGGCGCAGATGCCCACCATCAACGCCGCGTACGGCGCCGCCGCCCCGTAGGCCAGGCTCGTCTGGTAGTCCCAGAACTGGGTGGCTAGGGTCTCGGCTCCGGTCGGCCGCAGCAACAGGGTCGCCGTCAGCTCGGTCGCCGCCGAGAGGAAGACGAGCGCCGCGGCCGCGCCGAGGCCCGGGGCGATCAGCGGGAGCGTGACCCGGCGGAAGACGCTCAGAGGCCGCTGGCCGAGCGTCCGGGCGACCTCCTCCAACCGCGGTGGGACCTGGACCAGCGTCCCGCGGATGGCGATCAGGGCGAGCGGGAGGAAGAGGATCGCGTAGGCGACGACCAGCAGGGTGTGCGTCTGGTAGAGCGGGTTGGCCAGGCGAATGCTGAACGAGACGAGCGCCAGGGCGATCACGATCCCCGGCAGCGCCCGGGCGACGTAGGCGCTGCGCTCCAGGGCCATCGACACCCGCGACCGGTGGCGGACGGCGAGCACGGCGACCGGCAGGGCGATCACGGTGGT
Source organism: uncultured Solirubrobacterales bacterium (assembly GCA_963742705.1). Lineage (GTDB taxonomy): Bacteria > Actinomycetota > Thermoleophilia > Solirubrobacterales > Solirubrobacteraceae > Palsa-513. The sequence continues at coordinate 27,350 of CAVUMZ010000019.1, read as the reverse complement.
GACGGCCGCGGCCGCCGCCGACAGGCCGAACGTCGTCCCGGCGGCCCCGACGATCGACGCCGACGGCAGGGTCGTCGACCCCCCGCGCACCAGCCAGTAGACGAGCGTCCCGACCGGGACGCCGAGCGCCAGCCCGACGAGCAGGACGACGCCGCCGAGCGCCAGCGGTGTCGCCCGGCCGAGCTTGACCCGCCGGCGCGCCCGGTTGGCCCCGGCGCCGATCCGGGCGTAGCGCTTGCGCCCGAGCAGGCCGAGCTCGCACCCGAGGAAGAGCACACTCAAGACGACGACGACGAGCGACAGCAGGGCCGCGCTCGCCCCGTCGAAGCCGAGCTGGTACTCGGCGAAGATCTCGGTCGCGAACGTCTGGAAGCGGAGCGTGGCGAATGCCCCGTACTCGGCCAGCAGGTGCAGGGCGATGATCAGGGCCCCGCCCAGCATCGCCACCCGCAGCTGCGGCAGCGTGACCCGGGTGAACGTCCGCCACGGGCCGAGGCCGAGGCTCCGGGCGGTCTCCTCCAGCGCCGGGTCGCTCCCCCGCAGGGCGGCCGCGGCCGGGAGGAAGACGAACGGGTAGTAGGACAGCGTCGTCACCAATAGCGCCCCCTGGTAGCCCTGGAAGCGCCCGGGGTCGAGCGACGTCCAGCTGAAGCTGTTGACGAACTCGGGGATCCCGATCGGCAGCACGAGGAGCATCGTCCACACCCGGCGGCCCGGCAGGTCGGTCCGCTCGACGGCCCACGCGGCTCCGACGCCGATCGCCACGCACAGGACGCTCACTCCGCCGAGCAGCGTCAGCGTGTTCCCGAGCAGGCTGGCCACCCGGGGGCGGATCAGGAGGTCGACGGCCGCGTTCCAGCTGACCGTCCGGGCCTCGATCACGACGAAGACGAGCGGCAGGATCGCCAGCGCCGCCGTCGCCATCGCCGCGGCGACGAGGCCCGGCGGTGCGCCCGACCGGCGCAGGCGCGGCCGCCCGCGGCCCGGGCCCGGGCCGTCGCGGCGGCCGGCGGCGGGGACCGGCGACGCGGGTGGCGGCGGGGTCGCGGTCGCGGCCATGCCCGTCAGGTCCGCCGCCGGTAGCGCACTAGAGCAGACCGACCTGCTGGAGCAGCATCAGTGACTGGCGGCCGTCGCCGAGGTCGGTGATCGAGACGTTCGGCGGGTGGAGGGCGGCGAACGGCCGCAGCGGCTTGGCCGTGGTGACGCCCGATCCCAGCGGGTACTCGTAGCTCTCGCTCGTGGCGATGATGTGCTGGCCGGACGGGCCGACGAGGTAGGCGAGGAACTGCTGGGCGGCCGCCTGGTTGCCACTGGACTTGAGCGCCCCGGCGCCCGAGACGTCGACGAGCGCCCCGGGATCCTCCGGGGCGAAGTAGTGGAGCGCCGACTGGAGCTTGCCGGCGCCGACCTCGTCGCCCAGGCGGTACCAGTAGTAGTGGTTGATCAGGCCGGCGGCGACGTCGCCCCGGTTGACGGCGGCCACCAGCGTCTCGTTGTCGTCGTAGACCTTGCCGTTGCGCTTGAGCCCCTCCAGCCAGGCGACCGCCGCCGCCTGGCCCCGGAGCTTGACCAGCGCCGTGATCAGCGGCTGGAAGTCGGTCTCGGTCGGGGCGTAGCCGATCCTGCCCTTCCACGCCGGGCCGGCCAGATCCTGGATCGCCGAAGGCAGCTGCGACGCCTGGAGCTGCCTGGTGTTGTAGACGAGCACCGACGCCCGGGCCGAGACGCCGACCCAGTCGCCGGTCGTCGGGCTGTAGCGAGCCGGGACGTCGGCCAGCGTCGACTTCGTCACCGGGGAGAGCAGGCCCTTGCCGTCGAGCACGGTCAGCGCCGGCGAGTTCTCGGTGAAGAAGACGTCGGCCGGCGACGCCGACCCCTCGCGCAGGATCTGGTTGGCCAGCTCGGCCTCGTCGCCCGAGCGGAGGTTGACCTTGATCCCCGTCTTGGCCGTGAAGCCGTGGGCCAGGAGCGTCGCCGTCTGCTCGTGCTGGCCGCTGTAGACGGTGATCGACTTCCCCCCGCCCGACGAGCCCGAGCCCGAGCCCGCCGATGAGCCGCAGGCCGACAAGACGATCGCGGCGACCACGGTGAGCGCGGCGAGCATGGCCACTGAGGCCGGGCGCGTGCGCCGGTCCCCCCGGCCGGGCCGCCATGGGCCCGCTGGGGGCTCGCTGATGTGGCTGCTCTCCATGTGTCCTCCAGCTTCGCCCGGCGTCGTCGTCGGCGGCGTAAGGCGCCCCTAATTAGGCGAGCCTAACAGAACGCGGGCGAGGCGTCAGGCTCCGTGCCACCAGTCGCAATAGTTGGGTTTCGGGCCCTTAGGCGAGCTGGATGTGGTCGGCCTCGGCGGCACCGCCGAACGGCCGGGTCAGCCCGTACTGGTTGAGCGTCGCCTCGGGGACGCCCTCGACGCCGGGCGTATCCGACGCCTCGCCCCGGGTGTGCGGGTCGTTGGCGAAGCCGCCGACCTCGACCGAGTGCTGGGGTGTGCGGTATCCGGATATGCCGATCAGGTGGATCCCGAGGGCCTTGCCCATGGTGTTCAGCCGGGCGGCGATCGTCGGCTCGTTGCCGACCGAGTAGTTGGTCCCCGGCGCCTGGAAGAAGCCGGTGTCGCCGGTCGACCCGGCGAACGGGGCGCCGGTGCCGACGGCGACGGCCGGGGCCGACTGGATGCTGGCCTCGATCGCCGACAGCTTCTGCTCGTCGCTCGCCCGGGCGGCGTGGATCGTTGCCAGCTCTGACGCCTTGGCCTGGCGGGCGCGGGCGTAGACAAGCTGGCGGTCGAGCACGGCGAGATGGAGCTGGGCGGCCTCGTCACGCTGGATCAGGACGGCGCGCGTCGTCTGGCTCTGGCGGGCCTCGAGCTGGGCGAGCTGGGTCGTCTCGGTCGCGACGGCCGCCCGGGTGCGGGCGACGTGGGCGGTGACGGCTGCGTTGTGGCGGGAGATCATGTTGAGGTAGTCCATCCGCTCGAGCAGGTCGCTGAAGCCGTGGGCGTCGAGCACGACGGTGGTGACGTCGGGCGGCGGCGTCTCGTAGGAGGCGACGAGCTGGGCGCGCAGGACATCCTCGTCCTGGCCGAGGCGGAGCTTCAGCGCCGTCAGGTGGGCCCGGTCGGTCCGGAGCTTGGCCTGGGTCGCCGCCAGCTGGTTGCGCTCGAAGTCGAGGCTCGACTGGATCGCGTCGAGCCGGGCCTGGAGGTCTGACAGGCGGCCGTTGAAGCTGGCGGCCGCCCGGCTGTCGCGGGCGATGCCGGCCTGGAGGTTCTGCTCGCGTGAGCTCGCCTGGCTGATCCGCTGCTGCAGCGTGCCCGGGGAGACGGCGCCGGCCGAGGCCGGGCCGAGCACGACGGAGGCGGCGATGAGCCCGAGGGCGGCGGTTCGCCTGGCGCGCGGTGTGGTCATCGGAATCGGCCCCGGCGGCGTCGGCCGACCGGGGGCGCCAACGTAACATGGGCCCGCCCGGCCGAGGCGCAGGGCGCCTTGCATGCAGGCGGAGTTGCAGCGAGAGGATGCCGGGCGAACGTGTCGACGGGGCGCCGCGGGGCCGGGGCAAGCTGTGTGGATCTCGGGGTCGACGCCGGCGGCCGCGGTCCGCGCGGCGGCGGTCGTCGTGCCGACCGTGCCGGCGTGTGGGACCGCCGACGCTAGAAGCCGCCGGAGAAGTCGCCGGGCAGGTTGATGGGGAACGACCCGGGTCGGCCGAAGCCGACGATGATCGTGTCGTGGCTGTGCATCACGTAGCCGGGCGGATCGGCGACCCGGCGACCGTTGACGTAGACCTGGAGCGTGCGGGCTCCGTGGTTGCGGTAGGCGCCCAGCTGGGTGCGGCTGAAGGCGACGCCCCAGACGTCGAACAGCTGGCCGAGGGTGAACGGATACGGGCGGGTGGCCTCCATGTGGATCAGCCCGGAGGCGTCGTGGGTGTGGAGCGGCGCGAACAGGGTGCCGGTGTCGGGCAGGCCGATGTAGGCGGGGACGGTGATCGGCCGGCCGTCGACGAAGATCCGCAGTTCGGCGTGGATGTGGAAGACGCTGTCGCTGAGGGCGGGGAGTCGGAGGCTGGCCATGCGCGCCGCCAGGTGGCGGTATTCCGGCGGCCACGGGGCCGGCGTGGTCTGGAGGCCCGGGAGGGACGGGGGCACGGCGTCGGCGGTGGTCGCCGGCGTGCGGCTCTGGGGTCCGGCGTGGCCGGGGGCGGGACGGCTGCCGAGCACGAGCCCGAGCACGACGAGCCCGATCAGGGCGGCGACCGACCCGAAGCCGGCGGCGATCCCGCGCCAGGCGGGCGTGGGCTGGTGGTGGTCTGCCTGGCGGGTCACCTCGCCTCCTGGGTAGTGGTTGCGAGCGTAGTTGCGTGAGCACGGCCGGCGCTGACCGCCGGCGCCTGACGGTCTCTCGCTCGGTCCGATGATCGCAGGGCGGCTGGGCGGCTGGGCGCTGGGCGGGCGGCGGTGGGGCGGGTGGTCGCGGGGCGGGTGGTCGCGGGCGGGCGGGATGGGCGCCGGCGGCGGGGGCGAACGGGCGGCGCCGGGGGGTGTGCGCGACTTTCCCGGCCAAACAGGGTTGAATGGTGGCAATGACCGGCAAGCGCCCCCTTCTGGCCACGGCCGCTGTCGTGCTCGCCACTGGCCTGGCGGTGGCCGGTGGGGCGGGCGCGGCGATCACCGAGGTCGGTGTGCCGACGCCGGCGCCGACGGCGACGACGCCGCTGACGCCGCCGAGCTGCCCGAACAGCCCGTGCCTGGCCGTCAGCCGGACGACCGGCTTCCAGGTCAAGGTCGGCCCGCAGCGGGGGGTCGTGGCGTCGCCGAAGGCGGGGCGGCTCGTCGCCTGGACGATCACCCTGGGCCAGCCGAGCCCGACGCAGATCAAGTTCTTCGACGCGATGGAGGGCGGCAACGCCCAGGCTGGGATCGCGATCCTGCGGCCGGGGCCGGCGCTCAACTACACGCTGATCGCCTCCAGCCCGGTGGTGCGGCTACAGCCGTACTTCGGTAAGACGGTCCAGTTTCCGCTGATCACGACTCTGCCGGTCAACGCCGGGGACATCGTCGCGCTGAGCGTGCCGACCTGGGCCCCGGCGCTGGCACTGGGCTACGGCCACGACACGTCGTGGCGGGCGAGCCGGGGCAAGACGGCGTGCGCGAACACGGGCCTGCCGACGACGCAGACGACGATCGGCGCGACCACGCAGTACTACTGCCTCTACGGCACGGCCCGGCTGACCTACTCCGGCACGGTCATCTCGACCCCGTAGCGGCGCTCAGTTGACGGGGCGGGCGCTCTCGGCGATCGCCAGCATCTGCTGGTTGGTGAGGAGGCTGTCGAGCGTGTTGTTGAGCCAGTAGACGGCGTGGGGAAGGCGCCAGGAGACGGTGCGGATGTGGCTGCCCTCGATGTAGACGTTGTAGGTCCGGTGGGCGATCACGCGGCTCTGGTGGGCGCCGGCGAGGATCGGCGGCGTCGTCCAGTTGGTGCCCTCGACGCCGTAGTACTCGCCGGTCAGGCCGCGGGCGATCGAGATCACGTAGGCCTTGTGCTTGACGCCCTTCTCGTCGGGCAGCGTGTAGGCGCGCACGACGTCGGGCGGGGAGCCGAACTGGAGCCGCAGGCGCGGGACGTAGAGCTTGATCGGCAGGCCGACGGACGCGATGTTCGCCAGCCCGATATCCGGCTGGGGCGTCGGCGTCAGGCCGAGACCGCTGAGCCGCTTGGCTTCATTCTTGCGCTTGAGGTTCAGCGCCGGGACGTGGACGGTGACCGGGGCGCTGCCGTGGAGGAAGTCGTTGACGGTGTCGCTGATGTTCTTGGCCGTGGCGACCACGTAGCTGCCGTTGCCGATGATCACGTTCTGGTTGGCCTGGAACTTGACCTGGCGGACCGGGCGGCCGAGGCTGAAGGCGGCGAGCTTGAAGAGGTGGAAGGTGGTGGCGGTGCCGTGGATGTCGGTCTGCACCGACGCGTGGAGCGCCTTCAGCAGCTTGTCCTCGTCGTCGATCAGCCCTGAGACGCCGATCTGCTGCTTGGCCTGGCGGATGAAGTCCTGCTGGCGGGCGACGCGGATGAAGTCGCTGTCGGTGTGGCGGTAGCGGGCGTAGTCGAGGGCGGTCTGGTCGCAGAGGCGCTGGTAGCCGGCCTTGACGTGGATGCTGGCGTAATTGTCGGCGGCGTCCGGCAGGCTGGTGTGCTCGTAGTTGCGGTCGACGAAGACGTAGACGCAGCCGATCGCGTCGACAACGCGGCGGAAGCCACGGAAGTTGATGTCGATGATGTGCTGGATCGTGACCCCGGGCAGCGTCTGCTCGACTGTCTTGGCGGTCAGCGAGGCCCCACCGAGCGTGTAAGCGGCGTTGATCTTCTGGAGGCTCGTCCCCTTCGGGCCGGCGTCGATCGTCGTGCGCAGGTCGCGCGGGACCGAGAGGACCGACGTCTGGTTCTTCTTGGGGTCCATCCGCACGAGCAGCAGCGTGTCCGAGTGGGGCGGGTTGTTGCGGTCGGCGGTGGTCTTGGAGAGCGGGCGCCGGTCGGTGCCGATCACGAGGATCGTCTCGGCCCCACCGGCCTGGGCAGCCGTGATCACGCCGCTGCTCGGATGGAGCGTCGCCGGGCCGAGCAGGTCGGCGACGTGCTTGACCTCGAGCAGGACCGTGGCGGCGGTGCCGGCGGCCATCAGCACGACGATGGCGAGGCTTCCGAGCAGGAAGCGCTTCCACACGCCCTTGGGTCGCTGTAGGGGTTCTCGCGGCATGGACCGCCGGCCATCCTTGCAGAGCCGGCAGAGGGATTCGCCGGCGCCGGGCGGCTACTCGTGGTGGCGCAGGCGCCAGAGGAGGTAGGCGACGATCACGGCGTTGACGATCAGGGCGGCGACCTTGAGCGCGGTGACGCGCTTGGCCAGCTCGTCGATCTCGGGGATGAAGAGAAGGCAGGTCGCGACCACCGTCAGGTACTCGGCCCAGCGGCGGCGGTGCCAGAGGCCGTAGCCCTCGACGCCCTCGAGGATCCCGTAGGCGACGGCGACGGCGCCGAAGAAGAAGTACTTGGTCGGGCTGATCGCGTCCACCCTGTCGATCAGCTTCTGGATGCCGTTGCGGCTGGGATCGAAGCCGAGGTCGTGGGCGACGACGTTGACGGCATGGCCCCAGTCGGTATGGGCGTGGGTCATCAGGACGATCCCGATCGCCACGAGGACGACGGCGCGAAAGCCGCGCTCGATGGCGATCGCCTTGAGCAGGCGGTCGGACTTCTGTGGTGCGGCCGGCGCGGTGGCGCCGCCGCCGGTCGCCGCGGCCGGAGAGGCGGCCATTACTGGTCTAGCTGTTGGTGATCTTCGAGTAGGTGACCACGGGCTTGCCCTTGACGAGCTTGACCGTGTTGGTCCAGTGCGAGCGGGAGGTGCTCTGCTGGGGGATCAGCTCGACCTTGCACGTGTAGGCGCCGCCGTGGATCGCGTGGCAGCCGGTGATGACGAACTTGTCGCCGCCGAACAGGCCGAAGGCGCCGGTGACGTCGGCGCGGATGTACTTGGCGGCAAGGGCCGCGGTCAGATGCGCCGGCGGCTTGGTCGCGGCGACGGCCGGCGGGGCCAGCACGGCCGGCGCCAGCGAGAACGCTGCTGCGAGGCCGGCGAGGGCCCTGTTCCTTGGCGTAATCACGAGATTGGCCGGAGCGCTACCCGGGCGCCCAGCCTAGCAGCGGGACTCGTCGGGACGATTCAGTCGAGCGCGCGGCGGACGAAGCCGTGGACACCGAGCAGCGTGAAGGCGGCGAGGGCGCCGATCGAGCCGAGCGCGATCCAGCCGGGCGCGAGGTGGGGCAGGCTGGTCAGGGCGGCGCGCATGCCCTCGCTGACGTAGGTCAGTGGGTTCAGGAGCGTGACGTCCTGGAACCACTGGAGCCGGCCGAGGCTCGGCCAGGGGTAGAAGGCGGCACCGGTGAAGATCAGGGGCGTGAGGACGATCGCGAAGGCGACGCTGATGCGATTCGGCGGGACGGCCGTGCCGAGCACGAGGCCCATGGCGGCGCCGGCGAACGAGCCGACGACGAGCATGCCGGCGAAGACGAGCCAGTTGGCGCCATCGACGTTGATCCCGCCCGGGAGGATCAGCGCGGCGAGCGGGATGATCAGGACTCCGGCGATCACGCCGCGGCCGGCGGCGATCACCATCTTCTGAATCGCGACGGCCGCGGTCGGCAGCGGGGCGAGCAGGCGGTCCTCGATCTCCTTGGTGAAGCTGAACTCGATCACGAGCGGGAGCGCCGTGTTCTGCAGGGCGGTCAGGACGAGCGTCAGGCCGAGGACGCCGGGCATCAGCTGGGCGCCGTAGCTGCGGCCGGCAGCGCCGATCTCCGGGAGGATCCGGCCGAAGACGAAGAGCAGGAAGATCGGCTGGAGCAGGGCCTGGGCGAGGAAGCCGACGGGCTCGTGGCGGACCGTCACCCAGAGGTCGCGCTGGCAGAGGGCGACGAAGGCCCGGGCCTGGACGCCGAGCTTCATCGAGCGTCCGGCTCGCCCCGGGGCGGCTGGTGTCGGGCCGGCGAAGTTCATCGGAGGTCACGGCCGGTGAGGTGGACGAAGACGTCCTCGAGCGTGCCCTCGATCCGGCGCATCTCGATCAGCCCGGCGTGGCCGCCGTCGGCCTGTCCGAGCGCGGCGAGGGCGCTGGCGGGCAGCTGGTCGGGCTCGCCGTAGAGACGCACGCGCCAGCGGCCCGAGGCGGCGGCGGTCGCGTCGGCGCGCTCGATCGCCGGATGGGCGTCGAACAGCGGTGCGGGGTCGGCCGCGGCCTCGATCGTCAGCTCGAGCCCGCTGACGGCGGGGAGCAGCCGGCGCAGACCGGCGGGTGTGTCGAGGGCGATCACCTGACCATGGTCCATGATCGCGATCCGGTCGCACAGGCGGTCGGCCTCGAGCATGTCGTGCGTGGTCAACAGCAGCGTCGTGCCGCGCTCGCGCAGCTCGACGATCCGCTCCCAGAGGAACAGGCGCGACTGGGGGTCCAGCCCGGTCGTCGGCTCGTCGAGTACGAGCAGGCGCGGCTGGTGCATCAGCGCGCGGGCGATCATCAGCCGCTGGGCCATGCCGCCGGAGTAGCGGCCGACCTTCTCGGACTCGCGGCCGGCGAGGCCGAAGAAGTCGAGCAGCTCAAGCGCGCGGGCGCGCCGCTGACGGCGGGGGGAGCCGAAGTAGGCGGCGTGGAAGGTGAGGTTCTCGAGCGCGGTCAGCGACCGGTCGAGGTTGCTGAGCTGGGGGACGACGGCGATCAGCAGCTTGACGGCCACAGGGTCGCGGGCGACATCGATCCCGTCGACGAGGACGCGGCCGGCAGTCGGGCGCACGCGTGTCGTCATCGTTCCGATCGTCGTCGTCTTGCCGGCGCCGTTGGGCCCGAGAAGTCCGAAGATCTCGCCGCGCAGGACAGTGAAGTCGACGCCGGCGACGGCTTCCTCACCGCTGGCGGGGTAGCGCTTGCGCAGGCCCTCGACGCGAATCATCTCGGGCGGCCGGCCGTCGTCGACTCCTGTGCGCTCGGCGGCCATCTCTGCCGGGAAGCCTAGTCTCGTCCGGATGGCTGCTGCTCGGGGGACGCCGTCGATGGCGGGCCGAGCGGGTATGTCAGGCTGGTCGCGTGCGCCTGCTCGCGACGCGTCTCGCCTATCGCATCGCCGCGCCGCTGGCGAACGCCTGGTGGGGGCTGTGGCGAATCAGTCAGCAGGGGTCGAAATGCGTGATCACGAGCGGCGGACGGATCCTGCTCGTGCGCCACACCTACGGCGACCGGCGGCGGTGGGACTTCCCGGGCGGATTCGCGCGGCGGGGCGAGCCGCCGGCGGCGGCGGCGCGGCGCGAGCTCGGCGAGGAGCTCGGCCTGGCCGGGGCCGTCGGGGCGCTGCGACCGCTCCGAGCGCTGGCGCTCCGGTTGGGGGGGCGGACCGACACCGTCCACTACTTCGCGGGCGAGCTCGCCGACCGACGGGCGGTGGTGGTCGATCCGCGGGAGATCGCCGAGGTCGCCTGGTTTGCGGCGGACGGGCTGCCCGAGCGGGTCGGCGAGCACGTCGTCGAGGTGCTCGGGTGGATCGGGGCAGCCGAAGCATTAACATCGGTGGCAACCGATCCGGGGAGTCCCGACCGGGGCTGAGAGGGCGCAGGGGCGCCGACCCGCCGACCTGATCTGGATCATGCCAGCGAAGGAAGTGAGTTAGACCATGCCGCGTGAACACCGCAGCGCATTCGCCGACGATGCCGAGTGCCGCACGCAGATGCACCTCGCCCGCCAAGGCGTCGTCACGCCGGAGATGCGGCGTGTCGCCGAACGGGAGTTCCTCGAGCCCGAGCTCGTGCGCGACGAAGTCGGCCGGGGGCGGATGATCATCCCGGCGAACGTCGGCCACGACGCGCTCGACCCGATGGCGATCGGGCTCAAGGCGCGCGTCAAGATCAACTCGAACATCGGCAACTCGCCGACGTCGTCGTCGCTGGCCGAGGAGGTCGCCAAGCTGACGGTGTCGGAGAAGTGGGGCGCCGACACGGTGATGGATCTGTCGACGGGCAAGAGGATCGACGAGACGCGGGCAGCGATCATCGCCGCGGCGACCGTGCCGATCGGGACGGTGCCGATCTATCAGGCCCTCGAGAAGGTCAAGCAGATCGAGGATCTGACGGCCGAGCTGCTGCTCGAGAACATCGAGCACCAGGCCAAGCAGGGGGTCGACTACATGACGATCCACGCCGGCGTGCGGCTCGAGCATCTGCCGCTGTGCCAGCACCGGGTGACCGGGATCGTGTCCCGGGGGGGCGGCGTGCTCGCCCGGTGGATGGTTCACCACATGGCCGAGAACCCGCTGTACGACTGCTTCGACGAGATCCTCGAGATCTGCCGGCGCTACGACGTGTCGCTGTCGTTGGGTGACGGCCTGCGTCCGGGGTCGATCGCCGACGCGTCGGACGCGGCCCAGTTCGCCGAGCTGAAGACGCTGGGCGAGCTGACCGAGCGGGCGTGGGCGCGCGACGTACAGGTGATGATCGAGGGGCCGGGGCACGTACCGATCGACCAGCTCGAGATGAACGTGCGCAAGCAGCAGGAGCTCTGCCACGAGGCGCCGTTCTACACGCTCGGGCCGCTGGTGACCGATATCGCTCCGGGGTACGACCACATCACTTCGGCGATCGGGGCGGCGATCGTCGGGTGGCACGGGACGTCGATGCTCTGCTACGTCACGCCGAAGGAGCACCTGGGGCTGCCGAACGCCGAGGACGTCAAGCAGGGGTTGATCGCCTACCGGATCGCCGCCCACGCGGCCGACCTGGCCCGGGGCAACCGGCGGGCGGCGAAGTGGGACCGGGCGCTGTCGGAGGCGCGGTTCTCGTTCGACTGGAACAAGCAGTTCGAGTTGGCGCTGGACCCGGAGACAGCACGGGCGATGCACGACGAGACGCTGGCCGACGACTATTTCAAGACGGCGGAGTTCTGCTCGATGTGCGGGCCGAAGTACTGCCCGATGCACAACTTCAAGGACATCGACTGGGATGCCGTGCGCGACACGGTCGCCGAGCGCAAGCGCGAGCGGGCGGTCGTCTAGCTTGCCCACCGTGCAGCCGCCGCCGCGACCCGCGCCGATGACCGCGCCCGAGTGCCGGGCGATCGGCTTCTTCGCCGTGTGCATCGTCATCTCGCTCGCCCTGGAGGCGGTCGACGCGAGCGGCGAGCACTCGGTGGTGCTGCGGCTGGCGGCGGCCTTCAGCTTCGTGATCGGCCTGGTCGTGCTCCTGGTCCGGGGGCACGAGAAGACGCGGCGGCAGGCGGCGCCGCCGGAATGACCGGGATCGCCGGCCGGTCAGCGGCGACGGCGGAAGGCGAGGACGACGCCGACCAGGGCTGAGCCGCCGGCGAGCGCGATCGTGCCGGCGCGTGCGTTCTCCGGGAGGTCGGCGGGCGGGGCAGCGAGCGTGGCGGCGAGGTCGGCGGCGTCGCCGAGCGCGCAGAGCAGGAGCCAGACCCGGGGGTTGCGGCGGGTGACGGCCGCCCAGAGCACCGCGGCGGCAAGAGCGGCGTCGCGGCCGGCGAGGCCCCGGAGGGCGATCTGAGTCGAGCTGGTCGCGGCGGCGTCGGGGCCGAGCCAGCCAGCGGCGAGGCGGCTGGGCGCGGGAATCAGGCCGGCGCTGTAGGCGAGACGGCCGGCGGCGTAGGTCGTCGTGAGGGCGGCGGATGGCATCTGCGGCGGTATGCGGCGGGCGCGGGGGTGCGGATCAGTCGGGCGCGGGCATCGTCGCGAGTTGGTGGCGGATGCGATCGCGGGCGGCGGCGAAGCGGACGGCCTCGTAGGTGATCAGGACACCGAGGATGACGGCGAGCCCGGCCAGACTGGCCAGGGCCGGCAGACGCGTGGCTGCGGGGAGGAGCACGAGCAGCACGCTCGCGGTGACGAGACGCTGCTTGTTGAGCGTGCCGATGTTGCGCAGGCGGAAGGCGACGTGGGCGAGGAGGTAGACGGCCGTGCCGCCGATCATCGCGACGGCCGGGATCAGCTTGAGCGGGTCGTCGACGTGGACGAGGGTCTTCTTCAGCCCGACGGCCGTCAGGGCGATGCCGGCGATCAAGGGGAAGTGGAGATAGGAGAAGGAGTCGCGAGCCATCGAGTTGCGCTCACGGCCGATCGTTGCGCCGGAGAGGCGTCGCTCGGCGGCGAGGGCGACGACGTCGAAGTAGAGCCACCAGAAGGCGGCGGCGACGGCGGTTCCGAGGACGGCGGCGAGGACGACGCCGGCGTCGATGGGGACCTGGGAGCCGGCGCCGATGGCGACGATCGACTCGCCGATCGCGATCAGCACGATCAGGCCGTGGCGCTCGGCGAAGTGGCCGGGCACGAGCTTCCAGCCCTCGACGCCGGCGACGAACGGTCCGCCGGCATCGAGCACGACGGCCAGGGTCCAGAGCGCGAGCCGGAGGCCGTCGCTGGCGGCGGCGGCGGCGATCAGAACGGCGACGCCGACCGCGGTGCTGAGGGCGAGGCCGGCGACGGAGTGGCGGAGATCGGGATCATCGCGGCTGGCGACGGTGAACAGGAGGATGTGGGCGGCGCGGACGAGGCCGTAGGCCGAGGCGAAGAGGAGCGCCTCGGAGCCGAAGGCGTGGGGGACGCAGAGCGAAGCGACCAGCAGGCCGGCCATCGCGGCGAAGATGATCAGCCGTACGGCACCCTCCTCGGGATCGACGACGCTGGTCAGCCAGGCGTAGCCGACCCAGGCCCACCAGAGCACGGCGAGGGCAAGCAGGCCCTTGGCCAGGCCACCCCAGGTCGGGTCGGCGGCCATCAGGGCCGTGCACTGGGTCAGGGCGAGGACGAAGACGAGGTCGAAGAAGAGCTCGAGTGGCGTGACGCGGGCGTCCTCGCGCATGACCGGATTGACGCGGGGGCTGCGGGCCTGGGAGGTCCCGGTGGTCACGGCCTCATCTTGGCAGTCGGCACGAAGACCAGCCGGCGAGCCGGGGCTGACGCGCTGCTGGGAGCGTCGCTCCGGCCGGGCTGTGTGCCGCGTTCGGTCGGACGCTACCGTCGTGAGGAAATGTCCGAGCTTGTGCTGACACGGACGGCGGAGAGTCGGCGGGTCTACGCCCTGGCCGGCGTCGGGCGGCTGCGCCTGATCGGCTGGACGTCGCGGCGGGCGACGGCCGAAGCCGACGGACGGCGCTGGGAGATCGCGCGCCGCGGGGTCTTGCACGGGGTCATCAGGGCGACCGACGAGGCCGGTGGGGTGGTCGGCGAGTTCCACGGTCGTCTAAGCCGGGGCGGGGGTGCGCTGCACTGGGGGGAGCGCGAGCTCGAGCTCCGGCGGGAGGGCCGGTGGCGGGAGCGGTACACGCTGGCCGAGAGCGGTCGGGTGCTGGCGCGGATCGCCGGCAAGAGCTACGGGAAGCGGCCGGTGACGGTCGATCTCGCCGACGGCGACCCGGCGGATCCGGGGCTGCTCCTGTTCGCGACGTTCGTCGTGCGGTCGCTCGCGGCAGACGCGGCGGCGGCCGCGTCGTAGGTGTGGCTGCGTCGGTCGCGGCGGTTCAGGACAAGCCGAGTGCGTCCGCGACGGAGGCGATGTAATCGATATGGCCGTCGACGGAGTCGAGGTCGAGGCCCATCGTGGCCACCGTCACGTGGGTGCCGCCGGCCTCGCGCCAGGCCTCGATCTTCGACGTGATGTCGTCGAGGCCGCCGTGAGGCCGCACGACATAGTCGGCGCCGAAGTCCGCGACCGACCGGCCGAGGTCCCGGACGCGGTCGCCCAGCCGTCGCCAGGCGTCGACGGTGTCGGCGACGGCGCCGGCGTCGATGAAGATGAAGCCGTCGGCGAGCCGGGCCGCGCGATCGTACGCGGCTGGCGAGGAGCCGCCGAGCCAGATCGGGATCGACCGGGCCGGCCTGGGCACGAGCGCGGCGCGGTCGACGCGGTCGAAGCGACCGGTGAAGTCGACGACGGGGTCGGTGAACAGCCGGCGCAACAACCCGATCTGCTCCTCCTGCCGGGCGCCGCGGGTGTGGAAGTCCTGGCCGAGGGCCTCGTACTCGACGTGGTTCCAGCCGATCCCGACGCCGAGACGCAGACGGCCGCCCGAAAGCAGATCGACATCGGCTGCCTGCCGGGCGACGAGCGCCGTCTGGCGCTGGGGCAGGACGAGGATGCCCGTGGCGAAGCGAATACGGTCGGTTATGCCGGCGAGATAGGCGAACATCACGAGCGGATCGTGGAACGGGTCGTGCTCGGTGTAGGGGCCGGTCAAGGGTGGGGTGCGGTCGGCGTGAACGGCGCCGAGCACGTGGTCGTAGGCGAGCAGGTGGTCGAAGCCCAGCTCGTCGACGGCCGTGCCGATTCGCCGGACGGCATCCGGATCGCCGCGAAGCTCGATCTGCGGGTAGACGACGCCGATCTGCATGAGTTCCAGCCTTCCGGGAGAGGGTCAGGGACGGCGGCGGTGGGCGATCGGGCCTCGGGTGACGCGGCTCCGGCTCGCGTGCCCCAGGGTAGCGCCGACCGCCGCAGCCGGGGCGTGCGCCGGATCCGGCTGTGAGAACTGCCGAGGCGTGACACGTGATGCCCGTGCCAGCACCGTCAAAGCGGTCGGCAAGCGCGCGCTCGTCGCACTAAGCCCCGCTGATCACGGGCAACACATTCCCGTCCGCTAGCGTGGACGCCATGCCTACCCGTGGCGACATCGACGTGTTCGAGCGGCCGGGCGAGCTCCAGGGGCCGAGCGGGATAATTCAAGGACCGGACGGCTGCATCTGGTTCACGTCGATCGCCAACGATCGCCTCGGCCGCATCCACCCGTCCAGCGGCGAGATCGAGCTGTTCGCCGATCCGGCGGGCGTCGTGCATCTGCCAGCGAACGTCTATCCGGGCCCCGACGGTCGGATCTGGTTCACCAGCCTCGGTAGCGACACGGTCGGGCGGATCGATCCCGGGGCGGCTGATCCCGCAGTGACGATCGAAACCTTTACCGCGATCGGGTTCGACAAGCCGGTGGCGATCAAGCTCGCCGCCGACGGTCGGATCTGGGTCAGCCTGCGCGGCGCAGACGCGCTCGCATGTCTCGATCCGCTCGCCAGCGATCCCGCCGGCTCGATCGAGATCGTCCGCGCCGATGGAATCAACGGCCCAGCCGCCATCTTCCCGGCGTCCGACGGTCGTCTCTGGTGGGTCAACTCGGACCCTCGCGGGGTCGCCCGGCTCGACCCTCGCGCGGTGAGCCCGGCGGCCACGGTCGAGCAGGTAAGTCTGCCAGCCGAGGGCGCCGCCCGCGCGTGGGCCGGCGACCGCCGCGGCCGAATCTGGCTGACGGTGCGCAGCCCCGACGCGCTGCTGTGCTTCGATCCTATTGCCGCCGATCCAGCCGCAAGCGCGATGATCGTCGAGTCCTCGCTGATCGTTGAGCCCGACGGGATTTGGCACGGCGATGACGGCGGGATCTGGTTCGCCGACACGGGCGCGAACTCGATCGGCCGCGTTGATCCTTACTCGCAGGACGTCAGCGCCACCGTGGAGACGTTTGGGGCTCCCCCGGAAGTAGATGGCCCGTTCGACATCAAGGACGGCCCCGGAAGTTGGCTCTGGTTCACCAACAAGTCCGGCAACTCGCTCGGGCGGATCTACACAGGTACTGCCTGAACGGAGCGGCTAACGCTCCATGGGCCGTGGCGCACTCCAGCGAGTTCCAACAGCCGCCGGCGGACTCGGAGCCAGCAGGTTCTCGAATGCGGATGAGAGGACTCGAACCTCCACGAAGTTACCTCCACACGGACCTGAACCGTGCGCGTCTACCAATTCCGCCACATCCGCGCGAGGGCCGACGATACCGCACGGTGCGCGCGGCGCGAGTCGCGCCTCGCTCGGCCGATCGGCGTGGTGCCGAAGGGCGAGCGCGCCCGTGAGGGCCGGCTCGGCCGGGTCGCCGCGCGGGCCTTTGCTAGGCTCGTCGCGCCGTCGCGCCGCTATCGTCTAGGGGACTAGGACGCCGCCCTCTCACGGCGGAAACCGGGGTTCGAATCCCCGTAGCGGTACTCTTGAAACCCTCGCATTAGCGGGGGTTTCTTCGTTTCAGGAGCCTCGCTGGGGACACTAGTGGGGACACGGCAAAAACCGCAGGAGGTTCGCGCGGCCGACGCCGAGAGCCGGAACCACCGCGGATCTGACGCCGGCCGGCGGCCGAGAGCGATTCTCCGCCGAGCGCCGCCAGCCCGCCAGCCCGCCCGAGCCCCGGCGGCGTCGGGATCGCCTCGCGTGGATCGGCCTTGTCAAGCCTAGCCGAGTCGGGTAGGCTTGAACCATGAACTTGTCCGCCATCCCCGAGCCTCGCAAGCGACGTCGTCGCGGCGTCGTCGCGCCGACCGCCGAAGGTCGAGCCGCCGTCTACGTCCGCGTGTCCACGGCCGAGCAGGTAGACCCCGGCTTGAACGGCGGCAGTCTTGAATCGCAGGAGGCGCGCTGTCGCGCCCTCTGCGCGGCGCGCGGGCTTGCCGTCGTCCGCGTGTTCATCGACGCCGGGCAGAGCGGCGGCACGTTAGAGCGGCCGGCTCTGACCGAGCTGCGGACGGCCGTCGCTGCCGGCGAAGTGGCGGCCGTCGTCGTGTTTGCGGTTGACCGTCTCTCGCGCCGGCAGGCGGACACGATTGCGCTGCTCGAAGAATTCGAGGCGGCGGGGGCGGGTCTGGCGGCCGCATCGCAGGATTTCGACACGACGACGCCGACCGGGCGGGCCATGCTGGGGATGCTCGCTGTCTTCGCTGAGCTGCAACGGGCCGAGATACGCGAGCGAACGCGGACGGCGCTGGCGCGAAAGCGCGCTCGCGGTGAGGCCGTGTCGCGGCCGGCGTTTGGCTTGGCCCGCGAGGGCGCGGGCTTCGCGGCCGACCCGGCGACGTGGCCGGTCGTGGCGCGCATCCTGCGCGAGCGGGGCCAGGGCGCGAGCTGCCAGACGATCGCCGACGCGCTCAACGCCGAGCGCGTGCCGACCGCGACGGCGCAGAGCGGCGGCCGGCGCGGCCTGATCGACGGGCCGGGGCGCTGGCACGCGGCCACGGTAGCGAAGCTTTGCCGTAATCCGGCGGTGCTGGCCGTCGCTGCGGCCGAATAGGGGCTACGGCTTGAGCGCTTCGACCGGGACGGCGTAGTAGCGCGCGCCTGGATCGGTGCGGGCGATTATCCTGCCGGGGCGCATCGCTTGCGATGTGAGCGGGTCCGTCTGGCCGCTGTATCCGCCGTGGGCCGCTACCCACTCGCCCACGGCCGCCAGATCGCCGCCATCCTCGTCTACGCGCTCGACGAGGATCGCCACCATCCCGGGCGGGACGGGGATCATCAAGGCCGGGTCAGCGCCGGCCAAAAGTGTGCGGATCGCTTCATCGGTCATCAGCGGATGGTGCCAGCTCCGCCGGACGCCAGCCCCGGCCGGGAGCGCCAACGGTTTGGCACGAACCTTGATATGCTTTTTAGGTTCGCTTTACCCGCAACGCCCCCTGACCCCCAAAGGCCCTGCGCGCAGCATAGCAGCGGCCGGCGGGGAGTCAAGGGACCAAACAGAGGAGCAAGTCCAACCAAAATGCCGGTCGCCAATCTCCGTCGTATTCGACAGCAGCGCGGCTACGCGCTGCGCCCACTCAGCAAAGTCCTTGGCTGTAGCCATGAAGCCGTCCGCCTATGGGAGACGCGCGGCATAACGCCGCACAAGCGCCACCACGCGATGCTTGAGGCCGTGCTCGGCCAGCCGCTGAGCGTGCTTCTGGCCGAGGACGTAAAAAGCGGCGCCGATCAAGGATCGACGCCGCCGGAGTCCCCCGCCCGCCCCGCCAAAGACGCACAGAAGGTGTTCGTTACCCATGACGAAGTGTAGCAGAGATAAGATCAGTTCTTATCAGCCTCGGTGCGGCCATCATGACTGGTGGTTTCTGGATTGCTTCGGGACTTGGCGCTGCTGGGGCTGTGGACGATGAGTGCCGCCACCGAAACACCGCCCGGGCTCGCAGCTCGCGCGGCGGAAGCCGCCGCGGCGGCTGGGCTAACGGGTGGGCGACTGCTCGCGCTCCGCGCCGAAGCCGGCAAGCGCCAACGCAACCGGGAAGCCGCCGACGATTACGGCCCCGCGCTGCTCGCCTACAGCCGCGCCGTTTCAATGCTTTCAGAGCACACCGAAACCAAGGCCGAGGCTGAGGCGTCGCTAGACGCGTTGGTGCTCGCGGCGGGCAGTGGCGGCCTGGCATCGCGCGTCGTGGATCTTGGGGCGTTGATGCGGGAGGGCATCCCAGAAGTTGAATTTATGCCCGGCGAGTTTGCCCGCCGAATGGTCTACGCGGTCGGCGTCACCGGCTTCTCGGGGCATCCGGAGTCTGGCAAGACGAGCACGGTTTCGAGGCTCGCGCTTGACGCCATGCGCGCAGGAACACACGTCGTTTATCTCGATTGGGAACAGGGGGAGTCGGAGACGATTCGGCGGCTGGCCGCCGTCGGTGCTGACGCCGAGCTGCTTAGCGAGCGCCTGACGTACATTCCGTTTCCGGGGCCGCCGGACTGGGCCGAGCTGGGCACGATCTGGGACGAACATCCCGGCGCGGTTGGCGTGTTTGATTCAACGCGTGGCATCCTGCGGACGCTCGGACTAGACGAGGATCGCGCCAGCGAGGTCGGGCAGTTCATGGACCCGCTAGTCGAATTCGCGGTGTCGCGGCGCGTAGCCTGCCTGCTGATCGACCACGTAGCTAAGGCGGCCACGGGCGCCACGGGATACGCGCGAGGCTCGGGCGACAAGCTCGCAGCCGTGCAAGGCCAGTGGTACGTCAACCGCGTCCGGCCGTTCTCGGAAACGGAAGCCGGCGAGATCGAATTGGTCCGATGGAAGGCGCGCAGTGGCAGACTTCCGCGGGTTCATAGGTTTGCGGTAGGGGACGGCCAAGGCAAGTTGACATTCCGGCGCCTCGACGCCGACACGACGCCCCAAGGCCGAATGAATACGGCGATCATTGAGTACCTGCGAGGCCGGCACCCCGAGAGCGCCTCGCTGCGAGACATCGAAGCCGCTATCGACGGGACGGCGACCGACAAGCGCGACCGCGTCAAGGCGCTGGCTGACGCGGACAGCCGGCCAGTCGCCGCGGTCAACGGCAGGCATACGCGCTACGTGTATGTCCCCGATGACGACCGCGAGCCAACCGCGCAATTGACGTTCTAGGTGCGTCGAGCGTCCGACGCACCCCGACGCGGCGCGGCCGTTACAGGCTCGCATCGCGGGGTGCGTCGAGCGTCCGACGCACCTCGACGCACCCCTGCGAAATCGCCGCCATTACTGACGTTTGCGTGCGTCGAGCGTCCGACGCACTCTGCCTCCGGCTCCCCCTAAGGGCACCGCTAAGGGTGCGTCGTCGGGTAGCGCGCCTATAGGCGCGCTACCGACGCACCCGCGAGCGCCTACGAATAGATGAACCGGACGCGCGACTCATGGCCGCCGCCGTATAGTCCGGGCGATGCAACGCCGCCTCGCCAGTATCGCGCTCACAATCGTGACGTTCTTCGCCGTGATCGCGCTGCTTGACGGCCTCCTGAATGGCAACACGCCATCAGCAATCATCGGCGCCGCGTGGCTCGTCCTAGTGCTCGGCGTGAACTTTGCCGGCGGCGCGCGGAGGCCCGCAAACCGTGCCCCGACTGCGCCGAAACAGTGCTCAAGCAGGCGCGCGTCTGCAAGCACTGCGGGCATCGCTTCGCGGCTTAGCAGCACTTTCCGCCCCCAGCGACGTTCGAGCGGCTCGGTTCCTTGGGTTGCTGAGGCCTTCCGGGCTGCGACGCTTATGGCGCTATCGCGCAGCGGTCGCATTTAGCGGCTAGCGTGTGCGGCGGCACACCGTTTGCGCGAGCGTTTGCAGTCTGTGTCCGCGTGGCGTAAGTTCTCCTCGTGCGGCTGACCGGGCGTAAGAAGCCTCAAGAGAAGTCAGCTCCGATCGCGCCGCCGATCGCCCATGGTGCTGGTCGGCCGGCGCTCGGCCCTGCCCCGACCCGCGTCTGCCCGCACTGCTCGACGCAGGCACAGGTCATTGGGGATCACTGTCCTCACTGTGGCTCCTCCTATATTCGCTCCGCTGGCCGTCGCCGCCCGCTCGCCTCACGCCGGGCTAAGGTCGTCACAGGGATAGTCGTCATGCTGCTCCTGGGCGGCGGCGGCGCCACCGCGTTTGTCCTAAAAAGAGCCACGATGACAAGGTTGCGGCCGACCACGCCGCAGCAGCGGCCGCAGCGCAGGCGGCTGCGGACGCGCAGGCCCAGCAAGTCGCCGCGCAGCAGAGTGCCAACCGCGCCAAGCGCGTTCTACGGGAGGGGATTGTCTCTTCGCTTCAAGACTCAGTGACGAAGGATGCTAATAAGGATGTCGCTGATGGTCTGCTCACCGGGACGTTCTTGCAGACTATATGTACGCCAGTCGGCGGCGGCAACGCCGACAATCTCACCGCGCACACTGGCAATTTCTCTTGCCTCGCAGTAAACATGGTCAACGCTGACGGCACATACGCGGGCTACGGGTTTAGCGCCACGGTCAACTACGATGACGGGAGTTATACCTGGCATCTTGGAAATGGGTAAAGGCGCATGCGCCCGGGTCGCGTCGTTGCCGCGCGGCAACCAAACAATACAATTCGCATATGCCCGCAAACAACCCTAGCCCTCCGGCCGTTACTCGCAAGTACACGACCCTAAAGCCGATCCAGCTCGGAGCCACGCGCCCCGGCACAAACTAAATCCTCGGCCGGTGCGGACGACAAAGTATTTGACGAACGCGCGAGTAGTGCTCCCGCGCGGCCGCGCCAAAAACCCGCGCTAGACGCTGTGTGCGGCCGCCTAACGCGGTCTGACGCAGTAACCCAGGGGAATCTAGCCGCGCACGCTACGCGGGCTTAGACGGCCGCTAGCGAAGCCGCATAGCTGCTACGTCAAGTCGCAGCTCGGCTAGGGCCAGCTCGCGCGAGGCGGACGCCAAAAACTCGTCGTCTAGCGTCCACCAGGCGAGCGCCTTGCCTTCGCTGACAACCTCGAAGCCTGCGGACGCCAGCTGCGGCTGCGAAGCCACCGAACATTCGACGATATCCACGCCGACGATGTCGTTTGAGCCGTCGCCACGCGGAGTCCGAGTGAAAATGGCCCCGACGCTCAAACCTGCGATATAGCGACCTTTGATGGCGTCATAAACCCACCGCAGCGGAGAGCTTTCGGGCTGCTTCATAACTTTTGCTGTCAGCTTGACGCCCGTCGCGTCTTCTTTCAGGTCGAGCACCCGGCCAATCACCGATTTCACACTGTGGTTCAGACACAGAATCGGGTGCGTGCTGAGAAACGCTGGGATGGCGGCGGCGAAGCTGCCGCGCACCATTCTGTCTTGTTCCCGGTCTAGTTCATCCCATTTCGTGAGATAGCCCGAGATCAGCAGCTCGCCGGACGCCAATGGCGTGGTCGTAAATCCAGCATTGCTCAGGGTGGCGGCGGTCGTGTTCATACACACAGATTAGCGGCCGCCGTGTCGAACCATGTGAGACACTTAGTGGGAGGTTGAAACCAACGACTGAAAGGAAACATGAAACCTAATTTATCGCGACTGACCAAACTTATCGACAAGCCAAAGCAGCCAACGGCCGAAGATATTTTGCGCGGTAGCAGCGAGCCCAAAATGAGCGCCGAGCGCAAGCTCGGTTACCAGGCTCTTGCGGTGCTGGCGTCGCGCGACAACGAACGGATCGCCGCCGGCCTGGCCGAGCGTGACCGGGCGGCCGCGGCCGCCCAGCAGGCCGAGGACGCCGTTTGGGCGCGCATTGAAGCTCGCAACAGAAACGCGGTTGGCTGATGGCCCGGCTAGGCCAGATTTATGAACGGCGCGATCCGGCCGGTGATGACTACGACCGCCTGATCGTCTGCGGTCAGAATGGCTCCGAGGTCGCGCTAAGGCCCGTCGGCGGTATTGAAGTTATCGGCGCAGATCCGGCAGAGTTGGCGCGTCTCTACGCGCTGGCCGAGGATGCGCCCGCGACTGTGCCCGAGCGGCTGGTCACGCACGGCGGCGACGCGCTGGGAGCTTGGATCTAATGCCGCGCTCAGTTTGGACCGAAGAAATGCGCCGCCGCGCGGGGGATCGCACGCTGGAATATATGAGGTCGATTGCGCCCGCAAATTGCCAAAAACTACGGCGGCTCAGATTAGACCGAAATTTGAGCATGCGCGCGCTGAGCGCGGCCGCCGGGGTAGCCCCGGCGACAGTTGCCGCCATTGAGAACCGCCGGCACGATTTCGGCCCCCACGCTTCGACATTGGCTCAGATTGCGGCCGCTTTGAATGTCGATCCTAAGGAAATTCGATGATTGGTGAGACTTTCAAACGTAGGCCCGCGGCGTCGGGGACGCTGCCCAAGAATGTCCGTGTGACGGGCGCTGCCGGCAACTCCTGGAGTTGCACGGATGCCGACGCTTTTGGCCCGACATTCAGCATGTCGCCTACGCAACTGGCCGTCGCCTACGGCGCGCCGCCGGAGCTGCCGGCGTTTGTCGATGAGGAATCCGTCCGGGCGCCGTCGGGCGACGATTTGCGCGAGGCCATGTACGGCTACCGCGGCGGAGAACAGGGCAGCGACGCGCCGGGCGACGGCGCCGCGCCCACGCCAGAAGAAATCTTTGCCGCCGATGGCGGCTAGCGCTTGCGCCGCTGCCGGGTGCGTGGCCGGCCGCGTGCGGCGCACGGAATTTTGCGAGACGCATTATGCGGCGGCAATTGCGAAGATTACGGCTGAGATCGCCCACGAGCGCTATATGCCGCGGGCGCCATCCTGCCTGAAAGCAAATTGCAAGGCGTCGCGCGTCCCGAACACCGGATACTGTAAGCGCCATGCGGGCGGCGCAGACAAGGCTCCCGGCGGCCGCGCGCCCAGGCTGGCCAAAAATGAACGTGCGGCATGCTAGCCCGCGCAGTTTGGGCGTCTGGGCATTGCACGCGGGCAGAGGGCGAAGCGGCCGCCGGTGTTACCGGATCGTTCAATCGGGTTGCCCGTCACGCCACCGCAGCAGGATGGATTGTTGGCAACCCCGGCCCCGGGGGCGGGTACTACGCTGGCGCTGTCGAGCCGCCGGCCGCTGCGAGTTAGCCTAGGTATTCAGCAAGTAAGCGCCCGACTTCCTGCTCACCGCCCGGCATCAAATGGCCGTACCGGTCAAAAGTGATCCCAATGGCGGCGTGGCCCATGACGACGCTGAGCGCCTTGGCGTTGCAACCGGCGGCAATCATCAGCGACGCGAACGTATGGCGGCACTGATGCAGCGTGATCGGAGCAAGCGCGGGATCGGCCGCCTTCCAAGCTTTGAGCGCCCGAGCGCGTACGGTCGATGCGATGAACGGCGCGGCCGGCGTGCGGCCGAAGACGAGATCGTCGCCGCTACGGCCGGTAGTGGCCTTGTGGCCGTCGAGCACGGCGGCCAGCGGCGGGATGATGGCGACGTGGCGATTTGAGCCTTTCGTCTTCGGCGTCTGCTCGCCCGCGTTGTCATCCCAGGAGCGCGACACGTGAATGTCGCCGCCGGCTAGGTCTGACCACCGGAGCGCCCGCAGCTCACCGCGCCGCAGGCCGGCGTATAGCGCGGTCGCCCAGATTGCGCGCTCCGCGGCGGGCAGGGCTGCGATCAGGCGGGCCGCTTCCTCGCGGGATGCAAACCGCATCGGCTCGGCGTGGCGGTCGGCCGGGACCTCAAGATGGTCGGTCGGGTTCACGGCGACGAGATCCCGCGTGATCGCGCGCCGGTATAGGACGCGCAGCGGATCGAGCGAATTGCGGATGGTGCTGGGCTGCATCCCACCGGCCGCCCAGCGGTCAATCATCGCTTGCACGTCCGCGCGTCTAATGTCCGTTAGGCGATGGGCGCCCAGCTCGGGCTCGATTTTCGCCCAGCCGCGGGAATAGCCCCGCAACGTCGAAGCCTTGAATGGCTGCCGGCTTCGGCTCGTCGCGGTGCCGGCCGTGGCCTGCGCGTTGAAATCCGCCCACGCTTCGCGCAGCGTGAGTGCCGATGACCGCGGAGCGGTGCCGGCGGCCACTTCGCCTAGCGCCTTGGCCCGTCCGCTGCGGGCTTCGGCGTTGGAACTAGTCCAATCGCCACGTAACTTGCCGCCTTTCGCCTTGGCTCGGTTGATGACCCAGCGGTAGTGCCGCGCGCCCTTGGCGTCCGTCCGCCATTCGACGCCATCGCGCGAGCCGGTGGGAGTGGTCGCCATCAGCGCGGCTTGAGCGCGCGAGCGGCGTTGGCTTCGAGCCAAACCTCAAGCTCGCGAACCGGGATAAGAACGCGGCGGCCGAGATTCACGACGCGCAGATCGGGCAACACGCGCCGCTCGAACGTGTCCACCGAGACGCTGAGCATGGCTGCCGCTTGTACCCGGTACGGCCAGCGCCGGGAGAGGCGGGGCCATCAGCGCGGCTTGAGCGCGCGGGCCGCTGAGCCCGTGACCCAGGCGTCCAGCTCGTCTACGGGGATGAGCACGCGGCCGCCTCTGCTGATCGTGCGCAGCTCGGGCATGACTCGCTCAGCGAAATAATCGACGCTAACGCCAATGGACGCCGCCGCCTCAGCCTTCGAAAGCGCTTTGCGGCCGGCGAGGTCCGGCAATTTGTCCAAGATGGCGCGCGCTTCGCCGGTCCAGTCCCCAGGCTTGCACGTGTCGCAGGTAGGCGATTCACCGCGCGGCGTGACTGCATGACTTACCAGGGCATCGTCTTCGCGCAATGGGACAACAACTGGCTGAAGGCGTTCCTGGGCGTCATGCTGCTCGGCGCGGTGCTGGTCAACAATGGTTCGGGAACGAGCAGGGGTACGACGATGAGCGATCAGGTCTCTGCCGGAAGACGTGCCCGAGGTCGAGCTGCCGTCGCACGAGGAGGTCAGCGGTCCCGCGGGTGATGCGCCGGAGTTGCCACCGGCGCATGCGGAGATCATCCGGGTCGAGAACCTGGGGAAGAACTACGGCAACATCATCGCCCTGAAGGACGTCAAGTACGACGGTCAACGCGGGCGAGGTGACCTGCGTGCTGGGCGACAACGGCGCGGGGAAGTCGACCCTGATCAGGCTGCTGGCCGGTGTGCACGAGCACTCCCGAGGGCGTCTTCGTGGTCGACGGGGTCAAGCGGCAGTTCGCCCAGCCCGCGGGCGGCGCTGGCGCTCGGGCATCGCGACGGTCTACCAGGACCTCGCGGTGGTGCCGTTGATGCCGATCTGGCGGAACTTCTTCCTCGGCTCGGAGCCGACCCTGCGGCTTCGGTCCGCTGAAGCGGCTGCGACGTCGGCGCGATGCGGTCGAACTCACCCGCGACGAGCTGCTGAAGATGGGCATCGACCTACGGGACGTGGATCAGCCGATCGGCACCCCTGTCCGGCGGCGAGCGGCAATCGGTGGCGATCGCCCGGGCGGTGTACTTCGGTGCCCGGGTGCTGATCCTCGACGAGCCGACCGCGGCCCTCGGGGTGAAGCAGGCCGGGGTGGTGCTGCGCTACGTCGCGCAGGCCCGCGACCCGCCGCACTGGGCGTCGTGTTCATCACCCACAACCCGCACCACGCCTACCCGATCGGCGACCGCTTCCTGATCCTCAAGCCGCGGCCGCAGTCTGGGTGAGTTCGCGAAGTCCGAGATCCACCATCGACGAGCTGACCCGGCAGATGGCCGGCGGCGCCGAGCTCGACGCCCTCGCGCACGAGTTGGGCCGCTGACCTTGCCTAGCGTCCGAAGAAGCGAGGGCTATAGCGCACGGTTCTTCGGACGCAACAGATGTGAGGCAGTGCCAGATGACGGAGCCGCTGCGGATCGGGGTGATCGGCGTCGGCGTGATGGGCGCCGACCATGCCGAGCGCGTCGCCCGCAGGATCGGCGGCGTCCTGGCTCGGCCGCGGTGTCGGACCCCGGACACGGCCAGGTGTGCGCGACGTCGCGGGGCGACTGGGGACTGCCGCGACGGTTGACTGGGCCGAGCTGATCGCCACGGTGGACGCGGTGATCATCGCCTCGCCGGGCGCCGCACACGCCGAGCAGGTGCTGGCCTGCCTGGACGCCGGCAAGCCGGTGCTGTGCGAGAAGCCGCTGACCCTCGACCCGGCGTCGGCACTGGAGCTGGTCGAGGCGCAGCACAAGCTCGGCCGGGAGCTGATCCCAGGTCGGCTTCATGCGCCGGTTCGATCCCGAGTACGCGGCGCTCGGTGGCCGGCTGGGTGACCTCGGCCGGCTGCTGATCCCGGTGCACCACGTGCACCGGAACAAGGCGGCGCCGGACGGGTTCCGCAGCGAGATGCTGGTGCGGGACTCGCTGGTGCACGAGGTGGACGTCACCCGCTGGCTGTTCGGTGATGAGATCACCCGGATCACGGTGCATACGCCGCTGGCCTCGAGCTCTGCGCCGTCGGGGGTGGCGGACCCGCAGTTCGCCGTACTCGAGTTGCGGTCGGGGGCGATCGCCGACGTCGAGGTTTTCGTGAACAGTAACCTCGGGTACGAGGTTCGGTGTGAGGCGGAGGCCGAGCGGGGCACCGCGACCGTCGGGCTCGGCTCCGGCCTGGTCGTCCGGACGGACGGCCGCTGGGGCGGCGCCGTACCGGACGACTACCGGGTGCGGTTCGCGACCGCGTACGACGTGCAGGTGCAGCGCTGGGCGGACGCCGCCCGGAGGGGAGAGGTGGACGGTCCGACCGCGTGGGACGGGTATGCGGCGGTCGCCGTCTGTGAGGCCGGAGTGCAGTCGTTGCGTTCCGGCGGGCCGGTCTTGGTGGACCTGGCCGACCGGAACGACATTCTCAG
>CAVUMZ010000018.1:0-21880 GCA_963742705.1 uncultured Solirubrobacterales bacterium | reverse complement strand
GGTCGGCCGGCTGCTGGTCGCGGGGACGTCGATCGGCCTGGTGCGGATCGCGTTCGAGACCGAGCCGGCCGACGGGGTCCTGGCCGATCTGGCGCGCCGGGTCTCGCCGCGGCTGCTCGAGGCCCCGGCGCGCCTGGACCAGACGCGCCGCGAGCTCGACGAGTACTTCGCCGGCCGGCGGGCGCATTTCGACCTGCCGCTCGACTGGTCGCTGACGCGCGGCTTCCGCCGGGCGGTGCTGGGCGCGACGGCGCAGATCCCCTACGGTCAGACGGGGACCTACCGGGCGGTGGCGACGGCGGCGGGCAACCCGGAGGCGGTGCGGGCGGCGGGAACGGCGCTGGCGACCAACCCCCTGCCGATCGTCGTCCCCTGCCACCGGGTGCTGCGGTCCGACGGGGGCCGCGGCGGCTACCGGGGCGGCCTGCCGCGCAAGGAGGCGCTGCTGGCGCTCGAGGCCGCCGGCGGGTGACGCGTACGGTCCGTCTGGTCGGCGCCGACGGGCGTCCGCAGCCGAGCGCGATGCCCGGCCAGCTCGGCGGCCACCGGCGGACGCGGATCTACGGCCGGTTGGACTGCCCGTCGGCGCTGGGGGCGATCGCCCGCGGCGGCTACGTCACCGAGCGGGTGTTCTTCGCCGACGCGGCCGTCGCCCGGGCCGCCGGCTACCGTCCGTGCGCCCGGTGCCTGCCCGCCGCCTACCGGGCGTGGCGCGACGGTCGCGGGTGATCCTGCTGAGCTGGAACGTCGCCGGCCGGGTGGCCCGCCTCGGCGAGCAGGTCCAGCGGGTCGTCGAGCTCGACGCCGACGTCGTGTGCCTACAGGAGATCACCCGGACGACCACGGACCCGTGGCACGAGACACTCGCGGCGAGCGGGTATCACGTCGCGCAGGCCGAGCTCGCCCCGACCGGCCGGCCGCTCGGTGTGCTGACGGCGTCGCGCCGGCCGGCCACGCCGCTGAGCGTCGCCGGCCTGCCGCTGCCCGAGCGGGTCCTCGCCGTCCGGCTCGAAGACGCGACCGAGGTCGTGAACATGCATTCGCCGATCAGCACGCGCCCCGACCTGGCCAAGGTGCTCACCCACGAAGCCGTGCACAATCACCTCGCCGGACCGGCCGCGGCCGCGGCCGACCGGCTCGTCTGCGGGGACCTCAACACGCCGCGCAAGGAGCACGCCGACGGACGGGTCTGGACCTTTGCCCGTGACCGGTACGGCCGGCTTCGGCCGGAGCGGGGCGAGCGGTGGGACGCCGCCGAGCTGGCGTTGATCCGCGGTCTCGAGCCGCACGGCTTCCGGGACGCCTTCCGCGCGCTGCACGGATACGAGCGGCGGGAGCTCAGCTGGAGCTGGCCGCGATATTCCGGCGGCTACCGCCTCGACCACCTGATCGTCTCGGCCGGGGTCGAGGTTCTGTCCTGCGGCTACGAGCACAGCTGGCGCGAGCAGGGGCTCTCCGACCACTCGCCGCTGGTGGCCGAGCTGCGGCTCGGTGCCGGCAACGCGGATTGACGATCCGTAGCGGTCGCGGTTCGAGGAGGTTCAGCCGGCCGCGACGCCGTCGGCCGCGCTGCGCAGCGCGGCGAGATCGATCCGGCGCATGCCGAGCATCGCCTTCATCGCCCGCTCGGCCCGGGCGCGGTCGACGTCGCCGAGCATCTCCTCCATCCCGGCCGGCACGACCTGCCAGGAGAGCCCGTAGCGGTCCTTGAGCCACCCGCACGGGCCTTCCTCGCCGCCGTCGGACAGTCGCTCCCAATAGAAGTCGATCTCCTGCTGGGTGTCGCAGTCGATCTGGAACGAGACCGCCTCGTCGAACTTGAACTGCGGGCCGCCGTTGATGCCGACGAAGCGCTGGCCGTCGAGCTCGAACTCGACCGTCATCACCGTGCCGGCCGGCCGCGGGCCGGCGTCGTTGTAGTGGGCGACGCCGACGATGCGGGAGCTGGGGAACACGGAGACGTAAAAGTCGGCGGCCTCCTGCGCCTCGGTGTCGAACCACAGGTTGGGGATGATCTTCTGACGCACGTCCGAGCTCCTTTCGAGTGGCTTACGGATGGTGCCTGTAGACCGACGCGGCGGCGGGGACTCATCGGTCAGGCGCGTTCGAGCACGACGACGGGGATCTCGCGGTCGGTCTTCTCCTGGTACTCGTCGTAGGCCGGCCAGGTGTCGACCATCGTCGCCCACAGCGCCGGCTTCTCGGCGGCGGTCGCGACGCGGGCGCGGACCGGGAAGCGTTCGGCCTTGACCTGGATCTCGGCATCGGGGTTCGCCTCGAGGTTGAGGAACCAGGCGGGCGGGTCATCGGCGCCGCCCTTGGACGCGACGACGAGATAGTCCTCGCCGCTGCGGTCGTAGATCAGCGGCGTGCTTCGCTGCTCGCCGGAGCGCCGGCCGGTCGTGGTCAGGATCAGGGTCTGCGTGCCCCGCCAGTCGTGGCCCTCCGCACCGTCGGTGTCGCGGTATCTCCGTACGTGCTCGGCTCCGAACAGCATTGCGGCTCCTTTCGGTTCGGTCTGCGACGGGCGTCGGCCTCCCGTCGATCCTACGCGGAGAAGTGCCGGCGACCTGTCGAAACGCGCCACCCCGCCCCGTCTTAGACGATGAAGCCGCAGATCGCGCGGTTGTAAGCCACCACCAAGGAGCCGCAAGATGCCCAAATACATGCTGCTGATCTACAACCCCGTCGACGGGGGTCCGCCGCCCGAGCAGATGGGGGCGATCCACCAGCGGTGGATGGCCTACGGCCAGTACCTCGAGGACGCCGGGGCGCTCGTGGCCAACCACGGCCTGAAGGGCGCTGAGGCGGCGACGACCGTCCGCGTGCGCGACGGCGAGACCCAGCTGACCGACGGCCCGTTCGCCGAGACGAAGGAGCTGCTCGCCGGCTTCTTCCTCGTCGAGGCGGCCGACCTCGACACGGCGGTGGACTACGCGGCCCGCATGCCGAGCAGCGAGTACGGGTCGATCGAGGTCCGCCCGGTCTGGGGCGCCTGAGGCCGATGACCGGCGCGTCGACGCGCCGGCCCGGCCGGCGCCGATGAACGGGAGGGCCGCGCGGCGGCCGGGCGACGACGACCCGGCCGCCGCCGCCGAGCGCGCCTTCCGCGACGAGCGGGCGGTCGTGCTGGCGACGCTGATCGGCCACGTCGGCGACTTCCAGCTCGCCGAGGACGCCGTCCAGGACGCCTTCGCCGCGGCGGTCGCGACCTGGCCGCGCGACGGCATTCCGACGCACCCGCGGGCGTGGATCATGGTCACCGCGCGCCGGCGGGCGATCGACCGGCTGCGGCAGCGGCGGTCGACCAGCGAGCGCACGGCGCGCCTGGTCGAGCTCGCCCGGCTCGACGCCCAGGAGCACAACGCGGACGGCGAGGCCGACGAGGACGGTGCGGTCGCCGACGATCGGCTGCGCCTGATCTTCACCTGCTGTCACCCGGCGCTCGCGCTGCCGGCCCGTGTCGCCCTGACGCTGAAGACGCTCGGCGGTCTCAGCACCGCCGAGATCGCCCGGGCCCACCTCGTCGCCGAGCCGACGATGGCCCAGCGGCTGGTGCGGGCCAAGCGCAAGATCGCCGACGCCCACATCCCCTACCGCGTTCCGACCGACGAGGCGCTGCCCGATCGTCTGCGCGGCGTCCTGTCGGTCGTCTACCTGATCTTCAACGAGGGCTACGGGGCGACCACGGGCGACCGCCTGGTCCGCGGGGAGCTGTGCACCGAGGCGATCCGCCTCGGCCGCCTGCTCGCCCGACTGATGGCCGACGACGCCGAGGTCCACGGCCTGCTGGCGCTGATGCTGCTGCACGACGCCCGCCGCGAGGCCCGCGTCGACGAGCGCGGCGCCTACGTGCCGCTCGACCGCCAGGATCGCGCCCGGTGGGACTCCGGGCGCGTACGCGAGGGGCTCAAGACGCTCGACCGGGCGATGCGCCTGGGCCGGACGGGGCCCTACCAGCTACAGGCGGCGATCGCCGCCCTCCACGTCAGGGCCCCGAGCCCGCAGGAAACCGACTGGCAGCAGATTGCCAACCTCTACGCGGCGCTGATGCGGGTCGCGCCGTCGCCGGTCGTCGCCGTCAACCGCGCGGTCGCCGTCGGCTTCGCGGCCGGGCCGGCGGCCGGGCTCGAGCTGCTCGCGGCGCTGGTCGACGAGCCGGCGCTCGCCACCTACCAGCCGCTCCACGCCGCCCGGGCCGAGCTCCGGCGGCGCGCCGGCGACCGGGCCGATGCCGCCGCGGCCTACCGGCGCGCGATCGAGCTCAGCGGCAACGCCGTCGAGCGGGCCGAGCTCGAGCGCCGGCTCGCCGGCCTCTGATCGGGTTCGACCGGTCCATCCGTCCGCCGGGACCTGCCGAGGGCCGCCGCCACGACGGCCCGCCTGCCGATATACGCTCCGTTTCCAGATCGATCGCGATCCAGGAGCCCATGCCGTTCGTCATTCGTCCACGCCACGAGGACCGTCCCGAGAGTCCCGAGGCGCTCTTCCGTAGCCGTTCGCTCGGCGTTCGACTGGGATTTCGGGCGGCGCCGAGGCTCCGGCCGCCGCATCTCCGTCGCGGCTCCGTGGTCAAGCCCGGCTAGCCTCGATTCGTCACGAAGCTGAGGTCGGTGTCGCGGGACCTTGATTTTGGGTCGTGTGGTGGTGTCAGCGTGAGTCTTGGACGCTTTTGGCGGCCGGGTATCGCCTGAGTTGGCCGCCGGGGGCGCTGGGTGGAGCGTTTGGGGCGCCGGTTCGCGCGGGCTGGTGCCCGGGTCGCGGCGGCGGGGCGAGGCGGTGCTTTGGGCCCGCGCGCGCCGGGTCAGGCGAGCGCGGGGAGATATTCGAGGCGGTCGAACGCGCGGATGATGGCGGTCGCCCAGGGCCAGTCGTCGGGGAGGTGCATCGTGACGCGGCGGGCGTGGCGGGTGAGCCTGGCGGCGACGTGGAGGATGCGGTAGCGCAGGCGCTTCGGCTCGCAGGTCTGGTGTTCGCCGTCGAGGGTGAGCGCCTGCGTCCAGGCGGTGATGTCGGTGGCGGTCAGCGCGAGCTCGAGCCAGGCTGTGTTCGCGGCGAAGTCGTGGAAGGGGAACATGTCGCCGCCGGTTGCTTTCAGCGCTTTGACGCGATCTTCGACTTGGGCGTGCTGGCGGTGATCGGCCTCAAGGGCGGGCAGGTCGCCGTTGATCTGGTCGGTGATGAAGCACTGGAAGCGGTGCCCGTCGTGGTCTGTGAACGAGAGCTGGGCCCCGGGGTGCGGGCGCTCGCGGCGGCAGATCAACCGCGTCCCCGTCGGCCAGTCGGCGAGCTTCACGTGCTGGGTCAGCTCGGCAACCCACGCTCCTTCGCGTGGTTCGCCGCCAGCGTTCACAGCCGGCACCCATGCGCTCTCCGGCAGCTGGAGGATCGCCTCGCGCGTCGGCTCGTTCAATCCGTAGCCGAGGGAGAACTCGATCTCGCACTCGCGGCACGCCGCGGCGAAGTCGTGGCTCGCGCCAGCCGAGTCGGCCCTTGCGATGATCACGCCATCCAGCGCCTGCTGGGGCAGCTGATCGAGCGCCAAGTCCAGCGCCCGGAGGTGATCATCAGCGTTGTTCGCCCCGGCGTTCCCGGGCCGCAGGATCCCGACCAGCGTCTCGCGGCCGCAGGTCACGAGCAGCGGGTGAAAGCCAAAGCCGCCCTTGTAATGGCCGGCCGCCCGCTCCTTCTCAGAATGCGCAGCGACCAACGTCGCGTCGAACTCCAGCACGACCCGCCCGGGCGCCGCCCCGGCCTTCCACGCCCGCGCCCGCGCGGCAGCCCGCGCCCCGCGAATCCCGGCGAGCTCCGACTCGCCGATCGAGAGCATCACCCGCCGCCCGGTCGAAATCGACGCGACATCGCCGAACAACGCGGGCTGGCCGCGCAACACCGCGAGATCCGAGACGCACTCCCCGCCATCCGCGACAACGACCGCCAGATCAGCGAAAACCCGCCCCGGATCATGCCCCGAACGCCGCTCCCGCGTCCCCGCCAACGCCGCCGACAGCCCGCCCACAAGGCCCAGCCGGCCCGCGACCAGCGCCAGCAACGCCGTTCCCGCCCGCGACGACAACCCCGTCGCGTCCGCCACAACATCTACCGTCTGAATCCTGGAACGTCCCGTCACCTTCAAGGTGAACCTCCTGAGCGGCTCGATAGGTGCCTCGCAACACCGATCCTGCCTGCTCAGGCGGACGTTTCAGCTCGCCGGGCCAAATCGCTAGTGGTCAATCGAGGCTAGAGCGCCCGGTAGGCGTGCCGACGGTGCTCGATACGGAGGACGATGACCTCCCGTGGCTGCGCACGGACTCGATAGAGCACCCTGTAGGTCCCGCGGCGCGCCGACCGGATTCCCACCAAGTCGCCCCGGAGCGGTTTGCCGACTCGAAACGGCTGCCGTACGAGGACCGTCGTGATGAAGTCGATCACTGCGGCCGCGACCGCCTCGGGCAGCTGCTCGGCCAGGGCTCGGCGAGCCGGCGGCGTGAGGACGAGCTCGTACTCGTCCTCATGGTCGGTCACCGTCGGAGGCGGCGCACGGCCTCGACTCCGCGTAGGACGTCCCCCCGGGCATAGGCGGCGTCGGCCTCGCGGATGTCTGCCAGCGCAGCCGGGTCACTTAGGACCGACAGCGTCTCCTCTAGCTCCGCGAGATCCTCTGGGCTGATCAGCACCGCCGCTTCGCGGCCGTTGCGCGTGATCACGACCCGCTCGTGCTGGCGCTCGACGCGCTCGACGACTTCGGACAGGTGATCGCGGACCGTTCGCAGCGACTCAGTAGCCATGCGCCACAATTGTGGCGCTTCTTCTGGCGACTGTCAACACATCCGCCGCGCGGGGCCCGCACAACGACCGGCCCGGTCCGCACCACAACGCACGAGCGTCACCGCGACCCGGGCAGCCGCAGATGCACCTCGCCGGCGCCGACGGCCACCGTCCCCCCATCGGCGAGCGCGACCACCAGCCGCCCCTCCCCGTCGATTCCCGCCGCCGTTCCGTTGCCTGCCGACCAGGCGACCGGAAACCCGAGCAGGCCGTCGCGCGCCCGCCAGGCGTCGAGCACCGCCGCCCCCGGCGCCGCCAGCCACCGGTCGAGCCCGCGCAGCAGCGCGGCCAGCAGCGGCTCGATCTCCCTCTCCGGGCGGCCGAGCGTCCCCGCGCGCTCGCGCGCCGCCGGCGGCAGGTCGGCGACGTCGACCGCGACGTTGACGCCGATCCCGAGCACCGACCACTCCTCGTCCGGCCGCCCCTCGACCAGGATCCCGGCGACCTTCCGCCCGTCGACCAGCACGTCGTTCGGCCACTTCAAGAGCGCCCCCGGGCCGGCGACGTCGGCGACGGCGACGCCCGCCGCCAGCGGCAGCAGGGACGACTCTCCGCGGAGCACCAGGCTCATCAAGAGGGCCGTACCCGCCGGGGCGCTCCACGTCCGTCCTTGACGCCCGCGGCCGGCGGTCTGCTCGGCGGCGGTGACCAGCGTTCCGTGCGGGGCGCCGGCGCTCGCCAGCGCCCGGGCGCGGTCGTTGGTCGAGTCGGTGCGGCGCAGGTGCAGGCGCGGCGTCCCGAGGCGCCCGGCCGCCGCGGGGCTCATGCGAGCCGCAGGCGAACTTCCGAGTCGAGGCCGAGGTCGAGGCGCTCGGAGGCCGAGCCGCGGTTGATCGCGATCGCCAGCTGCTGCTGGGCGTCCTCGTAGAGCAGGACCTCGTCGGCTGCGCCCTCGCCGAACGCGTAGACATAGCGTGCGGCGAACGGCCCGTCGACGACCTCGAGCTCGATCGACGCGCCGAGCGCGAGGCCGAACGACTCGATCTCGGCGTGGTCGACGTTGAGCTGGGTGTTGCCGAAGCGGTCGATCGCGCGAACCTGCGCCACCAGCGTGCCGTCCTCGATGCTGCTCCGCGGCAGGTCGAGGCCGACGAGGTCCGCAGGCGCGAACGAACGGCCAACGCCCTGGAGCGGGGCCCCGCCGGCGAGCGCCGCCGCGACCGGGGCGAAGATGTCGCGACCGTGGAAGGTCGCGCAGACCGGCTCGAGGCGGTGCGGCGAGCGCCCGATGTCGACCGCCTCGATGACGCCGCCAAGCCGATCGGCCGCTAGTGCCAGGAGGCCGTTGTCAGGCCCGACGAGGAGGTGGTTGCGCGCCGCCGTGCGCAGCGCGACCGCCCGCCGGACCGGTCGGCCGACGTCCGGGTCGACCACCGCCAGGTGAACTCCCGGCGGCATGTAGGCGACCGCCCCGCGCAGGGCGACCGCGCCCGCGCGGATGTCGTGGCGGGCGATTCCGTGTGTGATGTCGATCACCTGCGCCTGGGGGCACCAGGTCGCGAGGACACCGTGACAGACGCCGACGAACTCGTCGTTGTAGCCGTAGTCCGAGAGGAACGTGATTACGCTCACGCGTTGCAAGGTATCGCGCGCCGCGCGAGTTTACGATTTGCGCGCCGCGGCGTCGGCGACTACCGCCGCGACCAACCCGTCGATGTCGTGCCGGTCGGCCTCGACGGCCGGTGCGTGCCCGTGCTCGCGCAGGGTGGCGCTGGTGACGGGGCCGATCGACGCGATTCGCGTCGCCGGACCGATCTCGCCGACCTCGAGGAAGAAGCGAACCGTCGAGGACGAGGTGAAGGTGATGTAGTCAGCGCCGCGCGCGCCGGCGAGCTCGGCCGGCGACAGGGGCTCGGCGATCGTGTCGTAGAGCGAGACGACGTCAACCTCGATCCCGCGCGCCCGCAAGGCGTCCGGCAGCACGTCACGCGCCTGCGCCGCGCGGGCGATCACCGCCCGGCGAACCATGTGCCCCTCGAGCGCCTGGGCCAGTGCTTCGGCGACGAAGCGTTCGGGCACGACGTCGGCCGTGATCCCGTGGTCGGCCAGCGCCCGGGCGGTCCCCGGCCCGATTGCCGCGACCGTCGCCCCGGCGAGCGCCCGGGCGTCCTCGCCGCGGGCGGCCATCCGCTCGAACAGGATCGCGACGCCGTTGGGGCTGGTCAGGCAGATCAGGTCGACGCCGGCGAAGGAGGGCAGGCCCACCTCGCGGGCGACGATCCGGATCGCCGGCGCCTCGACCACGGCGGCGCCGAGCTCCGTCAGCCGTCCGGCGAGCCCGCTCGACTGGGCGCGCGCCCGCGTGACGGCGATCGTCAGCCCGGCGAGCGGCCCGGCCGGCGGCGGCTCGCGCCACGCCAGCTCACGCCCGAGCTCGGTCACGGCGCCGACGATCGTGATCGCCGGCGCGTGCACCTGCGCCTCGGCGGCGATCCTGGCGATCGTCTCGAGCCGGCCGAACACGACCCGCTGGTCGGGCAGCGTCCCGCGCTCGACGACCGCCGCCGGCTCGTCGCCCGGCCGCCCGCCGGCGATCAGTCGGGCGGCGATCGCCTCGAGCTGGCGCACGCCCATGTAGAAGACGAGCGTTCCCGGGAACGCGGCCAGGGCCTCCCAGTCGAGCGCGCTCTCGGCCTTCGACGGGTCCTCGTGCGCCGTGACCAGCGCCACGGCGCTCGCCCGGCCGCGGTGGGTCACCGGGATGCCGGCGTAGGCCGACGCGGCGACGGCGGCGGTCACGCCGGGCACGACCTCGAACGGGATCCCGGCCGCGCGCACGGCGAGCGCCTCCTCGCCCCCCCGACCGAAGACGAACGGATCGCCGCCCTTCAGCCGCACGACCATCGCCCCGGCCCGCGCCCGGGCGAGCATCAGCTCCTCGATCTGCTCCTGCGGGACCGACGCGCCGCCGCCCTCCTTGCCGACGTAGCGCAGCTCGGCGTCCGCCCGGGCGCCGGCCAGGGCCGCCGCCGGGATCAGGCGGTCGTAGAGGACCACGTCGGCCGCGGCGATCAGCTCGAGCGCGCGCGCGGTCAACAGGCCCGGGTCGCCCGGTCCGGCACCGACGATGCAGACCCGGCCCATCACAACATCGCCCCGGCCCCGGCCACGAGCAGACGCCGCGCTAGCGCCTGCCCGAGCGCGACCGGGTCGGACCCGTCGAGCTCGTCGCGGATCCACTCGGTCCCATCCTCCCGGCCGACGAACGCCCGCAACGACAAGCCGCCGGCCGGCCCCGCCGTCGCGTGGACTCCCAGCGGCGTGTGGCAGCCGGCGCCGAGCTCGCCCACGACAGCACGCTCGCACCGCAGCGACACCTCGGCCGCCGCGTCCCGCAGGCCGGCGATCGCCGCCGCCGCCACGGCATCCCCGGCCCGCGCCTCGAGCGCGAGACAACCCTGTCCGGGCGACGGGACGAGCTCGTCGAGCGGCACGCCGCCGTCCAGACCGAGCCGCGACAGGCCGGCCATCGCCACCACGATCGCCGCGAAGTCGCCGGCCGCCAGGCGGCGCATCCGCGTGTCGACGTTGCCGTGCAGCGCGCAGACGTCCAGGTCCGGCCGCAGCGCCCGGAGCTGGGCCGCCCGGCGCAGGCTGCTCGTGCCGATGCGGGCCCCGGCCGGGAGCGCGTCGAGCGACGCCGCTCCGCAGAGCGCGTCGCGCGCGTCGGCCCGGGCCGGCGCCCCGATCAGCTCGAGGCCGTCCGGCAGGTCGAACGGCACGTCCTTGGCCGAGTGGACGGCCAGATCGAGTGACCCGTCGAGCAGGGCCCGCTCGATCCCGGCGACCCAGCGGCTCTTGTCGAGCACGTCACCCGATGGCCGGTCAGAGCTCGTGACGATCTCGACCTCGTGCGTCGCCCCGATCGCCGCGGCGACCGCCCGGGCCTGGACGAGCGCGAGCGGACTCGACCTGGTGCCGAGCCGCAGGGCGCTCACGCCCGCTTGCGCGAGCGCGACAGCGGGAGCACGTTCTCGCCCGGCGCGGCATCCCCGGCCTCAGCGGCCGCCGCGGCGGCGTGCGACTCGGCCGGGGCCAGGCCGAACAGCTCCTGGACGAGCCGCATGCTGCCGTGGCTGCGCTCGGGATCGAGTCCCTTCAAACGGATCGTCGGCTCGTGCAGCAGCCGCCCCATGACCGCCCGCGTCATCGCCTCGACCCGGGCCAGATCGCGCGGCGACGCCGTCTCCCAGCGGCCGGCGTTCTCGGCCAGCACCGATTCGACGATCGCGTGCCCGTGCTGGCGCAGGGCCCCGACGGTGGGGCGGACGTCGAGTTGGCCGAGCCAGTGGGCGAAGCGCTGGATCTCCTGCTCGACGATCTGCTCGGCCCGGGGGACGTCGCTCTCGCGGCTCGAGATGTTGCGGGCGACGACGGCTTGGAGGTCGTCGATGTCGCAGAGGGTCACCCCGTCGATGTCGGCGCAGGCCGAGTCGATGTCGCGCGGGACGGCCATGTCGATCAACAGCAGCGGACGGCCGGGCCGGGCGCGCATCACGAGCTCGAGCTCCTCGACACCGACGATCGGGTCGGGCGAGGACGTCGAGGCGAGCACGATGTCGGCGGCCTCGAGCTGGGCCGGGAGGTTGTCGAGGCTGATCACGCGGCCGCCGAAGCGGTCGGCGAGCGAGCGGGCGCGGTCGGCGTGGCGGTTGGCGACGAAGATCGTCGTGACCCCGTAGTCGGCGAGCGCCCGCGCCGTCAGCTCGCTGGTCTCGCCGGCGCCGATGATCACGACCGGCCGGCCGGCGAGGTCGCCGAGCAGGTCGTGGGCGAGCTGGACGGCGACCGAGGAGATGCTGACCTGGCTCTGGGCGATCTGCGTCTCGTCGCGGACGCGTTTGCCGGTCTGGAGCGCCGCGGTGAACAGGCGGTGGGTCAGGGGCCCGGTCGTCCCGGCGGCGACCGCCGTCTCGAAAGATCGTTTGACCTGGCCCTGGACCTCGTGCTCGCCGACGATCATCGACTCGAGCCCCGAGGTGACGCGGTATAGCTGGCGGGCGGCGTCGCAGTTGCGCGGGGAGTAGATCACCTCGGCGAGCTCGGTCGGACGGATCCCGGCCCGCTGGGCCATCAGGGCGAGCACGCTGCTCTCGGCGGCGACCGGGTCGCCGACGACGAGGTAGAACTCGGTGCGGTTGCACGTCGAGATCGCGACGGCCTCCTCGACGGCGGCGCTGGCCGTCGCCTCGCGCAGGACAGCCTCGTTGTCGTTGCCGCCGAGCGCGACGCGCTCGCGGAGGGCGACGGGCGCGGTCTTATGTGAGACGCCGAGCGCCAGCAGCTCGCTCAAGGCTCGTCCTCCGAGACGGCGGCGGGCTCACGCAGCGCGAGCTCGGTGAGCTCGCCGAGCTCCCGCTCGATCCGTGTCAGCTTGGCGGCCATGATCGCGACGTAGATCAGCACCAGGGCGAAGAAGACGAGGTAGGCGGCGGCGACGTAGCCGTCGTTGGACGGAACGTTCACTTCGGGCCGGCCAGCGCCGGGGCCGCGCTGCGTCCGCGGCGCTCCTCGTCGCCGCCGAGCATGCGCTTGAGCCGGCGCAGTTGCGACGCGGCGTGCTTGGAGGTCATCTCGTACTTCCACAGCGTCAGGAACAGCAGCGTCATCCCCAGCAGCGAGACGTAGAAGGTCAGGCGCACCGAGGCGGGCAGGTTGCTGTCGATGTTGCCGAGCACGCGCGGGTGCGTGTACGCCTGGGCCAGCCGGACGGCGATGAAGTTGAGCGGGACGAACGCGCCGGCGGTGACGGCGAAGACCGAGGCGTAGCGAGCCTGGCGCTCGGGATCCTCGATCGAGAAGCGCAAGGGCTGGTAGGTGGCGTAGAGCAGGAAGATGATGAGGAAGCTGACGAGCGTCGGCTCGTCCCACACCCACCAGTGCCCCCAGGCCGCCCGGGCCCAGATCGACCCGGTCACGAGCACGCCGACGCCGAGGATGATCGACAGGTGGATGGCGACGTAGGAGCGCATGTCCCAGCGGGCGTCGCGCGTGCGGAGGTGCATCGCGCCCATCACCCCGCCGGCGACGAAGCCGCAGAGAGCGACGATCGCCAGGGGCACGTGGATGTAGAAGATCTTCTGGACGAAGCCCTGGTCGGCATCCATCGGCGCGTAGAAGAACGCCAGGCCGAGCGCGCCGCTGAGGACGACCGCGGTCAGGACCGAGAGGGTCCGGAGTCCCTTCCCGTACATGCTTTTCTTCAGTCCTCCAGCAGAAAGTCGAAAACGGCGTAGGTCAGAAGCCCGAAGACGAGATCATAGAGGCCGAGGATGGTCAGCCAGCGCAGGGGGATCGCCCCGGGATGGCCGAGCGCCAGGAGCGGCGAGGTCGCGCGCGACGCGCCGATGATCACCGGGACCAGGAGCGGCAGCGCCAGCAGCGGGCCGAGCAGGTCGCGCGTGCGGGAGCGGACGGCGATCGCCGAGACGAGCGTCCCGACCGCGGCGATGCCGATGTCGGCCAGGCCGAGCACGGCGGCCAGGCCCGGCAGCGACGGCCCGAGCGACGGGCCGAGCAGCAGCAGGCCGAAGGTCGGCACGGCGACGAGCTCGAGCGCCACGAGGTAGGCGAGGAGCGTCAGCGCCTTGGCGAACAGCATCGCGCTGCGGTCGACGGGCGCGAGCAGGAAGCCGTCGAAGCCGCCCTGCTCGGCGTCGGCGACGAACAGGCGGTTGATGGCGAGGATCGACGCGAACAGGAGCGTCACCCAGAGGATCCCGCTGGCCAGGTCGCCGTCGACGGACGCGCGGTTGAGGCCGAAGTGGAAGAGGACGAACGTCGTGATCGTGAACAGCGTCATCGCCGGGACCGATTCGAGCGTCCGCAGCTCGACGCGGAGCTCCTTGCGCAGGAGGGCGCCGACCGCGGCCCGGGTGGACACGCTCACCGGTAGAGCTCCGCTACGGCCGCCGCGTCGAGCGTGTCGGCGCGGGCGTTCAGGCGGGTGCGCCCGGCCCGCAGCCCGAGCACGACGTCGGCCTCGGCGAGACCGCCGGACGGGTCGTGGCTGGCGATCACGCGCGTGCGACCCGAGGACCGGCCGATCAGGGGCTCGACCAGCTCGATCGCCGCCGGGTCGAGGTTGGCGCGGGGCTCGTCGAGCAGCAGCAGCTCCGGCTCGTGGAGCACCGCCCGGCAGACGGCGAGCCGCTGGACCATGCCGCGCGAGAGCGAGCGGACGGGCTCATCGGCCCGGCGTGTCATTTTGGTCGACGCGAGAAGTTCGTCGATCCGCCGGGCCGGGACCCCGTGCAGGCGGGCGTGGTAGCGCAGGTTCTCGCGACCGGTGAGGTCGCGGTAGAGCAGCGGCTCGTGGCCGAGCAGGCCGATCCGCCCGCGCACCGCCCAGTCGTCGTCGGGCAGCGAGCTGCCCAGCACGCGGACGACGCCTGCGTGCGGGCGCAGGAGGGTGGCCAGGACGCGCAGCAGCGTCGACTTGCCGGCGCCGTTGGGGCCGAACACGACCAGCGTCGTCCCGGCGTCGAGCTCGAAGCTGACGTCGGCCAGGGCGGTGCGCTCGCCGTAACGGCGCTCGACGCCGACCAGCTCGAGGGCCTTCGGCGTCAGGCTGGTCCGCCGATGGCGGCGGCGTGCGCGAGCTTGGCCTGGTCGATCAGGTCGAGCACGGCGTCCTCGCGACCGTCGCGCAGGAGCTCGACCGGGTCGGGCCGGCCGTTGACGATCGACTCGAAGAAGAGCTTGCGGTCCTGATAGGTCGGCAGCGTCGACTTGGCCCAGCCGCGGGCGGCGTTGAGCACGACGGCCAGGCGGGCGTAGTCGTCGCCGAACAGCTCGCCGATCTCCCGCTTCATCCGCTTGGCCAGGGCCGGGGACGCCCCGGCGGTCGAGATCGCGATCGCCAGCGGCCCGGTGCGGACGATCGCCGGGAGGATGAAGTTGCACAGGGGCGGGACGTCGACGACGTTGACGAGCATCGCCCGGGCCTCGGCGTCCTCCCAGACGCGGATGTTGACGTCGGTGTCGTCGGTGGCCGCGATCGCCATGAATGCCCCAGCGAGGTCGGCCGGCTCGTACGCCCGCCGTCGCCAGGCAATCGAGCCCTCGGCGGCCAGCCGTTCGAGCTCGGGCACCGCGTGCGGGGCGACGATCTCGACGCGGCCGTCGCAGGCTAGCAGGCCTTCGACCTTCTCGAGCGCGATCTCGCCCCCGCCGATCACCAGGCAGCGACGGCCGCTCAGCTTCAGGCAGGCGATGTAGAACGGCGTCTCGAGCATGTCGCGGACGCACGACTGGTCGCAGATCCCCTTGCGGAGCTGGCAGACGCATTCCTTGCCGGCGTAGGCCTGGGCGGGCATCGTCACAAAGCGTAGAGGGTCATCTGCCCGCCGGGGCGGCCGCGTAACGTCTGCAGTGATGGAGTACTTCGACGACCGGTCGATGATCCGCCGGGTTCACCGCGAGCATGTCGTCGCGCCCTACGGCCGGCGGGCGCTCCTGATGCAGGCGGCCCACCCGCTCGCCTTCGCCGGGCTGATGGCCCACACTCAGGCGTTGGACGAGCCATACCAGCGGCTGGCCCGGACAGCCCGGGTGATCCATGCCGTGACGTTCGGACCGCGCGCCGATGCCGATCGCCTGACCCGCCGGGTCCGGGCGATGCACCGGCGGGTCCGCGGCGTGCTCGTCGAGCCGGCGGGGCGCTTCCCGGCGGGAACGGAGTACTCGGCCGCCGACCCCGAGCTCCTGCTGTGGGTCCTGGCCAGCCTGGCCGACTCGGGGCTCGTCGTCTACGAGCGCTACGTTCGCCGTCTGCGCGAAGCCGACCGCCGGGCCTACTGGGCCGACTACCGGCAGGTCGGGCGGCTGTTCGGACTGCGCCCGTCACAGATGCCCGACGTGCTCGAGGACTACATCGAGGACATGCTGCGGGGACCGGACCTCCACGTGACCGCGGCGGCGCGCGAGCTGGCGGTCAAGATCGTGCTCCATCCGCCGGTGCCGCTGCTGGCCCGGCCGCTGCTCGAGGTGGCCAACGTGGCAACCGTCGGCCTGCTGCCGGGACGCCTGCGCGCCGAGTACGGGCTGCGCTGGGACCCCGTCCGGTCGCTCGCCGTCCGGGCCGGGGCCGAGTACTCCCGGCGTCTGGTCGTGCCGCTGCTGCCGGGACGGCTGCGCTTCGGCGGCGGCTAGCGAAGCGACGAGCGCATCGGCTTGACGCGCAAGTTGGGCCGGGCGGCCTGCGACGCCTCGCGGCCGGTGCGGCGCGCTCCACCCGATCGGGTGGAGCGCGCCGAGCTCGAACGTCCTAGTGGCGGGAGCCGAAGACTCCGGCGAAGCGCCCGCCGTTCGACGTCGCCGCGGCGGGATCGACCTCCCGCAGGGCTCCGGTGTGGACGTCGTAGACGAAGCCGCGGACCGAGTCCTTGCGCGGGATGAACGGGCTGGCCTTGATCCGCGCGATCGACTGGCGGACGTCCTCGTCGAGATCGGCGAAGGCCTCGACGGCCCACTCGGGCTTGATTCCTAGCTCGGCCTGGATGCCGGCCTTGAAATCGTCATCGGTGAAGGTGAGCATGCCGCAGTCGGTGTGGTGGATCAG
Source organism: uncultured Solirubrobacterales bacterium (assembly GCA_963742705.1). Taxonomy (GTDB): domain Bacteria; phylum Actinomycetota; class Thermoleophilia; order Solirubrobacterales; family Solirubrobacteraceae; genus Palsa-513. The sequence goes on along the minus strand of CAVUMZ010000018.1, from coordinate 5,490 downwards.
GATGATCTCCTCGGTGCCGAGCAGGCGCTGGGAGATCGCCAGGGACCGGATCTCGTCGTCGGTGACGACGCCGCCGGCGTTGCGGATGACGTGCGCGTCGCCCTCCTTGAGGCCGAGCACGCCGTAGGGGTTCAGGCGGGCGTCCATGCAGGCCAGGATCGCCACCTTGCGCCCGGGGGGCAGCGGCAGGTCGCCCTTGTCGAAGGATGCCTGGTAGGCCTCCGCGTTCTGTAGCAGCTCGTCTGTCGTGCTCATCTCTGACCTCCGGTCGGTAGTTGCTCCAAGTGATTGTACCGAATCTCGATCGACTTTATGCACAATGGCTCTGCCCGGCGTCCACGCTCGCGTGCAGCGGCGGTCTCGCGGGCTCGGCTGCGCGTCCGCGCGCTCTCGGGTTTGCCTAACCCGGCGGATTCCGAGGGCCGGGTGCTCGCGCCGCCGATCACCGCCGGCGCGCGCTGCGCACCGACCGACCGGCCAGCCGCACGAGCGCCATCGATCCGTGGCGCAGGGCGGCCTGGCGGTCGGCGTCGCGGACCGAGCGCAGGTCCGCCAGGGCCCGCGCCGCGCGACCGGTGTCCTCGTCGTAGGGGTGCCACCAGAGCGCACGGCCGATCGGCGGGTCCCAGGTGGTCAGCTTCGGCGCGACGCATGCGCGCAGTCCGTCGGCGCCCTGGCTGCGCCAGATGCTCCCGCCGGTGACCGCGCTCCACGACGGGCGCCCGACGCCTGGGCTCGGGAGGTGGTCGTTGATCCAAACCGTCCCCGCCCGGAGCTCCTCGGCGATGCGTCCGCCGTGATGGCGGTCGGCCGTCCAGACCGACGCGCCGAGTCCCGACGGCCCGGCGTTGGCCAGGGCGATCGCCTCGGTCGTGTCGGCGACGGCCAGCACCGCCAGCACCGGCCCAGCGAAGCGCTCGCGCAGGGGGAGCGCCCCGGGCTCCGGGCAGCGCAGCACGGTCGGCGAGCGGAAGGAGCCGGCGAGCCCGTCGGGGGCCACCGCCGCCCCGCAGCAGAGCACGGCGCCCTCGGCGCACGCCTGCGCGACGGCCGCGGTCAGCCGCTCGGCCCGCCGGGCGTTGGCGAGCGGCCCGAGCTCGGTCGCCGGGTCGGCCGGGTCGCCCGGCGCCAGCCGCTGGGCGCTGGTGATCAGCTCGTCGAGAAAGCGGTCGTACAGAGCCTGGGCGACGTAGATGCGCTTGACCGTGCCGTGTGCCTGACCGGCGCCGACGCACCCCGCCCAGAGGGCTCCGGCCACAGCCCGGGGAACGTTGGCATCCGCCTGCACGATCATCGGGTCGGCCCCGGCCAGCTCGAGCGTGGCCCCGCGCCCGGCGGCCGCGCAGATCTTGGCCACCTCGGCGCCGACCCGGGCGCTGCCGGTAAAGAGGACCCGGGCGATGCCGCCGTCACCCGCCAGCGCACGTCCGAGCTCGCCGCCGCCGTGGACGACGCGCACGAGGCCCTCCGGGAGGCCGGCCCGGGCCAGCAGCCGGGTCAGGCGCTCGGCCGCGAGGCTCGCCCCAGGCGATGGCTTGTAGATCGCCCCGTTGCCGCCGATCAGGGCGGCCGCGATCTGGCAGAGCGGCTGGGCGAGCGGGGCGCTGCCGGCGCCGATCACGCCGACGACGCCGACCGGCTCGTAGGCCATCCGCGCCCGCTTGAGCGGGTGGAGCGCCCGGGCCACGCCGATCCGGCGCGGGCCGAGCAGCTCGACGCCGTAGCCCGACAGCCAGCGCAGGGTGTCGATCGCCGGCAGCTGCTCGAGCGTGGCGATCTCGGTGCGCGGACGCCCGCTTTCGGCGACGACGACGTCGGCGACCTCGTCGAACTCGTCGATCACCGCCTGCGCGGCCCGACGCAGGTAGCCGGCGCGGTCCTCGAGTCGCAGGCGCGCCCAGAGCCGCTGGACGCTGGCCGTCTCGGCGATCAGCGCCGGCAGCTCGTCGGAGGCCGTCACCCGCACGGCCCCGAGCGGCTCGAGCGTCGCCGGGTTGCGCGCCTCGATCAGACCGGGCCCGGGCGGAGGCGGTGCGGAGCCGTAGTCGATCGCCACCGTCAACGATGCTATTCGAGCGCGGCGGCCCGATCCCGGGTTTGAAGGCCGCACAGATCGACAAGGATGAATTCGGCTACGATTCCTCCTCGTATGGCCTTGAATATTAAGGACGAGCGAGCGGACCGGCTCGCCCGCGAGCTGGCGGCAGAGACCGGCGAGAGCATTACGGCAGCGGTCACCGTCGCCGTACGCGAGCGGCTGGAGCGTCTGCGCGGCGCCGTTCCGCGCGAGCGTCGCCGGGAGCAGCTGACGCGGATCGCGCAGCGCAGCGCGGACAGGCCGGTCCGCGACCCGCGCGCCGCCGACGAGATCCTGGGATACGACCCGGACGGACTTCCATCCTGAAGGGCCGTCACCGCCTTGGTGCTCGATACATCGGCGTTGCTGGCCGTCCTCTTCGGCGAGTCTGAGCGCGACGAGTTCATCGCTCTGCTCGGCGATGCCGACGACGCGCTGATCTCCGCCGCGACGCTGGTCGAGGCGTCCATCGTCATGCAGGCGAGGACCGGCGACGCCGGGGTGGACGATCTCGACAAGCTCCTGGCGGCGACCGCCGCGCGCTGCGTCGCCGTCGACGAGGCGCAGGCACAGCTCGCGCGCGAGGCGTTCCGGCGCTACGGAAAGGGCCGCGGCCCCGCTGGGCTCAACTTTGGCGACTGCTTCGCATACGCGCTTGCCAAGGCGACCGATCGACCGCTGCTCTGTAAGGGCGAACACTTCACGCGGACCGACGTGCGGCCTGTACGGGCCGGCTGAACCCGGCGCTTGACTCGAGCCGCCGGGTCGGCGCTACCGTGGACGCCGTGGACGACCAGCTCAGCATCGGGGCGACGTTGGCGGCCAAGCACCGGCCGCTCGCCGAGCGGATGCGGCCGCGCACGCTCGACGAGGTCGTCGGGCAGCCGCAGCTGACGGCGCCCGACGCCCCGCTGCGCGTGTCGCTGGCGGCCGGGTCGCCGCACTCGATGGTCCTGTGGGGGCCGCCGGGGACCGGCAAGACGACGATCGCGCTGTGCGTCGCGCGGGAGGTCGACGCGGCGGTCGAGCAGCTCAACGCGGTGACGGACGGAATCAAGGAGCTGCGGGCGGTGATCGGCCGGGCCGAGCAGACGCGCGGCCTCGGCGGCCAGACGCTGCTGTTCATCGACGAGATCGCCCGGTGGAACAAGGCGCAGCAGGACGCGCTGCTGCCGTACGTCGAGAACGGGACGGTCGTGCTCGTCGGCAGCACGACCGAGAACCCGGGCTTCGAGCTCAACCGGGCGCTCGTGTCGCGGCTGCAGGTGCACATCGTCCGGCCGCTGACGGCGGCCGACCTCGCCGAGCTCGCGCGGCGGGCGCTGACCGACGCCGAGCGCGGCGTCGGCATCCCCGCCGGGGACGCCCGACCGGGCTACGAGCTCGACGCGGCGGCGCGCGACCATCTCCTGCTCGTCTCCGACGGCGATGCCCGGCGGCTGCTCGGAACGCTCGAGCGGGCGGCGCAGCTCACGCCGGGCGGCGGGGCGATCGACGTCGCGACGATCGAGCGGGCGGCCGGGCGGCGGGCTGTGTCCTACGACAAGGGCGCCGACGAGCACTACGCGGTGATCTCCGCCTTCATCAAGTCGATCCGCGGGTCGGACCCCGACGCCGCGCTCTACTGGCTGGCGCGGATGGAGGCGGGCGGCGAGGACCCGGTGTTCATCGCCCGGCGCCTGGTGATCGCCGCCTCGGAGGAGGTCGGGACGGCGGCGGCGGGCGGCCTGACCGTCGCCGTCTCGGGGATGCAGGCGGTGAAGATGATCGGGCCGCCGGAGTGCTGGCTGCACCTGGCGCACGTGACCGCCTATCTCGCCCGCGCGCCGAAGTCGTGGGCGGCCTATCAGGGGCTCGGGGCCGCGCGCCGGCTGGTCGCGGAGCGCCCGCATTACCCGGTGCCGCCGCAGCTGCGCAACGCGACGACCGCGCTCGACCGGGCGCAGGGGCACGGCGCCGGGTACGTCCACGCGTCGCGGGCGGGCGGCGAGCAGGTCGACTTCCTCCCGCCGGAGCTGATCGGCGAGCCGATCTACACGCCGTCGGGCAACGGCCAGGACCATTGAAGGGGTTCCGAGCGGGCGATTGCGGGGAAATCGCCCCCAGCCGGCCCTCGGTGAACTACATTTGGCAGAGGTCGCCGGTCGCGACCGGGTGGAAAGGTCTCGGGAAGGTCCCACGCGTCTCAGAGGAGGAGAGGGTTTCGTGCACAAGCCAGGGAAAATCGCCGGTCGCGCGCTGATCGCGATCGCGGCAGCGGGGGCTCTTAGCGCCTGCGGCAGCAGCTCGTCGTCGTCATCGTCGACGGCCAGCACGGCCACCGGGGGCACGACCAAGTCGGCGACCGTCACGGTGGCCGAGGGAACCGCGCCCGACTACCTCGACCCGCAGCTGGGCTACACGTCCCAGTCGTTCAACGCCGTCTGGCTCTCGTATACCGGCCTCTACACCTACGCCCACAAGGAGGGCGTCGCCGGCGGCGCCGTGATCCCCGGCCTGGCGACGGCGCTGCCGCAGGTCTCGGCCGACGGCAAGACCTACACGATGACGCTGCGCTCGGGCCTGACCTACTCCAACGGCGCCGCGGTCAAGGCGAGCGACTTCGCCTACGCGATCCAGCGGGCGATCAAGCTCAACTGGGGCGGCAAGAGCTTCTTCACGTCGAACATCGTCGGCGCGGACGCGTTCGACAAGGGCACGGCCAAGACGATCTCGGGCATCCAGACCGACGACGCGACCGGCAAGATCACGGTCACGCTGGTCGGGCCGTACGGAGCCTTCCCGAACGTGCTCGCCTTCCCGGCGGCCGGCCTCGTGCCCACCGGGACGGCAATGTCCAACCTGACCAACCACCCGCCGCCGGGCGTCGGACCGTACGAGATCAAGAACGTCGTGCCCAACCAGTCGTTCTCGGTCGTGCGCAATCCGAGCTGGAAGCCGCTGCCGGGGATCGCCGCCGGCCACGTCGACGTCAACGTCAAGATCGTCTCCAACACGCAGACCGAGGCCGAGTCGGTGCTCAACAACTCGGCCGACGCGTTTGACTGGGGCGACACGATCCCGCCGGCGCTGACCTCGCAGATCCAGGCGCAGGCGTCCGACCGCTTCAAGGAGGAGCCGTCGGTCTCGACCTTCTACTTCTTCCTCAACACCCAGACGAAGCCGTTCAACAACCTGATGGCGCGCGAGGCGGTCCAGTACGCCGTCGACCGTGATGCGATCGTCCGCCTCAGCAGCGGCACGATCCAGCCGGGCTGCTTCTTCCTGCCGCCGGGCATGATCGGCCACCCGACGGCGCCGTGCCCGTTCGGGACCAAGCCGGATCTGGCCAAGGCCAAGGCGCTCGTCAAGGCCTCAGGCCTCGCCGGGACGCCGATCACCGTCTGGGGGCAGATGCGCAGCCCGCGGCGCGA
>CAVUMZ010000017.1:0-1374729 GCA_963742705.1 uncultured Solirubrobacterales bacterium | reverse complement strand
CGGTCCACCAGGCGGCAGCGCGCTTGCCCGTCGCGGCCCGTCGCTGGAGTTCTCAAACTAGTCGCGCCCGAGCAGCACTCCCCGGTGGAGTTCGGTCGATGACCCACTGGAGTTCCGTCAGCACGCCGGGAAGGCTGATGGTGCGCCGATCGCCCTCACCGACACAGAGGGCGGGTGATTGGCAATTTCCTCCCACATCGACCGCCCGCTGGTCCCGGGCGGATGATGCCTAAAATCGTTGCCGTCGATCGCCTCGAAGCCGGCGGCGAGGATGTCGGCCCGTATCCGAGCGTGTGCCCACCAGGGAATCAGTTCATCAACCACGAATTGTCGCGGCGATGTGCGACCAGCCCATCCGCAGACCGTCTCCACAACGCGGTCGCATAGGACAAGGCGAAGTGGTTCGGGGGCAGTCAGGGCCCCTCTCAGCCAGATCAGAAGCGTGGTCGCTGCCTCGATGGCATTGTCATCTCGAACCGGTAGGTGGCTTCCAAGATGGTCAGCCAGCCGCCGAAGGGTCCGAGAGGTCGCCCTCGGGCTACGCCAACACGTTCGCGGTGACCTGCCGAGTCCCAGACCGGTCCGCCAAGTGATTCGTGGTGTAGCTTGCCGTCAACGAACGAGAGGGACCGACTCGCTGCCCCCCTCCACAGAGTCGGCTCTGCGCCATATAGCACCGCTACTGCTCCAAGCGCCTCGGCGGTGGCGCGGCCCACCGCAAGCGCATGGGCGAGGAGGCCATCGCCCACGGCCACCCGTATGTAGGTGACCGGCCGTTCAGGAAGGTCGCTCTCCGCCGAATGTGCGCCGCAGAATATCAGCAGCTCAGTTGCGTCCTCGAGCGCCTCGGGTGGTAGTTCGTCAAAGGGCTGAGCGTTGAGCAGAGCTCGGCGGAGCCACGCTGCCTGATAAAGCGTCACCGCGCTGCCAATCTGTACCACCGGCTGGTCAAGCTTGGCGAAGATCAACCGCAGCCACACGACTGCTACCCCGCGCCGAGGCGGCTGGCCCGCGGCTTCGCGGGCGGCGTCGAGTCGGGCACCGGTAGACGGTGCGGCGAGCCCGAGATACTGTGCTTCTCTGGCGTGGAGTGTGTCCCGGAGGCCACAGGAAATTTCGTTTCGGATCGTGGCCAGTCCAAGCCGCGAGTGAAAGGAGCCGCCTTGCCGCACGCTCGGCCTCCTCCCGATCCGTAGCTCGAACCATCAGATCGTCCCATGCGAGCATCAGGGCCACAGGCTGTCGAAAGGCTTGAGCAATCGACTCGGCGGTCCGCGCCAGCCGGCGACGTAGCGCCGGGTCGGCGCGGGTCTCCGCGGCGCCTAGCAGCCGACAGCAATTGTCGAGCTCGGCGCCGAGTTGCGCCGCCTTCGTGAGCGCTCTGACGGCGTCCCCATAACCCAACATGGCGCGGCGCGTGTCCCGAACGAGCGATTGCCAGTGGCGTCCTGCGAAGGCATCAGTCCATTGCCAGTCATCCTGCAACCGACGCTCGAGTTCATCGACGGCATCCGGAGCTTGAAGTCCGGCCACGCTGCTCTCGCGTCCCGGCGAGCGCCTCCGCGACGGCCTCGATGAGCTCGTTGGTCGCGGCGATCACGCGGAGCGACTGTGTGCCGTCGACATCTCCGGGAGAGCGTAGCCATTCGCAGGCCGCCCGAAACCGAGATGCGCGCCGCCGGAACGCCACCGGGGGCTCCGGCAAAGCTGCGCCGCCGAGGTTCGGACCTCCGCTAGCACCCCGCTGCCCGGCGCGAGTGTGGGCCGCTGAGACGGCGCGCGCCAGTTCGACGGGCGAAGACGGCTCGATGGCGAAGCCGGCGAGCGTGCTGCGAACGCGCGCTTTGAACGCGCGCTCGCCAAACGGGGACGCGTACCACTCCTCTAGGCGCGTGGGCGCTTGTAGCTCCCCGCGAGCGCGTGGCCCGAGTGCTTGCCGAGGTCGTGCCCGAGGGTCGCGCTCGGCCCTGAGAGCGGTCTGAAGCTGCGCGGCGGCTCAGGGGCAGCTGGGGGCGGTCGGGTCTGCGGCGCAGAGATCTTGTTGGGCCGATCCTCCGCCTGCGTCGCCTGCTGCTGCACCGCCTGGAGGTGATCGTTGTACGCGGTCAGATCGTCACCGCAGAACACCGCGCCGAACCCGTTCTGCCCGCACTGGTGGTAGTTGAGGCCGACCTTGTACAGCTCCCGGTCGAGCCGGCCTGACAAGTAGAGCAGCACGACAATCACGCCCGCGACGATCGCTACCGTGCGACGCGTTGAAGCGTCGCCGGCGTGGGCGACCGGCGGCTCATGGCTCAACGCACTCGCCGCTGCCGGCCGCGATGCCGCTGCCGTGCGCGGCGCACGCTTGATGAGGTACACGGGCAAGAACACGATCCAGAGGAGCAGCGTGCCGGCCGCCCAGGCCCCTGAGCGCATACCACGCCGGGAGGAGTCGACCCACACCCAGATGGCGGAGGCAACGACGCCGGAGGATCGCCCCGGTGGTCAGCGCGCTGGACACATCGCCCCCTGCTCGGGGAGTAGGCCCGTCGTGTCATCGTCCCAGGCGACGGTGAACTCGACGCCCCGCGACCCCGCGGGACGTGACTTCAACGATCCGGCCGCAGAGCTTCGGGTCGGCAGTGTCAAGGGCGTTCGCGACTCGCGCTCCGACACGAAAGCGAGGGTCATCTCGAGGCTGGTCCACAAAGTTCATCATCCGTTGCCGCCGTGTCGCGAGCACGACCCCGAGATCCCGCCTGAGTGACTGTACGTCCCGTCCGTGCACTGCACGATGTAGCCGGGCTCCGTCTCGAACGAGCCGATGCACTGGTTGGCGGAGCAGAACGTGGCGTCATCGGCGTGGGAGTAGGAGCCGACACCCTCGGCCGACTGCGTGGGCGCGGGTGTCGCCGTCGAGGTCGCCGAGCTCGGAGCCGGCGCGGGCGCCGTGACGGTCATGGTGACCGTCCGGGTGCGGTAGTGGACGACTGTGCGCGTCTTCGGGGTAGCCGCCACGCAGACCTGGCCGCTCAGGTGCGTGCCGGGGCCGCAGCTGATCGACGATGCTGGTTGCGCCGCAGGGGGCGCCGACGCCTGGGTTGCGGTCGACGAGTTCGAGCCGCCTCCAGCGATGCCGCCAATCAGCAGGATCGCCACGATGATCGCGGCGAAGGCCACGAGCGTCTGCGCGGTCGTGCTACGGCTACGCCACCATGCCTTCACGATTTTCAGCGCGGGCGAGTCGCGGTCGCCACGACGGTGCCGTACGACGTGAGCCGCGCTGTCGCCGATCCAGACTTGATCTTCGGCGCCGACGAACTGCCCGAGAGGCCGTTCTGGTAGCCCTCGTTGAACGCGCTCCCTCCTTCGTCCCCGACGGGGATGACGACGGTATACGCGCAGTGGTAGGCCTTGGTCGAGATCCGCTGGCAATGGCTGACGCTGACGAGGCCCGCGCCGACCGCGCTCGCGTAGGCGTTGTAGATCTCGTTGGCGATCGCCGTCTTCGCCTTGCCGACCGTGAGTGTCTTCGTCTTGGCGCCAGCGGATGGGGCAGCGATCAGGGCGACGGATGCGGCGAGGGTGAGTGTGGCGCGGATCTTGGTCATCGCGCGATGCTACACCTGTGAATTAGTGGACGCCGTAGACGCACATCGCCGGCAACCGCCAGATCACGCGGCTACTCGCCGAAACCACGTACGAACTCGTCAAGCTTCGTAAGGGGCATGCTTGTGGCGGCCGGCCCGTTGAAGCCGACGCGCGTCTCGCCGTCCTTACGCTCGACAAAGGTTCCGTCGACGTACTCGACGAGCGCGAACTCAATCCGCTCGTGGCTAAGTGCCCATGCGAAGTCGCGCAGCGCGACTAGAGCCCGGACCACACTTGGGTCAGCGGAAGCGTCGGTGCGAGCCATCAGTAGACCGCCGCCGCTCGGGCGTGGTCGCGCAAAGCGACGAGGACCGGCGTGGCCGGATCTGCGGCTGCGAGTCGGTGATAGTCGTTGAGCGGCTTCAGTAGGCCGCAGATCTGGCACACCTTCATAGCCACACGATTGGCGGTCGCCGGAGGGCGTACTGCGCGCGCCCGGTACACGCGGCGGAACGGTGCGATACACCGCTGCCACTCCGGAACCGGCTCGACCAGACCGACCGGCGTAGGCGACGCCGGCGATCTGGCCCGAGACCACGTCCGCGAGCGCCTTGACGGCGGTGTTCGTCTCGACCTGCTGGATCGCGAGACTCGCCTGGGTGAGCTGGAGCATCAGCTGGTTTGCGTCGAGCTGGGCCTGAGTATTGGCATCCAGCGCCGTCGTGTTGTCTACCGTCGCGTTCTTCAAGTCCGCCATCACCTGCCACTGATCGCGCTGCGAGAGAGGCCCATACGCGCCCGCGAGGGCCTGGTTGCCGATCTGCTGCTTGGCCGCCACGCCCTGGGCGTCGGTCAGGACCCCCGCGGACACCTGGAGGTCGACGTCCTGCGTCGCCTGCTGATAGGCGGAGAAGTCGGCGTCCTGCTGCTGGGTGACCGCATCCGCCGCGGTCTGGGTGATCTGGTCGCTGATCGACTGGATCTGGACGTCGGCGTCCGAGATGTTGCCGCCGATCGACTGCGCGTCGGCCTGCGCCTGGTCGATCTCCGCCTGGAGCCCCGCAGCACGATCGAGAGCCGCCTTCTTGGCGGCTCCGGTGGCCTTCCTAGCCAGCTTGCGGTAGGTGTCGCGGGACTTCGCCCACGCCGCGACCTTCTTGTTGATCGCGTCGAGCTCGTCCTTGTAGATCGCCTTGATGTTCGTGTAGGCAGCCTTGCGCTCCTTCAGGTTGCCAAGCGCCTTCGCCGCCCCCGCCGGAGTGGAGAGATCGGTCGGGATCAGGTCTTGCAGCGACTCCGCGTGCTGCTGCGTTGCCGTGGCCTTGGTCGCCGCGGCCGCGAACTTCGCCGCCAGGGCGTTGTCCTGGATCGCCAGGTTGTGCTGGGTGCTGAGCGTCTTCTTCTGACTCGCCGACTCCAGCCCGAGCAGCTGCGCGGTTCCCGATGGTGCGGCTGCGGCGATGTCCGCCTTGACTTGGAGGATCATGTGGCTGTCGAGCGAACCGAACCCGCCGGCCAGAGCCTTCTGCCCGAGCGAGCGGTCCTGTGCTGCGGCCTGCGCGGCGGTGAGCGTTCCCGCCTGCTGCCTGAGGCCCACGTCGCTCACCGCGGTCTGGTAGGCGGAGAACGCGTCGGACTGTTGCTGCGACTGCGTGGCCGCAAGGTCGACCGCGTTCGCGCCGGAACCAGCGCTGACCACGCGGAACTGGGCGTTGACCTTGCCAGCCGAGATCATCCCGAGCTGCGCGGCCGGCGCCGGCTGAAGATCGAAGTGGTTGCCCTGAATCGCGCCGCCGCGATCGACGACGGTCGCAGAGACCGTGCGGCCCTTGTAGACGAACTGGATCTGCGTTCCGAACTTGTAGGCCGGTGGGGCGGCGCAGCCCATCATCGACGGCTTCCACGTCCCGCCGTTCGCTAGCGCATACGGGTGCTTCGGGTCGGCGATGTTGATGCCGCCCTGCCGCGGGTCGTAGTACGTGAGCAGACAGGGCTTCAGGGCTCCGGCGCTCGAGCCGCTACCGCCGGTGAGGCCCACCGGGAGGTTCGTTCCCGGGACAAGGCCGGTCTTTCCGACTGGGCCGCCGAAGTATGGAGCGATCGTGGCGCCCTGATTGTGGATGCCCTGCCCGAGCGCCGAAGCAAAGCCGATCTCGGCCCACCCCGGAGGGTCGTTGTGCCCCGTCCGCGACGTGTTGGCGATCGTCTGCCCGGCAGTGAACGTATCCCCGGCCTTCAACGCCGAATCGGTATGGCCGATATACACGTCCTTGCCGGCGAACGCACCAGACGTGAAGTGGACGACGGGGTAGTCCGGCCCGAAGCCCGTCGGGTCGTTCTTGACAGCGACAACCCGCCCGGCGCCCGGGGCGATGATCGCCCCGCCCGGGTTCGTCGTGAAGTCCTTGCCCTGGTCGATGCGACCTGAGACATACTTCGCGCCGGCGGGTAGGAAGCCGGCGCCGAAGCTGGAGGTCGCGGGGGCGTTCTTGCTACCCGGGAACGAGCCGGGAGCAGTCTTGCCGCCGCCGATCCCCTCGCCTGGAGGTGCCGTGAGGCCACCGCCGGTCAGGTGGAGGGCGTTGTCGATCCAACTCGCGAGCGTGACCCCCACGCCTACTGCGAGACCCTTCCCGATCGTCCCCTTCAGGGTGTCGACGATGCCGGTCCCTAGTTTCTTCACCGCAAGCCCGACGGCGCCGCCCAGAACGACTCCATCGCCGGCTCCGACGGCCGCGGCGCCTGCACCTCCAGCGGCAAGACTCTCGGCGGCGGCGGCGTCGAAGGCTGACCCGAACGCCTTTCCCGCGAGGGCCCCCTCGGCGGCTGACTCGGGGGTGGCGACCAGACCGAGCTTCACCCCGAATGCCTTCGCCGCATCCAGGCCCTGGTTGGCGAATATGGCGGTCGAAAACACCTTCTTCGCAACCAGCGCGCCGATGATCACCTCGCCGCCGAGACTCGCGTGCTCGAACCCACTCAACAGGCCACCCAGCATCTTCGGTGCGGCCTGCGCGAACGCGGTCGCCACCTTGGGCGTCACCGCCTCAATCACACGCTCGAGACCGTCGCCGAGCTGAGTCGTCTGCTTCGACAGGTCCGCCCAGTTCCCGGTACGAATGTCGTTCGTGATCTGGGTCAGGCGATGCTCGAAGTCGATCATCGGCTTGCCCGCGACCTCAGTAAACGCGACCTTCAGGCCAAGCACGGACTCCTTGTGCTCACGCTCCGCCTTCGCCATCTCCAAGATGCCCGGAAGGGTCTTCGAGGTCAGCGTCACGCCGTACTTGTTCGCGGCAGCCAGCGCCTCGTTTAGGCCCGCAGACCCGTCACGGATCAGCGGCTGGATCGTCTGAAACGACTTGCCGAACAGCTGCTGTAAAAGGGTCGTCTTCTCAGTGCCCGCACCAACAGTCTTGAGTCGATCAGCGACCAGGCCGAGCAGGCCGACAAGATCGTGCGAGTGCGCCGCTGCCTGTTGCTGGCTGATGCCAAGCTTTGAGTACGCCGTCGCCGTGCCGGTCGTGTTGGTGATCTGCGCCTCGTTCGCCTTCGACAAGGCCTTGATCGCCTGCGACGCACCAGTCGTGTTGACGCCCAGGGACGTCATCACGCCGACGAGCTGCGACGACTGCTCAACGCTCGCCCCCGTCGTCGTCGACAGGAACGCTGTCGCCTTGCCGAGGTCGATCGTGTCGCTGACAGCGCTCTTGGCTGCCTCATACCCGCCAAACAAGCCTGAGACGGCTGCGGCCCCCGCGAGGGCGTGCTTGTGGACCGCCTGGAGCGCGCCTCCGGTCTTCTCGGCCGACGCGACGATCTTCGCATCGCTTCCCATCATGGAGGTAGCCGCGGCCTCCTGGGCGCGCGACGTCGCCATGAACGAGTCGTCGAGACGCCGGTTCGACGCCAAAATCCGGTCGGAGCTCGTCGACGCGGTTGTCGCGAACGACTGCAGCTTGCGCTCTGACCGGTCGACAGCACTGAGGAGGCTCGTCGCGTCGGCCGCGATCTGAACACGCAGGTTCTGTCCGAATGGGCTCACGATTCGTCGCCCGACTTCGTGGCTTCAGACACGTGGGCGGAGATCGCCCGCCGGAGCTCCGCACTGACGGAGCGATCGTTGCGCACCGCCTGGATGCGGAGCTGCTCTGCGAGTTGGGTGGGTACGCGGGCGTTCATGAGGACGGTTGCGCTCATGGGGTTCTTCCTTGCGTTTTGGAGGTAGGTCGGTTACTGCCGCGGACTGCTGCGGCTGGCCCGTCCGGCTGCGCCCGCTTCGTGCTCCGCGGGGCGATGGACTGACGACCTGTGACTACAGAGTACTACCGGGTGCGGCGGCAAGACGGCGCTGCGTTGCGGTGAGTGATCGAATGTCGCGATCGAGGCTGGAGTAGATCCGACGGTCGATCAGGTGGTGCTCTCGCATCGACCGGGCGACCGCTGCGAGGTCGCCAGTGAGACGTGCCATCTCCCTGGCGTGGTCGGCCAATTGGCGCTCCTTATCCTTGGCTTCAGCTGCTCGCACCTCGTCGGTGATCCGCTGCTCGTCGGCACGACTGAGGCGGGGCTCGCCGGCAAGGGTCCTGGTGTCGTGCTCGGCCAACAGCGCTCGCTCGCTCTGCGCTCGCTGCGCCGGTGTCAGCGACGCGCTCGGCTTCATCGCCCGACCGCGCTCGGGCGACTGTCGCTCGGCGTGCCGCGCCACAGTTGCGCCACAGTCCGCGACCCGTTTCGTGCGGTTGACTGCCCCCCGAGAGCGGTCCATGGCCCCGGAAACAGGGCGTAGACCGCAGATTCGCGGGGGCTCATGACGGCTTCGAATCCCCGTAGCGGTATGACGCAAGCCCCGGTAGTCAGCTGTTGTCGGCCGCGCGCTCGCCGTCGGGTCGAGCCCGAATGTCACGTCGCGGGCGGGAGCCGGGCCGACCAGGCCGCCGGTCGGCTGGGGGCCGTCTGGAATCATCCGGCGGATGGATGAGGAAGGGCCGGTCGGGGCGAGCGCGGACGGCCGCGGCGGCCGGGGGGCGGAGCTCTGGCTGACGGCGGCGGCGGCGGCCGGGTTCGTGGCGATCACCGCGTGGTGGCTGTCGCAGGATACGAGCGTGCAGGACTGGGACAACGCCCTGCACACGGCGTTCGCGTTCACGATCCGAGCCCAGATCGGGTCCGGGCACCTGAGCGCTCCGTTCACCGACTTCAACACCTATCCGCCGCTCGTGCACCTGGTGGGTGCGATCGGCGTCCTGATCGGTGGCGCGAGCGCCCGGTCGGTGATCCTCGCGTCGAACGTCGTGTTCGTGCCGCTGCTCGCCTTCGGCTGCTACGGCGTTGGGCGCCTGGCCTACGGGCGCGGCGCCGGCGTGCTGGCGGCGGTCTTCGCCCTCGGGACGCCGATGGTCATCTCCGAGATGCACGAGTTCCTGCTCGATCCGCCCCAGGCGGCGATGGTGGCGGTGAGCGTCTGGGCCATCCTCGCCTCGCGTCGGTTGGAGCGGTCGGGAGTGGCGGCACTCGCCGGCGCGTTGAGCGGGCTGGCGATGCTCGCCAAGGAGACGAGCGTCGTGTTCCTCGCCGGGCTCGTCGTCGTGGTGCTCGCCCGCGGCGGCTGGCGGCGCCGGCGCGGGCTGGCGGCCTACCTCGGTGGGCTGGCCGTGCTCGCCCTGCCGTGGTACGCCTACCACGCTGGCCAGCTGCGCGACCAGGTCGTCCTCCACAGCGCCCAGGCCAACACAGCCGAGACGAATCCGCTCGGCGGCGCCTACCCGACGCTCGTGTCGGTCAAGAACGGCCTGTGGTACTTCTGGGACGCGGCGAACATCCAGCTGCGTCTCCCGCTCCTGGTTCTGCTCGCGGTCGGCATCGTCCTCGCCGTCCGCAGCTGCGCCCGCCGGGTAGGGCCCGACAGCGTCGTGCCCGAGCTGCTCGGGGGCGCCCTGGTGTCGTGGCTGGGGATGACGCTCCTCGTTCACAAGGATCCGCGTTACACCCTCCCCGGCCTCGTCTACATGGCCGTGCTGGCGACCGGCTGGATCGCCACGGCGCCCGCCCGCCGGCGGCGATGGCTCACCGCGGGGCTGATGGCGGCCGTCGTCGCCAATATGGCCGGCGTCGCGTTCGGGGTGGGCCACCCGGTGGGCTTCTCCCTCCCGGGCGCCCACGACCCGTCGCCGCTCGGCTCGCGTCACCTGACGGTCTACTCGCCGGCCGGCTGGTTGCGGGGGGCGCCGCACCACGACGGTGACGTCGCCGCCCTCATGGCCGGGCTGCGGCGCGTCGGGGTGAGGACCATCTACTGGGACGGGGCGAGCACCAACACGGTCGACTTCAACCAGTCGGGACTGAGCGTCCTGGCCGTCCAGGAGCATCTGCGCCTGCCGTCCCCGCTGAGCCCGACGGCGCTGGGTCCGAGGGACGCCTTCCTCCTGCGTCGCGTTCCGGGGCCGGGCGACCCGCCGCCGTGCCAGCGGTTGGATGATGGCAGCGGCGTCTACGTCGAACTCGGCAACCCGGTCAAGCCATTCGACCTCTACACCTTCATCTGCCCGGGACGCCGGCCGGCCGTGTATACCCGGACCGCGCCGATCCCGCCGGCCGATCAGGCGCTGAACGTGCAGACGATCACCGGCGCGCCGCGAGCCCTCCTGCTGGCGGTGATGCGGGCGATGCGTCGTCAGGGCATTCGGCGGGTGGAGTTCGACGCCGGCAGCACCAACGTCCCCTTCTTCGCGCCGGCCGGCCTGCGCAACCTGGCGCGCGCCAGTGGTCTGGACGTCCCGACCACCTATGCGCCGTCGGCGCTCGGACCCCGAGACGCGTTCATGCTCAGGCACGCGGCCGGCCCGACCGACCCGCCGCCGTGCGGTCGCTTCCCCGACGGAACCGGCCTCTACCTGGTGCTCGGCAACCCGGTCATCCCGTTCTCGTCCTACCGGCTCTACTGCCCGACGCGGGCCCCGCCGGGAGGGTGAGGCGGAGCCTGTCGCTCCGCCCGCGGCTTGCCCGCTCGGATCGTTCTGTCCTGACGCGTCCGCAGCTCACCAACATCACCAGCCCGACCGACCGAACGGAGCGAGCCCGGAGGCGCGAGCGTCGCCCGCCGAGACGATGTCCTTGCCGAACGGCGCGAGCGAAACGGGAATCAGCTTCAGGTTGGCCAGGCCGAGCGGAATCCCGATCACGGTGAGGCAGAGAAAGACGCCGGACACGAGGTGCATCAGGGCGAGCCACCAGCCGCATAGGACGATCCAGATCAGGTTGAGCACGAGCGATCCGGCGCCGGCGCCGGGCTTGGGAACGACGACCTTGCCGAACGGCCAGAGGGCGAAGGCGGCGATCCGCAGGGCGGCGACGCCGAAGGGAATGGTCACGATCAGGACGAAGCAGATCAGCGCGGCGAGCACGTAGCCGAGTGCCATCCAGAGTCCGGCGAAGACGAACCAGATGATGTTCAGGAGCAGGCGCACCGGTCGCCGGCAAGCCTACGTGACGCGAGTCGGGCGGCGGCCGCGCGCCCCCGTCGAGCGAGGGAGCAATCTGCCGGACGGATGAGCGGCGCGCGCCGAGTAGGGTGCTGGGCCCGGCGGGCAGGCCGGGCGACCATGACCGAGGCGACCAACACCTTCACCTGCTTCGGCGGCGCGTGCACGGTGCTCGTCGTCGGGGCGGGTCCGGCCGGGAGCCCGGCCGACGCGGTCACGGCCGCGACCGACCAGCTGCTGATCTGGCACACGCAGTTCTCGCGCTTCAAGGCCGAGAGCGAGCTGGCGGCCGTCAACCGCGACCCGAACGAGCGCGTCGCGGTGACGCCGATCATGGCCCAGTTCGTCCAGGCGGTGGTCGACGTGGCCGAGTTGACGCAGGGTCTCGTCGACGCGACGATGCTCGACCAGATCGAGGCGGCCGGTTACAAGGCGGATCATCTGCGGGCGTCGCTGGCCCTGCCGCTCGCCCTCGCGCTGGCGCCGCCGCGCCAGCCGGCCGGGCCGCATCCGGCGCTGCCGTGGCGCGCGGTCGAGGTGGATCACCGGGAGAGCGCGGTGACTCGGCCGCCGGGTCTGCACTTCGACGGCGGGGGGATCGTCAAAGGGCTGTTCGCCGACCTGATCGGGGAGATGCTCGCCGACCACGAGGGCTTCGCCGTCGACTGCGAGGGCGATCTGCGCGTCGGGGGGACGGCCGGAGTCGAACGGACGATTCAGGTCGCGGCGCCGTTCGACGGGAGCGTGCTGCACGAGTTCGCCGTCAGCGACGGCGGCGTCGCCACCGCCGGCATCACGAAGCGGAGCTGGCTCGACCGGGGGCGACCGGCGCACCACCTGCTCGACCCGGCGACCGGCCGACCGGCCTACACGGGCGTCGTGCAGGTCACGGCACTGGCGCCGACGGCGCTGGAGGGCGAGGCCAGGGCCAAGGCGGCGCTGCTGAGCGGCCCGGCGGCGGCGGCCGGGTGGCTGCCGCACGGAGGCCTCGTCGTCTTCGACGACCTTTCGCACACGGTCATCGCCCCGGGCGCCCAAGGCCTGGGCTGACGGGCGGGCGCGGCCGCCGCGAAGGCGCGGACGCCCAGCCCGGCAACGCGACCGCCGGCTAACCGCCGGCGCAGGTGGTGGCGCCGATCTTCTTGGCGGCGGCGGCGACCTTGGCGCCGGTGGGCTGGACCTGCTTGAGGTCGTTGAGACCGCTGGGATCCGCGGCGTCGGCCTTCTGTTTGATCGTCAGCAGGAGCTGGTCGGCGGCGACCTGCGCAGCGACGAACGACTGCCAGTCGGCGGTCGCGGCGCCGTCCGGCGTCAGCGCCTGGAGCTCCTTGGTCTCGGCGTCGGTGATCGGGTAGATCTTGTCGTAGTAGGCGGCGGCGGACGTGGCGTTCGAGGCGAGGTCCGCGGGGGTCTTGATCGTGGTCGAGGCCGAGGTGGCGGTCGCGCAGATGGTGTTGGCGCGGGCGGCGAGTGCCGTGCGCGAAAGGCCGGTTGCGGAAGTGCCCGTGCTCGTCGACTTGGAACTCGAGCTGCTGCCGCATGCGGCGAGCCCGAACGTGAACGCGAGGACTGCGAACCCGCCGGCCATCCTGGTGGTTTTCATCTGGTGTCTCCCCGGTATGTGAACGCGGCCGACCGCCGCCGGGCAGCTTCGCTGCCGTGGACCCCTCTGATGTCGGCCAGCAGTGACGTGGCGTGACGATACGGGATGCCCGGAGATCGCGGAATCCGGTGCTGGCAGGGCACGGGAACGGCGCGGGGATCTCTAAGCTGAGTAGTGCGATGGACAGCGTGTACGACCTGTATCGGCGTGGCCAGGAGCTGCTCGAGCACGGTGACTACGCCGCGGCGACGGTGCCGCTGATCCGGGCGCGGGATCTCGAGCCGGACAAGGCGTCGATCCGCGAGGAGCTCGGCCGGGCGCTGTTTCGGTCGCAGCGCTACAGCGAGGCGGTGGAGGAGTTCCGCGTCGTGGCGGACGGGGCCCCGACGAACGACTACGCGCATTTCTGCCTCGGGCGGGCGCTCCAGCAGCTGGGTCGGCACCGCGAGGCGTGCCGGCCGCTGGCGATCGCCGCCTGCCTGCGACCCGAGCGGCCGGAGTATCGGGTCTACCGCGACCAGGCGAGACGGCGGGCGGCCGCGGCGAACTGACCGCCGCCGTGTCCTGGGAGATCGGACCGGTCGGAGGGAAGGGGAGCCCCGCCGGGGCTCGCCATGCCCGCCGCCGAGATCCTGCTCACGGCGCTTGCCGCCGCCGGTGCCGGCCCCGCCGGTTGGCGGCTGCTTGCCAGGTCGCGGCGGCGGTACGTGCGCCTCCTGGTCGAGCCGTACCGGGGCGACCGGGCGGGGGCGGAGGGGCTGCTGGCAACGATGGCCGGGCTTCAGGCGCTCGCGGCGGTGCGGGGACCGGGGCGGCTGGTCGGCGGCCAGCCGTCGCTGAGCCTTGAGGTCCATCTCCACGTGCGCGCGGGCGGGGCGCCGCTGGCGTGGCTGGCGATCTGCGTGCCGGAGGGTCTCGAGCGCCAGGCGCAGGCGGTACTCCGCACGAGCTACCCGAACTGCGCGCTACGTCCCCTCGCGGGAGCGGTCGGCTTCGGCGGGACGATCGTGCGCCTGCACAAGCGCCGGCTGTACCCGGAGCCGGTGCGGAGGCTGGGAGAGATCGACCCGGACCGGCCGCCGGTCGAGCGCCTGCTGCGGGCGATGGCGGCGGCGGGCGGGCCGGCGGCCGTCCAGATTGCGCTGACGCCGGCACCGGCCGTCCTCGGTTGGGCGCGGCCACGCACCGGCATGCGGTCGGAGGGTGACTCGGACACGGATTTCTCGGAGCAGTCGACCAGGGCGCGGGGCCCCTACTTCTACGCCGACATCCGGGTGATCGGCCACGGAAGGCGGCAGCTCGCGGCGATCGCGGCGGAGTTGAGGGCGGGCGGGGCGACGAACCGCCTGGTCGGTAGGCAGGTAGGGCCGGTGCGGGGGCGAGCGCTGCGGCGGCGGGCGGCGCGGGGCGAGGGTAACCCGATGCCGGCGCCGCTGCGTCATAGCTACGCGGCGGAGGAGATCGCCGGGCTTTGGCAGCTGCCGTCGGTCGGGTTCGCCGCGGTGCCGTTCGGGCGGCGGGCCGTGCCGTTGGCGCCGGCGCCGGCGGGGATCATGCGGGTCGACGGTCGAAGGGGTCTGCTGGGCGACGGGCACGGACGGGTATCGATCCATCGAGAGCTCCGCCGGCAGAACACGGCGGTCGTGGGGACGGTCGAGCAGGGCAAGACGTCGTATCTGGTGGCGAGCGTGCGGGAGGACGTGGGGCGGGAGGACTGCGCGGTGATCGTGCTCGATCCGAAGGGCGACGCGGCGGACGCCGCCGTCAGCGTGGTGCCGGCCGGACGGGAGTGCACGGTGCTCGACCTGGCGCGACCGACGTGCGGCTTCAATCCGCTCGGCGTGCAGGCGCCGATCGACGCGATCGCCGACTACGTGGTGGCGGCGTTACGGCAGCTGTTCGCCGACGGTGAGGTTCGGGGCAGCTCGGACCGGTATCTCCGGAACGCGCTGATCGCGGTGCTGGCGTACGACCGGCGGGCGTCGCTGTGGGACGTGGCCCGGCTGCTCGAGGTCGGGCCGGCTGGGGTCGCGCTGCGGGCGCGGGTCGGGCACCGCCTGGCGGCGCTGCCGGAGTTCGCCGAGGTCGCGGGCTTCCTGGCGGAGGAGCTGCCGGGGCAGTTGGCGGACGCGCGGGCGAGCACGACGGCGAAGCTCGACGCGCCGGCGAACAAGCTGGCGCGTGTCCTGAACTCGACGTCGGTCAAGCGGGTGTTGCTGAACCGGTCGCTGACGATCGACTTCGATCGACTGATCGCGGAGCGTGGGGTGCTGATCGTGCGAGGTGCGCTGGGGGAGATGGGAGCGGGAAACGTGTCGGTGCTGATGCAGCTGCTGGTCGGGATGCTGGATGCGGCGCTGTCGCGGGCGCAGGACCGGCGGGGAAGCGAGCCGGCGACGGCGGTGGCGCTGAAGATCGACGAGGCGCCGCTGGTGATCAACCGGGCGTTCGCCGAGACGATGGCGCTGAAGCGGTCGGCCGGCCTGGAGACGGTGGCGTGCTGGCAGACCGACGCACAGTGGGCGCCGGAGCTGCGGAATCAGCTGGACGCGCTGTTCGCGCACCGGGTGCTGTTCGCGACGGCGTCGGCCGAGGACGCGCGGGCGGCGGCGGGCCTGCTGATGGCCGAGTTCAGCGACCAGCTGCGGACCGGGGACCAGGCGGCGGCGAGCCTGGCGGCGCCGGACGTCCGCCTGCACCTGCCGCGACATACGGCGATCGTCAGCTGGGTGACACCGCAGGGTCGGGAGCGTCCGTTCATCGGTCGGACGCTCCGGCTGTCGGTGGACCGCGCGCGGCTGGCCGACCAGTCGGCGGCGCAGCGCGAGCGCGGCGGCCGGGAACTCGAGAGCCTCGCCCCACCACCACGCGTGGACCAGATGCCGCCGGGCTCGGACCCGCCACCGGTTTCCAAGGCGGATCCCGTGGACTCCGGGGAACGAGCCGGGGAGCGCGGGACCGCGACGTCGGCGGAGGATCGGCCCGAGGCGCCCGCCAGCGTGGACCGGGCCGAGCCGACGGTGGAGTCAGCCGCAGCGAGCTACCTCGAGTTGTGGGCCGTCGACGCCGCCCGGGCCGTTCGCTGGCTGCCGGTGCCGCCGGGCGTCCGGCGTCCGGCGCTGGCGCCGGCGGAGGTCGAGTTGCTGGCGTGGATCGCCGCGGCCGGGTGCGCCTTGAGCAGCCAGGTCCACCGCCGGATGGGCGACGGCCGGGCGCTGACGACCACGCAGCGGCGCCTCAAGCGGCTGGCTGATGCCGGGCTCATCGCTCGCTTCCAGCTCCATGGGGGCGACGGGGGCGGGGTTCCGTTCTGCTGTTCGATTGCTCCGGCGGGACTCGCTCTGCTCGAGCTCGACGGCCGGTCGGCACCGGTGGTCGACGAGTCGACGCTCGAGCGGCTGCGCCGGGACATCCATACGGTCGGGTGGCTCCTGGCGCTCGAGGCGAACGCCGGCGTCCTGAACGTGCTCGGCCCGGGTCGGGCGCGCCTGGCCCCAGGCTCGGGCGCTGATGCCGGGCTCGTAGGTCTCCCGGCCGGCGTGCACGCGCGCGACTTCCTGACCGGCGACCCGGATGCCGGCCCGCGGCGACCGGTCGAACGATTCCGTCCGCTGACGCCGGCCGCGGTCGCCGAGGTGACCTGGGTTCCGGCAACGGCGACGACCGACCTGCTCGTGTTTCACGCGCCGGATGACCGGACGCAGGCGGTGGCGTTGGTCGAGCGCCTCGATCATCTGATCGCCGGCTGGTGGCGGTCGGTTCCGCGCTACGCGCGCCGGGGGCAGCCGCCGGCCGCGGTGGTCGTCTGCGCCGACGACGGCCGGGCGCGGGCGCTTGCCGATCGCGCCGACCGGGTGCTCACGGCCTGCCTGGCGCGGATCGGGCAGGCGCCGGACGAGTGGGAGTATCCGGGTCGCCGGGGCGTTGCCTTCGTCGCCGAGCGCGACGTCCACGACGGTCGGCTGATCGGCTGGCAGGTCCCGGCGGTCGCGCCGTCGCTCCGGGTCGGCACGGCCGGCGGCGTCCGAACCGACCCGGTTCTGGCCTTGCCGTCGCGGGTGCCCGGGCGACCGTTGCCCCGCTGGCGCTGAAGGCCGGCGCAGTCGCCCCGCCGTTGCGTGCAGTCGCCTCCCCGAATTATGCGATTGCCCCTGGAAATCCGACGGTTCCGTCCGACGGTGAACTGGTCGCGGCGGCGAGCCAGCCTAAGCTCGGCCTCACCCCATTTCCCCCGCCTCTGCCGCCTCTCACCCCCCGCCCGCCCGCCCCTGATCGCCACGGCATCCGCTCACCCTGACGTCCACACCCGCCTGACCACTCCGCTCGCCGTCCCCGAATCCCGACCAACCAACCGCCCGCCGCCTACCACGCTTTTCGCGCTCCGCCCGCTTCGTCTGCCGACACCTCCCGCTCGATCAGACCCCGCGTCCCGATCACTGGTCCTCGGCGGATTGAACGGCCGAACCCACCACGAGCGAGGAGTGGAGATGCAGGCGCCCAGTTCATCGTCGAGCCAGTCACCGCAGGGCGAGCCGCCGCCACCCGTGGCCCCGACCCACCTCGGGCGCATCGATGGGGACCGCGAGGTCGTCGTGCTCGCCGCTGTCGATCGGTCGCTGCTCGTCGTGGACCGGCGGGCCGCCGATGCATCCGACGCCCGACTCCTGGCCCGAATCGCGGCCGATGAGCCGGTCACCAACGCCGGTCTCGTCGCCGCTCTGTACCTCTCGGACGCGCGCCGTCCCGTCTGTCGACCGCTCACCGAATGCGACTTCATGCCACAGCCGCAGGTCGACCTCGTCCGAGACCCGGTCGCCGTCGGCCGGCGCCCGACCCACGTCGGGTTCGTCCACGGCCTGACGGTGCCGTCCGATCAGGCGATCCTCTGCGACCGCCATGGAATCCGCTTCCGCCTGACCGCGGTCGCCATATCCGCTGACAGGGCGCCCGAGCTGCGCTGGCTGCGCGAGTCGCCGGCCGGGACGCAGGGAGCGGCGGAGTGCGTGAGTGCGCGTCGCGTGGTCGGTGCGCTCGAGGACTACGAGCCGGTGCGCTCGCTGGCGACCGCCGCAATCGAGCGGCACCGGCGCGACCCGGCCGTCTCGGTCGCGACGCTCGGGCTCGAGCTGCGCCGCCTCGGTGCCAGCCCGATCGTCCTCAACCGCCGTCTGCGCGAGGCCGTGCTCGATGCGAGCGCCAGACAGGGACTCTCGCTCAGCTCGATCGCGCTCGCCTGCGGACGCGCGAAGCTCGATCGCCGCGGCCGCCACTCGGGGGAGACGAGCTGGCTCGCCCGGCGGGTCGGCCTGGTCTCCGACGACGCCTCCCGCCGGCCGAATCCGTGGGTGCACAGCGACGTGCTCGCGCTGATCGCGCGCAACGGCCTCGGCATCGCACCGCACGAGGTCGAGCTTGGCTGACTCGGGCCAATCGCTGGGCGTGGTCGTCGTCCACCGTGATGCCGCCCTGCGCGCCCGCCTTGGCGCCGTGCTCGCGGCGCGCGGCCTCGACGTCTCGACGGCTCCCCGGATCGACCGCCTGGTCCAGCGGGCGGCCGTCGTGGTCATCGACCACACCATGCTTCCGTGCGCGACGCGCGGTCGACAGCTGGCGCTTGTCCCGAGCCGCGCTGACGAGCTGATCCTCGCGGCGTTCGCCGCCGGTGCTGACGGCGTGATCTCAGCGCCGTGGCGCCCGTCCGAGCTCGCCGCGCGCGTCTCGGCGGTCGCCCGCGACGCCGCGGTGCGGCCACTGGGGATCGGCCCGGTCACGATCGACACCGCCCGTCGGCGCGTGCTCCTCGCCGGACGGCGGCTCGACTTGACCCCCCGCGAGTACGACCTCCTGGCTCATCTGGCGACCGTCCCCGGACGCGTGTTCACCAAAGAGGAGCTGTTGTGCGCAATCTGGACCACGCCGCCCGGTTCGCCGACCCGCCGCCTCGACACCCAGGTAGCTCGACTGCGGCGCCGTCTCGGCGAGCACCGGAACGTGCTCGTGACGGTCTGGGGCGTCGGCTACCGCCTCGGCGGCTGAGCTTCCGCCGCCTCGGCTCCTGAGCTTCCGCCCCATCGGCGCCTGAGCTTCCGCCGTCCCGGCGGCTGGAGTCACGTCGCTCCGGCGCGGTCACATGACCGCCACGGTCGCTGCCGCACCGCTGAGCTCCTCTGAACCCCGGCCGACCGGCAGCGCCGGCCCCGACTTCTTCCCGGGCGTTCCGCCCGTGCACATCTTGAGGGCATGAGCCCCAAGCGTTGACGTGCCTGCCGGTACGTCCGACGGCCACACCCCGAACCACGACCGCCTCCGGCGGTTGACCCCTCGGCGTGCCGTCCGGCGCGCCGCATCCATCAACGCAAAGGAGCCACCATGCTCTCGTTGTTGTCCGTGCCCGTACTCGGGCTCGCGATCACCCTCTACCTCCGTTGGGCTCGCCTGAGTTGGACCTGGGCCCTGGCTGGCCTGATCGTCGGCTGGCCCTTGCGCCCACTGGCGCTCGCGTGTGCCGTCGCCGTCGTGCTCGGCTCCCGCTGGCAACGGGCCGACATCGCCGACGGCGGCGACATCGCTCGCCGGGCGCAAGCGCGTCGTGGACCGCTCGAGGTCGTCCAGGCCGCACTCGACCGTCGCCGTCCGGTCGTCGACCACGCCGGGCTCAGCATCGGCGTCGACGCCGGAGGCGCCCCCGTCCGGCTGCCGCTCGGCCGCCAGAACGGGTCGCACATACTCGTCACCGGCACCACCGGATCCGGCAAGACGGTGACCATCGCCTTGATCCTCGGCCGGATGATCGACGCCGGTCGCGGCGCCGTGCTCGTCGACCCGAAGGGCGACGACCTCCTGCGCGGGGAGGCTCGCGCGGCGGCGCTCCGCGCCGGCCGGCCGTTCATCGAATGGACCCCGACCGGTCCGACGATCTACAACCCCTACGCGCACGGCGGCGACAGCGAGATCGTCGACAAGGTGCTCGCGGCCGAGTCGTTCAGCGAGCCGCACTACCTGCGCCAGGCCCAGCGTTATCTCGGCCACGCCGTCCGCGCGCTGATTGCGGCCGGTGAGACCCCGAGCCCGGCCCGGCTGCTCGAGCTCATGGATCCGCGGGCACTCGAGGTCCTCGCCCGCCGGCTGCCGGACGAGGCCCGGTCACGCAGCATCTGGCGCTACCTCGACGACCTCGATCCCCGGCAGCGGGCCGGCCTGTCGGGAACCCGCGATCGACTGGCGATCATCGCCGAGTCAGACATCGGTCGCTGGCTCGACCCGGCCGCCGCCGTCGATGGCACGCCGGTGCTCGACCTGCTCGAGGCGATCCGCTGGCGCGCGGTCGTCTACTTCCGCCTCGATGCCGATCGGCGCCCGCTGATCGCCCGGATGCTGGCCGCCGCGATCGTCCAGGACCTCCTGACGGTGGCCGCCGAGCTCCAGTCGGATCCGCTGCCGACCGTGGTCGCGATCGACGAGTTCTCGGCGATCGCCGCCGACGGAGTCGCCCGTCTCTTCGGTCGCGGACGCTCGGCTGGCATCAGCCTGCTGCTGGCCACCCAGGAGCTGGCCGATCTGGACGCCGGACAGCGGAGCCCGTCGGCCGGCGGTTCGCCCGCCCTGCTCGAGCAGGTGCTCGGAAACGTCGGCGCCGTCGTCGCCCACCGCCAAGGGGTGCCTCGGTCCGCCGAGCTGATCGCGGCGATCGGCGGCTCGCGCGGCGGTTGGCTGACCACCCAGGCCGTCGACGGCAACGCGGCAACGACTCGCGGCACGCGGAGTCGCGGTCGCGAGCAGCTGCTCGATCCCGACGAGATCAAGACGCTGCCGACCGGCACGGCGGCCGTGATCGTCGCCGGCCAGGCCCGGGCCGACATCGCCCGGATCTTCCATCCCTGAACCGCGAAGGAGCAATCATGAGCAATCCCCACGAAGCAGACCCGCCGATCCTCGCCTGGATCGGACGCATCGGCGCCGCCCGCGCCGAGGATGTGGCCGACCGGTTCGGCCTTGCGCCTGCGGCCGCCCGCGCCCGTCTCGGGGCAGGCGTGCGCGCCGGTCTCGTCGAGAACCACCGCCTGCTCCACGGCCAGCCGGCCCTCTACGCCGCAACCCGGCTCGGACTGCGCCGGGCCGGCTTGGCGCAGCTCCAGCCATGCCGCGTCAGCCCCGCGGGCTTCAACCATCTCGGCGCGGTCGCTCGGGCCGCTGTGGCTCTCGAGCGAGCCCAGCCCAGCCTCGAGGTCGTCGGCGAGCGCGAGTTGCGTGCGCTCGAGCGGGACGCCGGTCGTCCGCTGGCCAGCGGCGAGCTCGGCCTCGGGCCGGACGGCGGCTATGTCCGCCATCGGCCGGATCTCGTCCTCTGGCCCCCCGGCCGGACGGCTGAGCCCGGTGTGCCGGCACTGGCGATCGAGGTCGAGCTGACGGTGAAGGCCGCGCCGCGCCTGCGAGCGATCGTGCGCGGCTGGGCTCGCAGTCGGCTGGTCGTCGCCGTCGTCTACTACGCATCGCCGGCCGCCCTTGGGGCCCTGCGGCGTGCGGTCGCAGTCGAGCAGGCGGGGGAGATGGTTCACGTGCTGGAGCTCGGCCGTCTCGGCGAGCTCCCGTCCCAGCTCACCTGGCCCGCCGCATCGACGAGTCCCGTCCCAAGCCCGGCGTAGCTTGCCGGTCACATGAAAAAGACACGTCCGCGGCGGATGACACCCCGCCGCGGACTGCCGTCAAAGAGGAGGAAGACTGTGTCAGCAGCGACGATCAACCGCGTGGTCCTGGTCGGCAACCTCACCAAGGATCCAGAGCTCCGCTCGCTGCCATCCGGCAGCAGCGTCTGCCGACTACGGGTGGCCTGCACCACCCGGCGGCGAAACGCCAACACCGGCGACTGGGACGACAAGCCCAACTTCTTCGACGTTTCGGTCTTCGGACCGTCGGGCGAGGCCTGTGACACGTTCCTCGAGAAGGGCCGGCCCGTCGCCGTCGACGGCCGGCTCGACTGGCACGAGTGGGAGAACTCCGACGGTCAGAAGCGACAGTCGATCGAGATCATCGCCGAGTCGGTTCAGTTCCTCGGTGGGCACCGCCCCTCGGGCGACCGCCTCCAGCCCGAGCCGGCCGCCGTCGAGGACGGCGACGAGGCGCTCGCCTTCTGAGCGATCCGTTGCCGCCCGGCGTCACCGCCAACGCGGTGACGCCGGGCCGTCAGGCGGGCTGCAGGACGCAGCCGCCGCCAGCCGCGCTTCGCCTGTCGGACCGGCGGCCGCGTAGACTCGCCGCTCAGCCGAGCGTCGTGGGAGGCAGGTTTGCCGGTCGAAACGCAAGCGATTGGAAAGGCGTTCCCCCCGGTCGTCTACGCCGTCGGGCGGGAGAAGATCCGCGAGTACGCCCACGCGGTCGGGGAGATCAACCCGCTCTACCTCGATCCCGCAGCCGCGCGAGCCGCCGGCTACGCCGACGTCGTCGCGCCGCCGATGTTCGCCGTCGTGTACGCCCTCCCGGCGATCATGCCGGCCCTGTTTGACCCGGAGATCGCAATCGACTTCGCGATGCTCGTCCACGGCGCCCAGGAGTTCGCCTGGGGCCCCCTCGTCGTCGCCGGTGACGAGATCACCACCGGCGTCACCCTCAGGGACATCGACGAGCGGCTCGGCAACGCCTTCTACGTCTTCGAGTCGGTCTCCGAGAACCAGCGCGGCGAGCAGGTCTCGCTCGGCACCTGGACCAACATCGTCAGGGGCGCCGCATGAGCGAGCTCGGGTTCGGTACCCCAACCAACATCGTCAGGGGCACCGTATGAGTCAGCTCGAGCCCGGCAGCCAGATCCCGCCGTTGACGGTGACCCCCGACCGCTACCTCACCGTCCGCTACGCCGGTGCGTCCGGGGACTTCAATCCGATCCATCACGACGAAGCCTTCGCCAGGTCGGTCGGCCTCCCCGGCCGCATCCTCCACGGCCTCTACACGATGGCGCAGGTCGCTCGCGCCCAGACCGAGGCCGCCGGCGGCCCCGAGAAGCTGAGGCGCCTGTCGGTCCAGTTCCGCGGCATGGGGCTGCCCGAGCAGGAGATCACGGTGACCGGGACGGTGCGCGAGCACCAGGACGGCCGCGCCATCATCGACGCCGCCGCCGAGCAGGATGGCAAGCGGATCGTTCGCAACGCCACGGCCGAGGTCGAGCTCTCCGAGTAAACGCGGCGCTGCACGAGTTCCTTGGCGCCGGGCGGCGTCCGGATGCGCCCGGATCACGCCAGCCGCTGGCCAGACCCACAAGGAGCTCGCACGAGGCCCGTCGCCGCGGACGCCCCGACGGCGATTCGTACAATGGGGTGAATGCTCACCCCGCGTCAGGAGTTCATCCTCGGCAAGGTCGTCGAGTCCTATGTCGCCGCGGGTGCCCCGGTCGCCTCCCGGACGATCGCCGCCGATCCCGAGGTCGACTGCCGCCCGTCGACGATCCGCCACGAGCTGGCCGTGCTCGAGGAACACGGCCTCCTCGCCCATCCCCACACGTCCGCCGGACGCGTTCCCACCGACGCCGGCCACCGCTACTTCGTCGACCGGCTGCTCTCCAGCCGGGCCGCCGTCGCCACCGCTCCGGCGATCCAGCTTGCCTTGATTCGCCGCGAGCTCGACGACGCGATGCGCGTGACCACCGAGACCCTTTCCGAGGTGACCAACCTCCTGGCGATCGTCTCGTCCCCGTCGGTCGACAGCGCGACGATCCGTCACATCGAGGTGCTCGCGCTCCAACCAAGCGTCGTCATGGCCGTGATCATCACCTCGACCGGCGGCGTCTCCAAGTACGTCCACAGCTTCGCCGGCGCCGTCGACTCCGGCGTGATCGCCTGGGCCGGCGAGTACCTCAACGACCAGCTGCGCGGCCTCCCGCTCGGCGCGAGGATGCTCCAACAGCGGCTCAACGATCCCAGCCTGCGCCCCGACGAGCGGGCCTTCGTCGACCGTCTCGCCCCGGCCTTTCGCCAGCTCGAGGGCACACCTCACGACACGCTGTACTACGACGGCACCAGCCGCCTGCTCGGTACGCACATCTTCACCGACGTCGACGCCCTCGGCGAGCTGATGGAGCTGCTCGAGCAGCGCGTCGCCCTGCTCGCCGTGCTCCGTCGCGCCCTCGGCCGCCGGGGGGTCTACGTCAGCATCGGCCGCGAGAACGACGTCCCCGCGCTCCAGTCGCTGTCGCTCGTCGCCGCCGGGTACGGCCTGGCCCGTCGTGACCTCGGCACGGTCTCCGTGATCGGGCCTGTCCGCATGGACTATCGCCTGGCGATGGGGACCGTCCGCGCCGCCGCCCACCAGCTCTCGAGCTTCGTCGAGGATGTCTACGACGGCGCCTAGGCCTCGTCGTGAACGAAGACCATGCCCCGTGACCCCTATGAGGTGCTCGGCGTCACCCGCCAAGCCGACGAGTCGCAGATCAAGAAGGCGTTTCGCTCGCTCGCCCGCGAGCTTCATCCCGACGTGAACAGCCACGACCCGCAGGCCGAGGAGAAGTTCAAGGAGGCAGCCGAGGCCTACGAGATCCTTTCCGACACCGATCGCCGGGCGACCTACGACCGCTACGGCCACGATGGCCTGCGCTCGGGGGGCTACCAGCCCAACTTCGACGGCTTCGGCTCGATCACCGACCTGTTCGAGGCCTTCTTCGGCGGTGGCGCCGCCGGTGGCGGCCGGGGCGGACCCGTCGGCGGGGGCGACGTCGCCGCGGCGCTCGAGCTCGACCTCGTCGAGGCCGCCCGCGGCGGCAGCCACGAGATCACCTACGAGGCGATCGACCGCTGCGACCACTGCAACGGCAACGGTGCCGAGCCCGGCACGCCGATCGAGACCTGCTCCCGCTGCGCCGGCGCCGGCCGCCTCCAGGCGGTCACCCGCACCCCATTCGGTCAGATGATGCGGACCGTCGCCTGCGACGTCTGCGGTGGCGACGGCCGCGTCGCCGCGACCCCCTGCCGCGAGTGCCGCGGTCGCGGCCGGCGCGTGAACCGGCGCACCGTGAACATCCAGGTTCCGGCCGGGATCGCCGACGGCCAGCGCATCCGTCTCGGCGGCGGCGGTCACACCGGCGAACCCGGAGCCCCGGCCGGGGACCTCTACGTGCTGATCGCCGTCCGCCCCGACGAGCGGTTCATCCGCGAGGACGATGATCTGGTCACGCTGGTTGAGATCTCCGCCGCCCACGCCGCCCTCGGCGTCACCGTCGAGGTTCCGACGCTCGAGGCCACCGCCCCGGTCGAGATCGGCCCCGGCACCCAGCCCGGCGACGTCGTCGTCCTTCGTGGCCGGGGCATGCCCCGTCTGCGCCGCACCGGCGCCGGCGATCTCCGCGTCGTCGTCAACGTGATCGTCCCGCGCCGTCTCACGCGCGACCAGCGCAAGCTGCTCCAACGGCTCGCCGACTCGCTGACCGAAGAGAACCTCCGCTCCGACGAATCGGTCTTCGCCAAGCTCAAGCGCGCTCTGCGGTCGCACGCCGCGTGATCAGGCTCGCCGTCCGCGTCGCCCGGGCCGACGCCGAGGTCGCCCTGGCCGGCCTGCTCGACCTCGCCCCGACCGGTCTCGAGGAGGTCGAGTGCCCCGACGGGAGCGTCGAGTACGGCGTCTACGCCCCGTCGATCGCCGACGGCTCCGACATCCGCGCCGCTCTCGGCAGCGCTCTGATCGAGCTCACCGCGACCACCGTCGCCGACGACTGGGGCGAGCGCTGGCGCGAGTTTCACCGTCCCGTCCGCATTGGCGACCGCCTCTGGGTCCGCGCCCCCTGGGAGGCTCCGACCGACGAGCCCGGCCTGATCGACATCGCGATCGAGCCGGCCCAGGCGTTCGGCACCGGCGCGCACCCGACGACGCGCCTGTGCCTCGAGCTGCTTCTGGCGCTCGAGGCCACCGGCTCTCTGCTCGACATCGGCTGCGGCTCCGGCGTGCTCGCGATCGCCGCCGCCAAGCTCGGCTGGACCCCGGTCCGCGGCGTCGATCACGACCCACAGAGCGTCGCCGCCACTCGCGACAACGCCGCGGCCAACGGCGTCGTCGTCGACACGGGCGAGCTCGACATCCTCACCGACGCGATTCCCAGCGCTACGACGATCACGGCCAACCTCCTCGCCCCGCTGCTGATCGATCTGTCCGCCGCGATGACCGACCCGCCCGAACGGCTGATCGCCGGTGGCCTCGCCCCCGACCAGGCCGACGCCGTCGCCGCCGCGTTTGCCGCGCGTCACGACCTGATCGAGCGACGGCGCCGCCACGACGGCGCGTGGACGGCGCTGCTCCTGGCCCGCGGAGCCGTCGGTGGTCAACCGACGGCTCGCCGACGCGTCTGACCTACCCTCGCCGACGGGCTGCGGTTCCGCCCACGTGTGCTCAGGTCCACCACCTCGTCATCGACCGGGCCCATGTCACGAGCGCCTGCGGGGCTGACCGACGGGCCGGGCGGCGGCGACGAGCGACCTCACGGTGTCGACACGGTGTCGCCCGGGGCCGGCGTCGGCGTCGGCGGCGACGGAGCATTCACAGGTCCGTCGGTCACGGGACCGGCGTCCAGCCGCAGCCGGCGTGCCGAGCCGGTTCCGGTACCCGGAGCCACGGTCACGAGGTCGACCGCGAGCGGGGCGAACGGCCGGGCCCGGTAGGTGACGATCGCCAGGCCGATCGACTGGTGCTCGGAGAGGTTGCCGGTGCCTCCGGCGCCGACAGTGCCGCCGTTGACCTCGGCCACGCCGTCGCGCGAGTCGACGGCCTGGACGTGCGTGTGCCCGTCGAGGACGAGCACCGGCGAGCTGGGCGGATGGGCCCGGATCGCCGCCAGCGCCGGCGCCGCCAGGGCCGGTTCGTGGAGCATGACGATGTCGATGTGCCCGACCAGCGGCGTCAACCACGCCTCGAACGCCGCCTGCTCGGCCGGGGTGACGTCGGCGCCGCGGTCGCGGTAGCCGTCGCTCGCGCGGCGCTCGTTCGGGCTCTCGTAGCCGGCCACGCGCAGACCGTCCACCGTCACGATGCCCGGGCCACGCCGCCCGTCGGGCAGCAGCCGGCCGGCGTGCGTGAGCACGATCGCCCCCGCCCGGGCCAGCGTCAGCGACGCCGTGTCGGAATCGTGGTTGCCGGCGACGAACACGAACGGCCGTCCGGCCGAGATGACCTTCGCCACCGCCCGCATCTCGAGCGGCGTGCCCCGGTCGGTCAGGTCGCCGACGAAGAACACCGGCGTCCCGGCCGCCGCGCTCGCCAGCACCGGGATCGCGACGACGTTGTTGTGCAGATCTGAGGCGACCGTCAGGCGTGGCAGGCCGGCGAGCTGCGGCCGCCGGCCGGGATCCTCGACCAGCCGCGCCAGGCCGAGGAGCTGTCCGTCGACCTCCTGGCTGAGGTTGCCCGGAGCCTTCGTCGCCGCCTCGACGGCCCGCAGCGCGATCGGGATGTCGCTGCCGTGGGCGTAGTAGACCGGATCGTCGAGACTCCCGCGCGGCGCCAGCAGCAGGGCGATCGCCAGCAGCCAGCCGACCGCCACGACCCCGACGGCGGCTGCCAGCCAGCGCGCCCGCGGTCGCCGCGGACGGACCGCCGCGGCGGCCAGGCCGCCGAGGCCGAGCGCGCCGGCCGCCGCCAGCAGGGCAAGCTCGGTCAGGTAGGACACCACCGCCCGTCGCACCTCCGCGCGGACACTCCGGGCCGCCCCGATGCCGCTGCGGGCAACGCCGGCCGCCGCGTTGCGATCCACCGTGCGCAGCTCGATCATCAGCCGGGCCGGGAGCCGCACGCCCGGAAAGCGGACGCCCCAGTCGACGACCGGCACGTAGGCGTCGAGGGCGCCCCGATGGAACGGGCTGACCGAGAGCGAGATCGTCCCCACCGACAGCGTCCGCTCGGCCGAGAAGGACCAGACCGCGAGCAGACCGCCGACGACCGCGGCCGCGACGGTCGCCGCGAGCGCCAGCCCCGCCCGTGCCCGCCCGGCTCCGCCGCGGCGTGGCGCCGGTCCGATCGCGTCCAACGCCACACCTCCTCGCCTCGCCGTCAGGAACTCGACCGGCCAGCCGAGCCGGCGCATACGGTACGCCTGCGCCGCGGCCCCCGCCCGGATCGGCGTCCGCCGGCCGCGTATCCTTTGTGCATGGACACGTCCCAGCGCACGATCCCCCGCCGCCGGCCGCGGAGCCGGCGATGACGGTGCTGGAGACGGTCAAGGCCGACCTCGTCACGGCCATGAAGGCCGGCGAGCGCGATCGCGTCGGCGCCCTGCGGATGATTCTGTCCGAGCTGCAGAAGGCCGCCAAGGACGGGGGCAGCGACGAGCTCGGCGTCCTGCGCCGCGAGCGCAAGCGCCGGCTCGAGGCCGAACGGACCTACCGCGACGCCGCCCGGCCCGAGCTTGCCGCCACCGAGCGGGCCGAGGCCGAGCTGATCGGCGGCTATCTCCCGGCCGAGCTCGACGACGACGAGCTGCGCACGCTCGTGCGGGCGGCGGTCGCCGAGGCCGGCGCCGTCTCGCCCAAGGACATCGGACGCGTGATGCCGCTGGTGCTGGCCGCCGCGGCCGGACGGGCCGACGGCCGCCGAGTCTCCGACCAGGTACGGGAAGCGCTCGCCGGGTGACCCGCCCGGTCGGTGCCCGCAGCCGGATTCTCAACGTCACGCGCCGGGCGCGCCCGTGAGGAAGCAGCTCGAGCTTCCCAACGACGTGGCCGCCGCTCTCGCCGACGGCCGGGACGCGACGCTCCGGGCACTCGAGGACCAGCTCGCCTGCCGCGTCTACCTGCGCGGGAACGTCGTCACGCTGGAGGGCGAGTCGGACGCGGTGGCCGAAGGTGAGCGGATCGTCCGCGAGCTCGACGAGCTCGTTGCCGGCGGCCACCCGGTCGTCGCCGGGACGATCGCCGCCGTCGTCAGCGCGATCGATGCCGACACGACGCCGGCGACCGTCCTCGACGACGTCGTCTGGCGCCACCGCTCGACCCGCGTGGCCCCCAAGACGCTCGGCCAGAAGCAGTACGTCGACTCGATCCGCAGCAACACGATCACCTTCGGCATCGGCCCGGCCGGCACGGGCAAGACGTTTCTCGCCGTGGCGATGGCCGCAGCCGCGCTCGCCCGCCGGGAGGTCACGCGGATCATCCTGACGCGGCCCGCCGTCGAAGCCGGCGAGCGCCTGGGCTTCCTCCCCGGCGACCTGATGGCCAAGATCGATCCGTATCTCCGCCCGCTTTTCGACGCGCTCCACGACATGCTCGAGCCGGAGCGGGTGTCCCAGCACCTGGAGCGCGGTGTGATCGAGGTCGCGCCACTGGCGTTCATGCGCGGGCGCACGCTGAACGACTCGTTCGTGATCCTCGACGAAGCCCAGAACACGACGCCCGAGCAGATGAAGATGTTCCTGACCCGGCTCGGGTTCGGTTCGAAGATGGTCGTCACCGGCGACGTCACGCAGGTCGACCTGCCGCGCGAAGAGCGGTCCGGGCTGATCGTCGTCGGCGACATCCTCGAGGGTGTCGAGGGCGTTGAGTTCGTCCGCTTCAGCGGCGCCGACGTCGTCCGGCACCGTCTCGTCCAGCGGATCGTCGAGGCCTACGACCAGCACGGGAATCGGCCCGACCCGGCCGCCCCGCAGACAAGGCCCTGACCCGGTGGCCGACCCGCGCCGGACGGACTGCTGATGCTCGACGTCGAGATCGTCGCGCCCCCGCTCGCCTCCGGCGTGCTCGAGAGCGTCGAGATCGAGCGTCTGTGCGCTCTGGCCGCGGCGACCGCCGGCGTCGAGGACGGCCACATCGCGGTCGAGTTCGTGTCGACGGAGCGGATGGCCGAGCTCAACCTCGAGCATCGGGGCAAGGACGGGCCGACCGACGTGCTCTCGTTCCCGATCGACGAGGACGGCGATGCTCGGGGCCCGCGCGAGCTCGGCGATGTCGTCATCTGCGTCGAGTACACCGAGGATCTGCGCGAGGCGGTCGTGCACGGCGTGCTCCATCTCGTCGGCATGGATCACGAGCGCGACGACGGCGAGATGCTGGCCGTCCAGCGCGAGCTGCTTTCGTGGTGAGCCGCGCCGGCTTCGTCGCCCTCGCCGGCCGGCCGAACGTCGGCAAGTCGACCCTGACTAACGCGATCGTCGGCACCAAGGTGGCGATCGTCTCCGACCGGCCGCAGACGACCCGGCGGGCGATTCGCGGCGTCGCCAACGGCCCCGACTGGCAGCTCGTGCTGATCGACCTGCCCGGCGTCCAGCGCCCGCTCGACGCGCTGACCGGGAGGATGCAGAAGAGCGTGGAGCGCGAGGTGGCCGACGCCGACGCCGCGCTGCTGATGCTCAACGGACAGGAGGGCGTCGGCCCGGGCGACCGTTACATCGCCCAGGCGCTGCGCGCCGCCCGCGTACCGATCACGATCGCCGTCAACAAGATGGACCGCCTCAAGCCCGAGCGCCAGGCCCAGGCGCTGCTCGGCGCGGCCGGGCTGAGCGCCGACGACGCCGAGATCTTCCCCGTCTCCGCTCGCACCGGCGCCGGCGTCGCGGCGCTCGTCGCCCACCTCGTCGACCTGCTACCGCCGAGCCCGGCGCTCTACGAGGACGGCCAGCAATCGGACCTCTCACTGGAGGAGATGCTGGCCGAGCTCGTGCGCGAACAGGTGCTCCGGCGCACCTTCCAGGAGGTGCCGCATTCGGTCGGGGTCGTGCTCGAGGAGCTCGAGGCAGTCCACGACGACCTACACCGGATCCGCGCGCTCGTCTGGGTCGAGACCGACTCGCAGAAGGGCATCGTGATCGGCGCCGGCGGCCGCATGATCAAGGCGATCGGC
The DNA here is from genome assembly GCA_963742705.1 of uncultured Solirubrobacterales bacterium. Classification (GTDB taxonomy): domain Bacteria; phylum Actinomycetota; class Thermoleophilia; order Solirubrobacterales; family Solirubrobacteraceae; genus Palsa-513. Next base: position 1,344,279 of record CAVUMZ010000017.1, on the reverse strand, counting down.
ATGGCCGCGCGGCGTGAGCTCGAGCGCGAGCTCGGCACCCGCGTGCATCTCGACCTCGCCGTCCGCGTCCGCCGTCACTGGCGCACCGACGACGGGCTGCTCGACCGGCTGGGGATCGATTGAGGCGGTGGTGGCGAACGTAGGTACGCTCAGGTCCACGGCGGCGAGGGACGACCGGACTTGCGTGAGCGATCACCACCCGGCGGTCGCCGTGTGCTAGGACAGGGTGGTGCGCGATCTGTTTCAGGAGGAGCTCGCCGGGATCGAGCAGTCGATCGTCGGGGACCTCGAGCTCGCCGCCGCGACGCTGGCGGTGATCGCCCGCGTCGTCGCCGACACGAGCACGCCGACGCCATCCTCGATCGAGGCCTCGGCGCAGGTGCTCAAGGAGGGGGCGCGCAACGCCGACACGCGGATCCTCACGACGATGGCCCTTCAGGCCCCGGTGGCCGGGGACCTGCGGCTGACGATGGGCCTGATGCACATCGCCCACCACCAGAGCCTGATCGCCAACCAGTTCATTCTCATCACCGCCCAGCTGATGGAGACCGACCCCGACGTCCCGGCGGTGCCCCAGATGTCGGCGAGCCTCGTGCGGATGGCCAAGCTGGCGGCCGCCGAGCTCGTCAAGGCCACCCGGGCCTTGACCGCTCGCGACGCCGACCTCGCGCGCGAAGTCGGCCGTGACGACGACCTCGTCGACCAGCTCAACCGGGAGGTGTTCGCCGCGACCGTCTACACCGGCGGTGGCGAGCTCGAGCGCGATGTCGCGATGCGCCAGATGCTGATCGCCCGCAGCCTCGAGCGGATCGCCGACAACGCCGTCGACATCGCCCAGCAGGCGGCGTTCATCGTCACCGGGGAGCTGCGGGAGTTCTCGGACGCCGCCGGCGACGCAGCCGCCTGACCGGTCGGGTGCTCAGCCGGCCGGCGAGCTCGCCGAGCCGCCGGGCGACGAGAGCCCCATCGACTGACTGTCGGTGCGCTCAGCTGCCCACTTGAGGCGGCGTTCCGATCAGGTAGGGCAGCGTCTGGCTGAGCGCCGCCGGCCGGCCCAGGTGGAAGCCCTGGCCGTAGCTCACCCCGAGCTCCCGCAGCAGCTCGAGCGTCGCGTCATCGCCGACGAACTCGGCGATCGTCGACGTCTCCAGGCCGGCGGCGACCGTCACCACCGCCTGGACGACGAGCTGGTCGGTCGGGGTGGCGCAGAGGTTGCGGATGAACTCCCCGTCGATCTTCAGATAGTCGAACTCCAGATGCTTGAGGTAATAGAACGACGCGAAGCCGGCGCCGAAGTCGTCGAGCGCCATCCGGCAGCCGAGCGCCCGGAGCTCCTGGGCCAGCCGGTGGGCGCGCTCGATGTTGATGATCGCCGCGGTCTCGGTGATCTCGATCACCAGGCGATCGGGCCGGATCGGATGCTCGGCCAGGAGGCGCTCGACGTAGGCGCCGAGGCGGGCGTCGCCCATCGTCTTGCCCGAGACGTTCACCGTCAGCATCAGGTCGTTGCCGGCGGCGTGGCTGCGGCTCAGGTGCCGGACGGCCTCGCCGAGCACCCACTGGTCGATCTTGTCGATCACTCCGAAGCGCTCGGCGTTCGACAGGAAGCTGCCCGGGAGGATCAGGTCGCCGTGGTCGTCGGCCAGCCGCAGCAGCAGCTCGAACCCCGGGACGCCGCTCGCGGCGATCGGCATGATCGGCTGGGCGTGCAGGACGAACCGATCGTGGTCGAGCGCCTGGCGCAGCCGGTGGCTCCAGCTCTGCTCGACCGACAGGCGCTCGCGGCGCCCTTTGGCGCGCTCATAGACGACGTAGCGGTCCTTGCCCGCCTCCTTGGCGTCGTACATCGCGATGTCCGCCTCGACCACGACCTCGTCGGCCGTCAAGTCCTCGTGGCCGGAGAACGGGGCGATCCCGATCGAGGTGGAGATCCGGGCGTGGCGGTTCTCGCTGATCGTGACGCCGTGCAGGCGCACGGCCGCGAGCAGCTTCTCGGCCACGAGCGACGCCGTCTCGGTGTCGCAGCGCGGCAGCAGCACGGCGAACTCGTCGCCGCCGACGCGGGCGAGGGTGTCGGTCTCGCGCACCGTCGACCCGAGCAGGTCGGCGACGCGGATGATCATCTCGTCGCCGGCCGCGTGACCGAGCGAGTCGTTGACGAACTTGAAGCCGTCGAGGTCGAGGAAGAGCACGGCCCCCGGCTCGTCGAAGCGCCGCGAGCGCTTCAGCGCCTGCTCGAGCTCCTCGGTGAATCGCCGGCGGTTGTAGAGCCCGGTGAGGGCGTCGTGGTCGGCCAGATGCTGAAGCTGGCCGTCGAACTGCTTGCGGTCGGAGATGTCCATCACGTGCGTCACCGCCACGCTCGGCGGCCCGTCGGCGTCGCTCAGGAGGGTGGCGCTGATCAGCACCCACACGAAGTGCCCGCTCGCGTGCATCAGCCGCTGCTCGACTTCGAGGTGGCCGCCGCGCCGGCCGGTCAGCTCGCCGAGCTTGGCGTCGAGCTCGGTCCGGTCCTCCGGATGCGTGAACTGGGCGATCGTCGCCCCCTCCAGGGCAGCCTCCGAGCGCCCGAGGATCTGCGCCAGGGCCCGGTTGACCTGGAGCAGGCGTCCGGGCGCCGACGGGTCGAGTGACATCAGGCAGACACCGATCGGAGCCCGGTCGAAGGCGGTGCGGAAGCGCTCGTCGGCCGCGCGCAGGGCGGCCTCGCGCCGGGCTTGGCGCTCGCTCTCGGCGAGCGCCGCCTCGACCCGCTTGCGCTCGGTGATGTCGCGCGCCGACGCGTAGATCAGCTCCTCGTCGGGGGCGACGATCGCGCTCCAGTGGATCCACGACCAGTCGCCGGCCCGGTTCTCGTAGCGGTTGACGAAGTCGATGGTGCCGCCGGAGGCGATCAACGCGTTCAGGTCCCGCCGCGTCGCCTCGCGGTCGTCGGGGTGGACGAAGGCGACGAGTGGCCGCGCCCGCAGCTCATCCTCGGTCCAGCCGAGCGTCTCCGTCCAGGCCGAGTTGAGCTCCTTGAAGTAGCCGTCGAACCCGGCGGTGCAGATCAGGTCGCGCGAGACCTCGAAGTAGCGGGAGCTGCGCCGGAGTGCCGCCTCACGCAGCGTCCGGCGGGTGATGTCCTGCGCCGTACCGCGCATCCGCTCGGGGCGGCCGTCCGGGCCGGCGACGACCTCGCCGTGGGCTTGGAGCACGCGCACGCTCCCGTCCGGCCGGACGATCCGGTGCTCGAACGAGAACGGCTCGCCGGTCTCGAGCGCGGCGTCGAGCACCGCCTCGATCCGGGCGCGGTCGTCCGGGTGGTCACGCTCGATGAACTCCGCCCGGGTCAGCACGCGGCTGCCGGCCTCGAGGCCGTAGATCCGCCAGAGCTCCCGCGACCAGTCGAGGCGGTCGGAGGCGATGTCCCATTCCCAGCTCCCGACCCGAGCGACGGCCTGCGCCTCGGCGAGGCGGCGCCCCTCGTGGCTGAGCGAGGCGACGAGGCGGTCGACCCGGTGGCGCAGCATGCGCGTCAGGATCACCGCGACGACGACGGTCGCCATGCTGATCAGCCAGCGGACGCCCGGCGCCCCGCCGGACGGCTGCATCCCGAGTACGACGGCGTAAGTCAGCCCGGCGAACGCCAGCTGCGCCCAGGCCTGGGCGCGGCTGAAGAAGTACGCCGAGTAGAGGCCGACCCAGAGATAGATGAACGCGAACGGGCTGCGCCCGTCGCCGGTCCAGTACGCCGCCGTCCCGATCAGCAGGCTGCCGAGGGCGACGGCGATGGGCGCGAGGCTGATCCGCAGCCGGCCGGCGCCGACCCAGAACGTCGCGCCGACCCCGAGCGCGACCGCGAACACCGCCAGCAGCCCGGCGAGATCGGCCCGGGCCGAGCGTGAGAAGACGGTGCCGATGAGCTCGAGGGTCGCGCCCGCGAGGTAAAGGGCGCCGAGCGCCCGCAGGGCGAACCGGTCAGCCTCCGCCGGGTCCGTCCCGGCCGCGGCATCATGCGCCAGCGCGGACCCGCCGAGCAGCGACGGGTTCAGGGTGTCACGATCGATGACGTCACCTTCCTCCCACCCATCCTAGAGCCTTCTGAGTGGTGTGATGCGTCCGGCGGTGTGTCGGAAACGCACATGCCGCGTCGGCGGCCGACGTTTTTCAGATGGTCGACGCCGGCCGCGGCTCGGGTGCCCGCCGGCCCCCCGTGCCGACGGGTGCGCGCTTCCAGCGACGGCTGCAGGCGCCCGGCGGCCACGCCGACCCGAGCCCGGTCCATAGAATCGACCTCGAATGGACGACGACATCGCCTTCGACGAACGCGGCCTCGTGCCGTGCATCGTGCAGGATTGGGGCACCGGCGAGGTGCTCACGCTTGCCTACACGAACGCCCTCGCATTGCGCCGCACGCGGGAGACCGGCGAGCTGCACCTGTGGAGCCGCTCGCGCGACGAGCTCTGGCACAAGGGCGCGACCAGCGGGAACACCCAGGCGGTGCGGGCGCTGCGGCTCGACTGCGACGGCGACGCGGTACTGGCGCTTGTCGAGCCCGCCGGGCCCGCCTGCCACACCGGCGAGCGGACCTGCTTCCACCGGGGCGAGCTCGAGCCCACCGCCCCCCACGAGGTGCTTCCCGCGCTCGAGCGCACGCTTGGGGCCCGCGCCGCCGAGCGGCCCGCCGGGTCCTACACCGTCGCGCTGCTCGACGACCCGCAGCTCGCCGGGGCCAAGGTGATGGAGGAGGCCGAGGAGGTCACCCGCGCCGCGCGCGAGGAGGCAGACGATCGCGTCGACGAGGAGGCGGCCGACCTCGTCTACCACCTGCTCGTCCTGCTGGTCGGCCGCGGTCGCCGCCTCGCCGACGTCGGACGAGTGCTCGATGCCCGCAGTCGATAGCGCCCTCGTCCAGCTCCGGATCGAGCCGTCGCTCGAAGACGTCCGCGCGCTGGCCGGCGACTACAACCTGATCGCCCTGCGCCACAGCTTCATCGCCGACTGCGAGACCCCGGTCTCGGCCTTCCTCAAGCTCCGGGGCGGCGCCCCCGCGTTCCTGCTGGAGTCGGCCGAGCAGGGCCAGCGCTTCGGCCGCTACTCCTTTATCGGCCACCATCCGCGCGAGATCATCCGCTGGTCGCTCGGCGACGCCGGCGACCCCTACGCCGTGGCCGCCGCCGCCGTCGGCCGCCACCGCCCGGCGCCGACGCCGGAGCTGGCGCCGTTCGCCGGGGGCGCCGTCGGCTTCTTCGGCTACGACCTCGTCCGGACCGTCGAGCCGCTCGGCCCGGCCAACCCCGACACGCTCGGGCTGCCCGACATGGCGCTGATGCTGAGCGACGGCCTCGTCGTCTTCGACCACCTCAAGCACACGGTCACGATCCTGGCAAACGTCTATGTCGACGACGGCGGCGGGCTCGAGCAGAGCTACGCCGAGGCGGTGGCGGCAATCGCTCGGACGCGCGCGATCCTCGCCGGCCCCGTGCCGCTGCCGGCTGCCCCGCTCCCCGAGCGACCCGTCCCCGACTTCCGGTCGAACATGTCGCGCGCCGAGTTCGAGGCCACCGTCCGGCGGATCATCGAGTACGTCTACGCCGGCGACGCGTTCCAGGTCGTCCCGTCCCAGCGGTGGTCGGCGCCCGTCGACGTCGACGCGTTCTCGATCTACCGCGGCCTGCGGGCGATCAACCCGAGTCCGTACATGTACTTCCTCGATTTCGGCGACTTCCAGTTCGCCGGGGCGAGCCCCGAGACGCTGATCACCGTCACCGGCCGTCGCGTATTCACGCGCCCGATCGCCGGAACCAAGCCGCGGGGGGCGACCGCTGCCGAGGACGAGCTCAACGCCGCCGAGCTGCTGGCCGACGAGAAGGAGCGCGCCGAGCACCTGATGCTCGTCGACCTGGGCCGCAACGACCTCGGCCGCGTCTGCGATTACGGCACGGTGACCGTCGACGCGATGATGGAGGTCGAGCTCTACAGCCACGTCATGCACATCGTCTCCGCCGTCTCCGGCGACCTCCGCGACGGCGTCGGGGCGATGGACGCCCTCCGCTCGGTGCTGCCAGCCGGCACCCTCTCCGGCGCGCCTAAGGTCCGGGCGATGCAGATCATCGACGAGCTCGAGACGGTCAAGCGGTGCGGCTACGGCGGCGCGGTCGGCTACCTCAGCTACGCCGGCGACCTCGACACGGCGATCCACATCCGCACGGTGATCGTCAAGGACGGCGTCGCCCACGTCCAGGCCGGCGGCGGCACGGTCGCCGATGCCAAGCCCGCCTACGAGTTCGCCGAGTCCGAGGCCAAGGCCCGGGCCGTGCTGCGGGCGATCGAGCTCGCCGGCCAGCAGCCCGACTGGCCTTAGGGGCGCGGACCCGCCGGCGGACGCCACGTCCTGATCGCCTCGGCGTCGATCTGGCGCCTGATCCGCTGGCGGGCGGCGAGCGTGCCGGTCAGGAACCCGGTGATCCCGGCGACGGCCGCGGTCACCAGGATGGTTGCCGGCGGGCGCCCAGCCAGGCCCACGGCGAGCCCGTCGCCGATGCCGATGCCCAGCCCCAACGAAGCGCCGGCGATCACCGCGGCGCGGCCCGGCTGCTCGAGCTCGCGCCGGCGGGCCCGGTCGCGGCGCGCGCGGAAGGCGGTGAGCATGCCGTCGAGGATGGCAGGCTGGCCCGGCGCGGGCGGCGGCCTCCGGACCACGCCAGGTGATCTGGCTCGCAAACAACTCGGCCGCCTGGCGCTCGCCAGCCACGCAGGCTATTTCCGAGCCAGACCACTACCGTGCATGCCGATGCGGACGCTGGTCGTCGACAACTACGACTCCTTCACGTACAACCTCGTCCAGTACCTCGGCGAGCTCGGCGCCGAGGTCGATGTCGTGCGCAACGACCGGGCGACCGTCGACGAGCTGCTCGCGGTCGGCTACGACCGGGTCGTGGTCTCGCCCGGACCGTGCACGCCGAACGAGGCCGGCATCTCGCTCGAGGTCGTGCGGCGCTTTCCCGAGGCCCGCGTCCCGACCCTCGGCGTCTGCCTCGGCCACCAGGCGCTGGCCCAGGCGTTCGGCGGGCGCGTCGTCCGCCACCAGCCGGTCCACGGCAAGACGGCGGAGATCGAGCACGACGGCCGCACGATCTATGCGGGCCTCTCCAACCCGCTGACCGTCGGCCGCTATCACTCGCTCGTCGTCCTGCCTGAGCTGCCCGACTGCCTTGAGGTCTCCGCCACCGGCGCCGGTGTCGTGATGGGGATCCGCCACCGCGAGCTGCCGGCCGAGGGCGTCCAGTTCCATCCCGAGTCAGTGTTGACCGACGAGGGCATGGCGCTGCTGCGCACGTTTCTCGGGCAGGTCGTCGCGTCGCCGCTCGCCTGAGATGACCGAGGTGCTCGACCCGGTCGTGACGCAGGCGCTCGACGCCGTCGCCCGGCGGCGCGACCTGACCGCCGACGAGGCCGGGGAGGTGCTGCGCCGGATCATGTCCGGCGACGTCGCCCCGGTCCAGATCGCCGGCTTCCTGATCGCCCTGCGCACCAAGGGCGAGACGGTCGACGAGGTCGTCGGCTTCGCCCGCACGATGCGCGCGCTGGCTGCGCACGTGCCCGTCGCCGCGGCTCCGGCGGCCGCGCTGCTCGACACCGCCGGAACCGGCGGCGGCCGGGCGTCCTTCAACGTCTCGACCACGGCGGCGCTGATCGCCGGCGGTGCCGGCTGCGTCGTGGCCAAGCACGGCAACCGCTCGGCCACCAGCCTGTCCGGCTCGGCCGACCTGCTCGAGGCCCTCGGCGCTCGCATCGACCTGACGCCGGAGGCCGTCGGCCGGTGCATCGACGAGACCGGCTTCGGCTTCATGTTCGCCCCGGCCCACCACCAGGCGACCCGCTTCGTCGTGCCGGTCCGCAAGGCGCTCGGCGTCCGCACGATCTTCAACCTGCTCGGACCCCTGACCAACCCGGCCGGCGCCGGCTGTCAGCTGATCGGCGTCTCCGATCGGTCGAACGCCTCGGTCATCGCCGCCGCGCTCGGGGCGCTCGGGGCGACGCGCGCCCTGATCGTCAGCTCCGACGACGGGCTCGACGAGCTCAGCGCCGCGGCGTCGACGCAGGTGATCGAGGTCGACCCCGAAGGGATCCGCCGCTACACGGTGTCGCCGGCCGAGCTCGGGATCGAACCCGTCGCCGCCGATGCCATCCCGGCCGGAACCCCGGTGGAGAACGCCCGTACGACGCGGGCGATCCTCGCCGGCGCCGACGGTCCGCCGCGGGCCGTGGCGCTGATCAACGCGGGCGCCGCGATCTACGCCGCCGGGCGCGCCGGCACGATCGCCGAAGGCGTCGAGCTCGCCCGCCGGTCGATCGACGACGGCGCCGCCGCCGTCACGCTCGAGCGCTTCGTCGCCGCCAGCCACGCCCTCGCCCCGTCGTGAGCACCGTGCTCGAACGGATCCTCGCGACGACGCGCGACGACGTAGCTCGGCGGCGGGCCGAGCGGCCGCTGGCCGAGCGCAGGAGCGAACGCCCGCGCCATGCCTTTCGCGATGCCCTGGCGGCGCCCGGGCTCTCGATCATCGCCGAGCACAAGCGCCGGTCGCCTTCGGCCGGGACGATCGGCAGCGGCGCCGACGTGGCCGATGTCGCCCGTGCCTACGAACGCGGGGGCGCCGCGGCGATGTCGGTGCTCACCGAGGAGCGGAACTTCGCCGGGTCGCTCGCCGATCTCGCGGCCGCGCGCGCGGCCGTGCCGGGGCTGCCGATCATCCGCAAGGACTTCGTCTGCGACCGCTACCAGCTGCTCGAGGCCGTGGTGGCCGGGGCGGACGCCGTACTGCTGATCGTCGCGGCGCTCGCCCAGACGGCGCTCGCCGAGCTGCACGCCGAGGCCCAGGAGCTCGGTCTCGACGTCCTCGTCGAGGTCCACGATCGTGCCGAGCTCGACCGGGCGCTCGCACTCACCCCGGCGATCGTCGGCGTCAACAACCGCGATCTGCGCGACTTCTCCGTCGACGTCGGACGTACGCTCGAGCTCGCCCCGGCGATCCCCCGGCCGACGCTGATCGTCTCCGAGTCGGGACTCGACTCGGCCGAGCAGCTCGAGCGCCTGCGCGCGGCGGGGATCGACGCGGCGCTGATCGGCGAGACGTTGATGCGCGCGGCGGATCCGGCCGCTGCCCTGCGGGCGCTGCGCGGAGCCTGAGCCACCGGCGGTCGCGTGCGCGCTGGACCCCCGGCCGGCGGTCGGGTGCGCGCCGGCGCGACCGGCCCCCCCGGTCGCGCCATGCGTGCGGCGATGAGGCGGGACCACGGAACGCGACCGCCCCCGGTCGCGCCGCATGCGGCCCACTGCCCTGCCGACATTCTAAGCGCTCCTAACCCCGACTGTGTGACATTCGTCACACAACTTTATGAATCGCATCACCGGGCTTTAGCCTTCGTTCAGGGCCCCGGGGCACACTCGCCTACGCATGAAGCCGACGCTCCGCTCCTTCGTCGCCGCTCTGATCGGGGGAGCGCTGGTAGCCGTCGCCCTGCTCGCCGGCGGCGTCGGCGGCGGGGGCGGCACGACGACGACGATCGTCCAGCAGTCGCCGCTCACCACGTCGAACCCGGCGGAGACGGCCAAGGGCCTCACGCCGGCGGCGATCTACAAGCGCGCCGCCCCGGGCGTCGTCTACGTCCGCGCCGACATCGTCCAGCAGTCGCAGTCGCCGTTCGACCTCTTTCCCCAGACGCAGCAGGGCCAGGCGACGGGATCGGGCTTCGTGATCGACAAGAACGGCACGATCCTCACCAACGCCCACGTGATCGACGGCGCCCAGAAGGTCACCGTCCAGTTCGAGGACCAGAAGATCGTCGACGCCCAGGTGATCGGCAAGGACCTCAACTCGGATCTCGCCCTGCTCAAGGTCTCGCCCGACGGCTTGAACCTCGACCCGCTTGCGCTCGGCGAGAGCAAGGGCATCCAGGTCGGCGATCCGACGATCGCGATCGGCAACCCGTTCGGTCTCGACCGGACGCTGACGACCGGCGTCGTCTCCGCCCTCCAGCGGCGGATCCAGGCGCCGAACGGCTTCGCGATCGACAACGTGATCCAGACCGACGCCCCGATCAACCCCGGCAACTCCGGCGGGCCGCTGATCGACGCGACCGGCCGCGTGATCGGCATCAACTCGCAGATCGAGACCGGCGGCGGCCAGGGCAGCGTCGGGATCGGCTTCGCCGTTCCGATCGACACGGCCAAGCAGGTGATCCCCCAACTCGAGCACGGCGGCAAGGTCGAGCTCGCCTACCTCGGCCTGAGCAGCCTGACGATCGATCCCTCACTCGACTCGCTGAAGCTCCCGGTGAAGGCCGGAGCGCTGGTCCAGGCGGTCACCGGCGGTTCCCCGGCCCAGCAGGCCGGGGTCGTCGCCGGCAACGTCTCGTCCCAGCTCAACGGTGGGCCGATCGAGCTCGGCGGCGACATCATCGTCGGCGTCGACGGCAAGCCGATCACGAGCTCCAACGACCTCTCGAGCCTGATCGGCGCGCACAAGCCGGGCGACACCGTGACGCTCCAGATCGTCCGCGCCGGCAAGCACCGCACGGTCAGCGTCAAGCTCGGCTCCCGCCCGACCACGCTCGCCACCGGAAGCGGCGGGTAGCGGCGCCGGGAGGGCCGCGGCCCGCGGGTCGGCTACCGTGTCGCGGATGCCCGCCACGCGCGTCAAGGTCTGCGGCGTCGCCCGTCTCGACGACGCGATCCTCGCGGCCGACCTCGGGGCCTGGGCCGTCGGGATGGTCTTCTACCCACCGTCGCCCCGGGCGTGCACCGTGGCCGTGGCCGAGGAGATCACCGCCGCCCTGCGGCGCCGGGTCGAGCTCGCCGGGGTCTTCGTCAACTCCTCGCTCGAGGACGTCGGTCGCCTCAGCGAGCGACTCGGCCTCACCCTGATCCAGCTCCACGGCGACGAGGGCCCGTCGTTCTGCAGCGAGATCGCCCGCCGCACCGGGGCGCGCGTGATCAAGGCCGCCCGCATCGGCGGCCCCGGGGCGCTCCAGGATCTCGAGCGGTTCCACACCGACTTCCACCTGCTCGACGGACATGTGCCCGGGCTGCGTGGGGGCGCAGGCCAGGTGTTCGAGTGGGAGCTCCTAGCCGGCCGACGCTCGCAGATCCCGGCGATCCTCAGCGGCGGGCTGACACCCGCCAACGTCGGCGCCGCGATCGCGGCAGCCCAGCCGCACGCGGTCGACGTCGCCAGCGGCGTCGAGGCGTCGCCCGGCGTCAAGGACGCAACGAAGCTCGCCGCCTTCTTTGCCGCCGTCGCCGCCACCGCGGACCCGGCGCTTCACGCCGAGCCGGCTCCGGCGCCGGTGCCGGCGTCCGAGCCGGTGCCCGCGCCGGCATCGACCACGGAATCCGTGCCGCGCGCCGAACCGATGAAGGTCACGTGAGCACCGGCGTCGCCCACCGTTTCGGACGCTTCGGCGGCCAGTACGTCCCCGAGACGCTGATGCCGGCGCTGGCCGAGCTCGAGGTCGCCTGGCTTGCCGCTCGCGACGACGCCGACTTCCAGGCGCGGCTGGCGCTGCTGATGCGCGACTTCGCCGGCCGTCCGACGCCGCTCTACGAGGCGCAGCGGCTGAGCGCGCGCGCCGGCCGGCGGATCTTCCTCAAGCGCGAGGATCTCAACCACACCGGGTCGCACAAGCTCAACAACGCCCTCGGCCAAGCGCTCCTGGCCCAGCGGATGGGCAAGCGGCGGATCATCGCCGAGACCGGCGCCGGCCAGCACGGGGTGGCCACGGCGACGGCGTGCGCGCTGCTCGACCTCGACTGCATCGTCTACATGGGCGCGGAGGACATCCGCCGCCAGCGTCCGAACGTCCAGCGGATGGAGCTGCTCGGCGCGCGCGTCGAGCCGGTCGTGATGGGCGCCCGGACGCTCAAGGAGGCGGTCTCGGCGGCGATCCGCGACTGGGTCGAGAACGTCGAGACGACCCACTACGTCATCGGCAGCGCCGTCGGACCGGCCCCGTACCCGGTGATCGTGCGTGACCTCCAGCGGACGATCGGCGACGAGTCGCGGGCGGCGATGCTCGAGCGCGTCGGCCGGCTGCCCGACCGGGTGATCGCCTGCGTCGGCGGCGGCTCGAACGCGATCGGCATGTTCACCGCCTTCGTCGACGATGCCGGCGTCGAGCTGATCGGCGTCGAGGCCGCCGGCGACGGGATCGCGAGCGGGCGCCACGGCGCGCCGTTGACCGTCGGCGGACCCCCCGGCGTGCTTCACGGATCGCTGTCGGCGGTGCTCCAGGACGCCGACGGCCAGATCCTCGAGGCTCACTCGATCTCGGCCGGGCTCGACTACCCCGGGTCGGGGCCCGAGCACGCGTTCCTGCGCGACAGCGGCCGGGCGCGCTACGTCGCCGTGACCGACGCCGAGGCGCTGGCCGCCTTCCGCGAGGTCACGCGCCTGGAGGGGATCATCCCCGCGCTCGAGCCGGCCCACGCCCTCCACTGGCTGCTGCACAACCCGGGCGGCAGCCTCGACCTCGTCTGCCTGTCGGGGCGGGGCGACAAGGATCTCGCCGAGGTTCTCGCCCAGCCATGAACGCCGGTCACGAGCGGATCGGGGCGGCGTTCGCCGGCTCGGGCAAGCTGGCCGCGCTGATGCCCTACATGATGGCCGGGTTCCCGTCCTTCGACGCGGCGCTCGAGATCGGCCGGGCGTACGCCCGGGCCGGCGCCGACATCGTCGAGCTCGGCGTCCCGTTCTCCGACCCGCTGGCCGACGGGCCGGTGATCCACGCTGCGGGGACGCGGGCGCTCGCCGCCGGGTCGACCGTCGACCGCGTGCTCGAGCTCGCGGTCGCGCTGGCCCCGGAGATCCCTGTCGTCCTGATGTGCTACGCCAACCCGATTCTCGCCCGCGGCTACGCGCGCTTCGCGGCGACCCTGGCCGACGCCGGGGTCAGCGGGCTGATCGTCCCGGACCTGCCTCTGGAGGAGGCGCCGGAGCTGGCGGCGGCCTGCGGCGACGCCGGCGTCGCGCTCGTGCCGCTGGTCGCGCCGACCACGACCGACGTTCGACTCGAGGCGATCGGGGCGCGCGCCAGCGGCTTTGTCTACACCGTCTCGTTGATGGGGACGACCGGCGAGCGCAGGGCGCTCTCGGCGGCCTTCGCCCCGCTCGTCGCCCGGGCCCGGCGGCACACGGCCGTCCCGGTCGCCGTCGGCTTCGGCATCGGCACGCCCGACCAGGCGCTCCAGGCCGCGGAGGCGGGCGCCGACGGGGTGATCGTCGGCAGTCGCCTCGTGCGCGCCGCCGGGGAGTCGGCGGACCCGGCTGAGGCGGTCGGCGAGCTCGTCCGGTCCTACGCCGCTGCGCTCGCCGTCCCGGCGTCCGTCTGACTCACGCCAACTCCGAGACAGACCACTAAGCTAAGCGGCCCATGGGCCTGGTTCTCACCGCTACCTTCGGCATGATCATCTGGATCGTCCTCTGGGCGCTCGGGAGCAAGGGCCTCGATGCGTTCCTCGTGGCGGCCGTCGTGATCCTGCTCGGCGCGACCGGGCGGATCGTGTCGCGTTACCTGCCGGGCGGCACCAGCCGCGAATAGAATCGGTCGGCGCCGCTGGACGCCCTGGTCGGGCGGGCCGGGGTACGACGACCTCGTGGACGGGAGTTCCCGCTTGGGCCAGCTCCGATTGGCAGCAGCACGCATCGCGGTCGCCGTGGCGGTGGCGGCGCCCCTCGCCGGGTGCGGCGGGATCGGGGCCGGGGCCGGCGCCGCGTCGACGGCCCAGACGTTGACCATCTACTCGAGCCTGCCGGTCCAGGGACCCGATTCGGCACGCCAGGAGAGCATCGTCAACGGCGAGAAGCTGGCGCTGTCGGATGCCGGCGGGCACGTCGGCGCCTTCCACGTCAGCTTCGCGTCGCTGACGGACTCCGATACCAAGGCCGGTACGTGGACGGCCGGCGACACGCTCCAGGCGGCGCGCGTCGCCTCCTCAGACCGCAGTGCGATCGCCTACATCGGCGACTTCGACTCGCCGGCGACGGCGATCTCGCTGCCGCTGCTCAACGAGAGCGGGATCCTCCAGATCAGCCCCGCCAGCACCTACATCGGCCTGACCCAGGCGGCCCCGACCGACGGCCGCGGCGAGCCCGACCGCTACTACCCGTCAGCCGGTCCGCGGACGTTTGCCCGGCTGGCTCCTTCCGATGCCGTCGAGGCCCGGGCGCTCATCGCCTACATGAAGGCGCTCGGCGTCCACCGCCTGTTCGTGATCGGCGACTACGACGTCTTCGACGCCGACCTCGCCTCGATCGTCGCCCAGACGGCTGCGGCCGGCGGCGTCCCGGTCGTCGGTCACGCCGAGGTCGACGCGATGCCCAGCCGCGCCACGATCTCCGACTACCACCAGCAGGCGGCGGCCGTCGTCGCCGCCCACACCGACGCCGTGCTCGTCGGCGGCGCCGACGGCCCCGGCGTGCGGGCGCTGTGGCAGGCGGTGCACGCGGCCGCGCCCCGGGTCAAGCTGTTCGCCCCGAGCTCGCTCGCGACGCCGGCCTTTGTCGCCGCGGCCGGCCCGAGCGCTCCGGTCTCCTACGTCACCAGCCCGGTGCTCGAGCCGTCGGCCTACCCGGCCGAGGCCCAGCGCGTGCTGCGGGCCTACCGGACGACGTTCGGCATCGCGCCGACCGCCTATTCGCTCTACGGCTACGCGGCCATGTCCTCGGCGATCGACGCGATCCGCGCCGCCGGCGCGAACGGCGGCGACCGCGCCAGCGTCGTCCGGGCGTTCTTCGGACTGGGCACCCTCAACTCGGTGATCGGCCGTTTCGCGATCATGCCGACCGGCGACACGACGCTGACGACGATCGCCGGCTATCGCATCAGCCCAGACGGGCAGCTCCGGTTCGACCGGCTGGTGAGCCGTTGACCAACCGTCGGCTGGTCCTCGGCCGGCGACCGGTCGGGATGATCGAGCCCGGCGTGGTGGTGCGCGACGACGGCCCGGTGCCGGAGCCGGGGCCGGGCGAGGCGCTCGTGGCCGTCCGGTACCTATCGATCGACCCGACGATTCGCGGCTGGATGAACGACGCCCCCGGCTACCTGCCGCCGATCGGGCTCGGCGACGTGATCCGCAGTGTCGGGGCCGGTGAGGTGATCGCCAGCTCGAGCGACCGCTACCGCGTCGGCGACATCGTCGCCGGCCTGACCGGCTGGCAGGACTTCGTCCTGGCGGACGAGGGCGCCCACACGATGCAGGTGCTGCCGGCCGGCACGCCGCCGCCGCTCGCGCTCGGCGTGCTCGGCGGCACGGGGATGACCGCCTACTTCGGCATGCTCGAGGTCGGCGGCCTGCGCGCCGGGGACACCGTCGTCGTCTCGGGTGCCGCCGGCGCCGTCGGATCGGTCGCCGGCCAGATCGCCCGGCTGTCGGGGGCGGGCCGGGTGGTCGGCATCGCCGGTACGACGGAGAAGTGCGCCTGGCTGGTCGACGAGCTCGGTTTCGACGCGGCCATCGACTACCGCCGCGACGACGTCGCCGCCCGCCTGCGGGAGACGTGTCCCGACGGCATCGACCTCTACTTCGACAACGTCGGCGGCGAGATCCTCGACGCCTGCCTCGGGCGGCTGGCGCTGCGCGGACGCGTCGTGTTGTGCGGGGCGATCTCCCGCTACAACGACGCCGGGCCGGGCCCCGGTCCGGCCAACTACATCAACCTGCTCGTCCGCCGCGGCCGGATGGAGGGCTTCATCATCCTCGACTGGTTCCACCGGTTCGCCGAGGCCCAGCCCGTGCTGGCGGCGTGGATCGCCGAAGGCAGGCTCAAGCACTCCGAGCACATCGTCGAGGGGCTCGACCGGGCGCCCGAGGCGCTCAACATGCTCTTCACCGGGGCCAACACGGGGAAGCTCCTCGTCGCCGTCTGAGGGCAGCTTGACGGCCGTGTGGGGGTAAGCGTAGACTTACGGTTAGCAATGACTAACCGAGTCGATGGATTGGCGGCCCTGGCCGACCCGACGCGGCGCGCGATCTTCGAGCGCGTCGCCGAGCGTCCGCGAGCCGTCGGCGAGCTCGCCGACGAGCTCCCGGTCAGCCGGCCGGCGGTCTCGCAGCATCTCAGGGTGCTCAAGGACGCCGGCCTGGTGATTGACCGGCCGGTCGGCACGCGTCGCATCTACCAGCTCGATCCCGACGGGGTCGGCGCGCTGCGCGCCTACCTCGACCAGTTCTGGAACCGATCGCTCGCGGCCTTCAGGGCGGCCGCCGAGCGCGAACAAGACGAGGAGACCCCATGACCACCCAGACCGCAGGCACCGCCGTGCGCTGCTCGACCGTCGTCGCCGCGCCGATCGCCCGCGCCTTCGCCGTCTTCACCGACGAGATCGCCAGCTGGTGGAACCCCGACCACCACCTGCTCGAGGGCGAGCTCGCCGAAATGGTCTTCGAGCCACGGGTCGGTGGCCACGTGCTCGACCGCGGCGTCGACGGGACCGAGTGCCGGTGGGCGCGCGTGCTCGCCTACGACCCGCCGCATCGCTTCGTGATCAGCTGGGACATCGACCTCCGCTGGCAGGTCGAGACCGATCCGGCCCGGACCAGCGAGGTCGAGGTCCGGTTCGTCGCCGAGGGCCCGGATCGGACCCGCGTCGAGCTCGAGCACCGCAACCTCGATCGCCACGGCGATGGCTGGGAGCAGATGCGTGACGCCGTCGGGTCGCCCAACGGCTGGGGCAGCGGTCTCGACCGCTTTGCCGCGGCCTTCCCGGCGCAGGGTCAATAGCCTCGCGTGCGTCGGGTCCCTCGCGTGTGGCCGTCAGTAGCCGAGCGTCTTGTAGCTGACGTGACGGCAGCCGGAGAGGTGGTAGTAGTGCCGGCTGTGATGGCTCAGGTAGACCACGGTCGCGCTCGAGCCGCAGTGGATGGTCCCGCGCCCGAAGTGGGCGTGGACGACGTCCGCGCCGCCGCCGGTGGAGATGCGGTTGGTGCCGTGGCTGGCGTAGATGAAGTCGTTGCCCGGGCCGCCGTCGAGGATGTCGACCTGGGTCGTCGGCTGGCCGCTTGGCTTGTAGTCGCCCCAGATGACGTCGCCGGCCGGGCCGGCGTGGATCGTGTCGTTGCCGTGACCTCCGAGCAGCTCGTTGTGGCCGATCTTCGCCGGGACGAGCGCGGCGCTGGCGAGCGTCTGGGTGCAGCGCGACGCCCGGGCGGCGATCCCGAGCTTCTTCGCGAGCCGCGCCTCGGCGGCAGTCAGCGCCGTGCAGGTGACGCCGTGGTGGCGGGCGATCCGGACGCCGCTCGGGATGCAGTGGGAGTGGAGCTGGCCCTTCGGGCAGGAGTTGCTGTAGTCGGTGCCGTCGAACGGGTCGCTGCCCGGCCGACCATCGAGCGGCCGGCTCTGGTCGAGCTTGTTGATCAGCAGCATTCCGGTGATCTGCGGCCAGCCGGCGTGACTCGTGTTGGCCGGGGCGGCCGCGGGGACGATCAGGGCGAGGGCGGCCGCGAGCGACCAGAGGGTCTTGCGCATGGTCATCCATCGCCCGAAGGCGTCACCGGCTTGAGCCGACGCGGAAGCGCACGGTGCCGAGTGCGCCCGACCGCGCTCCGAACGCGGTCACCTGGACCCGGTAGTCCCCGCCGCAGAAGCCGCGCGAGTCGATGCGATAGGCGGTTGTGCTCCGCACGGTTTGCGGGAGCCCGGTCGGGTGGCACGCCGGGCCGAGCACCGTGAACGCCTCGGAGCCGCCCGCCACCGGACCGACCGACACGGTGAAGGTCGTCCCGGCCGGGCCGCTGGCCGGGGTCACCCCGAGCGGCACTCGCGGCGGGACGGCGACCGCCGTGACGCCGGGAGGCAGCGCGTCGATCGAGTCGACGACGCCTGTGGCGAGCGTCGCGGTGTCGCTCGTGTGCGCGCCGTCGACGCCCAGCAACGCCCCGGACGCCGGGTCGACGATCAGCTCGAGCCCGGCGGCGGTGAACCCGACGCCCGCCCGGCCGAGCGAGTCGCGCGCGTGGCGGTTGACGCGCGCGCCGGGGATCAGCTCCGCCGCGCCCGGGAGCGCGCTCCGTACGGCCGCCGGAACCGGGGCAGCGAAGAGGCCCTCGATCGCCCCGAGATCGGCGGCGGCCGCCGGGACCGAGATCCGGAACGTCTTGGTGACCGCGCCCGGAGGGACGGGTAGGGAGGGGAGCAGGTGCTCGCGGGCCGCCAGCGCGGCGACGATGCGCCGGTACAGCGCCTGCGGGTGCGCGGGCAACCGCCCGAGCTCCGCCATGCTGAACGGGGCGCTTGGGAACGCGCCGTGGCCCGCGTCAGTCGAGTCCTGGGCGTGCGAGAACGCCGCCGGGCGCAGGCCGGCGGCGGCGAAGCGGGCGCGGTCGGCCGGCGACGCGAACGTCGGCACGCCGACCGGGTCGACGCGGGTGCGGGTCGTCCCGTCGGCGCCGAGCCAGGTCTCGGTCGTCAGTCGCTGTGTCAGCCCGACGAGCTCCGGCGACCCCCCGCGCGGCGTCGGCAGCGGCTCCGGGAACCGCAGGACCTGCATCGTCCGCGTGTAGAGGAACTGCCCGGGGCGCAGGCTCGTCGCGGGCCGGCCGAGTGGCGCGGGGGTCTGGCCGCGGCCGACCGGCCCGGCGGCCCCGGAGCCGCTCCCACAACTGCACAGGGCAAGCCCCGCCAATGCCGCGATCGCGCCGCCCCTCATGCGAGCAGTCCCGGCAGGTCGGCCATGTCGTCGAACGGCTCGCCGCCGGCCCGCTCCAGCTCGTCGGCGTCGGTCTCGCGCGCGTAGGCCAGCGCCCGCATCCCCGCCGCGACGGCCGCCTGCACCCCGGCCAGGCTGTCCTCGACGACCGCCGTCGTCGCCGGGTCGAAGCCCATCGCCCGGGCGGCGTGGAGGAAGAGGTCAGGCGCCGGCTTGCCCGCGGCCACCTCAGTCGCACTGAAGATGCGCCCGTCGAAGCGGTGCCAGAGCCCGGTCGCCCGAAGCGTGACCTCCATCTTGTGGTGCGGCCCGCTCGAGGCCACGCACATCGGCAGCGAGATCTTGTCGAGCGCCCCGACCACGCCGGGGACGGGCTCGAGCTCGCGGGCGAAGATCGCCTCGACCTCGGCGTAATAGGCGGCCCCCACGTCGAAGGGCAGCTCCGTGCCGAGGCGGTCCTCGGCGTCGGCCAGCACAGAGCGCATCGCCCGCCCGCGGTAGCGGCGCAGGCAGTCGTCCAGCGTCGTCGGCAGCCCGGCCTCGGTGAGCAGCCTCGCGAGCACGCGGTTGGACGTCAGCTCGGTGTCGACAAGCACGCCGTCGCAGTCGAAGATGACGGCGTGGATCACGACCCGGAGGCTACTGCCAGGCCGCTCCTCCGGCCGGCGCTGGCCGCCGACGGACCGGCGATCCAGGCGCTCATGCGGGACGCCGTTCGCGCGCTGTTCCCCGCCTTCTACGACGCCCGCCAGACGGCGAGCGCGGCGGTCCACATCGCCCACCTCGACCCGGTGCTGATCGACGACGGCACGTATGTGGTGTGCGAGGCGGGAGGGGAGATCGTCGCCTGCGGCGGCTGGAGCCGGCGGGCCAAGCTGTACGCCGGGGCCGGCGCCGCCGACGACGACGACCGCCTCCTCGATCCGGCGACCGAGCCGGCGCGGGTGCGCGCGATGTTCGTCCGCGCCGACTGGACGCGGCGCGGGCTCGGTCGGGCGATCCTCGACTCGTGCGCCGCGGCGGCCCGCGCCGAGGGCTTCGGTGACCTGGTCCTGATGGCGACGCTGCCGGGCGAGCAGCTCTACCGGGCGTGCGGCTTCAGCGTGCGCGAGCGCTGCGAGCTGACGCTGCCCGACGGTGTCGTCGTCGGCGGCGTGGCGATGGACCGGTCGCTGTCCTAGTCTGCGAGCGCCGCGGCGAGCGCCCCGTCGAGATCGGGGTGGTGGAACTCGTAACCGAGGTCGAGGGCGCGTTTTGGGAGCACGCGCTGGCCGCCGGTGACGATCTGCGACATCTCCCCGAAGAGCAGCCGGACCGCGGCCTTGGGCACGGGCGTCACGGCCGGGCGGTGGAGCGCGTGGCCGAGCGCCTTCGAGAACTCGGCGTTGGTCACCGGGTCGGGAGCCGTGCCGTTGACCGGGCCGGTGTAGCCCGCGTCGTCGAGCGCGGCGACGTAGAGGCCGACGATGTCCTCGAGTGAGATCCACGACATGTATTGCTTGCCGCCGGCGACGGGACCGCCGACGCCGGCGCGGAACGGCGGCAGCATCTTGGCCAGGGCCCCGCCGTCCTGGCTGAGGACGACCCCGGTGCGCACCATGCAGGCGCGCAGCCCGAGCTCGGTCCCGGCGGCCGCCGCCGCCTCCCAGTCGATGCAGATCTGGGCCGGCCAGTCGCTGCCGGCTGCCGCGGTCTCGTCGAGCGGCTCGTCGCCCCGGTCGCCGTAGTAGCCGACGGCCGACGCGCTGACGAGGACGCGCGGGCGCGGGCTGGCGGCGGCAACGCCTGCGAGCAGGTGCTCGGTACCGAGCAGGCGGCTGTCTCGGATCAGCCGCTTGGCCTTGTCGGTCCAGCGTTGGGCGAGGTTCTCGGCGGCCAGGTGGATCACGGCGTCCCGGCCGCTGAGCGCGTCGGCCGGCGCCGGATCGCTGAGCGGGTCCCAGGTCACGCCGCGCTCGGGGTCGCGGCTGAGCACGGTCACCTCGTCGCCGCGAGCCCGGAGGGCTGCCGCGAGCGGCCGCCCGATCAGGCCGCTGGCGCCGGTCATCGTGACCTTCATCGGGTTCGCGCGGCGGGGTCGGGCATCGGCTGGTGATGTTACGCAAGGCCGGTACCCCGGCTCCCGGCACATAGAGTTGGAGCCTTGGCCGAGCTCTTCCTGATCGACGGCAACAGCCTCGTCTACCGGGCGTTCTTCGCCCTGCCCGAGTCGATCGCCACGTCGACCGGCGAGCCGACGAACGCGATCTTCGGGTTCGCGTCGATGCTGGTGAAGATCGTCACCGAGCACGGCGTCAAGCCGACGATCGTCGCCTGGGACGCCGGCACCAGCGGGCGCGTCGACGTCTACCCGGAGTACAAGGCGCAGCGCCGGTCGCGGCCCGACCTGCTCAAGCAGCAATGGCCGGCGTTCGTCCCCCTGGTCGAGGCGTTCGGTTACCGCAACGTCCGCGTCGACGGCTACGAGGCCGACGACGTGATCGCGACGATCGCCGAGCGGGCGCGCGAGGACGGGATCTCCGTGACGATCGTCACCGGGGACCGCGACGCCTTCCAGCTGATCGACGAGCCCGGCCTGGTCAAGGTGATGGCCACCTCGCGCGGGATCACCGAGACCAAGCTATACGACCACCAGGCGGTCGTCGACCGCTACGGCATCCCCCCGGCGCTCGTGCCCGACTTCTACGGGTTGAAGGGCGACACTTCCGACAACATCCCCGGCGTCCCGGGGATCGGCGACAAGACCGCCAGCGACCTGCTCGTCCGCTTCGGCACGCTCGAGTCGGTGCTCGAGCACGTCGACGACGTCGGCGGGGCCAAGCGGCGCGAGAACCTCGTCCGGCACGCCGACGACGCCCGGGTGTCCAAGCAGCTGGCCACCATGAACCGCGAGATCCCGCTGCCGTTCCCGGTCGCCGACATCCTCGACGGCGAGCCCGACCGCTCCGAGCTGCGCGAGGTCTTCCGACGCTGGGAGCTGCGCGACCCGCTGCGACGGTTGGAGGAGGCTCTGGGCGGGGCCGAGGCCGCCGCTCCGGCGCCGGCCGCCGACCGCCGGCTCACGGCGCGCGTGCGCGAGGGGTCGGCCGCGCAGGTGGCCGGGCTCCCGCACGGCGAGGTCGCGATCGCGGCGAGGCCGCCCGAGGTGCCTGAGGGGGCGCTGTTCGGCGAGACGTCGGCCTGGCGCTTCGCCGCCGCCGTCGGCTCCGAGCTGCTGGTCGGGTCGTGCGCCGACCCGGCCGAGCTGGTCGCGGCCTGCGGAGATCGCCCGGTGATCGCCCACGACGCGAAGTCGCTCGGCGCCGTGCCGGTGGCGCTGGCTCACGACACCCTGCTCGGCGCCTACCTGCTCGAGCCGGCCCGGCGCGCGTACCCGCTGGTCGAGCTGTGTGAGGAGCGCGGCCTCGCCGCGGGCATCGAGGACCCGGCCGGGGGCGAGGCGCTGCTGGTCGCCGCGCTCGCCGAGCTCCAGCGGGCCGAGCTGGTCGAGCGCGGCCTCGACGGCCTCCTGCGCGACGTCGAGCTGCCGCTGGTCGGCGTCCTGCGCGGGATGGAGCGCTGCGGCGTGCGGCTGAACATCCCGCGCCTGGCGGCGATCACCGACCGCGTCCAGGAGGAGGTCGGCCGGCTCGAGGGCGAGATCCACGCCGTCGCCGGCGAGGAGTTCCTGATCGGCTCGCCGCAGCAGCTGGCGGAGATCCTCTTCGTCAAGCTTGGCCTCTCGCGCAAGCGGCGGGGCAAGACCGGCTTCTCGACCGATGCTCGGGTGCTCGCGTCGATCCGCGACGAGCACCCGATCATCCTCATGATCGAGCGCTGGCGCGAGCTGTCGACGCTGGTCAAGACCTACCTCGAGCCGCTGCCCGACCTGGTCGACGACGAGTCGCGCCTGCACACGACGTTCCTGCAGGCGGTCGCCACGACCGGGCGCCTTTCGTCGACGAACCCGAACCTCCAGAACGTTCCGATCCGGACGCCGCTGGGCCGCGAGATCCGCGGCTGCTTCGAGGCGGCGCCGGGCAGGCTCCTCGTCTCGGCCGACTACTCGCAGGTCGAGCTGCGCGTGCTCGCCCAGCTCGCCGGAGAGCCGGTGCTGAAGGAGATCTTCCACCGGGGCGAGGACGTCCACACCGCGACCGCCTGCCAGGTCTTCGGGGTCACCCCCGACCAGCTCGACGCGGGGATGCGCTCGAAGGCGAAGATGGTCAACTACGGGATCGTCTACGGGCTGACCGACTACGGGTTGGCCGACCGGCTGAACATCCCGCGGGTGGAGGCCGCCACGTTCATCGAGCGCTACTTCGAGCGCTTCCCGGCCGTGCGGGCGTTCATCGACCGGACGATCGTGGAGGCCACGGACCGCGGCTACGTGACGACGCTGCTCGGCCGTCGCCGGCAGATCCCCGAGCTGCGGGCGCGCAACTACCAGCAGCGGACGCTCGGCGAGCGGCTCGCCGTCAACACCGTGATCCAGGGCACGGCGGCCGACATCATCAAGGTGGCGATGGTCGCCTGCGACCGGGCGCTCGCCGGGCTCGAGACGCGGCTGATCCTCCAGATCCACGACGAGCTCCTGTTCGAGGGACCCCCGTCCGAGACCGACGAGGTCAGCCGGATCGTCTGCGCGGAGATGACCGGGGCCTGGGAGCTCGACCCGCCGCTCGCGGTCGACGTCGGCGTCGGGGAGAATTGGCTCGCGGCCAAGTAGCCAGGGCGATGATCCTGACCAGACCCACGAACTCAGGAGTGAGAACATGACCGGCTCCGCCACCCAGGGAATCAAGACCGTGCTGCATCCCGTTTCCGACCTGGCGGCGGCCAAGGAGATCGCCGGTGCCACCGTGAAGGAATCCCCACGCGATGTCGGCGGCGGCCGCCTGGTGGCTACCGTCACCGACCTCGACGGCAACGTCCTCGGACTGCTTCAGGACCCATGAGTGCCGGTCCCCCGCTCGGGCGCTCAGCGTCGGCGGCGCTGCACTCCGCCGACAGCCACGACCTGATCCGCGTGGCGGGCGCGCGCGTCAACAACCTCAAAGACGTGAGCATCGAGATCCCGAAGCGCCGGCTGACGGTGTTCACCGGGGTCTCCGGCTCGGGCAAGAGCTCGCTGGTGTTCGGGACGATCGCCGCCGAGTCGCAGCGGCTGATCAACGAGACCTACAGCGCGTTCGTCCAGGGCTTCATGCCCACGCTGGCCCGGCCGGAGGTCGACCTGCTCGAGGGGTTGACCACGGCGATCATCGTCGACCAGGAGCGCATGGGCGCAAACCCCCGCTCCACCGTCGGTACCGTCACCGACGCCAACGCGATGCTGCGGATCGTCTTCAGCCGGCTCGGAAAGCCGCACATCGGATCGCCCAAGGCGTACTCCTTCAACGTCCCCTCGGTGAAGGCCACCGGCGCGATCACCGTCGAGCGCGGCTCCCGGAAGACCGTGAGGCGGTCCTTCAGCGCAACCGGCGGCATGTGCTCGCGGTGCGAGGGCATGGGCAACGTGACCGACCTCGATCTGGGCCAGCTCTTCGACGAGACCAAGTCGCTGTCGGAGGGCGCAATCACCGTTCCCGGCTATACCGGGGAGGGCTGGAACACGCGGCTGTACGCCCAGTCGGGGTTCTTCGACCCGGACAAGCCGATCCGCGACTTCACGAAGACCGAGTTGCACGACTTCCTCCACCGCGAGCCGACCCGGATGAAGATCGCGGGCATCAACATGACCTACGAGGGGCTGATTCCCCGGATCCAGAAGTCGATGCTCGCCAAGGACAAGGAGGCGATGCAGCCCCACATCCGGGCCTTCGTGGACCGGGCCGTCACCTTCACCGCCTGCCCCGACTGTGGCGGAACCCGGCTCAACGAGGGCGCCCGCTCGTCGAAGATCGACGGCAAGAGCATCGCCGACGCCTGCGCGATGCAGATCAGCGACCTGGCCGAATGGGTCCGAGGCCTCGACGAGCCGTCGGTTGCGCCGTTGCTCGAAGCGCTGCACCAGGCGCTGGAGTCGTTCGTCGAGATCGGCCTGGGCTACCTCTCGCTCGACCGACCGACGGCCACGCTGTCCGGGGGCGAAGCACAGCGCACCAAGCTGATCCGCCACCTCGGGTCGTCGCTCACCGACGTGACCTACGTGTTCGACGAGCCGACGATCGGGCTCCACCCGCACGACATCCAGCGGATGAACGACCTGCTGCTGCGGCTGCGTGACAAGGGCAACACGGTGCTGGTCGTGGAGCACAAGCCCGAGGCGATCGAGATCGCCGACCACGTCGTCGACCTCGGCCCCGGCGCCGGCACCGCCGGTGGCGAGGTGGTGTTCGAGGGCACCGTCGACGGGCTGCGGGCCAGCGGCACGCTGACCGGGCGGCACCTGGACGACCGCGCCTCCTTGAAGCCTTCGGTGCGGACGCCGTCGGGGGTGCTGGAGGTGCGCGGCGCCAGCCTCCACAATCTCCGGGACGTCGATGTCGACATCCCGCTCGGCGTGCTGGTGGTGGTGACCGGCGTGGCCGGATCGGGCAAGAGCTCGCTGATCCACGGTTCGGTGTCGCGGCGATCCGGCGTGGTGTCGGTCGGCCAGGGCGCGATCCGCGGGTCCCGCCGGAGCAATCCGGCGACGTACACCGGACTGCTCGAACCGATCCGCAAGGCGTTCGCCAAGGCCAACGGCGTCAAGCCGGCGCTGTTCAGCGCCAACTCCGAGGGCGCCTGCCCACACTGCAACGGCGCCGGCGTCATCTACACCGACCTGGCGATGATGGCCGGAGTCGCCACCACGTGCGAGGAGTGCGAGGGGAAGCGGTTCGAGGCGTCGGTGCTCGACCACCACCTCGGCGGCCGGGACATCAGCGAGGTCCTCGCGATGCCGGTGACCGAGGCCGCGGAGTTCTTCGGCTCAGGC
This sequence comes from uncultured Solirubrobacterales bacterium, assembly GCA_963742705.1. GTDB lineage: Bacteria > Actinomycetota > Thermoleophilia > Solirubrobacterales > Solirubrobacteraceae > Palsa-513. Next base: position 1,318,688 of record CAVUMZ010000017.1, on the reverse strand, counting down.
CCGGCCCGAACGCCGGCCGCGCACGCCATTCTGGGCCGGCTCGCCGATGTCGGGCTCGGCTACCTCAGCCTCGGCCAGCCGCTCACCACGCTGTCCGGCGGCGAGCGGCAGCGGCTCAAGCTGGCCACCCACATGGCCGAGACCGGCGGGGTCTACATCCTCGACGAGCCGACCAGCGGCCTCCACCTCGCCGACGTCGAGCAGCTGCTCGGCCTGCTCGACGGGCTCGTCGAGTCCGGCAAGTCGGTCATCGTCATCGAACACCACCAGGCCGTCATGGCCCACGCCGACTGGATCATCGACCTCGGCCCCGGCGCCGGCCACGACGGCGGCCGGATCGTCTTCGAGGGCACGCCCGCCGACCTCGTCGCCGCCCGCTCCACCCGCACCGGCGAGCATCTCGCGGCCTACGTCGCCGCCTGACCGGCGGACGCCGTGGCGCTCTAGTTCGCTGGCGTCGTAGACGACCTCGACCGAAATGGTTGCCTCGGTGTCGCCTACCACCGTAGTCGGGGTGCCGATCACGTCTGCGGAGGCACGCCGGCGGCCGCGGGCGGCGGCGCTGCCACGACCGGCGCGCGGTCGCCGCCGTCGTAGGCGACAAGCGACGGGAACGCGAGCACGACGAGGCCGACGCCGGCGACGCAGGCGAGACCGCCGCTGAGCACCGAGACGCGGGCGCTCGTCACCGAAGCGACCGCGCCGGCCTCGATGTCGCCGAGCCGGACCCCGCCGGTGACGACGAGGCCGAACACCGACGACATCCGCCCACGCATGGCGTCCGGCGTCACCGTCTGGTTGATCGTCGACCGGCAGACCGCGCTGACGCTGTCGGCGGCCCCGGCCAGCGCCAGCAGCGCCGCCGCCGGCCAAAGGCTGCCGACCAGGCCGGCGGCCGCGATCGCCGCCCCCCAGACGAGTACAGCGCCGATCACGATCCGCCCGAGCCGGCGCACGCGCTCGAGCCAGCCGGTCGTCAGCGCTGCGACCGTCGCGCCCGCGGCCACGGCCGCATAGAGCACGCCGGTACCGCCGGCGCCGGCGTGGTAGACGGTCAGCGAGAGCACGGCGAACAGCGCCCGGGGCATGCCGAAGGTCATCGCCACGAGGTCGATCACGAAGCTGCCGAGCAGGGCGTTGTTCGTGCGCACGAAGCGCAGACCGGCGACGATTGACGGCAGGATCGGCTCGCGTTCGCCGCCGTGGCCGCCGGTCGGACGCTGCGGCCCGATCGCCAGGGCCACCGCGACCATCGCCAGGCAGCTGACGACATCGACGGTGTACGCCGACCCGACGCCGAGCGTCGCGATCATCAGGCCGCCGAGTCCCGGCCCGACGATCGCCGTCAGCTGGACGGCGCCGAAGTTGAACGCCAGCGCCGAGCGCAGGCGGTCGCCGACCATGCCCGGGACCATCGACGACTGGGCCGTCAGTTGGAGCGACGCGCCGCCGGCCAGTAGCCCGGCGAGAACAAACACGAGCACCACCGGCGGCCGGCCGGCGAAGGTGATCGCGGCCAACACGCCGGCCGCCGCCATCGTGATCAGCTGCGCCCCCAGCAGCAGGCGCCGCCGATCGACGCGGTCGGCCACGGCGCCACCGAGCAGCGACACGACGATCATCGGCCCGAGCTCGGCCGCGCCGAGCAGCCCGACCAGCCCGGCCGAGTGGGTCAGGACGAAGACCTGGTAGGGGACGGCGACGAGCGCCGCCTGCGTGCCCAGGCCGGAGACGACCTGGCCGAGCGCCAGCCGCCGGAAGTCGCGCGACGCCCGCAGCGCGTCGAGGTTGATCGCCAGACGGGCCATCGCCCGCCGAATGCTCGCAGCCGGCCGGGTAGGCGGGGCTCGGGCAGGCTCGTGGGAGACATCCCGCGGCTGCCGCCGATCGGAGTACGCTCGGCCCATGCGGCGGAGTGTCATGTGGCTGCGGTCCGGGCTGACGACGGTCGCGCTCGGGCTCGCCGCCGGCGCCGGCGCCGTCCCCGCCACCGCCGGCGCTGCTCCGTCACAACGCCCGCAGGCCTTCTCCTCGTGCGCGAGCCTCATCGGCTACGCCCGGCAGCACTTCGCCGTCACCCACGGCGTGCCCGACCCGCAGCTCGGCGCCGTCTCCACGGGCGTCCCGCCGACCCCGGCCGCGGTCGCCCCGGGGGCCGCCAACCAGCAGACCGCCGCCTCGGCCCCCGCCGCGAGCGAGGGGGCCGGGTCGGTGGCGCCGAGCTTCTCGACGACGAACGACCAGGAGGCCGGGGTCGACGAGCCGGACATCGTCAAGACCGATGGCCGGACGCTTTACGTCGTCAGCGAGAACACGCTCTACGCCGTCTCCGTCACCGGGACCGGGCCGAGCGTCGTGGGGTCTCTGGCTCTCGGCAATGGCTTTGCGGACCCGAAGCTGCTCCTGAACGGAACCCGGCTGATCGTGATCACGTCCGCGGCAGGACCGGCCGCCGGCATCGCGTCGAGCACCCTGGCGTACCCATCGGCCGCGACCACCGTCAACGAGGTCGACGTCCACAACCCGGCCGCGATGCGGATCACCCGGACGCTGACGATCGACGGGACGTTCGTCGACGCCCGCCAGAACGGCTCGACGGCCCGGCTGGTGATCAGCTCGGCGCCGCGCGGGATCATCGTCCCCGGTGCCCGGGCGACCGCCGCCGCCTGGGTCCCGCGGCGGCGCTTCCACAGCGCGCTGACCGGCCGCCACTACGTCCGCCCGGCCGCCGCGTGCGACCGGATCCGCCGGCCGGCGGTCTTCTCCGGGCTCGGCATGGTGACGATCCTCACGCTCGACCTCGATCGCGGCCTGTACACGGCCGACTCGCAGGCGCTGATGGCCGACGCCCAGGTCGTCTACGGCTCGACCGGCAGCCTCTACGTCGCCACCCAGCGATGGATCGATCCCCGGCTCGCCGTCGATCAGGTGCCGGCGGCGCAGGCGACGGTGATCAACCGCTTCGACGTCAGCGACCCGACGCGGACGACGCTCGTGGCGACCGGCACCGTCCCGGGCTATCTGCTCAACCAGTTCTCGCTGTCGGAGTTCGACGGCTACCTGCGCGTCGCGACGACGAGCCGGCCGATCTGGTGGGGCAACGGCCCGCCGTCCGCCCTCAGCTCGAGCGCGGTCACGGTGCTCGCCCGCAGCGGCGCCAGCCTCGTCCCGGTCGGTCGCGTCTCGGGGCTCGGCGCCGGCCAGCAGATCTACTCGGTCCGCTTCGTCGACGACACCGGCTACGTCGTCACCTTCCGCCAGGTCGATCCCCTCTACACGATCGACCTGCGCAACCCGGCCGCCCCCCGGGTCGCCGGCCAGCTCGAGCTCGCCGGCTACTCGGCCTATCTCCAGCCGCTCTCGCCCGGTCTGCTGCTCGGCATCGGCCAGGATGTCGGTCAGGGCAACGAGCCGTCCGGAAGCCAGCTCGAGCTGTTCGACGTCTCCGATCCGGCGGCCGCCCGCCTCGTTCAGAAGGTCACGCTCGGCGCCGGGTCGTCCTCGGAGGTCCAGTACGACCATCACGCGCTGCTCTACTGGCCGCCGACCGGGCTCGTCGTGCTGCCGGTCGTTCAGTACCCGGCGCCGATCGTGTACCCCGTCGTCCCCGGCCAGCCGATTCCGTCGATCGCCCCGTCGCCCGGCTTCGTCGGGGCGATCGGCTTCCACGTCGACCCGTCCGGGATCGCCGAGGTCGGGCGGATCACGCACCCGGCGCAGGACGGCGCCTTCCCGACGATCCGCCGGTCGGTCGTCGTCGGCGACCGCGTGTTCACGGTCTCCGCCGCCGGCGTGCTCGCGTCGAGCCTGGACACGCTCGCCGCCGGACCGTTCGCCGCCTTCCCCGGCGCGACGCTGATCCGGCCGCCCGGTCCGGTGCCGCTGGCCGCCGCCGGCGGGTGAGGCTGGCCGCCGCGCCGGCGACGCGCGCCGGCGCCGTGGACAGACGTCCGCTCGTGCGCCGGTGCACGCATGTCGATTGGGGTCGCATGGGCGCAACCGCGATCGACCGCCGGCCCGGGCAGTTCGCGCACGAGCGCTTCAAGGCCCGCCGAAAGGCATGGCTGCACCGTGTCTGGCTGGCCTTCCCGGCGGCTGGTCTCGTGGTGGTCGGGGCGACGGTCCTGCTCGCCGCGGCGTTCACGCCGAGTCACCCGGGGTTCCTGATCTGTTTCGGCCTCGGCGCTGCGACGGCGATGCTGATGGTTCTCTACGACTCCCCGCCGCATCACATCGAGCGCTGGCGAGCCGGGGCAGAGGGGGAGCAGCGGACCGCTCGGGCCGTCCGGTCGCTCGTCCGCGACGGCTGGGTGCTGCTCAACGACCTGCCCCGGGGCGCGGCGAACATCGACCACGTCCTGATCGGCCCGGCCGGGGTCTTCCTGATCGAGTCCAAGCAGCTCGGGGGAGCCGTGTCCGTCTGCGAGGACGAGCTCCGGGTCCGCTGGCTGGAGGATCCCGACGACGGCTACGTCAATCGCACGGTCGGACGTCGGGCCCGGGCGACGGCCTTCGAGCTCTCTCGCCAGCTGCAGACGTCGACGGGCCGCCACCCGTGGGTCCAGTCGGTCGTGGTGCTGTGGGCGACGTTCGAGCAGGCGACGATCCACGACCGCCGGGTGATCTGGACCCACGGCGATCGGCTCGCGGCCGTGCTGGCCGCGCAGAACCCGACGCGGCTGAGCCCGGCGGAGGTCGCGAGCATCGCCGCGCAGGTCCGCGCGAGCGGGCCCGGCGCCGGGTTGGCAACCGTTCCCGGCCGGACGCACGCGGGCTGAGCGGAGGGCTGCTCAGGCCGCCGTCGGCACGGGGGCCCGTGTCGGCGGCGCCGCGGTCGCCGACCCGGAGCCGGGCGGGGAGAGCGCGAACGACGGGGGCGCGATGTCGAGATAGTGGTTGAACGACCAGTCGATCAGCCGGCCGTGTCCGAGCGCGCCGATCACCGCACTCAGCAGTCGCCGGTCGGTCAGCCGCCCGACCGCGTGCTGGGCGTTCAGGAGCCAGGCGAACTGCCAGGCGTGCTCGGCGCTGAACGCGCCGTAGCGCTCCAGGGCCTGCCCGCGCGTGATCCGTCCGTCGAGCACGAGCCGCAGCTCGCGGCCGAGCGCGATCCCGAAGTAGAGCGCGGTGCGGATGCCTTCGGCGGTCAGCGGCAGGCAGTGACCGGCGGAGTCGCCGGCGAAGAAGACGCCGTCCTCGACCGCGGGTCGGAGCTTGTGGGGGATCCAGTTGCCCTGGTAGCGGACGGGGTCGACGGCGAGCTCGTCGGCCAGCAGCAGCGTCCCGGCTTTGACGTGGTCGCGGGGCTCGAACGACCCGACGCCGACGCGGAGCTCGCCGTCGGCCGGGAAGCTCCAGGCGTAGCCGGCGCGGATGTAGCGGCGGTCGATCCAGATCTCGAGGTCGTCGCCGCAAGCGTGCGGATGGACCTCCAGGCCGCGCGAGAGCCGGGCCTCCGGCGGCTGGACGCCCGACCGTGGGGCCAGCACCCGGCGCCAGCCGAGGCCGTCGACCACCAAGGGCGCGCGCAGCTCGCCGCGGTCGGTCGCGACGACGTGCTCCGGCCCCGTGGCGATCCCCTCGACCTTGGCCGTCTCGAACTCGGTCGACGGCGACTGGTCGCGGAGCAGGGCGCAGAGCTCGCGGTAGTCGAAGGTCGAGAACGTCCACGGCAGGCGGTAGCGGAACGAGTCCTGGGGCGTGTGGATCACGAGCTCGTCGAAGGTCTGCCGGATCGACCCGGCCACGCCCACGTTCGACAGCCAGTCGGTCGGCGCGGCGCAGGCCGACGTCTGGCGCTCGCCGATCTCGTAGCGGTCGATCATCAGCACCTTCGCGCCGCTGCCCTCGAGCTCGCGCGCCACGGCCAACCCGGCGAAGCTCGCCCCGCAGATGAGAACGTCGCAGTCACGCTCGAGCACGGTGCGATCGGCGCCGCGCTTTGTGGCCCTGACCGGCACTAGCTCAAGATCCTTCGGAGACCGACCACGACCTGATGATACGGAGGGCCGCCCGGGCGGCCGGAGGACCGGTGCTGCGCTACCCTTTCGCGGGTGCAGACACTAATCGACAACCCCCTAGCAACCATCGTAGAAGGCTCGGACGGCCTGCTACTTGAAATCGATGGTCAGATCGTCCCGAACTACGACGCCACGATGCGGCCGTTCGAGGAGGGCGAGGTCGTCACCGGCCACGTCGTCCGCATCGATCAGGACGAGGTACTGGTCGACATCGGCTACAAGTCGGAAGGCGTCATCCCGGCCAACGAGCTCAGCATTCGCAAGTCCGTCGACCCGCATGACGAGGTCGAGCTGGGCGAGGAGGTAGACGCCCTCGTCCTCACCAAGGAGGATCAGGACGGCCGCCTGATCATGTCCAAGAAGCGGGCTCGCTTCGAGAAGGCCTGGCGCCGCATAGAGGCCGCCGCCGAGTCGGGCGAGCCGGTCGAGGGCACGGTCATCGAGGTCGTCAAGGGCGGCCTGATCATCGATCTCGGGGTGCGCGGCTTCCTGCCCGCCTCGCTGGTCGACATCCGCCGGGTGCCGAACCTCGACGAGCACATGGGCACGAAGATCGAGTGCAAGGTGATCGAGCTCAACCGGTCGCGCAACAACGTCGTGCTCTCACGCCGGGCCGTGCTCGAGGAGGAGCGCAAGGAGGTCCGCCAGCAGATCCTCGACCGCCTGCAGCCGGGCCTCGTCGTCGAGGGCCAGATCTCGAACATCGTCGACTTCGGGGCGTTCGTCGACCTCGACGGCATCGACGGGCTGATCCACATCTCTGAGCTGTCGTGGTCGCACGTCAACCATCCGAGCGAGCTCCTGTCGATCGGCGACACCGTGCAGGTCAAGGTGCTCGACATCGACCGCGAGCGGCAGCGGATCTCGCTGGGTCTCAAGCAGACGCAGGAGGACCCGTGGCAGCGGATCGTCGACACCTACAACGTCGGCGACGAGCTGGCCGGCAAGGTCACCAAGGTCGTCACCTTCGGGGCGTTCGTCGAGATCCTCGACGGGGTCGAGGGGCTCGTGCACATCTCTGAGCTGGCGACCCACCACGTCGAGAACCCGCGGGAGATCGTCCAGCCGGGCGACGACGTCCGGGTCAAGATCCTCGAGATCGACTCCGAGCGCCGGCGGCTCTCGCTGTCGGTCAAGCGGGTCGAGAACCAGATCCTGCCGATCCGCACGCTCGAGCCGTCGGCCGAGGGTGAGGACGCGGGCGAGGCCGAGGACGGCGCCGCGGCTCCTGCCGAGGATTCGGACGATGCCGCACCGGTCGGCGCCGCCGACGCCCCCACCGTACCGCCCGCGGCGGAGGGCGAAGCCGCTGTCGCCGAGCCGCCGGCCGTAGCCGAGGTTGCGGCCGAGCCGGTGCTCGAGGCCGCCGAGCCGGCGTCCGCGACAGTCCCCGCTCCGGACGCCGTCTAGGACTTCACCCGCCGCCGTCCCGTTCGTCGGTCTGACCGGCGGACTCGGGGCGGGCAAGTCGACGGCGCTCGGCGTGCTCGAGCGACTGGGCGCCGCGGTGCTGTCGACCGACGCGGTCGTGCACGAGCTGTACGGGACGGACACCGTCCGCGACGCAGTCGCCGGGCGGCTCGGGCCGGACGTCGTTGCCGACGGGGCCGTCGACCGGGCGGCGGTCGCGCGGATCGTGTTCGCCGACGCGGGGCAGCGGCGTTGGCTCGAGGGGCTGCTGTGGCCGCTGGTGGGCGAGCGGGTACAGGCCTTCCGGGCGGCGGCGCAGGCCCGGCGGCCGCTGCCGCCGGCGATCGTGATCGAGACGCCGCTGCTGTTCGAGGCGGGGATGGACGCCGCCTATGATGCGACGATCGCCGTCGTCGCCGACGACGATCTGCGCGCCCGGCGTGCCGGGGTGCGCGGCCATGAGGCGCTGGCGGCCCGCGAACGCCGGCAGCTCAGTCAGGATGAGAAGGCGGGCCGGGCGACGTTCGTCGTGCGCAACTGCGCCGGCCTCGGGGAGTTGGAGTGCAGGTTGAAAGAGGTGCTCGACAGTTTGAGGAAGTCGTGAGCCGCCACCGCAGCCGGGGTGTCGTGATGCGCCGCCGGGTGGTCGCCCTCTCCCTTGCCGGGGCGGTCGGGCTCGTCGCCGCGTGGCCGCTCCTGCACATGGAGATCCGCAAGCTGACGCTGCCACTGGACCACGCGGACATCATCCGCCAGCAGGCGCGGGCCAAGCAGGTCGACCCGGCCCTGATCGCCGCGGTGATCTACGCGGAGACGAAGTTCAACCCGCGACCGTCGTCGGCGGGGGCCGAGGGTCTGATGCAGATCCTGCCGGAGACGGCGACGTTCCTCGCCCACCGGTCGGGGGCGACGTCGTTCACCGTGGCCGACCTGGGGACGCCGCAGGTCAACATCGCCTACGGCAGCTACTACCTGCGCTACCTGCTCGACCGGTACGGCGGCGACGAGACGCTGGCGCTGGCGGCGTACAACGGCGGGGCCGGCAACGTCGACAACTGGCTGGCGCAGGCGCGGGGGGCAGGCCAGACGTTCACGACGGCCGACATCGCCTTCCCGGAGACGCGGGCGTACGTCGAAAAGGTCGAGCAGGCGCAGCGCGACTACCGGGCCAATTATCCAACCGAGCTCGGGCTGCGCACGCGGTAGACGTTTAGGCCAGGATCCGGTCAGTCGGGCGTGTAGCCTCGATGGGAGTGCCTCCGTTCAAGCTCGATCCCATCTTCACGCCGGCGGCCGACCAGCCGGCGGCGATCAAGCAGATCGCCGCGTCGATCGAGGCCGGCGATCGGTTCACGACGCTGCTGGGGGCGACGGGCACGGGCAAGACGATGACGATGGCCGGGGTGATCCAGGAAGTCCAGCGGCCGGCGCTGGTGATCGCCCACAACAAGGTCCTGGCGGCCCAGCTGTGCAACGAGTTCCGGACGTACTTCCCGGAGAACTCGGTCGAGTACTTCGTCTCCTACTACGACTACTACCAGCCGGAGGCCTACGTCCCGAGCCGGGACCTCTACATCGAGAAGGACTCGTCGATCAACCAGGAGATCGACCGTCTGCGCCACTCGGCGACGGCGGCGGTGTTCGCCCGGCGGGATGTCGTGATCGTCGCGTCGGTCTCGTGCATCTACGGCCTCGGGTCGCCGCAGGTCTACGAGATGAACATGCAGCTGCTGCGCCGGGGCGAGGAGATCGACCGGGACAAGCTGCTGCGCAAGCTGGTGTCGATCCAGTACACGCGCAACGAGGCGGTCCTGGCACGGGGGAACTTCCGTGTCCGCGGGGAGACGCTCGAGATCTTCCCGGCCTACGCCGAGACGGCCTACCGGGTGACGCTGTTCGGCGACGAGGTCGAGTCGCTGTCGGAGTTCGATCCGCTGACCGGCGAGCTGATCGCGGCCGAGCTCGAGCACGTGGCGATCTGGCCGGCGACGCACTACAACGTCGCGGAGGGGACGATCGAGCGGGCGGTCGAGCAGATCGGCTTGGAGCTCAACGAGCGGTGCGCCGTGCTCGAGGCCGAGGGCAAGCTGCTCGAGGCGCACCGCCTGCGCCAGCGGACGCAGTACGACATGGAGATGATGCGGGAGGTCGGCTTCTGCTCGGGGATCGAGAACTACTCGCGCGTGCTCGACGGCCGCCAGCCTGGCGACCGGCCGTATTGCCTGCTCGACTACTTCCCCGACGACTTCGTCTGCTTCATCGACGAGTCGCATCAGACGGTGCCGCAGCTCGGCGGCATGTACGAGGGCGACCGGTCGCGCAAGCAGACCCTCGTCGACTACGGCTTCCGCCTGCCGAGCGCGCTCGACAACCGGCCACAGCGCTTCGAGGAGTACCTGTCGATCACGCCGCAGATCGTCTTCGTCTCGGCGACCCCGGGCCAGTACGAGCGGACGCGGTCGGGGGCGGTGGTCGAGCAGATCGTGCGGCCCACGGGGATCGTCGATCCGGTCGTCGAGGTCCGGTCGACGCGCAACCAGATCGACGACCTGATGGGCGAGATCCGGGTGCGAACCGAGCGCAACGAGCGCGTGCTAGTGACCACGCTGACCAAGAAGATGGCCGAGGACCTCTCGGGCTATCTGGTCGAGCTCGGCTTCAAGGCGCGCTATCTGCACTCGGAGATCGACACGCTCGAGCGGATCCAGATCATCCGCGGCCTGCGGCTGGGGGAGTACGACATCCTCGTGGGGGTGAACCTCCTACGCGAGGGGCTCGACCTCCCGGAGGTGACGCTGGTGGCGATCCTCGACGCCGACAAGGAGGGCTTCCTGCGCGGGGAGACGTCGCTGATCCAGACGATCGGGCGGGCGGCGCGGAACATCGAGGGGACGGTGCTGATGTACGCCGACCGGGAGACGAAGGCGATGAAGGCGGCGCTCGAGGAGACCGAGCGGCGGCGGGAGATCCAGCTGGCCCACAACGTCGAGCACGGGATCACGGCGGCGAGCATCGTCAAGGGCGTGTCGGACATCTCGGACTTCCTCGTCGCCGAGTCGAAGACGCCGAAGCGGCGGCGGCGGGCGCGGCGGGAGACGGAGAACGTCGAGCCGCACGAGCTCGAGCGGACGATCATCGAGCTCGAGGAGGAGATGTTCGAGGCAGCGGCCGATCTGCGCTTCGAGTACGCGGCGCGCCTGCGCGACGAGCTGCGCGACCTGCGCCGGGCGCTCGGCGACGTCCAGCGCCACGAGGCGCCGGCGCCGAGCTGAGGCGGAGTCGGACTCTAACCCGCCGTTAACGCGGCCACGGTAGTCTGCGGCGGCTGAGCGAATCGCGCCTGCGGGCCGCTCGCCACACGCCCGCCATGTTCGTCGCCCTCTCCCATGTCGCCGTCGTCTCGGCGCACCCGATCAGCTGGTTCCAGGCCATCGTCCTCGGTGCGCTCCAGGGCGTCACCGAACTGTTCCCGGTGTCGAGCCTCGGCCACACCGTGCTCTTCCCGACGCTGTTCGGCTGGAACGACCTCGTCCGCTTCCAGTCGCGGCCGGAGTCGCCGTGGCTGGCCTTCGTCGTCATGCTCCACGTCGGCAGTGCGGTCGGGCTGCTGATCTACTTCTGGCAGGACTGGGTCCAGATCATCAAGGCCTTCTTCCGCACCCTGGGGACGCGCAAGATCCAGACGCCGACCGAGAAGCTGGCGTGGCTGATCATCGTCTCATCGATCCCGACCGGCATCCTCGGCCTGGCGCTCGAGCACCCGATCCGCGTGGCGCTGGCGAAGCCGATCAGCGCGGCGATCTTCCTGATGGTCAATGGGGTGATCCTGATCGGGGCCGAGCGGCTGCGCCGCACGGCCGACGCGCGGGCGGCAGCGCTGCGCGAGGGCGCGGGCGAGGTGGAGGAGTTCCGCGAGATCGAGTCGCTGACGTTCGCCGAGGCTGCCGGCCTCGGGCTGGCGCAGTCGGGCGGGCTGGTCGCCGGAATCAGCCGCGACGGCATGGTGATGAGCGCGGGGCTGCGGCGCGGCCTCGACAACGAGGGCGCCGCCCGCTACTCCTTCCTCCTGGCGACGCCGATCATCCTCGCGGCCGGAATCGTCAAGTTCTCGGACCTGACCGGGCCGCTCGGCAGTGGCATCCGCGGCCAGGCGATCGTCGCCGCGGCGTGCGCCGCCGTGGCCGGGATCCTGTCGGTCCACTACCTGCTGCGCTACTTCGAGGACCGCAACCTGATCCCGTTCGGGGTCTACTGCCTCGGCTTCGGGGCGGCGATGGTGGTCTACACCTCGGTGAGCTGAAGGAACGATCGCCGGCGCGGTCACGGGGCCGCGCCCCGACCGGCATCACAGCATGACGGCTACCGAAGCGGCCCGGTCGTTCTCCGACCAGTTGAATCGCGTGCCGCCGGCGAGGAGGTCGAGGTGACCCGCAGCGTGCTCCGGTCGCCGTGATCGGCCCGCCGCGCGCGCGCCTGATCCCGGGGTCGCGGTTTCGTGAGCGTCCTGACCAGGACGGCAATCCGCTCCGACGACGAGACAGCGGTTTACGGCGGGCGCCGGCCGGGCATTCGTGACTGGGCAGGCCGCCGGGCGCGGCGGCGCAGGCTCGGGAGAGGGAGAGGAGAGACTCCATGTACAGGGCGATCCTGGATCCGGTGTCCCACTCGTTGGGGCTGTCGTCGCTGGTTGCCGTACTGCCGCTCCTGTCGCTGTTCGTGCTGCTGGGCGTGGTTCGCATGGCGGCCCAATGGGCGGCGCTGATCTCTCTCGGCGTGGCGCTGGTCGTGGCGATCGCGGTCTACGGGATGCCGGTGGGGCAGGCGGCGGACGCCGCCGCCGAGGGAGCCGTGTTCGGGTTCTTCCCGATCATGTGGATCGTCATCAACGCGCTGTGGATCTTCCACATGACCGAGGAGACCGGGCACTTCGCGGTGCTGCGCCGGGCGTTCAGCTCGGTGTCGGACGACCAGCGGGTCCAGGTCGTGATGATCGCCTTCTGCTTCGGGGCGCTGCTCGAGGCCCTCGCCGGCTTCGGGACGCCGGTGGCGATCTGTGGAGTGATGCTCGTCGGGCTCGGCTTCAAGCCGGTCAAGGCGGCCGCGGTCGCGCTCCTGGCCGACACCGTGCCGGTCGCGTTCGGGGCGATCGCGATCCCGATCGTCACCCTGGCCCAGGTCACCGGCCTGCCGAAGTCCGAGCTGAGCATGATGGTCGGGCGCCAGTGCCCGGTCCTGGCCTTCTTCATCCCGTTCCTGCTCGTGCTGATGGTCGACGGTCGGCGCGGCGTGCGCGAGGCGTGGCCGGCGGCGCTGACCGCCGGGGCCGTGTTCGCGACCGTGCAGTTCGCGGCTTCGAACTACGTCTCGGCCGAGCTGACCGACATCCTCTCGTCGCTGAGCGCGGCGGCGGCCCTCGTCGGACTTCTGCTCGTCTGGTCGCCGCGGGCGCCGGCCAGGCCGGCGATGACGGGCGGCCGTCCGGCCATCGCCGGGGCCGCGACGGATGATCCTGGCCTCGAGCGGCGGGTCGCGGCCGAAGCGGGCGGTCCGGTCAGCCGGTCGGCTGGGATCGCGGCGTTCGCGCCGTACGTGATCATCATCGTCGTCCTCGGCGTCTGCAGCCTGAGCAGCATCGCCTCCGAGCTCGACACGTTGACGAGCAAGTTCGCCTGGCCGGGTCTCGACGTCGTCAGCGCGGCGGGCAAGACCCCGAGCAGCGTCACCTTCAAGCTCAACTGGCTGACGGCGGCCGGGACGCAGCTGCTTGTCGCCGGGCTCCTGTCGGCGGCCGTGCTCCGGGTCCGCCCGCTGCGCGCGCTCGCCATCTACGGCCGCACTCTGCGTCTGCTGCTGTGGCCGATCGTCACGGTCAGCGCGGTGCTCGGTTTGGCCTACGTGATGAACCTGTCGGGACAGACGATCACGCTCGGGACGTGGGCAGCCGGCGCCGGGGGGTTCTTCGCCTTCCTGTCGCCGGTGATCGGCTGGTTCGGCACGGCGGTGACGGGTTCGGACACGTCGAGCAACTCCCTGTTCGGGGCGCTCCAGGTGACGGCGGCCCACAACACGCACCTGTCGCCCGTGCTGCTCGCCGGCGCCAACAGCTCGGGCGGAGTGCTGGCCAAGATGATCTCGCCGCAGAACCTGGCCATCGGCGCAGCCGCTGTCGGCCTGGGCGGCCAGGAGGGCGACATCTTCCGCAAGGTGATCGGCTGGAGCCTGCTGCTCCTGCTGGCGATGGCGGTGCTCGTGCTGCTCCAGTCGGGGCCGCTGTCGTGGATGGTCCCGTGAGCGCCGTCGGGGGCGTCGAGCTGCGTGGAGCGGCGGGGGCGCGCCACGACGAGATCCTGACCGACGCGGCGGTCGGCTTCGTGGCCGAGCTCCAGCGGCGCTTCGGCCCGGAGCGGGAGCGGTTGCTGGCCGCCCGCGCCGAGCGGCGCAGGCACCTGGCCGGGGGCGGGACGCTCGGCTTCCTCGACGAGACGCGGGACGTGCGCGAGGCGGACTGGCAGGTCGGTCCCGCCCCGCCGGCGCTCCGGCAGCGCTGGGTCGAGATCACCGGGCCGACGGAGCGCAAGCTGACGATCAACGCGTTGAACTCGGGGGCCGACGGCTTCATGGCCGACTTCGAGGACGCGAACGCTCCGACCTGGAAGAACATGGTCGACGGTCAGGTCAACCTGCGGGACGCGACGCTCGGGACGATCACCTACGACGGGTCGGACGGACGCCACTACGAGCTGGGCGAGTCTTCGGCGACGGTGCTCGTCCGCCCGCGCGGCTGGCACCTGCCGGAGCGCCACCTGCTGGTCGACGGCCAGCCGGTCACGGGGGCGCTGATGGACTTCGGGCTCTACTTCTTCCACTGCGCGCGGGCGCTGCTCGACCGGGGGGCGGGGCCGTACTTCTACCTGCCGAAGCTCGAGTCGCACCTCGAGGCGCGGCTGTGGAACGACGTGTTCTGCTTGGCGCAGGACACGCTCGGCATCGCGCGAGGGACGATCAAGGCGACCGTCCTGATCGAGACCCTGCCGGCCGCGTTCGAGATGGACGAGATCCTCTACGAGCTGCGCGACCACTCGGCCGGCCTCAACGCCGGGCGTTGGGACTACATCTTCTCGGCGATCAAGTGCTTCCCCGACCGGCGTGACTACGTCCTGCCCGACCGGAGCGAGGTGACGATGACCGTGCCGTTCATGCGGGCGTACGCCGAGCTGCTCGCGGCCACCTGTCACCGCCGGGGCGCACACGCGATCGGGGGGATGGCGGCGTTGATTCCGTCGCGCAGCGACGAGGCCGCGAACGACGAGGCGCTGGCCGGTGTGCGCGAGGACAAGAAGCGGGAGCTCGGGCAGGGCTACGACGGAACCTGGGTCGCCCACCCCGACCTGGTGCCGGTCGCGCGCGAGGTCTTCGACCGCGGCCTCGCCGGCCGGGCCAACCAGCTCGAGCATCAGCCGGATGGCGTCGATGTCGGCGCCGCGGAGCTGCTCGACCTGGCGGCGACCCCGGGCGTGATCACCGAGCGGGGATTGCGGACGAACATCAACGTCGGCTTCCGCTACGTCTCGTTCTGGCTGGCCGGTCGGGGGGCGGCGGCGATCGACAACCTGATGGAGGACGCGGCCACGGCGGAGATCTCGCGCACGCAGATCTGGCAGTGGGTGCGCCACGGCGTCGAGCTCGACGACGGCCGCACCGTCACGGCCGAGCTCGTCCGCGAGCTCCTCGAAGAGGAGACGGCGCAGATCCGGCGGGAGGTCGGCGAGGAGACGTGGCAGGCGGGGCGGCCGGGGGAGACGCGGGATCTGTTCGAGCTCGTCGCCCTGTCGCCCGAGCTGATCGAGTTCCTCACGATCCCGGCCTACGAGCACCTCGAATAGGTGCGGGGGCCGCCGCTCAGCGTCGGCGAGTACGAGCGGCTGGCCGGGGAGATCCTCGAGCCGGGGGCGCTTGGCTACTTCGGCGGGGGGGCGGGCGACGAGCGGACACTGCGCGACAACGTCGCGGCCTACGGTCGCTGGCGTCTGCGGCCGCGGATGCTCGTCGACGTCAGCGGGGTCGACGCGGCGGCGACGGTACTCGGGGCGCGTGTGTCGATGCCGGTGCTCGTGGCGCCGACGGCGTTCCTGCGCCTCGCCCACTCCGACGGGGAGCCGGGCGTCGCCCGGGCGGCCGCGGCCGCCGGGACGATCTACTGCCTCTCGACGCTGGCCACGGCCACGCCGGCCGAGATCGCCGCCGCGGCACCGGACGGCGTGCGCTGGTTCCAGCTCTACTGCTACCGCGACCGGGGCATCACACGGTCGCTCGTCGCGCAGGCGGTCGACGCCGGCTTCGCCGCGATCGTTCTGACCGTGGACATGCCGTACCTCGGTCGCCGCGAGCGGGATCTGCGGACCGGCTTCGCCGTGCCGGCGCAAACGCCCGTGCCGAGTTTCGCGGCCGCGACCGACGGAGCCGGAGCGCGGGGAGCGACGCTGGCGGAGATGGTCGAGCTGCTCGACCCGGCGATGACGTGGCGCGACGTCGAGGCGATCGCGGGGATGAGCGACCTGCCGGTGATCGTCAAGGGGATCCTGACGCCGGAGGACGCGCGCCTGGCGCAGGAGCACGGGGCCGCGGCGATCGCCGTCTCCAACCACGGTGGGCGCCAGCTCGACGGGGTGCAGGCGTCGCTCGATGCGCTGCCGGATGTGGCGGCCGCCGTCGCCGGCGGCTTGCCGGTGATCGTCGACGGGGGCATCCGCCGGGGTACCGACGTCGTCACCGCGCTGGCGCTCGGGGCGCAGGCGGTGATGATCGGACGGCCGGTGATCTGGGGGCTGGCGGCGGACGGGGAGGCCGGCGTCGCCGGCGTGCTTGCGCTGCTGTACGAGGAGGTCCGGCTCGCCCTGGCGCTGCTCGGCTGCCCGTCGCCCGCGACGGTCGAACCGGCGCACGTGGTTCGGGCCGCCGGCTGAAGCCCCCGGGGTCAGCTACCCCCGCTCGAGCGCGAGCCGCACGCCGAGGCCGACGAGCACGGCCCGTGAGTCGCTCCAGCTGCCCGTCATCTTCGCCGAGCCGGCGTGGACCGTCCGGGGGCGGCTGGTCGACTCGGTCGTCGCAATAAGCTCTGGCCCCATGGACGACGAGACCGACGGGATCGTCCGGCGCGATTTTCCGCGCAGCGGCGACGGCTACGACCGGGTGGCGGTGGACGCCCACCTCGAGGCGGTTGCCGCCGGCCTCGGGGCCCGTCCGGGAACCGCGGCCGACCACGAGTTGGTCCGGGCCGGGCGCGTCCTGCTCGCCGAGATCGCCGCGGCGCGGGGCGAGCTCAAGCGCGTCTCGGACGCGCTCCGCGACCGGAGCGCGACGATCGCCGGTACGCTCGAGGGGCTGCTCGACCTGGACGCAGCTGCGGGCGCGCCCAGCCCCGTCGAGCCGCAGGCGTCGCCGACGCCGGCGGCTCCCGTCGACGTCGCCGGGGACGATGCCCAGCTCCGGCCGCGGACGCCCCGTGTCGAGGTAGCGCCGGACGGTCCGCTTCCGCCGCCTCCCGCCCCGCCGGCTCCGGCTCCCGTCGCTGCGGTCCCGCCGGATCCGGTCGAGGCTGCGCATGACGACGCTCCGTCGTCGCCGGGGCCGGTCGACATGGATGCCGACGATGCCCCGCCGCCGGCGGACGCTGCGTCTGTCGACGCCGCGGCGCTGGCCGACGCGCGCCTGGTCGCGCTCGACATGGCGCTCGGGGGGAGCAGCCGGGAGGAGATCGCGGCCGAGCTGACGGCACGCTTCGAGCTGTCGGATCCGGTCGGGTTGACCGACGAGGTGCTCGCCGCGATCGGCTGAGCCGCCCGCGACCGGACCGTGTCGCGCCCTCGCCCGCCGCCGTATCCGCGCGCCGCCGCCGGTCACCGCGACGCGCGACCGCCCGCGACGCCGAGCCCGGGCTTCACGCCCCTGTCGACGGCCAGGCCTGCTCGCGGCTGCACCACCACGTCGTCCGCCCGCCGATGCGTCCGCGCGCCATCTCGGCGCCGCAGCGCGGACAGTGGGCGCCGGCCCGGCGGTGGGCGATGATCTCGCCGGTGTGGACCCCGCCGCGACGGATCGCCCGGCGGGTGCAGGCGCGCGCGACCCGGCGCAGGGCGTCGAGCTCGGCCGGGGCGAGGTCGCCCGCCGGACGCAGCGGGGGCTGCGCCGCCTGCCAGAGGATCTCGTCGGCCAGCAGGTTGCCGATACCGGCCAATGTGCCCTGATCCATCAGCCGTGCCTTCAGCGGTGCCGATCCGCGTCCGACCCGGGCTCGGAACTCGGCCGGATCGGCTTCGAGGACGTCCGGGCCGAGGCGGCTGAGGTCGGGGTCGAGGACGACGCGCCCGAGCCGGCGCTTGTCGAACAGGACGAGCCGGCCGCCGTCGTCGAAGTGCAGCGTGAAGCGCGCCCATTTCGCCGCCCGGGCCGCCGGCCCGTCGAGCACGGCGTCGTTCACCGACGGCGGCACCCGGTCGCCGGCCGACGCCCCGTCGAGGATCACCCGGCCGGCCATTCCCAGGTGCAACCCGAGGGTCGGGCCGCCGTCGGTCTCCAACCACATCGTCTTCCCCCGGCGACACGCCGCCGTCAGCGCGTGTCCGGTCAGGGCGGCGGCGATCTCCCCAGGGGCGTGGGGACGGCAGACGTACGTGTCGGCGTCGTCGACGCCGACGATCACCCGGCCGAGACCGCGCTCCTCGATCAGCGCCCGCGCGCGCTCGGCCTCGGGAAGCTCGGGCACACCGGCCACGCTACCCGGTGGAGGGCGGCGCTGGTCACCGGATGTACGATCGGCAGGCGTGTTCGAGCGATTCACCGAACGAGCGAGGCAGGTCGTCGTGCTGGCGCAGAACGAGGCGCGGGCGCTCGGGCACGACCACATCGGGACGGAGCACATCCTGCTCGGCGTGCTGGGCGAGGAGGGCGGCATCGGCGCCCAGGTGTTGACGGACCTGGGCGTAACGACCGAAGCCGTCCGCGACCGCGTCATCGAGCTGGTCGAGTCGGATGAGCCGGGCCGGGGGGCGCAGATCCCGTTCACCGCCAGCGGCAAGAAGGCGCTCGAGCTGGCGCTGCGCGAGGCGCTGAGCTTCGGCCACAACTACATCGGCACCGAGCACCTCCTGCTCGGGCTGACGGCGGTCGACGACGGCATGGCGGCGGGGATCCTGCGGGACTGCGGCGTCGATGGCAAGCGGATCCGCGCCGCGGTCGTCGGGGCCCTCGCCGGGACCGAGGCGGATGCGTCCGGGTCGCGACGCCCGGCGATGGCTGCCCGGGTGGCGGCTCTGCGGGCTCGCCATCGCGTCCACGTGGACCCGAGTCCGGAGGTCCGGCGCCTGCTGATGCGGGCGGCGGCGTGCGCACTCGAGGAGGGGCGCGACGAGATGCGGCTGGAGGACTTCCTGATTGGCCTGACCCGTGACCCGGCGGCGGCCGAGCTGCTCGTCGAGCTCGGCATCGACGAGACGAGCGTCCGCAACGCGCTCAAGCGGCGGCAGGCAAGCCAGGACCCGCCGGCGGCGTGATCCGGGACGTGCCGGCGGGCCGGGCGGCGTAACCTTCGCGAGGTGCGGCGGAAGACTCTGGGGACGGCCTGCGTGCTCGCCGTCGTCTGCGCATCGGTCCTCACCTTCGGCGCGGCGTCGCCGGCCTCGCCGGGCGCGGTCACCGCGTCCGGCGGCGCGGGCGTCGGACTCGAGCGGGCCTACGCGCACAACGACTACCTGCACGTGCGGCCGCTGCTCGACGCGGTCCAGGCCGGGTTCCAGGGCGTCGAGGCCGACGTCTGGCTCGTGCACGGAAAGCTCCTGGTCGGCCACGACGCCCAGAGCCTCACGGCCGGCCGGTCACTGGAGTCGCTGTATCTCAAGCCGCTGCGGCGGATCGTCGCCGCCAACGGTGGCGCGGTCTACCGCGGGGACCGCGACTACTTCACCCTGGTCATCGAAATCAAGTCGGCGGCCGGCCCGACCTATTTGGAGCTCAACCGGGAGCTGCGGCGTTACCGGGCCGTGGGCAGCCGGCGGCTGCTGACCACGTTCGGCCCGCACGGCATCAGAGACGGCGCGGTTACGGCGATCGTGTCGGGCAACCGCCCGCGGGCGCTGATGGCGCGGCAGCGGCTGCGCTATGCCTTCTACGACGGCCGCCTCAGCGATCTCGGGACGACGAACCAGACGTTGGTGCCGCTGATCAGCGACGCCTGGATCTTGAACTTCAGCTGGAACGGCGTCGGCCCGATGCCGCCGGAGCAGCGGAAGCTGCTGCGCAGCATCGTGCGCACGGCCCACGCGCACGGCCAGCGGGTGCGCTTCTACTTCACCTTCGATGGGCCGCCGGCCGGCGGCATCGACGCCCGGGCGGCGGTCTGGAAGGAGCTCCTCGCAGCGCACGTCGACTTCATCAACACCGACCACCTAGCTGAGCTGCGGGCGTTCCTGCTGCGCCACGACCACCGACTGGCGACCCCGTTCGTCACCTGGGCGCACGCCCATCGGTGAACCAGCGCCCGACCGCGGTGGCGGACCGAACCTCGCCGACTCGGTCCCCGTCGGGATCAGCGCGATCACGAGTCCGAGCGCGAGCATCCCGGCACCAGGATCGAGGGGCGATTGGCCGGCCCTCGGAGCACAACCGCAAGTCTGCCAGGGCAGTCGCGCAAAGAGCGGGAACCGAACGTCTGTTCGCCCAGATAGAATCCATAATCAGTGACGTCCATGACCCAGATCGTCGTCTCCGGCGCCCGCGAGCACAACCTCAAGGACGTGTCGCTGGTCCTCCCGCGAGACGCCCTCGTCGTGATCACGGGCCTGTCGGGGTCGGGCAAGTCGAGCCTGGCGTTCGACACGATCTACGCCGAGGGCCAGCGGCGGTACGTCGAGTCCCTGTCGGCGTATGCGCGGCAGTTCCTCGGGCAGATGGACAAGCCGGACGTCGACTCGATCGAGGGACTCAGCCCGGCGATCTCGATCGACCAGAAGACGACGTCGAAGAATCCGCGGTCGACCGTCGGGACGGTGACCGAGATCTACGACTACCTGCGGCTGCTGTGGTCACGGATCGGCAAGCCGCACTGCCACAAGTGCGGGGCGCCGATCGCCGGGCAGACGATCGAGCAGATCGCCGACCAGGTGATGGAGCTGCCGGAGCGGACGCGCTTCCTCGTGCTGTCGCCGGTCGTGCGGGGGCGCAAGGGGGAGTACGGCAAGCTCTTCGACGACCTGCGGACCGAGGGCTACACGCGCGTGTCGGTCAACGGGGAGATCCGCCTGCTCGAGCAGCCGATCGTGCTCGACAAGCGCTACAAGCACGACATCGACGTCGTCGTCGACCGGCTGGTGATGCGCCCGGATGTGCGCAAGCGACTCGTCGATTCGATCGAGACGGCGGTGGCCATGGCCGAGGGCCTGGTCGCCATCGAGCTCGTCGGGGCGGGGGACAGCCCGAGCCCGCTCCAGAGAATGACCTTCTCGGAGAAGTTCGCCTGTCTCAAATGCGGGACGTCGATGCCGGAGCTCGAGCCGCGGATATTCTCGTTCAACTCGCCGCACGGGGCGTGCGAGCGGTGCACCGGGCTGGGATCGCAGCGGGAGATCGACCCGGAGCTGATCGTCCCGGATCCGCAGCTGTCGATCAGCCAGGGGGCGCTGGCGCCGTGGTCGGCGAGCGCGTCCGACTACTACGAGCAGATGACGATGGGCATCGCCGAGCAGTACGGGGTCGACCTCGAAAGGCCTTGGCGCGACCTGCCGCCGGCGCACCGCGACCTTTTCCTCAACGGGACGGGCGGCGTGCCGGTGCAGGTGACCTACAAGAACCGCTACGGGCGCAAGCGGTCGTACGCGGCGCGCTTCGAGGGGATCGTGCCGAACCTCGAGCGGCGCTACCGGGAGACCGACTCGGAGTGGACGCGCGAGCGGATCGAGGAGTTCATGAGCGTGCGCCCGTGTCCGGCGTGCGGGGGGGCGCGGCTGCGGCCGGAGTCGCTGGCGGTGCTGGTGGCGGGGACGCCGATCAACCAGTTCACGGCGCTGTCGGCCCGGCGGGCGATGACCTGGCTCGAGCAGGTCGAGCTGTCGCCGACCGACCGGCATATCGCCCGGCTGATCCTGCGGGAGATCGAGGAGCGGCTGCGGTTCCTCGAGAACGTCGGGATCGGCTACCTGTCGATGGACCGGGCGGCGGCGACGCTGTCGGGTGGGGAGGCCCAGCGGATCCGCCTGGCGACGCAGATCGGATCGTCGCTGGTGGGGGTGCTCTACATCCTCGACGAGCCGTCGATCGGGCTGCATCAGCGCGACAACGCCAAGCTGATCCGGACGCTCGAGCGGCTGCGCGATCTGGGCAACTCGGTGCTCGTGGTCGAGCACGACGAGCAGACGATGCGGGCGGCCGACCACCTGGTCGACATCGGCCCGGGGGCGGGGGAGCACGGCGGGCGGATCGTGGCCGAAGGGACGGCGGCCGAGGTCGAGCTCGTGGCCGAGTCGTTGACGGGACAGTTCCTGGCGGGGACCCGCAGGATCGACGTGCCGAAGACGCGGCGGCGGCCGAGCGGTTACGTCGAGATCGCCGGGGCGGCGGCGAACAACCTGCGGGGAATCGACGTCAAAGTGCCGCTGGGGACGCTGACGTGCGTGACGGGGGTGTCGGGGTCGGGCAAGTCGACGCTGGTCAACGAGGTTCTCTACAAGGCGGTCGCCAACCGGCTGCATCGGGCGCGGCAGCGGCCGGGGACGCACAAGGCGATCACCGGTCTGGGCGCCCTCGACAAGATCATCGCGGTCGACCAGTCGCCGATCGGGCGGACGCCGCGGTCGAACCCGGCGACGTACACGGGGCTGTTCGACGTGATCCGCGACCTCTTCTCGAAGACGGTCGAGGCGCGGGCGCGGGGGTACAAGCCGGGTCGGTTCAGCTTCAACGTCAAGGGCGGGCGATGCGAGGTCTGCCGGGGGGACGGGCAGATCCGGATCGAGATGCACTTCCTGCCGGACGTCTACGTCCCGTGCGAGCAGTGCCACGGGCGGCGTTACAACCGGGAGACACTGGAGATCCGCTTCAAGGGCAAGACGATCGCCGACACGCTGGAGATGCCCGTCGACGAAGCGGTGGTGTTCTTCGAGCACATCCCGAAGATCCGCCGGCGGCTGGAGACGCTGCGCGACGTCGGGCTCGGCTATATCCGCCTGGGTCAACCGGCGACGACGCTGTCGGGCGGGGAGGCCCAGCGGGTCAAGCTGGCGACCGAGTTGTCGAAGATCGCGACCGGCCGGACGCTGTACATCCTCGACGAGCCGACGACCGGGCTGCACTTTGCGGACGTCCAGCGGCTGCTCGAGGTGCTTCAGCGCCTGGTCGACACGGGCAACACGGTGGTCGTGATCGAGCACAACCTCGACGTCATCAAGTCGGCCGACCGCCTGATCGACATGGGGCCCGAAGGCGGGGACGAGGGTGGCCTGGTGATCGCGCAGGGGACGCCGGAGGAGGTCGCGGCCGTGGCGGGCTCGCACACGGGCGAGTTCCTGGCCGAGCTGCTGCCACCGGCGACGGTGGCCGCGCGGCCGCGCCGCTCACGCCGCCGGGTCCCCGCGGCCCGCTGACGGGTCTTCGCTGCGCGCAGGAGGGCGGCTCGCCGCCGGGCGTGGCCTGACGCGGATTGCGGCCCGGCGCCTGAGCCGCGGCGCCGGAGCATCCGGCAAGATGCCGCGTCAATGCGGTCGGCGTCCGGCAGACGGAGAGCATCGGCGGGGGCATGGCTGACGGCGGCGAGCCTGGTGGCCGGAGTCCTGGCGAGCTCGTGCGGGGGCGGAGGGGCGCCGGCGACCACAAGCACGACGACGACGACGGTCGCCGGGGCCCCGGCCGCGAAGAAGAAGCACGGGCGCGCGCGCGCTGGCGGTCGCGCGCGCCTGGCGCCACCGCCGGCCGGGGCGAGCCGGCAGCGGGAGGTCAGCGGCAAGGTCGGGGCGAAGCCGGATCCGTACCCGACGGCGGCGGTCGAGGCGATCTCGCCGGGGGCGCCGTCGGACGCGCAGGTGCGGGCGGAGATTGCCCAGGCGGCGCAGGCGGGCATCACCCTGGCCCCGTGCACGAGCGTCCAGACATGCCGGCAGGGGTCGACCTTCGCGCTCGGGGCGAGCGGGAACTGGGCCTTCCCGATCCAGCCGGTCAACCTGGTGCTCGACCCGTCGACATGGACGGTCGACCAGGGCATCGACATGGCCACGTCCGGCGGGGCGTGCGGCCAGGGGGCACTCGAGGTGGCGATCACGGCTGGCACCGTCGTGCGGGAGGGGATCCCCGGCTTCGGTCCCTACGCCCCGGTGATCAAGATCGACACCGGCCCGTACGCCGGGTGGTTCGTCTACTACGGGCACGCGGCCCCGGACTTCGTCCCCGTCGGCGCACACGTCCGGGCCGGCCAGCCGATCGCCGCAGTCGGCTGCGGCATCGTGGGCCTCTCCCGGGGCCCGCACCTCGAGATCGGCATGTCCCCACCCGGCGGCCCGAACTGCTGCCCCGGGTTCGGCGTGACGTCACCGGCGGTGGGGACGCTGATGCAGCAGCTGTACACACGGGCGCACTGAGCCCGGCCGGTCAGCTCCGCAGGATCCGTCGGCGGCGGCGCGGGGCTCTCAGGCTCCGCCGCGAAACCGCTCGAGGCCGTCGAGGATGAGGTCGAGCCCCCAGGCGAACTCGGTCGCGTTGTCATAGCCGGTCTCGGGGAGCTTGGCCATGATCTCCGCGAGGTACGGGTATTCGCCGATCGCGCCGATCGCCGCCGCCCGCCGGCGCACAGCTGCCCCGGCGTCCGCCGGGGTCACGAACCCGAGATCCTTCTCCTGGAGGGCGAACCCGTAGATGTAGGCGTCCTGGACCGAGTAGGCGTGGATCGCCGCCTCGAACGAGAACCCAGCCTCCCGCAGGCAGCCCATCACCGCGTTGTGGTTGCGCAGGTTGGCCGGGCCCGGGCTCCGTGACTCCATTAGCCCGATCGCCCAGGTGTGGCGCTTGAGCGCGTCGCGCGTCGAGAACGCCCGGCGGCGCATCACGAGCCGGAGCCCGTCCCGTCGATCTCGGCCGAGCGTGCCTAGCAGGGCTTGGTGTCCTCGCCGCCGGTCGCTTACGGGCCGGACACGCCTGTGATGATCCCCCGGGCCATGTCCACGCCGGCGGCCGGGCACCGTGACCGTTCGTGTATCTCCGCCGGAACGACTTCGACGCCGAGCGTCGCCCCATCGGGTATTGAGGACGGTTTCTGACCTAAAGCGCTCGTAGGCTCGGCCGACGATGTCAACAACTGAGAAAGGCCGATGAATGCTCGAGCGAGACGGATACATCCCGGGCGTCCCGTGCTGGGTCGACACCACCCAGCCCGACCCGGAGGCGGCCGGCGCCTTCTACAGCGGCCTTTTCGGCTGGGACCTGGAGGATGTGATGCCGCCGGGCTCGGCGGCGACGTACTCAATCGCTCGTCTCCGCGGTGGCGACGTCGCCGCCGTCGGGTCGCAGCCTGAGGGGGCGCCGCCGACGGCGATGTGGAACACCTACATCTGGGTTGAGAGCGCGGACGAGACGGCCGCCAAGGTGGTGGACGCCGGCGGACGCGTGTTGATGGCGCCGTTCGACGTCATGCGCTCCGGTCGCATGGCGGTCCTCGGCGATCCCGAGGGGGCCGTGTTCTGCGTCTGGCAGGCGAACGAGCACAGGGGCGCGCGGATCGTCAACGAGGCCGGTTCGGTGAACTTCAACAGCCTGAACACCCGCGATCCGGAGGGGGCGAAGGCGTTCTACGGCGCGGTCTTCGGATGGCAGCCGCTCGGTCTCGACGGCGGCGTGCAGCTGTGGGCCCTGCCGGGCTACGGCGACTTCCTAGAGCAGCGCGATCCGGGGCTCCGCGAGCGGATGGCCGAGAGCGCGGCGCCGGAAGGCTTCGAGGACGTCGTCGCGGCGCTCAACCCGATCGCCGACGACCATGCCGGCGTCCCGGCACACTGGGGCGTGACGTTCGCCGTCGACGACGCCGATGCAACCGCGGCCAAGGCGGCGGCGTTCGGCGGCCGGGTAGTCGTCCCGCCGTTCGACGCTCCGTGGGTCCGGATGACCGTGATCACCGATCCGCAGGGAGCGACGTTCACCGCGAGCCAGTTCGTCCCAGGGAACCGGGATCTCACCGGCCAGGCCGCGCCGGCGGTCGAGGCCGCCTAGCGGGGGCTCGAAGCGCGGGCGCTCAGCTCGTAACGATCGCCGGGCGGGCCACGAGACCGTCCGGCGACCCGATCCGCCGCGGTCCGCGACCGCGACGAATAGGTAGGCTGGACCGGCCTTGGCATACGCCACTGATCCCCGCGTCGACGCCTACATCGAAGGCCTGGCCGACTGGCAGCAGGAAATCTGCCGCGAGGTCCGGGATCTGGTCCACGCGGCGGACCCCGACGTCGTGGAGACGATCAAGCGCACCAACCGCCCGTACTTCGTGCTCGACGGAAACGTCTGCGCCCTGCTCGCCGCCAAGGACCACGTCAGCATCTTTCTATACGACGGCGCGATCGTGCCGGACCCGGACGGAATCATCACCGGCGGCCACGACAACAAGACCGCCCGCACGGTCGCCGTCAACCGCGACGAGACCCTCAACACAGCCGCCCTCACCGCGATGCTGAGGCACATCATCGCCAACAACCGCGCCGGCGGTTGGCGCAAGCTGAAGCGTGACGCCGCCGTGCGCGACGTCGTCGACGCCGCCCGACGCGGCGCCTGAGGTCCCACACGGCGCCACCCGCCGGAGATCGGTGCCCGCGGCGGTCCCTTCCGGCGGGCCTCGACCGGGCTCGATCGTGATCTCCCAGACCACGTGACCTGCCGCGCGACGGCGGGTACGGACGGCTCGGCGCCGCGCGCCGGCGGCCCGAGCCCGGCGAGGTGGCAGACCGACTGCTGCTGAGCCGGTCCACGGCCAAGCGCCGGGTGGCTGCCCCCAGGGCGTCGAGCCCAGTGACGCGCTCGGATACGATCGCCGCCCTGGAAAGCGACGACAAGGAGTGCGGTCATGACGACGGAGGCCGGATTGCAGTGGCTGTGGCCGACTCCGATCGGCCTCTATCGCTACGCCGACGCCGCCAGGCTCAACCCGCTGCTCGTCGGCGCGTTCGCCGACGGACGCGCGGCGCAGCTGCGCAAGCGCGGTGAGGACCAGAAGTCGTTCTTCGCCAGCGACGACGATCTCCTCCATCGCGTCAAGCTCGCCGAGTGGCAGGACTTCGTCAGCTTCCTCGTCGACAGTCTCGTCGAGACGGCGAAGGAGGCCAACCGCGAGGCCTGGGCCGGACAGGCCTTCGACCTCAAGGTCGGGATCCTCGGGATGTGGTTTCAGTACAGCCGCGACGGCGCCTTCCACGACGTCCACACCCACGGCAACTGCTCGTGGTCGGGCGTCTACATCGTCCAGATCGACGACGCCGAGCGCCGCGTGACGCATCCGGTCTACGGCGCAGCCAACGGCGTGACCCGGCTCTACGGCCCGCCCTTCGCCACGCTCGGCGGGGCCTTCGTCGACGTTGGGAATGCATACCTCCAGCCGCCGTCACGCGACATCGAGCCGGTGCCCGGGCAGCTCCTGCTGTTTCCCTCGTGGCTCGCCCACCAGGCCCTGCCGTATGACGGCGACAAGGACCGGATCATCATCTCCTTCAACGCCAGCATCCACGGCGCCGAAGGCGATCAGCTGCACGGCTACAGCGCGACCTGACCGCCGCGCGACGCTAGGTTGCCGGCGGCTCTTCCTCGACCGATCGCGGAGCGCCGATGTGGGCGAGTGCCTCGTCGAGGCTCTCGATCGGGTCGGCGACGCGGCCGACGAGGAGGCAGTGCGACCGGAGGTCGTAGACGTCGCTCGGTCCGCCGCGGGCCGCTTCGCGTTGAATCCGCGACGACGCCGCCAGCCAGATCCCCGTCCCCGAGATCTGCATCAGCGTCAGCAGCTTGGCGTCGACGTTCACCGACAGCAGGAAGCGGCGCTCGACCCGGTTCGGCTTGACGATCGTCACGCCGAGGCGCAGCAGCGCCTGCTCGTCGGCGCCGAGGATCACCCGGATCAGCGGGGGCTCCCACTCCGGGTCGACGGCGGCGTTGGCACTCGACTCGCGCCAGTCGAACAACTCGCTCAGCTCGGGGTCCCGCCGGTCATCGACGACGATCGCGATCTCCGGATGGTGCTTCGCCGGCTCGGGCGCGAGCTCGACCAAGCCGAAGCTGAACGACGTTCCCTCGAGCGTCTCGTCGATCTCCGCGGTGGACAGGCCCCACCCACTGAGTTCCGCGGTGAAGTGCTCGCGCACCTCGTCGGACAGACGGTCGGTCATCCGCAGCCGATCTGTGTGGTGAGACCTGGCGCCCGCATCCGGCGTCGCAGTCTATCCGCCGCCTACTAGCTCCAGTCCGCCGCGGGCCGGATGCGGTCGGCGTCGGCCGTGCGCCCCGCCGCCGCGTATGCGTTCGCGAGGTTGTTGCGGCAGCCGACCGTGTTCGGGTCCTCGGCGCCGAGGACCCGCTCGAAGTCGGCGAGCAGCGGCTCGTAGATCCCGATCGCATCCCCGGTGCGTCCGTCGGCCTGGTAGGCGTTGGCGAGGTTGTTGCGGCTACCGAGGGTGCTCGGGTGCTCGGCGCCCAGCGTTCGCTCGAGGTCCGCGACGAGCGGCTCGTACATCGCGATCGCCTCCTCGTTGCGCCCGACGTCCTGGTAGGCGTTGGCGAGGTTGCTGCGGCTGTTGAGCGTGCTGGCGTGCTCGCCGCCGGCGCTGCGCTCGAGGTCGGCGACCAGCGGCTCGAGGATCGCGATCGCGTCGTCGTGACGTGCCGCTGCCTGATAGGCGCTCGCCAGGTTGCCGCGCGTGCTGAGCGTGTCGGGATGCTCGGCGCCGAGAATCCGCTCGCGGTCAGAGAGCAGCGGCTCGTAGATCGCGATCGCCTCCACGAAGCGTCCCGCCGCCTGGTGTGCGTTCGCGAGGTTGGCCCGGCTCGCGAGCGTGTCCGGGTGGTCCGGCCCGAGGCTGCGCTCGCGCTCGCTCAGCAGCGGCTCGAAGATCTCGATCGCGTCCTGTGTGCGCGCCGCGGCCTGGTAGGCGTTGGCGAGGTTGCCGCGGCTGGCCAGCGTGTCGGGGTGCTCGGCGCCGAGGATCCGCTCGAGGTCGGCCAGGAGCGGTTCGTAGATCTTGATCGCGTCCTGTGTGCGTCCCGCGGCCTGGTAGGCGTTGGCGAGGTTGCCGCGGCTGGCCAGCGTGTCGGGGTGCTCGGCGCCGAGGATCCGCTCGAGGTCGGTGGCCAGCGGCTCCAGGATCTCGATCGCGTCCTGCGTGCGCGCCGCTGCCTGGTAGGCGTTGGCGAGGTTGCCGCGGCCGGCGAGCGTGTCGGGGTGCTCGGCGCCCAACGTGCGTTCGAGGTCGGCGAGCAGCGGCTCATAGATCTCGATCGCGTCCTGCGTGCGTCCGGCGGCCCGCTGGGCGTTGGCGAGGTTGTTGCGCGTCCCGAGCGTGTTGGGATGCTCGGCCCCGAGGATGCGGCCACGGTCGGCGAGCAGCGGTTCGTAGATCTCGATTGCGTCCTGCGTGCGTCCGGCGGCCTGATGGGCGTTGGCGAGGTTGTTGCGCGTGCCCAGCGTGTTCGGGTGTTCGGGCCCGAGGATCCGCTCGTGATCGGCGAGTAGCGGTTCGTAGATCTTGATCGCGTCCTGCGTGCGTCCGGCCGACTGGTAGGCGTTGGCAAGGTTGCCGCGCGTGCTGAGCGTGTTCGGGTGCTCGGCGCCGAGGATCCGCTCGAGGTCGGCTCGCAGCGGCTCGAAGATCGCGATCGCCTCCTGCGTGCGCGCCGCGGCCTGATAGGCGTTGGCCAGGCTGCCGCGGCTGGCGAGCGTGTCGGGGTGCTCGGCGCCGAGGATCCGCTCCCGGTCGGCCAGGAGCGGCTCGAGGATCTTGATCGCGTCCTGCGTGCGCCCGGCGGACTGGTAGGCGTTGGCGAGGTTGCCGCGGGTGCCGTGCGTGTTGGCGTGCTCGGCGCCGAGGATCCGCTCGAGGTCGGCCAGGAGCGGCTCGAGGATCTTGATCGCGTCCTGCGTCCGTCCGGCGGACTGGTAGGCGTTGGCGAGGTTGAAGCGGCTGGCGAGCGTGTCGGGGTGCTCGGCGCCGAGAATCCGCTCGCGATCGGCGAGCAGCGGTTCGTAGATCTTGATCGCGTCCTGCGTGCGCCCGGCGGACTGGTATGCGTTGGCGAGGATGTTCCGCGTCCGCAGCGTGTTCGGGTGCTCGGGGCCGAGGGTGCGCTCGTGATCGGCCAGCAGCGGCTCGAACAGCGCGATCGCATCCTGGCTGCTCCCGGCCCCCCGGCTGGTCGAGCCGCCCGGGGCAGGTGCCCCCGCGGCGATCTTCCCGCCAACATCCTGCTTGCCCATACTCGAGCTCCCGCCTTTCGAAGACCAGGTCAGCTGCCGCTTGCTGAAACCCTACGCCAGCAGCCGCCGCGGCCCGGCTCGAGCGCGCCGAGGTGGCGCAGGCCACGACCGATCGAGGCCCGCCCGCGTCCCGGCTCCCGGCCGCTACACGACGAGCCCGTGGCGGATCGTGTTCTCGCTGGCCACGCGCGGCTCGACGAACTGCAGCAGGTAGTCGGGGCCGCCGGCCTTGGTCCCGTTGCCGGAGAGGTGATTGCCGCCGAACGGCTGGCGGCCGACGACGGCGCCGGTGATGTGGCGGTTGACGTAGAGGTTGCCGACCGGAAGCTCCTTGATCGCCCGGCGCACGTGGGCTGGATGGCGGGAGAAGAAGCCGGCGGTCAGTCCGAAGCGGCTCGCGCGGACGATCGCGAACGCCTCGTCGAGCGACGCGACCGACTCGAGCGTCAGCAGCGGCCCGAAGATCTCCTCGTTGGCGATCGGCGAGCCCGCTGGCAGCTCGGAGACGAGCGTGGGTGACACGAAGTAGCCGCCGCCCGGCGGCGTGCGCTCCCGGTTCAGCACGCGGCCGGTCGCCCGGGCGAGCGCGACGTAGCCGGCGACCCGGTCGCGGGCCTGCGCCTCGATCAGCGGCGGCACCTCCGTCTCGAAGTCCTCCGCCTGGCCGACGGCCAGCAGGTCGATCGCACCGGCGAGGCGGCGGCCGAGCTCGTCCGCCAGCTCGGGCGCGACGAGCACGCGCGCCGCGGCCGAGCACTTCTGGCCGGCGTAGGCGAAGGCCGACTGGATGACCGCCGGAACGACCTCGTCGAGGTCGGCGTCGACGTCGACGATCACGCAGTTCTTGCCCCCGAGCTCAGCCACCACCCGCTTGAGGTGACGCTGGCCCGGCGCGACACGAGCCGCCGTCTCGAGGATCTCGAGCCCGACCTCCTGCGACCCGGTGAAGGCGATCGTCTGCACCTGTCCGCCGACGAGCTCGCGTCCGATCTCGCCGTCGCCGAGGAGTAGGTTCAGCGCCCCCGCCGGGACCCCCGCCCGGTCGAGGATCGCCGCCAGCGCCGCACCGCATGCTGGCGTCTGCTCGGCCGGCTTGAGGACCACCGAGTTCCCGGTCGCCAGCGCCGCCGCGACCATCCCGGTCGGGATCGCCAGGGGGAAGTTCCACGGGGCGATCACGGCCGCGACCCCGCGCGCCGCGTACGTGAGCGCGTTGCGCTCTCCGGGCGGCGAGATCAGCTCCCGCCCGGCGCCGAGCGCGACCGCTCCGCGCGCGTAGTACTCGAGGAAGTCGATCGCCTCCGCGACCTCGGCGTCGGCGTCGGACCACGGCTTCGCCGCCTCGCGGACGATCAGCGCTGCGAGTCCGGCCTTGCCCTCGCGCATCAGTCTGGCCGCCCGAATCATGATCTCCGCCCGTTCGCCGGCCGGCCGGTCGCCCCAACCGGCGCAGGCCGCCCGTGCGGCCCCGATCGCCTCGCGCGCGTCCGCTGGTCGCGCCGCCGCATGCTCGGCGACCGTCCGCTCCGGCTGGCCCGGGTCGATCGACCGGCGGCGCTCGCCGCCCGCCACTGCGGACCCGTCGATCAGCGACGAGAGCTCGAGCGGCAGCCGCGCATCGAGCTCCGCCAGCGCCGAGCGGTGGGCCTCGCGGACCGCCGGCCGACGCAGCTCGGCGAGCGGCTCGTTCGCGAACGGCGCCAGATCGGTCACGGCGCGGCCAGCAGGTCGTCGAGGTGGCCGCCGGCCGCCGCCTGGTGGAGGAAGCTGTCGTTGCTCGTGTTCTCGAGCAGCCGCCGCACGAGGTAGGCCATGCCGGCCACGAGGTCCCCGACCGGGCAGTACACGCGGACGCGCAGACCGCTCGCCGCGAGCGCGGCGGCGAGCTCGTCCCCCAGCCCTCGCAGCACCTGGAACTCGACCTCGGCCTCGGCCGCGGCGCGGCGCGCGGTCGCCACGGCGTGGGCGATCGACCGGAGGTTGTGCGATCCGATCAGCGGTCGTACGGCCTCCCGCGCGTCGATCAGCCGCGACGTCAGGAGCTCGAAGTTGCGGTCGGTCTCGGCCTTCGCGGCGAACACCGGCGGCGTCCAGCCGTGCTGCGCCGCCTGCGCCGTCTCGGCGTCCCAGTAGGCGCCCTTGACGAGCCGGACGGCGAGGCGCGTCGTTCGCCCCATCGCCGCCGCCCGCTCGATCACCCGGGCGAGGATCTCCGGGCTGTCGCGCAGGTAGGCCTGGACCACGACGCCGGCTGACGGGCCGTGGCGAAACTCGTCCTCCGCCAAGGTGCCGAGCGCCAGCTCGAGGGCCGCCGCGTGCGTGTCGAAGGCTTCGGCGTCGATCTGCACGTGGGCGCCGACCTCGTCGGCCAGCCGTAGCAGGCTTCGCAGCCGCGGCTTGGCGGCGCTGGCCCGCTCCGGCGCATGCGCCCGCAGGAGCGGCGTCAGCGCCGAGAGCTTGATTGACAGGTCGGCGCGCCGGGCGGGCTCTGGCGCGCCCTCGCCGTCCAGTCGCGGATCCGCGGGCCAGCCGGCGGCCGCGGCGGCGAAAACCCGCAGCGCGTCGGCACAGCGCCGGCCGTAGCGGTCGCCCTCGACTTCGGTGACCGTCGCCTCGCCGAGCAGGTCGAGCGTGCTCGCCGATCCGGCTCGCCACATCCGCTCGAGCTCGGCGGCCGCAGCCGCCGGGTCAGTGCCGACGATGAAGCGCGACGCCATGTGCTTGACGACGGTCGCCGCTGCCGGCCCGAGCAGCGCGTCGGGTAGACGGGCGCCGCCGCGGATCATCCGCGGACCGTGGTCGACCCCGGCCAGAAGCGCCCGGAAGTGGTCGGCCAGATCGTGGTTGTCGCGGCATGCCGGGGCGACGTCGACCATGCGCAGCATCGCCGCCTGCAGCTCGCGGTGGCGGGACGCCCATTCGAGCGTCTCCTCCTCGGCGCGTCGCAGCCCGCCCCGGGCCGCCGGGCGGGCGGCGTCGATCTCACGGCCGAGCTGCCTGATCTCGGTCTCGAGCTGCGGGTCGACGGCGGGTTTCACCATCACGGAGCGTAGCCCGCGCCGGGTCACGGGTCGACGCGATACCCCCGTCCTGAGCGCGAAACGTCGGCCCACACCATCACCGTCGGAGCTCCGCGGGTCACGCGGCGCGACTCGCCGCGCGGCCGTCTCGGCTCTGAAATATGGTCCACGCCGACCGGACCGTCTGGCAGACTCGGGCCATGCGCTTAGTCACCTTCCGGGTAGCCAGCTTTCGCAACATCCTCGACTCCACCGTGATCGCCGTCGATGACCACGTCACGTGCCTGGTCGGGAAGAACGAGTCGGGCAAAACCGCCCTGCTCCAGGCACTGCACCGGGTCAACCCCGCGCAGGACGCCGCCTTCGACCTGGAGAGTCACTACCCCCGGTGGCTGCTGAGCCGCCACCGCAAGAAGGGGGTGGCGCAGGCGGCCAAGCCGATCACCGCGGTGTTCGAGCTCGACGACGACGACGTCGCCGCGGTCGAGGCCGAACTCGGGGCCGGGGTGCTCGCGTCGACGCAGGTCTCGGTCACGCGCGGCTACGACGGCCAGGCCGCGCTCGCCGTCGCCGTCGCCGTCGAGCCGGAGGCGGCCGCCGCCGCCGCCGCCGACGACGACGAAGGCGCGGCGGTCGACCCCCAGGCCGTCGAGCGCCTCGCGACGTCGGCCGCGGCGGTGCTCTGGCCGCGCGTTCCGAAGTTCTTCTACTTCAGCGACTACAGCCTGCTCGAGGGGCGAATCGACCTGCGCCGGCTGGAGCAGTCGCGGACCGCGCCGGGGGCCGACAGCCTCCAGACCGCCCGGGCGTTGCTGGAGCTCGCCGGAGCCGACATGAGCCGGGTCGAGCAGGACGAGTACGAGCTGCGCAAGGCCGAGCTCGACGCGGTCTCGGAGGACCTCAGCCGGGAGGTCGCGACCTACTGGAAGCAGAACGACCAGCTCGAAGTCGTGATCGACATCGACAAGGAAACGGTCCCCGTCGCCGGGTACCAGCGCGGTCAGACCGCGGTCGCCCGATTCCTCGACATCCGCGTGCGCGATCGCCGCCATGGCTTCACGACGAACTTCGGCCAGCGGTCCTCGGGCTTCCAGTGGTTCTTCAGCTTCCTCGCGGCGTTCAGCGAGTTCGAGGATGCCGACGAGCCGATCATCGTGCTGCTCGACGAGCCGGCGCTGACCCTCCACGCCCGGGCGCAGGCCGACTTCCTGCGCTTCATCGACGAGCGGCTCGGCAGCGCCCACCAGGTGCTGTACACGACCCACTCGCCCTACCTGGTCGCACCGGACGCGCTCGGGCGCGTGCGGGTGGTCGAGGACCGGGGGCCGAAGGTCGGCGCGGTGGCGACCGGCGATGTGCTCACGGCCAGCCGCGACAGCGCCTTCCCGCTCCAGGGCGCGCTCGCCTACGACCTCGCCTCGCGGCTGTTCGCCGGCCCGGACAACCTGCTCGTGCCGGGCACGTCGGACCTCCTCTTCCTGGAAGTGCTGAGCGACTGCCTGCGCGATCAGGGGCGCGGCCACCTCGACCCGCGCTGGCGCATCGCACCCGTTGGCGGCACGCAGAGCATCCCGACGGTCGTCGCGCTGCTCGGTCAGGCACGCGACGTCACCGTGCTGCTCGGACACGACGGACCGGGCATGGACAACCTGCATCTGGTCGCTGGGCGCGGGCTGCTCGCGCCGGAGCGGCTGGTCACGGTGACCGACGACGGCCGCGCCGACGTCGAGGATCTCTTCGACCGCGCCGATTACCTCGGGCTCTACACGGCGGCGTTCGGAAGGCGGGTCGCCGAGCCGCGGCTGCCGGCCGCGGAGCCGATCGTCGCCAGCCTCGCGGCGCTGCGGGGCGAGCCGTTCGACCGGCAGGCGCCCGCGGTCCACCTCCTGCGCGAGCGGGATGCGCTCTGCCCGACCCTCACCGAGTCGACGCTCGCGCGGTTCGAGCAGCTGTTCGAGCGCCTGAACGCGACGCTTGTCGCGTCATGACCGCGGTCGCCTGCCAGATCTCGATCTCGCTCGACGGCCAAGGTGGTCGCCTCGCCGAAGTCACGCACGTGAAGTACCGCGTCGTCCACTGATAGGCCGACTTGGCGGGTGCTGCCCCGCCGGTCCAGGCGGTGCGAGCAGCGCCGCCGGCCGGTTGTCGACTGAATGCCATTTCGACGGGGACCGCAGCGCCGCCGTCCTAGGATTGCCTGATCGGCGAATCGACTGCGATCACGAGGCGCTTGGCGCTTGCGGCGCTGTGCCTCGGGCAGTTCATGCTTCAGCTCGACACAACGATCGTCAACGTCGCCCTCCCCAGCATCTCGCGGGATCTGCACGTCCGGACCAGCGGCCTGCAGTGGGTAGTCGACGGCTACATCCTCGCCCTCGCCAGCCTGCTCCTGTCGAGCGGACGGATCGGTGACCGCTCGGGGCACAAGCGCGTCTACCTCACCGGGCTGGCGATCTTCGGCCTCGGCTCCGGCCTCTGCGCGCTGGCCACGTCGGCCGGGGAGCTGACCGCCTTCCGCGTACTCCAGGGGGTTGGCGCGGCGATCGAGCTGCCGGCGACCCTGGCGCTCGTCCGTGGAACCTTCCCCGACCCGCGCGAGCGCGGTCTGGCGATCGGAATCTGGACGGGCTCGGGTGGGCTCTCGCTGGTCCTCGGCCCGGTCATCGGCGGCGCCCTGATCGAGGCCTTCGACTGGCGGGCCGTCTTCCTGGTCAACCTGCCGATCGCCGTGGTCGCCGCCGTGCTCGCCGCCCTCACGGTCGCCGAGAGCCAGTCGCCGCGCGCCGGGCCGCTGGATGTACCCGGGCAGGTGCTCGGCGCGGCAGGCCTGGCGCTCCTGGCCGCCGGCGCGATCGAGACCGGGAGCCGGGGGCTGCTCCACGTGCTGCCCGTCGCCCTTCTGGTCTGCGGGAGCGGCGCGATCGCAGCCTTCGTGGTCGTCGAGCGCGTGCTGCCCGAGCCGATGCTCCCGTTGGGCTACTTCCGCGACCGGGCGTATGCCGCGGCCAACTTCGGCGGCTTCGTGATGGGCTTCGTCGTCTTCAGCTTCCTCTTCGTCTTCGCCCTCTACTTCCAGCAGGTGCAGGGCCAGACGGCGCTGGCCAGCGGGCTGAGGTTCGTACCGCTGTGCGGCGCGTTCGCCCTGATCGGTCCGGTGATCGGCCGGCTCGTCCACCGCACCGGCCACCGCGGGCCGATGACCGTCGGTCTGTCGCTGATGGCCGTCGGGGCGCTCGCACTGCTCGGCGTCGGCGCTCACGCGACAGTCTGGCCCGTCTTCCTGATCGTAGGCGTCGGCTACGGCCTCGTCTCGACGCCGATGGCCAACGCCGTGCTCGCCGCCGTCCCGGCCGGCCGGGCCGGCATGGCCGCGTCGACCAACAACACCGCCCGGCAGATCGGCGGAGTCTTCTCGGTCGCCGTCATCGGCTCGCTCCTGCCCGCCCGAACGGGCGGCGGCGACTACGCCGGTCAGTTCGTCGCCGGTCTGCGCACCGGCATGGCCGTGATCGCCGCCGTCGCGATCCTCGGCGCCGTCCTGGCGTTGACCCAGATCCCGCGCCGCGTCCATGCCGCTGCCGGACCGGCGCCCGCGGCTGCGCATCCCGGGGGACAGCCGGGAGCGCCGGCGCCGGAGCCGTCGCGCAGACGGAGGTGAGCAGGTCAACGTCCCGTCGTGCGGCGAGCTCGAGCAGTCGGCGCTCGCTCCGGGCGAACGCGCAGGCGCTTGGGCCGCCCGGTCCGCCGGGTCAGCTCGGGCGGTAGCGCAGACCGTCGAGCGCGACGCTCAGGATCCGATCGACGGCGGCCGGATCCGCGGTCTGGATCTTCGCGATCCCGCCGACCATCGGCAGCACGTCGTCGATCGACACGTCGCGTCGCACGGCCCCCGCCGCCTTCGCGCGCTCGAGGAGCGGCTCGCCCGCGCCGTAGAGCGCCCCGCGGCAGCCGTGGAAGAGCTCGGCGTCGCGATTGGCCGCGAAGAGCTCCTCGGCGAGCGCCTGCTTGGTGGCCACGTAGGCGACGAACCGGCCCAGCCAGCCGACGAGCGCGGCCCACGGCTCGGTGTCGCCCTGGTCGTCGGCCGACCGGCACAGCGCTTCGACCTCCTCGAGGTAGACGGCTTCGATCAGGTCCCCCCGGGTCGGGAAGTGCCGGTACAGCGTCGCGATGCCGACGCCGGCCCGCCGGGCGATGTCCTCGAGCGAAGCCGACCGGTCCCGCTCGGTGAAGGCCTCCCGGGCCGCGGCGATCAGCTGGTCGTAGTTGCGGCGCGCGTCGGCCCGCTTGGGCCGGCGGGACAGAGCTGGTTGTTGCGTTTCTGTTGCATTCATCGCGGGGCCTTGTAAAACGGAGGGTGCCTCCCTATAGTTCCGTGAGAACCGGAGACAGCCTCCATATTACCGCAGGGAGACGGCCTCCATTTTAGACGCAGTTCTGAGCGAAGGAAACCAATGAGACAAGGACCCCTGGCAGGTCGCTATCCGGCCGCCGCCGCGATGGTGATGTTCGCCCTCATCCCATATCTGGCGCTGTCGGCCGCCATCGGACCGGTCACGCCGATCATCGGCCGCGACCTGCACATGAGCCCGCAGACGATGAGCCTGGGCGCCGGCATGGCCAATGCCGCGTACGCGATCGGGACGGTGATCGCGGTCCAGTTCGCGCAGCTGCTGCGCCAGCGGCGGATCATGCTCGTCTACGTCACGCTGCTGGTGATCGGATCGGTCCTCGCGGCGGCGGCGCAGGATCCCGCGATGTTCATCGGCGGCCACGTGCTGCAGGGCCTCTGCACGAGCCTCCTCCTGATCGCCGCGGTCCCGCCCCTGGCGCTCGGCTTCGGTGTCGAGAAGCTCCGCACGACCGCTGTGATCATGAGCATGTGCATCTTCGGCGCGGTCACGCTCGGTCCCGCGATCGGCGGCGTCCAGGCGCAAGCCAACGCTTGGCGGCCGCTGTTCTGGGTCGTCGCCGCGATCGCGGCGGCAGCCTTCGTCCTGGCCGTTTTGACCTTCGAGGACACGCCCCCTGCTGACTTGAGCGCTCCACGCAGCCCGCTGACCATCGGGCTTGCGGCCGCGGGATCGATCGCCGCGTTCTTTGGCGCCTCCGAGCTCCTCACCCACAAGTTCCTCGAGCTCCGGACCTTCGGCCTGCTTGCCGGTGGGCTGGCGCTGATCGTCGCGCTGATCGCGTACCAGTATCGGGCCAGGCGACCCCTCCTGACGATCCGCCCGATGCTCACGAGCACGATCCCCGTCGCGGGAATCGTCCTGGCGCTGTTCGCCGCCGCCGCCTCGATCTCCGCAACCGCGCTGACGGCGAACCTCCTGGCGGCCCGCTTCAGCCCGCTGCACGTCGGGCTCCTGTACCTGCCCGAGCTCGGGGGTGCGGTCCTCACCGCGGTCCTGCTCGGCGTGCTCATCGACAAGCGGACTTTGCAGTACCTGCCCTTGGCGGGGATGGGCTTCCTGGCCGCCGGCATCGCGGTCTTCCGCATCCAGCTGCCCCCGACCCAAGGGCAGACGCTGATCGCCTCGGGGCTGATCGGGATCGGACTCGGCGCAACCGTCGCGCCGGCCCTGTTCTGCGCGGGCTTCTCCCTCCCGGCCGCGACGCTCCAACGAGTGTTCGCCATCGTCGAGCTGCTCCGCGCCGTCGCTGCGTTCATGATCGCCCCGGTGTTCGCGCACTTCGCCGTCACGGTCGGCGGCGACGTTCGAACGGGCACCGGCATCGCGCTCTGGATCGGCCTCGGACTCGCGATCGCGGGCGCCGCGGTGCCGGTCACGATCTACCTGCTCGGCGGCGCACGGCCCGAGACGCCGCAACTCGGGCGGTTCCTGGGCGGCGAGGGCCCGGCGTGGCACTCGCCGGCCCTGGTGGGCGCCCGCAGACGCGCGCTGCGCCTGCGCCCGGCCGAGGCCTCGGTGCAGTCATGACCGGCGTCCACGGATCTGGCCCCGTCGTTTTCGCCTACGACGGCTCTGACCTCGCCAAGCTCGGAATCGAGGAGGCAGGCCGCCTGCTCGAGCCGGGCGGCGATGCGCTCGTCGTCACGGTGTGGCAGCCGTTCGACGTGGGGTTCCTCCCCGCCGGCGGGCTGCAGTTCGACGCGGCGCAGATCGCCGACGTCCGGGCGGCGGCCGCGCAGACCGCGGCCGCCGGCGCCGCCCTCGCCGAGGCCGCAGGCTTCCGCGCCCAGAGCGCGGAGATCGAGTGCCAGCCGACCTGGAAGGGCATCGCCGGGCTCGCCGACGAGCACGACGCCCGCCTGATCGTGCTCGGCTCGCACGGCCGCAGCGGCTTGACCGGGGTTCTCGTCGGGAGCGTGGCGAGCGCCGTAGCGGCCCACTCTCGCCGGTCGGTGCTGATCGTGCACCGCGGATCATGAGCCCGGCGCCCGACACCCGCCGGCTGCATCGGAGCCTCGCCGCGGTCGAGTCGCGCTACGTGCGCGACCTTGGCCGCCGCGGCCGCAGGCGGTCGCCGGCGGCTCGAGCGGCGGGACAGCCCCGTGCGGGGGCGCGGCGGGACGCTCCGGAGCCGCACGAGTCCGGGTGCACGATCAACTCGCGGGCCTTGCCGCGGTCAGCGGACGCAGGAACGCGACCCACCACGTCGCGCTGAGCAGCGCGACGAGCCCGAGCGCGAGCAGCCACGGCGCCGGGTGCAGCGCGCCGAGGACGAGCGCCGCGCCGGCGGCCGCCAGCAGCGCGGGCGTCAGCGGGCGGTAGACCCGCGCCTGGCGCTCGTGGTCGATCAGCGAGCGCGTCGCCGTCAGCAGCGAGACGAGGAGCCCGGCGACGGCCGCGGCGATCAGCCAACTCAAGGCGGCGGGTGTCCGGCCGTCGTGGGCGTGCTTGACGAGGCTCGCCATCCCCGCGCCGGCTCCGGCGATCGCGAGGGTCGTCGGCAGATGGCTGAACATCCACGCCGAGACTGCACCGGGCGACGTCCGCGGCAGCCGATCGGCGACGAGGTCGAAGTACATCCACCAGCAGCCGAAGCCGATGTCGAGACACAGGACACCCGTCGCGATCGTCCGGACGTCGCGGGCGGCCGCCGACATCCCAGTGACCACGCCGACGACGACCTCGCCGAGCACGATGATCACGAACTGCCCGAAACGCTCGACCATCGAGTCGGTCACGACGAGCCCGAAGTCCGACAGCTGGGTCACGAGGCTCTGGGCGAGGCCGAGCCCGATCGCGCCGGCGACGACCAATGCCCACAGGACCAGCCGCAGGTCGTCGACGGCGACGAGCGCGCTGACCACGATCAGCGAGATGCCGGCGCACATCGCCGCGAGGTAGCGGGTCGCGACCGGCCGGTAGCGCTCGTCGTCGATGCGCATGACCGACCACCACTGGTAGGCCTGGACGGCGAGCAGCACGGCATAGGCCCAGGCGAAGCTGTCGCCGTCCCCGCCGGTGGCGTGCGGCGCGTAGACGGCAGCCACCGCGAGGATCCCCATCTGCAGGAAGATGGACGAGCGCCCGCGCCCGTCCTCGCGGCCGTGCAGCTCGTGGAACTGCGTGCCGTTGAACCAGGCGACCCAGACGAGACCGAACAGGACGACGAAGTCGAGCATTCCGCGGGCCGAGACGTGTGCGGCGAGCGTGCGCGCGATCTGCGAGACGAAGACCACGAAGACGAGGTCGTACAAGAGCTCGAGCGGGCTGACCGAGCGGTCCTCGAGGATCTCGCCGTGCCGGCGGGGCGGCTGCCTGAACCACCCGCGGATGCCGCCCTGCACGTCGATCTCGCCCATGGCACGTCATTGTGCCGGGCCGACTCTCGGGTCGAAGGTACGGCCTCCACTCCCGGCGACGAGAGCGGGCGGGGGTCCCGTTCCGCGACGAGCAAGTCGCCGGTCGGCAGGGCAGCCGGTGCTGATCTGCGCCCGCACGGGTACCGGCCTAACGGGCCGGGCGGACAGCCAACTTGCGACCGTGACCGCTAAGCACCTGACGTGGCGGGTGCTGTCCTCTGGTCGGCGCGCGGTCCGAGCAACTCCGCGCGGCCCTTGGGCTCCTCCCAATCCTCCTGGCGGCCGAGGGCGGTCATGTCGAGGTAGTAGTGCGTGCCACCCACCTGCTCGGTGCCGCGCCCGTAGGTCGAGTAGGTGTGGAAGACGCGATCGCCGCTGCGAAGGAACACGCTCGTTCCGTGTAGCTCACTCGCGAGCTCAGCCAGGCCGTACTTGGCTTTCAACTCGGCGGCGGACCGGTAGTTGTAATGGGGATCGTCGACCGTGTCGTCGAACGACACACCGAAGTCGAAGTTGAACCGGCTGCCGAAACTGGAGTACCAGGGAAACGTCCAGCCCATCTTGCGCTTCCACCGCTCGATCTTCTCGATCGGCGCCCGGGAGACGACGGCGATAGTCGTGTTGCGCTCGTGCAGGTGGGCCGTGTTCCCGTACTGGTCTACTCTGCCGGCGCAGCTCATGCAGCCGTCATCCCAGTCGGGATCGAACATGTAGTGGTCGACGATCAGCTGGTGACGACCCTCGAACAGGTCGAGCAGGGTTCGCGAGCAACCGTCGGGCGCCGTGAAACGGTAGTCGTCGGCGACTTCGACCATGGGCAGTCGGCGGCGCTCCGCGGCGAGCTGGTCGCGTGCCCGGGTCAGAGCCTTCTCGCGCTCGAGCAGGGCGAGACGAGCCGGAATCCACTCGTCGCGGCTGACGATCTCGGGCAGGCTCATGGTGCTCTCCTCTCGGGTTGGCCTCTCCACACCCACTGTAGGCCGCCGACGACGACAACCGCTCTGGCCGCCGCCGTACCGCTCGCCCGAGCTGGAGCCGGCTCCCCCTCCGACCGGGATAGCCTGACGAGGTGTTCGATCAGCTCGACTTCGTCTACCTTCCGAGCCGCGACGTCGCCGCCGACGTCGACCACTTCACCACCGCCCTCGGCGGCGAGCTCGTCTTCGCGATCGCGGCCTTTGACACACGCGTAGCGATGGTCCGGCTGACCCCCGACGGTCCGGCCGCGCTCCTGGCCGAGCACCTTGCCGGCGATCAGCCCGTCCTCGTCCACCGGGTGCCCGACCTCGACCGCGCCGTCGCCGAGCTCGAGCAGCGCGGTGTCGCCGTGGCCGCCCGCTTCGAGATCCCCCACGGCCCGGCCGTCGAGCTGCGCTGCCCCGGACCGCAGCGAGTCGCCCTCTACGAGGTCACCCGCCCTGAGAACGCCGCCCGACTCGCCGGCCGCCGCGACTTCTGACTTCTACCCGGCCCCGCCGCCGAGCGTCCGCGCCGTCGGCGACCGCGGCACGTCGGCCTGATCGCGGTAGGTCCCGAGCATGCGGTCGCTCAGCGTGTTCGTGATCCCGTGCCAGAAGTGCTCGTTCTTGTAGTGGTGCAGGCGGTGGTTGCGCCAGATCGACCGGTAGTAGCCCGACCGCGGCCGGTACGCCGTGTGGATCAGGAAGTGCGTCCACTCGTACGCCGCGACCATGACGTAGCCCGTCAGCAGCATGGTCACGAGCGGTCCGGCCCCGACCGGTCGTCCGGCGAGGGCGACGACGCCGGAGGCGATCGCCGCGGCGGCGGGAACGGCGAGCAGCAGGATCGCCAGCGCCTCGCCCGGGGAGAAGTTGATCAGGTCGAGGCTGCGCGGGTTCTCGTGGTGGATGCGATGGGCCCGCGCCGTCGCCAGCTCGATCTCCCGCCCCCGGAGGCGAAACGGCCGCAGATGCAGCAGGTAGACGTGGATCGCCCACTCGCCGAACGGGTAGGCGACCGCGATGAACGCGAATGCCCCGAGGTCCCCCCAACCCGGCGCCGCCAGGGCAAGCCGCGTGGCCAGCGCGAGCAGGATCGCCGCGCCGATCACCCACGGTCCGTGCTTGCCGCGGAACTCCCTCCAAGCCCCGCTGAGCGTCGTGATCTCCGAGCCGTCGCGTCCGCTGACGTGCATACCCGAAAGGGTAGACGGCAGCTACGATCGCCAGGTCCGCCGGCGCCATCCCCATCCGCAATGACGGCGACCGCCGGGCTCACTCCCGGGCAGGCCCGCCTCTGGCTGTCGAAGTGGCGCTGGTACGAGCGTAACTCGCTGCCCTGGAACCGCGCCCGGATCCACCGCGAGCTCGCCCGGCGGCAGGCTTTCGCCCGCTGGCCGCTGCACGGCGACGTGCTCGATGCGCTCCGCGACGGTCGTCTCGAGATCGGTCCGCACGCCCTGTTCGAGCCGGGCGTCTGGATCACCGCGCCCGGGCACGCCCGGATCCGGATCGGCGGCGGCACGTTCCTCAACCAGGGCGTGATGGTGGCGGCCGTCAACCTCGTCGAGATCGGCGAGCACTGCATGATCGCCAACGGCTCGCTCGTGACCGACGGCGCCCACCGCTTCGACGACCCCGACCGCCCGGTGCCCTGGCAGGGCTTCACGACCAAGGGGCCGACCCGGATCGGTGACAACTGCTGGCTCGGGGCGAACGTCGTCGTCACCAGCGGCGTGACGATCGGCCGGCGCTCTGTGATCGGTGCCAACAGCGTCGTCACCCACGACATCCCCGCCTTCTCCGTCGCCGCCGGCGCTCCAGCCGAGGTGCTGCGGTCGGTGACCTACTGACGCACCTCAGCCGAGCGCGGTGGCTCGGCCAAGGCGCTGCGGTCCGTGACCTACTGGCGCAGCTCAGCCGAGCACCGTCGCCCCGAGCAGGAAGACGTTCAGCGAGACGATCACCGTCACGCACAGACCGAGGAGCCCACTCGTCAGCCACCCGTTGACGAAGCCCCCCATCACGTCACGCCGCCGCGT
Source organism: uncultured Solirubrobacterales bacterium (assembly GCA_963742705.1). Lineage (GTDB taxonomy): Bacteria > Actinomycetota > Thermoleophilia > Solirubrobacterales > Solirubrobacteraceae > Palsa-513. The sequence goes on along the minus strand of CAVUMZ010000017.1, from coordinate 1,274,992 downwards.
CAGTAGCACCAGCGGGATCAGGGCGAAGGGGATGCCGAACGAGAGGAAGACCTGCGAGATCACCAGCGTGTCGGTCGGCGAGACGCCGATCGCCAGCACCACCAGCGACGGGGCCATCGTCACCGCACGCCGTAGGAAGAGCGGGATTCGCCGGCGGATGAAGCCCTGCATCACGACCTGCCCGGCGTAGGTGCCGACGCTCGACGACGACAGGCCCGACGCGAGCAGGGCGAACGCGAACGCCAGGGCCGCGCCCCCGCCGACCAGGCGGCCGAGCCCGGCGTGGGCAGCCTCGATCGAGTCGACGTGGGCGGCGCCCGACCCATGGAACAGGGCCGCGGCGACGAACAGCATGCTCAGGTTGATCACGCCGGCCAGGCTCATCGCGACGATCACGTCGAGCCGCTGGAAGCGGAGCACGATCCGCTTTTCCGCCCGGCTCGCGCAGCGGACGCGGCTCTGCGTCAGCGCCGAATGGAGGTAGATGACGTGGGGCATCACGGTCGCGCCGATGATCCCGACCGCGAGGAGCAGGCCCGCCGACCCGCCGAGGTGCGGCACGAGCCCGGCGATCGCGTCGCTCGCCCGCGGACCGACCGCCGCCAGGTCGTAGACGAACCCGAGCATCACGACCGAAAGCAGACCGACGATCGCCAGCTCAAACCGGCGGTAGCCGCGTTGCTGGAGGGCAAGCAGCCCGAAGGCCGCCGCGGCCGTCATCAGGCCGGCGGCGAACGCAGGCACCCCGAAGAGGAGGTTGAGACCGATCGCGGCGCCGACGAACTCGGCGACGTCGGTGGCGATCGCGATCGCCTCGGCCTGGACCCACAGGACCAGCGACCAGTGCCGGCCGAGGTGCTCGCGGCAGAGCTCCGGCAGGCTCAGGCCGGTCGCGACGCCGAGTTTGGCCGACGTGTACTGGATCAGCATCGCCATCAGGTTGGCCATCACGATGACCCAGGCCAGGAGGTAGCCGAACCTGGCCCCGCCCTGGACGTTGGTCGCGAAGTTCCCGGGGTCGACGTAGGCGACCGAGGCGACGAAGGCCGGCCCCACCAGGGCGAGCGCCGTCCGCAGCCGTCCGCGGGCTCGCAGCGCCTCCAGCTCGCTTGGCGGCGGCGGTCCGCCGCCGTCGCCGTCCAGCAGCTCGGGGGCGATCTGCTCCTCGACCAGCAGCGATGCCCCCTCCGGGATCACCCGTCGACCTCGACCCGCATCGCGGCGGCCAGGCGGCCCCCGAGCACATGGATCTCGTCGCCGAGGCGAACCGACAGCGGCCCGCCGAACGGCTGCTTGTCGAGCACCTCGAGCCGCATTCCCAGGCTGATCTCCCGCTCGGCCAGGTAGGAGAGCATTTCCGGATCCGAATCGGAGACCCGCACGAAGACGCCGCGCTCGCCGGCTTCGAGGGCCTGGAGCGCCTGCGTCGTGCCCTCGTCGATCAGCAGCTCGCGCGTCGGGATCGGATCGCCGTGCGGGTCGTGCGCCGGGTGGCCGAGCTTGGCGGCGATCAGCTCCTCGAGCTCCTCCGAGAGCACGTGCTCTAGCACCTCGGCCTCGTCGTGGACGCGGTCCCACGGGACGGCGAGCGCCTCGGCGAGGAACAGCTCGAGCAGTCGGTGGTGGCGGAGCACCTCGAGCGCGACGCGCTTGCCGGCCGGGGTCAATGCACACCCGCGATAGGGAACGTGGCTCACGAGCCCGAGCTCGGTCAGCCGCTTGACCATCGCCGAGGCCGACCCCGGCGTCACCTCGAGGCGCTCGGCCAGGGCGTGGTTGCTGACGCCGCCGGCCCCCCGCGCCGACAGCGAGTAGATCGCCTTCGCATAATCTTCGACGGCCGCAGAATGTCGTTTCTCCGTCGCCACAACTAAATTATGGCACACCAAACTTTCCTTCGTGCGCTACGGTGCGCCCGTGCGCAGGACGCTCGCGACCCCCGGCTTCCTCGCCCTCACGCTCGCCCTGGCGCTCGCCGGCTGCGGCGGCAGCTCCGCCAGGTCGAGCACCGCCGGGTCGACGGGCGCGACGACGCCGACGCCGACGCTGACCGCGACCACGTCGCCCGGCAGCAGCCCGCCGCCGGCCCCGATTCCGTTCGAGCCGGTGCCGAGCAGCGGCCCGACGCTGACCAAGCAGGTCTTCATCAGCAGGGCCGACGTCATCTGCAAGCAGGCCCAGGCGGAGTTCGCCTCCCAGCAGAACCAGATCGATGCCGCCGGCAAGGCCGACCAGGCCCACGACACACCGGCGAACCGGATGGCCGTCGCCAACGCGCTTCGCTCCGATCTGAGGCTGGCCGAGCGGCAACTCGACCATCTCCGCGCGCTGAAGCCGCCCGTGGCCGATCGGTCCTCGGTCACCGCCTACTTCGCCGCCGTCGCCAACCAGCTGATGCTCGTCTCGCGGCTGGCGTCGGGGATCGCCGCCAACGACGCGGTCGGCGTCAGCCGCATCAACTCCGAGCTCGACATCGGCGTCGAGCAGGCGCGGACGCTGGCCGGCGCCTACGGCTTCAAGGTCTGCGGCGCCGGCACCGCCTGACCTGGCCCCTCGGCGCGCTTGATCCCGTAGTCGCCGAGCCCGGCCTCGAGCAGGTCGTAGGCCCGGGCCGCCTCGACGCGCAGGGCGGCGGCGACCGTCTGCTGGTCCTCGCCGGCCAGGAGCCGACCGAAGGCCGCGCGGAAGGCGAGCCGGTGGGTCCAGGCGAGCGTCCGGGCAACCACAGCCGGGACCAGGTCCCCGTCCGGCTCGCCGGCCTCGGCGGCGAGCACCGGCGCCAGCACGGCGGCCTCCTCCTCCCAGCCGAGGAAGAGCCGGTTGCGCAGGGCGAGGCTCCCGGCCACCAGTCGCGGGACGCGGGTGATCGACTCGACCGGATCGGTCGCCACCCGGTCGAGGAAGGCCATCGTCGTCCGGCGAAACGGCGCCACGACCGACTCGCCGACGGGGCGCCCGCGGATCGCCGCCACCAGCGCCGCCCGCCGCTCGTCGATGTGGAAGACGAGGTCCTCCTTGGCCGGGAAGTAGTTGAAGATCGTCTTCTCTGACACGTCGGCCGCCCGGGCGATCTCGGCCACGGTGACTGCGTCGAACCCGCCGGCCTCGAACAGCGCCATCGCCGCCCCGGCGATTGTCTCCCGCATCTGACGCTTCTTGCGCTCGCGCAGTCCTTCCGGGCCGGAAACAGTTGCAGCCATGCAGGGAAATCTAGCGTACTGTCGCCCGAACTTTACGGCTGATATAAAGTTCTTCCAACCGCATGGATTCGACGACACCAGCGATAGAGGTCCGCGAGCTGCGAAAGTCCTTCGGCGAGATCGAGGCCGTCCGCGGCGTCAGCTTCGAGGTCGCCGCCGGCGAGGTCTTCGGCTTCCTCGGGCCGAACGGGGCCGGCAAGACGACGACGATCAACATGCTCTGCACGCTGGCCAAGCCGACCGGCGGCAGCGCCCTCGTCGCCGGCCACGACGTCGTCACCGAGCGCGACGCCGTGCGCCGCAACATCGGTCTCGTCTTCCAGGATCCGACGCTCGACGGCTACATGACGGCCGAGCAGAACCTGCGCATGCACGCCGAGCTCTACGGCGTGGAGTCCCGGCTGATCCCCGGCCGCATGCGCCAGGTGCTCGAGATGGTCGGCCTCTGGGATCGTCGCGGCACCCCGGTGATGACGTTCTCCGGCGGGATGCGCCGGCGCCTGGAGATCGCCCGCGGCTTCCTCCACTCCCCGCGGGTCCTGTTCCTCGACGAGCCGACGATCGGCCTCGACCCGCAGACCCGCAGCTCGATCTGGCGCTATATCCGGGCGCTCCAGCAAACCGAGGAAATCACGATCTTCATGACCACCCACTACATGGACGAGGCCGAGTTCTGCGATCGGATCGCGATCATGGACCAGGGCGTGATCGTCACGCTCGACACGCCCGACGCCCTCAAGGCGCAGATCGGCGCCGACCGAGTGACGATCCACACCGACGACGACGAAGCCGCCGTGGCCGCCCTCCGCGACCGCTTCGAGATCGACGCCAAGGTCGCCGACGGCGCCGTCGCCTTCTACGTGCCCAAGGGCGAGGAGTTCGTGCCCCGTCTGTTCGCCGAGCTCGGTCTGCCGATCCGATCGGTCAACGTCTCCCGGCCGACGCTCGACGACGTCTTCATGGCCCACACTGGCGCGACGATCCGCGACGCCGAGGAGTCGGGCGCGAACGCCACCAAGCGGCTGGTGATGCAGGCGATGGCTGGAGGCAGAAGGTGAGCACGACCGAGAGGGCCGGCACGACGGACGGCGCCGCGAACGGCCGGCCCGCCGGCGTCGACCCCCAGAATCAAGTCGTCCGGGTCGTGGTGCCGCCACGCACGCTGCGCAGCGAGCTCCGGGCGATCAAGATCGTCTTTCGGCGCGAGCTGATCCGCTTCCGCAGCGACCGCATGCGGATCGTCACCTCGCTCGTCCAGCCCCTGCTGTTCCTGTTCGTGCTCGGCTCCGGGCTCCAGCAGCTGTCGCACGCCGGGACGCACGGCGTCGATCTGAAGACGTTCATCTACCCGGGCATCCTCTGCATTTCCGTCATGTTCACGGCGATGTTCTCCGCCGCATCGATCGTCTGGGACCGGGAGTTCGGGTTTCTGCGGGAGATGATGGTCGCCCCGATCCGGCGCAGCTCGATCGTGATCGGCAAGTGCCTCGGCGGGGCGGCCGTGGCCAGCCTCCAGGGGATCGTGCTGATCTGCCTGGCCGGCCTCGTCCACGTCCCCTACGACCCGCTGCTGCTGCTCGGGATCTTCGGACTCCAGCTCCTGCTCGCCTTCAGCATCACCGCGTTCGGGGTGATGATCGCCGTCCGGATCAAGCAGATCCAGGCGTTCATGGGGGTGATGCAGATGGTGATCATGCCGATGTTCTTCATCTCCGGCGCCCTCTTCCCCGTCCAGGGGCTGCCGGGCTGGCTCGGCTTCCTCAACCGCATCGACCCCCTGACCTACGCGGTCGACCCGATGCGGCGGCTGGTGTTCAGCCATCTCGACATCACCGCCGCGGCCCGGCGCGCGCTCGACCCGGGCGTGACGTGGTGGGGCTGGCATCTGCCGGCCGTTTTCGAGGCGGCCGTCGTGCTCGGGCTCGGCCTGATCATGCTGGGGATCGCGATCGCCGAGTTCAGCTCGACGGAGTAGTCCACCACTCACGCTGAAGATCCAGAATTGGGTTGTCCGCCGAGTTGCCGTGACCTAGCCTGCCGGTCGTCAACGCTGATCCCCGGAGGCAAGGTGGCCGCAAACGTCGACGTCGATCGCGCGCAAGACCCGACGACCCGATTCCGGCGCTCGAACACGGCGCGGCGCGGCGGTCGCGCGGTAGTGCTGCGTCGCTGGGCGAGCGTGGCTGCCGGCATCGTTCTTGTGTTGGCGCTGTCGACCCCGCCGGCGGAGGCGGAGTTCAGCAACGCACCGGATCTCACGGTTACCACCGACGGCCCGATCGACGCGATGGTGCGGTTGGGCGATCGCATCTATCTCGGGGGCTCCTTCGATCGGGTGGGGGGGACGCAGACGCCGTTTGGGGCGGGGTTCTCGACGGGCTCGGGGAAGGCGAAGACGGGCTTTGCGATACCCAACGGGGCCGTACGTGCGGCGGTCTCGGACGGCGTCGGAGGCTTTTACATCGGCGGCGACTTCACCGCGGTTGGCGGCGTGCCGCGCACGCGCATCGCGCACATCACCGCGGCGGGCGCCGTGGACGCGTTTTTCAATCCCGACGTCAACGGAAGGGTCAACGCTCTGGCGGTGTCCTCCAACGGGCACACCGTGTACGCCGGCGGGGACTTCACCCGCGTCAACGGCGACACGACGCGCAATCACCTGGCGCAGTTCGACCGGAACGGCAAGGTCACGGCATTTGACCCCGACGTCAACGGCACCGTGCGGGCTCTTGCGGTGCGGACGCTGTCGGGGAACCGTGACGCGCTGTTTGCCGGCGGAGACTTCAGCCGCGTGAACGCCACCAAGGCTGTCCGCCATGATCTTGCGGGCTTCTACCCGGCAATGGCGACCAACAACGTATTGCGGTTCGACCCCAACGTCGACGGCAGCGTGAAGGCGCTCGCGTTGTCGGGCGCCACGTTGTATGCGGGCGGAACGTTCGCCACAGTAAATGGCGACACGCATCGCGACAACCTGGCGGGGTTTGACACCAGCAAAGATTCAACGAATGACGTCACCCCGTTCGACGTTGGTGGCGCCCACCTCACCGTGTTGTCGCTGGCGGCATCGGGGACCACCTTGTACGTCGCCCGCCATGACGACGGCAGTCCCTACCTGTTGGGCGGCGAGTTGGCGGCCTTTGACACCACCGAGTCAACCAAGGACAAGCGTCTCGGGGCCTACCACGGGCACATCAACGCGTTGACGTTATCGGGCAGCACCTTGTACGCGGGCGGCAGCTTCTTCCTGAGCCCTGACAGCGCCGCTCGCCCGATCGTGGTCCGTGACAATCTGGCGGTATTCGACACGGCGACCGGCAAAGCCACCGACTTCGTTTCCTACATCGGCGGTCCGGTGTACGCGTTGGCGCGCTCGGGTGACACGCTCTACACGGGTGGCACCTTCAATTTTGTCGGGGGCGAGGAGCGCAGCAACCTCGCAGCCGTGGACGCCAAGACCGGGGCAGTGACGCCGTTCAATTCCAGGCACACCACGTTCAGAGGATACGTCAGGGCGTTGGTCGCGTCCGAGCACACGGTGTACGCCGGCGGCGTGTTCGACGACGTTGGGGCGGGTCTGGTGGCGCTCGACGCGACGACCGGCGCCCGCACGGCGTTCAGACCCAACGTCCGCGGCTGCTACCGCGGCGACGTCCAAGGCGTTTGCGGAGCCGGATCCCCCGTCGGCGCGTTGGCGCTGTCGGGCAACACCTTGTACGTCGGCGGGTTGTTTGGGGGGAAACTCAACGGCCAAGAGTACAGCAACACCCTGGCGACGATCGACGTAACGACCGGCAACGGCACGGCCTTCAACCCCGTACCCGGAGAACATGAATCCGACGTGCCCAGCGCACTCGTGTTGTCCGACGACCGCAAGACTCTGTATGTCGGCGGGGACTTCCACCAGGTCGGCAAGACCACGGGCGGCGGCGACGGCTTCAGCCCCGTCAATAGCTTTGCGCCGCGCGAGCGCCTGGCGGCGTTCGACACCGCGACCCGCACCCCCACGGCCTTCAACCCGAACGTCACGCTCGGCGGCGTTTCCGCGTTGTTGTTGTCGGGCAACACGCTCTACGCCGGCGGCGCGTTCGGCCTCGTCAACGGCAGCACGACGCGCAACCGCCTGGCGGCGTTCGACACATCGACCGGCGTCGCCACGGCCTTCAACCCCAATATCACTGGGGGCGGCGTCTCCGCGTTGTTGCTCGCCGGCGGCACCCTGTACGCCGGCGGGGACTTCTCGGGGACCGTCAACGGCGACAAGATCCGCAACCACCTGGCGGCGTTCGACACGGCGACCGGCACGGCCACCGCCTTCGACCCCAACCTCAACGGCGCCGTTCACGCGCTCGAGAGCCCGAGCCCCCAGACGCTCTACGCCGGCGGTGAGTTCACAGCTGCCGGCGGCCCGATCTCCACCGTCAATTTTGCGCGGTTCACCGACGGCCCGACCGCGCGGACCGCCCTCAGTCAGTAGACCTCGGGCACGAACGTCTGGTCGGTGATCGGCGGGCGGATGTAGTTGGAGTCGGGCTGGCGTGGCGGCAGCTCGAGCGGCGGGGGGATGACATCTTCGTAGGGGATCATCGACAGCAGATGTGAGATGCAGTTGAGCCGGGCTCGCCGCTTGTCGTTGGCGTCGACGACGAACCACGGGGCCTGCTTGATGTCGGTGTGGGCGAACATGTCGTCCTTGGCCCGCGAGTACTCGACCCACAGCTCGCGTGACTTGAGGTCCATCGGGCTGAGCTTCCAGCGCTTCATCGGGTCGTTCACCCGCGCCCGGAAACGCTTCTCCTGCTCGGCGTCGGAGACCGAGAACCAGTACTTGATCAGGAGGATCCCCGACCGGACGAGCATCCGCTCGAACTCGGGGCACGAGCGCATGAACTCCTGGTACTCCTCCTCGGTGCAGAAGCCCATCACCCGCTCGACGCCGGCCCGGTTGTACCACGAGCGGTCGAACATGACCAGCTCGCCCGCCGCCGGCAGATGGACCGCGTAGCGCTGGAAGTACCACTGCGAACGCTCGCGCTCGGTCGGGGTCGCCAGCGCGGCGATGCGCCAGGCGCGCGAGCTCGTGCGTTCGGCGATGCGCTTGATCACCCCGCCCTTGCCGGCCGCGTCCCGGCCTTCGAAGACGACGACCACCTTCAGGCCCTTGGCCTTGATGAACTCCTGGAGCAGGACAAGCTCTCGCTGGAGCTTCTCGAGCTCGCGCTCGAACGTCCGCCGGTCGAGCTTCGGCTTCTCGGACTTGCCCACCGGCGGCGCCCGGGCTAGAGCCCGTCCCGGAACCGGTCGAGCTCGTCCGGGTCGATCGAGTAGGTGTGCTCGGCGGCCGGGAAGCGCCGGCCGCGGACCTCGTCGGCGTAGTCGCCCACCGCGGCGACCATCAGCTCGCGCAGCCCGGCGTAGCGCTTGGCGAACCGGGGGGCATGGCCGTCGTAGATGCCCAGCAGGTCGTGGAGCACGAGCACCTGGCCGTCGGTCGCATCGCCGGCCCCGATCCCGATCACGGGCACCGACAGCCGTGCGACGAGCTCGGCGGCGACCGCTGCGGGAATCGCCTCGAAGACGATCGCGAAGCACCCGGCCGCCTCCAACGCGAACGCCTCGCGGGCGACGTCCAGGGCCCGGGCGGCCGTCCGGCCCTGGGCGCGGTAGCCGCCGAGGGCGACCGCCGTCTGCGGCGTCAGCCCGACGTGGCCCATCACCGGGATCCCGGCCCCGGCGATCGCCCGGGCCCGGGCGGCCTGGGCCGTGCCACCGCCCTCGAGCTTGACGGCGTCGCAGCCGGCCTCCTTGACGAAGCGCTGGGCCGTGCGGATCGCCTGCTCGTCGCTGGCCTCGTAGGAGCCGAACGGGAGATCGCCGACGAGCAGCGGCGTCGAGCAGCCGCGGCGGGCGGCGCTCGCCAGCATCAGCATCTCGTCCACGCTGACGGCAACCGTCGACGGGTAGCCGAGCACGGTCATCGCCCCGGAGTCCCCGACGAGCACGACGTCGACCCCGGCGGCCTCGGCGACCTGGGCGCTCGGGTAGTCGTAGGCGGTGATCATCACGATCGGCTCGCCGCGCAGCTTCTTCTCGGCCAGCTCGGGCAGGGTGACCGGGAGCCGGCCGTCGCGGAGCGCCGTCTTCGGCACGCTCGACACGGCTCAGCCCCCCACGAGGGTCGAGCCGCGGTCGTCGATCGCGACGACGTCGTTGCCCGCGTCGACGTGGACGATCCGCGGCCGGTAGTCGGCCAGCTCTTCGGCGTCGTAGGCGGCGTAGGCGATCACGATCACCTTGTCTCCCCGGTGGACGAGCCGGGCGGCGGCGCCGTTGACCTTGATCTCGCCCGACCCGCGGACGCCCGAGATGGTGTACGTCTCGAAGCGGGCGCCGTTGTCGATGTCGACGACGGCGACCTGCTCGTACTCGAGGATCTCGGCGGCGTCGAGCAGATCCGCGTCGATCGTGATCGAGCCGATGTAGTTGAGGTCACACTCGGTGACCGTGGCCCGGTGGATCTTGGCCTTGAGCATGGTGCGAAGCAGCGGGACTCACCTCCTCGGGTTGACGATCGTGTTGTCGATCAGACGTGCCCGGCCGATCCGGGCGGCAACGGCGACGAGCACCGGCGCGTCGCCTGCGCTCGCGCCGCGGCCGGCGGGCTCCAGGGTCTCCGGCGAGACGAGCTCGACGTACTCGGGCTCGATCTCGTATTCAGCCAGCCGGCGGCGGGCAACCCGGGCGAGCTCGCCGGGGTCGCGCTCACCGGCGGCGACGGCCTCCTCGGCGGCGCGCAGGGCCGCGCTCAGGCCGACGGCCCGGGCCCGGTCGTCTGGCGTCAGGTAGGCGTTGCGGCTCGACATGGCCAGGCCGTCGGCCTCGCGCACCGTCGGACAGGCCTCGATCCGCACGGGGATGTCGAGGTCGCGGACGAGACGGCGGATGACCGCCACCTGCTGGGCGTCCTTCTGGCCGAAGTAGGCGACGTCGGGCCCGACCATGTTGAGCAGCTTGGTCACGACCGTGGCGACCCCGGCGAAGTGCTCGGGCCCGCGACGGCCGCCGCAGAGGCCGTCGGTCAGGCCGGCGACGGTGACGGTCGTGGCGAAGCCGCCGGGGTAGACCTCGGCGACCGGCGGGACGAAGAGGATGTCGACGCCGGCGCCCGCGGCCAGCGCCGAGTCGGCGGCCAGGTCGGCCGGATAGGCGGCGAGGTCCTCACCCGGACCGAACTGGGTCGGGTTGACGAACAGCGACATGACCGCCACGTCGCAGTCGGCCCGGCAGCGCTCGACCAGCGACAGATGGCCAGCGTGCAGGGCGCCCATCGTCGGCACGAGTCCGATCCTCGCCTGATCGGCCCCGGTCCGGCGGCGCGCGTCGGCCACGGCCCGGCGGAGCTCGGCGACCGTGTCGATCGTCTGCATCGTCATCGCCGGAACCCCGAGAATCCCGAGGACCCCGAGCACCGCCCGATCCGCCACGCCCGATCGCCGCGGACGGAGCCCGCGAAGCGCGAATGCAGGATGACGGGGGGCATGATTCGGTCCAGTTCCCTATTCCGGGGATACCGGTCGCGACTGGTGAGGCGGGGACGCAGCAACTCGGATCCGTCCTCAGGGGAGTGACGGCCCAGAGCTCAGGTTACAACACGCCGGGCGCCGGATCCACAGCTACGATCGGCGAGTGGCAAGCGCACCGGAACGTCGCCAGGACCTGAAGGCGCTCTACGAGCAGGCGTCGGTCTGCCGACGCTGCCAGGAGCTGGCCGACACCCGGCAGACGGTCGTGTTCGGGGCCGGCAACGCCGACGCCGACCTGATGTTCGTCGGCGAGGCGCCGGGGGCCAACGAGGACCGTCTGGGCCTGCCCTTCGTCGGCGCGGCGGGCAAGCTGCTCGAGAAGCTGCTGGTCGAGATCGGCCTGACGCGGGCGGAGGTGTTCATTGCCAACGTGCTCAAGTGCCGGCCGCCGGACAACCGCGATCCCCAGCCGAACGAGATCGAGAACTGCCGTCCGTACCTCCGGCGACAGGTCGAGCTGATCGAGCCGCGGGTGATCTGCACGCTCGGGAACTTCGCAACCAAGCTGCTGCGCGAGGACACGACGGGGATCACGCGCATCCACGGCCAGCCGGAGGTGCGGGCGATCGGCGCCCGGTCGGTCCGGATCTTCCCGATCTACCACCCGGCCGCGGCCCTTTACACGCCGCGGATGCTGGACACGCTGCGCGAGGACTTCGCCCGCCTGCCGGCACTGCTCGCCCTCCCGGCCCCGCCGCCCCCGGCGCCCGATCCGCCGTCGCTCGCCGAGCGCGAGCCCGCACCGACGCCCCTGCCGGCGCCCGCGCCGGTCCCCCCGGCGACCCCACAGGAGCCCGGCCAGCTCGGGCTCTTCTGATGGCGGCCGACCGGCCGCTGGTCACCCACACGGCCGACGCGGCCGCGACCGAGGCGCTGGCCGCCGGGCTGGCGGGGGAGCTCGGCCCGGGCGACGTCGTGCTGGTGGAGGGCGAGCTCGGGGCGGGCAAGACGACCTTCGTCCGGGGCGCCTGCCGGGCGCTCGGGGTCGACGGGCCGATCACGAGCCCGACGTTCGCCCTGGCCAACCGCTACCGGGCCGCGGACGGCCTGATCGTCTCGCATCTCGATCTGTACCGCCTGGGGGGACTCGACGAGGAGGACCCGGATCTGCTGGGCGACTACCTCGGCCCGGACCGGCTGGCGTTCGTCGAGTGGGCGGGGGCGGACGCGGCCAGCCTGGGTCGGGTCAGGCTCCGCGTCCGGCTCGAACATCGCGGGGGCGACCGGCGGCGGATCGAGGTGCGGCGGTCGTGATCGCGCTGGGGCTCGACACGGCGACCGGGGCGACCGTCGCCGGCCTGCACACACCGGACGGGGAGATCTACGAGAAGCGCGACGACGTCCGGCCGGGCGAGCGGCCGCGCCACACGCAGCGGCTGCTCGGGCTGGCGGCCGAGCTGCTGGCCGAGCAGGGGCTGAGCTTCGCCGAGCTCGAGCTGATCGTCGTCGGGATCGGGCCGGGGACGTTCACCGGCCTGCGGATCGGGATCGCGACGGCTCGCGGCCTCGCTGGGGCGACCGGGGCCGAGCTCGTCGGCGTCCAGACGCTCAGGGTCCTGGGGCGAGCCGCCGGCGAAGGCCGCGTGCTGGCGGTGATCGACGCCGGGCGGGGCGAGGTCTTCGCCGCCGGCTACGAGGACGGGCGCGAGCTCGTGCCGCCGACGGCCATCGCCCCGTCCCGGCTGGGGACGCTGACGGGGGCCGGAGGCTGGACGGCGGTCGGGAGCGGCGCGCTACGATTCCGGGGGCAATTCACGGACGCAGATGTGGCCATCCCGCCGGACGAGTCGCCCTTGCACGGCGTGAGCGCCAGGACGCTGCTGGGGCTCGGGCTCGCGGACGACGTGGATGCTCGCGGCGTGGTCAGCCCCCTCTACCTGCGGCTGCCTGACGCCGAGCTGGCGCGCCGGAGCCCAAAGCCATGATCGTCATCCGCCGATTCGTCTACGCCGACCTGCCGCAGGTGATCGCGATCGAGCGCCGGGCGTTCCCGACGCCGTGGTCGCTGGCGATGTTCGTGCTCGAGCTGTCCAAGCCGTCGGGCCTGTGTCTGGTCGCGACCCGCAGCCAGCGCATCGTCGGCTACACGGTCTGCTCGCGCTACGACACGGTCTGGCACGTGATGAACGTGGCCGTCGACCCGGATCTGCGGCGGCAGGGGATCGGGCGGGCGCTCCTGGCCGAGCTGTACGAGCGCGTCAACGACCCGGAGGCGCAGTTCACGCTCGAGGTCCGGCGGTCCAACCGGGGGGCGATCGAGCTCTACGAGCAGGACGGGTTCCGCACGGCCGGGCTGCGGCGGCGCTACTACCAGGACAACGGCGAGGACGCACTGATCATGTGGCGGACGCCGTCGACGCTCGACGGGCGTCTGGACGACGTGCCGGCGGCCGACCCGGTCGCGCATCACCGGCCGTGATCCTGGCGCTGGAGACCAGCTGCGACGACACGTGCGCGGCGGTGATCACCCCGGACGGCCGCATCCTGGCCAACGTGATCTCCTCGCAGGGCGTGCACGACCGCTACGGGGGGGTGGTGCCCGAGGTGGCGGCGCGCCACCACCTCGAGCTGATCGACGCCGTGACCGCGGCGGCCCTCGACCGTGCCCGCGTCGACCTCGACGCGATCGAGCTGGTGGCGGCGACGCAGGGACCGGGCCTGATCGGGGCGCTCCTGGTCGGGCTGGCGAGCGCGAAGGCGATCGCCGCGGCCCGCGGCCTGCCGTTCGCGGGCGTCGACCACCTGCAGGGTCACGTCGCCGTGGCGTTCCTCGAGCCGGGCCCGCTCGAGCCGCCGTTCGTGTCGCTGATCGCCTCGGGCGGCCACACCCTCCTGCTGCGCGTCACGAGGCGCCGGGGCACCCCTGAGATCCTGGCGCGGACGCTCGACGACGCGGCGGGGGAGGCGTTCGACAAGGGCGCCCGGATGCTCGGGCTGGGCTACCCGGGCGGGGCGGCGCTCGAGCGGCTGGCGGCGCCGGGCGACCCGGGGGCGTTCGCCTTCCCGAGCGGGCGCAGCAGCGACTTCAGCTTCGCCGGCCTGAAGACGTCGCTGCTGTACAAGCTGCGCGAGCTGCGAGTGGATTATCTGGGGGTCGACGCCGGCGGCGACACGGGTGCGGACGGCGGTCGTCGTGCCGAGCGGCCCGAGGCGCCCGACCAGCTCCGCGCCGACCTGGCGGCGTCCTACCAGGAGGCGATCGTCCGGGCGTTGGCCGGGCGGGTCGAGCAGGCGCTCGAGCGGACCGGGCTCGAGCGGCTGGCGGTCGGGGGCGGGGTGGCGGCGAACGGGCGCCTGCGGGCGCGCCTGGGCGAGCTCGGCGTGGAGTTGGGGCTGCCGCCGCTCGAGCTGTGCACCGACAACGCGGCGATGATCGCGAGCGCGGCGCGCTACGTGCCGGCGCTGGCGTATCCCGACTATCTGGGTGTCGAGGCGTACGCGACGGGCGAGGGGCCGCTGCGGTGAGCAGGGTCGAGCTCTACGGGCACGCCGCGTGCTCGCTCTGCGCCACGGCACGCACCCAGCTCGTACGGCTGCAGCGGGAGCTCGGCTTCGAGTTGGTCGAGCACGACATCCACGTCGACGAGCGGCTGCTGCGGGCCTACTTCGAGCGGGTGCCGGTCGTCTGCGTCGACGGCGAGGAGCTGCTGAACTACCACGTCGACGAGGCCGTCCTGCGCGCACGCCTCGCCTGACCTGCAGGCCCCGAGCCTGGCCGTGGGATGATCTACAGTCAGGGCGATGACCTACGGGGATCTTGTGACCGAGGCCGACTTCGAACAGGGTGGGGAGGGTTCCGTGGAGCGCCTGACGCTCGGGATGGCGGCCCGCCTGTCGCGCTACCTCCAGGTGCTGACGCAGGCCAAGAAGACGGGCCGGGAGACGATCTCCTCGCAGGAGCTGTCGGACTACACCCACGTCAACTCGACGCAGATCCGGCGCGACCTGTCGGGCTTCGGCAAGTTCGGCAAGCGCGGGGTCGGCTACAACGTCGACTCGCTCGTCGGCCAGATCCGCCGGATCCTGCGCACAGCGGGCCAGCACAACATCGCGCTGTTCGGGGCCGGGCACCTCGGCAAGGCGATCGCGTCGTCTGACATCTTCGTCGACCACGGCTTCCGTGTCGTGGCCATCTTCGACTCCGACGCCGGTGTCGTCGGCACCAGGGTCGGGTCCCAGGTCGTGCGCCACACCGACGAGCTGGCGGCGGTGGTCGAGCACGAGGACATCGTCGTCGGGGTCCTCGCCGTGCCGACCCACGCCGCGCAGACGCTGGCCGACGAGCTCGTCGGAGCCGGGGTGAAGATCCTCTTCAACTACTCGGAGGCGCTGTTGAACGTCCCGCCCGACGTGACGGTCCACACGTCGAGCCCTGCGGTCGACCTCCTGTACGCCCTCTACTTCTACCTGACGTAGCAGTGGTCTGGCTCGCGAATCCGCACGCGCTCGGATCGGACCGCTAGTGCCGATCGACCTGGACAGGGCCTTCGAGGTGTTCGCGTCCTCGCAGGACTTCACCGTCGGCATCGAGGAGGAGTTCGGCATCCTCGATCCGCGGACGCTCGACCTGGCCCCGCGCTTCGAGGAGCTGCGCGACGCGGCCGCGGTGTCGGACCCGCGCCTGCACGCGCACATCACCGGTGAGCTGATCGCGTCGGAGATCGAGATCGTCTCGGGCCGGGGGGCCGACTTGCACGACGCGATCGCGCGCCAGCGCGAGCACCGGCGGGCGCTGTTCGCCGTGGCCGACGCCCGCGACGCCGGGCTCGGGGCGACCGGGACGCACCCGTGGGCCGACTACCGGCGTCAGCCGATCATCGACACCGAGCACTACCGGCGGGTTGCGGCGGGCCTCCAGTACGTCGCCTGGCGCAACAACACCTTCAGCCTCCACGTCCACGTCGGTGTCCGGGACGCCGACCGGGCGGTGCGGGTATGCGACCGCCTGCGGCCGGTGCTGCCGCTGCTCCTGGCGCTGTCGGCCAACTCGGCCTTCGTCGACGGCCGGCACGCCGGCGTCCACTCGGTCCGCAGCCAGACGTTCACGCGGAGCTTCCCGCGCTGCGGCGTGCCCGACGTCTTCGGCAGCTGGGCGGCCTACCGCGAGTACGTCGACCTCCTGATCCGGACCAACTCGATCGTCGAGTTCACCCAGGTCTGGTGGTCGGTGCGCCCGCACTTCTCCTACGGCACGGTCGAGGTCCGCATCTGCGACGCGCAGTCGGCGGCTGGGGAGTCCGACGCGCTGACCGGCCTGATCGTCGCCTGCGTGGCCCAGGCGGCGCGCGACCTCGACGACGGCGTGCCCGACCCGAGCCCGCCGGCCCGGCTGATCGAGGAGAACATGTGGCGGGCGATCCGTCACGGTCTCGACGGGCGCATGATCGACCTCGAGCGGGCACAGGAGTACCAGGCGGCCGAGATCGGCGACCGCCTGCTTGCCTGGACTGCCCCGGTGCGCGCCGAGCTCGGGATCGATCCGGCTCTGCCGGAGGTCAACGGCGCCCAGCGCCAGCGGCGGATGCTGGAGGCCGGGGCGTCGATGGAGGAGATCTACGCCAGCTGCGTGCGCGAGACGCGCGCCACCTACTCCGAGGAGGTACCCGCATGAGCACCGCCGAGCCGCAACCGACCGAGGAGGAGCTCCGGGCGGCGTGGGAGGAGCAGCTGCGTCACATCACGGTGGCCGACGTGCTCGTCCAGACCGCCGTATCGCTCGTCAACCTGGCGGGCCGCCGGCTCGGGCTGGGGCCGGATGGGGACGCCGACCGCGACCTGGCGCAGGTGCGCGACGCGATCGACGCCGTCCGTGGGCTGATGCCGGTGCTCGAGCGCTGGGACGAGCCGGAGACGCTGAAGCCGCTGCGCGACGCGCTGGCCCAGATGCAGCTCGAGTACGCCAAGCAGGTGCCGGCCGGGGCGGCGCCACCGGCACAGGCACAGGCCCCGGCGGACAAGGGTCCGGCCGACGGCCAGCCGCCTGCGAGCGGGCGGCTCTGGGTGCCCGGACGTTGAGGCCGCGCCCGGCGGGGCACCGCGGCACGGCGGGCCGGTAAGGGTCCGCTCGTCTCGATACACTGCCGACGCTTCATGCCGGGTGGTGGCCACAGCCCCCCGGCATGTCTGTGTTCCAGGGCGGGCACCCGATCTGTCGTCGGTGGCAAACAAACTTTGAGGAGTTCCGTTGACTGAGTTTCTGACCAACCACGGCGTCGTGGTAGCCCTCGTGTGTGCGGTCTGCGCGGTCATCTACGGCGCCGTCACGGCACGCTCGCTGCTGGCGCAGTCGCCGGGGAACGAGCAGATGCAGAAGATCTCGGCCGCCGTCCAGCAGGGCGCGCAGGCCTACCTCAACCGCCAGTACACGTCGATCGCGATCGTCGGGGTGGTCGTCTGCATCGCTCTCTTCTTCGTCCAGGACATCGCCGTCGCGGTCGGCTTCGCGATCGGGGGGATCCTCTCGGGCTCGGCCGGATACATCGGCATGAACGTCTCCGTACGCGCCAACTGCCGCGTCGCCGAGGCGGCGCGCGGCGGCGTATCGCCGGCGCTGAACTCGGCCTTCCGCGGCGGGGCCATCACCGGCCTGCTCGTCGTCGGCCTGGCGCTCGCCGGGGTCGCCGGCTACTACGGCGCGCTCACCGCTTTCTTCGGCGACACGCCCAAGCAGGGCGTGGACGCGCTGATCGGGCTCGGCTTCGGCGGCTCGCTGATCTCGGTCTTCGCTCGCCTCGGCGGCGGCATCTTCACCAAGGCGGCCGACGTCGGCGCCGACCTCGTCGGCAAGGTCGAAGCCGGGATTCCCGAGGACGACCCGCGCAACCCGGCCGTGATCGCCGACAACGTCGGCGACAACGTCGGCGACTGCGCCGGCATGGCGGCCGACCTGTTCGAGACGTACGCGGTCACGGCGGTCGCCGTGATGCTGATCGGCGTCCTGACCTTCCACGAGCAGGTGCAGGTCGCGCTCTACCCGCTCGTGCTCGGGGCGGTCGCGATCGTCGCGTCGATCCTCGGGACGTTCTTCGTGCGGACGAAGACCGACAACGTCGAGATGGCGCTGTACAAGGGCCTGATCGCGTCCGGCGTGATCGCCGCGGCGGCCTTCTACCCGGTCACCTACTGGCTGATGCGCAACCTCGGCTACCGGGCGACGTCGGCCCCGGTGACGACGCCGAGCGCGACCGACCTCTACCTCTGCTCCCTGATCGGCATCGGCGTGACGGCGTTCCTCTTCGTGATCACCGACTACTACACGTCGACCCGCTTCAACCCGGTCCGCAAGACGGCGGCGGCGTCGGAGACCGGCCACGCGACGAACATCATCCAGGGCTTCGGCTCCGGCCTCCAGGCGACGGCGCTGCCGGCGCTGGTGCTCGTGCTCGGGGTGCTCGGGTCGTGGAAGCTGGCCGGCGGCGGCACGGTCGGGATCTACGGCATCGGCGTCGCCGTGATGGGGCAGCTGTCGCTGACGGGGCTGATCGTCGCGCTCGACGCATTCGGGCCGATCACCGACAACGCCGGCGGGATCGCCGAGATGGCCGACCTGCCCGAGGAGGTGCGCGACGTGACCGACCGGCTCGACGCCGTCGGCAACACCACCAAGGCCGTGACCAAGGGTTACGCGATCGGCTCGGCCGTGCTCGCGGCCGTAGTCCTCTTCGCCGGCTTCCAGCAGGAGCTCGCCGACAAGTCCGGCAAGCCGCTGACCGGGGTCGGGTCGATCTCGTTCGGGATCGACCAGCCGCCGGTGCTGATCGGCCTGCTCCTCGGCGGCCTGATGGTCTGCCTGTTCGCCTCGCTGTCGATGGAGGCGGTCGGCCGGGCCGGCGGCGCCGTCGTCGAGGAGGTCCGCCGTCAGTTCCGCGAGAAGCCGGGGATCATGGAGGGCACCGACGAGCCGGACTACGCGACCTGCGTCGACATCGTCACGAAGACGGCGCAGCGCGAGATGATCATCCCGGCGCTGCTGCCGATCGCGATGACGCTGGTCGTCGGCCTGATCGACGAGCAGGCGCTCGGCGGCCTGCTGATCGGCGTGATCGTCGTCGGGTTCTTCTTCGCGGTGATGATGACCGCGGGCGGCGGGGCCTGGGACAACGCCAAGAAGCTGATCGAGGATGGCGCCCACGGCGGCAAGGGCTCCGACGCCCACGCCGCGGCGGTCACCGGGGACACGGTCGGGGACCCGTTCAAGGACACCTCGGGCCCGGCGATCAACCCGATGATCAAGGTGGCGAACATCGTCGCGATCCTGATCATCCCGCTGATCACCTAGAGCCAGCAGGTCGCGGCGTAAGCTTCCGCTCTGATGACCGATCCAGATGGGGGGGGCGGGCCCGGGCTTGCGGCCGTAGTGCATGCGCGCGGGACGCAGCTGCTGTCGTCGGCGATGCTCGTGATCGGCATCCTGCTGATGGCGCAGCTGTCGGTCTTGAGCGTGGTGCTCGGCGCTCTCTTCCTGGCCGCCGGGGCCGGGCGCCTCTACGTCGGCATGCGGCTGCCACGGCGGCGGGGACCTGACGGCGGCGGAGGGGACTGATGGGGGCCGCGGGCGAACCGCCGGCCGCACCGCGGGCGACCGCGGTGATGCTGAAGCGGAGCCTCGGCTCGCCGGCGCTGTTCGCGATCGTCTGGACGTCGCTGGCCAGCTCGATCTACTTCTCGCTGGGCGTCGTCGCCGGTCACGCGCTCGGGCTGACGCCGCTCGTGTTCCTGGGGGCGGGCGTCTTCTTCACGCTGACGTCGATGACCTACGCCGAGGGTGCGTCGATGCACCGCGACCGGGCCGGGTCGACGGTGTTCGCCCGCTACGCGTTCAACGAGCTCGTCTCGTTCGTCGCCGGCTGGGCGATCCTGCTCGACTACGTGATCCTGATCGCGATCTGCTCGCTGACGGCGACGAGCTACCTGGCGGCGTTCTACCACCCGCTCGGCCACGGCGCCCCGCGGCTGGGGGTCGCCCTGGCGATCATCGCCTACGTCGCCTACAGCAACGTCCGCGGCTTCTCGACCCGGCGGACGCGGCGGACGGGCATGATCGTCGTCGCCGACCTGGCGATCCAGGTGCTGGTGATCGGGATCGGGCTGGTCCTGTTCTTCAACCTGCGGACGATCACCGCCAACGTCCATCTCGGGACGGTGCCGCGCTGGTCGGATGTGATCTACGCGCTGACGATCACGACCGTGGCCTTCACCAGCCTCGAGTCGGCCGCCGGCCTCTCGGGCGAGATTCTCCTCAGCCGGCGGGGACTCAAGCGTCTGATGGTCAGCGCCAACGCGTCGGTCTACATCATCTACATCGGCATCGCTCTCGTCGCGGTGACGGCGATCCCGGTGATCAACGGGCACACGGCCCTCGGCGGGCGCCAGGTCGGCGCGCCCGTGCTGGGGATCGTCGAGCACTTCCATCCGGCCGTGGTGACCGACCCGCTCAAGTACGTGCTGGCGGCGGCCGCGGTCTTCACGTTGATCGCGGCCGCCAACTCGGCGATGCTCGGCCTCTCACGGCTGGCCTATTCGCTGGCGACCAACCGCCAGATCCCGAGCCCGATCGGGCGGCTGCACCCGGACCGCTCGACGCCGTACGTGCTGATCTGCGTCGCCGCCCTGCTCGCGGCCACCCTCGTGCTGCCGGCGGACCTCGACTTCCTCGTCGGCATCTACGCGTTCGGAGCGATGCTGGCGTTCACGATCGCGCACCTGTCGATCTGCGTCCTGCGCTTCCGCGAGCCGGAGCGCGAGCGGCCGTTCCGGGTGCCGGGAACGCTGAAGGTGCGCGGCCGCGACCTGCCGCTGCCGGCGGCGGTAGGCGCCGTGCTGGCCTTCGCGGCGTGGATCAGCGTGATCGTCCTCCACGACGGGGCGCGCTACGTCGGGTCGGCGTGGCTGATCGGCGGCGTCGGGCTCTACGTCGCCTACCGCCGCAGCTCGGGCGGCGCCGTCCTCGACCGCCTCGTCGTGCCCGAGGGGGTCTTGCGCGCAGAGCGCTCAGAGCGCGACTTCGGGTCGATTTTGGTGCCGCTGTTCGGGACCGGGCTCGACGACGACATCGTCCAGACGGCGGCGCTCCTGGTCTCCGGCGAGCAGACCGACGAGGCGGCGATCGACAAGGCGACGATCGAGGCGATCTGGATCTTCCAGGTGCCGATGGCGCTGCCGCTCGACGCCCGCCTGCCGGAGGAGCAGCTCAAGCAGGCGCGGACCGCGCTGGCCCGAGCGAAGGCGGTCGGCGAGGAGTACGGCGGGGTGGAGGTCGCGACGGCGACGCTCCGGGCCCGGCGGACCGGCTACGCGATCGTCGAGGAGGCGCGCCGGCGCGGCGTCGAGGCGATCGTGCTCGCGGCCGAGGAGACCTCGCGCGTGCGCGGTGGGGCCCTGCTCGGCGGACGCGGCACCCGGTCAGACAGCGCGATCGGCGCGATGACGCGGTACGTGCTGGCCAAGGCGCCGTGCCGGGTGATCCTGACGGCCCCGCCGCACGCCGACGATCGCCCCGTGGCCGGGCAGGCGTTGGCGACCGGCAGCCGCGAGCCGCCGAACTCGGGGGCGGCGCCGGGCAAGCGCGGGAGGCAGCCGGCGATTGACTAACATGGGCGCCAATGTTCGTCCTGATCGTCGGCGCTGGCCGCGTCGGAGCCGCGGTCGCCAAGCGCGCCCTGGCGGCCGGCCACGAGGTTTCGGTGCTCGACGAGGATCCGCTGTCGCACGAGCGGCTTGACGAGATCACCGGCCGTGGCTGGGAGGACGCCGGCGGGCGCTTCACGGTCGGCACGGCGCTCGAGGTCGACGCGCTCGAGGAGGCCGGGATCGAGGAGGCGGACGTCTTCATCGCGTCGACCGACGGCGACAACACCAACCTGACCGTGTCCCAGATCGCCCAGCGGCGCTACAAGGTCGACAAGGTCCTCTGCCGGGTGATGGACCCGGCTCGGGCCGCCTGGTACTCCGAACAGGGCCTCCACACGATCTCGCCGACCCAGCACGCGATCGAGATGTTCGCCCGCGCGCTCGACATCGCGGCCTAGGCTCGACGAGCTCCAGATGTACGTGATCGTCGCCGGGGCCGGGAAGGTCGGTTGGAACCTCGCGCGCGAGCTGATCGACAAGGGCCACGAGGTGACCCTGCTCGAGGCCAACCGCCGGCGCTACCTCGTCGTCGAGGAGGAGCTCGAGCACGCCGTCCAGTACGGCGACGCCACCGAGCTGTGGGTGCTCGAGCGGGCCGGCATCTCGCGCGCCGATCTGGTGATCGCTGTGACCGGGGACGACGAGGACAACATGCTTGTCTGCCAGGTCGCCAAGGAGAAGTACCTCTGCGAGCGGGTCATCGCCCGCGTCAACAACCCGCGCAACCTCCAGCACTTCAAGCTGCTCGGCGTCCAGCCGGTCGTCTCGGCGACCGACCTGATCCTGCGCCTGATCGAGCACGAGGTGCCCCGCTACGGCCTCGTGCATCTGCTGGCGCTGGAGGAGGAGCGCCTCGAGATCATCGAGCTCGAGGTGCTGCCGGACGCCCCGGCGGCCGGAACAAGGGTGGTCGACGTGGGCCTGCCGGAGGGCAGCCTGGTGATCTCGGTGCTCCGGGACGGGCAGGGCTTCGTGCCGAAGGCGGACACGGTGATCGAGGCCGGCGACGAGGTTCTGCTCGTGCTCGACCCGGGCCTCGAGGACGCAATCACGCGGTTCTTCTCGCCGACCGCCTCTTGAAGCCACCGGCCGCCGCCGACGGCTCCTGACCTCACCGACCGGGTGCTCCTGAACTGGGGAACAGGGACTCGAACCCCAAATTCCTGCTCCAGAGGCAGGCGTGTTGCCGATTACACCATTCCCCAATGGGTCGCCCGCCAGTATAAAAGCTCGCCTCCCTAGGCCGCCCCTCGCAGCAGGCCGCGCCGGCTGAGGCGCAGCCGCCGGCGGCGGGGCTCGGGCACCGAGCCGAGCATCTCGCGCAGGTCGTCCTCGTCGCAGTCGTCGAGCAGCCGCCGCAGCTCGAGCTCGCCGCCGTGGGCCCGCAGGACGGTGCCCGGCCAGGCCGACTCGCGGTAGGTCGGGCCGTTGCGGATCCGCCGATCCCACAGCCAGCTGCCCGAGTTCCAGAACGAGTAGTGGCCGTGCCGCGACCGCTGGGCCGTCAGCGGGGTGTGGGTGTGGCCGAAGACGACGATCCCCGGGGGGACGCCGAGGTTGAGGCAGACGGCCTCCATCGCGGCCACGATCTGGGCGGTCGGTGCGTCCATCGGCTCGAGCATCTCCTCTGCGTTGCGGCGCCGCACGAGCGAGTGGGCGAAGCCGGCGGCCTGGCGCGAGGCCTTCCCCGGCGCGCGGGCGACCGTGCCCATGCCGATCAGCCAGCGCTCGAACTGCTGCTGCGCCCGCCGGCCCTGGGGGAGGTTGGCCATCTCGTACATCAGCTCGTACAGCGGCGAGATCAGCGCCTCGTAGTCGCCGATGCCGAGCCGCTCGGGCCGCTCCGCCTCCCCGGTCAGCAACCAGGCCAGTCGATCCATCATCCGCCAGCCGAAGGACTCGATGTGGGCCGCGATGTAGTGGCCGTGAACGAAGCGCATCTGGTCGAGCTCGCAGATCGGATAGGAGGCGATCACGTCGACGTCGGGACAGAGCGCCGCCAGCAGCCGCTCGGCCGGCATCACCCGAAACGGCGAAGGTTCCTCGTCACCGGTGAGCTTGGCCATCCGTCGCTCGTCTCCGGCGAGCGAGACGAGGTGATGGTCGTGGTTGCCCGGCAGGAAGTGGACCCGCTCGACGTGGCGGCTGACCAGCGCGAGGAACGGCCGGGCGGCGGCGACGGCCTCGTTCAGCGAGGCGAAGACGAGCTCGAAGAGGTCGCCGTTGACGACGAGCTCGTCGGCCCATTCGAGCTCGGGCTCGATCCGTGCGAGCGCGAGCGGGGCACGCATCAGGTCGTCGCCGCTGCCGAAGTGGAAGTCGGACATGATCAGCCGGCGGACTCCCATCGTAGAAGCCTATGGGCGAGAGGCAGGCCGGACCGGACTGGGTAGCGTGCTTTACTCTCCGCCTCCGCGCCAGCAGCGCGCCCGGCGAGTGTTTAGTGCCCGAGATGAAGGAGTGACGACGATGGCTGACGTGACGATGATCACCCTGACCAAGGAGATGATCCCGACCGAGTTCGGGACCGCGGTCCAGGAGGATGCCGACAAGCCGGTCTTCAGCCGCAACGGCCCGGACGACTACTTCTGCGCGACGTGCGGCAACCTGCTGGCCGAGAAGATGCCCCCGGGTCCGATGCGCAAGGTTCGCATCAAGTGCGCCAAGTGCGAGACGATCAACGGCGTCGAGGTCCCGAAGGTCTGATCCGGCGGCGCTCAGGCCAGCTGCATCGGCTTGAGCGCGAAGGCGTCGGCGATCAGCTCGTACGATCGCCGGCGGGCGTCGTGGTCGTGCACGATCGACACGACGATGACCTCGTCGGCGCCGTAGGCGTCGGCCAGCCCCTCGAGCTCGGCGCGGACCCGGGGCGGCGAGCCCAGGATCCGCCGGCGCCCGCCACCGCTGCCGCCGCCTTGTTGGGCGAGGAAGCGGAGCGCCTTCTCGACGGGCGGCACCGGGATCAGCTGTCCCCGGCGCAGCAGGCTCATTGCCATCAGGCCGCTGGCCGACAGCCGCTCGGCCTCGGTGTCGGTGTCAGCGCAGATCGCCCAGGCCGCGACCGCCAGGCGCGGCAGCTCGAGCCGCGTCGAGGCGGTGAAGTGGTCGCGGTAGACGGCGGCGATCTCGGCCCCGCGGGGGTTGATGAAGTCGGCGAACGCGTAGGGCAGCCCGAGCTGCCCGGCCCAGATCGCGCTCTGTTCGGAGGACCCCAGCAGCCACGGAACGGGCGCCTCGGGCAGGCCGGGCAGGTGCGCCGCGAGGCGGGCGAACGGGTGCGAGGCCGGGAGGTCGTCCTTGAGCAGCCCGAGCAGCTCGCCGAGTTGGCTCGGGAAGTCGTCCGGCGCCGGCTGGCGACGGTCGCGCTGGAGCGCCAGGCTCGTCATCGGGTCGGTCCCGGCGGCCCGACCGATGCCGAGGTCGATGCGCCCGGGAAACAGGCCGCTCAGCAGGCTGAACGTCTCGGCCACCTTGACCGGGCTGTAGTGGGGGAGCATCACGCCGCCGCTGCCCACGCGCAGGCGCCGCGTCGCCGCGGCGATCGGGCCGATCAGCGCCTCGGGGCTCGGCCCGGCGAGCATCGGTCCGCCGTGGTGCTCGGCCACCCAGTAGCGGTGGTAGCCGAGCTCGTCGGCCAGCACGGCGAGGTCGAGCGTGTTGCGGAGCGCCTGTGACGGCGGCTGACCCTCGGCGACCGGCGACTGGTCGAGCACGCTGATGAGCAGATCGCGGGGCACAGAGATGATTGTACAAGCAATCGTTTCTCGGGCTTGGCGACGCCCCGCCTCGGCGGCGGCGGTGTGCTGGCGCCGGTGCGGGGACGGCGTCGAGATCTGCCTCGTCAGCACCAGCGACGGCGCGCGCTGGACGTTCCCGAAGGGCCACCGCGAGCCGGGCGAGACGTTGGCGGCGGCGGCGGCGCGCGAGGCGCTCGAGGAGGCGGGGCTGGCCGGGGTCCTCGACCGGCGCCGCCTGGGCGTCTACGCGCAGGCTCGCGGACGGCGCGTCGCCGCGTACCTGCTCCGGGTCACAAGCGCGCAGCCGCCGCAGGAGGCGTTTCGCCGGGTGATCTGGTGCGATCCCCCGACGGCCCGGCTGCGCCTGGTGGCGGGTCGGTCGGAGCCTCAGGTCCGCGGGCTCGAGCGTGTCCTCGCCCGCGCGGCGCGCAGGCTCGCGGTCAAGCCGGCGGGTAGACGGCGACCTCCGACCCGGCGGCGAAGCTGACGTGGCTGGGCTCGGCGTCGGCCAGGAAGGCCCACCTCGGCCCGTAGAGGCCGGCGAAGTCGACGTCGAGGTCGAGGCGGTGCACGGTGTGCAGCGGCCACAGCGGATGCTCGACCCGATACCGCCGCATCGCCCCGCGGCGCGTCTGACCGAAGCCGAACGTCTGGTGGGTCAGCCAGCGCTCTTCCGAGTGCTCGGCCGGCACCGTGCCGGCGGCATCGACCTCGGCGCCGAGCGTCGATCCCGGCCGGCCGAAGACATGCTCGACCCGGAGCCGGCCGGGGCCGTGCGGGACGACGGCGCTGTGCATATCCAGTCGCCGGTAGGGCTCGTTGTACCGGGCGCGGGCGACGAGGGCGACCAGCCGGCGGGGGACGAACTCGCGGATGAAGACGATGCCGCGGTCGGCACCGGCGCGCACGTAGAAACGCAGGTTGACCTCCGGGAAGTCGACGTTGCCCGGGACCCGCAGGCCGAGGACGCGCGTCTGCGCGAAGTCGAACCCGACAAGGCTGACGCGCGCCTGTCCGCCGAGCTGGTCGACGGTCAGGCCGGCCGGCGTCAGCGGGGCGACGAGCTCATCGGCGACCGCGTAGGTGACGACGAGCAGGTGCTCCCACCGTGCCCGCAGGAACGGCCGCACCGGGGGAGCGGCGCTCAACCGCGGCCGCCGAGGATCTCCTCGTGGCAGCGCGCGAGCGCGTCGTAGGCCTGCTGGAGGTCCAGGCGCGCGGCCTCGAGAATCGGCGCCGGCGGCGGCTCCGGGTCCCAGCGTCCGCGCACCGACTCGGTCGCCACGAGCCCCTCGAGCTCCTGCGAGGCGGCGCGCAGGCGCTCGTGCGCGCGCCGAAGCTGCTTGCGCTCGTCGGCTGAGAGGTCAGCGGTCGAGCGGGGTGGGTCGATGTTCACGGTGGGGAACTTCTCCTTCGTCAGTTGGTCGGGCCGGAGGATCGCAGGCCGGCGGGTCAGCCGGCCTTCGGCTTGCGCCTGATCGCGAACAGCGGCGCGCCGCACTCCGGGCAGCGCCCCTCCCAGCCGGGCCGGCCGTTCGGGAGCGTGACCTCCTCGGCGCCGGCGATCGTCACCTTCTGGCCGCACACGCACCAGCCCTTGGGGCCGGCGTCGGGATCCGCGTCAGTCATCGGCGGCCACCTCCGCAACGAGCACGAGCTTGCCGCGGACGTGTCCGTCCGCGCTGAGGAGATGGGCGTCGCCGGCCCGCTCGAACGGGAACGTCTGCGCCACCGGCAGCGCGAAGCGACCCTGCTCGAACAGCTCCGCCGCGAGGGTGAGCCCGTGCCAGGCGCGGGCGCCGCCGCCGGTGGTGACCCGGACGCCGTGCTCGGGCGCGCTGAAGTCGGCGATCGTGATCACGTTGTCCGGGCTCCCGGTGAGCTCGATCAGGGCGGGCAGCGCGCCGTGGCCGGCGGCGTCGAAGGCCAGATCGACGCCTTCGGGAGCGAGCTCGCGGACGCGGTCGACCAGGCCCTCGCCGTATGTCGTCGGCTCCGCGCCGAGTTGGCGCAGGAAATCGTGGTTGCCGGCACCGGCGGTGCCGATCACGCGGGCGCCGCGGGCGCGGGCCAGCTGGACCACGGCGATGCCGACGCCGCCGGCGGCGCCGTTGAGCAGGAGCGTCTGGCCGGCTTCGAGGCCGAGCAGGTCGAGCCCGCGCTCGGCGGTCTCGACCGGCACCGGCCACCCGGCGGCCTCGGACCAGCCGAGCGTTGCCGGCTTGACGGCGTAGTTGTCGAGCACCGCGAACTCGGCCGCCGCTCCGCCTGACCCCGAGCCGAAGACGTCGTCGCCGACGGAGACATCCGTCACGCCGTCGCCGACCTCGTCGACGACGCCGGACGCGTCGCTGCCGATGATGCGCGGAGCAGCCAGCGGTGTCCCGCCGGCCATCATCCCGCTGCGGATCTTCCAGTCGATCGGGTTGACCCCGGCCGCCTTGACGGCCACTCGCACCTGGCCGCTGCCGGCGTGGGGCTCGTCGACCTCGTCCACTCGCAGCACCTCCGGACCGCCGTATTCGCTGAAGCGCACCGCCCTCATCTCGCCCGTCCTCCGTCGCCGTGATCCATCCCGGACACGATAGGCCACCCGGGCGGCCGGATAGAGTTGCCGTCAGGCGATCGAGACGGGGCGGCTATGGCGGACACGCCGATGGGTGTAGAGGTGGTCGGCGGGAACGAGAGCACCCGCGTGGTGGTCACCGGCGAGCTCGACATCGCCGGTGTGCCGGTGCTCGAGGCCGCCCTGGCGCGGGCGGACGAGGCCGGCGTCGCCGACCTCGAGCTCGACCTGCGCGCGGTCACCTTCATCGACTCGTCGGGGATCCGCTGCGTGCTCGGCGCGTACCACGCGGCGCTGGCCCGCGGAGCCGAGCTGCGCATCTTCTCCGGCCTCGAGGCCGGCGTCGTCTTCGGGCTGGCCGGCCTGAGCGGGCGTCTGCCGCTGGTTGCGGACCCGCTCGGGTAGCCTCTGGACATGGACGACGAACATCTGATGTCGCTCGATGACCGCCGTCGCGAGGAGCGCCGGGCGGTGGAGGAGGCCGGGGGCGGCGAGGCGGAGGGCTTCGAGCTGGCCGAGCAGGATCTGATCGACCACGCCTCCCACGCCGACGATCACTCGTCGACGAGCATTCTCAACGCCGGCTCGCGGGCGGAGGAGCCGACGGACTCCGACTACGGCGAGGCCGACGAGGAGCGCAAGCCGGACTAGGCGGGAACGGCCTGGGCCGACCAGTCGCGGTAGAGGTCCCAGTATGCGCCGCGGGCTTCGAGCAGCTCTGCGTGGGTGCCCTGCTCGACGATCCGGCCCCCGTCGAGCACGACGATCCGCCCGGCGGCCCGGATCGTCGACAGGCGGTGGGCGATCACGAGCGCAGTGCGCCCGGCGAGCAGGCGGCGCAGGCCGGCCTCGATCCGGCCCTCGGTGTGGAGGTCGACGTTGGCCGTCGCTTCGTCGAGGATCAGGATCCGCGGGTCGGCGATCAGGGCGCGCGCGAATGCGAGCAGCTGGCGCTGGCCGGCCGATAGCTGGGCCCCGCGCTCGCCGACCTCGGTGTCGTAGCCGTCGTTGAGCGCGGCGATGAACTCGTGCGCCCCGACGGCCGCGGCGGCGGCGTGGACCTCGTCGGCGGTCGCGTCGGGCCGGCCGAAGGCGATGTTCTCGCCGACCGTGCCGGAGAAGAGGAACGCCTCCTGCGGGACGATGCCCATCTGCCGGCGCAGCGACTGTGCCTCGACCCCCCGGAGGTCGTGCCCGTCGACGAGCACGCGCCCGGCGGTCGGGTCGTAGAAGCGGGCGACGAGCTTGGCGAGCGTCGACTTTCCGGCGCCGGTCGCGCCGACCAGGGCCACCGTCTGGCCGGGGGGGACCACGAGGTCGATCGCCTCGACGGCGGTCTGCGACCCGGTACCACCGGAGGCGTCGGCGTAGGCGAAGGTGACCGCCTCGAAGCGGATCTCGCCGCGGATGCGGCCGAGCTCGATGGCGTCGGGTGCCTCGACGAGGTCGGGCTCGACGTCGAGCAGCTCGAAGATCTTGTCGAGTGCGGCCATGCCCGACTGATACGTGGTGTACAGCTGGGAGAGCTGGGTGATCGGGTCGAAGAAGTTGTTGAGCGCGGCGATGAAGGCGACGATCACGCCGATCGTGATCGTGCCGTCGATGGCCTGGTAGCCGCCGTAGATGAGGATCGCCACGGTGCCGATCGCCGAGATCAGCTCGATCGCCGGGAAGTACGCGGCGTTGAGGTTGACCGTCGTCATGTTCGCCGCTCGGTTGGCCTCGTTGAGCTCGGCGAAGCGGCGGATGTGGCGCGGCTCCTGACCGAAGGCGCGGACGACGCGGATTCCCGACAGCGTCTCCTGCAGGTTCGCGGTGATCTGGCCGATCGTCTCGCGGGTACGCCGGTAGGCGTCGGCCGAGGCGATGCGGAAGACGAGCGACGCGACGACGATGACGGGGATGATCACGAACGTCAGCAGCGCCAGCCGCAGGTCGAGCAGGAGCAGGATCACGATCGTGCCGACGAGCGTCAGCGACGCCTGGAACAGCGTGACGACGCTGTCGGTGACGAGATCGTCGAGCGCCTCGACGTCGTTGGTCATGCGCGAGATCAGGACGCCGGCCCGGCGGCGCTCGTAGAAGGCGATCGGCATCAGCTGGAGGTGGTCGAAGATCGCCATCCGCAGATCGGCCAGCGCCCGCTGGCCGACCCACTCGACGAGGTAGGTCTGCGCGTACGTGGCCGCCCAGACGACCCCGGCGGCGACGAGGAAGGCGATTACGATCAAGGTCAGGGCGTGCCGGTTGCCGGCCGTGATGCCGTCGTCGATCGCCAGCTTGGCGAGCGGCGCCGGGGCGAGCGAGGCGGCCGTGCCGAGGATCAGCGCCGTGAACATCGCCGCCACGCGCAGGCGGTACGGGCGCAGCAGGCCGACCAGCCCGCGGATGCGCCGGCCACGGCCGCTCGTCCCGCGCAGGCGGCGGCGGATGTCGGAGATCCGCGGCCTCACAGCCGGGCCGCCTGCGGCTCGCGCGGCTTGCGCGTCAGGAAGACCTGATCGGGCAGGCCCTTCTCGACGATCTCGCGGTAGTGATCGGAGCGCTCGAGCAGCTCGGCGTGACTGCCGTGGGCGGCTACGCCCCCGTCCTCGAGCACGACGATCTCGTCGGCGAGGGCGATCGTGGAGAGGCGGTGGGCGATCACGAACGTCGTGCGCCCGGCCATGACCTCGCCCAGTCCCCGCTTGATCGCCTGCTCGGTCGACGCGTCGACCGACGAGGTCGCGTCGTCGAGGATCAGGATCCGGGGATCGGCGAGCAGGGCCCGGGCGATCGCCAGACGCTGCCGCTGGCCGCCCGACAGGGTCAGGCCGCGCTCGCCCACGGCGGTGGCGTAGCCGTCGGGCAGCCGCATGATGAAGTCGTGAGCCTGGGCGCGCCGGGCGGCGGTCTCGACCTCCTGCGACGTGGCGTCGGCGCGGGCGTAGGCGATGTTGTCGTGGACGCTGGCGCTGAACAGGAACGGATCGTCGGTGACGAGGGCGATCGCCCGGCGCACCGACGTGACGGTCGCGTCGCGCAGGTCGGTCCCGTCGATCGAGACGCTGCCGGCGGTCGGGTCATACAGGCGGGCGAGGAGGCCGGCGAGCGATGTCTTGCCCGAGCCCGTCGCGCCGACCAGGGCCACCGTGCGGCCGGCCGGGATGTCGAGCGTGACGTCGCGCAGGGCCGGCCGGCCGGCGCCCTCGTAGCGGAGCTCGACGTGCTCGAGGCGCACGTGGCCGCGCCCGTCGGGCAGCGGCGCGGCGTCCGGGGCGGACACGAGTCGGGGCGCCCGGTCGAGCAGTTGGAAGATGCGGGCACCCGAGGCGGTCGCCCGCTGGGATAGGCCGAGGATGATGCCGAGCGTGCGCATCGGCGAGAGCAGCATCAGCAGGTAGAAGTAGAACGCGCTGAACTCGCCGACCGTCAGCCGGTGGTCGATCACCCGGCCGCCGCCGATCAGCAACACGGCGGCGAAGCCGAGCTGGGGGAGGAAGCCGAGCAGGGGGTTGTAGCGGGCCTGGAGGCGCGCCGCGCGCATCGCCTGGTCGAAGACGCGCCCGACGCGGCGCTCGAAGCGGGCGCGCTGGTGGGCCTCGCGGGCGAAGGCCTTGACCACCCGCACGCCGGAGATGTTCTCCTCGGCGGCGCCGGTGAGCTCGGCGACGCGCTGCTGCACCTCCTGGATCGCCGGCCGCGCGCGGTTGCCGTAGCGGGCGGAGAAGTAGATCACGAAGGGAACCGGGACGAGGGCGATCAGCGCAAGCCCGGGCTGGAGCAGGAACATCGCGCCCCCGGCGAGCAGGATCGTCAGCGCCGACTGGAGGATGAAGACGAGGCCGTAGCCGAGGAAGAAGCGGACGGCCTGGAGGTCGACCGTGGTGCGCGACATCAGCTGGCCGGTCTGGTTGTGGTCGAAGAACCCGAGCTCGAGCGCCTGGAGGTGGCCGAAGAGGAGGTTGCGCAGGTCGTACTCGACGCCCAGGGAGACCCGGCCGGCGACGAGACGGCGGGCGACGGTGAGCCCGAGCCGGACGAGGCCGGCCCCGGCGACGGCCAGCCCGAGCAGGATCAGCTGGTGGCGGTCGTGGGCGCGGATCGCGTCGAGCGCGCGCCCGCTGAGATAGGGGATCGCGACCGTGGCGACCATCGCCAGGCCGGCGAGCACGAGCGACCATACGACTCCCGTGCGGTACGGTCGCAGGAAGCCGAGCAACCTGTAGAACGTCCTCACTTCACAAAGTATAGTGCCTCGAGATCCGCTCCCGCCGCCGGCTGGCCTGTGTAATCGCTGCCGTCACCAGCGGCTCGTGCCGAACACGCGCGGCTCGGTCTTCTCGCTGTGCGAGCGGGCGCGCGACGAGCCGGACCTGTTCGCGCGCTACCCCCGAATTCCCGTCACCGACTGCCGCGGCTACCAGGCGCGGTCGGCCGCCGAGTAGCGATCAGGCCGGCGGGCCGCTGCCGAGCGTGACCGTGGCGGTGTGCGACTGGCCGCCGCTGTCGACCCAGCCGAGCGGGATCGCGGTGCCGGGCGTCAGCGACTGGATGACCTTGCTGAGGGCGTCCGCCGAGTCGATGGTCTGGCCGTTCAGCGAAGTGATCACGTCCCCGCCGGCGAGGCCGGCCTTCTGGGCGGCGCCGCCGTTGGTCACGTCCGCGAGCGGTGCCCCGGCCGTGGTCGCCGGCGCGCCGCCGTAGCCGCCCTGGGGCGAAGCCGAGAGCAGGACGCCGAGGAACGCCGTCGGCCCGACGTGGACGGTCGTGGTGCCCTGGCCCGACTCGATCTGCCTGACGATCGTCATGGCCTGGTTGATCGGGACGGCGAAGCCCTCGCTCGCGGCGGACGCGGCGAACGAGAAGCCGGCGGAGGCGGCGGTGTCGACGCCGATCACCTCGCCGGCGCTGTTGACGAGCGATCCACCGGAGTCGCCGGCCTGGACGTCGGCGTCGACCTGGATCAGACCCGACAGCTGCTCGGTGGTGCGGTCGAGCTCGTCGCCGGCCGTGATCGACTGGTCCAGCTTGGTCACCTGCCCGGCGGCGCTCGTCGGCGTCGAGCCCGAGCCGCCGGCGTTGCCGATAGCCACCACCGCGTCGCCGACCTTCGTCGTCGACGAGTCGCCGAGCTTGGCGGTCTGCAGACCGGAGGCGCCCTGGAGCTTGACGACGGCGATGTCCTTGCTCTTGTCGTAGCCGGCCACCGTGCCCTTGTAGGTCTTGCCGTTGCCGATGTCGGTCACGCTGATCGACGTCGCGCCGTTGACGACGTGGTTGTTGGTCAGGATCTCACCGTCGGCCGTGAGCACGATGCCCGTCCCGGCGCCCTGGGCGCCCTGGTAGAAGGTCGAGTTGATGTCGACGAGCGCCGGGGCGACCTTGGCGGAGATCGCCGTGCTCTGCGCCGTGCCGTTCGGTGCGGCGCCGCCGCCGGCCGCGCCCGACCCGCCGCCGGCCGCGCTCGACCCGCCGCCGGCCCTCCCGCCGCCCGACCCGCCGTAGTAGTAGCCGTAGACGCCGTCCGGTCCGACGCCGGTCCCGCTGCCGACGTTCGAGCCGCCGCTCCCGGCCGACGCGCTCCCGGACCCGTCGCCGGCGGTGGCGAAGCCGGCGGTCGGGCCGCTGCCGGCGCGCCAGGCCTCGTGTCCGATGCCGACGCCGAGCATCACGGCGAGCGTCACGATCACGCCCGTGGCCGCGGGCGCCAGCCGTCGTCGACGGGCCGGCCGGGGCGGTGCCGGGGCCGTCACCATCGGCTCGGTCTTCGGCGTGTCCGGTCGCGGCGCTGCCGGCCGGCGGGGGGGCTGACGGAAATGCGGATCATCGAAGAGGCTGCTCACATCGTTCCCTTCCGGCACTCGACCGATCGCGGCTCGACACGTAGTAAAGGCCCACTTCCTAAAGACCGCACCAGACGACCCTGAAAAGTTCTCTAAGGGTTCGCAGAGAAATTAGGAGGACTCCCGGGCGCGGGGATGCACGCGTCGCCGCGGGCGGTCGTCCGGGGTATCGTGGCCGGCATGCGGGCGCGCCCCACGATCATCGGCGGACTGGTCGTCTGCGCCGTGGCGTCCGGCCCGGCGTCGGCCGCCGGCGTGGGACCGCCGATCGTGCCGTCGCCGTCGCCATCGCCGACATCCGCTCCGGCGGCGTCCGCGCCGGCGCCGACCACGCTCACGCTCGTGCCGCACGCCCGCGTCACCGACGGGACGGCGCCGCTCGTCGTGCGCCTGTCGGGGCCCGTCGCCACGAGCTCACCGCTGCCGCAGCTGAGCCCCGGCGTGGCCGGCAAGTGGACGGCGGCGGGCGACGTCCTGACGTTCAAGCCGACGTCGACGCTCGCGCCGTGCGCGACCTACCGGCTGACGATCTGGGCGCAGACGACGGCCGTCGGCCGGCCGCCGCTCGGAGTCCGGCGGGTCGTCCCCTTCGCCGTCGCATGTCCGGGCACCCGGGCGGTGCAGCAGGCGCTGGCCCGGCTGCGCTACCTGCCGTACGCCTTCCACACGACCGCGGGCGCCCAGCGCGGCGGGGAGACCCGGCAGCGGGCGGCCCAGCACGCCTTCGCACCGCAGGCGGGCCGCTTCGTGCGCGACGTCGCCGGCGCTCCGACGCTTGCCCCGGGACAGCTCGACGCGACCACCCGCGGGGCGTTGATGGTGTTCCAGTCGCGCCACGCGATCACCCCGACCGGGCTGGTCGACGGGGCGACGTGGGCCGCACTGCTCGGGGCCGAGGCCGCCGCGGCGATCGATCGCTCTCCGTACACGTTCGTCACCGTCAGCCAGCGCCTGCCCCAGTCGCTCGCCGTCCACCGCGGCAACCGGGTCGTGCTCCGGACGGCGGTCAACACCGGCGTCGCCGGCGCGCCGACGGCGAACGGGACGTTCCCGATCTTCGAGCGGCTGACCTCGACGACCATGACCGGGACCAACCCCGACGGCTCGCATTACAGCGACCCCGGCGTGCCGTGGGTCAACTACTTCAACGGCGGCGACGCCGTCCACGGCTTCAACCGGGCGTCCTACGGCTCGCCGCAGTCAGACGGCTGTGTCGAGCTGCCGCCGCGCACCGCCGCCGCCGTCTACCGGATGCTGGCCATCGGCGACCTCGTCGTCGTCAGCGGCTGAGCGCCGGCCACCGGCTGAGCGCCGGCCACCGGCGACGATATCCTCGGAGGGCTGTGCTTCCGGGTCAGAGATTCGTGCGCGGCGACGATTGCTTCGCCGTCGAGAGCCGCGTCGGCGCCGCCACCGTCGTGGTGGAGCTCGTCCGGTACCGGCGCCGGCGGGTCGGCTGGCACCACGAGTGGCGTCGGGTCGAGACGCTCGCCGGACAGACCTTCGGCGCCCGCGACATGACGGGGTACTGGGCCTACGCCGGCAAGGTCGAGGAGGCGGCCCGGCACGCGCTCGACGGCCAGCTCGGCTGCTACGTCGACGTGCAGAGCTCGCAGGAGGGCGAGGTCCGGATCCGCCTGATCGAGCGGCGGCTGCGCGAACGCGAGCTGGTCACCGAGATCCTCGAGCAGCATCTCGTCAATGCGACCGCCGACGGGGCCGTCGCGGCGAGCGCCGAGCTGACGGAGGAGCTGCGAGCGCGGGCGCGCGAGCTCAACGACCGGGCCGAGCAAGCCCGGGCGGCGCAGCAGGCGCAGCAGGCGCAGCAGGCCGGTGACCGCGGCGACCGCGGCCGCGAGGCTGACGAGCTCGCCCGGATCCTGCGCGACGAGAGCTAGTTGCCGACGGCGAACGGCTGGAGGACGAGGAAGAGGCTCGCGTCCTGGGTCGTCTGCTCGAAGCTGAACTTGTAGAACGACGGGCTCGTCAGCTCCTCGACGGCTGGGGTGTCGGGCGCCGTGGCGACCGTGCTGACGCTCGGCGCCACCGAGGTCAGCGTCGACGTCAGGGGATGGCTGAGCTCGCCGGCGAGGTCTGACGCCTTGAAGAAGACGGCGTCGGTCGGATCGGTCGTGACCTTCACCTTCTTCGGCTGGCCCGGCACGGCGGCGGGGTGGAGCACGGGCGGCAGGAAGACGACGACCTGGTTGGCGCCGCCGACGTACTGGAACGTGTAGAGCGCGAGCTCGAGCGCCTCGCGGCGGACGAGCGTCAGGCGCTCGGCCGACGCCTTGCCGGCGATCGAGCAGCTCGGTCCGAGGCCGCACATCTTGTAGAGGACGGCGTTGCCTGCGAGCACGGAGATGCCGCTGGCCCCGGCGCCGGTCTTCAGCGCGATCGCCGTGACGGGAACGCCGTCGAAGGCCAGCGGTCCGCCCTGCACGGCCAGCAGCTGACCGGCCCCCGGCTGACGGTACTCGGCGGCGACGTGGTTGGCGATCTGCGTCGCGGCGGCGATCCCGCTTGCCGTCGGGTGCCACGCCGACCAGTCGGTCGGCAGCGGGTCGCGGCCGGATCCGAGCGTGTAGGCGGTGATGGCGATCGCCGACAGGCCGAGCGCGAGCAGGGCGCCGAGGATGAACTGGAAGCGCGGGGCATGCGGCGACTCGACCGGCGGACGCGCCTCCTCGTCGACGTGCGGAGCCACGGCGGCGGTCGCCGAGGCGGTGACCGGCGGTCGGAAGGTCTGGCCGAGCGGCTGGATCAGCCCTGAGCTCGAACGGCCGCTCGGCTCGAGCGCCGCCGGCGCCACCTTCGGCCGGGTCCCGGCCGGATCGGGCGGGTAGACGTGCGGTGGGGTGGCCGGGTCGATCGCGGCGGCCGGCACGACGGCGGCGGCGGGCGCCGCGCCCGGGTCGGCGTCGTCCTGCGAAAACCCGTCGTTGGCCACGGGCGGCTGAATGCTTCCCGGGGCGCGCTCGTCTAGGTTCTCGGCGTCGTTCCCCTCCGTCACAGGGTCGGCCATGTCGAATCGTCGGTCAGGTCGATCGCCGGGGCTTCCAGCTTGGCGGCGTCGAGCACGTCGACGACCTCGTCGCCGTGGAGCTCGCGCCGCTGGATCAGAGTCTCGGCGATGCGCGAGACCTGCTCGCGGTTGTGCAGGATCAGGCAGTAGGCGGTGATGTACGCCTGACCGAGGATCTGCGCGGCGGCCCGGTTCTTGTTGCGGTCGCCGAGGATCGCCGGGACGGGGTCGCCCATCAGAGCGCTGCCCCCGGCGCGGTTGATGATCTGCGCGCCGATCCGCTCGAAGCGGTCCATGTACTCGTCGGCCGCCGCCTTGCGCGCCTCGTCGGACTCCCACTCGTGACCGTTGAAATCGATCGGCTCCGGGCCCATGCCGCAGGTGCCGACCATCCAGGCCGCGCGGGCGGTCGCGCTCTGGACGTCGCCGCCGACGCCAGTCGAGTTCTCCCCGTAGAAGACGTGCTCGGCGGCCATGGCCCCGAGTGTCCAGACGAGCTTGCCGACCTCCTCGTGGCGCCAGCTCGAGAAGCGCTCCTCCTTCTCGATCGCCTGATGATGGCCGAGCGAGCCGCCGCGTTTGCGGATCGACAGCCGGGTCGACAGCACATCCTGCATGTAGACGTGGGACGCCGCGGCGTGGCCAGCCTCGTGGATCGCCACGGCGCGGGTCTCGGCCGGGATGTAGTCGACGCCCTGGGCCGTCCCCGACTCGCTCGAGGTCATCGCCTCGACGATGTCGTCCCAGCCGAACTCCATCCTCCCGTCGGCGTGGGCGAACGTCAGCGCCATCGAGCAGATCTGCTCGATCATCGCCGGCGAGTAGCCGTTGGTGATGCGGGCCAGCTCGTCGCGCCGTCGGTCCGAGTCGAGCTCGGGGTCGTGCGACACGCGCGCCATGTAGAGGTCGAAGATGTCCTTGCGGTCGTCCTTGGTCGGCGTGCGGAACCAGATGTGGCGCCCCATTCGGCCCGGGCGGATGAGCGCCGGGTCGAGGCGATCGATCGGGACGTTGGTCGCCCCCACGAAGTAGATCTGCTCGGTGCGCGGCTTCGGCGGCGCCAGGCGCAGCGAGACGCTGCCGACCTTGCGCGGGATGAAGTACGTTGCGTCGAGCATCGTGTTGATCCGGTTGGTCCAGAACTTCTTCATCATCGGCGGCGAGTCGACCCCGTCCATCTGGACGAGCAGCTGATTGAGGGCCCCGCTGCCCATTCCACCCATGCCGCCCATGCCGCCGGGGAAGATGAACGGCGCCGCGCGCTCGCTCGCCCAGCGGTAGATCGGCGGCATCCACGGCCGCGTCTGCTCGGCCCGGGCCTCGAACATGCGCTCGCGCCAGGCGCGCGTCTCGAGGATCAGGTCGCCGGAGGAATTGAGCGCCCCGTGCGGGCCGAAGAACGCCTGGTCCTCGAAGCGGCCCGTGTCGGTCGGCCTGAAGCCCGGTCCGGCGCCGGCGCCGAGCGCCTGGCGGCGGAGGCCGACGGCGTCGATCTCGTCGATGAAGATGATGCACTGACCGCCCCACTTACGGGCCAGGCGGCGGGCCTTGGCGATCATCGCCATCACGACGATCACGTCGATGCCGATGAACGTCGCGACGAAGCCCGACCCGGGCATGATCACGATCGGCGAGTTGAAGCTGGTGGCGATCGCCTTCGAGAGCATCGTCTTGCCGGTGCCCGGCGCCCCGATGAAGAGCAGGCCTCGCTCGGGCTTGCCCCCGGCCTTGCGGAAGTCGTCGCCCGACTGCCACAGCGTGATCACCCGCGTGACCTCCTCCTTCGGCTCGGCCTGGCCGCGGACGTCGTCGAGCTTGACGCCCCAGTCGGCGTCGCCCGGCTCGTACCCCTTCATCTGGCGGAGATTGGCCATCAGCAGCGGCCCGAAGAGGATGAAGACGTTGATGAACATCAACAGCGGCAGCTGGAAGGCGAACGAGATCAGGATCGGGGCGTTCTGGCTGACGTAGGTCCCGAGCGACGAGAAGAGGTGGCTGACGCTCGACCCGAAGACCACGTCGACGATGAAGATGAAGATGAGCACGAGCCCGCCGAGCCACAGCAGCAGCTTGTACTTACCGCGCCAGTACCAGACCCGCCGGCGGGCGACGGCGTCGTCGAGCAGCGTCTCGCGGTCGGCGCTGTAGAGGCTCGGGCGCGGGATCACCTTGTGTGCGACCACGTCGATCAGCCCCCGGAACGCGACCACCCCGACGGCAGTCCCGACGAGCGAGCCGAGCAGGCTCCAGCGGTGCGTGTAGTACAGCAGCGCGAAGAGCATCGGGCTCGTCAGGAGCGCGACGAACGTCGCGGCCCGGGTCAGGCGGCGCCACTCGAGTGCAAGCGCCTGATGATCGTCGCTGCGGCGCTTGCCGAAGCTGGTGTCCGCTGCCATTGGGCAAGGGTACCGACCCGCAGCCCGCTGTCGAGCCAGATCGACTATTGATGTAGCCCGACGATGTCCGCCCAGCTGCGCATCTATGCGATCAAGTCCGGTCGCCTCGCTGAGTTCACCGAGTTCTGGCGGACCGAGATCGTCCCGCTGCGCGAGCACTTCGGCTTCGCCGTCGACGGCGCCTGGTCGGACCCGAACACGAGCACGTTTGCCTGGGTCGTCAGCCACCCCGACTTCGCTACGGCCGACGCCGACTACTACGCGAGCCCCGATCGCGGCTCCCTCAGCCACGACCCCGGCGAGTTCATCGAGCACTCCGACCTGCGGCTGCTGGAGCCGGTCAGCTGGGAGTAAGGGCCCGCCAACCGCTCAAACGCGGGGCCCAACCCTCGGGAGCAGCCGGTCGGTCGCCGCGACCGCGACGGCGGCGAGGATGGCGCCGGTGACGCAGTCGGCGAGGTAGTGGTTGGCGGTCGCCATCACGGCCAGCACCGTCACGAAGGGGTAGACCGTCGCGAGCGCCCGCACCCAGGCGCGTGAGCTCAGCCGCCAGAGGGCGAGGGCCGACCAGACGGCCCAGGCGATGTGGAGCGACGGCAGGGCCGAAAGCTGGTTGGCATAGAGCGAGATCGCACCCGGCGCCCAGTGCGGCGACTGACCGCCCACCACGGCGACGAGGTCCGTGAACTGCGGGCTCGGCAGCATCCGCGGCGGCGCCACCGGCCACGTCCAGAAGACGGCCTGGCCGGCGAGGTTGACGGCGATCAGCGCGGTGCGCAGCGGCGGCAGCAGCTCCGCCCGGCGCCACCAGAGCCAGGCGATCACGCCGAAGGTGACCGCCCCGTGGGCGTTCTCGTACCAGAACACGACGATCCGGGTGAGCGCGTGGTGGGCGCCCACGAAGCGGTTGAGGTCGAGCTCCGGCGCCGCGTGGAGCGAGCGCTCGAGCCCGAGCACCTGGCTGCCGTGCTGCTCGGCCAGGCCCTGACGAACCTCGCCGAGGTTGTTGATCCAGTCGAAGATCCACGCCAGCCAGACGACCCAGACCAGGTCCAGCAGCGCCGTGGGACCCCGTCCGGCCCGCCGGTAGCCGAGGCGCTGCGCCAGCTCCAGCAGCCGGCCGGTCAGTTGACGGTGAGCGTTCCCTGCATGCCGGCTTGGCGGTGGCCGGGCACCGTGCAGTAGAAGGTGTACGTGCCGGCCGCGAGCTTCAGGACGAGCTTCTTGGTGCCGCCGCCGGAGAACGTCGGCGTGACGCCCAGCTGCTTGCTTCCCTGCGCCACGGCGAGGTTGTGCGGCACCGGCGCGGCATTGGTGAAGGCGATCGTCACCTTGCCGGCCTTTGCGCTGAGGGTGTCGGTGGTGAACTTGAGCACGCCCCCCGGATCGGCGGCGACCGCCGTGGTGCCCGGCGGGGCCGTCGGCCCGGCGGCCGGGGCAGGTGCGGCGGCCGGCGTCGTCTGGCTGACGAGCGTCGGTGGCGGGGCGGTGCCCTTCGGCGGGAGCTTGACGTGGACGAACTTCGGCGGACCCGGCGGCGTCGAGCCGGTGATCGCGGCCGTCGCCATCGCGCCGACCATGAAGACGAAGCTGATCCCCATCAGGAGCCGGGCCCGGCCGGGGGATCCCGGAAAGTCCGGGTGCGTGAAGCCGAAGACGCCGACGACCACCGCCCACAGGGCGAGCGCCCCGCCGCCGATGTAGAAGGCGGTCTTGCTCTTCTCGTGGTATCCCGCCTCCGCCAGCAGCGTGACGGCGTTGCCGAGGGCTGCCAGGTTCATCGCGGCGCGAGACTAACCGATCGTCGGTCCCGGCGTCGCCGCGCGGCCGCCCCGACGCGGCGCTCGTGCGGGGTGCCACGAACGGCCGCGTCGCGCCTCGGCGGCGCCGGCCGCCATGCCCCACAAGATGGCGGCACCGGAGGTGGCGCCCCAGTCGGCGAGCGCGTGTGCCCGGCGCGCGGCCAGGCCCGGATCGCCGGCGCGGACCGCCTCGAGCACGCGCGCCGCGGGCTGCGCCAGCTCGCCGCGCTCGGCGCACCGCAGATACTCCCGGCCGAGCGGAGCGCAACCGTCCGCCGGGAGCACGACCGGGTCGCCCTGCGCCCATCGCCAGGCGGCGTAGCCCGCGAGCGCATCGTCACCCGCCGGGGTGAGACCGTCGCCGCGTCCGGCGAGCCGCATCACCGCAGCAACGAGGTCACCCGCCGCCAGGGCCTCAAGACCTTCGCCGAGCGCCGCCGGCGCCGCCGGGACGACCTCGAGCGCCGCCGCGAGCGCCCCCCTCCAGTGCGGCGCGAGCGCGCGCGCGCGCGGCGCGGGTGTCTCGTCGGCGCCGTCGAGCTCGATCCGCAGCCCCCCGACTACCAGCGCGCCGGTCGACACGCCCGCCGGGTCGCCCGGGACGAGGTCCTCGCGCGCCAGTCCCGCGACGAGGACCGACAGCGGGCCCAGCGGCGAGCGCGCCGGCGCGAGCAGGACGCGGTGCTCGGCCAGCCGGACGTAGCCCCCGCGGCCGAAGGCGAGCTCGACGGTCCCGGCGGCGCCGTCCTGCAGCGACCGCCGGGCGGCCGGGCCGACGAGCACCGCGCGCAGCGACCGCCGGGCGGCGACCGCCCTCACCGCGCGCCGGCGCCGGCGGCGTCGAGCTCGGCGGCGAGGGCGATCGTCGCGGCCCGGAAGGGCCCGGTCGGCTGGTGGGCGACCCCGGCGCCGATCTGGCCGACGCCGTCGCTGACGTGGAGCACTCCCGTGGTGATCTGCGGCGCGATCCCGAGCTCGCAGACGAGCCGCGCGTCGATCCCGACCGGCGTCGGCGCCGAGTCCATCGAGGGGATCGTGAAGCGCGACGACCGCCCGGCACAGATCTCACCCATCCGCTCGGTTCGCCCGATCGCGTCCGCTGCGTCGCCGCCGAAGAAAGCGGCGACCGCCGGCGCGGCGCCGACGGCCATCCCGCCGAGCCCGACGCACTCGATGACGGCCGAGTCGCCGATGTCCTTGGCCTTGTCAGACTCGTCGTAGCCGTCGCGCAGCAGCGCGTCCGAGACCGGCGGCGAGTCGGCGATGAACCAGCGCCCCGGCATGGACGCGAGCTGCACGCCGACATCGGTGCCGTTGCGCGAGATCAGCGACACGACGCTCGCGCCCCGAACGCCGGATCCGGCCAGCAGCGCGCACTTCGACGCCGCCATCGTGAGGCTGAGAAAGAAGTGCCAGTTCGTCGACAGGAACCGCGCGGCGGCCTCGCCGCCGAGCGCCGCGAAGCCCGGCAGCAGGTCGCGGATCAGCAGGTTGCCGGTCGCCTGGCTGCGCATGTGCAGCTCGTCGCCCTGGTGCAGCCCCTGCGCCGCGAGCTTGAAGATCTCGATCGGGCCGACCCGGTCGATCAGGCGGCCCATCAGCGGACCCAGGTCGTCGCGGAAGAAGCGCAACCGCTCGATCGCCTCGTCCTGGTCGGTGCCGAACCACAGCGTCCTGCCGGCGCCCTCGTTGAAGGTCGAGAACGCCCGCACCCCGGACTCCTCGTCGGCGACGACCCACACCGGCATCGACGGCGAGCAGACGCCGGTCATCGCGCCGACGTGGTTGTTCTCGTTGCCGGACGCGAGGCCGATCACGCCCTCCTCGATCATCGCCCGGGCCCGGGCGCGATCGTCGGCCCAGCCCTCGAACAGGCAGGCGGCCACGAGCGCGCGGCGCTGGGGGTCGGCGAGGCGGTGCGGCTCGATCGGCGGGCCCGAGTGGATCAGCACGCGCCCGTCGGCCAGCGCCGGCAGGACGTCGCGCGCGGTCGCCACGCCGACGGCCCGCGGGCTGCAGGCCTCCATCCGCGCGACGACGTCCGCGTTGGCCTGCTCGACGGCAGCCCCGTGGACGCCCCACAGGCGCTCGAGCGCCGCGACGGCCTCGGGGTCGCCGGACGCCGGTGGGCGCCAGTCGACGTCGACGACCGGCGTGTCCTGATCGCGGATCGCATCACCGAACGCCGCGAGCCCGACGTTCACCACCTCCACCCTGCGCAGCACCGCCTGATCAAGCGTCACGCCCGGCCTCCGATTCCGATTTCACCCAGTGGTCGCGCCCGCCGAGGTCGCTAAGGTCGCGCCGATGTCCGACGCCGAAGCGCTCGCGGCCGCGATTCGCGACCTGCCGGCCCTGCACGCCAAGCGCGATCTGCGGCTCGTGCGACGGCTCGGCCCCGTCGGCGACGGCGACGACGGGGCGCTGATCGCCCACGGCGGCGAATGGATCGTGCTCTGCGGCGAGGCGATCCTGCCGTCCTTCGTGGCCGCGCAGCCGCACGCCGCCGGCGCCTCGGCCGTCGTCACGAACGTCTCCGACGTGCGCGCCATGGGCGCGCGCCCGCTGGGGATTCTCGACATGCTGGTCAGCCCCGACGCGGCTCATGCCGAGCTCGTCCTCGAGGGCCTCGCCTGGGCCGCCGAGCTGCTCGGCGTCGAGGTCGTCGGCGGGCACCTGACGATCGGTGGCCCGGCGTCGCTGTCGGCGACGTGCACCGGCGTCGCGCGCCAACCGCTGCGCGCCGCGGCCGCCGGGCCCGGCGACGTCCTGCTCGGCGCGTTCTGCCTCGAGGGCCGGTACCTCGGCGACGATAACGACTTCTTCAGCTCGTTGCGTGACCGCGCGGCCGGGCGCCTACGCACGGACGGCGACGCGCTGGTCGA
Source organism: uncultured Solirubrobacterales bacterium (assembly GCA_963742705.1). GTDB lineage: Bacteria > Actinomycetota > Thermoleophilia > Solirubrobacterales > Solirubrobacteraceae > Palsa-513. Next base: position 1,231,344 of record CAVUMZ010000017.1, on the reverse strand, counting down.
GGTGGCCGACGCCGGGCTCTGCCACGCCGCGCGCGACGTGTCGATGCCCGGGGCGGCGGGCTCGCTGCTGCAGCTGCTGGAGGTAGCGGGCTGCGGGGCCGTGCTCGACGTCGATCGCCTGCCGCGCCCCGACGGCGTCTCGGCCCTGCGGTGGCTGCGGACGTTCCCGAGCTTCGGCTTCCTGCTCGCGACGACGGCGGAGCACGCCGACGCCGCGTGCGCCGTGTTCGAGCGCCACGGCCTGGCCTGCACGCCCTGCGGGCACTTCGACGACTCGCGCGCGCTGCAGCTGGAGTCCGGCCGCCAGCGCGCGACCGTCTGGGACTTCGACATCGCCCCGCTCACCGGCCTGGGGGGGGGCTGAGGTCGATCGTCATCGGCTGGTGCAGGACGCCGAGCATCGGCGCCGCGTCCCCGTCGCGGCGCCAGCCGAGGCGCTCGAAGAAACGCACGTTGCGCACCTGGATCTGCGCGACCATGCGCCGGCCGCCGAGCTCCCCGGCCGTGCGCACGGCGAAGCGGACGAGCATCGCGCCGAGCTGGAGCGCGCGCTCGGCCGGCAGCACCGCGAGCCGGTCACCCTTCCAAAGGCCGTCGTCGCCGAGCGGGTAGAGGCGCACCGCGCCGACGACGTCGTCGCCGGCCAGGCCGACCACGTGCAGCGTCGCGGGGTCTTCGTCGCGCTCGTCGCGGTCGTCGACGTGAAACAGCGCCTGTGCCTCGACGAACACGCTGCGCCTGACCGCGAAGTGCGCCGCCCGCTGCGCATGCCCCCGGGCGAGAGCGCAGGCCGGGGCGGACCCCGCGTCCGCGTCAGGAGGGGCTGAGGTCGCCGAGGGGGAGATGGCCACCGTTGGCCTCCTTCTCGAAGACGCGCTCCCAGGCCGAGAGCCCGGAGCAGGCCTGGCAGCGGGCGCAGCCCGCCGCGGCGTCCCCGTGGTCGAGCCCGGCTTCGGCGAGCATGGCCGACACGCTCCGGTAGATCGCGGCGACATAGTCGGGATCGGGTGTCGGGGTGTTCTCCAGCAGTGTGCCCGGCACCGGCCGGATCGGCACGACGAACGGGTACACGCCCAGCTCGATCGCGCGCCGGCAGCCCTCCTCGATCAGCTCGCGCCGCTCGCCCATGCCGAGGATCACGTACGTCGTCACCCGCCCGCGGCCGAACACCTCGACGGCCCGCTCCCACGTGCGGAAGTAGCCCTCGATGCCGCACTGCGCCTTGCCCGGGGCGACGCGGGCGAGCACGTCGGGATCGAATGTCTCGATGTGGATGCCGACCGCATCGACACCGGCCCGGTGCACGTCGTCGAGCACCGACAGCTCGTCGGGTGGCTCGAACTGAACCTGCACGGGGATCCCGCACGCGTCCTTGATCGCCGCCGCGCACCGCGCGATGTAGAGGGCCCCACGGTCGCGACGGTTGATCGAGCCCGTCGTCAGCGTCGCGTCGACCGCCCCGTCGAGCTCGTGCGCGGCGCTGGCGACCTCGGCGAGCTGCGCCGGCGTCTTGACCGGGATCGTCTGCTCGCCGCGGGTCAGCTCGATGCCGCAGAAGCCGCACTGCTCCGGCGTGTCCCAGTAGATGCACTTCTGGACGACGGTCGAGGCGATCGAGTCGAGGTGCAGCAGCGCGATCTTCCAGTACGGGACCCCGTCCGCCGTCTCCATGTCGTAGATCTTCGGCCGGCGCGGCAGGCCGACGACGCCGACGAGGTCGTCGCCCCGGTAGAGCGACGGCTTCGCGCTGTCGAGGCGCAGCGTGTACGGAGAGCCGTTGACGTACGCCGCGTGCTGGGGCACCGTCAGCGGCAGCCCGCGGACGTACATGAACAGCGCGTCGGACGGGCCCGCGCCGCCGCGGCGCCCGAGCGTGCCCTCGCCGCCGACGACCCGTACGCCGAAGGACTGCAGCTCGACGAGCAGGCGCCGGTCGTCGAGCGACAGCGCGGCGGCGCCCGAGCGCTGGTCAGCCACGGTTGTCATAGACGGTCTCGAAGTTGCGCCAGAAGATGTTGTCCTTCAGCTCCTGGGAGATCCCGCGCACGCCGTTGAGCTTCCAGTACTCCGAGTCGAAGTCCGACCACGGCTCGTCGGAGCCGAAGAAGACGCGGTCGCCGCCGACGCCGGTGCGCTCGATCTCGGTCAGCAGCCACCGCGCTCCGAAGCCGACCGCCCACGACGTGTCGGTGTAGACCTTGTAGCCCTCCTGAATCCACTGGAGGAACTTCGGGACGAGCTTGATGTGCCCGGAGACGCCGCCGCCCATGTGGACGAGGTAGATCTTGCAGCGCTTGCCGTACTTCTCCACCAGCGGGACGAAGTTGCCGAAGTCGGAGTTGCCGCCGGGACTGGTGTGGAAGTGGAACATCAGGTCGTGCTTCTCGGCGACGTCGAAGATCTCGTCAGCCAGCGCCGTGGTCTCCTCGTCCCACGTGTTCGGGTCCGGGTTGCCGCCGAGCAGGAACGTCGTCTTCAGGGCGACGACGGTCGTCTCCGAGGCGAGCTTGAGGGCCTTGCGCGTCAGCTCGGCGTTGCGCGGCAGGAACGACACCCAGATCGCGGCCAGGAGGCGGTCGGTCGAGGTCGCCGCGTCCATGACGACGTCGTTGAGGTCGAACGACAGCTCGTGGATCGGCACGCCGTAGTTGGACATGATCAGCGCCCGCTCGACCTTGAACTCCTCCATGTGGCCCTTCATGAACGCCTTCTTGTCGGGCCAGTCGTAGACCGTCGGCTTCACCGGATGCTCGAGGTCGTAGAACTTCCACGGCGGGATCTCGCCGATGTGGCAGTGCGCGTCGATGATCTTCTTGGGATGCGTCGTCACGGCTTGTCACCTCCGAAGGAGGACCGGGCCTGCTGGATGCGCGCCTCCCATTCGTCTTGACGGTCGAACTTCCGGGTCTTCATCAGCGGCGCCTTGTCCAACAACCAGGCGCCGTCGCGCGGATCGAGCTGCACGACCTCGAGCTCCCACGACGGCCTGGTGCCGTCGAGCGGCAGCTCGGCGCTCGTGTGCAGCGCGCGACCCGAGCGAACGTGCATCTCCAGGCGCTGGGCCCCGAGCGGGGTCACGTCGTCGAACAACGTGACCCACTCGGCGCCGGTGCGCTTGGCCTGCTCGAGCCGCTGGGCGGCCAGCTCCTTGCCGTGCTCGCGCGTCACCTCACGGTGGCGATGGCAGAACGCGGCGTCGCGCAGGCCGCCGCGGTTCATCAGCTGGGCCATGGTCGGAGCGGTGCGGGCGATCACCTCGTGGGCGAGGTCGCGACGCTCGTGCCACGCGAGCACGAGGTCGTCCTCGGTGCGGACGTCGCCGAGCTCATCGGCGATCCCCTTGACGACCGCGAGGTACTCCTGGTACAGCGTGGCGTTGAGCATCACGGTCGGGTAGATCTGCCCCTCCGCCGCCCGCCACGCCGCCACCGCCGCGTCCCGGTCCAGCACGAGCACGGCCTAGACGGTCCAGGTGTTGAGCTGGAACGCCTTGTCGCGCCAGGCGGTCAGCGCCGCGTCGAGCACGTCGAGCGGGTGAAACGGCTTGACGCCCGGCATGAAGTTCGCCTCGGGAAAGCCGTAAAGGGCGCCCGCGGCGAAGCGACACGCGTAGACCTTGCCGCCCTCCTCGATGAACTTCGCGATCTGGTTGTTGATCGCCATATGCCCGGGGAAGGCCTCGTCGCCGACCTTCGGGAAGCCCCGAGTACCCGAGGCCATCAGGATGCCGGGCCCGTACAGGACCAGGCTCGTGTCGAACCCCTTACGCAGCACGCGCGTCGTCGTCAGCAGGTTCACGAGGCCGACGGAGCCCTCGTAGGGCACCGTGTGCATGAACGTGTAGGCCGACTGCCCGGGCTCGGCCTTGATGTCCTCGAAGAGCTTCTCCTGGGTGTTGAACAGCTCCGTTCCCGGCTCGGTCAAGTTGTCGGCCATGCGGCCCTCCCTCGTTGAAAGCCGGCTGCTCGCCGGCCGGATCCCGTCGACCGGAATCCTTATCGGATTGTGAATGGAATTCCTAGCGCAGCCCGCGCCGTGCGTCAAGTCGGAACGTCAAAAACTTCCTAGCGCCCAGTGTTTCGGGCATGTTTCGGCCGGATTGCAAACGCAGCGCGGATGTGTACTATGCGATACATCGTGACTCCAGAGCCCGACCGCAAAGTCATCCCCCTTGCCCTTCCGGGCATCGAGCGAACCGTCTCGGCGCTCGGTGCGAAGCTCGCCTCGGCCCGCGCCGAGCGCGGCTGGTCGCTCGCCGAGCTGGCCCGTCGCGCCGGCGTGTCGACGGCGTCGGTCCACAAGATCGAGAAGGGCGGTATGACGCCGACGATCGCGACCCTGATGAAGGTCGCGGCGGCGCTCGGCACGAGCGTCAGCTACTTCATCGACGAGGACGTCGCCGTGCCGGCCGCGATCGTCGTACGCGGAGACGAGCGGGCGCGGCTGTACACATCGAAGACCGGCATCGCCCTCGACAACGTCAGTGGCCGCTACGGCCGCTACCGCCTGGCCGGCGCCGAGGCGCGCGTCGAGCCGTGGGCGAGCAGCGGCCCCGACGCGATGCGTCACCCCGGCGAAGAGCTCGTCTACATGCTCGAGGGCGCGATGTGCTTCACCGTCGACGGTGAGCCGATCCACCTGGGTCCCGGCGACTCCGTCCATTTCCGAACCGACCGGCCGCACACGTGGGAAAACCCGTCCGAGCGCCCGGCGCGCGCGCTCTGGTTCATGGTACGAGGAGCTGATTGACGGATGCGCATCGTGATCGCCGTGGGCGGCAATGCCCTGCTCAAGGAGAACCAGCGCGGCACCTGGGCCGACCAGCTCGACAGCGCTCGGCCGGTGGCTCAAGCCGTCGTCGCGCTGCGCCGCGACGGCCATCAGGTCGTGCTGACACACGGAAACGGGCCGCAAGTGGGCACGCTCATGCTCCAGCACGCGATGGGTGAGCCGCAGGTGCCGGGGCTGCCGCTGCACGCGCTCGGCGCGATGACGCAGGGCGAGCTCGGCTACCTGCTCCAGACGAGCATCGCCGAGATCGATCCCGCCGTACCGACGGCGACGATCCTGACCCGCGTCCGCGTCGACGACGACGATCCCGCGTTCGAGCACCCGACCAAGCCCGTCGGCCCGTTCTACACCGAGGAGGACGCCCGGCGCCTGGAGCGCGAGCGGGGCTGGGTCGTCGGCGAGGACTCCGGGCGCGGCTGGCGGTGCCTGGTCGCCAGCCCCAAGCCGGTCGAGATCCTCGAGCTCGACGCGATCAAGGTGCTCGCCGCGAGCGGCTCGATCGTGATCGCCGGCGGCGGCGGCGGCATCCCCGTGAGCACGCGCGGCGGCTCGCTCTCCGGGATGGCGGCCGTGATCGACAAGGATCGCTGCTCGGCCGAGCTCGGGATCGCGCTCGGCTTCGACATCCTCGTGCTGCTGACCGCCGTCCCCCGAGTCGTCGAGGACTTCGGCACGCGCTGGGAGCGCCCGCTGTTTCACATGAGCGTCGCCGAGACGCGCCGGCGCCTCCAGGACGGCGAGTTCCCGCCGGGCAGCATGGGCCCGAAGATCGAGTCGGCCGAGCGCTTCGCGACCGGCGGCGGCCGCGCCGCGATCATCACCGACGCGGGCTCGCTGCTGTCCGCGATTCGCGGCGAGGACGGGACCTGGATCCAGGCCGAGCAAGAGGTCGCGCTGCTGTGAGCTGGCACATCAGGGTGATCGCCAACCGCTACGCCGACAGCGTCAAGCTGATGGGCATCGCGCGCGGCCTGCGCGGCGGCGACGGCGTCGCGGGTTGTGAGATGGGGATGGGAACCGCCGCCAACCTCGAGGCGCTCGCGGCCCGCGGCGTCGAGGCGCAGGCCGGCCCGTCCGACCTGATCGTCGCCGTCGACGCCGATAACGACGAGATCGCCGCGAAGACCCTCGCACGCGCCGAGCACGAGCTCTCGAGCAGCGGGCGCGACGCCACGACCGGCGCCGCCGCCGAGCTCCAGGCGCCGCGGTCGCTGGTGTCCGCGCGCCGCCACCTCGACGATCCCAACGTCGCGTTGATCTCTGTGGCGGGCGAGTACGCGACGCTCGAGACCCACCGCGCGCTGAGCGCCGGCATGCACGTCTTCCTCTTCTCCGACCATGTCTCGCTCGCGGACGAGCTCGAGCTCAAGCAGCGCGGGGAGGAGCTCGGCCTGCTCGTGATGGGGCCGGGCTGCGGGACGGCGATGCTGGGCAACGTCGGGCTCGGTTTCGCGAACGTGGTCACCTGCGGGCCGGTCGGCATCGTCGCCGCGGCCGGCACGGGCGCGCAGGAGTCCGCCTGCCTGCTCGACGCCGCCGGCGTCGGCGTCTCGCAGATCGTCGGCGTCGGCGGCCGCGACCTCTCGGCCGACGTCGGCGGGATCATGTTCCGCCAGGCGATGCACATGCTCGCGGCCGACGACGCAACCGAGACGCTGCTGCTCGTCTCCAAGCCGCCGGCCCCGGAGGTCGTCGCGTCGCTTGCGGACGAACTGCCGGCGGACAAACGCGTTGTCGCCGCGTTCGTCGGCTGGGCGGGCGGCGAGGCGCCGTTCGAGATCCACGACACGCTCGAGGCCGCGGCGCGCGCCGCCGCGGGCACGGATCCCTGTGACGTGTCGGAGCTGGAGGCCGCCGTCGACGCGGCGCGCGAGCGTTCGGCGGGTCGGCGCCTGCTCGGGCTGTTCTCCGGCGGCTCGCTGGCCCACGAGGCGGTCACGCTGCTGGAGCCCGAGCTCGGGCCGCTGGAGGGCAACGTCGGCCACGGGCCGGACGCGCGCAACGGGGGCCACGCGGTGCTCGACCTCGGTGAGGAGGAGTACACCCAGGGCCGGCCCCACCCGATGGTCGATCTCGACGTCCGGCTCGGGTTCCTCGAGCAGGCGGCCGACGACGACGATGTCGGTTGCGTGGTGCTCGACGTCGTGCTGGGCCACGGCAGCCACAGCGACCCGGCCGCCGGGTTGTCGGAAGCGATCGCGGCGGTCGCGCAGAACGCGGTCGTGATCGCCCGTGTGTGCGGGACGAACGGCGACCCGCAGGACGCGCAGCGTCAGACGCGGATCCTGCGCGACGCGGGCGCGATCGTCGCCCCGTCCAACGCGGCCGCGACGCGCCTGGCGCTGCGAGCGATCGCGTGAACATCGCGCTCCTCACGTACTCGGTGAAGCCGCGCGGTGGCGTCGAGCACGCGCTGGCGATCGCCGAGGCCCTGGCCGGGCGCGGGCACGAGGTCTGCGTCTCCGCGCTCGCGCTGCCGGGCGAGGCCTTCTTCCGCGCGACGTCGGTCGCGACGCGGCTCGTCGAGCACGTCCCGACCGAGGCGACCTTCGACGCCCGCATCCTCGGCATGGTCGCCGCGTACCGCGAGGGCCTCCGCCCGCTGCTGGCCGACGGCGGCCACCAGATCGTCCATGCGCAGGATTGCATTTCGGCGAACGCCGCACTCGACCTGCGCGACGAGGGCGCGATCGCGCACGTCGTACGCACCGTGCATCACGTCGACGACTTCATCTCGCCGTCGCTGATTGCCTGCCAGGACCGGTCGATCGTCGCGCCCGACCTCGTGCTCTGCGTCTCACGGCCGTGGATCGAGCGGCTGGCGGACGAGTTCGGCGTCCGGGCGCGGCTCGTGCGAAACGGCGTCGACCGCGACCGCTTCCGGGCGCCGCACGACGCCGCCGAGCGCGCGGCCGACCGGGACGCGCTGGGGCTCGGCGACCGGCTGGCGGTCCTGACGGTCGGCGGGATCGAGCCGCGCAAGGGGTCGCTGACGCTGCTCGAGGGCTTCGCGCGCCTGCGCGCGCAGGCGCCCGCGGTCGACCCGCTGCTGCTGATCGTCGGCGGGGCGACGCTGTTCGACTACCGCGACGAGATCGATCGCTTCGCCGTCCGGGCGCGCGAGCTCGGCGTCGGCGACCACGTGCGCAACGTCGGCACGGTCACGCCGGCCGAGCTCGAGCGCCACTACCGTGCGGCCGACGTCTTCGCCTTCCCGTCGACGAAGGAGGGGTTCGGCCTCGTCGCGCTCGAGGCGCTCGCGGCGGGCCTGCCGGTGGTCGCGTCGGAGATCGACGTCTTCCTGACGTTCCTCGAACACGACCGCAACGCGCTGCTCTGCCCGCCCGGCGACGGCGCCGCGCTCGGCGACTGCCTGGCGCGCGTGGCGGGCGACCCGGGGCTTCGCGCGCGGCTTGTCGCGGGTGGCAGCGAGGTCGTCGACGCCTACGGCTGGGACGCGGCGGCCGCCGTCCACGAGGACGCCTACCGCTCGTTCCAGGGCGACCCGATCGGGGCGCGCTGATGCGCGAGTCGCGCCACGTCGAGGCACGCCGGACCGGGGCGCTGTCGGCCGTCGTCACCGCGCGCGGACACGAGCTGATCGCCGACGAGCCCGTCGACAGCGGCGGTGAGGACCGCGGCATGATGCCGACCGAGCTGATCTTCGCCGCGCTGTCGAGCTGCTTCTGCCTGGCCGTGGCGCACGTTGCCGCCAAGCGCGACATCGCGCTGGAGGGCCTGCGCGTCAGCGTCGACGCCGAGCGCGTCGGCCGCGAGCTGCGCTACTCGCGCGTGCGCGTCGAGGTCGAGGCGCTCGCCGGGGACCACGACCTCGCGGCCTTGGTCGAGCGCGCCAAGCCCTTCTGCTGGGTCTCGAACATGCTCGCCCCCGACATCGAGGTGTCCTACGTGCCCGTCGTGCTAGATGCTTGACAACCGTGAAGAGCTGCTTCTGGTGCTGGCCGACGACCGGCGTCGGATCGGCAAGGTCTTCGCGCGCCACGCCTACGGCATGCGCCGCTGGGTAGACCTGTTCTCCGCGCGTGTGCCGCTGACCGACGATCCCGACGCCAAGCAGCTGCTGGCCGAGCTCGTCGCTGCCAACGCCCGGCACATGAATCTCTTCCGCGCCCGGGCGACCGCGCACGGCGTCGACCCCGATGCCTACGTCGCGCCGCCGGAGGGCGAGGCGATCTACGAGCGCATCGAGATCATCGGCGGCTTCGACGAGCTGGTCGCCTATGCGGCCGGCTCGCTCGACCACTTCGGCCAGCTGCTGGATGCCTACGCCGCCGGCGCCGACGGCGCGGACGCCGCGACGATCGCCGTCGTGCGCGCCGACAATGCCGCCGCGCTCGCGCGCCTCGGGGCGCTGATGACCGGGCCGCACAGCGCCGCGGGCGACGCTCACGAGCTGTACCGGCGGCGCGAGCTCGTCGAGACGGGCCTCTATGTCGGCTGATTTCGCCGCGCTGCGCGCCGAGCTTCCGCGCACCTCGCCGCGCGCCTGGCGTTTCACGGCGCTGTCGCTGGCGTCGCGCGCCGGCGCCTGCCTGTCGGAAGGCGCGCGGATCGGCCATCGCCACGGCTTCGACTCCGGGCCGTTCATGGCGCACATGTACGCCGACCGGGCCGTCGGGCGCACACCGCTCGGGCGGCGGCTGGATCGACGGTTGCTGGACCGGGCGACCTGTCAGGCGTTTCGCGACATCCGCGGCCTCGCCCAGGAGGCGGTGCTGGCGGCGATCGACGCTGCGGGCGGGGACGTCGTCGTCGCGGACCTCGCGGCCGGGCCGAGCCCGTACCTGCTGCACGCGCTCGCGCAGCGGCCGGGCGCGCGCGCCGTGCTCTGGGACATCGACCCCGGCGCGCTCGAGCAGGCGTCGGTGGCCGCCCGGGCGCTCGGCGTCGAGGGCCGCGTGACGACGTGCCGATCGAGCGCGTTCGATCGCGCCGCGCTCGCCCGGCTCGACCCGCGCCCGGACGTCGTCTGTGAGCTCGGGCTCTACGGCATCTACCACGACGACGAGCTGATCGAGCGCCACTTCGCCGATGTCGCCGAAACCCTGGCGCCGGCCCAGCTCGTCTGCAACGTCCAGGTCGCCAACCCGGAGATCGAGTACATCGCCCGTGTCTGGCGCAACGCCGAGGGCGGGCGCTGCGTCTGGCGGCTGCGCCCGCAGGAGCAGATCGAGGCCTACGCCGGCGCGGCCGGGTGGGAGCCCGTCTCGGTGACCGCCGATCGCAACGGCATCTACCGTGTGATGCGCTTCGCGCGGCGGGAAGCATGACCTCGTCCGTCCTGACCTGGGGCGCCGATCCCGGCAGCACGCCGCGACTCGCGTCCGAGCGGCTGCGCGCGCTCGAGCGCTCGCACCACGCGATGTGGAACTACCTGACCTACCGCGACGCGATCGGGATCGTCGGCCTCGATCCGGCGGAGCTGTACCCGGGTGGCACGACGCGCCTGGACCCGGCGACCTGGGCCGACCTCGGTTGGCTGACGTGCTTCGCCGGGCCTCCGGCGAGCGCGGTCGACGCGATGCGCGCGGCGGTCACCGCGGAGCACCTCAACCAGTACAGCCCGGACCTGATCGAGCCGCTGCGCGACGCCGCCGCCGGCGTGCTCGGCCGCGCCCGCGACGAGCGCTTCGAGGTCATCGGCACCGAGGGTGCCCAGGCCGGGATCGCGCTGTCGCTGATGGCGGTCGCCGGGCCGGGCGACGAGGTCATCCTGTCCGATCCCGGTTACTTCCATGTGCCGTCGGCCGTCATCGCGGCCGGCGCCGTGCCCGTCACCGTGCCGATCTCCGCGGGCAGCGGCTACCGCCTCGATCCCGATGCCGTCGCCGCGGCGGTCACCCCCCGTACGCGGGCGATCGTGATCGTCGATCCCCTGAACCCGTTCGGCACGGTCCAGACCGCCGGGGAGCTCGCCGCCCTGGCGCGCCTCGCCGACGAGCACGGGCTCCTGCTGGTCCACGACGTCACTCACGGCTCGCTCGTGATCGACCCCGACGTGCCGTTCGCGTCGCTGCCGGCGCTCGAGCTGACCGACAACGCCGTCGCCACGTTCTCGGTCTCCCACTGCTTCGGGATGGCCGGAGCGCGCATCGGCTTCCTCGGCGGCCCGTCGCGCCTGATGCGCAGCTGCCTGCGGCTGAAGGCGGCGCTGACGCGCCTGAACACGAGCCTGATCGCCCAGCACGGGGCGCTCGCGGCGCTCGAGGACGCCCATTACCTCGCCCGGGCACAGGGGATCGTCCGCGCCAACCTCGATCACCTCCAGGCGTCCCTCGACGGCGCCGGCGGGATCGCGCTGACGACCCGGCCGGTGCGCGGCCTCGCCTGCGCGCTGGACACCGCGGGTGCCGGCGTGACGTCGCAGGAGCTGATGGTCGCCCTGTTCGCCCGTCACGTCGCGACCTATCCCGGCGACGGCATGGGCGCGGTCGGAGCGGCGACGACACTCCGGCTGAATCTGTCCAGGCCGGACCCGTGGGCGATGTCGCAGCTGCGGGCGGTGCTGCCCGACGCGATCGCCGAGGCGGCCAGCGGGCGCTGGCGCGAGCCCGTCGCGGCGCTGCTCGACCGCAAGGGCACGCCCCGGGCGATCGACCTGGCCGCGACCGTGCGGGGCGGGCTGTGAACGTCGCCGCCCTCGTCGCCGAGTACGGGTCGCCGCTGTGGCTCGCCGACGTCGACCGGGCGCGCGAGCGGCTGGCCGGTCTCCGCGCGGCGTGGACGTCGGTCTGGCCGGGCACCGAGGTCTCCTACTCGTACAAGACCAACCGCACGACGGCGTTCCTGCGCGCGTTCGCCGACGACGACGCCGGCGCCGAGGTCGTCTGCGCGGCCGAGTACGCGTTGGCACGCGACGTCGTCGGCATCGACGGCGCCCGCGTCACGGTCAACGGCCCGGCCAAGCCGGACGCGCTGCTCGAGCGCTGCGCCGCCGACGGCGCGCTCGTCATCGCCGACAGCGCGGCGGAGCTCGAGCGGCTCGCGCTCGCCGGCGTCACCCGGGCGGGGCTGCGCGTCGGCCTGGCCGGCCCCGAGGGGCACCCGAGCCGCTTCGGGATCGAGCCGGCCGAGCTCGCAGCCGCCGCCCGCCGCGCGCGCGGACTCGGCCTGACGCTCGAGGTGCTGTCGGTGCACCTCGTCTCGACCGACTTCACCGCGGCGCCCGGAGGCACACTGGCGGCGACCGTCCGCGTCGGCTGGCACAAGCCGCCCGCCGTCCACGCACGGGCCGCCGCAACGCTCGCGCGGCTGGCAGCCGAGCTCGCGGTCGGCGCGATCGACCTTGGCGGCGGCATCCCGGCCGGGCCCTCACCGGCGGCGGACGCCCACGCGGCCGCCGTCGCCGACGCACTGCACACCGCCGGCTTCACGGGGCGGCTGATGCTCGAACCCGGGCGCGCATTGGTCGCCGACGCGGTCGACCTCGCGTTGACGGTCGTCGCCGTCAAGACCCTCGCCGACGGCACGCGCTGCGCCGTCGTCGACGCGGGCACCGACCTGCTGCCGGGTGCCCTGTGGGCATGGCCGCGCCTGGAGGCGCTGTCGCCGCGCGCGGGCGCCGCGCCGACGCTCGTCGCCGGTCCCCTGTGCCTGAACATCGACGTCGTGGCGCCGACCGCCGAGCTCGGCGAGCTCGCGGCCGGCGACGTGCTTATCGCCCGCGAGGTCGGCGCCTACCAGCAGGTCCAGTCGACCCAGTTCGGCGACCTGCGCCCGGCCGTCGTCGCGCGCGAGGACGGCAGCTGGCGGCTGCACCGCGGGCGCGAGGAGCTCAGAGACCTGATCATTCACGAACGAGAGGAACCATCATGGAGCGCGTGATCGTCATCGGCGGTGGCGGCGCGGGAACGGCAGCCGCCACCATCACCAAACGCCTGAACCCGGCGCTCAAGGTCAGCGTCTTCACCGAGTTCTCGGACATCGCCTACTCGCCGTGCGGGATCCCGTTCGTCCATGGCCGCGAGATCCCGAAGTTCGAGGACCTCTTCCTCTCGACGGTCGAGCGCTACCGCGAAGACGGCCTCGACATGCGCATGGAGACGGTCGTCACCGACATCGACCTCGACCGCCGGACGATCACGACCAAGAACCAGCCCGAGGGCTTCGACCAGCTGATCCTCTGCACGGGCTTCTTCTGGGAGCAGCCCGACGTGCCGGGCGTCAACCTCGACGGTCTGCACTACGTCAAGGACATCCGCAAGTCGATGGAGTTCGACGCGGAGCTCGACTCGATGAAGCGGATCGTCGTCGTCGGCGCCGGGCCGGTCGGCGTCGAGATGGCGGGCGGCCTCGCGCATCGTGGCCTGGACGTCAACCTGGTCGACGAGGGCCCATGGGTGCTGCACGAGGTCCTCGACCCGGATGTCGCCAAACCCGTGCACGACTCGCTCGAGGCGCGCGGGGTGAAGCTGCACCTCGGCACGAGGGTCGAGTCCTTCGAGGGCGACGACGACGGCCGTGTCTGCGCCGTGCACACGTCAGCCGGGGTGCTCGAGTGCGACGCCGTCGTGATCGGCCTGCACAAGGTCCCCAACACCGCCCTGGCCGAGGCGGCGGGCGTGAAGCTCGGGACGACGGGGGCGGTCGTCGTCGACGACCACATGCGCACGTCGGCGCCGGGTGTCTGGGCGGCGGGCGACATCGTCGAGATCCCGCACGGCCTGAACATGATCCCGATCGTCGGCCTGACGGGCGCGCACGCCTACGCGCAGGGACGCGTCGCGGCGGTCAACCTCACCGGCGGCGACCTCGCCTACGACCCGGTGTGGGTGCCGTGGGGAATGGTCGCCGGCGACTACACGATCGGCGGCTTCTCGATGGGCGAGAACCTCGCGAAGTCGATCGGCATCCCCTACGTGCTGGCCAAGGGTGTCGGCATCACGAAGGCGCGCTACTACCCCGGCGCGGAGAAGACGTTCGTCAAGCTGCTCGCCGAGCCCGACACGCTGCGGCTGATCGGCGGCGTCATCCACGGCGGCGCGGGCGTCAAGGAGCGCTGCGACTTCCTCGCGTTCGCGGCCAAGCGCGGCGCGACGCTGTACGACCTGGCGTACATGGAGAACATCTACTCGCCGCCGATCGGCGCGCTCTTCGAGCCGATCCAGATCGCGGCGCAGAACGCCCTGGCCGAGCAGCGGTCCAACCGGCTGGCGGTCGTGCGGTGAGCGCGCTGTCGGACGCCAAGCGCAGCCTGCGCGAACGCTCGGAGAAGCACCTGCGCCTCGCGGTGCTGAGCGAGCTCGGTCGCGACCAGCCTTCGACGGTCGAGCCCTACCCGGCGCCGGGCGGCCGCGTCTGGCGGGTGCTGTTCGTGCCGCTCTACCGCCGTGTGCCCTGGAGTGCCAAGCAGCGGACGATGACCGCGCTGGGCATGACCTCGAAGGGTTGGCAGCCACCCGCCCGTCAGCCCAACGAGCCATGGCGCCCCCCGGCGCCAGCCCGATCGACGGATGAGGAGCCGCCGGCGGCATGAGCCCGGCGGCCGCCGGGGCGGCTCAGCCGACCGGAGTGTCGGGGCTGCGCCCGCTGTAGAGGGACGGGTCGTTGCGCGTGTCGGCGAACGGCAGCGCGGCGCTGTAGGTGCCGGCCGGCGGCGGGGCGGCGAGCGTCGTCGCGAAGGCCGTTCCGGCCGCGTCGACCGGGGCCGTGCCGACCGTCGCCCAGCTTTCGTTGCAGAATTGAGCGCCGTTGACCGCCTTGACGCACTTGCGCGACGAGAGGCGCTGGATCATCACCGTCCGGCCCGGCTGGGCCGGCGTGATCGTGCCCGCGAAGGCACTGCCGGCCACGGTCAGCGTGATCCGCGCCGATACGGTGCCCACGGTGCCGCGGTCGGCGTAGGTCGTCGCGACCGCCGGCGAGTCGGTCACCGCCGAGAACCACGGCTGCGCCGGCGGGGCGGCCAGCGGCAGCGACCAGCTGCCGTCGTCGGCCGTCGTCGCGCTCAGGCCAGTGGCCTGGAAGGACTCGTGCAGCCCGGTCTGCGTCGGGTCGTCCGTGCGGCGCACGATGGCGATGCGGACCCCGCCGAGCGGGTCGGTGCGCACGACGCGGCTGCCGGTCACGACCGTCTGGGTCAGGCGGCCCGAGAGGGCGAACGGATCGCCGAAGACCGGCAGTTCCGTGTCCGACGGCGCAGAGATCGTCAGCTTCGGCAGCAGCGACCGCGCGGTCGGGGAGAACGGGCTGGCCGAGGCGTGCACGAGCCGGCACGGAACCGGCGCGGCGTCGGTGCAGCCCTCGCCCCGGAACTCGCCCCCCTCGACGTAGTAGAAGCCGGCGGCCAGCGGGCCCGTCAGGTTGGCGTGCGCCGCCACTTCGGTCCGTCGCCCGGTACGGAGGTCGATGGCGACGAAGGTCGAGGCCACGTGGCTGCCACTGCGCGTGACGAACACGGTCGCGGCCGTCTGGGTCGGGGAGGCGAAGTCATTGGACTCCTCGCCCGACCCCTGGCGTGCGAGCAGCCGGCTCGCGCCGCCGTGCGCCGAGAGCAGCCGCACTTGGCTGTCGAAGCGGGTCGCGCTCGGCGGCGTGCCGAAGGTGACCTGGACGATGCTGGTGCCCCGGATCGACATGCCGGTCGTCTCGCCGCACGATCCGCGGTCCAGGCGCCGGCTCGGCGCGCTCGAGTTGAGCGCCTTGACGTAGGGCACGTCGCATTCCGGCACCTCGCCGGTGCCGCCCTTGGCGTGGCGGCGCACGAAGGCGAGGAGGTTGCCCCACTGGACCGGCCACGCCTCGTCTGCGGTGGGTGCGGAGACGGCGGCGACCCTCGTCTCGCGCCGGCCGGCGACGTCGTAGCGGTACACGTCGCAGCCGGTGGTGCCGTGGGAGCAGCGGGTGTAGAGCGCGACGACGCGGCCGGTTGCGTCCGGGCCGAGGCTCACGTCGAAGGGCGTGCGCGAGCCACGGACGGCGGCCGCGGTCGGGGCGAGACCGGCCTGCCCCAGCTCGAGCGTGTAGAGCTTGGCCGTCGCGTCGTAGGCCGACCAGGCGACCGTGCTGCCGTAGGCGGCGATCGGCGTGTCGCGTGTGAGCTGGGCGACGAGGTCGTCGGCGCGCGCCGGCGCCGCAGCGCTCAGCGTCACCAGCAGGGTGAGCAGGGCCCTTCGGTACACACCCCTTCAACGGGGCAGGACGGGCAAAGTTCCGGTCTGCTCCTGCGTGAACGCCGGCCAGGTGGCCGGGCAGTGGCCCGGCAGCAGCCGGAGATCGTGTGCCGCCGCGTAGGCCTTCAGCCGCAGCAGTGAGGCGAGCGGCACGTCGGCTGTGCAGTGCACGAACCCGCCCGGTCCGATCTCGCGGTCGATGTTCTCCTGCAGGTCGGCCGCGTCGAAGGCGAACACATACCCGTCACCGGCGCGCGTGCGCACGGCGAAGCTCTGGTGACCGGGCGTGTGACCCGGGCTCGCCAGCGCGGTCACCCCCGCGACGAGCTCGGTGTCGCCCTGCATCGCCACCCAGGCGAGGTCGGGGTCGTCGTAGTCGATGCGGAACATGCCGTGCCGCTCGGGGAAGGGGTGATCGCCGAGCCCGTAGGCGAGCTCGCGCGCCTGGACGTGGATCGGCAGCCCCGCCGGCAGGAGCCGCAGCCCGCCGGCGTGATCGTTGTGCAGATGCGACAGATAGACCTCGATCAGGTCGGTCGGGGCGACCCCGTGGGCGGCGAGCTCGGCCACCAGCGGCTCGTCGACCCCGTCGGGCAGCAGCGGCACGATCGCGTCGTTGCGGGCGTGCAGGCGTTCGTAGAGCCAGGGGTCGCGCACCAGCGCCGTGTTGATGCCGGTGTCGATCAGCCGCGGCCCGTCGGTGCATTCGAGCAGCACGGCCGTGACCGGCTCGACGACGATCTCCCCCGACGCGTCGCCGTGCAGCGAGTAGGACTTCGGCAGGCGCTCGGCGCCGAGCGTGAGCGGGACGACCCGCTCGACGACGCTCACAGCGCGACCAGGAGGTCGATCTCGACCAGCGCGCCGAGCGCCAGCCCGTCGACGGCGACGCAGGTCCGCGCCGGCAGCGCCCCGGGCTCGAACCACGCCGCGTAGGCCGCGTTGAACGCGGCGAACAGCTCCATGCTCGTCAGGTAGGCGCGAGCGTGGAGGATCTGATCGAGCCGGGCCCCGCACAGCTCGACGACGCGGGCCAGGTTCCGGAGCACCTGGTCGGTCTGCACGGCGATGTCGTCGCCGACGATCCGCCCACTCGACGCATCGACCGGCATCTGACCGGTCACGCACAAGAGGCCCCCCGCCGCCGTCGCGTGGGCGTACGGCGCCACCGGCTCCGGCACCCCGTCAGCAGGAGTAAAGGTGAAGCGCCTCACCACGGGAACATCGCCTTGGCGAAGCTCGCGTGGATGCCCTTGCGGCCGTCGACGACCTGGGTCACGGTGAAGTCGCAGGCGACGCTCAGCAGCGAGTAGGCGTCGTCGCGGGAGAGGCCGTAGCGCTGGCCGAGCAGGTCGATGGTGCGCCGGCTCGCCGCCAGCATCGCCTCGTCGAGGTCGTCGCCGAAGCCGTGCACGAGGACATGCGTGGCGTCCTCGAGCACGGGCACGGTGTAAGGCAGGTCGCGCCTGATCGTCAGCTGGATCAGGCCGGTCAGCGACGCCTCGAGCGCCGTCCCGCTGACCTCGCCGTCGCCTTGCGAGACGTGCGGGTCGCCGACCGAGAGCAGGGCGCCGGGGACGGCGACCGGGTAGTGCATCGTGGCGCCGGCGCCGATCCGCCAGTTGTCGATGTTGCCGCCGTGGTCGCCGGGCGGGATCGAGCTTGTCCGGCCCGGCGTCGCGGGGGCGACGCCCATCGTGCCGAAGTGCGGGCGCAGCGGGACCTGGACCCCGGCGAGCGCCGGCACGCGGCTCCCCGGATCGGGGGCGACGATCGTCCCCGGCGCGTCGCCGTGCGTCCAGTCGTAGGCGAACACCGCCCGGCCGAGCCGGGCCGCGGCGTCGATGCGGTAGACCGTGACCCGCTCATGGCCGAAGTCGTCGTGCAGCTGGCCCCAGCCGGCGGCCAGGTTCGACCCGTACGCCAGGCGCGGCTCGGCGCTCAGGATCCTCACCTCGAGCACGTCGCCGGGGCGCGCTCCGGCGACGGCGATCGGGCCGGTGAGCACGTGTGGGCCGGGTCCGCGGTCCTGGACCTGGTCGAAGATCGCGGCGATGCCGTCGTCCATCAGCAGGTCGGGCGCGTCGCCGGCGTGGTGGGTGACCGCCTCGATCCGCACGACGTCCCCGGACGCAACCGTGAGCACCGGCGGCAGGGCTGGGTCGAAATGACCCCAGTGCACGGTCTGCGGCGTCGCCGGCAGCTCGTGGAGCCTCACACGCGAAGCCTCGGGTCCGCCCACATCTGGGCGAGGTCGACGAGCAGGTTGACGACCACGTACGCTGCTCCGAGGACCAGTGTGACGCCGGTGATCGCCGGGAAGTCGGCGTAGGCGATCGCCTGGTCGGTGTAGAGGCCGACTCCCGGCCAGGCGAAGATCTGCTCGACGACGACGACGCCCCCGAGCAGGAACCCGAGCTGGAGCCCGCTCATCGTCAGCGTCGGGCCGAGCGCGTTGCGCAGGGCGTGGCGCAGCAGGATCGTCCGCTCGCGCAGGCCCTTGGACCGCGCTGTGCGCGCCCAGTCCTCCTGCATCGCCTGCTCGAGCGACGCGTTCAGCGTCCGGGCGATCGCCACCGCCGGGGTCAGGGCGAGCACCAGCGCCGGCATGAAGATCTGGCGCAGCGCGTCCCAGAAGACGTTGAAGTCGAGGTGCAGCAGCGAGTCGACGAGCAGCAGCTTCGTCGGGCCCGTGGGCGCGGTGAGCGTGTCGCTGAGCCGGCCGGACGCCGGCAGCAGGTGGAGCGTCGAGTAGAGCAGGAGGATCGCCAGCAGGGCCAGCAGAAAGCTCGGCATCGACGCGCCGGCGATCAGGGTGACGCGCGCCAGCTGGCGCCCGCGCATGCCGCCGGCCATCGCCAGGCCGAGGCCGACCCCGATCACCGCCGCCATGAAGGCGGCCATCAGCGCGAGCTCGGCCGTCGCCGGGACGAACGTGCCGAGGTCCTTGGTGACGGGGTTGCGCGTGCGCAGCGACTCCTGGAGGTCGCCCTGGAGCAGGCGGCCCATGAAGCGGACGAAGCGGACCGGGATCGGTCGGTCGTAGCCGAGCTGGTGCGCCTTGGCCTTGACCGCCGCCGGCGACGCCGCGGCGCCCAGGATCGCCCGGGCCGGGTCGGCCGGGATCAGCACCTGGAGGATGAAGACGATCACGGCGAGCCCGAGCAGCACGCCGACCATCGCCAGAAGGCGTCGACCGATCAGTCGGGCCACTGCGTCAGCCTCGGTGGAGCGTGGCGTAGTCGAGGCGCCACGGATAGGCCGGCACGTGCTCGCCGCCGACCAGCGACTTGCTCGTGACGATCGTGTCCTTGGCGTCGGCGAGGAAGAACAGCTCGTGCGAGGCGACGAGCTGCTGGCCGACCGTGCGGTAGAGCGTGTCGGCCTCGGCCGGCGTGGCGCTCAGAGCCGTGTTGAGCTCGGCGTCGATCTGCGGGTTCTTGTAGCCGAAGAAGTTGAGACCGCCCGCCGAGCCCCAGACGATCCGCGCCCACGGATCCGGCTGCGCGGCGTCCGGCGTGTTCGTCTGGATCATCAGGTCCGGCGCCGTGCTCAGGCTCTTGATGAAGTTGTACGTCTCCGGCAGCTGGACCTCGCGCAGCGTGACGCTGTAGCCGATGCCCTCGAGCTCGGTCTGGAGGATCTCCGATACGCGCTGCTGGATGCCCGACTCGTCGGCGGTGTAGGCGAGCACGATCGACCCGCCCTTGCCCTTGACCGGCGTCGGCGGCTTGGTGCCGTAGTCGAGCGGCGGCTGGTTGGCGAGGATCCCCGGCGGATAGGGGCCGGTCGGCACGGTGGCCGTGCCGGCATAGGCCTCGCTGACGATCTTCGGGACGTCGATCGTGCGCGCGAGCGCCGCGCGCGCCGCCGGGTCGTTGAACGGCGCCTTGTGCGTGTTGACGTAGAGCAGCGCGCGCAGGAAGGACGGGTACTCCCGGGCAGTCAGGTTCGAGCTCAGGCTGCTGAGCTGGGAGGCCGGGAACGAGTGGCTGATCATGTCGAGATCGCCGTTCTTGAGCTCGAGCTCCTGCGTCCCGATGTCCGGGATGATCTTGATCAGGACCGTCTTGAAGCTCGGCTTGGGCCCCCAGTAGCCGGAGAAGGCCGTGAGCGTGTACTGCTGGCCACGCACGAACGCCGACAGGATGTACGGACCCGTCCCGTCGTCGTGCGTCTGCAGATAGGTCTGACTGAGATCGCTGCCCTTGTTCGTCACCAGCGCGAGCGGCCCGATCATCTTCGGGCCCCAGCTCGAGGCGAGATAGTGCAGGAAGGGCGCGGTGCGCGAGCGGAGCTTGACGACGACCGTCGACGGCGTCGGGGTCAGCACCTGCTTGACCGTCTGGAGCATGTACCCGGGGGCCGACGTGGCGCCGAGCGCCTGGCGGCGGTGGAAGCTGGCCGCGACCGACGCGCTCGTGAACGGCGTCCCGTCGTGGAACCTGACCCCCGGCACGAGCTGGAAGGTGTAGGTCAGGCCATCGGGGGAGACGCTGTATGACCGCGCGAGCTGGCCGACGATCCGCGATGAGTTCGGCGCGTAGGTGAGGAGGCCCTGGTAGGCCGAGAGAATCACCGAGTTGCCCTCGATGTCGTAGAAGATGTCCGGGTCGGGCACGCTCATGTCGGCCAGATATGGGACACGGAGCGTGGTCGCGCTCGCGGCGACGCCCGTCGACGAGCTGCTGGAGCCGCACGCGGCGGCAAGTGCGACGACGGCGGTGGCGGCGAGGGCTCGCCGGATGACGCTGAGCTTCATCGTGTCCTTTCGCGGGGATCAAGCAGGCGAGCGACGCCGTCGCCGGCAAGGTTGGCGATCAGCGCCAGGAGGGCGACGCCGAACGCCGGGAAGAGGGGGACCCACGCGTGGCCGAGGAGGTAGTCGAGGCCGCGCGCGCTCATGCCGCCGAGCTCCGGCGACGGGGCCGGCGCCCCGAGGCCGATGAAGGACAAACCGGCCAGGGCGAGGATGAGGTTGCCGACGTCGAGCGACATGGTCACGACGACCGGGCGGACCGCGCCCGGGAGGAGGTGGCGCACCAGCAGGCCGGCTCTGCCGGCGCCGGCCAGGCGCGCGGCGTCGGCGTGCGGCCGGACGCTGAGGGCGCGGACCTCACCCCGGACGATCCGGGCGTACCACGGCCACCAGACGATCGACAGGGCGATCAGCGAGTGGATCAGGCTCGGGCCGAGCGCCGAGACGACGGCGATCGCCAGGATCGGCGCCGGCAGCGCCAGGAAGAGGTCGGTCAGGCGCATCAGCAGGCTGTCGACCACGCCCCCGGCCGCCCCGGCGATACCGCCGATCACGGCGCCGATCAGGGCGCCGCCGAAGATCACCGCCAGCGCCGAGAACCACGACTCGCGGATCCCGAACAGCACGCGACTGAAGATGTCGTGGCCGACCTCGTCGGTCCCGAACAGGGCGCCGGCGGTCGGCCCGTGCAGCGGGGCGATGTTGGTGATCTGCTCGGCCCCGTGCGGGGCCAGCGTGCCGGCGAGGAGCGCGACCAGCGTCACGAGGCCGAGTGCCCCGACCGACGCGCTCCCGCGCGGCAGGCCGCGGAGCTGCCGCAGCCAGCTTCTGGTCGGGGCGAGCTCGCCGGCCGTCGGTGCCGGGACCGTCGCCACGGTCAGGCCGCCCGCTCGATCTTCGGCACGGCATCGAGCAGCGCGCGCGTGTATTCGTTGCGCGGCGACTCGAGCACCTGGGCGGTCGGGCCGCGCTCGACGACGACGCCGGCATGCATCACGAGCACCTCGTCGGCGACGGCCCGGGCGACGGCGAGATCGTGGGTGACGAAGAGGATCGTCAGGTTGAGCTTGGCCCGCAGGTCGCCCAGTAGGTTGAGCACCTGGGCGGCGAGCGAGACGTCGAGCGCCGAGACGGGCTCGTCGCACGCGAGCAGCGCCGGCGGCACGATCACCGCCCGGGCGATCGCCGCCCGCTGCCGCTGGCCGCCTGAGAGCTCGCGCGGACGCATCTCGGCGACCTCGGCCGCGAGGCCGACCGAGGACAGCGTGGCCGTGATCATCGCCGCCCGGTCGCTGCGGATCATGCCGAAGCGAGAAAGCCGCTCGGCCAGCATCTGGCCGACCGTCAGCCATGGGGTCAGCGACGCGCCCGCGTCCTGGAAGATCAGCTGCGGGGGGCCGGCACCGGGGAAGTGCTCGATCGTCCCGCGCGTCGGCGCGAGCAGGCCGACGATCATCCGCAGCAGCGTCGTCTTGCCGCTGCCCGACTCGCCGACGATCGCCAACGACCCGCCGTTTGCCAGCTCGAGGCTGACGCCGTCGACGGCGCGAAACGGCGGCTTGGCCCGGCCTGGGCGGAGCCTGTGTCGGGTGCCGCTGCCGGCGAACTCGCGGCTGACGTCGCGGACCGTGATCGCCGCACCCGGGCGGGGACCGGCCGCCGGCGCCGCCGCGTCGAGGGCGTCCGGCGTCGGGGTCGGGGTCGGCCAGTGGATCAGCTCGCCCGGGCGGTGGCACTCGACCAAGCGGCCGTCGTCGACCGCGGCCGGCGGCTCGGCGCATTGCGGCGCGGCGAGCGGGCAGCGGGGGGCGAAGGCGCAGCCGTCGGGGATCCGCCGGGGGTCGGGCATGCGGCCGGCGAGCGACGCCAGCGGTCCCGGCGGGCCGTCCATGCGCGGGCGGCTGGCGAGCAGGCCAAGCGTGTACGGGTGGGCCGGGGCTCGGATCAGCTCGGCCGCAGGCGCGCACTCGACGATCCTGCCGGCGTAGGCCACGGCGATGCGGTCGCAGATCGTCGCGGCCACGGCGAGGTCGTGCGTCACCAGCAGGACTGACATGCCCCGCTCGCGCAGGCGCGCGAGGAGGCGCAGGACGTGCGCCTGGACGGTGACGTCGAGCGCCGTGGTCGGCTCGTCGGCCACGACGAGCTGCGGGCCGCGCGCTACCGCCATCGCGATCATCACCCGTTGGCGCAGCCCGCCCGAGAGCTCGTGCGGGAACTGGCGCAGGCGCTCGTGCGGCTGGGGGATGCCGGCGTCGGCGAGCAGTGCGGCCGCCGCGTCGTCATCGGTGCCCCCGGCGGCCTCGCTGACCTGACGGCCGATCTGCATCGTCGGGTTCAGTGCGGCCATCGGATCCTGGAACACGGCCCCGACGTAGAGCCCGCGCCGGGCCCGGCGCTCGTCGTCGGTCGCCGTCGTCATCTCGTGGCCGCCGAGCCGGACCGCGCCCTTGACCTCGAGGCCCTTGACCGGCGGCAGCAGGCCGAGCGCGGCGAGGCCGAGCACCGTCTTGCCGGAGCCCGACTCGCCGACCAGCCCGACGATCTCGCCGGGGTCGATCTCCAGCGACGCACCTCGGAGGGCGCGGACGGGCGGGTCGCCCGGGAACGTGACGTGGAGATCGCCGACGACGAGGACCGGCGCTCCGGCCGTATCTGCGGCCGGTTCGAGCATCGGCGCGGCCGCGACGCTCACGTGAGCATTCCGACCGGGCGCAGTCCCGCGAGAGCCTGCTCGCTGTCGATCACCGCGTCCCGCTGCAGGTAGGCCATCGCCCGGAGCGCGGCCTCGTGCGCACCGAGCGTCGACCCGCCGACGCAGTCGCTGACGACGCGGAAGTGATAGTCGTGCTGGTGGGCGTCGACGGCCGTGTAGTGGACGCAGACGTCGGTCAGCGCGCCGACGAGGATCAGCGTCCGGGCCCCAAGGCCGCGCAGGACGAGGTCGAGTTCGGTCGCAAAGAACGCCGAATACCGGCGCTTGCGGATGTGGTACTCGTCCGGGCGCGGCGCGATCGCCAGCTCGGTCTCGAGCTCGCCCTCGATGCAGTGCGGCCCCTCGGCCCCGTCGAGCTCCCGGCCGAAGTCAGAGCCGGACGGCTTGTGGACCTCCTGGATGAAGATCACCGGGACGTCGCTCGCCCGGGCCGCGTCGACCAGCTCGCCGATGCGGGCGTGCCGCTCGGCGCCGCCGGCCATCACCGGGATCCCGGACGAGGGCGTCTGCGGAAGCTCGCCCTTCTGGACGTCGATGACGATCAGTGCGGCCGGTCCGTGGATGTCCATGCGCCCCATGTCCTTGTCCGCCCAGAAAAAGAGCCCGAAAGTCGATCTCCCGGGCTTTTGTCCCGCCGTGTGCCCGCACCCATAGGCGGGGTTGCCCTCTCGGACCAGACCCTCCGATGGTTGGCGGAAGCGGAACCCTAGGGCGCGATTGATAATAGGTTGGACCAACTTGGTGCGGTACGGACAGGCGGTCCAAAGCGGGCCGCCCGCGGGGCCAGGCAGGTCGGTAGGCGCGTGGGCCTGTCCGGAGGCGAGCGCGAGTGACCGAGCGGCTGGCCCTGATCACCACGAGATGGACACGCCTGGTTCACGAGCGGGTTACCTGCGCACGCGACCGCGGGCCTAGGTTCGCGCTGCCGCTGTCTTTCGCACAAAGGGGAACCCGATGCTCAGCCGGTCCAGCAGCCGGAATCGCAGTGAACTGACGGGTACGCAGGTCACACGACGACGCCGACAGGTCTCGAGGACCCGCCTCGGCGTGCTCGGCCCGGCTGGCCGCCGCCGCCGCATCATTGCCGCCGGCGCGACGGCCGTTGTCCTCGCCGGCGCAGGCTTGACCTACGCCGCCGTGGGGTCTGACGGCAACCAGGTCGGCACCCAGTACGCCAACGGCATTCAGGTCTCCGACAACCAGATCATCCAGCCGCTCGGCGACCGTCTGCTCACCCAGTTCGGCAAGTTCATGGGCTCGACGGTCAGCCCGGACGGGCGCTTCCTCGCGGCCACCAGCACCGACAAGTCGGTCGTCCTGCAGATCTTCGACCTGTCGAGCTACAAGCTCATCTGGACGGTCGGCAGCGCATCCGCGGTCAGCCAGAAGCTGTCCGACGGCACCGTCGGTCAGGAGGGTCCGACGTACTCGCCGGACGGCAAGTTCCTCTGGCTCCCGGAGCGCGACGGCCTGAGTCGCTTCCCGGTCAACGTCGACGGGACGCTGGGCACGCCGACGACCTTCTCGATCCCGGCGACGAACGGCCACTCGGCCCTCGTCGGGCAGACGGCCTACTCGCCCGACGGGTCCACCCTGTACGCGGCCATCAACGGACAGAACACCGTCGCCGCGCTCGACCCCAACACGGGAGCGACCGAGCACACGTGGAACGTCGGCATCGCTCCGCGTGAGCTCAGCTTCGCCGGCAGCAAGCTCTACGTGAGCAACGAGGGTGGCCGTCAGGCGCAGGCCGGTGACACGACCATGGGCTCCTACGGCACCCAGGTGCCCGCGGACGGGTACCTCGGCACATCGACGACGGGAACGGTCAGCGTCATCAACACCACGGACCCAGCGGCCGCGGTCGGCTCCGTCGACGTCGGCCTGCATCCGACGGCGATGTATCAGAGCGGCAACGCGCTGTTCGTCGCCAACACCAACAGTGACACCGTCTCGGTCATCGACACGACCACCGACCAGGTCGTGCAGACGATCGACACCAAGCCGTGGCCGTCGTCCGCGGTCGGGTATGAGCCCGACGGCATCGACCTGACCAAGGACGGCCACCTGCTGGTCTCGCTGGGGAGGGCGAACGCGGTCGCCGTCTATCGCTACGACGGCACGCCGCAGGATCCGGTGAGCTACATCGGCCTGCTGCCGACCGACTACTACCCGGCGACGGTGGCGAGCGCCGGCAACCAGATCGTCGTCACCAACACCCGCGGAATCGACGCGCGCGGCCCGGCCATCACGACGTACAAGGGACCGGGAACCGTGCCCGTGAGCGGCCACGACACGCACAGCACGACCGCATCCCTGACCCGCTTCACGCTCCCAAGCGACAAGGACATCGCCCGGTACACCGACACCGTCGTCGCGCAGAACGGCTGGGACAAGCACAGCGTCGAGCAGGCCACCGGCCACCGGGCCAGCGCCGTGCCGGTCCCGACGCGGATCGGTGACCCGTCCACGATCAAGCACGTCTTCTTGATCGTGAAGGAGAACCGCACCTACGATCAGCTGCTCGGCGACATGGGTGAGGGCAACGGCGACCCGACGCTCACCCAGTTCGGGGAGAGGGCGACTCCGAACCAGCACGCGCTGGCCAAGCAGTTCGGTCTCTACGACAACACATACGACGTCGGCACCAACTCCGCCGAGGGCCACAACTGGCTGATGCAGGGCGACAACCCGGAGTACACCGAGTCGTCGGCGGGCGAGTACCAGCGCAGCTACGACACCGAGGAGGACGTGCTGGGCCACCAGCGCTCGGGCTTCCTGTGGACGGCCGTCGGGTCCGCCGGCGCGACGGCCCGCAACTATGGCGAGTTCGAGTACATGGAGGGCAAGCCGCCTGGGACGTGGCAGCAGTACTACTGCGCGACCAGGAGCGTCGAGAACGGTGGCGACCCCTCCCAGCTGACCACCCCCGACCTCAAGGGCGACTACGGCTCGGTGATCCCGTCGCTGAACGCGATCGCCGACCCCCAGTCCCCGCCGTTCGACCTCTCGATCCCGGACATCTACCGCTCCGAGATCTGGAAGCAGGACTTCCAGAAGAACGGGCCCGCCAACCTCAACATGATCTGGCTCTCCAGCGATCACACAGGCGGTCCGACCAACCCGGAGGCCGGGGTGGCCGACAACGATCTCGCCACGGGTGACATCGTCGACACGATCTCGCACAGCAAGTACTGGAAGGACTCCGCGATCTTCGTCGTCGAGGACGACAGCCAGGACGGGGCCGACCACGTCGACGGGCACCGCGCCCCGGTCCAGATCATCAGCCCGTGGTCGCAGCACGGCGGGGTCGACAGCACCTACTACTCGCAGATCAACATGGTCCGCACGATCGAGCAGATCCTCGGCGCCCAGCCGCTGAACGAGAAGCTCGCGGCGGCGACGCCGATGTACGGCGCCTTCACCAAGAAGCCCGACTACAGCCCGTTCAACGCGGTGCCGAACCAGATCCCGCTCACCGAGGGCATCGCCACCCCGCCGACCTGCGGTGTGGACACGCTGGGCACGAGTGGCACGGCGACGACGGCGCTGGCGAGGTCGCAGGCAGAAGCGAACGCGGTTCCGTCCGACGAGCAGGCCACCGCCGCTGCCTGGCAGACCTGGCTGGCGGGCCAGCACCTCACCGGCAACGGCGCGGTCCCCGACTACGCCAACCCGGAGCAGATGAACCGGTACACGTGGTACCAGGCTCACGACTGGAAGGTGCCCTACCCGGGTGACACGGAGATCTACGCTCCGTCGCGGGTACCGGGCGCGTACATCCCGAGCTCGGAGGGGAACTGACGAGTCTCGGGACCCACGCCGGACGGCAGTCCGATACGACGGCCCGCCGGAGCTCCGCCGGGCCGTCGTCTGGCGAGACGGCCGGGACGCCGCCGGCACCGGTCGATCATCGAACCCAGCAGATCGCCGTCCGTGCGTGCGCAATAGTCAAGTCCTTCGGCGAGGTCGTCGCGCTCGACGGCGTCGACCTCGACGTCGCGCCGGGGCAGGTGCGCGGCCTCGTCGGACCCAACGGGGCGGGAAAGACGACGCTCTTGGCCCTGCTCCTCGGTCTGGCCCAAGCCGACGGCGGCAAGCTGGAGATCTTCGGCTGCCCGGTGCGCCGGACGCTCGGTCTCCCCGCGGGGGTTGCCGGGTTCGTGGACGGACCGGGCCTTTACCCCGCGCTGACCGCGCGGCAGAACCTCGCCGCGCTGGCCCGCCTGCGGGGCGACGGCTCGGGAGGCATCGATGACGTGCTCGAGCGGGTCGGGCTCACCGATGTCGCGGACGACCGCGTGCGCGGCTTCTCGCTCGGGATGCGACAACGTCTCGGGCTTGCCGCCGCGCTCCTGACGACCCCCCGGCTGCTGGTGCTCGACGAACCCGCCAACGGTCTTGATCCGGTCGGCACACGCCATGTACAGCGCATGCTCAGCGAGCTCGCGGCCGGCGGCACCGCGATCGTCCTCTCGAGTCACCGGATGGACGACCTGGCCGCGGTGTGCAGCGACATCACCGTCCTCGCCCGGGGGCGGGTGGTCTTCTCGGGTCCGATCACCGAGCTCGCCGCCGGCGTCGACGAATTGGACTACCGGCTGCGAACGTCCGATCCGGCCGCGGCCCGGCGAGTCGCGGCCGAGACGCCGGATCTGCGCGTGCTCCCGAACGACGACCTGTACCAGCGTCGTGACGCCGGGGCCCTTCTGGTGCGTGCGGCGATGCCCGGCCTCGACGATCTGGTCGCGCGCCTCGTCGGCAGCGGCGTGAACGTGCGCGAGCTATCGCCTGTCGTGCCGCCGCTCGAGGCGGCCTTCCTCGCCCTGACGGCGGACGCGAACATGCCGAGCGAGGGCGGGGGCCGGTGACCGCCACGGTCGTCACGCTGCCGAACGCCGGCGCCCGACCCGCGCTCCTTCGCCGCGGCTACCAATTCGAGCTGATCAAGCTCCTCGCCCGGTGGCCGGTCCGCCTGGCGCTGCTGGCCTGCTGGCTCGGTCCGGCGGTGCTGGTGGCAGTGATCAGCCGGCAGAGCTCGCTCCCGTCCGACACCGTATTCGGTCGCTGGATGAGTCAGACCGGCTGGGCGGGATCGCTGGTCGTCTTGACGTTCTCCGGCACCTGGGTGCTGCCGCTGCTGACCTCTCTGGTCGCCGGCGACATCTTCGCCCAGGAGGACCGACTCGGGACGTGGCGACATCTGCTGGTCGCCGTCCGGGCGCCGCGACGAATCTTCGCGGTCAAAGCACTGGCGAGCCTCACCATCACCGTGTTGCTGGTGGCTGGTCTCGCCTGTTCGGGCATCGTCGGCGGGCTCGCGGCGGTCGGCGACCGGCCATTGGTGGGCCTTGACGGGCATCTCCTCACGCCCGGGCACGCGGCCCATGCGGTGCTGCTGGCCTGGCTCATCGCCCTCGCTCCGACGTTGGCCTTCGCGGCGATCGGGCTGCTCGGCTCGGTGGCGTTCGGCCGTTCCCCGATGGGGCTGGTGATCCCCGCGCTGCTGGCTTTGAGTCTGCAGATTGCGCAACTGCTGGCGCTGCCCGTGGTGGTGCGCGTCGTCCTGCCGAGCTATGGGTTCGTCGCCTGGCGCGGGCTGTTCACCGATCCGGCGCAGACCGGCCCCGCGATCGTTGGCGTCGGGGTCAGCCTCGTCGTCGCGGTGACCGCCTCCGCGCTGGCCTATCGGCTCTTCATGCGCCGCGACTTCACCGATCTGGCCTACGACGGCGCCGGCCGCCGTGCTCTCGTGGGAGCCGTGCTGCCCTTGGTGGGTGTGCTCGCCGTCACCGCTGGCGTCATTGCCGGGGTGACCCAGGCGTCCAGCTCCGGGATCGACAAACCCAAGCTGGACCGGTCGCTCTCCACGGCGTTCGCGCACCTCTACCGCATGCAGACCGCAGAGCTGCACCGCCCCAGCGTCACCGAGGCAGACCTGCGGGCCAGCGCCTCGTGCGACAAGGGCGGCGGCCTCGTCGCGGATGTCGGAGCGGGCAATGACTGGCGGTGCGTCGTCTCGTGGCGCCTCCCGGGAGCCACGGCGATCGGCTCGGCGATCTATCAGCTCGACGTCACCCCGGACGGCCGCTACCGGGCCGACGGGGACGGACCACAAGAGGTCAACGGCTTCTTCCCGCTGCGCACCCCGACGGGCGACGCCCCAAATCCCCTGTGGCAATTCGACGGCTCCGTCGATCTGCTGACCCGTGCGCCCAGGTAGACGAATCGCTGTGGGCGGCGCCGGCCCGCCCAGCCCGGCGGGCGCGCCGCTAATCCCCCCGGCGTCGCGGCAGCGGGCCGTCGAGCTTCCAGGCCGACCCGGCCCGGGCCGGCCAGATCAGCCAGATCGGGATCGCCGCGGCCGACAGCAGCAGGCCGGTGGCCAGGCCGGCGCGCTCGCCGTAGCCCTTGCGCTCCGACAGCCACGCCGCGACCACGGCGGAGATCAGCCACGCGAACAGGAGGTAGAGCGCCTCGGCGCCGATCAGGCCCAGGATCGTCATGTGCCGAGGTAGGCTCGCTGGACTTCCGGATCGTTGCGCAGCGACTCGCTCGTCGCGCTCAGGGCGACCTGCCCCGTCTCGAGCACGTAGCCCCGCCCGGCGATGCCGAGCGCGTAGTTGGCGTTCTGCTCGACCAGCAGGATCGCCACCCCGGTCTTGTTGATCTCGCCGATCGTCTCGTAGATCCGCTGGACCAGGATCGGCGCGATCCCCATCGACGGCTCGTCGAGCAGCAGCAGGCGCGGCCGGGCCATCAGCGCCCGCCCGATCGCCAGCATCTGCTGCTCCCCGCCCGACATGGTCCCCGCCTTCTGCCGCTGGCGCTCGTTCAGGCGCGGGAACAGCCCGAAGACCCGCTCGAGGTCCTCGGCGATCTCCGGTCCCCGCCGCCGGTGGGCCCCCAGGTCGAGGTTCTCGCGCACGGTCATGCGCGGGAAGCAGTGGCGTCCCTCGGGGGAGAGGGCGATGCCCAAGCCGACGATGTCCTGCGTGCTCGTCCGGGTGATCTCCCGTCCGTCGAACCGGATCGTCCCCGACCGGGCCGGGCTCAGGCCCGAGATCGACCGCAGCGTCGTCGACTTGCCCGCCCCGTTGGACCCGATCAGCGTCACGACCTCGCCCTCCTCGACGGTCAGCGACACGCCCTTCAGGGCCTCGATCGACCCGTAGCTCGTGTGGATGTCGTCGACTTCGAGCAGCGGGGTCATGTCTCGTCCTGGACACCGAGGTAGGCCTCGATCACCGCCGGGTCCGCCCGGACCTCGGTCGGCTTGCCCTCGGCGATCTTCTCCCCGTAGTTGAGCACGGTCACGCGCTCGGATACGCCCATCACGACCTTCATGTCGTGTTCGATCAGCAGGATCGTCACCCCGAGCTCCTCGCGCATCTGCCGCATGAACGCGGTCAGCCCGGCCGACTCCTGCGGGTTCATGCCCGCCGTGGGCTCGTCCAGCAGCAGCAGGCTCGGCTCGGACGCCAGGGCCCGCGCGATCTCGACCCGCCGCTGGTCGCCGTATGACAGGTTGATCGCCAGCTCGTCGACTCTCTTGGGGGCGACGCCGACGTAGGCGAGCAGCTCGCGCGCCCGTACCCGCACCGCCCGCTCCTCGGCCCGTACGCCGGGCGTCCGCACGATCGACCCGAAGACCCCGGCCTTCATCCGCGAGTGACGCCCGACGACCACGTTCTCGAGCGCGCTCATCGCCGCGAAGAGACGGATGTTCTGGAACGTCCGCGCCACCCCCAGCCGGTTGATCACGTCGGGCCGCGCCCGCGTCACGTTGCGCCCGTCGAACATGATCTGTCCCGACGTCGGCTTGTAGAGGCCGGTCAGCATGTTGAAGAAGGTCGTCTTGCCCGCCCCGTTCGGCCCGATGATCGACACGATCGCCCGGCGCGGAATGGTCAGTGACACATGGTTCACGGCGACGAGGCCGCCGAACTCCTTGGTCACGTCGTGGACCGTCATCAGCGCGTCCGCCGCGGGCGCCGGAACTGCCGCTCGAGTCGCGCTTCCGTCGGCGTCGATCATCCCTGCACCTCGGGGGCCGCGGCCGCCTCGGCCGTGGCGATCGGCTCGGTCAGCTCGAGGGCCCGCCGGCGCTCGGGGAAGAGGCCCTGCGGCCGGAGCACCATCACGAACACCAGCAGGAAGCCGAAGATGCCGAACGACAGGTCGGTCAGGTTGAAGCTCAGGCCGAGCGCGCTCGGGATGCCGTTGAGCACGTCGGGAATCAGGTAGTAGTTGATGTACGCCAGCAGCAGCGCCCCGAGCACCGCCCCCCAGATCGACCCGAGGCCGCCGACGATGATCATGGCCAGGACGAAGATCGAGAACGAGAACTGGAACTGGTCGGCGTTGATCTCGTTGAGGTAGGCCCCGAGGAAGACGCCGGCCGCCCCGCCGAACGCCGCCCCCGCCGCGTAGGCCAGCGTCTTGGTCCGCACCAGGGGGATGCCCATCGACACCGCGGCGACCTCGTCCTCGCGCAGCGCGATCCACGCTCGGCCGATGCGCGAGTCGCGCAGGCGCAGGTTGATGAAGACGACGATCAGGACGATCACGAAGATCGTCCAGTACCACGGTCTCAGGTGCAGCTGGTCGAACGCGCTGAAGCCCGGGATGTACACCGCGTCGACCGGCGTAATGCCCTGCCGGCCGGCCGTCAGCGTCCCCCCGAAGACATGGATGCTGTCGCCGTTGAGCGCGAACACCCCGATGATCTGGCCGAACGCCAGCGTCACGATCGCGATGTAGTCGCCCCGCAGCCGGAGCGTCGGCAGCCCGATGAACGCCCCGGCGATCGACGTCAGCACGATCGCCGCGAGGATGATGAGGATGAAGTTGAGGTGGACGCCCGGCAGCTGGCGGGCGACCGGCGAGACGAGCACGTGGACGTGGGCGTTGTAGAAGAAGCTCGACCCAAACCACCCGACCGCGTACGCCCCGATCGCGAAGAACGCCACGTAGCCCAGGTCGAGCAGGCCCGCGAAGCCGACGACCACGTTCAGGCCGAGGGCCATCACCACGTAGGCCAGGGCGATCACCGTCGCGTTGAGGAAGCCGCTCGTCTGGCTGAAGCCGAGCGGCAGCAGCAGGCCGACGACGATCACCGCGGCGGCCGCGGCCTTGTTCCACCACGGTGGGAGCCGATCGGTCAGCTGTGTCATCCCGCCTCCCGCGTCTCTTCGCCGAGGAGGCCCCGCGGCCGGAGCACCATGATCATGATCAGGTAGGCGAACACCACCGCCGGCGTCCACAGCGGTCCGATCCGGGCGTCCGACAGCTGCTGGATGCAGCCGATGATGAGGCCGCCGAGGACCGCCCCCCGGACGTTGCCGATGCCGCCCATGACCGCCGCGGTGAACGCGATCAGCCCGGCCTCGAAGCCCTGGAAGTACCAGACGGTCGTCTCGTACAGCGCGTACACCAGGCCGGCCGCCCCGGCCAGCATCCCCCCGAGCAGGAACGTGACCGAGATCGTCGCGTCGACGTTGATCCCCATCAGCCGCGCCGCCTCCGGGTCCTGCGCCGTCGCCCGCATCGCCCGGCCCATCCGCGTGCGCGAGATGAACCACGTCAGCGCGAACACCAGCGGGATCGTCACGCCGACCGCCAGCACGTCGGCCCGCCGGATCGTCACGCCCGCCACCGTCAGCACCGACGCGTTCTGGTGGATCAGATCGTCGACCCCCGTCGGAGACCCGCCGAGCCACAGCAGGCCGACGTTCTGGAGGATGAAGGTGAAGCCGACGGCCGTGATCAGCGGCGCCAGCTTCGGCGCGCTGCGCAGCGGCCGGTAGGCGACCCGCTCGATCAGCACGTTGAGGCTCCCGCACGTGAGCATCGCGACGACCAGCGTCACCAGCAGGCCGGCGATCAGGCCGAGCGGGCCCGTCGTCAATCCCAGCCCGATCGAGCCCCAGATCCCCGACGCGGTGAACGACCCGATCATGAAGACCTCGCCGTGGGCGAAGTTGATCAGCTCGATGATCCCGTAGACCAGCGTGTAGCCGATGGCGATCATCGCCCAGATCGCCCCGTTGGAGATGCCGTCGACCAGGTTCCCGCCGAGGTAGGCGAGGTTGTGGTGGACGACGGCGTGCCCGCCCGAGTACCCCGGATAGCCGGAGGTCAGGTCCTTGATCGCGTAGTAGACCGGCAGCGCGGCCAGCGCCGCGATCAGCCCGTACCGGTCGAGCATGCGCCGCGCGACGCGCATGGCCCGCGCCGGCCCGGCGGCGGCTCCTGGCGTGGCGAGGGTGTGGGCTTCCATGTGGCCTTTCGGGCGCCGCGGGCGGGTCCTGCCGGAGGGGGGCGCCTCCGCGCGCCCCCCTCCGCTGTCATGCCTCGTCCGGAGGCGCTACTTGACCGTCTTCTCGAACAGCGGGTTGCCGTCGGGCCCGACCTTGTAGAGGCCGTAGTCCTTCAGCGTCGTGTCGCCGTTCTTGTCGAAGCCGTACGTGCCGAGCACCGACGACCGCGCCTTGGTCGCGAACAGCGCCGTCAGCACGGCGGCCTTGTTGTTGCCCGTGGCTCCGAGGCCGGCGATCGTGTCGAGGCCGAGCTTCATCGCCTCGTACCCGTAGATCGCGTACGGATCGGGGTTGGCGTCCCCGTACTTGGCCTTGTAGTCGGCGAGGAACTTCTGCCCGCCCGGGTACGCGCTCAGGTCGAGCGTGGCGACCGTGCACTGGATGTTCTTGTCGATCGTGAGCGGCACGCCGCCGTCCTTCGGGTTGGTCCACGTGTTCGTGCACATGCCGTCCGGCCCGTAGATCTTCGCGTTCGGCAGCGCCGCCGCCACGTCCTTGGTGATCTGCACGCCGCCGTTGGCGACGATCCCGCTGAAGACGAAGCAGTCGGCCCCGGCCGACTTGATCGTCTGGGCGTAGGTCCGGTAGTTCGGCGCCTTCGGGTCGATGCCGGTGTTGCTCGAGATCGTGATTCCGTACTTCGCCTTCTCGAGCTCGAGCAGTGCCGCCAGGCCCTGGCCGTAGGTGTCCTTGTCGTTGGCCACGGCCACGTTCGTGCAGCTGTCGGCCTTCATCGTCTTCAGCAGCGCCGCCGCCTGGATCGTGTCGCGCGGGACGATCCGCAGGAACGTGCGCTTGCCCGTCGGGTAGTACTTCTGCGGCTCGCCCGGCGCGCTGCCCGGCTCGCTGGTCGTCAGGCCGACGTAGGTGTTGGCCGGGCTGACCTCGGCGATGCCCGCCTGGTTGAGGATCGGGATCGCCAGCTTGCTGGCACCGGAGTTGAACTCGCCGATGTAGTAGACGGCCTTGCTGTCCTGGGCCGCCTTGCGCGCGTTGGCGTTGGTCTGGCCCGCGTCCCACGACCCGGTCTGCGCGGTCGAGTCGTCGAGCGACTGGTAGTTGATGTTGAACGTCCCCGCCTTGTTGCCCGCCTGCGACAACGCCAGCTCGATGCCGTTGACCATCGGCTTCGTCTGGGCGCTCGACGCGCCCTGCAGCGGCAGGCTCGAGTAGATGTCGATCGCGTTGGCTCCGCCGCTCGTGCTCGTCCCCGTGCTGGTGCTGCTGCTCTTGCTGCTGCTGCTGCCGCAGGCGGCGATTCCTATCGCCCCTACCGCGAGCAGGCCGACCATGCCAAGTCTCGTCTTCACCGATGGCTCCTCAGTCTCGCGGCCTCGCCATGCACGCCGGCCGATTGGTGCGATCCTAGACCCGCCGCCCGGCCGAGGCAACCGCTGCACCCCCGGGGCCAGCCGCCGTCGCCGGTCGGGTCGACCTGACGATGAACGCGACCCCTTACCTATCGTGTCGAGCGTGATCGTCTACGACGACTTCGACAAGGTCGACATGCGGGTCGGCCGGATCATCGCGGTCGACGAGTTCCCCCAGGCGCGCAAGCCGGCCTGGAAGCTGACGATCGACTTCGGCGACGAGCTCGGCACGCGCCGCTCGTCGGCCCAGATCGTCCACTACCCGGCGAGCGAGCTCGCCGGCCGGCTGGTCGTCGCCGTCGTCAACCTCGCCCCCCGCCAGGTCGGCCCGTTCATCTCCGAGGTGCTCGTGCTCGGCGCGATCGACGCCGACCTCGGCGTCGTCCTGCTGGCGCCCGACGCCGACGCGGCGCTCGGCAGCCGGATCGGCTGACCGGCCGTGCCGACCGTGCGGTTCACCGACCGCACCGCCGCCGGCGTCGAGCTCGCCGGGGCGCTCGGCCATTACCGCGGCGCCTCCGAGCTGCTCGTGCTCGGGCTTCCGCGCGGCGGCGTCCCGGTCGCGGCGGAGGTCGCCCGGGCTCTGGCGGCCCCGCTCGACGTCTTCATGGTCGCCAAGATCGGCCTCCCCGGCCAGGTCGAGCTCGCGATCGGTGCGCTCGCCTCCGGTGACGTGCGAGTGCTCAACGAGCCGGTGATCCGGGCTGCCCGGATCGGCGACGACGAGCTCGAGCGCCTGGCCGGGCTGGCCGGGGCGAAGCTCGCCGAGCGGGAGCGTCGCTACCGCGGCGAGCGTCCCCCGCCGGCGATCGCCGGGCGGGTGGTGATCCTCGTCGACGACGGACTCGCCACCGGGGCGACGATGCGGGCCGCGGTCGTCGCCCTCCGCGCGCTCGGGGCCGCCCGTGTCGTCGTCGCCGTCCCCGTGGCCCCTCCCGCCACCGCCGCCCAGCTCGCGGCGCTGGTCGACGAGCTCGTCTGCGTCCACACGCCCGACCCGTTCATCGCGGTCGGGGCCTGGTACCACGACTTCGCGCCGACGAGCAATGCCGACGTCGTGCGGCTGCTCGCCGGCGACTGACGCGACTCGCGGCTGCTAGGCCGGCGCGCCGCTCCGGCCGCAGACCGGGCAGGTCTCGCCCGGGGCGAGCTCGCTGCCCGAGCAGTGAGGACAGTCGTGCGACTGCTCGAGCACCCCGAGCAGCTCGGAGACGCCGCAGACCAGCAGCCGTTCCTCGTCGACCTCGACCCACGCCCCGGCCGACGCCGGAAAGACGACGTGGTCGCCCGGGCGCACCGGCATCTCGAGCCCGGCCGACGCCCACCAGTCGATTCCGGGTCCGATCGCCAGCACGATCCCGTGCTGCGGCGGCGGCTCGTTCGTCCCCGCCGGCACGACGATGCCCGACCGACGGAAGCGATCCGGCTCGAGCTCCTTGATCACGACACGGTCGAAAAGTGGGCGAAGCTGGCGTCTGGCCATTCTCATTTCCGGCGTTGGCTGACCGCCCAATGATACGGCCGGGCGCCGTCGTCTCCGGCCGGCTGGACGCGGTCTACGGGTCGGTGCCGGATGGGTGCCGGGCCGGTGCCGGGCGGGCGCCGAGCCGACTGCCGTCGGCTCGCCGGGGAGTGGGCTGGCAAGACGTCC
Source organism: uncultured Solirubrobacterales bacterium (assembly GCA_963742705.1). Classification (GTDB taxonomy): domain Bacteria; phylum Actinomycetota; class Thermoleophilia; order Solirubrobacterales; family Solirubrobacteraceae; genus Palsa-513. The sequence goes on along the minus strand of CAVUMZ010000017.1, from coordinate 1,194,603 downwards.
TCAGGCCGCGTAGCCTTCCGGTGTGCCGCAGCCGCGCAACCCCTACACGCTCCTCATCATCGGGACGGCGATCGGGGCCGTTCTCGGCGCCGTGATCGGCATCGCGATCGGCCAGAGCGCCGCCAGCGCCGGCGCCCGCGTGACGAGCGTGCGCACCGTCGTCAGCACGCGGACGATCCGCGTTGCCGGGCTCGGGGGCGCCCCGACCTCGGCGTCGACGCGGACGCAGTCGACCGACACGACGACGACGGCCACCTCCACCGACACGACGCCGAGCTTCACCAGCACCACCGACACGACGCCGAGCTTCACGACCACGACCGACACGACGCTGACGACGCCGACGACGACGACCGATACCGGCACCAGTTCCGTCGCGCCGAACGACGTACCGCCGACGGACCCCTACAACCCGCCGGCCAACTTCTGCAAGACCCACGTCTGCGCCCCGGGGTTCAGCAAGGGCTTCGGGTTCGTCGTCCAGTGCGCCGACGGCGTCTGGTCGATGCAGGGCGGCCAGACGACCGTCTGCCGCAACGACGGCGGCGTCCCCTGATCCCCGACGGGGTGGGGGCGGCGCTCGTGGGCGCAGGCCCGCGCGGCGTCCGCCCGATGGAGCGCGGCGATCTCGACCGCGTCGACGAGATCCACGCCGCGGCGTTCGCGCTGCCCGGCGCACTGCGCTCGCCGTTCCTGCGGGCCCGCGTCAGCCATGCGCTGACGACCGACCCGGCCGGGGCCTTCGTGGCGCTCGGCCCGCGCGGGCGGGTCCTCGGGGTCGCAATGGCCACGCGCCGCAGCGGTCTCTGGGGACTGTCGCTGCTGGCGGTCGACCCTGACGTCCAGGAGCGCGGGATCGGCTGGCGGCTGCTGACCGCGGCGCTCGGCTACGCCCAGCCCGGCGACGCCCAGATGATCCTGTCCTCGCACGACCAGCGCGCCCAGCACCTCTATGCCCGCGCCGGCCTGTCGCCGCGGCCGACCGTCGCCGCCCGCGGCACCGTCGCCCGTCGGCGCCTGCCGCTGACCGGCCGGCCCCGGCGGGGCGCCGCCGGCGACCTCGCGCTGTGCGACGCCGTCGACCGGCAGGTGCGCGGGTTCGGCCGCGCCGCGGACCTGGCCTTCCTCCTGGAGAACGGCTCCCGCCTGTGGATCGTCGACGACGCCGGCGGCCAGGGTTACGCGCTCGGCCAGGCGGAGCGCCTGAGCACGCTCTGCGCCACCGACGGCGCGACGGCGGCGGCCCTGCTCGCCGGCGCGATGGCCCTCGCCGGGCCAGGGGAGTTCGAGGTGGGCTGGCTGACCGAGGGCCAGGACTGGGCGTTTCCGTTGCTCTTCGCCGCCGGGCTCGACGTGCTCCCGTGGGGGCCGATCTGGGCCGCCGGCGGCGTCGGCAGACTCGTGCCCTACGTGCCGAGCGGCGCGCTGCTCTGAGGCACGACGGCCGGGCCGTCGATCGCCATCGGCGCCGCCTCCTGGATCCGCGTCTGAAAGTAGTCGCTGGGCTCGATCTCGCCGAGCGCTACGAGCACCAGCCGGAGGATGCCCTGGTGGCCGACGATCACCGGTCGCTGCGCGTCGCGCAGCACGTCGGCCGTCGCCAGCCGGGCGCGGGCGAGCGCCGTGTCGAGCGGCTCCATGCCGGGCACCGGCGCGCCGAACGGATCTTCGCGCCAGGCCGCGAACGCAGCGCCGAAGCGCTCGCGTGCCTCGTTCCGGTCGAGGCCCTCGAACGGCCCGTAGTCCACCTCGATCAGGCGATCGTCGACCCGGACCCCGAGCCCGGTCGCCGCGGCGATCGCCGCCGCCGTGTCCCGGGCCCGCGACAGCGGACTCGACACGATCGCGTCGACGTTGCTCCCCGCCAGCAGCGCACCGGCCGCGACCGCCTGCTGGCGGCCGATCGCGGTCAGGGGGACGTCGGCCTGGCCGGAGTAGATCATTCCCGCCGAACGCTCGGTCTGCCCGTGGCGGACGATGTACAGGCGCCGGTCCGCCGCTGCAGGTGGGGTGGCCATGGGTGGGGGCATTGTGGCGAATGCTGCGTTGCAGCACGGCGGCCGTCCGCGCCCGCTGTTATAGATGGACCGACAGCAAGCCGAATCGCCGCTGCCCGCCGGGCGCGCCGAACGGGGGGAACGAGCGGCCGTCGCGGTCGCCGCGGGCGACCCGCCGGCTGGTGCCGGCGGCGCCCGGGGCTGGACCGCGAGCGCGTCCGCTCACCTCGTCGGCACACCAACTTGACTCAAAGGATCCGATGTCCCACGAATCCAGACGACGGTCCGCGCCGTCGCCGTCGCCGCTGCCGCTGCCGCCGTCGTACCGCCCGCCCGGCCCCAGCCCCGGCCGCCCCCGCCGACCGCGGCCGTGGCGGCGCGCCGCCACGCTCGCTGGGCGCTTCGGGGGGACGCTGGCGGTGCTGCTCGGCAGCGCCGCCCCGGCGCTGGCGCCGGCCAGCACGCCCCGCCGGCTGCTCCTGCGCAACCTCGACGGCGGGGCCCGCGCGCAGCTGTTCCGCCTGGCGCCCACAGCCGCGCTGGTCTGGCAGGAGGGCCCGGCGCTCCAGCGATCGGCGATCGTCCGGCGGATCTTCCTCGCCGGAGACCGGATCGCCCGCCTGCCGTACAAGTGGGGCGGCGGCCACGGCTCGTTCGCCGACAGCGGCTACGACTGCTCGGGCTCCGTCTCCTACGTGCTCCACGCCGCCGGCCTGCTGGCCACGCCCGAGGACTCCGGCGCCCTGACCGCCTACGGCGACCCCGGCCCCGGCAAGCGGGTCACCGTCTACGCCAACTCGCAGCACGCGCTCGTGACCGTCGACGGCCGCCGCTTCGACACGATCACCCTCCAGGAGACCGGGTCACGCTGGGCCCCGCAGGTCGGGTCGCTCAGCGGCTACGTCGTCCGCCACCCACCCGGCCTCTGACGCGGCCTTCAGCCGTCGGGCGGCCGCGGCGGCTCGCTCGCGCGGCGGACGAGCGTCGACAGCGTGGCGGCGATCTCAGCCCGGATCGCCGGGTCGGCGATCAATCCGTCGGGTCCGATCATGGCCCGCGTCAGCGCGATCCGGGCGCACGCCGGCTCGATGATCCGCGCCCCGGTGTACTCGAGCACGCTCCGCAGCGACGCGTGGGCGCCGGCGCCACCCGTCGGCGCCGCGGGCCCGGAGACGTTGATCCAGGCCACCGGCTTGCCGTAGGTCTCACCGCCGCCGACGGTCCAGTCGAGCAGGTTCTTGAACGACCCCGGCAGGCCCCCGGCGTACTCGGGCGTGCAGAAGACGACGGCGTCGGCGGCGGCGATATGCGCCCGCAACTCGACCACGGCCGGGTCGAGCGGCATACCCTCGGCGTCGTCGTCGGGGTTGAAGTGGGGGAGGCGGCCGAGGCTGCCGTCGAGCGATGCTTCGATGCCGTCGGGCGCGACTTGGCGGGCCGTCGCCAGCAGCGCGGTATTGGTCGAGCCGCCGCGGAGGCTGCCCGAGATGAGGAGAACCCTGAACGGCTGATCCATCCTGCCAGTCAGCCTAATACCAGTGCAGTCGTCAGGCGCGACCGAACCGCTAACGTGGACGGCATGACGAACGTCGAGCCGATGATCACCCGGGGCGCCCACTACACAGCCTTGGTCGACGCGCTCGACCACCAGGGCGGCCTGCATCCGCACGAGCGCCAAGCGGTGATGGCCGCAGCCGACGCGCTGCTCTTCGGCGAGGCGGAGAGCGAGGGGCTGGTGCGGGCGGCACAGGACGTCATCGAGACGCTCGAGACGGCCGGGCGCTGCTCGGCCGAGTCCGGCGATCGGCTGCGCGAGCACCTGTTCGGCTGCGACGTGCCCCCGCCGCCAGCCTGAGCGCAGGTACACGGGCCCGCGGAGCCGGGCCGACAGCGGCTTCCGTCTCCGGCCGCTGCTACAGTCGAGACGTCCTTTAACTCGGTCCGGTGAGGCCAGGAAGGAAGCGATGAGTGGCGAGAAGGTCGTTCTCGATGCCGACGGCATCCGCCGTGCTCTGACGCGCATCGCGCACGAGATCGTCGAGAAGAACCACGCCGGTGAGCCGCCGGCCCTGGTCGGGATCCACCGGCGCGGCGCGCCGCTCGCCACGCGCCTCCAGGCCCTGGTCAGCGAGCTGCTCGAGGTCCAGGCCCCGCTCGGCGACCTCGACATCGCCTTCTACCGCGACGACGTCTCGACTCGGCCGGAGGCCCCGGTCGTCAACGCGTCGAACCTGCCGTTCTCGGTCGAGGGCCGGACGGTCGTGATCGTCGACGACGTGCTCTTCACCGGCCGGACCGTCCGTGCGGCGATCGACGCCCTGTTCGACTACGGCCGGCCGGCCCGGGTCCAGCTCGCCGTGCTGGCCGATCGCGGCCACCGCGAGCTTCCGATCCGCCCCGACTATGTCGGCAAGAACCTGCCCACCGCCCGCAGCGAGCGGGTCAACGTCAGCGTCGTCGAGCTCGACGACATCGACCAGATCGCCATCGCCATCCCCGGAAGGAGCTGAATGCGTCACCTGCTGTCGATCGAGCACCTCGATCGCGACCAGATCGAGCGGCTGCTCGCCCGCGCCGCCTCGTTCGCCGAGGTCTCCGACCGTGAGATCAAGAAGGTCCCGACCCTGCGCGGCCGTCTTGTCGTCAACCTCTTCTACGAATCGTCGACCCGGACGCGGTCGTCGTTCGAGCTCGCCGCCAAGCGCCTGTCGGCCGACGTCCTCAACTTCGCCGCGTCGGGCTCGGCCGTCGACAAGGGGGAGTCGCTCAAGGACACGGTCGCCACGCTCGCCTCCTACGGTCCCGACGCGATCGTGATCCGCTCGCCCCACGTCGGCGCGGCCGCGCTCGTGTCGACCTGGACGACCGCCGCCGTGGTCAACGCGGGCGACGGAACCCACGAGCACCCGACGCAGGCGCTGCTCGACATCTACACGCTGACCGCGCGGATCGGGCCGCTCGACGGCCGGCGGATCTGGATCGTCGGCGACGTCCTGCACTCGCGCGTCGCCCGGTCGGGCATCCTCGCCTTCGCCAAGATGGGCGCCCATGTCACCGTCTGCGGGCCGCCGACGCTGATCCCGGCCGGGATCGAGTCGCTCGGCTGTGACGTGCGCTACGACCTCGACGACGTCGGCGAAGCCGACGTGATCTACGCCCTGCGGATGCAGAACGAGCGCATGCAGGAGACCTACGTCCCCTCGCTGCACGAGTACACCTCCTGCTACCAGATCAACGCCGAGCGCCTGTCGGCCCGGCAGGTCGTCATGCACCCCGGCCCGGTCAACCGCGGGGTCGAGCTCTCGAGCGACGTGACCGACTCGCCGCAGGCGTTGATCGGCGCCCAGGTGCGCTCGGGCGTCGTCGTGCGGATGGCCGTGCTCTACGAGCTGCTCGCCGGCGCCCGCCGGGCCGGCGGCGATCCGCCTGAGGCGAGCGATGCCGCCGGGCGGACGTCGACCGAGGCACAGCTGGCATGAGGCGGCTCTTCGGCGCCCCCACCAAGCCGGCCGACCTGCTGATCCGCGGGGTCCACGTGCTCGACCCGCGCAACGGGCTCGACCGAACGGGCGACGTCCTCGTCAGCGCCGGGACGATCACGGCCATCGGTGCCCCGGGCGCGCTCGAGCAGCCGGCGGGCTCCGAGTCGATCGACGGCGAGGGACGTCACCTGTTCCCGGCCTTCGTCGACCCCCACGTCCACCTCCGCGTCCCCGGCCAGGAGCACAAGGAGGATCTTCACAGCGGCACCCGGGCCGCCGCGGCCGGCGGCTACTGCGCCGTGGTGGCGATGCCCAACACCAGCCCGGTCGTCGACAGCACCGCCGTGCTCGGCTCGCTGCGCGAGGCCGCGATGCGCGAGGCCCGGATCCCGGTCGGGTTCATGGCCGCGATCAGCCCCGGCCTGGCCGGTGAGCGGCTGACCGAAATGGTCGAGCTCCGGGCCGCCGGCGCCGTCGGCTTCACCGACGACGGCCGCCCTGTCGTCTCCGCCGGATTGCTGCGCCGAGCGCTCCAGTACCAACGCCTGTGCGGGGGCGTGCTCGCCCTGCACGAGGAGGACCCGACGCTCTCTGGCGCCGGGGCGATGCACGAGGGCCAGGTCTCGGCGCTGCTGGGAATCGCCGGCATCCCGTCGATCTCCGAGTCGACGATGGTCGCCCGCGACGCGGCGATCGCCGGCTACGAGGGCGGGCGGCTCCACATGCAGCACCTCTCGGCCCGGGGGTCGGTCGAGGCCGTCGCCGCCGCCAAGGCCGCGGGCGTCAAGATCACCGCCGAGGCGTCGCCCCACCACCTGTGCCTGACCGAGGATGACGTGCGCGAGCTCGACACGCGCCTGAAGATGAACCCGCCGCTGCGGACCGCCGACGACCGCGTCGCCCTGATCGACGGCCTGCGCAGCGGGACGATCGACTGCGTCGCCACCGACCACGCGCCGCACGCTCGCGAGGAGAAGGACGTGCCGTTCGAGCAGGCGGCGATGGGGACCACCGGCCTCGAGACCGCGTTCGCCGCCCTCTACACCGAGCTCGTCCGGCCGGGGCTGCTGTCGCTGGCGACGCTGCTCGAGCGGATGACCGCGGGTGCCGGCCTGATGGACCTGCCGACCCCGGGGATCGTCGTCGGCGCTCCGGCCAACCTCTGCCTCGTGGACCTCGCGGCCAGCTGGCAGGTCGGCGAGGCCGGCTACGAGAGCCGGTCTGAGAACTGCTGCTTCGGGGGGCGCGACCTTCGCGGCCGTGTGCTGCTGACGATCGCCGCCGGCGGTGTCGCCTTCCGTCAGCGGGCGTTCGCGATCGGGCCGGCCTAGAGCTTCCCCAGCCTGGCGCCAGCGGTCGCGCCGACGCGGCGAGCCGTTGCCCGCCGAGCGCCGGCTGCCCCCCGCGCCGGCGTCGCATGGCCGCGGACGCGCCGTCGATACCCTTGGGCTTGACGACGACCGAGGAGACTTGCCCCATGCCCCAGAAGCCGACGCTCTACGTTTGCAGCATCGACGACGGCGGGCCGAAGGTCCATCCGTGCCGCCGGGCCCACGCGGCGCTCGTCGACGCCGGCATCGACCACGAGAAGTCGGTGTTCGCCCCGAACAAGCCGTTCGGCCTGGGCACCAAGGGCACGCGGCCCGAGCTCAAGGCGATCAGCGGCCAGGAGAAGCTCCCGGTACTCGACCTCCACGACGGCACGACGGTCAACGGCGGCGGCAAGATCGTCGCCTGGGCCAAGGCCAACGCGAGCTAGGCGAAAGGAACAAAGATGCCACCCGCCCCGAGACTCACGCTGTTCACCTGCGACCAAGGCGAGGACGGGTCGAAGTCGCATGCCTGCCGCCAGGCCGGCGACGCCCTCCGGGACGCCGGCCACAATTTCGAGCTGATCAGAGCGGCGGGGAAGAAGAACAACCGTCCGGAGCTGCTCGCGCTGATCGGGCAGGAGAAGCTGCCGGCGCTGCGGCTTGTCGACCAGACGACGATCATCGTCGGCAGCAAGCCGATCGCCGCCTGGGCCGCAGAGAACGACCGGACGTCGATCGGCAAGCCCGTGCCCGTGCCCGGCCTGCCGAGCGGCCGGGCCAAGGAAGACTGCTGACCCCTACCCGTCGTCGGGCGGACCACCGACCTGGGACGCCGTCACCCGGACGGCCGTGCCCCGGACCGCGAGCGCTCGGCTCGCTCAGCTGGCGGTCAGCGTGTCCCGCAGCCGGGCAAGCGGTCCGTCGCTCGGATTGGGCAGCAGGCGGACGATGTCCTGGACGTCGCGGCCCATCCGGTCGATCGCCGGCCGCAGCCCGTGGACCTCGGCCTCGACCGCGAGCATACGGAGGTTGAGGTCGTCACGCAGGACCCCCATGCGCGACTCGATCGTCTCCTCGAGCCCCATCAGCCGCTCGACCTTGTCGTCGATCGTCGTGACCGTATCCTGGAGCCGGGCGACCTGCTCGACGAGCACGCCGGCGCGGGCGTCGAGCGAGGCGAGATGCCGCTCGGCCGCGTCCTGGACGGCGACGACGGCGCGGACGATCGTCTCGACGTCGTGCAGCACGCGCCCGGGGACCTGGAGGGGGGAAAGCAGCGAGCCGAGGATCCCGGAGGACGGTTGCGGTGCGACCTTCGGCTTGCCTGGCACCGATCGAGCATACCGCCGCGCCGCCGCCCGTCCGATCGCGACGGGACGCAGGAGCTCAGTGCGGGCTGTTGACCATGTGCTGCGCGGTGCTCTCGAAGTAGTCCATCAATCGGGCGCGGTGCGGCTCGGCGAGGCCGGCCTCGGTGACGGCGGCGCGCATCGCCGCCAGCCAGGCGTCGCGCTCGGCCGGACCGATCCGAAACGGGGCGTGGCGCATGCGCAGGCGGGGGTGGCCGCGCCGCTCGGCGTAGGTCTGCGGGCCGCCCCAGTACTGGATCAGAAACAGGCGGAGCCGCTCTTCGGCGGCGGCGAGATCGGCCTCGGGGTAGATCGGTCGCAGGACGGCGTCGGTCGCGGCGCGGGAGTAGAAGCCGGCGACGATCCGCCGGAAGGTCGGCTCCCCGCCGACGGCCTCGTAGAACGTCTCGGCCTCGCCCCGGCCGGCGCTCACGAGCGGGAGGGATGCCATCCGCCGATCGTAGCGGGCGGCGGCCCGGCTCCGGTCACGTCGAGGTGCCGGGCCAGGGCGGCCCAGAGCTCGGCGGGTGGGAGCGTCGCGTCGAGCACGAGGTCGGTGGGCTCAGGCGCGGCGAAGCGGGCGGCGACAGCGGCGACGAGCGCCCCGTCGCGGTTGCGGGCGGGGTGCCCGGCCGAGGCGTGGACGCGGCGGACGGCCTCGGCGACCGGGAGCTCGAGATGGACGCCGACGAGGATGGCGCCCGTCGCCCGGGCGAGCTGGGCCGCCCGGGATCGCTCGGCCCGGCGGGCGAAGCAGCAGCCGTCGAGCGCCACCCGCGCGCCGTCGCGCAGCCGGACGCCGGCGGCGAGCATCATCGCGTCGAAGGCGACCCGCGACTCGTGCCGGGTCGGCGGCTGGGTGCCGGGAAACATGGCGGCGCGGATCAGGTCGCGGCTGATCGGCGTGATGCCCGCAGCGGCCGCGGCCGCCTCGAGGAGGGTGGTCTTGCCGGCGCCGGGCACCCCGGACACCCGCAGCAGCAGCCCGCCACCGCCACCGCCACCGCCTCCGCCGACGCCGGCGGCATCGGGCCCCGCCGCCGCCGCGTCGACCGCGCTGCCGGCCGGGGCGGTGTCAGGCGTTGACGAGCTCGCGCGAGCGGTCGACGTGCGACCAGAAGTCGCGCTCGAACTGATCCCAGAGCTCGGGGTCGAAGCCGCCGTCGGGCTCCGGTCCGACCGGGTCGGGTTCGCCGTTGCCGCCGTGGCCCTTGTCGTCGTCATGGTCCTCGGCGAGGACGATGGCCGGCACGAGGCAGGCGAGCCCGATCGCGGCCATCGCCATCGCCGCGTCGGCATGGGCGACGAGCATCAGCGGGCTGGGGATGAGGCAGGCGATGAAGCCGGCGAGGCAGAAGTTCGCCGCCGACCGGGACATCAGCAGGATCAGTGCCAGGAAGAGGAGGCCGGCGAGGACGAGCGAGGCGGTGGTGAAGAACGCGGTCGGCACATGGGCGGGAGTCATCGCCTGGGTCGCTTTCTGGGCTCGCGCGCAAAAGGCATCCAGGGGCGCGCTCGAATGATGGGAAGGGGTCCTTCTCGTACAAGTCGGCCGTCGCGGCATATATCTTGAGCAAGTCGGTCTTCTTGTCAACCGTAGCCCGGCGTAGTCTCCGCGGATCGACGCGAACGCCAGCCGGCAGGACTCCGCCGACGACGCCCCGCGCCGGCGGCCGGGGATCGAGGCCAACAAGGCGCACCCTGACGGGCACATGCAGGGGCCGATCGTGCTGGTGCGCCCGGACGACGGCGGCTTCTACCTGCTCGACCGGCTGGGCGCGCTGATCTGGGAGCTGTGCGACGGGCGTTCGCTTGACGCTGTGATCGCGGGGGTCGGCGCGGAGCTCGACCAACCGCCGGCGGCGGTGGCCGGCGATGTCCGGGAGTGGATCGCCGAGCTGCGGCTCGAGGAGCTGCTCGCGGACGCGGACTGACGGGCGTCGATCACGTGGCGGGGCCCCCGCGCAAGGCGGCGAAGCGCCGCCCGAGGGCCCGCAGCAACACCCGGGCGAGCACCCGGAGGAGCACGCCCACTGGGCCGCGCAACAGGCCGAACGCGCCGCGCAGCAGGCGCATCAGGAGCAAGAGCCCGCCGAAGCGGAGCTGGGGCAGGGCGCCCAGGCGGTCGCCGAGCAGGCGGCGAGCGAGGGCGATCAATCCGAGCAGCAGGGCGAGGAGGCCGGCGGCCTGGCGGGGCGCTCGGGCGCGCACGGCGCGGCGGGCCAGGAGCCGGGCGAGGCGGCGGATCGGCGCGCCGAGGAAGCCGCGCGTCAGGAGTCGCACGAAGCGAACGAGGGCCCGGACGACGCCGCGGGCCAGCAGGCTGACCGCGAGCGCCCGGAGCGTGGTGACGCGGGTGGCCGGGAGGCGGTCGCCGGCGGCGCGCCGGGCCAGGCGGGCGAAGGCGCCACCCGGTGGGGGAGCGGCCGCGCCGGGGAGGCGGCGGGCGAGCACGGCGACGAGGCGCTGCTCGAGCGTGCCGGGCGTGCGCCGATCGCCGGCGCCGAGTCGCCGCTCGACGGCGCGGGTGAGCCCGAGCTCGACCGCGGCCAGCAGCCGGTCGCCGACGGGGTTGGCCTGCGGCCGGCGCCGGAGCCGGGCCGGAGCGGTGGAGTCGCGCCGGGCGAGGACGGCGGATACGCGCTCGGTCACGGCGGCGCGCCAGGGAGTGGCGCGGGGCGGCGGGTCGTGGTGGCGGTCGAGCGCGGTGCCGAGGCGGGCCATCGTCCTACTGCTCGTAGCCCTCGACGGTGCCGGCGTCGCGCAGCGAGGCGTCGTCGGGGTCGAGGCCGGCCTCGCGGCGGGCGCGGCGCTGGCGCAGGAGATCCCAGTAGCGATCGAGCTCGACCCGGATCGCCTCGAGCCGGGCGTGCTCGTCGTCGCGCAGGCCGGCGTTCTCGTGGGCGTGCAGGAGACGCTCCTCCTCGGCGACGAGATCCTCGATGTGCTGATGCAGCGAGCCGTCTTCCATCTTGCCTCCGGTGGGTCGTTTCCAGGCTCACGATAGCGCTGCGCCAGGGGACTATTTCTGGGGTCGACGCCGGCGGAGCGCGGGCGCGGAGCCGCGGTCGTCGTGCCGGCCCGGCCGCGCTCCGGACCGCCGACGTGCGCCAGGCTTCGGCGGGCTTTGAGCCGGCGGTGGGAGTGCGCCGAGCCTTCGCGACCTGGTGGCGCCCCCGGTGGCTGCGGCGAGTGTCGTCGCCCGGGCACAGGATCTTCACGGTGACCCTTGACTAGGGGCAAATACTTATGCTAGGCTCCGCTCTATAAGTATAAGTATAAGTAAGGAGCAAGAGATGGCAACGCCAGAGACGACAACCACAAGCAGCGAAGGCAAGCAGATCACGATCGAGGTGCCGGCCGACCGGCTGGCGGAGTTCTACGCCTTCTTCGGCCAGTTCCTCGCCGGGTGGCCGGGCCGCCGGCGCCATGGCGGGCACCGTGGCCATCGGGGTCACCACCACCACCACCACTGCGGCGGCGGGCAGCGGGCCGAGGGCTCGCACGAGTCCGAGACCGAGGCGGCGGCGGCCGGACCGAGCGCCGGGACGGCGACGGCCTGATGGCCGACAAGCAGGTCACGGTGCCGGTGCCGGAGGAGCGGGTGGCGGAGTTCTACTCGGCCTTCGCCGCCTTCCTGGCCGCTGAGCCCGGCCAGCGCGGCCGGGGCTTCGGCGAGCGCGGACGCGGCCGGCGGGGCCGGCCGCCGCATGGCACGGGGACGGCCTGGTCGGCGGAGGACGCCGAGCGGGCGCGGTGGCTCTACGGCCGCCTGGCACCGGCCGCGCAGGAGCTGTTCGACCTGCTCGCGGGGGCGCCGGGAGAGCGCATGTCGGGCAACGACGTGGCGGCGCGGCTGAAGCTCGAGAAGGGAGCGCACGGCGTGGCGGGAATCCTCGCCTGGCCGGGCCGCTACTGCCGCCACCTCGACCGGGTGCTGCCGATCGCCACCGAGGGTCGACCCGACGGCGGGACCGACTACTACATGGAGCCGTCGGTGGCCGCCCTGTTCGCTCCGGGCGCCCAACCCGGGACGCCCGAGTAACGGCGGGCGGGGCCGACCCCGGCCCCGTCAGAGCCGGTGGTAGCGGGCCTGGGCGACCGAGGCGGTCGCAAACGTCAGCAGGCCGAGAGCGACGAGTCCGAGCAGCCAGCGGCCGTACGGCTCGCGGGCGACGGCGCGCAGGGCGCCGTCGATGCCGATCGCCTTGGCCGGATCGAAGTCGATCGCGGTGCGGATCAGGAAGTAGCCGACGAGGGCGAAGACGAGTGCGCGGGAGACGAGGCCGACGCGGCCGACGAAGTCGAGGCAGCGGCGCAGCCGCGGGGTCATCTGCTCGGTCTTGGCCTCGTCGATGTAGGCGCCGGTCAACCCGTCGTACGCCATGTAGACACAGACGCCGACGAAGACGACGCCGGCCACGCCGACGAGCCACTGGCCGCCGGGCCAGCCGAGCACGCCGGCGGCGGCGCGGCTGGGTCCGGAGCTGCCGCCGGAGTCGTCGCCGAAGAGGGCCTTGACGGCGAGCACGAACAGGCCGAGGTAGGCGAGTCCGCTGGCGAGATTGCCAACGCGATCGGTCGGCGAGTCCTGCCGGGGGTCTTCGAGGCCGCGGCCGGCGACGGCCTGGCCGATCTGCCAGGCGGCGTAGGCGAGCACGCTCAGCGCCAGCAGGGCCAGTGCGGCCCCGCCGGCGGGTGCGTGGGCGATCAGGTCGAGGGCGCCCTGCTGGTTGGTGGTCGAGCCGCCGGCGGCGCCGAGGGCGAGCGCGAGGGCGAGGCCGCCGATCAGGCCGTAGACGAGCCCGCGGGCGACGAACCCGGCGCGCACGAGCCATTCGACGCCGGTCGGCACAACGTCGTCCGCTGGTTTCCGGGCCACGCGGCACGGGTACCCGGTCCGCCGGTGGCCAAGCTCGGGATCCGCGCGGTGGAGCGCCTCGATATGCGGATCGGCGATTCGATCGAGCGCGTCACGCGCGCGCATCATCGGCGCCGCCTGACGCGTCTGGGCTGGCACGAGGCGCTCGATCCGCCGGACGACGACGGCCTCTGGTGCGTGGGCGATCCGCAGCCGCGGGCCGGAAACGCGATCGAGGTGCTCGTCGACGGGGCCCAGGCGCTGCCGCGGATAGCGGCCGAGCTCGCCGGGGCGAAGTCGCACGTCCACGTCGCCGGCTGGCACGTCGACCCGGGTTTCCGGCTCGGGCACGAGCCGGGGGCGCCGACCGTGCGCGGGGTGCTCGCGGAGCTTGCCGAGCGGCTCCCGGTGCGTGTGCTCGTCTGGGGCGGGGCGCCGATCCCGGTCTTCAAGCCGACGCGGCCGGAGGTCGGCCAGGCGATGGACGAGCTCTGCCGGGGCACGCGGATCGAGTCGGCGCAGGATCGGCGGGAGCGCCCGGCGCACTGTCACCACGAGAAGCTCGTCATCGTCGACGACCGGGTCGCCTTCGTCGGCGGGATCGACCTGACGGGCCTCGGCGGCGACCGCTTCGATCACAACGACCATCCGTACCGGGCCGGCGTCGGCTGGCACGATGCGGCGGCGTGCATCCGCGGTCCGGCCGTGGCGGATGTCGCCGAGCACTTCCGCAGCCGCTGGCAGGAGGTGGCCGGTGAGCGCCTCGAGCCGTCCGCGGTGCCGAAGGCGGCGGGGGACGTCGAGCTCCAGTTGGTGCGGACGGTGCCCGAGCGGGCCTACGCCTTCGCTCGCCGGGGGGAGTTCCGCATCCTCGAGGCGTACACCCGGGCGCTGCGTCGGGCCGAGCGGCTGATCTACATCGAGAATCAGTTCCTCTGGTCACCGGAGCTGGTCGACATCCTGGCGGCGAAGCTCCGCCAGCCGCCGAGCCCGGACTTCCGCCTCGTCGTGCTGCTGCCGGCACGGGCCAACAACGGGGCCGACGACACGAAGGGCCAGCTCGGGGTGCTCGCCGCCGCCGACGGCGGGCGCGGGCGGCTGCTGGCCGCCACGCTGCTGGCGCACGACCCGTCCGCCGGTCGGTCCCGCCCGGTCTACGTCCACGCGAAGATCGCGATCGTCGACGACCGGTGGATGACCTTGGGCTCGGCCAACCTCAACGCCCATTCGCTGTTCAACGACAGCGAGGTCAACATCGTCACCCAGCATCGGGAGCTGATCGTCGACGTCCGCCGGCGACTCTGGGCCGAGCACCTCGAGGCGCCGGCGGCGGCGGTGGCGGGCGATCCCACGGATGTCATCGACCGGCTGTGGTGGCCGGTCGCGCGGGCTTCGCGCGCCGAAAGCGACGCCGGGCGCACCCCCGCCCACCGCCTGATCACCTTGCCGGGGGTGTCGCGGCGGTCGAGTCGTCTGCTCGGGCCGCTCCAGGGCCTCGTGGTCGACGGTTGAGCGGGCGCTGGTCCAGGGCGTCCGCCCAGTTCCTATCGGAGCTTGAGGTGCTGACCGGGTCGCAGGAGGTCGGGGTTGACGTTGGGGTTGAAGGCCGCGATGTCATAGACGGGCACACCGGTCTTCGCGGCAATCGAGCTATAGGTGTCACCGGCGCTGACCGTCCAGGTTTGTGGAACGTTGCGGCGGAGCGCGGCGTGGCCGGCGGCCGTCGGCAGGTGGAGCGCCAGGTGCTCGCCGGGGACGATGCCGTTCGGATCCTGCTTGGGGTTCAACATCATCAGCTGTGACACGCTGAGGTGCGTCTCGGCGGCGATCGTGTCGTAGGTCTCGCCGGCTTTGACCACCCAGAACGCCGGCAGGGAGCGCGTGGCGATCCGCAGGGCCGACGGCGAGGTGAGGTCGGGGGTGTTGCCGCCCGACGTGGCGTTGATCACGGCGCTGGCGATGAGGGCGCCGACGATCAGGATCGCGACGGTGCCGCCGAGCAGGGCGGTGCGCAGGTCGAACGTCATCTCCGCGGCGCGACGGGGTTACGGCGGGCTCGGTTGTGATTCACGACACCCTCGATGAGGTCCGAGATTGTCCGGCCATCCCACCACGGCGCTCCGCGGCTGCTCGCCATGACGTGATCTCCTCGAACGGCGAACCCGGTGTCCCGAGCGAGACGCCGGCCTCATATGTGCAATACCCCTCGGGGGGCATTTTGTAACGCGCTGGAACTGTACCTCGCATGCCGCCACGGTCACGCCGGTTCGTGTGGGTTGGCCGGGCGGGCCCGGGGCGCGGCGCTGGCCCGTGGCCGGGGCTCGCGCCGCGGGGCACCGCACGGTCTGCTGCGACCGACGCTCCGCGCGCCGGCTCGCGCCGGGGCACCGCATGGTCGGTCGCCTGTGTTGGGCTGCGCTCAGATAGACCGGGGAGCTGTCGCGTGCACGCCTTCTCCGGGGATCGGCTACGGAGACGCAGATCATGCAGCGGGTGCGCGCCGGCCACCAGGGACCCCCGGTCCGAGTTCGCCTCGACCGCCGGTCGGGACGTTGCCCGGGAGAGCCGACGCCGCCCGCCGGTCCGACTGCGGTGTTGCGGGGCGTCGCCCGGGCGGCCGACGCCGACCCGGTCCGCGCCGGCGGTCCGGCCGGAGCGCGTGCAGAGGGGAGGCATCGCCGGGCGGGCGTCGAAATGCCGCTGGATGCCCTCGGATCCAGCCGCGTCGAGTCCGCGCCCGCGACCGCTCGCTCGGCGCCCGGGTGAGCAGCGGGCGCCACGGCAGCTGCCGCTCGAGCACAGCGTCCTGGTCACGGCGACGCTGTGCCTGCTGGCGGCCGGCGCGATCATGGTCTACAGCGCGTCCTCGCCGCGCTCGCTGCTCGGCGGGGAGGCGGCGGCTACCGGCTACCTGATCAAGTTCCTCGGCTACGGGGCGGTCGGGCTCGTAGTGATGCGGGCGCTGTCGCGCGGCGGCCTCGACGCGGTCCGCCGGGCGACGCCGAAGCTGCTCCTCCTGTCGTTCGTGCTCGTGCTCGCGACGCGCCTCCCCGGCGTCGGGCACCAGATCAACGGGGCGCGGCGGTGGATCGGCTTCGGCCCGCTCCAGTTCGAGCCGTCGGAGCTGATGAAGTTGGCGCTGGTGCTGTACGCCGCGCACGTGCTCTCGAGCGGGCGCAAGACCGAGGAGCGTCTGCGGACGATGCTCCGCCCGCTGCTCCTGACCACCGGGGCTGCGTGCGGCCTCGTCGCGCTGCAGCCCGACCTCGGCACGGCGATGATCCTCGCCTTCGTCGTCGTCGCGGTGATCGTGGCCGCCGGCGTCCCGCTGCGCACGTTGGGCATGCTGGCGCTGGGCGCGGTCGCGATCGTCGCTCTGCTGGCCGTCGTCGCGCCCTACCGGCGGGCGCGGCTGACCGCGTTTCTCGACCCGTGGGCCCACGCCGCCGGCAGTGGCTTCCAGGCCGTCCAAGGGCAGATCGCGATCGGCTCGGGCGGGCTGCTCGGCGCCGGTCCGGGTCAGTCGGTGCAGAAGGTCTTCTACCTGCCCGAGGCCCAGACCGACTTCATCCTCGCCGTGATCGGGGAGGAGCTCGGCGTGCTGGGGGTCTGCATCCTGCTCTTCCTCTACGGCCTGATCGCCTACGCCGGGCTGCGTGCGGCGCGCGCGGCGAAGGGAGCGTACGCCGCGCTGCTGGCCGTCGGGATCACCGCCCTGATCGTCGGCCAGGCGACGCTCAACGTGTTCGCGGTGCTCGGGCTCGCGCCGCTCACGGGTGTGCCGTTGCCGCTCGTCTCCTACGGCTCGACGAACATGATCGTCGTCCTGGCCGCGATCGGGCTGCTCCTGAACGTCGCCGGCGGGGGCGCCGCGCATCTGCGGGCGCTCGGCACGCCGCCGGGCAAACAGCGACTATCCCAGGGTGACGGGGATCAGGATCGCGATCGCGGCGGGCGGGACGGCCGGGCACGTCGTGCCGGCGCTGGCGGTGGCCGACGAGCTGCGGGAGCAGGGAGCTAGCGTCTTCTTCGTCGGCGGCGACCGCGCCGAGCGCGAGCTCGTGCCGGCCGCCGGGTACGAGCTGCTGACGATCGGCGTAGAGGGGCTCTCGCGCCGCAACCCGCTGCGGGCGGCGCGCGCCGTGGCCCGGGCGGCCGCAGCGACCGGGCGGGCACGGCTGCTGCTGCGCGAGCGCGGGGCGCGCGCGGTGATGGGCGGCGGCGGTTACGTCGCCGGGCCGGTCGCTCTGGCCGGCGCCATGCTCGGCCTGCCGGTGATCCTGACCGAGGCCGACAGCCACCTCGGCCTCACCAACCGTGCTCTGGCGCCGCTCGCACGGCGCGTGTGCCTGGCCTTTCCGCTGAGCGGCCGCGACGGGGCGCGTTACCTCGTCACCGGCCGCCCGTCCCCGTCCCCCAGCGCCGATCGGGGGGCGGCGCGGGCAGCGTTCGGGATCGCTCCCCAGGCGTACTGCCTGCTCGTCTTCGGGGGCTCGCTCGGCGCCCGGTCGATCAACGAAGCGGTGTTTGCGGCGTTCTCCGAGGACGCGCCGGCGCAGGTCCTCCATATCGCCGGTGCGCGCGACTACGCGTCGCTCGCGGCGCGGCCGCACGGGCGCCACTACGACCTGCGCGAGTATCTGCCGACCGCCGAGTTCGGGGCGGCGTTGGCCGCCAGCGATCTCGTCATCGCGCGTGCCGGTGGCTCGATCTTCGAGATCGCGGCGCACGGCCGCCCGGCGATCCTCGTGCCGTACCCGCATGCCGCGGCGGCGCATCAGGCGACCAACGCCGCTTGGATGGAACGGGCGGGCGCGGCGGTCGTGATCGCCGACGACGAGCTCGACGCCGCCGGTCTGCGGGCGTTGGTCGAGCGGCAGCTGGGCGACGTCCGGGGGCTCGGGGCGATGGCCGCGGCGTCGGCCGCGCTCGCTCGACCAGACGCGGCACGCCTGATCGCGCGCGAGATCATCATGGCCGCCGGGGCCGGATGACCGGCCTGCCGTGGCGCGGCCGGCGTCTGCACATCGTCGGCGTCGGCGGCGCCGGGATGAGCGCCTACGCGCGCGCGGCGGACGCGCTCGGCGCGCGCGTGACCGGCTCTGATCGGGCCGACTCGGCGTTCGCCCGGGCGCTCGCCGCCGACGGTGTGCTCGTCGCCAAAATCGGCCACACCGAAGCAAACCTTCCACCTGAGGTTGACGTTGAGGTAGTCCATTCGAGCGCAATCGGGCCCGAGAACGCTGAGCTTCGCGCCGCCCTCAAGCGTGGGTTGAGGGTTTCAAGCCGGGCGGATCTGCTCGGGGAGCTGAGCCGGCTGCGACGCACGATCGCCGTCGCCGGGGCGCACGGAAAGACGACGACGGCGAGCATGATCACGAGCGCCCTGCGCGCCTGCGGCCTCGATCCGGGTTACCTGATCGGCGGGACGCTGCGCGAGACCGGACGCAACGGCGACTGGGGCCGGGGCGAGTGGCTCGTCGTCGAAGCCGACGAGTCGGATCGGTCGATGCTCGCGCTGACGGTCGAGATCGCGGTGCTGACGAGCGTCGAGCTCGATCACCATGCCGCCTACGGCTCGCTGCTCGAGCTGGAGGGCGTCTACCGCGAGTTCCTCGCGCGGGCGCCGCGGGCGGTGATCGCCGACCGGCCGGAACTGCTGGCACTGCGCGACGGGCCCGTCGCCGCCTACGACGCGGGCGCGGCGGAGCTCTCCGACGGCGGCTCGCGCTTCACAGCGCACCGACAGACGATCAGCCTGCGCGTCCCGGGCGCCCACAACGCGAGCAACGCCGCGGCGGCGCTGGAGGTCTGCCGGCTGGTGGGTGCCGATCTCGGGTTGGCCGCCGCGGCCCTCGGTCGGTTCGAGGGCGTGGCGCGGCGTTTCGAGCGGATCGGGGAGACGGCGGCCGGGGCTGTCGTCTACGACGACTACGCGCACCACCCGACGGAGATCGCGGCGACGCTGGCCGCCGCGCGGACGCTGGCCCCGGAGCGCGTGATCGCCGTCTTCCAGCCGCACCTCTACTCGCGCACGCAGCAGCTGGCGCGCGAGTTCGGCGAGGCGCTTGCCGCCGCCGACGTGATCGTCGTGCTCGACGTCTACCCGGCGCGCGAGCGGGCGGCGGACTTTCCGGGTGTGACCGGCCGGATCGTCGCGGCAGCCGCGGCCGACGCCGCGGCCGGCCGGCCGACCTACTGGCTGCCGGGGCACGCCGACGCGGAGCGCGTGCTCGGCGGCCTGCTGCGGGCCGGCGACGTGTGCATGGTCCTGGGGGCGGGCGACGTCGATGCGCTCGCCCAGAGGCTGGTCGCATGACCGTCGCGCCGGCGCGCGACTTTCCGTTGGCTCGGCTGACCACCGTCGGCACGGGCGGCGCGGCCGAGTACTTCGCGCGGGCGGGGACGGTGGACGCGCTCGACGAGCTGCTGGCGTGGGCGCACGCCCGGGGGCTCGGGGTGGCCGTCGTCGGGTCGGGGTCGAACCTGCTCGTCGCCGACGACGGCGTGCCCGGGCTGGTCCTGAAGCTCGACCGCGAGCTTGCGCGGATCGAGCCGCAGGGGACACGGATCCGCTGCGGCGGCGGGGCGCGGTTGCCGGCGGTCGCGGCGCGCTCGGCGGCACTCGGGCTGACCGGGATCGAGTTCGGCGTCAACATTCCGGGCACGGTCGGCGGCGCCGTGCGGATGAACGCCAACGCCTACGCCGGGGCGCTCGCCGGCGTCCTTACCTGGGTCGCGGTGCACACGGCGGGCGGGAGCGAGCGGCGCACGGCGGCCGAGCTCGAGTTCGCCTACCGGTCGTCGAACCTGCGCGCCGGCGAGGTCGTCGCGCAGGCCGAGTTCGCGCTCGGGCCGGCACCGAGCGAGGAGGTGCGAGAACGACTCGCCGACCTGCGGCGGCGCCGGCACGCTGCCCAGCCGAAGGGGATCCGGACGTTCGGGTCGACGTTCAAGAACCCGCCGGGGGAGACCGCCGGCCTGCTGCTGGCGCGGGCCGGCGCGACCTCGCTGCGGGTCGGGGACGCGCGCTTCTCGCCCAAGCACGCGAACTTCGTCGAAAACCTCGGCGCGGCGACCACCGCCGACGTCGTCGCGCTGATGGCCGGGGGTCGCCGTCTCGTGGCCGAGCGCTACGGCATCGAGCTCGAGCCCGAGGTCCAGACGCTCGGCGGGGTCGTCTTCCCCTGGAGCTGAAACCGGCAGGGGATGCGGCCCGCCGGTCGAACAGTTGGAGTGAATGTCTCGGCTCAAGCTCGCCGGCGTGATCGCCGCGCTCGCAGCCCTCTACGGGGGGTGGTTGCTGCTGCGCGATGCGCCCTTCTTCGCCGTCCAGAAGGTCACGATCACCGGCCTTTCGGGGGTCGGCTCGCCTTCGATCAGGACGACGCTGGCCGGGGCGGCGCGCGGCATGACCACGACGCACTTCGACGTCGGACGCCTGCGCGCGGCGGTCGCGTCGTTCGCGCTCGTCAAGCGCGTCGAAGCGCAGACGCAGTTCCCGCACGGGCTGCGGATCGAGGTGACCGAGGAGCGTCCGGTCGCGGCGCTCATCGTGGGCGGCGAGCGCCTGGCCGTAAGTGCCGACGGGCGCATCGTCCGCGGCCTGGCGGCGCCGGCCGACGCGCCGACCGTCTCGCTCGCCGGCGTCCCGGTCGGAGCCCGGGTCACCGATCAGCTGGGGGTCGACGCGCTCGAGCTGCTGGATGTAGCGCCGCGGGTGCTGCGGGCACGCGTCGCGACCGTGACCAACGGGACGCACGGCTTGACCGTGGCGCTGCGGGGTGGCCCGCCGCTCTACTTCGGCGACACGTCGCGACTGCACGCGAAGTGGTCGGCGGCGGCGCGCGTGCTCGCCGATCCGGCGTCGCGGGGCGCCGTCTACATCGACCTCCATGTTCCCGAGCGGCCGGCGGCGCAGGTCGGCGACGCGCTGACCAGCGGCACGGCCGCGACCGCGCCGGGCACGGCCGACGGGCCCCTGGTGACCGCGGTACCGGCGGCTCCAGAGGGATAGTCTAGACGTCTAGTTGAGGCTTATGGCGGGTTTTGCGCGAAGATCGCGCTAGGGTCGAGGGTTCCGACATCTGCAAGAGAAGTTGCGGGATGGCGCAGACTTGACAATCGCCAGGAGCCCTGCATAACGTGGATTTATCAAGCTTGCAGAAAAAAGTGCCCAAAACCCTTCACGCTAACTAGAGGCTCGGACGACAAAATGGAAAGCGGCAGTTACCTGGCGGTCATCAAGGTCGTCGGCGTTGGCGGGGGCGGAACCAACGCCGTCAGCCGGATGGTCGACGCCGGCCTGCGGGGGGTCGAGTTCATCGCCTCGAACACCGATGCGCAGGCGCTCGCGATGTGCGACGCCGACATCAAGCTGAACATCGGCAACGAGCTCACCAAGGGTCTCGGGGCGGGAGCCAACCCGGAGACCGGCTACGGGGCGGCGTCGGAGTCGCGGGACGACATCAAGGAGGCGTTGAAGGGCGCCGACATGGTCTTCGTCACCGCCGGCGAGGGCGGCGGCACGGGGACGGGGGCGGCGCCCGTGATCGCCGAGATCGCCAAGAAGGAGATCGGGGCGCTGACGGTCGGCGTCGTGACGCGGCCGTTCGAGTTCGAGGGCAGCCAGCGCGCGCGCCAGGCCGAGGAGGGGATACAGCGGCTGCGTGAGGTCGTCGACACGCTGATCGTCATCCCCAACGAGAAGCTGCTGGCGATCGTCGAGCGGCGGACGTCGATGCTCGACGCCTTCAGGGAAGCCGACAACGTGCTGCGACAGGGAGTCCAGGGAATCACCGACCTGATCACGATCCCCGGTCTGATCAACCTCGACTTCGCCGACGTTCGGACGATCATGACCGACGCCGGCACGGCCGTGATGGGGATCGGCTCGGGCACGGGCGAGAATCGGGCGGCCGAGGCGGCGAAGGCGGCGATCGCGTCGCCGCTGCTGGAGGAGTCGATCGACGGGGCGACCGGAATCCTCTTGAACATCACCGGTGGGCGCGACCTCGGCCTGTTCGAGGTCAACGAGGCGGCGGAGATCGTCCAGCAGGCGGCTGACCGCAACGCGAACATCATCTTCGGAGCGGTGATCGACGAGAGTCACGGCGACGACGTGCGCGTGACCGTGATCGGCACGGGCTTCGACCATCGACCCGGCGGGCGAGCCGTCCGCAACGCCCGCGAGGTCCAGTCCGGTCGGGCGCCGCGCCCGGTCGACCGGGGCCCGCGCATCAGCGACCGCCAGCGGTCGTCGCTGGAGATCAGCGACGACGACATCGACGTCCCGCCGTTCCTGCGCTGACCCGGCCGATATCGTGGCAGGGGTGCAAGCGCTCCGCGCGACCCCGCTGCTGGCGGCGCACCGGGCCGCCGGCGCGCGCCTGGTCCCGTTCGCGGGCTGGGAGATGCCGGTCCAGTACGAGGGCGTGATCGAGGAGCACCTCGCCGTGCGGACGTCGTGCGGGATGTTCGACGTCAGCCACATGGGCGAGATCGAGACGCGCGGCCCCGGCGCTCACGCGTTCCTCCAGCGGGTGCTCACCAACGACCTCGAGAAGCTGGCGGTCGGCGGCGGCCAGTACAGCCTGATCTGTCGCGAGGACGGCGGCGTGCTCGACGACCTCTTCAGCTACCGGCTGGCGCCGGAGCGCTACCTGACGGTGACCAACGCAGCCAACCACGAGAAGGACCTCGCCTGGTTTCGCGCACAGGCCGAGCCGTTTGACGTCGAGATCATCGACCGGATCGACGACTACGCGATGCTCGCGGTCCAGGGCCCGCTGGCGCGCGAGCTGGTCCAGGCGATCTCGAGCGCGCCGCTGCCACCGCGGATGACGGCGGCCGAGCGGGTGATCGGCGGTCACGACGTGCTCGTCTGTGGCACGGGCTACACCGGCGAGGACGGCGTCGAGCTGCTGCTGGCGCCGGAGGACGCCCGCTCGGTCTGGGACGACCTCCTCCAGCGCGGCGCCCGCCCGGCGGGCCTCGGGGCGCGGGACACGCTGCGGATCGAGGTCTGCTACCCGCTCTACGGCAACGAGCTCAGCGAGGAGCGGGGGCCGATCGAGGCGGGGCTCGGGTGGTGCTGCAAGGAGGACACCGGCTTCATCGGCTCCGCGGCGGTCGGCGCGGCGCGCGCGGCGGGAACCAAGCAGAGGCTGGCGCCGTTCAAGCTGACCGCGGGCGGGGTGCCGCGGCCGGGCTGCCCGGTGCTCGGCGGAGGGGTCGTGACGAGCGGGACCTACTCGCCGAGCCTCAAGCAGGGCGTCGGCATGGCGTACGTCGATGCCGAGCGCGCGGCCCCGGGGACCGAGCTGACGATCGACGTCCGCGGCCGCGAGCGCGCGGCGGTCGTCGCGCGCAAGCCTCTGCTGGCCGCGGAGTAGCGACCCCTCCCGGCCGGGGGCCGGTCGCCCGAACCGTGCACTACAGTCCATGACCGGAAACGCGCAAAGGGGACCGATCGAATGGCGCAGGAGACCTACCCCGAGGATCTGCTCTACCACCCCGAGCACGACTGGGCTCGCGTGGACGGAGAGACCGCGGTACTCGGCATAACGTGGCACGCGCAGGACGCGCTCGGTGAGGTCGTGTTCTTCGAGCCGCCGGCCGTCGGGACGCAGATCACCCAGAACGAGGCGTATGCCGAGGTCGAGTCGGTGAAGGCCGTCTCCGACGTCTTCGCGCCGCTGTCGGGCGAGGTGATCGAGGTCAACGGGCTGCTGGCGGACGCGCCCGAGACGGTCAACGACGATCCGTACGGCGACGGCTGGATGGTCAAGGTCCGCTTGTCGGATCCGAGCGAGCAGGGCAGCCTGCTCGACCAGCCGACCTACGTCGCGTCGCTTTGAGGCGCCGCCGGCCTTGAGCCGCTATACCGCCGTCACGCCCGAGGATCTGGCGACGATGCTCGCCACGATCGGCGTCGATTCGATCGACCAGCTTTTCGACGGCATCCCGACCGGCGTGCGGCTCGGGCGGGCGCTCGATCTGCCCGAGGGGCTGGGCGAGGCCGAGGTCTACCGGCACCTGCGCGAGCTGGCCGCGGCGAACGTCAGCGCCGAGGACGAGTTGTGCTTCCTCGGGGCCGGCATGTACGACCACTACGTACCGGCGCTGATCGACATGCTGATGACGCGCTCGGAGTGGTTGACGCCCTACACGCCGTACCAGCCCGAGGTCTCGCAGGGCGGGCTCCAAGCCATGTTCGAATACCAGACGGCGATCTGCGAGCTGACCGGCCTCGAGGTCTCGAACGCATCGGTCTACGAAGGGCCGTCGGCGCTGGCCGCAGCCGGGTATCTGGCGAAGCTGACGCATGGACGCGAGCGGTTCGTGATCTCGCGGGGGGTCCATCCGCACGCGCGGGAGACGCTCGAGACGCTATCGGTGGGCTACGGGATGACGGTCGACGAGGTCGACCTGGACGCCGGGGTGACCGATCCGGCCGCGTGGGCGGCGGCGCTCGACGAAACCGTCAGCGCCGTCTTCGTCGCCCAGCCGAACTTCCTCGGCGCGGTTGAGGACCTCGCGCCGCTGGTCGCCGCCGCGCGGGCGGTGGGCGCGCTTGTCGTGTGCATGGCTGACCCGTTGACGCTCGGGATACTCGAGGCGCCCGGGGCGCTCGGGGTCGACGTCTGCGTCGGCGAGGGCCAGACCCTCGGGAACCGGCTTGACTTCGGCGGACCGTCGTTCGGCTTCTTCGCCGCCCGCGCCGAGCACCTGCGGCGGATGCCGGGGCGGATCGCCGGCGAGACGCGCGACGTCGACGGTCGCCGCGGCTTCGTGCTGACCCTCCAGACCCGCGAGCAGCACATCCGGCGGGAGCGGGCGACGTCGAACATCTGCACGAGCCAGGCGCTCAATGCCTTCGGCGGCATCGTCTACCTGAGCTGGCTCGGGCGCCGCGGGCTGGTCGAGCTCGGCGAGCTGCTGGCCCAGCGCACGGCGTACGCCCGCGACTGCGTCTGCGCGGTCCCCGGTGTCACCCCACTCCACACCCAGCCGGTCGTGCGCGAGTTCGCGGTGGCGCTCGATGTCGGCGGGCTCGCCGGCGTGCGGCGAGTGCTGGCCCGCTGCCATGGCGAAGGCGTGAACGCCGGCTACGCGCTCGGACGCGAGTACCCGGAGCTGGCGACCGGCCTCCTGATCGCGGTCACCGAACAGCGCTCGGCCGCGGACATCGACTGTCTCGTGAGCGTGTTGACGCGAGCCGTCGCGGCCGAGCGGGATGCGGCCGGAGTGTCGGGGTCATGAGCGTCGAGACCGAGCTCCAGCGCGACCGGGCGGTCACGATCTTCGAGAAGGGCGCGCCCGGCCGGCGGGCGTTCGTCGCACCGCCGAGCGGTGTACCCGAGCGACCGCTCGACGAGCTGATCCCGGCGCGCCTGCGCCGTAGCTCGGCCCCGCGGCTGCCGGAGGTCTCCGAGCCCGAGCTGGTGCGGCACTACGTCCGGATCTCGCGCCGCAACTTCGACCTCGACTCGGGCTTCTACCCGCTCGGATCGTGCACGATGAAGCACAACCCGCGCCTGCACGAGCGGGTCGCCGCGCTGCCGGGCAACGCGCGCCTGCACCCGCTCCAGGAGCCGGCCCTGGCGCAGGGAGCGCTCGAGCTGATGTGGCGGCTCGAGCGGGCGCTGAGCGAGATCGCGGGTCTGCCGCACATCTCGCTCCAGCCGAGCGCGGGATCGCACGGCGAGCTGGCGGGGGTGCTGCTGACGCGGGCCTACCACGACGATCGCGGCGACCGGCGGACGAAGGTGCTGACGCCGGAGGCGGCGCACGGGACCAACCCGGCGACGGTGACGATGGCCGGTTACGAGGTCGTCAAGGTCGGGACGAACGCCGACGGCGGCGTCGACCTCGACGACCTGCGGGCCAAGGCTGACGAGAACGTCGCCTGCCTGATGCTGACGAACCCCAACACCCTCGGGCTGTTCGACGCCAACATCGAGGAAATCGCCCGGATCGTCCACGGTGTCGGCGCGACGCTCTACTACGACGGGGCCAACCTCAACGCCGTGATGGGCATCTCGCGCCCGGGCGACATGGGCTTCGACATCGTCCATTTCAACCTCCACAAGACCTTCACGCAGCCGCACGGGGGCGGCGGCCCGGGGTCGGGTCCGATTGCGGTGTCCGACCGCATCGAGCCGTATCTGCCGCGGCCGGTGATCGTCCGCACCGACGAGGAGGGCCTGGGGTTCGACCTCGACTACGACCGGCCGAAGTCGATCGGCCGGCTGCGGGGCTTCCACGGCAACTACGGCTGCTTCGTGCGCAGCTATGCCTACATCTGTTCGCTCGGGGCGGCCGGGCTGCGCGACGTCTCGGAGGTCGCGGTCCTGAACGCGAACTACCTGCTTGCCCGGCTCGGCCAGCTCGGGGTGCTCGAGCTCCTGACGCCGGCCTTCGGTCGCCTGCCCGATGGCGGTGTCCGCTGCATGCACGAGTTCGTCCTCTCGGGCGGGCCGATGAAGCGCGAACTGGGGATCAAGACGCTCGACCTGGCCAAGCGCCTGCTCGATCACGGCTACCACCCGCCGACCGTGTACTTCCCGCTCGTCGTCGACGAGGCGCTGCTGGTCGAGCCGACGGAGACCGAGACGCGGGAGACGCTCGACGCGTTCGCCGAGGCGATCGCCGCGATCCTGCGCGAGGCAGCCGAGGATCCGGCGATTGCCCGCGAGGCGCCGTACACCACCCCGGTGCGCCGTCTCGACGAGGCGGGCGCGGTCAAGCGCCCTCTGCTGCGCCAGCCGCTCTGACGACTGCGGGCCCGTGACTGAGCAGGTGGCGGGATCCGACGGGTGGCTGGGCGTTCAGGCGCGTCCAGACGCCGTCGGAACCATCAATTGCAAAGCCGCCGCGGGCCCTTACCGTAAGTGTGAGGGATCTCACAGACACGGGCCGGCGTGCGTGATGCTGCGGCTAACGCACCCCAACGTGGGAGCATGTCGTGATGGCCCTACTCAACATCAGCCTCGCCGGAGGCTGGGACATCTTCGCCGGATTCCTCGTCGCCTTCCTGCTGGCGGTGACCGCCGGGCTCTACACCCGGGGCGGCAGCGCGATCAACCAGCGGCCGTGGGGCGATGTCCACGGTGACGCTCCGGGCGCGCTCGGGCCGAGCGCGCTCGACCACGACGAGACGGCCACCGCGCTCTTCGCGCGCGGCGGCGACCGCCCGCGCGGCCTACGCTGAGCCCCGGTAGCCTGCGGCGGCAGTGCGCATCTTCTCAGGCATCCAGCCCACCGGTCGCAAGCACCTGGGCAACTACATCGGGGCGATCGAGCAGTACGTGGCGGGACAGGAGCGGGGCGAGGCGATCTACTGCATCGTCGACCTCCACGCGATCACGGTCGCGTTCGACCCGCTCGAGCTGCGGGCCCGGCTCTACGACACGACGGCGATCCTCCTCGCCGCCGGGATCGACCCGGCGCGGTCGGTCCTCTTCCGCCAGAGCGACGTCCCCGAGCACACCGAGCTGACGTGGCTGCTGACCGCCGTCACCTCCCACGGCGACCTCAACCGGATGACCCAGTTCCGCGACAAGTCGGCCGCCCAGAGGGAGCTCGTCTCGGCCGGGCTCTTCCTCTACCCGGTGCTGATGGCGGCCGACGTGCTCGTCTACCGCGCCGCCGAGGTCCCCGTCGGCGACGACCAGCGCCAGCACGTCGAGCTGATGCGGGACATCGCCCTGCGCTTCAACGCCCGCTTCCCCGGCGACGTGTTCGTCGTGCCGGAGCACCGGATCCCGGCGGTCGGCGCCCGGATCATGGATCTCCAGGATCCGACGTCGAAGATGTCGACCACGAGCGGCGGCGTCGAGGGCACCGTCTACGTGCTCGACGAGCCGAGCGCGATCGAGAAGAAGTTCAAGCGGGCGGTGACCGACTCGGGCGCCGAGATCCTCCGCACGCCCGAGAAGCCGGGCATCGGCAACCTGATCGAGATCCTCGCCGCCGTGCGCGGCGTGACCTCGGCCGAGATCGAGCGCGACCACGCCGCGTCCCGCTACGGCGACTTCAAGGCGGCGGTGGCCGCCGCGGTGATCGAGTACCTGCGGCCGGTGCGCGAGCGCTACGAGGCGCTGCGCGAGGACGAGGCCGCGCTCGAGGCGGTGCTCGCCGCCGGCGCCGAGCGGGCCCGCGCGATCGCCCGGGCGACGGTCGCCGACGCCCGCACGGCGATGGGCGTCGGCCCGCCCCGGTAGCGTTGACGGCCGTGCTGCTGGCCGAGCTAGAACTCGATCTGGAGATCTTCAGCGGGCCGTTCGACCTGCTGCTGACGCTCGTCCTGCGCGACGTCGTCGATCTGCTCGAGCTCCCGCTCGCCGAGGTCGTCGTCACCTACCTCGACGTGCTCGAGGCGCGGGGGGAGCTCGATCTCGAGGCGGCGACCGAGTTCATCGTGCTCGTCGCCGCGCTGCTCGAGCTCAAGTCGCGGCTGATGCTGCCCGGCGAGGAGGACGAGCTGCCGGAGTTCGAGCCGGGCGAGGCGGCCGAGGAGCTGCTGGCGCGGATGCTCGAGGCGCGACGCTACCGCGGAGCCGCGGCCCACCTCGAGGACCGCCTCGCCGAGCAGCCCGAGGTCCGCTACCGGCAGGCGCCGCTGCCCGTCAGCCTCCGCCGCCGCTCGCTCGAGGACGCGCGCGGCCGGATCTGGAACCCGGCGTCGCTCGGGCGGTCGCTCGGCGGCCTGCTGGCGCTTCCCCCGAAGGTCGACCTGCGCCATCTCGGCGAGCTGCGCGTCACCGTCGGCGACCGGATCACCCATCTGCGCGGGCTGCTGCGCCGCGCCGCCGCGATTGACTTCGACGCCGCCGTGGATGGGGCCGACCGGATCACGGTGGCGGTGACGCTGTTCGCGCTGCTCGAGCTCTACAAGCAGGGCGAGGCGAGCTGGACGCAGGAGACGGCGTTCGGCGGCATCACGATCCAGGCGGCACGGGCGTGATCGGCGAGCTCGCCCGGATCGTCGAGGCGCTGCTCTTCCTTTCGAGCGAGCCGATCGCCGCGGGCGAGCTCGCCGAGGCGTGCGAGGAGCCGCTCGAGTCGGTCGGGGCGGCGCTCGCCGAGCTGCGCGACGCCTACGCGCCGGGCGCGCGAGGGATCGTCCTGCTCGAGGTCGCCGGCGGTTTCAGCCTGGCCAGCGATCCGCTGGCCGAGGCGGCGGCGCGACGGCTGCTGGCCAAACCGCGCATGGCCGCGTTGACGCCGGCCCAGCTCGAGACGCTGTCGATCACGGCCTACCTCCAGCCGGTGTCACGGCCGGAGATCGCGCGGATCCGCGGCGTCGATGCTGATTCGCCGGTGGCCACGCTGCTCGACCGCGGCCTGATCGAGGAAAGCGGCCGGTCGCAGTTCGGGGCCGTGCTCTACCGGACGACAACGCTCTTCCTCAAGCTGTTCGGGCTCCAGTCGACCGCTGACCTGCCTGATGTCGTTCAGTGGGATCCCACCCCAGAGGAGCAGGCGATGCTCCGCGATCGGCTGCTGCGCGCCGGGGAGGCGCGCGCCGACGGTGGCTCCAGGCAGTCAGTCTGAACCGCGCCGGCGGACGTTCGTCGGGGCGCTGTCGATCGTCGCCGCCTGCATGGTCGCCGGCGCCATCGCCGCGCCGGCGCCCGCCGCCGGGGTCACGCCGCCGACGATCCGCGAGCCGTTCACGTTGCTGCCGTGCGTGCGTCAGCCACCGACGACGCTCGGCCTCGAGGGCTGCTCCGAGCACGACATCGTCGCTGTCGACAAGCAGATCGATGGCGCCGTGCGCGTGCTGTTTCGGCTTCTGCCCGACGACGGCGCCCGTCGGGACCTCGTCGCGGCGCAGCGGGCGTGGCTGGCCTACCGCCGGGCGGACTGCCTGAGCGTGTCGGACCAGTACGCGCACGGCACGCTGGCCGGGGTCGTCGCCGCCGACTGCACCGCCGCCCGCAGCCGGCGGCGGCTCGACGACCTGCGCGTGTTCGAGCATCAGCTGCGCACCACGGGTTAGGCTGACGTATGTCCTCCGACTGGCCGGCGCTCAGCTACGTCGACTGGCAGGCGACGTGCGACACCCTGCACGCGCACACCCAGGTCCTGGGCAAGCTGGCCGTCAAGCTCGCCCCGGCCGAGCCGCAACTCCAGCACGCGGCGCTCCGCCTGAGCGCGCGCGGCTGGGAGACGGCGCCGCTGCCGGCGCCGGACGGATCCGGCGCGGTCGTTGTCGCGCTCGATCTGCGCCACCACGCCGCGGTCGTCGAGCACAGCGACGGGCCGCAGCGCAGCATCCCGCTGGGTCCCGACCGGCCGGTCGGCGCGGTCACGCGGGAGCTGCTGGCCGCCGTCGCCGAGCTCGCCGGCCGGGTCGCGATCGACCCGACGCCACAGGAGGTGACGTGGACCGTGCCCCTCGACGAGGACGATGAGCACGCGTCCTACGACGCCGCCCAGGTGGCGAGGTACTTCGCGGCCGCGACCAGGGCCGGCCTGGCCCTCGCTGCGTTCCGGGCACCGTACCGGGGCCGCTCGACGCCGGTCAACGCCTGGTGGGGCTCGTTCGACCTGGCGGTCAGCCTCTTCTCCGGCGCGCCCGCCGACCCGCCGTCAAACGACTTCATCATGCGCAACGCGATGGATGCCCAGGAGGTGGCGGTCGGATGGTGGCCGGGTGACGCACGCTACGGACGGGCGGCGTTCTACGCCTACGCCCACCCGGCACCCGCCGAGTTCGCCGACGCGACCCTGTCTCCGGCCGCCGCACGCTGGGAGCCTGAGCTCGGCGAGTACGTCCTCGACTGGGACGATCTCCGCGGCGCCACCGACCCCCAGGCGCTGGTGGTCGAGTTCGCGCGTTCGGCCTTCCGTCACGCCTGCTCCGTCTGCGGGTGGGACCCGGCCCTGACCGCGACGATCGACGGGAGGCCGCCGCCGGTCGCGTGAGGCGCGCGCGGGCGGCAACCTATGCTGCCGGAAGGCTTGGCTCCGCGGGCCACTGGGTCTACGATCCCGCGTGGCCCAGGAATCAAAGGAGAGAGGGAACATGCACCGCTTGCGTCGTACCGCCGCTGCCGTCGCCGTCGTCGCGGGGGTGACGGCCGGCTGCTTCGCCGCGCCGGCGCTCGCCGACTTCGCCGTCCTGACCTCCACGATGAAGGGCGCCAACGAGGTGCCGGCGGCCGATCCATCGGCGACCGGGACCGCGACGATCACGCTCGACTCGGGCACCGGGCGCGTCTGTTACTTCGTCGTCACCTCCGGCCTGCCCGAGCCGGTCACCGCCGCCCACATCCACATGGGCGCCGCCGGGACAGCCGGTCCCGTGGTGATCCCGTTCAACACGCCGACGCATGGCTTCACGATCGGCTGCGGGCCGGCCCCTCTCGCGCTCATCCAGAGCATCATCGACAACCCGAGCGGCTTCTACACCAACGTCCACGACGCCCAGTTCCCGGCCGGCGCGATCCGCGGGCAACTGTCGGCGCTGGTCGTGGTCAGAACGAGCCTGTCGGCCAATCTGCCGGCCGGCCTCCTGAGCGGGCTTCCCGCGGGTGTGCCCGCCAGCCTGCTCAGCGGCCTCCAGGCAAAGCTGACGGCACCCACGGTCGCCAAGCCGCATGTCGTATCGCACGCGGTCAGCCACCCTCGGCGCCATCACCACGTCAGCGTCACGATCCGGACACCGCAGGTCACCGTCCACGTCGGCTAGCGCTCGCGCACGCCTGGGCACCGCCCACGGCGATGCCCAGGCGCCGGGTCAGACCACGGTGCCGCGGTCGCCGGCCAGGCGGATCAGGACGATCGCCCGATCTCGACCAGCACGGGCCTGCCTAGGCCGCAGCGGCCGCCAGCTGCCCGCAGGCCGCGTCGATGTCGCGGCCGCGTGTCAGGCGTACGGTGACGGGGATCCCCGCTCGGTCGAGCGCCGCCCGGAACGCCTCGATCGCCGCCCGGCTCGATCCTTCGTACGGGGAGGCGGTCGGGTTGTAGGGGATCAGGTTGACCTTGAACGCCCGGCCGGCCAGCAGGCGGCCGAGCGCCAGCGCCTGTTCGTAGCGGTCGTTGACGCCGGCGAGCATCACGTATTCGACGAACACCCGGCGATGCGTCTGCTCGAAGTGGGCGCGGCAGGCCGCCAGCACGGCGGCCAGGGGATAGCGGTCGTTGACCGGCATCAGCTGCGAGCGCAGCGCGTCGTCCGGGGCATGCAGAGAAAGCGCCAGTCGTACCGGCATGCCGGCTGCGGTCAGGCGCTCGATCGCCGGGATCCAGCCGACGGTCGAGACCGTCGTGCGCCGGTTGGTGATGCCGATGTCAGGCAGGCGCCGGCAGGCTTCGAGGACGGCGTCGATGTTCAGGCCGGGCTCGCCCATGCCCATGAACACCAGATGGTCGACTGGTTCGCTGCGGCGGAAGTGGAGCGCCTGGTCGAGGATCTCGCTGGCCGTCAGGTTGCGGGCGAACTTCATCTGGCCGGTCGCGCAGAACGTACAGGTCAGGGGGCAGCCGGACTGCGAGGACACGCAGAGGGAGCGGCGGCCGTCGCGGAAGCGCATCAGCACCGCCTCGACGGCCCGGCCGTCGGCCGTGTGGAGCAGCGCCTTGACCGTGCCGTCGCTGGCCTTGGCTTCGCGCGTCAGGCGCAGCGTCGAGAACGGCACGAGCTGGTCGAGCTGGTCGCGCAGCGCGACCGGGAGGTTCGACATCCCGGCGTAGCCGGGAACCCCGCGCGCCGCCCAGCCCCACACCTGCCCGGCGCGATAGGCGGGCTCGCCGAGGCCGGTGAGCGTCTGCTCGAGCAATTGCAGGTCCACAGGCCTATGGTTGCACCGTGCGTCTCGGCAAGTACCTCGCCCACGCCGGCGTGGCGTCCCGCCGGGCTGCCGAGGTGATCGTGCGGGCGGGGCGCGTCACCGTCGACGGGGCGGCCGCGCTCGATCCGGCGCTCGACGTCGGCGGCTACGAGGCGATCGCCGTGGACGGCCGGCTGGTTGGCGGACCGGAGCCGCACGCCGTCTACTTGCTCCACAAGCCGGCGGGCGTCGTGTCGACCGCCAACGACACGCACGGGCGGCGGACGGTGGTCGACCTCGTCGGCGTCGGGGCGATCCGCCTGTATCCGGTCGGCCGGCTCGACGTCGACACGACGGGGTTGATCCTGCTGACCAACGACGGCGAGCTCGCCAACCTGCTGATGCACCCGCGCTTCGAGGTGCCGAAGACATATCGGGCGACCGTCGCCGGCGGGCCGGTGGGGCGTCCGACGCTGCGGGCGCTCGCGACCGGCGTCGCACTCGACGATGGGCCGACCGCCCCGGCCGTCGTGCGCCTGATCGCGCCGAACGTGATCGAGATCGTCATCCACGAGGGGCGCAAGCGTCAGGTTCGGCGGATGTGCGAGGTGGTCGGCCACCGCGTGCTCGCCCTGCAACGGGTCGCCTACGGGCCGCTCGTGCTCGGCGACCTGGCGCCGGGCCAGCATCGCCGGCTGTCGGAGGGCGAGGTCGAGCGGCTGCGTTCGGTCGCCGCCGTGGTCCACTGACTCGGTCGCGGCTTGCGGATGCTCGCACGGCGCGGCGGTCGGCTCGCGCCACGCGCCGCTAACCTCACGCGTCCTGATGCCGATGGTCCCAACAGCGATCGCCGGGCCGGCCGCGCGGCCTCCCGGGTGCCGATGAGCGAGCGCCTGTTCGGCCTGCGCGGAGCGGTCAGCGTCGAGCGCAACGAGGCGGAGCTGATCCTCGCGGCGACCGGGGAGCTGATGCGTACGCTGATCGATCGCAACGCGCTCGTGCCCGATTCGGTGGTCAGCTGCATCTTCACGGCGACCAACGACCTCGACGCCCAATTTCCGGCGGTCGCCGCCCGCGGCCTCGGCTTCGAGCGGGTGCCGCTGCTATGCGCGCGGGAGATCGACGTCCCCGGGTCGCTGCCACGCGTGATCCGCGTCCTCATCCACCACTACGCCGCCGCCGATCACGTGGCCCGCCACGTGTACCTCGGCGAGGCAAAGGCGCTGCGGGCCGACCTCGACGCGGCACAATAGGGCGATGGCGATCGAGTTCTCGCAGGCGGTCGGCCGGATGCCGGCCTACCCGGCGGCCGACGGCTACGCGAGTCGGGGGCCGCTGGTGCGGCTCGCCAGCAACGAGTCGCCGTATCCGCCGCTGCCGGCAGTGGTCGAGGCGGTGACGGCTTCGCTCACGACGCTCAACCGCTACCCCGACCCGACCAACGGAGCTCTGCGGGCGCGCCTGGCCGACCGCTACGGCGTCGCCGCCGACCGGATTGCCGTCGGCAACGGCTCGTGCGACATCCTGATCTCGGCCGGCGTCGCTCTGCTCGAACCGGGCGCCGAGCTGATCTACGCCTGGCCGTCGTTCTCCGTCTACCCGCACCTGGCGGCGGCGTCCGGCGCCCGGGCGATCGAGGTGCCGCTGGACGCCGACGAGCGCCACGACCTGGCGGCGATGGCCGCGGAGATCACCGTGGCGACGCGCCTGGTGATCGTCTGCAACCCGAACAACCCGACGAGCACGGCGGTCCCGATCGAGGACATCGCCGCCTTGCTCGCCGCCGTCCCGCCGCACGTCTGCGTGATGATCGACGAGGCCTACTGCGAGTTCAACCTGCTGTCGGACCCAGACGAGTCGGTCGACCTCCTCGCGCGCCACCCCAACCTCGTCCTGCTGCGGACGTTCTCGAAGGTGCACGGCCTCTGCGGCCTGCGGGTCGGCTTCGCGTTATGCGGCTCGCGCGAGCTGCCGGACGCGCTCAACCGGGTGCGGCAGCCGTTCTTCTGCAACGCCGCCGCGCAGGCAGCGGCGACCGCGGCGCTCGACCACCAGGACGCGGTCACCCAGCGTGTCGAGCGGGCGATCGTGGCCCGCGCCGAGCTCTACGAGGGCCTCGCCGGCCTCGGCATCTACGCCGCCGACTCCCAGGCCAACTTCTGCTGGTTCTCGCTCGGCGGCGACCGCGACGACGCCGAGATCGTCAGCGGCCTGGCCCAGGAGGGCGTGCTCGTCCGCGCCGGCGCCGCGCTCGGCAAGGCGGGCGCCCTGCGGGTCAGCTACGGGACGCCGGCGGAGAACGCCCGCTTCCTCGACGTGCTCGCCGGCCTGCTCTGAGTCGTCAGGTGGTCGAGTACCCGCCGCAGCTCCGACTCGCCGGGCGAAGCCGCGGCGGTCATTGCCTCGATGAAGTCCCCGAAGGCTGCGCCGAACTCGCCGGGGTCGGGCAGCGCGGCCATCGGTCCAGGCCTACTGGCGGGGATCGGCGCGGTCGAGGCTCCAATGGCGCGCGACCGCGGCGAACCAGGCGCCATCCTCGCGCGGTGTCAGGCTGAAGCGGCTGATCGTCCGCTGGCCGCCCTCGTGGTCGCCGTAGAGCAGGTCCACCGTCACGGCCCGCCCGGCCTCGACGGCGGCCTTGGCGGCGGCGAAACCGGGATCGGCCGAATCGCGGAAGGCCCCCTGCCAGAAGCCCGTGTCGCCGGCGGGGACGTAGATGTCGCGGGTCAGGCGGTGAAACTCGGCCGGCTCGGCGTGGCCGGCGTCCCCGAGCAGCCGATCCCCGGTGAACGACCAGCCGTGGAGCACGGCGATGCCGCTGCCCGCGTTGCGCAGGGCGATGCCCAGGTAGACCGCGCCGTCGGCGATCTCGAGGATGCCGTGACCGCCGGGGAGCTTGACCCAGTGACCGTCGACGAAGGCGAACTTCTCGGGCGGGTCCTGGATCCGGGACGGCATCAAGAGGGGGCGCAGGCCGGCGAGCAGTGAGCGCTCGGCAGCGCGGGCGGCGCGGTTGGCCGAGCGCACGGAGGAGAAGGTGGCGAGCGCGAGCACGAGCGTCCCGCCGGCGGTGGCCAGAGAGGAGATCGTCGCCCAGTCGGCCACGCGCGCAAGCCTGCCATACGGATCGGCCCGTCGCCAGCTTCGCGCCACCGTGGCGCGTAATCTGTGGCGGCAATGCGGGTCAGGCGTGTCGGGGCGATGGGTTGGCGCGGGGCGGCGCTGGTGCCGGCGGCGACGCTGGCGGTGCACGAGCTCCGCTACCTCCTGGCCTTCGGCGGCGGGGCGTCACACGAGCTGGCCGAGCGCGGCGACACCTACGTCGGCTGGCTGGCGCCGCTTTGCGTGCTGGTCCTGGCGATCCCGATCGGCGCGGTGGCCGGTCGCCTGTCAGCCGCCTGGCACGGCCGGGCGTCGGGGCGGGCGCGGGGTTGCCGGGGTCGGATGCTCCAGTGGCTGGCGCTCGGACTCGTCCTGCTCGCCTGCTTCTGCGTCCAGGAGAT
Source organism: uncultured Solirubrobacterales bacterium (assembly GCA_963742705.1). GTDB lineage: Bacteria > Actinomycetota > Thermoleophilia > Solirubrobacterales > Solirubrobacteraceae > Palsa-513. Next base: position 1,158,311 of record CAVUMZ010000017.1, on the reverse strand, counting down.
CATCGAGCAGCTGCTCGAACCGCAGCACCCGGTCGGCCTGAGCGGGATCTTCGGAGACGGCGGCCTGTGGGCCGTCCCGGCGGCGTTCGGGCTCGCGGCCGGACTGACGCTGCTGATGGCCGGGACGCAGGCGGTGGTCAGCGGGCTCGCGCGCCGACGGGCGCCATCGGTCGTCGCCGTCCGCTCGGCGGGGATCGTCATCGGCCTACCGGCCGTTGCGCTCCTCGTCGCCCCGGCACCGCTCGCCGGCGGAGCAGCCGGACGGGCGCCGCCCGGGCCGGCTCGTGTCCGCCGCCGCGCTGGCGCGTCCGTCCCCTGAGGGCGATCCGCTAGAGGACCGGGCTGCAGGGCTGGGCCGGGTCGGGTGGTGCGCGGACGAAAGCTCCGCCCATCCTGTCGACTCAAGGGAGTCACCATGCCCAGACACGTCCGCGCGGCCATCTCCGCGCGCCCGCCGCTTCCCGTCGTCCTCCTACTGCTGTGCCTGGTCGCCACGCTCGGCGCGACCGTCGTGCTGCTGCCCGGGGGCGGCACGGCGCGTGGCGCACCGCGGCCGCTGCCGCTCGCCACCGCGGCGCTCGCCGAGCCCCCGGTGATCTCAAGCCATGACCATGTCCTCTCAGCGACGCTGGTCGCGCGGCGGACGGAGGTGACGGTCGGCGGCCGGCGTGTCCTGGCCAAGACCTACAACGGCCGGCTCGTCGGACCGACGCTCGCGGCGCAGCCGGGAGATCGGGTCGTGATCCGTCTCGTCAACCGCCTGACGGAGCCGACGAACCTCCACTTCCACGGGCTCCACGTGTCGCCGGCGGGGCACGCCGACAACATCTACGTCTCGGTCGCGCCCGGACGGGAGTTCACGTACTCGTTCGTGATCCCAAGGGATCAGGGGACCGGGACGTACTGGTACCACTCGCACGCCGACATGACCTCCGAGGAGCAGGTCTTCAGCGGCCTCTCGGGGGTGCTCGAGGTGCAGGGGCTCGCGGCGGCGCTGCCGGCCGGGCTGCGGGGGGTGACCGAGCGGGTGATCGCGCTGCGCGACGTCCAGGTCAGGAAGGGGGCGATCGTGTCGCGGGACATCGACAGCGACGCGCCGACGACGCGACTTGTCGACGGGCAGGTCGACCCGAGCATCGCGGTCGCGCCGGGCGAGACGCAGCTGTGGCACCTGGCGAACATCGGGGCGGACATCTTCTACCGCGTGCGCCTCGACGGTCAGCGCTTTCGGGTGCTGGCACAGGACGGCAACCCCGTAGTCAAGACGTTCACGGCCGCGTCGCTGGTGATGCCGCCGGGCAAGCGCTACGACGTGCTCGTCGTCGGCGCGCCCGGCGGGAACCACGCGCTGCGGACGCTGGCGTACGACCAGGGTGGCGACCACTACCCCGACCGCGTCCTGGCGACGGTTGCCACGACGGGCGTCGCGGTGCCGGCGGCGCCGCCGGCGGCGCCGATCTCGTTCGTCCCCACTCCGGATCTGCGCCGTCTGGCGGCCGTCCGCGGCCGCCGCTTCGTCTTCAGCGAGGACGAGGCGACGTCGCGGTTCTTCATCAACGGCCGCCAGTACGACCGTCATCGCGTCGACGTGCGGGCGCGTCTGGGCACGGTCGAGCAGTGGACGATCCGCAACCACACCGACGAGCAGCACCCGTTCCATATGCACACCTACCCGATGCAGGTGGTGTCGGTGAACGGAGAGGCGAGGCCGTTCACCGGCTACCAGGACGAGGTGATCCTCCCGGTCCACGGTCGTGTCGTGATCCGCGTGCATTTCACCGACCTCACAGGGGAGACGGTCTTCCACTGCCACATCCTGGCCCACGAGGACCACGGGATGATGCAAAACCTGCTCGTCACGCGGTGACGGGGCCGCCGTTGCGCGGGGCGGGCGCGGCGGCGCCGAGCGAGGACGGAGGCGGCCGGCGCGACGTGGCGCCGGCCGGCGCTCGGGAGGCAGCGTGACGCGGTCACAGCCGACTCGGTCGCTGATCGAGACCGACCGGGCCGCCCCTCCTTTCCGGGCTGCCTGGTGTCGAGCGCGGCGGTGGAGACGCCAATCGTGTCGAGCATCGTGCTTGGGCCGGACCGATCTGGCCGTCGTAGGGCCGTTGACGGCACCTGACCTGGTCGAGCTAGGCGTTGCCTCGGCTCTGGCGTCGGCGAGGCCAAGTGAGCTGCCTCGAGCGGATTGCTGCTGCGAACCGTCCGAGCCAGTCGCGTTCCGCGGTGCGCAGGTGTTGGGCGTAGCGTTCTTCGGAGAGGAAGATCGCGGGGACGTTCCGGGCGGCGTCGGCAATGCCTGCTTCGGCTCGCGCGATCAGCGCGTCGAGTGCGGCGACCCGTTTGTCGAGCAGTTCGATCACCTCGCGCCGCGGAAGCACGTACATGAATGAGAGCGCGGCTTGAAAAGCCTCGGGTCCGCCGAGCTCGGCAAGGCCGGTCCGGACCCAGGTTCGCAGCTCGCGCTTGCCGGCATCCGTGATCTCGTAGGTGGTGCGCTCGGGCCGTCGGCCTTCGCGTGAGGAGGATTGCACGCTGATCAGGCCCGCCCGCTCGAGTCGCGCGGCCGCGTCGTACAGTGACGCGCTGCCGGCGGGAACCGTGCGCTCGTGGCCGCGCTCGCGCATCAGCGTGCGCATCGCGTAGGGATGCAGGGGCTGTTCGGCCAGCAGGCCGAGCACGACGAGTGCGAGCGGCCTGCGGAGCGCCCGAGCGGCCATCGGCCCCAGCCTATCCGATTCTCGGCTAATCGATGTCGACTAATACCGCTTGACGCAAAGAGGACGCCTGTGTACTGTCCGCGCCACGGAAGATTGATCGAACTCGACTATTCCTACCGACTAATGGAGGTCCTGTCGTGAGCAAGCAGTCGACAGCCGGCAAGCGAGAGTGGCAGCGCCGCGCACCGCAATACGCGTCTGAGTTGCGGGCCGGCATCGAGCAACGAAACGCGCGGCCGGCGATCGAGCAGCGAGCCGCCGCGCGGTTCGCCCGGTGGCAGGCCCGCGGGCGCCTGCCGCTATGGCTGCGGGTCAAGCAGCGTCTGCACGGCGTGCTCGGCAGCGTCCGGGCCGGGGGGGCATGAGCGTCGCGGTGGCCGAGCCAGTGCCGTCGGTCCTGAGTCTGGTCACGACTCCGGGGCCCTGAAACTTCGGAGAGGTTCGGCGTGCACGGGATCCCCACGCCGACTTGTCGACGGCGTGTGGCTGGCATCTGAGGAACGGATGGGCGGTCGCGGCTCCCTCGTGGTGGGACGTAGGCCGCCACAGGCCGCTTCCTTTGCCGCGAGGTCTCGCCAGCCCAGACCGCTGGTGCGCGCGCCGTGCATCTGCTACACATCCAGGCAGCGATGAGCAGCTCCGCCCGCCCAGTATCCGCTCCCGACGGCGCCCGCAGCGTCGCCCTGGGCTGCGCCTATCGCACCCACGCCTGGTCCTGGCGATTTAGCTAGGCGCTCGGACGCGCGCCCGCCTCGGAGCGAGCGCAGGACCGGACCGGTCCATCCCGGCTGAGCGCCGCCCCCGTCTCCCGCCCGCCTCCGGGCGGCGGCGACGATGCCACTGCAGGACGGCTGCCGGGCGCCGCGCCCGCCAGCCGAGGACCGACCAATACGCTTCCAGCGAGCCCTGGAAAGGAACCGACTGATGATGATCGTCATGAAACCGACTGCGACCGAGGATGAGATCGGCGCGGTCATCGCGCGCGTCGAGGGGGCCGGCGCCCGCGCCCACGTCTCGCGAGGGGACGAGGTGACGCTGATCGGCGCGGTCGGCGACCGCGAGCACGTCGCCCGGCTCGAGCTCGACGGCGCTCCCGGCGTCGACCAGGTTGTGCCGATCCTCAAGCCCTACAAACTGGCTTCGTCCCAGCTGCGCGGCGGCGAGCCGTCCGTCTTCGAGATCGCCGGCCGCCGGATCGGCGGTGACCACTTCGCCCTGATCGCCGGTCCGTGCACCGTCGAGTCGCGCGACCTGCTGCTGCGCACCGCCAACGTCGTCAAGGACGCCGGGGCGGCGATGCTCCGCGGCGGCGCCTACAAGCCGCGGACGTCGCCCTATGCCTTCCAGGGGCTCGGTCGGGCCGGTCTGCGCCTGCTGGCCGACGCCAAGCAGGAGACCGGCATGCCGATCGTCACCGAGCTGATGGACGTCCGCGATCTCGAGGCCGTGCTCGAGGTGGCCGACGTGATCCAGGTCGGTGCACGCAACATGCAGAACTACACGCTGTTGTCGGAGATCGGCCGCAGCGGCTGTGCGGTGCTGCTCAAGCGCGGCCTGTCCTCGACGCTCGAGGAGCTGCTGATGGCGGCCGAGTACATCCTCAAGGAGGGCAACGAGCGCGTGATCCTCTGCGAGCGTGGCATCCGGACCTTCGAGACCGCCTACCGCTTCACGCTCGACCTGATGGCGATCCCGGTGCTCAAGGAGCTCAGCCACCTGCCGGTCGTCGTCGACCCGAGCCATGCTGCCGGCCGGCGCGACCTCGTCCTGCCGCTGTCGCTCGCGGCCGCGGCCGCCGGCGCCGACGGCATCATCGTCGAGGTCCACCCCGACCCCGACCAGGCGATCTGCGACGGGCCGCAGGCGCTCCGCGACGACGACTTCGCCGAATTCGCCGCCCATGTCGAGCGCGCCGCCCAGATCGCCGGCAAGGCGTTCACGCACGCGATCTAGGCGCCCGTGCGCGTCGCCGTCATCGGGGTCGGCCTGATCGGCGGCTCGATCGCCCTGGCCGCGCGTCAACGCCTCGGCGCGACGGTGGCGGCCTGGGATCCGGATCCGCGGGGGCTGGCCGCGGCACTCGACCGGGGCGCGATCGACCGCGCCTGCGGAGAGCCGTCCGCGGCCGTGGGCGACGCCGAGCTCGCGTTCGTCGCGGCTCCGGTCGGCGTGCTGGCCGAGTCGATCGCCATGGTGCTGAACGCGGCGCCGCCGGACTGCGCGGTCACCGATGTTGGCTCGACCAAACGCGAGATCGTCGCGGCCAACACGGACTCGCGCTTCGTCGGTGGCCACCCGCTGGCCGGGGCGGAGACGGCCGGCGTCCAGCACGCCCGGGCCGACCTCTTCGACGGGGCCACGTGGTACCTGACGCCGGGCGCCGCCACCGACGGCGTCCTCTACGAGCGCCTGCATCGGGCGCTGCACGCGTTCGGGGCCCAGCCGACGGCGATCGACGCCGCGGTCCACGACCGCGTGATGGCGAGCGTCTCGCACCTGCCCCACGTGCTGGCCAACGTCCTCGTCGCCCAGGCGGCCCGGGCGCTCCACGACCCGGCGACACCCGACACGGCCGGCGAGCCGGTGCCGGCGACCGGTCCGAGCTTCCGCGACGCGACCCGCGTCGCCGGGGCTAACGGGGCGATCTGGACCGACATCTACCTGTCCAACCGTGACGCCCTGATCGCCTCGCTCGACGCGACGATCGCGAGCCTCACCGACGTGCGCGCGATCCTCGCCGCCGCCGACCGTCCGGCGATCGACGCCTGGAACGACGCGGCTCGGACCGACCGCGACGTCCTGCTCGGGGCGGGCCTGGCCGGCGGGGCGGTCCACGAGCTGCGGGTCAGTGCCCCGAACCGCCCGGGCGTGATCGCCGAAATCGCGCTGGCCCTCGGCCGCGGGGGCGTCAACATCGTCGACATGGCCCTGTCGCCGTCGCACGACGACCGCCGCGGGGCCGTCGCCCTGTGGGTGCGCGGCGAGGAGCAGGCGGCGCGCGCGGTCGAGCTGATCACCGACCTGGCGATCCCCGTGGCCCGCGCGTGACGAGCCAGGCCTTCGCCCCGGCGACGCGGCTGCACGGTGAGCTGAGGTCGCCGGCGGACAAGTCGATCTCCCATCGGGCGGCGCTGCTCGCCGGAATGGCGGCCGGCCGGTCGCGGATCGCCGGCTACCTCCACGCCGCCGATACCGACGCGACGCTCGCCGCCGTGGGTCGGCTCGGGGCCACCGTCGCGCGCGACGGGGACGAGCTCGTCGTTGACGGGGTCGGCCTCCGCGGCGGCCCGCAGGAGCTCGCGACGCCGATCGACGTCGGCAACGCCGGCACGCTGATGCGACTCCTGCCGGGCTGGCTGGCCCACCAGCGGCAGCGTTCGTGGACCATCGACGGCGACGCGTCGATCCGCCGGCGGCCGGTCGACCGGATCGCCGCGCCGTTGCGGGCGATGGGTGCGACCATCAGGGCGACCGACGACCGCTTCGCCCCGTTCACGATCACCGGCGCCGGCCTCACCGGCATCGTCTACGAGCTCCCGGTGGCCAGCGCCCAGGTCAAGTCGTGCGTGCTGCTGGCCGCGCTCGGCGCCGACGGACCGACGACCATCGTCGAGCCGGCGCCGAGTCGCGACCACACCGAGCGGATGCTGCGGGCGGCCGGCATCGCGATCGCGAGCGACGCCGCGCGCATCACGATCCAACCGGCGGCTCACCTCGACCCACTCGACTGGGAGATCCCCGGCGACCCGTCCTCGGCGGCGTTCATGATCGCCGCCGCGCTCCTCGTCCCCGGATCCATGATCCGTATCAGGAACGTCGGGCTCAACTGGACGCGCTGCGGCTTCGCCGACATCGCCCGGCGGATGGGGGCGAGCCTGACCGGCGAGCTCGAGCGGCCCGGCGGGCTCGCGCCGGGGCACGAGCCGATCGGCGACCTCGAGATCGCATACGGCCCGCTTCACGGGACGACGGTCACGGCCGCCGAGGTGCCGCTGGCGATCGACGAGCTGCCGCTGGTCGCGCTGCTCGGCTGCTTCGCGGACGGCCAGACGATCGTCGCCGGGGCCGAGGAGCTCCGCCTCAAGGAGTCCGACCGGATCGCCACCGTCGTCGACGGGCTGCGCGGCCTCGGCGGCGAGCTCGAGGCGACGCCGGACGGCTTCGTCGTCACCGGCACGGGGGGCCTGCGCGGGGGCACCATTCAAGCCCACGGTGACCATCGCCTGGCGATGATGGGCGCCGTGGCCGGGCTCGCGTCAAGCGAAGGCGTCACGGTCGTCGGCATCGAGGCGGCCGCCGTCTCGTATCCCGGCTTCGCGGCCGATCTCGCCGGGCTCTGCTCCTGATGCTGGTCGCGATCGACGGTCCGGCCGGCGCCGGCAAGTCCACGGTCGCGCGGCGGGTGGCCGAGGCGCTCGGCTTCACCTATCTCGACACGGGCGCGATGTACCGGTCGGTCGCCCTGATCGCCGGACGCGACGGTCGTGCTCCGGCGGACGTCGCCCGCGGCCTGGGGATCGAGCTCGGCGGCGATCGCGTCGTCGTCGACGGCGAGGACGTGACCGACGCGATTCGCACGCCGACGGTCTCGGCCGACGCCTCGAGGGTCGCGGCCGACCCTGCCGTCCGCCAGGCGATGGTCGCCCTCCAGCGCCAGCTGATCCACCAGGGGGACTGGGTCGCCGAGGGCCGGGACATCGGCACGGTTGTGGCCCCGGACGCCGAGGTCAAGGTCTTTCTCACCGCGAGCCCTGAGGTGCGGGCCGGCCGCCGGGCCGGCGAGCGCGGCACCGCCGAGACCGCAGCGGTGCTCGCCGAGCAACTCGAGCGGGACGAGCGCGACTCGAACCGGGCCCACAGCCCCCTCCAAGCGGCGACCGATGCGGTGGTGATCGACAGCAGCGCTCTCGACCTCGACGCGGTCGTCGCCCGCGTGATCGAGCTCGCCCGCTCATACTTGTCGCCGTGACCGAGAAAATCTCATGAAGGTCGCCGTGCTCGGTTATCCGAACGTCGGCAAGTCGTCCCTCGTCAACCGGCTGACCAACTCCCGGGTCGCGGTCGTGCACGAGCGGCCGGGCATCACGCGCGACCGCAACGAGCTCGAATGCGAGTGGAACGGGCGGACGTTCACGCTGATCGACACCGGCGGCATCGACCTCTCAGACGAGGACCCGCTCGCCGGGTCGATTCGCGAGCAGGCAGCGGCCGGGCTGGCAGACGCCGAGGTCGCGCTGCTCGTGGTCGACGCGAAGGGCGGCGTGCGCCCGGGCGACGAGGAGCTCGCCGACCTGCTGCGGCGGTCGGGCAAGCCGGTGATCGTCACTGCGAACAAGTGCGACACCGTCGGCGACCTGCCGCTCGCCGCCGAGTTCCATCGTCTCGGGCTGGGCGAGCCGCAGCCCGTGTCGGCGGCCCAGGGCCTGGGCACGGGGGACCTGCTCGACAGGCTCGTCGACCTGTTGCCGGAGGACTCCGACGAGCAGGCCGACGACGTCGTTCGCCTGGCGGTGATCGGCCGGCCGAACGTCGGCAAGTCGTCGCTGGTCAACCGGTTCGCCGGGGAGGAGCGGGTGATCGTGTCCGAGCTGGCCGGGACGACGCGCGACGCGATCGATTTGCCGATCAAGGTCGGCGACCGGGACCTAATCCTGATCGACACGGCCGGGATGCGCCGGCAGTCGAAGGTCAGCGAGTCGGTCGAGTACTACACGACGCTCCGGTCGCAGCGGGCGGCCGAGCGGGCGGATGTCGCGCTGGTGGTCTGCGACGCGACCGACGGGATCACCGCGCAGGATCTGCGGATCGCCGAGCTGGCGATGAAGGCCGGGTGCGCGACCGCCGTGGTCCTCAACAAGTGGGATCTCGCGGCCGAGACGTTCGACCTCGAGCACGAGCGGGCGCGCATGGCGCGCAAGCTCCGCCTGCGCCCGCGACTGCTGACGGCGAGCGCGCTGACCGGCCGCCACGTCGGGCGCCTGCTCGTCGAGACGCTGGCGCTCGGCGACCGGATGCTGTCACGGATCCCGACCCCCGAGCTCAACCGCTTTCTCGCCGAGGTGATCGAGGGACGCCAGCCGCCGGCCAAGCAGGGCCACCGGCTGAAGCTGATCTACATGGCCCAGATCGACCAGCGGCCGCCGCGCTTCGCGATCCAGGTCAACTCCCGCAACCGCGTCACGCGGGACTACGCCTACTACATCGAGAACCGCATGCGCGCCCGCTACGGCCTCGACGGGGTGCCGTTGATCATCGACTTCGTCGAGCGCGGCAACCGGCGGTCGGATCGCCCGCGCCCCGACCGCGGCGATCGCCTCGGCTGAGACCTCGACTCAGGGGCTCGACGGGGGCGAGTTCGCGAGTCGGCGGCGGAAGAAGCCGATCGTCGCGTCGATGACGGCGGGCGTGATGAGGTGCCCGGTGTCGGGAAGAACCGCGAGCTCGCCATCGCTGAGTCGCCGGTAGGACGTGACGCCTTCCTCCACGGAGCAGAATTGGTCGCGATCGCCGACGACGATCAGCGTTGGCGCGGTGATCCTTCCGAGGTCATCGAAGGTGTATCCGGGGGATTTCGTGATGCGGGGAAAGGCGAGGGCGAGGTAGGTCTTCCAGTACCCAGGGCCCTGCCCGCCGTCCTGGTCGGCCCGCATCAGCTCGAATGCGGCTCGCATCTGCTCGGACTGGCCGAAGAAGCGCGCCGCCGCCTCCGGGTCGGCCGCGGTCGCGTCCGGGCTGCCGCCGAGCATCTGCCGGCACATGGCGTAGCTGGTGGCGTGCGGGTTGAAGAAGTCGTAGCCAGCGTGGTTGACGATCGCCCGTACGACTCCGGGGTGGCGGATCCCGACGATCGTGGCGGTGACTGCGCCCTCGCTGAAGCCGGTGATCAGCGGCCGGTCGAGGGCGAGCGCGTCGATCAAGCCGACGACGTCGTCGGCGAGCTGTGGGAACGTGATCTCGCCGCCTGAGTGAGCGGTCCTGCCGCAGCCTCGCGTGTCTGGTGCGATGACCCGGAAGTGCTGCGCGAGCGCCGCCATGTGCGAGGCATAGGCCAGCGGGATGCCTGCCCAGATCGGGTTTGTCGACACCACTCCCCCGTGTAGGAGGATCAGTGGATCGCCTTGCCCGGCCTCTACGTAGTGGATGTCGATTCCGTTGACGTGGATCTGGTGGGCTTCAGGTTCAACGGCCGATACGGCGAGGTGCATGCGCCCTCCTGATGGTCGGTTTGCGTGCGACCAAGGTAGGAGCGTTCGCGTCGGGTTTCATCGGGTGTTCGCCCGATCTTTGCGGCGGTCAACCGTCGAGCATCAGGCCGTGCTTCATTGCGAACAGGCTGGCCTGCGCGCGATTCGACACGCCGATCTTCGTGTAGATGTGCTCGACGTGACTTCCGGCCGTCTTGGCGGAGATCACGAGCTGGGCGCCGATCTCCTTGTTGGACAGGCCACGCGCGACCAGCCGGAGCACCTCGATCTCGCGCCGCGTCAGCCCGGCCGGCCACTCGTGGCGGCGCCGAACGCGGTGCCCGGCCGCGCGCAGCACAGAGTCCACGGCATCGCCCGCCAAGCGGCCGGCGGCTACCTCCGCCCGCAAGTCCTTCGCCGCCTGCGCGGGCGGCAGCGCCGGCCGATGGGGTCGTGCCTCGGTCATCGCGTGGTAGCAGTCGGCCGCGGCGAGAATTCGTCCGAGCCGGGTGATCGCGTCACCGGCCAGGCCGCGGGGGTATCCGGAGCCGTCGAGACGCTCGTGGTGTTGCACCGCGATGGCGCCGAGCGGGGCGAGCGCGGGCGAGAAGGCGAGCATCCGCTCGGTCAGGTACGGGTGGAGCCGGACGCGCTCGGCGTCTGACGCGCTGAGCGGTCCGCGCTTGTCCCACACTCCGTTGGAGACGCCGAGGCGGCCGAGGTCGTGGACTAGGCTGGCCCGCCTCAGCCGGGTGACGTCGGCCGGCGGTACGCCGTGGTGTACCGCCGCCGCGGCCGCGAGATCGGCGACCCCCCGGGAGTGGCCGACTGTCCATGGCGACTTCAGATCGGCGAAGTCGCCCACTGCCTCGAGCGTCGCATCGAATCTCTCGGTCGTCACCACGCCTGCCAGCGATCGCTCCGCGGCGATCACCGTGTCCCAGGCCGGGGCAGCGTCGAGGTCGGCGAGGAGCGCCGGCGCGTGCGCGCAGAAGATGTCAACGAGATCGGGGTCGAACTGGGTGCCCGAACGTTCCCGGGCGACCGCTACGGCGGCCTCGACGCCGCCGGTACGGCGGAACACCTCGACCACGTCGCCGAGGTTGATCAGGCGCGACGCGACGAGGATCTCCTCCCGCTTCAGCCCGAACGCACCCTTGCCGTCCCACCGCTCGTAGCTCTGCCGGAGGCTCTCGCGAACGGGTTCGCCGAGCCCGAGGCGGACCGCCAACTCGTCGGTCGCGCGGTAGTGGTTCTCGGCGAGGCTCAGCATCGCCCTTCGGCCTTCGCCTATGAACGCCGCCCCGACCCGTGCCCGCTGGGACACCGGACGTCCGGCACCACCGACGTGCTTGAGGACGAGCGCAGTCGCCGGACCGACCCGGCCCAGGTCGTAGGCGTAATGCGCGTCGCTCTTCAACGCCATGTCGTCACCGAACCACTTCGCCTGCTCGTACGCATCGGTGTGACACCCGACCCAGGCCAGGAGACCGGAGTAGTAGATGACGGCGCGCTCCGACTCCGGCACCCCGATGCGCTCGGCCAGGCGCAGGGCGATCAGCGACGCCCTGATCATGTGCTCCATCGGCTGTCCGAGTCCCAGGTCCGTCCCGAGCGAGAGCAGGGCAACCAGCTCTGCGAGGCGGATCTCCGAGCGCTGCACCGGCGACACCCGACGAGTCTACGGACCCAGGCGAGCGCCCCAGCGGCGCTTCGGACCGATCACCAGCCGAGCGGCACGCCCGTGGGCGGGCAGGCCCTTCCATGCTCCCGGCCGCAGCGTCGACCGCCGCAGCACACGCCGGGTTAAGCCTTCGCCGCCGCCTTGCGCTTGCGCCGGCGCCGGCGCCAACGCCGGACTTCCCCGCGGATGCTGAAGGAGTTCGCAGACGACCAGCGTGGCGCCGGTACGCCGAGCAGATGGTTCACGCCCCAACCGGCCCCCGTCAGGAGCAGCACGCCGACGATCACATCGAGCATCTGCATCGGCTTGGCGAGCAGCCCAGACGCGACGATGATCGTCGTCGCCCCGGCCGGGGGATGGGCGGAGCGCATGACCCGCAGCAGGCCGCCGGTCAGCGCGACGGCGAGGGCGATCGCGAAGACGCGGGCGGGTGTGACCCCGCTGACGTAGACGCTCGGGGCGCTCAGCAGCCCGGTGATGGCGAGCGCGAAGGCGCCGGCCAGCACGCCGACGCCGTGCCCGAGGATCGTGTTGCGCGGCGAGCCGATCTCGGCCATCGGCGTCTCGAAGATGAGGAAGGCGGTGGCGCCGAGGCTGGGGAAGATCAGCGGCTCCTTCACGACCCAGGCCCAGGTGCCGCTGAGGCCGATGATCACGAGCGACCCGATGAAGGTGTAGACGGCGTTGCCGCGGTTGCCCCAACGCCGGTAGAGCCAGCGCTTGAGCCCGTAGGAGCCGGGGACGCCGACCAGGGAGCCCTGGCGCTGGAAGGTGCGCACCCCGGAATCGGCGAACTCGGCGATGTGGTCGAGCTGGTCCTCGGGGTCGAGCATGTTCACGGTCGCGCCATGCTAGTCGGGGTGGACCGGCGGTCCAGTCGACTAGGACAGTCGGGCCGGTCCGCGGCCGTTCACTTTTCGGAGCAGGGTCGGGTCGGCGGATGGCCCGTTCCATAGATTGGGCGCGGCGCACGGCCACGTCTCAGCCGCGCGTCGCGACCGGGCACCGCACACCGGGCGCGCCGCCGATGCTGATCTGGGCTGATCTGCCGGGCGAGCTCGTGCCGACGGTACTCGTGCAGGGACTGGCCGGCGCGGGCGGCCCGGGCGGCGAGTTCGTCCCGGACCCGTCGGGCACGTCACGCACGGTGATGGCGACACTCATCGACATGCAGCGCGAGACGAGCGTCGATCCAGCCGCGCCGGCGGAGCTCGCCGACGAAACGCGCGTACCGCTCGGCCAGCGCGGCGGCCTGGGCCGGGTGCGGGTCGAAGGCGGCCCGCTCGCGCACCATGCGCCCGGCCACCGCGGCCAGCGATCGGCCGCCGGACGCGGCGAGCACGGCCATGCCGAACGCCGAGTCGCCGTGCTCGACCAGCCGTACCCGCCGGCCGAGAACGTCGGCCCGGAGCTGGCAGAGGTGGTCGTTACGGGTGGTGGCGCCGCCGCCGAGCGTCACGTCGCCGTCGGTCGGGAGCCCGAGCAGGTCGAGCGCGTCGAAGCACAGCCGCTCGACGAAGGCCAGCCCGTCCAGCAGGGCGGCGAACAACTCGCCATCGCTGGACGCCCTACCGACCACGAACCCGCGGGCGTCGGGCGCCCGGAAGGGGAAGCGCTCGCCGGCGCCGACGAGCGGATAGGCGAGCACCGGCGTGTCGGCGTACGCCCGCGCGTCGTGGGTCAGCGCGTCGAGGTCGCGCCCGGGAAAGGCGGCGACGAGCGCGCCGGCGCCGGCGCTCGAGGCCGCCCCCGGGAGCCAGTCGCCGCCCGGCGCCCGGTGCGAGTAGACGGAACCGTCGCGGATCGGTCGGTCGGCGACGCCCTTGAGGACGAGCGTCGTCCCGAGCGCCGAGGCCCAGTCGCCGACGTGGAGGGCGCCGGTGGCGATCTGGGCGGCGCAGCCGTCGGTCATCCCGGCGACGATCGGCGTCCCGGGCGGCAGCCCGGTGGCCTGCGCCGCATCGGCGCAGACCTCGCCGAGCAGCGTCCCGGGCCGCACGACGTCGGGCAGCGTCCCGGGGGGCAGGTCGCCGGCCGCCCACTCCTCGCGCTCGGGGTCGTAGCCGCTCTTGAGTGCGTGGCTCCAGTCGGTGGCGACCCGTCGCCCGGCGAGCCGCGTGGTGACGATGTCGGCCTGGTGGGCCAGGCCGGCGGGGCCGGGGTGGCGGTCGAGCAGCCAGCGGAGCCGGGGGACGCCGATGGCGTCGGCGCGGGTGTCGTCGTACATCAGCCCGGGGGAGACGGGCTCGCCGGCGTCGTCGACGAGGGCCACGGTCCCCGAGGTGGCGCAGACCGCGACGCCGCCGACCACCCGGTCGATTCCGCCAAGCGCCTCCCGGCAGGCGGCGGCGGCGGCGGTCCACCAGTCCCGAGGGTCCTGCTCGTGCCGGGATCCTTCGCGGCGGCTGATGAGCGGGTGCTGGCCGCGGCCGAGACGGCGTCCGTCGTCGTCGACGGCGACCGCGCGGGCACCGGTCGTGCCGAGGTCGAGCCCGAGCCAGGCGGCCGTCAGCCGAGCGGGGACGGGGGGATCCGCGTGCGGCCGTGGACCTCCGGGATAAGCAGCGCGACCTCGTCGACGAAGCACCAGGTCCACTCCTCGCCGGGCTCGATCGACCGGATCAGGGGATGCCCGCTGGCGCGGAAATGGCGCGTGGCGTGGCGGTTGGGCGAGTCGTCGCAGCAGCCGACGTGACCGCACTCGAGGCAGATCCGCAGGTGCAGCCAGGGCGAGCCGATCTGCAGGCAGTCGACGCACCCGTCGGCCGACGGCGGCAGCTCGGTGATCAGCACCTGGTCGAGGTGGCTGCAGATCGACATGGGCCCCAAAGCCTACCGGCGCACGTTCGTCGTCGCCACGAGGTCCGCCGCCTCGGCGAGCGCCCGGGCGGCCAGCTGAGAACCGTCGATCGGCACCAGCACGTGGCGGAACATCCCAGCGAGCATAGGCAGTCAGGTGCCGTTCAGGAAGGCCGACGTAGCCTGCGGCCATGACCATTACACGGGACACACCACACCTCGGACGACCTTCTTCAGCGCGCCGGATGCTCAGCAAGGTACCCGAGGTCACGCTCTTCTTCTGGATCATCAAGATCCTGGCCACGACCGTCGGCGAGACCGCGTCGGACTACTTCAACGAGACGCTGGGCTTCGGGCTCCACAACACGATCTTCCTGATGGGCGCCCTGCTCGTCGTGATCCTCGTCGCCCAGTTCCGACTCGACCGCTACGTCCCCTGGGTCTACTGGCTCACGGTCGTGCTGATCAGCATCGTCGGCACGCTGATCACCGACAACCTCACCGACGGGTACCACGTCGCCCTGACGGTGACCACACCCGTGTTCGCCGTGCTGCTCGCGATCACGTTCTCCGCCTGGTATGGCAGCGAACGGACGCTTTCGATCCACAGCATCTACACGCGCCGGCGCGAGACGTTCTACTGGCTGACGATCCTCTTCACCTTCGCGCTCGGCACGGCGGCCGGCGACCTGCTGCAGGAGAAGTCGGGCTGGAGCCTCGAGGCCCTCGCCGGGCTCTGGGCCGTCGCGATCGCGGCGATCACGGTGATCCACTTCACGGTCAAGGGCGGCCTCGATGCCGAGCATCGCCGCCAGGCCTCCAACGCAGTCGTCGCGTTCTGGCTTGCCTACATCATGACCCGGCCGCTCGGCGCGTCGCTCGGCGATCTCCTGACGACGCCGACTGGGGAGAGCCCGGCTGGGCTCGGCCTCGGCACGAACCGTGTCAGCGTCGTGTTCGCGCTGATCATCGTCTCGCTCGTGGCGTACCTGACGCGGACCAAGAAGGACGTCATCTCGCTCGGGGATCAGGCGACGGCGTGACCCGGCGGGCCCGGTGCGCGCTCAGGCGCCCTGGGGCCGCGGGCGCGGGAGGCGCGTCAGCGACTGGGTCGCGTTTCGGCGGCGCGGCGAGCGGGGCCGCCGGCGCCGGCGCGGCCGCGACGAGCCCGAGCCCGGCGGCGAGCAGGCTAGTCCTGATTGGGGCGGGCGGGTTGGCTGAACGGCAGTGAGACGCGGAAGACCGTTCGTCCCGGCTCCGATTCGAACGTCAGCGACCCGTCGTGGTGCTCGACGACCGCCTGGCGGGCCGTCGCCAGGCCGAGCCCGGTCCCGTGGCCGACCTCCTTGGTCGTGAAGAACGAGTCGAACACCCGGTCGTGGGCCTCGGGCGGGATGCCCGGGCCGTCGTCGGCGATCTCGACGATCGCGCAGCTGCCGTCGCGCCGGGTGGTGACGACGATCGTGCCGGTGTCACCGAGGGCGTCGATGGCGTTGTCGAGCAGGTTGGTCCACACCTGGTTGAGCTCCGACCCGCGGACGATCAGCTTCGGCAAAGTCTTGTCGTAACAGCGCTTGACCTTGATCTGCGTGTGCTTGAGCTTGTGCCCGAGGATCACCAGCGTCGTCTCGAGCCCCTCGTGGAGATCGACCTCGACGAGCTGGCCGCGATCCATGTAGGCGTAGGACTTGACCGCCCCGACCAGCTTCGTCATCCGGTCGGTCGACTGCTTGAGCTCGGCGACCAGGCCCTCGGCACTGAGGCTGGCCGCGACCCAGTGCAGCGCCTTGCCGGTCGCCGGGCCGGCCAGCGCTGCCACGCGGCCGATCCAGTCGTCGTCGAGGCCGGCGGCGGCGAGCGTCTCGGCGATCCGCCACGGCTCCTTCACGCCGAGCCGCTCGAGCTCGTCGAGCATCGCGTCCTCGGCGTCGGCCGCGTCCAGCGTGTCGAGCGCCTCGCGGCCGTCGGCCCGGCTGAGCGCCTCGGCCTGGAGGCCGAGCAGCGCCTCGGCGTCGACCCGCTCGATCCCCGACTCGACGAACGACCGCAGGGCCGCGTTGATCACCCGCAGCGCCTCGCCGAGCTGCGTGGCGGTGCGCTGGGCGGCCGCCGCCGGGTTGTTCAACTCGTGCGCGAGGCCGGCCGCCATCGTCCCGAGCGAGGCCAGCCGCTCGCGGTTCTGCTCCATCGCGGTCAGCCGGCCGATCACCGGCCTCACCACGGCCATCACCCGGCGGTGGACCGTCGGGGCGGCGAGCGTCAGCCGGCGGAAGTCCTCGGGCTCGATCAGCGCCATGCGCAGGTCGTCCTCGGCCCGAATGCGCAGGTCCATCGGCTCGTCGAGCAGCGCGCTGATGGCGCCGATCCACGTCGGCGACTCGTGGCGCTTGAGCGGCTCGGGCGCTCCCCGGCCGAGCATGTACGAGCGGGCGGCGCCGTCGAGCAGGAGCATCAGGCCGCGGGAGGTCGCCCCCTGCTCGATCAGGATCTCGCCCGGGACCGCCTCGACCGGCCGGGCCGCGGCCATCCATTCCGCCAGCTCGTCGTCGGTCAGCTCGTCGAACAGGTCGATACGCCGCAGGTCGGCCAGATCGACGGTGGTCGGCGTCATCCGCCGGCCAGGTACTCGTGGACGAACGACACTGCCATCGACCCCTCGCCGACCGCGCTGGCGACCCGCTTGAGCGACCGGGCGCGGACGTCGCCGGCGACGAACACGCCGGGCACGCTGGTCTCGAGCAGGCGCGGCTCGCGCTGGAGCGGCCAGCCGGCGGACTGGGCGTCGAGGCCGGCGAGAATGAAGCCGCGGTCGTCGCGGGCGAGCACGCCGTCGAGCCAGTCGGTCCGGGGCGAGGCGCCGATGAAGACGAAGCACGCGTCGGCCACGAGCGTTTCCTGCTTCCCGTAGATGTCGCGTATGCGCAGCGATCGCAGGCGCCCGGCGTCACCGGCGGCGCTCGTCGCGGTCGTCCTCAGCCGCACGGCGATCTTCGGCCGCTGTGCGATCTGCTCGATCAGGTAATGCGACATCGACCGCTCGAGCGACGGGCCGCGCACCAACATCGTGACCTTCCGGGCGTAGTCGCTGAAATAGACCGCCGCCTGGCCGGCGGAGTTCGCCCCGCCGATCACGACGACCTCCTGGTCGGCGCACGACCGGGCCTCGGACGTGGCCGCCCCGTAGTAGACCCCGGTGCCGGTGAGCTCGGCGAACCCGGGGACGTCGATCTGGCGGTAGGAGACGCCCGAGGCGATCAGTACGCAGTTGGCGCTCAGCGTGCCGCCGTCGCTCAGCTCGACGATCCGCCCGGCGCCCTCGGCCCGCAGGGCGACGGCGTCCTGCACCGTCAGCAACTCGGCGCCCAGCCGCCGCGCCTGGTCGGTGCCCCGCCGGGCCAGATCGGAGCCGCTCAGTCCCATCGGGAAGCCGAGGTAGTTCTCGATCCGGCTCGACTGGCCGGCCTGGCCGCCTGGGGCCTCGCGCTCGACCATCACCGTGCGCAACCCCTCCGATGCGCCGTAGACGGCGGCGGCGAGTCCGGCCGGGCCGCCACCGACGATCACGAGGTCGTAGTGGTCCTGGGTCGGCCGGCCGCTGATGCCGAGCCGCTCGGCGAGCTCGAACACGGTCGGCCGCTCCATCACCGTGCCGTCCTCGAGCAGGACGACCGGCAGGCGCTCGGGGTCGACGGGGACAACGCCGAGCAGCTCGCGGGCCTCGCCGTCGCGCTCGACGTCCATCCAGCGGGCGGGGAAACGGTTGCGGGCGAGGAAGTCGCGGAGGTCGTGGGAGTCCTTGGAGAAGCGGTGGCCGATGATCCGCACGCCGCCGGCCTCGAGCGAGGCACCGGACTCCCACGCCATCAGGAGATCCTCGAGCACGGGGTACAGCTGCTCCTCCGGCGGATCCCACGGCTTCAGCAGGTAGTAGTCGAGCGAGACCTCGTTGATTGCGGCGATCGCCGCCTCCGTGTCGGCGTATGCCGTCAGGAGTACTCGCTTGGCGTCGGGCACGAGCTTGCGCGCCTCGACGAGATACTCCGTTCCGGCCATGCCGGGCATCCGTTGGTCGGCGATCAGCAGGGCGACAGGATCGCCGCGACGGCGAACCTCGCGCAGCAGCTCGAGCGCCTCGGGGCCCGACGCGGCCCGGAGGATCCGGTATCGCTCGCCGAAGCCGCGTCGCAGATCGCGGGCGACCGCGGCCAGCACGGCCGGCTCGTCGTCGACGGCGACGATCGCCGGCCGATGCTCCGGCGTTCCGTCAGGGTGGTGGGCGGGGGATGAGGGCAACGGAGCAGATGGATTATCGCGGTCCCGGCGCTACGCTAGCGCCATGCCAACGCTGGCGCTCGGCCGTCGTACGCCGGGGCCGGAAGCCGTGCTCGCGCGCCGTCGCCGGGCCGGCCTCGACCGGCTCGACGAGGTGTGGGAGGGCGTCCTCGACCTGGCCCCTGGCGGGCGGCTCAGCGTGGGGCGCGGTGGATGCCGTCGTTGAGGATCGTCGTGCAGAGGCGGTGTTCGCTGGCCGGCAGCACGCAGGTCTCCGCAAAGAAGAAGCCGCGGCTCGCGCTCGGGCTGTAGCGCATCACGCCGTTTGCCGGGAGGGCTCCGCCGGAGCCCAGGCCGGTGCCGTGGATGTGCGGCGGATCCTCGAACGCGACCGTCGTGCTGTTGATCGGCGTGAGGGTCTCGGCGAGCGGATGGTGCTGGCGGCAGGGCACCGGTGAGAGGGCGTCCGCGTCGGCGAAGAGTGGGCACGCCGCCGCGGCGCCGACGCTGCTCGTGTAGCCGACCGCTTGAACGGCGACCGTCTGCGGCCCGCGCTTCACGCTCATGCCGGCTGAGCCGTCGGCGCCGACGAGCGCCGAGCAGTGCCACCCAGCGGGGGCCAGCACGAGGAGCGAGTTATTGCCGTAGAACCGGAGCGCGGCCGCCTGGCCGGCACTGAGACCGGTGGCGACGGTTCTGGGCAGGCGCACGGCCGGCGCGGGGATTCCGTACTCGGTCCGGCAGGAAACGACGCGCACGCTCGCGGCCGTCGCGGAGCCCGCGAGCGCGAGGGCGATCAGCGCGATCAGGATGCACGCCACCTGAGCGGGTCGAACGTGGACGGACGGCACACCGCCAGCTTCGTGGATCTGGTCGGCTTGCGGCGCCGGTCGCGGGTCGGATCGTCCGCGCCAGGGTGGGTGGTTGCGCGGCGGGCGGGCGTCACGGAGCCGTTGCCGCCCGGCACTACGCTCCGCGGATGATCGCCATCGCCCAGGTCGAGCCGCTGACGACCGCCCGCGCCCTGCGCGGGCCGTTCGACTACCTGATCCCGCCGGAGCTCGGCGACACGGTCAAGGTCGGATCGCTGCTCGCCGTTCCGTTTGCCGGTCGGCCGCTGCACGGCGTCGTGGTCGGTCTTGCGGCTACGACCGAGATTCCGTCCGCCCGGCTGCTCGCGCTGTCGCGGGTGATCGAGCCGGGCATTCCGCCCGAACTCGTCGAGCTCGCCGGCTGGCTGGCCGACGAGTACTGCTCGACTCGGGCTCGGGCCCTCGCCCTGATGCTCCCGCCCGGGTCAGCCACGGGCACCCGGGCGAAGGTTCGGCTCATCGCCGGGCTCACCGACGCCGGCGCCGCGGCGATCGTCGCCGACGACGTCCGCCTGACCGCGACCCAGCGTGCGCTGCTCGAGCGGCTGCGCGATGACGGGCCGCTTCCGGCCGGGCCGGACGTCGCCGCGCTGCGGCGCCTCGAAGGCCGGGGCCTCGTCGAGCTGGCGGCGCGCATTCAGGGTCGGCGGCCGACGCACGCGGCGATCGGCGCCCGCCGGGCCGTCCCGGCCGTGCTCGAAACCGCTCAGAAAGATGCACTTACCGAGCTTGTCGGGGCGATCGGCGCCCGCCGACACGAGCGGTTCCTGCTCCACGGCGTCACCGGATCCGGCAAGACCGAGGTCTACCTGCGAGCGGCGGCGGCGGCGCTCGCCCAGGACCTCGGGGTGATCGTGCTCGTGCCGGAGATCGGCCTGACGCCGCAGACGGTGGGCCGCTTCATCGATCGTTTCGGGGAGACGGTCGCGGTTCTACACTCGCGCCTGCGTGCCGGCGAGCGCCACGACGAGTGGCTGCGACTGCGCCGCGGCGAGGCCCGCATCTGCGTCGGGCCGCGGTCGGCCGTGTTCGCCCCGATCGACCGGCTCGGGCTGATCGTGGTCGACGAGGAGCACGATCCGTCCTACAAGCACGAGGGCGATCCCCGCTACGACGCCCGCCACGTCGCCGCGCGGCGCGCCGAGACCAACGGCGCCGTGCTCGTTGCCGGCAGCGCCACGCCCCGCCCGGAGAGCTACCGGCGGCTGCGCCATCTGCGCCTCCCCGTCCGGGTCGACGGCGGCCGGCTGCCCGACGTCGAGGTCCTCGACATGCGCGGCCGGCGGGGCGCGCTCCACCCCACGACGTTCGACGCGCTCGCCGACCTGCGTCATGACGGCGGCAAGGCCATCATCCTGCTGAACCGTCGCGGCTGGTCGAACTTCCTCTTCTGCGCGTCGTGCGGCCGGGTCTGGGGGTGCCCGGAATGCGACGTCTCGCTGGTGCTCCACCGCGCTGAGGGCCTGATCGCCTGCCACCACTGCGGCCACCGCGAGCCGGTTCCGGCCCGCTGCCCGGACTGCGCGTCGACCAGCGTCGGCCGCCACGGCCTCGGGACCGAGCGGCTCGAGCACGAGCTGGCGGCGGCGCTCGGGCACGCCGGGCACCCGATCTTCCGGCTCGACGGCGATGTCGCCGCGGCCCAGGGTGGGGCCGCCGGCGTGCTCGGTCAGTTCGAGCAGGCGGCGTCGGGCGTCCTGCTCGGGACGCAGATGGTCGCCAAGGGCCACGACTTCGACGGCGTCGGCCTCGGCGTCGTGCTGGATGCGGACGCCACGCTGCGCTTCCCGGATTTCCGCTCGGAGGAGCGGACGTTCGCGCTCGTCGCCCAGCTCGCCGGTCGCGCCGGGCGCGGCCCGGGCCGAGGCGGTGGCCGCGTCCTCGTGCAGACGATAGCTCCGGCGGCGTCCAGCCTCGTGTTCGCCGCGGCCCACGACAGCGACGGCTTCCTCGCGGCCGAGCTCCGGCGCCGCGAGCGGCTCCGCTACCCGCCGTTCGGCGAGCTGATTCGCATCGTCTGTTCGGCGCAGGCACCCGGCGCGGCGTTCAGTGCCGCGCGCGAGGTACGGGCAGAGCTCGTCATTCCCGGGGCGACCGTGCTCGGACCCGCGCCGCTGTTTCGCCTCCGCGGCCGCGAGCGGGCGCAGATCGTGATCAAGGGGGGCGAGCGCGGGCCGATGGTCCGCGCCGTCGGCGCGGCGGTCGCGGCGACCGTCCGGCGGGACGTCGCGATCAGCGTCGACGTCGACCCGCAGTGACCTCCGCACCCGGGGGCTCGGGTCGGTCGCGGTACCTGCCTGCCCTCCGGCTTGCTCCCCTGTCATCCCGTCGTGTGTGAGGCTCGTCACATGACCGATGGGGGCGCGCGTGGCCCCGCCGCCGGCGTGGCGGCGAAGTCGACGCCTAGAATTCGGGTCAGATGGCAACCGAGCCCGCCCCCAACCTCGAAGACGTCGCCGACGAGGCGGAGGAACGACCCCAGGAGGAGCCGGCGGCCCCGCCTGAGATCGATCCCGAGGTCCTGCGCCGGCGGCGCGAAGCGCTGCGCCACGTGCGCAAGCTCGGCGATCCCGTGCTCCGCTCCCGGGCGGTCGAGATCGACCGGTTCGACGACAAGCTCCGGGAGCAGGTCGAGTGGATGGGCGTGCTGATGGACGAGGCCCTGGGCGTCGGCCTGGCCGCGACGCAGCTCGGCGTCCTCCACCGGCTCCTGGTGTATCGCGTCCAGCGCGACGGTCCGGTCACCGCGCTCGTCAATCCCGAGATCGAATGGACCGGTGACGACCTCGAGACGATGGAGGAGGGCTGCCTCAGCCTGCCCGGTGTGCTCGTCGACGTTGAGCGGTCGATCAACCTCCGCGTCCGCGCCCGCGACGAGTACGGCGAGCCGGTCCTGGTCGAGGCGTCCGGACTCGAGGCTCGGGTGATCGCCCACGAGGTTGACCACCTCGACGGCGTCCTGATCCTCGACCGGACCTCGCGCGAGCAGCGGCGCGAGGCGATGCGAGCGATCCGTGAGGCCGCCGCCGCGGCGGCCGGGGACGGGTCATAGCAACCGTCTTCATCGGCACGTCGGAGTTCGCCGTGACCGTGCTCGAGCGCCTCGCCGATTCGCCGCACCGGCCCGCGCTCGTCGTCACACGCCCCGACCGTCCGCGCGGTCGCGGTCGCCGTCCGGCGCCGCCGCCGGCTGCGCTCGCCGCGCACGAGCTCGGCCTCGACCTGCTCCAGCCCGAGGAGCTGAACGACGCCGGCCCCGCGATCGCCGCCGCCGCCCCCACCGCGGTCTGCGTCTGCGCCTACGGCGCGCTGGTCAGGGAGCCGCTGCTGTCGGCGCACGAGATCCTCAACGTCCATCCGTCGCTGCTCCCGCGCTGGCGCGGCGCCGCCCCGATCGAGCGGGCGCTGATGGCCGGAGACGAGCGCTCCGGCGTCACGATCATCCGCCTCACCGCCGGGCTCGACAGCGGCCCGATCTGCGCGATCCGCTCCGAGCCGATCGCCGCCGATGACACCTACGGCACGCTGGCGCCGCGCCTCGCCGAGCTCGGCGCCCGGCTCCTTATTGGCAGCCTCGACGACCCGGCCGTCGAGTTCGTCGACCAGCCGGCGGAAGGCGTGACCTACGCCGAGAAGATCGGGCCGGAGGACCGCGCGCTCGATCCGGGGCGCACGCCGCCGGAGCTCGAGCGCGTCGTCCGCGCCCTGCACCCGCACATCGGCGCCCGGATCGACGATCTGCGCGTCCTCGCAGCGCGGGTGGCGGAGCCCGGCGGCGCCGGGGACCCGGCGGCCGGAGAGCTCGGCGCCCGCGACGGCGCGCTGCTCTTCGGGGCGGCCGGCGGTGCGCTCGAGCTGCTGCGCGTACAGCCACCCGGGGGCCGGCCGATGGGGGCGGCCGACTACCTGCGCGGACATGCCGTCTGAGGCCCGGGCGTGCGCCCACGCCGTGCTGCGGCGCACGTTCGAGGAGGGCGCTTTCACCGATCGGGCCTTCCACGCCGCCGCCGCCCACCTCGACCCGCGCGACCGGGCCCTGGCGATGCGGCTGGCCTACGGCGCGGTCCAGCGGCGCGGGACGCTCGACCACCTGATCGAGGCGCTGACCGACCGATCGGTTGCGGCACTCGACCCACCGGTGCGAGCGACGCTGCGGCTCGGCCTCTACGAGCTGCTGTGGCTCGAGTCCGCCCCGCACGCCGTGGTCAACGACGCGGTCGAGCTGGCCAAGGCCGCGCGCGGGCACGGCCTGGTCAACGCCGTGCTCCGACGGGCCACGCGCGAGGGCCCCGGGCTGGTCGCCGGCCTCGGCGACGCCACACCGGCCGCGGCGGCGATCAAGCACTCGGTGCCCGCCTGGATCGTGGCGCTCTGGTGGGACGCACTCGGGGCCGCGGCGATGCCCGCGCTGCTGGCCCGCTGCAACGAGCCGGCGGAGCACTCGCTGCGGGCCAACACGCTGGTCGGCGACGCCGCGTCGCTGGCCGCCGGCGTCCCGGTCGCCACGAGCGTCCCCGGCGAACCGGCGGAGGCGGTGATCGCACTCGAGCCCTTCGACGCCCACGCGTCGGAGCTCTGGCGGGCCGGGGCGCTGATGCCGCAGTCGCGGGCGGCGATGCTGGTCGCCCATGCCTGCGACCCGCAACCCGGCGAACGGGTGCTGGACCTGTGCGCGGCACCAGGCGGCAAGACGACGCACCTCGCGGCCCTGATGGAGGCCCGCGGCGAGCTTGTCGCCGTCGAGCGTCACCCTGGCCGGGCGCGGTCGCTGCGCCGGACGACGCAGCGTATGCGGGCTACGAACGTTGTTGTCGAGGTCGCCGACGCCGGCGCGCCGGTCGGGCGCGGACAGTTCGACCGGGTGGTGCTCGATCCGCCGTGCTCGGGTCTCGGCACGCTGCAGTCCCGGCCGGATCTCCGCTGGCGGGCGTCGCCGGGCGCGGTCGCCCAGCTCGCGGCCGAGCAGGCCCGGCTATTGTCAACGGCAGCCGCGGCGCTCGCCCCGGGCGGGACGCTCGTCTACTCGACCTGCACCATCTCGCCTGAAGAAAACGAACGACAGATCGACTCCTTCCTCGCCGTGAACGACGATTTCGCTGCGCTCGACCTGGCCGCGCGGTTCCCGCTCTGGGCTCGGTCGGGACCGCACATCCTTGCTCTGCCGCACGTCCAGCGGAGCGACGGCTTCTTCATCGCCGCACTCCGACGCCACGGATGAGCGACGCGGTCGATCTCGGTCCGCCGTGCCCCAACTGCGGCGAGCCGTGGCTGCGGACGACCAACCTCCCCGGCCGCTACCGCTGCGTCTACTGCCTGCATCGCTACGAGCTCGTGTCCGTCTGCCCCAATTGCGGTGAGCACTCGACGATCGTGCGGATGTCGAGCACGGCGATCGTCAGCTGCAACTCCTGCGGGGCCGGGATGCTCGTCCCGATATAGCATGCGCGGACATGTCGGATAACAGCCACCGCGGGAGCGACCGATGACCCTGCCCACCGGGAACTACGTCGCGCCATCGATTCTGGCGGCCAACCACGGCCGCCTGCGCGACCAGGTCAAGGAGATGATCGACGCCGGGGCGACCGTGGTCCACGTCGACATCATGGACGGCCACTTCGTCCCGCCGTTGACCTTCGGCCCCGGCGTCGTCGCCGGTCTGCGCGACCTCGGCGTGATGCTCGACGTGCACCTGATGATCGAGCGACCCGAGCGACTGGTCGCCGACTTCGCCAGCGCCGGCGCCGACGTGATCACGATCCACGCCGAGGCGACGCCCCATCTCAACTACGCGCTCGCGCAGATCCGCGAGGCCGGCTCGGCCGCCGGCCTGGCCGTCTGTCCGGGAACGCCGCTGGACGTGTTCAGCGAGCTCGAGGGCAGCTACGACCTGGCGCTCTGCATGACCGTCAACCCCGGCTGGGGCGGCCAGAAGTTCATCGGCTCGTCGCTGGAGAAGCTCGAGCGCCTGCGCCCGCTGCTGCCCGACGGCGTCGCGCTGGAGGTCGACGGCGGCATCGACGCCGGGACGGCCGGCCCGTGCGCCAGTCGCGGCGCGACCCTGTTCGTCGCCGGCAACGCGATCTTCGGGGCGCCCGATCCGGCCGAGGCGTACGCGGCGATCGCGGC
The DNA here is from genome assembly GCA_963742705.1 of uncultured Solirubrobacterales bacterium. Lineage (GTDB taxonomy): Bacteria > Actinomycetota > Thermoleophilia > Solirubrobacterales > Solirubrobacteraceae > Palsa-513. The sequence goes on along the minus strand of CAVUMZ010000017.1, from coordinate 1,132,651 downwards.
GGCGATCGACGCCGGCGCCGCCGCCCCGATCAGCTGAGCGTCGCCCGGCGTTCCCCTTTCCAGCCGCGGCGACCAGACCGGCACGCCATTGCTGTCGCTCGCCACGTGCCGCAGATCAAGCGGAGCCTGGCCGCCGGTGGTGGCGGACGTTCCAGAGCGCGCGCTGTTCGCCAAGCGTCAGCAGGCGCCAGTCGTCTCGATCCGGCTCCCAGACGTAGACGTTGACGTCGACGGTGCTGCGGGCCTGCCTGAGCACCGCCATCGTGTCGCGGATGCTCGCGTGCTCCACCAGTATCCGTCGGGACATCACGTCTATGACCTTGAACCGGCGGGGCGGCTTCGGCACGGGCGCCGGAGCTGGCCGCGGCCGTCGCTTCGGGGCGACGAACGGGTGCTCGGCCGGGGCTGACGGCGTCCGCGCGAGCTTCTCAAGCGGCCTCACGTTGGCCCCGGTGCCTTTGGTCTCCGTGTCCAGAACCCAGACTTTTCCCACTGGAACCAGTGTAGAACCACAAAACCGAGTCGGGTACTCGATGTGCGGCTACGGCCCGACCCCCTGCCCGGCCACGACGCCCACCCCAGCCCGAACGTCGGCCCGCCCGGTCCGGTAGAGCAGCCACAGCGCCGCCGCGAGCAGGCCAACCGCGCCCGAGTACCCGACCTCCGTTCGCAGCAGCTGGTCGCCGACGATGGGCAGGAACATCCAGACGACGAACACGACCGCCGCGCCGATCCACGTCGCCGCCGCCGCGGCCGCCCGCCCTCGCGCCAGCGCCGCCTGGTTCAAGGCGCCCGACGACAGGTGCAGGCCCATGCCGACCGCGATCAGGGCCAAGCCGAACCGGTCGTAGGCGAAGTGTTGGCCGAACAGATGGCGCATCGCGAACGGGCCGATCGCCAGCATCCCGACGGCGACGGCTCCGGAAAATCCGGCGATCAGCATCAGCGTGATCCTGATCGTCCGCGCGAATGCCGCGTCGCCGCCCTGCTGGCCGCCGGCCTCGAGGCCGGCGAGGTGGGGCAGCAGTGAGGTCTGGATCGCCTGGAAGAGCTGCAACGGCGCCCGTGTGATCAGCAGCACGTTGAAGACGATCCCCGCCAGCGCCCGGTTCGCCGACGTTGCCGCCACGGTCAGCACGGCGACGTTCAGCAGCGTCTGCTCGGCCAGCTGGATGCCCGACACCGACACCGCGAAGCCGGTCCCTCCACGCAGCGACAGCGCGGGCGCCGGTACGGCCCCGGGATCCGCCGGACGGCGTCGGGAGAATGCCAGGGGCACGACCACGAGCGAGACGAATGGCGCCGCGGCGATGCCGAGCGCGACCGCCGACTGTCCGCTCGCCAGGCCGGCGGCGACCGCCACGGCGAAGGCGACCCGCGACGTCGCCTCCATCAGCACCAGCCCGCCGTAGAGGCCGAAGTACTGGTGCCCGGCGAGCCAGCCCCGGGCGAAGTAGCTGGCCGCATAGGCGAGCGTGCCCACGACGAGCACCCAGTACAGGGTCGCGTAGCCGTCGAAGACACCGTTGACCAGCGTGTCGCGCAGCGGCAGCGCCACGGCCAGGAAGATCACGGCGAAGCCGGCCTGGATCGTCATCGGCACCCGCAGCGACTGGCGCTCGTGCCCGCGCGCCCGGCGATCGGCGATCGTCCGTGACAGCAGCTGCTCGATCGGCCGGTAGATCACCGAGATGATCACGAACATCACCGACCAGAGCAGGTCGATCCGCTTCGCGTCGACCGGCCCGAGCACGTGGCTGGCGATCGAGAAGAAGGCGAACGTCAGGACCCCGGTCGCGGCGATCCCGATCGACAGGATGCGCGCCCCGCTGGCGTAGGAGCGAGCCGGCTCGCCGGTCGGACCGGCGGCCACTACAGGCGGACGAGCAACATCGTCCACGGGAACGGCGACCGCGCCTCGACGACGGTCCCGTGGCGGCCGAGCAGCCGCTCGAAGCTCCGCTTGCTCCAGTGGTTGAGGTGCCCGGGTGTGTTGCCGAGCTCGCGCAGGTAGGCCCCCCGGGCCATGTTCAGACCGCGCCAGAGCGGCTCCCGGGGAACCGACACGAGCAGGTGGCGCTCGGCGCAGCGGGCCATCTCGGCGACCGTGTGCTCGGGGTCGGGGACGTGCTCGAGCACCTCGATCGCCGTCGCCACGTCGAACTCGCCGTCGGCGAACGGCAGGTTCTCGGCGCGCTGCACCATGTAGGCGAGGTTGGGCGCCGCGCGTTTGGCCCACTCGGCGTGCAGCAGCGGGTCGTCGAGGTCGAGGCCGACGACCCGCTGCGGGGCCAGGCGCTCGGCCCACCGGTGCGTCAGCACGCCCTCGCCGCAGCCGACGTCCAGCAGCGACCGGGGCGCGGCCTGGGCGAAGAGCTCGTCGAGCGTGGCCTCGAAGCGGTCCATCAGCCGGCGCACGACCGGGTTGGTCGACCCGTACTTGTCGTAGGTGTTGCCGGTGACGATCCCGTCGGTCGACGTCGTGGTGGTCGTCATACCTCGATCGTCTCGAGCTTGCCGGTCGCGCCGGCGCTGGCGGCGCCCGTCGTCGCCGCGACGCCGGTCTCGGCGGCGCCCGGCTCGTAGTGCGACGGGGCGACGCCGATCTTCAGCTCGATCCGCCGGACCCGCTCGAAGGTCCGCTGCGTCATCACCCGCTGGGCCGACAGGAGGTCGCCGATCACGCCGAGCGCCGCGAGCACGACGGCGGCGTTGAAGAGGACGGCACCGAGAATCAGCGACTGGACGTGGCCCTTGCCGTTGCCGGCGATATAGAAGTAGCTGAAGCGGCCCCACACGACCAGGGCGATCAGGCCGACGAGCGCAGCGGCGCCCCAGAACACGCGCAGCGGCTCGTACTGGCTGTAGATGCGGAAGATCGACACGGCGTTACGCCGGACGTAGGCGCCCATCGACGGGAACAGCCGCGACTCGCGCGTCTTTGGGTTGGTGCGGACCGGGACGTGATCGACGGCGACCAGCAGCTTGCCGGCCTGGATGATCGTCTCGAGCGTGTAGGTGAACTTCGAGACGACCATCATCTGCAGGGCCGCCTCGCGGTTGTAGGCACGGAAGCCGGACGTCGTGTCGGGCACGGTCGTCGCCGACGCCCGCCGGACGACCCACGAGCCGAGCCGCTGGAGCAGGATCTTCAGCGCCGAGAAGTGCTCGATCGAGCTGACCTCGCGGTCGCCGACGACCATGTCGGCGCGTCCGTCGACGATCGGCTCAACGAGCTTGGCCACGTCGCCGCCGTGGTACTGGTTGTCGGCGTCGGTGTTGACGATCACATCGGCGCCCAGCTTCAGGCAGGCGTCGAGGCCGGCCTGGAAGGCGAGCGCCAGGCCCTTGTTGTTGGTCAGCTTGACGACGTGGTCGACGCCGTGCTTGCGCGCGACGGCGATCGTCTCGTCCGTCGACCCGTCGTCGATCACCAGCCATTCGACCCGCTCGAATCCAGGCAGCTCGCGCGGAAGGTCGGCGAGCGTCGCAGGAAGCTGCTCGGCCTCGTCCTTACAGGGAATTTGGATGATCAGCTTCATGGGTTTCGATCGCCCACCGGGCCGACGTGGTCGCGCTCGGGGCCGGGGGACAGGCGGACCTTACGGCGTCTACCTTGCCGTAGACTGGCCCGCGAGTATCCCAGAGAAGGCGGCGACACGCCAGATCCCGCCGCCCGCCGCCAGTCCTCTGACCACCAGATCTCGATGGAATCCGCGACGACGCTCACCCGGCCGAGAACCGGGCCGCCCTGGCTTGCCCGCCTCGCCGCGGTGCCTCCGGCCGTCTGGGCGAAGGTCTCGTTCGCGGCTTTGTCGGTGGCGGCCCTCGTCGGGTTCTTCGTCTATCCGACGTACCCGATCTACGACTCCGTCTACTCGCTGCTCTGGGGTCAGGAGGCGCTCCACCTCAAGCCCCTGACCTTCCAGGTCTACCGGGCGCCGACCGAGCACCCGCTGGCGATCGCCTTCAGCATGGTCCTCGCGCCGCTCGGCCACCTCGCCGAGCGGGCGATGATCGGGGCGACGATCGGCTCGTTCCTGATCCTCGCCGCCGGCATCTACCGGCTCGGACGCGTCGCCTTCACCCCACTCGTCGGCGCCGCGGCGACGCTGCTGCTGCTGACGCGCTTCAACCTCAGCTTCCTCGCCGTCCGCGGCTACATCGACATCCCCTACGTCGCGATCGTCGTCTGGGCGGCGGCGCTCGAGGCCGAGCGACCCCGTCGGGGGACGCTCGTCTTCGTCCTCCTGCTCGCCGCCGAGCTGCTGCGACCGGAGGCGTGGCTGCTGGCCGGGACGTACTTCCTCTGGTGCGCCTGGCGCGCCTCCTGGCGCCAGCGCTTCCTCTACGCGGCCCTCGTCGCGGCCGGACCGCTGATCTGGGCCGGTCTCGACCTGCTCGAGACCGGGGACCCGCTGTTCTCGCTGCATTCGACGAGCGGCCTCGCGAGCGCGCTCGGGCGCAACACCGGCATCGGCTCGGTGCCCGGGCTGCTCTGGGGCTTCCTCGTGCGGCTCGACAAGGCGCCGGTCCTGATCGGCGCCATCGGTGGGCTCCTGCTCGCGCTGTGGCTGGTGCCCGGACGCATCTGGATGCCCGTCTTCCTGCTGCTCAGCGGTCTCGTGACGTTCGCGCTGATCGGCGCGGCCGGGCTGTCGGTGATCGACCGCTACCTGCTCGTCCCCTCGTTGATGGCCGTCGTCTTCTGCGCGGTCGCGCTGGCCGGCTGGACGATGCTCGAGCCGGGGGGGGTCGTGCGACGAATCTGGGCGGCGGCGGCCGCCCTGCTGCTGCTCTACGGCGCCGCCAGCGCCGCGTCGACGCTGAGCGTGTCGAAGATCCAGACGGAGCTCGGGTTCCGTGTCGACTCGCATACGGCGCTCGCCGCGATCCTCCGCAACCCGCAGGTCAAGGCCGGCCTGCGCTGCGGCCCGCTGTCGGTGCCCAACCACAAGCTCGTGCCCGACGCCCGCTGGATCCTCCACCGCGGCGCGGACGGCGTGATCGCCCGCAGCCAAGCGCTCGGCGAGGCCGCCGCCGGACACGGGCAGTTGCTGGCGCGGACAGCGCGCGGGGTGGCGCTCTACCCGACCGACCTCGCCGTACTGAGGCAGGCGCTCGTCGACGCGACCGACGATCCCGAGGAGCAGGAGCCGCTTGCAGGCTTTGACCGCGTCGCTCGAACCCAGTATTACGGGGCGTACGTGCACTGCTGATGGCCGCGACCACGACCCCTCACCCGACCACGCTGAACGACGGCCACCACGACCCGCCGGCGCGCGTCCGGCGCTCGGCCGCCGGCGGCGATCACCGCGTGCGCTGGGGCCTGGCGCTCGGCGGCGTCCTCGCCCTGGCTCTCGGGCTCCGCCTCTGGGGCGTCAAGCAGGGCCTGCCGTTCGCCTACAACGCCGACGAGAACTCGCACTTCGTCCAGCACGCGATCGCCCTCTTCGGCCACGGGGCGAACCCGAACTACTTCAACAACCCGCCGGCCTACACGTACCTCCTCTACTTCGTCTACGCGATCTACTTCGGCGGCGGCCACAGCCTGGCCAAGGCGATGGCCTCGAACCCGACTGAGGTCTTCGTCATCGCCCGGATCACCGCGGGCGTGCTCGGCACGATCGCCGTCTGGCTCCTCTACGTCTGCGGGGTGCGCCTGTTCGATCGCCGGGTCGGGCTGCTGTCGGCCGGCCTGCTGGCGGTCGGCTTCCTGCCCGTCTTCTACTCGCACCTCGCGCTGAACGACGTCCCCACGCTGGCTCCGGTGACGCTGTCGCTCTGGGGCACGGCGGGGATCCTCCGCTACGGGCGCCGGCGCGACTACCTGATCGCCGGCATCGGGCTCGGCCTGGCCGCGGCGACCAAGTACACGGGCGGCATCGTGCTCGCGCCGCTCTTGGCCGCCACCTGGTTCGACCTGCGCAGCGACCCCGGGCGGCGGCGCGCCGCGCTGCTCGGGGTCGGCCTCGCCGGCGCCGCGGCGCTCGCGGCGTTCCTCATCGCCGATCCCTACGCCGTGCTCGACTTCTCGGACTTCCACAACGGGATCCTGCATCAATCGGCCGCGAGCGATGACGCGACCGGCAAGCTCGGCCTGACCCACGGCAGCGGCATCAGCTACTACCTCTGGACGTTGACGTGGGGGCTGGGCTGGGTGCCGGCGCTGGGCGCCCTGGGCGGCGCCGTGCTGCTTGTGCTCGAGGACCGGCGGCTCGCGCTCCTGCTGATCCCCGGTGCGATCATCTTCCTGCTCTTCATGGGGACGCAGGGGCGCTACTTCGGTCGCTGGCTGATGCCGGTGCTGCCGATCTTCTGCCTGCTGTCGGCTTACGCCGTGCTCCGCGCCGCCGACGCCGTCAGCAGCCTCAGCGCGCCCGAGCTGCGGCCGACGATGATCGCGATCGCCGTCGTGGCCCTGTGCGGGCAGGCGGTCGTCCACAGCGTTCACTCCGGCCTCGTGCTCTCGCGCTCGGATACCCGCAACGAGACGCGTGCGTGGCTCGTCGCGCACGTGCCCGTCGGCGCCCACATCGTCGTCGAGCCCGTCGTGCCCGACCAGTGGGCCCAGGACGTCGGCCACGTGACGGAGGTCACCAGCACCGGGTACCGCTGGCTGAAGTTCCCGGCGACGCGGACGCAGGTCGACTCCAACGGCACGCTCGGGATCGGCCTCGGCCCGATCGTCAACATCGAGAATTACGAGCGGACGCTTCAACCGGCGCTGATCGGCCTGTACGAGAACGCCACGCCCCATCCCTACTGCTGGGTCGTCAGCGGGTCGACCCAGTTCGGTCGCGCCCAGGTCGATCCGAAGCAGGTGCCGCAGGCGCTCGCCTACTACAAGGCGCTCCAGCAGCAGGGGACGCTCGTCTTCCAGGCGACGCCGTACAGCAAGGGCAAGAGCCCGATCCCGTTCAACTTCGACTGGGCGTTCGACTACTACCCGCTCGCCTACGCCCATCCCGGACCGGTGATGAACGTCTACCACCTGACCGGCGGCGGCTGCGCCACGAGTCCGGGCACGGCCGGGCCGTAGGATTCCGTCCGTGGCGTCCGTCGTTCACCGAGGTCGACACCGAGCCGAGCTGAACGGGGACTTCGTCGTGTTCCTGGTCGGCATGCGGGTCAACCGCCCGCTGCTCGTCCACAAGTGGCTCCCCGTCGCGGTTGCGATGCCGCGCATGCTCCGCTGGCTCGACGACCACCCCCAGGAGGGCCTGCTGGGCTGGCACAACGCCTGGCTCCACGGGCCGGCGGTGGTCCAGTACTGGCGGAGCTTCGAGCACCTCGATCGATTCGCGGGCGCCGCGGACGCCCCGCATCTCGCGGCCTGGAAGTCCTTCAATAAAGCCGTTCGCGCGTCGGGCGATGTCGGCATCTGGCACGAGACCTACAAGGTCGCCGCCGGACAGTACGAGTGCATCTACGGGAACATGCCGCGGGTCGGGCTCGCCGCGGCCGCCGGCCACGTCCCGGTCGGCTCGACCGGCCAGTCGGCGGCCCGCCGGATCGGGGCGACCGCGGTTGACGCGCCGGTGCTGCCGCCGTACGAGAACCCCTGAGCCGGCGCGGCCAGGTCTGGGCTCCCGGCGTTGCGCCCGCGCCGGTCGTCCGCGGGGTGGTCGGCGCGGCCGGCGGAGGCCGGGCTTCTGGCCCTATGCTCCGGTGGGTATGGCGACCTGCACCGAGACCGACCGGCTGCACCTGACACGCGCGATCGAGCTGGCGGCCAACGGGATCGGTCGTGTGAGTCCGAACCCGGTCGTCGGCGCTGTGATCGCCCGCGGCGAGGAGCTGCTCGGCGAGGGTTGGCACGAGGAGTACGGCGGCTCCCACGCCGAGGTCAACGCGATGCGCGCCTGCGGTGAGCGGAGCCTCGAAGGGGCGACGCTCTACGTCTCGCTCGAGCCGTGCTGCCACATCGGCAAGACGCCGGCCTGCACCGACGCGATCGTCGCCGCCGGGATCAAGCGCGTCGTGATCGCGAGCGACGACCCGACCGAGAAGGCATCCGGACGCGGCCCGGGAATCCTGCGCGACGAGGGGATCGAGGTGGTCGTCGCCGGCGCCGAGCTGGCACGCCGGGCGCGGCTCGACAACCAGGCGTTTCGCAAGCACGCCCGCACCGGCCGGCCGTGGGTGCTGTTCAAGTCGGCGATGACGCTCGACGGGAAGGTGGCGACCGGCGCCGGCGACTCGCGGTGGATCTCGGGCGAGGAGAGCCGCAGGCTCACCCACCGCTGGCGGGCGAGCGTCGACGCGGTCGCCGTCGGGATCGGCACGGCGCTCGTCGACGATCCGCTCCTGACGGCGCGGATCGACGGCGTCCAGCGTCAGCCGCGCCGTGTGCTGTTCGACTCGCTCGCCCGGCTCCCGATGAGCTCACACCTGATGTCGGACGTCAGCGACGTGCCCCTGATCGTCGTCGTCTCGCGCGCCGCCCCGCGGACGGAGACCGACGCGCTCGAGGCGGCCGGCGCCCTGGTGATCGTGGCGACCGGGGAGCACGAGCCGGCGCGCGTCCGTTCGGCGCTCGACCAGCTCGGCGGGCTCGAGGTGGCGTCGATTTTGCTCGAGGGCGGCCCGCACCTCGCCGGGGCGTTCCTCGACGCCGGTGAGATCGACGAGATCCGCCTGTTCCTGGCGCCGATCGTGCTCGGCGGACGCAGCGGTCGGGACCCGCTCGAGGGGTCGGGGATCGAGCGGATCGCCGAGGCGACGCAGGCACAGACGTTGGACTGCGAGCGCGTCGGCCACGACCTGCTCGTCTCCGCCCGGCTGCGGGAGTGGTGATGTTCACCGGGTTGGTCGCCGACCTCGGCACCGTGGCAGGGCTCGACCTGGGGTCCGACGGCGCGCGCCTGCGGATCGAGACGGACCTGGCCGCCGATCTCGGGCCGGGCGATTCGGTCGCCGTCAACGGCGTCTGCCTGACCGCGCTCGAGCCGGCCGACGGGGCGTTCGAGGCGGACGTTATCGCCGAGACGCTGCGACGGTCGTCGCTCGGCGCCCTCGCCGTCGGCTCCCGCGCGAACCTGGAGCTGCCGCTGCGGGCCAGCGACCGGCTCGGCGGGCACGTCGTGCTCGGCCACGTCGACGGGCTCGGGGAGGTGACGCGGGCCGACGCATCGGGTGAGCTCACGGTGGCGCTCGAGCCGGCATTGCTGCGCTACGTCGTCGAGAAGGGGTCGATCGCGCTCGACGGGGTCAGCCTCACCGTCGCCGCGGTGGACGCGACGTCGCTGACGGTGGCCCTGATTCCGGAGACCCGCCGGCGTACTACCCTCGGTGGCGTGCAACCGGGTTCCCGCGTCAACGTCGAGGTCGACGTGCTGGCCAAGCATCTCGAAAAGCTGGTGGCCGCGTGAGGCGGCGCACATGACGGAGGTCGCGGCGACGCCGTTCGCGACGATCGACGAGGCGATCGAGGAGATCCGCGAGGGGAGGATGGTGGTCGTCTGCGACGACGAGGATCGCGAGAACGAGGGCGATCTCGTGATGGCGGCCCAGTTTGCGACGCCCGAGGCGATCAACTTCATGGCCAAGGAGGGGCGCGGCTGGATCTGCCTCGCGCTCACCCCGGAGCGGTGCGACGAGCTCGGCCTGGATCTGATGACGGCCAAGAACGAATCGCCGCTGCAGACGCCGTTCACGATCACGATCGAGGCGCGCGAAGGCGTCACGACGGGGGTCTCGGCCCACGACCGGGCGCACACGATGCAGGTCGCGATCGACCCGCGCACGCGTCCGCGTGACCTCACGCAGCCGGGCCATGTCAACCCGCTCAAGGCGAAGCCGGGCGGCGTGCTCGAACGGACCGGTCATACGGAGGCGAGCGTCGACCTGGCGCGGTTGGCCGGGCTGATCCCGGCCGGGGTGATCTGCGAGGTGATGAACGACGACGGGTCGATGGCCCGCGTGCCGGACCTCGTCCACTACACCGAGAAGCACGGCCTGAAGATGGTCACGATCAAGGATCTGATCGCCTACCGCCGGCGCAACGACAAGCTGATCGAGCGCGTCGTCGCGACCAGCCTGCCGACGGGCTTCGGCCTGTTCGAGGCGATCGGCTATCGGTCGCTCGTCGACGACAAGCACCACGTCGCGCTCGTCAAGGGCGAGGTCGCCGGAAAGCCCGACGTGCTCGTGCGCGTCCACTCCGAGTGCCTCACCGGCGACGTCTTCCACTCGCTGCGCTGCGACTGCGGTGAGCAGCTCGAGTCGGCGCTGACGATGATCGACCGGGAGGGTCAGGGCGTGCTGCTCTACCTCAGCCAGGAGGGCCGTGGCATTGGGCTCCTCAACAAGCTCCGCGCCTACCGGTTGCAGGAGGACGGCCTCGACACGGTCGAGGCGAACGAGCGCCTCGGCCTTCCGGCCGACCTGCGCGACTACGGGATCGGCGCGCAGATCCTCGTCGACCTCGGCCTCTCGTCGATTCGCATTCTGACCAACAACCCGAAGAAGATCCGCGGCCTCGAGGGCTACGGATTGTCGGTCAGCGCGCAGCTGCCGATCGAGCACGCGCCCAACGAGCACAACGAGGCGTACATGCGCACGAAGGCGGAGAAGATGGGGCACACGCTCCACCACCAGGGCCTGAACGTCGACGCCGAGCTGCTGCGCGCCGAGCGCGAGCACGACCGCGAGCGATGACCGGGGGGGTCGTCCCCTCTCGGTTCGCCGTCGTCGTCGCCCGCTTCTACGCCGACCTCGCCGACCGGCTCGTACGGAGCGCCGTGGCGGCGCTCGGTGGCGCCGAGGTGGACGTCTTCGACGTGCCCGGGGCGTTCGAGCTGCCGCTGGCGGCTCTGTACGCGGCCCGGTCGGGCCGCTACACCGGGGTCGTCTGTCTCGGGGCCGTGATCCGCGGCGAGACGTCGCACTACGACCACGTGTGCGCCGAGGCGGCCCGCGGCATCGCCGACATCGGGCTGCGAACCGGCGTGCCGTGCGCGTTCGGCGTGCTCACGGTCGAGAACATGGAGCAGGCGCTCGCCCGTTCGGGCGGGAGCAAGCGCGACCAGGGGCGTCATGCCGCCGAGGCGGTGCTCGCGCTCGCCGCCCTCCGGCAGCGGCTCGACCCGCCGGCCGCCCGGGTGATCGGGGACGCGGCCGGGTGACGCGGCCGTGGGACGGCGGCGTCGGCGACCGCCGGACCGATCGTCTACACTGCCGCACTCGATGCCCAAGGTATGTCACAGCTGCGGCAAGGGACCGGCGTTCGGCAACAGTCGAAGCCACTCGATGGTTGCGACCAAGCGCCGCTTCGATCCGAACCTCCAGAAGGTGAGGGTTCTCGTCGGCAAGACTGCCCGCCGCGTCTACGTCTGCACCCGCTGCCTCAAGGCCGGCAAGGTCACCAAGGCGGCCTGACCGCCGCCCCCGGGTCGTGACCGACCCAAACCTCGTCCGCTTTCGCGCCGTCGTAGCCGGCGCGCTGGCGCATCTCGAATCGCGCCGCCAAGAGGTCAACGACCTCAACGTTTTCCCGGTCGCCGACGGCGACACCGGCGACAACATGGTGCTGACCCTGCGCGCCGTCCTCGACGAGCTCGATCGCCTGGCGTCCAACGGCGACCGGACGATCGACGAGATCGGCCGCGAGGAGATCGTCGACGCCGTCGCCCGGGCCGCGCTGCTCGGGGCGCGCGGCAACAGCGGCGTGATCCTCTCCCAGCTGATCCGTGGTGCCGCCGAGGAGCTCGTCAGCCGCCCGGGCGAGCTCGTCGATCCCGTCCTCATCGGCGCGGCGATGGCGCGGGCGGCCGAGCGGGCATATGCATCGGTGCGGGACCCGGCCGAGGGAACGATCCTCACCGTCGTACGGGAGATGTCCCATCGCATCGCCGGCGACCTGGCCCACAGCCCGGAGGCGCGTCTCGCCGAGGATGCCGCCCCCGACGTCCAGGAGGGTGCGATCGCGGCGATCCTGGCCGGGGCGGTCGAGTCGGGCGAGCAGTCGGTCAAGCGCGGGCCCGACCTGCTGCCGATCCTGCGGGAGTCGGGCGTCGTCGACGCCGGCGGCTACGGCCTGACGGTGATCTTCGCCGGCATCGTCGCGGCGCTGCGCGGCGACGAACCGCCGCCGCTCGAGCATCATGCCCCGGCACGCATCAGCCATCCCCAGCACGCGTCGCTGACCTACCGCTTCTGCACGAACTTTGCCGTCACGGGCAGCGAGCTCGAGGCCGGCCGCTACATCGGGGCGCTCGAGGCGCTCGGCGACTCGGTGCTCGTCGTCGGTGACGCGCACACGCTGAAGGTGCACGTCCACACCGACACCCCCGAGGCGGCGACCGGCCTCTTCGCCGGTGTCGGCGACGTATCGCGGCTGGACGTCGCCGACATGCGGGCGCAGGTGGCGCACCGCCTGGAGACGCTCGAGGGGCCGCCGACATCCCGCTGCGGCGTGCTCGCGGTCGTCGCCGGCCCCGGAATCGCCGCGCTCTTCGAGAGCCTCGGGGCCGAGTCGCTCGACGGCGGCCCGACGCTCAACCCGTCGACCTACGAGCTGCTCGCCGCGATCCACCAGATCGCCGCCGAGGAGGTCGTCGTGCTGCCCAACAGCCCGAACGTCTTCATGGCCGCCGAGCGCGCGGCCGACTTGTCGGACAAGGAGGTGGTCGTCGTCGCCTCGCGCTCGCAGCAGGCCGGGCTCGCCGCGGTGATCGCCCACGACCCGGGGCGCGGCGCCGGCGAGAACGCGGCGGCGCTCGAGCAGGCGCTCGCCCGCGTGCGCAGCGGTGGGGTGGCGCCCGTCGCCCGCGACGACTCCGAGGGCCGCTTCCGCGTCGGCGAGGCGGTCGGCTTCGTCGAGGAGCAGCTGATCGCCTGGGGCGAGCCGGAGCCGACCGTGGCCGCCGTGATCGCGGCGCTCGGCGACGGGGCCGAGCTCGTCACGTGCATCGCGGGCCAGGGCGCGCCGCTGCCCGCCGAAGAGCTCGCCCGCCTGGTGCCGGTCGGCGTCGAGTTCGAGCACAGGGTCGGCGGCCAGCCAAGCTATTGGTGGCTGCTCGCCTCTGAGTGACGCGACGCACGGCGCCGGGCCGGCGGCCCGGGCACACCGGGTCGAGCAGGTGCGACCGCAGCGCGGTTCATCATTGAGGCTGCGATGCCGGCGGCCAGCCAGATCAACAGCGGGGCCGAGGCCCGGGCTTTCGCCAGCCGGGTCGAGCTGACGCGGGACGACCTCCTCGGCCTGCCCATTCGCTGGCCGCGCCCGTCCGTGCTCGAGGCGCCGCTGGAGCTGAACCCCAAGGCCGCCGACGCGGCGGCGGCGCTCGGCCTGACGTGCGTCGGCGACCTCTTCGAGCACTTGCCGCGAGCACGGCGCGAGGCCCGGTCGATCGGCGCCCTCCAGCCGGGCGAGACGGCGACGGTCGTCGCCGAGGTCCGGGCGATCGCCGCGCGGCCGGTCCGCCGGCGCGGCATGCGGCCGCTCGTCGAGGCGACGGTCGCCGACGAGGGAGCGACGATGAAGGTCACGTTCTTCAACCAGCCGTGGCTCGTCGGCCGCTACCGGCCGGGCACCCGTCTGGTGCTGCACGGGAAGTTCGAGAGCCGGTCGAACTTCCGCGTCGCCCACCACGCGATCACCGCGGAGACGGTGGCCGGGTCGGAGGAGGTATCCCATTACGCGACGACCGTCGGCCTGTCGTCGACGCAGATCCTGGCGCTGATGGCGGCGTCGCGCGAGCGGTTCGCCGAGGTCGTCGAGCCGCTGCCCGGGTCGCTGCGCGCGGCCCAGCGGCTGCCCGACCGCCCGGCGGCGCTGGCCGCCGTGCACTTCGCCGAGCACGCGGCCGAAGCCGAGGCCGGCCGCCGCCGGCTCGCCTTCGAGGAGCTGCTGCTGACCCAGCTCGCGCTGCTGCGCCGGCGGGCACTGCGGCGATCGGGCGCGTCGGCCCCGGCACTCGTCGACGAGCCGGCGCTGACCGCGCGCTGGCTCGACGCCGGCCTGCCGTTCGAGCTGACCGCCGACCAGCTGGCGGCGATCGCGGAGATCCGCCGCGAGCTCACCGATCAGCGCCCGATGCAGCGGCTGCTGATGGGCGAGGTCGGCAGCGGCAAGACGGTCGTCGCCCTGTTTGCGATGCTGCGCGCGGCCGAGCACGGGAGCCAGGCCGTCCTGATGGCGCCGACGGAGACGCTGGCCGAGCAGCACTTCGCGGCGATCCAGCGGCTGATCGGAGGCGAGAACGTGTCGCTGGCGCTGCTCACCGGCGCGACGCCCGCCTCCCGGCGCGCCGACATCCTGGCGAAGCTCGCGACCGGCGAGCTGGCGCTGGCGGTCGGGACGCACGCGCTGATCGAGCCGGCCGTGAGCTTCGCGCGGCTGGCGGTCGCCGTCGTCGACGAGCAGCATCGCTTCGGCGTGCGCCAGCGGGCCGCGCTCGACGCGAAGGCCCCAGCCGGCCTGGTGCCGCACGTGCTCCACATGACGGCGACGCCGATCCCCCGGACGCTCGCTCTCTGCCGCCACGGCGATCTCGACCAGACGCGGTTGCGTGCACTCCCGCGTGGGCGCCAGCCGATCGACACGCACGTCGTCGGGGGTGAACGGGAGCGCGCGCGGGCGTACGAGCGGATCCGTGAGGAGCTCCGCCGCGGCCGGCAGGCGTTCGTCGTCTGTCCGCTGGTCGAGGAGCCCGACGAGCTGGCCGTCGAGTCGGCCGCCGAGGCCCGGGCGGCGACGGTCGAGTACGAGCGCCTGGCCGCCGGCGAGTTCGCCGCCTTCCGCGTCGTCCTGCTCCATGGGCAGATGCACCATCGCGACAAGCAGGCGGCGATGGCGGCGTTCGTGGCCGGGGAGGCGGATGTGCTCGTGGCGACGACGGTGATCGAGGTCGGCATCGACGTGCCGAACGCGACGGTGATGGTCGTCGAGAACGCCGAGCGTTTCGGTCTCTCCCAGCTGCACCAGCTGCGCGGTCGGGTGGGGCGGGGCGAGCACCGGTCGCTGTGCCTCCTGTTCGGCCCGAAGACGTCGCCGCGAATGCGGGCGCTCGTGGATCACGCGGACGGCTTCGAGCTCGCCGAGATCGACCTGGCGCTCCGCCAGGAGGGTGAGTTGATCGGTACCCGGCAGTCCGGCGCCAGCCTGTTTAGAACCGCGCGCCTGCCGCACGACGCCGGGCTGCTCGAACGGGCCCGCGCCTGCGCCGAGGACTTGATCGCCGGCGACCCCGAGCTGGTGCTGCCCGAGCACGCGCTGCTCGCCGACGCGCTCGCCCGCGTGCTCGGCGAGGAGGCCGAGCGGCCGATCGCGGCCTGAAGGCGAATGACGGCAACTGGCCCTGCCTGTGCTCCTGCCTCGCCGCCGCCGGTCGGAGGCCGGCGATGCGCGTGATCGCGGGCCGCTACGGCGGCCGGCGGCTGCGGGCGCCGCAGGGCGCAGCGACACGCCCGACGTCCGAGCGCGTTCGCGAAGCCGTCTTCTCGATGCTCGGACCCCTCGACGGAGCGCATGTGCTCGATCTGTTCGCCGGGTCTGGCGCGCTCGGCATCGAGGCGCTGTCGCGGGGTGCGGCGCGGGTCACCTTCGTCGAGCGGGCACCGGCGGCCCGGGCGGTTCTGGCGGCCAATCTCGAGGCGCTCGGGATCGGCGAGCGGTCGGCGCGTGTGCGCGGGGGCGACGCCCGCCCCGAGCTGCGCGCGGCGGCGAGCCGGGGGGAGACGTTCGACCTGATCCTGCTCGACCCGCCGTACCGGCAGGCGGCGACGCTCGGGCCGGAGCTCTCAGGCCCGGTCGCGGCGCTTCTGGCCCCGTCGGGCCGAGTCGTCTGCGAGAGTGATCGGCGCACCCCGCTCGAGCTCGGGCTGCCGGTCGAGCGCGAGCGACGCTACGGTGACACGCTGATCCGGCTGCACGGCCGACGGGAGCCCACGACTTGACCACCCAGACCAACCGCATCGCCGTCTGCCCGGGTTCCTACGACCCGATCACCAACGGACACGTGGACGTGATCACGCGGGCGGCCGCCGTCTTCGACGAGCTGGTCGTCGGCGTGGTCGACCAGTCGCTGCGCAAGACGAGCACGCTGTTCGGAATCGACGAGCGGTTGGACTTCATCCGGCAGGCGACCGCGCACCTGGCCAACGTACGCGCCGAGCCGTTCGCCACGCTCGTCGTCGACTTCGCCCGGACGGTCGGCGCGCGGGCGATCGTCAAGGGCCTGCGGGCGATTTCGGACTTCGAGTACGAGCTCGAGATGAACCAGCTCAACCGGCTCCAGGCGCCGGAGATCGAGTCGATCTATCTGATGGCGTCGAGCGAGTTCAGCTTCCTCTCCTCCAGCGGCGTCAAGGAGCTCGCGACGTTCGGCGGGAACATCGAGAACCTCGTTCCGGCCGGTGTCGCCAGTCGCTTGCAGGAAGAATTGCGGCGCTAGCGAACTAGGTCGTGCGAGCCGCGCCTTCCGCGCGCGGCGCTTACCCTCTAGGCTTCAGCTGATGGATGTCCTCGTACTGATCGACAAGCTCGATGACTTGGTGCACAACGCCAAGCCCGTGCCGTTGACCGACCAGGTCCGCGTCGACAAGGAGGAGATCTACGACATCCTCGACCAGATGCGGGCGACGATCCCCGAGGAGATCAAGCAGGCGCGCTGGATCGTCAAGGAGCGGCAGGAGATGCTCGCCGAGGCCAAGCGCGAGGCCGAGCGTCTGGTCAAGGAGGCGCGCGAGAAGCAGAACCGCCTCGTCGGCGAGGAAGAGGTCACCAAGGCCGCCGAGCGGGCGGCCGAGGACATCGTCGAGGACGCCCGCGCCCGCGAGCGCGAGATCCGGCTCGGGGCCGAGGACTACGCCGACGAGATCCTCAACACGCTCGAGGTCAACCTGTCGAAGTTCATCGCCGCCGTCCAGCGCGGCCGCGAGCGGCTCCAGGGCAAGGACGAGCCGGCCGAAGTAGCCTGACCGGGCGCCGCCGTGGGCGGCGACCGGATCGACCAGCTCCGCATCGAGCAGCACCGGCCGGAGCTGACGGACGGCTTCGTGCGGCGTCCGCGCGGCGCGGTCTCCGGAGGCGGTGCGTGCGAGCGATCGGAGGCGGGGGTGCCTTGAGTCGATGCCGATGACAGGAAAGCGGACGTCCCACGCTCCCCTCCACACCTAATTTATACCGCACGCGAGGCCCTCATGAAGCCCTGGCTCATGCCGCATAATCGCCGGCCGCATGTGGCAACCAGCGCAAGAGGGAGAACGAATGCGTAAGACCGAACACGCTGTGGTGATCGCCGGGGGAGGCCCGGCGGGGATGATGTTGGCGGCTGAGTTGGCCTTGGCGAAGGTGGATGTCGCCGTCGTCGAGCGGCGTCCCGATCACGTCCTCGTCGGCTCGCGGGCCGGCGGTTTTCATTCGCGGACGATCGAGATGCTCGATCAGCGTGGGGTCGCTGATCGGTTCCTGGCGGAAGGTCGCGTGGCGCAGGCGGCGATGTTGGCCACGACCGTGCTGGACATGAGCGACTTTCCGACTCGCCATCCGTATTCGCTCGGGATCTGGCAGAACCAGATCGAGCGGATCATGGCCGCCTGGATCGCCGAGTTGCCGGTGCGCATCTACCACGGATGCGAGGTGACGGGCTTCGCCCAGGACGACACCGGGGTCGATGTCCGGGGCTCCGACGGCGAGTGGCTGCGGGCGCAGTACCTCGTCGGGTGCGACGGCGGACGCAGCGTCATCCGTAAGGCGGCCGGGATCGACTTTCCCGGGTGGGATCCGACGACCAGCAACCTGATCGCCGAGGTCGAGATGACCGAGGAGCCGCAGTTGGGCGTCCGCCGCGATGCGACGGGCATCCACGGCCTGGGTAGGCTGGAGTACGAGATCCGCGACGGCGAGGTCGTCTACGCGGACGGGGGACCCGTGCGGGTCATCGTGACCGAGCGCCAGCTCGGGCCGAGCAGCGAGCCCACCCTGCGCGATCTCAGCGAGGCGCTCATATCGGTGTACGGGACCGACTTCGGCAGCCACAGCCCCACGTGGATCTCCAGGTTCACCGACATGACTCGGCAGGCGGCGGCCTACCGGGCGGGGCGGGTCCTCCTGGCCGGCGACGCCGCCCACGTCCACTACCCGGCGGGTGGACAGGGCCTAAGCCTCGGGGTGCAGGACGCGGTGAACCTGGGCTGGAAGCTGGCTCAGGTCGTCGGCGGGACCTCCCCGGAGAGCCTCCTGGACTCCTACCAGGATGAGCGCCATCCGGTCGCGGCCCGCGCGCTCCGGCACACCATGGCTCAGGGAGTGCTCCAACGTGGGGACGAGCGCATGAAGGCCCTGGCCGGTGTGGTGTCGGAGCTGGCGAGCATGGACGAGCCCCGCAAGCGACTGGCCGGGGTCATATCCGGACTGGACATCCACTACGACTTCGGCGAGGGACATCCACTGCTCGGGCGTCGGATGCCCGATCTGGACCTGGGGACCGCCGGCGGTCCGCTGCGCGTCTTCGGGCTGCTGCACGACGCCCGGCCGATAATGCTCAACCTCGGTCAGCCCGGCGGCTTCGACATCACTCCGTGGGCCGACCGGGTCCAGCTCGTCGACGCGAGCTATACGGGGGAGTGGGAGCTCCCGGTGCTGGGCGCCGTCGACGCCCCGGCCGCCGTGTTGATTCGACCCGACGGATACGTCGCCTGGGTCGGAGCGCCAGCCGATCCCGGGCTCGCTGACGCCCTGACCACCTGGTTCGGACCGCCTGCCGCGGAATGACCCGCCGTCAGACCGGCCACGGGTCGATCGGACATGCCCGCACCGCCGCCGCCAGGTCGGCGGCGCGGCCGGGCTGGCGCGCGAGCAGCACGGCGAGCCCGCACCACGCGCAATCGAGCCCGGCCGCGATCGCCTCCCGGTAGGCGGTCTCGGCCTCGGCGGAGCGACCGGGCTGGTCGGTCAGCAGCGCGCCGAGGAACAGCGACGCCTCGGCCTGGTCGCCGAGCGCGGCGAGGCGGAGCGCCTGCTCGGCGTCGGGCCGGCCGCCGGGCTGCATGGCGAGATGCATGCCGACGGCGACGAGCATCTCGATCTCCCCGGCCTGGACGCATTCGCGAAAGCAGTCGATCGCTTCGTCGCCGCGGTCGAGCAGGGCGAGCAGCTGCCCGAGGTCGCGCCAGGCGCGGTCGTCGCCGTCGGCGATCGCCGCTCGGTACTCGGCCTCGAGCGCGACCGCGTCGTCGACCGCGGCGGCGATGTCGCCGAGATCGGGCATGTCGTGCGGGTCGGTCCGGGCGGCGTGGAGCAGGAGCGCCAGGACGATCCACGCCCGCTCGTGCCCGGCGGCGACGGCCGCCCGGTAGGCGCGCAGGCCGGCGGCCTCGCGCCCGGGCTCGCGCCCGAGCATCAGGCCGAGGGCGATCCGCGCGTCGGCGTGTCCGGCGGCGATCGCGTCGCGGTAGGCCGCCTCGACCTCGCGCTCACGCCCGGGCTGGTCGGCGAGGAGCAGCAGCAGGTGGTTGCCGGCGTGCTTGTCGCCGGCCCTGATCGCCTCGACGAAGCCCGCGACGGCCTCCTCCTGACGCCCGGGTTGCGCGGCCACCAACCGGGCGAGGTTGCACAGCGCGGCGCGGTCACCGGCGGCGACGGCGTCCCGGTAGGCCGCCTCGGCCTCATCCTCGCGTCCGCTCTGCCGGGCGAGGAGGTTGCCGAGGTTGAGCCAGGCGCCGGCGACGTCGGCCGACGTCGCCGCGCGATAGGCGTGCTCGGCATCCGAGTCCTGGTCGAGCTGCCGGTAGAGGTCGCCGAGCGTCAGCCAGCCGGCGGCGTGGCCGGCGGCGATCGCCCCGTGGTAGGCCTCCTCGGCGTCGGTCTCGCGCCCGGGCAGGCGACCGAGCAGGAGCCCGAGATAGATCCAGGAGCGCGTGTTGCCGCCGGCGATCGCGTCGCGGTAGGCCGCTTCGGCATCGGCCTCGCGTCCGGGCTGGCGGGAGAGCATGAACCCGAGGTTCGCCGCGGCGTCGGCGTCGCCTGCGGCGGCGGCGTCGCGGTAGGCGGCCTCGGCATCCTCGTGGCGGCCCGGCTGCTGGGAGAGCAGGTTCCCGAGGTCGAAGCGTCGGACGTCGTCGCCGGCGGCGATGGCCTCGCGCAACGCCGCCTCGGCCTCCGCCGCGCGTCCGGGCGCGGCGGCGAGCAGGCGGCCGAGGGCAGACCAGGCGAAGGGGGCTCCGGCGGCGATCGCCTCACGCAACGCGGCCTCGGCCTCGACCTCGCGTCCGGCCTGCCGGCCGAGAAGCACGCCGACGTTCAGCCAGAGCTCGGTGAGCCCGGCGGCGATCGCTTCGCGGTAGGCGGCCTCGGCCTCGGCCTCGCGGCCTGGCTCCTGCTCCAGCTCCCAGGCCAGGCGCCACCAGTCCTCGGCGTCGGCGGGTCGGGGCGGATCGGTCATCGGGCGCGTCAGACCACGAGCTCGAGCCGCGGGTTGGGCCGGAGCTCGCGGCCGACCTTGGCGCACGGCCGGTCGTCGACGATCACGACGTCGGCGGTGAAGTCGTCGCGGCCGGCGAGCAGCGACGAGCCGACGCCGTAGGCGTCGACGGGAACTCCCGCCGACTCGAACGCGCGGATCCGGGCGGCGTCGAAGCCGCCGGAGACCACGATCCGGACGTGCTGGTGACCGGCGCCGTCGAGCGCGGCGCGGACGAGGCGGACGAGCTGGGGCGTGACGCCCTTCTCGGCGGCGGGCCCATACTCCCGCTGGGCCGCGCGATCGGCGAGCGCCTCGGAGGTGTCGAGCCGGACGCCCCAGAGCCGGTCGCCGAGCGCGTCGGCGACCGCGAGCGCCGTCGTGACAGAGTCGTTGGCGAAGTCGACGAGCACGGTGACCCGCATTGTCGGGGCGAAGCGATCGGCGAACGCCCGGGCGGCGGCGACGGTGTCCCCGCCGTAGGCGGCGATCAGGCCGTGCGGGACGGTGCCGATCCCGCGCCCGCCCCAGAGCGACGCCTGGGCGTCGGTCGACACGGCGGCGGCGCCGGCGGCGTGCGCCGCCCACCCGTCACCGGGCTGGGTCCGCCAGTGATCGTGACGGGCGGCGAAGAACACGATCGGCGTGCCGGCGGCGGCGGCCACGGCCTCGCGGACGTTGCGCATGACGAGCGAGCCGCGGGCGAGGCTGCCGAGGAACACGGTCTCGAGATGGGCGAACAGGGAGTAGTCGCCGGCGATCGTCATCACCGTCTCCCACGGGGCGATCGTGTCGCCCTCGTGGAGCGCCCGTACCTCGAGCTCGTCCCAGGCCGGCCGCCAGCCCTGGCCCGTCGCGCGGCCCGCGCACTCGCGCAGGACCGCGATCGCCTCGTCGATGCCGCCGAGAACCGAGTCGTCGCGCTGGAAGACCTGGACGACGACGCGCGGGTGGCGGCCCATCGCCTCGAGCAGCTCCTTGGCGTGGTTGAAGTAGGCGTCCGAGTAGTAGCCGGCCCGGATCCGCTCGACCGGCAGCTCGAAGGCCGCCGACGCCAGGCGTGGTCGATCGCGGGGCGCGGCCATGCGTCGATTATCGACGGGCGGCGATCAGGAGAAAAGCCGCGGCCCCGGCTCGACCGCCGGCCCGCGCCGGCGCACCGGCCGGACCGTCGCCCCGGCGAGCACGAGGGCGTCGACCTCAGCCAGGTGCTGGCGCACGCGCGCGGTCATCGCTTCGACGATCTCCCCGGCCTTGTCGATCTGCGTCCGCGCTCCCGTCAGCTGGAGCTTGATCTTGCGGACGTCGTCCATCGCCGCGACGGCGCGCTCGCAGGTCTCGCGGATCGCGGCGCAGTCGACCTGCTCGCCGGCGCCGGCGCCGCGGGCCATCAGCACGCGGGCACGGGCGAGCGAGTAGGCGACCTGCAGAGCCAGCGGCTCGGCCCCGGCGTCGAGCGCGACCACGAGCTTGTCGCCGTTGTACTCGCGCAGGGCCACCATCCGCGACGGCACCTCGGCCTCGGACGGGACGACGAGGATCCCGTAGTCGGCGCAGCGGACGCCCATCGCCCGGTCGAGCTCCTCGAGCGCCTTCGGCCGGCTGAGCTGCGAGCTCTTGGCCTCGAACACGATCAGCCCTCGCCCGGGCCCGGTGGCTCCGTCCACGGTGACGAGGACGTCGCCGGTCTTGCGCCCGCCCGACAGCTGATCGCCGACCGCGGCACAGCCGTCGCCCTGGGCGAGGGCCAGGCGATCGACCGCCTCGTGGACGACCTGTTCGAACGAGCGGCCCTTGGCGGTGCCGCGGTCGCGCTCGGCGGCGACCTCCACGAGCTTCTCGCGCTCGGCCTGGAGCCCGCTGATCTGGAGGCGCATCTCCTCGAGCCGGCTCGTCATCGCGCTCAGCTGCTCGGCCTGGCGATCTGACGCCTGGCGCATCATCGCGGCGGCCATCGCCTTGAAGTCCGACAGGGGATTGCTGGCATCGGCGGAGGAGAACTGGCGGACGAGGTCCTCGCGTGACTTGGCCATCACCTCGCCGACGATCGCGCGGACCTGGTTCTGGACGGCGTCGGTCGACCCCTCACCGAAGTGGCGGGCCATCACCCGGGCGACCTGGCCGTCATCGGCGCCGAACGCGTCGTCGACCTTGGCGTCGAGCCGCTCGGCGACGCGGCGGGCGCGGTCGATGAACTCGGTCTCGAGCTCGCGGGCGGCCCGCTCGAACTCGGCGCGGACGAACTCGGCATTGGCCCCGGTCTGCTCGCGGTCGAGCACGCGGGCGCCGATCTCGATCGCGTCGAGCACGAGCCGGGTCGGGTCGCCGCCGGTCTGCTCGCGTTCGCGCACGAGGCGAACGGCGCAATCGTCGGCGACGACGACGCCGTCGAGCAGGAGCCGCTCGCCGCGGGTCCTGACCTGGGGTGGGCGCAATGAAGTGGCAGCTTCCATGGACCGACGATCGTAGGTCGGGCGCCGGACGGAAACGCCTGCAAGTAGCTTGCAAGCCATTACCGGGACACACCCAAAGCCATGAACGACTCAGTCGCCCGCCAGGCCGCCGCGCTGCGGGAGCTCGTCTTCACGGGGCGCACCCTCGCCGCCGCCGGGGTGGGTCGGCCGGATCGACCGGACCGGGCCGTGCGGGCGGTGCTGGCGCTGCGGCGGTGGGGACCGACCCCGGCCGGCGGCTACGCGACGGCGGCGGCCCGGACGCCGGACCGGACGGCGATCGACGACGAGCACGGGCAGATGACCTTCGAAGACGTCCACCGGCGGACGAACGCGCTGGCCCGGGGCCTGCGGGCGGCGGGAGTCGGCCCGGGCGACGGGGTGGCGATCCTGGCGCGCAACCACCGGGGCTTCGTCGCGGCGACGGTGGCGTGCTCGAAGCTGGGCGCCGACGCGATCTACGTCAACACGTCGTTCGGGGCGCCGCAGATCGCCGGCGTGCTCGAGCGCGAGAAGCCGACGGCCTTGATCCACGACGACGAGTTCACGACGGTGGTCGCGGGTGCCGGGCAGACGCGACCGACCTTCGTCGCGTGGCGGGACGGCAGCCGGGCGCCCGGTCTCGACGACCTGATCGCCGGGCACAGCACCGCCGACCTCGAGCCGCCGCGCCGGCGCGGGCGGGTGGTGATCCTCACCTCCGGGACGACGGGGACGCCGCGGGGGGCCGCCCGGCGCCAGCCGGACAGCCTCGGGCCGGCGGCGGCGCTGCTGGGGGAGATTCCGCTGCGGGCGCGGGAGACGACCGTGATCGCCGCCCCGCTGTTTCACTCGTGGGGCTTCGCCCACTTCTCGCTCGGCCTGGCGCTGTCGTCGACGCTGGTGCTGCGGCGGCGGTTCGACCCGGCGGCGACGCTGGCCGCGGCGGCGAGCACGCGGGCGACCGGGCTGATCGTCGTGCCGGTGATGCTCCAGCGGATGCTCGAGCTCGGCCCGGAAGCGCTCGCCGGGCACGACCTGAGCCGCCTGCGCGTGATCGCGGCGAGTGGGTCGGCGCTGCCGGGCGGGCTGGCGACGCGGGCGATGGACGCGTTCGGCGACGTCCTCTACAACCTCTACGGGTCGACCGAGGTGGCGTGGGTCACGGTGGCGACGCCGGCCGATCTGCGGGCCGCTCCGGGGACCGCGGGCCGGCCGCCGCGGGGAACCCGGGTCAGCCTCCTCGACCAGGACGACCGGCCGGTCGGGCCCGGGGAGACGGGGCGCATCTTCGCGGGCAACGAGCTCGTCTTCGACGGGTACACGGACGCGGCCGGCGGGACGAAGGCGGTCGTCGACGGCCTGATGAGCACGGGCGATGTCGGCCACCTCGACGACGAGGGCCGGCTGTTCGTGGACGGGCGCGACGACGAGATGATCGTCTCGGGCGGGGAGAACGTCTACCCCGGCGAGGTCGAGGATCTCCTGGCCGGCCAGCCGGAGATCGTCGAGGCGGCGGTGATCGGCGTCCCCGACGAACGGTTCGGTCAGCGGCTCGTGGCGTTCGTCGTGAAGGCGGGCGAGCTCGACGAGGCGGAGGTCAAACGCCGGGTGCGGGAGAACCTGGCCGGCTTCAAGGTCCCGCGGGAGGTGGTCTTCGTAACCCGCCTGCCGCGCAACGCCACGGGCAAGGTCGTCAAGCGCGATCTCTACCCTTGAGGAGATGGCCGCGCGCGCCGACGACTTCGATCTGTCCGGCCTGCATCTCCAGGCGGGGGAGGGGCGACGGCTGGAGCTGGTGGTGCGGATCGAGCCGGTGACGCTCGCCGGCGAGCGTTTCGTCGCCGAGCCGGCAGAGATCGAGGCGGTCGTCGATGTGTCGCGCATGACCGGGACCGGCCACGCCCTGCGGCTGCGCTTCGAGACGGGGCTGGCGGGTCCGTGCATGCGCTGCCTCGGGCCGGCGGCGCCGGTGATCGACGTCGACACGCGGGAGGTCGACCAGCCGGGCGGCGGGCCGGAGCTCGAGAGCCCGTACATGACCGGCGAGGTGCTCGACCTGGCGGCCTGGGCGCGGGACGCGTT
Organism: uncultured Solirubrobacterales bacterium; assembly: GCA_963742705.1. Taxonomy (GTDB): domain Bacteria; phylum Actinomycetota; class Thermoleophilia; order Solirubrobacterales; family Solirubrobacteraceae; genus Palsa-513. Next base: position 1,107,726 of record CAVUMZ010000017.1, on the reverse strand, counting down.
CCTGCTGGCGGCGCCGGATCAGATTCTCTGCCGGGAGGACTGCCGGGGTCTGTGCCCGGAGTGCGCGGTCGATCTCAACGAGGCGGGCCCCGACCACCACCACGAGCGCGCGCCGGATCCGCGGTGGGCGAAGCTCAGCGACATCCACTTCACGCAGGAGTGAGCGCCGCCGACCGCCTCCGATCCGCCGCGGGCCGTACAATCGGCGGCCCGTGGCCACCGAGCAACTGACCGAGGACGAGCTCGACGCCCCGACGGCGATCGACGCGCAGCCGCCGGGCGAGTACGACCTGGCCGGGAGGATCGCCACGGCGGTCGTGACCGGCGTGCCGCTGCTCTTGCTGATCCTGGCCGGGCAGCAGGCGTGGGGCGGGGCGCTGCACCTCTACGACCTGGTGATCATGGCCGTCTGCTACTTCGCGACGGGCTTCGGCATCACCGTCGGGTACCACCGGCTGCTGACGCACCGGAGCTTCCAGACCAAGCCGGCGATGCGCGGCGTGCTGGCGGCGTTCGGGGCGGCGGCGATCGAGGGGCCGCCGATCGAGTGGGTGGCCAACCACCGGATGCACCACGCCTTCTCAGATCAGGAGGGCGACCCGCACAGCCCGCACGTCGGCCACGGCAGCGGGTGGCGGGGAGCGGTCAGAGGCCTCGTACACGCCCACCTGGGCTGGCTCTTCACGTCGGAGTTCGGCAGCGAGCAGCGCTACGCGCCCGACCTCCTCGCGGACCGGGCGGTGCGCTTCGTCGACAAGACCTTCCTGCTCTGGGTGCTGGTCGGCCTGCTCGTGCCGTTCGGTCTCGGCTTCGCGGTCAGCGGGACGCTGGCCGGGGCGCTGACCGCCCTGCTGTGGGGGGGAGCAGTGCGGATCTTCCTGCTCCACCACGTGACGTTCAGCATCAACTCGCTGTGCCACTTCTTCGGCCGGCGGCGCTTCGACACCGACGACGAGTCGCGCAACCTGCTGTGGCTGGCGCCGCTGTCGATGGGCGAGTCGTGGCACAACAACCATCACGCCTTCCCGACGTCGGCGGCGCACGGGATGCGGTGGTGGGAGATCGACCTGAGCGCGTGGGTGATCCGGGGCCTGCGGGCGACCGGGCTGGCCTGGGACGTGGTCGAGATCAGCCGCAAGCGGCAGGCGGCGAAGGCGACCTGAGCCGCGCGACGGTCTTCTTGGGGTCGACGCCGGCGGACTGGCGCGGCGGGGCCGCGGTCGTCGTGCCGGCCGGTCGGCGACACAGACCAGGCGGTTAGACAACGTCGATCACGGGCAGCACGCGGGCATGAATCGCGCACGAGGCGAAACCGGAGTGCTGGTGGCGGGGGTCGGGGGCGTGCTGCTGGTCATCAGCCTGTTCCTCGACTGGTACTCGTTCGCCACCTACACAATCACCGCGTGGTCGGCGTTCGAGGTCTGGGATCTCGTCCTGGCCGTGCTGGCCGTCGGCGTGATCGTGTCGGCCGCGGCCGACATGGGCTGGTGGCGCGGCCCCACCCACAACATCGGAGCACTGGCGCTCGGCGTGGCCGCGTTGGTGATCGTCGCGTCGCAGCTGATCGAGCCGCCGCCGTCGGCGCTCCACGCCGGCATCGGTGACGGCGGCTGGCTGGCGCTTGTCGGCGCCGGGCTGATGGCGGCCGGAGCGGTGATGGCCGAGTCGGGGGTGCGCCTGTCGATCGACCGGGCCGGCCCGCCGGCCGGACCGGCCGGCGGCCCGGCGCGCGCGCGTTCGTGGCGCCGGCCGGCCGCAGCCGACGTCCCGGTCAGCGCCCCGCTGGCCGGCCGGGTGGACGTCCCGCGCACGAGCCCGGCCCCGCGTCCGCCGGCCGGGCGCGCCTACGACGACCCCGACGTCAGACCGCCCCCGCCGCCCCGCGTCTGAGCGGACGCCGGTCCGCGGCGCTGAGCAGCGCTCCGAAGCTGCCTACGCGCCGGATGGGGGACCCCAAAGGACGTGGAGCGCGGACGGCTTGCGGAACACAAGTCCGCGCGGGGCGGTGGGTCTGGCCGGATCGAGACGGAGGTCCGGGAGTCTGCCGAGGAGCTGCTCGAGAGCGGTCTGCGCCTCGAGGCGGGCCAGGTGGATGCCGAGGCAGGCGTGCGGTCCGGTGGCGAAGGCGACGTGTCGGCGGGCGTTGCGGCGGTCGACATCGAAGCGGTCGGGGTCGGTGAACTCGTCGGGATCGCGGTTGGCCGCGGCGAGCGAGACGCGCACGAGGTCTCCGCGGCCGACCGGCGCTCCGCCGATGTCGACGTCGGCGGTCGCGTAGCGGTCGACGACCGCGGCCGCCGGCTCGAGCCGCAGCGATTCCTCGAGCACGTTGACCGCCAGGGCGGGGCGCGCCCGGACGCGGGCGAGCTGGTCGGGATGGGACAGGAGGTGCCAGACGGCGTTGGCGATCATGCCGTCGGTGGTCTCGATGCCGCCGAAGAGCAGGACGGCGGCGTTGGAGATGACACGGTCGGGCTCGAGGCCGCCGGCCGCGCTGGCTGCGGCGGCGACCAGCGACGCGGCCGGGTTGCGGGCGAGGGACGGCCCGATCGCGGCGGCCAGGGCCGCGTAGGCGTCGCGCCCGTCGGCGCTGAGCGGTCGGCCGGCCGTGATGTCGGTGACCGCCGCCACGATCCGCTCGTACCAGCCGAGCACGGCGGCCGTGTCGGCGTCGGCGAAGCCGAGCGCCCGCGTGACGATCGCCACCGCCAGCGGCCCGGTCAGGCTGGTGCGGAGCTCGGCCCGGCCGGCCGGGGCGATCGCGTCGATCAGCCGCCGGGTCTCCGCGACCACCGGCTCGGTGAACCGGGCGTGCACAGCCGGGCGGCGGAAGGGGCCGGCGAACGGATCGCGGTGACGGCGGTGCTCGTTCCCGTCGCGCGTGAGCATGCTCGGACCGACGACGCGGCCGGTCGAGAAGCGCGGGTCGTCGACGGTGAACGTGACCGGGTCGCGCATCACGTCGATCGCCAGATCCCGGCGGGTGACGAGCCAGCCGTCGAGCACCGGCAGCCAGGAAACCGGCTCGCGCTCCCGCAGCCGGGCCAGCAGCGGGTGGGGATCGCGCTCGAGCTCGGCCAGGGTGGCGCCGGCGCCGACCGTGAACCGCCCGAGCCTCCGCGTGGGCGGATCCATCCCCGAACGCGATCAGCCGGTCGGTCAGCCGGGCAGCGTGACGTGCTGACCGGCGCCGAGGGCGGTCGGGACGATGCCCGGGTTGAGCCGCGCGAGCGCACCGACGTCGACGTTCTCCCGCTGGGCGATCGTCGACAGCGTCTGACCGGGTCGCACGATCCAGACGCGCGGTCGCTTACTGACGATGCGCGCCGAGACCGGGATCGGCCGCGGCGGCGGGGAGTGGGTCGTGGCGAAGATGACGCCGACGGCGGCGACCAGGCCGACGAGACCCCCGACGACGAGGCAGCGCTCGCGTGTGAACCCCCGGCGTGGGGCCGTGCCGACCGGCCGCGACGCCGACGGCCGTTCCCCCGATGCTCGCGGCAGCGTCGTCGGCGCCGTGGCGGCGGCCGCACCTGCCCGGGTCACCGCCGACGGGCCGGTCGGCGCATCCCGGTCCACCGCGGGGCTGTCCCCACGTGCGGCAGTCGGGGCGCGGGGGCGCCGCGCTGCGGCGGATACCGGTAGTGGCGTCGAGTCGGCCGCCGCGGCGGTGGGGCTCGGGCCCCGGGTGGTGGTGATCGCGGCCTTCGGAGTCGCGGCGGCGGCTGGGCCGGCGACCTCGTTCGCTGCCGGCACGGCGCCCGCGCCGGTCCGCGCGGCGCGCCTTCGCGCGGCCACCTGGGCCGACAGTGTCGCCGGCTGGGTCGCGCGCAGCGGGAGCTCACCCGATCGTCCGGGGGCTCCGCGCTTGCCGGCCGACCCCTTGCTCGTCGGTCGCCCGGCTGTCGGGGACCGACGCTCGCCCGGTACGCCGCTCGCGTCGTCGGCCGGGCTTGTCGGGTCGGGGGACTTGCCCGGCTCAGACCCTCGGGTCGGGGCCGGCGACTCGGCCGGCGTCCGCTTGCGCCGACTCCGGGGCGCACCGCCGCCGGGATCCGCCGTGTCCGGCGGGATGACGGCATCTGGCGAGGCGGGACCGACGGGCGTGGTCATGGGTTCTTGGGAGGACACACCGCTCGCGGGTTACCCGCCACCCGAGTCCGCCTAACCGCCACGTGTCCTGCGTTGGCATGATCGGCGGTGTGTCCCGCCGCTGCCGACCACCGTCCGTCCTCGCCGGCCTACTCGCGACCGTCGTGCTCGGCGGCTGCGGCTCCGGCGGCAGCGCCCAGGTCATCTCGCCGGCGGCCGCGGCCCAGATGCACGGCCACCTGGCCGAGCTGCGCACCGCCGCCGCCGCCCACGACCCGGCCGGGGCGACCCGGCAGCTCGACGCGTTCGCTGCCGATGTCGGTCGTGCCCATGCCGCCGGCCGCCTGAGACCGGCCGATTACGCCGCACTCCTCACGGCGATCGCCCGCACCCGCGCCCGGGTCGCCGCCGAGGTGATCGCCCCTGCCCCGGTGACGACCGTCACCGCCCCGGTCGCCCCGGTCGCCCCGGCGCCGGTCGCGGCCCCGGTCGGGCCCGGCGCCGGCAAGGCCAAGGGGCACGCCAAGCCGGACCACGGCAAGGGCAACGCCCCGGGCAAGGGCGGCGACTGAAAGTGGCCGCGTTCGATCTGGCGCCCGGGGCCGTGCTCGGCGACGGCCGCTACCGGCTGACCCGCCGGCTCGGCGCCGGCGGGATGGCCTCTGTCTGGCTGGCCGAGGACACCCGCCTGCGCCGGCAGGTCGCCGTCAAGGTGATGGCCGACACGCTGGCCGGTGACGCCCGCTACCGCCGCCGCTTCGCCCGCGAGGCCCGGGCCGCCGCCTCGGTCTCCCACCCGAGCCTCGTCCCCGTCTACGACTACGGCAGCCAGGGACCCCGGCCGTTCCTCGTCATGGAGTACGTCGCCGGCGGCAGCCTCGCCGACGCCATCGCCGGCGACCGCCCGCTCCCGTCCGGGCCGGCCGCGCTCGCCGCCGAGCTGCTCGGCGGACTCGACTGCGTCCACGCCAACGGGCTCGTCCACCGCGACGTCAAGCCGGCCAACATCATGCTCGACGCCGCCGGCCACGCCCGCCTGACCGACTTCGGCATCGCCCAGCCGCACGACGCCACCGCCCTGACGCAGACCGGCATGGTCATCGGCAGCCTCCGCTACCTGGCGCCCGAGGTCGCCGCCGGCGCCCGGGCGACTCCGGCCGCCGACCTCTACGCCGCCGGCGTCGTCCTGCGCGAGGTCACCGTCCACCAACCGGCCCCCGGGCTGGCGCCGCTCGTCGCCGCCCTCACCCAAACCCAGCCCGACGACCGGCCGCGCTCGGCCGCGGCCGCACTCGCGCTGCTGGCGGCCGAACCGGTCGGACAGACGGAGCCGACCGCCGTACGCCCCGAGACGTCGGCCACCCGCGTCGCGCCCGCGGTTGCCCCACCGCCGTCGGCTCCGCCGGCCCGGCGGCCCGCACGCGACCGTCGCGCGCCGCCTCGGGCCGCCCTGGCCCTCGCGGCCGTGGTCGTCCTCGTGGTCGGGATCGTCGTCCTCGTCGCCGTCTCCGGCCACGGTTCGCCGGCCGCGTCGAAGCCCCCGTCTCCGGCCGCCGCGAGCGCCCCGCTGGCCGACCAGCTGCGCTCGCTCGACCAGCTCGTGACCCACGCCGCCACGCCGTGACCCAGGATCAGGCCCTCCGCGTCAGGCCACGCCGCGGGCCGCGCCTCCCTCGCAGCGCGCATGGAAAGCACGATCGCGGACCGCGCGGTTCAGCCTCGGGCGATCGCCGCGGCCAGGCGCGACTCGGCCGCGTCGGCCTCGCGCTCGAGCTCGCGCATGCGCGTCGGGCTCGTCTCCCGGGGCCCGTACGACTTCGCCCGGTAGAGGTCGGCCTTGCGCCGGCGGTGGGCCGCCTCCGCCCGCAGCTCCTCGAGGCGGCGCGGGTCGAAAGCGGTTGCCATCGTGCTCCGATGATAGGCTTCCGCGTCCGATGGCCGTCCCCAAGCAGAAACAATCGCACAGCCGCACGACCAAGCGGCGCTCGCAGCACAAGATCATCGCCCCGTCGCTGACCGCCTGTCCCCGCTGCCATGCGCCGCGGCGGCCGCACCGAGTGTGCGCCGAATGTGGTTACTACAACGGCGTACGCGTGGTCTTGGAGCAGACGCACGATCATCACGATCACGACCACGGGTAGGCGGCTTGCCCCCCCGGGGCGTTGCCGTTGACTGCGGTGGAGCGGATCTCGGTCCGGCCGAGGTAGCAGCCGGCGCCCGGCTCGCCGCCGCGCAGGGCGTCCGCGTCCTCCTGTTCGGTCCGTCCGCCGAGCTCGGCCCGTCCGCCGGTGGCGTCGAGGTGATCGACGCGCCCGTCTCGATCGCCAAGGCGCCCGATCCCGTCCGTGCCGTCCGCGCGACGCCGGACGCGTCGATCGTCCGAGCCGCCAAGGCCGTCGCCGCCGGCGACGCCGGCGCCCTGGTCTGCAGCGGGTCGACCGGGGCGGCGCTGGCCGCCTGCCTCTTCCACATCAAGCGCGGCCGCGGCATCCACCGCCCGGCTTTGGCGGTGCCCGTGCCCGTGCCGGGCCACCCGGTCACCTTGCTCGACGTCGGCGCCAACGCCGAGGCACGCATCGAGCACCTCGTCCAGTTCGCCTACATGGGCGCGGCGTTCGCGACGACCGTGCTCGGGATCGAACGCCCGCGCGTCGGCCTGCTGTCCAACGGCGTCGAGGCCGACCGCGGCAGCCAGCTGCTGATCGAGACCCACGCCCTCCTGGCCGCCCGCGCCGAGGCCGACGGCCGGGTGCTCGAGTTCGTCGGCAACGTCGAGGGCGACGGCCTCGTCGGCGGGGCGGCCGACGTGGTCGTCACCGACGGCCTGACCGGCAACATCGCCCTGAAGCTGATCGAGGGCGTCTCCCAGATGATGCTCGGCGCCGTCCGCGACGCCGCCCGCTCGTCGCGCCGGGCGACCGCCGGCGGGATGCTGCTGCGGCCGGCGCTGCGCGGCTTCCGGGCCGAGCTCGACCCCGAGGCCCAGGGGGGCGCCTACCTGCTCGGACTGCGCCGGCTGACCGTCGTCGCCCACGGCCGCTTCGGCCGCCACGGCATCGCCGCGGCGATCCTCCGGGCCGCCCGGGGGATCGACGAGGACGTCGTCGGCCGGACCCAGACCGCGCTCGAGGCCGCCGGCGCCCTGCGCCGGGCCGCGCCCGACCGAGCGTCCGCGGATGGCGCTACCGTGACCGGTCACGATGACTGAGCCCTGTCCCCTGCCCGCGTCCCGACCGTGACCCACGCCGAGGTCTTCAGCCTGGTCCAGTCCCATCTCTGCGACGAGCTCGACCTCGAGCCGGAGCGGATCGACGAGACGACGCGCTTCAAGGAAGACCTCGAGGCCGACTCGCTCGACCTCTACACGCTCGTCCAGGAGCTCGAGGACACCTACGGCGTCGCGATCTCCGACGAACAGGCCGCGCAGATCCGGACCGTCGGCCAGGCCGTCGACTTCGTCCTCTCCCACGCCACCGCCACCTGAAGCTCCTGCGCGAACTGCTCGACGAGCTCCCCGACGGCCTCCGCCGGCAGGTCTTCACGCACGCGTCGTGGACCGAGCGGCGCAGCGACTCCTACCCCCGGCTGGCGTTCCTCGGCGACAGCGTCCTGTCGCTCGCGGTCACGACCTACCTCTACCCCCGGCTCGAGGCCGAGCGCTTCGGCGCCGGGCGGCTGACGAAGATCCGGGCCCAGGCCGTCTCCGGCGTCTCCTGCCGGGCTGTCGCCGAGCGGCTCGGCGTGTCCGAGCTGCTGCGCGCCGAGGCCCCGCCCGGGTTCAGCGCCAACGCCGCCGCCCAGATCGAGACCGAGCGGGTCCTGGCGTCGGTGATCGAGGCCGTGATCGGCGCCTGCTACCTGCACGCCGGCTACGAGCCGACGGCCGCCGCCGTGGTCGAGGCCTTCAGCCCCGAGATCGAGGAGGCGCTCGAGCACCCGGTCGACTTCAAGTCGACCTTGCAGGAGCGGCTCGCCCGGACCGGGGAGACGGTGGACTACGCCGTCGTCGACGAGCTCGGCCCCCCGCACGACCGGACCTTCGGCGTCGCCGCCCTCGTCGGCGGCCGTACCGTCGCCCGGGGGTCGGGGCGCAGCAAGAAGCACGCCGAGCAGGAGGCGGCTCGCGCCGCGCTCGAGGCCGTCGGGGACGCCGAGCCGTCGGGCGCGGGCAGGCAGCCGGAGAGCGAGTCGGCCACGGGGGCAGCGCCGTGCATCTGAAGTCGCTGACGATCAAGGGCTTCAAGTCCTTCCCCGACCGGACGCGGCTCGAGTTCGGCGAAGGCGTCAGCGTCGTCGTCGGCCCGAACGGGTCGGGCAAGTCGAACATCACCGACGCCGTGTTGTGGGCGCTCGGCGAGCAGTCGCCGCTCGCCGTCCGCGGCCAGTCGATGCAGGACGTCATCTTCGCCGGCGGCCGGGGCGTCCAGGCGCGCTCGGAGGCCGAGGTCGAGCTGGTCCTCGACAACACCGACGGGTTGGTCGACCTGCCTGTCAGCGAGGTGTCGATCCTGCGCCGGTTGAACCGGGCCGGCGAGGGCGAGTACCGCCTCAACGGGGCGCGCTGCCGGCTGACCGACGTGCTCGAGCTGCTGTCGGACACCGGCATCGGCAAGGAGGCCCACTCGGTCGTCTCGCAGGGCCGGGTGGAGGCGATCGTCACGTCCAAGCCGCGCGACCGCCGCCTGCTGATCGAGGAGGCCGCCGGGCTGGGCAAGCACCGCAAGCGCCGCCGCCGCGCCCAGCTGAAGCTCGACCGCACCCAGGAGAACCTCGACCGGGCGCTCGACGTCGAGCGTGAGGCGCGCGCCCGCCTGCGCCCGCTCAAGCGCCAGGCCGAGGCCGCCGCGCTCCACGAGCGGCTCGAGCTCCAGTCCGACCAGGCGCGCTGGGAGCTCGCCCGGGACGAGGTCCGGCTCCGGCAGGACCGGCGGACGGCGGCCGAGGAGGCCGTGGCCCGGGCGCGCGCCCTGCGGGCCGAGGTCGAGGCCGAGCTGGCGCTCGTCGCCGCCCGCCGCGACGCGGCCGAGCAGGCCCTGTCGGAGCGCAGCGCCCGCCACGACGAGCTCTCCCGCCGGGCGTTCGCCGCCCGCAGCGCCCGCGACCGGGTCGTCCTGCGCCTCGACCAGGTCGGCGCGCTCGCCCGCCGCCTCGAGGAGCGGGCCGGCCGCCGGACCGCCGAGCTCGCCGCCCTGCGGGCCGAGGCCGGCGCCCAGGCTGGGTCGGGGGCCCCGCGGATCGCCGAGCTCGAGGCCGAGCTCGAGCTCCTGCGCGACGAGCGCGACGCCCGCCTCGAGCGGGAGCTGGCCGCGCTCGAGGAGGAGCGCGCGGCCGCCGGCGTACGGCTCGCCGCCTGCGCCGAGGACCGGGCGACGCAGGTCGCGGCGAGCGCCGCGGCCGACGCCGCGCTCGATCTCGCCCGGACCGAGGCCCGGCGGACCGAGGTGGCGGTCGAGGCCGCCCGCCGCGACGCCGCCGGGGTCGGCGCCGAGCTCGCCGCGGTCAACCAGTTCCTGCGCAGCCACGCCGCCGCCGGCACTGGCCGGGGCCAGGCGCTCGAGCATCAGCTCGAGGCCGAGCCCGGCTTCGAGCGGGCGCTCGCCGCCGCCCTCGGCGGCCGGCTCGCCGCCGTCGTGGTCGCCGACCGGGCGGCCGGCGAGGCCGAGCTTGACCGGGTCGGAATCGACGGCGGCCGCGTGCTCGTCGCCGGCCCGGTGGGGCCCGCGCCGGCGCGAGCGCCGCGCGCCCGGGCCGGCGCGGTCGAGCTGGCCGACGGCGTCGCCGCGTTCGACTCCGACTCCGAGGCCGCGTCCGGGTTCGGGTCCGCACCCGGGTCGGTCGACGCCACCGGTCCGGCCGACGGCGCCGTGCGCCTGCTCGACCTCGTCCGCGGGCCGCCGGACGTGCTCGGGCTCGTCGGCCGGCTGCTCGCCGACGCCTGGGTCGTCGACTCGCTCGCCGGCGTCCCCGACACCTTCACGGGGATCGCCGTGACCCGCACCGGACGCGTCTGGTTCGGCGGGTCGGGCGAGCTCCGGCAGGTCGCCGGCGGCGGACGCGAGCGGGTGCTCGAGCAGCGCAACCGCCGCCAGGCGCTGATCGCCGCGGCCGAGCGGGCCGCCCAAGCCGAGCAGCGGGCCCAGGCCGCGGGCCGTGCGTCGCGCGCGGCGCTCGACGCGGCCCTCGCCGGGCGTGACGCCGCCGACCGCGTGCTGCGCGAGGCCGACCGGGCCGCGGCCGAGGCGCGCGAGCACGAGCGGCGGGCCGGATGGTTGATCGACCAGCGCCGGGCCGCGCCCGAGCAGGGCGAGGCGGCCGTGCGTCGAGCCCAGCTCGAGGGCGAGCTCGCTGCCGAGCAGCGCGCGGTGGCCCGCGCCGAGCAGGCCCGGGCGACGCGCGACCGGCGGATCACCGTGCTCGAGGCGCAGGCCGGGCGCGACGAGGAGATCGTCCCCCAGGGCCGCCGGCTGGCCGGGGCGCTCGAGGCGGTCGGCGAGCTGCTGGCCGCCGAGCTCGCCCGGCGCGAGGCCGAGCTGACCGCCGACCGGGAGGCCGGGGCCGGGGTCAGCGCCGAGCTGCGGGCGTGCGCCACGGCCGAGGCGGCGATCCACCTGCGCCTGCGCGAGCACGGCGAGACGGTGACCGCCGCCGAGGTCGGCGCCCAGCAGGCGCGCGACCGGGCGGCCGACGCCGCGGCCGAGCTCGGGGCGCTCGCCGAGCGGCTCGGCCTCGCGGCCGAGCCCGCCGACGAGGCGCTCGGTGACGACCAACGGGCCGCGCTGACCGAGCGGATCGGCCGGCTCGCCCGCCGGCGCGAGCAGCTCGGCCCGGTCAACCCGCTCGCCGCCGAGGAGTACCGCGAGGCGCTCGAGCGAGTTGAGGAGCTCGAGGCCCAGCGGACCGACCTCGAGACCGCGCTGCGCGAGCTGCGGGCGTTGATCCGCGACACCGACCGGCAGATCGCCGACAGCTTCGAGGCCGCCTTCGCGGCCACGGCGCGGAACTTCGAGGAGCTCGTCGGCGATGTCTTCCCCGGCGGCCGCGGCCGGCTGCGCCTTGTTCCCCAGGACGCCGGTCCGCGTCCGGTTGCGGCGGCCGCGGACGGGGACGGCGCGGCGCAGGCCGAGGCCGGCGCCGAGGCAGAGGCCGAGGCGGCCGAGCGGGCGGCGCGTGGCGAGGACGGCGGCGGCCCGGACGACCTGATGGGCGTCGAGATCGAGATCACCCCGGCCGGCAAGTCGATGAAGCGGCTGACGCTGCTCTCCGGCGGCGAGAAGTCGATGACGGCGATCGCCTTCCTCTTCGCCGTCTTCCTCGCCCGGCCGTGCCCGTTCTACATCCTCGACGAGGTCGAGGCCGCGCTCGACGACTTCAACATCGACCGCTTCCTGGCGCTGCTGCGCCGCTACAGCTCGCGCGCCCAGTTCATCGTCGTGACCCACCAGAAGCGGACGATGGACGTGGCCGACTGGCTCTACGGCGTCTCCATGGGCGGCAACGGCGTGTCCAAGCTCGTCTCCCGCCGGCTCAGCTCGGTCTCGGCCCAGGACAGCGGCGCCCCCGACGAGCTGCCGCTGGCGGCCGGAGCCGCCTAGTGGAGTGTCGCGCAAACCGATAGTGGCGAGTCCCGGACGCGTGCCGGGGGGTTACGTCACTTCGAACCCCGCGCTGATTTGGCTGTGGAGTTCGGTTCCGAGTGCGCGCACGCCTTTGCTGACCCGGTAGACGTTGGGGCTCGCAGTGTCAGGGATGGTGATTTCGAACGCGCGCGTGTCGGCCGGGTCGACCACGATGCCGGTGTCGTGCCACTCGTGGTCGTGGGGGAACTCGACCCATTGCCCGTGTTCGAGGCGGTCAAGCCGGTACTCCTCCCCGACTGCCAGCGGTCCCGGTCCCGTGTTGTGCAGGTCGAACCGTAGTTGCTCGCCCGCACCGACCTTGGATCGCTCGAGCGCAATCTCGGCCTCGAGGCACTGCTCGATGACCGTCATAAAGCTCGTGTGTGCATCGATGACGTTCTCACGGGCCTCGCCAAGGAGTTGCCCATGGTCGGCAGGCCGACGAGAAGTTGCTTGAGATGGAGCTCGCCGCGGCGTAGCTCCTCCTCCGCAACACGGTTTCGCCGAGGGTCCGGCGCACGCCGGGGCTCACTCCACCGATGAGCGATGAATTCACGCGACGGGGTCGGTCTCTACCGTCATGAGCGATAGAAAAGTAGTTCTCAAAATGGTCATGTCCCTCGACGGTTTTGTCACCAGCCCCGACGGGACCCATGAATGGATGTTCGAGTGGTTCGGCGACGACTCAGGTGAGTGGAACCGCCGCGCGCTCGAGGAGGCGGGCGTTCACGCTATGGGCCGCCGCAGCTACGAGCTCATGGGGCCGCACTGGGCCGCGTCCGAGGGGCCGATCGCCACCGCGATGAACGAGAAGCCCAAGGCTGTCTTCTCCCACACCCTGGAGAAGGCGGAATGGGGACCGGCCGAGATCTTCGGCGGGGACCTGGGCGTGGAGATCGCGAACCTGAAGGCTCGCGACGACGAAGGGACGGTCCTGGTCCACGGCGGCCCCGACTTCGCCAAGTCGCTGACCCGCCTCGGCCTCGTCGACGAATACCAGCTGACGACGGTCCCGATTGCGATCGGCGCGGGCCACAGCCCATTCGCCGACCTGGGCGAGCACCTGAAGCTGGACGTGGTCAAAGAGGAGCGCTTCCGGAGCGGAGCCCTCGCGCAGATCCTGGTGCCGAAGCGATGAGCGCCCGCCGCCGTCCGCGCGGTGGCTGACTTCCGGGGAACCCGGACCGAAGCTCGAGCCGATCCGAAGCAAGCTCCGCGGGCGCAAACCGAAGCGCTGAGCCTCGTCCCGCACCCGGCCGGTCGCCGAGTCCGGGTGCGGGCTAGGGTTCGTCGATGCCGATCGACCCCGAGCCGTCCTAGATCATGGCGCGCGACCTAGCCGACCTCTTCATCACTCGCGACCCCGTGGCCGCCGCGTCGGTGGCGGCGACGGCCGCGGCCGGCAGCGCCCCGGGGGCAGCGGTCACGGCCGAGTCCGAGCGGCGCCCGCGACTCTTGCGGCGGCTGCGCGAGAGCCTGCGCACGACGCGGGAGGCCCTCGGCAGCGAGCTGTCGGCGACGCTCGGCGAGACGCTCGACGCCCAGGACTGGGAGGCGCTCGAGGAGGCGCTGATCATGGCCGACGTCGGGGCGACGACGACCGCGGCGGTCGTCGCCGCGCTCGAGGACGACGCCCGCGAGGACGGCCTTGCCGGCGAGGCGCTCCGCGCCCGCCTGGTCGAGCTCCTGGCCCAGGTCGCCCACAAGGGAGACGACCGCATCGACCTGCGGCCGCTGCCGACCGTGATCCTCGCCGTCGGCGTCAACGGCACGGGCAAGACGACCACGCTCGGCAAGCTCGCCTTCCTGCTTCGCCACGAGCTGGGCCTGACCGTGCTGCTCGGTGCCGCCGACACGTTCCGGGCGGCAGCCACCGAGCAGCTCGAGGGCTGGGCCGAGCGGGCCGGATGCGAGATCGTCACCGGTCGACCAGGATCGGATCCCGGGGCCGTCGCCTTCGAGGCTGTCGTCCAGGGGCGGGCGCGCGGCGTCGACGTCGTGATGATCGACACCGCCGGCCGCCTGCACACGCAGGACGACCTGATGGCCGAGCTGACCAAGGTGCGCCGGGTGATCGCCAAGCAGCTCGACGGGGCGCCGCACGAGACGCTGCTGACGATCGACGCGACGACCGGGCAGAACGGGCTGCGCCAGGCGAAGCTGTTCGCCGAGGCGGTCGAGGTCACGGGGATCGTGCTGACCAAGCTCGACGGCAGCGCCAAGGGCGGCGTCGCCCTGGCCATCGCCCGGGAGCTCGGGATTCCGGTGAAGCTGATCGGCGTCGGCGAGACGGTCGAGGATCTGCGGCCGTTCGACGGCGCCGAGTTCGCCCGGGCGCTCGTCGGCTGAGCGCAGCGGGGAGTCGGCCACCAACGCCGACTCGTCGGCGTTGTCCCGGGGGCCAAGTTGCGCCTGGCGGGCGCCCCGCTCAGACGGGGTTCTGCCAGACCGCCTCGGCGCGGATCGTGCTCCAGCCCTCGGCCTTCAGGCCGGCGCGGAACTCGTCGAGCTTTGGCGGCGGACCGGTGACGGTGAAGCTGACCTGCGTCGTCAGGAGGTGGGGGTGCTCGTCGACCCGGCAGTCGATCCCGAGCCGGCGGGCGTAGTCGGCCATCGTCTGCTCGACCGTGTCGCGGACGAGCTTCCCGGCCGTGCAGACGAAGGTGCGCGTGATGCGCTGCGTGCCGTCCGGCGCGGCGGGCTGGGCGGCGGCCGTGGGCGACGCGGTGGCCTCTGCGGTCGGCGCCGGATCGACCTGGCGCCAGTCGTCGACGGCGCGATCCCAATGGCTGAGGGTGACGTGGGCTTGGCTCGCCTCGTCGTCCAGCACGCCGACGATGGCGGTCCGCGCCGCCGTGATCGCCGGCTGGTCGGCGGCGTAGGCGAACATGACGGCGCCGTCGTGCGTGAGCACGACGTCACGGCCGACGGCCGCCCGCACGTCGTCGACGACCTGATCGCCCTGATTGCCCCGCAGGTGCCCGAGCAGCTGGTCGAACCGGCCGTCGTCGTCGCCGTCGGCGGTGAGCCTGATCTCCAGGCGCCAATCCTGATCGTCTGACATGCGTGCCCCCGACTGGTCGCGGGAGATCGCCGACGATCGCCCAGGTTGCCTGTGTCCAACGTAGCGAGTCGCAGCTGCGCTCCACACGCGTGACGAGTCCTCGTAGCGCGGACGACGCGAGATGTCTGCTTCAAGGTCTGCGCGACGGCTGACATGGACCTCTACCGCGCCGCTGCCGGGCTGACGTCGGCGCGCTCCACCGAGCCCATCGTCAGGGTGACGCAGCCCACGACCCGCAGGCCACGAATCACGACGCGCTGGGCGGGGTGGAGCTACGTCCGGCGGGAGATGGCGAGCCGGCGGTGGCCGTGCGCGATAATCGAAAGCATGGAGCTATGGATCGTCTGGGTCATTCTCGCGATTGCGTTCGGCTTCGGTGAGCTCCACACGAACGGCTTCTATCTCGCGCCGTTCGTCGCCGGGGCGCTGATCGCGGCGCTGCTGAGCCTGGTCGGCGTCGGCTTCGTGCTGAGCACGCTGGTCTTCATCGCCGCGTCGGTCGCCACGCTCACGATGCTGCGGCCGCTGGCGCTACGCCACCGGCACATGCCGGCGGCGATCCGGACGGGGACGGCGGCGCTGATCGGCCGGCCGGCGGTGGTCGTCGAGCGGATCGCCAACGCCCAGGGCATCGGCCTGGTGAAGATCGGCGGCGAGGTATGGACGGCGCGGGCGCTCGATCCGGACGGGGTGATCGAGGCCGGCAGCTCGGTCGAGGTCGTCGAGATCAGGGGCGCGACCGCGCTCGTCATGGAGTGAGGGCACCCGCGATTCCCCGAAGGAGACAACCATGTCCGCAGTGATCGTGCTCGTGATCATCCTCGCGGTGTTCGCACTGCTGTCCGCGTCGCGGGCGATCCGGATCATCCCCCAGGCGCGGGCCGGGGTGGTCGAGCGGCTCGGCCGCTACAGCCGCACGCTCGAGCCGGGCCTGACGCTGCTGGTGCCCTACCTCGACCGGGTCAAGCCGCTGGTCGACCTGCGCGAGCAGGTGGTCAACTTCGCCCCGCAGCCGGTGATCACCGAGGACAACGTCGTCGTCGGGATCGAGACCGTCCTCTACTTCACGATCACCGAGCCCAAATCCGCCACCTACGAGATCGCCAACCCGCTGCAGGCGATCGAGCAGCTGACGGTGACGACGCTGCGCAACGTGATCGGCGGCCTCACCCTGGAGGCGACGCTGACCGCCCGCGAGAGCGTCAACGTCGAGCTGCGAGGGGCGCTCGACGACGCGACCGAGAAGTGGGGGATCCGGGTCAACCGGGTGGAGATCAAGTCGGTCGACCCGCCGGAGGACATCCGGGCGGCGATGGAGAAGCAGATGCGCGCCGAGCGCGACCGGCGGGCGGCGATCCTCACGGCCGAGGGCACCAAGCAGGCGGCGATCCTCACGGCCGAGGGGGAGAAGCAGTCGGCGGTGCTGAAGGCCGAGGGCGCCCGCCAGGCGGCGATCCTCCGGGCCGAGGGCGAGGCCAAGGCGATCGCCACCGTGTTCGAGGCGATCCACACCGGCGACCCGGACGAGAAGCTGCTCAGCTACCAGTACCTCCAGATGCTGCCGCAGCTGGCCCAGGGAACGGCCAACAAGGTGTTCGTGATCCCGTCGGAGTTCACGCAGGCGTTCGCCGGGATCGGCGAGGCGCTCAAGCGGCACGTCCCGGTCGGTGGGCCGGACGCGGTCGCCGAGGCCGGGGCGGGCGGTGCCGCCATCGCTTCTCCTGGGGTCGACGCCGATGCGCCCGAGGCCACGTGACCGGGGTCGCCGAGCCGGCCGCCGAGCAGTACGCGGCCGAGCACACGACGCCGCCGACGGCGGCGCTGGCGGCACTCGTCGCGGACACGCACGCCGAGTTGTCGTCGCCGCAGATGCTCAGCGGCCCGGTCGAGGGGCGGCTGCTGGAGCTGCTGGTCCACGCCGTCCAGGCTGAGCTCGTACTCGAGCTGGGGACCTACTCCGGCTTCAGCGCGCTGTCGATGGCCGCCGGGCTGCCGCCGGGCGGGCGCATCGTCACCTGCGAGGTGTCGACCGAGCACGCCGACTTCGCCCGGGCGCGGATCGCCGCCAGCCCCGACGCCGATCGGATCGAGCTCCGGGTCGGCCCGGCGCTCGAGACGATCGCCACGCTCGACGGGCCGTTCGACCTCGTCTTCATCGACGCCGACAAGACCGGCTACCGCGACTACTACGAGGCCGTACTGCCGAAGCTGTCGGCGCGCGGCCTGATCGTCGTCGACAACACCCTCTGGAGCGGCCGCGTGATCGACGCGTCCGACGGTGAGGCGAACACCCGGGCGCTGGCGGAGTTCAACGATCTGGTCGCCGGCGACGAACGGGTCGTCTGCGTGATGCTGACGGTTCGCGACGGCGTCACCCTGATCCGGCGCCGGTAGGCTCCCGGCCCGTGTTCGACTCTCTGTCAGACAAGCTCCAGGCGACGCTGGCCGACGTCCGCGGCCGGGGGGCGCTGACCGAAGACGACGTCAACCGGGCGATGCGCGAGATCCGCCTGGCGCTGCTCGAGGCCGACGTCAACTTCAAGGTGGTCAAGGCGTTCACGGCGAGGGTGCGCGAGCGCTGCCTGGGTGCCGACGTCCTCACGATGCTCAACCCCGGTCAGCAGGTCGTGAAGATCGTCCACGAGGAGCTCGCCGAGCTGATGGGCGGAGCGTCGGCGGGGATCGCCTTCTCGCCGCGGCCGCCGACGGTGATCCTGATGGCCGGTCTCCAGGGATCGGGCAAGACCACGGCGACGGCGAAGCTCGCGCGCCACCTGCGCGAGGAGCACGGGAGCTCGGTCGGCGTGGCCGCCTGCGACGTATACCGCCCGGCCGCGGTAGACCAGCTGATCATGGTCGGCGCCCAGGCCGGGGCCGCCGTCTACGAGCAGGGCACCGACCGGTCGCCGGTCGACATCGCCAAGTGGGCGCTCCAGCGGGCGCGCGAGGACGGCAAGGACGTCCTGATCGTCGACACGAGCGGCCGCCTGCACGTCGACGCCGAGCTGATGGCCGAGCTGGTGGCGATCCGGGACGCGGTCAAGCCGCACAACATCCTCCTGGTCGTCGACGCGATGACCGGCCAGGACGCGGTCAACGTGGCCGAGCAGTTCGCCGCTGCCGTCCAGTTCGACGGCGTCGTGATGACCAAGCTCGACGGCGATGCCCGGGGCGGCGCCGCGTTGTCGGTCAAGAACGTCACCGGCAAGCCGATCCTGTTCGCGTCGACCGGGGAGAAGCTCCACCAGTTCGAGCGCTTCCACCCCGAGCGGATGGCCCAGCGGATCCTCGGCATGGGCGACGTGATGACGCTGATCGAGAAGGCCGAGCGCGAGTTCGACCAGGATCAGACGGAGGAGCTCGAGAAGCGTCTGCGCGCCGGCGAGTTCACGCTCGAGGACTTCCTCGCCCAGCTGCGGATGATGCGCCGCATGGGTCCGCTCCAGGGCCTGCTCGGGATGATCCCGGGGATCGGCGGCCAGCTGCGGGGGATGAAGGTCGACGAGCGCGAGGTCGACCGGATCGAGGCGATCATCCTGGCGATGACGCCGGAGGAGCGCCGCCGGCCCGAGCTGATCAAGGGCTCCCGGCGGCTGCGGATCGCCCGGGGCTCGGGCACGACGGTGCAGGCCGTGAATCAGCTCGTCAAGCAGTTCGACCAGGTGCGCAAGGTCATGCGCAAGCTCGGCAAGGGCAAAATGCCCGACCTCGGGGCGATGATGCGGCAGGCCGGCGGGCGCTGACGCGGGGGCGTCTCGCCGGGAGCGCCGGGCAGGCCGCGGCGTCGGCGCATTGCCCTTGAGGGCCCGCAGCCGGCGGTCGGTCCGGGACGACTGACCGCATCGTTTCGCGGGGCCGCCACGTTTACCGGGCATGAGCCGACCCCGATCCATCGCCCTGGGCGTGCGAGCCACCCGCCGCGCCGCCCTGCTGGCCGGCGCGCTCGCCGGGATGCTGCTGCTCCCGGGTGCCGCGTTCGGCCAGTGGACGAGCGGGGCGATCCCCGGGGCGGGTGCCGTCAACCAGCTCGGCCTGGTCTTCGATGCTGCCGGGCGGGGCCTGCTGACCTGGGAGGGCTTCGACCAGCAGGCGTCGCCGCCGCGCTTCTCGGCCGCCGATGTCCGGGACGCGACCACGGGGGTCTGGCGGCGTCAGCCTAACCTTCCGGGCATCGGCTGGGGCGGGGCGGCGGTGTACGACTACGCCGGGACGCGCGCACTGATGATCGCCCGGCAGGTCTCGGGATTCGGGGCGTTCAACCGGGCGCGTTATCGCCTCGTCTACGCCGTCGGACACGGCGACGGAAGCTTCGGGGCGCCCCGGCCGCTGGCGGCGAACGTCGGGTCGCCGGTCGTCTCGGCGGTCAACGCCCGGGGCGAGGGGCTCGTGGCCTATGCCGACGCGCGTTCCGGGGCCCTGCGGGTGAGCGAGCGGCCGGCCGGCCGCGCCTTCGGCCGGCCGCGGTCGATCGGCGCGGGCAGTCCGGGCGCGGCGGCGATCAACGCCCGCGGGGACCGCGTGGTCGCCTGGTGGGGCCCGACCGGCGTCTGGGCCCGCATCCGCCGGGCGGGCGGGTCGTGGGGGCCGCAGCTGCTGGCCGCGCGCGCCGCGCGGGGCCCCAGCGGCAGCCTGCGGGCCGCCGTGACCCCGGGCGGCCGGGTCGTCGTGGCCTGGGCGACGGCCGACGTCCGCGAGAGCGCGCCGCTGAGACTGGCGGCCGGGGTCGCGCTGCACGAGCGCACCGGCGCGTGGCGCGCCTTCGGTCTCGAGCGGTCGACGCTGGCTTCCGTCGTCTTGGCCGACACCGATCAGGCGATCCCGGTGATCGACAGCCTCGGCCGGACCTACGTCACCTGGACCGGGGTGGCCGGCGGGGCTCTCGCCGTGAAGTTCGGGCAGCTGACGGGGAGCGGCGTCCGCGGCGCGACGGCGGCGTCGGCCGGGATCCCCGGGGCGACGGTCGAGGACGCGGCGGCCGGCCCGCGCGGGGCGCTCGTGATCTCCTGGGCGGTCGCCGGGCCACCGGCGCCGGCGGTCTATGCGTCGCTGTGGGGGAGGGACGGTGGGTTCGCCCCGCCCGAGCGTCTGACCGCGGCGGGGACGCTGGGGCTCAGCGGGAGCCGGGCGGCCTTCGCTCCGTTGACCGGCCAGCCGGTGGTGACGTGGTCGGCCGTCGGCGGGGACGGTGGCGCCGTCCTCAACGCGGCCGTCGGCCCGGCGACCTGAGCGTCCGGGCGCGGCGGGCCGATTCGGCGGGCGGGCGGCCGGCGGGAGCCGGGCACGCTACTCTGACGGTTTCCCCGAGATCTTCGAAAGGCACATGTGGCAGTAAGACTCAGGCTCACTCGCGTGGGCGGCAGGAAGGACCCGGTCTGGCGCGTCGTCGTGGCCGACTCGCGCTCGCCGCGCGACGGTCGCGTGATCGAGACCGTCGGCCAGTACAACCCCCAGACCGAACCGTCGACGATCGTGATCGACGAGGATCGTGCCCGGCACTGGCTCGCACAGGGCGCGCAGCCGTCGGCCCAGGTGCGCAAGCTCCTGAAGATCCAGGGCATCAGCTAACTCCGCCCCCATGGAGATGACCGAGCTGCTCGAGTATCTGGCCGAGGGCCTGGTCGACGATCCCGAGCAGGTGGCGGTCGAGCGCTTCGACGAGCCCGACGGGACGATCGTGCTCGAGCTGGCGGTCGGACCGAACGACTACGGCAAGGTGATCGGCCGGGGCGGCCGCACGGCCCACGCGCTCCGCACCGTGGTTCGGGCGGCTGGGGCTCGCGATGGGCAGCGCGTGCTGCTCGACATCGTCGACTGACCGGCGATGACCGGGGCTGACGGGCTGCTGGCCGGCCGCGTCGGGCGTCCGCACGGCCTCGACGGCAGCTTCCACGTGACGCGACCGCGTCCGGCGCTGCTCGAGCTCGGCATGACGGTCACGCTCGCCGGCAGGGCGACGACGATCGTCCGGCGGGCGGGAACCGACGCGCGGCCGATCGTGCGGGTCGAAGGCTGCGAGACGCGAGTCGCGGCCGAGGCGCTGCGCGACACCGACCTGGTCGCCGACGCGGCCGGGGCGCCGCCGCTGCCCGAGGGCGAGTGGTGGGCCGAGGAGCTGGCCGGCTGCCGCGTGGTCGACGGCGAGCGACCGGTCGGCGTCGTGCGGGCGATGCTCGGGCTGCCGTCGTGCGAGTGCCTCGAGGTGCAGCGGCCGGCGGGGCCGGATCTGCTCGTGCCGATGGTGCGCGACGCGGTCCGGCGGGTGGACGTCGCCGCGCGGGAGATCGACGTCAACCTGGAGTTCCTCGGCGACCTCGCATGAAGCTCGCCGCGATCCGGGCGTCGGTCGGCGGCAGCACATGAAGCTCGACGTCTTCACGCTCTTCCCCGAGTGGTTCGACTGGTTTCGCACACAGCGCCACGTCGCCAACGCGCTGGCGCTGGGAACCACGCTCGACTGCGTCAACCCGCGGGAGCACACGCCGCTGGGCGCCGGTCAGGTGGACGACACGCCGTTCGGCGGGGGGGCCGGAATGGTGCTCCGAGTCGACGTGATGGAGGCCGCGCTGCGGGCGCGCTACGGACGCGATCCGGTCGACCTGCGCCGTGAGCGCCGCGTGGTCGCGCTCGTGCCGACGGGGCGGCTGCTCGACGACGACCTCGTCGACGAGCTCGCGGCGGAGTCCGAGTTGACGTTGCTGTGCGGGCGCTACGAGGGCTTCGATCAGCGCATCGTCGATCACTTCGCGACCGACGAGATCTCCGTCGGGCGGTATGTCCTGGCCGGCGGCGAGCTCGCGGCGATGGTCGTGTGCGACGCGGTGCTGCGCAAGCTCCCGGGTGCGCTCGGCCACACGGACTCGGCGCTCGAGGAGTCCTACAGCGTCGCGCTCGAGGGGCGGCCGGAGTACCCGCACTACACCCGCCCGGCCGACTACCGTGGGTGGCGGGTGCCCGACGTGCTGCTCTCGGGACATCACGAGGAGATCCGCCGCTGGCGGCGGGAGCGCTCGCAGGAGCGCGCGGCCGACGCGCCCGACGCCGCCGGCTGAGTCGGGGCCCGGGTGCGAGCGGGCCGCCGGCGGGCGGTCGCGACAGCGGGGGTCCGCGACCGCTACCATTCGCACCGCGCCGGCCCAGTACCCGCCCGCGCCTTCTTTTTGCCATGAGTGGAGCTATCGAGAGCATCGAGCGCGCGCAGCTGCGCCGGGTGCCCAAATTTTCGCCCGGGGACCGGCTCAAGGTCCACTTCCAGGTGATCGAGGGCACGCGCCGGCGGACCCAGGTCTTCGAGGGCGTCGCGATCAAGCGCCAGGGCGAGGGTGCGCGCGAGACGTTCACCGTGCGCAAGCAGTCGTTCGGCGTGGGCGTGGAGCGAACCTTCCCGCTGCACTCGCCGAAGATCGAGCGGATCGAGGTCTCCGCCCGGGGTGATGTGCGGCGGGCGAAGCTCTACTACCTGCGCGATCGCGTCGGCAAGCGGGCGCGCGTCCGCGAGCGCGGCTACGTCGGCCCGGAGGAGAAGGTCGAGCCGGGTCTGCTGTATGCGCCGGAGCCGCCTCCGGATGCTGGGGAACCGGGCGCAGAGGCCGGGCAGACCGAACCGTCGTGAGCCTGAAGACGATCGCGCGCGGCAACTCGTTCGTCGAGTTCGTCCTGATCGTCGTGATCGCCATCGGGCTGGCGCTCGCCATCCAGGCGTTCGTGGTCAAGCCGTACAAGATTCCGAGTGAGTCGATGCTGCCGACGCTGGCCGTCGGCCAGCGCGTCCTCGTCAACCGGCTGGGCAACGACTTCTCGAGCCCGCACGTCGGCGAGATCGTCGTGTTCCACCCGCCGGCCGGGGCCGACGGCCCGGCGCCGGTCTGCGGCGTGCGCGTCGCCGGCAACCAGATCTGCCCGGAGCCGACAAGCGGTGAGGCGAGCGTCAACTTCATCAAGCGCGTGGTCGCCGGGCCGGGCGACACGATCTCGATCAAGAACGGACACGTGATCCGCAACGGGAAGCTCCAGAAGGAGCCGTTCATCGATCCGTGCGGCACGGGCGAGAGCTGCGACTACCCGACGCCGATCACGGTTCCGGCCGGTCACTGGTTCATGATGGGCGACAACCGTGGGATGTCCGACGACAGCCGGTTCTGGGGACCGATTCCGAGAAAGTGGATCATCGGCGGCGCCTTCGCCACCTACTGGCCGATCGACCGTATCGGGCTCCTCTGAGCTGACCGCCGTGGCGCCGGTCAGCAAAGCGCCCGCCAAGTCGAACGCCCGGTCGCGCCGTGCGGCTCGCCGGCGCACCAGCGGCCGCCGGCTGTTCGCCTTCGATCGTGGGCTCGGCGTCCGGCACGTCGCCGGCGCCGACGAGGCCGGGCGGGGCTGCCTCGCCGGGCCGCTAGTCGCGGCGGCGGTCCTGTTCGACCAGGACGCCCTGACAACCCGCGAGCTGCGGGCGTTGTCGGGGCTCAACGACTCAAAGCAGCACGATCACGCGACGCGCGAGGCGCTCTATCCGCTGGTACTCGCGACCGCGAAACGGGTCGTGGTCGTCTCGCGCTGCGTGCGCGGGATCGACGCCCGGGGGCTGCACGTGACCAACATCGCGGCCCTGCGCGATGCGTTGCGGGGCGTCGCGGTGCCCGGCTGCGTCTGCCTGATCGACGGCTTCGCCGTCCCCGACTTCGGCTTCGATCAGCGGCCGATCATCGGCGGGGACGCGACGAGTGCGGCGATCGCCGGGGCGTCGATCATCGCGAAGGTCACGCGCGACCGGTTCATGCACCGCGCCGACGAGCTCCATCCGGGCTGGGAGTTCGCCACCCATGTCGGCTACTCGACGCCCGAGCATCGCGCCGCGATCGGCCGGCAGGGCGTGTCGCCGCTGCACCGGATGTCGTTCCAGTCGACCGCCTACCAGCAGCTCGCGCTCTGACTCGAGGCGGCGACGCGGCCGTCTCGTCTCGTCTTGTCTCGGCTCGCCTCGTTCTGTCTCGCCTCGTTTCGTGATCGGGGTCGGCCACGCGCGGCCCGCGGCTCAGATGATCGCCTCGCGCTGGTCGAGGGCGACCAGCCGTCCGCCGGCGTCGATGATCACGCCGACGGCGTCGAAGCGCAGCTCGCGCGCCTGGGGTATGCGCACCTGCGCCGCCAGCCAGCCGGCGGCCGCGAGGCGCAGGCGCCGCTGCTTGGCCGGGGTGACCGAGAGGATCGGGTCGAGGCCGCCGGCGCGCCGGCACTTGACCTCGGCGAACACGATCGTGCACCCGTCGTAGACGATCAGGTCGAGCTCGCCGCGGCGGTTGCGGTGGTTGCGCTCGAGCAGGCGAAATCCGAGCCGCTCGTAGTGCTCGAGCGCGAGCCGCTCGCCGACCTGACCGAGGATGTGCCGCCGGTCGCTTGACACTCCGCGACCCTAGGACGGCGCGGCCGGGCCCTCGGTGAAGAACTGCGACAACATCGTGTCACTCGAGTTGAGATTCGACACCGGCGCCGGTCGAATGCCGCGAAGCGACGGTTTGCCGGCCGGGCCGCCTGGTTCGATCGGACGATGCTCGCCCGGGCCACCAGCTTCGCGATCGAGGGTCTGGAGGCCCACCGGGTCTGCGTCGAGTTCGACCTGCGCCCCGGTCTGCCGGCGTTCAACATCATCGGCCTGCCGGCCGGGGCGGTGCGGGAGTCGCGGGAGCGCGTCCGCGCGGCGGTGCTGAACTCGGGCTTCAACTTTCCCCGCCAGCGCGTCACCGCGAACCTGGCGCCGGCGCACGTCGAGAAGACCGGGTCGGGCTTCGATCTTGCCCTCGCCTGCGGCCTGCTCGCCGTCAGCGACCAGGTTCCGCGCGCCGGGCTCGAGGACATCGCGCTGTTCGCCGAGCTGGCGCTCAGCGGCGAGCTGCGGCCGTGCGCCGGCGGGCTCGCCGCGGCCGAGGCCGCTGAGCGCGGCGGCCTGCGCGGGCTTGTCGTGGCCCGGGCGGCGGCGGCCGAGGCGGACCAGCTCGAGCGGATCGCGGTGGCGGGCCTCTGTCATCTGCGTGACGTGGCGGCGCTGCTCGACGGGCGGCGGCCGCTCGCAACTCGCAGTGGCGGGCACCGGGGCCGCGGGCGGCAGGGCGGGGACGTGACGACGGCGGCCGCGGCGGGGTCGTGCCGGCGTGCCCCGACACGCGGCGGGACGGCGGCGCCGGGCGAGCCGGACCTCGCCGATGTGCGCGGTCAGTGGCGGGCGATCAGGGCGTTGACCATCGCCGCCGCCGGCGGCCACCACCTGCTCCTGAGCGGGCCGCCGGGGGTCGGCAAGACGATGCTGGCGCGGCGGCTGCCGTCGCTGCTGCCGCCGCTTGAGCGCGCCGAGGCGCTCGAGGTGACGAAGATCCACGGGATCGCCGGCGAGCACCAGGGCGGCGGTCTGGTCCTGCGGAGACCGTTCCGGGCTCCGCACCACTCGATCTCGGCGGTGGGCCTGGTCGGAGGTGGGCCGCTGGCCCTGCCCGGCGAGGTGGTCCTCGCCCATCACGGCGTGCTGTTCCTCGACGAGCTGTCGGAGTTCTCGCGGCCGGCGCTCGAGGCGTTGCGGGCGCCGCTCGAGGGCGGGCGGGTGGCGATCGTGCGCCGGCAGCGGACGGCGGTCTATCCGACGCGGTTCACGCTGGTCGCGGCGATGAATCCGTGCCCGTGTGGGCACGCCGGCGATCCCATCGGGCGCTGCCGCTGCGGCGAGGCGGAGCTCGAGCGCCACCGGGCGAAGCTGAGCGGTCCCCTGCTCGACCGGATCGACCTGCTCGTGCGGCTGACGCGGCCGAGTGGGGCGGAGCTGCGGGCGCCGCCGCACACGAGCTCCGGCGAGGCACGAGCGCGGGTGCTGGCGGCGCGCGCCCGCCAGGCGGCGCGACTGGCCGGCACCGCCGCGACCTGCAACGGCGAGCTCGACTTGCACCAGCTCCGGGGCAGCGTCGGCGAGGTCGACGATCAGGCCGAGGGCGCGCTCCGGCGCGCCTACGAGCGCGGCCAGCTGAGCGTCCGGGGCCAGACGCGGGCGCTGCGCGTGGCCCGGACCGTCGCCGACCTCGAGGGCAGCCCGACCGTGTGCGCCCCGCACGTCGCGGTGGCGCTGGCGCTGCATCCGGAGGGCGCGCTGGCGGTCAGGCGAACGGGGTGAGGCGTGTACGCGAACATGTCGGGCGTGCCCGTGACCCGCCGCGTCCTGACGATCGCCGGATCGGATTCGGGCGGAGGGGCCGGAATCCAGGCCGACCTGAAGGCGTTCGCCCGGTGCGGCGTCCACGGCATGACCGCGATAACGATGATCACGGCCCAGAGCACGGCGAGCATCGACCGCATCCACCCGGTGCCGCCGGAGATGATCGTCGCCCAGATCCGTTCGGTCGCCGGCGACATCGGCGTCGACGCGATCAAGCTCGGCATGCTGGGCGACGCGGAGACGATCGCGGCCGTCGCCGGGTGCCTGCTGCAGCTGCCGGCCGGGATCCCGATCGTCGTCGACCCGGTGCTCGTCGCGACGAGCGGCGGCCGCCTGCTCGCGCCGGGCGCGCTCGCGTCCCTGGTTCGGCTGATCGTCCCGCTGGCGACGGTGCTCACGCCGAACCTGCCCGAGGCGCGCGCGCTCGTCGCAGCCGCAGCCGCCGCCGACGCGACCGTCACGGGCTCGACGGGCGGCCCCCCGGCGCCGCCCGGAGCGGGCGCCGCGGACCTTGCGAAGGACGCCCTGGGCACCGCCGAGCACACGCGCGAGGAAGCGGTCGGGGAGGCGGAGCGGCTCGCCCGCGCGCTGTGGCGGCTCGGCCCGGCCAACGTCGTCGTGACCGGGGGCCACCGCACCGAGGGCACCGACCTCTTCTTCGACGGCACGACCGTCGCCGAGCTGGGCGGGCCCCGCCATCCCGGGGGGTCGACCCACGGCTCGGGCTGCACCCATTCGGCCGTCGTCGCGGCCCAGCTCGCGCTCGGCGCGTCGCCGCTCGAGGCGGCGCGGAGCGCCCGGAGAATCGCCGCCGAGGCCGTCGGCGCCGGCCGGCGCGAGCTCGGCGCAGGGGACGGACCGGTCGACGTTCTCGCGGCCTGGCACGAAGGCAGTGGTCTGGGGTCGTGCCGTTTGCCATAATCGCCCGATGCGGTTGTTGAGGATGAAGCCGGGGCATGGCGAAGTGGTGATCGCCGAGGGGGATGTCGAGGTGCCTGAGCAGGAGCGCGAGCTGGTCGAGGCCTTCCGCGCCCAGCTCGACGCCGGGATGTGGGCGGCGGTGCCGACGGTCGCCGGCGGTGGCCGTCGCGAAGCGGAGCTCGTGCGCAGCTTCGAAGAGGTTCCACGCGACGCTGAGCGCGTGATCTTCTTCCCCCGCGCCGCGGGCGGACGCTAGCCGGGGACAGCCTGTGCTCCTGGCGCTCGGGGCTTGTGCGATCGTCGTGATCGCGTTGCTCTGGGAGGTGCTCGCGCCCCAGCTGGCGGCGTGGCGCGAGCGCTGGCGGGTGCAGCGACGCACCGTCGACACGGTCGCGTCCTACGACCCGGGCCGTGAGCGCCGGGCCGAGCAGCGGGCGCGTGCGCTCGTGCGCTCGTGCGTAAACGACGAGGAATGGGCCATGTACCGGGACCTCGGCTTCCTGCGGGTCTGGGGCCGCTGCGCCCGCGGACCGGGCGACGGCCAGGGCGAGCATCGGCGCGGCGCCCCCTACGCCTACCTCATCTATCCGCACAAGCCGATCGTCGCCTTCGTCCCGCACACGGGACAGCTCTTGAGCGAGTACTGCGTCGAGTTCCCCGATCTCGACCGACCGTTCGGCAGCGCCCGGCTGCCGGACTCCGACGACGTGCTCGCCAAGTGGATGGCCCTGACCGGCGACGAGCGGCGCCTCATCGCCAGCGCGAACATGCACCTGCCGGGCCGCCAGGTCGACCCCGAAGCGGTGCGCCGCGACCTCTGGCGGCTGGGACGCTGGGAGCAGGCGCGGCTCCAGCGCGAGCAGACCGACGCCGGTAGTGTTTCGGCCTCGTGATCTCCGCTCCCCGTCGACCGCCCACCTCCACCACGCTGTCCGCCCAGGCGCCGCGCCCGGCCCGCTCACGGGCGGGCGGCCGATGAGCGGCACCGAGGGCTTCGACCTCAAGCACCGCAGCCGGGCGCTGACCGACGGGCCCGAGCGGGCCGCGGCCCGGGCCTACCTCAAGGGCATCGGCTACGACGACGAGGCGCTGGCGAAGCCGCTCATCGGCGTCGCGTCGACGTGGATCGAGACGATGCCGTGCAACTTCCACCTGCGGGCCCTGGCCGCCAAGGTCAAGGAGGGCATTCGGGAGGCCGGCGGCACGCCGATGGAGCTCAACACGATCGCGATCTCCGACGGGATCACGATGGGCACCGCCGGGATGAAGACATCGCTGGTCTCGCGCGAGGTCATCTGCGATTCGATCGAGCTGGTCGGACGAGGCCACCTGTTCGATGCCGTGATCGCCCTGTCGGGCTGCGACAAGACGATTCCGGGCACGGTGATGGCGCTGGCGCGACTCGACGTGCCGGGCCTGATGTTCTACGGCGGGTCGATTCCACCGGGCGTCTTTCGTGGCCGCGACGTCACGATCCAGGATGTCTTCGAGGCCGTGGGTGCACACGCGGCCGGCTCCATCACCGACGCCGACCTGGCCGAGCTCGAGGCGGTGGCGTCGCCCGGCGCCGGGGCGTGCGGCGGCCAGTTCACGGCCAACACGATGGCGATGGCCTTCGAGATGCTCGGGATCTCGCCGATCGGCGCGTCGTTCCTCCCGGCCCAGGAGACCAACAAGGGCGAGGCCGCCCGGGAGGCCGGGCGCCTCGTCGTCGACGTCCTCCGGCGCGGCCTGCGGCCGTCTGACCTGATCACGCGTGACTCGCTCGAGAACGCGATCGCGGCGATCGCCGCGAGCGGCGGCTCCACCAACGGGGTCCTGCATCTCCTCGCGCTCGCCCACGAGGCCGGCGTCGAGCTGTCGATCGACGACTTCGACCGGATCAGCGAGCGAACGCCGCTGCTCTGCGACCTCAAGCCCGGGGGCCGCTTCGTCGGTCGCGACCTGCACCGCGCCGGCGGCGTCGCCGTGCTCGCCCAGCGGCTGGACGCCGCCGGCCTGCTCCACACCGGCGCGCCGACGGTGACGGGCCAGACGATCGGCGAGATCGCGGCCGGCGCCGTCGAGACCGACGGCCAGGTCGTGATCCGGCCGCTCGACGACCCGATCAAGTCGTCCGGTGGGCTCGCGATCCTGCGCGGCAACCTCGCGCCCGAGGGTTGCGTCGTGAAGTTGGCCGGCCACGAGCGGCGCCGGCACGTCGGCCCGGCGCGGGTCTTCGAGGGCGAGGAGGCGGCGATGGAGGCGGTCACCCACGGACGGATCAAGCCGGGCGACGTCGTCGTCATCCGCAACGAGGGTCCGGCCGGGGGACCGGGGATGCGCGAGATGCTCGCGGTCACCGCCGCGCTCAACGGGGCCGGCATCGGCGGCGAGGTGGCGCTCCTCACCGACGGTCGCTTCTCCGGGGCGACCCACGGCTTCATGGCCGGTCACGTCGCCCCGGAATCGGTGCGCGGCGGCCCGATCGCGGCCGTCCGCGACGGTGACGAGGTGACGATCGACGTCGACGCCCGCCGGATCGACGTCGCGCTGTCGGATGCCGAGATCGCCACCCGTGTGGCGGCGTACGCGGCGCCGCCGAACCCCGACCTGACGGGCGTGCTGAAGAAGTACGCGCTCCAGGTCGGCAGCGCGTCGCACGGCGCCGTTACCGTCTGACGCGTTGCGCGACCACCGTTGCCGTGGTGACCTCGAGGCGTCTGGGCCGGACGTGCTGCCACACTGACCTGACGTGCTGATCGCGATCGACATCGACTCGACGCTCCACGACTACTGGGACCTGCTCTCCCAGGCGGCGCGGCGCCGCTTCGGCATCGATCTTCCCTACGAGGAGCAGGTGACGTGGGGGGTCACGCGCCTACGCCCGGAGCAGCTGGCAGCCTGCGTCGCCGACACCCACTCCGAGCAGGACGTGCTGGGCGCCGTGCCGTATCCCGGCGCCCCGGCGGCCGTCCGACGCTGGCGGCGCCTCGGCCACGAGATCCACGTGATCAGCCACCGCGACACCGGCGCGGCCCCGGCGACCGAGCGCTGGCTCAACGACGTCGGCGTGCCGTTCGACGTGCTCACCTGCTGCGAGGACAAGATCGTCTGCTGCATCGACCGGCGCGTCGACCTGCTGATCGACGACAGCCCGGTCAACCTCCAGCGAGCGCTCGAGGCGAACATCCGCGTCGCGACGATCCTCCACCCGTGGAACCGGGACTTCTGCGAGGAGGAGGCGGTCATAAGCGCGCGCGACTGGCCGGCGTTGGCGGCGCGCCTCCAGCCGCTGCTCGAGGGCCAACGCTCGCGCAGCGGCGTCCACCGCCTGGATGCGACCGCGCCGCACAAGCCGTGACGGTCGTGGGTCCGTGGCGTCGGCCGGCCAGGCTTGAGGCCGGGGCCCCCCGCGCGCCCGTACGACCGCGTCGCTGCGGTGCGGCCGCGGCCGGTCGACGGGTCCGGGGGCCGGCATGGGTCGGCTCCGGCTCCCGCGGTCGGGTAGAGTCGCTGCTCGCAACGCACGAAGATCCAAGCGCACCGAGCCGCGGGCTTGAGGGCACGATGGTTGGGGAGGCATCCTGCAAACAAACGTAAAAGCCGTTGAGCTCCGCGACCTCTGGCGTCGGTACAAGACCAACGACGACCAGCGCGCTCGCGAGCGCCTCGTCGTGGCCTACTCGCCGCTCGTCAAGTACGTCGCCGGGCGGATGGCCGCCGGGCTGCCGGCACACGTCGACGAAGCGGATCTGATCTCCTACGGCCTCGTCGGCCTGATCGCGGCGATCGAGCGCTTCGACCTGTCGCGGGAGATCCGCTTCGAGACCTACGCGATCACCCGCGTGCGCGGGGCGATCCTCGACGAGCTGCGCGCGCTCGACTGGGTCCCGCGGTCGGTGCGGGCCCGGGCGCGGGAGATCGAGCGGGCGCACGCCAAGCTCGAGGCGAAGCTGCAGCGCGTGCCGACCGACGAGGAGATCGCCAAGGAGATCGGGCTGACCGTCGACGAGTTCCGGGATTCCCTGCTGGCGATCGCCAACTCGTCGGTGACGGCGCTCGACGAGCTCTGGGCCGTGTCTGATTCGAGCGGCGACAGCGTCTCGCTGCTCGACACGCTGCCCGACCGCAACGCGCCGAACCCGGAGCAGATCGTCGATCAGAACGAGCTGAAGGATCGGATCGCCGACGCGATCGCCCGCCTGCCCGAGCGCGAGAAGCTGGTGATCGCGCTCTACTACTACGAGAACCTCACCCTCCGGGAGATCGGCGAGGTGCTCGGGGTGACCGAGTCGCGTGTCTCGCAGCTGCACACCAAGGCCGTGCTGCGCCTGCGCTCCCGCCTCGCCCCGTCCGACTGACCGGTCGGTCGGCACGGGTGCCCGCGTCCGGCCGACCGGACGCCCGGCATCGACCGAAATAGACGCCTTCACACCGGCCGCGTCGCAGGCGATATGTTGCCGTCTCCCCCGAGGAGAAGGAGATCTGGATGCGATACAGCGCGGACCGGATTCGCAACGTTGCGCTCGTCGGCCACCGCGGTGCCGGCAAGACGTCGCTGCACGAGGCCCTGCTGTTCGAGGCCGGGGCGATCAACCGGCTCGGGAGCGTGGTCGATCACACGACGACCTCAGACTCCGATCCGGACGAGCAGGCGCGTCAGATGTCGATCTCGGCGGCGCTCAGCTCGTTCGAGTGGGCCGAGCGCAAGATCAACCTGATCGACACGCCGGGGGACCCGAGCTTCGTCGCCGACGCGCTCGGCGGGCTGCGCGTGTGCGAGTCGGCGGTGTTCGTCGTCAACGGCGTGATGGGCGCCGAGGTTCAGACGACGCGCCTCTGGCGGCGGGCGGCCGAGCTCGACCTGGCGCGGATGATCTACGTGAACATGCTCGACCGGGAGCGCGCGGACTTCTACCGGACGCTCGAGTCGTTGAAGGCGGCGTTCGGTCCCCACGTGGTCGCGACGGAGATCCCGATCGGGTCCGAGCACGAGATCGAGGGAGTGATCGACCTGGTCGACATGAAGGCCTACCGGTATGCGAGCCCAACCCGCGGGAACGCGGTCGAGGGCCCGATTCCCGATGAGCTGCAGGCCACGGCGGAGGAGTACCGGGAGAAGCTGATGGACGAGGTCGCGGAGGTCTCCGACGCGCTGATGGAGCGCTACCTCGAGGGCGAGGAGATCTCCCACCAGGAGATCGTCGACGCCCTCAAGGAGGGGACCAACCATGGGTCGATCTTCCCGGTCGTGTGCGGGGTCGCGACCCGCAACCTCGGGACCAACCGCCTGCTTGACGCGATCGTCGAGGACCTGCCGTCGCCGGTCAAGCACGGCGGGCTCGCGCTGCCGGAGGTGACGCTCGAGCCGGTCGAGGACCGCGAGCTGTTCGCCTACGTCTTCAAGACCCGAGCCGACAGCTTCACCGGGCGCATCAATCTCTTCCGGGTCTACCAGGGGGTGATTCGCCACGACACGCAGCTCTTGAACACACGCACGCACACCAAGGAGCGGATCGGCCAGCTGACCGTGTTCGCCGGGAAGGGCAGCGACCACGTCGACGAGTTCGGCCCGGGCGACATCGGCGCCGTGGCGAAGCTGAAGGAGACCCGGGCCGGGGACTGGCTGGCGGCGCGCGACGAGCCGATCGTGATGCCGGCGATCCAGCTCCCGGCCCCGGTGATGGCGTTCGCGATCGAGCCGAAGACCAAGGGCGACGAGGACAAGGTCTTCACGTCG
Organism: uncultured Solirubrobacterales bacterium; assembly: GCA_963742705.1. Lineage (GTDB taxonomy): Bacteria > Actinomycetota > Thermoleophilia > Solirubrobacterales > Solirubrobacteraceae > Palsa-513. The sequence continues at coordinate 1,075,123 of CAVUMZ010000017.1, read as the reverse complement.
CTGCGGCGCCTGCAGGAGGAGGACCCGACGATCGACCTCCACCGCGACCAGCAGACGGGCGAGCAGATCGTCGCCGGCCTGTCGCAGATCCACGTCGAGGTGATCGTCGACCGGCTGCGGACGCGCTTCGGCGCCGAGGTGACGTTGAAGCCGCCGCGGGTGCCCTACCAGGAGACGATCCGCCGGGGCGCGAAGGCCCACGGCCGGCACAAGAAGCAGTCGGGTGGCCGCGGCCAGTTCGGCGACTGCCACATCGAGATCGAGCCGCTCGAGCCCGGCGGCGGCTTCGAGTTCGTCGACCGGATCAAGGGCGGGGTGATCCCGAACTCGTTCATCCCGGCCGTCGAGAAGGGCGTGCTCGAGGCCATGGGTCACGGCGTCCTGGCCGGGTGCCCGGTCAAGGATGTCCGCGTGATCCTCTACGACGGGTCCTACCACTCGGTCGACTCGTCGGAGATCGCGTTCAAGCTGGCGGGCCAGACGGCGATGAAGCTGGCGCTCGAGAAGGCCGAGCCGGTGCTGCTCGAGCCGATCATGCTGGTCACGCTGTCGGTGCCCGAAGCGAGCGTCGGCGACGTGATCGGCGACCTCAACGGCCGGCGTGGGCGGCCGCAGGGGATGGAGCCGGCGGCCGGGCTGACCGAGATCAAGGCCGAGGTGCCGATGTCGGAGATGCTCACCTACGCCCCGGATCTCCGGTCGCTGACCGGGGGTCAGGGCGACTACACGATGGAGTTCCTGCGCTACGAGGAGCTCCCGGGCCACCTGTCGGCGAAGGTCGTCAGCGGCGTCGCCGAGACGGCGGAAGCGCGCGCCTGAGGCGCGGCCGCTACCCTCCACGGGGTGGTCCACAACCGGCAGCTCGACACCAGCCAGGCGCCGATTATGTGCGCGGTTTGCGGCCGTTCTCTGCTGCGGGGCGAGCACGCCAACGTTTTCATCGCCGGCGGCGCGCGCCGCAACGTCTGTGAGCTGTGCACGACGCGCGCGGCGCACGAGGGCTGGATCCGCGACGGGGCCGACGCGGTGGCCGCGCCGCGCCCCCGGGGCGGCGAGCGCGCGCGATCGCTCGTCGGCCGGCTGCGCTCGCGGATCGAGACGTCGGCCCAGCCGCCCGACCGCGTCGACGAGCCACTCGAGCCGGTGGCGGCGCGCCCGGTGGCCAGTCCGCCGCGGGAGGTCCACGCGGTCCCGACCAACGCCGAGCTGAAGGTGACGCGGGCCCTCGAGCTGTTCAACAAGAGCGAGCACACGAAGACCGTCTCGGGGGTCGCCCGGTCGCTCGGGGCGCCGGACGTCGCCGTCGCGGCGCGGGCCGACGACGGTGCCCTGGTCGAGATCGTCGTCGCCTGGGAGCTCTGCTGGTACCGGTACGAGGTCGATCTCGCCGACGAGCCGCACGCCGTCCGCCTGCTCGGGCAGGGCTACGAGCTCGAGGATCTGGGCGAGGACGCGGTGGCCGCCAACGCCGTCGCCGACGGCCGCGGCGAGCTGGCCCTCGGCCGCGCCTGAGTGCCCGTGGGAGCGGCAGGCACGGTCGTGCCCGGCAGGGTGGAACCACTATGCTGGCGACCGCGATGATCTACTGCGTGGTTCCCCCGGCCCTGGCCGACGAGTTGTTCGAGAAGTTGACCGCGCACTATGCGAGCGACCCGAACGTGACCGTCATCATCGATCAGAGGCGGTCCGAGCGGCGCGAGCGCGGGGCCGATGCGCCGGACGGGACGCGGCGCGAGCTGCGCGACCGGCGGCGCCGACGCATCGCCGGCGACCTGCCGTCGCTCGAGGGCGAGTAGCCGGGCCACAGACCGGCCGGCGGGGGGCGAGGCGTTGAAGCTCGTGATTCACGTCGACGGCGGATCGCGGGGCAACCCCGGACCGGCGGCGGCCGGGGCGGTGCTGCGCACGCCGGACGGGGTCGTCGTCGACGAGGCGAGCCGGACGATCGGCCGGGCGAGCAACAACGTGGCCGAGTACGAGGCGGTGCTGCTCGGGCTCGAGCGGGCGCGGGCACTCGGGGCGACGGAGGTCGAGCTGGTCAACGACTCCGAGTTGATCGCCAAGCAGCTCAACGGCCGCTACAAGGTCAAGCACGTCGACATGAAGCCGCTCTACGCCCGGGCGCGCGAGGCGCTCGGCGGGTTCGACCGGTGGTCGATCCGCTCGGTCCCGCGGGCGCAGAATGCCGACGCCGACCGCCTGGTGAACGCGGCGCTCGACGCCGCCGGCTGACCCAGGCCGGACTCAGTTGACCGGTCGGGCGCTCTCGGCGATGGCCAGCATCTGGCGGTTGGAGAGCGAGTCGCGCAGGGTGTTGTTGAGCCAGTAGACGGCGGTGGGCGAGCGCCAGGCGACGAGGCGGATGTGCCCGCCGTCGACGTAGAGGTCGTAGCTGCGGCCGCCGATCTTGCGGGTCTGGTGCTGGCCGGAGAGGATCGGCGGGCTCATCCAGTCGGTGCCCTCGACACCGTAGTACTCGCCGAGCAGGCCGCGGGCGATCGAGATCACGTAGGCGTGGTGCTTGATGTTCTGCTCGTCGGGGAGCGTGTAGGCGCGGACGTCGTCAACGGCGGTGGCGGCGGCCATCCGCAGACGGGGAACGTAGAGCTTGATCGGGAGCCCGACCGACGCCGTGTTGGCCAGGCCGATGTCGCTCGGAGGCGTCGCGACCAGGCCGAGTGTGCTGGCGGCGGCGGCGGTGCGCGTGCGCTTGGTGGAGACCTTGACCGGACCGGGGTCGTTGTAGAGAAAGTCGTTGACGGTGGCGGTGAGCTGCTCGGGCGTCGACGTGACGTAGGACGGCCCGGTCGTCGACTCGAACGTGACCTGCCGGACGGGCCGACCGAGCGAGAACAGGGCGAGGTTGATCAGGTGGACGACCGAGCTGCCGTGGATGTCGGTCTGGACGGCGTTGCGCACGGCGCCCAGCAGCTGGTCCTGGTGGTTGAAGAGGCTCTGGACGCCGATCTGCTCCTTGGCCTGGCGGATGAAGTCCTGCTGGCGGGCGACGCGGACGAAGTCGGTATCGGTGTGGCGGTAGCGGGCGTAGTCGAGCGCCGTCTGCCCGCAGAGCTTCTGGTAGCCGGGCTGGATGTCGATGTTGGAGAAGTCGGTCGCGACGGTGCCGATGTTGCGGTTGAAGTAGTGGCGGTCGACGTAGATGTAGACGCAGCCGATCGCGTCGATCACCTGACGGAAGCCCTTGAAGTTGATGTCGATGATGTGGTTGATCGACAGACCGGGGAGCATCGCCTTGATCGTCGCGGCGGTCAGAGCGGCGCCGCCCATCGCGTAGGCGGCGTTGATCTTGTCGGTCACGGGGCCGGCCGGGCCGTCGATCTGGGCCTTGAGGTCGCGGGGGACCGAGAGCACCGAGGTCTGGTGGCGGTTGGGATCCATCCGGATCAGGAGCATGGTGTCGGAGTGGGGCGGAGAGACGCGGTCGTTGGCGTTGGTCGAGAGGGCGCGCTTGTCGGAGCCGATGATCAGGATCGTCTCGGGCGCGCCGGCGGCGACAGGAGTGATCTCCTTGATCGCCGTCGGGGCGATCGTCGCCTTGGGGAAGAAGCTCTTGATGTGGTTGACCTCGGTCAACGCGATCGCGAGCGTCCCACCGGCGACGAGGACGACGATGACCAGGCAGCCGAGCAGGAAGCGCTTGCGCGTCCCGCCGGCCTTCTGAAAGGGCTCGAACGGCATCGGGGTCAGCTCCGGAGGGGCGGGAAACCAGCCCCAAGATAGGGGTTGGCCTGGCTGCGGCGAGGCAGTCGGACAGGAGGTGCAAAGTTGACGCCGGCCGAGACCAACCCGGCACGGGCCGACATCATAGAGCTAGGATCAGGGCTTGCTCAGCGCGCGCAACAGGGAGCTGCTCGGCCTGGTACCGGCGGCGCTGCTGATCACCGGCGGGTTCGCGGCGATCTTCATCCAGAGCCAGAGCCAGCTGTCGAACGTCTCGTTGACGTACGGGATCTTCTTCCTGGCCCTGTGCGTGGCGGCTCATCTCGTGCTGCGGGTGGCGCTGCCGGACGCCGACCCGTATCTGTTGCCGCTGTCGGCGGCGCTGGCGAGCTTCGGCATCGTGATGCTCTACCGGATCAGCCCGACGCTGGCCCGGGAGCAGGCGCAGTGGTTCGTCGTCGGCCTGATCCTGTTCGCGGCGACGGTGGTGTACTTCCGCGGCGGGCGCTACGCCGTGCTCGAGCGCTACCGGTACACGATCGCGACGGCCGGGATCATCGGCCTGGTGATCCCACGGCTGCCGGGGATCGGCGAGCAGGTCAACGGGGCCTACCTCAACATCAAGCTGGGCCCGATCGCCTTCCAGCCGTCGGAGTTCGCGAAGATCGCGATCGTCGTCTTCCTGGCGTCCTACCTGCGCGACAACCGCCAGCTGCTGGTCACCGGCGGGCGCAACGTGCTCGGCCTGACGATCCCGCCGATGAAGCAGTTCGGCCCGCTGCTGGTCGTCTGGGGCGCGGCGATGATGATGCTGATCCTGACCCGGGAGCTGGGGACGTCGCTGATGTTCTTCGGCGTGATCCTGGCGCTGCTCTACGTGGCGACCGGGCGGCTGTCGTTCCCGCTGGTCGGGCTCCTGCTGTTCGGGCTGGGCGCGTGGTTCGTGGCCGGCCATGTCGCCCATGTCCACGACCGGGTGCTGGCGTGGGAGCACCCGTTCGACTCGGTGCTCTACGCCAAGAACCCGGGCGGGAGCTACCAGCTGGCCCAATCGCTGTTCGCCCAGGCGGACGGCGGGCTGCTGGGAACGGGATTCGACCAGTCGCTGCTCGACCTGTCGAAGGGTCACCCGATCCTGCCGGTCCCCCAGAGCGACTTCATCTACGCGGTGATCACCAACGAGACGGGTCTGCTCGGGGCGACGGGCCTGCTGCTGACCTACCTGCTGCTGGTCGCACGGGGCCTGAAGACGGCGACCCTGGCGCGCGACTCGTTCAGCAAGCTGCTGGCGACCGGTCTGTCGTTCGTGGTGGCGATCCAGGTCTTCGTGATCGTCGGCGGCGTGACGCGGGTGATCCCGTTGACCGGGGTGACGTTGCCGTTCGTCGCCTACGGGGGTTCGTCGGTGGTGATGAACTTCGTCCTGCTGGCTCTGCTGCTGGTCGTCTCAGACCGGGCGCGCCGGCCCGACTGACGCTTCGCTCAACGGGCGCTGACCGCCCCAGCAAGCACGTCGAGCACGCGGTCGACGTCGGCGGCGTCGTTGTAGACGTGCCAGGAGGTGCGCAGGCGGCCGGCGCGGATGGCGGCGACGATCGCGGCCCGCTCGAGCAGCTCGGCGGCGCCGGGGAGGTCGGCGCAGACGATCGCGCTGTCGCCGGGGTCGAGGCCGATGCCGGCGCGGAAGCGGTTGGCGAGGCCGACGTTGTGGGCGTGGATCTCGTCGACGCCGATCTGCTCGATCAGCTCGAGCGCCGGCTGGGTGCCGACCCAGGAGAACCAGGCGGGGGAGAGGTCGAGCCGGCGGGCGCTGCGGGCCAGGCGCAGCGGGGGGCCGAAGTAGCTGGCGTGGACGTCCTCGCCGGCGTACCAGCCGGCGCTGTGGGGGACGACGCGGTCGAGCAGGGGGTCGGAGATGGCGAGGAAGGCGGTCCCGCGTGGCGACATCAGCCACTTGTAGGCCGAGCAGACGACGGCGTCGAAGCGGTGTGCGGTCAGCGGCAGCCAGCCGGCGGCCTGGGTCGCGTCGCAGATCGTGATCGTCCCGGTCGCCGCGGCCGCGGCGGCGATCCCGGGGAGGTCGGCGACCGTGCCGGTGCTCATCTGGACGGCGCTGAAGGCCACGGCGTCGACGCCGGCCTCGATCGTTCTGACGAGCTCGTCGGGTGCGACGGTGCGCACGTCGAGGCGCTTCTGGACGAGCAGGGGGAAGAGCGTCGACGTGAACTCGATGTCGGGAATGGCGACGGTGGCGCCGTCGGGCAGGGCGGTGACGACCGAGCCGACCAGCTCGGAGACGGTCGAGCCGACGGCGACCTGGCCGACAGGTACGTCGACGAGCCGGGCAAACGACGCGCGCGCGGCCTCGGTGCTGTGACCCCAGTGCTCCCAGCTGGTGCGTCCGCCGCGCCAGTCAGCGAGCGCCGCCTGCAGCGCCTCCCAGGCGGGCCGGGGCGGCAGTCCGTAGCTGGCGGTGTTGCAGTAGACGCCGGCCGGCTGCCAGAGCTCGCGTGCGTCGGTGATCTCCATCGCCGGGCATTGTCACCGACGGGCGGCGGTCGGGCTCGGCCGGGGCCGCCCGGGCGCCGAACGGTTGGCCGGCGGCGGCTCACCGGCGCCGTCCGGATCCGAAGCTCTGGACGGGCGGCGCAACGGCGCGGAGACCACCGACGGCGGCGATTCGCTCGGTCTCGGACCTGGGCTCGGGCGGTTCGCCGTGCGGCATTCTCGTCACGGTCGCCGGTGCCCGGCCGAGGTGCTCGGGGTCGAGGCCGCGCAGCGTGCGGACGAGCACGTTGATCGTCCCGCCCCCGCCGGCCGGCCGCTCGAGTCGGCCGTGGGCGAAGACGAGCGGCTCGGCCCGAACGACGTGGCGATGGCGCTCGTAGACGGCGGGCGGGACGATCAGGTTGACCGTGCCGTGCTCGTCCTCCAGCAGCATGAAGACCACGCCGCTGGCGGTCTCCGGGCGCTGGCGGGCGACGACCAGGCCGGCGACCGCGACGGTGCTGCCGTGCCGCAGCACGGCCAGCTCGCTGCTGATCGCGACCCCGTCCAAGTGGGGCCGGAGAATCGCCATCGCGTGGTCGGTGACGCTGACGCCGGTGGTCGCGTAGTCGGCGAGCAGGTTCGCCCAGCGTCCGAGCTCGCGCAGGGGTGGGGCGGCACCGGTGTCGAGGGCGAGCGCGAGCTGGGTCCCGCCGGGCACCCGCCGGCCGGGGGCGGCGATGCCGAGCTGCCAGAGCGCCCGCCGGCGATCCCCGGCGAGGGCGTCGCAGGCACCCGACCAGGCGAGCTGCTCGAGCGAGGCCCGGCAGGCGCTGGCCCGGCCGGCGAGCTCGGCCAGGCTCTGGAACGGCCCGCCGTCGCGCCGGGCGGCGACGAGGGCGTCGATCTCCTCGGCGCGGACGCCGCTGACGTAGCCGAGCCCGATCCGCACGCCGATGCCGTCGGGCCCGGCTTGGACCGTGCACTCGGATGCGGAGGCGTTGATGTCGACCGGGTGCAGCTCGATCCCCCGCCGCTGGGCCTCGTGGACGAGGCTGTCGGACGGATAGAAGCCCATCGGCTGCTCGTTGAGCAGGGCACAGAGGAACTCCGGCCCGTAGTGGACGCGCAGCCAGGTCGACTGGTAGGCGAGCAGTCCGAAGGCGGCGCTGTGAGCCTTGGGAAAACCGAACCCGGCGAACCCGGCGACCATCTCCCAGACGCGGGCGATCAGCTCCGGCGCCGCCCCGACGTGCCGCTCGGCGCCGGCGCAGAAGCGCTCGCGGTAGCGCTCGATCGCGGTCGTGGCCCGCTTGCGGCTCATCGCCCGCCGCAGGCCGTCGGCCTCGCCGGGGGAGAAGCCGGCAAACGCCTGGGCGACCTCGATCACCTGGTCCTGGAAGATGATCGTCCCGAGCGTCTCGCGGAGCACGGGCACGAGCGATGGGTGCAGGCAGGGCGGCTCGTAGTCGGGATCCTCGCGCTGGCGCTGGCGCCGCTCGATGTAGGGGTTGACCGCCCCGCCCTGGATCGGGCCCGGCCGGATGATCGCCACCTGCACGGCGAGCTCCTCGAGGTTGGCCGGCCGGGTCCGGCGCAGGGACTGCATCTGGGCGCGGCTCTCGATCTGGAAGACGCCGGTGGTGTCGGCAGCCTGGATCGCCGCATACGTCGGCCCGTCGTCGAACGGGATCCGCGAGAGGTCGATCCGCTCGCCCCGGGTCAGGGCGATCGTCTCGACGCAGCGCTCGACCGCCGAGAGCATGCCGAGGCCGAGCAGGTCGATCTTCAGGAAGCCGGCGTCGGCGCAGGAGTCCTTGTCCCACTGCACGAGCTGGCGGCCCTCCATCGCGGCCGGGACGACCGGGCAGCAGTCGATCAGCGGGCGCGTGGCGACGATCATCCCCCCGGGGTGCTGGGAGACGTGGCGCGGCAGCCCGTAGGCCTCCTCGGACAGCGATTTCAGCCAGGCCCAGCGGCCGCTGCCGGCGCGCTCGGGACCGAGCGCGGCCGCGACGTCCCGATCGACCCGGCGGGCGAAGCCGTCGGCCCCCCGGGCGACCCGCTCGATCTCGGCCGGTGGCAGCCCGAGCACCTTGCCGAGCTCACGGATCGCCGCGCGCGAGCGGAAGCTCGGAAAGGTGGCGACCAGGGCGGCGCGGTCGCGTCCGTAGCGGTCGTGGACCCGGCGGATCAGGACCTCGCGGATATCGCGCGGGAAGTCGAGGTCGATGTCCGGCAGCGAGGTCAGCTCGGGGTTGAGGAAGCGGCCCAGCGACAGGCCGTTGGCGATCGGGTCGATGTGCGAGAGGCCGGTCAGGTAGCAGACGATCGACGAGACCGATGACCCGCGTCCACGCCCGGGCGGCAGCAACGCCCGGGCCGTGTCCGGACCGCGGACCTCGACCGCCACCTCGCGGGCCAGCTCGAGCATGTCGTGGTGCAGGAGGAAGAACCCGGCCAGCCCGAGCGTCCCGATCACATGGAGCTCATCCTCCAGGCGGGCGCCGGCGCCGTCGCTGGCGCCGCCCTCGTAGCGGTCTCCTAGCCGGGCCTGGCAGAGCTCGGACAGCCGGCGCTGGGCGGTCTCGTCCTCGACACCGGGATACCGGTAGCCGAGGTCGCCGACGAGGTTGAAGTCGAGCTGCTCGGCCAGCGCCGCCGTCTCGGCGACGGCCTCGGGATGCTCGCGAAAGCGGGCGGCCATCGCGTCCGGCGAGGCGAGCACATGGCTCCCGTTGGCGCGGCGCAGCGGCTCGCTCGCCTCGAGCGTGAGGTTGTGACGCAGGGCGACGAAGGCGTCCTGGAGGTGGGCGCGCGAGCCGGCGTGGGCATGGATGTTGCCGCTGGCGACGCAGCGGAGATCCAGCCTGCGGGCGAGCCTGGCCAGCGCCCGGTTGCGGGCGCGGTCGTCCTGGAGGAAGGGGCGCTGGAGCTCGACCCGGAGCCGCTCCGGCCCGAACGCCTCGCGCAGCAGGCGCACGCCCGCCTCGTCGTGCACCCCCCGCTCGGCGCAGCCCGTCAGGCAGACGAGGCCCTCGACGTGGTCGCGCAGGGCCGCCAGGCTGCTGCTCGCCGGCGCCGGGCTGCCCCCTGTGTCACGGGTATGCGCGTGGGCTGCGGTCAGCAGCCGGCAGAGGTTGCTCCAGCCCCGCGCCGAGGCGACCAGGAGCGTGACGTGGCGGCCGTCGTCGAGGCTCAGCTCGGCTCCGTGTATCGCCTTCAGGCCGAGTCCGTGGGCGGCGTGGGCGAACTCCATCGATCCCCAGACGCCGTCGTGGTCGGTCAGGGCCAGCGCTCGGTGCCCGAGCTCGAGCGCCGCTCCGACCAGCTCCTCGGGCATCGAGGCCCCGTCGAGGAAGGAGTAGGCCGAGTGGCAGTGCAGCTCGACGTATTCGGGGGCGTGGGTCATCGCCGCCGCGGCCTGGCCCAGGGGTATTCGGGGGCCTGGGTCATCGCTGCCGAAACCAGTCGCCGGCGAGCAGGTCGTGAAAGACGACGATGTCCCGCCCGGTCTCGCTGACGAGCTCCCAGTAGCGTCTGCGCAGCGGCTGCTCGGTCCACCAGCGATCCTCGATCAGCCACGATTCCCGGACCTGCGCCACGGCATGGCGGTCGATCCGCAGGGGCCGGCCCTCGGGATCGGCTTCGACGCGCGCAGCCCGCGCCCCGCCCAGTCGTCGCTGGCTCATGACGCGAGCGACGCACGAGGCGATGTCGGCGCAGCGCCCTGGCTCATGACTCGAAGGGGGCGAGCATCATCCGCCGCTCGGGTACGCGCGAGGCGATGTCGACGGCGACCACCCGCAGCGCCGCGTCGGCGCCCGCCGCCACCCGGGCCTGCCGCACGGCCTCCCGCAGCCGCTCCCGGCGCAGCTCGGCCGCCGGGGTGATCAGCGACCGCTGCCCGCCGGCGGTCGTGCCGAACTGCTCTGCTGAGAGGACCAGCACGAGCGCCGGCGCCGGCAGCTGCGCCAGCCGCGGCGCCAGGACCAGGCGCATCCGGCGCGGGTCGGCGAGAGCCTCGCGAAAGGCCACCGCGACGCGCCAGCTCCCGCCGCCGACCAGCCGCGCCGCGAGGGTGGCTCCCCGGAGGCTGCGCCCACGCCGCTCGCGACGGGCGAGCAGACGGTCGATCAGCACTCCCAGGGCGTGCTCGAGCGCCGGTCCCGAGGCCGCCTCGTCCAGCTCGAGCGACTCGGACAGGAGCTCGGCGACCCGGCGCGGACGCGGGGGATCGTCCTCCCCGCAGGCGAGCCGGTGGGCCTGGATCCCGACACGGCCGAAGCGGTCGGCCAGCGCCGCCCGCTGCATCCCCGCGAGCTCGCCGAGCGTCTCGATCCCCAGCCGCTCGAGCGTGGCCACCAGGGGCGCCGTGGCTGTCCGCGACGTCAGCAGGGACACCGGCTGGCGGTGGAGATAGGCGCGGGCCCCGTCGCGGACGATCGCCGCCCGGCGCGGCCGGGCGCTCATCGCCGCCGCCAGGGCGCAGAAGCGGGTCGGCGCGGCGCCGACCCGTGCCGGCACGCCGATCGCCCGGCGGGCGGCGGCGATGACCAGCTCCTCCGACCCGCCGTAGAGTCCGCGCAGCCCGGCCGCGTCGAAGCAGACCAGGCCGGGGCGCTGGGACTCGACCGCGGCGCCGATCCCCTCGAGGGCGCCGAGGGTCCGCTCCCAGGCGGCGGCCACGGCGATCGGGTCGCCGCTGACCAGCTCGAGCTCGGGGCAGCGGGCGAGCGCCTCGCCGAGGTTCATGCCGGCGCGAATGCCGAGCGCCTGCGCCGCTCCCGAGACCTCACCGATCGGCTGGCCTCCGGCCGTCCCCCCGCCGGTCGGAGCGAGGGCGACGGCCCGCCCGGCGAGCGCTTCGAGTCCGCCGACGGCGACGACGAGCTCGAAGCGGGGAAGAAGGATGCAGACGATCATGCGAACACATGTTCGCACGCCATCCGGACCCCTTCAAGGGTCAGACGATCGGCGTCGGCGGCTCGCGCCCGTCGAGCACGGCGATCACGTTCTCGGCGCAGAGGCAGGCCATCGCGTCGCGCGTCGACCGCGTGGCCGAGCCGATGTGGGGGACGAGCACCGTGTTGGGTAGCGCGGCGAGCTCTGCCGGGACGGCCGGCTCGTGCTCGTAGACGTCGAGCCCGGCAGCGCCCGGCCGACCCGACCGCAGGGCGTCGATGAGCGCGTCCGTGTCGACCACGCCCCCCCGGCAGGTGTTGACGAGCACGGCGCCCGGCTTCATGGCCCTCAGCCGGTCGCGGTCGATCAGGTGCCGCGTGGACGGGTTGAGGTCGACATGGAGGCTGACGTAGTCGGACACGGCGAGAAGCTCCTCGAGCGGCAACCGCTCGGCGCCGAGCTGGTCGGCGGCCGCCTCCAGCGGGTGCCGGCTGGCGAAGACCAGCCGCGGCCCGAAGCCGGTGAGCAGCCGCGCGACCCGCTGGCCGATGCGGCCGAAGCCGACGAGCCCGACGGTCGACCCTGACAGCTCCCGGCCGAGGAACTGCTCCGGCTCCCAGCCGGTCCAGCCGCCGCGGCGAACGATGGCGTCGGTCTCGACCACCCGCCGCCCGGCCGCCAGCATCAGCGCGACGGCGAGCTCGGCGGTGGCGTTCGTCAGGACGTCGGGCGTGTTGGTCGCCCGCAGCCCCCGGCTGCGGACGGCCTCGGTGTCGATGTTGTCGAAGCCGACGGCGAAGTTGGCGACCACCCGTAGGTCGGGACCGGCGCGGTCGAGCAGCTCAGCGTCGATCGGAACGGTCGGGTCGGCGACGATCGCGGCGGCCCCCCGTACGTGCTCGTCCAGCCACTGCGGGTCGTGTGGGATCCCGCCGACCTCGACCTCGAAACGCGCGCGCAGCAGGTCGAGACCGGCGGCGGGGAGCGCCCGGGTGACGACGACCCTCATCGGCTCCCGGTCGATCTGGGCCCGGGGCGGAGACCCACGAGGACGGGCGCGGTCGGCATGCCCGGTGATCTTGCCCGAGCGCCCAGGCGCGCACAAGCGCGGACGGCCGGGCCTGGTTGTAGACTGGCCGTCGTGCGGCTGTAGCTCAGTTGGCTAGAGCGGCTGCTTGCCATGCAGCAGGTCGAGGGTTCGAGTCCCTTCAGCCGCTTCGAGAAAGCCCCGCTCCGGCGGGGTTTTTTCTGTTTGCGTCGCCGATTTCCCGGCGACATCGAGGATCGGGCAACACGATGGGCATCAAATCGGCTTCACGACACCCGCCCGGCGCGTGAGGCGGCAGCAAAGTTCACCGGGGCGTTCGCGACGAGAGCGCCGAGCGGATGCGACTGACCGAGGTGATCGCGCGCGTGCGTCGGCTGATCAAGTCTGCGTGATCGACGCCGAGGGCCCCGGGTCCGTGCTCGGTCCAGGACGACGAGCGTGGTCAGCTGACTGCCGCTGTGCCGGTCGGATCGTGTTCGTCGGCGATCCACGCGTCTAGGCGGTCGGTCGATCATGCAGGATCGACTGCGACGTGATCTCGAGCGACGGCTCGACATGCAGCAGTTCGCCACTGCGGACCTCCCGCCAACCAGGATCGCCATCCATGCGCTCGCTGGCGACAACGACGACCGGGCGAGTACGCGCATCGGCCGAAGTGACGCGCGTACCGTGGCTGCTCGTCTGCGCAAGCGATGCCGCCGCGTCCACGCCACCCGAGGTGCCCGCCGTTCGCGCTCCGCCGGCCGGACGCTCGAGTACGTAGAGCGTGTCGGTCGCAGGGAAGCGCAGCGCCCACAGATCGGTTGTGGTCGCGAGCACGAAGTTGATCGACACGATCGGCAGCTCGTCCGCAACCCACCGGACCGCGGCCTGGATCCCGGCTTCGACGTCGCCGCCGTGACGATCGATCTCCCGAGTGATCAGGGCGAAGTAGCGCTCGGAGTCGCTCTCCCCAGCGACACGCCGCAGGTCGTCGCCAAGCTCGCGCTCGAGCTTCGGCAGGTCGCCGACGACACCGTTGTGCGCGAAGAGCCGGCCCTCTTGGCAGAAGGGGTGGGTGTTGGCCATCGTCAGGCCGCCATCCGTGGCGTGACGTACGTGCGCGACAAATGTCTTCGACCAGACCCTCCGGGCCTGGGACGCGAAGTCCCGATCGTCGAAGGCGGCGATCGGGCGCTTGTCGACGTGCGCCCGCCCCTGCTCGTCGAAATAGCCCAACCCCGTCCCGTCAGCGTCGTCGTGGCTCTGGGCCCGAAGACTGTCGGGCGCATCCAGCAGCCAGAAGGTCGCTCGGACCGGCTCGTCTCCGGCGCTCATCCCGAAAAGTCGACACATGCCGGCAACCTAATGGCGGCATTTGGTCCGCGCGCCGGCAGCAGCTCACCGGTACCTGGCCCCGGCGCCGCCGGGACCAGGTACCGCCACCGGCGAATGCCTCAGCCGGCGAGCGTCGCCAGCCCGTAGGGCAGCTGGCTGAACGCGACCGGCAGCGCCGTGCTCGAGATCGGCGTGAGGCGCCCGCCGCTGCCGATCCTGAACGCGTCGACGAAGTTGCCGTCCGCCGGCACGTCGCTCAGGACGAAGGCCGGCGCCGGCCCGATCCCCTGCGGCCGCGGCCCGTCGGGATCGTCGTGGCCGCCGGAGGCGTAGAGGTATCTGTCGGTCGGGTCGAACGCCAGCTCGCGCACGGTGCCCGTCGACGGCATCTTGAAGCGGGCGACGAACGTCAGGCCGGATCCGGACCCGCTCACGTCGAACAGCGAGATGTCCTGCGTCGCCGAGTTGGCGACGTACATGTACCGGCCGTCCTTGCTGACCACGGCCCAGCAGGCCGCGACCGAGCCCGGGTTGTCGGCCTGGCCGACGAACGTCAGCGTCCCGGCCCGGTCGTAGCGGTAGATCGCCACGCGGGAGTTGAGCGGCCCGAGCACGTACACGTACGGCTTGCTCGGGCTCGGGTTCGTCGCGATCCCGAACGGCAGCGGCAGCAGCGCAGTCGGGATGAACGGCGGCAGCATCACGCCGGCGGTCATGCTCGCCGGGAACATGATCGGCGCCTGCGCCTCCCTGATCGCTCCGGTCGACGACAGCGTCAGCGAGTTGATCCGCTGCGAGTAGAAGCCGCTGCTGAAGACGTTGCCGCCCGCCGGCGCGATCGCCGCCGTGATCAGCCCGGCATGCGGCTCGGGGATCGACGACACCTGCCTCAGGCGGCCGGCACTTGAGACGGTGAACGACGTGAAGCTGGCCGGCCCCGGCGGAGTCGTGCCCATGATGTCGAACGGCGCGATCTGCCCGTGGTTGGCGACCACCAGCCGGCCGTTGCTGTACCCGACGCTGATCGGCGCGACGCCGCCCGACGGGAACGGCGAGCCCTTGACGGCGCTCAACGCCCCGGTGCTGGCGTGAACCCGGAACACGGCGATCGAGTTCGACCCCTGGTTGACGGCGAACAGCCACTTGTGGTTCGGCGTGATCTGGACCTCCTGGTCACCGGCCAGCGTCCCCGTCGACTTCCCCCCGAGGACGAGCGGGGCCCCGGTGCCGTGGGTCGAATACTCGCGGATGTTCGCCGGGTTGAGCGACCCGTTGCCGCCGTAGTGGAGGGCGAGCACGCTGTTGTGACCGGGTGTCGGGTTGTTGGATTCGGTATAGACCCAGCCACTGGCGAACGCCGGTGCTGGTGCGACAAACACGCCGGCGCAGACGAGCGCGCGGATGAGTCGTCGATTTGTCGGCAACGAGGGCCCCTTTTCGATCGGCGAAGACGGTGGCGCAACCCTATAGCGCTCCCGCGGGCTCGTGGACGAAACCTCCGCGCTGTTCAGACACCGTTTCGGCGCACCGCGGACCCGCCGTGGACCCACCCGCCGACTACGATCAGCCCGGTGATCCGCGCCACCTACGAGCTCGCGCCTCCCGGCTCGGCCCCGGCGCTCGCCCGCCTCAACACGACCGGCATCGTCGGCGGCGACGCGGCCGTCGCCGGCCGGGTGATCTCAGACGACGGCGACCGCGTCACGCTCGCCTTCCCCGCGGAGAACTTCGGCGCCAACGTCCCGCTGATCATCTCGACGCTGGTCGCCGGCGAGGCGACCGAGAAGCGGGCGTTCACCCGCTGCCGGCTCGTCGCCCTCGAGCTGCCCGACGACCTCCTGCCCGGCCCGGCCTTCGGCGCCCCGCCGGCCTCGGAACGGCCCCAGGTCGGGCTGATCGTCAAGCCCCAGATCGGGTTGAGCCCGACCGAGTTCGCCGCCGTCGCCGGCGCCGCGATCGCTGGCGGCGCTGACCTGATCAAGGACGACGAGGTGCTCGGCGACCCGCCGATCTGCCCGCTCGAGGACCGCGTCCGCGCCGTCGCCGCCATCCTCCCGCCCGGGGTCGTCTATACGCCCAACATCACCGGGCCGTCGGCGACCCTGCTCGCCCGGGCCGCCCGCTGCGTCGAGCTCGGCGCCACCGGCCTGATGGTCAACGCCTTCGCCCAGGGGCTCGACTCGATCCTCGCCCTCCGCGAGGCCGGTCTCGGCGTCCCGATCCTCGCCCACCGGGCCGGCTCCGGCCCGCTCGCCCGCGGCGAGCATTTCGGCGCCAGCGGGGCCGTCCTCGCCCGGCTGACGCGACTATCCGGGGCCGATCACCTGATCGTCGGAGCCTTCGCCGGGGGGCTCTTCGACCAAGCCTGCTCCATCAAGGAAAACCTCGACGCAGCCCGGGGGCGCTGCGGTCATGCCAAGCCGTCGATCGCCGTGCTCGGGGGCGGCGTCGGGCCGGCCAACGCGGGCGCCCAGGTCGAGCGCGCCGGGGGCGGCGGCCTGATGGTGCTGCTCGGCGCGGCCGCCTACGACCACCCGGGCGGCGTCGCGGAGGCGGTGCGGGCGACCCTGACCGCCGTCGGCCGATGACCGTAGACCCGATCCCGCCGACGATCGCCTGGCGCGACGGCTGCGTCGTGATGATCGACCAGCGGCTCCTCCCCGGCGAGCTGACCCTGCTCGAGGCCCGGTCGGTCGACGACCTCTGCACGGCGATCGAGACGCTCGCGATCCGCGGCGCTCCCGCGCTCGGCGTCGCCGGGGCGATGGGCGTCGCCCTCGCCGCCCAGGCCGGCGAGCCCCTGCCCGAGGCTGCTGCCAGGCTCGTGGCCACCCGCCCGACCGCGGTCAACCTCGCCTGGGGCGTCGACCGGGCCCTGGCCGCCGGCGACCCGCTCGCCGAGGCGCTGCGGCTGGCCGCCGAGGACCTCGAGCGCAACCGGCGGATCGGCGCCCACGGTGCGGCCCTGCTGCCCGACGACGCCCGCGTCCTCACCCACTGCAACGCCGGCGCCCTGGCCTGCGTGGGCTACGGCACCGCGCTCGGCGTGATCCGCGCCGCCCACGAGCAGGGGCGCCGCCCGTCGGTGTGGGTAGACGAGACGCGGCCGGTGCTCCAGGGCGCCCGACTGACGGCCTGGGAGCTCGACCGGCTCGGGATTCCGGCGACGCTCGTCGCCGACGTGATGGCCGCCGGACTGATGGCCGCCGGGCTCGTCGACTGCGTCGTCGTCGGCGCGGACCGGATCGCCGCCAACGGCGACGTCGCCAACAAGGTCGGGACGTACGGGCTGGCCGTGCTCGCCCGCCACCACGAGATCCCGTTCTACGTCGCCGCCCCGACTTCGACGATCGACCCCGGCTGCCCGAGCGGTGACCTGATCCCGATCGAGCGGCGGTCGGGCGAGGAGGTCGCCGTGATCGGCGGGGTGCGAATCGCGCCCGGGGGCATGGCCGTCGAGAACCGGGCGTTCGACGTCACGCCGCACGCGTTGGTGAGCGCCCTGATCACCGAGGACGGCGTCGTCGCACCCGGGGTCCCTTAGAGCCCGCGGGCCTGGAGCCACAGCTCGAGCACCCCGAGCTGCCACAGCTTGTTGCCGCCGAGCGGCGTCCGCTCGTCGTTCGGCGCCGCCAGCAGGCGGTCGACGTAGTCGCGGCGGAAGATGCCGCGAGCTTGCGCGGTGGGGGACAGCAGCGCCCCGCGCACCAGCTCGAGGAAGGCACCCTCCAGGTGGATCAGCGCGGGTACGGGGAAGTAGCCCTTCGGGCGATCGACGACGGCCGCCGGCAGGACGCGGCGCGCCGCGTCCTTGAGCACGCCCTTGCCGCCCTGCCCGAGCTTCAGCTCCGGCGGGCACGCCGCCGCCAGCTCGACGAGCTCGTGGTCGAGGAACGGCACCCGTCCTTCGAGGCCCCAGGCCATCGTCATGTTGTCGACCCGCTTGACCGGATCGTCGACGAGCATCACCTCTGTGTCCAGCCGCAGGGCCCGGTCCAGCGGCGCGTCGGCGCCCGTCCGCGCGAAGTGCGCCGCGACGTACTCGTGGCTGGCATCCCCGTCGGCGAGGAACTGCGGCTCGAGCGCGTCGGCGATCTCAGCGTGGCCGCGGTCGAAGAACCTGCTCGCGTACTCGTCCAGCCCGTCGCCCGCCGCCGCGTGGAGTGGCGGGTACCAGTCATAGCCGGCGAACACCTCGTCGGCGCCCTGTCCCGACTGCACGACCTTGACGTGCTTTGAAACCGCTTCGGAAAGCAGGTCGAACGCGACGACGTCGTGGCTGACCATCGGCTCGCTCATCCCGCTGATCGCGTGGTCGAGCGCCGGCCGCAGCCGTTCGCCCGAGACCACGAAGCGATGGTGGTCGGTCGCGAAGTGACCGGCGACCAGGTCCGAGTATTCGAACTCGTCGCCGGCGTGATCGCCCACCCGCTCGAAGCCGACGCTGAACGTCGACAGGGGCGACTGCCCGGACTCCGCCAGCAGCGCGACGATCAGGCTCGAGTCGAGGCCGCCCGAGAGCAGTACGCCGACCGGGACGTCCGCCACCATGCGCCGCCGCACCGCCACCCGCAGCGCCTCGAGCACGGCCGTGCTCCAGTCCTGCGGCTCCATCCCGGCGTGCTCCGGGCGGCGGGCGAACTCGGCCTGCCAGTAGCGGGTGACGCGGGTCGGGCCGTTGGCGGCGACCCGTACGAGCGTGCCCGGCTCGACCCGCCGAACCCCGGCCAGCAGGGTCCGCGGCGCCGGCACGACCGAGTGGAACGTCAGGTAGTGGTGGAGGGCCACGCGGTCGATCGACGTGTCGACCCCGCCGCCGGCCAGCAGCGCCGGCAGCGTCGACGCGAAGCGCATCCCGCCACCGAACGGCGCGATATACAGCGGCTTGATCCCCAGCCGGTCGCGCGCGAGCACGACGTCGCCGGTGTCGCGCTCGGCGATCGCCAGCGCGAACATCCCGTGCAGGCGCCGCACGAACCCCTCGCCCCAGCGGTCGTACGCCTTGAGCAGAACCTCGGTGTCGCTGTGGGAGAAGAACCGGTAGCCGGCGCGCTCGAGCTCCGCCCGCAGCTCGCGGTAGTTGTAGATGCAGCCGTTGAAGACGATCGCCAGGCCGAGGTGGGAGTCGACCATCGGCTGCCCACCGCTCGCCGAGAGGTCGATGATCTTCAGGCGCCGATGGGCCAGCGCGATCCCGTCCTGGGCGAAGGTGCCGCTGGCGTCCGGCCCCCGCGGCGCCAGCACCCCCGCCATGCGCTCCACGGCGGCGAGATCGGCCCGGCCGGTGCGGCAGATCTCCCCGGCGATTCCGCACATCGGCGGGACACTATCCGCGGCCGTGAAGCCGCCGCGTCCTCCGCGTCCGCCAACCCGCCGCCCCGGCGAATCGTCGCCGGCCGCCGGCTGCGGGCTGGTCGAACCGGCTTCGCCGTTCGTTCCCGCCGACCGGCCCGGCTACGAGCGCGCACCCGCGACGACGTCGTGGTGCCCGCGGTGCGCAGGGCTCGCCCCTGTCGCTGACGGCCTATGCCGCGGCGGCAAGACCGATCAGGTGGCCTTCGGGATCGGCGAAATGGCCGACCACGACGCCACCTCCGGGGGTCTGTCGGGACCCATCATGCGGGTCCCGCCGAGGCTCTCGGCCTGCGCGAGCGCCGCCTCCACGTTCGGCACGCCGACATAGAAGAGCACCTGCGCCTGGTACCTGCTCGAGGGGTCGCGGGGGCTCGACGCCGCCGTGTCCGATGGAAGCGTCGTCGTCACCGGCGACATGGCGGCGCTGCACCGGCTGCTGCCGACCGTCGGCGACCTCGCCGCCGGCAACGGGCCCGCCGTGTGAAAGGCCGGCCCTTGACTGCGGGTCAGGCGGCCGACACGCTCATGATCTCGCGCATCGTCTCGTGCAGGTCCCGGTTGGCGCCGTAGACGAGCCGTTGACGCTCGGCGCCGTTGCCGTGCTCGAGCAGGTCGACGATGCCGTCGAGCTCGCCGAGGCAGCCGAGGTCGGTGGCGTGGTCATGCAGCCGCTCGAGCAGCCGGCTCGTCAGCTCGCCGAGGCGGACGATCCTTTCCGACGTCGGGTCGAGGACGCGGCCGTCGAGGCCGTAGCGGGCGGCGATCCATTTGTTGGCCTCGAGCAGCTCGGCCGGGTGGTCGACGAGCTGGTCGCCGGCGGCGTGGGCCTCGGCCAGGCTGCGCACGAGGGCCTGGATCAGGGCGGCGATCGAGACGGTGTGCTCGACGCGCGTCTGGGCGTCCATCGCCCGTACCTCGACGGTCCCGAACTTCGGGTGGGGCCGGATGTCGTACCAGAGATACGTGTAGTCGTCGACGATGCGCCCGGCGACCAGCCGGGCGATCCGCTCCTGGTAGTCCTCCCAGCCGCGGTAGAACGGCGGGACGCCGACGCGGGGAAACGACTTGAAGATCGGCACGCGCGCCGAGAGCATGCCGGTGTCCTCGCCGCGCCAGAACGGCGAGTTGGCGGCGAGGGCGACGAGCATCGGCACGTGCTCGCGCAGGCCGTTGGCGACGGCGATCGCCGTCTCCGGGTCGGCGATGCCGACGTGGACGTGCATCCCGAAGACGAGCTCCTGGCGGGCGACGAAGGCCAGCTCGTCGACGAGCGTGCGGTAGCGCGTGCGCCCGACGATCCGCTGCTCCTCCCACCGGGCGAACGGGTGGGTGCCGGCCGATGCGGTGAGCAGGCCGCGCCCGCCGGCGATCTCGCTGGCGCGGCGTCGCAGCGCGCGAATCTCGGCGGACGCCTCGGCGACGGTCCGGCAGGGCTTGGTCGCGATCTCGAGGACCGACTCCATCAGCTCGGGCTTGATCTCGCCGCCGGGCGCGTCGGCGAGCAGCTGCTCGATTGCGTTGACGAGGTCGAGTGACTGCGCGTCGAGGATCATCAGCTCCTCCTCCACGCCGACGGTGTAGCTCGGATGGCTGAAGGCATGGTCCATCGTCCGGGGCAGAGTAAACGGATTGGGCGGTGGCGGCTGGCTGTCGCCGGCCCGGTTGCGTCGGGGGCGGTATGTATGGTCTTTGGAGATGCGGATGAAACTGACACTCGCCATCGTGGTCGTCGTCGGCGGCCTGTCGGCGTGCGGGGGGAGCTCGTCGTCGTCGCAGTCGTCCACGTCGGCGGCGTCGTCCTCGTCGCCGCCGAGCCTGGACACGCTGGTCACGCGGGCGACTTCGCTGAAGGTCAAGTCGATGAACGCCGACATCGCGACGTCGGTGCCGGGCGCGGGCCCAGGCGGCGCGACCCAGACGCTGGCGGGCACCGTGTCGATGCAGCTCCAGCCGAGCCTCGCCGGATCGTTCCGCTTCAGCGTCGGCGGGCAGACGCTGCGCGAGCGCATCGTCGGGACGATGGTCTATCTCAACCTCCCGTCGATCGCCGCCCACGACGGCGGACGACCGTGGGTGGCCTTCGACATCAGCGCGGCGTCGGCCGCGACCGGGCTCGACCTCAACCAGCTCCTCCAGGACGCGCGCAACGCCGATCCGACGAGCACGCTGCGCCTGCTGGCGGCCAAGCGCCTCTTCCACGAGACGGGCACGAGCACGATCGCCGGACAGCGCGTGATCGGGCTGACAGGGTCCTTCACGCCGGGGAACCTGCCGTCGTCGGGGCAGATCAGCGCCAAGCTCCAGGCCCAGCTGAAGGCGAAGCTGACGCAGCTCGGGGCGACGCGCGAGGACGTCACGACCTACCTCGCCTACTCGGGCGAGCCGGTCCGGATCGTCACGACGCTCGTGACCGCCGCGCATGGGTCGATCACGAGCACGGTGAACGTGCACGGGATCAACATCCCGGTGGTGGTCGCCGCCCCGCCGGCGGCGCAGACGATCAGCCTGGCGCAGCTCAAGAAGCTCCCGCCCTCCGCGTAGCGGCCACACGTTTGCCCCGCGGTCGTCTCGGGGTATGGACCGGCCCAGCAGTCCCACCGAGCGAGGAGGCGGGGAGCGGCCGTGGACCTGATGCGCACCAAGAGCGTCGAGCAGTCGATCGAGGACACCGATCAGCCGGGTCACAGGCTGCGGCGGGAGCTGGGGCCGATCGACCTGGTCGTGATCGGGGTGGGCGTGATCGTCGGAACCGGCATCTTCGTGCTCACGGGCAAGGCGGCCGGGACGCTCGCCGGCCCGGCGATCGCGCTGTCGTTCGTGGCCGCCGGGGTCGCGTGCGGCCTGGCGGCGCTCTGCTACGCGGAGTTTGCGTCAGTCGTCCCGGCGGCGGGATCGGCGTACACGTTCTCGTACGCGACGCTTGGTGAGCTCGTCGCGTGGATCATCGGCTGGGACCTGATCCTCGAGCTGGCCCTCGGGGCGGCTACGGTCGCCTCGGGATGGTCTAAGTACTTCCGGGTGGTCCTGCATGACACCTTCGGCGTGAACATGCCGACGTGGGTCGACGGCACCCACCACAATTTCACGGCCGGTGTCATCGTGCTCCTGCTGACGGTGCTGCTGTGTTTCGGCATCCGCGTGTCGAGCCGGGTCAACCTGGTCATCGTCGCGATCAAGGTGGCGATCGTGCTGCTGGTGATCGTCGCCGGGATCTTCTACATCAAGGGCTCGAACTACCACCCGTTCGTGCCGCCGTCGGGGTCCCCGTCGGCCCCGGGGGCGACGGCGGAGACGACGCTGCTCCAGGACATCGGCCTCGGGTCGGGAACGTTCGGGATCGGCGGCATCTTCAGCGGGGCGGCCCTCGTCTTCTTCGCGTTCATCGGCTTCGACGTGGTCGCGACGGCGGCGGAGGAGACCAAGAAGCCGCAGCGCGACCTGCCGATCGGCATCTTCGGGTCGCTCGTGATCTGCACCGTGCTCTACGTGGCGGTGTCGCTCGTGGTCACGGGCATGGTCAAGTACAACCGGCTGAGCGTCGACGCCCCGCTGGCGAACGCGTTCAAGTCGGTCGGCGAGACCGGGATCGCCCAGGTCGTGTCGTTCGGCGCGCTGGCGGGACTGACGACGGTGATGATGATCCTGATGCTCGGACAGAGCCGGGTCTTCTTCGCGATGAGCCGCGACCGCCTGCTGCCGCCGGCCTTCGCCCGCGTGTCCGAACGCTTCCAGACGCCGTACCGGACCACGCTTGTGACGGGCAGCGTCGTGGCCGTCCTGGCGACGGTGCTGACGCTCGACACGCTGGCGGACCTGGTCAACATCGGGACGCTGTTCGCGTTCGTCGTCGTGGCGCTGGGCATCCCGGTGCTCCGCCGCACACGTCCGGACCTCGAGCGGGCCTTCCGGACACCGCTCGTCCCGGTCGTCCCGATCCTGTCGGTGCTGGCCTCGGTCTACCTGATGCTGAACCTCCCGGCGGCGACGTGGCTGCGCTTCGTCGTCTGGATGGTGGTCGGGCTGTTCGTCTACTTCGGCTACGGCGCCCGTCACAGCCGGCTGCGCACTGGCGCAGATGCGGCCGGGAAGTCCGCCGGGTGATTTTTCGGAGCGCGACCGGGTGGTCGCGCTCGGGCGGCGGAGACGAGGCGGAAGATCCCCTCGGCCATGTGTCGGGCCGGTAGGCTCGCATGAGCTTGTTGGCGGGCGTGCAGACAATTCTCGACACCGCGCACGACGCTGTCGTGTCGATGGACGCCGACGGTCTGATCGTGTACTGGAATCCCCAGGCGGAGGTCGTCTTCGGCCGGCCGGCGAAGGACGCCGTCGGACGTGTGCTGGCGGACACGATCATCCCGCCGCGCTTCCGCGACGGCTTCCGCGGGGGATTGCGGCGGTTCCTGGAGACGGGTGAGGGCCTGCGGCTGGGCGAGCGACGGGAACTCCGGTCGCTTCGGGCCGACGGCAGCGAGTTCCCCGTCGAGGTGACGGCGTCGGCCGTGCGCGACGGGGAGCGCTGGACCTTCCACGCGTTCATCGCCGACGTCACCGCCCAGCAGGAGGCCGAGCGCGAGCGGCTGCAGCTGGTCGTCCGGCTCGAGGCGGCGCTGGCCAGCATCGAGACCCGCTTCGCCGGCGTGGTCGACTCGCTGGCTGAGGCGGTGACGATCCGCGACCCGAACGACCGCATCCTCTACGCGAACCGGGCGGCGCTCGACTCGATGGGCTTCGCGTCGTTCGAGGCCATGCGGGAGGCGCCGCCGGCGGCGATCATGGAGGACTACATCGTCAAGGGCGAGGATGGTCAGGAACTGCGGATGGCTGACATCCCGTCCGTCCGGCTGCTGCGCGGCGCCGAGGCGCCGGCGCTGCTGATGAACACCGTCCACCGGGGCACCGGCGAGGAGCACTGGCGCCTGTTGAAGGCGACCGGGCTGCGCGACGGCGACGGGCGGCTCGAGGCGGCGATCACCATCATCGAGGACGTCACGACGGTCAAGCGCGCCGAGCTGCGCACCCGGCTGCTCGGGGACGCCAGCGCCGCGCTGGCGTCGTCGCTGGACTACGAGCAGACGCTGCGCAACGTCGCCTGGCTGGCGGTTCCCGGCTTCGCCGACTGGTGTGCCGTGGATCTCGTCGGCGAGGTCGGCGAGGTCCGGCAGGTGGTGGTCGCCCACCGCGATCCGGCGAAGCTCGAGCTTGCCCGGACGCTCCGCGCCGCCGAGCCCGCGCGTCCGGATCCGCAGCGGGGCGTCGGGCGTGTCCTGCGCGGGGGGGAGCCGGAGGTGTACCCGGTGATCACCGAGGCGATGCTCGTCGCCGGGGCCCGGAGCCCCGAGCACCTCGAGCTGCTGCGCGAGGTCGGGATGAGCTCGGCGATGATCGTGCCGCTGCGAATCGCCGGTCGGACGATCGGGGCGATGAGCCTGGTGAATGCCGAGTCGCGGCGGCGGTTCGACGACGAGGCGCTGGCGGTGGCGACGCAGCTCGCCGAGCGCTCGGCGACGGCAGTGGAGCACGCGCGGCTCTTCCGCACGAGCTCGCAGATCGCGGCGACGCTCCAGCGGAGCCTGCTGCCGGTGGCGCTGCCGGCGATCGACGGCTGGGAGCTGGCGGCCGTGTACCGGGCCTCGGGTGAGGAGATCGAGGTCGGGGGCGACTTCTACGACGCCTTCCCGGTCGGGCCGGGCTGGTTCGTGATGATCGGGGACGTGACCGGCAAGGGCGTGGCGGCGGCGGCGATGACGGCGCTCGTGCGGCACAGCGCGCGGATCATTGCCGAGGACACGCCGGCGCCCGGACAGGTCCTCGCCCGCCTCGACGCGACGCTCCGGCGCCAGCCTGAGCTGTCGCTCTGCAGCGTGCTGTGCCTGTCGATCACCGGCGCCGGTGTGACGCTCGCCTCGGCCGGCCATCCGCTGGCGCTGCGGATCGGCGACGACGGCACGGTGCGGCCGACCGGCACTCCCGGGCCCCTGCTCGGGGCGTTCGACGACGGCGCCTGGCCGGAGACGACGATCGAGCTCGGCGGCGACGAGACGCTGCTGCTCTACACCGACGGGGTGACCGACACCGTCGGCGCGGACGGCCGCTTCGGAGATGCGCGCCTACGCGAGCTGCTGGCCGCGGCCGCGGGCCGGTCGGCCGGAGATCTGCTCGGCATGCTCGACGCGCGTCTCGGCGAGTTCCAGGTCGGCTCGCAGGTCGACGACACCGCTGCGCTGGCGCTGCGCCGGGCACCCGTGGAGGTCGGGGCGCAGGGGGCTTCGAGCTCAACGGTCGCGGCGTCGCGCGCCGATGGTGGCGTTTAGCCCCGCAAGCGAGGGGTAATGCGCAACCGAGCGACGGAGAAAGGAGGCGGCAATGCCGCCGAGTGGTGTCAAGAAGGGCAGCAAGCGGGCCCGGCAGTACGAGCACATCAAGGAGAGCCAGCTCGACCAGGGTCGCTCGGAGGACCGCGCCGAGGAGATCGCCGCCCGCACGGTCAACAAGGAGCGGGCCCGGGCCGGCGAGTCGCGGACGAGCTCGCGCTCGTCGACGCACGACATCTCGTCCGGGCGCCGCGGCGGTCTGCGCTCGGGAACCAGGCGGGCGAAGGGGCCGACGCGTGACCAGCTCTACAACGAGGCGCGCCAGCTCGGGATCGACGGACGGTCGAAGATGAACAAGCGTGAGCTCGAACGGGCAATCTCGACCAAGCGCGGATAGATGGAGGAGCAGCGATCGATCGACTGGAGCTCCGCGGTGGTGGAGGACGGGCGCTTGACCGTCGACCTCACGGGCGAGCCGTCGAGCGAGTGGGGCGACCACATGCACGGCGTGCTCGTGCGGCTCGACGGGAGGCTGGCCGAGCGAACCAAGGTCGCCAAGCGGCGGATCCGGGTCACCGGGGTCGAGCGCGATGAGCCGGACGAGCTTCGGCATCTGCTCGAGGGCGCGGCCCAGCAGACGAACGCCGACCTCGTCTCGCCGCCGCCGGTGGATCCGGAGGCGGCGGTCGACGAGGGCGACGCTGCGCTGACCGATGCGTTCCGGGCATTCGGCGGCGGCACGGCAGCCGCCGACGGCTGAGCCGGGCCGCGAGGAGCGGGCCGGGTCCCGGGCCGGCGGACCGCCGGTAGGCTGGCGATGTGCGACGGACCGGGTCACGACAACTGCTCTGCCTGGCGGTCGCGGGGGTGGCCGCCGGCTGCGGCGGCTCGGGTTCGGGCGGGGCGACGACGGCGACGACGACCAGGACGGCGACGACACCGGCGCCGGCCCCGAAGCTCGCCGGCCGGGCGATCGGCGCGACCCAACGGGTCAAGGCGCAGGGGACGACGCTGTCGGTGACCGTCCCGCGCGTGATCGACCCGCTCCGTGGGTCGGGGGCGACGCGCCTGGGTGGGACGCGGGTCGTCGGCGTCGAGGTCAAGATCCGCAACCGCGGGCCGGGCAGCTACGACTCGTCGTCGACGGGCGACGTCACCATCGTGCCGGCGAAGGGGACCGCCGCCGCGGCGTACGCGTCACAGGGTCCGTGCATGACGCAGCTGCGGGACTTCGACAACCAGATCGCCGCCGGCGAGGCCCGGAGCGGGTGCATCGCCTTCACGCTCGACACCGGCGCACGGCTCGTCGCCGTGCGCTTCGCGGCCAACGGCGGCGGCGAGGGCGTGGCGACGTGGCGGGGCACGGGCCAGTAGACCGGAGGCGCGGCCCGGCAGATCGATATTCGAGTTTGCCGTCGGCCGGGTCGGGTAATCTGTCGGCATGATCGGTTACCTCATCGCCTTGGCTCTCGTCGGACTCATCGTTGGCGCGATCGCACGCTTGCTCGTGCCGGGCCCGGACCCGATGGGCATCGGCATGACGATCCTGATCGGCATCGGCGGCTCGTACATCGCGGGTCTCCTTGTGTGGGCCTTCCACGGTCGCGGCGGCGCGGGCTTCATCCTGTCCGTGATCTGCTCGGTCGGACTCGTCTACCTCGTGCGCCGCTCTCGCGGCGGCTATGCGCGAGGGCCGGTCAGTCGCATGCCGCCTCGCCGCCGCTACTGGTAGACACCGCCTCGCGGACCCGGAGCCGACTGGCCTGGTCGTTTAGCGGCCGTTGACTGCTGGGGCCCAACCGTCTCAAGCGCCGCGCGGCGGCCACTCGGGCGGTTCAGAGACAGACCACCGTGCATCGACTGCGCTGGCGGCCTCCTGAAGCCCGCGCGGGCGAGTTGGACGAATATCTCAAAACATCGGCTCAGGTGATCGGCGCGCGGCGCCGATGCAGTAGCGATGGAGGAGATCGCAACGCCCAGCGGGACCAGCGGTGAGCCCACCGCAGGAGGCGCGAAGGGCAAGCCCGAGCGCCTGACGGTTCACGTCCTGTGGATGACGGCTGGTCTCGGCTGTGACGGGGAGAGCGTGGCCATGACGGCGGCGACCAACCCGAGCATCGAGGATCTGCTCGACGGCGTGATCCCCGACATGCCGCACATCGTCCTGCACAACCAGATGCTGGCGTTCGAGGTTGGGGATGAGTACATGCAGGCGTGGTACGACGCCGAGGACGGCGGCCTGGACCCGTTCATCCTCGTGCTCGAGGGTGCGATCGGCGACGAGAGCAACAACGGCGACGGCCACTGGACCGGGTTCGGGGTCAACCCGTTCGACGGCCAGCCGATTTCCGTCAACGAGTGGATCGACCGCCTCGCGCCGAAGGCGGCGGCCGTCGTGGCGGTCGGCACCTGCGCGACCTACGGCGGCGTCCCGGCGATGCGCAACAACCCGACCGGGGCGATCGGCCTGCCCGACTACCTCGGCTGGAGCTGGCGCTCGCGGAGCGGCCTGCCGATCGTGTGCATCCCGGGCTGCCCGGCCCAGCCGGACAACATGACGAGCGTGCTGCTCGAGCTCGTGCTCCACCTTGGCGGGACCGCGCCGGCCCCGGTGCTCGACGAACAGCTGCGCCCGCGCTGGCTGTTCGACCGGACGACGCGCGAAGGCTGCGGCCGGGCCGGCTTCACCGAGCAGGGCAGCTTCGCGACGACCTACGGCAACGACTCGCGGTGCATGGTCAAGCTCGGTTGCAAAGGCCCGATGGTGAAGTGCAACGTGCCGTTGCGTGGCTGGGTCAACGGCGTCGGCGGCTGCCCGAACGTCGGCGGCATCTGCATCGGTTGCACGATGCCCGGCTTCCCCGACAAGTTCATGCCCTTCATGGACGCCGACCGCTGGGGCAACGCCGCCGCGAACGTCCAGCGCTTCACCTACGGACCCGTGTTCCGCTACTTCCGCAAGCGCAACATCAGGCTCAAGTTCGACCAGGAGCCGGCTTGGCGGAGGCCGGCCTCCACGCCCGAGACCGGCTACACGGCGCGCCGGTAGGCCATGATCCGCACAGGGACCCCGACCGGGCGACGAGTGGCCCAGTAGATGGTCACGCTCGGCGAGATCGTCCGTTGGATCATCTATCGGGTTCGGCAGACCTACTACCGGGCGGTCGGGCGGCTGCTGCGCCGCGATCGGCTGGTCTGGGGCTCGGAACGGAAGTTTCGGGGTCTGCTCGAGTCGGCGCCCGACGCCATGGTGATCGTCAACGGCCATGGTCACATCGTGCTCGTCAACGCGCAGGCCGAGCGACTCTTCGGCTACCAGCGGGACGAGATCATCGGGCAGGGCATCGGCGAGCTGATCCCGAAACGGTTTCGAGCCCGTCATCGCCAGCACATGAAGGGTTACCTGCGGAACGCCGACGCCCGGCCGATGGGCGCCGGGGGGGAGCTCTTCGGGCTGCGCAAGGACGGCACCGAGTTCCCGATCGAGATCAGCCTGAGCCCGCTCGAGACCGACGCTGGTCTGCTCGTCTCGGCGGCGATCCGCGACATCACCGAGCGCCAGCGGGCGTTGACGGAGTTGGCGGCGGCGGAGGAGCTTTTTCGCGGAGCCTTCGACGATTCGCCGATCGGCATGGCCCTGACCAACGAGGACGGGTGCGTCGTGCGCGTCAACGACGAGCTGGCCGAGCTGAGCGGCTACCCGACGGAGAAGCTCGTCGGCCTGCGTTTCGAGACGTTGCTCGACCCGGACGAGCTGGCGCAGGCCGGCCAGGCACTCCAAGAGCTGCTCGACGGCGAGGCGCTGGAGTACAAAGCTGAGACCCGCTTCACCCACGCCTGCGGCGATCCCCTCTGGGTCGCGGTTCAGGCGCGGATGATCCGCGATCGCACCGGAGACCGCCGACGCTGCCTGGTGCAGGTCCAGGACATCACCTATCGCCGTCACTACGAGGAGAACCTCGAGTTCCTCGCGACCCACGATCCGTTGACCGGCCTGGCGAACCGGGCGAGCTTCGCCGGCCAGCTCGACGCCCACGCCCGGTACGTGCGCCGCTACGGGGCCGACGGGGCGCTGCTGCTGCTCGACCTCGACCACTTCAAGTACATCAACGACACGCTGGGCCACCACGCCGGCGATCAGCTGATCGCCCGGGTCGCGAGCGTCCTGTCGAGCCGGCTGCGCGACACCGACACCCTGGCTCGCCTCGGCGGCGACGAGTTCGCCGTGCTGCTGCCGCGGGCCGACGCGGCGATCGCCCAGAGCGTGGCCGCCGACCTGCTGACGGCGCTCCGGGACGAGCGGATCAACATCCCGCGCATGCGCGACCGGGCGATCACGGCGAGCGTGGGCGTCGCGATGTTCGATGCGGCGGAGGAGACGACGGGCGAGCAGATCCTCGTCAACGCCGATCTGGCGATGTACGACGCGAAGGAGGCCGGCCGCAACCAGGTCGCGGTCTGCGCGCCGGGCGAGTATGCCCAGGCCCGGATGCGCGGCCGCGTGACCTGGGCCGAGCGGATTCGCGTCGCGATCGATGAGGACCGCTTCACGCTCGTCGCCCAGCCGATCGTCGACCTGGTCAGCGGGCAGACGACACAGTTCGAGGTGCTGCTGCGGATGCTCGACGATCATGGCGAGCTGATCCTGCCGGGGGCGTTCCTGGCAACCGCGGAGCGGCTGGGCATGATCCAGCAGATCGACGGCATCACCGTCGCCGGAGCGATGCGGGCCGTCGGCGCCCAGCCGGGCTGGGGCACGGCGAGTGGCCCGCGCGTCGAGATCAACCTGTCGGGTGCGTCGATCGGCGACCCGACGATCCTCGCCCTGATCGAGCGCGAGCTCGGCGAGAACGGGCTCGACCCGAGCCGGGTGATCTTCGAGATCACCGAGACGGCGGCGATCGCCAACATCGCCAAGGCGCGCGACTTCAGCGAGCAGCTGCGCCGGCTCGGCTGCGGTTTTGCGCTCGACGACTTCGGCGCCGGCTTCGGCTCCTTCTACTACCTCAAGCACGTCGGCTTCGACGTGCTGAAGATCGACGGCGAGTTCATCCGCGACTGCTGCGCGAGCGCAACCGACCGTCTCGTGATCGAGGCGGTCGTGGGGATCGCCCATGGCCTCGGCAAGCAGACGGTGGCCGAGCACGTCGGTGACGCCCAGACCGTCCACCTGCTGACGGAGATGGGCGTGAACTGCGGCCAGGGCTTCTACCTCGCACGGCCCGAGCCGCTTGCGGATCTCCTGGCCAGCCTGGGCGGCCCGGGCGGACGCGCCGCCCTGGCGCTGCGAAGCGTCGTCTGAGGCTCACACGCGGTAGCGGCGCTGCTCGGCGTCCTGCATCTCCCGGCGCAGAAGCGGGAGCAAGAGCCCGCCGGCGGTCGTCAGCGCGGCAACGACCGGCTCGGCGAGCTGGTGCGGGCTGCGAGAGAAGATCTCGAGTGCGCCCACGATAGTGCCGCCGTCGGTCAGCGGCACGAGCACGCGGGCGGCGAGGTCGGCCGACCGAGCGGTCCGCTCGCGGACGCTCCCCCCGTCGTCGCCGATGTCGGCGACCCACGTGACGCGGCCGCTCGGGTCGATGTCGCCGGCCGGCGGCTCACCGAGGTCGAGCTTGGCCCGCCAGCTGATGCTCTCGAACCAGTCGAGGTCGGTTCCCGGCCGCGTCCAGATGCCGAGGCAGGTGAGCGGCCGGCGCGTCTGGGCGCGATGCCACATCGTCACCGCCTCCCAACCGGTCTCCTCGCCGACGGCGGCGAGCGCGAGCGGAAGCACGGCGCGCAGTGATTGGCTGCCGGCCGTCCGGGTGGGCAGCACCGCGGCGAGGGCCGGGAACGCTGCTCCGGGCGGGGCAGCGGCCGGCCGGTGGACCGTTGCCGAGCGCTGACGGCGCGGCACGATCGCCGGGCGGGCCGGCCCGACGGCGACGACCACCGGCGCAGACGGCGGCGTCGGCATCGGCCGGGGCGCTGCCACCGGCGCCGGTCGGGCGGCCGGCGGATCAGCCTGGGTGTCGCCGGTGTCCGAGAGCGTGGCATTGACCCGGCGCCGCAGCGCCTCGAGCGCGCCACGGGCAGCGGCGCCCTCGATTTCCAGCCGCTTGGCCTGCTCCTGCGCCTCCTCGCGCGCGCGACGCTCGATCGCGGCCTGGGCTTCGAGTTCGCGGGCGCGGGTTTCGGCCTGTTGGCGGGCCTGGTGCTCGGCGGCGGCGGTGGTCTCGAGTTCGCGGGCGCGGGTCTCGGCCTGCTGCCGGCGCTCGTATTCGCTGGCGCCGGCGGAGTCGAGCTCGCGGACGCGGGCTTCGGCCTGCTGGCGGGCCTGGGCCTCGGCGGCGGCCGTGGTCGCGAGCTCGCGAAGGCGGGCTTCGGCCTCTTGGCGGCGCTCGTATTCGCTGGCGCCGGCGGAGTCGAGCTCGCGGACGCGGGTTTCGGCCTGTTGGCGGGCCTGGTGCTCGGCGGCGGTCGTGGTCTCAAGCTCGCGGAGGCGGGCTTCGGCCTGCTCGCGGGCCGTCAGCTCGGTGGCATGCTGGGCGGCCAGCTCGCGCGCCCGCGTCTCGGCCTGCTCGCGCGCCGCGTGCTCGCTGGTCCGAGCGGCCGCGATCTCGCGCGCCGCGGCCTCGGCGTGGTCCCGCGCGTGCAGTTCGGTGACGAGGCGCGCCTCGAGCTCGGCGGCGAGCGCTTCGAGGTCGTGGGCCCTCGCCTCGGCTTCCTGCCGGGCGGCCTGCTCGGCCGCGCGGGCGGTCTCGAGCTCCCGCGCCCGGGCTTCGGCCTGGTCGCGAGCGGCGGTCTCCGCGGCCTCGCGCTCCGCGTGCTCGGCGGTCGCCCGCGCCTGGCGGTCGCGCTCGAGCGCGTCGGCGGCCTGGCGCAGCTTGCGCTCGGCCGCGCGCTGGGCCTCGAGCTCCCGGGCCCGCGTCTCGGCCTGCTGGCGCGCGGCGCGCTCGGTCGCCTGCTTCGCCTCGAGCTCGCGGGCGCGGGCCTCGGCGTGGTCGCGCGCCTGGCGTTCGGCGGCCCGCTGCGCCTCCAGTCCGCGGGCGCGGGCATCGGCCTGCTCGCGCGTGCGGACCTCGGCCGCGAGGCGGGCGGCCAGCGTCGCGGCCTCCGACTGACTCGCGTCGACGGCGGCGGCCGAGCGCGCGCCCGTGGCCCCGACCTCGGCGGCGAGCGCCTCACGCGCGGCCCGCTCGTCGGCGAGGACCCGGCGCAGCTCGTCGAGCTCGGCGGCCACCGCGTCGCGGGCGGCCCGCTGCTCCTGGAGCTGGTGGCGGGCCTGGTCGAGCTCGGTCGCCACGGCGCCGTGCGCCGAGCGCTCGGCGTCGAGCGCCTCGCGGGTGTGATCGAGCTCGGCGGCGACCGAGTCCTGGCCTGAGCGCTCGCTGTCGAGCGCCCGTCGCGTCGCGTCGACCTCGGCGGTGAGCGTCTCCCGCGCGGACCGCTCGTCGGCCAGGGCCCGCGCCGTCTGGTCGCGCTCGGTCCGCTCGTCCGCCAGCGCCCGCCGGGTCTGGTCGAGCTCCGCCGCGAGCTGTGCGCGTTGGGCCTCGACCGCGGCGCGCTCGCCGGCGATCCGGCTGTGCTCCTGCGCCGAGACCCGGGCCGCGGCCCTGCCGTCAACGGCCGAGCGCGCGGCCGCGAGCTCCTGGGCCGACGCGGCGAGCGCTCGGCTCAACCGGTCGATTTCCCCCCGCAGCTCCTGCTCGACCCGAGCCGCCGCGCTGCGCCCGGCGGCATCGGCGTGCGTCGCCTGGGCGACCGAGCGGTTGGCCCGCTCGGCCTGGAGCGCCGTCTCGAGCTCGGCGGCCGCGGCTCGCTCGCCGGCCAGCAGCGCCTCGAGCTGCTCGCGCGCCGACCGCTCGGCCGCGAGCGCGGCGAGCTCGTCGCGCAGGCGGGCCTCCACCTCGAGGCGGGAGGCCCGCTCGGCGGCGGCCTCCGCCCGGGCGCGGGCACCGCCGTCGGGCGCGGCTGCGCCAGCGGTGGCGGCGGGCGGCGGGAGCGACTCGGTGCCGAGCCGGGCCGCGTCGAACGCCGCCGCGCGCGCGCCGGTCGGGTCGAGCCCGTCGAGCAGCTTGCGAAACTCGGCGACGACGCGGTCGCGTGCCGAAGCGCTGCCGTACATCCGCAGGATCGCGTGTGGCGCGCCGCCGGCGTCGAGCACCGCGCACCGGCACATCACGACCCGCCGCCGGCCGACGCTGTCGACGACGCGCTCCTCGTGGACCGACCCGCCCGGCGCCCGCAGGGCGAGGCGGTCGTTCTCGGCGAGTGCCGTGGCGACCGTCCGCGCGACCATGTCGGACTCGGCGCGGCCGCGCAGCTCGTCCGGCGTGCCGCCGTTGAGGCCGGCGTAGCTCTGGCTGACGAGTACGTAGCGGCCGTCCGGACCGACGATCGCCGTGGGGTAGCGGAACTCGTCGAGCGGCGGCGGATCGTGGAGCGCCGGCAGATCGGCCCGGGTCTCGCTTGTCTCCCGGACGGTTCCCATTGTCCCAGGCATCGGCAGGATCGACCCCGAGCGCAAATCCCCGGGCCGAGGTGGACGGAAGGGGGAGTCCGGCGTGCTCAGGCCGGCATGTGCCCGCGCCGCACGGGCGCGCGACCCCGGGGTTGCGTGGGCGGCGTCGACGCTGCCACCCGCTGCGCCGGAAAAGTGCGGACTTCGCGGCCGACCGTGACCGGCTCGCCGAAATGGCGCAGCTCGACCGGCGGTCCGTCGAGCAGTGCGTACGAGGTCTCGGTCTCCCCGACCTCGACCCGCAGGCGGCTCCCCCGGAAGCCCATCCTGAAGGCCAGACGGGTCAGCCGCTCGGGCAATTGGGGCGCGAAGCTCAGCTGTCCGCCGTGGTCGCGCATGCCGCCGAAGCCCGCGACCGCGGCGATCCACGCCCCGGCCAGCGAGGCGATGTGCAGGCCGTCGCGCGTGTTGTGCTCGAGGTCGTGGATATCCATCAGCGCCGCCTCGCCAAAGTAGTCGTAGGCGAGCTCGAGGTGGCCGACCTCGGCGGCGACGACGGCCTGGATGCAGGCCGAGAGCGACGAGTCGCGCACGGTCATCTGCTCGTAGTAGACGAAGTTGCGGGCCTTTTCCTTCGGCGTGAAGCAATCGCCGCGCGCGTAGAGCGCCAGCACCAGGTCGGCCTGCTTGACGACCTGCTTGCGGTAGAGGTCGAAGTACGGGAAGTGGAGCAGCAGCGGGTACTGGTCGGGCTCTGTGTG
This sequence comes from uncultured Solirubrobacterales bacterium, assembly GCA_963742705.1. Taxonomy (GTDB): domain Bacteria; phylum Actinomycetota; class Thermoleophilia; order Solirubrobacterales; family Solirubrobacteraceae; genus Palsa-513. The sequence continues at coordinate 1,040,815 of CAVUMZ010000017.1, read as the reverse complement.
GGCGAAATCCCAGTGGCCGTGGCGCGTGAAGCCCTCGGCCTGCGGGTGGACGCCGAGCTCGGCGTCGTAGGGGATCGTCATGCCGTTGGCCGCGTCCCGCCACGACGCGGCCTCCTCGAGATCGACGCCGAGCTCGGCCGCCCGCGCCGGGTTGTGCTCGACCGCGTCGGCGGCGTTGCGCAGGTTGCGCTGCGCCATCAGGTTGGTGTAGACGTTGTTGTCGGCGACCGCGCTGTACTCGTCCGGTCCGGTCACCCCGTCGATGTGGAAGCGCCCGGCCGCGTCGTGATGACCGAGCGATCGCCACAGCCGCGCCGTCTCCACGAGCAGCTCGATGCCGACGTCCCGGGCGAACGTCCGGTCGTCGGTCGCGGCCTGGTAGCGCGCGACGGCGTCGGCGATGTCGGCGCCGATGTGGAACGCCGCCGTTCCCGCCGGCCAGTAGGCCGAGCACTCGCGGCCGCTGATCGTCCGCCACGGGAACACCGCGCCCTTGAGGCCGAGTTGGGCGGCGCGCTCGCGGGCGGTACCCAGCGTGCTGTGGCGCCAGCGCAGGACCGCGGCGCTGGCCGCCGGCGCGGTGTACGTGAGCACGGGGAGGACGAACGACTCGGTGTCCCAGAAACAGTGTCCGTCGTACCCCGGCCCGGTCAAGCCCTTCGCGGCGATCGCCCGGCCATCGACCCGGGCGCCCGCCTGGAGGGTGTGGAAGAGGGCGAAGCGGACCGCCTGCTGGAGCTCCGCGTCGCCATCCAGCTCGACGTCGGCCCCGGCCCAGAACGCATCGAGGTAGGCGCGCTGGTCGGCCAGGAGACCCTCCCAGCCGGTGTGCCGCGCCTCGGTCAGGGCGGCGCCGACCTGGTCGCGGACGGCCGGCGTCGACCGCTCGCTCGACCAGCCGTAGGCGAGGAACTTGACCAGCCGCAGACGCTCCCCGCGCGCGACCGTACTCGCGATCGTGACCCGCGCGAGGTCGGCCCACGTTTCCGCGTCGCCCATCTCCGTCCCGGCCGGACCGGCGACGATGTGGTCCATCGCCGCCGCCAGGCGCAGCCCGCTCGCCCGCGTCGAGTGGACGAGCACGGCCCGGCTGCCACCGGCGTTGTGCTCCTCGCTCTGCAGCGGCGCCTCGAGCGCCGCGGCCGCCCGGGGATCGCCCGACGTCGCTGGATGCGGCTCGTTGGTCACGAGCTCCGACTGGATTACCAGGCGGGTCGTCGCCTCGAGGGGCTCGACCTCGAACTCGATCGCCGCGACCGCCCGCTGGGAGAAGGAGACGAGCCGCGTCGACGCGACGCGGACGGCCCGCCCGGTCGGCGAGCACCAGACGAGCTCGCGGCGCAGCAGTCCCGACCGGAAGTCCAGTGTCCGCTCGTGGCTGCGCAGATCGCCGTAGCGCAGGTCGAATGGCTCGTCGCCGACGAGCAGGCGGATGATCTTGCCGTTGGTGACGTTGACGACCGTCTCGCCGGCCTCGGGGTAGCCGTAGCCGGCCTCGGCATAGGGCAGCGGTCGTGTCTCATAGAAGGCGTTGAGGTAGGTGCCCGGCAGGGCGTGCGGCTCGCCCTCGTCGAGGTTGCCGCGCAGCCCGAGGTGGCCGTTGGCGAGCGTGAACACCGACTCGGTCTGGGCGAGGAGGCCCAGGTTGAGCTCGGTCTCCCGCAGCTGCCACGGCTCGACGGCGAAGGCAGGATGCTCGATCATGCGGCCGGAAGCAGCTCGTCGAGGTCGGCGACGACGATGTCGGCGCCGTGCTCGCGCAGCGCCGCGGCGTGGTTCACGCGATCGACGCCGACGACGTAGCCGAACTTCCCCGCCCGCCCGGCGGCCACGCCGGCCAGGGCGTCCTCGAACACGACCGCCTGCTTGGGCTCGACGCCGACGGCCCTGGCGCCCGCCAGGAACGTGTCCGGTGCCGGCTTGCCGTGGAGGTGCTCGCGGTCGGCGACGACGCCGTCGATGCGCGCGTCGAAGAGGTTCTCGATCGCCGCGGCGACGAGAACGTCGCGGCAGTTGGCGCTGGCCGAGACCACGGCGGTCCGCAGGCCGGCCTCGCGCACGGCGGTGACGTAGCGGACCGAGCCGGCATACGGCGCGACGCCGTCGCGCTTGATCAGGGCGAGTACAAGCTCGTTCTTGCGGTTGCCGAGGCCGGCCACCGTCTCCCGGGTGGGCGGATCGTCGGCCGAGCCTTCGGGCAGCTCGATCCCGCGCGCGGCGAGGAACGTCCGCACGCCGTCGGCCCGCGGCCGCCCGTCGACGTACTCGTTGTAGTCGGCGCCGGCGTCGAACGGCACGAACTTCTCACCGCGCCGCGTCGCCCGGTCGCGCAGATAGGCGTCGAACATCTCCTTCCACGCGGCGGCGTGGACCTTCGCGGTCTGCGTCAGAACGCCGTCCAGATCGAACAGGCAGGCCTTGATCCCGTCGGGCAGACCGAGCACCGGTCGAGTCTAGCTGCGTCGACGCCGCCGTAAGCGCGGTCCCGATCTCAGCCATGGCCGAACGCCGCGGCGCTCCGCACCTACCCCCGCGAGCGCCTCGGACCCGACACTGCTCCCAAAGAACCACCGCAGGGGCCCCGCCGCCATCCCATCATCGACGCGGCAGGCTTACGACGGCCTCGGCATGGCTGACGGTGCCCGCCCCCGCCGCCGGCGTGAACGTGGCGACGAGCGTGATCGCGACCGCGCGCTTGCGATGCAGGCGCCTGATCCTGGCCGCGCCCGCGACCGGGTTGACCGTGATCTTGGTCGACCCCGTCCGCAGGCTCACCGTGCGGCGGGCGAAGACGTGCCCGGCTCCCGGCGCGAGCACGCCGATCGATACCGTCGTGTGCGGGTCGCGCACCGTCGCGACGACGACCAGGCGGCCTGCGCCCGGCAGTGTTGCGGTGAAGTTGATGACGCCGCTGGTGCTGATCGTCGCGTGCCCGATCGACACCGGGCGGGGAGCGACCGTGGTCGGCTCCGGGAGCGTCGGACCCGGACGCGTCGGACTCGGGAGCGTCGGACTCGGGAGCGGGTCGACGAGCGGGCTCGGCGGTGTCGTCGTCGCTGGCGCCGGGCTGCTCGAGGGGAGCCCCGCCACGGCGATCGTGCGGCTGCTTGCGCTCGTCTGGCCGTCAGAGTCGGTGGCCACGAGCGAGACGGCGTACGTGCCCGGCGCCGCGTAGGTGTGAATCGGGTTGGCGGCGGCCGACCCGCTGCCGTCGCCGAACGCCCACGCCCACGCGGTGACCGCGTCGCCCGGGGCCGGCACCGACGCGTCGGTGAACGCGACCGTGAGCGAGTTCGCGTCCTGCTGCGCGCCGAACGCTGCGGTCGGGTCGGCCTTCACGGTGATCTGGTGGCTGGCCGTGCTCGTCTGGCCGTCCGGCGCCGTGACGGTCAACGCGACCGCGTAGGTGCCCGGCGTGGCGTAGACGTGGGTTGGGCTCGCGGCCGTGGTGACCGCCCCGTCGCCGAAGCTCCACGCCCAGCCGGAGATCGCCCCGCCGCCCGGCGCCCGCGTCGACTCGTCGCTGAACGCGACGGCGAGGGTGGCCGACGCCTGCGCTGCCGCGAAGGCGGCGGTCGGCGGGCCGATCACGGCCACCTGATGGGTTGCCGTCGCGGTCAGGCCCGCGGCGCTGGTCACCAAGAGCGAGACCGTGTAGGTGCCCGGCGTCGCGTAGGCGTGCGACGGCGTCGGCACGACTGCGGTCGCGCCGTCGCCGAAGCTCCACGCGTACGCAGTGATCGTCCCGCCGGGGTTCGGGTCCGCCGAGGCGGTGCCGTCGAAGGCGATCGTCGCGTTCACCCGAATCGTGGTCGGGGAGAAGCTGAACGCCGCGGTCGGTGCAACCGGTCCGACCGTCACGACCAGCGTCTGTGAAGTCGCCGACACGCCGTTGGCCGCCGTGATCGTCAGGACGTAGGCCCCGTCGCTGCTCGAGTTGCCCGACAGCGTCGCCGTGCCGTCGTGGTTGTCGGTGAACGCGACGCCCGGTGGCAGCGCGCCCGTCTCGGTCAGCGTGCTGACCGGGGAACCGGTCGTGGTGACCGTGAACGTCGCTGCCCTGCCCGTCGGGAAGCTCACGGCGGCGGGGCTCGTGATCGTCGGCGCGTCCAGGCTCGCGCAGAGGTCGTGGGCGAGCACCGCGCCGATCGGCGACCCGAGGCCCGACGCGAGGTCGTAGGCCGATGTCGCCGGGTAGGCGCCGGCGTGGTTGCCGAGGTAGTCGTTGCCGCCGGTGGTGATGTCGTTGAAGTCGCCGTTGCCCGTGTAGCCCGACTTTGCCGCCAGCTGGTAGAGGGCGGGGTTGAGAAAGCCGACGGGCGCGGCGGCGCATCCGGTCGACGCGTTGGCCAGCGCCGCAAAAGCCGCCCACAGCGGCGCCGCGGCCGACGTTCCGCCGACCGTCTGCCAGCCGGTCCGTCCGGTTTCGCTGCCGGTGTAGTAGACGACGTAGCCGTGGTACGGATCGGCTGAGGCCGTGACGTCCGGCAGCTCGCGGCAGGCGCCGGTCGCGGCGTGGCACGGCTGCCCGCTCGAGAACGCGTTGATCACGCCCGGTGGGCCGCCGGTCGACTGATAGGACGGCATCGCCCAGTTGCTCGAGATCCCCCCGCCGCCGGCCCCGCCCTGGACGGCGGCGTCGTTCCAGACCGTCTCCGGCGGCGCTCCGACCGGTGCGGCCCCGAGCCCGGTCAGCGTCGTCCCGCCGACGCCAGTGACGTTCGGCTGGCTCGCGGGGTCGTCGGTGAACAGGCCGGTGCTGCCGTTGGTGTTGCCCGAGCAGTCCTCCGACCCGCTGTCGCCGGTCGCGGCGAAGATGCTCTGTCCCTGGGCGGCCATCTCGGCGAAGATCGCCGCCTCTGCGGCCACGCTGCTCGCGGAGACGACCGGATCGCAGTTGCCCCAGCTCGTGCTGACCGCCTTGGCCTGGTCGTCGGTGGCGATCCGCTGGTAGGCGTCGAGCACGCCCTTGCCGGTGTTCGGCGCCTGGTAGTCGGTGACCGCGGCGCTCGGGGCCAGGCCGACGATGCCCTCGATGTCGAGCTCGACCTCGATCCGCCCGGACGCCGACGTCGGCCCCCCATCGAGCGAGACGGTGTTGACGGCTGCGTTCGTTCCGTAGCAGGCCTGGTAGGCGGCGATGTCGCCGGCCGAGTAGCTCGCCAGCTCAAACACGGCGACCGTCTGGCCGGCGCCACGGTCGCCGCCGGCGTAGAGGGGGTTGAGGTCGTAGGCCTTGGCGAGCTGGTCGGCCGTAAAGCCCGACTGGGCCGTCGCGGCCTGTCCGGCGGCGACGCACGGGGCCGCGGCGCCCGCCGCCGCGGCGGCGGCCGTGTGCGCCGTCGACTGCGCCGCCTGGGGGCCCGCGGCGTCGGCGCGGAGGCTGTGGGCGACGGCCTGCGTATCGAGACCGACGATGCTCGTGACCGCTCCGGCAACGGCCGCCGGCAGCTGCGGTGCCGCGGTGTTGAGCACGCCGATTGCGCCCGACGGCGCGCGGACGCGCTCGAGCCGGACCCGCAGCGCCCGCTCGGCGGTCGCGGCCGAGCTGGCGGCGTGGATGATCAGCCCGTCCGGCGTGGTCCCGGTGATCGTGAGGCCCTGCCGGCGCAGTGCCTGCTCGACGGCCGCGACGGTCTGGCGGCTCGGCCCGAAGCGGCCGGCGAACTTGCCGGGCGAGAGGTATTGGCGGTAGCTCGGCGAGCCGGGATCCGAGACGGCGCTGACGAACGCGGCCAGGCCGGCGGAGTCGCGCGGCTTGAGCACGACGTCGAGGTTGAGCGCCGTCGTCGATGGCGCCGCGCCGACGGTGGTGCTGCCGGGGAGCGGGACGGCGCGGGCGCCGACGCTGTGGAAGGCTGGCGCGGCGGCCGGTGCCGGAGCGGGCTGGGCCGTCGCGGCGAGCACGGCGCCGGCGAGGACGAGGATCGCCCGTCTGATGTGTGTTTTCGTCGGGCGTTCTCGATCCATACGTGGCGGCGGCGCTGCACCTGCCGGGGGCGCGCGCAGCGTCGCACAACCCCTATCGGCGCCGCGCCGGGCGACCAGGAGTCACGATTTCCTGGCCGCCCGCCATGCCCGCGGCCGGTCAGCCCGTCACGGACCGCGCGAGCAGCTCGTCGAGCCGGGCGTAGGTCTCGTTGAGGCCCCGCTCCATGCCCGACCCGAGCATCCCGTCGCGCTCCTGGTTGGTGTGGAAGATCGATGTCGTCGTCACCCGCGTGCGGTCGCCGAGATCCTCGAACGTCGCCGTCTCGACTGAGACGTGTCCGGGCATGCCCTCCCATTCGAAGGTCTGGACGATCCGCTCGGGCGGGCTGACTTCGCGGTAGGTGCCGCGGAACGCCGTCTCGCTCCCGTCGTCGCCGCTGATGACGAAGCGCCAGCTGCCGCCGGGTCGCACGTCCATGGCGTCGACGCGCGCCGTCGTGCCCCGCGGACCCCACCACTGGGGGATCAGTGCCGGGTCGGTGTAGACGGCGAACACGCGGTCGCGCGGCGCATCGAACTCGCGCACGATCTCGATCTCACGATCGCTGGGTGTGGTGATCGTCGCCATCTCGGGGGTGGTGTTCATTCTGGGGCTCCTTTCGTTTTTTCCAGCAGCTCGCCGAAGCGGTCGAGCCGCTCGTCCAACATCCGCCTGTACATCTCCGTCCACGACCGCACGTCGTCGAGGCGCTGGGGGCCGAGGCGGCAACGGCGTGCTCGGCCCACCTTCTCGGTGGTCACGAGCTCGGCGTCCTCCAGCACGAGCACGTGCTTCTTCATGCCGGTCAGCGAGATGCCGAACGGCCCGGCGAGCTCGGTGATCGTCGCGCTGCCGCGTGCCAGGCGTTCGAGGACCGCTCGGCGCGTCGGGTCCGCGAGCGCTGCCAGCGTCCGGTCGAGGGTGGGATACTGAACCATATGGTTCAGTATAACGGCGTGGCCGATGGCTGCAAGGGGCCCAGCCATTTGACCGGAGACGTCGCTGCTGAAGGCGCCCTGGCCCGTGCGGGCTAGTGCTGGTCTGAGGCCTCGAGCCAGCGCGTCAACGCGTGGCGGCCGACGACGGTGACGGCGCCGTCGAGTGCGATCCAATCGCGCGCACGCAGCTCGCCGAAGAGGCCGATGGCGTCGATCGGGCCGGGGCCCTCGCCGTGGGTCGAGAGCGCCTGGCTGCCCGGCTCGACGCTCCAGCGGCCCGAGTCGAGTGCGGCCAGGGCGAGGCCCTGCTCGGCGGTCGGGGTGTCCAGCGGGTGGGGGCCGGCACCGGCCGACGGGTCAGCCTTGGGGCGGGCCGTCGTCCATGCCTCGGGGACGCGGATGTCGTCGGTGGCCGGGGCGTGCTCGCCGACCCAGCGCGTCACGCCGTCCAGCCACTGCCTCGCACGCGCCGGCTCGACGCCGACGGCCTCGGCGATCGCGTCGACGTTGCCGGTCGCGGCCCGCTCGGCCGCCCGTGCGGCATCCCGAAGGATGTTGCGCACGGTGTCCTCGAAGTTCTCGCCTGGATTGTTAGAGCTCATGATCAGATGATCGCAGGCGGGCGAGTCGGGTTGCCTACGCGGCTGCGAGCTCGGGCCGCCGCTCGTTGCGGTAGATCGCGAGCGCGTAAGCGCCGGCCGGGTGGGCGCGCAGTTCGTGGACCACCTCGGCGGCTGCCGGGGGGATCTCCTCTGGCGGCGGCAGCACGACGCCGTAGCCGGGCGGCATCAGGACGGCGGCCGATAGGGCGCAGAACGTCAGGTCGGCGGCCGTGAAGGCGTCGCCGCAGAGATAGGGCCGACCGTCGGCGAGGCGCTCGCCGACGGCATCGAAGACGGCGCGGACCTCGTCGATCGACTGGGCCGCCGTCGCCGGCGTGATCTCCAGGTGACGGTCGATCCAGGCATAGACGACCGGATAGGCGAGCGGCAGCATGACGCGCTCGAACGCCGGCACGCCGACCGCGCCGTAGCGGCTCGCCAGATCCCGGCGCCTGCGCAGCAGGTGGTACATCCAGCGGCGCCCGTGCGGGCCGAGACGGTCGTCGAAGTCGCGCTCGAGCTCGCGGATCTCGGCGGTCGCGGCAGGATCGTCGGGATAGAGACGCCGGTCGGCCGGAGCGTGGGCGTCGGCGTAGCGCAGGATGTCGGCCGAGTCGGCGAGGACGCCTTCGTCGCAGACGAGCACCGGCACGGTCGTGCCGCCGCCGGCGCGCCGGGCGGCGAAGCGGTGGATGAACTGGAGATGGGCGTGCTCGACGTAGTCGACGCCGGCACGGTCGAGCGCCCACCGGGCCTTCTCGCAGTAGTGGCTGATCGGGATCGTGACGAGGACATTGGGCCGGTTTCTCGCCATCGGTAAATGGAGGATACGTAGCTGCGTCGGCGGGCGCGGGGGCCGCCGGAACCCGCCATCTATGAGGCGATCGAGACCGCCGACCAGTTCCAGAGCACGAGGCCGGCGAGCGCCGGAGGCCGCCCGTCCTCGACCGACGCTTCAGCTGGCCTGGGCGCCAGCCGCGATCAGCGCCGCCTCTTAACGAGGTCTTAACATCGGCGAACGGCTGGGGTGGCGGTCTTGACCCCCCGATGGAGGATCGGCCAGGATCGTCCGGTCATCGACGTCGAGCATTGAGGAGGGGGAAAATGCACGGTCACCCAGCGCATCGGGCCGCCAGCGGCCATCATCGAGGGCGGGGCTGGCGCCTCTGGGCCGGTGTCGGCATCGCCGCGCTGGGGATCGCGGCCTGCGGGAGCTCGTCGAGCACGAAGTCGACGACGGCAACCTCGACTCCGGCTGCCGCGACGCCGACGCCACTGTCGATCACGACCAGCGACGCCCCGGGCGGGCGCTTCACCGTCCAGGCGCCGACCTCGGTCCAGGGGGGCCTGGTGACGATCCAGTTCAAGAACGCGGGGAAGGCGCCGCACGAAGCGCAGCTCATCCGCGTCGACGGGGCCCACACCGTCGCCGAGGTGCTGAAGGTCGTGGTCACGAACGGTCCGGTGAAGATCCCCGCGTGGATCCACGCGGCCGGCGGCGTGGCGGCCGTACCGCCCGGGCAGCAGGCCAGCACGACGGAGAACCTCGTCGCCGGCCACTACGTCATCACCGATACGGAGACCGGAAACAGCGACACGGCTCCGGCGCCGTCGACCCGGGGAGCCGTGGCGGAGTTCGACGTGACCGCCGGTACGCCCGGCCAGCTGCCGGCCACGACAGGGACGATCAAGATCTCCACCCAGAGCGAGGACCACTATCAGTTCCAGGCCTCGGGGCTGACAGCTGGGGCCAACCAGGTCCTGTTCCAGAACAACAGCGACCCGGACGTGCTCCATCACGTGGTGGCGGTCCCGATTCTGCCCGGCAAGACCCTCGCTGACGTCAAGAAGGTGCTCGCCGCCTCGGGCGCCCCGTCTGGTCCGCCCCCGGTCGACTTCAGCAAAGCGTCGGGGACCGAGGTCATCGACGGCAAGCAGGGGCTCGTGACCACGTTGACCCTGGCCAAGGGGAAATATGCGTTGATCTGCTTCCTGAACGACCGCGACGACACGAAGCCGCACTTCCTGAAGGGCGCGCTCGCGGAGGTCACGGTTCAGTAGTCGGGCGGGGGCGCCCGTGGCGGGGGGGCCGCGGGCGCCGGCTCGGCGCGTCCACGCGCGACCGTGTCGGCGGGGAGGCCGGTGGCTGCGGTCCGAGTCGTGGCTGAGGCCGCGAGCCCCACGCTATTGCTTCAACCACAAGTCGTACGGGTAAGACGCACCGGACGTTCGACGCAAACCCGGCGCGGTCGCTTCCAGAGCGACGAAAAGCATGCCCGGTCGATGCCCAGCGGGAACCGGCGTGCAACTCGGTCAACACCCATCTCTCACTCAGGAGCAGATATGACGCAGCGGCCCTTCGATGAGCTCGGCGGCCTTCCCCAGCGGCTGATCGAGCGGATCGCATCAGCCGAGCAGCTCGACGCGGTCACGGCGCCGCTGGCCAAGTTCGTCGGGCAGGCGAGTGCGTCCGACCCGGTCAAGAACGCCCTGAGCGGCAATTGGCTGGGCCACCAGCTGCATCCGCTGCTGACCGACGTGACGATCGGCGCCTGGACGAGCGTCCCGGTCGTGGATCTCCTCGGGGGCAGGAGGGGCGCGGACGCGGCGCGCCTGCTGACCGGGTTCGGGATCCTCTCGGCCGTGCCCACGGCGGCCAGCGGCCTGTCGGATTGGGCTGAGACCTACGGGCCGGAGATGCGCGTCGGGTTCGTTCACGCGGTCGGCAACGTGGCGGGCCTCTTGCTCCAGGTGAGCTCCTACCTGGCGCGGCGGCGCGGTCACCGGGTGCACGGCGCAGTCCTCAGCGCGGCGGCGCTCGGCGTCACCGCCGGCGCGGGTTATCTCGGCGGCCATCTCGTCTACGGCCTCGGGGTCGGCGTCAACCACGCGGCGTTCGAGCACCGCCCGAGCGACTGGACCGACGTCGGCGGGGCCGACGCGCTCGTGGACTCCCAGCCGCTGCGGGTCGAGGCCGGGGGGATCCCGGTGGTGATCGTCAGGGACGCGACTGGCCTGTACGCGCTGTCGGCGACGTGCGTTCACGCGGGCGGCCCGCTGGACGAGGGCGAGCTCGCCGACGGCTGCCTCAAGTGCCCGTGGCACGCGAGCACCTTCCGTCTCTCTGACGGGCGCGCCGTCCGCGGCCCGGCGACGATCGACCAGCCGGTCTGGCAGGTGCGCATCGAGGGCGGGCGCCTGGAGGTGCGCGCGTAGGCGCCGCGCGATCTGCTGCCACTGGCATGCCACGCCACGATGAAGTGGCTCGGCGTCCTTTTCGACGGAGTGTCGGGTGTTCTCAGCCCGCGGGTGATGGGGTAGGGCCGCGTTACGAGTGGATGCCGATGAGCGCCGGAGTTGCGTTGGGGTTGACGCCGGGGTGATGCGGCCGACGATGCGCTTGCTGAGGGGCTGGCGATCATGCCATCGTCATGCGCGCCGGCGAGCCGTGCTGAGCCTTATAGACCAAGTCTTGCGCTTGCGTGGTGCGCCCGTGGTAGTGGCCGGGGAAGATCCCGTGGAACGTCGCCAGGCCATGCGCGTCGGTGAACTGCACGCCGCGTAGCCAGCCTTGCCCGAGGACGCGACGCGAGCGGGCGCCCGCCGGAATCATTAGTCTTGACGTATATAAGCCAAGCTGTAAATATAACCCACCGTGGACGCGTTCGACATCCTCGGGGACCCGGTGCGCCGACGGATCCTCGAGCTGCTTGCCCCGGGGGAGCGGGCCGCGGGAGACGTCGCCGGTGCGATCCAGGCTGAGTTCGGCCTGACCCAGCCAGCCGTGTCGCGCCACTTGCGCGTATTGCGGGAGAGCGGATTCGCGAGCGTGCGTCCGGCGGGCACGCGCCGCTTGTATGCACTTGACGCCGCCGGCCTCGAGGACGCGGAGGGCTGGCTGGCCGACTTACGCGGACAGTGGAACCAGCGCCTGGACGCGCTCGGCACCGAGCTCGCTCGCGGCCGCCGCCGCAAACCGACCGATTCGACACAGGAGAACTGACATGAACGATCTGATCGCCGAGCTAGAGCGGGTGCGCCGTTCCGTCGCTAGGGACACCGATGCCGAGGGTCCCGTCCACGTTGTGGAGCTGCGGCGAACTTACGACGCGCCGGTCGACGAGGTGTGGGATGCCTGCACGAACCCCGGGCGCATCCCGCGCTGGTTCGTGCCCGTCACCGGCGACCTGCGGCTCGGCGGGCGCTTCCAACTGCAGGGCAATGCCGGCGGCGAGATCACCGCCTGCGACCCGCCGCGTCGGCTCGCCGTCACCTGGGAGTTCGGCGGCCAGGTGAGCCTCCTGACCCTCGACCTCGCGCCGGCGCGAGACGCCACGGAGCTCGTGCTGCGCCACGCCGTCGGCGAGGACGATCACTGGGCCACCTATGGACCCGGAGCGGTCGGAGTCGGCTGGGACCTGGCGCTCCTGGGCCTGGCGCTCTACGTCCGCACTGGGGCGTCGATCGACGATCCCCAGGCCTTCGGCGCCAGTCCCGAGGGCCGGGCGCTCATGCGGCACAGCGCCGCGGAGTGGGGAGCGGCGCACGCGGCCGGTGGAGCGCAGGCTGCCGTCGCGGACGAGGCCGCCGCTCGCACGAGCGCCGCGTATGCGCCCGATCCCGAGCGCTCGTCCGCTTGAATGCTGGCCAGGCGCAGAGCCTCACCGGGACCGCACGTTTACCGCGGCGCCTCTCGTTGCGCGCGCTGCCCGGACGCTCTGTGAACGAAGTCGCCGTTGAGGAGAGGCCGGCCCGTCACGGGGACGGGTTGGTCCTCGCGCGCCGGACCATCAGGGCGGAGGCTCGATGTTCATCGACTTGGTCGGGGCCGCCGTCTCCGGTCGCGGTGAACTGAACCTCAGCCGCACCGACGCGGAAGATGAGGATGTCGGCGTAGTAGGTGAAGTCAGCCTCGTTCTGGCGGACCGGGACGTTGAAGCGGACGTGGAGGCTGCGGCCCGGTGAGCGGTCGGCTTGACCTCGGGTGGGGCACCACTGATTCCGCGTGGGGTTGGCCGGCCACTGCCTCTGAATGCAACAAGTCCGGCGGTCGTGGGAACCACGAGATAGCCGTCGCCCGCGGCCAGGCCCGACTGCGAGTAGTCGATCGTCGGGCTGATCGTCGTACCGAGAGTGCCCATCCAGGCAACCTTGCCGGTCTTCGGGTCGAGTGCCCAGACGTGCCCGGCGGTGCTGGCGGCGAACACATGCCCGTCGGCCACAAGCGGAATCGTGGCAATCGTGCTTCCGTCGCCGCGGAACGTCCATCGCCTGGCCTGCGTGGACGGGCTGAACGCCGTGACCGCGTCGTGTTCCGCGTGGAAAGCCAAGCCGTAGCCGAACGCCGGGGTGTAGCCGCAGAAGTGCCCGACCAGTTTGCCCGTCTCGGGGTTGAAGATTCGGCCCGTCGGCTGGGAGCGGTTGTCGCAATCGGCGCTCGCCGTCTCCGCCCACAGACGACGGCCGTCGAACGCCTCGTCTGGAGCCCCGCCTCCGTCGCAGCCTCCGTAGTAGTCCCACCGCTCGATGCCGGTCGCGGGATAGAACCCGTCTGTGTCACCGCAGTCGCCGGTCCCGACGAGCGTGTTTCCTGCAAGCACCGTCTGCGGCCCGGTATTGGTGTTTGCGCTGCCCAGCCACGCCACGGCTCCGGTGCTCTGGGCCAGCGCCGCGATGCTCGTCCCAACCTCGAAGTACGCGTCGAAGATCATGCCGGCCCCCGGGGTTGGGATGCCACCGAACGACTGGTTGCCCGGCACCCTCGAACGCCAGATGACACCCCCGGACGTCTCGTCGAGCGCCTCGACGTCCCCGCCCGCCACGAACAGCCGCCCGCCACTGGTAGCAAGGTACGGCTCGGGATCACCCGCCGCCACGCCGCGGCGCCACAGCACGGCACCGGTCTTGAGACTGACAGCAACGACCGTTTGCATGGACAGGTTCGCCGGATCCTCGGCCACCGCGAACACCCGCCCCCCGTCGATGACGACGTACTTATTGATCTGGGTCGGCCCCTGGACCGGCGCGAAGTCCGACGACCAAGCCCTCGACAGCGGCGCCGCCACGCCAGCTCCATCCAGGAACCCGTCGTGCGCAGCATCGACCTGAAACGTCTGCGACCGTGCAGCGACCGCTGCAGACGCCCGCGGTACCGAGAGCGAAGCCGCGAGGATCGCGCAGCACAACCCGGCCGCCAAGACTCGCACGTCCCGCCCCCGCCCGCTCATCATGAGCTCTCCCGCCCTCGATCCGTCTCCGGCCAACCGTCCGCTTCCGGCCACTGACACTACCGTGGAACCCGCCGTTCGTCGTCCCCGTGGTCCTTGATTTGTACCTGCTCCGCCGGGTCGTGACGGCCGGCTCCGGCCGGTAGCTCGGCGTCAGCGGAGTTCGAGGTCTTCAAGGCTGCCGGGACTGGCTCCAGAACGATCTCGCGGATCGGTCGGTCGCTCGTGCTCGCGGGTGACGGCCTCCTCTCGCCCGAGTTCAGCTCGATCGAGGGATTTAGGTACGTTGCGGCAGGGCACGACGCCGTCGGTGCGCGCGACGAGGAGGCGCAGCCAGGTCACGCGCCTGCGGTGCTCGGGGAGGATGGGATGGTCGGTTCCGAGGTGGAAGCTCATTCCGGAATTGTCCTCGGTGTGTCGAGCGCGCGGGCCTCTCGTCGCCGAAGCGCTCGTCCGGCAAGCGTCGATCCGGAGCCGGAAGCGATCGTCAGCGCCGACGGCCGCCGGCGCGCCGATGCAGCCACGCAGGTCGTCGGCGTCACGCTGTTGCAGCACGCCTGTTGCGCAGCGACGCGCTCGTGGCCGCTCTGCTGTTCGACCGACAGCGTCCGGGAAGCGGCGCAACCTGCTTCTGGCGAACGGGAGGTCTCTCGCCGTCTCCCCTCGAGAGACCTCCTTTGCCGCCGGGACGCGCAATGGAGGGCGCGACGCGGACGGGGCTTGCCCAACCGTTCGGCCCACCCCGCGGTGCAATATCCGGTGGCCCCGCCGCTGTCGGGCGGAGGCGGAGGCCGGGCCTGGTGGTCCTGGGAGCTACAAGGTTCCGGTGATGGCCACCGGCTTGAGCCGGGCTCAGGGGAGTGCCCGCTTCGGCGTCTGGTGATGCCGCCTTCGGCGAGCCGGGTCGCGACCGGGTCGGCGGCGAGTATCGTCGCGCTCGTGCCAGCGGTTGACACACCCGGCGACGCCGCGCTCACCTGGATCGTGCCGTCGGCCCGTTTGCGGGTCCTGCGCCGCTACGAGGTCGGCACGGCCACGCTGGGTGCGGTCGTGGTCGCCGCCGTGGTCGGGCTGCTCGCCGGCAGCGCGGCCGTCGCGGCGACGGTCGTGGCGGTCGTGCTCGTCGCCGGCGGTGTCGCGGACCAGTTCGCCGGCCGGCGGGTTCGCGCCTGGTCCTACGCCGAGCGGGCCGACGACCTCCTCGTCCGCCGAGGCGTCATGTTCCGCCGGATGTCGGTCATCCCCTACGGCCGGATGCAGTACGTCGAGGTGACGGCTGGGCCGTTCGAGCGGGCCTTCGGCCTGGCCACGGTTCAGATGCACACGGCAGCTGCGGCCAGCGACGCCCGCATCCCGGGGCTCGAGGCCGCGGAGGCCGGCCGCCTGCGCGACCAGCTCACGACGCTCGGCGAGGCGCAGGCGACCGGACTTTGACCGACCCGGACAACGACGGACCCCCGCCGCCGCCGACCGCGGGCGGTCCGGACGGGCTCCGGCTTCCCGGGCTCGGCGGCGACTGGCAGCGCCTGCACCCGCTGTCGCCGCTGGTCAGAGCCGGGCGGGGGGCGATCCCGCTGGTGGTGGTCGTCGCGATCCCGGTGCTCGGCAATCAGCACCGTTCGAGTAGCGACAACCTCATCCAGATCGCGATCGTCGCCGTGGTCCTCGGCCTCGGCGTGGTGTCGTGGCTGGTCACGCGGTGGCGGGTGGCCGACGGGGTACTGCGCGTCGAGAGCGGGCTCATCCGCCGCACCTCCGAGCGTTTCCCGCTCAGCCAGATCCAGGCGATCGACACGGTTCGCCCCGGGCTGGCTCGGGTCTTCGGCCTCGCCGAGCTGCGGATCCGCCTGGCTGGGGGGAGCGGGCGGGCGGGCCGCCTCGCGTACCTGTCGGGCCCGGAGGCCGAGCGCCTGCGGGCCCGCCTGCTCGCCTTGAGCCACGGCCTTGCCGAGGCGACGCCGGCACCGCCGGAGCGGCCGCTGCTCGCCGTCGCGCCCGGGAGGCTCGCCGTCTCGATCCTCCTGAGCGGGGCGGGGCTCACGCTCGCGCTGGTCGTCGGGGCGCTCGTCCTGCTCACCGCGCTCGCCCCGAACGCGCTCGCCGCCGTCCTCAGCGGCGGGGCCGCCCCGCTCATCGGCGTCGCCTTCGGCATCACCCGCCGCTTCAACCTCGAATACGGTCTCACCGTCGCCGAGGCGCCGGACGGCCTGCGCCTGCGGTCGGGACTCGTCCAGATCTCCGCCGAAACCATCCCGGACGGCCGGATCCAGGCGATCCGCATGGTCGAGCCGCTCGCGTGGCGGCCGTTCGGGTGGTGTCGCCTCGAGGTCGACGTCGCCGGACAGAAGTCCCGGGGCCGCCAGGATCGCAACCAGGCCCGCGCCGGGCGGGCCCTGCTCCCGGTCGGGAGCCGGGAAGATGGCGCCTTCCTCCTCGGCCGTGTCTTCCCCGACCTCCCGACCGGACGCTCCGCCCCACCGGCCCGGGCGCGGTGGAAGTCGCCGCTGCGCTTCCGCTTCCTCTCGTGGGCGGCCAACGACCGCTACGCGGTCACCACGAGCGGGCGCCTGCGTCGGGTGACCGACTGGGTCCCTCTGGCCAAGATCCAGAGCGTCCGCAGGGTCGAGGGACCCCTCCAGCGTCGGCTGCGCCTCGCCAGCATCCACCTCGACACCGCCGGTCGCCGAGTCCACGCGGTCGCGCGCGACCGCGACCGCACGGAGGTCGCCGAGTTGATGGCCGACCTGCCCGACCGCTGCCGCCGGGCGCGGGTCCCCGCCGTGCCGCCCGACTGACGTCGAGCGGCGCCGCCGGGCCATGGGTTAGAACGATCAGCTCCGGTCACGAACAGCCAGATCCTGATTGGCTATAGCTGTGCGACTGTGCGTGCATCGCTGGGGCAGCGGCCCAAGCATCGTGTTGGTCCATGGCGCTGTGCTGGGTGGATGCGAGTCGGGGCGAGCGCAGCGCCCGCTGACAGAGCGGTGGTCGCTGATTGCCCCCGGACCGTCCCGGCCATGGGCGATCACCAGATGCCCGCCAGGACTTCGCCGGGCTGGGAGGCTTGGCCATTTCTTCGTGTGGCAGGCGTCCCGCTAGCCGTGCCGGAGGCGCTGCCGGAGCAGTTGGAGCGCTAGAGCGTCAAGCTAGTCGGGGCCGGCGGCGCGATTTGCGTTCTGTTCAAAAGCGCCAGCGTGGAGCGCGGCAGTCGCGGGGGTGTTCTTCAGAGACAACGACGCGGGCGGGACTGCAGGCCGTCAGACGATCCTGCCTCGGGCGGGCGCGTGGAGCTCGCTGACGGGTGGGGGATTTGGCGGGAGCGTCAGGCCGCTTGTGCGAATAACCGTGTGAGGAGCTCAAGGCGGCTGCGGACGCCGAGTTTTTCGAAGATCGACTTTAGGTGGTCCTGGACCGTGTAGCGCGAGATGGACATTTTCTCTGCAATCTCATGTGTGGCGTGGCCTCCGGCGACAAGGCCGGCGAGCTCGCGCTCGCGATTGCTCAGCCCGTAGGCGCGGGCGACGAGTCCGAGTATCTCATCGGTTGCGGCGGCATGTACGGTGACGGCGATGGCGTGCCCGGTGTCGTTGAGACGTGCGGTCTCGATCACGGCCCAGTTCCCGTCGGCGGCGCGAACCCGTATCCGTATCTGACGCTGAGGCTCTTCGCCTGCTTCGGCCGCGAGCAGCCGACCGATCGAGCTCCACACCAGCGACGGAATTCCGTCTTGGTAGGGCATGCGCGCCGGGTTCAGGGCGCGAAGCCACGTGTAGATCGCCGGGGTGCCCCCTTGCGGGCGGAGGTTGGCGCCGATTAGCAGCACTCCGGTCTCTCGCGGCATCGCCGGCGCGCCATCACGCAGGCCCACCGTTGCTCGCCGCATCCCGCGGCCAAGCGCGGTAGAGGCATCGCGCACCAACTGCGCATCGTGCGCGTCGAATCGCCGATCGTCCCGATCACGCCAGACGTCAAAGCGGCCCCAACAGCCACGCTCATCGGCGGCGAGCACGCGGAGCTCATCGCCAGTGCCAAAGCGCTCTAGACACTCGCGCCAGCGCCGCGAGCGCGCAAAATCCCCTCCTGTTCCAGCGCTCAACACACCCACGCGGCTGCGATGGCGATTGCGCGTCAGCGAAGCGCCGCTATTGGGCTCGCGGCAGGTCCCGTCCTCGATCATCATGCGAGGGAGTTCGGCGATGTGATCGGTCTCCGCGATCCCCGTGTGCGCGATCAGCGTGTCCGGATCAACCAGCGCCGCGCACCACCGGTCGAAGCCGATCGTGCCCTGGAGCTCCGCGATGACCTCGCGCCGAAGCGAATCGACGTCCTGGGCCGAATCTGCCATCAGCTCTAGACGTTCCAGGCACCGTGAGCGTGCACGTTCGGTCGCCACCCCCCGAACAATAGAACCACCCACGTCTGCAGGCAATCCCAGCCGGCTGGGATCTTCACCGCGAATCCCACTCGAAAGGGATAGCTAGATCTCGCCGGCACGGAGATCCTTCGGCAAGCTCATAGACCAGGAGGCCGCACGATGACCGACTCGCCGCCACACCTCACCGAAACAGTGGCCTTGCCCGGATACGCGAGGAGTGACGGAGCAAACGGAACCGGAGATCCGTCTTCGC
Source organism: uncultured Solirubrobacterales bacterium (assembly GCA_963742705.1). Lineage (GTDB taxonomy): Bacteria > Actinomycetota > Thermoleophilia > Solirubrobacterales > Solirubrobacteraceae > Palsa-513. The sequence continues at coordinate 1,022,449 of CAVUMZ010000017.1, read as the reverse complement.
TTGCGCGCCGCGCGCTCGGCTCAGACGGCCCCTCGGTGTCGGCGATTGGATTGGGCTGCATGGGGATGACTGGCTTCTATGGACAGCCCGACGACGCTGAGTCGCTCCGAACACTGCACAGAGCGCTGGAGCTGGGCTGCACCTTCTGGGACAGCTCCGATGCGTACGGGCCGCACACCAACGAACGGCTGCTGGCAAGGGTGCTCAGCACGCATCGCGAGCGGATTTTCATCGCGACGAAGTTCGGGATCAGCATCGACCCGCAAACGCTGCGACGCACAGTTGACGGCAGCCCAGCCAATGCTCGTCGCTCCTGTGACGCGTCGCTCAAACGTCTCGGCGTTGAGCAGATCGACCTCTACTACCCACACCGTGTCGACCCGGCAATTCCGATCGAGGAAACCGTCGGTGCGATCGCAGAACTCGTCAGAGAAGGGAAGGTTCGCCACCTCGGCCTCTCCGAGCCCGGCGCGGACACGATCCGCCGAGCGCATGCCGTCCACCCGATCACCGCGGTTCAGATCGAGTATTCGCTGTGGAGTCGCGACGTCGAAGCTGAGATCCTGCCCCTCCTGCGCAAACTCGGCATCGGCCTCGTCGCATACGCGCCTCTCGGTCACGGATTTCTCACTGGTTCCTACCGCAACCCGCTGGACCTCCCGGACAACGACTTTCGCCGCAGCCAACCGCGGTTCGGCCAGGAACACCTCGCCCACAACCTGCACCTGCTCGACGCGATCGAGCAGCTCGCAGCCGAGAGAGGGATCACTCCAGCCCAGCTCGCGATCGCATGGGTACTGAATCAGGGCGACGACATCGTGCCGCTCGCAGGCACCAAGCGAGTGAAATACCTGAACGAGAACCTCGCCGCAGCTGCCGTCCGTCTCAGCCCTGGCGATCTCGCTCGCATCAGCGAAGCGATCCCTCCGCCCAGTGGAGAGCGCTATGACCCCGGCGGCATGCGCTCCGTAGGCATTTGAACCGATCAGACAGGCGGGGCCGGCTCGGAGTCGCTTGAATCCCCAGCCTGCCGCGGTCGACATTCCCGCGTGGACACGAAAGCAGGACGCGTCAGTGGCGCAGAACGAGAGCCCCGAGTTTCGCCAGCCACCGCGATCACCGACCGCAGCGGCGCGGTCGGGTCGGTGCCGAGAAGGACCGGCACCTGGCCTAGCATGGGTTCGCGATGACCCGTTTTGATGAGTTGGCGCCTACGCCCGCCCGCGTCTTGATCCCGAGCGCGATGGGCGTGGGCGGGTTGTCGCACCGGGAGCGCCGGTCGCTACAGCGCGAGGCCGGCGCGTGACACGGCGATGACTCGGGCGGTGTCGTCCAGCCGGCGCGTTGGTTGGATCGACCAGCTCTGCATCGAGAAGCTCGACTGGTCTGTCGCTCAGTTCGAGCGAGGTGACATCGTCGACCGCTGGTTCGACCGCTTCTGCCGCCATTGGCAGGAGCTGAGCGGCGGTTTTCTTCGGAGCCGCTATGGCCCCGCGGCCGTGGAGTTGGCGGACGCGATCGCCTGGTGCGAGCGATATTGCGACCACGCGTTCATTGACATCTTTGGGGAGCGCTGGTCCACCGGCGCGCCCCGTGAGGGCTTCGCGCCGCTGCCGCCGATGGCTGAGCGGCTCGCTCGCGAGGCCGAGCGGTGGAGCGTGGCCGCGGACCAGGAGTGGGCGGTCGAGGTCTCACTGAACCTCGGGCTACGCGACTATGAAGACGCGGCTCCGATCTTCGAGCGATCGCTTCGCAGCCTCGCGACGGTGGATCGCTGGTCCCTCGACTGGATCGGCGCACGGCTCGCCGCACACCTGCGCGTGCGCGCACCCGATCTGGAGCTCGCTCGCGAGCTCGCCCGCCACATCGCGCGCCAAGCGGCGAGCGACCTTCCGGACGGCCTGCGCGACGAGACCGGCGACGTGTTCGGCGCCACCGTGAACCGCCACGACGACACGCCCGGACCGCCAAGCCGACCGCCGTGAGCCGGAGATCGATTGCCGGCGGAACCAGTGACCTCTAGCGGTCCAGCGTGACTGGTTCGCGCGACAGGCGAACGCGCGAGGCGAGGCGCGCTGACGCTCGCTTGGGGACGACGACCGGGTCGGGCCAGCCGAGGCGGGTACGGCTCCTCCTTCCGCAGCGAAGGAGCGGGCGTCCGTCGGCGGCGCGGCCGCCGTAGCGGACCTCGTCCAACGCAGGCGTCTGCTGGGCCTCGACGCAGACGGCTGCTTCCACGCGGAAGCGAAACTATAGGTCCCGACACCGCGCTGCCCAGATCATGTAAAGCAGAACTTGGGCCACCGGAGGGACATGCGCGTCAGCCGCGCGGCGTGGGAAGCTCCACCCGACCAGGGACCTCGATTCCGTGACTGACCGCGAACCACAGCGCGTAGCCCCCGCCTTCACCACCGGCGGTGGCGGGTTTTCCTTCGAGGATCGGGCCGGGACCTGGGTGGTAGCGGCCATGCTGGCCGGCCAGTCGCCCGTGGGGGCCGGCGTGGGTGTTCCCCGCGCGGTTGAGTTTCAGCAGAAGGTCCCACGCACGCCACTTGACGACCTCATCATCCGGGGCGCCGCGGCCAGCTGGTGGTCGTCGATCAAGTCCTTCCATCTGCTCGCCACTGGATTGAGTGACTTCGTCACCGCCGCGTGGGAGCACGCGCTCACGCCGCAGTTTGAGTTCGGTCGCGACTACATCGGATTCATTTGTGGCCAGGCGTCGGGTGACGACTGGACCAGCCTGCTCGAGCTGATCGAGACGGTGCGCAACGACGCTCCCGAGCGGATGGCTGAGCGCATCGGCGTCCCCGGAAACTTCAACGCCACAGACCGCCAGCTGTGGGACGCCTTCAAGTGCCCTGAGGCGCTCGCCACCGAACACGGCATCGACCGCGCGATCTCCCCGGCGCTGATTTTGGCCCGCCTCGTCCCGCTGCATCTGGACTTCCGCTCCGCGCGCTCAGCCGCCGAGGCTCAAACGCGAGCGTGGTGTGAGTCGGCGCTGGCATCCGGCCACGCCCAGCGCGCCGACGATCTCTACAACGCCGCGCTGGAGATGGTGGCAAGGACCCGGCCTTCGGGCGGGTCCATCACCTGGGGACGGGCGCAGGCCGAGCTAGGCGCTGAGTTCGCCTTGGCCGTTCGCGCCGATGCCACGCCTGACTGGGCCGTGCTCGAGCAGCACACCAGCGAGCGACTTGACGCGGTGCGCGATGTATTGATCGACGATCTTCATCTGCCGCGCGAGAGCGCCCACGCCCAGCTCGCCCAGGCGCACGGGGCGCCGTTCATCTTCCTCACCGGCCCCTCCGGCTGCGGCAAGACCGCCTTGGCCAAGAGCTGGCTCGGCCAAGGTGGCAGCAAGTTGTGGCTCAACCCGAGAGATCTCAGTGACGGCATCCTCGGCTTCGGCAACCGGGTAGGCCTGCGGTATTCAGTAGTCGACGTTCTTGCGCTGGGTCAGCTGCCGGTCCGGGTGGTCATCGACGGACTTGACCGGAGCTACGACGCGGCCGCCCACGCGGCCGCCGCCGCTTTTGCGTCAGCTGCGTCCCGGAGCGGCGGCTCGCTTGAGGTCCTGATCACCAGCCAGTCATTTGCTGTGGATCGAGTGACGCAGCTGTTGGGCCGTGCCAACGCTCCTAGTCCGGCCCCGGTGCTCATCGACGACCTCGACGACGAGGACATCCGGCTGGTCCTCGAGCAGCGCCAGGAGCTACATCAGCTGGTCTTTCAGGGCTCCCTGCGAGAGGTGCTCAGGCGCCCCAAGCTGCTGGAGGTGGTGCTGGAGGCCATGGGCGGCGCCGGGCAGGCGGCCCTGGCCGAGGTCCGCGACGAAGCTGGCGTGGCCGAGCTGTGGTGGAACCAGCTCGCGCTGGGCGCTGGCGGGCAGCGCGCGGCCCGCGGCGAGTTCCTTCGCGGGCTGGGCGCTTGGACCGCTGAGAACCTGGCCGAGTTGCCGGCCGGGCAGCTGGATGCCGCCGGGCTGTCTGCCTACGCGGGGGTGATCGAGGAGTTACGCAACGAAGAAGTGCTGGCGCCCGAAGAGGACGCCTACGGCTTCGGCCACGACCTTTTCGGGGATTGGTCACGCCTGAAGGCGCTCGGTACTTGGCCTGGGGCGCAGACCGCCATCAGCGCCCAGGAGGGTCGCCCGCTGTGGCATCGAGCTATCCGACTCTTCGCCCTGCGATCCCTGCGCGAAGACGGAGTCGAGCGCTGGGTCGAACAGCACGAGGCCTTCCGCGCCTCGGGCAACGAGATCGCCGCGGACCTGTATCTCGATGCCCCGCTGTTCGCCGCCGACGCGAAAGACCACCTAGACGCGCTGTGGACCACGCTGGAAGGTGAGAAGGGGTTGCTGGCGCGCATGCTCAACCGCTTCATGCTCAGCGGCAGCGTCCCTGACCCGCGTGCCGCCCTGCTGACTCAGGGCGGCGGCCATCATCTTCAGGTGCTGATGGCCGCCGCCTGGCGGCTACCCACCTGGGTGCTCTGGCCGCCGGTGCTGCGAGTGCTGGCATCGCGAAGCGACGAGGTGGTAGCGGCCGCGCCCCTGCCGGCGGCCGCCATCGCCGAGCTGTGGTTGCGCGTAGCTCCCACCGGTTACCCGGGGCGAGACCAAGCCGCCCGGCTGTGTCTCGCGGCCGGGCAGTTCGTGGCCAGCGCCCGGGCCAACGACATTCACCTTCCGGAAGATCAGCGCGACAAACTGTGGACGGCCTTCCTGGCCGCAGGTGCCGAGCTTCCCGACGAGGTCGCGGCCTTGGTGGCCGATGCCTTGACCCCGGAATCCGACGAGGAGGCGTGGTTTCGCGCCGACAGCGAGCCGGTACGCAAGGCTCTGATGGCGCCCACCTCGTTGGTGCCGATGATGCTTCGTCACCCGCAGGCGGCCGCCGATCTGGTGCTGGTCGGCCTGCTGCGCGAGCCGAGCGGCGAAGGTCACCTGGGCCTTGAGCCCGACTATGGGATCGCGGGCCGTATCAGCCGTCAGGCCCCGCTGCCGGAGAACGGCCCCCTGATTTCTCTGTTCACCCACGCTCCCGAGGTGGCAGTACCGGCGCTGTTGAGGATCGTCGACCATGCCACCGCCGCGTGGGCAGATACGGAGATGGCCGACGTCGACGATCTCGATCTGCGCGCTGGCTTCGAGATCCTGATCGACGGCCAGTGGCGCACCCTCCAGGGAAACAGCAACGTCATGCACTGGCACCGCGGCGATGCCCGCGTGCCTCGCGCCTTGGCCACAGCCCTCATGGGCTTGGAGCAATACCTCTATCGCCGCATCGATGGCCAGCTCGAGACCGGTCCGGCCCTGGAGGAGATGCTGGCTGACCTGATGCAATCGCGGTCGGTGGCGGTGTTCGGGGTGCTGGTCGAGATCGCCTGTTATCAACCAGAGCTACTGCAAGGGGTGCTGGCTCCGCTGGCCACCAGCGCCGGCCTGATCCTGGCTGACCGTCTCTACAAAGCCCGAGGGCATGCCTATTTGCGCATGAGCTTCAGCGACGTCGAGCGCCGCAGGCTGGAGATGTGGCACGGGATGGAGCACCGCACCAAGCCGCTCGACCAAGAGATCATGCCGCTCGCGGTGGCGCAGGGGATCCTGGTCTACGAGCTGACAGCGGGTCGGGAGCGCTGGGCGCAGGAACCGCAGGACCGCTGGCGCTTTCTGATCGCCCAGATGGACCCGGGCAACTACGAGCACATCGAGCTGGAATCGGGCGGGGACGGCTGGATGTTCCGCCTGCCGGGTGAACTGCAAGCCGAGATCGACCACGATCAAGCGGACCTTCATCGGCGTCAGTGGTGGCTGACGGCGCCCGGCCTGCTTTCGCGCTGGGTGCAGGACGGCACTCAGGTCACCCCGGACGAGGCGCGTCAGTTGTGGGATCAGATCCAGGCCGGCCTGGCCGAAGAACCACCAGCCGACGTCTTCGAGGACGGCGTGCTGCGGCGAGCCGACGTGGAGTGCGGCGCGGCAGCCGCGCTGCTGGTGTGCGCGCAGAAGTGGGTGTCGGGCGAGCCGGAGGTGGTGGCCTTCTGCCGCGAAGCCCTGCTACGCCCGTTTGCCGAGGTCCCGCCCACGCACATGTTCGACTCGCCGCTCGACCTGGTCGACATCAGTTGGGATGGCTTTGCCGCAGTGGGACTGCCGGTCTTGTGGGAGGCCTTCCCCGATGACTCCGATGTGCGTCACGGCATCGCGCGGTTGGCGACCCATTACCACCTGGCCACCGTCCGCCGCCTGTTCGCCGCGGTGCAGGGCCGCCCTACCCTGGCCAACGACGCGCGCCGCCTGGAGGTGCTGTCGCTGAACTGGGCACGCACCCTGAGTTGGCTGCACGCTCGCCGCCACCGTGAAGAACGCCAGCGACTGCCCTGGCACGAAGATGAGCCTGCCTTGCCTGAGCTTCCCGACCTGGCTCCGGAGATCGAAGCGGTCTTCGCCGCCTTCGTTGATGGATCGCTGGACCCGGCCGCCCCCTCGCTGGAGGACTTCATCGCTCAGACCCCCGAGGCCATGCTCCCGCGGGTCACCGACCCTCTCTATCGGATCGCCCTCACGCTGGACGTGGCCTACCTGGTCGCTGCCCGCGTGCACCTCTTCTCGCTGACCGCCGACTTGGAAGACGAAGAGCGAGAGCGGCGAGTGGGGGTGGCCTCGCAGTTCGCGTCCGTCTTCGCCGGAGCCTTGGTGCCAGATGCGAGCGGCGAGGTCGACGGCAGCCCCAGCGAGGAGGAGTTTGACCTCTACCGGCATCTCGGCGCCATGACCGCCCAGGCGAGCTTGGACGAAGCGCGCCCCATTTGGCAGCCGGTGCTGCGGGCAGGGGCTCCTGCGCACAGCTGGGTCTCGACCTTCATCAACGAGATGTGGAGAACCGCCCTGGCCCTCGACGCTCCAGCCGCCCACTTCGCGGCCATGATCAAAGAGATGCTGGCCTTTGCTTCCGAGCAACAGAGCTGGAGCGGCTGGCATTCGGACGAGTTGCAGCTTGAGCTGCTGTGCCTCAGCCGCTGGGGTTACCCACGCATGCAGGAGCGCCACCGCCCCCTCCTTGCCGAGCTACAGCCGGAGTGGACCGAGCTGGTCGAGCCGCACCTGCGCAGTTCCTACTCGGCGCGAAGCATCATCCCCTTCCTGGCCGAGCCAGTGGCCTCTGACCTGCTTGCGACCAGCCTTGACTGGCTTGCCGAACGAGAACGGCAGGGGATCGCCAGCGACGAGGACGTCGATCAGGCCACGGTGGAGTTGCTGGCTGAGCTGATCGGGCGCGACGCCACGGTGCTGGTGCGTCATTCCGACGCCGCCGAGCTCCTCAACGCACTAGTCGCGCGCCAGAACGCCATCGCGCTGCAGCTCATTGCCCAACTGGGCCGCAACTCCTAGGCCACACGGCTGCTGGCGCTCCCTGGCAAGAGGCTTCGGGGTCAGTTCCGCTTTTGGACGGGACGAACACGTTGGCGCTTGCGCGGAAGGGCCGTGGCCCCAGTTCTGCTTTGCGCGACCTGCGGCGCTTCACGGGCTGCCGGTCGGGTCGGGTTGGTACTCGGAGACGGTGAGGAACGGTGCTTGGCCGCGTGACGGGCAGAATCCGGGGCCAGGGGCCCCGCTGCGTATCTGCTTGAGCGGCGCGTTGGGTAGGAGCTGCACCATGATGCGAGACTGCGCGCAGTCGTTGCCGAGCTCGACGAGGAAGTAGGCGTCTTGGCGCTGGGCCGACGCTGGCTCGGGCGCGAGGGTCACGACGGCAACCCGGGGGTCGGCCGTGATGACGCCGGCGACGCTCCGCTGGCTGGCGGGGACTCGGTGTCCTCTCGCATCGAGCGTCACGACGGGGAATCCGTCGAGCGTGCAGGCCACGCCGCGGTGTTGAAGATTGATACCGCGGTGTAGCCGGCTTGCCCCGCACCTTGCGTGCTGGTGCGGAGCCGCAAGTCGGTGACGCGGCAGGCCGCGACCGCAGCGGGCCCGGCGCGGGTTGCACGCGTGTGGGAGTGCGCTGCTTGACCGCAGCCACCGAGAATCGCGGTGAGCGCGAGCGCGGCTGACGCGAGCGTGGCATGGGATCGGGGCTGGACTCGCTGCGCGGGGCGTGGCATTTCCTGATGATCACAGCCCTGGCGGGCTGCGTACCGCCGAGCGCGCAGGCAAACGATCCGAGTCGGAGCTCGAGCGCGAGACGCTGTCGCATCGCGCGAGCAGGAGCCGCGAAGGGCCCAGTTCGGAGAGCAGGACGAGGAGGGTGCGACACTGGCTGCGTGCTCCGTGGGCCGTCCAGGCGGCCGGCGGTATTCGTCCCGGCCGTCATCGCGCTGACGTTGCTCGTCGGCCTCGCCCTCAAGGGCCGCTGGCTTGAACTTGGGGTCGTCGCGCTCCTAGTCGCCTTGACTGGCGTGTGGCGACGGGTCGGGCCGCAGCGGCGCGCTGGCCAGGTGCGCCGCTCCTGGCCATGGCACGACGAGTGAACGGAGATGCGAGTAGCGGGCACGTCGGTCGCCGCCGCTTGGCGGTCGCGATGCGGCGAGCAGAAACCACTGAGTCGAGCGGTCGGCAGCCAAGTACCGGAGGGTCGTGTAGGAGTTCGACGTCCGATAGAGCACCGAACATGGCGCGGTGTCCCCGAACCCGCCGCGGATCATCGTCTGGACTGACCATGCGCTCGTCAAGGCGCAGTTGCTCGGCATTGCTCGAGCCGATCTGGAGGAGGCAATCCTCGCCGGCCATGCGGGCCGGAGCCGGAACACTGGCGCCGCCGATTGGTTGCTGAGGTCTGGGCGCGTCGCGATCGCGTACAACCATCCGGTCGATGGCGATGCCCTAACGGCCCGCGTGGTGACGCTTTGGCGGCGAGGCTAAAATGTGATGCGATGAAATTCGACGGGCATTACGACGAGCAGGCCGACATTGCTTGGCTGCGCTTCGAGGATTACGACGCGGCGATCGTCATCGCCGAAGAGACGGACTTTGGGCTGCGCGAGCTCAACCCAACCGACCGGCACGTCGTCGGACTCGAGTACTGGCACGCAAGCCAGCGACTGCCGTCAGACCTCTTGCGCATGCTCCCGGCCCCGCAAGTCGGCGCCGCCCGCTGATTCGCCGGACTCCATCGCGCAGTCGCTTCGCGCGACAGGCAGCCGCGTTGCGGTGGCTGCCCGCACGCGAAAGCGGCCGCCCGGGTCCGCTGGTCGTCAGGCTGGAGTCCTACTACTGTTGTGGTCATGTCGGAGACATTGCTGATCGCGACCGTCAGGGTGCGGTTCTCGGAGATCGTCGACGAGGTCGTCTGTCAACAAGGCCGCGAGTTCGTGCCCGCAACGGGCAGCGGGCGGCGTTGCTTGTGAGCACCGATGACCTGGAGGGCTTGGAGGAGACCCTCGCCCCATCATGTCCGGGCCGTTCGTTTGACGGCCAGATTCGCGCGAGCGAGATTGTCGCCGCGAGCGGCGACACCGACGCCGCCTCGATGACGTGCGTGCCGATCTGAAGCGCCGGCAGACCAACGGCACGTGAACGAGCCGGCTTGGCGGCCCTCGCCAGCGTGCCACGCCGCCGAGAAGCCCCACGATCTCGGTCGCGAACGCGGCACTCGAGACGCTCCACGCGATCGCCGAGAACCCCTCAGCGTCACGCCAAACGCCCCGCGGCTGGGACATGAGGAGCGGCTGTGTGGCGCGACGAGGGGCGTACCGGATCGTCTACGAGGTGCTCGAGGACGAGCACGCGGCCCGCATGCTCGCGGTCGGACACCGTCGTGACGTCTCCCGACCCGGCTGACCCGCCCCCACAATCTGATCATCTCACGACCAGCGCCGCGAGGTTGCTCAGCGTCCTCTCGTCCGGGGAGCATCGAGAAATCAGCACCGAGCATCTTCTCTTGGTGCCGCTCCGCGCCAGCGACGCTGAGGAGCTCGCCGGTCTCCTTGAGGATCCGCTTGTGCGCGACTGGCTAGGCGCGGACGATGTCAGCGGCCTACGCGACCGCTTCAGCGGATGGGAGTCACGACTCTCTCCGGACACGACGGAGCTCTGGCTGAACTGGATCGTGCGTGTCGGCGCGGCGAGGCGCGCGGCCGCCTGGGTACAGGCAACCGTTCGCGACGAGACTGCAACCGTCGCCTACTGCGTTCTCCAGAGCGAGCGCCGCGCGCGGGTAGCGACCGCGTCTCTACGAGCAATCGTCAACTGGCTACACGAGCAGCTGGGGTTGGTGTCGTTCACCGCCGACATTGACGGCGCCAACCGAGCCTCTCAACGCGTCGCACAGTCTGCCGGGTTCACGCCGACCGAACGCCGGGCTGGCGAGGAGATCGTCTGGGCGCTCGATCTCCAGCCGTGACTGCGGCCCGCGGCGATCGGATCGTCCGGTGTCGGCACCTCCCGGGCTATCTCGATTTTCGGCAGTGTCGGGTGGTCGCTCTGCGCGAGAGGGAGTCGCCGGCGCTTCGCGCTGATGTCGTCTCCCCGAGTGCCGCATGGCGGAGTCATCCAAAGGCGACGATCGCGCCTCCGACAATCGCACCGACCCCGACCAAGGTCCCGATCGCGATTGAGGCCTTTCCGGCCGCCTCCCCATACTGGTCGGGAAGCCGGGGGAACCTCGACACGAGCCCGGGAAAGTCGAGGCGGACCAGCTTCGGCTCGATCTCGCGCTGAACCGACGCATACCACGCATACAGAACAGAATGGCGGCGCCCACGAGCATGATGAGTAGCCCCGAAAGATCCATGCGGTACACGATGCCACAACAGCCCGGATGCGCGACCTTGGTTGGAGGCAGGTGCCGGCTGAGGGGGCCCGACCCGCGCGCCGAGGCCTGACGTGGAGAGGGAAGAGGGGTCGCCGTTGTTCCGCTGGACAGCTGAGGCGCTGTCGCCCGGGGGTTGCTACCGTCGCGCATCCGCCCATCCGACGGGTTCGGGACCTGCCAACGCAGAACCTCGATTACAGTCGGCGACGATGACCGACGCTCCGGCCAACGCGCGCGTCGCACCTACTCCGCCGAACCCATCGACCCAGTCCTCGAGCCCTGGGGACGCATCTAGGGGTCAAGCCAAGATAAGGCCGAAAAGTCCATTAGGCGCCTCGTGACTGATCGTCGCAAACTGCGCCTTGGCCGTCTCGCGGTCCTCCTGACGGGGATAGCCTGGCGGCGTGACGGCCCGTGGTGAGCCGAGTCTCGCGGCCGATCGGGCTGCCCGAGTAGTGCGTCGGCCGGCGCGGTCCTGAGGCTGGCGGCTGAGGCGATGGCGTCGATCGAGCGGACGGCCTACCCGCGATTTCGACGCTTGATCACGGTTGGGGAGCTGCCGTCGATGAGTCCCTCGGAGGACGACGTGTCGTGGGCGAGAGCGCATGCTCGTTCGGGCGAGTACTTGTTGTCGCTGGTCCCCGTGGCGCGCCGACCAGCCGGCGATCATCGGGGAGTCGCGTGTACTGAGGCCGAAGTCGCAAGTCGCCGTGGCGCCCATCACGAGGTCGATCTAGTAGCACATCACGGCCAGTCGTACGCGCTCGACTCCCTCGCCGGCGTCGAGATACTGGCACACGTCCCCCCGCAAGATTGGTAATCGCCAGACGAGATACCCGAGCGCCTCCGAGAGCGCGCTCGTCCTAACCTGCTCAGTACGACCTGCAGCCCAAGAGGTCGAAGTACCGCTGAGATCGATCAGGGTCCACCCCGGGGGTTGTCGCCGACGTCCGCTTTAGGGCCGGCCGCAGCGGCACCTTGATACTGAGGTAACCCGATGGCTGGCCGCGCGTCGCCCGAATCCGCAGCGATATCGTGACAATCCGTCCCACGTAGTAGCCCCTCCTGACCAGGCCGTAGTTTGCGGCCGCCTCGTAACAGTGCGGCGGCCGGCCGTCGGTGATGCCACCACTATTTGCCGCTAGCGCCACTCCGTCCAGTCTGAAGCTGGGCGCGTTGAAGGCGAGGTCACGGTTGAGTCGCACAAACACTCGAGCAGGCATATCCTGGTTGGCCGGCAGGAAGTCTGTCCACACGGCAATTGGCGGCCCCACAAACCGGTACGGGCCCTGTCGCACCAACGAACTCGGAACCGCCCGCGGCCGCTCCGTCGCAGCCCGCGACAGCGACGCCGCCGGTGCGTTATAGAATTCCCCCACCGTCGGCGCGCCAGCTCCGCCGTGAGAACCCGGGCCGCAGCCACTCACGAACCACAGGCCGACTCCGATGGTCGCCAACCAGCGAACGCTTCGGATCGTCGCCACGTCTACGTTCCGCTTGGCGTGCAAACGCCGTGGGGATAATGCGGGAACTTGGGGTACTGAATCGTCCTGGGGTGCGTGGAGACTTCTAGCCTTGGAAATCAAGGAGGGAGTTCATGCCGAGAGATCGGACAGTTGGGAAGCCGACGACGCGTCGGTATTCGCTAGAGGAGAAGCAGGCGGCGGTGAGGATGGTCCGGTCGTTGCAGGCCGAGACGGGGATGACGCATGGGGCGGTTCGGAGGGTCGCCGAGCAGCTGGGATACGGCGTTGAGTCGGTTCGCTCGTGGGTCAAGCAGACCGATGTGGACGATGGCGTGCGGCCGGGGATGACGACGAGCGAGGCGCAGCGGCTGAAGGAGCTCGAGCAGGAGAATCGTGAGCTGCGCCGCGCGAACGAGATCTTGCGGCGCGCGGCGACTTTCTTCGGGGCGGAGCTCGACCGCCAGCAGCGCAGGTAGTCGTGTTCATCGAGGCGAACAAGGACGACGTGGTCGACGGTCGCAGGCTCGGAGTCGAGCCCATCTGCGAGGTGCTGCAGGTGGCTTCGAGCACGTATTACGCCGCTCGGGGCCGGCGGTCGTCGCTGCGTGCCCGGCGTGATGCTGAGCTCGTTCCGCAGCTGGTTGAGCTATGGGACGAGAACTACAAGGTCTATGGCTGCAGGAAGTTGTGGAGGGCCGCGAGGCGTGCCGGGATCGATATCGGCCGTGACCAGACCGCCCGGTTGATGCGCCAGGCCGGTATCCAGGGCGCGTTGCGCTCGAAGCGCGTCCGGACCACGCGACCGGACCGTGGCGTCGGCCGCCACCCGGACCTCGTCAAGCGCTACTTCCGGGCGAGCGAGCCGAACCTGTTGTGGGTGACGGACCTCACGTTCGTCGCGACCTGGGCCGGCGTGGCCTACGTGTGCTTCATCGTCGACGCTTTCTCGCGGATGATCGTCGGCTGGCGCGTCGCCGGGCACATGCGCACGCCGATGGTGCTCGACGCGATCGAGATGGCCCGCTGGAGCCGCGGCCGCCACCACGACGGGCTGCGCTGCCACAGCGACGCCGGGTCGCAATTCACCTCGATTCGCTACGGCGAACGACTCGCCGAGATCGGCGCGGTCCCCTCGATCGGGACCGTCGGCGACAGCTTCGACAACGCGCTCGCCGAGACCGTCAACGGCTACTACAAGGCCGAACTGATCCGCGGCCCCACCCGCACCGGCCCATGGAAAACCGTCGAAGAGGTCGAGCTCGCCACGCTGGGATGGGTGCACTGGCACAACAACCACAGACTCCACGGCTACCTCAACGACACGCCCCCATCAGAGTTCGAAGCCAAGTTCTACGCTACCCACCAGGACGACCAGATCCTGGCTCGCTGACAAAACGCTGGAGCCTCCATCAACCCCAGGACGATTCATACCGCGTCACCATTCCCGCTAGTTTGTCGACCACAAGATGTTCGTTCTTCATGCTAGCGCGCCGCGACCAACGCGACGCCATGCCTGCGGGACGAGGACGGGCTGCGTTTAACTGGGGCGATCGAACGTGATAACGCGGCTCGGCGAGGAACTTCCACAGCCACTTGTTGGCGTCGTCGACCTCGCCGTAGATGACCTTCGTCTTGCCCGGCTTGCCGCTCCTGAGCTTCGGTGTGGTGGTCGTGCGGTGCTCCTCCACGACGAGGCGCAGGCCGTTGGCGGTTCGTGAGCGTGCCGCCGCAGTCCGGGACGTTGTATTGGGGTTTGCACAGCCCTTGGGGCCGCCACGTTGGGACGAGGTCTGCGGCATGGCTGCTCGCCGCTAGCGGGCGCCCGACTACTCGAACTCGTATAGCGCCGATGACGAATGCGCGGCCTCATAGTGATCGGCGAGCGCCTTGAGCAGGGCGCTGCCCACCATCCGGCAATCCAAGGGCAGATCCAGTGCGGCGACGACGCCAGCGAAGCCGATCGACAGCCCGCTCATGGCTTCAACGTACCTGCCACGACCGGTGTCCCTGCTGCCATGTATTGCGCAGGGGGATCCCCCACGAGACGGTCCTTCGGTCATGGAGCGGGCCAGGCAGCTCGAGCCGTGTCGAAAACCGGTCCCTCGCACGGGACTCCCGTCGAACGCCCCCGTCCGCGACAGTCCACGAGACGCCCGCGGCGGCCAGAGTCCGACGGGGGAGGCCGACCTCGACCCGGTCGCCGCTCCCCTTGTGGGGTACACGCGCTCGAGCGGACTAGACTCTCGGTTGATGGGCTTCTCGTCCGCTCGAACCCGGCATTTGGTTTCGGCGCGCTGTGCGTACTCTTGGCGGTCGTCGCCGGAGTTACCGCCAGCCGGATCCCACTCGCGATTCTCCTCGTCGTCGGCGCGGTGTTCATCGGACGTGGCGTGACCATGAACAAGTCATGACGACGTACCGGTTAGCAGGTTAGCGCTGCTGCGCTCTACTGCTTGAGCCACACCCTGCGGAGCCCTGACAATCGAGGCACCGGTGGCGCTGTCCGAGTTGCGGATCCCCTACGCGTTGGCGGCAGCCCGTCGAAACGATCGCGGCGCGCACTCGTGGATACTGAACGTGAACGTAAGGTGGGATGGCTGCGCGGGCTCGCGCTGGTCCTGGCCGTAGCCGGATCCCTCTTGGTACCCGATGGAGCGGCTCGGCGAGGGCCGATTCAGCCCGGGCGCGCGTTGGTTGGCCGAGCCACTGTCGTTGACCACGGTTTACACCTGTCCCGCGGCGAGTGCTCCCGAGATGTATTCCCTCGGCGATCGATCGCCATAGGGTCGAACCGCGGGGTGTCGCGAACCGCGGGATGCCTTGATTCAGCCAGCCCCGGGCCGGCCCGCGTACAGGCGCCAGGCGTACCCGATCCCGAAGACGACGACCCCGCAGATAATCGCCCCACCAAGCGAGAAACCGGCTGAAGCTCCGGTCGCGAAGGAGATCACGACCCAGATCAGCGCCGCGATGGCGGCGGAGGGAAGGCTGCTCGAGATCATCGGTCACACGCTACCGCTCCCAGCCGTCCCGTAGCCCGATCCTCCGGCGTGGATCCCGGCCTGGCTGGCGCGCAGTGGGCGCGAAGGCGCAGCTTCCACCAGTCGCCATCTGGCATGCGGCTGAAGTACAGGCCGCAGCCGCCTACCGTGCGCTCGGCGGTGAAGTGGCTTGGAGAGTAACGCCGGACACGCAGCCGGGCGAGAACGGTCGTCACAACACCGACGAGCGAGCAGAGTTGCCAGAGCACGACCGCATCGTACGGCCCTCGTCGGAGCCCTGACGGAATGCTTTTGGGCGTTCCGCTGCGCGATTAGTCAACCGGACCGACGGGCGCCTCACGAGACGCGCAACCAGGCGGCAACAGAGATCCTCAGGCCAGCTCAACCGGGAGCGGCGCGAGACGGAATACCGGGTGCTGCTCGGACGCGGCCGCGACAGCTTCGTCGGGAGAATCGGCGTCGACCTCCCAATATGCGGAGGTGACAGGGACTGATGTGATGTAGCGCCGAATCGCGGGCACGGCTGCCAGCCCTCGGACCTCCTCTGCCTTCCATCGCGAGACGATATCGCCTCGCGAGAGCTCTACCTGCCCTGACGCCCGCGCGTTCTTGACCCAGTTCACTTCGCCGTAAGGTGCAACCAGCCAGCGCTGTCCATCGAGTTCCATGACGTCGACCGGAGTTGATCTTGCAACTCCAGATCTTCGTCCTTTGACCGTCAACATGTAGCGGTAGTTGGCGCCGCGTCCGCGCCGAGTCATCACGCCAAAGACGCCGTTCGCAAACCGAGCGATCGGGGTAAGCCGATACGTCTTCGTCATGCTCTGCTCCTCGCTCGGCAAAGCGGCCCCTGATGCCCATTGTCAGGCCACGCGTTCCGAGAGCAGGTAAAGGACTAAGTCAATGCCAGCGTACTCGTTAGGGGCGCACACGGGGCGTGCCGTGGCCGACGACCTCGCTGTCGCCGTCGAGGACGACCGCGACGATCTCCCCGGTGCCCCAGTGAGCGAACCCCGACCGGGAACACCAAGTCCAGGTGCCGCGCACGGACTCGGCGGAGCCGCGGCAGCTATCCGCGATTCCCGTAGGACTGGTTCGGTGAGCTGTCCCGGTGAACGAGGGCTATACGCTACGGCCTGACCGGCCCTGACGACCACGGCCGCGACCGGACGGCAGAACGTTGCGTTGCCAGACGGTCGCTTGGCGCGACGAGGAGCCGCCAAGTCGGGAAGGGCTGCCCGTTCGGAGGTTGCTGGAAGGCTCACCCGGCGTGGCGTCCGTTTCCGAGTTCTATGGAGAGCACCGCCCGGTGAGTGCCGAGCGCTCGGTCGAATGCGGCGCTGCCTGAGAGCGGCGTGCCGTCTGTCTGTTGTGTTGCGTCAGCCGTGCTCGCGGCGATCGACAGCC
Source organism: uncultured Solirubrobacterales bacterium (assembly GCA_963742705.1). Taxonomy (GTDB): domain Bacteria; phylum Actinomycetota; class Thermoleophilia; order Solirubrobacterales; family Solirubrobacteraceae; genus Palsa-513. The sequence continues at coordinate 1,005,814 of CAVUMZ010000017.1, read as the reverse complement.
CAGCGTAAACGCGTCGATCAGGGGAGTTCAGCTCGACCGTCACGCCCGGTGTAGCTACTTCTTCTCGTCAGATCGAGCGCAGCGGCCCGGATACCAGCGCTGGCGGATCAACTCATGCGCGGGTACGAGCGAAAGCCTCGAGTGGACTGGCAGACTCTTGGCCTTGGAGGCAAGGTCGCGTCGTCCCGGAAGGGGGAACCTCGATCACCACGCTAGCGGTGTTTCACAGCGTCACGGACGTGTTCGTTGCAGTGGCGCTCGCAGGGGTATGGCTCGGGTTCCGCTGGTTCCGCGGCCAGCGCAAATGACAACGACCGGTAGAGACGTGGCGAAATAGGGTACCTCCGGGCTTCGTGACGATCCTCGCGTCCGCCGTCCCAGCCGTTATTTCAACGATCTTGCTCATCTTGGTCGGCTTCACTGCGGGCCTGCGGAACCGTCGGCGTAGGTGAGCGGCGTGCTCGGTGACGCTCCCTCCTCTCGTGGCCGCGTGCTCGGCCTAGCGCTGATCGTGTTCGCTTGCATCGTGGTCGCAGCCATCACCCTCGCTGGAGGCGGCACCGGGACAGGATTCGCGAGCGGATCGGGTTACACCGCGTTTCCCGCCATGGTCATCTTCGGTCTCCTTCTCGCTCGTGAGATCCGGCGGCCCAAGTAAGTCTGATACAGCCCGGTGAGAGGCTCTGACGTGATTCAGCTATGGCGCTCTGGAAGACGTGACGCCGACGTTGGCGGTCGCGGCCCCCGCGCCGCTTGGTCGCGCGCTTATTGGCCCAGTGCTCGGGTCGGTGTCACCCGGGGCAAAGTAGATCCCTTAGGCGGTCTCGCGGCCGGCGCGCTCGATCGCGCGATAGACGGTTGAGCGGCCCACGCTGACGAGCTCAGCCAGCTCAGCGGGGTTCTTCTTGTCGGCTCGGTACAGGTCGACGAGGTGGGCCTCTTGACGGGGGGTCAGCTTCGGCTTGCAGCCGCGGAGCTTGCCCGCGGCGCGCGCGACGGTGAGTCCCTTGCGGGTGCGCATCTTGATCAGATCCGACTCGAATTCGGCGACATCGCGAGGACGTTGAAGAGGAGCCGGTCGGCTAGGTCGTTGGGGTCGTGCGGATCCGCCGAGTTGAGCAGGCAAGGCCTGCCGGTCCGGGCGAGGCCACAACTCTCCGGGGGTGACCGCGTTCTGGTACGTATGAGCCCTCACCGCACGATCCTCCTGACGGCCGCCGCCGCCCTAATCGTCGGCGTCACGCCGGCGCAGGCAGCCAGCGGCTTCTCCTCCCCGCGCACCGTCTCAGGTTCGGGCCTGGCCGAGCAGCCGCAGGTCGCGGTCGGTGCGGCGGGACGGACGCTCGCCGTGTGGAACGCTCAGACCGGCGGCTACGGGCGGTATGACCTGCCCAAGGGCTCGATCGATGCGAGGCTCGGACGGGTCGACGGGAGCCTGGGAGCGACGCAGACCCTCACGACGTCCGGGAGTTTCCCGCTGGCGGCGGTCGGATCGGACTCGGTCGCGGCGGTGGCCTGGGTGACCGTGGCGGCGCATCGGGTGGCGACGGTCTACGTGAGCATCGCGAGAGCCGGCCACAGCTTCGGGCGCAAGCGCGCGCTCGCGAGCGGCGTGGGCGTCGGCGGGCCCAGCGGTGCACCATCGGGCATGGAGGTCAAGCCGGACGGCACGGTCGTGGTGATCTGGACGCGCCAGGCCCACAGCCCGCCGCCGTTCAGTAGCCACGAAGACCTCGATTATGCCCTGGTCGAACCCGACGGCGCAGATCGACATGGCGGGGTGGGTGCGGTCACGGGGCCTGTAAGCGTGGCCGAGGCAGCCGACGGAACGGTCCTCGTCGCGGCCGCGGCGTTTCCGTCGGGGGCACCCGAGGCCACCACGCTGCTCGCGGGCGCCCGGGCGTTCACCGGTCTGCAGACGATCCCGTATCCCACAGGAAGTGCTGGCGGGGCGGGCCAGATCGGAGCGTTCGCCGGCACCGGTGGTGCGGCCGTCGCCTTTGGCGCCGGCGTCAGCCAGGCGCCGGCATTCGTCTTCGAGCTGACCGAGCTCGCGGGACTCGGAGACCTCGGTCAGCCGGTCGTCTCGACCTCGCCTACGCTCGGCGCCGACGCGGACGGGTTCGCCGGGCCGGTGGTCGCGTTACCCGGCGACGGCGCGCAAGTCGAGGGCTACACCGTGAACGAGACGAACGACCCCGCCTTCGGCAATATCGTCGCAGCCCAGGTCATCGCGGCCATTCGCCCGTCGGGGGCTGCTGCCTTCGGAGCCCCTGCCCAGCTCTCGGCGAGCGGCGCCGGCATCCCCAGTGGGCCACTCGCCGCGTCCGCGGGTGACACCAGCGTGATCATGTGGGGACAGCGGGTCCTCTGCAGCGAGCAGGTGTACACGGCCGTGCGGCCGCCCGGAGGCGTGTTCGGCCCGGCCGCCCCGCTGGGTCCCCGGTTCTCCCGCCAGGGCGTACTGTGCGGGCACGGTGATGGCGGGCAGCTCAGCATGGCCGGGGCCGGCAAGTACGTCATCGCCGGGTGGCTCCAGAGTGACCGCCTGCGCACAGCGATCCTGACCTCCCCGCCCACGTAGCCCGCAAGGAGAGGCCAGAGACGACACCGTCACGCAGGCTCGTCGCCGCAGTCGCCGCCGTGATCGGCAGCGTCCACCTTCAACCACGCAGGTGGGCCACTTGAGACGAGTACACCGAGCCCGTCCGGCTCACCGCAGCTTCCGTCACGCTCGCCAGCGCTTCCTCCAGCGCTGATCGCCGATTGACGACGCCGCGCCATAGCAACAACGGACGCACACATGCCCGGCCGAGCTGCGGTCGCTGCCATCGCTGCCCGACTCGACAGAGTCGGCGGCCTCGTCGGCTGGCTCGTCTCGGTGGTCTATCTGATAGCGGTCTCCGCAGCCTGGTGATCCTCATCATGCGACTCGCCCCGTGGCGGCGCACATAGACGATCCGTGCTGACGCGGCCGTGTCGCAGAAGGATCGTCAATGGGACGAGAACGGGGAGACGAAGCGGTCAAGAAGTCCAACTCAGGTCTGCCCGGCGAACAGCCGCATCCGGCTGGACAGGTTCGCCTTCTCACCGAACGAAGTGCTCGGCTCCTTGGCCGCTGCGGCCGACTTGGAGCGCTGTCGTGCTGAGTCGCCCGGACGCGCAGGCACTCGTGGGCGCATAGATCGTTGCGTGGGTCGTTTCGTTCGGCGGAGTGACCTCGAGATCGTGACCCGCAGAGGTGCAGCTGGTTGGGTCGTTGTCGACGGGACCGTCGATCCACTCGACTCCGGCGAACACGCTATGGCCGGGCGCCAAGATGATGTTGTGTGGCCGCGAGGAGCGAAAGAGATAGCCGCTGCCCCGGTGGACGACGGTGTGCACAGGGCGACGGTGCACGTCCAGGCGCAGGAGCCCCACGTAGCCGCCGATCAAGCATGGACGCGAGGAGCGGTTGGTCAGCCTGAGGACCAATCCCTCGTGGCTGGCAGCGCCGTCAACGCCGGCTTGGAGCACGGAAAGCTGAGCGGTCCGGCACTGCGGAGCCCGCGACGAGCTGGCTACCCCGGGGCCAAGCCAAAGCACCAACGCGGACAGACACGCGAACGCAACGACCGAGCCCCTCATAGCGGCGAGACAACTCTCGATCGCAGGGCCTGGCCAGCGCCGCGATGAGACCCGCGCACTGCCGGCGATCGCTGAACACCCAAGGCGGGGCGCCCTTCGTCTCGAGCTCATCGCGGCCAGGTCCCGTCCGGCAATCCAGGCCGGTTGCGCTGTCCGCAAGCCGAACCCCCGCCGGGAACACCAAGTCCAGGCGCCGCGCACGGACTCGGGGGAGCCGCGGCAGCTATCCCCGATTCGGTGAACTGTCCCGGTGACCGAGGGCTATACGGCACGGCCTGACCGGCCCTGACGACCACGGCCGCGACTGGACGGCAGACCGTTGCGTTGCCGGACGGTCGCTTGGCGCGACTAGGAGCCACCGCCTCGGACAGGCGCGGGCGCTCGGGAATGCTCCTGGGCGGCAGGACGCCCGCGGGAGAGCACGGCCACCTCGAACAGTCCCAGCAGGACAGCGCAGATGGCCGGCGCGAACAAGATCCAGGTGAACTTGAGGGCAAGCGACGCGACGACGGAGATCAGCGCGAGACCGGTGGTCAGGGCTGTCCCGCGGCTGATGGTCGGCACGCTCGCTGGAGTCCAGACCCGGGCCATCACGTTGGCCATAATCACGCCATCCAGGGCGACGGCAAACGCGGCTTGCTGCCATCCAGCCACGAGGAGAAGCAAGCCCGCGGGCCCCACCAGGATCAGCCATGCGGTGACCATGAGCGTCCAGCTAGGGGGAGATCCAAACGGATCTCGCGGAAGCGACTGCGAACTCATACCGCTGATTAGTCTGCCCGGTCACCTTGGACCTTACGCGCCGGCCGAAGAGCCGCCTCGCACGAGCCCGTGGACCCGCCCTGTCGCGGAATTGCGCGAGGCGTGACGCGGCCGCTCTGCGCGAGCAGAGGTCGCGCGTGGTTGGCTGACGCGCCAGCGATCGGCGGTCGCGAGGCCAGTAGGCGCCGAGCGTGGTACACGCGGTCCTCTGTTCGTACCCGACAAATCGGAGGAGCAATGACCACCTCACCTCTTCTGGACGTCGCCGGTCGGCGACGCTCACCTGCGACCCTTCCCGGCTACCACGCAGGGCGCCCGCCACGTAACAAGGGTTTGCGCTACCCGGCGGATCCCCCGCGGGTTGAGGAAATCGTCGCGGTGATGCGCCACGCCGGGGTTGGCATCCGCGGTGATCGGATGCGCGGCCTGGTCGTCGTTCTGTGGCGTGCTGGGCTGCGCATCGCGGAAGCTCTCGACCTCGCCGAGAGCGATCTCGACGAGCGCCGCGGAGCGCTGCTCGTGCGTCACGGCAAGGGCGGCAAGCGCCGCGAGGTCGGCATGGATGATTGGGGTTGGGAACAGCTGCGACCCTGGACGGCGCAGCGCACTGCGCTTCCCGTCGGGCACCTGTTCTGCATTATCGAGGGACCCACGCGGGGACGGCCGTGGGCGCCCGGAGCTGTTCGCACGCAACTGCGACGCGTCGCCGTGCAGGCCGGCGTGCGTCGCCGCTTCGCGCCGCACCAACTCCGCCACGCCCACGCGGTCGAGATGGCCCGGGAGGGCGTGCCGCTGAATGTAATCCAGCGCCAGCTCGGGCACACCGACCTTGGCGTCACGTCGGTCTATCTGCGCGGCATCGACAACGCCGAGATCATCGACACGATCCATGGCCGCAAACCACCGATGATGCCCGCCAGCGCCGGTCTACGCCTCTGACCCCGAACAAGGCCCAGTCGTGCTCCGCGCGTGAGCCCGAGGGGTTGATCCGTACGCACCCAATGGTTCGCTTCCAGCGTGGGCTCGGGTGAGCTCGCGCCTGACCGGAAGACGCGCTACCGTCGAGGGCATGAGCTCGCTGAAGTTCAACGTCGTGTACGAGGACGCTGGCGAGGGATGGGTCTACGCCCACGTCCCCGAGCTGCCGGAGGTCCATACGCAAGGCGAGAGTCTCGACCAGGCTCGCGAGATGGTCCGCGACGCGATCGAACTGGTACTCGAGGAACGTCGGGAGCGCGGCGAGGTGATTCCCCCCACCGGGTGGGCGCTCGTCGAGGCCGTCGAGATTGCTGCGTGAAGAAGCGCGATCTTGAGCGCCATCTGACCGCTCAAGGCTGCAGACTCGCCCGCCAAGCAGCCAAGCACGAGCTCTGGGAGAACCCGCAGACCGTACAGCGCACGACAGTCCCCAGACACCGCGAAATCAGGACTCCCACCGCGCGCGGTATCTGTCGCCAACTTGGCGTCGCCCCGCCGCCGACGTAGCCGCCGCCGCTTCCACGCGGTCGGTTTGCGCGACAGGGAGTCGCGTCCCGCGTTTCGGGACGGTTAGCTCGCCCGCAGGTACTGACCGATCGCGCGGCGGATTGCCTCTGAGACGCTGATGTGCTCCTCGGCGGCGTGCAGCAGGAGATCACGCTTGAGTTCCGGGTCGAGGCGCACCGACTCGACGGTGGACGCCGCGGATCCCATGGGAGGACGGCCCCCGCGGCGGCGCACGATCTCCTCGACGTCGTAGCCGCGCTCGGCCTCGTCGGCCATCGCCTCGATCATCTCGTCGGTGATGGGCGTTCCGTCTGCCTTGCTTCCGTGCGTTGGAGACATCAGTGCTCCTTGGGGAGCAGCCGCCGGTATTTCGACCTCATTGGCATTGCATGCATCACGGCTGGGCCGTGGGGCCTATCGATCACGACCAGCTCCAAGAACTGCGCGCCGCGGCCCGGGCCGAGGACGAGGTAGCGCGTGGGGTCTTGACCGATTGGTTCGATGACGGCGGCTTGGCGTAGGGCGTGCTGCACGTCCGCGGCGTCCACTCCGTGGCGAGACGCCGAAGCGAGGATCTCCACGAGAGTAACGTACTACGGAACCATTGCAATCGTGGCCGCGCCGCGCCGCGCCGCGCAGGCCCCTTCGGACCCACAACTCGCGAGGCCATCGCCCACCCGCCAGTAGTGCCGCATTGCGCGAGGGCGAGTCGCGCCGCACGAACGGCGCCGGCGGGCGATGTGCTCGTAGCGACCGGCGCGATCGCCACGATGTCGGGCGTGCCGGCCATCAGCCGCTTCTTCGGGATAGTGATCGCGATGTTCTTCGACGATCACGGTCCGGCGCATTTTCACGCCCGCCATGCCGACGGGACGGCCAAGGTCAGCATCGACACGCTCGAGGTGATCGAGAGCACGCTAGCTCGCCGGCATTTGCGTTTCGTGCTCGCCTGGGCCGAGCTGCACCAGGAGGAACTCCTCGAGAACTGGCGCTTGGCTCGAGCCGGTGAGAGACTTCGGGAGATCGAGCCACTCCGATGATCGGCCTGACCCCAGATATCGTCGCCGTTTCCGTCGTTCGCCACGGCGTTTTGCGCCTAACGTTCGCCGATGGCCTCTCCGGGGAGCTCGATGTGCTCGAGCGGATGCGTGGCCCGGTGTTCGACGAAGCCCGCACACCAGCCGGATTCGCCAAGGCGTCGGTTGATGGCGAGATCGGGACGGTGATCTGGCCGGGCGGCGCGGACCTGGCGCCCGACACGCTCTACGAGCGCGTCCGCTGCGGGACCTGGCCCGGGGAGAACCTCGCCGCCTGACGACCTCACCGGCCTCCTGTTATCGGCGTACGACGACGTCGACTTGGGGGCCGCAAATGAGTTCGTTGGGTGGACGGTTGGGTGGACAGATTTGCCACAAGTGGAGTCCATCGCTGTCCATCGCTGTCACTTCTCGCCGGTCCCCGGGAGAGGCCATCCGGCCAGTAAACACGGGGGAAAGTGGCGTTTTGCAGGGATGCCGGAGGAGGGACTCGAACCCCCGACACGCGGATTATGATTCCGCTGCTCTAACCGACTGAGCTACTCCGGCGGGGGCGTGCAGTCTAGCCGCACCGACCGGCCGATCGACTTCGGCTAGCCTCGCCCGACCCGCCGATGATGATCTTGATGTCGGTCCCCAACGTCTCCGAAGGCCGTGACGCCGCCAAGCTCGCCGCGATCGCCGGCGCCTACACCGCGGACCCGGTCGTCCGCCTGCTCGACCGCCACGCCGACCCCGACCACCACCGGGCCGTCTACACCCTCGCCGGCCCGCCCGGCCGCCTGGCCCAGGCCCTGCTCCAAGGCGCACGGGTGGCGATCGACCGGATCGACCTGACCGCCCCCCGCGGCCTGCACCCCCACGTCGGTGCCGTCGACGTCGTCCCGATCGTCCACCTCGACCCCCAGCGGCGAGGCGCCGCTGTCGTCGAGGCCCTGTTGACCGCCGACCTCCTCGCCACCGAGCTCGACCTCCCGGTGTTCCTCTACGGCGCCCTCGCCGGTGGGCGGACCCGTGCCGAGCTCCGCCGCGGCGGCCTGCCCGAGCTGACCCGACGACTGAACGCCAAGGAGCTCGCCCCCGACTTCGGCCCGCGCAGACCCCACCCGACCGCCGGCGCCGTGCTCGTGGCCGCCCGCCCGCCGCTCGTCGCCTTCAACCTCGAGCTCGAGCCCCCGGCCGGCCTGCACCAAGCCAGGCGGATCGCCGCGGAGATCAGGCAGGGCGCCGCCGGCGGGCTGCCCGGACTCCGAGCCATCGGGCTCGTCCTCGCCGGCCGCGACGGCCGCGCCCAGGTCTCGTGCAACGTCGAGGACCCCACGCACCTGAGGCTCGCCGACGTCGTCGCCGCCGTCGCCCGGCACGCCCCGATCGCCTCCGCCGAGCTCGTCGGCCTCGCGCCCCGCGCGGCCTTCGAAGGCTTCCCACAGGACCTCCCGATCACCGGCTTTGACCCGGCCCGCCACGTCATCGAGAACGCCCTCGCAAGCTGACGACCGGGCCCCGCGCAGGCGACTACCCTTCATCGTCATGGCCCAGACGAAGCGCAAGCGACCGAGCAAGCACCGGGGCAACGCCGCCGGAATGATCGAGGCCCGCGGCCGCACCGGCCGCAAGCCGACGGCCCAGGAGAAGCTTCCGGCGACCGGCACCAAGCCGCCCGGCAAGACCGGGGCCAAGCCGGCCAAGGGCGCCGCCAAGCTCGACAAGTACGACACCCCGCCGACCTGGAAGGGCGCGATCAACAAGGCCCTGATCGCCAGCATCTTCGTCCTCGGGGCGTCGATCCTGATCCTCGGCTTCAAGCCCGCCCAGATCATCGGCTTCCTCCCGGTGATCCTGATCGTCTACGTCCCGCTCGGCTACTACACCGACCTCTTCATCTATCGCCGCCGCCTCAAGCAGAAAGCCGGCGGCTGATGGGACTCGAGGTCCGCGGCATCCCGGTCGGCCCCGTCCAGGAGAACTGCTACATCGCCTGGGCTCAGGGCTCCCACCAGGCACTGGTGATCGACCCGGGCGAGGAGGCGCCGAAGCTGCTGGCAGCGCTCGCCCGCCACAAGCTCGAGGTCGCGGCGATCCTCCTGACGCACACCCACTTCGACCACGTCGGCGCCGTCGCCCCGCTCGCCGCCGCCACCGGCGCCGAGGTCTGGGTGCCCGAGCTCGAGCGCCACGTCCTCGCCGACATCAACGCCTACATCCCCTGGCCGGGATTCGGTCCGTTCGACAGCTACGAGGCCGAGCACACGATCGCCGGGGGCGAGCACCTGAAGCTCGCCGGACTCGACCTCGACGTCGTGTTCACGCCGGGCCACAGCCCCGGCCACGTCACCTTCGCCCTGCCCGACCACCTGGCCCTGTTCAGCGGCGACGTCCTCTTTCGCAACTCGGTCGGCCGGACCGACTTTCCCGGCGGCCACATGCCGACGCTGCTCGGGTCGATCGCCGACCTGCTCGACCGCTACCCCGCAGAGACCACCGTCTACCCGGGGCACATGGAGGTCACCACCCTCGCCGCCGAGAGCGCCGGCAACCCGTTCCTCGCCGGCCTGCCGACGCCGAAGCCGCACGCCGCGAATCACCCGGCGTGAGTCCGCCCGCCATCAGGGCGCCGCGCGGGACGTTCGACATCCTGCCGGACACCGCCGCCCGCCGCCACGAGATCGACCGCGTCGCCGCCGAGGTGCTCGAGTCCGCCGGCTACGGCCGCATCGAGACCCCCACGTTCGAGGCGACCGAGCTCTTCAGCCGGACCGTCGGCGAGGCGACCGACATCGTCCAGAAGGAGATGTACACGTTCACGGACGGCGGCGGCAGGTCGCTCACCCTCCGCCCGGAGGGCACCGCCCCCGTCTGCCGGGCCTACGTCGAGCACGGGATGCACAAGCTCCCGGCCCCGGTCAAGCTGTACTACGTCTCGTCGTTCTTCCGGTACGAGCGCGCCCAGGCCGGCCGCTACCGCCAGTTCCACCAGGTCGGGTCCGAAGTCCTCGGGTCGCACGACCCGGCGACCGACGCCGAGTCCATCGTCCTCGCCCACACGCTGCTCGACCGCCTCGGCGTGCGCGGCCTCAAGCTTCGCCTCGCGAGCCTCGGAAGCCCCTCTGCGCGGTCCGACTACCGGGGCGAGCTGCAGACCTATCTGCGCGAAAAATCTGAACACCTCTCACCAGAGGTCCGTGCGCGCATCGAGCTCAACCCGCTCCGGGCCTTCGACTCCGACGATCCGGGCACGCGGGCGGTGATGGCGACGGCGCCCCGCCTGCTCGACCGGCTCACACCCGAGGACGTCGCGCACTTCGCCGAGGTCCGCGGCCTGCTCGACCAGGCCGGCGTCGCCTACGAGATCGACCCGACGCTCGTGCGCGGGCTCGACTACTACACGCGCACGCTGTTCGAGTTCACCAGCGACGCCCTCGGCGCCCAGTCGGCGGTCGGCGGCGGCGGTCGCTACGACGGCCTCGTCGAGACGCTCGGCGGTCCGCCCACGCCGGGGATCGGCTGGGCGGCCGGGGTCGAGCGGATCCTCCTGGCCGCTGCCCCGGAGGCGCCCCTGCCCCCGACGATCGATCTCTACGTCGCCCACGACACCGCCCGGTCCCAGGCCTTTGGTGCGCTCCTCGACGCCCGCCGGGCCGGCCTGCGGGCCCAGATGGAGACGACCGGCCGGTCGCTCAAGGGCCAGCTCAAGCAGGCCGAGCGGCTCGGCGCCCGCTTCGTCGCGATCGTCGACGCCGACGGGATCCAACTCAAGCACGGCGCCACCCAGGAGCCCGTCTCGGCCCGCCAGCTCATCGAAAGGCTGACCAAACCGTGAAACGCCCGCCCCGCCCGAACCGCTACCGCGACCACTGGGCCGGCGAGCTCGGCCCGGCCGACGCCGGCACCGAGGTCAGCGTCGCCGGCTGGGTCCACCGCCGGCGCGACCACGGGAACCTCGTCTTCGTCGACCTGCGCGACCGGTCCGGCCTCGTCCAGCTCGTCTTCCACCCCGAAGACGCGCCGGCGGCGCACGCCGCGGCCCACGACCTACGCCCCGAGCATGTCGTCTCCGCCCGCGGCCGGGTCGTCGCCCGCAGCCCGGAGACGGTCAACCCGAACATGCCGACCGGGGCGATCGAGATCGCGGTCGCCGGGCTCGACCCGCTCGCCGGCGCCCTGACGCCGCCGTTCCCGCTCGACGACGACGGCCAGGTCGACGAGACACTCCGCCTGCGCTACCGCTATCTCGACCTGCGCCGGGACGGCATGCGCCGGGCGCTCGAGCTGCGCCACGCCCTGATCGGGGCGATGCGTGCCCACCTCGACGCCCGGGACTTCCTCGAGATCGAGACCCCGATCCTGACCCGGTCGACGCCCGAGGGCGCCCGCGACTTCCTCGTCCCGTCCCGGCTCACTCCCGGCAGCTTCTACGCGCTGCCCCAGTCACCGCAGCTGTTCAAGCAGCTGCTCATGATCGCCGGCTACGAGCGCTACTACCAGATCGCCCGGTGCTTTCGCGACGAGGATCTGCGCGCCGACCGCCAGCCCGAGTTCACACAATTGGACATCGAGCTGTCGTTCGTCGACGAGGACGACATCATCAACCTGGTCGAAGGTTTGATGACAGACGTCTTCGCCGTCGGCGGGCTTCCCGTGCCTGCGACCCCGTGGCCGCGGCTGGGCTACGACGAGGCGATGCTCCGCTTCGGCTCCGACCGACCCGACACGCGGTTCGGGCTGGAGATCACCGATGTGAGTGACATGCTGCGCGGCAGTCAGTTCAAGGTCTTCGAGGGTGTGCTCTCCGCCGGCGGTGTGATCCGCGCGCTGAACGCCGGCCCGCTGACCCTGAGCCGGGCGGAGCTCGACGGCCTGAGCGAGTTCGTGAAGCGCTACGGCGCCAAGGCGGTCGCCCCGCTCCCGGTCAGCGAGACCGGCTGGCGATCGAACCTCGAGAAGTTCTTCGCGCCCGAGCAGGTCGCCGCCGTCAACGCGGCGCTGGCGGCGACCGAGGGCGATCTGCTGCTCTTCGTCGCCGACCGCGAGCCGGTCGCCGCCCAGGCGCTCGGGGCGCTGCGCCTCGAGCTGGCCGGCCGCTACGACCTGATTCCCGCCGGCCGCCACGACCCGCTGTGGGTCGTCGACTTCCCGATGTTCGGCTACGACGAAGCCGGCGGGCGCTGGGACGCGCTCCACCATCCGTTCACCGCCCCGGCCCCACCCGCCGGGGAAACCGAGCTGTCGTTCGCCGACCCCGGCCGCCTGCGGTCCCGGGCGTACGACCTCGTCGTCGACGGCAACGAGCTCGGCGGCGGGTCGATCCGTATCCACACGCCCGAGCTCCAGAGCCAGGTGCTCGACGCGATCGGCCTCGACGCGGCCGAGGCCGAGGCCCGCTTCGGCTTCCTGCTCGAGGCGCTCCGCTACGGCGCGCCCCCGCACGGGGGCATCGCCTTCGGGATCGACCGCATCGCCGCGCTGATGGCCGGACGCGAGTCGATCCGCGAGGCGATCGCCTTTCCGAAGACCGCGAGCGGCTCCGACCCCCTGACCGGCGCCCCGGCTCCGGTCGACGCCCGCCAGCTGACAGATCTCTCGATTCGGTCGATGCACACCCCGCGCCAGCCCTGACCCGGGCACCCGGCGCCCGCCGGTCAGGTCGCAGTGATGTACCCCGCCATGTAGCCCGGATGGGTCATCGACCAGGGGTCGCAGGGCAGCACGCAGAACCACTCGAAGCGGCCGGCCGTCGCGGCGACCAGCGAGTAGGTGTGAACTCCCGGGAGGACGGTGATGCTGACGCCGGTCGCCGGGGCGGTGATGCTGTGCGACGCGCTGTCGGCGTTGCTGATCCGCAGCAGCACCGGCTGGCCGACCTTGACGGCGAAGTTGGTCTGCGAGAAGGAGTCGTGCATCTTCCCGTCCGGTCCGAGCTTGTTGCCGCCGGCGACGCTCAGGCGGATCATCGGCGTCCCGGCCGAGCCCGGCATCGACGCCGCCGGGCCGGCTTGCGGGGCGATGGCCACCGGTGACATCGGCATCGTCATCGCGCCGATCGGCTGTTGGCCGCCCCCGCCGATCAGGGCGAACGCCAGGATGACCAGGGCGGCGACGCCGGCGACGACACCCACCGCGAACGGCGCGGTGCCGATCCCCGGCGCCGGTGCGCCGCCGATCTCCGGGTGCGCGGGCGCCGGGGAGGGGGCGACGGGTTCGGCGGGTGGGGGCGGCGCGACTGAGTTGGGCATGCTCAGGATCTTTGCGGGCCCCCGGCGCCCGTAACAGCGTGGAAGTCACCATCTGCGACCGGACAACTACGGCCCCGGAGCCTCCGCTGCTCGTGACCGGCGGGACCGCGCCGGGCTCGGCCGGCTAAACCCAGGGCCCGGGTGTGCCGATGATTCCGCGATGACACGCAAGCTCGTGATCGGGCTGTTCGCCGCGGTGACGCTCGCCGGATGTGGTGGTGGTGGTGGTGGGGCGGCTTCACAGGCGCCGCCGAAGGCGCCGGGGATCGCCGGCCTCGAGCGAGCTGTCGGCGCGGCGCGCGGGGCGGTCGCCATCGGCGCGCAGGACGCTCGGCGGGCGTCGGCTACCGACGCCGGCCCGTAGGCCGCCGCTACCCTCTGGGGTAGTGGCCCGGGGCATCCGGGCTGGGCGGCGGTGAGAACGGAGGGCTTCGCGGTGGCCTATCGGCTGAGCTTCGAAATGGACGTCGCCGACTCGTTGCGCGAATGCATCCGCGGGGAGCTGGCGTCGGCGGCGTCGCTGCTGGGCGACGAGTTCGACGCCGATCCGGTCGAGGCGATACACGAGGCGCGCAAGTCGCTGAAGAAGGCCCGGGCGCTGCTGCGGCTCGTGCGCCCCGGACTCGGCAAGCATGTCTACCGGCGCGAGAACCGGGCCCTGCGCGACGCGGGGCGGCTGGTGTCGGGCGCGCGCGACGCGGACGTCCTCGTCGAGACGGTGGCCGGACTCGCCGAGCGCTACGCCGGCCGGCTGCCGGAGGCCGACTTCGACGGGCTGGCCGAGCACCTGCGGGCGGCGGCGGCCGAGTCCCGCGCCGCCGGCGCGGCCGGAGCCGGGCGGGCCGAGGCGATCGACCTGCTCGACGGCGTCGCCAACCGGGTCGAGGACTGGCCGCTGGCCGACTGCGACTGGGCGACCGTCGCCGCCGGCATGGAGGTGGCCTACGGGCGCGGGCGGGCTGCCTTCGCCGCCGCCGACGGCGAGCCGACGGTCGAGCGGCTGCACGACTGGCGCAAGCGGGTCAAGGACATCTGGTACCACCAGCGGCTGATCAGCCCGTCCTGGCCGGAGGTGCTCGACGCCCTGGCCGAGGAGGCGCACCGGCTGTCTGAGATCCTCGGCGACGACCATGACCTGGCCGTGCTGGCCGAGCTGCTCGAGGGTGACTCGCGTCCCCCGGTTCCGGCCGATCCGACCGGGCTGCTCGAGCTCGTCGCCGAGCGGCGGGCCGAGCTGCTCGAGTGCGCTCGGCATCGCGGCCGGCTGATCTACGCCGAGCGGCCGGCGGCCTTCGCCCGCCGGACGCGGCATTACCTGGAGGAGGGGAGGGAGGCCGCCGCGGCGACCGCGGAGGAGGTGGCCACAGAGCCGGAGGATGAGGCGGCCGCCGCCGCCGAACATGGAGAGGAGACGGCCGCAGACGCGGCCGAGGACCCGTGCGGCTACGAGATCGAGCGGAAGTTCCTGGTCGCGGAGGTGCCGGGCGAGCTCGACCGGTTTCCGGCCGAGGCGATCGAGCAGGGCTACATCGTGATCGAGGGATCGGCCGAGGTGCGCGTCCGCCGGCGCGGCGGTCGGACGCTCCTGACCGTCAAGTCCGGGGCCGGGGGTGTGCGGGTCGAGGAGGAGTTCGAGATCGACGAGCGCCGCTTCGCCTCGCTCTGGCCGTTGAGCGACGGCCGCCGGGTCGCGAAGACGCGCTACCGCCTGCCGGAAGACGGCGACCTGACGATCGAGCTCGACGTCTATGCCGGGGCGCTCGACGGGCTCGTCCTGGCCGAGGTCGAGTTCGACTCGGAGGCCGCGAGCGAGGCCTACGAGCCGCCGGACTGGTTCGGGCCGGAGGTCACCGAGGATCTCCGCTATGCCAACCGCGCGCTGGCGGTCGACGGGGTGCCGGCGACCGGTGCCGACGCCGGAGCCCCACGCCCGGCGTGACCGCCAAGGCGTGCGTGGCGGGCGCGCTGTCGATCTGCCTGCTGGCGCCGGCCTCCGCGGCCGCCGACCGGGCCGGCACGGCGCCCGTCGACTCCCCGCACCTGAGCCGGGCTCTGCACGTCGCGTTCAGCCTGCCCGGCACGGGCTGGACGCAGGTCAGAGGCGCAGCGGCGGGAACGCCGGCGCTCGGTTCCTACGCCCTCTCGGTGTCGTGCGATGTCCGGGTCCAGGTCCGTGCCACCGCGAGGCACGGCCAACCGGTCGTGCGCGGCCGTCGCGTGCAGGTGCGCCCGGCGGACCGGCTTGGCGGCAATGTGCTCGTCTCCAGTCGCAGCGGGCGCCACGGCCGACTCAGGTGGTGGCTCGGCTCGCGCCGCGGGACCGATGTAGCCGTCGCCGGGGTGCAGCCGGCGCCGCTGAGCATCGCCCGGTCGGGCGCGCCGTGGATTCTCTACGAGGTCTCGATCAAGCACGTGGGCAGCTGCGTGCGCGCGGTCGCCACCAAGGAGTCGGCGATCGCGCTCGCGATCGCCCGGACGATGCGTCTCGCAGCGGGACCGACGGAGGTCTCGGGCCCGTTCTCCACCGCGTAGGTACATCGCTCAGCACGGAGCAAGACCGCCGCCGTGTGGAGGGCCGAGCGCGCAGAGCGTGTGCGCTCCGGGGTGGGGGCGCATCGCCAGCAACCGGTTCGTCGCCGCGGTCAGCGGGAGGCGCTCGTAGCCGCTGAGCGACGTCGTGGTCGTCACCAGCAGTCGCGCTGTCGGCGAGCGACCGAGCGCCCCGTACTGGTTCAGCCCGACCTGAACCGGGATGAACGTCTTCGGATCGACGAGGATCCGCACCGCCGTGCCCGTCCCCGGGGGGCGACCCACGGCGCCCGCGAGAACGTCGAGGCGGCGGCCGTCCTCGACCGTCTGGCCGGCGTCGCGCAGCCGTCCGGCCCGGTAGAGCCGCCTGAGCGTGGTGATCGGGTCGGCCGGCTGCCAGCCGCAGACGATCACCGTGGCGCAGAAGCGCAGCGGAGCCACCTTGCCGGCCGGCAGCGGCGGGAGCGAAGTGTGGATCGTGTCCGACTCGGCGTCGTAGGTCACCGTCCGACCGCTCGCCGTGGCCTCCTCGACGTGGCGGACGGAGCGGCGCCCCGACGCGGACACCATGTAGTCGGTCGCGACGACCCGGCTCCGTGATCCCGCGAACCAGACCTCGGCTCGGCTGTCGGTGTAGCCGACCGCCGGCGGGCCCGGCGCCGGCCGGACGCGTGTGATCTCCACGTAGTGGTCGATCCTGTCGGTGCTCTGCGTCGCCGCGTAGGCGCGGGCTGCCACCGACGTCGCGTCCGTCCCGCCGGTGAGGCCGACCACGAGGCCGGCGGCGGCGAGCCCCGCCAGGGGGATGGCCAGGCGCGCGCCGATCCGCGCCCGCCGGCGCCCAGCGGGGTCTGGCGGGGCCGCGTCGAGGGTGCGCCAGAGCCCGTCCGCGTCGGGCGCGTCGGATGCGGACACGGGGTTGGCGGCGCGGAGCCGGTCGAGCACGTCGGTCATCGGACTGCCTCCAGGGTTCGGACGGTCGCCGCATCCGCGGCCTCCACGCGCGCGAGCGCTGCGGCGAGGCGCCGGCGGGCGCGGTGGAGGCGCACGGCGAGAGTCGCGCGTGTGCACCCGAGTGCTGCTGCCGCCCGGACCGGGTCGAGACCGTCCCAGGCGATCAAGAGCAGCAGCTCACGATCGGGTCCGCTGAGCTCGGCGAGCGCCCGCGCCAGGCCGCCGTCGTCGAGCGCGACGACGACTGCGACGGGCGACGTCTGGTGCACACGCTGCGCCAGCGCCGAGCGCCGGTCGTCGCCGCGGCGCTGGTTGGCGAGGACGCGACGGGCGCAGGCCAGCAGCCACGGCAGGGCGTCGGCCGGGCAGTCGTCGAGCCGCCGCCAGGCGACGAGGAAGACCTCGCTCACCGTGTCGTCGGCAGCCGCCGGTCGATTCGCCGCAGGGCGTAGGCCCGCACGGCGGCGGCGTGGGCGACGAACAACGCCTCGAGTCGGGCTCGACGGCCGAGATCGGTCACACCTGTCCCATGTCCGGCACCGCAGCCACGATTACAGGCTCACGATCACCAAGCGCGACGAGATCTCGCCTGAGATGGCCGCCTGACCCGCGCCGTCTGGTGGCAGGCCCCGTCGCCGCAACCGCGGGGCCTGCCGCTGGGCCGGTTCGTGGCGATCCACACGAGCTGTCCGTATGCTCGTCGGCATGTTCCGCCGCGTCCTGGTGCCGATCGACGGCTCCCGGCAGGCCGCCCGTGCACTCGCCGAGGCAGCTGACCTCGTCGCGAAGACCAACGCCAGCCTCACGGTCATGACCTGCATGCCCCGCGAGGCCAAGTCGAAGTTCACCGGCGGACCGGCATTCGGCGTCGATCTGGCCGATCTGCGTCAAGCCGAGCGCGACTTCCAAGCGCTGCTCGACGGTGCCGTCGACGGGCTCCCGGCCGACCTGCCGGTCACGAAGATCCTCAGCCGCGGCAAGCCGGCCGAGGCGATCGTGGCGCAGGCCCGCGCCGGCGGGCACGACCTCATCATCATGGGCTCGCGCGGACACGGCGACGTCCACGCGCTGCTGCTCGGCAGCGTCAGCCACCAGGTCCTCCACACGAGCCCGACCGCCGTGATGATCGTCCACGCCCCGCCCCCGCCACCGGCGTCACGAGCGCCGGGCCGCCGGGCGTCGCGTCTAGACTCGCGGCGATGAGCCTGGCCGCGCACCTCGACCAGCCCGTGGCACGCGGGCACATCCCCGCGCGGGCGCACACGGGCGCCGCCGGCGGAGCCGCCTGCGGTGACGTGATCCGCATCTCGCTCGCGCTCGACGGTGCCCGCGTCTCCGACGCCGGGTTCGACGCCGCCGGGTGCGGCGCCGCGATCGCCGCCGGAAGCGCCGCCGTCGCGCTGGTGCGCGGGCGGCCGCTGCTCGACGCCGCCCGGGTCGGCCCCCCGGCGATCGCCGCCGAGCTCGGGGGGCTCGCCCCGGCCAAGCAGCACGCGGCCGACCTCGCCGCCGACGCTCTCCACCGGGCGCTCGGCGCCGCCGCCCGGGCCGACGCGAAGCTCGCGCCCGATCCCGGCCGGACGCTGGTCGCGATGAGCGGGGGCGTCGACAGCGCCGTCGCCGCGCTCCTCTGCGGGCCGGCGGCCGTCGCCGTCACGCTCGAGCTCTGGTCGGACCCGGCCAACGACGGCGAACAGAGCTGCTGCTCGCCCCAGGCGGTGCGCAGCGCCCGGGCGCTGGCCCATCAGATGGACATGCCGCACCTGTCGATCGACCTCCGCGCCGAGTTCCGCGCCGGCGTGGTCGACCCGTGGCTGGCCGATCATGCCGCCGGGCTGACGCCGAACCCGTGCGTGCGCTGCAACGGGAGCGTCCGGCTCGACGAGATGCTGGAGCTGGCGCACCGGCTCGGCGCAGAGGCGCTCGCCACCGGCCATTACGCCCGCGTGCAGGACGGGTTGCTGCGGGTGGCCGCCGACCCGGCCAAGGACCAGAGCTACATGCTGGCCGGCCTGGCGCCGGCGTCGATCGCCCGGATGCGCTTCCCGCTCGGCGGCCTGCACAAGGCCGAGGTCCGCGACCGGGCCGCCGCCGCCGGCCTCCCGGTCGCCAGCAAGCCCGACTCCCAGGACCTGTGCTTCCTGGCGGGCACCGGCCGCGCCGCCTTTCTGGCCCGCCACGGCGACCAGCACCCGCGACCTGGCCCGATCGTCGACCGCGCCGGCCGTCACCTCGGCCGCCACCGCGGCCAGCACGAGTACACGGTCGGTCAGCGGCGCGGCCTCGGCGTCGGCGGCGGCGAGCCGCTTTACGTGCTCGAGAAGGTCGGTGACACCGTCGTCGTCGGTCGCCGGGCCGAGCTCGAGACCCACCGCGTGGCCCTGCGCGACGTCGTCGTCCACCGGCCGGGCGCCGACCGCGTCAAGCTCCGCTACCGGCAGCGCCCGCTCGCCTGCCGCGTCCTCGGCCCGCCCGTCGACGGCCGCGTCCACCTCGAGCTGCTCGAGTCGCCGCTCGGCGGCGTCGCGCCCGGCCAGCTCGGCTGCCTGCTGGACGGCGAGGTCGTCGTCGGCCACGGGACGATCGTCTAGCGGTCGCTCGCGCACTAGCTCCCGCTCAAGGCCGCCTCCAGCACGCGCTTGGCGATCGGCGCCGCGGTCGCCCCGCCGAAGCCGGCGCCGACCAACATCACCGCGACGGCGACCGTCGGCCTGCTGGCCGGGGCGAACGCCACGAACCAGGCGTCGGCGTCCTTCGGGTTCTTCGAGTTCGGCCGCAGCTCGGCCGTCCCGGTCTTGCCGGCAACCGTGACGCCCGGGATCGCCGCGGCCGTGCCCGTACCCGAGGCGACGACACCGACCATCAGCGATCGCACCTCCCCGGCGATCGCCCGCGGGATCACCGTCCGGCGGCGGATCGGCTCGACCGTCGCGATCCGCGGCTGCGCCCGCCGCCCTCCGGCGGCGATCGTCGCCCCGACGCTGGCCATCTCCAGCGGAGTCGCCAGATCGCGGTCCTGACCGATCGCCGCCGCCCCGACGGCGAGATCGTCGCGCAGGCCGGCCGGTGCCGAGATCGTGCTCGGCTGCGCCGCGGGGATCGTCGTCGGCTGCTCGTCGAAGCCGAAGGCCCGCGCCGCCGCCACCAGGCGCGCCGCGCCGAGCCGGGCGCCGAGCGGGGCGAAGACCGAGTTGCACGACTGGATGAACGCCTCGGTCAGTGACCCGCCGCACGCCTCGTTCGACGCGTTCCTCAGCGCCACGCCGGCGAGCGTCGCGTGGGTCGCAACCGGGAACGTGCTCGACGGCTGGGCGATCCCCGCTCGGAGCGCGGCCGCCACGGTGATGATCTTGAACGTCGAACCGGGTGGCTGGGGCGCCGAGACGGCGAGGCCGGCGACGGCGAGGACCGCGCCGTCCGCCGGGCGGATCACCGCGACCCCGCCGAGCCTGCTGCCGAGGGCCGCCGCCGCGGCCGCCATCAGCCTGGGCCTGATCGTCGTCTTCAGCGATCGCCCCGCAACGGCGCCGGTCCGCGCCGCGACGCGTCGGCCGAACATCAGGCGCTCCGACGGATGTCCGCCGAGACGGCGGTCGTAGATCCGCTCGAGGCCGGTCGGCGGCGGGCCGGCGACGCCGGCCACCGACGCCCCGAGCCCGGTCGCGTCGAGCCGGGTTCCGTCCGCCGCCAGGATCGCCGCCCGGGCCGGCCGCGGTCCGGCGGTCCGGGCCACGACCTCGCCCGGGCGCAGGCCGGGCAGCACGAGCGCCGGGTCCCAGACGACGCCGGCCCCGGCGCCGCTGCCCGCGACCGGCAGCGCGACGGTGCCGCGCAGCGTCCCGAAGTCGGCCGTCTCGACGCCGACGGCCACGCCGATCCGGCCACCGTGCTCGCCCCCCGGTCGCCCGACGGTCACCCGTCGGACGCCGGCGGCCCGATCGGCGGCCACGTAGCTCGACGCGAACGCCGCCATCGTGTGGGCCGCCCGTGCCCCCGGTGTCAGCGACCGCCACATCGCCGGCCTGTCACCCGCCGCCCAGGCGGCCACGAAGCGCTCGGCCGCCGCGGCCCGATCGTGCATGGCGGCGACGTGCGACCGCCAGACGATCAACCCGGCCAGCGCCGCCGCGAAGACGAGGACGGCGGTCAGCCCTCGCGTCGCCCCCGGCCAGCCGGAACCGCGACGGCGGACACGACGACCCCCGCCCGAGCCCCCGGGCCGTCCGCCGCGGCGACGTCCGGCCCCGCTCCGCCCCGCCTGGAGCACGGAGCCGGCCCGCGGACGGGGTTCGACATACCGCCGAGATCTTCGTCGTCGGGCCATCGCCGACTCTTTGTACATCCACCTCCAGACGCGACCCCGGTCGACCTCGGCTGCCGGTTCGCGCCCACACCGCCAGCAGCCGCCCACGCGGGCGCGGCGGGCCGTCGGGCCGAAACGCGGGGGGTAACCTCCAGACGATGCGCACCGAGGAGATCCGCGACCGTTTCCACGACTTCTTCGTCGAGCGCGGCCACCTGCTGATCCCGTCCGGATCGCTCGTCCCGGCCGCCCACGACCCGTCCGTGCTGCTGACGACCGCCGGGATGCAGCCCCTGAAGCCGTATTTCCTCGGTCAGGAGGTGCCGCCGCGCAACCGCCTGACGAGCGTCCAGAAGTGCTTTCGCACCGTCGACATCGATGTCGTCGGCACGACCGCCCGCCACCTGACCTTCTTCGAGATGCTCGGCAACTTCTCCGTCGGCGACTACTTCAAGCAGGGCGCCGTCGAGTTCGCCTGGGAGCTGTCGCTCGACGGCTTCGGGCTCGATCCCGACCGGATCTGGATCACCGTCTTCGAGGGCGACGACGAGCTCAACCTGCCGCCCGACGACGAGGCGACCCAAGCCTGGCTCTCGGTCGGCGTCCCGGCCGAGCGGATCGTCGCCTGCCCGCGCAGCGAGAACTTCTGGCAGGCCGGGCCGACCGGGCCGTGCGGGCCTTGCAGCGAGCTGTACCTCGACCGCGGCGTCGAGTTCGGGTCCCCGGACGACCTCCCCGGAGGCGAGAACGAGCGTTTCCTCGAGTACTGGAACCTCGTCTTCATGCAGTTCGACCAGAACCCCGTCGGCACGCTGACGCCGCTCCCGGCCAGGAACATCGACACCGGCATGGGCCTCGAGCGGATGGCGGCGATCATGCAGGACGTCCCGTCGATCTTCGAGACCGACACCCTGCGCCCGCTGATCGACCTCGGGACCCGGCTGTCGGGCCGCGCCTACGCCGCCGATGCCGCCACCGATCGGGCGCTGCGGATCCTCGCCGATCACACCCGCGGGATGAACTTCCTGATCGCCGACGGCGTCGTCCCCTCCAACGAGGATCGCGGCTACGTCCTGCGACGCATCATGCGCCGGGCGATCCACCAGGGACGCACGCTCGGCCTCGAGCCCGGCTTCCTCGGCGCCTACGCCGGCGTCGTACGCGAGCTGATGGGCCCGGCCTACCCCGAGCTGATCGAGCAGCGCGCGGCGATCGACAAGTGGTTGTCGGCCGAGGAGGAGAGCTTCGGGCGGACGCTCGAGCAGGGCATGCGCACCCTGCGCGAGCTGATCGACCGCGGCCGGGAATCCGGCGGCGTCGCGGCGGCCGACGCCTTCCGGCTCCACGACACCTACGGCTTCCCGTTCGAGCTGACGAAGGAGCTCGTCGCCGAGGACGGGCTCACCGTCGACGAGCAGCAGTTCGACGAGCTGATGGCCGCGCAGCGGACGCAGTCGCGTCAGGCACGCGGCCGCGACGCCGGGGTCGACCCGCGCGCCGCCGCCCGCGAGTTCGCGGCCGAGACCGACTTCACGACGAACTTCACCGGGTACCAGACACTCGACCAGGCGACCACCGTCGGAGCGCTCGCGGCCGACGGCGACGGCGCGCCCGTGCTCGTGAAGCTGGCCGACTCGCCGTTCTACGCCGCCGGTGGCGGTCAGGTCAGCGACGGCGGCGTGATCGAGTGCGCCGACGGCGACTGCCGCGCCCGCGTGACCGAGGTCGTCCGCCTCGGCGACGACCAGGCCGTGCTCGCCGTGCTCGAGGCCGGCCAGCTCCACCCCGGCGAGCGCGTCGTCGCCCACGTCGACCGCGCGGCCCGCCACGCGACCGAGTGCAACCACACGGCAACCCACCTGCTCCAGGCGGCGCTCCGCCGCCGCCTCGGCGACCACGTCCGCCAAGCCGGCTCCTACGTCGGCCCGGACAAGCTCCGCTTCGACTTCAGCCACTCGCAGGGCCTGACCGCCACCGAGCTCAAGGACGTCGAGGATCAGGTCAACGCCTGGATCGCCGAGAACCATCGTGTCCACCCGCTCACGACCACGCTGACCGAGGCCCGCGCCCTCGGCGCGATGGCGCTGTTCGGCGAGAAGTACGGCGAGATCGTGCGCATGGTCGAGGTCGGCGACGGGGACTTCTCGCGCGAACTCTGCGGCGGCACCCATGTGCGCTCGACGGCCGAGATCGGCGTGATGCGCATCGTGGGGGAGAC
The DNA here is from genome assembly GCA_963742705.1 of uncultured Solirubrobacterales bacterium. Classification (GTDB taxonomy): domain Bacteria; phylum Actinomycetota; class Thermoleophilia; order Solirubrobacterales; family Solirubrobacteraceae; genus Palsa-513. The sequence continues at coordinate 982,666 of CAVUMZ010000017.1, read as the reverse complement.
CTCGAGCGCCGCCAACGTCCGCCGCATCGAGGCGCTCACCGGCCCGGCCGCGGTCGCCCTCCTGCGCGACCACGACCGCCTGCTCGGCGAGATCGCCGGGGTGCTGCGAATCCGCCCCGAGGACGCGCTCGATGCTGTTCGCGCGCGTGAGGAGGAGCGCAAGACGTTGGCGCGGCGGGCACGGGCCGGCGCCGCCAACGGTGGGGCGTCGCCCGACTTGGACGCGATCGCCAACCGGACCGTCGATCTCGACGGCGCCAGGGTTCTCGCCGCGGTCGTCGCCGCCGACGACGAGAAGGCCCTGCTCGGCCTGCTCGACCGCCTGAAGCCGAAGCTCGGAGACGCGGCGATCGTGCTCGGCGCGGCGGCCGGTGGGCGGGCGCTGTTCGTCGCGAGCGTCGCCCCGCCGCTCGTGGCCCGCGGTGTCAAGGCCGGCGCGATCGTCAAGGCCGCGGCCGGGGTGGCCGGGGGTGGTGGCGGCGGCCGGGACACCATGGCCCGCGCCGGCGGCCGCGACGCCGACCAGGTCCCCGCGGCGATCGAAGCCGCCCGCGCGGCGATCGCCGCCGCGTTGCACCAGGGTCCGCGACCCAATTAGTGGGCCCTTGGTGAGGGTGCTCGCGCTCGACTACGGCAGCGCCCGCTGCGGCGTCGCCGTCTGCGATCCGACCGAGACGATCGTCACCCCGATCGATCCCGTGGCGGCACCCGGCACCCGTCGGGGCATGGCGGCGCTGGTCGCGCTCGTCGGCACCCGCGAGGTAGACACGGTCGTCGTCGGGCTGCCGCTGACGTTACGCGGCGGCGACAGCGACCAGACGCTCGAGGCGCGGGCGTTCGCCGCCCGCCTCGCCACGCGGTTGCCCGAGGTTCCCGTCGAGCTCTACGACGAGCGGCTGACGACGCGGATGGCGCAGCGCGATCCCGATCCGCGCACCAGCGAGGACTCTCGCGCAGCCGCCCACCTGCTCGAGGGATGGCTCGCTCGAAGGCACCCGTCGGCAGGCTGATCGGCTGCTTGCAGCGCGGCAATCGCCGCGGGCCGATCGACTAGGCTGAGGGCCGGGCCGGCTCCGACGCGGCCCAGACCTATGACTCCGTCACGCAGAGGAGACCCGGGACGCGCCCGCACGCCGGCCGAGCGCGAGCGCGATCGGCAGGAGCGCGAACGCCGCCGGGCGCGCGAGCGCGGTGCCTCCTCGCCGCTCTCCGGCGACCCGCCGCTCGACTTCAACGCCGTACCCGACGACGCCTGGTCAGAGCCGCCGGCGGCGTATCCCCATTACGACGCCGACCCCGATCCGGGCCCGCCGCCCCCCGACTTCTCTGACCCGGCGCCACCTCCGTACGCTTACGACGGCCACCCGGGCTACGACGACCAGCCGCAGTTCGCTGCGCCGCCTGAGCCCTACGCCGCCCCGCCGGAGTCCTACGCCGCCCCGCCGGAGTCCTACGCCGCCCCGCCCGAGCCGGATCTCGGGCCCCATCCCGACGAGGGGATGCTGCCGCCCCCGACCGGCGAGGTTCGTCGAGCCGGTCGACCCCCGGCCGCCGGCGGCGTCCCGACCGCGCTCGACCGGGCTCAGGCGGCGTTGTCGGGCGTCGTGGCCGGCGCCCGTGCCCGGGCTGCCGCGCGGCTCGGGCGTACTGACACGACGGGGACCGCGGATCGTCCGGCCGCCCGCGCCCGCGCCTCCGGCCGGCTCGGGCGCACCGAGCCGACAGGGACCGCGGATCGTCCGGGCGCCCGGGCGCGCGCCGCCGGTCGGCTCAGGCGCACCGACGCTACGGGCGCGGCCGGACGTCCGACCCGCGGCGCCGGTAGCCTGCGCGGTCCGCTACGCCCGGCAGTGCGGGCACGTACCACTACGACTTCCGTGTCCAAGACCAAACGCACCCTCGCGCGGCCCGGCGCACCCGCCAGCCGGCGGGGGCGGATCGGCGCGGTCGTGGCGCTCGCCGCCGTCGTCTTCGTGCTCTGGTTCCTCTTCTCGTTGTTCCAGCCGTTCAAGGGCTCCGGGCACGGCACCGTCGCGGTCGACATCCCGACGGGCGCGAGCTCGAGCACGATCGCGACGCTGCTGGCCGACCGCGGCGTCGTCTCCTCAGCCTTCTTCTTCAAGCTGCGCGCCACGCTCGGCGGCAAGCGCAGCTCGCTCGAGTCCGGGCACTTCGTCCTGCACAAGGACATGAGCTACGGCGCCGCGCTCGACGCGCTGACCGGGACGCAGGGCCACGCGGCCCAGATCAAGGTGACGATCCCCGAAGGCCTCTCGCGCACCGAGATCGCCGTGCTGGCCAGGCACGACGGGGTGAGCGGCGACTACGTCAAGGCGTCGCAGCACTCCCACCTGCTGAAGCCGAAGACCTACGGCGCCAGCGCCGCGCACACACTCGAGGGCTTCCTCTTCCCGTCGACCTACGACCTGCTGCCCGGCGACCCGGCGAGCAAGCTCGTCAACGCCCAGCTCGAGGCGTTCAAGGTCAACATCGCCAAGGTCGACCTGAGCCGCGCCCATAGCAAGCACCTGACGACCTACGACGTCCTCACGATCGCGTCGATGGTCGAGCGCGAGGCGCAGCTGCCGAAGGAGCGCAAGCTGATCGCCGCCGTGATCTACAACCGCCTGCACAGCGGCATGCCGCTGGGGATCGACGCGACGATCCGCTACGCGATCAACGACTACGCCCGGCCGCTCACCGACGCCGACCTCAAGCTCAACTCCCCCTACAACACGCGCCTCCACAAGGGCCTCCCGCCGACCCCGATCGGCAATCCCGGCCTCGCCTCGATCGAGGCGGCGGCGCACCCGGCCGCCGTGTCCTACCAGTACTACGTGGTCAAGCCCGGAACCTGCGGGGAGCACGCGTTCTCGAGCACGTTCGCCCAGTTCGAGCAGGACGCCGCCCGCTACAACAACGCGCGCGCGGCCAAGGGCGGTAAGTCGCCCACCACCTGCTCGACTCCTTGAGCCCGATGCGCCGGCTCGGCGTGCTCGGCTGGCCGGTCGCCCACAGCCGCTCCCCGGCGATGCATCGGGCGGCGTTCGCCGAGCTCGGGCTGAACGACTGGTCCTACCAGCTGCTGCCGGTTCCGGTGGAGCTCTTCGTCGAGACCGTCCGGGCGCTCGGAGCGGCCGGCTTCGTCGGAGCGAACGTCACGCTGCCGCACAAGACGGCGGCGCTCGAGCTGGCGGACTCGGCGACCCCGAGCGCCCGGGCCATCGGCGCCGCCAACACGCTGAGCATTGCCGGCGACGGGACGATCGCCGCCGCCAACACCGACGCTCCCGGGCTGATCAACGCGCTCGCGGCGATCGGGCGCGATCCCGCCGGGGCGACCGCGCTCGTGCTCGGTGCCGGCGGCAGCGCCCGCGCCGTCGTCTGGGCCTTGCGCGAGGCCGGCGCCGACGTTTCGGTCTGGAATCGCACGCCCGCCCGGGCCGCCCGGCTGGCGGACGAGCTCGGGGTTCGGCCGACCCGCCGCGCCGAGCCAGCCGAGATCCTCGTCAACTGCACGACGGTCGGCCTCGGCGGATGTACTAGCGGCCTGGACGAAATGCTCAGCACATTGCCCTTAACCGCCGATGCACTGGGGGAATACGCGTGTCTGGTCGATCTCGTCTACAGCGAACGACCGACGACTCTCCTCCAGGCGGCGCTCGACCGTGGTCTGGAGACGGTCGACGGGCTGGAGATCCTGATTCACCAGGGAGCGTTGAGCTTCACGACATGGACAGGTCGGAGTGCGCCGCTCGCGGCGATGCGAAGAGGAGTCAGAAGTGCACCAAGGAGTCAAGACAGATGATCGAGCCGCCCACCTGAGAGCGGTCCCGTCCGCCAACGGGGGAACGGCCGGCGCGCTCGCGGTCGAGCCCGACAAGAACTGGGACGGGATCATCGCTCCGACCCGCCGCGGCAGCTCAAGCCGCTTCCTCACCGATGTCATCGTCTCGCTCGGCCTGTGCAGCCGCGAGCGCGTCGACGAGGCGATCAGCGCCGCCCGCGTCAGCGGGACGACACCCGAGCAGTGGCTCGTCGGCGCCGGCTCGCTCGACCCCGACGGGCTCGCCCGGGCCCTGGCCGAGCGGCACGGCCTCGACTTCATCGACCTCGGCGTCTACCAGGTCGACATGACCGCCGCCAACCTCGTCAACATGGCCGCCGCCAAGCGCTGCGAGGCGCTGCCCGTCGGCTTCGTCGATCAGCGCACGCTGCTCGTCGCGATGGCCGACCCGGCCAACGTCGTCGCGATCGACGACATCTCGATCATGACCGGCTACGAGGTCCGTCCCGCCGTCTCGACGCACGAGGACATCGCGACCGTTATCTCCCGGCTCTCGCGCTTCGGCGCCGTCGTCGCCCAGACCGACGACCGCGCCGACGACGACGTCGAGGTCGTCGAGCTGCGCGAGTCGGCCGACGACGCCCCGATCGTCCGCCTCGTCCACCAGCTCGTCGGGCAGGCCGTGGAGGCGGGCGCCTCGGATCTCCACCTCTCCCCGGACGGGACCGACCTGCGCGTGCGCTTCCGCATCGACGGCATCCTCAGCGACGTCACGTCGATCCCCCGGCGGATGACCGCCGGCGTCGTCTCGCGGATCAAGATCATGTCCGAGCTCGACATCGCCGAGCGCCGCACGCCGCAGGACGGGCGCGTCGGCCTGACCGTCGACGGCCACCACATCGACCTGCGCGTCGTGACGCTGCCCACGGTGCACGGCGAGGGCGTCGTCATGCGGATCCTCGACAAGACCTCGGTCGTGATGCAGCTCGATCGGCTCGGCATGGCCCCGGCCGAGCACGAGCGCTTCGAGCGGGCCTTCCGCCAGGCCTACGGCGCCGTGCTCGTGACCGGGCCGACGGGCTCCGGCAAGTCGACGTCGCTCTACGCGGCGCTGACGTCGTTGAACACGCCCGACAAGAACATCATCACGATCGAGGACCCGGTCGAGTACGAGCTCGACGGGATCACCCAGATCCAGGTCAACCCGCGCGCCGGGCTGAACTTCGCGACCGGCCTGCGGTCGATGGTCCGTGCCGACCCCGACGTCATCATGGTCGGCGAGATCCGCGACCGCGAGACCGCGCAGATCGCGATCGAGGCCGCCCTCACCGGCCACCTGGTGCTGAGCACGCTTCACACCAACGACGCCCCGACGTCGCTGACGCGCCTCGTCGAGATGGGGATCGAGCCGTTCCTCGTCGCCTCGGCGCTCGACTGCGTCGTCGCCCAGCGGCTCGTGCGGACGCTCTGCGCCCACTGCAAGCGGCGGACGATCCTCCCGGCGGAGACCCTGCGCGAGTACGGCTACCACGCCGGCTTCGACATCGAGGGCTACGAGCCCGTCGGCTGCAAGCACTGCAGCGGCTCCGGCTACAAGGGCCGCGTCGGGATCTACGAGGTGATGTCGATTACGCCGGAGATTCGCGCATTGACGATCGAGCGGCGCTCGTCGGACGAGATCGGCGAGGTCGCCACGACGCAGGGAATGCGGCGGCTGAAGGACGACGGCCTCGAGAAGGTCAAGCAGGGGCGGACCTCGATCGCCGAGATCGCTCGGGTCTGTGGTAGCGGGGTCGCGGTCTGATGGGACCGCGACGGGCAGGGTCAACTTTTCACTCCAGTTGCCGATAGGGGAATCAAATGTCGCTTGACTTCGCAGACGTACTCATGGAGGTGGTCGGCCGCCGGGCTTCCGACCTGCACATCGCGGCCGGCGCGCACCCGACGATTCGCGTCCGCGGCCACCTGGCGGCGCTCGAGGACTTCCCGCGCCTGACGCCGGAGGACACGCGCGAGATCGTCTACTCGATCCTCTCGGGCGAGCAGCGCCGCCGCCTGGAGAACGACCTCCAGCTCGACTTCGCCTATGTCATCCCCGGGCACGCCCGCTTCCGGGTCAACGCCTACTTCCAACGCTCGGCGCTCGGCGCGGCCTTCCGCCTGATCCCGACCGACCTGACCTCGATCGACGCGCTCGGCCTGCCGCCGGTCGTCCACGAGCTGACGCGCAAGCCCCGCGGGATCGTGCTCGTGACCGGTCCCACCGGCTCGGGCAAGTCGACGTCGCTGGCGGCGATGATCGACGAGATCAACGCCTCGCGCGACGAGCACATCATGACGATCGAGGACCCGATCGAGTTCCTCCACATGCACAAGCGCTGCATCGTCAACCAGCGCGAGCTCGGCAGCGACGCGACCAGCTTCGCCGCCGCCCTGAAGTCCGCCCTGCGCCAGGACCCGGACGTGATCCTCGTCGGCGAGATGCGCGACCTCGACACGATCTCCACCGCGCTGACGGCGGCGGAGACCGGCCACCTCGTGTTCGCGACGCTCCACACCCAGGACGCTCCCCAGACGATCGACCGGATCATCGACGTCTTCCCGGCCGAGCAGCAGAACCAGATCAGGGTTCAGCTCTCGGTCGCTCTCCAGGGCGTCATCACCCAGCAGCTGCTGCCGACCTCAGACGGGATGGGGCGGACGGTGGCCTGCGAGGTGCTGATCCCGACGCCGGCGATCCGCAACCTGATTCGCGAGGGCAAGATTCACCAGATCACCTCGTTCATGCAGACCGGGTCGGCCCACGGGATGCAGACGATGGATGCCGCGCTGGCGACGCTGGTGCGCGGCGGGAAGATCAGCCAGAAGCTCGCCGAGGGCCGTTCGTCCACCCCCGAGGAGCTCAAGCGCCTGCTCGGCGCCAGCGCCCTCGCCGCCTAGGAGTCCTACCCGATGAGCACATTCACCTTCAAGGCGATGGACCTCGCCGGTGCCGCGATGCGCGGCCAGGTCGAGGCCGAGACCAAGCAGGCGGTCTCCGATCAGCTCAAGGGGCGCGGCCTGATCGTGCTGGACGTGGTCGAGAAGCACGCGTCCCGCGAGATCAACCTGACGATGTTCGAGCGGGTCAAGCTCGGCGAGCTCGCCGTCTGCGCGCGGCAGCTGGCGACGATGGTCTCGTCCGGCATGACGATCCTCCGGGCGCTGTTCGTGCTCGAGGAGCAGACCGAGAACAAGAAGCTGCTCGAGACGCTGACCGCCGTGCGCAAGGACGTCGAGGCCGGCCTCGCCTTCAGCGACGCGCTCGCCCGCCACCCGAAGATCTTCACGCCGCTGTTCGTCTCCATGGTCCGCGCCGGCGAGATCGGCGGCGTGCTCGAGAGCTCGCTGCTGCGAATCGCCGATCAGCTCGAGAAGGAGGACGCGCTGAACCGGCAGGTGCGCTCGGCCATGGTCTACCCGTCGGTCGTGCTGAGCGTCGCGCTGATCGTGATGATCGCCCTCGTCGTCTTCGTCGTCCCGGTCTTCGCCGGCGTCCTCAAGCAGGTCGCCTCGACCTCGGCCGGGGCCAAGCTCCCGGTGATGACTCAGATCACCGTCGACTTCTCGCACGCGATCACGACCTACTGGTACTTCTTCATCGTCGGCGCCGGCCTGGCCGTGTTCGCCTTCCTCAAGTGGAAGAAGTCGGTCGGTGGACGCAAGCAGTGGGACCGCTTCCGCCTGCGCATCCCGTTCAAGATCGGCGACATCGTCCAGAAGATCGCCATCGCCCGCTGGGCGCGGACCCTCTCGGCCCTGACCAGCGCCGGCGTCCCGCTGCTCGAGGCGCTCGACATCACTGGCAAGACGGCGGGCAACGTCGTCGTGCAGCAGTCGATGGACGAGGTGATCGACTCGGTCAAGCGCGGCGGCACGATCGCCGATCCGCTGCGCGACGCGCCAGTGTTCCCGACGATGGTCGCCCACATGGTCGGCGTCGGCGAGTCGACCGGTGAGCTCGACACGATGCTGTCGAAGATCGCCGAGTTCTACGAGGAGCGCGTGGCGGCATCCGTCAAGGCGCTGACCTCGATCATCGAGCCCGTGATGATCTGCGTGATTGGCGGCATGGTCGGCTTCATCGTGATCGCGATGTACCTGCCGCTGTTCAAGGTCTACGACCAGGTGAGGTAAGGCGCGCCCCGATCGGGCCGCCTCTGGTCGCCGGGAAGGCCGCTCCGCAAGGGGCGGCCTTCCGCGTTCCCCGCGCTACAGGCCGGCGGCGGCCCGGGCCGCCGCCGGGCTCTCGTAGGCGACCATCTCGACGACAGCTCCGTCGCGGAAGGTCGTCACGTTGGCGCGCAGGGCCGGCAGCTCGGCCCCCTCCGCCGGCGGACGCATGACGACGACCACGCGGTCGCCGGCGTCGATCACGTCGACGAGCTCGCCGATGCCGCCGCGTTGGCGCGCTCGGCGCATGAACGCCAGCGCCTGGTCGCGGTTGCGGCAGGCGCCGGGCGCCGACGGGTCGCCGCCGTGCCAGCGCACATGCGGGTCGAGCAGGTCGCTGACGGCGTGGATGTCGCCGGCGGCGATGGCCGCGAATGCCCGCCGGGCGATCTCCACATTGGCGGCCGACACGCCGCGATTGTCCCATCTCCGCCCGGCGGCTGCGCTACGTTTGAGCCCGACAGCCCGCTCGACCAGGAGGCCCGCAGTGACCGTCTCACCCGATCGCAGACCCGTCGTCGTTGCGGATCTCGACGAGGCGATCGACGTCGTCCGGCGCAGCGGGCTGCGGCTGACCTCGGCCCGACGGTTGGTGCTCGAGGCGCTCCTGGCGGCGCGGGAGCCGATCTCGGCCGAGGAGATCGCCGACGGCCTCGGCGGCCGCATGACCCAGCTCGACATCGCCTCGGTCTACCGCAACCTCGAGACGCTCGGCAGCCTCGGGCTGGTCCGCCACTTCCACGCCGGGCACGGTCCGGGCCGGTACGTCCTCGAAGGTCTCGGCGACCGCGAGTACCTGGCCTGCGAGTCGTGCGGGGCGCTCGAATCGGTCGAGCCGTCGGCGCTCGACGGCGTTCGCGACCAGGTGCGCGAGCTTTCGGGATTCGAGGTGCGCTTCGCGCACTTCCCGATCATCGGCCTGTGCCCGGAGTGCGCGAGCAGGCGTCCGCATCGTCCCGGGGCGGGGCTCGGGGACGCCCACGACCACGGCCACTGACGGCCGCGCCGACGCCCTATCCCGACTCGGTGCTAATGAATAGTCGGTTGCAATAGCCGGAGCCTGACGCTATCGTCGCGACCAACGGCGTCCACCTGGAGGGCGGGCGCGAGGCCGCAGGGCGCGGAATGGAGGCGATGACGATCGCGGCAGTAGCCTCGCGCTGGACTCGTGTCAAGAGCGCGCTGACGCCGGCCGAGTGGCGTCGCGCCGGCGCGATGGCCGGGTTCATCCTGGCGCTCCACGCGATCGGCTTCTTCCTGCTGTTCGTGGTGATCGCCCCGCACCACTACGCCCTGGGCAAGACCGGGGCGTTCAGCGTCGGGCTCGGCTTCACCGCGTACACGCTGGGCATGCGCCACGCCTTCGACGCCGACCACATCTCGGCGATCGACAACACGACGCGCAAGCTGATGAACGACGGCCAGCGCCCGCTGAGCGTCGGCTTCTTCTTCTCCCTCGGACACTCGTCGGTCGTCTTCGCTCTGTCGTTCCTGCTGGCCATCGGCGTCAAGGCGCTCGCCGGGCCGGTTCGCAGCGACGGCTCGACGCTGCACCAGGTGACCGGCATCGTCGGGACGAGCGTCTCGGGCACCTTCCTCTACATCATCGCCGGGCTCAACTTCGCGATCCTCCTGGGGATCGTGAAGATCTTCCGCAGCATGCGTCGCGGCGAGTACGACGAGGAGGCGCTCGAGCACGAGCTCAACCACCGGGGCTTCATGAACCGCTTCTTCGGCAAGTACACGCGCGGGATCACGCAGCCATGGCACATGTACCCGATCGGCATCCTGTTCGGGCTCGGCTTCGACACCGCCAGCGAGGTCGGGCTCCTTGTGCTGGCCGCCGGGGCCGCCGGGGCCGGACTTCCCTTCTATGCGATCCTCGCGCTGCCGATCCTGTTTGCCGCCGGCATGTCCCTGCTGGACACGCTCGACGGCTCGTTCATGAACTTCGCCTACGGCTGGGCCTTCCTTCAGCCAGTGCGCAAGGTCTATTACAACATCACGATCACCGGCCTCTCGATCGCCGTGGCGTTCGTGATCGGGACGATCGAGATCTTCAGCCTGATCGCCCAGGAAGCCAAGCTCGGCGGTCCCTTCTGGGACTACTTCCAGAACTTCGACATCAACCACGCCGGCTTCATCATCGTCGGTCTGTTCGTCGCCACCTGGGTCATCGCCCTCGGCGTCTGGCGCTTCGGTCGGATCGAGGACAAGTGGAACGCCGGCATGGATCTCGCGGCGGCGAGAAAGGCCGAGCGCGAGGTCTGACGCCGGACGTGCGGGCCGCCGGCGATGCGCAACTCTCGCGCGGACGGCGAGTTTCGGGCGTTGTGAGCACAACGACGAAAGGCTTGTGATGCGACGTCTGACGTTAACCCTCCTGCTGGCCGGCCTCGGGCTGGCGATGTCCGTGGTCGGGGTCGCTCCGGCCGGCGCGCTCCCGGTTCCGCCCGTCGTGACGACCGGAACCGCCACCGCGATCGGCAACACGACCGCGACGGTCGACGGGACCGTGAACCCGGTCGGAACCGCGACGACCTACCAGTTCGAGTACGGCACCACGACCACCTACGGGCAGACGACGACCGCCACGGCAGCCGGCGCCGGCGTGCTCGCCGTGCCCGTCAACGCCGCGCTGACCGGGCTCACCCCGGGCACCACCTACCACTTCCGCATCACAGCCGACAACGGCTCCGGGCCGACGCCCGGCGCCGACGCGACGTTCACGACGACGGGCGGCCCGGTCACCGGCCCCACGGTGGCGATCGCACCGACGACGGCGACGCTGACCGGCACCGTCAACCCGTCCGGCAGCGCGACGACCTACACCTTCCAGTACGGCACGACCACGGCATACGGCCAGCAGACGGCCGCGCAGTCGGCCGGCTCGGGCACGAGCGCCTTCGCCGCGTCGGCCGGCATCACCGGGCTGACCCCGGCGACGACCTATCACTACCGGATCACGGCGACGACCGGGACGACGACGCTGGCCGGATCGGACCAGACGTTCCTGACACCCGGCACGCCGACCGCGAGCACGCTGACCGCGGCGACCAACCCGGTCGCCGGCAACAACGACCTGACCACGACGCTGACGATCGGCAGCGATCCCGCCGGCACGCCGGGCGGGCAGGCGTCGGTCATCGCCGAGGCGCTCTCGTCGCAGTTCGCCAACCAGCTCGCCTCGTTCGGCGGCTGCACCCCGGCCAACTTCAACAACGCGACCGGGCCGACGGCGGCCAACTGCCCGGACCGGTCGTCGATCCTCGGCACCGCAGCGATCGCCATCCGCGACCAGAACGGCGCCCAGGTGACGAGCGACCAGGGCTTCCTCGTGAAGTCGCCCGACAACCGGATCATCCTCTGGTACCACACCCCGGCGGCCGGCAGCACTCCCGCCGGCTTCGGCCAGATCCCGGCCACGGTCACGCAGGAGACCGGGCTCTACGGGCCGGTCGTGACCTACGACCTGACCGGCCTGCCGGTCGGGTCGCGGCTCAAGCAGCTCGTCCTCGACTACCAGCGCAACGCCGTCAACGCCAAGGCGCCCTTCGCGCCGACCACGTGCACGGGCGGCTCCTGGCAGTTCCAGGGCCGGGTCGTCTACTTCGGCGGCGTGCAGCCCGAGCTGCCGGGGACCACGGTCGCCTGCGGGACCGCCGCGCTGCCGGCGGCACCCCAGCCGTCGAAGCTGGCGCTGGCCCGCGCGACGATCATCAGGTCCGAGCGGGTGATCGACATCCTCGCGCCGATCACGCGGCGTGCGTCCGGCAACGTCAGCCTGGATCTGTACGCCGCCGGTCAGCACACCAAGTGGACCGCACCGATCGACGCGGCCAACGGGCGGATCCTGAACCGCCATTCGATTCCGGCCGCCCAGGCCAACAAGGGCACCGGGATCCTCACGATCACCTACACGGGTGACGCCGACACACGCCCGCAGGTCGTTCGGCTGCGGGCGGCCAACACGCCGGCGCTGCTCGTCGCCGACCGGCCGACGCTGACGAACGGGCACGTCGTCGACCACGGGACGGTCTCCGGGTCGGCGCACGGGGTCGTGCGGATCCAGCTCGAGTACTACTCGGCCGGAAAGACGACGACGCTCCAGCTGTACGCGACGATCGCCGGCGGCCGCTGGAGCATCAACCAGGCGCTCACGGCAGCCCAGCTCGCCGCGATCGCCGCCCGTCAGGGCACGGTCGAGTCCTACGTGCTCTTCACCGGCTACCTGCCGCGGCAGATGCGCGGGGAGATGGTCGCCTACCAGGTGCTCGGCGCGCCGTAGCCGGCTCGGGGGGCCGGCGCCTTGCGCTTTCGCGCGGGGCGCCGGCCACCGTTACCGCTCGACCATCACCGACGTGGCCTTGAGCACGACCTGGGCGTCGTCGCCGGCGCGGAGGTCGAGCTGCTCGACGGCCTCGCGCGTGACCACCGCGACGACCCGCGCCGACTCGGTCGTGTCGAGCACGATCCGCGCCAGAAAGCCCTCGAGCTCGACCGAGACGACGCGGGCGGGCAGGCGGTTGCGGGCGCTGATGAGGTGCGGCGTCGCTCCGCGGAGCCGGTCGACCTCGGCCGCCGGGACGACGCGGTGATTGCGCGCGTCGCGTTGCACGGCGATCCGTCCCTGCCGGTCCCAGCGGCGAATCGTGTCGACGCTCACGCCGAGGGCCCGGGCCGCGGCGCCGATGGTGTACGTGTCCATAGCCATCCGAGCAGCCTTGCACACTGGGTAACTATGCACAAGCCGGCATTCGCCCTGGGCACTCGACGTGCCTGCCTATATGAGCTACAGTCAGAGGACTGAAACCCGCGGCGAGACGAGGACGGGCATGGCGATCGCACCAGGCAGCACCGAGTTGGAGTCGCTCCTGCTGAGCCGGTCGCTCTGCGACCCGGAGCTGATGGCGGCGAGCGACGCGGCGCCCGACTACCCGATCCTCCCGGACGTCAGCGTGCTGAAGATCGGCGGCCAGAGCCTGATGGACCGCGGTCGCGCCGCCGTCTATCCGGTCGTCGAGGAGCTCGCCGCGGTCAAGCGCAGCCACCAGGTCCTGATCGGCACCGGCGGCGGGACCCGGGCCCGCCATGCCTACGCGCTGGCCGCCGAGCTCGGTCTGCCGACCGGCGTCCTGACCGACGTCGGCGCGGCCGTCGCCGGACAGAACGCCCAGATGCTCGGCTACCTGATGGCCCGTCACGGCGTGCCGGTCGTCGGCGGCTCGGCGTTCAGCGCGCTCGCGCTCTACCTCGCCGAATGCGGTGCGGCGATCTTCTCCGGCATGCCGCCCTACGACATGTGGCAGCCCGTTCCCAAGGAGGGCGTGATCCCGCCCTACCGGACCGACGCCGGCTGCTACCTCGTGGCTGAGGTCTACGGCGCGCGCAACATGATCTTCGTCAAGGACGAGGACGGCCTCTACACGGCGAACCCGAAGACCAACCCCGACGCCGAGCTGATCCCGGCGATCTCCGTCGACGAGCTGATCGAGCTCGACCTGCCCGACCTGATCATCGAGCGCCCGGTGCTCGAGCTGATGCGCCACGCCCGGCACGTCAAGTCGGTCCAGGTCATCAACGGACTGCGCCCCGGCCTGATCTCGCGCGCCCTCAAGGGCGAGCACGTCGGCACGATCATCTCCGCGACATGAGCCCAGCCGCGGATCACCCAACCCAGGAGAACGCGATGACGCACTCGCTCGCGACGAAGGACGTACCCTCGGCGCTCGTGCGCCAGACGCTGCTCGACCGCGAGCTCGTCCGCCCGATCGACCGACCCGTCGTCCGGCTGCTGCCGTGGCTGAACGTAGTCGCGCTCGGGGGCAGGTCGATCATCGACCGCGGCCGCGAGACGATCGAGCCGATCGTCGACGAGCTCCGAGCCGCGCTGGGCGAGCACCGCATGCTGATCCTCACCGGTGCCGGGATTCGCGCCCGCCACGTCCTCGGCGTCGGCCTCGACCTCGGCCTGCCGACCGGTGTGCTCGCCGCCCTGATGTCGACCGAGGCCGAGCAGAACGGCCACCTGATCGCCGCGCTCCTGGCCGCCGACGGCGTGTCCTATCTCCCGCACGCCACGGTCGCCCACCAGCTTGCCACGCATCTCACCGCCAGCCGGGCGGCCGTGTCGAATGGCTTCCCGCCCTACGAGCTCTACGAGTTCCCGCCGGCCGTGGGCAAGATCCCGCCGCACCGGACCGACTCGGGCACGCTGCTGCTCGCCGACGCCTACGGCGCGGCGCGGACGATCTACGTCAAGGACGTCGACGGCGTCTTCACCGCGGATCCCGCCGGCGACCACGACAGCTCGCCCGAGCTGATTGCCAGCATCAGCGCGTCGGAGCTGCGCGCGCGGGGGCTGGCGACACTCCCGATCGATCCGCTCGTGCTCGACCTGCTCGAGACGGCGAAGAACGTCCGGGAGATCCAGATCGTCAACGGCTTGACGCCCGGAAACATCACGAAGGCGCTCGCCGGCGTGCACGTCGGCACCGTCATCACCGCCGACTAGAATTGCCGCCGTGAGGCGGAGCGGTCGGCAGGAACAGGTGCGTCCGCGAGTGGCAGCGAAGGGCGCCTGACGAGTGGGGGCGCCAGAGGATCCGTACCGCGTCCTCGGCGTCTCCCGCGACGCCGACAGCGCGACGATCCACGCCGCCTACCGCCGCGCGGTCAGGCGCACGCATCCCGATGCCGGCGGGAGCGCCGCCGCCTTCGAGGCGGTCCAGGACGCCTACGAGGCGCTGCGGGACCCCGCCCGCCGCGCCGCCCACGACCGTACTCACAGCTCCCGCCGCTCGCCGCCGCCCCCGCCTCCGCCACGACCGCGCGAGGAGCCCGACCCGCTGAGCGCGCCTGACCTGCGGGCCGAGTCGCAGCGGCTCGAGAACGAGGCGCGCGAGATGGCCGGCCTGCCGCCGCGCGACTTCGGCGACGGCGAGACGCCGGGGGAGGCGGGGGACAGCTTCGCGGCGATCATCGATGACGCCGGCAAGCAGATCGGCGACATCGCCCAGGCCACCGCCCGCGAGCTGCGGCGCCGCCTGCGCCGGTGGCTTTGACTCAGTGCTCGCGCAGGCCCGCGGCGCCGCGCAGCGAGTCGAGGACGAGCTCGAGGTGGCGCTTCCAGTCGAAGCCCGGCTTGGTGTGGGTCATCGTCGCGCAGACGCCACACATCAGCATCCGAATGTCGCCCGCGCCGACGTCCGGGCGCATCGTGCCGGCGTGCTGCGCCCGTGACATCAGTTCGGACGTCAGGCCGAGCAGCTCCTCCTGCTCGACGCGCGCCTGCTCCCAGACCACCTCACCGGCTCCGAGCATCGCGTACTGAAGCGCAGCGTCGCGGGCCGCGAGCGCGGCGTTGCGCCGCAGCAGGTCGGCGAAGACGGTGAACGGCTCGCCGTCGCGCGCGAGGGCTTCGCGCGTGTTGACGGCCATGCGCGACAGCTTCTGCCGCACGAGCTCGGCGAGTAGCGCCTCCTTGGTCGGGAAGTGCCGGTAGACCGTGCCGACGCCGACGCCGGCCAGTCGCGCCACCTCGTCCATCTGGGCTTCGGCCCCGACCGTGAAGGCCTCGCGCGCGCCGTCGAGAATCCGCTCGCGGTTGCGCCGCGCGTCGGCGCGCTGGGGGCGCTCGGTTTCGAGAGGGGGACTCATAACCAACGTTTCACGTCGTCAGCCTTGACAAGCGGAATTGTAGTTCCGTATCCTGAGGATCGCAAACCGGAACCGGAGATCAGCTTCCATGCCCGAGGTACCCGCCCCGCCCGCCGAGCTAACCACGGCCCGCGCCAAGAACCTGGCCCTGGTCCTGCTGGCGATGACCCAGTTCGTCATCGTCATCGACGCGTCGATCGTCAACGTCGCCCTACCGACGATCGGGCGCAGCCTCCACTTCTCCCACGACAACCTGTCGTGGGTCGTCAACGCCTACACGTTGACGTTCGGCGGCTTCCTCCTCCTCGGCGGCCGCCTGGCCGATCTGATCGGACGCCGGCGGATGTTCATCTCCGGCCTGATCGCCTTCTCGCTCGCCTCGCTGGCCGGTGGCCTGGCCCAATCGGAGGCCTGGCTGCTGATCGCCCGGGCCATCCAGGGGCTCGGCGCCGCGATCATCTCGCCGGCCGCGCTGTCGATCCTGACGACGACGTTCGCCGAAGGCGGCGAGCGCAACAAGGCGCTCGGCGTCTGGGGCGCCGTCGCCGGCGCCGGCGGCGCCGCCGGAGTCCTGCTCGGGGGGATCCTGACCAGCGGGCTCGGCTGGGAATGGGTGCTCTTCGTCAACGTGCCGATCGGTCTCGCCGCCGCCTACGCGGCGCCGCGGATCCTGCTCGAGAGCCACGCCCGCGAGGACGGCGCGTCGTTCGACCTGCCGGGGGCGATCACGGTGACGGCCGGCCTCAGCCTGCTCGTCTACGCGCTCGTCGACACGGTCAACGCTGGCTGGGGGTCGACGGCCACGCTGCTCAAGCTGGCCGGTGCGGCCGTCCTGATCGTCGCCTTCCTCTTCATCGAGCGCCGCGAGCCCCATCCGCTGATGCCCTTCTCGATCTTCCGGCTGCGAACGCTCCGGGGCTCGAACGTCGTCGGGCTGCTGATCGGGATGTCGCTGTTCTCGATGTTCTTCTTCATCTCCCTCTACGTCCAGAACGTGCTCGGCTACTCGCCGATCAAGGCAGGGCTCGCCTACCTGCCGCTCGCGATCGGCATCATCCTCTCGGCCGGGGCGGCGTCCGCCCTCGTCACCCGAGCCGGCCCCAAGCCGGTCCTGATCACCGGCATGCTGCTGATCGCGGCCGGGCTACTGTGGTTCTCGCAGGTCCACACACCCGGCGGGTCGTACGTGCACGACGTGCTCGGGCCGTCGCTGCTCGCCGCCGTCGGCCTCGGCTTCGCGTTCGTCCCCGTCACGATCGCCGCGATGACCGGCACCGCGCCGCAGGAGGCCGGACTCGCGTCCGGGCTGATCAACGCCTCGACCCAGATCGGCGGGGCCCTCGGCCTGGCGATCCTGGCGACGATCGCCAACAGCCGGACCAAGGCCGTCGCGCTCGCGGGCCAGCACAACCCCCTGATCGCCCTGACGAAGGGCTTCGACCGGGCCTTCCTCGTCGGGGCCGGTTTCGCCATCGCCGGGGCGATCCTCGCGGCCGTCCTCATCTCCTCGCGCGACAGCCGCGAGCAGGCGGCGGCCGCCCAGGCCGGTGATGCGGCACCCGTAGTCGCGGTCTGATCGCGGCCACGCACTCCGGCGCCCGTGTAGGCGTCCGGGAGACGGGTAGCCTGGGCGGCATGGCACCCGTCACGGCTGGGACGCGCACCGAGGCGGCGTGGCCTCGCTAGAGGAGGGGGGAAATCCGGTCGGCGAGCCGCGGCTGGCGCCGAAGCAGCCGCACCGGATCATCGACGCCGTCGACCGCTACCAGCGCACCCACCGCTGGATCGGCTTCCCACTGGGCGTGATCTACAAGTACGCCGACGACCAGGGCGGCTATCTCGCGGCGCTGATCACCTACTACGGGTTTCTGTCCGTCTTCCCGCTGCTGCTGCTCCTGCTGACGATTCTCGGCTTCCTGCTCCACGGGGACGCGCACCTGCGCAACAGCCTGGTCAGCTCGGCGCTGTCCCAGTTCCCCGTCGTCGGCGCCGCGCTGCGTCCGGCGATCAAGTCGCCGGCCGGCAGCACCACGGGCCTCGTGATCGGCATCGTCGGCACCATCTACGGGAGCATCGGCGCGGCGCAGGCGACCCAGCACGCCTTCAACAAGGTCTGGGCGGTCCCGCGCAACGAACGCCCCAACCCGCTGAAGTCCCGCCTGCGGAGCATCATCCTGCTAGGCGTGCTCGGGCTCGGCGTGCTCGTCACCACGGTGGCCTCGGGCCTGACGACCGGAGCCGACAGCTACGGGGCGACGCTGGGCACAGGCCTGCGGATCGGGGCGATCCTGGTCGTCGCGATCGCCAACGTCGGCCTCTTCATGTTCGCCTTCCGGGTGTTGACCGCCTCCGACGTCCCGACCCGCTGCCTGCGCCTCGGCGCCGTGATCGCCGGGCTCGGCTGGGAGGTCATCCAGTTGATCGGCACCTACTACGTCAGCAAGCTCAAGGGCAGCCAGGAGGCCTACGGGGTGTTCGGGGCGGTGCTAGGACTGATCGCCTGGATCTACCTGCTGGCGACGATGACGGTGATCGCCGCCGAGATCAACGTCGTCTCCCAGCGCAAGCTCTGGCCGCGGTCGCTGCTCACGCCGTTCACCGACAACGTGCACCTCACGTCGGCCGACGAGCGAACCTACGCGTCGTACGCCGAAACCGAGCGCCACAAGGGCTTCGAGACGGTCGACGTCGACTTCGAGCCGCCGCCGCGGCCACCGGCGCCCGACTAGGTGGTCTTCGTGTGCGCCATGAAGCGGTCGTAGACGCCCGACATGGCAAACAGGTTGCGCACCTGACCGGAGCACGCGACGACCCGCAGGCGCTCGTCGGGCTCGCGCCAGCGCTTGTGGGCCTCATACAGCACGGCGAGGCCCTTGTAGTTCATGAACTCGACCTGGCTGAGGTCGACCAGGATCATGGGCGCGTCGCTCTCCTCGGCCTCGCGCAGGGCCGCTTCGAACTCCTTGGTCGTCGACCCGTCGACGCGGCAGCCGATCTTGACATGGAGGCCGGCGTCGTCGCGCTCGGTCTCGATGTCGATCCTGAAGGGGGTAAGGGCCACGCCCGCAGTTTACGAGAACCGGGGTGACCCCAGGGGCGCCGGCGCGCAGGTCGAGGGCCGGCTACTCTCCAGGCATGGCCGAAGATCCGCTCCCGCGTCCGATCCACATCGGCGGGGTCAACAAGACGTTCGGCGAGGTGACGATCACCGACGCCCGTACGCAGGCGAGCGAGCTGAAGGGCGTCGCCGGCTGGGGGATGAGCCGGGTGATGCCCGTCGCCCGGGCCTGGGCCGATCTCGTCCGGATGATGGAGCAGCACCAGGTAGAGCGGGTCGACCAGCTCGACGCGGCCTCGGTCGAGACCATGGCGCGTAAGCTCTGGATCATCTCGCCCAAGGGCGACAGCCTGATCTGATTGGGGCGACACCGGCGTCCTGGCGACGCGTGGCGCCATCCCTCGCGCCGGCCGTGATGGCGGTCGCGACCACCTAGACTGGCAGCCGTGGCAGAGCTCCGCCGACCGGGACTCCAGCGCGTGCTGGGGGTCAACGCACTCTTCTCGACGGCGTACGGAAACGTCGGCTCGTCGATCTACTACGCGCTCGGTCTCGTCGCCTCGTTCGCGCTCGGCCTGACGCCGATCGTCTTCGTCATCACCGGTGTGATCTTCTACCTGACGGCGGCGAGCTACTCCGAGGCCACGGCGATGTACCCGGAGGCCGGCGGGTCGTCGAGCTTCGCCCGGCACGCGTTCAACGAGTTCGCGTCGTTCTTCGCCGCCTGGGCGCAGATGCTCAACTACGTGATCACGATCGCGATCTCGTCGTTCTTCGTCCCGCACTATCTCGGCGGGCTGTTCTGGAACGCGCTGCGCCACTCGCCCGGGGACATCTTCTTCGGCATCGCCGTGGTCGTCATCCTTTCGCTGATCAACGTGGTCGGCGTACGCGAGGCCGCGGGGCTCAACATCGTCCTGGCGGTCACCGACTTCGCTACGCAGCTGCTGCTGGTGGTCGTCGGCTTCGTGCTCGTCCTCTCGCCGCACACGCTCGCCGCCAACGTCCACTTCGGCGTCGCTCCGAGCTGGCACGACTTCCTCGTGGCGATCCCCGTCGGGATGATCGCCTACACGGGCATCGAGACGATCTCGAACATGGCCGAGGAGGCCCGCGACGAGGCGCACACGATCCCGAAGGCGATCAACCGGGTCGTCGTCGCCGTGTTCGCGATCTACGCCGCCCTGCCGGTGGTCGCCCTGTCTGCGCTCCCGGTCCACCGGGCGGCCGACGGCCACTACGTCACGCTGCTCGGCGTCGACGAGGCCCACGGCGGCTTTGCCGGCGACCCGGTGCTGGGGATCGTCAAGCACCTGCACCTCGGGGCACTGCAACAGGCGGGGGAGATCTATGTCGGCCTGCTGGCGGCGACGATCCTCTTCATCGCGGCCAACGCCGGGATCATCGGCGTGTCGCGGCTCGTCTACTCGATGGGCCTGCATCGCCAGGTGCCCGACCGGCTGCGCCAGCTCCATCCGCGCTTCAGCACGCCGTGGATCGGGATCCTCCTCTTCGGCGGGATCGCCTGCATCACGCTGATCCCCGGCAAGGCGGACTTCCTCGGCAACCTCTATGCCTTCGGGGCGATGCTGTCGTTCACGATCGCGCACATCTCGGTGATCAAGCTCCGCCTCAAGGAGCCCGACCGCGAGCGTCCGTTCCGCGGGCCGGGGACGCTCCGGGTCCGGGGCCGGGAGCTGCCGCTGTTCGCCGTGCTCGGGGGGATCGGCACCGGGCTCGCCTTTGTCACGGTCACGGCGCTGCACACCGCGGTCGCCCTCACCGGCATCGGCTGGCTGGCGCTGGGGATCGCCGTCTACATCGTCTATCGCCGCCGCCAGGGCCTCGACCTGGTGACGACGACGCGGGTGCAGACGCCGCGGGCGGTGACCGACCGGGAGATCGAATACGAATCGGTCCTCGTCGTCTACGACCAGAACGAGTTCTACCCGCATGCGCTGCGCACGGCGCTGAAGGTCGCCTCGCAGAAGCGGCGGAGCATCCACGTGCTCGTCTTCATCGAGGTCCCGGCGTCGATCCCGATCGACGCGCGGCTGCCCGAGCAGGAGGCGGCCGCACAGACGATCATCGAGTCGGCCAAGATCAAGGGCCGGCGGGGCGTCGACGGCCACTGGGAGAAGGTCCGGCCCGGGCAGACGGCCCGGCGCATCATCGACGAGGCGCGGACGCGCAACGCCGCGGCGATCGTGATCGCCATGCCGTCGCGGCGCCGGGCCGACGTCGTCCTCGGCTCGACGCTCGAGACGCTGCTGCGCGAGCGGCCGTGCCGCGTGATCATCGAGTCCCAGCCGGTGGAGGTCGCCGCCAAGCGGCCGGTGGCCGCCTAGCGTCAGTCGCCGCGGAGGGCCGTGCCGGCGATGCCGTCGAGCAGATCGGCGATCGAGGCGAAGACGCTGCCGGCCCCGGTCTCGCGCAGCTCGGCCTCGGCGAAGCCGCCGGTGAGCAGGGCGATCGACTCGACGCCGGCCCGGCGCGCCGCCTCGCAGTCCCAGGTCGAGTCGCCGACCATCACGGCCCGGTCGCGGCCGGCCGAGACCTTCTCGAGCGCCGCCGCGATCAGGTCGGGCGCCGGCTTCGTCTGCTCGACGTCGGCGCTCGACGTGGCCGCGGTGATCAGCTCATCGGCGTCCAGCATCTCGCGGTAGCGGCCGAGATCCTCCGCGCCGGCCGAGCTCGCCAGCACCACCTCGGCGCCCGACTCGCTGAGCACCTCGATCAGGCGGCGGGCGTCGGGCATCAACTCGACGTCGTCGATCAGCCGGTGGTAGTGCCGCGTGTGCCCGTCGCGGAGCTCGTCCCCGCGCTCCTCCTCGACCTCCTCGCCGGCTACGGCGACGACCAACTGGTCTCCGCCCATGCCGATGTGGCGATGCAGGCGCCAGACCGGAAGGATGAGTCCCTGGTCGCGGAACGCCCGAAACCACGCGAGCGCGTGGTGGTAGTTGGTGTCGACGAGCGTGCCGTCGACGTCGAGGAGGGCCGCCGGTGGGGTCATCGGTCGCGCACGACGCCTGTCCTCCCCGGATCGCTCGTCGCGCAAACCCGCGCCCAGATCGGCACCGCGACGCCGACGCTGCCATCATGCCCGATCGGCCCGACAGCGTAAGCAAAAGTAGTGGTCCCGCAGACTCATATTCGTCTCGCCCGAACTCGACGTTTGGTCCTCGTCCTGGCGACGGTCACCGTCGCCGGGACGGCGACGGTCGCCGGGGCGAGCACGATCGAGCACCTCGGCTTCGCCGGCGCTTCGACGTCGGTCGCACCGAGCTGTCCCGGCAGCCCGTGCGAGGCGATCACCGCGACGACGGGCTTCCAGGCGTCCATCGCCGGAGCGCACAACGCGATGGTTATCCGCCACCCCGGCACCGTGACCGGCTGGAGCATCACGCTCGGCGCGGCGACGGCCGATCAGATCGCGTTCTTCGACAAGCTCGCGCACGGCCCGGCCCAGGCCGGGATCGTGATTCTCCGCCAGGGAGCCGCCTATCGCTACCGCGTGACCGACGCCAGCCCGCTGATCGCCCTGAACCCCTACTTCGGCCGCACGACGACATTCAACCTCAGCCGCCCGCTCGCCGTCACCCCGGGCGAGGTCGTCGCGCTGAGCGTCCCGACGTGGGCGCCGGCGCTGGCGCTCGGCCTTGGCACCACCACCGCCTGGCGCGCGAGCCGTGCCCGCAGTGCCTGCCAGGACGTCTTCGCGCCGACGGCGCAGACCGCGAAGGGAGCCCTGACCAAGTACCTCTGCGTGTACCGGACCGCCCGCATCACCTACGGCGTCACCGTGGCCGACGCACCCACTGCCTCGGCGACCAAGCCCGGCCCGGGCAAGCCGGTGGCCGCCCCCAAGAAGCCCGCGCCGAAGTCCGGCGCTGCCGCCGCCCCGGCCACCGCGGCCGGCGTCTCAGCTCACCCTTAGTACCGTCAGCGTCCGGGTTCCCCGGGGTAGCGGGATCGAGGCCTTGTCCCCGGCCCGGCGGCCGGTCAGCGCCTTGGCGACCGGCGACTCGATCGACAGGCGGCCGTCCCGTGGTGAGGCCTCGTGCGAGCTGACGATCGTCCACGTCTGCTCCTTGCCCTTCTCGTCGGACACGACGACGACTGACCCGAAGGCGACCGCCCCGCTGTCGGCGGCGTGGGGCTCGACGATCTCGGCCCGAGAGATCCGCTCGCGCAGCTTGGCGATCTTCGTCTCGAGATGCGACTGGTCGTTCTTGGCGTCGTGGTACTCGCTGTTCTCCTTCAAGTCGCCCCACTCCCGGGCGGTCTTGATGCGATCGGCGATCTCGCGCCGGCCCTCGCCCTCGAGCACGGCCAGCTCGGCGGTGAGGGAGTCGAGCCCGGCGGCGGTGATCACGTTTGCTTCGGTCATGCGCGGTGGATCCTCTCGGCAGTCGCTTGTGTCCCACCAGAGTAACGACGCGGCCTCCGTGGTCCTGGCCGAGCTGCTCGAAGTAAAGCGCGCACCGCTGCCGCCCGACCTGTCGGTTCGCCAGGGTTGGGCTGCGAGGTCGAGCTCGTCGAGGGAGACCCGCGCAGCGCGTGCTCTGCAGGCTGCGACTCGATCGGAAGCGCCTCGCGCCGGCTGCGATGGTCCCGCCGGGTGCGGCCCGGACGGATGTACGGGCGCCAAAAAAACCCGGCTCAAGCCGCCGGCGAGCAGCGCCGACATTGATCACATGCCCGAAGCGCAAACGACTCGGACGCCAGCGCGTGTCACGCCTCCGATGCGCATCCGGCTCCTATCGCTCGGCGAGCAGGCAGGTTTCACGCTCGTCGAGCTGCTCGTCTCGATGGTCGCCGGCCTGGCGGTGGCCGGTGCGCTGATGGCCTTTCTCGTCTCCTCGATCCGTACCTCCGACGGAATCACGAGCCGGGCGGCGAGCTTGCGCCAGGCCGAGAACGGATTCGCGCAGCTGACGCGGGACCTACGAGAGGCGCAGAACCTGCCCGATAGCGCCGCCGTGCTCGCAAATGGAGTCAACGTCGCCAACGACTCACCCGTCGTGATCACCTATACCACGGGCGCCACGGCGCATTTCACCGCCAAGTTCTACCTTCCCGACGTGGCGACGCCGACCACGGTCGGCGCGGCGGTGACGTGGTCGTGCACCGCCAAGAGTGGCTCGACCTACGGCAGCTGTACGCGCCAGCAGGGTGGGGTGACGGCCACCGAGATCAGCGGGATCACCTCCGCGACGATCACCCCGACCGCATCCGACGGAACGACGATCGCGACGGCCACCACGATCGGGGGGATCGCCACCCCGCCCGGCTCGCCGCCCCAGTACCCGACGTTCGTCGGGGTCGCGCTCAGCGTCAGTCCGATCAGCCAGGCCGACGCCGCCGGCACGACCGCCGTCCTCGGCTCGGCGCCGGTCCCTCTCGAGGCCGGCGTCAACCTCAGGTCCTGGTCATGAGACGCCTCGCGCGACGCGCCGCCTCCGAGCACGGCATGAGCATGATCGAGGTGATGATCACGATGCTCATCACTCTGTCGATCATCGGCACGATGACAGCGTTCTTCGTCAACGCGAGCAACAGCTCCCTGTCGAGCACGCGTCAGGTCGACGTTCTCTCACTCGCCCAGAAGAAGATCGAGAACATCCGCCAGCAGGTCGCGCGCTACGGCTTCAGCACGCTCGGGCTCACCGGGGCGATTACCAAGGCGGGGCCCGACACGGACGCGAGCAACCCAACCGACTTCGTGACGTCCAGCCTGACGAGCTTCGAGGTGCAAGGCAACTACGACGTCCCAGGCACGATCCTCGCGACGGAACCGCTGGTGACCGGCGGCACGCTCGCCGAGATCACCCCGAATGTCACGGTCGGCAACGCGACTGCCACGGTCTACACCTTCGTCACCCAGGTGACGGACGTCTGCAACAGCGCACTGGCCACTGCCGGGTCGCTCTGCACTGGCACCGTCACGGCCGCATCGAACTCCGACGTCCGTCGCGTGGTCGTCGCGGTTCAGCTTGACGCTACGAATCAGCTCAACAACAACCGCAAGCCGGCGCCCCAGTACCTCACGACTGTGATCTCCAACCCTGTGCCTTCCGACCAGGTCAACAGCGCCACTGGCTTGAGAATTGGACTGAACCTCTCATGAGCAGCGAGCAACTCAACTCCGTCGACGGCGGTCAGCGACGCCGACGCCTCGCCGGCGCGCGCGCCGAGGACGGCTACACGATCATGATCGCACTGGTCGTACTGGTCATCACGCTCGCGCTTGCCACGGTGGCGATCACGGCGACACTGTCCTCGCGGAGCCATTCAACCCGCGACCTGCGCAGTCAGCGCGCCCTGCAGGCCGCTGACGCCGGAGTGAGCAGTGGCATTTATCGCCTGAACCAACTCAACTTGGCGAACTTCAACTTCACGGGAGGTTCGCTTGGTCTCGGTACGCTGCTCGACTGTGTGATTCCCAGCGCGAGCGTCAACGCCCAAGGCTACGCGACCATCACCGGAGTTTCGTTCAAGGCACAGGCGTCGGTCGCGACCGGAGCGTGCCCGCTGCCCGACGGGTCGGGAGTGGGCAACGCGATTCCCGATACGGTGAAGGTTGGCAACCACGCCTTCTACGAGATGCAGCAGATCGGCGGGGCGACGACATCCGCGAGCCTCGTGGGCCCGAACATCATTCTCCATCCCAAGATCGTCTCGGCCGGTGTCGAGGACGCCGGCAACTCAGCGACCTGCGCGTCCGACGCTCCGACAAGCGGCGGCTCCACCTCCGGGTGCGTCGTTCGCCGTGTGCTGGCCACGCTCGCGCCGATTGACCCGTTTCAGGTGATCGAGGCGAGCGGCAATCTCACCCTCAAGTCGCTCACGACCACGGTGAGCGGCGACATGCGAGTAAACGGCGACCTGAGCGTGCCCGGTACATGCTTGGTGGTTTGCACGGCTAACCTGAACGACACGAACCTGCTCAATGGGGCTTTGACAGGGAACGTCACCTACGGCGGTTCGTTCACTCATGCTTCGGTCTTCGTATCCCTGCTGGAGACCTACAGTCACGTCGCCAGTGCGGTCAGCCGCAAGGCGATAACCGTAGACGACTCGAACTGCCCGTCGACCTGCACGCACCCAGATTTGCCCACTGGGGTCACGGCCGCCTCGCTCGGCGGCCTGAACGCAAGCAGCGGCGCGGCGTACAACTCAGTCACGCACGCCGTCTCGATGACGCACGGGACGATGACGTTCACGCCGGGCGACTACTTCTTCTGCGACTTCCACGTGACGGGTGGCGTCGTGCAGACGAACATCCCCGCGAGCTCGAGTGCCCCCGTGCGGATCTTCATCGATAGCCCGACGTCGTCGCGCTGCAGCGCCAACGGGCTGGGCGCAACGCAGGGTACCTTCCAGACGACGGTCGGCCTCTCCAACCTCGTCGGCGGCGCGATCTCACTAACCGGCTCGGCCTACCTCCAGATCTACGTGGTCGGCGGCAGCGCGACGGCCACCCCGGTCAACATCGGCGGCGGGCTGACCGAGTCGATGTTCCTCTACGCGCCGACGAGCGACGTCGGGATGAGCGTGACTGCCTTCGAGGGCAACCTGATCGGCCACGACGTCACGATCACCGGTCAGACCGGGCTGGCGCTCGCCTTGACCCAGAACATCGGGCTCAACAACTACTCGCTGGCCAACAACGTCGGCGCGTTCCACGTCGCCCAGTACAGCGAGTGCACCCCGGTGTATCCGCTCCCGCAGCCGGACCCGACGGTCGGCTGCTGAGGCGCCCGGCACGCCCGGGCGCAGCATCAGCGGACCGTGACGCTGACCGTCCGGCTGAAGTAGACGGCGTGCGTCGCCGGATTACGCCAGCTGAGGCGGACCTGGCCCGAGCGAGACAGCCGCACGTGCGTGTCGACGTAGGCGGGGTGCGAGCGTGTCCGCACCGTCGTGAGCCGCTTGAAGGCCCGCTTGCCCGTGGCGCGGAACTGCACGGTGACCGACTGGGCCGCGCCGCCCGGGGCCGGGCGGACGAGACCCCACACGCGCAGCGGAGCGCCGCGTCTGACGGTCTGCGCCGGCAGGAAGATCGGCAGTCGGAAGGCGGCGAAGCTCGGCTTCGGCTTGCCGCTACCGAACTCGAGCCCGGTCTCGAAGCTCGAGCCGAAGCTGCCGGGGTTCGAGCAGTGGACGCAGGGGATCAGCGGCGAGTCGACGAGCAGGAACTGGGACAGGTCGCGTACGCGGGAGTTGCTGTAGGCGATGAACTCCGCCTGGTTGAGGTACGCCGCCTGTTGCGTCAGCGTCACCCCGGCATCGCTCGGCGGGTTGGTCATGTAACCGAACTCGGTCAGGTAGAGCGGCAGCTTGCGCGACCGATGGTAGGCGCGCTGGGCGGCGTCGAGGACGCTCGTCAGGCGGCTGAGGTTGGCGATCGTGATGTACTGCGGATCCTTCAGGGCGACGCTCGGGCCGAAGGTGAGCTCGTAGGGGTGGTGGGCGAAGCCGGTCGCCTGGAACAGGCCGGGGTTGGCGGCGACGAAACCGCGTGAGGCGGCCGCCGTGGTCGGGCACCCGAGATAAGCCGCAGCCGACCCGCGCAGCGGCTTGAACTTGCTAGACACGCAGTAGAGATCCTGTATGAAGAGCAGCGGCTTGATCGCTCGGGTCTCGCCCTTAACGCTCAGACCCTTCGGCGCCGTCTCGCCGAAGAGGATCGCGTCGTTGGCGTGGTCGGTCGCCTTCAGCTCGGCGTAGGCGACGTCGACGAGGCTGCGGTAGAGCGCCGGCGACGTCGCGACCAGCGTGCCGTGGACGTTCGGCGCCCACTGGGGGGTCAGCCAGCCGGCCTGGTTGGGCTCGTTCCAGATCGACCAGCTGCTGACGCGCGGCAGGATCGTCGCCGGGGCGACGACCGGGGCCGGCGTCGGCGGAGCTGTGCTGCCCGAGCCATTGGGGTTGATCCCGAGCAGTAGCTGGAGCAGGTTCGGCTGCTGGACCGGTGGTGGCGGCGGCGGCGGGGGCGGCGGCGGAGGTGGCTCGGCGTAGAGGCCGCTGTAGCGGGTGCCGACCGCGGCGACGAAGGCGGCGAACTCGGCCGGCGACGGCCGGTAGGTGGCGGCGATGTCCGCGCGGTCGGGCGTCTGCGTCGCCCACAGCGGGGCCGGGGAGGTGATGTCGAGGTTGACGGCGATCCCCCGCGCCTGGGCGTCGGCGATGACCTGGTCGTAGCGTGCCCACGAGCCCGCCGGGTAGGCCGCCGGGTCGGCGGCGTTGAAATTCGCCGGGCGGGTGGTCGACAGCGCGTCGGGGGCGATCAGCCGCCAGAAGACCGACACGCGGATGCTCTTGACGCCGAGCGCCTGGAGCGTGTCGAGCGTCTGCGCCGTGCCCTGCGGGGTGTTGTAGATGAGCAGGTCGTCGTCCTGGAAGATCGCCTGCTGCGTCTTCGACGCGAATGCCGGAGCTGCTCCGGCGCCGGTCACCAGGCAGACGACGAGCGCCAACAGGAGCGCGCGACCGCCTCGGGCGACGCGCGTTGCGCGGTACTGCGGCGGCCGGGGGGCCGCTGACGCGTCAAAGGCTGGCATCGGCAGGCGGTCAGGTTAGCGTTAGCGGCGCGACCGTGAGGCGGCCGTCGTCGCCGACCGATAGGGCGTGGCGCCCGCCGAGCAGTTCCAGCAGCTCGGCCCCGACGAGCTCGCGGCGCCAGCCGCTGAGGGTCCGCAGCTCGGGTTCCGGCTTGCGCGCCCGCACGCTCGTCACGATCCGTTGGAGGTCGGCGCGGGCGGCGATCAGCTCGTACGCCAGGCGGCTTTCGAGCGCCCGGGCGCGGACGAGCGCCTCGCAGAGGGCGATCAGCGGCGCGTCGAGCCGCGAGCTCGCCTCGTGGTGGCTGGCCTCGGCAGGGATCGGATCGCGCCGGCCACCACGCTCGATCGCCTCGAGCAGCGAACCGGCCCGGCGCCGCAGGCTGCCAGGATTGACGCCGCGGATCTGTTCGAGCTCGCCGGCGGTCGCCGGCCGACGTTTGGCCAGCTCGACGAGGGCCGCGTCGTTGAGTACCGTAGACGCCGGACGGTCCTGGCTCTCGGCGACCTCCTCGCGCCAGGCGACGAGCTCCCGCGCCACCGCGCGCGCCGTCGGCTTCAACGAGTTGATGCGCGGCAGCCGCGCGAAGAGGACGTCGACATCGCGCGTGTCGCTGACCTGCTCGAGCGCCCGGCATTCCTCGCGCGCCCACCCCAGCCGCCCGGTTTCACTCAGCCGGCGGGCGAGCTCCGTGGCAAGGTCGAGCAGGTGCAGCACATCCTCGCGGGCGTAACCGACCTGCTCGGGGCTGAGCGGCCGCCGGTCCCAGCGGGTGTAGCTCGCCGTCTTCTGGACGTTGATGCCGAGCACCTCGCGAAGCAGCGTGTCGTAGCCGGCCTGGGCGGCCAGCCCCCCGAAGCCGGCAGCGACCTGGGTGTCAAACAGGTTCGAGACCTCGGTCTGCAGGCAGCGCCGCAGCAGGGCGACGTCCTGACGGCCGGCATGCACCACGACCTCGATCGCCGGGTCGGCGAGAATCTCCGCCAGGGGGGAGAGGTCGAGCGCCTCCTCGAGCGGGTCGAGCACGATCACCGTCAGCCCGGCGTCGTCGGTCACGACGAGTTGGATCAGGCAGAGCAGCGTGCGGTAGCGGCCCTCGCCGACGAACTCGGTGTCGATGCCGAAGCGAGCCGCCCGGCGCGCCCGGTCGACGAACGGCAGGAGCTCGTCGGTCATGCCTCGACCGGGACCTGCGAGCTCGGCAGTCGCAAGCGGAAGGCGGCGCCCGCGCGTGCCTCGGCCAGCTCGAGCGATCCGCCCATTCGCTCGGCGAGCTCCCGTCCAATCGCCAGCCCGAGCCCGAAACCGCCCTCGCCGATGCCGCGGCCGCTGCCGCGTTGAAAGCGCTCGAAGATCAGCTCGCGCTCGTCGGCGAGCACGCCGGGCCCGCTGTCGCGGACCTCGAGCTGGCATTGCCGGGTGTCTGCGTCGAGGTGCAGCGACACCGTCGATCCCGGTGGGGCGACACGGAGCGCGTTGTCGAGCAAAATCCGCACGATCCGCGCAACGCTACCCGGGTCGCCCAATGCCCAGCACGACGTCCCGGCGCGGACCGTCTCGAGCGCGACCTCGCGATCTCCGGCGCGGCGGTCGAACTCGGCCACGACGGCGCGGGCCAGCTCCACGATCTCGACCGGCTCACTGCGGAGCTCGGTCGCCGCGTCGAGGCGGCTGAGGTCGAGCAGGTCGGTCGCAAGGTTCGCGAGCCGCCGCGACTGCTCGCGCGCCTGCGTGACCCGACCGCGGGCGTCCTCGACGTCGATCGGATCGCTTTCGAGGTCGTCGGCCAGGAGCTCGAGCATGCCGTCGAGTGACGTCAGCGGCGTGCGCAGCTCGTGCGATGCGGTGGCGATGAACGCCCGCCGTGCGTCCTCCTGCTTACGCAGCCGGGCGTGCATGCCGGCGAAGGATCGGGCGAGCTCGCCGATCTCGTCGTGGGACTGGTCGTGCGGCGGCGGTGTCGCATCGAGCCCGCGCTCGTCGAGGTCGCGGGTCGCATCGCGCAGCCGCTCGAGTCGCCGCAGCATCGTCGCCGAAAGCCCGATGCCGAGCACGAGCGCTACACCGAGCCCGACCAGCGCGGCCTTGAAGAACACGTCGCGCACGACGCGCGTCGCCTCCTGGACGTAGGCCAGATGCTTGCGCGCGGCGATCACATAGCGGCGGCGGCCGATCGTCACCGGCTGGCCGACGAGCAGGTCGCCGGCCTCGATCACGGTCACTGCACTCGATCCGGCGAGTGCCCGCGTCAGCGTCTGCAGGTCGAGCGGTGGGTCGACGTTGCCGGCGACCACCGGTGCGAGCGTGTTGTCCAGCAGCGCGACACGGGCCCCGGTCCGACCCTCCAGCGACCGGATCTGCCCCAGCAACTCGCGGGGGTCGGGCTGTCCACTCGGCAGGTCGATCTCCTCGAAGCTGAGCTTCGCCGCGCCGATGGCCGAGACGAGCGTCGTGATCCCGTCGGTGCGCAGGCGGTCCTTCAGGGGCGTGAGCAGTGCGAACGCGGCGAAGGCGAGCGAGACCGAGCTCGTCAGGACCAGCGCCGCCAGCAGGCGGGGACGCAGGCCGAAGGAGCGCATCGCCAGACTACGCCTCCGCGAAACGGTAGCCGGCCCCGCGGACGGTCAGGATCAGGCGCGGTTCCTCCGGGCGCTCCTCTAGCTTCTCCCTCAGATGGCGGATGTGGACGTCGATTGCCCGCGGGTCGCGGTAGGCCGAGTCACCCCAGATCGCCCGCAGCAGCTCCTGGCGGTTGAACAGGCGCTGGGGCTCTGACATCAGGCAGGCGAGCAGCTCGAACTCAGAGAAGGTCAGACGGGCCGGCCGGTTGCCGACGCTGACCTCGCGCTGGCCGCGGTCGAGCCGGACCGGACCGATCGTCAACACCTCGCCGCCGAGCCCGCCGAGCCCCCGCGGACCGGCCCGGCGCAGGACGGCGCGAATACGGCTGCGCAGCTCGGCCAGGCCGAACGGCTTCGTGACGTAGTCGTCGGCACCGGCCTCGAGGCCCTGGACGGCGTCGGCTTCGCTGTCGAGGGCGGTCAACATGATGATCGGGACGACATTGCGCCGTGCCCGCAGCGTCCGGCAGACCTCGTAGCCGTTCGGCCCGGCGCCGAGCGCGACATCGAGCAGCACGATGTCGAAATGATCGGTCCCGGCTCGCTCGATCGCGGCGGTGCCGTCGCGGACGGCGGTCACGCGATGGCCCTCGCGCGTGAACGACCGGACGAGCATCTCGCGCAGCGGCTCTTCGTCGTCGACGACGAGGATCTCGAGCGTAGGGGCGGCAGTCGGCTGCATCGCTCGTTGGAAGCTAACGGCTGGACAGGCGCCAGAGAAGCTTGGCGCGGGGCAGTCCGGCTGCCCGGGAGACGTCCGTGCCGTGCGCGCGGACCCAGAACGCTGTGCTCGAGCATGAGGCCGACGTCCGCTTGGTGCGCGGACCGCAGCCGCCACCGAGCAGAGCGTAGCGGACTGACCCGTTGCCGACGAGCCTGGCGAGCCGGGAGACCGAGACGAGCGGGTGGCCGTCGAAGGAGGTGAGCACGAGCACTGGCTGGGCGTCGCGGATGATCAGCGCCGCCGCCTGCGTGGCGCCGCCGACGGCGAGCTCGTAACGCGCCCCGGCGCGGTGGGCCCCGAGATACGAGCTGAGCGCGCTGGTTTCGGCGGCGGCCATCACGCCGACGCGGCCAGCATCGGACTCGGAGTGGCGCACCAGGCCCGTGGCCACGTTCACCGGGAGCAGGAGCGCGGCCACAACGAGCGTCGCCGCGAGTGCCGCGCCACGCAGGCGGGTGGGGATCGGCGCGGCGGCGGCGAGGACAGCGCCGACGGCGGCGACCGTCCCGAGCAGCCAGATCGAGCTGCTCGTGCCGAGCAGGTAGTGGCCGTAGAGGACGAGACCGAGCGCGCATGCCGCTGCGAACGCCCGTCCGACGAGCCCGGCCCGCGTCGCCCAGGCGAGACCGATTCCGGTCGCTGCGGCGACGGCCGGTGTGAAGCCCTCCGTGTAGCGGGGATGGAGACGGGCCATCGCACTGAACAGCACGACGCCCGTCGCCAGCCACAGAGTAGCGCGGCAGCCGTCGCGAGCTCGGGCGCGTCGCTGGGTGCCCGTCGGAGCGACAGGACGAGCGCCGGCACGCCGAGCAGCAGCGCCGTCAGCAGGACGTAGCCGAGGCGAAGCCCCGAGAGGGGCCCGTCGTGGTCGAAGAGCCTCGCCACTCCCGGGCGTGCCGATCGGCACCTCCGCCCGCTGGACCTCGGTGTTGCCCGCCGGCTTGCGCTGAGCCCCGCTGGCGTCGCCGCTCAGGTCCGCCGTCGTCGCCGGCTTGGCGATGCGGTCATAGCCGTTGAAGACGAAGGCGGCGTTCCAGGCCGAGCCGTCGGTCGAGCCGATCGCGAACGGTGCGCCCGGCACGACGAGCGTGGCCAGCAGCCACGACAGCGCGACGACGACGAAGACCGCGCCGGCGGTGGCCAGGCGACGCCAGCGCTGCTCGCGCGCGGCCAGCAGGGCAAGCAGTCCGAGCGCCGGCAGGCCGACCAGGCCCTGGAAGAGCTTGACGTTGAAGGCGAGGCCCATCGCCGCCGCGGCCAGATAGAGGAAGCGCGGCCTTGACTCCTGTGCGTAGCGGACCAGCAGCGAGAGCGCGACCACGCTCAGCAGCATCATCACGGCATCCATCGTGTCTGACCGGGCGCTCAGCACCGCGATCGGCAGCACCGCCAGCACGAGCCCGCTTGCGACGCCTGCGAGCTGCCCGAACACCCGTCGCACGGCGTCGTAGAGCACTGGCACGGCGAGCGTCCCGGCCAGCGCCTGCGGCAGCTTCAGGGAGACGGAACCGAAGCCGAGCAGCTTCACGGAGATCACCTGGAGCCAGAGGTCGACCGGCGGCTTGTCGATGGCGACGCTGCCGCCGGGCTCGTATACGCCGAAGAAGAAGTTGTGCAGCGAAGTCGACATGCTGCGCACGGCGGCGTCGTAGAACGGATCGAGCGGCACGGCGCCCAGCTTCGTCAGCCGCAGGATGCCGGCTCCGAGGGTGATCAACGCGATGGCTGCGACCCACGGGCCGCCGCTGACGGTGGTGGCCGCGCTCATGCGGGCGCTCGCCGGCACCGGGTCCGCCGGGAGCGTGCTTGCGGAGGACGCCACGGCCCGAAAGGATGGCAGGCCGCCGATCGTCTAGTCTCGGCTCGAGTGCCTGACGAGACCGAGACCCGTCCCGACTCGGGGGACTGCCTTGCGTGCCGCGCTACCGGACAGGTGACGTCGAACCTCGGCGGCGAGCCGCGGCAGATTCCCTGTCCGTGGTGCGAGGGCAGCGGCGTGCGGCTCGCCGGGCACGACGCGCAGGCTCGGTGGCGCGCCGAGCCAGAGCCGCCGGGCGGCGGCGAAAGCCGCGACGCCAGCATGCAGGCTGCCTGACAATCGCGCCGAGGCATCGAGCATCCGTCCAGCGGGCTAGCGTGGCTGCGTTCGCGTGCCGATGGACGCAGTACGCCCGGCGACAGCTCGCGTGGCGGCTGGCCACAAGCCAGCCATCCGAGCCGCGTGAGGCGACGGGCGTCCCTGATGTTGCCTCGCTTGACGGTGGGGTGCGGTGCCGAACCTGGAGCGGATCGGTCGCACTCCGCGATCGGCAGCCCGCCGCGGCGCGTAGTCCATTCGTCCAGCTTTGCTACAGACGGCTAAGGGCCCCGTCGATGAGTCACGTGTAAGGACGCCAGAGCCGAGGTGCCGGAGGGCAAAGCGCCCGTGAGGGTGTGACGCAAAGCCACGGATCTCGCCATTAGCCCGACTGGGGGCAACCGAGATAGCCGGGCTGTCATGGCGACAGGCTTGCGGTCACTGCATGGAGCTGGCGCTCATGTGACTAACGATGCGGGTCCCAGGAGGATTCAAATGTTGCAGAAGCTGCGCCGCCGTGCCCAGGACGAGAAGGGCTTCACCCTTATCGAGCTCCTGGTCGTAATCCTGATCATCGGCATCCTCGCCGCGATCGCCATTCCGTCGTTCCTCAACCAGAAGAACAAGGCCAACGACGCCGCTGCCAAGGAGCTGGCTCGCACCGCGCAGACCGCGGCTGAGACGTTCGCCACCGACCACAACGGAAGCTACTTCAGCAGCGGCACCACGCCGTTCGCCATCTCAGACCTCACGACGATCGAGCCGACGATTAACACCGTCGCGGCGAACGGCGCTTACCTCAGTGCCGGAGCCGGCAACTCGACCGGTGACGGGTATGCGGTCACCGCCACTTCGGTCCCGACCACCAACACGTTCACGATCACTCGCGCTCCCACTGGAATCGTGACCCGGACGTGTCACCAGGGTGGCGCCAACGCCGGTGGCTGCCAGAACGTCGATGCCAGCAAGAACGGCACCTGGTAGCGGAACCGCTTAGCTCAGGACAGATATACGGAGGCGGGCCGTGTGGCCCGCCTCCGTCGCAATAGCCTGTGGCGGAGATTGCGCTTGAGTACGCGGCGACATTCTGTCTTGCCACCAAACCCGGAAGCGCCTCGGGTGCACGATGACTCACCAGTCCCCGGATCGCGTCAAACATCCGGCCAAGATGACTAATCTCGACTCAAGTCGGGGTCGATGAATGCCTTGCAAAGACGCCAGAGCCGAGGTGCCGGAGGGCAAAACGCCCGCGAGGGTGTGACGCAAAGCCACGGATCTCGCTGACTCGACTATCGGAGTTAGCGAGAAAGCCGGGCTGTCAAGGCGACAGGCTTGCGGTCACCGTTGCATGGAGCTGGCGCTCATGTACCAACAAACCAATGCGGATCCAGGAGGATTCAATGCTGCAGAAGCTGCGCCAGCGTACCAACGAGGAGAAGGGTTTCACTCTTATTGAGCTTCTCGTCGTGATCCTGATCATCGGCATCCTTGCCGCGATCGCGATCCCGTCCTTCCTCAACCAGAAGAACAAGGCGAACGACGCCTCGGCCAAGGAGCTCGCTCGCACCGGCCAGACCGCCGCCGAGACATACGCGACCGACCACAACGGCTCGTACACCGGGCTCAGCACCGCGCAACTGGTGAGCGTCGAGCCCACCATCAACACTAGCTCCACGGGGCAGTCGGCGTACATCGCCGACCCGGCCGGCGTGAGCGGCGTCGCGACGGACGGTTACACCGTGACGGCGACCTCCGTGCCGACCGGGAACACGTTCTCGGTCACGCGAGCGGCGACCGGGGTGGTTACACGCACGTGCACGATTCCCTCGGCGACCGCCAATGCGGGTGGCTGCCAGAATGTAACCGGGACGTCGGGCACCTGGTAAGGAGTCAGTCCAAATAGAAGCACGCTGGACGTGGCGGGCGACGACAGTCGCCCGCCACGCGGCGCTTAAGGGGCGCCAGGGGCGGCGATGCGTCTCGTACAACCGTCCGGTGGGATCCGTCTAGCTCCGGGGGGCGCCGATAGAGGAGGAGCAAGGCCAGTGCCGAGGTGCCAATGGCAAAGCATCAGCGATGGTGTGACGCAAAGCCACGGGTCTCGCTGTCTCCGATCAGAGACGGTACGAGATAGCCGGGTTGCCGTGACCACGGCGGTGTACGACCTACGGAGCTGGCGCTCGAGAACGCCACAGAATGCAGGAGGATTCGAATGCTCCGGAAGAGACGCTCGGCCGCCGAGTGCGGCTTCACCCTGATCGAGCTCCTCGTCGTGATCTTGATCATCGGGATCTTGGCCGCGATTGCGATCCCATCGTTCCTGAATCAGACCGGCAAGGCCAACGACGCCGCGGCCAAGGAACTCGCGCGGTCGGCGGAAACGGCGGAGGAGGCCGCGTACACGGAGAACCAAGTGTACATCTCGCAGGCAGCGGGTGTCGGAGCTGGCGGTGGGTTGAACGCGATAGAGGGAACGCTGACGAGCGCGAGCGATTCGTGTATCGGGAGCCCCCCTTTCCCGGTCAGTCCGTGTGGACTGACGGCGATCGTGTCCGGCGCAGGTGCCTATACGGTCAGGGTCACGTCCCGCGACGGCATCGTGTACTTGATCACCCGTGATGCGGCGGGCACCGTGATGCGCACATGCGACGTGTCGGCAGCGATCGGCGGCAACGGAGGTTGCGCCAACGTCGCTGCCGGGGTCGGCTCGTGGTAGAGATCCAGGACCCTCTGGATCGGGCTGAACTCGGCCGGCCGATCGGCGGCCAGTGAGGCAGATTGGCCTCATGCCTCTCGCGCTGGAGTCGATGAGTGTCATGTGGTAGCGCGATGCGGCAATCGTGGATTTCGTGGCGCGGCCGTCGCCGTCATGGTCGTCAGTGCGGCTGCGGTCTGGCTGCGTAACTGGCCTGTCGCGTCTAACGACTTTGGCGTTGAGGCCGCGGCCGCCTATCGCGCGCTAGTTCATGGGCACCCGCTCGCGTTCCTCAGGCTTGCCCCGGCGTACGGCGGATCGCTTGAGCTCCGGTCGCCGTTCGCTCTCCTGTCGGCCGCTCTCGGCGGCGGAGAGCAGACCACGTACAGACTCGTCGCGACGCCGTGCCTGCTTGCGGCGGCGGTACTCGGTGCTTGGCTCGCCGCTCATGTTCGCGCGCGCGGATCGGGAGGCGTCGCGGCACTCCTGGTACTCGGCGTCGCGACGCTGAATCCACTCACCTACCGCGCTTTGATGATCGGCCACCCTGAGGAACTCCTCGGCGGCGTCCTCTGCGCCGCCGCGGTCCTTTGCGCAGCGCGTGGGCGCGCGGGCTGGGCAGGGCTCCTGCTTGGCTTGGCCGTCGCCAACAAGCAGTGGGCGCTTCTAGCAGTCGGACCCGTGCTGCTGGCGCTGCCAGAGAGGCGCGGTCTGGCGATGATCATCGCCGGCACCACTGCGACCGCGTTCCTGCTGCCGCTCGCGCTCGGAACCGGTGGGGTCCAGGCCGCCGCTGGTCGCCTGTCCGTGAACGACGGCGGTCCGCTCTTTCATCCGCAGCAGCTGTGGTGGTTCGCCGGCCGCCCCCGGACGTGGACTACGGCGATGTCGTCTCAGATACCGCATGGCTTTCGGTTCCCTCCGGACTGGCTCCAAGGGAGGGCTCACGCGATCGTGGTCCTGAGCTCATTGCCGCTGAGCGCGCTAGCCGTGCGGCGTGGAGGGCGCGGGGGCCGCCCGCTTCTCGTGCTGGCGCTCGTGATGATGTTGCGGTGCGCGCTTGATCCCTGGGACGTCGTCTACTATCCGCTCCCGTTCATCGTGGCCTTGCTCGCCTGGGAGGCGTCCGTCGGAAGTGGACTGCCGATCCTCTCGCTGACGGCGACAGCCATCGCCTGGTTGCTTTTCGAGGTGCTCCCCGCTCATGTCGGTGTGGATGCCCAGGCAATCGCGTTCGCGGCCACCGTCTTGCCGGCCGCAGCCGCAATGGCGGGGTCGCTGTTCGGTCCGGCGAGATCGCCGCGCCGCATCCGTGCCAGGGCCGGCGGCCCCGCGCGCCGGGCTAGAGCCGTGACGCCTGGTCGCTGGGTCAGGCTCCCGTGACTTGGCGCCGATAGATCCATGACCCGTCAATTCGCCTGAGGAGATCGTTCGAGAATGCCCGTAGCACTAGCCGCCGTCATGGGAGCGATCATTGGCTCCTTCCTGAACGTCGTCGTCTATCGCCTCCCGCGAGGGGAGTCGCTCGCGAGACCCGGCTCGCACTGCCCGCTCTGCGAGGCGCCGATCAAGGCCTACGACAACGTGCCGGTGCTCGCGTGGCTGTGGCTGCGCGGCCGCTGTCGCAACTGCGGCGAGTCGATCTCGGTGCGTTATCCGTTGGTCGAGGCGCTGACGGCACTGTTGTGCGCCGGCGTGGTCCAGGCCGACGGCGCGACGCCGGCGGCCGCACTCGGCCTGGTGCTTGTCCTGATCCTGATGCCGATCGCGCTGATCGACCTCGACCGCCAACTGATCCCGAACGCAATCACCGCGCCGGCGGCGATCGTCGCGGTGGTGATCGGCCTGGTGCTCGACCCGTCCGGCGAGCCGGAGCGCTTGATCGCAGGCGTGGCCGCTGGCGGCTTTCTACTGCTGGCGGTGCTCGCATACCCACGCGGGATGGGCATGGGCGACGTTAAGCTGGCCGCGGTCCTCGGTCTGTTCCTTGGCAGCGCCGTGGGTCCCGGTCTCCTGATCGCGCTCATCAGCGGCGTCGTCGCTGGCGCCGTCGTCATGGCTCGCGTCGGGGTCGCCGCAGGACGCCGGACGAAGGTTCCCTTTGGACCCTTCCTCGCCCTCGGCGGTATTGTCGGCATCTTCGCCGGCGACGCCCTCGTCTCGGCCTATCTGCGCAGCTTCGGCCTCCAGTAGCTGGACGCCACGGCGGCGTGACCGCGGTGTCGAAAGCCCCAATCGCGCCTCAGGCGTTGCGTCCGGATGATTCCGGCACCGCGAGGCGGGGCCGGACATGCACGTCGCGGGCGGCTACGAGGGGCCCGCTGGCCAGATATTCGAGCGGGGGCTAATGGTCCCCCGGAGGGCGGCCGATGAAGGTCCGGAAGGCGCTGGACAGCAGGCGCCAGTCCCCCAAAAAGAGATTGAACTGATGCCCAACCGTCTAAACCAGCCGATAAAACTGAAGCGGCCGTCGATGCCGGTGCGCAAGCGCTCCGGTGGCGCGTCCGAAATCCAACTGTCGGACGAGAGCCGGGTGAAGGCGCCTCGTCTGAGTCAGCCGATCAAGCTCCGCCGCCCGAACCTGTCCGTCGGAGGCTCGCTGCCGTCGATGACGGGCCTGCGCCGCGGCAGTGGCAACGGTCGCCGGACGGCCACGGCGCTCGTCGGTCTCGACATCGAGCCCGGCGGCATCGTCGCCGTACAAGTCCAGACGAGTGGCGGCAAGGTCGCGGTCGAACGTGCGGTCGGCATTCCGCTGCCGCCTGACGTCGTCCGCGACGGCGAGGTCACCGACGTCCCGACGCTCACGGCCTCGCTGTCTGAGCTGTTCGAGTCGAGCGGAATGTCCAAGCGCGTCAGGATCGGGGTGGCCAACCAGCGGATCGTCGTCCGCCGGCTCGAGCTGCCACCGATCTCCGACCCGAAGGAGCTCGCCACTGCCGTCCAGTTCCAGGCCCAGGACGAGATCCCGATGCCGCTGGACAGCGTCATCATGGATTTCCACGCCCTCGGCGTAGTGGATACACCCGCCGGTCCGCGCCAGCAGATCGTCCTCGTGGCGGCGCGCCGCGACATGGTCGAGCGGGTGCTCGACTCCGCTCGGGCGGCCGGTCTGCGCCCCGAGGGGATCGACCTCTCGGCCTTCGCAATGATCCGGGCGCTCGCGCCGGCTCGCGGGCCCGTCGCCGAGCGCGTCCTGTACCTGGCGATCGGCGGCCTGACGAACCTCGCGGTAGCCGAGGGCCAGACCTGCCAGTTCACGCGTGTGATCGGTGGTGGGGTCGACCAGATCGTCGCCGAGGTTGCCGAGCGCTGCGCGGTGCCGCTGCCCGTGGCCCGCAAGCTCGTCGCCGACAGCCGGGCCGGCGCAGCGCGCGTCGCGATCGATCCCGACGGCGACGGCGTCGCACCGCCGAGCGGGCACCAGGCGATCACCCAGGCGGTGCTCGCCGAAGGGATCCACCGCATCGCGGGCGAGGTCCGCAATTCGCTGGACTTCCATCACGGCCAGGAAGCCGGCGGTGGCGTGTCGCGCGCAGTCCTTTGCGGCCCGGCGCTGGACATCTCCGGCTTCGACGTCGCCCTGAGCGCCGAGCTCGGGATGCCGGTCGGAGCCGGGCTCGTTTCCCAGGTGACCGCGGATGCCGCCGGCAGCGTGCCGGCCAGCCGCTTGACGATCGCCGCCGGGCTGGCGGTTGAGGAGGGTGTGTCATGAAGGCCGTAAACCTCATCCCCGCCGATCAGCGTAAGGGCGCCGGTGGCACGGCAGGCCGCGCCGGTGGCGTCGTCTACGTGATTGTCGGTGGCCTCGTCGCGCTCGTGCTGATGAGCGCTCTCTACGCCGTCTCCTCAAGCCAGGTTTCTGACCGCAAGAGCAAGCTTGCCAACGTCTCGGCCCAGGCCTCCGTCGTCCAGTCCGAGGCCACGGCGCTCCAGCCGTACGTCAGCTTCGCGTCGCTGCGCCAGACGCGTCAGCAGGCGATTGCCTCTATCGCCGGGAGTCGGTTCGACTGGAGCGGGGCGATGGATCAGATCGCCCGGTCGCTGCCGACCGACGTCACGCTCTCCGCCGTGACGGGGGTGCCGGGAACGAGTACCCCGGCTCCTGCCCCGGCCGCCGCGCCGGCTCCGTCGACAACGACGACGCCTGCGACGACGCCAGCGCCGGCAGCACCGGTCGCGACCGGACCCTCAGTCGCCCTCACTGGCTGCGCCTCGACGCACAGCGAAGTCGCGAGCGTGCTCGTCGACCTGCAGCGCATCGTCGGCGTCACAAGCGTCTCGCTTGCCTCCTCGCAGAAGAGCGGCGGTGCCGGTGCCGGATCGGCCACAACGAGCTGTCCCGGGGCCACGTTCACGGCCACCGTCGTCTACGGACCGCAGACGGTCCAGTCCACTGATTCCACCACCAACGGTGTCACGGCCGCGACCGCGACATCGCCGACCGCAGGGAGCACGCGATGAAGCCGCGCGATCGACTAGTAGTAAGTGTGCTGGTGGCCGCAGCCGCGCTCGCCGTGGTCTGGATCGGGGTCGTCAGCCCGAAGCGGAAGGACGCTTCTCAGCTGGGCGCCAAGCTCACGCTGGCGCAGGGTCAGCTGGGTGCCGCGCAGGCCCAACTGGCGTCGGCCAAGTCGGCCGAGTCGAGCTACCCGGAGAACTTCCGGGTCGTGAAGTCGCTTTACAAGGCCGTGCCGTCGAACGCCGCCGTTCCGCACCTACTCGTGGCCCTCGACAAGTCCTCGCACTACAAGCGCGTCGACTTCAAGGTGATCACAGTGACCTCGTCGGGAGGCGCAGCGAGCGCCGCCGCGTCGGCCACCGCGCTTCCCGGAGGGCTATCCCCGGTCGGGTTCACGTTCACCTTCAACGGCGGCTACATTGCGCTGCAGCACTTCCTCGGCTCGATCTCCCGCTACACGCTGTTGAAGGGCAACACGGTCGTGGCACACGGACGGCTGCTGACGATCCAGTCAGTCGCCCTGACCCCGGCTCAGACGGCTGCTGCCGGCGCCACCGCGTCGGCGACGCCGAGCGGTACCACGGCCGCGGTGACCGCCACCGCCTACACCCAGATGCCGGCCACCACGGCGGCGCCGATCACGTCAACCACAACCGCGTCGACGCCAGCGGCGACCGGCACAGCGGCCACGGTCGCGACGACCACGACCAAATGAGGATCCTCAGATGAACTTCATGCACTCCATCCGCGCTGACCTCGTCGACAAGCGCCTGCTGCCGGTCGTGGCTCTGCTCGCGGCTCTGGTGGTCCTGGTGCCCGTCGGGGTCGGCCTCACGTCGAAGTCGAGCTCCTCGACGCCGGTGCTCGGACCGCCCCCGGTGACGACGCCGCCTCCGGGCGCCCCGTCGCCGGCGAAGGCCCTGGCCGCGGTCGCCGGGCCCGACACGCCCGCCGCCAAGCACTACACCGGGCGTGAGCTCGATCCCTTCCGTCCGCATGCCGGGACGACGACCACTGCTACGACGGCGGCCGCCGCCAAGCCGGCGACGAGCGCGAGCACCGGCTCGGCCGCCGTGAAGGTGAGCACCACGACGACCAAGGCCACGACGACGACCCCGGTCACGACGAAGACGACGACGACCAAGACGACGCCGGTCACCAAGACCACGCCAGTGACGAAGACGACGCCGGTCGCGACGCCCTCGCCGAAGGCGCAGCTCGCGAAGCTGGGCGCTCGCGACTCCTACAGCGTGGACGTCAGCGTCGTCGATGCCACCGGACCACGCAGCCTCACGAGCGTTGCTCGGCTGAGCCCGCTCCCGTCGGCCAGCAACCCGCTGACCGAGTACCTCGGCGTGCTCAAGAGCGGTCGCGCCGCCGCCTTCCTGCTCAACCCGGGCACGGTCGCCCAGGGTCCGGGGCAGTGCCTGCCGACCGTCGCCAACTGCCAGGTCCTGGTGCTGAAGCCGGGTCAGGTGGAGTCGCTCGGCGTCAGCACGGCGAGCGGCACGATCAGCGAGGCGGCGATCGCCGTCACCAACTGGCGGGTCGTCACGCACTCGTCGGTCGCCGCGGCGCGCAAGGCGCGGGCCCAGGAGGTCCAGCAGGGCCGCCAGCTCGTGACCCAGTCGCACCAGCCGGCGCTGACCGACCTCGTCTATTCGGTCGCGCAGGGCGCCGTCTCGGTGACCCAGGCGATCGTCAACACGGTCTCGAGCACGCTTTCGCATCTGCTCGGCGGCTGACCGCCACGCAGCTCTTCATAGCAGCAGGCGGCGGGCCCCTCTCGAGGGGCCCGCCGTCGTTACGCCCCGACGCGAGCCCTAAGCTTCAGCACCCGATGGAACCATTGCGTCTGATCACGGCCGGCGAGTCCCACGGCCCCGGCCTCACCTGCCTCGTCGAGGGCCTGCCGGCCGGGCTCGTGCTCGACCTCACGGCGATCAACCGCGACATGGCCCGCCGCCAGCTCGGTCACGGCCGCGGCGGGCGGATGAAGATCGAGCGCGACGCCGCCGAGGTCACGGCCGGCGTCCGCCACGGGCGCACGCTCGGCGGCCCGATCGCGCTCCAGGTCGCCAACCGCGACTACCAGAACTGGGCCGAGCGGATGAGCCCGTGGCCGATCGCCGACGACGTCGCCGAGGTCCACCTGCCCCGACCCGGGCACGCCGACCTCGCCGGAACGCAGAAGTACAAGCTGACGGACGTCCGCAACGTGCTCGAGCGCGCCAGCGCCCGGGAGACGGCAGCTCGCGTCGCCGGAGGCGCGATCTTCAAGGAGTTCCTTCGCGCGCTCGGCGTCGAGATCGTCTCCCACGTCGTCCAAATCGGGACCGTGCGCGCCCCCGTCTACGACGAGCCGCTGGCGCTCGAGCGCTTCGCCGCGGTCGACGAGTCGCGGGTCCGCTGCCTCGACGCCGACGCTTCGAAGCTG
The DNA here is from genome assembly GCA_963742705.1 of uncultured Solirubrobacterales bacterium. Classification (GTDB taxonomy): domain Bacteria; phylum Actinomycetota; class Thermoleophilia; order Solirubrobacterales; family Solirubrobacteraceae; genus Palsa-513. The sequence goes on along the minus strand of CAVUMZ010000017.1, from coordinate 939,364 downwards.
ATGGTCGACCACATCAACGTCCAGCGCAAGGCCAACGAATCGCTCGGCGGCGTGTTCGAGGTCCGCGCCTATGGGTTGATTCCGGGCCTTGGCTCGCACGTCTCCTGGGAGGAGCGCCTCGACGGCCGCCTGGCCGGGGCGCTGTGCTCGATCCAGGCGATCAAGGGCGTCGGCCTTGGGGAAGGGTTCGACCTCGCCGCCAAGCCGGGATCGCTGGCCCACGACGAGATCTTCCACACCGACGAGCGCGGCTTCTACCGGGAGACCAACCATGCCGGCGGGCTCGAGGGCGGGATGACGACCGGCGACACGCTGATCGCCCGGGCGGCGATGAAGCCGCTGCCGACGCTGACCAAGCCCCTGCGCTCTGTCGACATCGCCACGCACCTGCCGGGAGCGGCCTTGCGCGAGCGGACCGACTCGTGCACCGTTCCGGCCGCGGCCGTCGTCGGTGAGGCGATGGTCGCCTACGTGCTCGCCTCCGCCTACCGCCAGAAGCTCGGCGGCGACCACATCGACGACGTGCTCGGCGCCCTGCGCGCGTACCGCGAGCGCATCAGCGGCTAAGCGCCCGTGGCGATCGTCTTCATCGGCTTCATGGGGGCCGGCAAGACGACCGCGGCCCGCCACATCGCCGCCGTCCGCGGCGCCGTGCCGATCGACACCGACGCCCTGATCGAGGAGCGGCTCGGCCACACGATCAGCGAGGAGTTCGCCGCCCACGGCGAGGCCGCCTTTCGCGTGCTGGAGGAGCAGGTCGTGCTCGGCGCACTCGACGCGGCGACCCCGACCGACGCCCTGGCGCTCGGAGGCGGCAGCGTCCTGTCCGAGCGGGTGCAGGCGGCGCTCGCCGACCACACCGTCGTGCTGATCGAGATCGATCCGCACACCGCCTGGCGCCGCGCGAGCGGCCGGCGGCGGCCGCTGGCGGCCGACCGGCGGGCATTCGCCGCCCTCCACGCCACGCGGCTGCCGCTCTACGAGCGCCTCGCCGACGCGATCATCCCGGCGGCCAGCCGCGCCGACCCCTCGCGCGTGCTGGCCGCCGTCGACTCGCTCGGTCGCGCCGCCCCCGGCACGCGGCTGCTGTGGGCGACCAGCGCGTCCGGTGAGTACCCGGTGCTGATCGGCCCCGGGCTGCTCGGCGCCGACGTATGGCCGCTGGCGCGGTCGCGGCGGTTCGCGATCAGCGACCACAACGTCGCCGCGCTCTACCTCGACCGGCTGCCGTCGCTGGCCGGCCGCGTCGTGCTGTCCCCGGGCGAGGAGAGCAAGACGCTCGCGAGCGCCGAGCTCGTCTGGCGCGAGCTCGCCCGCCAGGGGGTCGCCCGCGACGATCATCTCGTCGCGCTCGGCGGCGGCGTAGTCGGCGATCTCGCGGGCTTCTGCGCGGCGACCTACCAGCGCGGAATCCCGATCGTGCAGGTACCGACCACGCTTGTCGCCCAGGTCGACTCGGCCTACGGCGGCAAGACCGGCGTCGATCTGCCGGAGGCCAAGAACTATGTCGGCGCCTACCATCAGCCGGCCGGTGTGCTCGTCGACACCGGCACGCTCGACACGCTCCCGGCCGCGGAGCTCGCGGCCGGCTACGCCGAGGTGCTGAAGACCGCCCTGATCGCCGGCGGTGAGCTCTGGCGACGCGTCGCCGAGGGCGCGCCCGTAGACGCGCGGACGGTGACGGCGTGCGCCCGCCTCAAGCTCGCGGTCGTCGCCGAGGACGAGCGCGACGGCGGTCGGCGCCAGGTCCTCAACCTCGGACACACCGTCGGCCACGCGATCGAGTCGGCTACCGGCTACCGCCGCTATCGCCACGGCGAGGCCGTTGCCCTTGGCCTGCTCGCCGCGCTGCGTTTGTCCGGGCTCGATGCCCTGCGCGCCCAGGTCGGCGACCTGCTCGCCGCGAACGGCCTGCCGACACGGCTGGAAGGCGTCGATCCGCAGGCGGTGATCGCCGCGACCGCGCTCGACAAGAAGCGCATCGGCGGCCGCGTGCCGTTCGTGCTCGTCGACGCGCCCGGCAGCGTCCGCACCGGCGCAGTGGTGTCAGCCGGCGAGCTCGAGCTCGCCGTGAGAGAGTTGTCAGACCGATGACGCCGCTCGCCAACCGCATCGAGGTCATGCACGGCGTGAACCTCGACATGCTCGGACGCCGGGACCCGGCCGTCTACGGCTCGCAGACGCTGGCCGAGCTCGAGCTCGCGATCGGCGAGTTCGCCCACGAGCTCGGCCTCGAGGTGCGCTTCTTCCAGACCAACTCCGAGGGCGAGTTCGTCGAGCACCTCCACCGTCTCGAGGGCATGTGCGACGGGATCCTGATCAACCCCGGCGCCTGGACGCACTACTCCTGGGCGATCCACGACGCGCTCGAGATCGCCGGGCTGCCCGCCGTCGAGATCCATCTCTCGGCGGTCGAGCAGCGGGAGGACTGGCGCCGAGTCTCGGTCGTGGCGGATCTCTGCGTCGCTACGGTCAGCGGCCTCGGTGTCGACGGCTACCGCGAGGGTCTCGCCCGGCTCGTGCGGGAGCTCGGCGGATGAGCGGCGTCGATTCCCGCCGCGCCGAGCGGCTCGCCGGCCTCGCGTCCGCCGAGGAACTCGACGGACTGATCGTCGCCGGGGCGGCGAACCTCCGCTACCTGACCGGCTACACCGGGTCGAGCGGGCTCGCGCTCGTCGCGGCCGACGGGGACTGGCGCTTCCTCACCGACTTCCGCTACGAGGCGCAGGCGGCCGGCCAGGTCGTGCCGGAGTTCACGCGCGAGATCATCACCGGCGACCTGCTCGAGGCGCTGGCCAAGGAGCTGCCGAGCGGCCGGATCGGCTTCGATGACGCGACAACGACGGTGCGCGAGCACGCCCGCCTGCTCGAGCACGCCGCCGCCGGCGCCGAGCTCGTCCCGGCCGGAGGACTGGTGGAGCGGCTGCGACTGGTCAAGGATGCCGACGAGATCGCCCGCATCGGCGCCGCCGCGGACCTCGTCGACGGGATCTACGCCTGGCTGCTCGAGCGCAGGCTGGCCGGACGGCGCGAGTGGGACGTGGCGGTCGAGCTCGAGCACGAGATGCGCCGGCGCGGCGCCTCGGAGCCGAGCTTCGCGTCGATCGTCGCCTCCGGCCCGCGCGGGGCGCTTCCGCACGCCAGCCCCGGCGACGATCCGATCGAGCCGGGCACGCTGGTGACGATCGACATCGGCGCCCGCCTCGATGGCTACTGCTCCGACTGCACCCGCACGTTCGCCGTCGGCGCCGAGCCGAGTGGCCTCGGCCGCGAGATCTACGAGCTCGTTCTCGCCGCGCAGCTGGCCGGGCTCGGGGCGGTCGCCCCCGGACGCACCGGCCACGACGTCGACGCGGTTGCCCGAGCGGTGATCGAGGACGCCGGCTACGGCGAGCAGTTCGGGCACGGCCTGGGCCACGGCGTCGGCATCGAGATCCACGAGGGCCCGCGGCTCTCGCGTCGCGGCGGCGACGCCGAGCTCGAGGCGGGACACATCGTCACCGTCGAGCCGGGGGTCTATCTGCCGGGCCAGCTCGGGGTGCGGATCGAGGACCTCGTCGTCGTCACGCTCGATGGCGCCGATGTCCTCAGCCACTTCACCAAGGAGCTGGTGATCACCGACTGAACGCGCTACGCCGACGACGTGCTGATGGCGCTCGACCTCGCCTGAGGCGTCGCCACGATCGCGGCCGGGGCGCCGCCGAGGACGATCGACTGGAACGGGGACGGCAGACGCGCCGATGGGGGCGGCGGAGGCGGACAGCCCGGCGCGCGCGGACGGTCGACGCAGCGTGGGGGGGTGGTGAACGGGAGCACGTACTCCCACAGGCCGCCCTTGACGACCTCGCGCGCGTGCTTGAGCGACCAGCGCGTCGTCAACGGACAGTGTGGGCCGCTGCGGCAGGCGTGGCTGATGATGATCTGCCGCACGGCGTGGCGCCGGATCAGGTCCATCAGCTTGGCGAGCGACACGATCGGGCCGTGGAAGTCGTTGAGCACGAGCACCGGTTGGGCGTCGGCCACGATCAACGTCGTGACGGCGTAGACGCTCGCGCTGGCGACCTCGTAGTAGGCACCGTGACGGTGAGCGTGAAGGTAGGGGGCGAACTGGGCGCCGGCGCCGACGGTGCCGGCCGCGGTGGCGTTGGCGTCGATCTGGTGGATCGACACGCCGACCGGGGCGGCCAGCAGCGCCGTCGCGCTCGCGAGCCCGAGCAGCACGTCGCGCACCCGCGCCAGGCGCGCCCGGCCCGGGCGGACGGCGGCGGCCAGTAGGGCGAGCGCAAGCCCGCTCGAGGCGAGGCAGACCGTGAGCGCCCCGCCGGGGATGTTTCCGATCGCCAGCGTGAAGCCCGTGCTCGCCGCGATGGCCAGCGCCAGCACGAGCGCGGCCCGAGGCTCGCGCGCCCGGCGCAGCAGCGCCGCGGCGCCGATGCCGAGCACGCCGGCGAGCGCCGGCGAGACGGCCTCGAGGTAGCGCGGCTCGAGGTCACGCACGCTGCTGAAGAGCGCTGTGGCGGTCACCATCCACGCGGCCAGGCCGAGCCCCAGCCAGCGCCGCGCATACGTCCGCTCGTCGGGCGGCGCGAGAGTTGCGGCGACCGGCGTCCGGGCCGGCTCGGCTGCGGCGCGCGGCGCGCGGTCGCGGACGCGTGCGAGCTCGCCGGCCGGCTGGGTTGCCGCGGCGAGCGTCGCGAGCTCGCGCCGGCGCCGCCGCGGATCGAAGACGACGAGCGCGGCCTCAGCCGGCTCCGCCCGCTGCGGGTGGCGGCGGCGCCCGGGTGCCGGCCGGGTGCGCCGACCCCGGCCGCCGAAACGGCCGCCGAGCCGACGCAGGCCGCCGGGCACGCGCAGCGCTCGGCGCGTCCTCAGGTTCGAAAGGCGCCGTACCGGCCGGCGGGCGAGGCCGCAGGCGATCGCCAGCGCGACGGCGGCGACGAGCTCGAGGCCGATCAGCGACCCGTAGAACGGATGCGAGGCGGTCACGAGCCGCCCGGCGCCGGGCTTGCTCGCGCTCGCGACGGGCGCCACCTGCGCGCTCGTTCCGTTGAGGCGCTCGACCCCGTTGTAGACGAAGACGGCCCCGTAGATGCTCCCGTTGCGCGACCCGATCGGATACGGGCGCTGGCCCTGGGGCGTGAGCGAAGCGACGACGATCCAGAGCATGCCGACGACCACCAGCGCCGTCACCGCGCCGACCGCGGCCGGGACTCGCCGCCAGCCGCGCGGCACGCCCCACCAGACGAGCGCGAGCGCCGGAAGCGGCACGAGGGCCTCGGAGAGCTTGACGTTGAAGGCAAGCCCGACGATCGCCGCGGCGAGGACGACCCAGCGGACGTGACGCGTCAGCAGCCCGCGCACCGAGCACCAGAGCGCGCCGACCAGCAGCGCCATCATCACCGAGTCCATCGTGTCGCTGCGCGAGGTGACCACGGAGATCGGCAGGACGGCCAGGGCGAGCCCGGCGAACACCGCGGCGAGCCGACCGAAGACCGGGCGGATCGTCGCGTACAGCAGCGCCGCCGCGATGATCCCTCCGAGCGCCTCCGGCAGCAGCAGCCCGGTGGCGTTGAAGCCGAACAGCTTGGTCGAGGCGACCTGGAGCCAGAGGTCGACCGGGGGCTTGTCGACGGAGATGCGTCCACCCGGATCCAGCGCGCCGAAGAAGAAGTTGTGCCAGGACAGGTCCATGCTGCGCACGGCGGCGTCGTAGAAGGGGTTCATCCGCGCGCCCTGCAACGACCAGAGCCGCAGCAGCGCCGCGCTTGTGACCACCGCGATCAGGCTGGCGCCGCCGGCCACCGCCCCGGCGCTCGGCAGCCGCCGGCCTATGGCAGCGAACCGGCGCCGTCCGGGGGCGGCGTTGACCGCGCGCCGCCGTGGGCGGCGACGGCCGGCGCGGCCCTGGCGGCTGCGGATCATGCGGCATCCTATGCGCGCCGCCCGGCGCCGTTGCCCCACCGCGTGCCGCCGCGCTCGGCGGCCGACGCCTCAGCGCTGGACGAGCGCGAAGTGGGTGATCGTATGCGCGGGGGGCGTCGTCACCTCGACCAGCGCCGCCAGCGAGTGGCGGTGGGCCCGGCGCAGGCGCGAGCGGATCGACGCGGGAATCGTGAAGACCAGGCGTCCAATCCGGCCTGGATCCACGACCACCCGCGTGCTCGCAATCGTCGGCCCGCTCGGCGACAGGCGCAGCCGGGCGGTGCCGATGCAGCCGGTGGGCTCGACGTGGCAGCCGATGCTGAACGTCATCCGGCCGGCGATGACCTTGATCGCCTTGCCGCTGAGGGGCCGGACGAAGCCGGTCTGCGGGAAGGGCGCCGAGCGCAGCGCGGCGCCGACGTTGGCCGTCGTGCCCCCGGCGACGACGGTCACCGGCTGACCGCCGCAGACCGTGCAGATCGCGCCGGGGCCCGGTCCCGGGCCGCCGAACGTAACCGAGTCGTAGCTGTCGTTTACCGGGTCCTGCGTGTTGAAGGCGACGTCGTAGCTCCCCGGGGCGAGCGCCAGCACGTAGTTGCCGGATGCGTCGGTCGTGGCGACGGTGATCGCGTCGGGGCTGCTCACCGGCGCCGCCGCGACGGTGATGTTGGGGAGCCCGGTGCCCTGGTCGTCGGTGACGCGGCCGGTGATCTGGCCCGTCGGCGTCTGGGCCGCGGCCGTGCCCGCGAGGCTGGCGAGGACCAGCACGACCAGGGCGAACGCACAGCAGCGACAGCGTCTCATCCCAGGCGATGCTACCCGCGAGGCGGGCGTGCCGATCCGCCCGGCACGCCGGGCACGGGCGCCCCGGTGCCTATCATCAAGGGGGCCTTGGCCCAGATAACGACCAATCAATTCAAAAGCGGCAATCACATCGACGTCGACGGGGTCGTCTTCAAGATCCTCGACTTCCAGCACGTCAAGCCGGGCAAGGGCGGCGCCTTCGTGCGGACCAAGCTGCGGCGGGCGAGCGACGGGAACGTGATCGACCGGACCTTCCGGGCCGGCGAGAAGTTCCGCTCGGTGCATACCGAGTCCCGCAAGATGCAGTTCCTCTACGCCGACGGCAGCGAAGCCCATTTCATGGATACCGGCTCGTATGAGCAGATCGCCGTCCCGCAGATGAGCGTCGCCGAGGCGCTCCGCTGGACGCGGCCGAGCGACGAGGTCGACGTCCTCTTCATCGACGACGCTCCGTCCGACATCCAGCTCCCCAGCGCGGTCGACCTCGAGGTCACCGATACCGAGCCCGGCCTCCGCGGCGACACGGCGTCCGGCGGCGGATCCAAGCCGGCCACGCTCGAGACCGGCGCGGCCGTCGCCGTTCCCCTGTTCGTCGATGTCGGCGAGCGGATCCGCGTCGATACCCGCACGGGCGAGTACGTCTCGCGCGTCAACTGAGCCTGCCGGATGCGCCGCTCGCAACAACGCCGGGCGGCGGTCATCGCCCTCTATCAGCATGACCTGACCGGCCGCCCGTTGGCGCAGACGCTCGACCGCGAGGCACGCGAGCTGACGCGGTCGCTCGCCCACGCCGCCGCCGACCGCGCCGAGGAGCTCGACGCCGTGATCGAGTGCCATGCCCACGGCTGGACCTCGGCGCGGATCGCGCCGCTCGAGCGCAACATCATGCGGATCGCGCTGATCGAGATGCTCCATCCCGACGCCGTCCCAGCCGACGACCCGATCCCGCCCGAGGGCGCGATCGACGAGGCGGTGGCGAGCGCCAAGCTCTTCTGCAGCGCCCAGGCCCCCGGCTTCGTCAACGGCATACTGGACTCGATCCTCCGCGAGGTACGCGAGAATTCGTCGTCACCGGCCGCGGAGGCGCCCGCCGGGGCGATCGACCCGCCGGCCCAGCCCGCGGCCGCACCGCCAGCGTGAACGACCACCGCCAACACCAGGAACAGGACACCCTCGACGGCCTGACCGACCGCCTCGAGCGCGCCGCCGAGCAGCTGCGCTCCGGCGAGCTCTCAGCCGACGCCGCCGCGACGCTTGTCGAGGACTGCGCCGCGCTGGCGACCGCGGCCGGAGCCGAGCTCGAACGACGCGCCCGCGTCGCCGCCGAGGAGCCGCCCCCCGGACAGAACCGGCTCCTGTAGTGCGTCACCGGATCGACCACTGATGGCCGCTGCGCCTGGCAGCGACGGCACTGTGCCCGCACTGGCTCCCCAGGCCCCGGCCGGGGAGGAGCCGTGGGTCGGGGCAGCCGTCGGCCGCGGTGGCTACCCGGACCACCTGCGGGCGCTGGTCGACGCCTATCTCGCCGAGCTCATCTTCGCCGACGACGCGCGTCTCGCCGGGCTCGAGGAAGCGATGCGCTACTCCCTGCTGGCGCCCGGCAAGCGCATCCGGCCGGTGCTCGCCCTCGCGACCGCCGGGGCGCTTCGCGCCGACCCGGCGAGCTTCCTGCCGCTGGCGGCGGCGCTCGAGCTGATCCACACCTACTCGCTGATCCACGACGACCTTCCGGCGATGGACGACGACAGCCTCCGCCGCGGCCGGCCGACGTGTCACGTCGCCTACGGGGAGAACGTCGCGATCCTCGCCGGCGACGCGCTCTACGCGGAGGCGTTCCGCCACGTTCTGACCAACCAGGGCGGGGAGCCGGACCGGGTCCTCGGTGCCGTGGCCCAGTTGGCCGCGGCGACCGGCGTCGACGGGATGGTCGGAGGCCAATACCTCGACGTGTCCGGCCGGACCCGGCCGGGGCCCGACGGGCTGCGCGAGCTGCACTCGCTGAAGACCGGGCGCCTGATCGGATCGGCCGTCGAATGCGTACTGATACTGATGGCTGTCGACCAGCGCGAGCGGTTGCATTTCGAGTGCTTTGCGCAGGAGCTCGGCGTCCTCTTCCAGATCGTCGACGACATCCTCGACGTGACCGGCACCGACGCGGCGCTCGGCAAGCCCAGCGGCAGCGACGCCCGCCACGGGAAGCGGACCTACGTCTCCGAGCACGGACTCGACGGCGCGCGAGCCCTCGCCGCGGCCTCGCACGCGAACGCCCGCCAGTCGCTCGACGCCGCCGCCCCCGACGGCGCCCGCGAGCTGCGCGACATCGCCGACTTCATCTACACCAGGACCTCATGACCCTCGACAACAGGACCTCATGACCCGCCACTACCTGCTCGAAACCCTCAAGCGCCCGTCGGATCTCCATGACTTCTCCGAGGACGACCTCCAGCGGCTCGCCCAGGAGGTCCGCGAGCACATCATCGACACCGTCGGCGAGATCGGCGGCCACTTCGGCGCCAACCTCGGCACGTGCGAGCTCGCCGTCGCGCTCCACTCGGTGCTCGAGTCCCCGCGCGACAAGATCCTCTGGGACGTCGGCCACCAGGCATACCCGCACAAGGTCCTGACCGGCCGCCGCGACGAGCTGGCGACGATCCGCAAGTACGGCGGCCTCGCCCCATTCTGCTCGATCGCCGAGTCCGAGCACGACATCATGGGCGCCGGGCACGCGTCGACGTCGATCGGCTACGGCGTCGGCATCAAGGAGGGCATGCGCCGCCGCGGCGAGCTGGGCGCCGGACGCGTCGTCGCCGTCATCGGCGACGGGGCGATGACCGGCGGCGTCGCCTTCGAGGCCATTCACCAGGCCGGCGGCCTGGGCACGCCGATGGTCGTCGTGCTCAACGACAACGGCATGTCGATCGCTCCGAACGTCGGCGCGCTCAGCCGCTACTTCAACCGCGTCCGCCTCAACCCGAAGCTCTGGCATGCCCGCTCCGACGTCGAGGAGGCGCTCGAGAAGCTGCCGCGGATCGGGTCTCGGCTCGAGCGCCTCGGACCCCAGCTGAAGGAGTCGATCAAGGCCTTCTGGGCGCCGGGGCTCTGGTGGGAGGAGCTCGACTGGGCGTACACCGGCGTGATCGACGGGCACGACGTCCGGGCCCTGCGCGTCGCGCTGGCGGACGCGCTCGCCGCCCAACGGCCGGTGGTCGTCCACATCGCCACCGTCAAGGGCAAGGGCTTCGGCCCGGCCGAGCACGGCGGGCAGGAGGGCATGGAGCGCTGGCACGCGGCCAAGCCGCGGTCGATCGCCGGGGGCATCCCCACGCCGGCGCAGCCGGCGCCACCGAGTGCTCCGCCGCCGCAGTACACGACCGTGTTCGGCGAGGCCCTCGTCGACGAGTGCCGCCGCGACACGCGGGTGGTCGGCATCACCGCGGCGATGAACTCGGGCACCGGCCTGAACATCCTCCAGAAGGAGCTGCCCGAGCGGTACTTCGACGTCGGCATCGCCGAGCAGCAGGCGGTCCTTTTCGCGTCCGGGCTCGCGCTCGAGGGCGCCAAGCCGGTGGTCGCGATCTACTCGACGTTCCTCCAGCGCGCCTACGACCAGATCGTCCACGACGTCTGCCTGCAGAACCTGAACGTGGTCTTCGTGCTCGACCGTGCCGGCCTCGTCGGCGACGACGGCCCGACGCATCACGGGGCGTTCGACATCGCCTACATGCGCTGCCTGCCGAACATGGTGATGATGGCCCCGCGCGACGAGGCGATGCTCGTGCGGATGCTGCGGACCGCGTTGACCTACGACGACGGCCCGATCGCGCTCCGCTACCCCCGCGGGGCCGCCCTCGGTGTCGCGCTCCCCAAGCCGGTGCGACCGCTGACGATCGGCACCGGCGAGATCCTGCTCGAGGGCAGGGCGTCAAACCCGCTGGCCCCGCGCGTCGCCCTGCTGGGCTACGGCTCCGGCGTCGGCAAGGCGCTCGACACGGCGGCGCTCCTGGTCGACGACGGCATCGTCGCCACGGTGGCCGACGCGCGCTTCGCCAAGCCGATCGACGCCGGTCTGGTCGTGCAGCTGGCGGCCGAGCACGACCTTCTCGTCACGATCGAGGAGGGCGTTCTCGCCGGAGGGTTCGGCACGGCGGTCTGGGAGACGCTCAACGACGGCGGCGGGGTCCTACCGCGGATCCTCCGCGTCGGGCTGCCCGACCGCTACGTGACCCACGGCGAACCGGCGCTCCTGCACGAGGAGGTCGGCTTCACCGCCGAGCGGATCGCCGAGCGCGTACGCACCGCCCTCGGCAGCCCGCAGCCGACGCTCGTCGACTGAGCGCCCTCACTCCTCGGTGTGTGCCGCGGCGGCGCGCATCGCCGCGACGACCTGCTCGGACCACGGCTCCGCGGCCCGCGCCGGGAAGACCCAGCGGGCGGCGGCGCCGGCCACGACCAGGACCGCGCCGGTGTCGGGGTACTCGGCGACGTCGGGGACGTTCACCGTCGAGACGAGCAGCACGCGGGCCGGCTCCGGGCCCGGATTGCTCACGCGGTGGGCGCCGGCCTCGCCGCGCGGGAACGCGACGACAGCGCCCGGCTCGAGCCGCCGCGTTCCCGCCGGGGTGCGCACCGCCGGCCGCCCGTCGAGCACGATCAGGAGCTCTTCGTTGCCGTGATGGGAGTGGTAGGGCGAGACGGCTCCGCCCGGGTCGATCTCGTACAGACTGACCCCGATCTCGCTGGCCCCGGCGCGCTGGCCGGCGCGCATCGCCCGCCGACGAAACGGCGGATCCGGCGTATCGACGTCCCAGTCCGGGCGGTTCAGGTTCGGGTCGGGCATCACGGGCTCTCCTCGGTCGCGGGCGCGGCGGTCGCCGGCGACGTCGACGCCGGTTTGTGTGACCAATGTCACACAAGGATCGCCCGCGCGGCGCCATGCTCGTCTTGGCAGCAAAAGAGCGGCAACTCTCCTCCCCGAAAAGGCCCGCCGGCAGGCGGGCCTTTTCATTTCTGCCGCGGCGGTCGGCTACCTTGTGGAGATGGCCAAGCGCCGGCTCGACGCACTGCTGGCCGACCGTGGCCTGTTCGAGTCGCGCAGCCGGGCCGCCGCCTCGGTGATCGCCGGCGAGGTCCGCATCGGACCTGACGGGCTGCGGGCCACCAAGCCCGGCCAGGCCGTCGACGACGACGCCGAGCTCCACCTCGACGAGCGTCCGCGCTACGTCTCGCGCGGCGGCATCAAGCTCGCCAACGCGCTCGCCTCGAGCGGGATCGACCCGGCCGGCCGCCGCTGCCTCGACGTCGGCGCCTCGACCGGCGGCTTCACCGACTGTCTGCTCCAGGCCGGGGCCGCCCACGTGATCGCCCTCGACGTCGCCTACGGCGAGCTCGCCTGGTCGCTGCGCACCGACCCGCGCGTGACCGTGGTCGAGCGGACCAACGCCCGGCGGATCGATCCGGCGAGCCTGCCGTACGCTCCCGACCTGATCGTGGTCGACGTCTCGTTCATCTCGCTGCGCACGATCCTCGCCGCCGTGCTCGCAGCCGCGGCCCCCCGCTTCGACGCCCTGGCGATGGTCAAGCCGCAGTTCGAGCTCGGCCGCGGCCGCGTCGGCAAGGGCGGCGTCGTGCGCGATCCCGCCGACCGCCGCGAAGCCCTCGTCGCCGTCGGCGAGGCCGCGCGTGCCCTCGGCGTCAGCGTGCTCGGCTTCCACTCCTCCGGCCTGCCCGGGCCGAAGGGAAACCGTGAGACCTTCGTCGCCATGGCCGAGCCCGCCCGAGACTGCTCCGAAAAGGAATCCTCCTCGATCGACGAGCTCGCCGCTGCGGTGGAGCCGCGGTGAGCGCCGCCGACCACGAGCGGTCGGTCACGGTGCTGACGCACGGTCGCCCAGCCGAAACCGGCGTGGCGCTGCGGCAGCTCGCCGACGTCGCCCAGGCCGCCGGCTTCGCCCTGCGACTCGACCCCGACGAGACGTGCAAGTTCCGGCTCGACCACGCCGCGATCCTCGCGGACGCGCCGCTCGACCGGGACGTCGCCCTGTGCGTCGCGCTCGGCGGCGACGGCACCGTGCTGCGCGGGCTGCGCAGCTACTGCCGGACCGGGGTCCCCGTGTTCGCGGTCAACTTCGGCGAGGTCGGTTTCCTCGCCACCGTCGAGCCCGATGCCCTCCCGGCCGCGTTCGAGCTCGCGATCCGCCAGCAGTTCGATCTGCTCAAGCTGCCGGCGATCGAGCTCGACGGCGGACGCCAGATCGCCATCAACGACGTCTCGATCCACCGCAAGGTAGGCGAGCGCGTCGCCGAGCTCGCCTACCAGGTCAGCGGTGAGGAGGTCGGCAGCGTCCGCTGCGACGGGCTCGTGGTCGCGACTCCGGCCGGCTCGACCGGCTACAACCTGGCCAACGGCGGTCCCGTGATGGCCTGGGGGGTCGAGGGCATGGTCGTCTCGTTCATCGCCCCCCATTCGCTCAGCGCCCGGGCGCTCGTGATCGCCCCGGACGACGTGCTGACGCTCCAGAACTGCTCGCAGGGCGCCCTCGACGTGTCGGTCGACGGCCGCCCGGCCGCCGAGATCGCCCCGGGCGACACGATCGAGGCCCGCTTCGTCGACGACGTGGCCACCCTCGCCCAGATGCACGGGTCGAGCTTCTACCGGCGGCTGCGGGAGAAGTTCGGCCGGCTCTCGCGGTAGATCCGTCCCCACCGCCTGCTGAAGTACGGCAGATGCTGCTCGAGCTTCGCGTCCAGAACCTGCTCCTGATCGAGTCGGCCCGCCTCGAGCTGAGCGGTGGGCTGAACGTCCTGACGGGCGAGACCGGCGCGGGCAAGACCGTCCTCGCCCACGCGCTCGATCTCCTCCTCGGCGGCCGCGCCCGTCCCGGCATCGTCCGCCCGGGCGCCGCCGAGGCCTACGTCGAGGGCGTCTTCGAGCTCGACCGCGCCGCCCTGGCCGGAGTCGGCGCGGACACGGCCGAGCGGCTCCCCGCCGACGCCGAGGAGCTGATCCTCGCCCGCCGGGTCGGCGCCGACGGACGCACGCGGGCCTACCTGAACGGGCGCTCGCTGCCGGTCGGTGAGCTGCGCGACCTGGCCGGTCGGCTGCTGTCCTTCTACGGCCAGCACGAGCATCGCCGGTTGATGCTGGCCGCGGCCCAGCTCGAGATCCTCGACGGCTTCTGCGGTCCCGACCAGGCCGGGCGGCTCGCCCGCTGCGCCGCCGCGTGGCGCGAGCTGCGGGTCGCCCGGGCCGAGCTCGCCCGGCTCGAGGAGCTGGCGGGCGCGCGCGAGCGGGAGCTCGGGCTGCTCGAATTCGAGCTCGGCGAGATCGAGCAGCTCGACCTGCGCGCCGACGAGCGCGACGAGCTGGCCGCCGAGCGCGAGCGGCTGCGCCACGTCGAGGCGCTGCGCGGCGGTGCCTTCGCCGCGCACGAGCTCCTCGCCGGCGAGGACGGCGGGCTCACGCGGCTGGCTGCGGCCGCCGCGGCGCTCGAGCCGGTCGCCGGCGTCGACGCCGCGCTCGATCCGCTCGGCGAGCGTCTCGGCGCCGCGCTGCTCGAGCTTCAGGACGTCGCGTCCGAGCTGAGCGGCTACGCCGACGGGCTCGAGGGCGATCCCGAGCGCGTCGAGGCGGTCGAGGAGCGGCTGGCGGCGATCTCCCGCCTCGAGCGCAAGCACGGAGGCACCGTCGCGCTCGTACTCGAGCATGCCGCCCGGTGCGCCGCCCGCCGCGACGAGCTGCTGGGCGCCGAGGTCGCGATCGCGGCCGCGCGCGAGCATGAGGTCGCTGCCGCCGACGCCCACGCCGGCGCGGCGCGGGAGCTCGGCGCGGCGCGCGCAGCGGCGGCTCCGGCCCTGGCCGTCGCGGTCTGCGAGCGGCTCGAGGGCCTGGCCATGGCCGACGCCAGCTTCGCCGTCGTGCTCAGCCCGGCCGAACCGGGGCCGGCCGGCGCCGACGGCGTCCAGTTCGAGATTGCGCCGAACCCGGGCGTGCCGGCGGCGCCGCTGCGCGACACGGCCTCGGGCGGCGAGCTTTCCCGGGTGATGCTGGCGCTGCTCGGCGCGGCCAACCACGACAGCGAGTCGACGCTCGTCTTCGACGAGGTCGACGCCGGCATCGGCGGACACACGGCGCGCGCCGTGGGCGAGCAGCTGCGGGCGCTCGGCGCCGGTCGTCAGATCCTGTGCATCACGCACCTGCCGCAGGTCGCGTCGTTCGCGGCGCGCCACTTCACGATCGTCAAGGACACGACCCGGGAGCCGGCGCGGACGACCGTGACGCTGCTGGCGGCCGACGACGTCGTCTCCGAGCTCGTGCGCATGCTGGGCGCCGAGGTGGCCGATCCGGCCGCCCGCCGTCACGCGACCGAGCTGCTGCGGGCGGCCTGATCAACCCTGAGACGGCCGATCCCGCCCGGTCGCGCATCCGCGCGCGGGTGTCGCCGGGCCGGGCGGCGCCCATGCGGCGGCGTTCGCCATGCGTCCGCGCCGACGGTGCCATGGGCGCCGCGCCGATACTCTCGGACGTGGTGGCCAGGCAAGAGCTGAGCGTAGGCGCGGCGCCGGGGCGTGAGGAGCCACGCGTCGTGACCGGTCGCGTTCGCCTCGGTCGGCGGACGAAGCTGCTCACGCGCCGCCTGAGCGGGGGGGACATCGCCGTCGTCGACCACGAGAACCTCGATCGCGTCTCGGCCGAGGATCTCGTCGCCGTCGGCGTCAAGGCGGTGCTCAACTGCCGACCGTCGTCGAGCGGCACCTACCCGAACATGGGGCCGCTGCTCCTGGTCGAGGGCGGGATCCACCTCGTCGACCTGACCGACGACGCCGTCTTCGGCCTGCTGCGCGACGGCGAGGAGGTCGTCGTCCGCGGCGGCGACGTGATCCGCGGCGGGACGACGATCGCCCACGGCACGGTGCTCGAGCCGGCGCAGGTACGCGAGCGGACCGACGAGCGGCGGCGGGAGATCGGCGAGGCGCTCGAGCGCTTCGCCCACAACACGATCGAGCACATGCTCGAGGAGCGCGAGCTGCTGGCCGGCGCGCTCGAGCTGCCGCGCTTCTCGACCGAGTTTCGCGACCGGCCGGCGCTGATCGTCGTGCGCGGGGTCGACCATCAGCGCGACCTGCGCGCCCTGCGCCCGTACATCCGCGACCAGCGCCCCGTCCTCGTCGGGGTCGACGGGGGGGCCGACGCGATCCGCGAGGCCGGCTTCCGGGTCGACATGATCGTCGGGGACATGGACTCGGCCAGCGAGGCCGCCCTTGCCTGCGGCGCCGAGCTCGTCCTGCATACGTATCCCGACGGCCGCGCCCCGGGCCGGGCCCGGCTCGACGAGCTCGGGCTGACCTACCGCCGCGTGCCGGCCCCCGGGACGAGCCAGGACGTGGCGATGCTGATCGCCGCCGAGAAGGGCGCCTCGCTGATCGTCTCGGTCGGCTCGCAGGCGAACCTCGTGGAGTTCCTCGACAAGAACCGTAACGGCGCCTCGTCGACCTTCCTCACCCGCCTGCGCGTCGGCGAGATCCTCGTCGACGCCAAGGGCGTCAGCCGTCTCTACCGACCACAGCCGGGCAGCGGCCCGCTGCTGTTCGTCCTGCTCGCCGGCCTGATCACGCTCGCCGCGATCGTCTGGACGACGCCCGGGCTCCACGACGTCGCCGAGCTGCTCTGGCTGAAGATGCAGCAGCTGCTCGGGATCGGCCAGTAGCCAGACCGCCGCCGCGTGTTCGACTTCCGCTACCACGCCCTCTCGCTCGCCGCCGTGCTGATCGCGCTCGCCGTCGGCGTGCTGCTCGGCGTGGCGATCGGCGACGCCAACCTCGTCTCGAACGCGGAGAAGAAGCTGCGCGACTCGTTGCGCAGCGAGCTCAACGACGCTCGGGCCGACGCCTCGCGGACGCACGCCCAGCTCGGCCTGCGCAACGACTACGAGCGCGCCGTCTATCCTCAGCTCGTCGCCGGCCTGCTCAAGGGCAAGCGGATCGGCGTGATCTTCCTCGGCGCCCCGTCCAACCAGCTGAGCAGCCTGATCCGCAACGCGGTCGATCCCAGCGGCGGGCAGATCGTGCTCGTGGCCGTGATCCGCGACCCGGTCAACGCGGCCGCGCTCGGGGCCGCGGCGTCGGGGACGCGCTACGCGACGCTCGCCGGCGACCCGGCGCTGATGAGCGCCTTCGGCATCCGGATCGGCGTCCAGCTCGTCACCGGGGGGCGGCTGCTCGACCGCGTCCAGCCAGCGCTCTTCTCCTCCTACAACGGGGCGATCGAGCGGCTCGACGGGATCGTCCTGATCCGGGCGCCCGGGCAGGCCGATCCGGCGACGCTGGCGACCAGCACGCAGTTCGAGGGCGGGCTCGCGACCGGCCTCGTCGCGACCGGGGCTCCGGTGGTCGGCGTCGAGACCACGCAGGCGAACCCCTCCCAGGTCCCGTGGTACACGCAGAAGAACTTCTCGAGCGTCGACGATCTCGAAGACCTCGCCGGCAGCACCGCGCTCGTCGAGTCGCTGGCCGGGGCGCACGGGGCGTTCGGACGCAAGTCCAGCGCCACAACGCTGCTGCCGCCGCTCGCCGCCGTCAAGCAGCCATGACATGACCCGCCTCGGGCCGACGGCCCTCGGCCTCCTCTTCTCGCGGACGGCGGCGATCTACCGCGCCCACCTGCCGATGGTGCTGGCCGTCGCCGGCGGCGTCGTGCTGATCGTCGACCTGATCCTCGGCGTCGGCCTCGGCCAGCTGACCTCCTCCTACCGGGCGACGTCGTCGACGAGCCAGGAGGTCGTCACCTTCGCCGCGTCGGCGCTCGTGACTACACCGCTGATCACGGCGATGCTCGCCCGGGCCGTGCTCGACGTCGTCGCCGGCGAGCAGCCGTCGGCCGGGCGCTCGATCCAGTGCGGGCTTGACCTCTTCGCCCCGCTGCTGGTGGCCGTGATCCTCTGGATCGTCGCCCTCGCCGCCGGCCTCTTCGCCCTGATCCTGCCCGGCATCTACATCTCGGTCAGCTGGTACTTCGTCGCTCAGGCCGTCGTCGTCGACGACCGCCGCGGCCTGGCGGCGCTGGCGCGCAGCGGCGAGCTCGTGCGCGGGCGCTGGACGGGAGCCGCCCTCACCGGGCTGGCGTTCCAGCTGGCGGTCCTCGTCGCCGGGTCGCTCGTCGGATACGCCTTCAGCGTCGCCGCGAGCGCCGTGAACGCCGACGCCGTGCTCGTCCTCGGCGACGTCATCTTCCAGAGCTTCGCGATCCCCTTCGTGGCGATCGGCGCCACGCTCTTCTATCTGGATCTTCGGGCCACGGTCGTCCCGCCGCCGGTGACGCGCGGGCTCTGACCGGCCCGCCGGGGACGGGCCGCGGAGCCGGGCGGCCCCGTCCGGCCTCGGCGCTACCGTCCCTGGATCGAGGCACTTCCCTTCCTGACGGCGACGTTCGCCGCGTTCGTGATCGCCCCGGCATCGCTGCGGGCGCTGGCCGCCGGGTCCCTGGCGCGCGAGAACTACCGCGGCCGCCGGCTCGCCTGCCCAATGGGTGTCGTGGTCGTGGCCGCGGCGGTCTGCGCCCTGATCCCGCTGGCGATCGCCGAGGAGGCGGCCGGCGGCGTGTTGCGGCCCGAGCTCGGCTGGGTCGCCGTCTACGTGCTCGGGGTCGCCTTCCTCGGCCTCGCCGACGACGCCCTCGCCGATCGCGCCCGCGGCCTGCGCGGCCACGCCCGGGCGGCGCTGCGAGGCGAGCTCGGCACGGGGGCGCTGAAGGCGGTCGGGTCGGTCGGCCTGGCGCTGCTGGTGATGAGCGGGCCGGGGACCGGGGCCGATCACGCGACGCGCTTCGTGCTCGGAGCGGCGGTGCTAGTGCTGGCCACCAACGCCTTCAACCTGCTCGACCTGCGGCCGGGTCGGGCGGTCA
Source organism: uncultured Solirubrobacterales bacterium (assembly GCA_963742705.1). Taxonomy (GTDB): domain Bacteria; phylum Actinomycetota; class Thermoleophilia; order Solirubrobacterales; family Solirubrobacteraceae; genus Palsa-513. Next base: position 920,742 of record CAVUMZ010000017.1, on the reverse strand, counting down.
AGGTCTTCGTCGTGCTGGGCGCCGGGCTGACGATCGGCGGGGGCGACCTCGCCCCGCTGTGGGCCGTGGGCCTGTTCGCCGGACCGGTTCTCGTCGTCGGGCTCTACGACGTGCGGGAGCTCGGACTGCTCGGCGACACGGGGTCGAACGTCGTCGGGGCGCTCGCCGGAGCCTGGCTCGTGCTGACGCTCTCGGACGCCGGCCTGGCGGTCGCGCTGGGCGTGCTGGCCGTGATCACGGCCTACGGAGAGTTTCGGTCAATTTCCGAACTGGTCGACCGCACACCGGGGTTGCGCCACATAGACTCATGGGGGAGACCAAGCGATGACACCGCCCTTTGACCGCTCGCGCGGCGCCCGGGAGCCCAATTTCGGGGCCACCGGCCCGCGCTTCATCTTCGTCACCGGTGGGGTCGTCTCCTCGCTGGGCAAAGGGATCGCCGCCGCGTCGATCGGGCGCCTGCTCGTCGGCCGCGGCCTGACCGTCGGCCTCCAGAAGTTCGACCCGTACATCAACGTCGATCCCGGGACGATGTCGCCCTACCAGCACGGCGAGGTCTTCGTGACCGAGGACGGCGCCGAGACCGACCTCGACCTCGGCCACTACGAGCGCTACACCGACCTCAACACGACGCGGGCGTCGAACGTGACGGCCGGCGGCGTCTACAACGCCGTGATCCGGCGCGAGCGCCGCGGCGACTACCTCGGGGCGACCGTCCAGGTCGTGCCGCACATCACCGACGAGATCAAGCAGCGAATCGTCCTGATCGCCGAGGCCAGCGGCGTCGACGTCGTGATCACCGAGATCGGCGGGACGGTCGGCGACATCGAGTCGCTCCCCTTCCTCGAGGCGATCCGGCAGTTCCCGGTCGACGTCGGTCGGCGGCGCTGCATGTTCATCCACCTCACGCTCGTGCCGTACATCGGCCACGCCGGCGAGCTGAAGACGAAGCCGACACAGCACTCGGTCAACGAGCTGCGCCGGATCGGAATCGCCCCGGACATGGTGATGTGCCGCTCGGAGTCGGCGCTGTCGCGCGACATCCGCAAGAAGATCGCCCTGTTCGCCAGCCTGCCGATCGAGGCCGTCGTCTCGGCGCGGGACGTCGACAACATCTACAAGGTCCCGCTCGGGTTCCGCGACGAGGGCGTCGACGAGTTCATCCTCGATCACTTCTCGCTCGAGGCCCCGCCGGCCGAGCTCGGCGGCTGGGAGGAGCTGACGCGGCGGGCGGCCGCGGCGACCGAGACGGTGCGGATCGCCCTCGTCGGCAAGTACGTCGCGCTCGCGGACGCCTACCTCAGCGTGTCGGAGTCGCTGCGCCACGCCGGCTTCCATCACGGCGTCCGCGTCGAGATCGACTGGGTCGACGCCGAGCTGCTGACGAACTCGCCGCGCAGCGCGCAGCGTGCCGCGCTCGACCGGATCACGGCGGCGGACGGCATCCTCATCCCCGGGGGCTTCGGCGGGCGCGGGATCGAGGGCAAGATCGTCGCGGCCCGGGTCGCCCGCGAAGGCCAGATCCCGTATCTGGGCATCTGCCTGGGGATGCAGGTCGCCGTCTGCGAGTTCGCGCGCAACGTCGTCGGCATGGACGGGGCGAACTCGACCGAGTTCGACCCGGAGACGCCGTTCCCGGTGATCGACCTGCTGCCCGAGCAGAAGGAGATCTCCGATCTGGGCGGGACGATGCGCCTCGGCGCCGACCCGGTCAAGCTCCACGTCGAGTCGCGCGTGCGCGATCTCTACGACGAGGCGGTCATCTACGAGCGCCACCGCCACCGCTACGAGGTCAACAACCTCCTGCGCAAGCGCCTCGAGGCCGCCGGCCTGATCGTGTCCGGCACTTCGCCCGACGAGCGGCTGGTCGAGGTGATCGAGCTGGCCGACCACCCGTTCTTCGTCGCCTCGCAGTTCCACCCGGAGTTCAAGTCGCGGCCCGAGCGTCCGGCGCCGATGTTCCGCGAGTTCGTCGGCGCGGCGCTCGAGCGGGCGCGCGGACGGGCCCGGGCCGACGACCACGACGCCGCCCAGACGCGCCTCGCGGTCGCGACGACGCCGCAGGAGGCGATCTCCGAAGGAGGGGCGCGAGCCCTGCGGTCGTGATCCGGGCGAGCGACGCCGAACGGCGACGCCTGCACGATGACTTCGCCCGGCTCTGCGCCGTGGCCAGCCCATCGGGCGCCGAGCGCGCGTGCGCCGAGCTCGTGCGCGCCGAGCTGTCCCGCCTGCGCCTCGACGTCGGCGAGGACGACGCCGGGGCGGCGACGGGCGGCGACTGCGGCAACCTGCTGGCGCGCGTTCCCGGCGCCGCCGGCGACGCCGAGACGATCCTGATCTGCACACACCTCGACACCGTCCCGCCCACCGGGGTGATCGAGCCGGTCCTCGTCGACGGCGGCTGGGTCAACGCCGGCGACGGGATCCTCGGCGCCGACAACAAGGCGGCCGTCGCCGTCGCCCTCGCGCTCGCCCGCCGGCTCGTCGCCGCCCCGGCGGCCGTCGGCCTCGAGCTCCTGTTCACGGTGTCGGAGGAGGACGCGCTCGCCGGGGCCAAGGCGTTCGATGCCAGGCAGCTGCGGAGCGCCTTCGGCTACACCTTCGACCACGCGTCGCCGATCGGCGAGATCGTCATCTCCTCGCCGACCTACTACCGGGTCACCGCCGAGTTCACGGGGCTCGCCGCGCACGCCGGGATCCGCCCGCAGGACGGGCGGAGCGCCATCGTCGCGGCGGCGCGCGCGGTCGCGGCGATGCGGCTCGGGCGCCTCGACGCCGAAACGACGGCAAACGTCGGGATCATCGACGGCGGCACGGCCGGCAACGTCGTCCCGGGGCGCTGCCGCGTCGTCGGCGAGGCGCGGAGCCTCGACCCGGTGAAGGCCGAGCAGACGGTCACCGACATGGTCGATCGCCTCGGCGACGCGGCGAACTCAGCCGGCTGTGAGTGCGACCTCGACGTATCGGTCGAGCGTCTCTTCGAGGGCTACCGCACGCCGCGGACGGCCCGCCAGGTCCGCGTGGCCGAGGCGGCGCTGCGCGACTGCGGGTACGAGCCGCGGCCGATCGTGACCGGCGGTGGCTCGGACGCCAACGCGCTCCTGGCCCGGGGCTTCGCGGCGACGAACCTCGCCAACGGCACCGAGCGCAACCATCAGCCGGACGAGCGCGTCAGCGCCGCCGCCCTCGAGGGCATGCTCGACGTCGCGCTCGCCCTCGTACGCCGCGCGGACGGCACCCCCGCCGCCCCTCCACGGGGCGCCACCGCCACCCCCGCCGTCACCCCCGCCGCCGCAGCCGACGCCGACGCCGGCTGATGCTCGCGCTGCGCCGCGGCCGGGTGCTCGCCGCCGAGCCCGGGCCGGAGCAGCGCCTCGTGGTGGAGCTGGCCGACGGCCGGCATCCGGCGGTCGCCGATGTCGGCCTCGTCGGTCGGTGCGAGCCCGGCGACGAGGTGATCGTCAACGTCGCCGCCCGGGAGCTCGGGCTCGGGTCGGGCGGCTTCGACGTCGTCCACGTCAACCTGACGCGCGGGCTCGACGCCGGCGTCCCCGGGCAGCCGGCGGTGATGAAGCTCAACTACACGAGCATCCAGCACGCGGTCGCCCCGGTCGAGGGCGACGACCCGCTGCGGCGTCCGACGGCCGGCGCCGTCGCCGTGATCGCCCTCCACGGGCAGCTGGCCCCGCTCGCCTGGGCGCTCGCCGCGGCCCGCCCCGGGCGCCGGGTCGGTTACGTCCAGACGCCCGGCGGGGCGCTCGCCGGGTCGCGGTCGGAGACGGTGCGCGCGCTGCGCACCCGCGGCCTGCTCGCCGCCCACGTCAGCGCCGGGTCGTCCTACGGGGCCGCCGACGGGGAGGCGATCACGACGATCGGGGCGATCGACCACGGACTCGGGCACGACGGCTGGGACGTGGCGATCTGCGGGCCGGGTCCCGGCATCCTCGGTTCGGCGTCGACGCTCGGGCACGGCGGCATGGAGGCACTCGACTCGGCGCACGCCGGCCTGGCCCTGGGCGCGCCGACGGTGATCGTGCCGCGGATGTCGGACGCCGACCCACGGCCGCGCCACCGCGGCATCTCCCACCACACGCGCACGGTGCTCGAGCTCCTGCTGGCGGAGGTGACGGTCGCACTCCCACCCGGGGTCGAGCCACCTGCCTGGGGCGAGCGCCACCGCTGGCGGTCGGGCCCGGCCGACCTCGAAGGGTACGAGGCGAGCGGTCTGCCGGCGACGACGATGGGTCGCCGGCTCGACGAGGATCCGGTCTTCTTCGCCGCCGCCCTGGCCGGGGGCGCCGTCGCCGCGGAGCTCGGAGTCGCCCGCTAACCGGCCGGCGCCTTCTCCGGGCGCAGCGACAGCGGCTCGTCGAGGTGCTTGCGCAGCAGCAGGAAGGCGATGGTTCCGAGCACGGCGGGCAGCGTGAGCGAGATCGCCCGGTAGAGGAGGACGGCGGCGGCGGCCGGGGCGAACGGGACGCCGTAGAGGACGAGCGCGCCGACGAGGCCGCCGTCGACGGCACCGACGCCGCCGGGGATCGGGACGATCCCGGCCATCTGGCCGATCAGGTGGGCCATCGCCAGGGCGGCGATCGCCGGCAGGTGGTCGGTGGCGGCGAAGCTGGCGCCGAGCGCGGCGACGTCGAAGACCCAGTAGGCGACGGCGCCGACCAGCTTCCAGTCGTGGTGGCGGATCTCCGCCCACGTGTCGCCGACGCCGCGGGAGACCGCGCCGAGAGCGGCGGAGAGTCGCTCGCGCTCCGACGAGTCGGCGACGTACCGGGCCAGCCGGGCGCCGCCGAGCGTCAGCGCGATCGCGGCCAGGCCGATCGCCGCCGGCAGGAACGTCAGCAGCGGGCTGCTCGGGCCGTCGAGCAGGCCGAACCCGAGGCCGAGGCCGACGATCACGAGGAAGACGACGTTGGCGGCGCTGGTCAGGAAGAACACGACGGTCGAGCGGCGGGCGATCCGCGCGGCCGGCACCCCCTTGCGGCTGAGGATCCACGCGCCGAGGCCGAGGCCGCCGAGGCCGCCGGCGGGCAGGACGGAGTTGGCGGCGAGCTCGGCCCAGCCGAGCCGGGCGGTCGGCCGGGCCCGGCCGCGGGGGAAGGCGAGCATCACGGTCAGGACGTAGCCGACGCACGACAGGTACTCGAAGCCGATCGCGCCGAGCACCCAGCCGGGTGACGCGTTGGCCAGCTGTCGCTCGATGTCGTCGAGCCCGGGCAGGGCGAGCAGGAGCCCGGCGACGCAGATGATCACGGCGGCCAGCCCGATCAGGCTGTTGCGCAGGCGGCGGGCGTAGGCGGCGCCGTCGGTGTCCACGGGCGGGGCCTCCTCGGCGGCGGTGCTCACCGATCGGTCCAGGCTGGGCTCAGCCGGCAGCGGAGCGGGTCGGCGGCCGTCATCAGAGAGAGGATAGGGCGCCCGTCTCGGGACTCCCGGTCGATCGCCTCCCGCCGCCCGGCGAGCCAGCATCAGATAGGGTCGCGGGCGCCGATGGCCGACCGCGACGACAAGAGGCGCCGCCGCCCGCGCGCCGTCACCGCCGGGCTCGTGGCGCTGGCGCTGGCGGGCGCCGGGCTGGCCGGCTGCGGCGGCGGGAGCAGCAGCAGCACGAAGTCGACGACGACGGCGGCGAGCGGGCCGTTCGTGATCGGAACGAACGCGGGCGAGGCGGTCGGGCCGACGGTCGATGGGATCAAGTGCGAGGCGAGCGAGCAGGTCCTCTTCCACATCCACGCCCACCTCGCCGTGTTCGTCAACGGCCGGCCGGGGACGATCCCCGAGGGGATCGGGATCGCGCCGCCGCGGACATCCGAGCAGACGACGGACGGGCCGTTCGTGCTCGGAGGGAGCTGCTTCTACTGGCTGCACAGCCACACGGCCGACGGGGTCATCCACATCGAGTCGCCGATCCAGCGCACCTACACGCTCGGCAACTACTTCGACGTCTGGAACCAGCCGCTCAGCCCGACGCGCGTCGGCGCGGCGAGCGGCCCGGTGACGGCCTTCGTCAACGGCCGGAAGTTCACGGGCGACCCGCGGTCGATCCCGCTCACCGCTCACGCCGTGATCCAGCTCGACGTCGGGACGGTCGTCGCGCCGGCGCCGTACACCTTCGCCGAAGGGCTTTGAGCACGGCCGATCGCGGGTAGGCTCGCGCCGTGCTCGAGATCCACCAGTCCGGCGACCCGGCGCGCGACGCCGGCTACACCGACCCGCCGCCGCGCGTCGGCTTCTTTACTGACACATCGGTGTGCATCGGTTGCAAGGCATGTGAGGTGGCGTGCAAGGAATGGAACCAGATCCCCGACGACGGCCTCGTGCAGACGGGCTTCTCGCTCGACAACACCGCGAACCTCGGATCTGACACCTGGCGCCACGTGGCGTTCGTCGAGCAGGGCAAGCCGATCGGGCTGGACGACGACGGGGACATGCGCTGGTTGATGGCATCCGATGTGTGCAAGCACTGCACGCACGCCGCCTGCCTCGACGTGTGCCCGACCGGGGCGCTGTTTCGCACCGAGTTCGGGAGCGTGGTCGTGCAGGAGGACATCTGCAACGGCTGTGGCTACTGCGTGCCGGCGTGCCCGTTCGGGGTGATCGACCGGCGGGAGGACGACGGCCGGGCGTTCAAGTGCACGCTCTGCTACGACCGCCTGGGCGCCGGCCTCGAACCGGCGTGCGCGAAGGCCTGTCCGACCGACTCGATCCAGTTCGGGCCGCTCGAGACGCTGCGCGAGCGCGCCGACCAGCGCCTCGCCACGCTCCACGCCGCGGGCGAGGACCGGGCGCGCCTCTACGGCGAGCGGCCCGACGACGGCATCGGCGGGGCCGGGGCGATCTTCCTGCTGCTCGACGAGCCCGAGGTCTACGGCCTGCCGCCCGACCCGGTCGTGACCACGCGCGACCTGCCGGCGATGTGGCGCGCGGTCGGCCTGGCCGCGGCGTCCCTGGCGCTGGGCGTGGCGGTCGCCTGCGGCGGCCGGCGCCGCCGGTGACCGAGCCGGCTTTTTCGGGGGTCGACGCCGGCGGCGCGGCGGCGCGGGACCGCGGTCGTCGTGCCGAGCGACCGGAGGCCCGGGGCGACTCCTACTACGGCCAACCGGTGTTGAAGGCGCCGGTCTGGAAGACGCTCGACATCGCCGGGTATCTGTTCCTCGGCGGCCTGGCGGGGGCGTCGTCGGCGCTCGCCGCCGGGGCGGAGCCGCACCTGGCGCGGCCGCTGAAGCTGGGGGCGGTGGGGGCGATCGGGCTGTCGCTGGCGGCGCTGATCCACGACCTCGGGCGGCCGGCGCGCTTTTTGCACATGCTGCGGGTCTTCAAGGTGACGTCGCCGATGAGCGTGGGGACGTGGATCCTGACGGCCTACTCGCCGCTGGCCGGCCTCGCGGCCGCCGCCGAGCTGACCGGCCGGGCGCCGCGGCTCGGGCGTGCGGCGACGCGGGGGGCGGCGGCGCTCGGTCCGGCCGTCGCGTCCTACACGGCGGCACTCATCGCCGACACGGCGGTGCCGGTCTGGCATGAGGCCCACCGGGAACTGCCGTTCGTCTTCGTCGGGTCGGCGGCCGCCGCCGCCGCCGGACTCGGCATGGCGAGCGCGCCGCTGGCGCAGGCGGGGCCGGCCCGCCGCCTGGGGATGCTCGGCGCCGCGGTCGAGATCGGCGCATCGGTGCTGGTCGACCGGCGCCTCGACGGGGTCGTCGGCGAGCCCCTGCGGTCGGGCCGGTCGGGGGCGCTGCTGCGGGCGAGCCGGGCGCTGACGCTGGCCGGTGCGGGCTTGGCCGGCGGCTTCGCGCGCGAGCACCGTCTCGCGGCGCGCGCGGCCGGCGCCGCGCTGCTGGCCGGGTCGGCCTGCACGCGCCTGGGCATCTTCGAGGCCGGGCTCGCCTCGGCGCGCGACCCGCGCTACACCGTCGCCCCCCAGCGCGAGCGCGTCAGCGGGTGAGCGCGAGCGCCGCCGCGGCGAGCGCGACGACCTGCTCGCCGAACGACGCCAGGTACGGGTCGTCGGACATGCCGAGGGCGGCCCGGCGGTAGTTGCCCTCCATGTAGACGGCGACCTTCCAGAGAGCGAGCGTCTGGTACCAGCGGATGTCGGTCATCGCCCGGCCCGAGCGCTCCTCGTAGCGGGCGATCAGCTCGGTCCGGGACGGGAAGCCGGGGCTGCGGGTGAAGCCGGCGAACTCGAGCGGCCCGGCGGCCGGGTCGCCGGGCTGGGCGTAGAGGGCGCAGAGATAGCCGACGTCGGCGAGCGGGTCGCCGATCGTCGACATCTCCCAGTCGAGGATCGCGACGAGGCGGGCGGGCGCGGTCGGGGCGAACATGACGTTGCCGAGCCGGTAGTCGCCGTGGACGATGGTGGCCGGCGGCGACGCGGGCCGGTGGGCGGCGAGCCAGGCGGCGACCTCGTCGACGGCCGGAATCGGGCGCGTGCGGTTGGCCTCCCAGAGGCCGCCGAGGCGGCGCAGCTGGCGGTCGAGGTACCCGTCGGGCCGGCCGAAGCCGTCGAGCCCGGCGGCGCGCCAGTCGATCGCGTGGAGCTCGGTGAGCCCGTCGACGAGCTCGAGCGCCATCCGGCGGCGGTCGGGCGGGGCGTCGAGGGCGGCGGGGACGGCGACCCCGGCGACGAGGCCGTCGATCTCCTCCATCACGAAGAACGGCGCCCCGAGCACGTCGGGGTCGGGGCAGACGGCGAGCACGCGCGGAACGCGGGCGCGGCCGGCGAGGGCGCCGAGGACGCGGGCCTCGCGGAGCATGTCGTTGGCGCTCGGGGGAATCGGGGGCCGGGGCGGGCGGCGCAGGACGAACGTGGCGTCGCCGCGCCGGACGCGATAGGTGGCGTTCGAGTGGCCGTCGCCGATCGGCTCGAACTCGGGCTCGCCGGTGCCGAGGCGGTTCGCGTCGAGGAAGGCGACGAGGCGGTCGACGACGATCAGCGGCGGGCGGGCCCCGGCATCGGCGGCCGTGGCGACGATGTCGTCCGGCGCGACCGGCAGCGCCATCAGCGGCCCACTACGTCAGGTCGCCGGTGGCGGCCTTGGTCGACTCGCCGGCCATCGCCAGCTTCAGGCACTCGCGGGCGATCGTCATCCGGTGGACCTCGCTGGCGCCGTCGTAGATGCGGGCGGCCCGGGCGTCCTGGTAGATCCGGCCGATCGGCAGGTCGAGGGCGATCCCGGCGGCGCCGTGGATCTGGACGGCGCGGTCGGCGATCCGGCCGAACGCCTCGGAGACGAACGTCTTGGTCATCGCGACCTCCTGGCGGTGCGGGAGCTGGTGCTCGATCTTCCAGGCGGTGTGGAGGACCATCAGCCGGGCGGCGTAGAGGTCGATCGCCGAGTCGGCGATCATCGCCTGGAGCATCTGGTGGCGGGCGAGCTCCTGGCCGAACGCGCGCCGGGCCAGGAGGCGGGCGGCACTGAGATCGAGCGCGCGCTGGGACACGCCGATCCAGCGCATGGCGTGGGCGAGGCGGCCGCCGGCGAGCCGCCGCTGGGCGATCGCGAAGCCGTCGCCCTCGCCGCCGAGGAGGTTGCCGAGCGGGACCCGGGCATCGTCGAGCGCGACGTACGGATGGCCGCCGGCGGCGTGCGAGCCCATCCACTCGGGGTCGCGCTCGACGTTCCAGCCGGGCGTGTCGGCCCCGACGATGAAGAGGCTGTAGTTGCGGTGCCCGCGCGGGTCGTCGTTCCCGGTCTTGGCGACGACGATCCCGAACTCGGCGCCGCCGGCCCCGCTGATGCACCACTTTCGTCCGTTCAGCACCCAGGTGTCGCCGTCGCGGACAGCCGTCGTCTGGAGGTTGGTCGGGTCGGAGCTGGCGACGTCGGGCTCGGTCATGGCAAAGCACGAGCGGATCCGCCCGGCGGCGAGCGGCCGCAGCCAGCGCTCCTTCTGGGCGTCGTCGCCGGCCAGCAGCAGCGTGTGCATGTTGCCCTCGTCGGGCGCCATCGCGTTGAGGCCGAGCGCGGCGAGGGGGACGGCGCCGACGGCTTCCGAGATCAGCGCCATCCCCATCACGCCGACGCCGAGCCCGCCGTAGGCCGGCGGCATCTGCGGGACGAACAGACCGCGCTCGCGGGCGCGGTCGCGCAGCCGCTCGACGACGTCCCAGGAGCCGAGCACGTCGGTCGGGTCGGCGATCTCCGCCTCGGCCGGGAGGGCCTCCTCGTCGACGTAGGCGCGCACCCGGTCGACCAGCGACCGCAGGTCGTCGGGGATCGTGAAGCCGAAGCCGCTCATCGGCGGAGGTTAGGGCACCCGTAGGGCAGAGAGGAACCGCTCGGCCCGGGTCGAAGTGAGACGCATGACCGTGGACGCGCCCGCCGCCCCGCTCGAGCGGCTGGTCGAGGACTTCCTCGCCTATCTCGAGGCTGAGCGCGGGCTGTCGCGCAACACGCTCGACGCCTACCGCTGCGACCTGCGGCAGTTCGGCCGCCACCTCGAGCGCACCGGCCAGACGGCGCAGGCGCAGGGGCCGGATGAGCTCGCGGCGTTCATCGCCGGCCTCGGCGCCGGTGCGGCCCCGGGGCGCCCGGCGTCAGCGGCGACCCTCCAGCGCAAGGCGGCGTGCCTGCGGTCGTTCTACCGCCATCTGCGTCGCCTCCACGTCGTCGCCGACGACCCGACCGGCGACCTGCGCGGCCCGCCGAAGGAGCCGCGACCGCCGTGCGTCCTCACGCGGGCGGAGGTGGCCCGGGCGATCGCCGGGGCGCAGGGCAGCGCGCCGGGCCTGCTGCGCGACCGGGCGCTGCTCGAGCTGCTCTACGCGAGCGGGCTCCGGGCGTCCGAGCTGATCGGGCTCGAGCTGGCCGATCTCGACCGCGACCGGCGGGTCATCGCCGTCAGCTCTCCGGCGCGGGAGGTTCAGGTCGGCGAGCGGGCTTCGGCGGCGATCGAGGCGTATCTGCGGGGGGGCCGGCCGGCGCTGGTCGGTTCCGGTCATGCCAGGTCCCTCTTCGTCAACCACCGTGGCGGCCGCCTCAGCCGCCAGGGCCTGTACAAGATCGTCCAGGGCTACTCCGAGGCGGCGGGCCTGGCCGACCGGATGAGTCCGAACACGCTGCGCCACAGCTTCGCGACCCACGCTCTCGCCGACGGCGGCGACCTGCGGTCGCTCCAGGTGGCTCTCGGCCACGCCGACATCGCGACGACGCGCGTCTACCGCGACGTCCTCGATCAGTCGCCGGTCAACGACGGACCGCCGGGACATGTCCTGGCAGAGGAGCGCATAATCGAAGCGTGATCTGGCTCCTCGCCATCGTGGCGTGCACGCTGCTTCTGGCCAGCCGGCTTCGCCTTCATCGCTACACCGCGACCCATGTCGTCGGTCAGCTCACGGTCCGGGGCTGCGGCCTCTACTTCAGCCGCACGGGCGACGGGACCTGGTGGCGCCTGCGCGCGCGTCCCCACTGCGCCGCGACGGGCTCGACGCCGGACGACCCGCCGCCGGCGGGCGTGCGCGAGCCGCGCCGACCGCGTGGGCCGCGGCCGCTCACCTCAGGTCGGTAGCAGGTCGATCAGGAGCGTCGACCAGGCGAAGCCGCGGGCGCCGAGGCCGCGGCCGGTGTGCGGGTGGTAGTACTCGCGAAAGCCCGACACCGCTGCCGCGTCGGCCAGGCCGTCGACGATCCGCGCCGCCTCGTCCGCATAGCCGAGCCGCCGCAACGCCGGCACCAGCAGCCAGGCCGTGTTGACCCACGACGGGCCCCGCCAGGTCCGGAAGCGGTCGAAGCTCGGGTTGAACGACGGCTCGTCCATCGCCACCGACGGGATGCCGACCGCCGCCCCGTAGCGCCGCGGGTCGAGCAGGTGCTCCTCCACCAGGCGCCGGCGGACGTCCTGGGGCAGGCCATCGAGCGCCAGCGGCGCCAGCGCCGACCAGGTCGAGATGCGGACCTGGCGCTCGTCCGGGCCGGCGAGGTCGAAGAAGAGCCCGGTCGCCGGATCGAGGCACCGCTCGAGCAACGCCCGCTCGGTTGCGGCCGCCCGCTCCGACCAGCGCGCCTCGCCGCTGAGGCGGCCCATCGCCCGCAGGGAAAGGGCGTAGGCGACGTTGACCCAGACGTCCTCGACGTGATGCGGCCGCCCCGCCGCCATCCGCCGGGCGCTCCAGCCGGCCCGGCGCCCGCGCTCCATCAGCAGCACGTAGCCCGGCCGGTCGTGCGTCATCCGCCCGAAGACCGGGTCGTACTTCGGCGAGTCGTCGATCCCCGACTCGTCCGGCACGACGATCGTCAAGAGGCCGTCGCCGTCGAGGTCGCGCTCGCGCTCCAGCCAGTCCAGATGCGCCGCAAGCGCCGGCAGCGCCTCGCTGGCGAAGCCCGGATCCTCCGGCGACGCGGCCGCCACGAGCTCCCACGCCACCGGCACGAGCGGGGGGCCGATCGTCTCCGTCCGCCACGCGTCGACCATATGTTGAGTGGCATAGAGCGGTGTCCGGCGCCATCCTGCCGGGGCGTCCCAGAACACGGTGTGCGGCAGGAACCCGTCCGGACGGCCCGACCGGAGCACCGTGCGCAGCTCGGCCCGGGCGCGAGCCGGGTCGATCAGCCGCCAGGCGATCGCGTGGAAGCACGAATCCCAGTGCCACATGTGGCGGTAGCGCGGCGTCGCCGGGCAGGTGAACGCGTAGCGCCCGTCGCCGCCCGTCCGCGATCGGTACCCCTCGCGCCAGTTACACCGCAGCACCCGCTCAGCTTCGGCTCGCAGCGCCCGGTCGCGGGCGCTCAGGCCGGCCTGCCGATCAGCCGCTCGAGCGCCGCCGTCTCCGCCGCGAACGCCGCGCTCCACGTGCAGCGGTGGGCCAGCGCCGCCGCCGCGGCCGGGTCGGGCTCGCTGCGGCGCGCGGCCTCGATGGCCGCGACCAGGCCGGCGACGTCGCCCGGCGCGAAGGTGTGCGCGATCCCGTCGAGGGCCGCAGCCGACGGCGCGGTCGTGCAGCAGACCACCGCCGCCCCGCTCGCCGCCGCCTCGAACGCGACCAGACCGAAGGTCTCGTGCGCGCCCGGCATCACGACGACTCGCGCCCCGGCGTAGGCCCGCGCCAGTCGCGCCGGGTCGGCGACGAACGGCCGCGACTCGAGCCGGTCGCCGATCCCGAGCTGGTGTGCTCGGCGCTCGATCCGCGGCAGCTCCGGCCCGCTCCCGAGCAGCCGCAGCGTCCACGGCTCCGGGGCTCGGGCGGCGGCCGCCACCAGCTCGTGGATGCCCTTCTCGCGGGCGAGCCGGCCCGCGTAGAGGACGTGGTCCCCGCGGGCGACGGCGCGCTGGGGCGAGAAGGCGGGGTGGAGGCCGAAGCGCAGCGGGATCGTCGCCTCACGGCCGCAGTCGGCGGCGCACGGCACCGCCGACATCACCGCGTCGACGTCCCGGTAGGCGTGGTGCATCCACGCCCGTAGCAGCGGTTTCCATGCCGCGTCCGGACCCGGCAGGCCGGCGGCGTCCAGCGCGGTCGACCCGTGGTGCACGGCGACGACGCGTGCGCCCAGCTCGCGGGCCGTCCGGGTGACGCCGAGCGGCTGCCAGAACGGGTCGTGGAGCAGGACGACGTCCGGGCGCAGCGCGTGGAGCGTCGCCTTGAGCGGGGCGGCGCCGATCGGCAGGCGGTAGCCGTTGGCGGCGATCACGCGCAGCGACGGCAGCTCGTGGCGGCCCGGCTCGAGCCGGGTCCCCCGGCCCGGCACGATCACGTGGTGCTCGATCCGGCGCTCGGTTCGCGCCCATCGCACCTTGGCGTCGAGGTAGGTCCGGATCCCGCCGCTGCGCTCGCCGTAGAACATCGCTACGTCGGCGACGCGGATCGCCGCAGCGGCCGGGGTCGGTGGGTGCAGGCGCGGGCGCGCGGCACGGGCCGACGACTCGCGCCGGCGCAGATCGGTGGCACTCGTCATCGTCGGTCCCCTGCGTCGCGTGCGTCGTCCTGGTTATCCCCTACCGCGCCCCGGATGGGGTGAAGATCCAGGTAAATCGTCTACGTCGCCCGCGCCGGCGAGCGCGCGGCCCGCGTCAGCCGGTCGAGGATCTCGGGCGTCCGGCGGCGGAAGAAGAAGTGGCCGTCATCCGGGTCGAAGGCCGCCTTGCACCGTGGCAGGGCCGCCGCCAGCTGCCAGGCGTGCTCGACGGGCACGAGCGCGTCCTGCGCGCCGTGCCAGAGGTGGATCTCCGGCTCGATCTCCTCCGGCCGGAACCCCCAGGGCCGGCAGCAGACGAGGTAGTCCTCGACGAGGCCGCTGACGCCCCCGGTGGTCGCCGCGAGCAGCCCGGCGACCGCGGTCGTTCGGGCCTGCGGGTCGTCGAGCAGGCGCCGGTCGGCGGGCGGGGCGCCGACGCTCATCGCCCGCATCAACAGGCGCGGGTGGTCCCGCGCCGCCCGTAGGAACGTGTCGATCGTCGTCGTGGCCGGCCCGGGATGGGCGGAGATCAACCGCATCGGCACGCGCATCCGCCCGGCGAGGCCGGGGACGGCGTGGGGCGCGCACAGCGGCGACAGCGACGAGCAGACCGCGGCCGCCCCGACCAGCCGGGGCAGGGCGCGGGCGCAGGCCAGGGCGTACGGCCCGCCGGCGCTGACGCCGACGAGCCCGAGCCGGCGGATGCCGAGCGCACCGGCGAGCTGGGCGACGTCGCCGGCGAAGTCGATCATCCGCCGGCCGACCGCCGGGTCGGATGCGCCGAACCCGGGGCGCTGGACGCAGATCCAGCGGAGCTTGAGCCGGTCGATCGTCAGGGCGAGCTCGCAGGCGGCGCGCAGCGGCGAGCCGATCGCTCCGTGCAGGTAGAGGATCGGGAACCCGTCGGCTGCCCCGGTCGCGGCGAAGGCCAGCGTGCGCCCGTCCTCGAGCCTGATCCGGCCTTCCGCGAAGGAGGCGTCGATCATCGCGCCGCCAAGCATGCACCCGCCACCGGCGGCACGCCGGCCAGGTCGTCGAGGAGCCGCTCGAGCGCGCCGGCGAAGGCGACCGGGGCCTCCATCATCGCGATGTGTCCGGCCCCCTCGACGAGGCTCGTGATCGTGCCGGGATGGCGCTCGGTGATCGCGGCCGCCCCGGCCGCCGGGATGATCCGGTCCGCGGCGCCCCACAGGAGGCCGAGCGGTGGTCGGAGGTCGCTCAGCAGCGGCCGCAGGTCGGCCGAGGCCACGGCGGCGAGCGCGGTGCGGACGCGCGTCGCCCCGCGCGAGGCGCAGACCATCGCCCGGGTGTCGTCCGCCGAGATCCGGGCTCCGTCCACCGTGCCGGTGGCGAGCAGCAGGCGCCGGCCCCAACCGCTGACGGCGATCGGGGCCGCTGTGCGCCGCAGGCCGATCAACGGCGCCCCGGCCGCCCCGAACGCGACGCCGGCCAGCCGTGGTATCGGCCGCAGCCCGGCCGGCGCGACGAGCACGAGGCGGCAAACCGACTGCGGGTGCCGCGCGGCGAGGACGAGCGCGAGCGCTCCGCCCATCGAGTGGCCGACAAGGTCGTAGGGCGCCGGCACGCCGGCGCCGGCCAGGCCGTCGACGATCGTGTCGGCGACCCGGTCGAGATCGAAGCCCCGCCCGGCCGGTGGGGTGGCGCCGAAGCCGGGGACGTCGAGTCGCACGACGCGCCGGGTTTGATCGAGCAGTGGGGCGACGCCGCGCCAGATGAGACGCGTCGTCGCCAAGCCGTGGACGAGGACCAGGGCCCCGGCGCCCGATCCGGACTCCTCGAACGCCAGCGTCGTGGCTCGGGGCACGCCAGGCACGCTACCCGAGCCGGCGGACCGCGGTCCGCGACCAACGGTCGCATTAGAATCATCGGCGTGCGGTCACGCCAGCTTCTGCTCGTGTGCGGGTGCCTGGCGCTGGCCGGGTGCGGCAACTCGCGCACGCCGGCACCGGTGCTCTCGGTGCCGGCGATCCCCGGTCCGTTCGCGGCGCAGACGTTCCCGTCCGCCGGCATCCGCCTGCCCGCGCCCACCGACTGGCAGCTCCAGCCCGGCAGCCCGCCGCTGGTCGCCTCCATTCACTCGGGTCTCGCCGAGGTCGCCGTCTGGCGCTACCCGCGCACCGGCCCGCTGCCGCACACCGCGGCGCAGCTCCACGCCGCGCTGCGCCGGCTGGTCGCGCTCGTGCGCACGCGTGACCGCACCTTCCGCCTGGCCGGAGCCGCCGTCGTCCCGGTCGCCCACCGCGGGTCGATTCAGCTGCGCGGGCTCGAGACGATCGACGGCCAGCGACGCGAGGTTCGCTCGACCCACCTCTACGCCGCCGGCGCCGAGGTGGTCATCGATGCCTATGCGCCGCCGTCGAGGTTTCGCGGTGTCGACAAGCTCGTCTTCCACCCGCTTCTGCGCGGCCTGCGCCTGACGGCGCCGACGGCCTGATCGGTCGGGAGGCGCGGCGGTGCCCGAGCTGCCGGAGGTCGAGACGATCGTCCGCACGCTCGCGCCGCTCGTGGGCGGCCGGCAGATCGACGTGTTCGACGTCCGCGACGCCCGCTGGTGCGCCCCGGTCGATCCGGTCGAGCTCGGCGACGCCGTGCGCGGCCGCCGGGTCGTACGTCTGTGGCGGCGCGGCAAGTACCTGGTGTGGGAGCTCGAGGACGAGATCCACCTCGTCATGCACCTCCGCATGACCGGCACGCTGCTGTGGCAGCCGGAAGGGGTCGTGCTGCACACGCGGGTCGTGATCGGGTTCGACCGCGGCGCCGTCGCGTTCGTCGACCCCCGCCGCTTCGGCACCGGGGCGCTCGTGGCGGGTCGGCCGGCGCTCGACGGCTACTTCGATGCGCGGCTCGGCCTCGAGCCGCTCTCGGTCGATTTCACGGGTCAGCGGCTGCGCGGGCTGGCGCGCGACCGGCGGACGCCGATCAAGGCGTTCCTGCTCGACCAGCGCAACCTCGCCGGCGTCGGCAACATCTACGCCGACGAGGCGCTGTTCCGCGCCGGGGTCCACCCGCTGCGGCCGGCCGGGGCCCTGCGGCCCAAGCAGTACGGGCTCCTGCGTGACGCTGTGGTCGCCGTCCTGGTCGCCGGCATCGACGCCCGGGGCGCGTCGATCGACGACTACCGCGACCCGGACGGCGTCAAGGGAAGCTTCCAGGACCGCTTCCTCGTCCACCGGCGCGAGGGCCTGCCCTGCCCGGTGTGCGGGCGGCCGATCCGCAAGATGGTCGTCGGCGGCCGCGGTACCTACGTATGCGAGCGCTGCCAGCCCCGGCCGCGACTGCGGCGGGCCCGAAGCTCAGGCGGCGAGCATCTGATCCAGACGCCCGGAGTTGGCGGCGGCGACGGTCTCGGTGTAGCCGCCGATCAGCTCGCCGGCGACGATCACCTGCGGGAAGGTCATCATCCCGGTCCGCTCGACGAGCTCGATCCGGCCCGCCGGGTCCCTTGAGAGGTTGATCTCCTCGAACTCGACGCCGCGCTTGGTGAGCAGCGCCTTCGCCATGCGACAGTAAGGGCATGGCTCGGTGGTATAGACGGTGACCATGACTTCGCTCATCGGTCAACCTAGGATAGCGCGCCCGCCGGCGCTCACCGGCCGGCCGATCCCTGCTCGGCGCGGCGGTGGGGGAGGCCCGGCGTGAGCGGATCGATCAAGACCGAGGCGGTCGTGCTGCGGTCGCTGCGCTACGGCGAGGCCGACCGCATCCTCCACCTCTACACGCCCGGCAGCGGCCGTGTCGGGGCGATCGCCAAGGGCGTCCGGCGGACGCGGAGCCGCTTCGGCGGGCGGCTCGAGCCGTTCTTCCGCGTGCGGCTCGTTCTGTACGAGGGGCGCGGCGAGCTGCTGACGGTGACCGGGGCGGAGACCGTCGACCCGCACGTGCGCCTGCGCTCGCACGCCGCCGGGCTCGACTCGGCGGCCCGGGCGTGCGACGCCGTCGGGCGGATCTTCGAGACGTCCGAGCCGCACGCCGGCGTCTACAACCTGCTCTGCAACCAGCTGGCCCTGCTCGACTCGTCGCCGGAGCAGGCGACGCACGCCAACTCGCTCGCCTTCCGGATGAAGCTGCTGATCGCCGCCGGGTTGGCGCCGCAGCTGGCGGCGTGCGCCTCGTGCGGGGCGTGCGAGCACCTCGTCGGCTTCTCGGCCGCGGCCGGCGGCGTGGTGTGCAGCGCGTGCGAGGCGGCGTCGTTCGTGCTCGACGAGGAGACGCACACGTTCATGACCGCCGTCGTCGGCGGACCGCTCGCCGACACGCCGGCCGCGTCGCCCCGGACGCTGCGCCAGGTCGAGCGGGCGATCTCCGAGATGCTCGAGCACCACGCTCACCTGCGGCTGCGCTCGGCGGAGCGGCCGGCGTGAGCGGCGACGGAGCAGCGGCGCTGCGCGGCGAGGTCACCGGACCCGTCGCGGCGGAGTATGCCGAGCGCCGGCGACGGTTCGAGGCGGAGTGGCTGTCGCCGCTGGCGGCGCGGTCCTATCCGGCCCGCCGGGCCCGGCCGGAGGAGGACTGCGGCCTGCGCACGCCGTTCGCCCGCGACCGCGACCGGATCGTCCACAGCAAGGCGTTCCGGCGGTTGAAGCACAAGACGCAGGTCTTCGTCGCCCCGGAGGGCGACCACTACCGCACGCGCCTGACCCACACGATCGAGGTCACCCAGATCTCGCGGACGGTCGCCCGGGCGCTGCGCCTCAACGAGGATCTCGTCGAAGCGATCGGCCTCGGTCACGACCTCGGCCATCCGCCGTTCGGGCACACCGGCGAGGACGTGCTCGACCGCTGCCTGCGCGAGCGGTTCGGTGGCGGCGGGTTTCGTCACTGGGAGCACTCGCTGCGGGTCGTCGACCGGCTCGAGCGCGACGGCGCTGGCCTCAACCTGACCGAGCCGGTCCGCGACGGCATCCTCTGCCACTCCGGGCGGGCGCCGGCGCCGTCGACCCTGGAGGGGGCGATCGTCCGGCTGACCGACCGCTTCGCCTACATCAACCACGACATCGACGACGCCCTGCGCGCCGGCGTGCTCGCCGCCGCCGACCTGCCCGCGGGACCGATCGCCGAGCTCGGGTCGACCGGGTCGCGGCGGATCGACGCGTTGGTGCACGACCTCGTCGAGGCGTCGGCCGCGGCCGGGGCGATCGTCCAGAGCCCGCGGGCGGCGGCGGCGATGCTCGAGCTGCGGGAGTTCATGTTCGCCTGCGTATACCTCGGGCCGAGCGTCCGGGCAGAGCACGCCAAGGTCGAGCGGCTGGTGCGGACGCTGTTCGACCACTACTGCGAGCATCCCGAGGCGCTGCCGGGGCAGGGAAGCCTGGCCGAGCGGGTGACCGACTACATCGCCGGGATGACCGACCGGTACTGCATCGCGCGCTTCGAGGCGCTGACCGTGCCGCGGGCGTTTGCGGCCGGCGGCCTGGGGGCGGCCGGCTGATGGCGCGCTACACGGACGACTCGAAGGAGCGGGTGCGCGACGCGGTCGACATCGTCGACCTGATCGGGACGCGGACGGAGCTGCGGCGGGCCGGGGCCGACCGCTACACAGGGCTGTGTCCGTTCCACGACGAGCGCACGCCGTCGTTCGGCGTCACCCCGGCGAAGAAGTTCTACTACTGCTTCGGCTGCCAGGCGGCCGGCGATCCGTTCAGGTTCGTGCAGGAGATGGAGAACCTCGACTTCGTCGGGGCGCTCGAGTTCCTGGCCGACCGGTACAACGTCAAGCTCGAGCTCGAGGCCGAGGACCCGCAGGCGGCGGCCCGGCGCCGCCGGCGCGAGCGGCTGCTCGACCTGCTCGAGCGAACCTGCACCTACTACGAGCGCTACCTCTGGGAGTCGCGCGAGGCCGCGCGTGGCCGGGAGCATCTGCTCGCGCGGGGCCTCGACGAGGCGATGCTGCGGGAGTTCCGCGTCGGCTACGCCCCGAGCGCCTGGGACCGGGTGCTGGTGGCCTCGCGCCAGGGCGGCTTCACCGAGCAGGAGCTCTACGACGCCGGCCTGGCCCAGCGGTCGCGCGAGGACCCCCGGCGGGTGTACGACCGCTTCCGGGCCCGGATCATGTTCCCGCTGTGCGACAGCCGCGGCCGGGTCCTCGGCTTCGGGGCCCGGGCGATGAGCGCCGACCAGCCGGCCAAGTACATCAACACGTCCGACAACGAGATCTACCACAAGGGCCGCCACCTCTACGGCATCCAGCTGGCCCGCACGGCGGCGGCGAAGGCGGCGAGCGCGATCGTGTGCGAGGGGTACACCGACGTGATCGCGATGCACCAGGCCGGCCTGCGCAACGTCGTCGGGCTGATGGGGACGGCGCTGACCGAGGAGCAGCTGGGCGAGCTGCGCCGCCTGGCCCCGAGCGTCACGCTGGCTTTGGACGCCGACAAGGCCGGCCAGGCGGCGATGGTCCGGGCGGCGGGGATGGCGGCCAAGCACAACCTCGAGCTGCGGGTCATCGAGCTCCCGGCCGGGAGCGACCCGGCCGAGCTCCTCCAGCGGGACGGCGTCGGGGCGCTCGCGGGGCTCGTCGACCGGTCGGTCGCCTACGTGCGCTTCCGCGTCGAGCGGATCCTCGCCGGCGGGGACATCGGCACGGCCGAGGGCCAGGATCGGATGCTGGCCGAGCTCGCGGTCGTCCTCGGCGACGTCGGCCCCGGGGCATTGCGGCTCGAGCTTGAACGGCTCGTCGCCGCCCGGCTCGAGCTGCCGGAGAAGGTCGTCACCGGGCTGCTCGCTCCCGGGCGCGCCCGGTCGCAGGGGGCGCGTCCGGCCGCGGCGAACCCGGCCGGCTTCGCCCTCGACGCGCGCGACCGGTCGGAGCGGGCGTTCCTCGCCCTGTGCATGGCCCTGCCGAAGGAGGGTCGGGCGGCCCTGGCGGCCCTCGATGTCGAGAACGTCTTCACCGTCGACCTCAACCGCCGGGCCGCCCTGCGCCTGCGCGAGCACATCGACGCGCCGGCCGACGACGGCGAGGACGATCCGCTCGGGCCGCTGCTGGCCGAGCTCGCCGTGCGGGCTTCGGCCACCCGGGCGCTGCCGGCCCAGCTCGAGGTCGAGCGCCTGCAGCTCGAGCTGGCCCTGCTCGACCGGGAGATCACCGTCGCCCGGGCCGCGGGCCGGACCGGCCAGAGCGAGCTCGCGGCACGACGGCGGGAGGTTCAGGCCGCGGTCGTGCGGGCGTTGGCGCTGGCGCTCGAGCAGACCGCCGCCCCGCCGCGATAGGTGAGCGGTGAGCGGCGGCTGGCTCGCACTTCGTCCAACACCGGCGGCAAGGCAATCCCGCTACGCGAAGATCCGAGCGGTGATGAGGGATTCCATGTCGAGAAGCGCTGACCGGCTCCGCTCACCAAGGTACAGGGCCTCGACCGGCGCGGCCCGCGACACCAGGAGATTCCGATGCCGAAGTACCTGCTGCTCAAGCGCTACCGCGGCGGCCCGCAGCCGCATCGTCCGGTGCCCCCGATCGACCAGTGGGCCCCGGAGGACGTGGAGGCGCACATGGCCTTTCAGCACCACGTCAGCGAACTGCTCGAGGAGAACGGCGAGTACGTCGACGCCCAGGCGCTCACGCCGACGCGGACCTGGGTGCGCTACGGCGGCCCGGACGCCGCCCCGGTGACCACCGACGGCCCGCACCCCGAAACCAGCGACCTGGTCGCCGGCTGGTGGATGATCGACGTCGATTCGTACGAGCGTGCGGTCGAGCTCGCGGCCTACGTCTCCTCCGAACCCGGCCCGGCCGGGGAGCCGCTGTACGAGTGGATCGACCTCCGGGAGGTCATGTGGGAGCGTCCGCGGACGACTGACGCGGCGTGATCGACGAGCCGACGCGACGGCCTGATGCGGTCCCGGCCGATCCCGCGCTGCGCGGGCTCGGCCGGGACCTCATTCCTCGGGTGCTCGCGGGCCTGCTCCGGCGTGGCGAGGACTTCGATGCCGCGGAGGACGCGCTGCAGGAGGCGCTACTGGAGGCATTGCGGGTGTGGCCCGAGCACCCGCCGCGCGACCCCCGCGCGTGGCTGGCGACGGTCGCGACCCGGCGGCTCGTCGACGCCCGCCGCAGCGAGGCCGCCCGCCACCGCCGCGAGGAGGCGACACACGCCGAGCCGCAGGTGGGGGCACCCAGTCCCGCGGAGGGCGACGACACTCTCTTCCTGCTCTTCTGCTGCTGCCACCCCGACCTCGCACCCGCCTCCCAGGTGGCGCTGACTCTGCGCGCCGTCGGCGGCCTCACCACCCAGGAGATCGCCGACGCCTTCTACGTGCCCGAGGCGACGATGGCGCAGCGGATCAGCCGGGCCAAGCGCCTGCTCGCCGGCCCACCCGCCCGGCGCCTGGACCAGCCCGGCGACCTCGCCGTCGTATTGCGCGTTCTCTATCTCGTCTACACGGCCGGGCATACCGGCCCGCCGGCCCGGGTGGACCTGGCGCGCGAGGCGATCCGGCTCGCCCGCCAGCTCACCCTCGCCACCGAGGAACCGGAGGCGCGGGGGCTGCTCGCGCTGATGCTCCTCAACCACTCCCGCCTTCCGGCGCGTTTCGACTCAGAGGGTCGCATCGTCACACTCGACCGGCAGGACCGTGGCCTGTGGGACACGCGCGCGATCGCCGAGGGCGTACGCGTCCTGCAAGCGGCACTGGCCGCTGGGCGCCCCGGGCGCTACCAGATCGAGGCCGCTATCGCCGCTCTGCACGACGATGCCACCAGCGCCGAGGCGACCGACTGGCCGCAGATCCTCGCCTGGTACGACGACCTGGTCGGCCTCACCGACAACCCGGTGCGCCAGGACCCGGCCGCTGCGCTCGGCCGCGCGGTCGCGGTCGGCCACGTCCTCGGTCCCGCCGCAGGGCTGCTCGAGGCCGATCGGCTGCGCGAGGCGCTCGGCGACCGCCACCGGTGGCACGCCGTCCGCGGTCACCTGCACGAGCTCGACGGCGACTTGCCCGCTGCCGCCACGGCGTACGTCGAGGCCGCCCGGCGCGCGACGAACGTCGCCGAGCGCGACCACCTTGTCCGTCAGGCCGCCCGCGCTCGGGCCGCGGTAGGAACCAGTGACGAACGCTGCCGCCAGCCGGTCGAGGATGCATAATGCGACTCAGGCGTCGGCGCAGCGCCTGAGCCACCGCCCGTGCCGCGCGGGCCTCACCATTCCTGGGGATGCCCAGAGAAGCTGTCTCCCGGGAACAAAGGACATGAACATGGCGGCAACCCTGAGGCTGGTGCATAGAGCAATCGGAGTCGAGGTTCGTCGCGGGACGTACGACGTGGTGCTCGACGGGGAGCGTGTTGGGCTGCTCGAATTGAACGACCCGATCGAGATACCGGTTGAACCCGGACGTCACACCCTGCAAGTGCGCACTGGCCGAAACTCCAGCCGAACCCAGACCTTCGACGCCGCCGAGGGCGAAACCGTCGACTTCCGATGCAGCGGAAAGAGCATCTTGCCGATCTTCCTCCTGTCCTTTGTCGTGCCCAGCCTGGCACTCTCGCTCCATCGCGAGTAGGCGCAGGAGCATGAGGCGGTGGCCGGCGCGCCCAGGAGTCGACTGCCGTCTACGCCGGTGTCAGCTTGATGCGCGGAGTAGGCCCGCCCGGCGCGGCCGCGCCCGAGCGTCGCCGAGGCCGCAGGTCCCATCGAGGTCGATGCCCAGGGCCGCGATCAGGCCGGCCGCGCCGGCGCTGGTCGGGAAGACGGCGCGGCCCCGCGGCGCCGGCTCGACCCAGCCCAGCTCGAACAGCCGTGTGGCCAGGGAGGCGCCGAGCGCTCCGGCGAGGTGGTGGCGTTGCTCGCTCCAGTCGACGCAGTACCGGATCACCGGGCGTGTCCGCCGGCCGAGCGCCTCCAGGTCGATGCCGAAGTCGTGCATCCACGCGGCGCCGACGTCGGTCAGCCGGTACTCGACCTCCCGGCCCGGGGCCGACAGGCGATCGTGCCCGCTGCGCTCCGTATCGGCGCGGCCGTCGAGGATGCCGCGGTCGAGCAGGCCGTCCATCAGCGCGACGCCGAGCCGACCGGCGAGGTGGTCGTAGCAGTACCGGGCCGCCCGGACCGCGTTCGCCCGCGTCCCCTCCCGCAACGACCGGATCGGTGCGGCCGGCGAATGCTCGGCGAGGACCTCGAGCAGGCGCCCGACGTGTGGCCCGGCCAGGCGGTAGTAACGGTGGCGGCCGTGGGTCTCGACCCGCAGCAGGTCAGCCTCGACCAGCTTGCGCAGGTGGACGCTCGCCGTCGACGGCGCGACGCCCGCCTCTGCCGCCAGGACGCTGGCCGCCAGCGCCCGGCCGTCGGCCAGCGCGAGCAGGACACGGCACCGGGCCCGGTCGCCCAGCACCGCCCCGAGCGCTGCGATGTCGGCGTCTCCGGGCATCGATTCTGGACGTTAGCCGCCCGCTACTTCGTCGCGGCACGAAGGGACGGCCGTTCGACCCCCGGCCTCGCTCGCCTGGGCCCTCGCCCGTAGCGGTGGTCGGCGCGTCGCTCCTCCTCGCCGCGGCGATCGCCGCCGTCAGCTTCATGCGTGCCCCGCCCACTATGCTCCCCCTGCCGCGCGGACCACGTCCGGTCGGCTCGCTGACGGTCCGGGGTAGCTCAATCGGCAGAGCGGCGCCCTGTTAAGGCGAAGGTTGTGGGTTCGAGTCCCACCCCCGGAGTTCCTAATTCCCTCCAAAACCGGACCTTTCGAGCGGAGAAGAAACAACGGAGTACCAATTGCGCGCGGCGGCCCAGGAGAGGTCAAGCGGGCAGTGACGGTGCGCGGGGCGAGCACGTCGTCGAACGCGCCTCGCCGACGGCGAGGGATACGGCGCCAAGCGCAGTCGCGGAAGCCGCCGACCCGGCCGCCCGGTCGAGTCGCTTATCGCGCCGGGCAGCCCAAGCACGGCTCGCGGGGGCGAGCCTCGTCGTGCGCGGCCGACGCCGGGCGAGAACCGAACCACACGACGCCGAGGAGGCGACGATGCACGAGGGCACCCAGGAGCAGATCAGATCCGTCTAGACCTCGTTGTAGTTAGTGCTGCCGCCACACTTGCGACATAACACGTAGTCGAACCGGTTCTTCCTGCACCGGCAGTGCGAGCACGGTCGCGGTCGCTCCACGAGCTCTTGGCCGACGCCGGGGCCCAGATTCCCGAAAGCGGACGGTGACGCTCGCTCGGTCTCCCAGTGGCCGTCGCACAGGGAGGTCCACAGGCCGTACTTGGTGATCGCCGCTTCTCGCTGCAGAGATTGGCAACGCAACCAAGAACCACGATGCCGGCCATGATGGGCCAGAAGTAGTCGTGGGTTTCAAGATCGCCGGGCCCGCTCGTTACCGGAGAGGTTTGCTCATCCGGTCATTGAAACACGGTCAACGGACCGGCATCACCGCGCGGATCCGGGACGGCCGCGCCGCTGACGCCCGCCACGCTGAGAGGGTGGCGGAGGTGACGCCTGAGAGGTCAACGAGGTCAGCCGGTCGGCGGACGAAGTAACGAATCGACGAAGTAAAGTAACGAAGGAAGGCCGGACGGCACGAGATGCGCCGACACGTTGATCTGAAACGTGAAGGAGGGGTCACTTACGAGGGTTACCGTGTCGCCGACCACCGGGTCGGGCAGTTCGGTCTGAAGCTCGCTCGCGCCCCCGGCATAGATGCAGTTGCTGACGAACGCGTTCGGGAGGTTCTGGGTGTGGATGCCGAGGATGTCGCCGGCCCGGGTCCGGATGCTGGCCGGGAACGTCTCCAGGCCGGTGCCCGCGAGCGTCACCGTGCGCGTGCCGACGACCGTGTAGGTGGTCCCACCGGCCGGACGCAGGACCAGGAACTCGGGCTGCTGGCCCGCGTTAGGGTCTTCGCTAGCTGCATCCGCCGAAGAGAAGAAGGAGAAGCTGGTGATCGTGCCACCGCCGGCCGGGACCACGTCGGCCGGCTCAGCCCACAGGGTGCCGCCCGGGCACCCGAAGAAGGTGTCGTTGGGGTTTCCGGTCTGCCCGACCGTCGCCGCCGGCGCCATCCCCGGGAACCCGGCGAAGAAGATCGCCACCAGCCCGACCACCGGAACTCGCCAACGGCTACCCCGCCCGAGTCGTTCCACGATCTTCCTCGCTCTCGCCTGGTGATGGGAGGGGAAGGGTGTCGAACGTCATGGCGGTCCCTCACCCGAACCAAGAGCGTATCTCCGGCGCACCGGCGAGTCAAGGCTCCCGCCACGCAAGGCGATAGCCGAAAATCCAGGCGCTCCGAGCGAGCCGTGCCCATGTCCGACGTGGTCGCCGGTCAGCTGGAGCTCCTGCTGCGCGCCTACCCACCGCCTATTTTCGAGTCCCACCCCCGGGGCTCCGCGAGACCTGCGCGCCGCCCGGCCGGGCGGCCGCCGCCCGGCCGCGTTCACGGTCAGCGGGCGAGCGCCTCGATGTGAACCGCGGCCCGCGCTCCCGGGTCGTGCGCACGGGCCCAGCCAGAGAGCGCCCCGGCCGCCACCCGGATCGACGGCTCCCCGAGCGCCCGGTTGACGGCCAGGCGAACCGTCAGCGGCGAGACGAGCCGCCGGGGCACGCGCACGCCGACCCCGGCCCAGGCGGCCCGGGCCGCGTTCTCGTTCATGTCCCCCGCCGCCGGACAGCACACGACCGCGGCCCCGCTTGCCAGCGCCCGCACGAGCGTCCCGTGGCCGCCGTGGCAAACCACGACGTCGGCGTGCGGCATCGCCTGGGCGTAGGAGAACCAGTCGACGACGACGGCGTTGGCCGGCGCCGGCAGCGGCCGCTTCGGCGGCCGCCGGTTCCACGTCGCCAGCACTCGCACCGGCAGGTCGGCGAGCCCGTCGAGCGCGGCTCGCAGCAGCCGGTGGTCGGGGTCCTGCGACGTCGACGGGGCCACGACGACGAGCGGCGCCGACCCGGGGGGGAGCTCGACGGCCGCCGCCGGCGGCTCCCACAGCAGCGGCCCGACGACGTGCTCGTGCGGCGCCCACGTGCGCGGGTACTCCAGCGCCGGGAACGTCGCCACCAGGCAGAGGCGGCGGCTGATACCGCCGTGGTGGTAGGCCAGCGGCGGCAGGTCGAGGCGCCGGCGGGTCTCGTTGAGCTCGGTGCGTCCGAGCTCGAGGCCGCGCTCGACCGGCCGCGCCAGACCGCGCCAGAGGATTCGGCCCACGGCTGTGCGCGGCAGCCGCGCGCCGATCGAGTACACCGGGAAGCCGGGCGGTCCCGCCGGGTGGACGTGCGGGATCAGCGTCGCCACCGGAATGCCCCGCTGCTCGCCCGCCAGGGCCGGCGCCAGCGTGAGGATGTCGGCGACGATCGCGTCGGGTCGCAGCTCCTCGAGCAGGGGACCGGCCTCGCCAGCGGCACGGACGACGGCGGCGTACGGCTTCAGGGGCCGGCCCTGGCTGGGGAAGACCGGGTACTCGGGCGCCGGGGAGAAGGCGATCCCGAGCGCCTCGATGTCGGCGGCCCAGCGCCGCCACGTCTGGATCGTCACGTCGTGTCCCCGGTCTCGCAGCGACCGGCCGAGGGCGATGATCGGGAACGCGTGACCCGGGTCGCCGAACGCCCCGAGCAGCAGCCGCAGGGGCCGGACCGAGCTCAGGCGGCCAGCTCGGCGACGAGGCGCAGCTGCTCGAGGCGGGTCTCGGCGGTGAAGGCCAGCGGGGTGACCCCGAGCGTGCCGACGCCGGCGTCGCGGTAGACGGCCAGGCGGTCACGCACGTGGTCTGGAGGCCCGCACAGCGACACGGCGTCGATCAGCGCGTCCGGCAGCGCCGCCATAGCCTCCTCCCGCCTGCCCTCGAGGTAGAGGTCCTGAACCTCGCGCGCCGCCGCCTCGAAGCCGTAGCGGCACATCAGCTGGTTGTAGAAGTTCTGCTTGCGCGACCCCATCCCCCCGACGTAGAGGGCGATGAACGGCCGCATCGCCTGCCGCGCCGCCTGGAGATCGTCGGCTATGAGCACGTTCACCGTCGGCGCGATGTCGAACCCCTCGAGCGACCGGCCGGCCCGCGTCGCCCCCTCAAGAAGCAGGCTGCGCGACTCGGCGACGTGCTCCGGAGAGAACAGCGTCGGGATCCAGCCGTCGGCGATCTCGCCGGCCAGGGCCGTGTTCTTCGGGCCGATCGCCGCCAGGTAGATCGGGATCTGCTCCTGCACGGGCGCGATCGTCAGCTTGAGCGCCTTGCCCGGGCCGTCGGGCAGGGGCAGGTCGAGGGTTTCCCCGTGGAACTCGACGCGTTCGCGCGCGAGCGCCATTCGCACGACGGCGACGTACTCGCGCGTCCGCTGGAGCTGCCGCCCGAAGCGCTGGCCGTGCCAGCCCTCGGCCACCTGCGGGCCGGACGAGCCGATCCCCAACCGCATCCGCCCGCCCGAGAGCTGGTCGAGCGTCGCCGCCGTCATCGCCGTCATCGCCGGGCTGCGCCCCGGCATCTGGAAGATCGCCGACCCCAGTCCGATCGTCTTCGTCCCCGCGGCCAACCACCCGAGCACGGTCGCGGCGTCCGACCCGTAGGCCTCCGCCGCCCAGACCGAGTCGTAGCCCAGGCGCTCGGCCTCCTGGACGATCGCCAGCTGGTCGGCGGCGCTCAGGCCGAGGCCCCAGTAGCCGATGTGTACGCCGAGCTTCACGCAGCATCCTCGGTCGCCGCGCGCAGGACCTGGATCTCCGGGACGACGGCGGCCGGCGACAGACGCAGCAGGGACCGGACGAGCTCGGCGATGTCAGCCGGCTGGATCATGTCCCGCGGGTCGACGCGGTCCTTGACGAAGTCGGTCATCGCCGTGTCGACGAAGCCCGGGCACAGCGCGCACGACTTGATGCCGGCGCCCCCGAGCTCCTTGTTCATCGCCTCGGTGAAGGCGATCACCCCGGCCTTGGTCGCCGAGTAGATCGACAGCCAGGCCTGGCCGCGCTTGCCGGCGACCGACGCGCTGTTGACGACGAGCGCGTTGCGGTGCTCGGCCCCGGCCGCCCGCAGCATCTCCGCGCACTCGCGGTAGAAGATGATCGTCGCCCGGAGGTTGACCGCCAGCTGCCTGTCGAGGTGCTTGGTCGGGTAGTCGTCGATCGGCGCCCCGAGGCCGACGCCCGCGTTGTTGACGAGGACGTCGAGGCGCCCGTACCGCTCGGCGTGGGCGGCGACGACGCGGACGATCTCGGCCTCGTCGCCGAGCGACGCCGCCACCGGATGCACGTCGAGACCCTCCGCGCGGAGCCCTTCCGCCGCCGCTGCGAGCTTCTCCGGCCGGCGCGCCGCCATCGTCACGCTGTGGCCCTCCTGGCCCAGCATGCGGGCGATGGCCAGCCCGATCCCGCTCGATGCCCCCGTCACGATCGCTGCTCGCCCTGTCGTCATCTGACTCCCGCCCGGTCGTCGTCTCGGCCCGCAATCAAAGCAGGTGCACCTGGAAGGATCGCCGATCCATAGAGTCCGTGTTCTCGATGCGACTGCCCCGCTGTGTCGTCCCAGCCGTCCTCCTCGCCGCCGCCACCGCCGGCGCCGTCTCGGGCTGCGGCTCCTCGAGCCCGAAGCTCGCCCCCGCGGCCAAGGCCGCCGACTTCCCGGCCGCTGCGAGCACCAGCTTCGTCAAGCTCGAGCACCTGCCGGCCGGGCCGATCATGGCCCCGAGCGTCTCGGTCATGCGCGTCGGGGCCAACCGCTTCGGGTTCGCCCTCTTCACGCCCGACCACAAGCAGGTGACCGACGCCGAGGTCGCCCTGTACACGGTCGACACCCACGGCCAGCATCTCGCCGGCCCCTACCCGGCCCACCTCGAGTCGCTCGACGTCTCACCCCAGTACGAGAGCCAGACGGTGGCCCAGGACCCGACGGCCGCCCACAGCGTCTTCGTCGCCGAGGTTCCCTTCGCCCACGCCGGCAAGCAGAACGTGCTCGCCGTGGACCGGGTCGGCGGCCAGTTGCAGTGGGGGAGTGGGACCGGCGCCGATCCCGGACAGCCCGGCGGTCCGCCCGACGCCGGCCAGCCGGCGATCTCCGTGCACACGCCGACCGTCTCCCAGGTCGGGCTGGCGAACGTCTCCACGATCGACACCCGCCAGCCGCCGGCGCCCGACCTCCAGCAGGTCGACTTCGCCTCGGTGCTCGGCAAGAAGCCGGTCGTCCTGCTCTTCGCCACGCCCCAGCTCTGCTCGAGCCGAGTTTGCGGCCCGGTCACCGACATCGAGGAGCAGGTCAAGTCGGAGATCGGCAGCCGCGTGGCCTTCATCCACATGGAGATCTACAACGACAACCAGGTCGCCAAGGGCTTCCGGCCCCAGGTCGCGGCATGGAGGCTCCCGAGCGAGCCCTGGGGGTTCGTGATCGCCGCTGACGGACGCATCTCCACACGCTTCGAGGGTGCGTTCTCGGTGGCCGAGCTCCGCGCCGCCGTGCAGAAGGTCCTGTAGCCGGTCGCGGCCGTGTGGCGTGCGGGCCGATGACTGACCCCGCATGCGCTCAACGGTAGACGTCGCCTCGATGACCGAGCGTGACGACGACGACCAGGAGCACGTCGTCGACGACGGTGTAGATGACCCGGTACTCGCCGACCCGAATCCGAAGACCCCGTCGGCCGCGAAGAGCACAGGCCGCTGGGGGACGAACACGATCAGCGACGTTAGCCGGGCGGCGACTCGGGTGGCGGCACAGCCGCAGGCGGGCGGGCCGCTCTCGGAGGGAGGACTGCGTTCCTCCGAGAGCGACGCCCGAATCGAAACCAGTGCCCGGCGCGACCTTCGCACCGGCGGCGGGGCAGGAGCGCTCCCTGCCCCGCCGTGCTGCGAGGTGCCGGCTAGAGCTTCTTGCCGGACTTGGTCTTGACCGTGAGCCCGAGCGTGACCTTCGACGTCACCTTCGGCGAATCGAGGCGGCCGCGGTACTCGTACTCGATGTTGCGTGAGGTCAGGTTCAGCGGCAGGATCAGCGTCAGCTTGCCGCCGGTACGCGACTTCAGACCCGTCTTCACGAGGTGGCGCTTGCCGTTGATGACGTGGATCACGTCGATCTTGGCTCCGACGATCGACTTCGGATGGGCGCCGCAGCTGATGATCCGGCCGCGGGTGACCTGGCGCGTCCCGTAGATGCTCGTGAGCGTGTGCTTCTTGTTGCGGTCGAAGTACATCGTCAGGTGACCGCAGGTCGCCTTCGGGCCGTTGGCGCTGCCGATGTTGCCGTTGTGATCGGTGCCGTTGGTACCGTTGACAACCGTCGTGTTACCGCCGTTGCCCATGATGCCCGGCGGGATGTTGAACTGATCGGCCGGGTTGCAGACGTCCTTGTCGAAGGCGCCCTTCGCCTCGGCGACGATGACGTCCACGAGCGGCGACTGATCCGCGGCGTTGACGATCGTGATGTGGAGCGCCCGGACGGTCAGCGACGTTGGCGTGGCGATCTGCTCGTTCACCTTGACGGTGACGATCGGGTCGAGCCCGAGCGAGTGGAGCAGGTTGCCGATGCCGGTCACGAGGTCGTCAAGCGTGATCGTGTTGCCGCCGAGGGTGATCCCCGTCGCCTGGCTGGTGCCGACGAGCTTCGGCGCGCCGTTCACGCAGCTTCCGGTGACGTTCGCGTTAGCGACCGCGACCCCCAGGGCAACCGTTGCCCCGGCCGGGAGCTGGAGCTGGAGGTTCTCCACATGGCCGGTGGCCGAGATCTTCTGGGTTATCGACGGGCCGATCTCCGGCGTGATCGACGTCGTCGCCGACGCCGTGGGCGCGCTCAGGAAGTTCGCCGGCAGGCCGAGCGGCGTGGCCAAGTTGTTGGCCCCGACCTCGGAGTTGACGCACTGCGCCCGGTCCGGGTTGCCGCCGTTGCCCGTGTTCGGGCTGCCGTTGGCCACCTCAGGCTCGACCCGGTTGTTGCCCGCGACGGACGCGTAGAGCGCGCTGCCTCGGCACTGCCAGAGCGGCGCGCTGCTGAAGGCGCCGGCGGGAGCCGACGTCAAGAGCAGGCCGCCCGTGACGGCCGCGGCGGCGATCAGCCCGTTCCGGGCACCTCTCAACCGCAGGTGGAGAGGTCGCTGCGCGCTTGCACCGCGCAGCCCAGCATTCGAGTCAGCCATAGGGTAATCCCTTCTGTCTTCTGTGTCCCTGGACAAAATCCGGACTGCGCGCGGATAGGCATTACGACTTCCGCGAGTTCCCCGTCCGCACCTCGAGGCCAACCGTAGCGTGCTCGCACGGGCCGTGCGGCTTGGTTTCACTGTTTTCACGCCCGGGGGCCAATCTTCCTTGCTTGGGGGAGAGTCTTCCGCGACCTGGTTCGCTTTCCTGCCGCATCCTTGCGACTCCGCGCCGGTTCGTTCGCATGGTTGCCGGCTTGGCCAGCATCCGAGTGACCGGGGGCCACCACGCGTCGCTTACAAGGGTACCCCAATGTCAAGGCCCCAAAACCCGGGCCGCGGCGGCGATGGGCCAGGCAGGGCTCGAACCTGCGACCTACCGATTATGAGTCGGCTGCTCTAACCACCTGAGCTACTGGCCCGCGGTCGCCATGATCCCATCCGGCTCGGCGTGCTCGCCTCGCGACCGACCGTCACGAGCTGCCGACGAGCACGCCGATGCCGAGCACGATCGCCCCGCCGAGCGTGACGACGATCAGCGACGAGCGCAGGCTGACGTGGAGGAAGCGATGGCGGACCCAGGCGATCGTGAAGAGCTCGACCGAGACGACGATGCCGGCCACGACCAGCGCGTGGTTGACGTTCTTGATCAGGAACGGGAGCGAGTGGAAGATCCCGCCCAGCGCCGTGGCGCCGCCGGTGATGATCCCCCGGACGATCGCCGACCCGCGGCCGGTGATCTCCCCGGTGTCCGACAGTGCCTCGGACATGCCCATGCTGACGCCGGCCCCGAGCGCCGTCGCGATCCCGACCAGGAGCGCGGTGCGCGAGTTGGTCGACACGGCGGCGGCAAAGATCGGCGCCAGGGTCGAGACGGTCCCGTCGATCAGGCCGACGAGCGACGGCTGCACGATCTGCAGGACGAAGTCATCCTCCGAGCCCCCGGTGAGGCGGCGGATCAGCCGGGCCAGGCGCGAGTTGATCGCCGACCGCCGGCGCTGGCCGGGCGACTGGGCGGACGGCCCCGGGGCCGCGACGGCCGCCTCTCCGGGTGTGGCCTGGTCTGGGGGGCTGGTCATCGAATCCGCACTATACCGGTCTTATAAGAATAAGGTTCACCTAACAACAACTATGACCTGCATCAGCTAGAGTTTCCACTTATGGCTCCGCAAGCCCATGACGCGCTCCTGACCGACAAGCTGCGCGAGCGCAACCAGCGCGTCACCTCCCAACGGCTCGTGATCTTCCGGGCCGTTCACGCCCGCCGCCAGCATCTGACGGCCGAGCAGGTGCTCGAGGCCGTCTCGCCGGCGCTGCCGGGGATTTCGATGCCCACCGTCTACGCGACGCTCGAGCTGCTGGAAGAGCTCGATCTCGTGCGACGGGTCAGCACCGGCACCGGCGCCGTGCTGTTCGACTCGCGCGTCAGCCCGCACGCCCACACCGTCTGTCGCCGCTGCGGCCAGCTCGCCGACCTCGACGCCCCCGGCGAGGCCCGTGAGGCCCTCCGTTGCGCGAGCGACGCCGGCTTTGCCCCCGACCATGCCCAGGTGCTCGTCTGGGGGCTCTGCGCGGCCTGCCGCGACGCCGCCGGGCACTGACGATGGCCGACTACGAGTTCCTGACGACCTGGTGCCTCGACGTCCCGATCGAGCCGGTCTGGCAGCTGATCGAGCGGCCCGAGGGATATCCGAAGTGGTGGAAGGGCGTGCAGGCGGTCGAGCTGCTGCGCGCGGGTGGCGTCGCCGGCGTCGGCCAGGTCAGCCGGCTGCGGTGGCGCAGCCTGCTGCCGTACACGCTCACCTTCGACATCGAGGTCACGCGCGTCGAGGCGCCCCACCTGATCGAGGGCGCGGCGACCGGGGCGCTCGAGGGTCGCGGCATCTGGCGGCTATACACGTCGCCGACGGGCACGGCGGTCGTCTACGACTGGCGGGTGCGCACGACCGAGGCGTGGATGAACGTGCTCGGGCCGCTGGCTCGGCCGGCGTTCGCCTGGAATCACGATCTCGTCATGCGCCAGGGCGGAATCGGCCTGGCGCGGGCGCTCGGGGCGACGCTCGTCGCGCGGGACTGACGATGGACCTGGCCGGCGCGACCTGCCTCATCACCGGGGCCAATCGCGGCATCGGCGCGGCGCTCGCCGCCCGGCTGGCCCGGGAGCCGCTGAAGACGCTGCTGCTCGGGATGCGCTCGCCCGACTCGTACGCCGGGCCGCCACCGCCACCGCCGGCGACGGGGGGCGCGGAGGCCATCGTCCCCGTCCGTCTGGACCTGTCCTCGCGGGAGACAATCGACGCCTGCTGGGCCGACCTGGCCGACCGGCCGATCGACCTGTTGATCAACAACGCCGGGCAGATGACCGGGGGCCTGCTCGAGGACCAGGACATCGCGGCGATGTACGCCATGCTCCAGGTCAACCTCGTCGGCGTCGCCCACCTCACGGCACGCGTCCTCCCAGGAATGCTCGCCCGAGGCCGGGGCAAGATCGTCAACAACGCGTCGATCAGCGGCTACGCCAACTTCCCGGCGGCGACGACGTACTCCGCCTCCAAGGCGGGTGTCGTCGCGCTGACCGAGTCGCTGCGGCGGGAGCTGCGCGGGACCGGCGTCGACACGCTCCACCTGATCACCCCGGGCGTCAACACGGAGATGCTCGACGACACCGAGTCGGTCTACGGCCGCTACATGGACACGTCCGGGTGGGAGCGCGAGGAGCCGGACGCCTGGGCCGCGAAGGTCGTCGGCGCCATCCGCGCCGACGCCCGCAAGCTCGATCCGGGCGGCAAGGTCGGCTGGGCCGTGCGGGCCGCGCGCGGGCCGGCCGGCCTGCTCGACCTCGCCAGCGCGCGGATGTTCAGCCGCGTGCCCCGGCGCTGAGCGCGCGCGGACGAGAGCGGGAATGGGGGCGCAAGCGCGGATTCACGCCGGCGATGTAGCCGGGCTTGGCCAGCATCAGCTGCACGGTGCCGATCCGGCGCGAGTCGAAGCCGCCTTCGCAGTAGGCGAGGTAGAGCTCCCACATCCGTTGGAAGCGCCCGTCGTAGCCGAGCGCCCGGACGCGATCGAGCTGGCCGAGGAAGCGCTCGCGCCAGCACCGGAGCGTCTGTACGTAGTGCGCCGTGATGTCCTCGATGTCGACCGGGCGGAGATCGCTGGCGCGGGCGACCGAGCGGGCGATGACCTCGACTGAGGGTAGGCAGCCCCCGGGGAAGATGTGGGTGTTGGCGAAGCTCCTGGTCGCCTTCTCGACAGCGTAGGCCCGGTCGTCGATCGTGATCGACTGGAGCAGCATCGCCCCGTGCGGGGCGAGCAGGGCGCCGCAGCGCTCGAAGAACTTCTCGAAGTACTGCCAGCCGACGGCCTCGATCATCTCGATCGAGACGAGCTTGTCGTAGCTGCCCTCGAGGTCGCGGTAGTCCTTGAGCAGGAGCGTGAC
Organism: uncultured Solirubrobacterales bacterium; assembly: GCA_963742705.1. Lineage (GTDB taxonomy): Bacteria > Actinomycetota > Thermoleophilia > Solirubrobacterales > Solirubrobacteraceae > Palsa-513. Next base: position 885,364 of record CAVUMZ010000017.1, on the reverse strand, counting down.
GCGGTCCTCGAGGCCGGCGGCGACGACCCGCCGCCGGGCGAGCGCCAGCTGCTCGGCTGAGATCGTCGTCGTCGTCACGCGGCAGCCGTAGTTGCCGGCGGCGTGGATCGCGAAGCCGCCCCAGCCGGTGCCGATCTCGAGCACGTGATCGTCGGGGCCGAGGTCGAGCTTGCGGCAGATGCGGTCGAGCTTTGCCAGTTGCGCCTCGTGCAGCGTCGCGTGCGGCGACTCGAAGAACGCGCACGAGTACATCATCGTGTCGTCGAGCATCAGCCCGAAGAGGTCGTTGCCGAGGTCGTAGTGAGCGGCGATCTGCCTGCGGGCCCGCGCCGGCGTGTTGCGCTCCAGCCATCGCGCCGCGCCCTGGGGCAGCGCGACGATCGGTCTGAGCGCCCGTCGCCAGGCGTCGAGCTGGGGCATGTTGAGCGCCGCGAGCCGGGCCAGCTCGGGCAACTCGGCGCAGTCGAAGAGGCCGGCCATGTAGGCGTCGCCGAGGCCGATCGACCCGCGCAGGAGCGAGCCGTAGAAGGCTGTCGAGTGGATCTCCAGGCGCACGTCCGGCCCACCGGGGGCGCCGTCGCCGAACCGCCGGACGCGACCGGCCTCGACGAGCGTCAGCGACCCGTGCCGGATCCGCCGCAGCAGCAGCAAGACGACATCGCGGGCGGCACGGTCGTTCATCGCCCCACGCGAGCCTTCGGGGCCGTCGGGGCGGGGCGATCGCAGCCGGCCGTCTCGCGCGAGCGCCGGGCCCGGTCGCGCTTGCCTGGCCCAAGCACGGGTTCGCCGGTGGGATTGGGGTGGTAGGGAGCGCCCTTGCGCTTGAGCTTCAGCGCGTGGCCGTAGATCTGGGCGACGACGCGCAGCGTCAGCGCCGGGTGGCGGCGGAGCACGGCTGCGGAGAACGGGCGCCGCTCGAGCGAGAGCGTCGCGTCGAAGACGACGGCGTCGTCCTGCTCGCTGTCGATGTGCACCTGGAGCCGGTCGCCCGGGCTGCTCAGGCGCCACTCGTAGGTGTGGTCCATGCCCATGAACGGCGAGACGTGGAACTCCTTGGCGAAGCGGCCGCGAACGATGCCTCCGGCCGGGCGCGACGGATCGGACTCGAGCACGTAGGCGTGGCGCTCGGCCCACGGCGTGTTCGTCACCTCGGCGACGACCGCGGTGACGCGGTCGCCGGTCGTGTCGAAGCAGTAGTAGAAGCTGACCGGGTTGAAGCAGTGACCGAGGTACCGGAGGTTCGTCAGCAGGCGGATCGGCCCGTCCGGGGCATGGCCGGTCCGCGCCGCGACGAGCGCCCGGATCGTGTCCGCCAGCGGCTGCGCCGGATCGCCGAGGTGGTCCTCGCGGCGAAACCAGGCGACGGCCGGCCGGCGGGCGGACCACAGCGGCATCCCGTCGAAGACGCCCGGCAGCTCGGCGAGGTCGAGGTAGGCCATGAACAGCGGCATCCGCAGCTCGTGCTCCACCTCGCCGCGACGGCGGTGGCGCACCCAACCCTCGTAGACGCAGCTGTCGGTCATCGCCCGCCCACCGCCAGCGCCTCGCGCGCCCCCAGCGCCTCGCACGCCCGCAGCGCCGAGACGACGCCGTCCTCGTGGAACCCGAAGCCCCAGTATGCCCCGCAGAAATGCGTCCGTCGCGCCCCTGATATCTCATTCCAGCGCGCCTGGGCGGCCACGCCGGCGACCGTGTAGACCGGGTGCGAATACGGGATCACCGCGATGATGCGCGCCGGGTCGATGCGGTCGGTCATGTTGAGTGATACGCAGAAGTCGTCCGCAGCGTTCAGTCGTTGGAGATGATTCATGTAGTACGTCACGGTCGTCATCGGCCGCGGCTGGGCGAAGAGGTGGTAGTTCCACGCCTGCCAGGCCGCCCGGCGCCGGGGCAGCAGCGTCGCGTCGGTGTGGAGGACGGCCTCGTTGGGCTGGTAGGGGAACGCCCCGAGCAGCTCACGCTCGCGCGGTGAGGCGTCGCCGCCGAGCAGCGCCAGGGCCTGGTCGGCGTGGCAGGCGAGCACGACCTCGTCGAACCGCTCGGCCCCGGCGGCAGGGCTGGTGACGGTGACGCCCCCGCCCCCGCCCTCGGCGTCGCCGTCGCCCTCGCGCGTGACGCTGGTGACCGGCGTGCGCAGGCGGATGCGGTCGGCGAACGGCCGGGTGAAGGCTTCGACGTAGCGGTGGGAGCCGCCGACGACGGTCTGCCACTGCGGCCGGTGGCGAAAGCCGAGCATCCCGTGGTTGTGGAAGAACTCGGCCAGGAAACGCACCGGGAAGCGCCACATCGCCGCCGGGTCGGCCGACCAGACGGCCGAGGCCTGGGGGACGATCAGGCGATCGATGAAGGCGCGCGAGTAGCCCTGGCGCTCGACCCATTCGCCCAGCGACGGGCCGTCGGCGCCACACGACAGCAGGGCCGTCAGCTCGCGGTTGAAGCGCAGCAGGTCGGCAATCATGCGCAGGAAGACCGGGTTGACCAGGTTCGAGCGCTGGCAGAAGACCCCGCGCGGCGTCCCGGCGTACTCGAAGTCCATCTCCTCGCCTTTGACCGAGAAGCCCATGTGGGTCGACTGGATCGCCACGCCGGCGTCGCGCAGCAGGCGGTTGAAGTTCGGGTAGTTGCGGTCGTTGAGGACGATGAAGCCGGTGTCGACGTGCCACTCGCCGTCGTCGCGCTCGACGGTGACGGTGTTCGTGTGACCGCCGAGGTAGTCGCCGCCCTCGAACAGCACGATCTCGTGGCCGGCGGCGTGGAGTTGCCGGGCGGCGACGATGCCCGACACGCCGCCGCCGACGATCGCGACCTTCATCGCCCGCTGCTGCGCCGGAGCGGGAATTCAGTCGGTAGGATCGGCCGGCGCATGGTGTCGGAGGGTACTTGCGGTGCCCCGGGCTCCATGGATCATCAGGGGGCATGGAGGAACAGCGAGGGGAGGCGTCGAAACAACCGCTCGCCGATGAAACGGACCTCCGCCAGCCCCGCCGCGCCAGCGCGGACCGGGCCCCCGCTGCCACAGACCCTGTCGAGCTACATCCAGTCGCGCTTCGACGAGTGCTCGCGTTCGCAGAAGGACGTCGCCCAGTACATCATCGATCACCTCGACGAAGCCGCGTTCCGGACGGCCGAGGAGCTCGCGCGCCGGGCCAACACGTCGAGCTCGACCGTCGTCCGCTTCTCCCAGGCGCTCGGCTTCGAGGGATTCCCCGAGCTCCAGCAGGCGGCCCGCGAGGAGTATCGCCGGGCCAACGCGCCGGGGCCGCGCCCGGACGGCGAGCCGTCGGCGCCGCTGTTCTCGCTCGACCAGACCGACTTCGAGACGGCGCTGGCCGCCGATCACGTCAACGTCGAGGAGACCGCGCGCAAGGTCTCGCGTCAGAACATCGAGCGGGCGATCGAGGCGATCGCCTCAGCCGATCGGATCCTGATCGCCGGGACCGACCAGATGGCGTTCTTCGCGAGCTACCTCCGGCACCTGTTGATGCTGCTCGACCTGCGGGCCGAGCTCGTGGCGAGTCCGTCGCAGGAGGCCTTGAGTCGTCTTGGCCGCATCGACGGGGACACGCTCGTGATCGGACTGTCGGCCGGCCGGCCGCACGCGCTCGTGCTGCGGGCGATGAAGCTGGCGCGCCATCGCAAGGCGCCGACGATCGCGATCACCGACGCCACCCTGTCGGAGATCGCCAAGCTCGCCCGGATCAAGCTCTACTACTCGTCCAACAGCCCGGCGTTCGTCCGGTCGCACACGGCTTTGCTGGGGATGATCCAGGCCATCGCCTACGGCGTGTATTCCCGGGACGAGGAGCAGTACGCGGATCGCATCAAGGCCTTCCGCCTGAAGTAGCTTTCATTTTCCGGAGCAGCAGCGGTCGTCACGGCGATCGGCGAGGCTGCGGCCGGGACGGCACTCGGCCCGGTGCCGTGGCCCGTGCCTGGCGTAGAATTCCTCTGATGCACGACGAGGCGACATTTCGCGTCAAGGCCGGCTTGGCTGAGATGCTCAAGGGCGGCGTGATCATGGACGTGGTCGACTCCGCCCAGGCGCGCATCGCCGAGGATGCGGGCGCCTGCGCGGTGATGGCGCTCGAACGCGTCCCGGCTGACATCCGGCGCGACGGGGGCGTCGCACGGATGTCCGACCCGGCAATGATCCGGGCGATCCAGGAAGCCGTGAGCATCCCGGTGATGGCCAAGGCGCGGATCGGCCATTTCGTCGAGGCGCAGGTGCTCGAGGCGTTGGAGGTCGACTACATCGACGAGTCCGAGGTGCTGACGCCGGCCGACGAGGCCCACCACATCGACAAGTCCGAGTTCGGCGTGCCGTTCGTCTGCGGCGCGACCAACCTCGGGGAGGCCCTGCGGCGGATCGGCGAGGGCGCGGCGATGATCCGGTCCAAGGGTGAGGCGGGGACCGGCGATGTGGTCGAGGCGGTCCGCCATCTCCGGACGATCACCGGCGAGATCCGCCGGTTGGGGACGTTGGACCCGGCCGAGCTCCCCAGCGCGGCGAAGGAGCTCGGCGCGCCGCTCGAGCTGGTCCGCACGGTCGCCCGCGACGGCTGCCTGCCGGTGGTGCTCTTCTGCGCGGGCGGCATCGCGACGCCGGCGGACGCCGCCCTGGTCATGCAGCTCGGGGCCGAGGGCGTCTTCGTCGGGTCGGGGATCTTCAAGTCCGACGATCCGGCCACCCGGGCGCGTGCGATCGTGGCCGCGACGACGCATTTCCGCGATCCCGAGCGCGTGCTCGCCGCTTCCGAGGGCCTCGGCGCTGCGATGGAGAGCCTCGAGGCGCGCGGGCTCCCGGGCGAGCAGCTGCTGGCCCAACGCGGCTGGTGACCGTCGGGGCGCCCCGAATCGGGGTGCTGGCGCTCCAAGGAGGCTTCGCCGCACACACGCGTCTGCTGCGGGACCTCGGCGGGGCGGTGCGGGAGGTGCGCACGCCGGAGGACCTCGACGGGCTCGACGGGCTCGTCCTGCCGGGGGGCGAGTCGACGACGATGACGCTCGGGATCGAGCGGGACGGACTCGCCGCGCCGCTCCAGGCGCTGGCCGCCGGCGGGACGCCGATCCTCGGGACCTGCGCCGGCCTGATCATGCTCGATCGCGACCACCTCGACCTGATGGACATCGCCACGGAGCGCAACGCGTTCGGCCGGCAGGTGCGCAGCTTCGAGACGGACCTCGCGGTGGCCGGTTTCGAGCGACCGTTGCGCGCCGTCTTCATCCGCGCCCCGTGGGTCTCGGCGCACGGCCCGGCGGTCGAGCCGCTCGCGCACGTGGACGGTCACGTCATCGCCGCCCGCCAGGGCAACCTGCTGGCGGTGGCGTTCCATCCGGAGCTCGCCGGAGAGACGGCCCTGCACGAGTGGTTGCTGGATGCGGCGGCCACCGCCGCCCGTCCGGCCTGAAGTTCCCGCCGGCTGGGTTTTTATGTGAAGCTGGTGCACACGCTGCGTGTGTCGGCGGGCCGGTTTGTACCTACAAGCCGCTCCGGGTGCGGATCTCCACGCACTTCGTAGTTGTGACTTACGTCACAAGGACTGGGGTGTGAGCGGGGGTGAAGACCGATCGAGTCGACCGCGGGTCGAGGAGAGGCCAGTCATTGTGGACCAAACGTCCCGTGACTCACAGGCGCCGCGCGCTAAGCTGTGCGCATCCCACGCATGGGAAATTCGCTCGCAATCGACGGATCGGGTCCAGGAAAGTCACACGGTCGGGGTCGCGCTGCCTTACATTCAGCGTCCGAGAGACACTCGACGGACCTTATGTGGTGAGGGCCGCCGGTCGACGGCGGGTCGGGCCAGGGATGGGGTCGGTCAGCTCAGTCGCGTCAAGCCAATATCAGGGGGATAGCCACACATGCCGAGCACTGTCGCTACGTTGCGCGCCCACCGCCGCTTCGCCCGCAGCGGCGTCCCCGTGGAGCAGCCCGAGGCGTTGGGGCCCCCCGCTGGTTCGGTTGGTGCGCGGATCCTGCTCGTCGGGTCAGACGCAGCGCAGGGCCTGATGATCCGGCGCACGCTCGAGAGCGACGGGTACGAGGTCGGCGTCTGTGCCAGCGGCCGTGCCACGGTGCTCGCCCTGATCGGCCTTCCGGCCGACGTCCTGCTCGTCAACGCGCCGCTCAGCGACGGGTCGGCCGGAGCGCTCGTGCGCTGGGCGCGGTCCCGACCGGCGAGCCGGAACATGACGTGCATGGTGATGGTGGCGCCGGGCGACTCGGAGCTTATCGCCGACCTCTACGACGCCGGCGCGGACTTCGTCATCACCCGGCGAACCGAGCTCGACCTGCTCTCGCGCAAGGTCGGGGCGGCTCTCGCCCGTCGCCCGCTCGCGCTGGCGTCGTAGCCCAGTGAGCAATCCACCTCGCGGTCGCCGCTTCGGCGGCTGGCTCCTGAGCGCGGGAACCGTGATCTTCGGCATCGTCCTTCCGGCGCTGGCCTATGCGCTGATCGACAGCGTGCTGCCGGGGTCGATCCCCAACCTCCAGTACGTCGTCGCCAGCGCCTACGGCCTGACGGCGGTGATGACCCTGCTCGAGGCGCGGGCGGCGCTGGGGACGCGCGACCAGCCGGAGACGGCTCACCTCGGGAGCCTTCCGGAGCTGGCTGAGCTGCCGACACTCACGGCGATCGTCAGCGCGTATCTGCCCAACGAGCAGGCGCTGGTCGTCGAGACCATCGTTCACCTCGCGACCGAGCTGCGCGTGGCTCCGGGGCGGCTCCAGATCATCCTCGCCTACAACACACCGGATGACATGCCGGACGTCGAGTGCGTGCTGGGGAGCCTGGCAGCGCTGAACGTCGCGTTCACGCCGCTGCGCGTGCCGGAGAGCCGGTCGAAGGCGGAGAACATCAACGCCGCGATGGGGCTCGTCCGGGGAGACGTCACACTGCTCCTCGACGCCGACCACCGGCCGGCGCGCGACGCCGCGGTGCGCGCACTGCGCTGGTTCGGCGCCGGATACGACATCGTGCAGGGTCGCTGTGTCATTCGCGAGCACGCGGGCAGCTGGCTGGCACGGATCGTCGCCGTGGAGTTCGAGCAGATCTACGCCGTCGCCCACGCCGGCCGGTCGCTCGCCTTCGACACGGCGATGTTCGGCGGGACTAACGGCTGGTGGCGCACGAGCGTGCTGCGGCAGATCGGGATGAACGACCAGATGCTGACCGAGGACATCGACTCGAGCGTACGCGCGCTCCTGGCCGGCCACCGCACGATCCACGACCGGACCGTCATCTCGACCGAGCTCGCGCCGCCGACGGCGAGCGCCTGGTGGGGTCAGCGGACGCGCTGGGCCCAGGGCTGGTTCCAGGTCACGCTCCGCCATCAGGCGGCGATCGTGCGCTCGCCGCGTCTGACCGGCGAGTTGAAGCTGTACTGGACCTATCTCCTCGGCTGGCGCGAGTTGTTTCCGCTGCTCTCGCTCCAGATCTTCTCGCTGCTTCTGGCCGATGCCCTCCTCGGCCGGGCGTTCACGTGGTTCACGAACCCCTTCCTGATCATCACGACCGTGCTCACGCTGATCGCCGGTCCCCTCGCGGCCGTCATGACCTACAAGGTCGCGCTCGAGGAGCAGCGCCGCGACCTGCGGGCGTGGTTCTTCGTCTATGCCGCCGGCTCGCTCCTCTATACGACGGCGAAGAACACGGTGGCGATGGTCGCCAACGTGCGCGAGCTGGTCGGTCAGCGCAGCTGGATCGTCACGAGCCGGAGCGTTCCGGTGCTCGCGGCGGCGCTGCTCGTCGCGCTGGCCGCGGCGGGCGCGCCGGCGCGCGCGGCTGCCGCCGCCGTAGAGACCGCGGTCGTCCCGCTCGCGCCGCTGGGCAGCGGGATGACGCTGTCGGGACGGGCGCCGGTCACGACCTTCAGCGTCGCCGTGCCGAACGACTGGAAGACAGCGGGGGGTGCGCTACGGCTCGCCTGGCAGGCGTCGCCGTCGGTCACGCGCAACTCGACGCTGGCCGTCCGTATCGGTGGCGCACTTGTGGCGGCGCGAACGATCGCCGCGGGCGTCGGCGCCTGGACCGTGCGAATCCCGGCGCAGCCCGTCGCGGGACACGCCCTGAGCATTGAGCTTGACGGTCAGCTCCATACCCGCATCGACACCGCCTGCTGCATCCCCGATCCGGCCTCGAGCGCGATCGTCGCGCTCAACCCGCGCCGGACGTCGGTGTCGCTGAGCGGCCGGCGGGCGACCGCGCCGCCGCTGCTCTCGGACCTGCCCGGCAGCCTGGTCGACGTCGCCGGCAGCCGCGCAACCCCGCTCTACATCGCGCTGCCGGCGCGCCCGCAGGGCGACGACCTGCGCGCCGCGATGCTGATCGCCGGCGCGGTGGCCCGGTCGATGCCAGGCCTGACTTTGCCGATCAAGGTCGTCCTCGGCGCCTCGGTGGCGGCCGTTCGCGCCCTGCCGGGCCAGGTGGTGCGGGTCGTCCGCCAGGGTCCGGCGGGGGTGTCGGTCAAGCGCCGGCCCGACGGGCGTCTCCTGCTGACGATCGCCGGCGAGCGCGGCGGTCAGGTGCGCGCGGCGTGGGCGCTGGCCAAGCCGAACCCGCCGTTCCTCGTCGGCCAGGCGGCCAGGATCACCGGGGGACTCGTCTTCGGGCCGCCGCCGGCGCCGCCGACGGAGGCGAAGCTGGTCCCGGTGGCGGGCGAGGGCACGGGGGCGATCCAGCTGTTTGCGACTTTCCGCCTGCCCGAGGCGCGGGAGCTGACCGGCGCCAAGGTGCACCTCGTGCTCGACCTCGGCTACACGGCCCCGGCCGGCGGGCGCGTCGACTTCGCCTTGAACGGACAGCCGCTCGCGGCCCGGACACTGGCGACGCAGGGGGCGAGCCAGCTCCGTCTTTCGACCGACATCGTGCGTGATCCGGTCGACTCGTTGAATACCGGGTCGGTGATCGGCGAGCTCGCGCCGGGCGACAACCTCGTCGCGATCCACGCGGCGCTGCCCGCCGGACAGCCGGTCGGCGGGGCCGGTGACGCCGAGGCGCCCGAGCTGCACGTGCTGCCGTCGAGCGTCGTGCGCTTCACGAGCCGGCCGCGTACCGGCACGGCGACGCTGGGCCTGTGGCCGTGGCCGTACACGACGACGGGACGCAGCGCGATGAGCGGGACGACGGTCGTGCTCCCGGGGGACCCGACGCCGAGCGAGCTCGCCTGGACGATCTGGACGATCGCCGAAGCGTCGCGGTGGACGGCGGCGCCGGCGGCGCCGCAGGTCGCGATCGCGCCGGCGACTCTCCCCTCCGGCCCGGTCATCGTCCTCGCCCGCGGCCTCAAGGCCCCTGTCCCCCTCCCGGACGGCGCTCCGGCGCCGCCGCGAATCGGCTTGCTGGAGACCTACGCCGCGCAGGGGCGGCAGCTCCTCGTCGCCTACGACGTGCGCGCGCTGCGCCCGCTCGGAGCCGGCTACTACGCCGGCAAGGTCAAGGGGCTCGCCGCCGTCGTCGCCCCGAGCGGTGCGGTGACGACGCTCGTAGGCGCGCCGCCGGCCGGGTCGTTCGCGAAGGCGACGGGGACGTGGCGGATCCCGGTGGCGATCCTCCTCGTCGCCGCGGTCGGCGTCCTCGTCCGGCGGGTCCGCAGGACCCGGCGCCGGCTCGGCGAGCTCGCCGACCTGCCGACGGCGCCGGCACACGACGACCTCGCCGTCCGCACCGAGCTTGCCGGGTGGGAGCGGATGGCGGCTGAGGAGACGAGGGGCTCGGCGCCGGGCAACGGATCGGCGCCCCGCGACGACGCGTCGATCCGGTCGTGAGCACGGCGGCGACCGCGGTGGGCCGCAAGCCGGCGCGCTTCACCGAGCTCGACGCCCTGCGTGGCCTCGCGGCGGTCTCGATCGTCGGGCTCCACGCCTACCAGGACTCCCGCGGTCTGCACGGGGCGGCCTACCAGCACAATGCCGTGCTCCAGCCGTTGATCACCAACCTCGACTTCGGGCTCGGCGTGTTCTTCGCCCTGTCGGGCTTCGTCGTGTTCCTGCCGTTCGCCCGGGCGATCATCGACGGCCGGGCCCACATGGGGGCGAAGGAGTTCCTGATCCGCCGGGGATACCGCCTGCTGCCGCTGTACTTCATCGCGATCTTCGTCGTCTGGAACGCGCGCTACTACGGCGGGCCGGGCCAGATCGCGGATCTCGTGCGGCATCTGACGTTCACGCAGATCTACAGCAACGACAAGATCTTCTACACGATCGGACCGGCGTGGTCGCTGGCGGTCGAGATGCACTACTACGTCGGCACGGCGATCCTGGTGTGGGTGCTGACCCGGGTCGCCCGGAGGGTGTCGTCGCGCCGGGGCCGGATCATTCTCGTCGCCGCGTTCCCCGTGGTGCTGGCGATCGCGTCGATCGCCTACAAGGCCTGGGCCTTCTACGTCGCCCACCTGCCGCTCGACAACTTCGCCGGGCCGAAGTTCTACACCGTCTATTACTCGGCGCTGGCCCGGGCCGACGGGTTCGCCTTCGGCATGCTGCTGGCGGTGACCTACGTCGTGATCGGCAAGTGGAGGCCGCGGGGCCCACAGTTGCCGCGGGCGCTGAGCGCGATCGCGCTCGTGCCGTTCGCGTACATGGTCGCCGTGCGCAGCGGCCTGCCTGACGACCCCCATCTCGTCGAGCTCTACTACTACAGCTGGATCGGGCTCGGGACGACGCTGATCATGGGGGCAATCGTGATCTCCAAACCCGAGTGGCGGACGATGCGGGTGCTGCGGGCCAAGCCGCTCCAGTTCATGGGTGTCGTCTCCTACTCGCTGTACCTCTGGCACGAGCCGCTGATGCTGGTGCTCGAGAAGCACCACCTGCTCGTGTTCAAGGACGAGCCGGGGACATGGCCGTTCTCGACAGCCGCCCTGATCGTGCTCGGACTCTGTGTCGCCTGGGTCAGCTACCACGTGATCGAGGTGCCCGGCCAGCGGCTGCGCCACCTGCTCCAGATCCATCGCACGCGGACGGTCGAGTCGACCTGGCGCTCGGGCGAGGTGAGCGTCAGACGCGGGACCGATGTGGCCAAGCTGCCGCTGCTGCGCGACGAGGACGGCGCCGTCGTCGATCTCGGCCGTCTCGCCGGGGGCCGACCCTTGGTCGCCTTCCTGCATCCGGGGCGCCACGCGCCCGGGGTGCGGCCCGGATGCGTGGCGGAGGCACGGGCCTTTCGGGAGAGCGCGTTCCTGTTCGAGGCGCTCGGCATCCAGGTCGTCGGCGTCAGCGCCCAGCCGCCGGCGGCGCAGAAGGCCTTCCGGGAGCGAGAGGACCTTCCCTTCGCCATGCTGAGCGACGAGGACGGGCGCTTCACGACGGCGGCGGGCGTGCCGGTCTGGCGCGACCAGAGCGGCGGCGTGTTCCCCGAGCGCGTGACGCTTGTCTGCGACCGCTTCGGGACGATCCAGGACATGCTCGGCGCCGAGATCCCCCCGGCCGCCCGGCCCGGGCTCGCGGCGGCGCGGACCGAGCCGCTGCTCGTGGTCGCCTGAGCGCTCGTCAGTCGCTGCGGAAGCCGCCGGAGGGCGCGGCGCCGGCGCCGTTGCGCGGCGGCACGCGCGCGGCCGGGGCGGCGAGCGCCGCCGTTGTCGGCGGGGAAGCGGTGCTCGCGGGCGCCTGGGTCGCCCCTCCGGTCGGCGGCGTCGCCGCGGCGGGCGTCGTCGGGGTGGAGCCGGTCTTGACCGCTCCCGCGCTCGCCTTGGCCCGGGCGGCGGCCGCCGCGGCAGCCGCAGCGGCAGCGGCAGCGCGAGCGCGGGCGCGGGCCGCCCGTCGCGCGCGGGCCGCACGCAGTCGGGCGCGGTGGGCCGCGGTGGAGGACTTGGCGACGCTGGGCGGCTGCGTCGCGGTCGCCGGCGGCGGCGGCGGGGACCCGGACGACGTGCTCGGCGAGCGTCCGGAGGAGAAGACGCCGGCGATCCCGAGCACGATCAGGAGCGCGACGACCAGGAACACGGCGGGGCCGAGCACGCGCGGCCCCGGCAGGCGCGCTCGGAGCCCGTCGCGTGGGCCGGACGCGGTCGCCGTGGGCCCGGTCTCGTCCGCGGCGGCGCCGGCGTAGCCGAGGGCGGCGGCGATCCGGTCGACGGGGATAACCCCGGTCGACTGGGCGGCGGGGGGTCGCACCGGCTGCGGCAGCGGCTGCCGGGCCGGCGGCGGGATCGCCGCCGGGTCGGGAACGGCCGCGGCCTCTGGCGTCGGTGGCTGTGTTGGGGTGTTGGCGGCGGGCGGCGCGCCCGGAAGCGACGTCGCCTCGACACTCGGGGGTGTCGGGGCGGCGGCCTCGGTCGGCGGCGCGCTCGAAGGCGATGTCACCTCGACGCTCGCGGGTGTCGGCGTGGGTCGGCGCACGCCGCCGTTGGCGCTTGAATCGATGACGGGTGCGGCGTTGCGCAGGGCGGCGATGATGGCCTGGCGGACGATCGGGGGTAGCGTGCGCGCTGGTGGCTGGGCGTAGGCGCGCTCGGCCTCGCGTTGGGCGTTCTGGGCGTGGCGGCAGGGCACGCAGCGGGCGAGATGGTGGCGCAGGTGGTGCCGGTCGGCGGGGGAGAGCGTGCCGTCGGCGCTGCCGGCGAGCAGCCGCGGGACGTCGGGGCAGAGCGGGTCGGACGGACGCGGGGTGCCGCCCGATGGGTCGGGGGCGCGGGCGGCGGCGGCGGCGCGGGCTTCGTGGAGGAGCAGGGCGTCGGGGTTCAGGGCGAGCGGCCGGGCGGCGCCGACAGCGCTCGCCCGGAAGGCGCCGAAGGCCTCGACCGAGGCGGCCAGCGACGCGTCCGGGCCGCAGACGGCCCGGCAGTAGGCGATGACCGAGGGCCCGCGGAGATCGCACAGCGCTGCGAGCGCTGTGGGGTCCCCGTCGAGCACGCCGCGGGCACTGACCGCTGGACGCTGTTGCGACATCCTTGAAGCGTAGGTCAAATCGGAAAATTGCCTGCGTGCGGCCGTCTACGCCCCGAAGCGGACGACGCCGTCGGCGACCAGCTCGTGGGCCCGGCCGTCGGCGAGCAGCAGGTCGACGTGGCCGAGGACCTCCGACAGCGTCAGGTACGCCTGCGTCACGGCGACGTTGCCCCAGAGCGCCTGGGCAAGTTCATAGGCGCTCAACGGGCGATCGGTGATCAGGGTGAGGATCTTGCCCGCCCGGCGGTCGTGGAGGCGGAGGCGCTCGTCGATCAGGCTCGCGTGGGCAGTGATCGGCTCGCCGTGGCCGGCGAGGACGAGGCCGGCGTCCATCGCCCGGGTCGCCCGCAGCGAGTCGATGTAGTCGACGAGCGCCCGGGGCCGCACGGTCTCGTCGGTCAGCTCGGTGCCGAGCGGCCGGGTCAGCAGTGGGTTCGAGGAGATGTGCGCGATCAGGTGATCGCCGCCGATCAGGATCCGGCGCTCCGCGTCCCAGAAGACCGTGTCGCTAGGGCTGTGGCCCGGACGATGGAGGACCTCGAGGCGCCGGTCGCGCAGCACGAGCGTCGCGCCCGCGGCGAGGGGACGCGTCACCTTGACGCTCGCGCCCCAGGCGCGGTAGCTGGCCGATACGGCCCGCAGGGCGTGGACGACGTCGTCGGGGATCCCGTGACGGAGCATCATCCGGGCGGCGAAGCGGTCGTCGAGCTCCATGTCCTCGCTGTAGCGCTCCAGATACGGGGCGACGAGGTCGAGCGCCGCGACGTCGGCGCCCGAGCGGCGGGCGATGATCCCGGCGAGGCCGATGTGATCCATGTGCTGGTGGGTGAGGACCAGCAGCCCGATGTCCTCGATCGTGTGGCCGAGACCGGCGAGACCCTGTTCGAGCTCGTCGAGCGCCTGCCCGGAGTTCGGTCCGGCGTCGACGAGCGTCAGCGGGTCGTCGTCGAGCAGATAGAGGTTCACCCTGCCCACGGCAAACGGGGTCGAGATCGGCAGGCACGTGATGCCGGCCCGTGCGGCGTCCGGCGTCGGGCTGGATGCCGTCACGCCCGGATCAGCGCGAGCACGTCATCGCGGCGCCGCTCCATGTCCTCGCGTGAGACGAGCGACTCGAGGCAGAGGCGCAGCAGCGGCTCGGTGTTCGACGGTCGGACGTTGAAGTGCCAGTCGTCGTAGTCGATCGAGACCCCGTCGAGTCGCGTCTGGCGCGCGTCGGGATACTCGGCGGCGATCGCCTCCATTCGGCCCGGCGGGTCGGCGACCTCGCTGTTGATCTCGCCGGAGATGAAGTATCGGGCGTGATAGGGGGCCAGCAGCTCAGACAGCCGGCGGCCGGAACGCGACAGCAGCTCGAGGATGAGCAGGGCCGGCAGCGTGCCGGAGTCGGCGCAGTAGAAGTCGCGGAAGTAGTAGTGGCCGGAGACCTCGCCGCCGAACAGGGAGCCGTCGTCGCGCATCCGGCGCTTGAAGAACGCGTGCCCGACGCGGTTCATCCGGGCTTCTCCGCCGGCCCGCTCGACGGTGTCCGCGACCGCCCGGCTGGCGCGGACGTCATACAGGACCGCCTCGCCGGGGCCGCGCTTGCCGAGCAGGGACTCGGCGAGCAGCGCCGTGAGGAAGTCGCCGTCGATGAACTCGCCCGTCTCGTCGATGAAGAAGCAGCGGTCGGCGTCCCCGTCCCAGGCGATGCCGAGATCGGCGTGCTCGGCCCGCACCCGGTCGATGATCATGCGCCGGTTCTCCGGCAGCAGCGGGTTCGGCTCGTGACCGGGGAAGCGTCCGTCGGGCGTGAAGTACGTCTCGACGAGCTCGAGGTCGAGCTCTCGCAGCACCGGGCCGACCATCGGGCCGGCCATCCCGTTGCCGCCGTCGACGACGACCTTCAACGGGCCGATCCGCGACGGGTCGACGAAGGCGAGCGCGGCGGCCTGGAACTCGGCGTAGACGTCGATCGTGCTGGCGCTGCCACCGCCCGGCGGATCGCCGAGGCCGGCATCGATCGTCCGGCGGATGTCGTCGATTCCCTCGTCGCCCGACAGCGGCAGGGCGCCGGCGCGGACGAGCTTGACGCCGGTGTAGGCGGCCGGGTTGTGCGAGGCGGTGCACATCAGCCCGCCGTCGAGCTCGCGCGAGCCGACGAGGTAGTAGAGCATCTCGGTGCCGACCTCCCCGGCGTCGAGCACCTCGGCCCCCTCGGCGACGAGCCCGTCGCGGTAGCGGCCGGCGAGCTCGGGGGCGGTCAGGCGCATGTCCCGTCCGAGGCCCACGCGGAGCCCGGCGGTCGGCTTGCCGGCGAGCGCGCCGAGCACGCGGGCGAACGCCCGGCCGATCTGCTCGGCGATGTCCCCGTCGATCTGCTCTCCGTAGAGCCCGCGAATGTCGTAGGCCTTGAAGATCCCCGGGTCGATGGTCACCGCGGCATCCTACGTGCCCGGCCCGCCGACATATTGTCCCGGGCGCTCCAGTGTGTGTCCGGGGTGCCGTGCCGGACGAGTGCCGGATCGCCGGCCGGCCCGACTTCCGTGTCGCCGATCCGGACGCCGAGCGCCCCGGCGAGGGAGGCGACGACCAGGTCGTCCATCAGGCGTCTGTGCGTACCTCGGTGCCGTCCTGGGCCCAGCGGGTGTGGAAGGCGCCGTCGCGGTCGACGCGGTGGTAGGTATGGGCGC
The DNA here is from genome assembly GCA_963742705.1 of uncultured Solirubrobacterales bacterium. GTDB lineage: Bacteria > Actinomycetota > Thermoleophilia > Solirubrobacterales > Solirubrobacteraceae > Palsa-513. Next base: position 869,809 of record CAVUMZ010000017.1, on the reverse strand, counting down.
CGAAGTAGTCGCGCAGCCCCTGGATCAGGCTGGCCGGTCCGCGCGCGCGGCGGTAGCCGTCGTAATAGGCGAGGGCCGAGGAGAACGCCGGGACCGGGACCCCGAGCCGGGTCGCCGCGACGATCACGCGCCGCCAGGCGTCCTGCGCCTCGGCCACGGGGTCGCGGAAGTGGTCGACGAGCAGCAGGTTGGGCGTGTGCGGGTCGTGCTCGTAGGCCTCGCGGATGCGGTCGAGGAAGCGGGCGCGGATGATGCAGCCGCCGCGCCAGATCGTCGCCGTGTTGCCCAGGTCGATCTCCCAGCCCTCGGTCTCCGCCGCCGCGGCGATCTGCTGGAAGCCCTGGGCGTAGGCGACGATCTTCGAGGCGTAGAGGGCGTGGCGGATGTCGTCCACGAGCGACCGGTCGGCGCCGGAGCCCGGGACGGGCCCGGCGAGCCGCTGCGAGGCGGTCGCGCGCTGGTCGCGCAGCGCCGAGAGGCTGCGGGCGAACACGGCCTCGGTGATCGCCGTCAGGGGGATCCCGAGCTCGAGCGCGTCCTGCGCGGTCCAGCGGCCGGTGCCCTTCTGCTCGGCCTGGTCGACGATCACGTCGACCAGCGGCCGACCGGTCGCCGCGTCGACCTTGCCGAGGACGGTTGCGGTGATCTCGATCAGGAACGAGTCGAGCTCGCCCTCGTTCCAGTCGGCGAAGACGGCGGCGATCTCGGCGACCTCGAGACCGGCGCCGTGGCGCAGCAGGTCGAAGGCCTCGGCGATCAGCTGGATATCGGCGTACTCGATGCCGTTGTGGACCATCTTCACGTAATGCCCGGCGCCGTCAGTGGCGATGTGGGCGCAGCACGGCGTCCCGTCGACCCGGGCGGCGATCGCGCTCAGCACCGGCTCGACGGCCGCGTACGCCTCGGGATCGCCGCCGGCCATGATGCTCGGCCCGTTGAGCGCGCCCTCCTCGCCGCCGGACACGCCGACGCCGAGGAAGCGCAGACCTCGCTCGTCGAGGTCCTTGGACCGACGCTGGGTGTCGCGATAGTGCGAGTTGCCGCCGTCGATGATGATGTCGCCCGGGCTCAGGTGGGGGGCGAGCTCTTCGATCACGGCGTCGACCGGACCGCCGGCCTTGACCATCGTCATGACGACGCGCGGCTGGGCGAGAGCGCCGACGAAGTCCTCGATCGTCCCGGCCCCGGTGATCGGGCCCTCGGACCCGTGCTCGGCCATGAACTGCTCGGTCTTTGCGGCGGTGCGATTGTGAACGGCGATCGGGATGTCGTGATGCGCGACGTTGCGAGCCAGGTTGGCCCCCATCACGGCGAGACCCGTCAAGCCGAACCTGCAGTCACCGCTCATACGTTGCCGCTCCTTTGGACGCCCGCGAAGGTCCCCAGCCTATCCGGCGGCGACGATCGGATCGGCCCCCGCCTATGCTCAGGCCCGTGTCCCCGCGACCAGGCCTCCCGACTATCCCCGGAGCCCTGACCGGCCCCGCGCGTCGCCTCGGCGCGGTGCTGCGCCGCCCGCCGGCGCCCGACGGTCTCGGCGCGCTCAAGCTCGCGGCGATCGAGCGCGCCTGCCGGCTCGTCGACGCCCGGAGCGTCGCGGACCTCGGCGGCGTCTGGGCGGTCGACGGCGGCTACGCCTTCCACGCGGCGGCCCAGCCGGGGGTGGGCCGGGTCGCACTGGTCGACGAGGACTTCACGCCGACCGTCGTCGAGCGGTCGTCCGCCGGGGGCGGCGCCGTCGAGCTGATCGGCGGCAACTTCGGCGACCCGCAGATCGCCGCCCGCGTCGGCAGCGTCGACGTCGTGCTGCTGTTCGACGTCCTGCTTCACCAGGTGCGACCGGATTGGGACGAGATCCTCGACCTCTACGCCGCGCGGACCCGGTGCTTCGTCATCGTCCAGCCGACCTACGCCGGCGACGGACCGACGGTCCGCCTGCTCGACCTCGGGCCGGAGCGGTATCTCGAGACGGTCCCGGAGGTGCCGATCCACCACGAGGCGCTGGCGCAGCTCGACGCCCACAACGAGCGGCGCGGCCGGCCGTGGCGCGACGTCCATGACATCTGGCAGTGGGGAATCACGGACGCCGCCCTGCGGGCGAAGCTCGGCCAGCTCGGCTTCGCGCCGGCGCACCGCGAGTCGCCGGGCGCCTGGCGCGGCCTGCGCGACTTCACCGACTCGGCCTACGTCTTCGTCCGCCCGGGGTAGCTTCGGCGCGTGCGCGTCCTCTGCGTCGGCAGCATGTACCCGCCGCACCACCTCGGTGGCTACGAGCTGGTCTGGCAGGCGGCGGTGGCGCATCTCCGGGGGCGCGGACACGCGGTGCGGGTGCTCTGCAGCGATCACCGTGAGGTCGCCGCCGACGACGGCCCCGCCGACGACGTCCATCGCGAGCTGCGCTGGTACTGGCACGACCACGCGTTTCCGCGGCTGCTCCCGGGCCGGGTGCTCGCGCTCGAGCGATCCAACGCCACGACGTTCGACCGGCATGTCGACGAGTTCGGCCCCGACGTCGTCGCCTGGTGGGCAATGGGCGGCATGTCGCTCTCGCTGGTCGAGCGCGGCCGTCGGCGGCGGCTGCCGGCCGTGGCGTTCGTCAACGACGACTGGTTGATCTACGGGCCGCGCGTCGATGCCTGGCTGCGGATCGCCGGGCGGCTCGGCCCGGCGCGCGGGCTGCTCGGGCGGGCGACCGGGCTCCCGGTGCGGTTCGATCCGGCGGCGTGCGGCCGGATCGTCTTCGCGAGCGATTCGACGCGGGCCAGCGCGGCGCAGCGGTGGCCGCTGCCGCCGCACGAGGTCGCCCGCGGCGGGATCGACCCGACCTTCCTCGCACCGGTCACGGCTGGCGCGCCGGCATGGGAGTGGCGGCTCCTGTACGTCGGGCGAATCGATCCCCGCAAGGGCATCTCGACCCTGCTCGAGGCGCTGGCCGACCTCCCGGCCGAGGCGACGCTGCGCATCGTCGGCGGCGGCGAGGAGGCGCACCTGCGCGAGCTGCGCGACCTCGCGGCCCGGCAGGGCGTCGCCGATCGCGTCGAGTTCGCCGGTCCGCTCGAGCGCGCGGCGCTGCCGGCCGTGTACGCCGCCGCCGACGTCGTGATCTTCCCCGTGCTCTGGGCCGAGCCCTGGGGGCTCGTCCCGCTCGAGGCGATGGCCTGCGGCACGCCGGTCGTGGCGACCGGCACGGGTGGTTCGGCCGAGTACCTCGCTGACGGCAGTAACTGCCTGCTCTTTGCGCCCGGCGACGCCGGCGCGTTGGCGGAGCGACTGCGCATGCTGGCCGCTGACGCCCCGTTGCGGACGCGGCTCGCCGCCGCCGGCCGGCAGACAGCGCGCGCGAACACCGACGCCGCCTTCAACGCCCGGGTCGAGGCGGTGATCGCCGCAGCGGCTCAGCAGGTGACGGAGCGCGTGCCCGACAGGTGACCGCTGGCGCTGCCACCGGCAGTCGCGGTCGAAGCGGACGCACTACAGCCGCTCGAGCTCGTGCTCGAGCCCGAACTCCCAGTCGAGGCCCCGCCCGCGTTCGAGCCGCTCGCGTACCACGAGCTGCCGCCCGATCCGCTGCCCGATGCCTGACCGCCCGAGCCCGCCGCAGCGACCGTCGACTGGTGCGCCTGCCACCAGGCGACGAGCGCGGCGAGGAAGGCGGAGGTCGAAGCGGCCGGGGTGACGACGGGGACCGAGGTGGCCGGCGCGGGTTGCGGGGCCGGGGCCACGCTGGCGGGAGGCGGTGACGCGGGCGCGAGCTTCCCGATCGCCTCGGGGCGAACGCGGCGGACGTGGTGAACGGCCGTCCGGTGGGCGGGCGCCGCCGCCGCCGGCGGCGGCGCGGTGAGGAGCTTGGGAGTCTTGACCCCCGCCGACGGGAGCGGCGGTCGGCTGACGGAGGCCGCCAGGCGCGCGGCGGTGGATGCGCCGCGGGAGTGGTGATGGTGATGGGCGACGGTCGGCTTGGACCGGGACGGATCGAACGTACGGTGGATCGGCCCGATGCCGGCAGCGGCGACCCCGCCGACGGCGACGGCGATCACGCCGACCTTGCTCGCCGACGCCGCCAGACCGCCGCCGAGGCTGGTCCCGGCGGCCGCCTTTCCGGCCAATGCGCCGTGGCCGGCGCGAGCGGCCCAGCGGACGAGCTGCGGCGGCGTGGCCAGGCTCGCCAGCGCCAGCAGCGACACCCGCGCGCGGTGCAGCAGCTGCCGGGCGGCGGTGTCGGTGATGCCGAGGTCGACCGCGACCTCGGCGTGCGAGCGCCCGCCGACGGCGACGGCGAGCAGCGCCTCGCGCTGGCGGTCGGGCAGCTCGGCGATGCCCCGCAGGGTGCGCCGCACCGCGTCGCGTCGCTCGAGGTCGTCCTCGGGTCCGGGGGCGACGAGGAGCGCGTCCTGGAGCTCGTCGTAGTCGTAGCCGCGCGAGGCGGCGGCGATCGCCGCGTTGCGCGCGATCCGGTGCAGCCACGCCCGAAGCTCACGGACCTCGGTGCCGCCGGCGAGCGCCTTCCAGGCCTGGAGGTGCGTCTGCTGGAGGGCATCCTCGACCGATCCGCTCGGTAGGAGTCGCCGCAGCGACCGCGTCAGCTCGCCACGGTAGCGCTCGACGATCGCCTCGAACGCGTTCTGATGCCCGGTGCGCGAGAGTGCAACGAGGCGCTCGTCGGTCTGCGTCCGAAGGATCGCGGTGCTGATCACGCTGGTCATGCCTCAACCTCCCGTCGCGGCGCGTCGTCCCACCGGCGCACCCACCAGGGCTCTATCGGCAGGTGCGCGGCGAAACTTGAGCGCGCGAGCGGGCGGTGCTGCTTGTCGGGCGTCGTCCGCTCGCGCGCCGGGCATCGGACTAGCGCGACCGGTGCGGGCGCTTGTGCTTGCGCTTCGGCTTGACGTGCTGCTTGACCTGCGCCGTGACGGTCGAGGCGAGCGAGGTCGTCAGCATGCCGCTGCCGGCGTGCGTCGTGAGCCCGCTCATCAGCGGCGACTGGATCGACGCCAGGCCGGTCAGGATCTTCGTGATCATGTCGGCCTGTGCCTGGGTCAGGTCGCCGGCCGTGACCTCCGTTTTGAGAACCGGCGCGGCGATCGTCGCCAGCTGCCCGAGGATCGCCGTGATCACGCTGTGGAGCACGGTGATCTCGGCCGCCGACGGCTTCGTCGGCGTCGCGGTCGTGCCCGTCGTCGCGGTCGGGTGCTTGCCACCGAGCAGCGCTGTCAGCTGATCGGCCTGGGCCTGGGTGATCGTGCCGGCCGTGACCGCCTGGGCCACGATCGGTGCGGCGATCGTCGGCACGGCCGTGCGCACCGCTCCGAACACTGCGAAGAGCGCCTTGAAGAGCCCGACGCCGGGGAGGCCCGCTCCCGCAGTCGCCGGCGAGCCGCCGAGACCGAAGCCGACCCCGAGACCTGAGGGGGGCCCGGCGTGCGCGGTGATCGGCGCCGGGGTGGACATGCTGCCGCCGTCGGCGCCGGCGCTGCCCGCGCCGATGCCGCCCACCACCAGGGCAAGGGTCGCCGTGGCAGCCGCCGCGAGCCGTCTGTTGGGGAATCCGTTCATGCGTCGCCCGTCCTTTTCCGTCGCTCCGTGGGAACCCGTCATAGGGGTAGAGCGCGATCCGGCGCAAACGTGACGCTCGTGGCCGTCCTCAGCCGGCCGAGCCGGCCCGGGCGCCGCGCGGCGCCCGGGCCGGCGATGTCAGAAGAACAGATCGGCGCAGCGTTGGACGTTGCCGGCGACGTCGGCCGCGTCGAACGACCACCTAGTCAAGCCGAGCGACAGGCCGGTCAGGTCGAACACCAGGTTCGACAGCGGCGTGGCGTGCGTCTTGGTCACCGTCACGACCACCGGGCTCGTCGTGCCCGGCGTGAACGGGGCGACGCTGACGCTACCGTTCGTGGCCCGGATGTCGCCGATCGACTGGAGCCCGGTGCCTACGTCCTGCACCCTGATCCGCACCTGGTGGGCCGGACCGTGCGGGAGCCGCCCGGTCGGCGTGCAGGTCGGCGGGGTCGCGTCGACGGTGAACGTGAAGCTCGCCGTCCCGACGTTGCCGGCCTGATCGGAGGCCTGCACGCTGAACGTGTGCGGTCCGTCCGCCAGCCGGGAGTAGACCACCGGCGACGTGCACGGTTTGGCCGGCGCGCCGTCGAGGCTGCACGAGGTCGTCAGAGGCGCGCTCGGGTTGGCCGGATCGGTGGTCGAGAACGCGAATCCGGCCGACCTCGCGGTGCTCGGATCGGAGGGATGGCTGGTGATCGTGACCGCCGGCGCGTCGCAGACGGCGGCGGCCGGGGGGGAAGTCTGCGCGGCGAGCGAGTGCATGTCGCCGATCACCGCGGCGGCCTGCGCGTCGAGGCTGCCGGCGGTCGCGGCGCCGATCGAGCCGGTCCCCGCCGCGGCGGCCGAGAGCGCCGACTGGAGCCGGGCGTCGACGGCGTCGCGGACGGTCCTGCACTCGGCGAGCTGGGCGTCCCAGGCGGAGTACGTGGGCACCGAGGTCGTCGCGACTGCGGTCGTCGAGACCGTCTCCGCGTCGTGGCCGAACTGGCCGAACGGCGCGTCGAGCTGCTTCTGCGCGGCCTCGAGCGTCTGATAGGCGGCGGCGTTGGCCGCGATCGTCGGCGGCAGCGCCGATGGTGCGACGACTTGCGAGACGACGTCGCCGTCGCTCGGATAGTCGTCGTGCAGGCCGAGCGCCTTCAGCAGCGTCGGGCGCAGGTCGGTGTGATCGGTCCATACGCCGGCCGTCTGGCCGAGGTGCTGGATGTCCGGCCCGACCATCCCGATCCACGTATCCGAGATCTCGGGGTTGTCGTCGCCGTGGTTCCAGGCGAAGCCGTTGCCGACGACCGGGCACCCCGGCTGCGTCGCGACCGACCCGGCGGCGCAGCTCGACTGGAAGAAGTACTCGTCGTTGCCGAACAGCGTGAACGACGGGTTGCGCAGGGGATCGGTGTTCTCCATGTGCAGGATGCCCTGCGTCGTGTGGTCGGCGATGTGCTGCGTGACCTGGTCGACGTTGCCGGTGCGCGGGCTCGTGATCGTCAGGCCGCTCATCTCGCGCTCGAGCTGGCGGACCTTCGGGTTGGTCGGACCGGGCGGCCCGTTCGGGCTGTCGGGGACGTACACGGTCGGCGCGTCGTCGAAGTGGATGTCGAACGGCGTCGTGTCCCCGGTCTCCTGCGTGACCAGCTGGTTGAGGTTCGTGTCGATCTCGCCGACCGTGTTGGGCCCGACGGTGCCCGGGGCGTAGGTGCACGCCACGGTCACGCCGTCGCACGACGGGTTCAGCGGCGGGCCGCCGGCGAAATGGTCGCCCTCGTCGACGGTGAAGACGAACATCGTGTTCGTCTTGTTGATGCCGTCGGCCGCCAACCGGTTGAAGAACGCCCGGTAGGCCGTGTTCTGGTCGCGCAACTGCTGTACGTAGCAGGCGGTGCCCGGGCCGTTGGAGTTGAAGTTGGTCGGGCAGGCCCCCGTGTGCTCCTGGTTGTCGTGGGAGTCCTCGATGTAGGCGAACGTGACCGGGATCCCGCTCTCCTGCATCGCCGCCGTGTACCCGAGCGTCTGGGCCGCGGTCGGGCTGAAGCCCGGGAAGCCGTTGACGCCGCCGCTGCCGATCGGCTGGCTGGCCGGGCAGCTGCCGGGGTCGGGGGCGACGCTGCACGTGGCAGGCGTCGCGGTGTGCGAGAAGTCGAACACGTCGTTCACCGCCGGGGCGAGGTCGTTGTAGCCGGTCGCCGTCCCGTTGGCGTCGGCCGTCGACGCCTTGAAGCCGCCGGGCTGATCGACGACTTGGTTGGCGTACGGCGCGCCGAACAGCGCGTTGAAGCCGGTGTAGCCGCCGGGCTCGTCGGGGAGGACGTCGGCCTTGCCGCCGTGGGCCGGACCGCAGAGCTGGCCGGCCGCGCTGCTGGCCTGGCTGCAGTGGATCGCGATGCCCTCGAAGTCGGTCGTCTTCTGGCCGCTGGGCGCCGCACTCTTGGCGAAGTTGAACTCCGGCGAGCCGCTACCGAACACCTTCGTGATGTCGCCAGAAGCCGTCGTGCTCGTGTTCTCGAGCTCCATGTTGGCGATCGAGAACGCGCCCGTGTCGCAGCCGGCGCGGGTGAACGGCGCCCACGGCGCCGGTGTGTTCTTCTGCCCGTCGGTGATCAGGTTCGGCAACGGGTCGAGGACGGTGGCCGGGTCGGTCCAGTAGGTGAAGGCCGGCGCCCCGAACTGGTCGATCGACCCGTCCGGCTTGAAGACGCCATAGGAGTTCGACACGCCGATGCCGTTGCGGTCGGGATAGAGGCCCGTCAGTGCCGAGACGATCCCGCCGGCGGTGTGCGAGATCAGGATCGTATGGTCGTTCGACAGGAGCGTGCCGTTGCCGGTCAGGTAGTCCTTCAGCGCCGGGACCTGTTCGAGGTCCGACGGCACGTTCGGGTTGTCGCGGCGTAGGTGCGTGTTGTCGTACTGGATGTAGATGACGTGGTGAATCGAGCCGTCCGGCCCGAGGTTGCACGACCCGGCGTACGCCGTCCCGGCCCCGGCCGCGGGGACGAGCGCGACGGCAGCGATCGCTGCCACGGCGCCGCCGGTACCCAGCCGACGAAACGAAATTCTGCGCAAGACCCCGCCCTTCGGTCGAAACGAACTTGTGGGATGAGTCTGGCCGCGTCGCGCCGGTCAGATGTTGAAGGGCCGTTGGCGGCTTGTGATCGGGCTGTGATCGCGCTTCCGGTGCCGGTCTCAGTTGTGTGCCGGCGGACCGGCGGCCCGCTCCCATGCGGCGAGGAACGGCCCGGCGAGCGCCTGCGCCCACGACGCCTCGGCGCTGGCCCACACCCGGGCGCCGAGGACCGGCGCGCGGCGGGGGATCACGCGAGTGAGACGGCGCCCGCGCCCCCGGGCCGGAGCGGCCGCGGCCGCGGCGGAGAAGAGGTCGAAGAAGTGGGGGCGCACGTCGGGATACCGCTCGACGAAAGCCCGCTCGGCCGAGGCCAGCCGCTCGACGCGACCGAGCCAGTCCTCGAGCGTCGTCGCCCCGTCGTGCTCGGCGGCCGCCGCCGGCCGGTAGCGCACGACCAGGCCGCCGGCGTCGGACGCCCGCCGGGCCAGGTCGAGATCCTCGTAGAGGTAGGGGAAAGCGATCTCGTCGAATCCGCCCAGCCGCTCCAGCAGCGACCGCTTGAGCGAGAGGTTGGCCGTGTACATCCGCCCCCAGCCGGCGTCGTCGCCGTCGCGCAGGCCGGCGTAGTCGAACTGGAGGCCGCCGCCGTCGAGCCAGCGCATGAACGGCGTCACGTGGATCCAGCTGGCCCAGCGCACGGCGCCGAGGACGCAGGTGCGCTCATCCGGCTCGAGCGCGTGCGCGTCGCGATGTGTGCCAACCAGCCCGGCGTCGACGAGGATGTCGTCGTCGAGGAAGAGGACCACGTCGGCCTGCGTCGCCTGCCAGCCCGCGTTGCGCGCGCCGGACGCGCCCGGCCGGGAGGCGGCGACGTGGCGCCAGCCGGCCGGCGCGCCGACCGTGACGGCGCTGGCGGTCCGCGACGGGTCGGGGTCGAGCGCGTCGCTGGCGACGATGACCTCGACGCGGTCGTCGCCGTGGCGCGCCAGGCGCTCCAACGCGAGCTCGAGCTTGGAAAGGTTCCCGAGCGTGGGCATCACCACGCTCAGGCTCGGCCCGGTGGTCGCGACCGCGATTACGGTCGCCTCGTGCCGCCGATGACCGGTGCCGGGCGCCACCCGCGATCGCCACCGCCGCCCCACCACGCCCTGCGATCGCGCGCGGCGCCAGGCTCGGTCGTCGGTGCCGAGCGACTGACCGTACTCCCGCTCGCGACCACCTAACCCCCGCCCGACCGGAGGGCATGGTGGACGACGTGGGGGACGCGCAGGCCGTCGGTCGCCAGCAGCGTGAACTTGCCGTGCAGGCGGACGTCGTCGAAGCCGGCGGTCCAGAGCATGCGCCGCCACGTGCGTGCACTCGGCAGCCAGTAGACGACGGCCGACTCGCGGTCGGCGTGGTAGCGCGCCAGGCCGAGCGGAACCCACTCCAACGCGCGGTCGTACTCCTCGGCCGAGATGAACGTCCCCCGACACAGGCCGGCGATGCGCTCGAGCGCCAGCAGTTGGTCGCGCAGGTGCATCAGGACCGAGCCGCAGAAGATCAGGTCGAACGTGCCGAGGTTCTCCGGCACCGCGTCGTAGATGCTGCAGTTGACGCGCTCGACGCGCGATCCGAGCAGCTCGTGCGCCAGCCTGAACCCGGCCCCGCGCGGCTCGTCGGAGAACACGCGCGGCCGGCGGCGGACCGGCCAGTCGAGGTCGCGCTCGTCGTCGAGGTCGAGCGCGACGACCTCGGCCGCCCCGCGCCGCTCGAGCTCGAACGCCCAGAAGCCGTCCCACGTGCCGACGTCGAGCACCCGCATCCCGTCGAGCCGCTCCGGCAGCCCGTAGTGGTGAACGAATGGCCGCAGATCGAACCAGCCATCGGTCACGCGTCCCGGCGCCAGCTCGATCGAGTGGTACCACCGGCGCTCCATCGCTCGCTCGAGCAGCTCCACGGCGTTAGCGTAACGAGCCGTGGCCGACCCGAGCGATGCCCCTCCGCCGTCGCCGGGCCGCAGCGCGACCCGGCTCCGGCTCCCGGAGATCGACCCGGTGCGGGAGGAGACGGAGCTGCGCGAGTACCTCGGCTCGGGGTACGACCATGACCGTCTCGTCGACTGGGAGGCCCAGCTCGAGCGCGAGGCGGATCGCGTCGCCGACGAGCAGGCCCTCTACCGCACGTCGGAGGCCTACCTCTACAACCTCACGGCGTTCGCGATGACGCGTACGAAGGAGCCTTACCTACGCGACCTCGTCCAGCTCGTGCGTCCTCCGGCGCGGCTGCTCGACTACGGCTGCGGCATCGGCAGCGACGGCCTCGTCCTCTCCGAGCGCGGCTACGACGTCGAGTTCGCCGACTTCGACAATCCGAGCACGCGCTATCTGCGCCACCGCCTCGCCGCCCGCGGGCTGACCGCCGTGATCCACGACATCGACCGCCGGCCGCCGGACGGCGGCTTCGACGCGGCGTTCGCGTTCGACGTGCTCGAGCACGTCGACGACCCGTTCGCCCTGCTCGCCCGGCTCGAGCAGCTCGCCGCCCTCGTCGTCGTCAACTTCCTGGCCCCGGCACCCGGCGAGACGCAGCTCCACCGCAGCCTGCCGATCGACGACCTCCTGGCCCACGCCCGGGCGCGCGGTCTGCGCCGCTATCGCGTCTACCACGGCCGCTCCCACCTCGTCGCCTACGCCCCCGCGACGCGCGGGCGGCGCGGACGGCTGCTCGCCGAGGCGGCGTTCGCCGCCGGCCGCCTGCGCCCGTCGCGATGACGCGCCCCGACGCCACCGTGATCGTTCCGTTCGCCGGCAGCCAGGACGAGCTCGACACGGCGCTCCACCGCCTCGGCCGGCTCGCACTCGGCCCGGGCGACGCGATCCTGGTCGTCGACAACCGGCCCGACCCGCGGCCGACGTCGGCCGCCGGGATCACGGTCCTCGCCGCGCCGGAGCGGGCGTCGTCGTGGTACGCGCGCGACGTCGGCGCGGCGGCCGCACGCGCTGACTGGCTGATCTTCGTCGACGCCGACACGCGCCCCGCGCCGGACCTCGTCGAGCGCTACCTCGACCCGCCGCCGGCCGCTGATGTCGGCATCCTCGCCGGGGCCGTCCGCGACTGGAGCACGACGTCGACGCTCTGCTCGCGCTACATCTCAGCGCGGGGCAAGATGGACCAGGCGGCGACGCTCCAGAACGGCTACCGGCCGTACGCGCAGACGGCGAACTGCGCGGTTCGCGCGAGCGCGTTCGCCGGCGTCGGCGGCTTCGCCCGCGACGTAGGCTCGTCGGCGGCCGGCGACGCCGACCTCTGCTGGCGTCTCCAGGAGGCCGGCTGGCGGCTCGAGTCGCGGCCGCAGGCGGCGGTCGACCACGAGAACCGCGCCCGCTTCCGCGACCTCCTGCGCCAGCTCGCCCGGCACGGCGCCGGGCTCGCCTGGCTCGAGCGGCGCTACCCCGGCAGCTCGCCGCCGCCGACCGGCCGCGACCTGATCCGGTGCGCCCCGCACTATCTGCTGGCCGCGGCGCGGGCGCCCGATCGCGAGCAGGCGGCCTTCGCCCTCGCCGATCTCTGCTGCCTGTATGCCCGCGACTGGGGACGGCTGCGGGCGCGGGATCTCTGACCGCCGCCTCAGCGTGGGTCCAGCGATTATCCTGCCGGACTCGAGATGGAGACCCGGAACCTCATGCGGCGCGCGGTCGCCATCCTCGTCGCGGTCGTGGCCGTGGTCGTAGCCGCTCCGGCCGCGCTCGGGTCGGTCGGGCCGCGCGTGACGATCGGGGTGTACGGCGACTCGGTCGTCGAGGGGTACACGATCCCCCACTACCTGGAGAACAGCCTCGTCCCGCGCCTGCGCACCGGCCTCGCGGCGGCTGGCTTCGAGGCCAACGGGATCGGCCTGATCCCGGCGAGCGTCTTCCGCTGGCATTTCAGCAAGTACACGGTCGCCGGGACGAAGGAGGTGCCGCGCGCGGACGCCTGGACGCTGTCGGGCTTCTCGGCCCAGTATCCGGGGCCGGACGGGCCGAGCGGCTACAGCGCGATCGCCCTCTCGCCGCAGGTGACCGCGTCGGCGCCGATCGACCCGGCGGCCCCGTTCGTGGCGGTCCTGTTCACGAAGTTCATGGGCTCGGGTGTCTTCACCGTCACCGCCGGTGGCCAGACTTTCTCGATCGACGCCCGGTCGACCGGTCCGCCGACGCCGGCCGAGCAGTACATCACCGTCCCTCCGGGGACGAAGACCATCACCGTGCACGGCCCGTCGAGCGGCAGCCTGATCTTCGACGGCGTGATCAACCGCGGGCCGGTGACGCCGGGCCACATCGGCGTCGAGGTCGAGAACCTCGGCCACATGGGCCACCGGCTGACGCAGGACTCGGCGCCGCGGATCCTCGAGTCGCTGCTGCAGCAGCAGTTCGACATCTCCGTCTTCCTCCCGGCCTACATCTGGGAGTTCGCCGCCGCCGGCGGCGGCAGCAAGTACGAGAAGGGCTACCAGCAGGAGCTGGAGAACCGAATCGGCCTGGTCAAGACGTACGGGGGCCTGTGCCTGATCGCCGATCCATCGCCGCTGCCGCCGGTGCTCGGGGCGGTGATCCCGCGCTTCGCCGCGATCGACCGCCGGGTGGCCAAGGCCGAAGGCTGCGTCTACACGCGGGCGCTGACGCATCTGTGGAACCCGGTGACCGCGGTCAAGAACGGGATCACGCTGGTCGACGGCGTGCATCCGCAATCGCCCGGCTACCGCCTGATGGCGAACGCGCTGGTGCCGATCCTGGTGAAGATGGTGCGCGAGCGCGTCCGCACGCACGGGTTCTGAGGCAGGTCGGGCGCCTCAGCCCTGGCGCCAATCGAACAGCCCGCGGGTGCCGCTGAGCACGAAGACCCGCTGGACCGCGGCCGGGCCGGGGACGAGCGCGAGCTCACGGCCGTGGCGCTTGGCATCGTTGCGCAGCGCCAGCAGCGCCCGCAGCCCGCCCGAGTCGAGGAACTCGACGGCGCGCAGATCGATGAGCAGGCGATCACCGCTGGCCGCGACGCTACGGACCTCCCGCTCGAAGGCGTCGGCTGCGGGCAGGTCGAGGTCCCCGGCCGCCGTCACGACGATCTCGCCGGCGGCCGTCGCGACCGCCGTTCGCAACGAACCGCGAGCGGCAGGACGTCCGCCGCTCGCGCGAGCGGGTGCGTGAGCGAGCGGTGGCGGTTCGGCGGGCATTTCACGGCGCAGATACCCGGGTCCAGACGGCGGCGAACCGTCCCGGCAACGTCGATTGACGCGGGCCGGCACGCGGCGCGGGTCTAGACTCCCCGCCCCAGTGGACGGGCCGAGCCCAGCGGATCGCTCCGACGACGACCTTGCCCGGCGGGTCGCCGGCCGCCAGTGGTACCACACGATCGAGCTCGCCCCGGGGATCGTCACGCCCGGCTACTTCGATACGCGGCCGATCGTCGGGCGGCTGCCGCTGCCGGCCCGCCTCGACGGCATGCGCTGTCTCGACATCGGCACCTTCGACGGCTTCTGGGCCTTCGAGCTCGAGCGGCGCGGGGCGGCCGAGGTGCTCGCGGCCGACATCCTCGACGAGCGCCGGTGGGACTGGCCGGCGGTCGTCGACCCGGTCGACTACGCGGCGATCACCGAGCGCAAGGGTGGGGGGGACGGCTTCGCGATCGCCGCAGCGGCACTCGGGTCGTCCGTCCGGCGACTCGACCTCAGCGTCTACGACCTCGACCCGGCCGTCCACGGCATGTTCGACCTCGTCTACATCGGCAGCCTGCTGCTCCACCTGCGCGACCCGATCGGCGCGCTCGAGCGCGTCCGCGCGGTGACTCGCGGCCAGCTCGTCTCCGTCGACGCCTTCTCGATCCCGCTGACCCTGAGCGCGCCCTGGCGACCGACGCTGCGGCTCGAGCCGGGGGGCCGACCGTACTGGTTGAAGCCGAGCCTGGCCGGTCTGCGCGAGCTGATCGTGCGGGCCGGCTTCGGGATCGAGTCGGGCCCGGCGCCGTTTCTGATGCCACCCGGGCGCGGACATCCCCGCCCGCAGCTGCGACCGTATGCCGTCCGGACGGCGGCGGCCCGCAACATGCTCTTCTGCTCGCGCTTCGGCGATCCCCACGCAGCCGTGCTGGCGCGGCCGCTCGCCGGAGCGGCGCGGCCGGCGGCGCGCGGCGTGGGCCTGGCCGAGGGGCGAGGGTGACGGTGCGCGAGCGCCCATCGGCTGATCGGGCTCCGCGGGCCTCGGCGACCGGCGGCGGCGTCGAAGGGCCGCCCGTCGTGGGCGCCCGGTATCGTCCCAAGACGGGGTTGCGGCCAGCCATGGAGGGAACGACGTAGTGCAGATCAAGCTTGTCTCGCTCGAGGATGGGATCACGTCCTGCGGTTTCCGCAAGATGGCGGCGTTCGCCACGCGCATCAACCCGGACACCGAGGCCTGCTACATCTCGACGGCCCAGTACCGCAGCGTCCGCAACGCCGTGAAGGGGACGACCGGCAACAGCGGCGGCAACTTCGGGCCCGAGCAGATCGACGAGATCGCCAGCGGCCTGGCCGGGGCCGAGCTCGTCGGCTTCTCGTCGATGACCGGCTACGCCGACCTGACGCGGCGGATCATCACCCGCGTGCGCGAGCTCTCTCCGGAGAGCCTCGTCATCTGGGGCGGGATCCATCCGATCATCCACCCGGAGGACGCGATCCTCGCCGACGTCGACGGGATCTGCGTCGGCGAGGGCGAGTTCGCCTTCGAGGAGCTGCTGGCCGCCCTGTCGGAAGGCCGCGACCACACCGGGACCCGCAACTTCTGGTTCAAGCGCGACGGTGAGGTCAGGAAGAACCACTTCCGGCCGCTGATGTCCGTACCAGAGATGGAGACGCTGCCCTACCCCCAGTACGGCCAGGGCGAGCTGATCTACCGGCACGGCCAGGGCTTCCGGCCGATGAAGACCGGCGACTTCCTCGCCAACGACGGCCTCGGCTACACGACGCTCTGGTCGATCGGCTGCCCGTTCCACTGCGAGTTCTGCGGCAACACCAAGTTCATCGCCAACGACCCGAAGTACAAGAAGATTCGCCACCCGGGGGCCGCCTACATCGTCGGCGAGGTCAAGGCGGCGCGCGCCCGCTTCCCGCACATCAGCCAGGTCTCGTTCCACGACGACAGCTTCATGGCGATCTCCTACAACGACATCGAGGAGTTCGCCGAGCTCTGGAAGGCCGAGCTCGACATCCCGTTCGCCGTGTATGGCGTGATCCCCAACTACGTCAAGCGCGACAAGTTCGAGATCCTCACGTGGGCCGGGATGAACCGCGTCCGCATGGGGATCCAGAGCGGCAGCCAGGAGATCCTCGACTTCTACCGCCGGCCGACTCCGCCCGAGAAGATCATGGCCGCCGGCGAGGTGATCGCTTCGTTCTCACCGAAGTACCACATCCCCCCGGCCTACGACATCATCATGGACAACCCGATCGAGACGCGTGAGAACGTGATCGAGACGCTCGAGCTGCTCTACGCGATGCCGCGTCCGTACACGTTGTTCATCTATTCGCTGCGGGTGATTCCCAACACCGGTCTCGAGCGCGCGATGCGGGAGCGGGGAATCGACATCGAGGAGATCTCGGCCGCCTACCAGATGATCCCCCCCCGGGTGGCGAACCTGCTGCTCTACGTGCTGGCCCTGCTGCGTCCGCCGCGCCGGGTGTTCGACCTGATGCTGCGCCACGTCGAGTCGAGTGCGACGCCCCAGCGCGAGTACCCGCGCGTCGGGCTTGTGCTGCGGACGCTCTACCTCGCCAAGCGGGCGTTCGACCACGCCCGCTTCATGGACTTCTCGATCACCACCGGCTGGAGCGGCTGGATCGCCTGGCGGCTGGGGATCGTCGATCTCTGGCAGCGGCGACTCAAGCGGCGCCCGCCGCGGCCGGCGCCGCCGGTGCGCACGACGACGCCCGCCACCGTCCGCCAGGGAGGCCGCGCGCCGGCCCCTTCGGGCAAGACGTAGTGCGCCGATAGAACGGGATGGGCACCGCGCAAGCGCCGGCGCTCCTGTCGCTCCAGGACACGCTCTACAACTCGAAGAACCCGACTCGCCGCTGGCTTCACGTCAGCCGGCGCGAGCAGATCATGCAGGCCTTGCGCGAGGCGGCCCCGCTCGGGCGGGCGCTCGAGGTCGGACCCGGCAGCGGCGTCTATCTGCCGCTGCTGAGCGAGCTGGCTCAGGCGGTCGTCGCCAGCGACATCGAGGAGGCGTTCCTCGCGCGGGCGCGCGAGCTCGCCGCCGCCCGACCGAACATCGAGGTCGTGCTCGACGACATCGTCGCCAGCCGCCTGCCGGACGCGTCGTTTGACCTCGTGCTGTGCTCGGAGGTGATCGAGCACATCCCCGATCCGGCCGGTGCGCTCGCCTCGATGCACCGCATCCTGCGCCCCGGCGGCAAGCTGCTGCTGTCGACGCCACACCGCTTCAGCCCGCTCGAGCTCGCCGGCCGCGTCGCCTTCCTGCCCGGGATCGTCGACGTCGTGCGCCGCATCTACCGCGAGCCGATCCTCCCGACCGGTCACATCAGCCTGATGAGCGCCGGCGAGGCCCGCCGACGCCTGCGCGACGCCGGCTTTCGGATCGAGCGCAGCTGGGCGACCGGCGTCTACCTGCCCGTCGTCGCCGAGGCGACCGGGGCGGCCGGCCTGCGGCTCGAGCAGCGCATCGAGCGCCGGCTCGCCGGCGGGCCATTCGCCGGGCTGCTCTGGACGCAGTACCACCTCGCCGTCCGATGACGCCGACGCTGTCGATCGTCCTTCCGGCGTACAACGAGGCTGAGCGCCTCGGCGGCCTCCTCGCCGGCCTGAGCGAGCTCGCCGCCACCGGCGTGCCCGGGCTCGAGCTGCTCGAGGCCGTGATCGTCGACGACGGCAGCAGCGACGGCACCGCCGCCGCCGTTCGCGCCGAGCTCCCACGGGCGCCGTGGCTGCGGCTGCTCGCCGACGGCGGGCCCAACCAGGGCAAGGGGGCGGCGATTGCCCGCGGCGTCGCGGCGGCGCGCGGCCAGCTCGTGCTGCTGGCCGACGTCGACCTGGCGACCCCGCTCGGCGAGGTCGCCCGGCTCCATGACGGGCTCCGTCGGGGCGCCGATCTCGCGATCGGCTCCCGCGACGTCCCCGGGTCGGTCGTGACGGGCGCTTCGTTCCATCGCAAGCTGATGGGCCGCGTCTTCAACTACGGCGTCCGCCGCCTGACCGGGCTGCCGTTCCGCGACACGCAGTGTGGCTTCAAGCTGATGCCGACGCCGGTCGGCCGGCAGCTCCTCGACGAGCAGCTGGTCGCCGGCTACGCGTTCGACGTCGAGCTGCTCCTGCGAGCCCGGGCGCTCGGCCTCCGCGTCGAGGAGGTGCCGGTCCGCTGGGCGCACCGCCCCGGCTCGAAGCTCAACCCGCTGCCGGCCGCCTTCGCGATGAGCTGCGACGTGCTGCGGGCGACGTGGGCGCTGCGACGCGACGATCGCGACCTCGCCCGCGAATCGTGCGGTCCCTGAGCCGGCGCGCCGGACGTGGAGCTGGGGGTAGGGCCGGAGGCGTCGCGGGCTTCGGGCTGGTCGCGGCCGCCTGCGTGTGGCTGCTGTCCGACGCGGTCCTCGGCGGCAAGATCCTCAGCCCCGGCGACCTGACCTTCTTCGCCGTGCCGCCGTTCGGCACGGTCCGCCCGCCCGGCCTGCTGCGGGCCGCGAACCCGTCGCTGACCGACATCGTCTTCGTGATCGAGCCCTATCTGCTGCACGCGCGCGAGGCGATCCGGTCGGGCAGCCTGCCGCTGTGGGATCCCAACGTCGGCACCGGGCGCCCGCTGGGCTCCCAGGCCGCCGCCCAGCTCTTCCCGACCAGCTGGTTGGCCTACGTGCTGCCGTTCTGGCGCTCGCTCGGCCTGATCGCGCTGGCCAAGCTGCTGCTGACGGCCGGCGGGACCTTTCTGTTCGCCCGCTCGCTGCGGTTGCGGCCGATCGCCGCGGTGCTGGCGGCCGGAGCGTTCACCCTCGGCACCCAGTACGTCGTCTGGCTCGGCCACTCGATGACCGACGTGGTCGCGCTGATGCCGTGGATGTTCCTGTTCGCCGAGCGCGTGTGTGCCCGCGCCCGGGCGGCGGACGCGGCGGCCCTGGGGCTGGCTGTCGGGATCGCCATGTTCGGCGGGCACCCCGAGTCGCTCGTGGTCGCGCTCTGCGGCACCGGCCTGTACCTGGCCGCCCGGATCGCGCGCTCCGGGGAGCCGACGGGCCCGCGCCTGCGGCTGCTGGGGCTTGCGGCGGTCGTCGCCGGAGCGGTCGGGGCGCTCTACTGGCTGCCGCTGGTCGAGCTCGTCGGCCAGTCGGCGCGGACCGGGCGCGACAGCCCGGCCGACTCGCTGCACCAGCTCGCGGTCGGCCTCGTGTTCCCGGAGTGGTGGGGGAGGCCGGACAAGCGGATCTTCGCCGCGGGGGGGAGCGGTCTCTCCAGCGTGTTCGTCGGGCGCGAGTATCTCGGCGTGGCGCCGCTGCTGCTCTGCGTCGGCATGTTCGCCGTGCCGCGCCGGCGGGCGCAGCGCTTCTTCGCCGGCACGGCGATCGCGTCGTTCGCGCTGATCGTCGACCTGCCCGGCCTGCGCTGGATCGCGACACACGTGCCGCCGTTCTCGCTGATGGTCGTCCACTACTTCATCTGGCTGGGGGCGTTCTCGCTGTCGCTGCTCGCCGGTCTGGCGCTCGACCAGCTGCTCGGCGCCCGCCGCGAGCAGCAGCTTCGCGCCGTGCGGCTGATGGCGATCGCCGCCGCCGTGCCGGTCGCCGTCGCGCTCGTCGTGCACGGCGGCGGGCTCGTGTCGGCCTGGCGCGGGGCGCTCCACCAGCTCCCGGTCCAGCAGCTCGATCCCGGGTCGGCCGACATCGCCGCGGGCGGGGCGCTGCTGCGCTGGGTCCTGATCGCCGGGGCGTCGCTCGGCGCCGCGGCGCTCGCCCTGCGCTTCGAGCGCCTGCGTCGGCCGGGGGTCGCCTTCGTCGTCCTGCTCGCCCTGGCTGACGTCGTGACGATCGGCCGGGGCTACCAGCCGGCGGTCGCGCAGCGGCTGGCCGACCCCCCGGCCCCGGCGGCCCTGAGCCGCTCGAGCCCCGGCGTCCGCCTCGTCGCGCCGGGGGTGTCGCTCGCCCCGAACCTGGCGGAGCTCTACGGGCGCAGCGACGTACGGGTCGAGGACCTGCCTGAGGACGCGCGCTACAGCGCGGTGGTCGACGCCCTGGGGGGGTCGGTGCTGCGGGCGTTCGGCGACAGCGTGATCCCCGTCGACCAGGCGCGGCCACTGGTTGACCTGCTGGGGGCGGGGCAGATCGTCGACTCCGGCGGCGCCCCGCCGGCCGACCCCGGCCTGCGGGTCGCCTACGCCGCCCCCGGGGAGCGGTTGATCGACAACGCCCACGCTGTGCCGCGCGCCTTCGCCGCCTATTCGTGGCAGCCCGTGGCCGGCTTGCCCGCGGCGGTCGCGGCGCTGCGCGGGCGGAGCGCCGCGGCGATCGCCCGCCAGCCGGCGATCGAGGGCGCCGGGGTGGCGCCGGCCGGCCCGCCACCGGCGATCGGGGCCGCACACATCACGCGCAGCACGGACACGTCGGTGACCGTGGCGGTCGACCTGGCGCGATCGGGCTACGTCGTGCTCGACGACCTCTACTACCCCGGCTGGGGCGCCCGCGTCGACGGGCATGCGGCGAAGATCCTCCCGGCGAACGGCGCCTTCCGGGCGGTCGCAGCCGGCGCCGGCCCCCACGTGGTCGAGTTCGTCTACCGGCCGACGTCGGTCTGGTTCGGGGCGGCGCTGACGTTGCTGGGCCTGCTCGGCGGGGGTGGGCTGATCGTCGTCTCGGCAGTGCGAGGGCGCCCCGATCGGGACTCGGCCCGCGGCGCTGAGTGATCCCCGGACGCGGTCTTGGTATGCGCGTATGCGACGCACCACGATCTCCCTGCCGGACGAGCTGGCCGCGGCCCTCCAGCGCGAAGCGCGCCGCCGCTCGATGCCGGCGTCAGCGATCGCACGCGACGCGCTGAGCGCATACCTCGGGATCGGGGACCCCGGCGACCGGCGCGAGCTTCCCTTTGCGGCTCTCGGTCGCAGCGGCCACTCCGACGCGGCCCGGGAGCTCGAGGCGTGCCGCCGCCGAAGCCGCGTTCCTGACCGGAGTGGGCACCCTCGACGTGGAGGGTCCTGCCCGCGAGGACTTCCACCGCATGGCCGAGCTCGTCGAGCAGTACGCCGACTTCCCGCTCGGCGGCACTGACGCCTCGGTCGTGGCGCTCGCCGAGCGCATCGGGGCCACCATCGTGATCACCCTCGATCGCCGGCATTTCGGCGCCATCAGACCGAGCCACACCGACGCGTTCGAGCTCCTCCCGTGAGGAAATCGCTCTGGACGGCGGCGATCGTCAAGCGGTACGGCGTGCCGACCGCCGCCGTGGTGGCGATCCCGGACGCTGGGTGCGCCCGGCTGCACCTGTCGACGGCCGTGCTCACGGCGACCTGACCGCGCCCCGCTGGGCCGTCAGGCGGAGCCCCGTGGCGTGCATGCGGACGTAGCCGCGGTGGCGGTCGCGCGCGTCCGCGAGGCGCGCCGGGTCGACCCGGGCGCCGAGGGCGAGCGGCGCCCAGCGGGCGAGCGCCCCGATGACGTTGATCGCCGCACAGAGGCGCGCCGGGGCCGGACCGAAGCGCCGGGCCATCCAGGCGTAGGCCGAGGCCTGGGCGCGAACCGCGCGCGTGTCGCCCCAGCTGGCGGTCCGAGTCGCCGCGCTGACGGCGTGCTGCACCCGCGCAGCCGGCTCGTAGCGGGTGCTCCAGCCGGCCTTGGCCAGGCGCCAGCAGATGTCGAGATCCTCGGCGTAGAGCCACTGGTCGTCGTCGAAGCCGCCGATTTCGTCCCAGGCCACCCGCCGGATGAGCAGGAATGCCCCGTGGGCCCAGTCGACGCGCCGCGGACGCTCGGGATCCCACTGTCCGTGGAGGCAGAGCCGCTCTCCGGTCCCGGGCACCAGGCGCCAGAGCCCGGCGTTGAACGCGAGCGTGGTCGCCGGGGTCGGGAAGGCGTGGACGCTGTGCTGGGTCGACCCGTCGGCGACGATCAGGCGCGGGCAGAGCGCGCCGCAGGCGGGGTCCCCGTCACCGGCCGCGACCAGCGTGGCGAGGGCTCCGGGGGCAAGCGCGATGTCGGCGTTGGCGGCCGCGATCCACGGCGTCACCGTGCGCCGGGCGACCAGGTTGACCGCCGGGCCGTACCCGAGGTTCTCGGTCGACGCGATCAGCTTGACCCACGGGTAGCGGTCGCGCACGAGTGCGGCCGACCCATCGGTCGAGGCGTTGTCGACGACCCACACGTCGGCGCGCCCGGCCAGCACCTCGTCGTGGAGCGAGGCGAGCGCCCCGGCCAGGAGATCCCGCGTGTTCCACGAGACGACGGCCACGGTCACGGCCGGCGGGAGGGCTGGCATGACGCGCAAGGGTAGCCTGCGCTCGGTGCCCGGCCCCGAGATCAGCGTCGTCGTGCCCGTCCGCGACGGGGCCCCGGCGCTCGGGCGGCTGCTCGCCACGCTCGCGGGGCAGACGCTCGGGCCAGACCGCTTCGAGGTCGTCGTCGTCGACAACGGCTCGCGCGACGGCGCCCCCACCGCCGTCGCCCGCGCCGCCGGCGCGGTCGTCGTCCGGGAGGCCTGGGCCAACCGCGGGCTCGCCCGCAACCGCGGGGTCGCGGCGGCCGCGGCCGACCTGATCGCCTTCACCGACGCCGACTGCCTGGCCGAGCCCGGCTGGCTCGCTGCGCTGCTCGGCTGCCTCCAGCGGGCGCCGCTCGCCGCCGGCCCGGTCCGGCTCGAAACCGGCGCCCCGCCGAACCGCTGCGAGCGGCTCGAGCTGCTGTGGCGCTTCGACCAGGCGACGAACGTCGCCCGCAGCGGCTGGGCGGCGAGCGCCAACCTCGGCATCCACCGGGCGGTTTTTGCCGAGATCGGCGGCTTTGACCCCGACTACCGCCACATCGGCGAGGACGTCGACCTCTGCCTGCGCGCCGGTGCCGCCGGCCACCGGCTTGCCTACTGTGCGGATGCGGTGATCGGCCACGCGTCCGAGTCGGCGCTCGTGCCGATCCTCCGCCGCGCCTTCCGCCACGGCTTCTCGAGCACGCAGCATCACCGCCGCCTGGCGACGGCGGTCGGCTGGCAGTACTGGCGCCACCCCCGGCCGGTGCTCGCCGGCGACTGGGCGCTGCGGCGCTTCGGCGCCGCGGCCCTCGCCGAGACCGACCTGCTCGGTCTGGCGCGAGCCGAGTACGCCGCCCGCGTCGCCGGGTCGGCCTGGGCCGAGCTGCTCGCGTTGCGCGGCGTGGCGCGCGACTCGTGGAGTCGTCGCGGCCCGCCCTGCCGCCGGGACCGCCGGTAGCATCGTCGTCGATGTCGGCCACGGTCCTGATCCTGATCGCGTTCGCCTGCGGCGGGCTCTTGGCCGGACTGCTCCTGACCGGCTACCGGTCTGCCCGTCGGGCGCGGCGCGAGGACATGATCGGGGTCGGCGCGGTCCTGGCGCTCGAGGCGCTCGCCGCGATCTTCGGCGTCCTCACCGTGCTCCCGCTGCTGGCGAGCCTGGTGCTGATCGTGGCCGGTGAGATCGGCTTCGCGCTGCGCAGCGAGCGCGTCTAAGCCCGCCAGCCCACCTACGCCGACTCGGAGTAGGCCGGAGTCGCGCCCGTGGTGTCGGCGTCCGGGGCGGGCGCGTGCCCGCCGGCCGCCGGGGCCGGGGCCGGCTGGAGCACGGCCAGCGCGACGGCTATGGCCAGCACGACCAGACCCGAGGCGATCAGGAACGCCAGGTGGTAGCCGCTGGTCAAGGCCGACAGATGCGACTTGCCGCTGGCCAGGAGGTGGCTTGTGCGCGAGGCCGACAGCGTCGCCAGCACCGCCAGGCCGAGCGCCCCGCCGACCTGTGCCGCCGTGTTGACCAGGCCGGACGCCAGGCCGGCGTCCTGCGGTGTGGCCCCGGCCATGGCCAGCGAGATCAACGGGGCAAACGACACGCCGATGCCGCAGGCGAGCACGATCATCACCGGCAGCACGTCGGTCACGTAGCTCCCCCCGACCGGCGCCCGCGCGAACAGGGCGAGTCCCAGAGCGACGAGCACGAGCCCGGGCAGGAGCGTCTCCCGCGGTCCGAACCGGAGCATCAACCGGTCTGAGTAGCGCAGCGACAGCGTCCCCATGATCACCGTGGCCGGCAGGAAGGCCAGGCCGATCTCGAGCGGGTCGTAGCCCAGCACCCGCTGGAGGTAGAGCGCCCCGAGGAAGAACATCCCGAACATCCCGGCCACCAGCAGCGCCTGTACGACGTTCGCCCCCGAGACGTTGCGCGACCGGAAGATACGCAGGGGGATCAGCGGATTGGCGGCCGTCGACTCGCGCGCGACGAACGCCGCCAGCAGGGCCATCGATGCGGCCCCGAAGCCGAGCGCCTGACCCGAGCCCCAGCCGCGCTCGGCCGCCGGCTTGACGATCGTGAAGACCATCAGCATCAGCGCACCGGTGATCAGGAACGCCCCGAGCACGTCCGCCCCGCGCCCGAAGCCCTGTGCGACATCGCGCCCCACCAGGCGCAGCGCGAGCACGGCGGTGGCGATCCCGAACGGGATGTTGATGAAGAAGATCCAATGCCAGTTGATCGACTGCGTCAGGATGCCCCCGGCCAGCAGCCCGATCGACCCGCCGGCCGACGCGACGAACCCGAACACGCCGATCGCCTTCGCCTGCTCGCGCGGCTCGGGGAACATCGTCACGATCATCCCGAGCGTGACCGCCGACGTCAGCGCCCCGCCGAGTCCCTGCACGAAGCGCGCGCCGACCAGCATCTCCTGGCTGCTGGCCACGCCGCAGACGAGCGACGCCAGGGTGAAGGTCCCCAGGCCGAACAGGAACACCGACCGGCGTCCGAGCAGGTCGCCCAGCCGGCCGGCGAGCAGCAGCAGCCCGCCGAAGGCGATCAGGTAGGCGTTCACGACCCACGCCAGGCTCGCCTGGGTGAAGCCGAGGTCGGTCTGGATCGTCGGCAGCGCCACGTTCACCACCGTCGCGTCGAGCACGATCATCAGCACCCCGACGCAGAGCACGTAGAGCGCGATCCAGCGCGTTCGGTCCGTCGTCTCTTTCGCCTGCATCGCGTCTGCCTCCGTCTTCGGTGCGGTCGTTTTTCGTCGTGCCGGTACGGTAGCCATCCCCGCCGACGGCCCTGCTCCGGTCCCGGCGGACGGGCTGCCGCACGTCCATTGCCCCCTATGACCCGGCGGCGTCCGCGGACTAATCGCTGCGGACCGTGCCCCGCTGTGCGCCGGAGGGGCCGCCGGGGCCGACTCGGCTTCGGCATCGACCCCCGAAGACACGTTGCGCGCGCCCATGAACGCTTCGCGCGATAATCGACACGTGACCGAGTTGAATGTCCTCGGCGGTGAGCTCGAGCCCTGCGGCCTCGACCCGTTGACCGGGTTCTACCGCGACGGGTGCTGCACGACTGGCGCCGAGGATCTCGGCAGCCACACGATCTGCGCCGTGGTCACCGCCGAGTTCCTCGAGCATCAGCGCGGCATCGGCAACGACCTCGTCACGCCGATGCCCGAATACGGCTTCCCCGGGCTCGTCCCCGGTGACCGCTGGTGTGTCACCGCCGTCAACTGGCTCCGCGCCCATCACGACGGCGCCGCCGCCTTCGTCGTGCTCGCGTCGACCCACCAGCGCGCGCTCGGGATCGTCCCCCTCACCGCCCTGCGCATGCACGCCGTCGACGTCCCGGCCGACCCCGGCCGGCTGCTGGACTGACGTCAGGCGGGGGCGGGCCGCAGGTACCCGGCGATCTCGCGCAGCAGCGACCGCTCGAAGAGCAGTGTCGCCCCGAGCACGCCGGCGGCGTAGACGGCGACCTCGGCGATCGCCAGCGGCAGGGTGCGCCCGCCGTCGACGGTCCGCAGGGCAAGCACGAGCAGCGCCGCCGGGATCGTCGGCGCGATCGCCCGCACCGCGTGCCGGGCCATGCCGAAGGCCGGGAAGAGACGGGCCAGGTAGAACGTGCGGGCGCCTACGGTGACGATCGCGGTGATCCCCATGCCGAGCCCGAAGCCGCCGAGGCCGTGCGTGATCATCAGGGGGATCGCCGCGCACACGAAGGCGAGCATCGCCGCGAAGCTGACGACCGCGATCGGCCGCGTGTCGCCCCGGGCCCGGTAGTAGGCATCCCAGTTGTAGCCGAGCTGATCGACGGCCGCCACCAGCCCGAACGCCTGGAGCAGCCCGATCGCCGGACGCCAGTGGGCGCCGAGCCCGAAGCGGACGAGGTCGGGCGCGAACAGGGCGATCCCCGCCCCGAGCGGCACGCCCCACATCAGCCCGAGCCGGTTGGACTTCACGAACGACTCGTACAACAGGTCGGCGCGGTCGCGCACGGCGCAGATCGCCGGGTAGAGCGTCGTCGTGACGATCTGGTCGACCTGCGTCGTGTACAGCGCGATCGAGCTGGCCAGCGCGATCGACCCGACTCCGGCCAGGCCGAGCGCCGCGTTGCCGACGAGCACCGAGCTCTGGGCGACGACGATCCCCCCGGCTCCGGCGGCGACCAACGGCCACGAGAAGCTGACGTACTGGCGCAGCGTCCCGCGGTCGTAGCGGAAGGCCAGGCGGTACGGCGAGGCCCGGACGATCGCCAGGGCGCTCGCGTAGTTGCCGGCCAGCAGGCCGGCGACGAGGCTCCAGTAGCCGGCGCCCGCCGCGGCCAGGCCGACCGTGACGACGAACTCGACGATCGGGTCGATCGCCTCTAGCGACCGCTGACGCACGAACTCCAGGCGCCGCCAGAAGACCCACAGCGGTGATTGCAGGACGAGCGCCGGGATGATCATGATCACCGCCAGGCCGGGAGCCAGGAGCTCGATCCGGCCGTAGACGACGACCATCAATCCGACGACGCCGAGCGCCAGCACGAAGAATCCGGCGCTGATCAGGAGCTCGAGCGTGAACGCCCGCTGGAAGGCGAGCTCCTGGTCGTCGTCCTGCTGCTGGAGGTACCGGTCGCCGATCCCGACCTGCTTGAGCCAGCCGAGCGTCCCCAGCGTGACGACGAGCACGCCCCACACCCCGTAGTCGCGGCGGCTGAGGAAGCCGGCGACCGCGAAGCCCTTGATCAGGCCCAGCGACGTCAGCGCGGCGAGGAAGCCGGCGTTGATCAGCGTCCCCCGCGCCGCCCGGTGGCGGAGGCCGTCGACCGCGGCGACCGGTGCCGGTGGGCCGACGCCGGGCAGCAGCGGCGGCGTCGGGACTTTGGTCTCTGTCATCGGCGCAGGCCACGCTAGCAGCGGTACGACCAACCGGATGTGGTGCGACCGGGCCCGGCGGTGCTACAGAGAGATGATCCGCAGCGTCGCGTCGAGCGCCACGAGATCATCTCGGTCGCCGGTGACCACGGCGTGACCCCGCGACCGGGCGCAGATGACGACCGACGCATCGACGACATCGATGGTTCCGCTGCGTCCGCACACGGCCCCGGCCGCTCGTGCCTGCAGCTCGTCGAGGGGCACGACCGTGACCGCGGCGAGGGCGAGGAACCGTGCCAGACGCGCTTGACGCCGGGAGCCCCGCCAGGCTTGGGCGACGACTCCGGCCGGAACGGCGAGCGCGGCGCCGGCGGCGGCTGCCTCGTCGAGGAGCGCCTGGACGCGTCGGTCGCCCCGCTCGATCGCGATCAGCGCGCCGGTGTCCAGCGTCGCCCCGGCCACCGCTCAGTCGAGCCCCAGTGCCTGCCGCGCCCACACGCGATCCGCCGGCGTCGGGGCGCCGCGCTCGGCGGCCATCTCCGCCAGGAGGCTGGCGAGATCGGCGTGGCGACCGTGCTCGCTGATGGTCCGCGCGATGAAGGCCGACACCGACGCCGCCTGGCCGGCGGCCACCGCCGCCCGCGCCGTCGCCACGAGCTCGTCCGGGAGGCTGACGGCGATCTTGATCGTCATACCGCGAGCATACCGCGCGGCGCGCGGGGTCCCGGCCGAGCTGTCGGGGCACGTCTACGATACGCCGCGTGCCAGCCCCGTCGATCTCGGTCGTGGTCGCGTCGCACGAGCGCCCGCTACGACTGCTGTGGCTGCTCAACGCCCTCGAGGAGCAGACGCTCGACCCGCCCGAGTTCGAGGTCGTCGTCTGCCACGACTCGCGCGGCCCGGAGACAGCTGCCGTCCTCGCCGGGCACCCGCTCGCCGCCGCCGGCAGGCTGCGGTCGGTCGCGCTCCCGCCCGGCGGCCACCCGCCCGGGGCTCAGCGCAACGTCGGCTGGCGGCTCGCCCGGGCGCCGCTCGTCGCCTTCACCGACGACGACTGCCGCCCCCCGGCGACCTGGCTCGAGCGGGCGCTCGCCGCCGGCGTCGCCCATCCCGGGGCGATCATCCAGGGCACCACCCGACCGGACCCCGACGAGCTCGGCCTGCTCCACGCCTGCGCACACGTCCACACCCAGGAGATCGACCCGCCGGTCGACTGGGTCCAGACCTGCAACGTCGTCTACCCCCGGGCCGTGCTCGAGGCCTGCAACGGCTTCGACGAGCGGCTCGAGGGCGGCGAGGACACGGATCTCGCCTGGCGGGCCCGCGCCGGCGGGTCGTGGCTGGTCGGAGCGCCCGAGATGCTGACCTACCACGCTGTCGTGCCGCAGTCGCTGGCCGCGGCGGCCCGCGCGAGTTGGCGCTGGCGCCACCTGCCGACGGTCGTCGCCCGCCACCCAGGGATGCGCGGCAATGCCTCGATCGGGCGGATCTTCTGGAAGCCCCGCCACGCCCGGCTGGCTCTGGCGCTCGGCGGGATGGCCGCGGCGGGCGCGCTCGGCCGGCTGCCGGTGCCCGTGCGGACGGCGTTGGCGGCGGCGGCCTGGCTGCCGTGGACCGGGGTCGCGTCGCCCTCCTACGGGGCGTCGTGGCGCGGCCGCGTCCGCGGGCTGGCCGAGCTGCCGGGTGCGGCCGCGCTCGACTGCTGCGAGCTGACGGCGCTGGCGGTCGGCAGCGTCGCCGCGCGAACCGTCTTCCTCTGACGTGCGCGTCGCCCTCCTCAGCCCGTGCTACTGGCCCGAGGTCCGGCGCGGGTCCGAGCGCTTCGCGCGCGAGCTGGCCGACGGGCTGATCGCCCGCGGGCACGCGCCCCGTCTGATCACCAGCCACGCCGGCCCGCCGTCGCGGACAGTCGAGGACGGTCTCCCGGTCACGCGGGTCTGGCGCCCGCCCGCGGGGCGGCTGCGGCGGCGGATGTACGAGGAGCATCTGACTCACGTTCCCTTCAGCTATGCGGCGCTGCGCGGCGGCGATGACGATGTGGCTCATGCCCTCTATCCGACCGATGCGCTCGCAGCGGGACGGTGGGGTGCCCACACCGGCCGGCCGGTCGTGTTCTCGCTGATGGGAATCCCCCACCGCCGGGCGCTGGCCGACCGCCGCGGCCGGATGGCGATCATGCAGCGGGCGATCGCCGAGGCCAGCGCCCTGGTGGTGCTGACGGAGGCTGCCGCGGCCGCGTGCCGTCGCTGGTTGGGCGCCGATGCACGGGTGATCGCACCGGGTGTGGATCTGGAGCAGTTTCGCCCGGCGCCGGCCCGGGCGGCGGAGCCCACGATCGTCTGTGCCGCGGCCACGGAAAGGCCGCGCAAGCGGGTCGGGCTCCTGCTGGAGGCATTCGTGCTCGTCCGGCGCGAACGGCCTGAGGCCCGGCTGGTGTTGAACCGCCCGGCCAACCCGGCGGCGCTGCCGCCGGCGCCTGGCGTGGCCTTCGCCGATCTCGACGACCGCGCGGCGCTGGCGCGCGCCTACGGGACGGCCTGGGTCTCGGCGCTGCCGTCGCGCGACGAGGCGTTCGGGTTGGTGCTGGCCGAGGCGATGGCCTGCGGGACGCCGGGCGTCGGGTCCAACGAGGGCGGGATTCCCGAGGTGATCGACCGACCGTCGGTCGGGCGCCTGTTCGACGGGGACGACCCGCACGGCCTGGCCGCGGCTCTGCTCGACGCGCTCGTCCTGGCCGAGGATCCGGCCACGGTCGCCGCGTGCCGGGCGCGGGCTGCCGACTTCTCGACCGATCGCTGCACCGAGCGCTATCTCGAGCTCTACCGCGAGCTCGCCGCCGGGCGGGGATGACGGCGGCCGACGGCGGCCAGGCGGCGCTGCTCGTCGGCGCCTGCGCCGCGCTGATGGGGGCCGGCCTGCGGGTCGGCGGGTGCCTGGGGGCTCGGGGCGTGGCACTCGGGCTGAGCGGGTTCACGCTGGCGGCGGCGGCAGCCGTCCTCGAGTCGCTCGGGCTCGGCCTCGCCGGGTGGGGCGGCGACAGCCTCGCGCTCGCCGGGGCGGCGGCGGCGACCTGGGGGATCGTCGTGGCGCTGACGCCGGCGACGGGTTCGCGGGTGCCGCGGGTGGGGGTCTGGGCCGGCGCGGCGGCCGGCGTCGTCGTCGGCTGGATCGTCTTCCAGCTGCGCCACCCGTTCATCGGCGGCGACGGCCTGATCTACCACCTGCCGATCGCCTCGGCCTGGGTCCAGAACGGCCGGCCGGGGAGCCTGGTCGCCGTGCTCGACGGACTGCCGGTCGCCAACTACCCGGTCACCAACGAGGTCATCGTCGGCTGGGGGCTGGCACTCTCGCGCAGCTGGGTCTGGGCGTCGATCTGGACGCCGCTGCTGTTCGTCGCGATGGCCGGCGGCGGCTGGCTCGCGCTGTGCTCGCTGGAGGTCCCGGACCGCGAGCGAGCGCTCGCGGTGGCGGCGCTGTGCGTGCTGCCGTTGACCGTCTTCGGCCTCGGCGGACCGACGACCGACATCGCGACCACGGCCTGGCTCTGCGTCGCCGCCGGGTTGGCCTGCGCGTCCCGGCGGACGCCGGGGCTCGTCTACCCGGCGATCGTGGCGGCGGCGCTGTGTCTGGGGACGAAGACGACGCCGGCGCTGCTGATCGTCGCGCTCGCGGTCGTGGCCCGGGGGCCGCTGCGGGCGGCGGCCCGCTCGCACGCCGGGTGGCTGTCGGCGGCGGTGGGTGTCGGGCTGGGCGTCGGCGGCGTCTGGCCGCTGCGCAACCTGATCGACCACGGGTCGCCGCTCTGGCCGCTCGTCTCCGTCCCGGGCAGCGACGCCGTGCCGCCGGCGCTGGCGCCCCTGCGCGACAGCTTCCTGATGCACGCCCGGACGCTGGTCGGGACGCACTACAACGGCTACCTCGACGTCGTCGCCGGCGGTCTCGTGCTCGGCGCGGCGGCGGTCGTCCTGCCGCTGGTCCGCCGGTCACGGGCGGCGCTGTGCGCGGGCGCGGCCGCCGGGGCCGCGCTCCTGGCGTGGGGGGTCGCGCCGTACACGGGCATCCGCAGCGACGACTTCGCCGTCGGGGCGACGCGCTACCTGCTGCCGGCGCTGGCGGCGTGCGCGCTCGCCGCGGGGCTGGCGGCGCGCGGGGCCGGGCCACGGCTGCGGACCGCGGTGGCGGTCGCGCTGGCCGGGTCGATCGCATGGTCGTGCTGGCGCACGGTGGCGCTCGGCTACCCCTACGTCCCGTCGGCCGGGTGGCTCGTCGCCGTCGGCGTGCTCGGGGCGCTGGCGGCGTGGGGGTGGGGCCGAGGGCCGGCGTGGGACGACCGCGTTGCCCGGGTCGCGGCGGCGGTGGCATGCGTCGTCGGCCTCGGCGTCGCCGGCGACGGCTACGTGGCGCGTCACGCCGCGACCGGTCTGCCCGACGGGCCGCTGCTGCGCGCGGCCGCCGTCCCGGGCCTGCTCGGCGGGTCGCGTCCGATCGCGACGGCGCCGGGGACCGTCGTCATGCTCAGGGGCGACCACTTCAGACACGCGCTGAGCGTGATCGGGGCCGGCGAGCCGTGCCCGGCCCTGCTCGGACTCCTGCGTGCCGGGGCCGTGGTGCTCGAGTCCGATCCGCCGTCGGCGCTGACTGTGCGGCTGCTCGGATGTCTGGCTGGCGTGGCGCCGCGCTTGCGCGGGTACTACGACGTCTTCTACTGACGCTCCGCGAGCTGAACGTCCAGTACTGGACGTTCACAGCGTCCAGTACTGCGTGGTCGGCGGTCCCTCCCCAAAGTAGATTCGTCTCCAGGAGTCCGCGAACCGGGGGTGCGAAGGTGTCGACCGCAGACGAGGTCCGGCGAGTGTCCGTAGTCGCGTCCGTCATGGTGGCGTTGTTAGCGGTGGCGATGACCGGTTGGACGTCGTCGGCCAGCGCGGCATCGACTACCGGTAGGCGGCCCAGCCCGGTGGTGATCTCGCCGCGCAGCGGCCAGACCGTGCGAACGTCGGTGGTGCGGATCGTCGTGCACGCGTCGGACCGGTCGGGCGCGTTCTCGGCGCGTCTGAATGGTCAGCCCATCGACGAGGATTTTGGTAGCGCGCGACACGGGCTGCGCACGCTCGAGGCGTCATTGAGCGAGGGTCTTCGGAACGGCAGAAACGTGCTGCGGGTGACGGTGCAGCTCGCCGGCCGACGCGCTCGCACGGTGACGCAGTCGTTCGTCGTCCGGGTGAGTCGCCCGCTCGTCGGCGCGGGCCCCGATCGACGCGTAACGCTCGGGTCGGTGCTCAGGCTGGACGGCCGCGTCGTGGGGGGTGACCGCGCCGAGCGCGCGACGGTTCGTTGGCAGCCCCTGACGGCGTCCGGCCGGCCCGAACGGCTACCGCTGGCGGGGCTGACGAATCCCGGCAGCCTGACCACGATGTTTGCCGCCAAGGCCTTGGGGAGGCAGACCCTGCGCCTCACCGTCGGAACTGGGAAAAGCGCCGTGTCGGATAGCGTCACGATGACCGTCGTGCCAAACAGCCCGCTCGTCGCGGTCAACACGATGGCCAGCAAGGACGGGCGGCCGGCGATCAGCGTGGGCGGCGACGTATACGTGGCGCCTCCCCCAGTGGGGACGCCGCTCGCCCTGATTCAGGTGCTGGTTCTCGATCGCGCGACGCTCAAGTTCGTGTCGAATACCACATATACCGACACCGACGTGCTCGACCTCGGCCTCCGGCAACTCGACGCGGGTGACCTCGTGATCGCGGCGCTGAGGAAGCCGACCGTGCCGGGCAACTATCCATACCGGGAGACCGGCAGCCTGTCCCTCGCTGCGGCGCTGGCCAGGATCGGATTTCCGAGCGAAGACGTGGTCGGCGGGCTCAACGCTCGCCCCGGCGACACGGTTTCGGCGATCGGTGTGCCCGGCATCGGGGCAGGGGAGGCGGACGTCGACACCAATCCGGCCGGTGCCGCCATGACGGGCTACCTGACGCCCGATGAGTACTTCGAGTACCGGTACCTCCCGCCGGACCTGTTCACCTTCACTCAACCCACGCTGGCGCCGACCTGCTCGACCGACTGTGACGTGGGCTTCGTCGTATCCGACATCGATCCCTACAGCTATGCGAATGGGACCTTCGTCACGCTCGCCACGCAAAAGTTCGTGACCAACCCGCCGACCAGCGGTTCCGCGAACCGCGGGGATTTCGCCCGTCAGCAGCTCAGCAACATGTCCGACTACCTCAACAGCATCCCCGCCGGTCACCTGGTCCGCATCCAGGTCCAGAGTCACTTGGCGCCGGGCCAGCAGGTGTACTTACCGCCGATCAGCAGCGACCTCGGGTATGGGAATCAGCCGCAGAACAGCCAGAAGGTCATGGATCAGCTCGCCCAGGCGGTGGCCAGCGTTGGCGGGACGCGCAACGGGTTCAACCGCGCGGCGCTGGCCAACGGCCCCGCGGGCGGACAGTCGGTCTACGCGCTGCTGGGCTGGGCGGGTGCCGGAGAGGGCAACGGCGCCGAGGCGGCCGTTGGCGTCGACGGGGCCGGGAGCGCACCGACGCTCACCGTGACACTGCGCCGCAACCGCCTGCACATGTTCAGGCCGGTCCACATGAGCGCCGCCGGCCCGCTCTCCGACTCGCTCGATCAGCTCGTGCTCCAAGCCCCACAACCCGAGAAGTGGTGGCCCGCCGGACTGGCGGGCGTTACAGACGCGGACAAGGCTGGCCTGGCCCGGGCGCTGGCCTACATTGGCTGGAAGGGGGGGCTGACTTGCAATCCGCGCGCCGAATACTGGACGCAGTTCGAAATGTCGGGCGACGTGATGCCAGTCAAGGACGCCATCGACGACAAAGTGAAGATGCCGAGCCCCGGTGACCCCAACCCTTGCACCGGCATGAGGTTTTCCGCCGCGGGCTTCACGACGGACCAGTTCACCGCGGCGAAGAGCCGGCTGGATGACGAACTCGACTGGGTCGTCAAGGTCCGCATCTTGATGGACAAGCGCTCGGCGCCGTTTGATCAAGACGTCTTGAAGGACTGGGCCGCCGCACAGGACATCGCGGACACCGTCTACAAGGACGCCCAGAACCCGAAGGGCGAGGCGACCTTCAGCTGGCTGCACTTCACGCAGATCATCCTGAAGCTCCTCGGCCCGGCCACAGGCGGGCTCACCTCCGAGGCTTCCGACCTGATTGAGCTCGGCGTCTGGGTGGCCGGAACGCAGAGTACCGGGAAGCCGTCCGGCGACGAGGTTCGCTTCCAGGCGGATGCGCTCGGGACGACGTTCGTCGCGCAGGCAGAGGCGACGCAGGCCACGTTCCGTCAGCTCGGAGACATCATCATCAGCGACCCGGTCAAGCTCGAAACGGTCGGCTCCAAGGCAAACTGCAACGCTGGGCTCACATGCCCGCCCGAGTACCAGCTCGCCAGCGGCCTCGAAGAAGCCAAGACGGCAGCGACCTTCTACCGCGCGGTCGAGCGCACCGCCTACGAGCAGCTGCTTCCGCTCGGCTATCGGCTGACCTTCCTCAATCCATATCCCGACAACCGCACCCTCTTCGGCGGGCCCAAGTACGGCTACCCGTACAACAACGGCACCGCCACGCCCGACCTGGCGCGATACGACTGCCAGTTCGTCAAGCTCCACCCGTTCTCCGGCTGGCCATCGCTGGCTGCCGACTCGCTGCTGCAGGTGCTCTCCCCGGACAACCAGGCTGACAACCAGTGGCAACCGATGGTGCTCACCGCGATCCCCGACAGCACGGACACGACCGGAACGCCCCCACCGGATGCGCTCCTGAAAAGGATGTTCGACCCGGTCCCGAGAACCAACGATCCGAAGGAGGGGGGCCTCGGCATGCAGCTGAGTGAGCTGAGCCGCACGGCGAACAAGATCTGGGGCTGGCAGGTCGAGGCCCCGGGCATGGACCCGCAGTGCACGTGGGATATCCCCTGAGCCTCTCAATCCTGCTCATGCCGTGGCGAGCAGGATCTTCATCTCTGATCGAGGTCGAGGCGCGCCGGCGCGAGACGGGCGTGTGCCTGTCAGCCGAGACCGACCACTAGAACCAGTCGGTGTAGACCACGCCGTACGGATCTGACGCCGCCGGCCGCCTCCCGCGCAGGCATGCCAGCAGCGTCGATCCCGGCCCGAGCACGACGGGCCCGCGGTGTAGGCGCGCCCGCACCGACGCGCAGCTCTCGCCGGCCCCGATCAGCGCCAGCGGGTGCTGCAGACGGTCGCCCCGCAGCATCACGAACTCGCCCGGCACCGACGCGATCGGCCCGGTCGCGTCGCGGATCGCCGGCACCGCGTAGAGCGATCGGTTCGGCGGGGCGTTGGCGCGCACGAAGCGCCCGACGTACCCGTGCGCCCCCACCGCCAGGCCGACCGCCCCGACCAGGCCGAGGGCGCCGGCCACGATGCGGCCGTCGACGCCCGGCCGGCCGTGCCGGGCGAGGCCGGCTGCCCCCGCCCCGGCGACCGCCGCCACCAGCAGCGTCGCCAGCGACGGTCGCAGTGGCCCGAACGCCGCGGTCCGCACCACCGAGTAGCCGATCGACCCGACCAGCCCCGCCCGCACCACGAGCCGCAGGGTCCGACCCGCGCCGACCGAGGAGACGCAGAGCGCCACGGTGCATGCGCCGATCGCCGGCAGCAGGTACCGGAGGTTGGCGATCGCGCCCACCGCCCCGAACTGGAGGACGCCCGTGTATGGCGCCACGCCCCAGGCCACCAGCGACACCACCGCCGCCATGGCCGAGAGCAGCGCCGCCCGCGTCCGCCGCACCAGTGGGCAAACGATGCCGCTCCCAATGAGAACGGCGCTCCCGCCGAGGACGGACAAGTAATCGCGCCAGTACGCCCCGACGAGATGGCGTGGATGGTCGAGGAAGCGCCCCTCCAGCGGGCGGAACGCCGCCGGGATCGGCGTTCCCCACGGCGCGCTCAAGAGCGGCCACAGCGGCGACCCGTGGTCGATCAGGTTGCGCACCGACCAGACGCCGCCGATCACCACGCCGACGCCGACCGCCCCGAGCAGCCACCGCCGGCTGGCCGCGCGCAGCGGCACCCACGCCACCGCCGCCAGCCCCAGGATCAGGACCGCCGGCGTCGTCTTCGTCCCGACGCACAGCGCCGCCGCCAGCACGGCCGGATAGATCAGGCCCGGCCGCCGCCGCGACGCCGTCGCCAGGCCGGCCGCTACCGCCAGCCAGGCGAGCGCCGCGATGTCGGTGTACGGGGCCCCGAGCTGGCCGATCATCAATGGCGGGACGGCCAGCGCCACGACCGCCAGGCCGCGCTCGAGCGTCCCCACGCCGAGCTCCCGGAGCGCGACCCACGCGCCCAGCCCGACGCCGACGAGCAGCACCGGCGACCAGACCGACACCCACGCCCAGCTGCGCGAGATGCCGAGCGCCCACGCCACGAGCACCTCGTTGGTCAGCGGGTAGTTCCCGAACGGCTCGCCGTTCATCACCCCGACGAGGCTCCCCGGCCGGCCGTTCTGAACCCAGGCCGAGGCGATCGGCAGGTGGTAGGTCAGGGCGTCCGGCCCGATCAGGGGATGGCGCAGCTGCCAGGCGATCCAGGCGAGGACGACGCCGGCCGCCGCGCCCAACGCGAGCACGACCACCGGCGGCGCCGTGCCCAGCCAGGCCTTGAGCTCTGCGCCCGGTCCGAGCTCGGGTGCGGGGACTCGGGCCCGCGCCGCCGCGTAGGTCACGAGCGCCGCCGGCGCCAGCGCCCACGTCTCGCCGCCGAGGTCGGCCAGGCCGAGCACGATCGCCTCGAACGCCGCGGCCGCCGCCGCGATCGCCGCCGCCGCCAGGATCCGCTCGAGGCCGTCCGGTGCCAGCGGCGACGCCAGCCGGATGCCGGTTGCCCCGAGGCAGCCGATCGCCAGCAGCAGGAGCGCGTGGTGCAGGAGCGCTAGAGCCGCCACTCGGTCAGCTCGCTCGCCGCGTCGTAGGCCACCCGCTTGAAGCCGTCCGCCGCCAGCGCGACCGGGATGCCCGGGTCGGTTCCCGCCCGACCGAGGTAGAAGCGCGTCCCGTGGGCCCGGCGCAGCGCCCCGACGATCTCGGCGAGCTGCTCCCGGCTCCAGATCGCCCAGATCTCGCTGTAGGGGGAGACGTTCTCGACGCCGGCCTTCAGCGCCACCAGCTGGCCCAGGCCCTCGAGCACGACCACCCGCTCGCCCGGGGTCGCCGTCCGGCGGACGAACGTCGCCGCCGCAGTGCGGTCATACGGCTGGGCCTGGGCCCGGGCCGCGATCCGCCGCACCTGCGTCCACGGGACCGGCGTCTGCGCCAGGGCCGTGGCCAGCAGGCCGAAGACGACGAGCGCCGCCGCGACCGCGAAGGTCGGCTTCGGCCGCGCGGCCAGCGTCCGGACCCCCAGCAGCGCCAGGAGCGCGACCCCGAGCGCCCAAGCCGAGAAGACGCCGATCAGCTGGCTCGGGTTCGACCCGCCCATGTAGTAGGACCCGGCGCCCAGGCCGAACACCCCGGCGAACGTCAGCGCCCCCGTCAGCACCCGGTCGGGCTCGTCGTGCCGGTGGCGCAGGCCGGCGATCGTCAGTAGGGCGACGAACGTCGCGTACATCACCAGGTGGAGCCCGATCGTCGGCGTCGCCACCTCGCCGAAGCCGGCGCTCCCGAACAGGCGGGCGTAGCGCGTCATCCGCCCGAGCTCGATCAGCTGACCCGTCCGCAGCCAGAGCACGGCTGTCACGCCGACCAGCGCCCCGGCGACACCGATCCCGAGCGCCCGGGCCAGCGGGACCAGGGTGGAGCGTGCCCGCGCTGCGCGCGGGGCCGCGGCCGCCAGGGCGACGCCGGTGGCCGCCAGCGCCGGCAGGCCGAACTCGACGTCGTTGATCGTCGCCAGGGCCCCGACCAGGAAGAGGAGGGTCGTCCCGTGCGGCCGTCGGCCGCGGAGATGGCGGACGCAGAGCCAGAGCAGGACGTACGGCCCCAGATAGCGCAGCGGGAAGACGGCGAAGTAGTCGCCGAAGTAGAAGCGCTCGGTGCCCGCGTGGTAGTCGGTGAAGAAGCCGGTCGCCAAGAAGGGGAGGTAGAGGCCGAGCGCCAGGCCCTCGCTGCGCGCGATCATGGCCAGCGCCCGCTCGACGGCGAGCAGGGCGCCGGCGGTCAGCAGCGCCATCAGGCAGGTGAACGACCCGACCGACGGGCCGACCGCCCGCAGCGGCGCCTCCAGCGCCAGCGGCAGCAGCGACCCGTACTCGGCGTTGTAGTCGACCAGCGGCGTCCGCCCGCCCAGGGTGGCGATGAAGTCGCCGTAGACGAACTGCATGTGCCACCACATCACGAACAGCGCGTGGCCGATGTTCTGCTCGCGGAAGATCGCCGGCAGCAGCCAGACCGCGGTCGCCAGGGCGGCGATCGCCGGCCAGACGAACCGGGCAGCGGTGCGGGTGGTCTCCTCGGCACCGGCGACGGTGCCCGGCCGCCAGCGGACGACGGCGGCGATAACGCCGGCGATCGCCACCCCGGCCGCCAGGTGCTTGAGCGTGAAGTGCCCGACGCCGGCCGCGCTGTCGGCCGACTCGTACCGGCGAAAGCACCAGACGGCGGCGGCCGCGAGCCCGAGCTTGACGATCGCTGCCGTGGCCGGCAGCAGTCGCTCGACGCCCGGCGGGAATCGATCGCCCCGCCCGGGTCGGGCGCGCACGCGACCGATGCCGATCGCCCCGCCGATGGCCAGCACGACCGCCAGCAGGTAGCGCGTCTCCTGCACCGGCTTGGGGTGGACGAGCTTGGTCCAGATCGGGAAGAAGTGGATTCCGGCCGGCCGGAAGAGGAGATGGCTGAGCGGCGGGGCCAGCGCCAGGGCCGCCACGGCGAGGACCCCGGCCGCGGCGGCCAGGCCGACCCAGACGGCGTCGTCCCCGGCGCGGGCCGTGGCCGCTGGGCGCTCGCTCACGCCTGTCGCGCGACGACGGCCCGGAACGTCCGGCCGCGACCCCAGGCCAGGACCGGCCGCTCGACGAGCGCGTGGACGATCGCCCCGGCCGCCAGCGTCAGCGGCAGCCCGAGCGCCGTCAGCACGAGCAGCTCGGTCCACGGACCGCCTCCGACCCGGCCGACGAGCCGCACGACCTCGAAGACCGTCGCGCTCTGGATGATGTAGCACGGGTAGGACCGGGCCCCGAGCCAGCGCGTGACCCGGTTGTCGATGAAGCTGTTGCTGTCGCCCCGGGCTCGCTGGCGCGCCAGCAGCGCGGTGAACGCCAGCCCCGTCGCCAGGGCGACGCCCAGCGCGCCGCGGGTCCGCAGCAGCGCGTTCGTGTCGAGCGACGCCGCCAGCGCGAGGCCGGCCGCCATGACCACCGAAGTGAGGCCGAAGACCAGCGGCAGGTGTGGGAAGCGGCCACGGGCCAGCGGCGCCGCGAACTCGAACTCGAGCGCCGCCAGGGCGACGCCCGGGGCGAAGTAGTAGAAGGTCGCCGGCGGGCTCTCCGTCCACAGCGTGCCGATCGTCGTCGCCCGCAGCACGGCGCTGACGACCGCGGCGACCCCAAGCAGGCCGGTGATCAGGACGACGCGGCTGCGCACCGACAGCTCGCGCCCGCCCCGTGCCACCGCCAGGCGACGCGTCGCCTGCGTCATCACCCAGGCGCTGAGCGGCACGATCAGATAGAAGGCGACCTCGACGTCGATCGTCCACGCCTGACCGATGAACGCCGCCGCCCCGCTGTCGTGGTAGATCTGCGTGAAGCCGAAGACGGCCAGCCAGTCGATCAGGCCCGAGTGCTGCGAGCCGTAGACGAGCAGCATCAGCACGCTCAGCAGCCAGAAGACCGGAATGATCCGCAGCACCCGGTGGGTCAGGTACCGGCGCAGCGACGGTGTCCGGCGGCCGAGCACGTAGGCCCGCACGTAGGGCCGCGAGATCAGGTAGGCCGACAGGACGAAGAACACCGGCAGGGCCAGCTGGAGCCCGGACAGGACGATCCCGGGGAAGGTCCCGTAGGCCCGGCGGAAGCCCGCGGCGAAGACCCCGTCGATGACCAGCGCCCCTCCGGCCAGGTGGGCGATGATGATGCAGATCATGCCGACGCCGCGGACGCCGTCCCCCGCCAGGAACTCGCCCTGACCGGCCGCCAGCGTCGCCGGATCCACCGCGGCCACCGGTCCCGGCGCGGGCGCTGGCGCCTGCGCCGGCGGCTCCGCGGCCGCCGGGGCGAGCAGATCGACCGAAGGGTCGGGGACGAGCACCACGTCAATGTAGTCGTGGCCGCGGCCGCGCGCGCCCCGCCGGGTGCCCGCCTGCAGCGCTTTTGCCGACCGGCTCGCTGTCCGATTCGGTGCGGTAGGCTACGCCGCGATCAGCCGAGTCCTCTCTGCCGGGAGGATCGGGGGAACCGTTGGGGTCGCCGTTGGTGGTGGCCCTTGGGGCGAATCGCCGCGTCTGCGGCGTAGCGCTGCTCTTTCTGCGCGAGCCCGTCAGCTAACCCCGTAGGCATGTCGAAAGAGATAAGGGGTCTGTCGCTCGTGAGCTTTCGTTGGTGTCGTTCGCTGGGTCTGCTGGTGCTCGGGTTCGCGTGGCTGCTGGTTGGGGCGCGTGGCGCCGATGCCGCGGTGACGAGTGGGGCGGTGGCCGCGCCCGTTGCGGCCGCCCTGCCCCTGCCGGTCGTGAAGGTTCCGGTGGCGGTGAAGCCGGTCGCCAAGCCGAAGGTCGTCGTGGCGCCGAAGCCGAAGCCGCGGCCGAGGGTGGTGCCGAAGCCGAAGCCGAAGGTCGCAGCGAAGGCGAAGGTGGGGGCGTGGTCGTTGGGGGATCGGGTGCCGTTGGTCTTGGGGACGCGCGGGCATGACGTGCGGGTGTTGCAGGACTTCCTCAGTCGGGCCGGCCAGTCGACGCCAGTCGACGGGGTGTTCGGACCGGGGACGAAGAACGCGGTCGCGGCGTTCGAGCGGGTGCAGCGACTGCCGGCGGACGGCGTCGTGTCAGGCCAGCTGGTGACGGTGCTCCGCAGCGTGGTGACGCAGGGCTCGGCCGTCGCGTCGGTGTCGAGCGAGACGGGCGGCGCGATGATGCCGACCGAGCAGCAGATCGACGCC
Organism: uncultured Solirubrobacterales bacterium; assembly: GCA_963742705.1. Classification (GTDB taxonomy): domain Bacteria; phylum Actinomycetota; class Thermoleophilia; order Solirubrobacterales; family Solirubrobacteraceae; genus Palsa-513. Next base: position 828,812 of record CAVUMZ010000017.1, on the reverse strand, counting down.
GTCGCCCCCGGCGTCAAGGCAACGGTGGGTCCCGGCGGCTTGGCGGTCGCGCCGGCCGGCGCGCCGCCGGTGGTGCAGGCGATCATCGCGGCGGGCAACCGGATCGCCACGTTGCCCTACATCTGGGGTGGCGGGCACGGGTCTTGGACCGATGCGGGATACGACTGCTCGGGGTCGGTGTCCTTCGCCCTGCACGGCGGCGGGTTGCTGTCGGGACCGCTGGTGTCGGGCGATTTCGAGACCTGGGGCGCAGCGGGTCCGGGACAGTGGATCACCGTCTACGCGAACGCGGCCCACGTCTACATGGTGATCGCCGGGCTGCGGTTCGATACCAGCGGGCAGAGCGGCGCCGGCACCCGCTGGCAGGCGGACATGGTCTCGGGCGCCGGGTTCGTCGTGCGCCACCCAGTCGGACTCTGACCGCCCCGCACCGCGCCGCGCATCCCGGTCGCATCCCGGCTGGCGCCAGGCGCCCCGGTCGCCGGACGCGCCTGGCGTCACCCGGCGTCCGCCAACGTGCCACCCGCACGCCCGGGGACACCGGGCGACGCCAGATCACGCCCAGCCACTCGCCAGCCGCGCAAGCTATTTCCGAGACGGACCACTAGGTTGGCGGCGTGCCAGCGGGGCCAGCGGATGACGACGTAGCGTCCGACGCGGCCGCACGCCGCCGGCCGGCCGGACGCCTGCGCCTGCTGCTGACCGGGCACCCGGTGCTCGGCGTCGGCCTGCTCCTGGCCGCCATCGACCTCCTGCTCCTCTTTCCCGCCGTGCTGGGCGGCCGGGTGCTCTCGCCGGAGGATGTGCTGCTCTTCCACGCGCCGCTGTCGCGGCTTCGCCCGAGCGGGCTCGTCCAGGCCTCGAACTACCTCCTGTCGGACGCGGTCGAGGTGTTCCATCCCGATCTCGAGTGGGCGCGGACGATGATCCGCTCGGGCCACCTGCCGCTCTGGGATCCCTACGTCTTCGGGGGCTGGCCGGTGTTCGCCTCGCAGCAGACGGCGATCCTCTACCCGCTCAACCTGCTCGCCTATGTGCTGCCGTTCTGGCCGGCGCTGGGGTTGATCGCCGTGGGCAAGACGCTGCTCGCCGGGCTGGGGACCTGGTGGCTCTGTCGGCGTCTGCGGCTGGGCGCGGCGCCGGCGCTGCTCGGCGCCGTCAGCTACAGCCTGGGCTCCTACTTCGTCATCTGGCTCGAGCACCCGCACAGCAACGTCTACGCCCTGATCCCCTGGCTGCTCGGAGCGATCGAGCTCATCTGCGCCCGGCGGCGTGCGCGCGACGGCGGTCTGCTCGCGGCACTCGTCGGCTTCTGCCTGCTCGGCGGACACCCCGAGAGCACCTTCATCGCCGCGCTGGCCTGCGTCGGCTTCGCTGTCGTCTGCCTGACCGGGCCGCAGGCGGCCGGCGCGCGGCGGCGGGCGCTGCTCGTGCTCGCGGGGGGCGTGCTGCTGGGCACTGCCGCCGGGGCGGTGATGATCGTCCCGTTCGGAGAGCTCGCCGGCCAGGCGCCGTCCCTGGCCCGCGGCGGCGGCAGCGGGCTGCCCGATCGCTCTTGGCTGAGCCTCCTCCTGCCCGACCTCTGGGGACGGCCCGACGGCTTCCAGGCACTCGGGCCGTCCAACTACGCCGAGCGGACCTTCTACGTCGGGGCTCTGCCGTTGATGCTCGCCATCGCCGGTCTCTACCGTCCCCGGGCGCGGGCCCAGCGGTTCTTCATCGGGCTGCTGGTCGCCGCATCGGTGCTGGCCATCCACGTCCCGTTCCTGACCAAGGCGCTCGTCGACGCCCCGGTCTTCGAGCTCGTGGCCCTCGACCGGTCGCTGATCCTCGTCGCCCTCAGCCTGGCCGTGCTCGCCGCGTTTGGCCTGGAGCGGCTGCTGGCGGCGACGGCGGGCGAGCGGCGGGTGATGCTCGGCCTGGCCGCCGGCGTCGCCTGCACCCCGGTCGTCTACCTGGCAACCCAGTCGCGTGACTTCGCCGCGTTGCCGCGCTTCAGCGACGTCGCCCCAAGCCTCTGGGGGACGGCGAGCAGCCAGGCGCAGACGGCCGCGGCAGCCGGCACGCGCTGGCTGGTCTTCGCCGTCCCGGCGCTGGGAGCGCTCTGGCTGCTCGGCACGGGCGTGCGCGCCGCCCGGGCCGGCCGGGGGGGCGGGCCGGGCGGCGGGGGTGGCGGCCGGCAGGGCGGCCGTGCTGACGGCGGCCGTGGCGCCGGGCCGAGCGGGGCGAGGGCGGTCGGCCTCGCCCTGGCGGTCGGGCTCACGGCCGCCGATCTCGTCTCGCTCAACCACGGCTACCACCCGGCGATCAGCCAGGCGCTCGCCGAGCCGCCGCCGACGCCCTCGATCGCCGCCGCCCAGGCGCATCAGGGCCACGGCCGGATGGTCGGCTACGACGCCTACCTGATCCCGAACGTGCCCAGCCGCTACGGCTTGCGCGACGCCCGCGGGCACGGCCTGCCGGCGCTGCGGCGCTACCTCGACCTGTGGAGCGGCCTCGGCGGCTACGGCTTCCAGCAGACGCGGCTGCTCCCGGGCGATCCGCGGGCGGCGGAGCTGCTCGATGACTTCGGCGTCAGCGAGGTGCTCGCTGCCGACCACGAGCCGACACCCCGGGCGGCCGCGCTGCGACCGGTGGTCAGCGATCGCGACGGCGTCGTCTACCGCAACCTCGGCGCTCTCCCGCGCGCATATCTGGCCACCTCGTGGCGGGCGGCGCCGACGCGCCAGGTGTCGCTGCGCAAGACGCTCGCGAGCACACCTGCCGGCCTGCGGGTCGCGCCGGTGATCGAGGGCGTCGCCGCCGCCGCGTCGGTCCCGGCGCACCCGCCGCCGGGCGGCCCTCCGGATCAGGGGTCGGTCGGATTCGACGAGGACGGCGGCGACCGCGTCGCCCTGACCGTCGATGCCCGCCACGCCGGCTATCTCGTGCTGCTCGACAGCTACTACGCCGGCTGGACGGCGACGCTCGACGGCCGGGCGGTCGCGATCCATCCGGCCAACGAGGCGTTCCGGGCGGTGGCCGTGCCTGCCGGGCGGCATCGGATCGTGTTCACGTACCGCCCGCGCTTGCTGCTCGCCGCGGCCGGTGTGAGTGGGCTCGCCTGGCTCGCGATCGTCGGCTTGATCCTCGGCGGGCGGCGCCGGAGGGGCGGGCTCAGGCTTGCGGTTGGTGGCGGTGCACGTAGCGCATCGCCAGCGTCACGTACATCGTCACGGCGACGACGAAGATGGCGATGGCGGCGGCCGGCGACCACCAGACCCGCGCGGCGATGACCGGGAGCCCGACGAGGATCCATGCCCCGACCATCCGGGTGAGCAGCCCCCTGGTGGTCCGTTCGGCAAAGCAATCGGTCAGTCGCATCACACGGAACATCGTCGCAGGTAACGGTCCCCGCGCGTCCATCCCAATGTGACCCTAAGACAGCACCGCGGGCCCAGGCTGGGTCAGGATCGTTCCCGGCGTTCCCGCTGGCGATGCGAGCGCGACGCTGGCTTCAAAGCCGGCGCCGCGAGGGACCAGTGGCTTGGGAGAGCCATGGTGATCGCGGCACCAACGACGATGAGCACGGCGATCACTCAGCGAAGGCCATTTAGACCCGGTATCGGCGGGCACGCGTCGATCCGCGACGGTCGCAGTGCGTCAGCTCCGCCGGGTGCGCGACCCGGCGCGCGCGGCGGCCCGCGCCCGTCGCTGTCGCTCGCGCGCTCCGCACGGCGACTCGGCATGCCAGCGGCGCGTGCCGGAGCGCGTCGTGTCGTAGAAGGCGAGCTCGCACGCCGGTCGCTCACAGCGCCTGAGCCGGGCTGGGTCGAGCTCGCCGAGCTCGAGCGCGACCGCGCGCGCGAGCGCCGCGGCGGCCGTCGGGTCGGTCCACGCGAGCCGGGCCTGGAGCCGGGAGGCGTCGCCCGCGTCGAGTCGCACACTGGCGACGCTCGGCTGGGCGATCGCGGTCAGCCGCGCCGCCGGCCGGGTCACCGAGCGCGCGCCCAGAAGGCCGTCCACCAGCGCGACGACGGTGTCGTGAAGCTCGCGCAGGGCGGCGAGATCTGCCGTCGTCAGGCGCGGCAGCGACAGCGCCTGCCTGGCCCCGCCGAGGCTGGCCAGGGGGTCGGGGTGGATCGTCGGGCCGCGGTCGGGCTTGCGGGGGACGGTCAGATTCGCGAGCAGCAGGAGCGTGTCCGGCGTCACGCTCGCGCGCCGACCGCACGGCCGACGAACCGTGTCCGAGGGCGGGAGACGAGCTCGTTCGCCCGCCTGGCCTTGGGGTCGGACGCGTACGCGCGCAGGACCTCGTCCGCCTGCCGGCGGGTCGTCCACTGACTGACGACCAGCAGGTGGCCGGGGTCGTGGACGTCCTCGATCAGCGCGTGCGTGACATAGCCGTCGAACCGCGTCATGTCGCGCCAGATCGCCTCGGTGATCGCGCGACCCTCGTCCATCTCCGCTGCCGGAAAGTGCGACTCCCAGACGGAATAGACCGGCATGCCTGGCCTCCTTCGCTAGCTGTCTTAGTCACGGGCAAAACAATACTAGACCGTGACCGGTGCGGTACGCACGGGGCGGGCGCGGCGTACGAGACGGCGAGCGACGACACGCTCGGGGTGGTCGGATTGATCGCCGCCGACGGGCGGCGGGTACTGATCCTCAACGACGTGCGGGGCCCGCTCGTGCGTGCGCCTGGCGACGCTCAAGCGACTCGTCAGTCGGCGCGCCGTGCGCTACGTCCTGCTCGACGAGCCGTGCCTGCGCGGACCGCGGTGTCCGGCGACGACGCGTTGGTCGGTGCGGCACGCGGTACGACTCAGGGGTTACCTGTACGGCTTCAGGACCGCTCCGGCACGGGCGCGGGCGGTGGCGCCGTCGCGGGCCTGAGCGGCCAAGCGCCGAGCCCGGCCGGGGGCGCCTCCCGGGTCAGCGCTCGGGAGACGGGGCGGCGGCCGGGCCAGCGTCATACTGGCCGCCGATGCACGCCCGATCGGCGACCCCGGTGGTGATCCTGTGCGGCGGGCGCGGGACCCGGCTCCAGGAGCACACGGTGTCGATCCCGAAGCCGCTCGTGGAGATCGGTGGGCTGCCGATCGTGTGGCACGTGATCCAGATCTACGCGGCGCAGGGCTTCACTGACTTCGTTCTGGCGACCGGATACCGGGGCGAGCTGATCGCGGCGTTCGCGGCGAGTCACGCCTGGCCGCCGGGGGTCAGCGTCGAGTGCGTCGCGACCGGGCTCGCGACGCCGACCGGCGGCCGCATCCACGCTCTCAGGCAGCGCGTCGGCGCCAGCCGGTTCTGCGCGACCTACGCCGACGGCCTGGCCGACGTCGACCTTGGGGCGCTGCTCGAGCGCCACGAGGAATCGGGGGCGGTGACGACGATGACCGTCGTGCGGCCGGAGCTCCAGTTCGGCATCACCGAGCTCGACGCTGAGGACCGGGTGCGGGGCTTCAGGGAGAAGCCGCGGTCCGAGCACTGGATCAACGGGGGGTTCTTCGTCTGCGAGCCGGCGCTGCTCGACAGGCTGACGCCCGAGAGCGTGCTCGAACGAGCGCCGCTCGAGCGCTTGGCGACCGCGGGCGAGCTGGCTGCGTACCGGCATGACGGGTTCTGGGAGTGCATGGACACCTATAAGGACGCGGTGCAGCTGAACGATCTGTGGGCGTCGGGGAAGGCCCCTTGGCGACGGTGGGACGCGACCCCGGCCGGCCCGTAGCCGCCGGCGGGTACACCGACCGTCGGGGGGCCCGTCTAGAATCATCCGATATGTCCGGTCATTCCAAGTGGGCGTCGATCAAGCACAAGAAGGCGATCGTCGACGCGCGGCGGGGTCAGCACTTCACCAAGCTGGCGCGGGCGATCACGGTCGCGGCCCGGGACGGTGGGGGCGACCCGGAGATGAACGCGGCGCTCGGCAACGCCGTCCAGAAGGCCAAGGACGCGTCGATGCCGAAGGACAACATCGAGCGGGCTATCGCCAAGGGTGCCGGCGCCGGGGCCGACGCGGAGGCGTTCACGGCGGTTCTCTACGAGGGCTACGGGCCGGGCGGCGTCGCGCTGCTGATCGAGGTCCTGACCGACAACCGCAACCGCACGGCGGCCGACGTCCGGCACATGCTCGGCAAGGGCGGGGGCAACCTCGGTGAGCCGGGCAGCGTCGCCTACCTCTTCAACAAGCGCGGGGTGATCGTCGTCGACGGTCAGCGCCACGGCGAGGACGACCTGCTCGTCGCGATCGAGGCGGGCGCCCAGGACATCGTCGACGATGGCGACGTGTTTGAGATCCTGACCGATCCGAGCGATCTCGCCGCGGTGCGAAAGGCGCTCGACGAGGCGGGGATCGAGATGGAGAGCGCCGAGGTGACGCAGCAGCCGACGATGCGCGTCGAGGTCGACGAGGAGGTTGCCGGGAAGCTGCTGCGGCTGATCGACGCGCTCGAGGAGCACGACGACATCGGCGCCGTCTACGCGAACTTCGACGTCTCCGACGAGGTGCTGGAGCGGGTGGCCGGCTGAACCAGGCGGCGGTTAGGACCCGGAGCGGTACACGCGAAACTCTCCGGAGACGAACAGCGGCCGCTGCCCGGCCAGGCACGCCCCGGCCGTGCTGCGGGGGAAGAACTTGATCAGGAAGGTGGGGAAGTCGAGGACGACGACCCAGCCGCGACGCGCGCGCGCTCGCACCGACGGGCACGACTCGTGCTGGCCGATCAGCTCGAGCCCGTGGCGCAGCGACGCTCCCGCCAGCAGCCCGATGCGGGGGGCGGTGGTCGCGATCGGGTCGCTGCCATCGACGAAGCGCGGCTGCGTTGAGAACCAGCGCAGCAGCGGGGCGGCGAAGGTGGTGTCGGTCGAGGCGTTGCGGGCGATGTAGCCGGGTGCGGCGACCGCCAGGCCGACGGCCAACGCGGCGGCCGCGACGAGGGCTCCGACCGCGACCACCGCGGCCCCGGCGCGCCGCAGCCCCCGCCCGAGCGCGACCGCGACGACCGCCCCGGCCAGCGCCCCGCCGACGAGCCGGGCCGAGCTCGGCAGCGTCGGAAACGGGAACTGCGCCGACTGGTAGAGGCTCCAGCCGAGCGCACCGACGAGCACCCCCACGGCCAGGCGGCCGCCGAGCCCGCGCCGGCGGGCCGCCAGGGCGAGGGCGAGCGCCCCGCATGCCACCCCCGGGAGCAGGTATCGCGTCACCGCCAGCGACAGGTCGCCGGCGGGGTCGCGCCCGAGCCCGGTGAACGGGGCGTCGGCCCAGATCAGCATGCTCGCGCCGGTGGCGACGCTGGCCGCGACGACCAACCGCGTGCGCGCCAGCAAGGCAGCCGACAACCCGCCGGCCAGCAGCAGGAGGTTGCCGGCGACGATCCGCTCGTAGTCGTGGAGGCGGCCGTGGAGCGTCGCGAGCGGGCGGGAGATGAAGCGGACGTCGGCGGGGACGAGCGCGCTCGGGACGGGGTCGCCGAACGGGCCGGGCAGCAGCGGCCAGAAGGGCGAGCCGTGGTTGATCAGGTTGCGTATGTACCAGGTGCCCCCGGCGACCACCCCGGCCACCGCCGCCAGGGCCAGAGCCGGCCGCGACCAGCGCGCCATCCGCAGTCCGGCGAGCACGAGCACCAGCACCACCAGCGGCGCCCCCGTGGTCTTCGTGCCGATCGACAGGGCCCCGGCGAGCACGGCGACGGCGAACAGCCGCGGCCGGTCGGGCACGGCGGCCAACGCGAGCGCGGCGGCGACCACGAGCCACATCAGCGTGGCCCCGTCGTTCATCGGCGTGTTGAGCTCGGCGGCGAAGTCGGGCGCGGCGACGAGCGCGGCAAGGGCCAGCGCGGCGACCGGCCGGGTCACGCCGAGACGGCGCAGCCCGAGCCAGCCGGCGGCGAGCAGCAGCCCGAGCGTCGTCGTCGCCCAGACGGCGACGGGGGTGAAGCTGTGGGTGAGCCCCATGCCCCAGCTGAGCAGCACCTCGTTGGTCAGGGGATAGGCGCCGGTCGGAACCCCGGGAATCGAGGCGACGATCGCGCCGGGATGGCCGCTGTGAACCCAGTCGGCGATCTCCGCGAGGTGATAGGCGACACCGTCGAGCCCGACGAAGGGGTGCTGGAGGTCGAAGGCGAGCAGCGCCAGGAGCAGTCCGCCGACGGCGCCGGCGAGCGCGCGGCCGACCCAGGACGACATGCCGATGATTTGGAGCAGCCTCGCCGGCAGCGAAGGCTCGGTGGGGGACGGGAGGCCGCGGTCGGCGGCCACGACCGTGAGCCCGGCGGCGACGGCGAGCGCGAACGGGTTGCTCCCGGCGCCGACGAGGCCGAGGCCGAGGCACTCGACGATCGCCGTGGTGGCCGCGATCACGGCGGCGGCGAGGGCGCGCTCGAGGCCGCTCGGGGCGGCGAGCGACGCGAGGCGCCAGCCGGCGGCCGCCAGGGCGAGCACCGCTGCGACGAACAGGGCGGAGTGGGCGAGCTCGGTCACCGGCGCCGCGAGGATACTCGGCGGTCGTAGGGCGGCTGGAGCGGCTGCCGGGACGGCGTCGCAGCGGCGGCCGCGGGGAGGCGTCCGCCCGGCGGCGGAGAATCAATGGGCGAACTGATGATCGTGCTCGGAATCGACCCAGGATTGGCCAACACCGGCTTCGGCGTCGTGCGCGGCGACGGAGGGGGTCTGTGCGCGCTCGACGGCGGCCTGATCGAGACGTCGGCTCGTGTCGCGGGCGAGCAGCGGCTGGCGCGGATCCAGGCCGAGATCGTGGCCCTGCTCGATCGCCACGAGCCGACGGCGGTCGCGCTCGAGGATCTCTACTTCGGCCAGAACGTCCGTAGCGCGTTCGCCGTGGGCCAGGCGCGCGGGGTCGTGATGGCGGCGGCCGGGGCCCGCGGCATCCCGTGCCACTCCTACACCCCGCAGCAGGTCAAGAGCGCGGTCTGCGGGGCCGGTCGGGCCGGCAAGGACCAGGTCGGGCGGATGGTCGCAGTGCTGCTCGGGCTGGCCGAGCCGGCGGCGTCCGACCACGCGGCGGACGCGCTGGCCGTCGCGATCTGCCACGTCAACCGGGCGCCGCTGGCGGCCGCCCTGGGGCGCGCGTGATCGCGCTGCTGCGCGGTGAGGTCGCGCTCCGGCGGACCGATCACGTCGTCGTGCTGTGCGGGGGCGTCGGCTACCGGCTGGCGGTGTCCACGCACACGCTGGCGCACATCCCGGCCGTCGGGTCGGAGGTGACGCTCCACACGCAGCTGATCGTCCGGGACGACGCCCTCGTGCTCTACGGCTTCCACTCCGAGCAGGAGCGGGAGCTCTTCCTGATGCTGCTGGGCGTGCAGGCGGTCGGGCCCAAGGTGGCGCTGGCGGTGCTGAGCGGGGGGGCCCCGCGCGACCTGCTGGCGGCGATCGCCGGGGCGGACGCGAGCCGGTTCCAGGCCGTGCCCGGGATCGGCAAGCGTACGGCCGAGCGGATCATCGTCGAGCTCCGCGACAAGGTCGGGGCGGCGACGGGTACGCCGGCGCTGGCGCCGAGCGACCTCGACGATCCACGGGTGCTGGCGCGCGACGGCCTGGTCGAGCTCGGCTTCGCCCATCCGGAGGCGGAGCGGCTGCTGGCGCTGGCGACCGGCGACAGCGCCGAGGAGCTGCTGGCCGGGGCGCTGCGGGCGGCGCGGGCCGGGGGCAACGGTCGATGAGCCCGGGGTCGCGCATCCAGACGCCGTACCTCGTCGAGGAGGACGAGTTCGACCGCTCGCTGCGTCCGCGGCGGCTCGAGGAGTTCGTCGGCCAGCCGCAGCTCAAGGAGCAGCTGGCGGTGGCGATCGCCGCGGCGCGGGGGCGCGACGAGGCGCTCGACCACGTGCTGCTGGCGGGACCGCCTGGCCTCGGCAAGACGTCGCTGGCGCAGATCGTGGCGACCGAGCTCGACGTGCCCTTCGTCCAGACGGCGGGGCCGGCGCTCGAGCGCAAGGGCGACATCGCGGCCTTCCTGACCGCGCTGGCCCCGCGGAGCGTGTTCTTCGTCGACGAGATTCATCGGCTCCCGCGGGCGCTCGAGGAGACGTTCTATCCGGCGATGGAGGATCGGCGGCTGCCGATCACCGTCGGGCAGGGGGCGGGGGCGCGCGTGGTCACGCTCGACCTGCCTGCGTTCACGCTGATCGGGGCGACGACGCGGTCGGGCCTCCTGACGACCCCGCTGCGGGATCGCTTCGGAATCCAGGCGCGGCTGGAGGTGTACGCCGAGGACGAGCTCGCGGCGATCGTCTGCCGGGCGGCGCGGATCCTCGAGGTCGACGTCGAGCCGGAGGCGGCGCGGACGATCGCCGGACGCAGCCGGGGCACGCCGCGGGTGGCCAACCGGCTGCTCAAGCGCGTGCGCGACTACGCCGAGGTGCGGATGAGCGGCGTGATCACGCAGGCGGCGGCGAGCGAGGCGCTGGCGCTGCTCGAGGTCGACGGGCTCGGCCTCGACCGGCTCGACCGGGAGATCCTGCGGGTGGTGTGCGAGCGCTTCGACGGGGGGCCGGTGGGCCTCTCGACGCTGGCGATCGCCGTCGGCGAGGAGCGCGACACGATCGAAGATGTCTACGAGCCGTATCTGTTGCAGCTCGGGATGCTCAAGCGGACGCCACGCGGCCGGGCCGCGACGCCGCGGGCCTGGGCCCATCTCGGCCTCGAGCCCCCGCGTGACGCGTACACGCTCTTCTCGTAGAGGCCGCAGACACCCCGGGCCGGCGGGGTCGCGGCGCAATCGCCCCGAGTAACCTGTTCAAACCTCATGTCTCATCCCTTCATCTGCCCCAACTGCGGTGACCGCACGATCGCCTCCAACCGCTACGAGGGGTTTCGTCGGGAGGTGCGCGGCTGCGAGAAATGCGGCTTCGGCTTCCTGTTTGAGCTGCTCGACGACTACTACCCGGCGCCGGACGCGGCGTTCTTCGTCTGCGACAACGAGGGCCGCGTGATCGGCTGCGGCCGCGGCTCGTTCGAGCTGACCGGGTTCGAGGAGGAGGACGTGATCGGCCAGCCGGTCATGGACGTGCTCGGCCTGCGCTTCAACGGCGACGAGAACCACGTGGCGACGGTGCTCGAGTGGGGGGTGCGGGTGCTCGGCAAGGAGGCGACGCTGCGCACCGAGAGCGACCTCGAGGCGGCGGCGAAGGCAGACCTCTTCCCGGCGTACGACGACGACGGTGGCCTGCTCGTCGTGCTGACCCCGGCGCGATGACCGATCGCAAGCGCAACAGCGTCATCCTGGCGCTGGTCGCCGGCCTGATGATCGCCTCGCTGCTCGTCGTGACCGGCATTCCGGGTGTGACCAAGGCCAAGCCGACGCGGCTGGGCCTCGATCTCAAGGGCGGGGTCGAGCTGATCTATCAGGGCAAGGCGACGGCGCAGGCCCAGGTCAACACGGACTCGCTGACGCGGGCGATCGACATCATCCGCCAGCGCGTCGACCAGCTGGGCGTCTCGGAGCCGGAGATCCAGCGGTCGGGCAGCGACCAGATCAACGTCAGCCTGCCGGGGGTCAAGGACGCGATCCGGGCCGAGGCGCAGGTCGGCACCACGGCGCAGCTCTACTTCTACGACTGGGAGCCCAACGTCATCGGGCCGAACGGGAAGCCGGCGCCGACCGACGCGACCGTCACGGGCGGGCAGAACCCGGGCGACTCGACGTACGGGGTGCCGCTCTACCAGGCGGTGATCAGGGGTTCCAAGCGGCCGGAGGTGCTCCGGCCCAACGACACGACCCACGGCCCCGGTGTCGACGGCGCCTGGTATCTGGTCAACGACAAGCAGCAGAAGGTGCTGCGCGGGCCGGAGGACACGAAGCCCAACCTGGTCGCCGAGGCGCCGGCGCCCCCGGGCTCGCGCGCGGTACGGGTGCCGCCGGGCACGGTGATCGTCCAGGCGCAGGCGACGGCCAACCAGCAGCAGTCGACGCTCGACAGCTACTACGTGCTCAACGACGACCCGGCGTTGAGCGGCAAGGACCTCAAGAACCCGCAGCAGTCGTTCGACAACGGGCCGGGGGGGACGGGCCAGCCGATCGTGACGTTCGACTTCACCAGCCACGGACGTTCGGTCTTCCAGAACGTGACGCGGACGATCGCCCACCGCGGGGCGGACGCGACGCTGCTGGGGACACCCGATCTCCAGCACTTCGCGATCGTGCTCGACAACAAGCTGATCTCGGTCCCGTCGATCGACTTCCGCCAGTACGAGAACGGCATCGACGCGAGCAACGGCTCGCAGATCACCGGCGGCTTCACGATCGACACGGCGCAGAAGCTGGCGCAGCTGTTGCAGACGGGCGCCCTGCCCATCAAGTTGAAGCTGATCTCCTCCCAGCAGGTGTCGGCGACGCTGGGCAAGCAGGCCCTCAATCAGGGCTTGACGGCGGGACTCGTCGGCTTCGCGATCGTCGCGTTCTTCCTCGTCGCGTTCTACCGGGTGCTGGGGCTGATCGCGGTGACGGCGCTGCTGGTGTACGCGCTCTATTTCTACGCGCTGATCAAGATCATTCCGATCACGTTGACGCTGCCGGGAATCGCCGGTCTCATCCTGACGATCGGGGTGGCGGCGGACGCGAACATCGTCCTGTTCGAACGGGTGAAGGAGGAGTACCGCGGCGGTAGCTCTATCGGGCGGGCGATCGTCGCCGGGTACAAGAAGGGGATCGCGGCGATCATCGACGCGAACGTCGTCATCTTCATGACCGCGTTCATCCTGTTCGTGCTCGCGACCGCGGGGGTGAAGGGGTTCGCGTTCACGCTGGGTATCGGGACGATCACGTCGTTGTTCACGGCGGTCGCGGCGACGCAGGCGATCCTCGGATCGATGGGTCGGTCGAAGTTGATCTCCAGCGGCGCGACGTTGGGGGCGACGGACCGGGGCCGGCGGTGGCGTTATGACTTCATGGGAGCGTCGCGGTGGTTCTTCTCGATGTCGGGCGTGATCCTGCTGATCGGGGCGCTGGCGATCGGGGGGAAGGGCCTCAATCTCGGCATCGACTTCCAGTCGGGGACGCAGATCAAGACGGGCCTCGCTCAGCCGGCGACGGAGAATCAGGTGCGGGACGTGATGCGGTCGCAGGGCATCAACGACGCGCAGGTGCAGAAGGTGTCCTCCAAGCAGCTGGGGTCCAACGGGTACCAGATCTCGACCAAGACGTTGCAGCCGGGCTCGGTGTCGGCGGTGCAGACGGCGCTGGTCGGCAAGTTCGGGGGAACGCCGAACTTCTCGAGCGAGTCGATCGGCCCGACGTTCGGTCAGACGGTCGCCAAGAGCGCGATCTACGCGATCATCGCGTCGCTGCTGGTGATCTCCGTGTACATCGCCCTGCGATTCGAGTGGAAGTACGCCGTGCCGGTCCTGATCGCGCTGATGCACGACCTCCTGATCACGGCGGGCGTGTATTCGTTGACTGGGCGGGAGGTGACCACGTCGACCGTTGCCGCCCTGTTGACGATTCTCGGATTCTCGCTGTACGACACGATCATCGTGTTTGACCGGGTGCGGGAGAACGTGCCGCGGATGCCGCGGGCGGCGTTCTCGCAGATCGTGAACCGATCGATGTCCGAAGTCCTCACGCGGTCGCTGGCGACGACGTTCTGCACGCTGCTGCCGGTGCTGAGCCTGCTCATCTTCGGCGGGCAGACGCTCAAGGACTTCGCGTTCGCGCTGCTCGTCGGGGTGGCCTCCGGCGCGTACTCGTCGATCTTCATCGCCTCGCCGGTGCTCACGCACTGGAAGGAGCGCGAGCCCGTCTACGCCCGCCGACGGGTGCGGATCGCCGCCGAGAACGGCGGCGTGGTCCCCGCGTATGCGCTGACCGGCAGCGCCGCCGTCGAGGTCGACCCCGACCGGGGAAGCGGCCGACGCCGCCGCCCCGGCCGCCTGACCAGCCCCGATCTGCCCGACCAGTCGCTCTCCAAGGCCGAGTTCGCCGAGCTCGTCCGCGACCTCGACGTCGACGCCGAGCCGGCGGCACCGGCTCCCCAGGCCCGCCGCGGCCGGGCGACGCAGCCGGTGGCGCCCAAGCCGCCGCCGTCCAAGCCGGCGCCGCCGGCGCCGAGGCAGGCGCCCGCCGATCCACGGGCCGACGCCACGCCGGAGGATGTCGTCATGCCCGGTCGGACGAAGCCCAAGCCGCAGGGCGCGTCGAAGTCCAAGTCCCGCAACCGCCGACACGGAAGGCCGCGCTGATGGGACTGCTCGCCTGGGTGATGATGGGTCTTGCCATCTGGCACTTCACGATCTGGCTGCCCGATCACTTCTGGGGCGGCATCGTCGGGGCTTTCGTCGGCGCGATCGTCGGGGCGGCGATTCTCGGCGTGATCATCTACACGGCCAAGTCGGGCGCGCTCGGCGTCCCGGGTCGCAAGGCGACCGATCTCGCGACGGCGCTGTACGCGATCCCGGGTGCGCTGATCGGCCTGGCGATCGTCTACTTCGAGGGCCTGCGCCGCGAGCGGATCGCGGCGCCGGCACCGGCCGGCGTCAGTCGATCGCCCCGAAGTCCTCGGTGACGTCGGCGGCGGCGACGCCGCCCGTGACGGGGTGAAAGTACCCTCCGCGCGCCGTGTCGGTCCTGTGGCGCTGGGCCGCGTTCGCGAGCCGGGCGCTCGGGCGTAGCGGCGCGAGACCGGCGACGGTCGGCTGGTGGTTGATCAGGCAGAGCACGGCGGCCGTTCCGTCGGCACCCGCGCGTAGGCTGAGCCGATGGTCGACGTCCGCTTGGAGATCCCGCCCGCGCCGAGCGGGGAGATCCATCGCCTCGCGCGCCAGCTCGGGATCAGCCTGGTCCTGGCCGAGGTGCTCGTGCGCCGTCGACTCGGCGATCCGGTCGCGGCGCAGGCGTTCCTCGACGCCGCCGAGGCCCATCCGCCGAGCGCGTTCGCGGGCATCGAGGCGGCGGCCGCGCTGGTCCTGGGGCACGTCCGCGCGGGGACGCCGATCACCGTCCATGGCGACTACGACTGCGACGGCGTCTGCTCGACCGCGGTCTACGTGCGCGTGCTGCGGGAGCTTGGGGCCAACGTCGACTGGTACCTGCCCGACCGGCGCGGCGACGGCTACGGCCTCGCGGTGGCGACGGTCGAGCGGCTGGCGGCCCGGGGGACGCGGTTGCTGCTGACCGCCGACTGCGCGGTCACGGCCGTCGAAGCCGTGGCCGCCGCGCGGGCGGCGGGGGTCGACGTCGTCGTGTCTGACCATCACAGCCCGCGCGCCGACGGCGTCCTGCCCGACGCGGCGATCGTCCACCCGGTGCTCTGCGGCTACCCCTTCCCCGATCTCTGCGCGACGGCGGTGGCGGCCAAGCTCGCGGAGGTGCTGCGGGCGGCGGCCGGTTGCGACGCCGTGGGCGAGGAGCCCGACCTCGAGCTCGTGGCGCTGGCCACGGTCGCCGACGTGGTGCCGCTGCGCGGGGAGAACCGCCGGCTCGTGCGGAGCGGACTGCGGGCGCTCGCGGCGACGACGAACCCGGGGCTCCGCGCGCTGATGGCCGTGGCGCAGGTCTCGCCGCTGAGCATCGACGAGCAGGCGCTCGGCTTCCGCCTGGCCCCGCGGATCAACGCGGCCGGGCGTCTCTACCGGCCCGACGTCGCACTGGAGCTGCTGCTGACGGAGGATCCGGCGCGGGCGGCGGCGATCGCCGCCGAGCTCGACCGGGCGAACGCCGAGCGCCGTGACGTCGAGACGCGGATGCGCTTCGAGGCCGAGGCGCAGGTCAGCGAGCAGGGCGACGCGCCGGCGTACGTGCTCGCCGCCCGCGGCTGGCACCCCGGCGTCGTCGGCATCGTCGCGGCCCGGATCGCTGAGCGCCACCACCGGCCGACGGTGCTGATCGCCCTCGACGGGGCGCAGGCCGGGAGCGGCCTGGCGACCGGGTCGGGGCGGTCGATTCCGGCCTTCGACCTGCTCGGCGGCCTGCACGCGTGCGCCGAGCACCTCGCCGGTCACGGCGGCCACCGGGCGGCGGCCGGGCTCCAGATCGATCCGCTGCGGATCGACGCCTTTCGCGCGGCGTTCGCGGCCCACGCCGGCTCGGTGTTGGCGCCGGCGGACCTTGTCGGCGTCGAGCGGGTCGACGCCGTCGTCTCGGGCGAGGACCTCGGCCTCGACCTGGCGGAGGAGCTGCTGCGGCTGGCGCCGTTCGGGGCCGGCAACCCACCGGTGTCGTTGTTGATGGCGGCGGCGACGCTCGAGGATCCGGTCGGGTTCGGCGGCGAGCAGCGGACCGACCACGTTCGCTTCAGCGTCCACTCGGGCGGTGCGCGGGCCCGCGCCGTGCACTTCGGCGGCGGGTCGCGGCTGCCGGTCGCGGCCGGCCTGCCGGTCGACGCGACCTTCCGGCTCGAGCGCCGAGAGTGGCAGGGGGCGGTCGCGCCGCGGCTCCTCCTGCGCCAGGCGCGACCGTGCGCGCCGGCGGCGATCACGCTGCTGGGCGAGGACGGCGACTACCTCGAGCGCGTGCTCGACGAGCTCGATCGACCCTTCGAGGCGCCGGTCGCCGCCCGGACCGGTGCGGGGCGGACGGTGCGCGAACGCCGCGGCCGCGGCGTCGGGGCGACGATCGCCGGCCTCGTCGCCGGTGGAGGGTCGGTGCTCGTCCTCGCGGCGGACGCGCAGGCCCGCGCTGGGCACCTGCGCGAGCGGCTCGGTGGGTTCGCGCTCTGCTCGCACGCGGCGCTGACGGTCGAGCCGGGGTTGGCGGCCGCGTATGAGCACGTCGTCGTCCTCGACCCGCCGGCTTCGGCGGCCGAGCTCGGGCGGGCCATGGCCGGGACGCCTGCGCGGGCGACGCACCTGGCGTGGGGGGAGCCTGAGCTACGCTTCGCCGCACATATTCATGAGCGGGAGTACGAACTGCGGGCCGGGCTGGCCGGCGTCTTCCGGGCCCTGCGCGACCAGGGGGCGGGGGACGCCGAGCGGCTCGTGACGGCGCTGCGGGGCGACGGGCCGCAGCCGCGTTCGCCCGGGCACGCCGGTCGACTCCTGCGGATCCTCGTGGAGCTCGAGCTCGTCGAGCTTGACCGCGAGCGGATCGGCGCTACCGTCCTCAGTGGGCGGCGCACGGAGCTCGAGGCTTCCGCGGCGTTCATGATCTACCAGCGACGACTAGAGGACGGCCGGCAATACCTGGAAAGCAGCGCAGCTCGAGCGGTGGCAGCCTGAAGCCACAGCGGGCGGACAACGGCGCGACGACACCGCCCGACCCGGCGCCCGCGGCCAGCCCGGACGTGGCGCCGGCGGCCGTCCTGGCCGCGGCCGAGGCGAACGGGCACGTCGGCGTCGGTGCCTGGCCGAACGGCGCCGAGCCGCCGGTGCCGCCGGTCGAGCCGCCGCTCCCCGCAGGGGGGGAGCTGACGGTCGCCGAGGAGAAGCTCCTCGGCGATCTCTTCGCGATCGTCTTCGAGCACGCTGACGAGCCGATCGTCGAGATCGACCGCAAGCGCGTGACCGACGCTTTCCTGTTCGCCTGCGAGCACCACGCCGATCAGCGCCGCAAGTCGGGTGAGGACTTCATCGTCCACCCGGTCGGCGTGGCGCGGATCTGCGCCGGGATGCGCCTCGACACGGAGACGCTGTGCGCGGCGCTCCTGCATGACACCGTCGAGGACACGTCGGCGTCGCTGAGCGAGGTGCGCGACCGTTTCGGCGACGAGGTCGCGAGCCTCGTCGACGGGGTGACCAAGCTGACGGAGATCACCTTCTCCTCGCGCGACGAGGCCCAGGCGGAGAACTACAGGAAGATGATCGTGGCGATGGCCTCGGACGTGCGGGTCATCCTGATCAAGCTGGCCGATCGCCTGGACAACATGCGCACGCTCGGAGCGCTGCCGAAGACCAAGCAGATCGACAAGGCGCGGGAGACGCTCGAGATCTATGCGCCGATCGCCCACCGGCTGGGAATCCACGCGATCAAGTGGGAGCTCGAGGACCTCGCCTTCGCGACGCTCCACCCGCGCAAGTACCAGGAGATCAAAGCGCTCGTAGCCCAGCAGCGCGACGACCGCGAGCGCTACGTCACGGCCGCCGGCGAGTACCTCGGGCATGAGCTCGACGCGCTCGGCATCAGCGCGCTGATCTCCGGCCGGGCCAAGCACTTCTACTCGATCTACTCGAAGATGACCCGCAAGGGCCGCGAGTTCAACGAAATCTACGACCTCACGGCGATGCGCGTGATCGTCGAGACGGTGAAGGACACCTACGGCGCGGTGGGTGTGATCCACTCGCTCTGGAAGCCGCTGCCGGGACGCTTCAAGGACTTCATCGCGATGCCGAAGTTCAACATGTACCAGTCGTTGCACACGACGGTGATCGGGCCGGAGGGTCGTCCGCTGGAGATCCAGATCCGCACGCGCGAGATGCACAACATGGCCGAGTACGGGGTCGCGGCCCACTGGATGTACAAGCAGGCGCGCACGAGCGGCAAGGGCGGCTCCTGGCCCGGCGAGGACACGCAGAAGCCGCGCTGGCTGCGGTCGATCGTCGACTGGCAGAGCGAGACGTCGGATCCCAAGGAGTTCATGGAGACGTTGAAGGTCGACCTCTTCGAGGATGAGGTCTACGTCTTCACGCCGAAGGGCGAGGTCAAGTCGCTGACCGCCGGGGCGACGCCGCTTGACTTCGCCTACGAGGTCCACACCGACGTCGGCCACCGCTGCGTCGGCGCCCGCGTCAACGGCAAGATCGCGCCGCTGCATTACGAGCTGCGTTCAGGCGACATCGTCGAGGTGCTGACCTCCAAGCGCGAGCGCGGACCGTCGCGCGACTGGCTCGGCGTCGTCAAGACCTCGCGGGCACGCAACAAGATCAAGCAGTGGTTCAAGGCCGAGTCGCGCCAGGACACCGAGCACACCGGCCGTGATCTGCTCCAGGAGCACCTCAAGAAGCAGGGTTTGCCGGCGCAGCGGATCACCGGTTCGCCGCTGCTCGCCGACCTGATCAAGGAGATGGGC
Organism: uncultured Solirubrobacterales bacterium; assembly: GCA_963742705.1. Taxonomy (GTDB): domain Bacteria; phylum Actinomycetota; class Thermoleophilia; order Solirubrobacterales; family Solirubrobacteraceae; genus Palsa-513. Next base: position 809,874 of record CAVUMZ010000017.1, on the reverse strand, counting down.
TTCAAGAAGGCCGACGACTTCTACATCGCCCTCGGGGCGACGAAGATCTCGCCGAAGGTCGTCGTCAACAAGGTCATGCAGCGCCTCAAGCAGGGCGAGGCGGCCGAGGGCGAGGAGACCGCGGCGGCGTCGCTGCTCTCGCCCGGGCGCGAGCGCCGCCGGCCGACGAGCTCCTCCAGCGAGTACGGCATCCGCGTGCAGGGCGTCCAGGACGTGATGCTCCGGCTGGCCAAGTGCTGCCGCCCGGTCCCGGGCGATCCGATCGTCGGCTACATCTCGCTCGGTCGGGGCATCACGATTCATCGCGACGACTGCCCGAACGCCCTGGCCCTGCGCAAGGACCCCGATCGCTTCACCGAGGTCTCGTGGGAGGGTGAGCACGCGGCGTCGTTCAAGGTGGAGCTCCAGATCGACGCCTACGACCGCCACCGCCTGCTCGAGGACCTCTCGCGGACGTTCGCCGAGGCCGGGATCAACATCGTCGAGGCGCGCTGCACGGCGAGCCCGCCGATGGTGCGAAACCGCTTCGTCGTCGAGGTTCCAGACACGCAGACGTTGAAGCTGACGGTCAACCGTCTGCGCAACATCGACGCCGTCTTCGACGCCTACCGCGTTACCCCCGGCGCCGCCTGACCGGTGGCTGCCCTTGGTGGTCCGGTCATCGGCGGCGAGCGGCGGGCGTAACCACACGCGAAAGGCCTGAGTAGCCAGACTACGATCGTGTGCGGCCCCGGGCTTGGGCCTCGACGCCTGGAGACTGCCCCTACTTGCGACCGCGCCCACTCAGCAGACGACGCTGAGAGCTGCCGGGGCGATGTCGAAGTGAGCTTCGCTGACGTCGCCGAGATAGTCGCCGTCGACGTGCAGCGGGAGCAGCCTTGCGTCGGCGCTGCGCAGCTCGAGCTCGGTGAACGGCGGGAACGCATGGATCATGCGGTGGTCGCCGAGGCGCAGGCGGCGGCTGAGGGCGCGCGCGAGGATCGACGGGACGTCGATCGCGCTGGCCCGGCGCAGGACGACCCCGCCGAGGCTGGCGCCGTCGAGCGCGATGCCCGCCGCGGCGGCGACTGGCCGACGGTTGAAGTAGGTGTAGAACTCGCCGTTCTGGACGATCGCCGTGACGCCGGTGACGGTCTCCCCACCGGCGGTGACCTGCATCTGCGGGGGGCGGGCGACATAGCGCAGGATGAAGGTGCGCACGGCGACATAGAGGAAGTAGTTGGCGCCGAAACGAGCCTTGAGACGCGGGTTGGCGTCGACCGCGGCGACGACGCTGGCGTCGACGCCGACGCCGGCGCTGAAGGCGAAGTAGCGGCCGTTGACGCGTCCGAGGTCGACCCGCTGCGGCGCCCAGGCGTCGGCCAGGTCGAGCAGATGCTCGGTGGCGTCGACGATCTCGACCGGGATGCCGAGCAGGCGGCAGTAGACGTTGGTGCGACCGCCGGGCAGGCACGTGATCGGCGTCGGCGAGCCGGCCAGGCCGTTGATGACCTCGTTGACCGTGCCGTCGCCGCCGAACACGACGACGACGTCATATCCCTCCCAGGCGGCCTCTCGGCAGATCTCGCAGGCGTGCCCGGCCGCCTTCGTGTCGCGCACGTCGACGTCGTAGCGGGCGTCGAGCGCGCGCAGGACGATGCTGCGCGCGTTTGCGGAGACCATCGTCGCGTAGGGGTTGACGATCACGAGCGCCCGCCGGCGCGACTCGTCGCCGAGCTCGTGCGCCGGGATCGGCGCCTGGCGACGGAACGTCACCTGTGCCTTATACCGCGTCGACGAGCGGCCGCTGCGGATCGATTGACTGACGGTCGATACTTGCCGGAGGAGTCGCCCCGCGCGGCCCGACCCAATTCGATGGCCCGCCGAACCAGACCCACACCAGCGCAACCGCCGCCCGACGACCGCAGCTGGTCCTCGCGCCGGAGCGTGTCCGAGCGGGTCGCCCGGACCGATCTCGTGCATTACACGCCGCTGCCGGCCGAGACCGGACCGACCTGGGCGCCCGATCAGCTCTCGGTCTGGCCGGTCGAGGGCGGGCGCTTCGGCATCGACGCTCACTACCACGGCGAGACGGGCGCCCAGCGGGCCACGCGCCAGCAGGAGCGCCTGGCGAGCGCCGGGCTGCAGACCACGCTCCGTCCCGATCCGTCGGGCGGGTCGCTGCTGCGGCTCGGCCCGCTCACGCACAGCGCGGTCTGGCTGGCGCTCGAGGGGTTCCTCGGCAAGCCCCTGTAGGCCTGACGTCGGTCAGGCCGCCGTGGTCCGGCGCGCCAGCACGAGGCAGAACTGGGTGCCGGCGCCGGTCAGTTGCTCGAGCGCCAACCCGCCGGCGGCGGCCGCTGCCCGCAGCTCGTCGAGCTCGACGGCCGCACCGAGCCACGCCGGGCTGGTCTGGCCGCGCGGGCGGCGGCGCCACGGCGGCCTGCGCGGGCCCCGACGCGGGTGATGGATCGTCGGGTCGTTCGAGACCTGAAAGGCCGCCCAGCCACCGGGCCGCAGGACCCGGCCCATCTCGCGGACGTAGCCGAGGGTGATCTGAGGGTCGGGTATGTGCTGGAAGACGACGTGCGACACGCACGCGTCGGCGCTCGCCGCCCCCAGCACGGCCAGGCTCGTCCCGTCCCCGTGCAGCCAGTCGACGTTGGTGAGCTGCGGGTTCATCCGGTGGGCCACGTCCAGCATCTCCCGGGAGACGTCGACCGCCTTGACCGAGCGTGCCCGCGCGGCGATCGCCCGCGTCATTCGTCCGGTCCCGCAGCCGACCTCGACGACGTCCTCGTCGCCGGCAAGGCTGACGCCGCAGGCGCCGAGGAGTCCGTCGAGCGCCTCCTCGCCGCCGCGCCAGAACGACTCGAGGTCGGGGTTGCGGTAGTCGAGCCGGTCGTCGACGAAGAAGAAGGCGTTCTCGCGCGCCCGCTCGTCCCAGAAGCGGCGCATCTCCGGGCCTCGCACGGCGGTGACTCTAGTGGTTGGTGCCCGGAGCACGCTCAGGCTCTCGGTGCCGGGGACGAAGCCCGGCGCCGCGCGGGATCGGACGGCGTACGGAGGCTCGGTGGCGACCCTGGGGGGCGCGGCGCCGGTCATCGGCACCGAAGCGACGAGCGTGGTTGCGCGGGCGCACGGGAGCAACGGTCCGAGGCGGCAATAGTCTCCGCGTGTGCCCACCGTCAGCGTGATCGTCGCCGCACGGGATGCGGCCCGGACGTTGCCGCGGACGCTCGCCGCGCTCACCGCCCAGGTTGTCGCCGGGGGCTTCGAGGTCGTCGTCGTCGACGACCGCTCGAGCGACGACACGGCGGCGATCGCACGTGCCGCCGGGCTCGGACCGGTGATCGCCTCGCCGGGCGCCGGGCCGGCCGCGGCGCGGAACGCGGGCGCGCGCCTCGCCTCGGCGCCGCTGCTCGCGTTCACCGACGCCGACTGCTTCCCGGCTGCCGGCTGGCTGGCCGCCGGCGTCGCCGGACTGGCGCACGCCGGTCTCGCTCAGGGGGCCGTTGCCCCCGACCCGGCGGCGCGGCTCGGCCCGTTCGATCGGTCGCTCTGGGTCACCGACGACCGTGGCGTCTACCAGACGGCAAACCTCTTCATCGCCCGCGGTCTGTTCGAGGAGCTCGGCGGCTTCGAGAGCTGGCTCGGGCCGGCAGCCGGCAAGGAGCTCGGGGAGGACGTCCTGCTCGGGTGGTCGGCCCGCCGCGCCGGTGTGCGGGCGATCTTCCTGCCGGGGGCCGTCGTGCACCACGCGGTCGCGCCGCGCGGGGCGGCCGGGTTCGTCGCCGAGCGCCTGCGCCTGCGCTACTTCCCGCCGCTGCTCGCGCGGATCCCGGAGCTGCGCCGGGAGGCGTGCTGGGGATGGCTCTTCCTGACTCGGCGCTCGGCGGCGTTCGACCTCGCGCTCGGCGGCCTCGTGCTCGCCGTGGGGCGTCGGCGGGCGGGTCCGCTGCTCGGCGCCCTTCCGTACCTCGCGCTGAACGTCCGCGACGCGCGTCCGTGGGGGCGGCGGGTCGGACCGCGCGTGGTCCTCGTCGGGGTGGTCGCCGACGCCGCCGGGGCGGTGGCGCTCGGTCTCGGGAGCATCCGAAGCCGGACGCCCCTGCTCTGAGCCGGAGGGACTTGTCCCCGTCCAGGGGCTGGCTATACTCCGTCGGACATAGCAGTACGCATCGAGAGGGGTGGAGGGACTGGCCCAGTGAAACCCCGGCAACCATTCCGCGCAAGCGGAGAACGGTGCCAATTCCATCAGGCTCCAAACACAAGCCTGGGAGATGTGGACGGAGTTCGCTCTCGGACCTTCGCCACAACCCGGCGGAGGTTTTCTTATGACGCTAGAGAAGCTGAGGTGCAAGGAGTGCGGTTCGGACTATCCGGCCGAGGCGCTCTACGTCTGCGAGCGCTGCTTCGGCCCGCTCGAGGTCTCCTACTCCCATGACCCCGGCCGCGACGTCGCTCAGCTGCGTCGCCGGATCCAGGGCGGCCCGCAGAACGTGTGGCGCTACGCCGACTTCCTCCCGCTGGCCGGAGGGCCGCCCGGGCCGTCGAACCGCCTCGCGTCGCGCGCCGGCCTGCCGGCCGGGTGCACGCCGCTGATCCGCGCCGACCGCCTGGCCGAACGCCTCGGGCTCGGCGAGGTCTGGGTCAAGAACGACGCCGCCAACCCGACGCACTCGTTCAAGGATCGGGTCGTCGCAGTCGCGGCGGCGCGGGCCCGCGAGCTCGGCTACGAGGTCATCGCCTGCGCGTCGACCGGCAATCTCGCGAACGCGGTGGCGGCACAGGCGGCGGCGCTCGGCCTCGGCTCGTACGTCTTCATCCCGGCGGATCTCGAGGAGCAGAAGGTGCTCGCGACCGGGATCTATGGCACCAACCTGGTGTCGGTGCGCGGCAACTACGACGACGTGAACCGCCTCTGCACGGAGCTGTCGGCCGAGCGGGAGTGGGCGTTCGTCAACGTCAACATGCGCCCGTACTACGCCGAGGGCTCGAAGACCGTGGCGTTCGAGATCGCCGAGCAGCTCGGCTGGGAGATCCCCGACCGGTGCATCGTGCCGATCGCGTCCGGGTCGCTGTACACGAAGATCGCCCGCGGCTTCGAGGAATGGATCGAGCTCGGCCTGCTCGACGGACGCGTGCCGGTGATGAACGGGGCGCAGGCCAGCGGCTGCTCGCCGGTCGCGACGGCGTTCGCCGCGGGGACGGACTTCTGCCAGCCGGTCAAGCCCTCGACGATCGCCAAGTCGCTGGCGATCGGCAACCCGGCCGACGGCCCGTACGCGCTGGAGCTCGCGGCGCGCTCGGGCGGGTCGATCGACTCGGTCACCGACGACGAGATCCGCGCCGGTATCGCCCTCCTGGCGGAGACGACCGGGGTCTTCACCGAGACGGCCGGTGGGGTCACGACGGCGGTTCTGGCGAAGCTGGCGGCGCGGGGGGACATCGGCCACGACGAGCGGGTCGTGCTGGTGATCACCGGCGACGGGCTGAAGACGCTCGACGCGGTGCGCGGGTCGTTCACGACACACGAGATCGACCCGACGGTCGAGTCGTTCGAGGCCAGCGACGCCCACAAGCAGGTTCGGGTCGCCGTCTGATGCCGGTCACCGTGAAGATTCCGACGCAGCTGCGGGCCGCGGCCGAGGGCGTCAGCGAGACCGAGGTCGGCGGCGCCAACGTCGCCGAGGTGCTCGAGCAGTTGTTCGCGCGCTTCGGTGAGCTGCGCGAGCGTATCGCCGACGCGGACGGCGGCCTGCGGCGGTTCGTCAACGTCTACGTCGGCGGCGAGGACATCCGCTTTCTCGACGGGCTCGAGACGCCTGTCGCCGACGGCGGCGAGGTCACGATCCTGCCGGCGGTCGCCGGGGGTTGAGCATCGGCGGCGGGGGGAGCGGCCAGCGGGTGCTGCTGCTCTTCGACATCGACGGGACGCTGCTGCTGCGGGCGAGTGACGCCCATCGCGACGCGATCCATCACGGTTTGCGCGAGGTCTTCGGGGTCGCCGACCCGGCGGGGATCCCGATCACGAGCCCGGCCGGCCGCACCGATTCGGAGATCGCTCGCGAGCTTCTGAGCGCCGCCGGCGGCGACGTCGCGGACTTCGACGCCCGGCTCGCGGAGTTCCGGCGGGTGTGCGCGGCGTCGTTTGCCCGTGCGTGCCCGGCGAGTCTGGCGGGGCACGTCGCGCCGGGCATCGTCGAACTGCTCGCCGGACTGGGCAGGGCGCGATTGGCGCTCGTGACCGGCAACTACGAGCCGATCGCCCGCCTGAAGGTCGCGCGCGCCGGGATCGGCCACCACTTCGAAGCCGGCCAGGGCGGCTTCGGGTCGGACGCCGAGGAGCGGGGGCTGTTGCCGGCGATCGCCCGGCGACGGGCCGGCGACGCCGGGGGGACGCCGTACCCGCGGGAGCGGACGATCGTGATCGGCGACACGCCGCGCGATATCGCCTGCGCCCGGGCCGACGGCGTCCGGGTCATCGCCGTGGCGACCGGGCCGTTCCCGGCCGACGCGCTGACCGAGGCCGACGGGGTCGCGGCGGACGCCTTCGAGCTGCGCGCGCTGCTCGCCCGCGAGCTCACCGGCTGACGGCGAAGTTGCAGGCGGCCGCGGGACGGGCGCTATCGTCGGCGCCGGTGCGTCAGCCACGGGGGAGAACGTCGGTACGCTCGCTCGCGCTCGCTCTGGTCGTAGTCGGGGCGGGACTGCTGGCGGCGGCGCCGGCGACGGCCGGGCCGAGTGTGAGCCAGCTGAACTCGGCAATCAACGGTCAGCGCACGCGGGCCAAGGCCCTCGCCGGGAGCGTCAACGGCCTGGCCGGGGTGATCGGCCGGCTCGACCGGCAGGTCACCCTGATCGAGGGCCGGCGGGCGGCGATCGAAGCGCAGCTGGGGCGCGACCAGGCCAGCCTCGGGGGTGTGCGTGCCGACCAGGCGCGCACGCGCATGCGGCTGGCGCTGCTGGTGCGGCGCCTGGCGCGAGCCCGGCTGGCGCTCGCACGGGAGCTCGTGTTCAACTACGAGGCCGACCCGCCCAACGTGGTCAGCGTCGTCCTGGCCGCGCACGGCTTCGCCGACCTGCTCGACCGGCTCGAGTTCTACCAGGCCGCCAAGCAGCACCAGCAGGAGGAGATCACCGCGACGCGCCGCGCGCGGTCGCGGGCGACCACGGCGGCGCGGGCGCTCGCCGACCTCGCGGCACGCGACCAGTCGATCACGACCGCAGCTGCGGCCCAGGCCCGGGCGGTGGCCGCGATCAGCGTCCTGCTCGAGAGCCGCCGGGCGACCCTCCAGGATGCCCGGGCGGCCCAGCTGGCGGCTCTCCGCACGGCGCGCGGCCGGGCCGGGCAGCTCCAGCTGGCGCTGCGCCGGCTCCAGGCGCAGCTGGCGGCGAGTGCCGATCGGGCGTACGGGCAGTGGGCGATCCCCCAGGCGATCGTCACGTGCGAATCGGGTGGCCAGAACCTCGGGCCCAACAGCGCCGGGGCGAGCGGCTACTACCAGTTCCTCCCGAGCACGTGGGCCGGGCTCGGCGGCAGCACGCCGGCGGCCTACCTGGCGCCGAAGTCCGAGCAGGACCGGCTGGCGGCCAAGCTCTGGGACGGCGGCCGGGGCGCGCGCAACTGGGATTGTGCGGCGATCGTCGGCATCATCTGAGCGGAGGGGCGCGACCATCGCACCGCAGCGACCGAACATCAACAGCACCGATTGGGAGCGGACGCTCGAGCAGGGGAGCTACCGGCTGCGGGGCTCTCGCCTCGGCGCGGCAGCCGGAGCTCGGGAGCTCGGCCTGGGCTTGTTCGAGCTCGACCCGGGCGCGCGCAACCTGCCGTATCACGCGCATCACGGGATCGAGGAGGTGATCGTCGTGCTCGCGGGCCGGCCGACGCTGCGCTCGCCTGCTGGGGAGCGCGAGCTCGCGACGGGCGAGGTCGTCTGCTGCCCGGCTGGCCGCGAGGGCGCCCACCAGCTGATCAACCGCACCGCCGCAGCCGTCCGCTTTCTCGTCGTCAGCTCGCGCAGCCCGGTCGACCTGATCGAGTATCCGGACAGCGGGAAGATCTCGGCTCAGGCGGGCGAGCAGGGGACGCCGGCGTGGATCGCCTTCATGCTCGCGGCCGAGCCGCAGCTGGGCTACTTCGAGGGCGAACCGGAGTGAGCCGGCGGCGCCGCGGCTGATCAGCTGGTCACGCGACGGACGGCCGCATCAGTCGCTCGAGCTCGGTGGTGTCGACGAGGAGCTCGCGCGCGAGCCGGGTGACGAGCTCACCGAGCTCGGCGTGCTCGCCGGGCTGCCAACCGTCGAGCAGCTCGTTGAGGCGGCTGCGGCCGGTGCTCAGCAGCTGCTCGAGCGCCGCGTGGCCGGCAGGGGTCAGAGCGCGGCCGCCGGCGCCGCCGGGGGCGTCGGTGAGTCCGAGCGCCACGAGCTGGTCGGCGACGGCGACGACGCGCGCGAGCTCGACGCTGCGCTGCTGCGCGAGGTCGGCGAGGTCGAGGTCGGCGTCGTGGTCCAGCCGCGCCAGCAGCAGGCACTGGGGGGCGCTCAGGTCGAGCCCGGCCCGCTGGGCGAGGCGCTCGAGCATGCGCCGGTGCGCCTCGCGGCGGTTGAGCGTCGAGAGCTCGCGCTCGATCTCGGCCAGGGACGTCGTGTCCTTGGGGGCGGCGAAGGCCTCGCCGACGCCGGCGGTGGCGACGGTGTCGCGCAGGGGCACCTGCTTGATGAAGAAGGTCAGCAGGAAGGCGACGGCCCCGATCGCCGCGGCGACGACGAAGACGACGCTCAGCGAGTCGGTGAAGGCAGCGACGTAGGCCTGGTGGATCGGCGCGGGCAGCCCGTGCAGGGCCGCCGGGTTGACCTGACCGCCGCCGGCGAGCGCCCCGGCGGTCCCGGCGGGCAGCCTCGCCGCGAGCGCGCTCGTCAGGTGGCTGGCGAAGATCGACCCGAGCACCGCCGTGCCGACGGATCCGCCCATCGACCTGAACAGCGTCGCCGCCGAAGTCGCCACACCGAGCTCGCGGTATGCGACGGCGTTCTGCACCGCCAGGACCAGGACCTGCATGACCAGACCGAGTCCCGACCCGAGCACGAACATGAACAGGGACGCGGTGGCCGTGGTCGTGTGGGCGTCCATCCGCGAGAGCAGGAAGAGGCCGAGCACCATCAACCCGGTGCCGGCGATGGGGAAGGGCTTGTAGCGGCCGGTCCGGGAGATCAGCTGCCCGGAGGCCATCGATGTGATCAACAGGCCGCCCATCAGCGGCAGGAGCTGAAGTCCCGAAGCCGTCGCGCTCGCGCCGTTGACGACCTGAAGGAAGGTCGGGAGGTAGGTGATCGACCCGAACAGCGCGAAGCCGATGATCAGGCCCACGACGCTCGTCACGGCGAACACGCCGATCCGAAACAGTCCGAGCGGCAGCACGGGCTCGGCCGCCCGCCGCTCGGTCAGGACGAAGGCGAGCAGGCCGATAGCGCCGACGAGCCCCAGGCCGACGATCAGGCCGGAGCCCCAGGCGTACTGGTTGCCCCCGAGCGTGCACATCAGCACGATCGCGCTCAGCGCCGCCGCCAGCAGCCCGGTGCCGAGATAGTCGATCACGTGGTGCACGCGCTCGGTCGCCGACGGGAGCGTCCGGGCGAGCACGGCGAACGCGGCGAGGCCCAGCGGCAGGTTGATGTAGAAGATCCACCGCCAGCTGAGGTTGTCGGTGAAGAAACCGCCGAGCAGCGGACCGGCGACGCTCGAGACGCCGAACACGGCGCCGAAGATGCCGTTGTAGCGCCCGCGGTCGCGCGGCGGCACGACGTCGGCGATCGCGGCCTGGGCCGAGACCATCAGCCCGCCGCCGCCGAGGCCCTGGAGCGCGCGGAAGACGATCAGCTCGGTGAGGTTCTGCGCCAGCCCGCACAGAGCCGAGCCAGCGAGGAAGATGACCAGGCCGGCCTGGAGGACGACCTTGCGGCCGTAGAGGTCGCCGAGCTTGCCGTACAGCGGCGTCACGACGGTCTGGGCCAGCAGGTACGCCGTGACGACCCACGAGAGGTCCTTCAGCCCGCCGAGGTCGCCGACGATCGTCGGCAGCGCCGTCGCGACGACCGTCTGGTCCAGCGACGCCAGCAGCATGACGAGCACGAGCCCGCTGAAGACCACCCGCACGGGGGCGCGCTCCACGGCGGTCACGGCGATCGATGCCACGGGCACGAAGCGGGGATGAGCACCCACCGGTTGGTCGACAGTCCCAGCACCCCAGAGCGATGACCGAGTCGGGCGAGCCTACCGTACGCCCCGGGGCCGGTTCGGAGGGGTTGACGCCTACATAGGCAGATACTAGGATCACTGCCTGTTTCTGAGAATCTTCGACGGGAGGACGCGACGTGGGCGCGAGCAGGGGTGGCCGGTTTGGAGCGCAGACGGCGGATCGGGCTCCCCGCGGCCGGCGTCGCGCGACCGCGTTGGTCGTGGGCCTGGCGGCGACGGTCGTCTCCGCGGCCGTCGGCGCCGGTGCGAGCTCGTCGGCCGTCACGGTCAGCCCGTGCGGGGCGACCGGCGTGCAGTCGGGCAGCGGGCCGTTCACGTGCACCTACTCGACCGTGGGCTCGGACACGTTCACCGTCCCGGGGGGCGTGACACAGGCGAACCTCGTCGCGGTTGGCGCTGACGGCGGCCACTACTTCATCGTGGGCGACGCGGCGCACCCGTCGCCGGGCGGGGACATCACGGGTCGGCCCGGCGGCGCCGGCGGGCAGGCGACCGCGACCCTGTCGCTCAGCCCGGGGCAAATCCTCCAGGTGGACGTCGCCGGGCGCGGCGCCAACGGGACCGCGGCGAGCCGGTCCGGCGGCATGATGAACGGACCCTCCGGCGGGTCGGGGGCGCTCGGCGGCTTCGGCGGATCGAGCGGCGGCGTCACGGGGTCGTCCGGGGATGCCGGCGGGGCCAACGGCGGCACCGCCTTCAACGGCGGCAACGGGTCTGGCGGCGGCGGGTCGTCGGATGTCCGGATCGACCCGTCGGGATGCTCGGCGCTGACCTGCAGCCTCTCCGACCGGGCGCTGATCGGCGCCGGGGGTGGTGGCGGCGGCGGGACCGGCGGCCAGGGCAACGCGCTCGGAGGCGCCGGCGGGGCCGGCGGCGGCATCGCCGGATCTGACGGAGGCGCGACCGTCGACGGCGGCGGCCGCGGCTTCTCAGGCACGGGCGCCACGCAGACCGCCGGCGGGACCGGCGGGCTGAACGCCGCCCGGCACACGGCCGGGCAGGATCCGACCGATCCCCGGCTCGGCGGCGACGGTGCCGACGGGACCCTCGGCCTCGGCGGGGTGGGCGGCGCCGGGAACCTGCCCTGCACCGACCCGAAGTACGACCCCAACAACTGTGGGCCGACGCACACGACGTCGGGCGGCGGCGCTGGCGGCGGCGCCGGCGGTGGGCTCTACGGCGGTGGCGGCGGCAGCGGTGGCGGCAGCCCCTTCGGAGGTGGTGGCGGCGCCGGCGGCGGCGGTGGCGGCGGGAGCGGCTTTGTCAGCCCGGCGGCGCTCGCCGGCTCGTTGACGCCGGGCGTCAACGGCGGCACCATCAACGGCGGCAACGGTCAGGTCACGATCACCTGGACGGTCGTGCAGGCGTCCGCTCCGACCGCCACGACCGGCCCGGCCTCGGCGCTCACCGACACCACGGCGAGCCTGGCCGGGACGGTGAACCCCGGTGGCGCAGCCACCAACTTCACGTTCGAGTTCGGCCCGACGCTCTCGTTCGGGTCGATCACCACGATCCCGTCCGTGGGTTCGGGGACGGCCGACGTGCAGGTGACAGCGAGCCTCCCCGGCCTGACCGCCAACACCACGTACTACTACCGGCTCGTCGCCACGAACTCACAGGGGACCTCATTTGGCGCGGTGAGCAGCTTCACGACCACGGGCCCGGCGCAGGCCCCGGCGGCGCAGACGGCCGCGGCTAGCGCCATCACTACCTCGTCGGCAGTCCTGGCGGGGCAGTCGACCCCAACCGTCAGCAGACCGCCTACACGATCGAGTATGGGACGAGCACCAGCTTCGGGTCGCTGACCCCGGTGGTGGCGCTCGACGCCGCCAACGCGTTCGAGCCGGTCAGCGCCACGGTCGGCGGACTCGCCGCCGACACGACGTACTACTACCGCGTCGTCGCGACCAACGCGACGGGCACCACGGCCGGGACCATGATGACGTTCGCGACCGGGCCGGGTGGTGCGCCGATCGTCACGACGGGAGCCGCGACGCGGGTGACGGCGACTGCGGCCACGCTCGCCGGGAGCGTCGATCCGCACGGCTCGCTGACGACGTTCGCGTTCGAGTACGGGACCACGAACGCGTTCGGGTCACTCAGCGCGGTCGACAATGCCGGGGCGACCAACGGCGCGCAGGCGGTATCCCTGCCTATCACGGGTCTGGCGCCGAGCACGACCTACCTCTTCCGGCTCGTCGCCACGAACGCGAACGGAACGACGACCGGCGCCGTCGCGAGCTTCACCACGGGTCCGCCCGGCTGAGCGAACCGATGTCGGGCCGGCGGGTGCGGTGCGCCCGTCGGCGCGCTGCTAGCCTCGGATGATCGAGCAGCGGGCCGCCAGCGGCGAAGCGACCGCAGGCACTGACGACGGGACTCCGGCGCCCGCCGAGTCGCGCGCCTCTGCGGAGCCGGGTCGAGCCGGGCGGCCGCCCGACCCGGACGGGTCGCACGGGGACACCGACCGGCGGACGCTCGACCGTGACATCGCCGCCCGGGAGCGCGAGCGGGCGGCGGTAGGCCGCGAGGAGGTCGCCGCCGATCGCGACCAGTCGCAGGCCGCTGCCGACAGGGAGACCGCGGACCGCGACCATGCCGCCGCCGATCGCGACCACTCGGCAGCCGACCGTGGACATGAGGCGTCCGGCCGCGACCAGTCGCAGGCCGCGGCCGACGTGCGGATCTCCGATCGGGGCCTGGCGGCCGCCGACCGTGACAGCTCGGCCACCGATCGCGATCACGAGGCGTCCGGCCGCGACCACTCGCAGGCCGCGTCGGATCGCAGTACATCGACGCGGAGCCGAGCCGCCGCCGACCGCGACGACCTGGCCGCCGACCGCGACCAGGAGGCGGCTGACCGCGACCGGTGGCAAGCCGCGTCCGACCGGCGCACGACCCGGCGCAACGAGGCCGCCGCAGCCCGCGACAGCGCGGCCGCCCGGCGCGAGCCGCTCGCCACCGATAGCGAGCAGGCGGCCGATCACGTCCGCGCCCGGGCCGATCGGGAGGAGGCGGCGGCCGATCGCGACGAGTTCGAAGCCGAGTCTGACCTACGGGCCGCAGGTAGAGATCGCGCCGCGGCCGACCGCAGCCGGGCGCTTGGGGACCGCGACCAGGCGGCGTCCGACCGGGACGCGTCGGAGGCCGCCGCGGATCAGCGCACGACCAATCGCCGCCGGGCCGCGGCCGATCGCGACCGGGCATTGTCTGACCGGGCTCAGGCGGCTTCCGACCGCGACCAGTCGCGGGTCGCGGCCGACGAGCGGACATCCAGCCGCGTCCAGGCCAGCACAGACCGGGAGCTTGACCTGGCGGTCAGCGACCTCACGGCGTCCGACCGCGACCAGTCACAGGCCGAGGCGGCCGCGCGAACATCGAGCCGGGGACAGGCCGCGGCGGACCGAGCCGAGGCGGCGGCGGACCGGCTCGAGGCGGCAGCGGACCGGGCGGCCGCGGGACGGGACCGGGCACAGGCGCGGGCCGAGCTGCACCGGGCCCAGGTCGACGACCTGACCGGCGCGTTCGGGCGCAAGCTCGGCATGGTCGTGCTCGAGCGCGAGCTCAACCGAGCCCGGCACGGGAACGGGCGCCTCGTGCTCGCCTATGTCGACGTGGACGGGCTCAAGCTGGTCAACGACATTCAGGGTCACGCGGCCGGCGACGCGCTGCTGCGGGACGTCGTCGCCGCGATGCAGCAGCACCTGCGGTCCTACGACCCGATCGTGCGAGTCGGGGGCGACGAGTTCGTCTGTGTCCTGGCGGACAGCACATCGGCGGAAGCCCGGCGCCGCTTCAAGCAGATTGCCGCCACCCTGAACCACAGCCTGCCGGGGGCGGCGATCAGCGTCGGCCTCGCCGAGCTGCGCCCGCAGGACACGCTCGAGCAGTTGACGCGGCGCGGCGATGCCGCCGTGTATCGCGCCAAGCATGCAGCTCACGGCGCCTGACGAGGCGGTCGCCTCGACTTCGGCCCGGGGCCGGAGAAGATCGCTATGCTCGGCCTTCGGCGATGCTTGCCGGGGCCGCCTTGGTGACGGGTGAATTCGAGGAGGGGTGATGAAGATACGCCGCCTGCTGGTCGGCGGTTTGCTTGTAGGGGCGTTGCTGCCGGTGAGCGCGTTCGCCCAGCCGGGGGAAGGTGTGAGTGGGACGACCGGTTTCTTTGGGTTGTTCGGCACGAACGGCGGCGCGGGCGGGGCGGGGGCGCGCGGAGCGGGCGGAACATCGATGTCCGGGGGGGTTCCCCCCGTTGTCGGCGGCTCGGGTATGCCGGGCAGTGTGGGTGGCGCCGGCGGCATCGGAGGCTACGGCGCGTTGAGCGGTGGTGTCGGGGGTCGCGGCGGCCCGGGCGGTGCCGGCGGTGCCGGCGGCGCCGCGAGGATGAACAACCAGGTGTTCGTGATCGTGGCCGGGGTCAGCAGCACCGGCGGGAACGGCGGGAACGGCGGGCGTGGCGGGAACGGGGGCCCTGGCGGCGCTGCGCTCCTGGTCGGCGGTGACGGCGGCCGCGGGGGGAAAGGGCGGTCCGGCGGCGCCGGCGGCGCTGCGAGCATAAACGGAAACACGGTCGTGGTCGCGCTCGGGGGCTTCAGCAGCACCGGCGGGAACGGTGGGAACGGCGGTGGCGGTGGGAACGGCGGGAACGGCGGCGGTGCGCTCTTGGTCGGCGGTGACGGCGGCCGCGGGGGGAACGGGGGCTCCGGCGGCGCGGGCGGCGCCGCGAGGCTGAACCAGAACACGTTCACTGACGTGACCGGGGGCTTCAGCAGCACCGGCGGGAACGGTGGGAACGGCGGTGGCGGTGGGAACGGCGGGAACGGCGGCGGTGCGCTCTTGGTCGGCGGTGACGGCGGCCGCGGGGGGAACGGGGGCTCCGGCGGCGCGGGCGGCGCCGCGAGGCTGAACCAGAACACGTTCACTGACGTGACCGGGGGCTTCAGCAGCACCGGCGGGAACGGCGGGAACGGCGGTGGCGGCGGGAACGGCGGGAACGGCGGCGGTGCGCTCTTGGTCGGCGGTGACGGCGGCCGCGGGGGGAACGGGGGCTCCGGCGGCGCCGGCGGCGCCGCGAGCACAAACGACAACACGGTGACAGTTACCGACGTCAACCCGTTCACCGACGTGACCGGGGGCATCAGCAGCACCGGCGGGAACGGCGGGAACGGCGGTGCCGGCGGGAACGGCGGCAACGGCGCGTCCGGCCTCCTGCTCGGCGGTGACGGCGGGCGTGGCGGCAACGGAGGCCCGGGTGGCAGCGCGGGCACGAGCGCGACAAGCAACGGTGTCGCAGGGACGGCGGGCAATGGCGGCAACGGCGGCAGTGGCGGCGACTCGCTGTTGATCGGCGGCCAGGGCGGCAGCGGCGGCAACGGCTACAACGGCGGTAACGGCGGTAACGGCGGCAACGGGCTGATCCTGGGGGGCACGGGTGGCGCGGCGGGCGCCGCCGAGGGCGGTGCGCCGGGAACGCAGGGCGCGAGCGGTAGCGGCCTGGCCAACGGGCTTCTGCCCGACGGGGTGGCCGACGCCCTCCGCACCGACCTCTCGGGGATCACGGTCTAGCAGCACCCGTTCGCATCGGTCCTGGCCTCTCGGCGGCCCGCAAGGATTTCACGGAGCGCGCCCGGGCCGATTCGAACGGCCGACCTCTCGCTCCGGAGGCGAGCGCTCTATCCACTGAGCTACGGGCGCGGGACGTCCGGCGGGCCGGACGACACCCCAGCTTAGGGAAGTCGCCGGCCGCGCCGTCTGGTGGCATCCGTTCGCCGCTCCCAGGCCGATCGGGCCGAGGTCGCACCGGGCCGAGCGCCCCCGCTACCCTCGCCGGCATGGAGTTGTCCGTCTTCTTCGCCGGGACCGCCGGCTCGGTCCCGAGCGCCCGCCGCGGTCTCCCGGCCCTGCTCGTCCGCTTCGGCGCCGAGCGGATCCTGATCGACTGTGGCGAGGGGACGCAGCGGCAGCTCGTACGGTCGGTCGGTCTGACCGACCTCACCGACATCTTCATCACCCACCTGCACGCCGACCACTGGCTCGGCCTGCCGGGAATGCTGAAGTCGTTCGACCTACGCGACCGCGGCCGGCCGCTGACGGTCCACGGGCCCCCCGGCCTGGTCGATCTGATGGGAGTCATGCGCCGGCAGGTCTACGGCCGGCTCGGCTACGACCTGGCGATCGTCGAGCTCGAACCGGGCGAGACCGTCCGCCGCCAGACGCTCGAGATCCATCCGTTCGCCGTCCGCCACCGGGGCACCGCCTACGGCTACGCGATCGTCGAGGATGCGCGCCCGGGCCGCTTCGACGCCGAGCTCGCCGTCCGCCTGGGCGTCCAGTCCGGTCCGGACTTCGGTCGCCTCCAGCGCGGCGAGACCGTCGCCGGCGTCCTCCCCGAGCAGGTCAACGGCCCGCCGCGCGACGGTCGCAAGATCGTCGTCTCGGGCGACACGGGTCCTTGCGAAATGCTCGCCGTCGCCGCCCACCGGGCCGACCTGCTGGTCCACGAGTCGACCTTCGGCGAGGACGAGCGCGAACGCGCGCGGCAGACCGCGCACAGCACCGCCCTGCAGGCGGCGACGGTCGCCCGCGATGCCGACGTGACCCTGCTGGCGCTGACCCATCTCTCGTCGCGCTACCACGGTCACGAGCTTCGCGACGAGGCTCGTGCCGTCTTCCCGACCACCGTCGTTGCGCGCGACTTCGACCTGATCGAGGTCCCGTTTCCCGAACGGGCGGCCCCGGGGCTCGTCCGGTGGCGCGACGCCGGGCCCCGGCCCGACGTCGCCCCGGTCGCGGACGCGAGCCCGGTCAGCTGACGGTCAGCGTGCCCTCCATGCCTGACTGCCGGTGGCCGGGGACGGTGCAGTAGAACTGGTAGGTGCCCTTCGCCAGGGTGACGGCCAACGTCTTCGACCCGCCGGAGAAGACGGGCGTCGCGCCGAGCTGCTTGGAGCCCTGGCCGATCGCCAGGTCGTGCGGTACGGGCGACCCGTTCGTGAAGTTGAACGTCACCTTGCCGGCCTTGGCCGTCAGCGACTTCTGCACGTAGGCAAGCTGACCGGTCGGGTCGGCCGCGACGGCCACCGGTCCCGCGGCGGTCGTCGACTTCGGGGTGGTCGTCGCCGGCGTGGTTGCCGCCGGGGTGGTCGCGGCGGTCGTGGTGCCTGTGGTGGTCGTGTTGGAGCTGGAGCTGCCGCACGCGGCCAGTCCGATGGCGGCGGCGGAGCAGATCAGCAGCGCAGGGCGGGGACGGCGGAGTTTCAAGGGAGGCCTCCAGTCGAGTTGGGCGGATGCCGGGCGGCACGCAGCGGGCGCCGGGCGCCCCGACCGTGCATCATCGCCGACGCCGCCGCCGGCCCGCGCCGGCGGCGTCCATGGCCCTTGCTAGAGTCAGCCGCCCATCCCTTTAACCCGGTCCGGAGAGGCCAGGAAGGCCATGGTCAGATGAGCTACGTGCTGCTCGAAGACGGAGCGCGCTTCGACGGCGAGAGCGCCGGTGCCGATTCGCCGGTCACCGGCGAGGTCGTGTTCAACACGGCGATGTCCGGCTATCAGGAGTCGGTGACCGACCCGAGCTACGCCGGTCAGCTGATCGTGTTCACCTATCCGCACATCGGCAACTACGGCGTCAGCGGGAACGCGATGGAGTCCGACCGGATCCATGCGCGCGGGGCGATCATGCGCGACGCGCGCAACGGCGACGACGCCGCCGCGTCGGAGGGTGGCTGGCTCGACTGGCTCGGCGACTGCGGCACCCCGGCGATCACCGACCTCGACACTAGGTCGCTCGTGCGCCACATCCGCGACAAGGGATCGATGCGCGGCGGTATCTTCCCGAGCGACCTGCCGCAGGGCGAGGCGATGGCCCTGGTGCAGCGCGAGGCGGCGATGACCGGGCGCGATCTCGCGCGCGAGGTGACCGGCGACCGGGCGGTCGTGCTCGAGCCGACGGCCGGCACCGGGCAGGGACCGACGATCGCCGTGATCGACACGGGGATCAAGCTGTCGATCGTCGCCAACCTCCGCGCCCGCGGCGCCCGCGTGGTCCTCCACCCGTGCACGACCGACGCGGCGGCGATCCTGGCCGGCGACCCGGACGCCGTGTTCCTGGCCAACGGGCCGGGTGACCCGGCCGCGCTCGACCATGTCGTCGCCCAGCTCCGGGGGCTGATCGGCCGCAAGCCGGTGTTCGGCATCTGCCTCGGCCACCAGCTCCTGTGCCGGGCGCTCGGTCTCGAGACCTACAAGCTCCCGTTCGGCCACCGGGGTGCCAACCATCCGGTCAAGGACCTCCAGACGGGACGGATCGAGATCACGAGCCAGAACCACGGGTTCGCGGTGATCGGGCCAGGTGGGGCGCGCACGATCGACGGCGACGAGCCCGTCGGCTGGGAGACCGATTTCGGCCGGGCCGAGCTGACCCACCTGAACCTCTATGACCGCACGGTCGAGGGGCTTGCGCTACGGGACGTCCCCGGCGCCACCGTCCAGTACCACCCCGAAGCCGGGCCCGGGCCGCACGACTCGCTCCACCTGTTCGATCGCTTCGTCGCCGAGATCAACGCCGACCGGGCCGGCTGATGCCCCGGCGCGACGACATCGAGCGGATCATGATCCTCGGGTCCGGGCCGATCGTGATCGGCCAGGCCGCCGAGTTCGACTACTCGGGCGCCCAGGCGTGCAAGGTCCTGGCCGAGGAGGGCTACGAGGTGATCCTCGTCAACTCGAACCCGGCGACGATCATGACCGACCCCGAGTTCGCCACGCGGACCTACATCGAGCCGCTCCTGCCCGGCCCGGTGACGCAGATCATCGAGCGCGAGCGACCAGATGCGCTCCTGCCGACGCTCGGCGGCCAGACGGCCCTCAACCTGGCGAAGGTCCTGACCGAGGACGGGACGCTCGCTCGGTTCGGGGTCGAGCTGATCGGGGCCGACTATGACGCGATCAACCGCGCCGAGAACCGCGACCTCTTCCGCGACACGATGCACACGGCCGGGCTGCGCGTGCCCGGCTCGGCGATCGCCGAGACCCTCGACCAGGCCCGGGCGGCGCTCGACGACCTCGGCCTGCCGGCGATCATCCGCCCGGCGTTCACGCTCGGCGGTCACGGCGGCGGCATCGCCCGGACCGCCGCCGAGTTCGACCGGCTCGTCGCGTCCGGTATCGCCGCGTCGCCGATCGGCCAGGTCCTCGTCGAGGAGTCGGTGCTCGGCTGGGGCGAGTTCGAGCTCGAGGTGATGCGCGACCACAACGACAACGTCGTGATCGTCTGCTCGATCGAGAACGTCGACCCGATGGGCGTCCACACCGGCGACAGCGTCACCGTCGCCCCCCAGCAGACCCTCTCAGACAAGCAGTACCAGCGGCTGCGTGACCAGGCGATCAAGGTGATCCGGGCGGTCGGCGTCGAGACCGGCGGGTCGAACGTCCAGTTCGCGGTCAACCCGGAGACGGACGAGATCGTCGTGATCGAGATGAACCCCAGGGTCTCGCGCAGCTCGGCCCTGGCGTCGAAGGCGACCGGCTTCCCGATCGCCAAGATCGCCGCCCGCCTGGCCGTCGGCTATGCGCTCGAGGAGATCCCCAACGACATCACGATGGCCACGCCGGCGAGCTTCGAGCCGACGATCGACTACGTCGTCGTCAAGTGGCCGCGCTTCGCCTTCGAGAAGTTCCGCGGGTCCGACAGCATCCTGACGACGCAGATGAAGTCTGTCGGCGAGGTGATGGCGATCGGCCGGACGTTCAACCAGGCGTTCGCCAAGGCGATGCGGGCGCGCGAGCTCGACACCCAGCCCGAGCTCGACCTGCCGGTCTCAGAGCTGCTGGACCGGATCACCCGGCCGGGCGCCGGTCGCTACGACGAGCTGCTCGAGGCGCTGCGCCGCGGGGCGACCGTCGCGCAGATCCATGCGGCGACGCAGATCGACTGGTGGTTCCTGCGCGAGCTCGCCGTCCTGGCCGCCGACCCGGAGAAGCCGTTCCGAGGCGTCCGGACGTTCAAGTCGGTCGACACGTGCGCGGCCGAGTTCGCCGCCCGAACCCCCTACTTCTACTCGGCCTGGGAGCGCCCGGGCCCCGACGGCGAGCCGCGCCACGAGGTCGACCCGGGCACGAGGCCGAGCGTCGTGATCCTCGGCTCGGGCCCCAACCGGATCGGCCAGGGGATCGAGTTCGACTACTGCTGCGTCCACGCGGCGATGACCGTGCGCGAGTCCGGGCGCGACGCGGTGATGATCAACTGCAACCCGGAGACGGTCTCGACCGACTACGACACGTCGGACCGCCTCTACTTCGAGCCGCTGACGCTCGACGACGTCCTCGGCGTGCTGGCGGTCGAGCGCCCCGACGGCGTGATCGTCCAGTTCGGCGGCCAGACGCCGCTGCGCCTGGCGGCCGGTCTGCGCGACGCCGGCGTGCCGCTGCTCGGGACGAGCGTCGACGCGATCGACGCGGCCGAGGATCGCGGCCGGTTCGGCGCGCTGCTCGACCGGCTCGGCTACCAGGCGCCGCCGTACGCGACGGCGCACTCGGTGCCGGGGGCGCTGGAGATCGCCGCCGAGGTCGGCTTCCCGCTGCTCGTCCGGCCGTCCTACGTGCTCGGCGGCCGGGCGATGGAGATCGTCTACTCGACGGAGGACCTGGCCGATTACCTGGTGCGCACCACGCCGCACGCCGATCCGTCGCGTCCACCCAAGACCGCTCCCGAGGAAAGACAGATATTTCTCGATCGGTTTCTGGAACACGCGATCGAGGTCGACGTGGATGCCCTCTGCGACGGCCGGGACGTCTGGATCGGCGGGATCATGCAGCACGTCGAGGAGGCGGGGATCCATTCGGGCGACTCGGCCTGCGTGCTGCCGCCGCACTCGCTCGACGCCGCCATCCTCGACCGGATCGCCGAGCAGACCCGGGGCATCGCGCTCGCGCTCGGGGTCGTCGGCCTGCTGAACATCCAGTTCGCGGTCACCGACTCGGTCTACGTGATCGAGGCCAACCCCCGCGCGTCGCGCACGGTGCCGTTCGTCTCCAAGGCGATCGGCGTGCCCCTGGCGAAGATGGCCTGCCGGCTGATGCTCGGCGAGACGCTCGCCGGGCTCGACCTGCCGGCTGACCCGATGGGTGGGGGTCACGTCTCGGTCAAGGAGGCGGTGCTGCCGTTCAACCGCTTCGCCGGGGCCGACTCACTGCTCGGTCCGGAGATGCGCTCGACCGGCGAGGTGATGGGGATCGCCGCCGACTACGAGACCGCGTTCGCGAAGGCGCAGGCCGCCGCCGGGGCGGAGCTGCCGCGTGGGGGGACGGTCTTCATCACGGTCACCGACGACGACAAGCCGGCCGGGGCTCAGATCGCCGCGGAGCTCCACGAGCTCGGGTTCAGGGTCGTCGCGACCGCCGGCACGGCAGCGGCAGTGGAGGCGCTGGGGGTGCCGGCGACGCGGTTGAACAAGGTGGGGGAGGGCTCGCCGCACGTCGTCGACTGGATCGAGCGGGGCGATGTCGCGCTCGTGATCAACACGCCGACCGGGTCGGGCGCCCGCTCCGACGGCTGGGAGATCCGGCGGGCGGCGGTGCTGCGCGGGATCCCGTGCATCACGACCCTGACCGGCGGCCAGGCGGCCGCACTGGCGATCCGTGCGGCGCGCGAACGGCCGGCGCCGGTCGTCTCGCTCCAGGAGATACACGCGCCATCGGGGGACCGCGGTTCATCCTCTGGAGCAGTCTCGGGTGGGACGGCAGGTGGCCGGGTGCCCGCGGGATGACCGCGCCGTTCGGCCGTCGTTGCGCCGACGTTGTCGGGCGGGAGGAGGTCGGCGCGTACGTGATCCTCCGTGTGCGCGACCCAGCCGGCGTCGGGCACGCGCCGCTGGCCGGGCAGTTCTACATGCTCGCGGCCGGCGAGCGCTGGGGTGCCGGGGAGGGCGAGCGGCCGTTCCTCCCGCGCGCGTGCTCGGTGCTCGAAGCGGCGGACGGCGAGCTTTCGTTCCTGCTCGAGGACATCGGGCCGGGGACGGCGCGGCTCTGCTCGCTCGGGGCGGGCGACCCGCTCTGGCTGCTCGGGCCGCTCGGAAACGGCTTCCGCGCCGCCGGCGGGAGGCCGGTGGTGGTCGGCGGGGGGATCGGCGTGGCCGCGGTGCTGATGGTCGCACGCGACCTCGGCGCCCGGACGCTGCTGGGGTTTCGCGGGGCCTCGCACGCGGCGGCGGCCGGGCTGTTCGGCGACTGCGTGGTGGCGACCGACGACGGGTCGGCCGGCCGCCGGGGACTGGTCACCGATCTGCTCGAGGACGAGCTCGACGGCGGCGGTGAGACGACGGTCTTTGCCTGCGGGCCGCCGGCGATGCTCGAGGCCGTGCGGGCGATCTGCGCCGCGCGGGGCGTTGACGGCCAGCTGGCGCTGGAGGCGCCGATGGCGTGCGGCTTCGGGGCCTGCTACGGCTGCGTGGTGCCGACGCTCGACGGGTACCGGCGGTGCTGCGTCGACGGGCCGGTGTTCGCCGCGGCTGTCCTGGAAGCGGTCTAGTGGTGCGCCACTCGTGATCGACTTCTGCGGCTTGGCGCTGGCCCACCGGGTGATCAACGGGTCGGGCACGTTCGACGCGCTGGCGGCCGGGCGCTGCTTCGGCTGGGACGAGCTGGTCGCGGCGTTCCCGTTTGCGGCGTTCGTCTCGAAGACGATCACGCTGGCGCCACGGCAGGGCAACCCGCCGCCGCGGCTGTGGGAGACGCCGGCGGGGATGATCAACTCGATCGGGCTGCCCAATCGCGGCCTCGACGGCTATCTCGAGCACGACCTGCCCGCGCTGGCGCGGCTGGGGGTGCCGGTGATCACGAACGTGATGGGGTCCACCAGCGGCGAGTTCGCGGCGCTGGTCGAGGCGCTGGCCAGGGAGGAGGCCGTGGCGGCGATCGAGCTGAACGTGTCGTGCCCGAACGTCAGCACGGGCCTCGACATCGGCGCCGACCCGCGGGAGCTGCGGGCGCTGGTCGAGCGCGTACGGCCGCTGTTCGATCGGCCGCTGATCGTCAAGCTGACCCCGAACACGGCCGATGTCGCCGCGGCGGCGGTCGCCGCCCAGGACGGCGGAGCCGACGCCGTCTCGTTGATCAACACGCTCCGCGCCCAGGCGATCCATCCGCGCCGCGGCGAGCCTTGGCTCGGCGGCCGCTTCGGCGGCCTCTCGGGTCCGGCGATCAGGGCCGTGGCCGTGGCCCAGGTCGCGCTCGTGGCGGCGCGCGTCGACATCCCCATCGTCGGCATGGGCGGCGTCGCCACCGGGCGCGACGCCGCCGACCTGGTGGCGGCGGGGGCCACACTCGTCGCGGTGGGCACCGAGAGCTTCCGGGACCCTGCCGCAGGCACACGAATCGCGCTCGAACTGTGCCGGTTTTTGCCGCAAACTGCAGGGTAGATCGAGCGCCTACGGTCACGGTCGAATTCGGCTTACGTCGTAAAGAAACCCCTGCAAAGCTAGGTATTGGAATCAAGTGGTGTGAACGTCGCTAAACCTCATGTCGAGGTCGAGCCGAGTTTGCCCAGGGGGCTTGATCGCCGCTAGCGAGCCGGTAGACTCGCGCCCCATGCCGTCGGGTCCAAATGCGCTCCAAAAATCCTCGACGGCACCCGAGCGATCACTCCACCAGCGGATGGATGCACTCGCTCGAGCCAATCAGATCCGCTCCCTGCGGGCCGAGCTGAAGCGGGATCTCAAGGCCGGCCGCCGGTCGATCCACAAGCTCCTGCTCGACCCACCCGAGTATCTCGAGACGGCCAAGGTCTGCGACATGCTGATGGCCGTGCCGAAGTACGGTCGCGTCAAGGTCAACAAGATCCTCGTCAACTGCCGGATCTCCCCGAGCAAGACGATCGGCGGCCTGTCCGAGCGGCAGCGCAACGAGCTGGTCGGCATGCTCGGCGTTCGTCGCTGATCTGGAATCGATCCACGCCCTTGGGGCCGACCGGCTGCGCCCGATTCGAGCCCGCTCCCTGCGGCCGACTTCGTCGTCCGGGTCGCGTTTCGAATCGAGCTCCGCCGGTGAAATGATGGCGTCGCGGTGGTTGCGGCGCATTGCCCTGAGCCCGTCCGGCTGGGAGCTGTCAGCCGGTCAGGCGGGATGGGCCTCGGCCGCGGTGAGCGTGCACAGCGGAGGGCGCTCTTCGACCGCGAGGGATCGGGCCTCGAGCGCGCCGCCGCGCGGCTGCAGGTACTGGCCCGGAGCGAGCCGGTCGACGGCCTCCGGCCCATGGATGCGGCGTTCGGCGGCGACGAGCACCTGGTAGGCCATCGCGCTCAGCGCGCCCAGCGACTGGTGGCGGTTCTGCCGCACACCAAGCTGGGCCTGCGCGAGACCGTCGCGCCCGACCGCCCGGTAGGCGTCGATCAGCATCGCGATCTCGACGCCGTAGCCGACCGGGAAGCTGATCGCCTCGAGCAGGGAGCGGCGGGCCGCGATCTCGCCGGCCAGCGGCTGCGTGAAGCCGGCCAGATCCGGCAGGTGGAGGTTCAGGAGCGGGCGGGCGAGCAGCTCCGTGACCCGGCCGCCGTCGTCGGCGATCGTCTCGCCGCCACTGCGGAACGGCCGTCGGAAGGCGCCCTTGACGAGGTGAACGCTCGGGTCGCGCAGCAGGGGGGCGAGGAGATCGAACAGGAAGTGCGCGGAGAAGTTCTCGGTGTCGGTGTCGAGGAAGACGACGATCTCGCCGGTGGTCGCGCTGACGCCCCGCCAGAGGGCATCGCCCTTGCCGAGCGCCGGCCCGAACTGCCCGAGCAGATCAGACTCCTGCTTCAGGCGCACGCCGTGCCGGGCGGCGACCTCGGCCGTCGCGTCGGCCGACGCCGCGTCGACGACCAGCACCTCGTCGACGAGTCCGCTCGCCCGCGCGGCCTCGAGGCTCCCGAGCAGCGGGTCGAGCGTCCGGGCGACGTCGCGTGTCGGCAGCACGAGGCTGACGGGCCGATCCTTGAGCGCGACCAGCTCGTCGAGCCGGGCGCCCGAGCGGTAGCTGCGCCGCGTCAGCCAGTCGTCGAGCGCCAGGTCCCGCGAGAGGCCGCGCGGCGTGCGGCCCTGGAGCCGGCCCGACGTCGCGACGCGGATGTCAAGCCGCCGCTCGATCGGGATTCCGTGGCGCTCGAGCGTCCGCTGGAGCGCTTCGTCCTCGAGGGCGGTCAGGGGCTCGAGGCCGCCGATCTCGGCGTAGGTCGCGGCGGTCAGCGCAATCGACGCGCCGCTGAACTGCCAGTGCTCGCCCGGGGGCGCCGCGCTCAGGGCCCGGCGCAGCCTGGCCCGCCGTGCGCGCAGGTCGAGTACCCCCGCTCCGAGGGTGGCGGCGTCGGCCGCCGACAGCTCGACGCGGCCGCCGATGGCTCGCGCCCCCTGGGCGACGGCGTCGAGCTGGAGGCGCAGCCAGTCGCTCGCGACCGTCGAGTCGGCGTCGGTCGACGCGATCAGCCCGTCGCGCCGATCGAGCGACAGCAGACGCGCGCACGCGAGGTCCATCCCGAGCTTGCGCGCCGCCCCGGCCCCGCGACCCGGACCTTCGCAGAGGTGCAGGCGGAGCGTCGGCAGCTCGGCCGCGAGCTCGCGCGCCCGTTCGGGCGTCCGGTCAGAGCAGGCGTCGAGCACGAGGATCACCTCGAACGCCGCGGCGTCGATCTCCCGCTGACCGGCGAGCGCCCTCAGGCAGGCGCCGATCAGCTCCTGCTCGTCGTGGGCCGGGATCACGACAGCTGCGCACAGCGACGCCTCGGGTGCGAGCAGGACGGTCATCGCGACCGGTCGTAGCGGTCGATGAGGTAGTGCGAGGCGCGCTCGCCGAAGCCGTGGACGAGGCCGGGGCGCGCGGCCAGGATCCGGTGGACGTCATCGCCCCGCAGCGGGTAGGTCCGCGTTGCCGGGCGCCAATGCACCGCGACCAGGCTGCCGCCCGGGGCGAGTTCGGCCTCGAGCCGATCGAGCAGTGCCCCGAGAAGCTCGGCGCTCCAGTAGTAGAGGATCTCCGAGCAGACGATCAGGTCGAACGGGCCCGACGGCAGCTGCTCGGGGAGCGTCCGCTGCTGGACGTGCACATGCGGGAGATCCGCGAGGCGGGTGCGCGCCCGGGCGACCGCGGTCGGGGAGGCGTCCAGCGCGAGCAGGTCGTCGCACCGAGGGGCGAGCAGGGCGGTGAACACGCCGATCGAGCAGCCGGCTTCGAGCGCCCGCGGAAAGCGCCGCGTCGGTGGTCCGAGCGCAGTCAGCGTCCGCTCGTACTTGTCGCGCTCGTATGAACTGGTCGCGAAGCGCCACGGGTCAGACTCGCGCTGGTAGAGGTCCTCGAACCACGCCGGGTCGATCCGCTCCGACCTCATCGGGCGGCCTCGAGTGCCAGCCGTCCGCGTCTGGCGACGAGCGGGTCGAGCCGGTGCTGGAGCAGCAGCAGGTGGAGGTCGCGGCGGGCGCGGTCGAGCGGCGAGCCGGTCGCGAACGGCCGTGATCCACAGGCGCGGGCCGCCTCGTCGAGGATGGTGAGCGCCGCCTGGGCGACGGCGTCGCGCAGGTGGACCGACGTGTCGACGAGCCGTAGCGGCGCCACGTCGGCGTCGACCGCCGCTCGGGCCAGCCAGTGGTCGATCGTCTGCTGCGCCGTCAGCATCCGCCCGACGGCGAGTGCTTCGAGCTCACCCGACCGGGGCTTGGCGGCCAGGGCGTCGATCGCGCCGGCGACGGCGGTGTCGGCCATGCCGGCCCAGCTCGCGGCGGTGCGGATCGCGTCGCGCGAGAACCATGGCTCGTGCGAGAGCTCGCCCGGCTCGCCGAGGACGGCGATCACGCGCGCGCCGTCGAACTCGACGCGATGGCTCTCGGACGCCCGCATCCCAGCGCCGCGGTACCAGCCACGGTCGAGGCGAACGCCGTCGCTGACGTCGACGTAGACCAGCCACGGCGGGCCGGTCCCCGCGTGCGGTCGCGCGAGGACCGCGGCGCGGTGGACCCCGCCGGCGCCCGAGCAGAAGACCTTCGACCCGCTCAGGCGCAGGCTGCCTCGATGGCCGCTGAGCGTGGCCGGAGCCCCTTCGCCGGCGATCGGGTCGGCACCCCAGAGGCCGAGCCAGAGCTCGCCGGCGGTGATCGCCGCGAGCTCGTCGGCGACGGTCGGATCGTCGGGCGAGCCGAGCAGCCGCAGCCGCTCGACGGCGTTGAGATGCCCGTCGAGGATGCGCGCGACCGACCCGTCGGCCGCGGCGACCGCGCGCACCAGCTCGAGCTGCTGGTCGTAGGCGAGATCGCCCGCCATGGCGCCGGCCTCGGCGAGCGCCGCGAAAGCCGCGGTCGGGAACGCCGGGGCCCGGTCCAGCTGCGGCGCGTCAGCGGCGATCCTGGCGAGAACCGGCTCGAGGGTGGCGGGAGCGCTCAAGCGCACGCGCGCGGTCCGATCATCCCGGCGACCGAGCTGGGCTCGCAGCCGGCGCGGCGGATCGCGGCGGCGAGCGGCGCGATCAGCCTGACCGTCTCCGCGCACCCGCTGCGGGTCGCCCCGGGGCCGAGTCCGTCGTGCAGCAGGACGACCGCGCCACCACTCAGGCGTGGCGCCACGTCGCCCAGCATGGCGGGCGCGTCGTCGCCGCGCCAGTCGTGGGTGTCGGCCGTCCAGTCGACGATCGCGAGCCCGTACGAACGGGCGATGTCGCCGCTCCAAGGAGCGTGGGCACCCCACGGCAGCCGCCACCGCAGGGGATGCACGCCGAGCCCGGTCAGGGTGCTCAGCGCCGCGGTGGTGTCGGCCTCGATCTCCGCGCGCGTCGAGCGCGTGTGGCGCACATGGCGTTGGCAATGGAGGCCGACCTCGTGGCCCTGGTCGACCGCGGCCGCGAGCAGCTCGGGGTGCCGGGCGGCGCGCGTGCTGATCACGAAGAAGGTCGCCCGGGCGCCGGCGTCGGCAAGCGCCCGCAGTATCTGCGGCGTCCAGATCGGGTCGGGACCGTCGTCGAACGTCAGGGCGACCGAGTCAGACGAGATCGGCACGGGGAACCCTCACCAGGATGCGGCCGCCGCGGGTGATGACGTCGTAGCGCGGCGCCGGGGTCGTCGCCGGACCCTGGACGATCGACCCGTCCGCGAGTCGGAAGATGCTCTGATGCCACGGGCAGACGATGCACCCGTCGCGTACCCGGCCCTGGTGCAGTGGAGCGCCCCGATGCGTGCAGCGATCGGCCAGGGCGTGGACGGCCCCATCGCAGCGAGCGAGCACGATTCCCGCGCCCCCGGCCGTCACGCCGACCGCCGAGCCCTCCGCAACGAGCTGGTCGTCCGCGACGTCGGTCCAGTCCTCGGGCCGCGATTCGAACGCCGTGCGGTCGACGCCGAGGCCGCGTGCGAGGACGAGGTGGCCGCCGAGGTACGCGCCGGCACCGACGGTACTGAGACCGAGCGCGCTCAGCCCCACGCCGCGCACCCGGTGACCCCGCCGCCGTGACACGAGCGAACGCGAGTACACGGCCAGGGCCACGACGTTGGCCCCCGCATGAACCAGGCCCACGCGTCGCTCGCGCGGCTGGGTGTCGCCCCAGTCGGCCGCTCCGGTCAGGGCGGCGGGAATCGCCGCGAGGACCCCCAACGCGATCAGCAGATCGGCCGCCGGCCGGGCTCTGCGGCCGCCGAGGAGATCAAGCGCGAGCGAACTCGACCACGCGCCGATCGGAACGTCGGTGAGGACCGGGTGGAGGGAATGCCCGAGCCACGTACCGCTGAGCAGATCCTTCACCGGCCCGGCAGGAAGCGTGTCGCGGATCGCGCGGGTAAGGCGATCGCCGGCCGCGTCGAGGCCGGCCGCGTGCTCGATCGCGACCGCCGCCGCGTGCAGCGGACTGGCATACCCACCCCCCGCGGCGGTCCGGGCCCGCGCGCTCACGCCGCCCCCGCGCGCGGACCCGAGGTCACCGTCCGGCGCCGGTTTCGCCGCCGCGGTGCACGCGCCGAGCTCACTCAGTCGGCGAGGCCGTCGGCGCGGTACTCGCGCAGGAAACCCTCGAACAGCCGGCGATGGCCCTCCTCGTCGTGGAGGATCGCGATCACCATGTCGTTCGTGACCGGGTCGAAGTCCTCGGTGAAGTCGATGATCTCGTTGTAGAAGTCGATCGCACCGCTCTCGGCCTCGATCACGCCCTTGACGATCTTGGCGACGTCGGTCTGCTCCTCGGGCGGCTGGAGGTAGGTCTGCTCGGCCTTGAAGTCGAGCGACCCCGGGACGACGCCGTAGAGCTCCTTGATGCGGTCGGCGAACTGCTGGGCGTGCCCGAGCTCCTCGGTCACGTCGCCGGCAAGTGACCTGACGATCTCCTGCGCGCGGACGCCGTCAGGGTTGACCGAGCCGGCGATGTAGTTCATCACCGTCTCGATCTCCATCCAGTAGGCCTTCGTGAGCATCTCGAGCAACTGCTCACGCTTCGCGCGCTGAGCGTCATCCAGCACGCTCGCCGATTCCCTGGTTGCCATCTTTCCTCTCCTTCGTCGAAGTCTTGGACCCGCGTCGTGTCTCCACGGCCTGCTACCCGGCGCGGCCCGCGCGCAAGCCCCCGGTCCCCGCCGGTGCGCCGCGCAGGTGGAGCGACTCACGGCAGCCCGTCGTCGACGTTGGGCAGCGCCTCCCGGACGCCGTACCCCGGCTGATGCGGGTCCGCCGAGCCGGCTCGTCACGGCTTGAGGAGGATCTTGAACGCGTTGTCCTCCTTCTTCTGGAAGATCTCGTAGGCGTCGGGCGCCTGCTCGAGCGGCATGTGGTGGGTCGCGAACGCGTCGACGCCGAGCGGGTCCGCCGAGCCGCTCAGCAGCGGCAGGATGTCCGGGATCCAGTGACGGACGTTCGCCTGACCCATCCGCAGATTGATCTGCTTGTCGAACATCTGCAGCAGCGGCATCGGGCTCGCCGCGCCGCCGTAGACCCCAGACAGCGATACCGTCCCGCCGCGCTGGACGAGCTCGATCGCCAGGTGGAGCGCGCTGAGGCGATCAATGCCCGCCTTCTGCATCATCGGCGCCGCGATCGCGTCGGGCAACGCGCCGGCGATCTTGTGCGCGAATTCCGCGACCGGCGCACCGTGGGCCTCCATGCCGACGGCGTCGATCACCGACGCCGGCCCACGTCCGTCGGTCAACTCGCGCACCGCAGCGGGCAGGTCGCCGTTGTAGTCACCGAGGTCGAGCGCTTCGACGCCATGACCGCGCGCCCGGTCCAGACGTTCGGGCACGAGGTCGACGGCGAGAACCCGCGCCCCTTGGTGCTGGGCGACCCGGGTGGACATCTCGCCGATCGGCCCGAGGCCCAGCACGAGCACCGTCCCGCCAGCCGGGATGTTGGCGTATTCGACAGCCTGCCAGGCGGTGGGCAGGACGTCTGAGAGGTACACGAAGCGGTCATCGGGCGGGCCGTCGGGGACCTTGATCGGCCCGTAATGCGCCTGGGGCACGCGCAGGTACTCGGCCTGGCCGCCAGGCACCTGGCCGTAGAGCTTGGTGTAGCCCAGCAGTGCCGCGCCGGTGCCGTGGTCGTGGACCTGAGTCGTCTCGCACTGCGACTGGAGGCCCTGGTCGCACATGAAGCAGTGGCCGCACGAGATGTTGAAGGGGATCACGACGCGGTCGCCGGGAGCGATGTGCTTCACGTCGGCACCGACGGCTTCGACGATGCCGATCGGTTCGTGGCCGAGGATGTCCCCCTCGTCGATGAACGCGCCGAGGACGCTGTAGAGATGCAGGTCAGACCCGCAGATCCCGCTCGAGGTGACGCGGACGATCGCATCCGTCGGCTGCTCGAGCGTCGGATCCTCGACGGTGTCCACGCGGACATCCTCGTTGCCGTGCCAGGCAACAGCTTTCATCGGAGCGCTCCTCTCAGGTCGCAAGTCGGCGGATGGATTGCCGGCTTACCCCAGTGGCTTGGTCGTGAAAACCTGACGGCCACGTCAGCTCCATTCGTTGATGAAGCGGTGGTCAAGCGGCGTCGGAGCCTCCGCCAGACTGCGATCATCGGTGGTCGGGCTCGACGCGACGGTGGGTGCGACGCGATCGGGAGGGGCCGCTGGTTCGGAGTCGCGGGGCCGCGTGGATATCGGAGCCGGCGAGGGCGGGGGCTGCGAATTGCGCGCGGTCGCAGAGGCGACGGCCGCCGGCGTGACGGGCTCCACGAGACGATCGACGGCCTTGGCCGTCGACGGTCGATCGCCGGGTCGGACCATGGGAACCACGGCGTGGGCGCGGACGATGCAGCGTGGGCAGCAGTCCGGCAACAGGAAGGATGCGCGGATGCGGATGTTGAGACCGCATCGCGGACAGCTCATGTAGGACATCGTTTCTCGCTTCTATGGGCTGATGACTCTTGGCCCGGCGTGAGAGCCAGACGTGACTCCCGCCGTTCCAGTTCTTGCGGAAGGCACCCGCGCGCCCCTACCGAGAGCGCGAGCGCAAAACGTGAGACACATGTACCCAGCGCCCCTACCACGCAAAACCCGCGGCCCAGCCTCCTCGAGGTACCGGGAGGCACCGTCCGCCGCCAAGAGTAGACAGGCAACTTGTCCATATGGTGAAGCGACTTGTCTACTCTGTTGCGAGATGGCAACGGTTCAGGACGGCTTCGCCGGCTGGGAACTGGGGGTTCGTCTGCTGGCGGCCTCGCGGGCGCTGGTCGACGAGCTCCACCGCCGGCTGGCCGCCGCCGGACACCCCGGCCTGCGCCCGGCCCACGGCTTCATCTTCCAGACGCTGGGCTCGGACGGGGCGACGGCGTCCGAGATCGCCGGTCGGCTCGGGATCACCAAGCAGGCGGCGCGTCTGATCGTCGACGAGCTGATCGGGCTCGGCTACGTCGCCCGCGGCGCAGATCCGCTCGACAGTCGGCGCCGGCCGGTTCACCTGACCGGGCGCGGGACGCGGGCCCTGGAGACAGGGGCGGCGATCTTCGACGCGCTGCGCAGCGAGCTGGCCGGCGATGTCGGACCCGACGGCCTGGCCGACGGCATGCGCCTGCTCGGGGCGATCGATGCCCGCTACGGTCCGGCCGGGCTGCGCCCGATCTGGTGAACACCGAGCGGCGGGTGACGTGGGCTTCCGCCGCCGGCGCGCCGTAGCCCGGTTAGGCTCGCCGTGTAGATGGCTCGCGGGGATGTCGTCTGCGAAGCGCGCTGCGGCTCTGCGTACACGCGAGTCGCTGTGTGGAGCGCCTCGGTGTAGTCGATCTTCCCGCCACTCGGGCCGAGCGGCGCCAGCGGCCAGGTCCAGTGGCGGGCCGTGGCGAGGTCCGCGGCGTTGACCCTGCCGTGCGGGTCGATCCAGGTGACGATGCCGTCGCCCAGCTGAGCGCCTCCGGGCTTGACCGTCCCCAGGAGAGCGGGTTTCCGCGAGCCGCATCGCCAAGCGTAGAGGTCGGAACGCGTCGCCAGAGCACCGGAGCTTGTGTCTAGGTCGACGTCAACCTCGAGGACGGCCCACGGGCGCTGGACGCCGACGACGCTCACCGCGATCGACTCCAGGCCCGGCGGGGCCGGCAGCTCAACGTTCGCCGTCGTGACTGGTGCGCAGAGGCGATGCGTGGGGTGCGGCGAGTCGAGATCCTCGAACTCGTTGGCTGCGAGCGCCGGCGCCGGCTCGATCACCGCCCCGGTCGTGAAGTCAAACAACCCGTGATCGGGCTCGGCGGGCATGCCACCGAGTACATCCGCCCAATCCACGCCGTCGGTGCCTGGGCCGACGAGGTCGTTGAACGGGCCGTTATTCGCCGGCGGATCGAACGTCACCAGGCGGCTTGCTCGCGTCGCGAGATCGATCAGCCGGAACTGCTCCGGCGCTGGATCGAACGTGCCGGCGAAGCAGAACGTGATCAGCGTGCCCTGGCTGAGGCCCGCAGGGGCGAATACATCAGGGCTCCCGGGGCCGACGAGGCTGACTCCCGGTGGCGGGGGCTGGCTGGACTGGCACGGGCTCAGCGTGACCGGCGAGCGAAGGCCGGTCTGAGCATCCAGCGCCACGACCTGCCCGGCGGCGTCCGAGAACGTGACAAAGCGTGCCCCATCACTGCGGAACACGGCGCCCGAAGACGAGACGAGGCCGTCGTAGGCGCCGGTCAGCCTCGTCAACGACGGTCGCGTAGCGGCACCGACTGGAGCCGGCCAGACAGCGAGAGCGAAGCCCGCCAGACAGATCGCGCGCAACCGCATCAACATCGGTAACGCGCGCGACGAAGCATAGTCGCGGGCCTGCCGGCGAAGCTCGCGGCCTGCCACTCGTCAACCACGCAACCCGCTCGCCGCCCACCACCAAGGAGCGCCGCGCTCGACAGCCCTCGCGGCGGACGCGGGACCAGTCGGCAGGGCCGATTGGCCCGCCCGCCGCACCCAGGCCACTCGAAGGATCTGGGCCGGCTGTCAAAGTGGCCGGCGTGAAGCCGCCCGTGATCGTCATCACCGGACCGTCGGGCGTCGGCAAGGGGACCCTCATCCGGTCGCTGCTCGACCGCCATCCCGAGCTCCAGCTCGCGATCTCGGCGACGACACGGGCGCCGCGCCGGGGCGAAGAGGACGGCGTCGACTACCACTTCCTCGACCCGGCCGAGTTCGACCGACTGATCGCCGCCGGTGAGTTCGTCGAGCACGCCGAGTACGCCGGCAACCGCTATGGAACGCTCCGCAGCGAGCTCGACCGGCGGACGTCGGCCGGGGCGCCGGTCGTGCTCGAGATCGACCTCCAGGGCGCCCGGCAGATCCGTGATGCCCTGCCCGAGGCCGTGCAGGTCTTCATCGCCCCGCCGAGCGAAGGCGAGCTGCGCGCCCGGCTCGTCGGGCGGGGGACCGACGATCCGCACAAGGTCGACGAGCGGCTCGAGCTTGCCCGCGCCGAGCTGGCCGCGGCCGGTGAGTTCGGCCACGTGATCGTCAACGACCGCCTCGAAGCCGCCGTCGCCGAGCTGCTCGAAGTGCTCGCGCCGCCGCCCGAGTAGAATCCGGCGTCTACCGAAAGGGAACATGCCCGTCACCAGCCCCCGCATCGACAAGCTGCTCGACCATGTCGACTCGAACTACGCCAGCGTGATCGTCGCCGCCAAGCGCGCCCGGCAGATCAACAGCTACTACCAGAACCTCGGTGAGGGCAGCTTCGACGAGTTTCCGCCGCCGATGGTCGACACCGGCTCGAAGAACTACCTCACGATCGCGCTCGAGGAAGTCGCCGCCGGCAAGCTGAAGTACCACTACCGCTAGCGGCAAGCGCCCGCGCACGATGGCGCGCATCCTCCTCGGTGTCACCGGCGGCATCGCCGCCTACAAGGCGCTCGAGCTCGTCCGGTTGGCGACCGCCGCCGGACACGGCGTCCGCGTGATCCAGACACAGGCCTCCCGGCGCTTCGTCGGTGAGGCGTCGTTCGCCGCCCTCACCGGCGCGCCGGTCATCACCGACGCGTTCTCGGCCGACCCGCTGCGCGGGGCCTTCCCCGGCCAGGCTCCGGCCGACCATATCCCGCTCAACCACCTCGAGCTGGCCCGCAACGCCGAGTTGCTGGTGATCGCCCCGGCCGGGGCGAACACGATCGCCAAGCTCGCCGCCGGGCTCGCCGACAACCTCCTGACCGAGACTGCCCTTGCCGCCACCTGCCCGCTGTTGATCGCCCCGGCGATGAACAACCACATGTACGAGCACGCGGCCACCCAGGCCAACCTCGAGACCCTTCGCCGGCGCGGGGCGACGATCGTCGACCCCGGCAGCGGACGCCTCGGCTCGCCCGGCGAGGCCGGCATCGGTCGACTCGCCGAGCCGGCCGAGATCCTCGCCGCGATCGACCGTCGGCTCACCCCGCAGGACTGGGCCGGGGTCCGTGTGCTGGTCAGCGCCGGCGGCACGCGCGAGCCGATCGACGCCGTCCGCTTCGTCGGCAACCGTTCCTCCGGGCGGATGGGCTTCGCCCTGGCCGACGAGGCCGCCGCGCGCGGGGCGAGCGTCACCGTGGTCGCCGCCAACGTCACCCTCCCGGGCAACCCGGCCGTGCGCTACCGCACCGTCGCCACGGCCGCCGAGCTCCAGGACGCCTGTCTGACCGAGTTCGACCAAGCCGACGTGCTGCTGATGGCCGCGGCGGTCGCCGACTTCCGCCCGGCAACACCGCACGCCGACAAGATCGCCAAGGGCGGGCACGACCGCCTCACCGTCGAGCTCGAGCCGACGCCTGACGTGCTCAGCCTGCTGGCCGCACGCCGCCGACCCGGGCAGACCCTGGTCGGCTTTGCCGCCGAGCACGGCTCCGGAGCCGTCGAGCGAGGCCGGGCGAAGCTGGTGGGCAAGGGCGTCGACGCGATCGTCGTCAACGACATCTCGGGCACCGATATCGGCTTCGACGTGACCGAGAACGCGGTCACGATCATCACCGCCGACGCCGAGCTCGCCTGCCCCCGGGCCGACAAGCACGCGATCGGCCGGGCCGTCCTCGACGCCGTCGCACGGCTCCGCCAGGCGAAACCCGTTTCGGCGGCCGGTGGTATGCTCGATGGGTAGCTTTCGTGCCCGCCGAGCGTCGGGCGATCCCTCATCCGAAAGTGGGCGCTCGCCCGCTTTTTTTGCGTCATGAACACCCTTCAGAGCGACATCGAACAGCGTCTCCAAGGCCCGGTCCCCGGGATCGACGTCCTGCTCGTCGAGCAGGCCGGCGACGTCCTACGCATCTTCATCGACCATCCCGGCGGGGTCACGCTCGCCCTCTGCGAACGCGTCACCAACGAGCTCGGCGACCTGCGTGAGCGGTTCGCGCTCGAGGTCTCCTCGCCCGGGCCGAAGCGACCGCTGACCAAGCCCGAGCACTTCCGCCGCTTCGTCGGCCGGCGCGCCCGCGTCCGCACGGCGGCCGACTGCGAGTCAGCCCCCAATCGCAACCTGACGGGCGAGCTCGTCGGCGCCTCCGAGCGCGAGGTGACGATCGCCGCCCCCGAGGGCGTTCTGGCGATCCCGTACAGCGCCATCAAACGATCCCACCTCGTCGAGGAGTAGACCCATGTCACGCGAGATCCTTGATGCCATGCACGCGCTGGCCCGGGAAAAGGGCATCGAGCCCGAGAAGCTGATGGTGGCGCTCGAGGACGCCCTCCTGTCGGCGTACAAGAAGCAGCCGAGCGCCGCCAAGTACGCCCGCGTCGAGATCGACCGCGAGACGGCCGACTTCCGCGTGATCGAGCTGATCATCCCCGAGCGGCTCGAAGCCCACCTGATCGTCGAGACGATCGACGAGGCGACGACCGTCGATCCCGAGACCGGGGAGATGCGCGAGCCCGAGGACCCGGAGATCGACCCGGCCAAGTTTGCCGAGTACCGCGACCAGATCGAGGAGCGCGACGTCACCCCGGACGACTTCGGTCGCATCGCCGCCCAGACCGCCAAGCAGGTCATCCTCCAGCGGATCCGCGAGGCCGAGCGCGACATGATGTACGAGGAGTACCGCGACCGCGTCGGCGAGCTGATCACCGGCATCGTCCAGCAGTCGGACTCCCGGTACACGCTCGTCCAACTGCGCGAGCGGGTCGAGGCCCTGCTGCCGAAGTCCGAGCAGGTCGACGGCGAGCGCTACGACCACTCCCAGCGGATCAAGGCCGTGATCAAGGAGGTCTCGCCCTCGACCAAAGGGCCGTCCATCATCGTGTCCCGGCGCGACACCGAGCTGATCAAGAAGCTGTTCGAGCTTGAGGTCCCGGAGATCGCCGACGGTCTCGTCGAGATCGCCAACGTCGCCCGCGAGCCCGGCTACCGGTCCAAGATCGCCGTCATCTCCCACGCCGACGGCGTCGACCCGGTCGGCGCCTGCGTCGGCCCGCGCGGGTCCCGCGTGCGGATGGTCGTCTCCGAGCTGCGGGGCGAGAAGATCGACATCATCCCCTACAACGACGAGCCCGCCCGCTTCGTCGCCAAGGCCTTGAGCCCGGCCCGCGTGCGCGAGGTGCTCGTCGACGACGACGCCAAGCAGGCGACCGTGATCGTCCCCGACGATCAGCTCTCCCTGGCGATCGGCCGCGAAGGCCAGAACGCCCGGCTCGCCGCCCGCCTCACCGGCTGGCGCGTCGACATCAAGTCCGAAAGCGAGTTCGCCGCCGAGGAGGCCGAGAACGGCTACGAGGAGGAGGACGTCCAGGGTCGCTGCGCCGCCGTCATGTCAACCGGCCGCCGCTGCCCGAACGCCTCTCTGCCCGGGTCGCGCTACTGCGGGCTCGAGTCCCACCAGGCGCTCGAGGGCACCGGCTCCGACCAGGTCGGCAGGCCCGCGTCCTCGGCGGAGCGCGCGTCATAGGCGGCCCCGCCGCCGGCGAGCCGCAGCGCACCTGCATCGGCTGCGGGCGTTCCGCGGCGAAGTCCGACCTGCTGCGGCTCGTCGCCGTCGACGGGCTGGCCGTCGCCGATCCGACCGGCCACCGCCCGGGTCGCGGCGCCTATCTCTGCCGGGCCGCGTCGGCGACGGTCGACGGCAGCTGCCTGGCGCGGGCGACTCGTCGCGGCGCCGCTGCCCGTGCACTGCGGCGATCGGTGAGAATCGCCCCCGACCTGATTGCGCGCTCCGACCCCGGCGAGGCGTCCGGGGTTAACCGTGCCTGTAACGCGAACCGCCTAGAATCGATTGGCTGATGGCAAAGAAACGAGTACACGAGCTGGCCAAGGAGCACGGCATGTCGAGCAAGGACGTGCTCGCCAAGCTGACCGCGGCCGGAATCGAGGTCAAAGCCCCCGCCTCGGCTGTCGACGAGGCTCAGGCCCGGGCCGCGCTGACCGGCAACGGCGCCGCCGCGGCCGCCGCGGCTGCAGCCGCTCCCCGCAACGGCGCCGCTGACCCCGCGGCCGCCGCCCCCGGCGCCCCGGCCCCGGCCGCCGGCGACGCCCAGCGCTCGCGTCCGACGCGCGACTCGCGCACCGGTGAGCGGGCTCCGGCCGCCGCCACCGGCCCCGGCGGTCGCCGCCGCGTCGTGATCGACTCTCAGGCTTCGCGCCGGTCCAACGCCGGACCGGCCAACCAGCCGCAGCGCCGCCCGCAGCGGCGGGGCCGCCGCCGGCGGGGCAGCTACGACGACACGATCGCCCCGATCGACAACACCGCGCTCGGCGCGACCGACCTCGTCCGCGTCAACTCCGGCTCGACCGTCAAGGACGTCGCCGAGTACTTCGGCGTCGCCGTCCCCGAGATCATCAAGAAGCTGATGGCACTCGGCGAGATGGCGACGCTGACGCAGACCCTGTCCGACGACGCGATCCAGGTCCTGGCCGACGGCTTCAACAAGCAGGTCGAGATCGTCCACGCCGCCGACGACGTCTCGACCGAGCCGGCCTTCGAGGACGCACCGGAGGATCTCGTCGAACGGCCCCCGGTCGTCGTGATCATGGGCCACGTCGACCACGGCAAGACGTCGCTGCTCGACGCGATCCGCTCGACCGAGGTCACCGCCGGCGAGGCCGGGGGGATCACCCAGCACATCGGCGCCTACCAGGTCCACCGGGCCGGCAAGGCGATCACCTTCCTCGACACGCCCGGCCATGAGGCGTTCACGGCGATGCGCGCCCGCGGTGCCCAGGTGACCGACATCGCCGTGATCGTGGTCGCCGCCGACGACGGGGTCAAGCCTCAGACCGAGGAGGCGATCGATCACGCCAAGGCGGCGGAGGTCCCGATGATCGTCGCGGTCAACAAGATCGACAAGGAGGGCGCCGACCCGACCCGCGTCCGGACCGAGATGACCACGCGCGGCCTCCAGCCGGTCGAATGGGGCGGCGACGTCGAGTTCTGCGACGTGTCGGCCAAGACCAAGCAGGGCCTCGACGAGCTGCTCGACACGATCCAGCTGATGGCCGAGCTCGAGGAGCTCCGCGCCAACCCGAGCGCCGAGGCTTCCGGCGCCGTGATCGAGTCGCGCCTTGATCCGGGCCGGGGTCCGGTCGTGACGATCCTGATCCAGCGCGGGACGCTCGGCGTCGGGGACGCGCTCGTCGCCGGGGCCAGCTTCGGCCGCGTCCGGGCGATGCACGACTTCCAGGGCACCCGCGTCAAGAAGGCTCGTCCGGGTGAGCCGGTCGAGGTGCTCGGCTTCGACGGCGTGCCCGAGGCCGGAGAATTCGTCCGCGTGGTCGAGAACGAGCGGCGCGCGCGGCAGCTGGCCGGCGAGCGGGCGAACCGGCTCAAGACCGAGGCGCTGGCCCGGCGATCGGGTCGCAAGATCTCGCTCGAAGACGTCTTCCGCCTCGCTCAGGAGGGCGCCGTCAAGGACCTCAACCTCGTGCTCAAGGCCGACGTCTCCGGGTCGCTCGAGGCGGTCGAGGACGAGATCGCCAAGCTGCCCCAGGACGAGGTGTCGGTCAACATCATCCATCGCGGCGTCGGGGGCATCAACGAGTCGGACGTGATGCTGGCGGCCGCGTCGAACGCGATCATCCTCGCCTTCAACGTCCGTCCCGTCGGTGAGGCCCGGTCGCTGGCCGACCGCGAGGGCATCCAGATCCGCGGGTACGCCGTGATCTACAAGGCGATCGAAGAGCTCCGGGCGGCGATGGAGGGCATGCTCGATCCGGAGGAGGTCGAGGACACGCTCGGCCAGGTCGAGATCCGCCAGACCTTCCGGGCATCGAAGATCGGCACGATCGCCGGGTCGTTCGTGACCGAGGGCAAGATCACGCGAGGCTCGCGCGTGCGCATCGTTCGCGACGGCACCGTCGTCGCGACGACGACGATCGCCAGCCTGCGCCGCTTCAACGACGACGTGCGCGAGGTCAGTGCCGGCTTCGAGTGCGGCATCGTGCTCAACAACTTCCAGGACGTCAAGGAAGGCGACGTGCTTGAGGTCTTCGCGACGCGACAGGTCGAGCGCGAGCTCGCCTGACCGGCGCAGGACCCGCGTGATGGACCACTGATGCCGAGCGACCGCATGCGCCGCGTGGACCGGGCGATCCAGCACGTCCTCGCCGACGCGGTCGCCGCACCGCTCAAGGATCCGCGGGTCGGCTTCGTCACGGTGACCGACATCCGCACGACGTCGGACATGACGAGCGCCAAGGTGTTCGTCAGCGTGCTCGGCGACGAGGCCGTGCGCGAGAGCAGCCTCGCCGGCCTGCGCCACGCCCACGGCCACCTTCAGGCTCAGATCGCGCGCGAGCTCCACCTCAAGCGGACGCCGGCGCTCGAGTTCATCTACGACGACACGATCGACCGGGCGCTGCGCGTCGACCAGCTGATCGACGAGGCCGCCCGATGATGGCCCCGGCCGCAGCTGCGGCGTCGGCCGCCGCGGCGACGCGGCAACGCGTGGTCGCGGCGATCAACGCGGCGGACCGCTTCGTCCTCGTCACGCACGAGCACCCCGACGGCGACGCGCTCGGGTCGCTGGTGGCGATGCAGGGGGTCCTGACCGCGCTCGGCAAGAACTCGGTCATGTTCGTCGCCGCCGACGAGTTCCCACTCCCGCGCGAGTACCGCCTCTTCTCGCTCGACGGCGTCGTCAGCGCCGTGCCCGGCGACCTGTCGCAGCGGACGGCGATCTTTCTCGACTGCGGCAACATCGAGCGCAACCCGGCACAGACGCTGCGTGACGTCGAGCCGCTGCTGAACATCGACCACCACCACGACAACACCCGGTTCGGCACGATCGATCACGTCGTCCCCGAGGCGTCGTGCACGGCCGAGATCGTCTGGGACCTGATGCCGGCCCTGGGGGTCGAGCTGACGCGTCCGATCGCCGAGGCGCTCTACGTCGGGTTGATCACCGATACCGGGCGCTTCTCCTACGAGAACACCGGCCCGCGCGCCCATCGCATGGCGGCCGAGCTGATCGAGGCCGGCATAGAGGTGGCGGCGATCTACGAGCAGATCTACGAGAGGATGCCGTACGCCAAGCTCGAGCTCCTGCGGCGGGCACTCGAGGCCGTCGGGCGCTACGAGGGCGGGAGCCTGGCCATCGCCTTCCTGGACGCCGGCGACTACGCCGAGGTCGGGGCCGAGGAGAGCTACTCCGAAGGCATCATCGACCACTTGCGGGCGGTCGAGGGCACGAAGGTCGCGGTGCTCGTACGCGCGCTGTTGAGCGGCGACAAGCGGGGCCAGAAGAAGGTTTCGCTGCGGGCGACCGGGGACGACGTCGACGTCTCGGCGATCGCCCGGGCCTACGGCGGTGGCGGCCACCGGCGCGCCGCGGGCTTCACGACCGAGCTCGGCAACGACGAGCTGATCGAGGAGCTCCGCGGTCAGGTCGCCGACCGGCTGGGAGGCGGCGTCCCGTCGACGGCCTGATCCTGGCCGACAAGCCGGCCGGGATCACCTCGCACGACATGGTCGCCCGCGCCCGGCGGGCGCTCGGCAAGCGGCGGGTCGGCCACGCCGGCACGCTGGACCCGTTCGCGACCGGCCTGCTGATCCTGCTCGTCGGCCGGGCGACCCGCGTCCAGCGCTACCTGATGGAGCTGCCGAAGACCTACGAGGTCGTGGCGCGCTTCGGCGCGACTTCGACGACCGGGGATACGGAGGGGGAGATCACCGAGACCGGGATTCTTCCTGGGAGCAGCCTTGGGTTGCCGGTGGGCCTCGTCCGGCAGCGACCGCCCGTGCATTCGGCCGTGAAGATCGACGGCGAGCGGGCATACGCGCGGGCGCGACGCGGGGAGGAGGTCGTGACGGCCGAGCGCGAGGTCTCGGTGTACGAGTTCGTCGAGCTCTGGCGCGACGGCG
Organism: uncultured Solirubrobacterales bacterium; assembly: GCA_963742705.1. Classification (GTDB taxonomy): domain Bacteria; phylum Actinomycetota; class Thermoleophilia; order Solirubrobacterales; family Solirubrobacteraceae; genus Palsa-513. The sequence goes on along the minus strand of CAVUMZ010000017.1, from coordinate 767,938 downwards.
ACCGGGCGGCGTTTCGGATTGTCTGCTCGTCGGGGACCTACGTGCGGTCGCTGATCTCAGACCTCGGCGACGCCTACTGCGTGGAGCTGCGGCGGACGGCGATCGGTCCGTTCGGGGTCGCCGGCGGCTGGCCGGGGGAGGGTCACGCGCCGGTGCTCGACCTGGCGCAGGGGCTCGGGCGGATCATGCCGATCGTCGCGCTGGACGGCGAGGAAGCCGCCGCCGCGGCGCACGGGCGCTCCCTTACGCGGGGCGAGGCGATCACGCCCGGACCGTCGCTCCTGGTCGACGGCGCCGGACCGATCGCGGTGGCCGAGGCGCGGGACGGCGACGTCCTACGACCCGTGGTCGGCTTCCGCGGCTGACGTGGTCACCCGACGACGATGACGCGAAGGCCGACGGTGTCGTAGGTAGCCCTGGCCCGCGCGTCGCGGGTTGCCAGCTGCGCCCCGTGCTCGCGGGCGGCGAGCGCCACGAGCGCGTCGTAGACCGCGCCGCCGGCGATCCCCATCTCACCGAGCACCTCGGGCACGCCCGCCGCGGCGTCGGGCCCGAGAAGCAGCGGCGCGGCGAACCGCTCGCCCAGGAGGCGGGCGGCGTCGGCCGGAGTCAGGCGGAGATCGCCGGGCAACCGCGTGAGGACCGAGTACGTCTCGGCCAGGGCATGCCCGCACAGAGCGACGTCCCGACCATTCCACCACCGACTGACGGCCGCGTGCGCCCGGTGTGTCGCGACGAGCAGCGGAATCGCCACGCTCGTGTCCAGCCCGAGCGCGGTCAACGGCGTCCGCCGTCGATCAGGCCGAACACGACGTCGTCGTCGATCACGGTCTCCCCGGTGGCCACCAGTACCCCGGACTCGTCGACCAGCCGGGCCGTCCGACCCGTCGGGAGCAGCTGGAGTCCCGCGCCGTAACGGGAGATGTCGACGGTCGATCCCGGCGTCAGACCGAGCGCATCGCGCAGCGGCTTGGGGACGACGATCCTCCCGACCGAGTCAATCGTCGTCTCCATTGGGAGAAGGTTACCAGTCATCTACCAATTCCCTGCTCGGCCTCATGCGAGTACGCATGGTGCCATGCGAATCACGGGCTACGATCAGATCGTGCCGAAGACGGTTCAGATCCGTGATTTGCCCGACGACGTGTACGCCGGACTCGCTCGCCGCGCCGCTGAGATCGGCGTGACCGTGCCCGAGCTGCTGCGGACAGAGGCGGCACGCATCGCCGCCCGACCGAGCATCGAGAGCTGGCTCGAGCGCACGCGGCGGCGCTCGTCGGGGCTCGGCCGCGCAGAGGTCCAGGCGGCGCTCGACGACCAGCGCGGCGCGTGGCCCGATGCTGGTGGTTGACGCCTCCTGCCTGTGCGAGGTCGTGGTCGGCGGGGTGGGGGCGGAGGCGGTGCGAACGCGGATGGCCGCCGACGGCGACCAGGCAGCTCCCCTCTGCTGCTCGACCGAGCCTGGGAGCTCCGCGACACGGGACGTGGGTGGGATGCGATGTACGTCGCGCTCGCCGAGGCGCTCGACGCCGTGCTGATCACGACCGACCGGCGACTGGCCGCTGCGGTGGGTCCGGCCTGTCGGATCGAGGCGCTCCAGCCGTAGGGCCAGGGTTCGCACAGAAACCAGTCGCGTCCAGACGCCGCCACCGGAGCATTCAGTAAATTCTGTGCGGGCCTAAGGCGCCGGTGGGATGCGGCTGATCGCCCGCTCGGCGAGCGCGGTGATCGTCAGGCTGGGGTTGACGCCGAGGTTGGCCGGGATCGCCGCCCCGTCGCAGACGAGCAGGTTCTCGTAGCCGAAGGCGCGGTGGTCCTTGTCGACGACGCCGGTTTCCGGCGTCGCCCCGATCACGGCGCCGCCGAGGATGTGGGCGGTGGTCGGGATCGCCAGGCTCGCCTCGGTGAACGACGCCTGCGGCGTGCCCCCGAGGCGCTTGGCCAGCCACGACGCGAGCCGGTAGGCCTCGGGCACCTTGTCGGGATTGGGGGTCGTGGCGTCCTGCTCGGTGGTCAGGATCGGGTTGCCGTTCGGCCACTGGCGGGCCACCTTCAGCCGCATCAGGTTGTCGGACGTCTGCATGCACAGCACGATCACCGTCCGCCGCGACCAGGCCTTGACCCGCATCGCCCGGACCGCCGTCACCGGATGACGGACGATGTTGCTCAGCAGGTGCAGCGGCTGCGTCCCCCGCCGGCCGGCCTCGGTCATCAGCCAGAACAGCAGCGACTGCGAGTCGGCCCCGCGGCCATAGGTCACCGGCTCGATGTGGACGTCCGGCTGGGGGTAGATGCTCGACGTGATCGCGATCCCGTTGGTGAAGTCCCGCGCGTCGTCCGGCGCCGTGACGGCCAGGATCGACTCGCTGTTGGTGCGCACCGTCTGGCCGAGACGGCCTGACAGGCGCGGCAGCGACCCCGCGAGCTTCGACCGGAAGAGCAGCCGGTTGGTCCCGAGTGCCCCGGCGGCGACGACGACGCCGCGCGCCGTCAGGCGCTCGGGCCCGCGCCCGACCGGCCGCCCCGAGCGCTCGTGCGTGACGACGTACCCGTCGCTCCCGTCGGCCGCCCCGACCGGCCGGATGTCGGTCGCCGTCCGCTCGGCGCGGATCTCGACGCCCCGGCGCTCGGCGAACCAGAGGTAGTTCTTGACCAGCGTGTTCTTCGCGTTGTAGCGACACCCGGTCATGCACGCCCCGCACTCGATGCATCCGGCTCGCGCCGGGCCGGCGCCGCCGAAGTAGGGGTCGGCCACCGTCGCCCCGGGCTCGCCGAGGAAGACGCCGACACGCGTCTTGGCGTACGTCTCGCCGACGCCGTTCTCCTCGGCGTAGTCGCGCAGCAGCAGATCGGCCGGGGTGTCGCGATCGTAGGCGACCACGCCGAGCATGCGCTCGGCCTCGGCGTAGTGCGGCCGCAGCTCCGCCTCCCAGTCGGCCAGCTCCGACCATCGGGGGTCGACGTAGAAGCGTGGGCGCGCCCGGTAGAGCGTGTTCGCGTAGCCGAGCGACCCGCCGCCGACGCCGCAGCCGGACACGACGACGATGTCCTTGAAGATGCTCAGCCGCATGATGCCCTTGAGGCCCAGGAGCGGCAGCCAGTAATAGCGCCCGAGCTGCCACGTCGTCTCGCAGAAGTCCTCGTCCCGATACCGGCGCCCGCACTCGAGCACGCCGACGCTGTAGCCCTTCTCGGCCAGGCGCAGCGCCGCCACGCTGCCCCCGAAGCCCGACCCGATGACGATCCAGTCGAAGTCCATCGGGACGGCCACACCCATCGCGACGATCGTACTCCGCCGACCGTTTAGGGTTAGCCGGCGTGAGGGTGATCCAGCTGGCGGACGTCGACCCACGGCCGCGGCGCGTGGCGATCGGCACCTTCGACGGCGTCCATCGCGGCCACCGTGCCGTGATCGGCGATTCGGATGCCGTGCTCACCTTCGAGCCGCACCCGTCGGTCGTCGTCGCCCCCGACCGCGCCCCGCGCCTGCTCACGCCGCTGACGGTCAAGGCCGCGCTGATCGCCGGGATCGGCGGGGTGCAGGAGCTGATCGTGATCGACTTCGACACCCGCTTCGCCGCCCGCAGCCCCCAGTCGTTCGTCGACGACGTGCTCGTCGACCTGCTCGGGGCGACCGACGTCGCCGTCGGCGCGAACTTCCGCTTCGGCCACCGCGCCCAGGGCAACGCGGCGATGCTCGCCGCCGACGGACGCTTCGCGACCCGGGTCGAGCCGCTGTACGAAGTCGACGGCGAGGTCGTCTCCTCGAGCCAGATCCGCCGGCTCGTCCTGGCCGGCGACGTGGCCCGGGCGGCCGACTTCCTCGGCGCCCCGTTCGAGCTGCGCGGCGAGGTCGTCGAGGGCGAGCACCGCGGCCGGGGACTCGGCTTCCCGACCGCCAACGTCGTCCCCGACCCGGCGCTCGTCACGCCCGGCCACGGCATCTACGCCTGCCGGGCCGACGGCCGCCCGGCCGCGGTCAGCATCGGCCTCAGACCGACGTTCGACAGCCAGCTCGGCGAGCTCGTCGAGGCCCACGTGCTCGACTTCGACGGCGACCTCTACGGCCACGTCCTGCGGCTGGAGTTCCTCGACCGCCTGCGCGGCGAGCTGCGCTTCGACTCGGTCGACGAGCTCGTCGCCCAGATGCACGCCGACGTCGCCCGCGTCCGGGAGATCTGCGCCTGACGCTCGCGCCCCGACCGGGCGCTCCGAGCACCGCCGAGGCTGCTACGGTTCTCGGCCGATGACACTAACCAAAGATCGCAAGCGCGAGCTGGCCGCCGAGTACGGCGCGTCCGAAGCCGACACCGGCAACACCCGGGTCCAGGTGGCCCTGTTGACCGAGCGAATCAACCACCTGACCGACCACCTGCGCACCCACAGCCACGACCACCACTCCCGGCGCGGCCTGCTCATGCTCGTCGGCCGTCGCCGGCGCTTTCTCAACTACCTCCAGCGCAGCGACCTCGACGGCTACCGCAACCTGATCAAGGCGCTCGGCCTGCGCAAATGACGGTGCTCGAGCCGGGCGCGACCGTGCCCGACTTCTCGCTGGCCGACGCCGACGGAGGGCGCTTCACCCAGGCCGACCTGGCCGGTCACACCACCGTCCTCGTCTTCTACCCGTTCGCCTTCAGCAGCGTCTGCTCCGAGCAGCTGACGCTCTACGAAGAGGTGCTCGGCGAGCTCGAGGCCCAGGGCGCCCGCATCCTCGCCGTCTCGTGCGACGCCACCTACTCCCAGGCCGCGTTCCGCGAGAAGCTCCAGGTCAGCATTCCCCAGCTTTCGGACTTCGAGCCCAAGGGCGCGACCTGCCGCGCCTTCGGCGTGCTCCACCCCGGCGGCTTCCCCCAGCGCGCCCTGGTGATCGTCTCACCCGACGGCGTCGTCAAGTGGAGCCACCAGGCCGACTCGCCCGGCGACCTGCCCGGCGCCAACCTGATCTTCGACGCACTCGCGGCGTAGCGTCGGCGTCGCCGCCCGGTCGGCCGCGTTCCGACCCGCCCCGCGGCGCCGAAGCCCGCTGCGCGAACTCAAGGGACCGGCCCGAGCAGCCGATCGATCGCGTCCCGACGGAAGTCGAAGATCGCCTCCAGGTCGCGCCGCACCAGCGGCATCGCCAGCTCCCCGACCGGCCACAGCCCCGGCCGGTAGCGGACGGTGTCCCGCATCTCCGTCGCCCCGTCGCCCACGGCTGCGAACTCGTGCGTGTGGTGCCAGAGGCCGTACGGCCCGCGCAGCTGCACGTCGACGAACCGCTCGGGCGGCGACCACTCGCGGATCTCGGTCAGCCAGCGGATCGGGATGCCGTGCAGGCGCAGCCGGTAGCCGATCCGCGTCCCCGCCGCCATCTCGATCGGCGGCGGCGTGAGCACCTCGAAGCGCAGCAGCGGCGGCGTCAGCTGCTCGAGGTTCGACGCGTCGCCGAAGAAGGCGAAGACGTCGGCCGGCGGCCGTTCGATGCGCTGTGCGCGCCCGAGCAGGTGAACGTGCATCCTCTTGCCTATGGTGAACCGACCCGACCCGCCGTGCGCATAGAGAGCAGATGACGGACCTGCGCAGCGCCCCCGTCCCCCCGCTCGCCGACGACGACCACGTCCGCGGACCCGTGGACGCCCCGCTGGTCATCTTCTACGCCGACTTCACCTGCCCGCGCTGCGCCCTGGCCGTCGCCCGCCTGGCCGGCCAGCCGCTGCGCGTGGCGTTCCGTCATTTCGCCCTCAAGACGAAGGACGTCCGTGCGGTCCCGGTCGCCCTGGCCGCCGAGGCTGCCGGCGCCCAGGGCCGGTTCTGGGAGATGCATGACGCCCTCTACGCCGATCCCGGCCACCTCGACGACCCCCACCTGTGGGCCCGCGCCGAACGCCTCGGGCTCGACCTCACGCGCTTCGACGCCGACCGCCGCTCGGCCCGATCGGCCGCCCGCGTCGAGGCTCAGGTCCACGACGGGATCCGCGCCGGCGTCGCCCTCACGCCGACCCTGTTCGTCGACGGCGTCGCCCATGCCGGCCCGCCCGACGTCGCCTTCGTGCGCCGGCTCTGCGCGATCCCCGCCTGACGGCCCGCCTGCCGCGTAGACCTCGGGCACCATGACGGAGTGATGCGCGGTCGCGCCTGGGCAGCCCGCGACGTCTGCGGCCACGCGGCCGGCGCACCCCAGAGGGGCCGGTGCGCCGAACGATCATTTACGATGACTGTGTTCGGATTGAGAAGAACAAGACACGAGCCGCCGACCGACGGGCGGACAGGAAGGCAACAACATGAGCAGCAACACGGTTACCCGGATCTCGGTTGAGATCGCCGGTAACGAGATCTCGTTCGAGACCGGACGCATGGCCAAGCAGGCCGGCGGCGCGGTGGTCGTCCGGTCGGGCGACACGATGGTCCTCTGCACGGCTACGGCCGGCAACCTCCGGGACGTCGATTTCCTCCCCCTCACGGTCGACGTCGAGGAGCGGATGTACGCCGCCGGCAAGATCCCCGGTTCATTCTTCAAGCGCGAGGGCCGCGCCGGTGAGAAGGGCATCCTCACGGCCCGCATGATCGACCGGCCGATCCGGCCGCTCCTGCCCAAGAGCTGGCGCTACGAGACGCAGCTGGTCGCGATCCCCCTCTCGATCGACCACGTCCACCCGTACGACATCCTGGCCATGAACGGCGCCTCCGCGGCGCTGATGATCTCCGACATCCCGCTCGCGACGCCGGTCGGCGCCGTGCGGATCGGCAAGGTCGACGGCAATTTCGTCGTCAACCCCAACGAGCAGGATCTGCTCGAGAACACCGATCTCGACCTGATCGTCGCCGGTACCGAGAAGGCGATCCTGATGGTCGAGGCCGGGGCCAACGAGATCCCCGAGGCCGAGATCCTCGACGCGCTCGACATCGCCCACACCGAGATCAAGAAGCTCTGCGCCCTCCAGCGCGAGCTCGTCGAGAAGGTCGGCAAGGCCAAGCGCGACGTCGTCGCCGCCGGCGTGGATGCCGGCCTGCTCGAGGCTGTGCGCAGCTCGCACGGCGCGGCGCTCGACGCGGCCACGCAGGTCGAGGACAAGCTCGACCGTCAGGACGCGTGCAAGGCCGTCGAGGCCGGCGTGCTCGAGGCCCATTCCGGCAGCCCCGACGACGCCGAGTACGCCGAGCGCCGGGCCGCGGCCCAGGGGGCGTTCGACAAGCTCGAGAAGCAGATGATCCGCGAGCGGATCGCCGTCCACAAGAAGCGCCCCGACGGTCGGAAGGAGAACGAGATCCGCGACATCACGATCGAGGCTTCGGTCCTCCCGCGCGCCCACGGGTCGGCTCTCTTCACCCGGGGTCAGACGCAGGCGATCAGCGTCGCCGCGCTCGGGACGCTCAAGGAGGAGATGCGGCTCGACACGCTCGGCCTGGAGACCAAGAAGTACTACTGGCACCACTACAACTTCCCCCCGTTCTCGGTCGGCGAGGCCGGGCGCCTCGGTGGACCGAAGCGGCGCGATGTCGGTCACGGCGCTCTGGCCGAGCGGGCGTTGGTGCCGATGATTCCGTCGATCGAGGAGTTCCCCTACACGATCCGCGTCGTCTCGGACATCCTCGAGTCCAACGGCTCGTCGTCGATGGCCTCGGTCTGCGGGTCGTCGCTGTCGTTGATGGATGCCGGCGTGCCCCTCAAGCGGCCCGTCGCAGGCATCGCGATGGGGCTGATCAAGGAGGGCGACGACTACATCGTCCTGACCGACATCGCCGGCGTCGAGGATCACCTCGGCGACATGGACTTCAAGGTCGCCGGGACCGCTGAGGGCATCACGGCGCTGCAGATGGACATCAAGATCGAGGGCGTCACGTTCGACATCCTCCGCGACGCGCTGACCCAGGCGCACGCGGCCCGGGACTTCATCCTCGGCAAGATGGCCGAGGTCATCGACGGTCCGCGCGAGCAGCTCAGCCAGTACGCCCCGCGGATCGAGAAGGTCAAGATCGACCCGTCGCAGATCGGCATGCTGATCGGCAAGGGCGGCGAGACGATCCGCGGTCTGTGCGAGGAGTTCGAGTCGCAGATCGACGTCAACGACGACGGCCAGGTGCTGATCTACTCGGCCAACGGCGAGCTCGCCGACGCGCTGGTCGCCCGCATCAACTCGATGATGAAGGAGGTCGAGATCGGCGATTCGTTCGCCGGCAAGGTCGTCAAGACGACGGCCTTCGGCGCCTTCGTCGAGCTGTCGAAGGGCACCGACGGCCTGCTCCACATCTCGAATGTCGCCCCCGGCAAGCGGGTCGACACAGTCGAGGAGGTGCTCAACAAGGGTGACGAGATCGCCGTCCGCGTGGTCGAGGTCGACCGCGAGCGCGGCCGCATCGGCCTGCGTCTGGCCGACGACCCGGATGTCGCCGGCAAGACGGTCGAGGAGCTCGCGGCCGTCGGCGGCGGCGGCGGTGGTGGCGGGGGAGACCGCGGGGACCGCGGTCCGCGGCGCCCGCGCCCGTCCGGCGGGGACCGCGCCGGCGGCGACCGCAACGGCGCCGGAGCGCGCGGCTCGGGCCGCCCGCGCCACCGTGACCGCTGATCGATGATCGCTGAGCCCGACACAGTCGAGATCACGACGCTCGACTCGGGCGTCCGGGTGGTGACCGAGCACATGGCAAACGTGCGCTCGGTCGCCCTCGGGTTCTGGATCGGGACCGGCTCGGTGACCGAGAAGGACACCGAGTCGGGACTCTCGCATCTGCTCGAGCACATGCTCTTCCGCGGGACCGAGCGCTACGAGTCGGAGCAGATCGACCAGATCTTCGACTCGATGGGCGCCGAGCTGAACGCCGGGACGGGCAAGGAGATGACCTCCGTGCACGCCCGCGTGCTCGACCGGAACCTCGAGCAGGCGTTCGACGTCATCGGCGACATGATCTGGCGACCCCGGATGGAGGAGCTCGAGAACGAGCGCGAGGTCGTGCTCGAGGAGATCGCGATGTACGAGGACGATCCCCAGGATCGGATCTTCGACGTCTTCGGTGAGGCCGTGTTCGGCGGCCATCCGCTCGGACGGGCGATCCTCGGCCGGGCCGACGTCGTCTCGGGCGCCGACCTGCCGGTGCTCCAGGCATTCCACGCCGCCCGCTACAACCCGTCGAACGTCGTCATCGCCGCCGCCGGGTCGGTCGATCACGCCCAGATCGTCGACTGGGCCAAGGCGGCGAGCCCGCCGGCCCTGGCCGATCCCGTTCCGGGTCCGCCCGGGCCGCCGGAGCCGCGCCTGGCGACCCCGCGCTTCCGCGCCAAGGACACCGAGCAGTACCACGTCTGCCTCGGGGGTCCCGGGCTGGCACGCGACGACGACCGCCGCTTCGCTCTGCGCGTGCTCGACAACCTGCTCGGCGGCACCTCGTCGTCGCGGCTCTTCCAGGCGGTGCGCGAGCGGCGCGGCCTGGCCTACTCGGTGTTCACGTTCAGCACGCAGTACGCCGGCGCCGGCCAGGTCGGCGTCTACGTCGGGACCCGCCCGGACAACCTCGAGGAGACGCTGCGGGTGATCGGCGGCGAGCTCGAGCAGATCTCGATGGGCCGGGTGACCGACGCCGAGCTCAAGCGGGCCAAGGACAACGTCCAGGGCCGGGTCGTGCTCGCCCTGGAGTCGACGACGGCCCGCATGGACCGGCTGGGCGCCAGCCTCTTGGCCGGGCTGCCGATCCTCAGCGTCGACGAGCTGATCGAGCGGATCGACGCCGTCACGGCCGACGACGTCCAGGCGCTCGGCAACGAGTTCTTCCTCCCGTCGAACCTGTCCGCCGCCGGGATCGGCCCGGACGGGGCGCTGTTCGCCCAGGCGCTCGAGCCGATCAATCCGAAGCTCGCCGGCATCGCCCACCTCCACGCCGGGCTGGTGTGATCCGGGTAGGCGTGGCCGGCGCCGCCGGCCGGATGGGGCAGGCGGTCTGCGCGGCCGTCGACGGCGCCGACGACATGTCGCTCCGCGGCCGGGCCGACCCCGAGCTGGGCACGACGCTGGCCTCGGTGCTCGCCGATCGCGGGGTTGACGTCGTCGTCGACTTCACCGAGCCGGGCACGGCCTTGGCAAACGCGCGCGAGTGCCTGGCCGCGGGGGTCCATGTGGTGATCGGGACGACCGGCTTCGACGTGGACGGGCTCCGGGGGGTCGACGGGGCGAACGTGTTCGTCGCCCCGAACTTCGCCATCGGCGCCGTGCTGATGATGCGCTTCGCCGCCGAGGCGGCCCGGCACATGGCGGCGGCGGAGATCATCGAGCTCCACCACGACCAGAAGCTCGACGCCCCGAGCGGGACGGCGGCCCGGACGGCGATGCTGATGGCCGCGGCCGCGGGTGGCGCCCCGCCGGTGATCCACTCGGTTCGGCTGCCCGGGCTCGTGGCCCACCAGGAGGTGATCCTCGGGGACCTCGGGCAGACGCTGACGATCCGCCACGACTCCATGAACCGCGAGTCGTTCATGCCCGGCGTGCTGCTGGCCGTGCGCCGGGTGGCCGGGTTGGCCGAGTCGCCGGTGGTCGGGCTCGAGCACCTGCTGTTCTGAGTCGCCGGCGACCAGGCGGAACGGCCCATCCGCGCCGGCTGGCAGAATTGGTCACATGGATACCACGACGATTGATCAGGCCTACAACCAGCTGCAGACCGAGTTCCAGGATGTCGCCCAGACGGTGCAGGGGCTGGCGGCGAAGCTTCAGCAGGCGGCCGACGCCGGCGACCAGAACGCGCGCGAGTGGCTGCTCGACCTCAAGCAGGTCGCGCTCGACATCAAGGACGAGCAGATGCAGTGCAACAACCTGCTGACGGCGATCCACGGCTTCGTCGCCAACGTCAACCAGCAGGCGCCGCCGCCGCCACCGCAGTACGCCCAGCAGCAGCCTGTGTACCAGCAGCAGGGCTACTACCCGCAGCAGCAGCAGCGGGGGGGCGGGATGTTCGGCGGCTTCTTGCAACAGCGGCTTCGGACAGGCGATCGAGATGGGCGCCGGGATCGGGCTGGGGGAGGATCTGATCAACAGCATCTTCTAGGGCATTCTCTCCTCGTTCGGCCGGTGGTATGGGTGTCCGGCGACTTCGCGGAGGCGAGGCGGCGAGCGAGTCGGGCCGGGCGCTTCGGAAAATGACGCCCGTGCCGCGCGTCAAGGTCCGACGAGGCAGAAGTCCTCGGTGGTCCGCCGGCACGGCGGTGGACGCCGTCACAGCCCGACGATCAGGTCACGGACGGCGGCGGACTGGGAGAGGAAGGGGTGGTGGCCGGCGTCGAGTTCGACGACGCTGGCTGCTCGACCGGCGAACTCGCGTTGCCGGTCGGCTCCTGGAGGAACGTCTCGGCCAGGGCCTCCGGCCGGACGGTGAACGTGCCGGCCTCGGGATCGACGTCGAGAAACGGAGCGGGCTCCTCACCGCCGAACGAGGAGAGGCTCTGCCCGACCTCGGGCAGGCCTCCTCATGGACCTCGACGCAACCGGCGACACCGCACGGACGCACCGGGCCTTCGACGACTTCCTCACCACGATCGCCAGCACCTGACAACCCGGACGGACGCGTCGCCGCAGGCTCGTCTGCCCCTGGTGAGATCGACCCGGGCTCTGGGCCGCCGAGGTGCCTCGGACGGATCACCCAGACAATAAGCGGATCAATGCGGGTCGTAGGGCGGCTGACCGCGAGCAGCGGGAGGCACGACGGCCGTCGACCCTGGAATACTGGGCGCGATGACCGAGCTGGGCGCCATCCTCACCGCCGTCGTGACCCCCTTCGACGAGCGGTTGGCGATCAACGAGGAGGCCTTTGTCAACCTGCTGCGCACGCTGGCCGACCACGGGTCGGACGGTTTCGTGGTCTGCGGGACGACGGGCGAGGCCCCGACCTTGACCGACGAGGAGCATCTGCGGCTGATCGAGCTGGCCGTCGACGAGCGGCCGGAGGGCAAGTCGATCGTCGCCGGGGTCGGGTCCAACGACACGCGGCACGCGATCTACCTGACCGAGCGGGCGACCGAGCTCGGGGCGGACGCGATGCTGTCGGTCACGCCCTACTACAACAAGCCGCCCCGCAGCGGCATCAAGCGCCACTTCGGGGCCATCGCCACGGTCACCGACAAGCCGATCATCCTTTACAACATCCCCCAGCGGACGGGCACCGACATGCCCAACGACCTCCTGGCCGAGCTGGCGGAGATCCCGGGAGTCGAGTACGTCAAGCAGGCCAACAACGCGAACCTCGCGCCGATCGACGGACTCGGTATCTACGCCGGCAACGACGAGATCCTGGCCCGGACGCTCGACATCGGCGGCGTCGGCGGAATCCTGGTCGCCAGCCACATCTTCGGCAGGGAGATGCGGCGGATGGTCGACGAGCCGGAGAACCGGGCGGCGATCGACGCGGAGCTGCGGGACGTGTACGAGACGCTGTCGATGACCAGCAATCCGATCTGCATCAAGGCGGCCCTGAACATGCTGGACCTCAACGTGGGCGGCCTGCGGTCGCCCCTCGTCGCCGCGGAGTACGAAGAGCGAGCTGCGGTCGGCAAGATGCTCGGCCGGCGCGGTCTCAACGTCTACTCCTTCCAATGAGCAACGGCAAGCTGCGGGTCCTGCCGCTGGGCGGGCTCGGCGAGATCGGCAAGAACATGACCGTCGTCGAGTACGACGGGCGGATCGTCGTCGTCGACGTCGGCCTGCGGTTCCCGACGCCGGAGATGGTCGGGATCGACCTCGTCCTGCCGGACTTCTCCTACCTGCGCGAGCGGGCGAAGGACATCGAGGCGATCGTCGTCACCCACGGCCACGAGGACCACCTGGGGGCGCTGCCGTGGGTGCTGCGCGAGCTCGGCCGCAAGCGGATGCCGCCGATCTACTCGGGCCCGCTGACGATCGCCATGGCCCGGTCGAAGCTCGAGGAGCACAAGCTGCGCGACGTCGTCCTCCACGACCTCGACCCGGGCGTCGACGTCGACCTCGGGCCGTTCGGTCTCGAGCTGATCCACATGACCCACTCGATCCCCGACGCCAACGCCGTGGCCCTGACGACCGAGCTCGGGACGATCCTCATCACCGGGGACTACAAGTTCGACCAGACACCGGTCGACGGCGTGCCGGCCGACATGGCTCGGCTCGCCCAGCTCGGGGCCGAGGGCGTGCTGCTGCTGTGCGGGGACTCGACCAACGCCGACCGGCCGGGCTTCTCACCGTCGGAGTCGGGCGTCGGGCCCCACCTGGAGGAGGTCTTCAGTCGGGCGGACGGGCGGGTGATCGTGACGAGCTTCGCGTCCAACATCCACCGCGTCCAGCAGGTCATGGACGCGGCGGCGGCGCTCGGGCGCAAGGTGGCCCTGGTCGGGCGGTCGATGCGCAAGAACGTCAACATCGGCAGCCAACTGGGTCACATCGACGTGCCCGAGGGGATCATGGTCCAGGGCCGCCAGATCGAGAGCTACCCCGACGACAAGCTCGTGATCATCTCGACCGGGTCGCAGGGCGAGCCGCTGTCGGCGCTGCGGCGGATGGCCTACCGCGACCATCCGCAGGTCAAGCTCCACGAGGGCGACACGGTGGTCTTCTCGGCGACGCCGATCCCCGGCAACGAGCGGGCGGTCAACGAGACGATCGACCGGCTCTACCACATCGGCTGCGACGTGATCACGACACGGGACGCCCCGATCCACGCGTCGGGTCACGGCTACGCCGAGGAGATCAAGCTGATGCTGAACCTCGTCAAGCCGCGGTACGTGATGCCGTTCCACGGCGACTTCAAGCGGATTCACCTGCATGCGCGCCTGGCCGAGGCGGTCGGCGTGGCCCCGGAGGCGATCTTCGGCGGCGAGAACGGGATGGTGCTGGAGATCGACAAGCGCGGGGCGCGCTGGGGCCAGCCGGAGAAGGCGGGGATGATCTTCGTCGACGGCGTCGACATCGGCGACATCGCCGACGCGGCCCTGCGCGACCGGCGCATGCTCTCGGCCGACGGCATCTTCATCGTCGTCGCGACCATCTCCGAGCAGGACGGCGGGTCGGTGTCGGACCCGGAGGTGATCTTCCGCGGGGTGCCGTTCATGGACGAGGCGGGCAAGCTGGTCGACGAGCTCCGCGATACGGTCGACGACACGCTCGAGCGGGCGGCGGCCGACCGCATCCGCGAGGTCGAGGTGCTCCAGCAGATGCTGCACGACGACCTGGCGGCGCTGGTCTACGATCGTCTGCGTCGCCGTCCCATGGTGCTCCCGGTGGTAGTCGAGGTCTGATTTCTGGAGCGGCCTCGGGTCGACGGGAGGGCGCGGCGGGCGAGGCAGGTGTCGGGCGTTCGGCCCTGGCCGCGGCGCCGACCCGCCGGCATTCGCGCGTGACCGGTGCCGGCCGTGCGGACCGCGGCGCCGTGGCGTTCGACCTCGACATGACGCTCGTGGACTCGCGGCCGGTTTCGCGCCGGGCGCTCGAGTCGATGGCATCCGATCACGGTCATGACTTGGACGTCGACGCGTTGATGGCCCGCTATGGCGTGCCGCTGTCGCAGTGGCTGCCGGTCGGTGGCGCCGGCGCGCTGTTCAGTTCGCTGCAACCGCGTGACGTCTCGCGCGCCGAGCCGATGCCGGGAGCGCTGGCGGCGGTCGAGGCCGTGCGCGGATCCGGAGGCCGCGTGGTGGTCGTGACCGCGTCGCCGGCGACGATCGCCGCGGACATGCTCGCGGCGGTCGGGCTGTGGGCGGACGCGGTGCACGCGGGAGTCTGGGCGGCGGCGAAGGCGGGCCCGTTGCGCGACGAGGGCTGCTGGGCGTTCGTCGGCGACCACGCCGAGGACATGCGCGCCGCGCGCGCCGCCGGGTCGGTCGCGGTCGGCGTCGCGACGGGCACGAGCCGGCCGACGGGGGCCGATGTCGAGCTCGACGATCTGACGGCGTTCCCGACGTGGCTGGAAGGACGTCGGGCGCCGGAGCGGTGAACGATCGGTCGCGGCGACCCCGACGGGGGTCGGCCGGCCATGACCGAGGATCAGGTCGCGGCGGCGGCTCGGGGCTCGGCGTCGACGACCGGCTCGGCGTCGTCGGGGCTGCCGAAGCGCACGACGAAGCGGGCGCCGCCGGCCGGCGACCGCTCGACGGCGACGTCGCCGTTGTGGGCCGCGGCGACGGCGGCGACGATCGCCAGGCCGAGCCCGACCGAGCCGCCGCGGTCGCCGCTGCCGCGGACGAAGCGCTCGAACAGGCGGGGGGCGAGGTCGGGGGCGATGCCGGGCCCGTCGTCGCTGACCGTGAGCACCGCGCCGCCGCCGGGCCGCGGCCGCGTCGAGACGGCGACATGGGTACCGGGCGGCGTGTGACGCAGGGCGTTCTCGATCAGGTTGATCGCCACGCGCTGGACGTCGTCGCGCATGCCGGCGATCGGCGCCGGTCGGGCGTCGAGCTCGACGACGTGCCCGGCGCTCAGCGGTCCGAGCTCGCCGGCGGCCTCGATCACGACGTCGGCCAGATCGAACGGGCGCTTCACGCGCTCACGGCCGACGTCGGCCCGGGCGAGCAGAAGCAGGTCCTCGACCAGGCGGCGCATCCGGTGCGACGAGCGCAGGGCCGAGCGGGCGGCGCCGGCCTCCTCACCGTGGAGCGTCTCGCTCAGCAGCTCGAGGTTGGCGAGCACGCTGGTCAGCGGCGTGCGGAGCTCGTGCGAGGCGTCGGCGACGAACGCGCGCTGGCGGTCGAGCATGGCCTCGGTCTCGGCCCGGGCGCTGGAGAGGGCGTGGAGCATGCCGTCGAGCGTCCGGCCGAGCTCGGCGACCTCGTCTTCGGACTCAGACGCCGGGACGCCGCGACTCGGGTCGCGCGTGCGCTCGACCTCGCCGGCCGCCGCGGTCAGGGCGGCGATCGGCGCCATCGCGCGGCGGGCGATCATCGAGCCGGCGACGAACGCCAGGCCGGTGCCGCCGAGCACGCCGAAGATGAGGAACACCTGGAGGCGGCCGATCGTCTTGTCGAGATCGGATACCAGGCGGCCGTACTGGACATAGACCGGCCCGGACGCGAGCTCGGCACCGACGGTGACGACGCGGTACCCGTCGACGTCGACCGGTGCGGTGTTCGGCGGCCCGAGATCCGGGGCGTCGAGCGTGGCGCCGACGACGAACTGGTTCGGATCGATGATCCGCACGACGGCGCGGTCGGGCGCCGCAAGCTGGTCGAGCGGCGGGTTGATGACCGGTACGAGCGGATAGTTGTAGCTGATCTTGATGCGGTTGCCGATGTTCTCGGCGGCCGTCGTCAGCTGGGTGGTGAAGTCGGAGCGGATCCGCCGTGCCGTCAGCGTGCCGATCGCCGTCGCGAACGTGCACAGGATCAGCAGGGTCAACGCCGCCGACGTCCCGGCGAGACGCAGCCGGATCGGCAGGCGGGAGATCGGCAGGGTCACGGCCGAGTGCCAGCGGCGGAGCATGCCCCGCATCTTGGACCACCCGGCGGCCAGCTTCTCGAGGTCGGCGCCGCGCGCGGTTCGGCGCGAGAGGTCGGCCCGCCAATCGAAGCGCGGCGGGTGCGCGTCCGGGTCGCCGTCGTCCGGGTCGCGCCGGGTCAGCAGCATCGCCCGCTCAAGCCAGCGCTTGGTAGTCGCGACCGCGACCCCGTCCGCCCCTCGCGGCCGCTGCTCACGGTCGCCCCGACTAGGCTCGGAGGACGTAACCCGCCCCTCTGATCGTGTGCAGCAGACGCGGCTCGCCGCCGGCTTCGAGCTTGCGGCGGAGGTTGGAGACGAAGACCTCGATGGTGTTCGTCGTCGAGAACGGGTCGTAGCCCCAGACCTCGTCGAGCAGGCGCTGGCGCGAGATGACGATCCGCTCGTTGCGCATCATGTACTCGAGCAGCTCGAACTCGCGTTGCGTCAGCTCGACGGTGCGCCCGGCCCGCTGGACCTCGTGCGTGTCGGCGTTGAGGGTGAGGTCGCCGACGCGCAGCGGGGCGCTGCCGCGAGGCGGGCGCCGGCGCAGGAGTGCGCGGATCCGCGCGAGCAGCTCCTGGCGCTCGAACGGCTTGACGAGATAGTCGTCGGCGCCCGAGTCGAGCCCTTCGACGCGAGCCTCGAGGGCGTCGCGGGCGGTCAGCATGAGGATCGGCACGTCGTCGTCGCGGCGGAGTTCGCGCGCGACCTCGATCCCGTCGAGGCGGGGCAGGCCGAGGTCGAGCACGACGACATCGGGCAGGAAGCCGTGGGCCTCGTCGAGGGCGGCGAGACCGTCGCCGGCGATCCGCACCTCGTATCCCTCCATGCGCAGCGAGCGCTGGAGAACGTCGGCGATGTCCTGGTCGTCCTCGACCACCAGGACACGCGGGGGGCGCTCGTAATCGGACATCGGCATCGATCGTATGCGCTAATGCCCTGCGCCGACGGGATCTTTAGGCGGGGTTGAGGGGCTCGGCCGGGCTTGTGCTCGCGTCGTCCATCCGGTCGAGTGCGCCTTGCGTGATGTCGATGATCACCGCGCCGCCCGTCTCGCCGGCGACGAGGACGCTGAGCTGGTTGAGATGGTGCACGAGACAGTCGCGCCGGTGCGTGCCGACGCGGGCGTCGGCACCGTCAGCCGGCGCGCAGTAGACGCGCGGCGCACGCCCCCGGACGACGGCGAGGTGGCTGGTCGCCGCGAAACCGGCGAGACGCTGACCGGCGTAGACGGAGTGAAGCTCGATCCCGAACTCCGGGGCGGCCGAGTCCAGCGTCAGCTGGTAGGCGCCGGCGTAGGACAGCACGGTCCGGCACGGGGTCTCGCGAAGATCGATACGCAGGCGTGGTGGGTCGAGTGCTTGTCGCTCCACGGCGGGCAAAACTACCGGGTGCCGTCGTACAGGAAGCGTTCAGGCGCCGGATCGGATGATCGGCGGATGCCCGGGCCCAACGTCGCAGCCCGGTCGCGGCGTCTGGCCGCGGCGGCGGCCGCCGGGTTCGTGATCGCGGCGTGCGGTGGTGGTGGCGGTGGCGGTGGCGGGCGGCACGCCCCGGCGACGCCCGGTGCGGGCCCGCGACAGACCCAGCCTGGCGCGGGCGGCGTGCCCCGGGCGGGCGCGATCCCGGCGCCGCTGAGCCCGGTCGACATCTACGCGGCCGGGCGGCCGGGGCGGCTCAGCCGGGTGGTCCGCCACGATCCGGCGCTCGTCTACGTGCCGAACAGCAAGTCCGACACCGTCGACGTGATCTCCCAGCGGACGTTCCGCGTCATCGAGCACTTCGCGGTCGGGGCGCTGCCGCAGCACGTCGTTCCGTCGTGGGACCTGCGCACGCTGTACGTGACCAACGACCTCGGCAACAGCCTCACGCCGATCGATGCCCGGACCGCCCGGCCGGGACGGGCGATCCCCGTGCTCGATCCGTACAACCTCTATTTCACGCCGGACGGCCTGCACGCGATCGTCGTCGCCGAGGCACACCGGGAGCTCGACTTCCGCTCGGCCCGGACGATGGGGCTCGAGCATGTGCTGGCGACGCCGACATGCGTCGGCATCGATCACATGGACTACACGTTCGACGGGCGCTACGCGGTCGCGTCGTGCGAGTTCTCGGGTCGCCTGGTCGTGATCGACCTGGCGCGCGAGACCGTGGTCAAGACGATCGACCTGGCGGTCGGGGCGATGCCGCAGGACGTCAAGGTCTCGCCCGACGGGCGCACGTTCTACGTCGCCGACATGACGCGCGGGGGGGTGTGGATGATCGATGCTGTGCGAATGCGCAAGATCGGCTTCATCCCCACGGGCGCCGGAGCTCACGGGCTCTATCCGAGCCGCGACTCGCGGGTGCTGTTCGTGTCGAACCGCAGCGCCGGCTCGATCAGCCTGATCTCGTTCCGCCGACGGACCGTCGTGCGCACCTGGCGGCTGCCGGGCGGCGGGTCGCCGGACATGGGCGGCCTGTCGGCGAACGGGCGCGTCCTCTGGTTGTCGGGGCGCTTCGACGGTGTGGTCTACGCGATCTCCACCGGCACCGGGCGTCTGCTGCACACGATCAGGGTCGGGTCGGGGCCCCACGGGCTCTGCGTCTGGCCGCAGCCCGGCCGTTACTCGATCGGGCACACGGGGATCCTGCGCTGACCCGGTCGGCCCGACAACGGCCGTACGTCCGCCGGCGGCTGACGGCGATCGCCGTCCTGGTGGCGGTCGTCGTCGCGGCGGTCGTGGCGCTTTCCGGTGGCGGCGGGGCCGCGCCGGGCCCGGCCGGACCAGGCGGTTCGCCGCGGGGGGCGTCCTCGGCGGGGACACCACGGGCGCGGGCGCCGCGAGTCGGGGCGCACGTGCCGCTGACCGGCATCCCCGCCGGCCGCTGGGTCAGCCTGCCCGACTCGCTGCTGATGCGCAGCGAGGTGTCGGCGACGGTCGTCGGGGCGTACGCCTACGTCGTCGGCGGCTTCGAGTCGAACCTTCAGTCGACGGACGCGGTCGAGCGCCTCGACCTGCGTAGCGGCCGGTGGTCGGTGGGGACGCCGCTGCCCCAGCCCCTCAACCACATGAGCGCGGTCGGCTGGGGCGGGTCCCTCTACGTCGTCGGGGGCTACTCGCAGGCGACCGACACGAGCGCCGGGGCGGTGCGGAGCTTCTGGCGCTACGACCCGGCGATGCGAAGCTGGACGCCGATGCCGCCGGCGCCGCTGGCGCGGGCCGCGGCCGGGGCGGCGGTGCTGGGAAACCGGCTGTACGTCGCGGGGGGCCGCAGCGACACGCAGACGACGATCGACGCGACGGCGATCTTCGACTTCGTCACCGGCAAGTGGTCGCTCGGGCCGCGGCTTCACCACGCGCGCGAGCACGTCGCGGCCGTCGCCGCCGGCGGCGCCGTCTGGCTGCTCGGGGGACGCGCGCTCGGCCAGGGCAACTTCGCCGATGTCGAGCGACTCCGCCCGGGCGCGACGTCGTGGCAGCGGATGGCGGCGATGCCGCTCGCGCGGAGCAGCTTCCAGGCGGTCGCGGCCGGCGGGCGGATCGTCGTCGTCGGCGGCGAGGACGCGACCTCGACCTTCGGCCGGGTCGACGCGCTCGATCCGGTGACGGACCGCTGGCAGCGCCTGGCTGACCTGCCGCAGCCGCGCCATGGGCTCGGCCTCGTGGCCGACGGCCCGCTCGTCTACGCGATCGAGGGCGGGCCGCACGCCGGGCTGACGACGTCGCGGACCGTCGATCGCCTCCGCGTCGGCTGAGCGGTCGCACGGCCGGGGTCGGGGTCATCCGTCGCCGGCCGGCGTTCGTAGGCTCTGGTGATGGCCGAGGACCCGATCGTCAACTACCGCCGGGCGGGCAGTGGCGACCCGCTGCTGCTGATTCACGGCATCGGCGGCGAGCTCGGTGTCTGGGATCCGGTCTGGGAGGCGTTGACGCGGGCGCACGAGGTGATCGCCGTCGACCTCCCGGGCTTCGGCGCCTCGCCGGCCCTGCCGGCGGGAGTCGCGCCGAGCCCGCAGACGCTGGCGCGGACGGTGGCGCGGTTCCTGGGCGGCCTCGGCGTCCGGCGGGCACACGTCGCCGGCAACTCGCTCGGCGGCTGGATCGCACTCGAGCTGGCGCGAGCCGGATGGGCGCGTTCGGTCACCGCACTGAGCCCGGCGGGTCTGTGGGGGGCTCCGCTGCTGGCGCGCGGGGCGCCGGCCGTCGGTCGGGCGAACGCGCTGGTCCGCCGCCTGCGTCCCGCGCTGCCGATGCTCCTGGCCAGCCGCCGCGTGCGCCGCCTGGCCCTCGGCCACGTCGTCGCCGACCCCGACAAGGTGCCGTACGCGGCGGCGTTGCGGATCGTCCGGTCCTACGCGCGGGCGAGTGCCTACGAGGCGACCAACACCGCTATGCGCCAGACCTTCTTCGCCGGGGCCGAGGACATCGCGGTACCGGTCACGCTGGCGTTCGGTGAGCGTGACCGCCTCGTGCGTCCGGTGCGGTTGCCGATCGCCGGATCGCGCACCCTGCTGCTGGCGAACTGCGGCCACATCCCCATGTGGGACGACCCGGAGCTCGTCGCTCGGGTGATCCTCGAGGTCAGTGGCGGCGTGCCGGACCTGGCCGCGCCGCCCGCCCTCTGAGCGTCGAGGTCGGGCGCACTGCCCGCGGCGCGCGGCAGGGCAAAGCCCGTCGGCGTCGAAGTGGCCGGGCGATGCCTCCTGTCCGCAAGCCACCGGCTCGCAAGTCCACGCCGAAGGGCCCTGCCCGCAAGCCCGGGGCCCGCAAGCCCGCGGCCCGCAAGCCGGCTCCGGCGGCAAAGGCACGCCCGGCGGCGGCCAAGCGGCGCCCGCCGCCCAAGCGCAAGCCCAAGCGGCCGCCGTTCGTGCTCGAGCAGCGCCACTTCGACGTCGTCGGTCTCGGCCTGGTGGCGCTCGGCGTGTTTCTGGGAGTGATCCTCTACAGCTCGGCCGATGGTGGCCGCGGCGGCCACGCCGTGTCGAGCGGCCTGGGCTGGCTGCTCGGCGAGATCCGGTACTGCGCGCCGCCGACTTGCATCGCGATCGGCGGGCTGCTCGTCCTGCGTCCGGTGCTGCCGTCGGCCAAGCCGCTCCGGACGGGGACGATCCTGCTCTTCTGCGCGCTGACGCTGGCGCTGGCGGCCGACACCTTCGGCCTGGCGAGCGGCGGGGCGCGCCACGGCTTCTGGCAGCCGTCGTTCTTCGAACACCACGGCGGCGTGCTGGGCGAGGCCGAGCTCTGGGCGGCGTCGCACCTGATCGGGATCACCGGCGCGCACATCCTGGCGATCTTCCTGGCCGCGGCGGGCATCACGCTCCTGACCGGAGGCGGCGTCGCCGCCGTGATGCGCTCGGCGGGGGAGACGATGGTCGACGCGACGCGCTCGCTGCGCGTCCCGCGCCCGGCGCCGCGCCCCGGCCGCGACGCCCCGCTGCCGGCCAGGCTCGTGCCGCCGGAGGTGGCGGGCGACGAGTTCGTCGTCCGGGCCACCCATGTCGAGGCGCCGCCGCCGCCGTTCGACGGAGGTCCCGACTTCCCGGAGCTCGACGCTGCGGCCGAGCCGGGCCAGCTGCCCCTGCCCCTAGCCCTGCCGCTGCCGTCGCCGTTGCCGAGCGAGCCCGACGAGCCCGAGGCGAACTCGTTCTCGCCGCCGCACGACGAGCCCGACGAGCCCGCGGTCGAGCGCGTGGTCAAGGACGGCGATCTCACGCCGCAGGGTCGCTACCGCAGCTCGGTGACCGAGGACCCCGAATTCGTCTGGCATCTGCCCAAGCCGAGCGTGCTGATTCGGTCGACCGCGGAGCAGTCGCGGCCGGACACGGCCGGCCAGGAGAAGACGGCGGCGCGCCTGATCGAGGCGCTCGGCCACTTCGGCGTCGCGGCGACCGTCGTCGGCACCGTCGCCGGACCGCACATCACCCGCTACGAGCTGCGGCTGGCGCCCGGGATCAAAGTCGCGAAGGTGGCGCAGCTCAAGGACGACCTGGCTTACGCGCTGGCGGCGACCGACATCCGGATCCTCGCGCCGATTCCCGGCAAGCAGGCCGTCGGCGTCGAGGTTCCGAACGCGCGGCGGCGGATCGTCAAGTTGGGCGACGTCTTCCAGAATCCGCCGGCCGACTGGTCGCCGTTGACCGTGTGGCTGGGCAAGGACGTCGCCGGCCGGGCGATCGGCGCCGACCTGGCGAAGATGCCACATCTCCTCGTCGCCGGAACGACCGGGGCGGGCAAGTCGGGGGCGGTCAACGCGATGCTGTCGTCGATCCTGCTGCGGGCGACGCCGAAGCAGGTCCGGCTCGTCCTCGTCGATCCCAAGCAGGTAGAGCTCAACCACTACGAGTCGATCCCGCACCTGTTGACGCCGGTGATCACGAGCCCGAAGATGGCGGCCAACGCACTCGGGAACCTGGTGCGGGAGATGGAGCTGCGCTACGGGATCATGTCGCTGGCGCGGACGCGATCGCTGCCGGAGCTGAACAAGGCGAGGGTCCTGCGCGGCGATCCGGAGCTGCCGTACATCCTCTGCGTGATCGACGAGCTCGCCGACCTGATGATGGTCGCCCCGGCCGACGTCGAGGACTCGATCATCCGCTTGGCGCAGAAGGCCCGGGCGGTCGGCATCCATCTCGTGCTGGCGACGCAGTCGCCGCGGGTCGACGTGATCACGGGCATGATCAAGGCGAACGTCCCGTCGCGGATCGCGTTCGCCGTCTCCTCGCAGACCGACTCGCGGGTGATCCTCGACCAGAACGGTGCCGAGACGCTCCTCGGCGCGGGGGACATGCTGTTCTCGCCGGTCGGCACGTCGCGTCTCCAGCGGATCCAGGGCGCCTACATCGACGAGCCGCAGATCCTCGCACTGACCGACTTCTGGCGCCGTCAGGGCGAGCCGGAGTTGCGCGAGGAGCTGCTCGAGGAGGTCGAGCCCGAAGCGGGGGACGAGGCGGCGCCGGACGAGTTCGACCCCGACGAGGACCCGTTGCTCGGAGAGGCGATCACGCTCGTCGCCGAGATGGGAACGGCGTCGACGTCGATGCTCCAGCGCCGGCTGCGCCTCGGCTACACACGTGCCGGCCGCCTGATCGACATGCTCGAGCGACGCGGCATCATCTCGGGCTACGAGGGCTCCAAGCCGCGCCAGGTGCTGGTCGCCGAGTCCGACCTGCCACGCGTGCTCGCGGCGCTCTCGGAGCGGGGCCGGGCGCCGGCCGTGGGACTGCCCGAGCCGATCAACGGGTCGGCCGACGACGCGCCGCCCGACCTCCCCTGAGCCACGGTCCGCAGGTCCTCGGCAACGACTTCGCCCGCTTCGACACGGCGTCCGGTCCGGCCGGAGCCGGCGACACGCCGGGCGGACGCGCGCGCACCGCGGCGTGAGCACCCGGGACATCCGGGTGCTCACGCACGGGCGACGGTGTTACGCCTTGATCGTGCAGCCGTGCTTCTTGAGGACCTTGTTCGCCGCGGCGAGCTGGGCCTTGGTCGGCTTCTGATTGTGCCGCTTGAGGAAGGATGTCTTGTACGACGTGCACTGCTTGGTCGTCCAGTGCGCCGCCGTCGCGCCCAGCGCCGGTGCGACAACGCCGCCGCCGGCGAGCACTGCGGCGACCGCGAGCGGGGCGATCCGCTTGGCCCAGGTCATGTTGCCTCCAGGTTCGAGTTGCAGGTCGGTTTTGTGGGCGGCGTCGAACCATCGAGCCCACCCGAAAAACGGTAGGTCGCAGGACGTTGCGCGGCATAACGAAACAGTTAGGGCGGGATTTCGGTGGGTTCGGATCCTGCTGGCCAGCAGGTGAGCGCATTGGCGTGACGTGACGGCGGCGTGAAGCCTGACGCCGTGTGGGCGGGACCGTCGAGCGGCGTGGCGTGACACCGGGCGCGACGGTCGCAAAAGCCGGCGCGGCCGCCGCCGTCGGCACCGGCTTGACGGCGTCAGTCTGGACGCCGCGTTGCAGGATCGGAAGGTGGGGCCGGTCGCGCCCCGTGGCGCCTGATCGCACGGGTAGCCTAGGGGTGCAATGCCCGAGATCGGAGCCATGCTGCGCGAGGCCCGGATGCGCGCGCACATCGACATCTCGGAGATCGAGTCCGAGACGAAGATCCGCGCGAAGTACCTGCGGGCGCTCGAGAACGAGGAGTGGAACCTGTTGCCGGGTCCGACCTTCGTCAAGAGCTTCCTGCGCACGTACGCCGAGGCGCTCGGACTCGACGCGAAGCTGATCGTCGAGGAGTTCAAGCTCCGCCACGAGCGGCCGTCGGAATTCGACCTCCAGCCGATCCGGGCGACCGGGCTCGGACGGGAGCGGCGGCCGAGCCCGCGGCCGCGGGTGCCGCGGTGGGTGATCGGACTGCTGCTGGCGGCGGCGCTGCTGACGGCGCTGTTCATCCTGGGCACGGGCGGAGCGACGCCGCCGGCGCCGAAGCCGCCGGCGCCGGGCACGGGGTCGAGCCGGACGCGAACGACCGGCAGGACGGCCACGACGCCGGCGACGACGAGCCACGCGCGGAAGAAGGCGCGGGTCGTCTCGCTGCGAATCGTCCCGACCGGCCCGGTCTACGTGTGCCTGATCGGGGACGGGCACCGGCTGATCAACAAGCTGATCCTGATGCCCGGCGTGAAGCCGACGTTGTACCGGGCGAAGAAGTTCGAGCTGACGCTGGGCAACGGGGACGTCAAGCTCGACGCGAACGGGACGATCCTGACGGTGCCGCAGGTCAACAACGCGATCGGCTACGAGATGACGGTGCACGGCCGGACGGTCCTGCCGGCCGGTACGCGTCCGACCTGCGCATGAGCGCGCGGGCGGGGATCGTCGTCACGGGGACGGAGGTCCTCACGGGGCGGGTCACCGATCGCAACGGGCCGTGGTTGGCGGACCGGCTGCGCGAGTTGGGGGTGGACCTGGCCCAGATCACGATCGTCGGCGACCGGCCGCGGGACATCATGGGGGCGCTGCGGTGGTACGCGTCGCTGGGCGTCGACCTGATCGTCACGAGCGGGGGACTGGGACCGACGGCGGATGACCTGACGGCCGCGGTGGTGGCGGACTTCTGCGAGCGACCGGTGACACTGGACCCGGCGCTCGAGGAGCGGATCGCCGAGATCCTGCGGCCGATGTCCAAGCGCTGGCCCGACCTGGACATGGCGGCGATCCAGGAGTCCAACCGCAAGCAGGCGCTGGTGCCGGAGGGGGCGACGGTGCTCGAGCCGATCGGGACGGCGCCGGGGCTGATCGTCCGGTCGGCGGCGGGGGGACCGGCGGTCGTCGTGCTGCCGGGTCCGCCGCGGGAGCTGCAGCCGATGTGGCGGGCGGCGACGTCGACGGCGACCTTCAGGACGGCGATCGCGGGAGCGACCACCTATCACCAGACGATGCTGCGGCTGTTCGGGATCCCCGAGTCGGAGATCGCGGCGACGCTGCGGGCGGCGGCGGCGGCCGGTGTCGATCTCGACCGCCTGGAGGTGACGACATGCCTGCGGCGGGGTGAGATCGAGATCGTGACCCGGTACGAGCCGGATGCGGCGGAGGTCTACGCGGGGCTCGAGCGAATCGTGCGCGAGCGGCACGCGGACACGCTGTTCTCCGACGATGGGTCGTCGGTCGACGAGCAGGTGGCCGAGCTGCTGGTGCGCCGGGATCTCACCGTCGGGGTGGCCGAGTCGTGCACCGGGGGGCTGCTGGCCGCGCGCCTGACGGAGCGGGCGGGGGCGTCGGGCTATATGCGCGGGGGGCTGGTCGTCTACGCCAACGACCTCAAGCAGGAGCTCGCCGGCGTCCCACCCGAGCTGATCGAGGGCTTCGGGGCGGTCTCGGCCGAGGTCGCCCGGGCGCTGGCTGCCGGGGCGCGGACGACGCTGGGGACGGACGTCGGGGTGGGGGTGACCGGGGTGGCCGGGCCGGACGGGGGGACGGTGGAGAAGCCGGTCGGACGGGTCCACGTCGAGGTTGCGATCGGCGCGAGGGGCGGCCCGGTCGAGCGTCGTCACAGCCGGCAGCTCGATCTGGCGGGGGGACGGGCGGACATCCGCGACCGGACGACGACGCACGCGCTCCACCTCCTGCGCCGCCTGCTGCGGGGCGGCGGCGACGCCTGACCGACGGCGATGAGCGTGCGCCTGTTCGTCGCCGTCGACCTGCCGGAGCCGGTGAGGGCGGAGATCGCGGGGTGGGGGCGGGGAGCCGCGGCCGGGGCAAGGCCGGTGGCCGCGGACGCGCTCCACGTGACGCTGTGCTTCTTGGGGGTCCAGCCGACGTCGGTGATCGAGGAGATCGCGGCGGTCGTGCGCAGCCGGGCACGGCCGGTCGGGCGGCTGCGCCTGGGGGCGCCGGTCTGGCTGCCGCGGCGTCGGCCGCGGGCGCTGGCGATCGACCTCCGCGACGAGACCGGGGAGTTGGGTGAGCTGGCGGCGGACATCGGCGGGGGGCTCGCGGAGGCGATCGGCTGGGAGGCGGAGTCGCGCCGGTTTCGGCCTCACATCACGGTCGCGCGGATGCGGGCGGGCGCGGTCGTCCCGGGCGCGCTGCCGCCGACGCCGGGGCTGGTGTTCACGCCGGAGTCGGTGACGGTCTACCGGTCGCACCTCGGGGGGGAGGCGGCCGTGTATGAGTCGCTCGCGCGGGTAGAGCTGTGATTTTTCGGAGCAGCTCGCACTGCGCGCTGGTGGCGGCGGCCGCAGGCACGAGTCGAGACTCGGCCATGCCCGGGATCCGACGGTCCGGTGGACGAGCTGCGCCGGGTTGACGAGTTCCGTCCGGTCGACGAGTTCCGTCCGGGTTGGGCCGTAACGTCTCCGTGAGACGCCCACTTGAGCGGCGCGTACGTTGAGATCAGCGGGCTAGAGGAGCTTTGACGATGACTGTGACAGACCAGCAGGACAAGGCCGCCAAGGCCCGCGACGTGGCCCTTGCCGGGGCGCTCACGCAGATCGAGCGGGAGTTCGGCAAGGGCTCGGTGATGCGGATGGGCGACCCGGGGGCGCAGGTGCGGTGCGCGGCGATCCCGACGGGCGCGCTGTCGCTGGATCTGGCGCTGGGCATCGGCGGCGTGCCGCGGGGGCGGATCGTCGAGGTCTTCGGGCCGGAGTCGTCGGGCAAGACGACGTTGATCTACCACGTGCTGGCCGAGGCGCAGAAGCTCGGCGGCATCTGCGCGTTCATCGACGCGGAGCACGCGATGGATCCGCTCTACGCGAAGGCGATCGGGGTCGACATCGACGAGCTGCTGGTCTCGCAGCCGGACTACGGGGAGCAGGCGCTCGAGATCGCGGACATGCTGGTCCGGTCGGGCGCGGTCGACGTGGTGGCGATCGACTCGGTGGCGGCGCTGACGCCGCGGGTCGAGCTCGAGGGGCAGATGGGCGACCAGACGGTCGGGGCGCAGGCGCGGATGATGTCGCAGGCGATGCGCAAGCTGGCGGGCAATCTCAACCGGACGCAGACCCTGTGCATCTTGACCAACCAGATCCGGGAGAAGGTCGGCGTGATGTTCGGCTCGCCGGAGACGCAGCCGGGCGGGCGGGCGCTGAAGTTCTACGCGTCGCAGCGGATCGACATCCGGCGAATCGAGACGCTGAAGGACGGGACCGAGGCGGTCGGCAACCGCGTGCGGGCGAAGGTGGTCAAGAACAAGGTGGCGGCGCCGTTCCGCCAGGCAGAGTTCGACATCGAGTTCGGCCGGGGCATCTCGACGTCGGGGTGCCTGCTCGACCTGGGGATCGAGCACAGCATCATCAGCAAGTCGGGATCGTTCTTCTCCTACGGTGACGAGCGTCTGGGGCAGGGGCGGGCGAACGCGAAGGCCTACATCGACGAGCACCCGGAGCTGGCGAAGACGGTCGAGGACCGCATCTACGAGATCCTGGGGCTGTCGAAGGACCTGGTGACGCCGATCGAGCCGGGCGCCGGCGAGGTGCCGCCGATGGCGGGCGCGGCGACGTCGGCCCGGGCGCAGGCGCTGCGGGCGGCGGGCCGGGCCGCCTGATAGTCGTGGTCGGTCGCGCAACGATCTTGGCTTCTGGCGGCGTCTGGACGCCTGCCGGCACTACGTGTCCGCCGACGCGCCACCGGCACCATCCCTAGGTCGGGAGCGCGGACCGGCCGGGTGGGACGACCTGGCGCCGGCGGCGGGGAGCCGGGCCTGATCCGGGCGGCTCCGGCCGTGGGGGACGAGCTGGGGCAGGAGCTCGAGCGAGCGTTGGGGCTGTGCTTTCGCGAGCTCGACCGCCGCGACAGGACCGAGGTGCAGGTACGGGCGCGGCTGGAGCGGGGGGGCACGGGGGCGGCGACGATCGATGCCGCGGTGGCCTGGCTGACGGAGCGGCGCTACATCGACGACGCCGGCTATGCCGAGCGGTTCGCGGCCGATCGACGGAGGCTCGACGGTTGGGGCAGCGAAAGGATTCGTCGGCGGTTGGAGTCGGCGGGGGTGGCGCCGGAGGTGATCGCCACGGCGGTCGACGGGCGGGGAGAGCCGGAGGAGCTCGAGGCGGCGGTGGCGGTGCTGGAGGCGCGGATGACGGGCGCGAGCGGAGCGGCCAAGGACCGCCGGCGGGCGGTCGGGCTGCTGGTGCGCCGGGGGTACGCGGTGGAGCTGGCCGAGGAGGCGGTGGGGCGGCATTTCGGACCGGTGGCCGGGCTCGACGATTAGCCGCGTAGGCTTAGGCGGGATGCGATACCACCTGACGACGTTCGGCTGCCAGATGAACGTGCACGACTCGGAGCGGATGAAGGGCATGCTCGAGTCGATCGGCTACACGGAGACGGCAGAGCGGGCGGATGCCGACCTGATCCTGTTCAACACGTGCTCGATCCGCGAATCGGCGGACAGCCGGTTCCTGGCGCATCTGGGCGAGGCCAAGCGTCTCAAGGCCGTCAATCCCGAGCGGGTGGTCGGGGTCGGGGGCTGCTGGGCGCAGTCGGTCAAGGAGGAGATCTTCAGCCGGTTCCCGTTCGTCGACGTGGCGTTCGGGCCGGGCCAGGTTCACAAGCTGGCGGAGTTCCTGGTCAGCGACTCGCTGACGTCGCAGGGCTACTTCGAGTTCGAGGGCTTCACGGGCCGGCTGCCGGCGAAGCGGGAGCGTCCGTTCCAGGCCTGGATGCAGATCTCGGTCGGGTGCAACTCTGTCTGCAGCTACTGCATCGTCCCGTCGACGCGCGGGCGGGAGGTGTCGCGGCCGGCGGCCGAGCTCGTCGCCGAGGCGGAGCGGCTGGCGGCGGACGGCGTGCGCGAGGTGACGCTGCTCGGGCAGAACGTCAACTCGTACGGGCGGGACCTCGTCGGGGCAGAGCGCTCGAGCTTTGCCGAGCTGCTCGAGCAGATCGACGCGGTCGGGGGCATCGAGCGGATCCGGTACACGAGCCCGCACCCGAAGGACATGCGCGAAGACGTGATCCTGGCGCATGCGAACCTGGGGGCGGTCTGCGAGCACATCCACCTGCCGCTCCAATCGGGGTCGTCGCGAATCCTCAAG
Organism: uncultured Solirubrobacterales bacterium; assembly: GCA_963742705.1. Classification (GTDB taxonomy): domain Bacteria; phylum Actinomycetota; class Thermoleophilia; order Solirubrobacterales; family Solirubrobacteraceae; genus Palsa-513. The sequence goes on along the minus strand of CAVUMZ010000017.1, from coordinate 738,089 downwards.
GCCATGCGGCGGACGTACACGCGCGAGCGCTACCTGGATCGGGTCGCGCAGATCCGCGAGCACGTCCCGGACTGCGCGCTGACCACCGACGTGATCGTCGGCTTTCCGGGGGAGACGGAGGCGGATTTCGAGCAGACGCTGGCCGTGCTGGACTCGGTGGCGTTCGACGGGGCCTTCACCTTCGTCTTCTCACCCCGGCGGGGAACGGAGGCGGCGAACTTCAGCGACGCCTTCGTCGACCACGCGGTCAAGGTCGAGCGGATGGAGCGTCTGCTCGATGTCGTCCAGCGACGGGCGCGCGAGCGAGCGCAGCGCTTCGTCGGCCGGACGCTGGAGGTGCTGGTCGAGGGCCCGTCGCGAACCGACTCCGACCGGCTGCGAGGACGGACGCGGCACAACAAGGCCGTGAACTTCGCCGGAACGGCACGACCGGGCGATCTGGTCGACGTCGAGATCGGGGCCGCGACGAGCCAGACCCTGACCGGCCGCCAGCGCACGCTCGCGCCCGCCGCCGCCCGCTGACCGACCGCGTGCTACTGCTGTAGCGAGGCCCAGGGCGACCAGACGCCGAGGGCGCGGTCGCGGGTGCGACCGTAGGCGCGGCGCAGGACCCGGCGTTGGCGCGCGACGGCGCCGCGCGATTGGAGGTAGCGCCGCCAGAGGCTGAGAGCACGATCGGCTTCAGGGCTGTGGGCTCGGCGCAGTCGCGAGAGCGAGCAGGGTTCCTGACCCGAAGGGCTGTTGCACCCCTCGCCCGAGGGGCAGCATTCGTTCATCGGGGGTTGGTGTACCCCAGAACACGCCCGCCTATGCGCTCCTCAGTAGCCGAGCGTGCGGTAGGTGACGTGGGTACAGCCGGTCAGGCGGTAGTTCGGGCGGCTGGCGTGGCTGATGTAGACGATCGTGTGGATCGACCCGCAGGCGATCGTGCCGCTGCCGAAGTGGGCGTGGACGACGTCCTCGCCGACGCCGGTGCGGATGTGGTTGACGCCATGGCTGGCGTAGATGAAGTCGTTGCCGGGCCCGCCGTAGAGGTAGTCGACCTGGGTCGTCGGCTGATCGCTCGGCTTATAGTCGCCCCAGATCACGTCGCCCGCGGGACCGGCGTGGATCGTGTCGTTGCCGTGACCCCCGAGCAGCTCGTTGTGGCCGATGTCGATCGGGACGAGCGCGGCGCTGGGCAGATCCGACGAACACACCGACGGGCGGGTCGAGAGACCGAGCAGCGTGGTCAGCTGCGTCTCGGCGACGGCGAGCGTCGAACAGGTCACGGCGGCGCGACCGTCTACGGGGATCCCGCCGGGGATGCAGTGCGAGTGAAGCTCGCCCGGCGGGCAGGGCTCGCTGTAGTCGGCGCCGTCGAACGGGTCGGTGCCGGGCCGTCCGTCGAGGGGACGCGACTGGTCGAGCTTGTTGATCAGGAGCATGCCGGTGATCGCCGGCCAGCCGGCGTGGCTCGTGTTGGCCGTGGCCGCCGGTGCGGCCACGAGCGCGACCGCGGCGGACAGGCAGAGAATCAGTCTCCTCACCTTGCTTGCATCGGAGAATCGCCCGACGGGCTTGAATGGACGGGGTCGACGCGGAAGCCGTCGCGAGCGGTCCGTCCGCCAGCTATGCGAACATGTGTTCGTGCGCTGGGACGGCTTGAAGGCAACGGGATCGGAGCAGCAGGCTCTGCCGGGTTACGGCGAGCAGGCGGTCGTGCGGACATTCTCTGCTCCGGAAGCACTCGACATCCGCTTCTACGAGGTCCATGCCAAGTCGGCGCTCAACCGGGTGCCGGAGGCGGCGCAGGTGCCGTTCCGCTGGACGGTGAACCCCTACCGGGGCTGCACGCACGCCTGCGCGTACTGCTTCGCGCGGTCGACACACACCTATCTCGGCTTCGACGCCGGCCGGGATTTCGAGCGCGAGATCGTGGTGAAGGTCAACGCGCCGGAGGTGCTGCGGCGGGAGCTCGCGCGCCCGACGTGGGGGAGGGAGCACGTCGCGTTGGGAACGAACACGGATCCGTACCAATGGGTCGAAGCGCGGTACAGGTTGATGCCGGACATCTGGGCGGCGCTGCGCGAAAGCCGGACGCCGTGTTCGGTTCTGACCAAGTCGCCGCTGGTCCTGCGTGACATCGCCATCCTGGCGGAGATGGCCGGGGAGGGACTGACCTCGGCGGCGCTCTCGGTGCCGACGCTCGACGAGAAGACGTGGCGGGCGACCGAGCCGCACACGCCGCATCCACAGGCCCGGCTCGAGGCGGTCGCGGCGTTGAACCGGGCGGGAGTGCCGACGAGCGTGCTGGTCGCACCGCTGATGCCGGGCATCAACGACGACCCCAAGCAGGTCGCGCGGATTCTGGAGCTGGCGCGGGCAGCGGGCGCCCGGAGCATCACTCCGATCGCGCTCCACCTGCGTCCGGGCGTCCGGGCGGTCTTCATGGACTGGCTCGCGGCGCACCGGCCTGACCTGCTGGAGCACTACGCCGAGCTGTACGGACGCGGTTCGTATGCGCCCAAGGCCGAGCGGAGTCGGCTCACGGCGCTCGTCCGCGGCGATGCGGACGGGGCTGGACGGGGCCGCTTCGAGCGCGGACGTTCGCGGATCGCAACGCAGGCACCGACGAAAGGGGCGCCACAACAGCGCAATATGGCACCACAGCCGACGCTCTTCTGAGCGGCGTGCCGCCGGACTGAACCCCGAGCCGGACCGGTCCCGGCGACGCGCGTTTCGGCGCTGTGGCCGGCGGGTATCGAGCGGCGAAGATGAGCACGAGCGTCGAGACCAATCGCATTCGCACGCGGATACCCGCCCGCCTCGACCGGCTTCCATGGTCACGCTGGCACTGGACGATCCTGATCGGGCTGGGAACCGTCTGGATCCTCGACGGCCTCGAGGTGACGATCATCGGCTCGATCGGCTCCCGTCTGTCGGAGCCGGGCAGCGGGATCTCGATCACCAAGGGAGAGGTCGCCGGCGGCGCGGCCGCCGCCTACGTCGCCGGTGCCTGCGTCGGCGCACTGTTCCTCGGTTGGCTGACCGATCGCCTCGGGCGCAAGCGGCTCTTCATGCTGTCCCTCGTCGTCTACCTCCTCGCCACGCTGGCCACGGCGTTCTCGTTCAGCCTCTGGTGGTTCCTCCTCTTCCGCTTCGTCACCGGCCTCGGCATCGGGGGCGAGTACGCGGCGATCAACTCGGCAATCGACGAGTTGATCCCGGCCAAGTCCCGCGGGCGGATCGACGTGATCATCAACGGCAGCTTCTGGGTCGGCGCCGCCCTCGGCTCGCTGCTGTCGATCGTCGCCCTCAACACGAGCTTGTTCCCAGCCGACCTCGGCTGGCGACTCGCCTTCGGCCTCGGCGTCCTCCTCGGGATCGGAGTGCTGATCGTCCGACGCAAGGTGCCCGAAAGTCCGCGCTGGTTGTTCATCCACGGGCGGGAGGACGAGGCCGAGGCGATCGTCGCCGACATCGAGCGGCAGGTGAAGGACGACACCGGGCAAGAGCTCGAGGACGTCGACAAGGAGATCACGATCCGCCAGCGCAAGAGCATCGGCTTCCTCACGATCGCCCGAACGATGGTGAAGCTCTACCCGAAGCGCACCGTCCTCGGCCTGTCGCTCTTCGTCGGCCAGGCGTTTCTCTACAACTCGATGCTCTTCAGCGCCGGCGACATCCTGACCACGTTCTTCAAGACGGCGTCCGGGGACGTCCCATACTTCCTGGCCGCCTTCGCCGTCGGCAACTTTCTCGGCCCGCTCCTGCTCGGCCGCCTGTTCGACGTCGTCGGACGCAAGCCGATGATTGCCGGCACCTACCTGGTTTCCGGCAGCCTCCTGCTCGTCACCGCCCTGCTCTTCAGGCAGGGTGCTCTCGACGCGACGACGCTCACCGCCTGCTGGAGCCTCGTCTTCTTCTTCGCCTCCGCCGGGGCCAGCGCTGCCTACCTCACCGTCAGCGAGGTCTTCCCGATGGAGACGCGCGCCCTGGCGATCGCCTTCTTCTACTCGATCGGCACGGCCGCCGGGGGCATCGCCGGGCCGCTGCTGTTCGCCAAGTTGGTCGACACCGGGTCACTGACCCAGGTGGCCTATGGCTTCGCTCTCGGCGCCGTGCTGATGATCGCCGCCGGCATCGTCGAGCTCGTCTACGGCGTCCAGGCCGAGGGCCGCAGCCTCGAGGACATCGCCAAGCCGCTCACGGCCGACGACGACGGCGCCGACGCCGTCGGACCGACTGCGCCCGGGCAGCCGGCGCCGGCCCTCGGCTGACCTCAGCGCTTGTTCATCTGCGCCCGCTCGAAGTCGAGCACGAGCTCGTCGCTCGCGCCGACCCGGCCGACGCGGGCGACCAGCTCCGGCGCCACGCCGCCGACCACGCCGCCCGCCCGCAGGAGCAGCGGCGCGACGTCGATCTCGGCGCGGTTTCGCGCGATCGCCCGGATGACGGCCTGGGCCACCGCCTCCGGCGTCCGCGTGCCGACTCCCAACGGCAGCTTGATCTCCGTATCGGCGAACATCCCCGCGTCCCGGATGAAGCCTGGGAAGATCGTCGACACACCGACGCCGTGCGGCCGCAGATCGGCCCGGAGGGCGAGCGAGAAGCCGCGCAGGCCGTACTTGGTCGCGTTGTAGAGCGCCGTACCCGGCGTCGCCGTCTTGCCCGCGATCGACGAGATGAAGACCACGTGACCCTTCCGGCGCGCGACCATTCCCGGGGTCAGCGCGTGCACCAGCACGATCGGTGCCCGGAGGTTCACATCCAGCGCCCGGTCGATCTGCTCGACCGAATACGTCTCGAGCCGTCCCGACGCCGGGATCCCGGCGTTCGCCACGAGCACGTCAACCTCACCTGCCTCCGCGGCCAGGTCCGCGACCGCCCCGGCGTCGGTCAGGTCAGCCGCCAGGACCCTGGCGCCCAGCTCGTCGGCCAGCGGGTCGAGCACGTCCACTCGCCGGCCGCTCAACAGCAGCTCAGCACCTGCCCGGGCGAGCCGCCGGGCGATCGCGACACCGAGGCCGCCGGTCGCGCCGGTCAGGAGAACTCGCTGACCCGCCAGCTTCACGCGCCCGAGTCTAACGCGCCCACCGTCAGTCGATGAAGGCGGCCGCCGGCCGGCGCGACCGCCTTCAAGACCCCCGTCTACGCGGTCGGCCCGGCACCGGCGCCGAGCTCGTCGCCAGCCGCCGGGGCCGGCTCGACGACGTCGCCGCCCCGCGAAACGCCGATCGCGACCCGCTGCGGCTTACGCTCGGTCGGCTTCGGCACGCGAACCTCGAGTACGCCGTCGTGGAACTCCGCCGTGATACCGGCCGGGTCGACGCCTTCAGGCAGCGTCAGCGACCGTGCGAAGCGGCCGGATGCCCGCTCGATGCGGTAGTAGCCCTCGCGCTCCTGCGTGGTCTCCGCCCGCCGCTCGCCGGAGACGCTGAGGACGTTCTCCTCGAGCTCGACGGTCACGTCCTGCTCGGTCAGTCCCGGCAGGTCGGCCCGAATGATGAAGTGATCCTTCGTCTCGACCAGGTCCATCGCCGGGATCCACTGCCGGACGGCGCCGCCGTTGCCGGCGCCGCTGGCGCTCGGGGCGTCGAAAAAGCTCCCAAAGAGCCGATTCATCTCGTGCTGGAGCGAATGCAGCTCCCGGACCGGCTCCCATCTTACAAGTGCCATTGTCTTCCTCCTTGCTGTACTGGATGAAGACCAGTATAAAATCTTAGTCGCTACCTGTCAAGTCTTGGTCCTAGTCACGCCCGAGTTGCCCGGTCTGCGGCCTGGTATCCGCTAACCCCTCGGGGCAGACCCGCAGTAAATCTCAGTGCCGTAGCTGTACGTCCGGCGAGCTACGCGTCGTCGACCCCGAGGAGCGACCCGAGGCCGGCCAGCTCGAACAGCCGTCGCGTCGGTCCCGACGCCCGGACCAACCGCAGACCCGGCCCGCCGGGGCCGTTCCACTGCCGGTCCGCCGCGAGCAGCGCCCGCAGCCCGCGGGCGTCGATGAAGCTGACCCCGGCCAGGTCAACCTCGATCGGCACTGACACGGCCCCGGCGAGCCGCTTCGCCAGCATCGGGGCGGTCGCCAAGTCGAGCTCGCCGCGAACCGACACGAGCTGAACGCCGTCGGCCAACCGGATGTCGATGTTGAGAAGGGGGGCGAGCACAGGGTTTTCCCGGTTCGCCCCCGGCGGTACGTCCGCCGGCAAGAGGTCGATCGAAGTCGATCGTCGTGGCTGCTCCTTGCTCTGACCATGTTACCCGCGCTGACGCCGGCGCTGCCGAACCGGCGCTTATGATCGGCCGATGGGCATCACCCATCTCGACGAGGTCGATCGCCAGCCGGTCGCGATCGGCCATCTCCGCGCCACCTGGAGCTTCCTCGGCCAGGCCGCCGGCTCGGTCGGCGTCGGTGTCCGGCGGATCGAGGTGGAAGCCGGATACTGGTCCACTCCGGCCCACGACCACGGGCGCGGCGAGGAGATCTTCTACGTGCTCGGCGGCCGCGGCCTCTCCTGGCACGCTGGGCTGACGACCGAGATCTCCGCCGGCGACTGCGTCGTCTATCACCCCGGGCGCGGGCCGCACACCCTCCACGCCCTTGACGCTCTCGACGTCCTCGCCTTCGGGCCCCGTCTCCGCGACGAGAGCCCCCAGTTCCCGCGGCTCGACCTCTCGTTGATCGGCCGCCGCGCCGTCCCGACGATCGCGACCACAGTCGACGGCCTCCCGCTCCACTTCGTCCGCGAGGCCGAGCTCGGCCCACCGCCGCTGCCCCCGCAGACCACACCCCGCCCGGCCAACATCGTCAACGTCGCCGACCTCGACGGCGACGCGTTGCGGCGGCCGCGCGTCGAGCGCACGCGACGCAACCTCGGCCGCGCCGCCGGCTCGGTCACGACCGGCATCCAGCACGTCGAGGTCGGTCCCGGCAAGGAGTCGACCGCCCAGCACTGCCATTCGGTCGAGGAGGAGATCTTCGTCGTACTCGCCGGCTCCGGTGCGCTCGTTCTCGACACTGACGAGACCGACGTTCGTCCGGGTCACGTCGTCGCCCGGCCGCCGGCGACGTCCGTCGCCCACGTGTTCCGCGCCGGACCCGACGGCCTCACCTACCTTGCCTACGGCACACGCGAGCCGGCCGACGTCTGCTACTACCCGCGCTCGAACAAGGTCGCCTTCCGCGGCGTCGGCCTGATCGCCCGCGTCGAGCGCCTTGACTACTGGGACGGCGAGGATTGACGGCCGCCGCCGAACCACTGCGCGTCGCGATCGTCGTCTACGCGACGACGCACCACGTCGCGCTCGACGCCCTCCGCGCCGTCGGGGCGGAGGTGATCACCGAGCGTGTCGTCGACGACGGCGACCTCGTCACCTCAGGCGGCGTCACGTCGGGAATCGACATGGCGCTCTGGCTGGTCGAGCGCCACTTCGGCGCCGACCGGGCCGCCGCGATCGCCGGTCGCATCGAGCACGACCGGCGCGGCGGCGTCCACTTGGGCGCCGGTGGGCGCCCGGCGGTTCCTCAGTAGAGCTCGCGCTCGCGCACGACCGGCCGGTCTACCGGCACCGCGGCGACGTCGCGCCGGCGGTCGGCGAAGACGCCGAGCCAGAGCAGCGAGAACAGCAGACCGACGACGCCGACGATCATCAGGATCACGCCGACCGTGGCGAGGCTGATACCGCTGACGGTCGTGGTGACTGCGAACTTCAAGATCGCGCCAATCGCGATCAGGACAATCGATGTTCCGGTGGTCACGGATCCGTCCTCCTTGCAGTGGGTTGTCCCGGCCGTCGTGCGGCTGGTCTTTCGATCGGTTACCCCGATCGGCAGGACTGAACGCAAAGTCGGCAACCCCCGTTGACGGCCTTACGGCGACCATTCGTCCGCCGGCGCCCAAGGTCGGGCCGCCGGGTGGGACAATGCGCGCATGGCGATCGGGCGGGCCATTCCACTTCGGGCTCCGCGAGCCCAGATTGCCCTCAACTGCACTCTGCGCCGGCGCACGGGCGCCCCGATCCCTGCCCGGACGCTCGACCTCGGGCCCGACGGGATGCGCGTCACCAGCGTCCGGCCGCTGACCGAGGACGAGTGCATCGACTTCGATCTGCCGAACCTCGAGATGCGGATCGCCGGCCATGCCCGGGTCCTGCGCCAGCAACGCCTCAACGTCTACGTGCTCCGCTTCGAGCGACTGCCGGAGCCGATGTCCCGCCGGCTTCACGCCCTGGCCGTCAACGGCCGCTGACGCGAGCGCTCAGGCCGAAGCGGCGTCGAGCCGATCGAGCTCCGCCGCGGTGAGGCGCAGGTCGGCCATCGGCAGCAGCGCCGTGAGCTGCGCAGGCGTGCGCGCGCTGGCGATCGGCGCCACCACCGTCGGGCGGGCCGCCAGCCAGGCCAGCGATACCGCCGCTACGGTCGTCGACCGCGCCCCGGCGATCTCGTCGAGGGCCGCGAGCACCGCGGTACCCCGGGCATCCAGGTAGGCGGTCGCCCCGGCGGCCCGCGGCCCGTTGACCGTCGGGCCGCCCGGCCGGTACTTGCCCGTGAGAAAGCCGCGGGCGAGTGCGAAGTAGGGAAACGAGCCGAGGCCCTCGCGCGCGCAGAGGTCGGCCAAGGGGCCCTCGAAATCGCCGCGCTCTACGAGGTTGTAGTGCGGCTGGAGCCCGACGAAGCGCGCGTAGCCCTCGCGGTCGGCGGTCGCCAGCGCTTCGGCCAGTCGCGGGGCGTCGTAGTTCGACGCGGCGACGTGACTGACCTTGCCGCTGCGCACAAGACCGTCGAAGGCCGCCAGCGTCTCCTCGAGCGGCGTCGACGGGTCGTCGCGGTGGGCGTAGTAGAGGTCGATGTGCTCGACCTGGAGCCGCTTCAACGACCCCTCCACAGCGGAGCGGATCGTCGCGGCCCCCAGACCGGCGTAGCCCGGCGCCATCCCGACCTTCGTCGCGATCACCAGCCAGTCGCGGTTGGCCCGGGCGAGCATCCACCGTCCGATGATGGCCTCCGACTCGCCGCCGGCATACATGTCGGCCGTATCGATGAAGTTGCCGCCGACCTCGATGTAGCGATCGAGCACCTCGACAGACTCGCGCTCGTCGGCCGTCCAGCCGAAGACGTTCCCGCCGAGGCAGAGCGGGAAGACGTCAAGTTCGGTGCCGGGGATCCTGGGCATGCCGCTCCTCTGGTCGGGTCCGAGCTGCGAGGTACCCTAGTGCGCAGCGCGGTCCCCGAGCTGATTCGCACCAATCGGCTGATCGAGGTGATCCTCGACCCTCACATGCCGCACCTGCCTGTGCCCCGAAGGGGTGCGCGCCCGCCGCGCCCTCGCGCAGTCGGCCCACACCGGCGCCGATCGCTGACCCGCCGACTCCCGAAACAGACCGCCGGCGACCCTATGCTTCCGGGAACACGGCGACTGTGGCGGTGAACCCGTGCAGGAAGCACTCGCCCCCGACCGGGCCGATCTCCCCGGCGGCGAAGAACCCGGCCGTCGGCACCGCGCCGAGCTCGGCCGCCAGCGCCTCGCTGTCGTGGTCGGCCACGCCGAACATCCCCCGGCCGCGCCCGTTGCACGTGAACATCAACGCTCCGGCCGGCCGGCGTCCGCCGAGCGCCGTGCGCCGCAGCCCGAGCGCCGCCCGGAGATCACGGTCGGCGCTGCGGGCGTCGCGCGCGTGCAGACGGACGATCTGGCCGGTGCTGACGTTCGCTCCGACGGCGATCGAGCCCTCCTGGGGATCGGCGCCGAGCAGCCCGCGGACAAGGAAGTCGCCGTGCTCGTACTCCGGCTTGCCGGCGTCGATCACCAGTCCGAGCAGGAGACCGCCGTTGATCAGGCCGCGCTCGCGTTCCGAGAGCTTGTCGAAGACCTCCCGCAGCTTGGCCAGCGCCGACTTGCCGGCGAGCTCGTGGATCACGCGCCCCTCGGCCCGCGTGATCGTCAGCTCCGGACCCAGCGGCGCCGCCCCCTGCGAGACGCACGGCAGCATCTCGACGCCGTCGAGCCGCGCCCCGACCATGCCCGTCTCGAGCACCAGCTCGTCATGGAAGAGCGCCCCGGTGTTGTCAAATGTCCGGCCGCTCGACAGACCGCCGAGCACCGGCACGCCGGGGGCGTCGGTGTGGAGTCGCCGCAGGAGCGTGTCGGTCGCGAACGAGTACGGATCCGGCAGCAGGACCACGCCGCTGGCCCCGGCCAGGTCCGGCACGCCGTGAAACTCGCCGTCGTCGTCGGAGGTCGCGTGGAAGGTCGCGACCGATCCGCCACCGAGCGAGGCGACCCACACCACAACCGCGGTCGCGTCCTCGATCTCCTGCTCCTCGCCGAGCACGCCGGCAGCGCCGCAGCCGATCAGCTGCCCCGGGTCGACCGCCTCGTGGATGCCCTCGAGCGTGACCTCGGGCGCCGCGAGGTGGGCACCCGAGGCGAAGATCACGGCCAGATCGACCGGCCGGCCGCCGAGCGGCTCCGCGGCGGCCTGCGCCGCGCCGATCGCACCGGACCGGGCGTCCGTCGTCGTCGACAGCCCACAGCCGATGCGAATGCTCATGGCGGTCACGATACTCCGCCGATGGCGCCCCCGATCATCGCGATCTTCGGCCCGACGGGGGTCGGCAAGACGGCGGTCGCCATCGCGCTGGCCCGACTGTTGCGGGCCGCCGGCGACCGGCCGGTCGCCGTCTCCGCCGACGCGCTCCAGGTCTACCGCGGGCTCGAGATCCTGACCGGCGTTCCGAGTCCGGGCGAGCTGGCCGAGCTCGAGCACCGGCTGATCTCGTTCGTCCCGGTCACGCACCGCTTCGATGTCGCCCAGTACGCCCGGCTCGCCCACGCCGAGATCGACGGCCTGCTCGCGGCCGGCAACCGCCCGATCGTCACCGGTGGCACCGGCCTCTACCTCCGCGCCGCCCTGACAGAGCTCTCGCTGCGTCCGCGACCGCCCGCCGAGCTGCGCGCCCGCTGGACCGCCGAGCTCGACCGCCGCGGCCCGCGGGCGCTCCACGGGCTCCTGGAAGCGCGTGCGCCGTGGGCAGCCGGGGCGATCGACCCGGCCGACGGCCGGCGGATCGTACGGGCGCTCGAGCTCGACGAGATGGGTGAGCTGACCCCGCAGACCGGGCCGTCGGAGCTCTGGACGAGCCAGACCCGCCACCCGACGCGGCTGATCGGTCTGGTGATGGACCGCGCCCGGCTGTACGAGCGCATCGACGCCCGCGTCGACGGCATGATCGCCGCCGGCGCCGCGGCCGAGGTGCAGGCGGCGGCCGGGGCGGGCGCGTCGGTGACCGCCCGCCAGGCGCTCGGCTTCGCCGCGCTGGGCGCCGGCGACACGGAGGCGATGAAGCGCCAGAGCCGCAACTACGCCCGGCGCCAGCTGACCTGGATGCGCAAGCTCGCCGACGTCGAGATCGTCGACGTCACCGACCGGTCGCCCGACGACGTCGCCGCCGCGCTGCGATGATCGCCCCAACCGGCTCCGTGGAGGCGACGTGCGATTCGAGAAGTGGCAGGCGCTGGGCAACGACTATCTGATCATCGAGGCGGATGCCGCTCCGTGGCCGCTGACCGCGGCGCGAATTCGGAGGATCTGCGATCCGCACACCGGGGTGGGCTCCGACGGAATACTGCTCTTGCACCAATCCGAGGATCCTGAGTTCGTCGCCGGACTGCAGATCTTCAACCCCGACGGCTCGGAGGCCGAGCTGTCGGGCAACGGCGCCCGGCAGGCCGTCATGTATCTCCGGCGGCGCGGCTTCACCGACGACGATGAGTTCCAGATCGTGACCAAGGCCGGGCCGATCCGGCCGCGGATCACCGGACCCACGACGTGCGCGATCGACCTGGGCCGAGCCACCACCGCGTCGGCGGACTTCCCGTCGGGGAGCCACCACGGACGGGCCGAGCTCTACGCCGACGGCAAGCGCTGGCGCTTCCAGCACGTCCACATCGGCAACCCGCAGGCCGCGATCCGCTGCGACTGGCTCGACGGTCTCGACATCGCCGCGATCGGCCCGGCGATCGAGCGGCACGAGGTGTTTCCGAACCGCACCAACGTGTCGTGGTTTCGCGAGCTCGAGCGCGGCGTGATCCGGGCGCGGATCTTCGAGCGCGGCGTGGGGGTGACGATGTCCTCAGGCACCGGGGCGACCGGTGCGGCGATCTCGTATCACCTCGACGGCGGGCCGTCGGCCGTCACCGTCAAGCTCGACGGCGGCGAGCTGCTGGTCGAGATCGACAAGGACCTCCGGGTGACGCTCACCGGCTGGGCTGTCCCGGTCTACCGCGGCGAGTGCGCCGCCGAATTCGTCAAGGAGCTCGATGAGACCGAGTGACCGCCTCGCGCGTATACCGCCCTACCTGTTCGCCGAGCTCGAGCGCAAGGTGCAGGCCAAGCGCGCGGCCGGCATCGACGTGATCAGCCTGGGCATCGGGGATCCGGACACGCCGACCTACCCGCCGATCGTCGCCGCCGCCCAGCGGGCCGTGGCCGACCCCGGCTGCCACCGGTATCCGTCCAACCGCGGCCGGCCGGAGTTTCGCGACGCCCTCGTCGCCTTCTACGACCGCCGCTTCGGGGTCGGGCTCGACGCGGCGACCGAGGTGATGCCGGCGATCGGCGCCAAGGAGTGCATCTTCAACCTCAACCTCGCCTTCCTCAATCCCGGCGACGTCGCCCTCGCCGCCGACCCCGGCTATCCGGTCTACACCGGCGGGCCCCTGCTCGCCGGGGCGGAGGCCGCGCTCATGCCGCTCGTGCCGGAGCTCGGCTTCATCCCCGACCTCGACGCGATCGATGCCCTCACGCGTGAACGGGCCCAGCTGCTGTTCGTCAACTACCCGAACAACCCGACCGGTGCCGTCGTGCCCGACGGCTTCTTTGAGCGGCTGGTCGCGTTCGGGGCGGCCAACGACATCCTGATCGTCCACGACAACGCCTACTCGGAGACGACTTACGACGGCTACGTCGCCCCGTCGTTCCTTGCCACCCCCGGGGCCAAGGACGTCGGCGTCGAGGTGTTCTCCCTGTCGAAGGGCTACAACATGACCGGGTGGCGCTGCGCCGCCATCCTCGGCAACGCGGACGCGATCGCTCAGTACTGGAAGCTCAAGACCAATATCGACTCGGGCAACTTCGAGGCGGTCCAGCTCGCCGGGGCGGCCGCGCTCCAGCCGGAGGTCGACGTCCACGTCGCCGAGATGAACGCCGTCTACACCCGTCGTCGTGACCTCGTCTGCCGGGCGCTCGCGGCGATCGGCGTCGACGTGACCCCGCCGCGCGGCACGATCTACGTCTGGGCACCGGTTCCGGACGGCTTCGCGACCGCCGCCGCCTACTGCGAGCACGTGCTCGAGGAGGCGGCGGTGATCGTCTCGCCCGGCGGCGCCTACGGACCCAACGGCGAAGGCTTCTTCCGCATCAGCCTGACGACGCCCGACGACCGGCTGATCGAGGCCGTCGAGCGCCTCGGCCGGCTGCGCGGCGCCTGAGCTCCGTCCACTCGGCTACTGCGTCCTGGCGGAGAGCGTGACGGGCTCGAGGCGCCTGCTCGAGCCCGTCACGTCGCCGGCCCGCCCGTTCAGTGCGGCAAGGGGAACGGCAGCGGGAACGGGAGCGCGCTCGGCCCGCCGTGGCAGCGCGCGCTGCCGGTGTCGCTGTAGGTGGCCGGGTCGGTCGTCGGTGCCGTCGGGCTCTTGAGCGACGACTCGAAATCCCAGCTGTAGGAGTTCGGCGCCAGCGTCAGCTTCATCACGCCGTAGTAGTCGGCGGTCGACGCCTGCAGGTTCGGGGTGTTGCCGTTCGGCACGATCGCGTCGAGCGACTCGCCGCCGGTGCCGATGATGAACTCGCGGATCCCGTGCCGCGGATCGGCCTTCCCGGTTGGATCGGTCGGTGCGTAGCGCGCGTAGACGTGATCGTGGCCGTTGAGCACCAGATCGGCCCCGTGCTTGTAGAGCAGCTGCCACCAGGTGGCGGCCGCGGCGCCCTCGGGGCTGGCGGAGAGCACGCCCGGGGTCGGGGTTGCGTTGCCGGCCGTGAACGTCGGCTGGTGCCAGTACGCCAGCGTGCAGCTCGCGTGGTTGGCGTCGAGGTCCTGGCTCAGCCACTGCGTCTCGCTGGCCAGCCATGACCCGTTCGGGTCGCAACCTCCCGGCTGGACGGCGCACTCCGCGTTCAGCGAGATGATGTGCCAGGCCCCGAGGTCGTACGAGTACCAGCCGTCCCCGCTGGTCCCGAACGGCCCGGCCTGACCGAGCGGACGCGGACGCGGCTGTGTGAAGGTCCCCGTTGCCGGCGCTGCGTTCGTGAACGTGTCGGTCAGCACGCTGCCGTCGGCCGGGCTGTGCTGGTAGCCGTTGTAGTAGTCGAAGTAGCCTTCGCCGTGGACGCCCGTCTCGCCGTGCAGGCTGTAGAACTCGTGGTTGCCCGGTGCCGGTCGCTGGAGGAACTTGAACGCCCCGTAGGTCGTGTCGAACGACCCCTGGAAGTCCTGGTAGCGGCCGACCTGGTACTGCTCGTCGCCCAGGATCGCCACCAGGTTCGGCTGCATCTGCTCGATCTGGTCGGCCGTCGCGCTCTGCGCCCGCAGCGGCGTCGTCGTCGGCGCGTTGGTCGCGTTGCAGACGTCTGACGCCTTCTCGCTCTCGACCGGGCTGCCCGGCTGGCAGGCGATGTCGCCGACCGCGGCCAGCACCGGGGACTGCGGCGTCGGCGCGTAGGGCCAGGGGTTGTGGCCTGGCGCCAGCGCCCCGGTCGCCGCGAGCACCGACCCGGTGATCGAGGCGAGCGCCAGGCCGCCGGCAACGAGGCCGACGCGCAGGCGGCGACCGCCGCCGCCCGACGCGCGCGATGGGCGTTTGACTGTCAATTTGGGCATGGGCTCTCCGTTGGGTCGCAGCGGTGCACGAATCGCGCAACGCTAAGCCGCGGCGAGCGCCGTGGATGTGTTCAGTCTGTGACCGAGCGCCCGGACCCGGCGCCATCCCGGGCGCGACCCGCTACGTGGGGCGCCGGAGCCGGCCAGCATCGTCGCGTGCAGCGCCCGGTGCGACCGCCGCCGACGAGGTTGACGCTGCCGAGATCGATCAGCGTGCTCTCCGGCCGCGCTCCCGGCTCGCTGCCTGACCCGCTCGGCCTGGTGATTGCCGTGATCCCCCAGGCGGAGGCAACCCGCTGCCTCGTATATCCGTCCAATACGTCGCGGCGCGGTGCGAGAGCGCGGCAATCGACCGATGTATGAGGGGACCGGGAGCCGCAACGTCGGCTGGCCCTACCCACGTTCCGCTCAACCAAGCGAGGTCCCCGCCGATGTTCATCCTCACCCGCCCACGCCTTGCCCTTGCCGCCGCGTTCGCTGCCGTGCCCGTCGCGCTCGCCAGCCCTGTGGCGCTCGCCGAGTCGGCCGCCGCGACCCCGCAGGTCGCCGCCGCGTCGCCGATCGATCCCGTCGTCTCGCTTCTGCTCGCCCTGCTCGGGACGCTCTCGCCCAGCCAGCTCGTCTCGCAGATCGGCGCACTCACCACGTCACAGCTGACCCAGCTTCTCAGCGCGGCGACGCCCGCCCAGCTCACGACGATCCTCGGCGCCGCCACGCCGACCTCCCTCGACGCCGCGCTCGGCGGGCTCACGAGCGGTCAGCTGACCGGCGTCCTCGGCGTGCTGACCAGCGGCCAGCTCACCAGCCTGCTCGGCGCGGCGACGCCCGCCCAGCTCACGACGATCCTCGGCACCGTCACGCCGGCCTCCCTCGACGGCGCGCTCGGCGGCCTCACCGGCGGTCAGCTGACCAGCGTCCTCGGCGCGCTGACCAGCGGCCAGCTCACCAGCCTGCTCGGCGCCGCCAACCCGACACAGCTCACGACGATCCTCGGCACCGCGACGCCGGCTTCCGTCGACGGCGCGCTCGGCGGCCTCACCGGCGGTCAGCTCACCGGCGTCCTCGGCGCGCTGACCAGCGGCCAGCTCACCAGCCTGCTCGGCGCGGCGACGCCCGGCCAGCTCACCACGATCCTCGGCACCGTCAGCCCGACCCTGCTCGACGGCGCGCTCGGCGGCCTCACCGGCGGTCAGCTCACCGGCGTCCTCGGCGCGCTGACCAGCGGCCAGCTCACCGGCCTGCTGGGCGCCGCCGACCCGACGCAGGTCACGACGATCCTCGGCAGCGTCAGCCCGACGCTGCTCGCCGGCGCGCTCGGCGGTCTGGGCACGGGCCCGCTGACGACGATCCTCGGTCAGCTCACGCCGGCCCAGATCACGTCGCTGCTCGGGCAGGGCGCCTCGCCGACGAGCATCATCACCGGGCTCACCGGCGTCCTCGGCGGCCTCGGCCCGGCGCCGTCGGCCGGGGGACTCGATGCCCTCCTCGCGCAGCTGAACGCCCTTGTCGCCGGCGGCCTGCCGACCGACGCGACGCAGCTCGGACAGCTGTCCTCACTGCTCACGGCGATCAACCCGCTGCTGGGGACGGCCGGCGTCGACCCGTCGATCCTGACCTCGCTGCTCGGCAATCTCCAGGGCGGTCTCCACGCCGCCCAGCCGGGCGCCGACACCGGCGCCGTCAGCACTGTGATCGGCACGCTCACCGGGATCCTCAACCCGGTGGTCGGCGGCGGCACCACCGGCGGCGGGGGCACGACCACGGGCGGCGGGGGCACGACCACGGGCGGCGGGGGCACGACCACCGGCGGCGGGACGACCACCGGCGGCTCCACGACCGGCGGCACGACGACCAGCGGAACCACGACCGGCGGCGGCACGACCACCGGCGGCGGCACGACGACCCCGCCCGTGAGCGTGGCCACCGTCCATCCGACCGTGACGGCCTCCTTCCGCGCGACCGTCAAGACGGTCAGCGTGGCGGCCAACCGACGCAGCGCCAAGATCGTGATCGCCTGCCCGGCGTCGGCGCCGAAGAGCTGCACGGTCACCGTCAGCGGCAAGCTCGGCTCCGGCGCGGCGTTCAAGAGCCACAAGGTCGTCGTGGCCAAGAGCAAGACCGCCTCGATGACCGTCACGTTCACCAAGGCCGTGGCGAAGAAGCTCGCGGCCAAGGGCGGGACGCTGAAGGTCAGCGCCGCGACGTCCGGCTCGGGCATGGCGGCGGCAACCCGGTCGGTCGTGCTCCGCAAGCCGCGCAAGCACTGAACTCGTCGCCCCGCGCGCCCGGCCCGCTGGAGCGCAGCTCCTGGCCCGGGCGCGAGCGCGCCCAGCGTCCGACGCGGTCTCGAGCGCGCTCGAGCCACCCTGAAGCCGACAAAGCGCCTGACATCCCGAACCGCCGGTGGCGAGAGCTGGCTACACCCCGGCCGGGTCGTAGCTCGTCCGCGCGAAGCTCTCGCGCGCGCGAACCAGGTCGAACCACCCCGTGAGCGCATCGCAACCGCGCAGCAGCTCGGGCGCCTTCTCGAGGCAGTTGGAGACCTGCGGCGCGAGGTAGAGGTCGGCCAGCGTCAGGGCCTCGCCGGCGAGGAAGGGCCCGGGCCCGACGAGCGCGTCGGCCTGTTCGAGCGCCGCCCGGGCGCCGCCCAGCTCGGCTTCGGTCGCCGCGCGCCGGCGCGGGATGGCTCGGACGACGTCGCGGAAGATGTAGTCGCTGCAGAGGCTCATCCAGATCCGCATCCGCGCGCGCCCGGCGGCGTCGCCGGCCTGTAGCGACGGACCCGGGAACCCCTCGTCCAGCCGGCCGGTGACGGCCAGCGTCTCGAACAGCGTCTCGCCGTCGATCTCCACGATCGGGATCCGGCCGAACGGGTGCAGCGCGCGGTGCTCCGGGCTGCCGTAGGCGATCCGCACGAGGTCGTAGTCGATGCCCTTCTCGACGCACGTCATGCACACCGTGCGCGTCCAGGTCGACGCCGGGACCCCGTAGACCCGCACGCGCGTCATCGCGGGGGGACTCTTTCAGGCTGCGAGACGGGCTCGAGTCGCATCCGGCGAGTCTAGTCCCGGCCGCGGGTCGGGCTGGCGCCCCGCACGGGAGGCCGCCGAGGCGTCCGCGCGTGCGCGGCGGCCCGGGCCGGCTGGTCAAGGGCGCCCGCCGCTGCGTCGCGTGCTGCCGATGCGCCATGATGGGGAGGAGGACCGACCCGATCGCCCCGACGCCACAGCCCCAGACCACCCCGCCGCCGCGCGCACGCCAGCGCGCCGTCTGCATCGCGTCGATACCGTCCGGGGAGGACTTCGCCGAGCTGCGCGAGCTGCTGCGCACGGCCGGGGTTGCCGTGGTCGGGGAGATGGTCCAGCACAACGACACCCCGCATCCGAACACGTATCTCGGGCCGGGCAAGCTGATCGAGCTGGCGCAGTTCGCGAAGGAGTGCGACGCCAACGTCATCGCCTGCGACGACGAGCTGTCGCCCCGGCAGGAGCGCAACCTCGAGCAGGAGCTGAAGCTGCCGGTCGTCGACCGCACGACGGTGATCCTCGACATCTTCGCCGCCCACGCCGGGAGCGCCGAGGGCAAGCTCCAGGTCGAGCTGGCCCAGCTCGAGTACAACATGGCGCGGATGCGCGGCCTCTGGACGCATCTCGAACGCCTCGGCGGCGGCATCGGCACGCGCGGCCCGGGGGAGACGCAGATCGAAACCGACCGTCGCCTGGCACGAAACCGGATCGCGGCGCTGCGGCGAAAGCTCGCCGGCGTGCAGTCCTCGCGCGGCGTGATGCGGACCGAGCGGACCCGGGCGAGCCTGCCGGAGCTGGCGCTGGCCGGCTACACGAACACCGGCAAGTCGACGCTGCTCGGGGCGCTCACCGGGGCGACCGTGCCCGTCGCCGACCGCCTCTTCCACACGCTCGATCCGATGACGCGGACGCTGCGGATCAACGGCCGGGCGTACCTGGCGACCGACACCGTGGGCTTCATCCGCAAGCTTCCGCACCAGCTGGTCGACGCGTTCGCGACGACGCTCGAGGAGACCCGCCGGGCGGCCTTGATCCTCCATGTCGAGGACGCCTCGGCCTCCGAAGACGAGCTGGCGGCGATGGGACGCGCGGTCGAGGAGGTGCTCGAGGAGATCGGCGCCGGCGAGGCCGCGCGGATTCGCGTGCTGAACAAGGTCGACCTGCTGGACGACGAGGAGCGCACGCGGGTGCGCAACGGCAACCGCGACGCCGTGCTCGTCTCCGCCAGCACCGGCGAGGGCATCGAGGAGCTGCGTGAGCGGATCGAGGAGGAGTTCCTGCGCAGCCTGCGCTCGGTCGATCTGCTCGTGCCCTACGCCGACGGGGCACGCCTGGCCGAGCTGCACGAGATCGCCGGGGAGCTGCTCCAGCGCGAGGACACCGCGGACGGCGTTCGCGTCAGCGTGATGCTGCCCGCCGCGGTCGCTGCGCGCTTCGAGCGCTACGCGGTGAACGGACGGTGAGGGTCGCCCGCCTGCGGCCCGAAGCGACCCTTCCAACCCGCGCCTACCCCGGGGATGCCGGCCTCGACCTGTACGCGTGCGAGCCGGTCCGGCTCGAGCCGGGTGACCGGGCGGCGGTCGCGACCGGGATCGCCGTCGAGATCCCCGCCGGCCAGGCCGGACTCGTCCTCCCGCGGTCGGGACTTGCCCTACGCCACGGCGTCAGCCTCGTCAACGCGCCGGGACTGATCGACGCCGGCTACCGGGGCGAACTGCGCGTCCTGCTGCTCAATACCGATCGCAGCCGGGCCGTCGAGCTCGCCGCCGGTGACCGGATCGCTCAACTCGTCCTGGTCCGCGTCCAGACACCCCTCGTCGAGGAGGTGTCGGAGCTCGGTCGCAGCGAGCGAGACGAGCGCGGCTTCGGCTCGAGCGGCTGATCAGACCGGCTCCGCGCCGGGGCGGGGGAGAGGCCGCGGCGCCTCGCGGGTCCGGTCGGGCAGTGGGGTAGCCGGCGCCGGGGGCGCCTGGGAGATGCTCGGCCGGGGAGCGTCGCCCGGGCCGAAGACGTCGGTCTCGGACTTGCCGGCGAGGAGTCCCTCGAACTGGTGCTTCTCGATCGTCTCGCGCCGGACGAGGATGCCGCTGATCGAGTCGAGGTCGTCGCGATGCTCGCTGAGGATGCTCCGGGCCCGCTGATGCGCACCCTCGATGATCCGGCGAACTTCGTCGTCGATCTCCCGGGCGATCTCGTCGCTGTAATCAGGCTCTGACCCGAACTCCCGGCCGAGAAACGGCTGGCCATGATCATGCCCATACACCCGCGGCCCGAGCTTCTCGCTCATCCCGAACCGCATCACCATCTGCTTAGCCGTCTGCGTCACCTTCTCAATGTCGTTCGACGCGCCCGTCGTGATCTCCCCGAACACGATCTCCTCCGCCGCCCGACCCCCCAGCGTCATCGCCATCGTGTCGAGCAACTCCGCCCGCGTCGTCAAAAACCTGTCCTCCGTCGGCATCGAGATCGTGTACCCCAACGCCTGACCCCGACTGATCACGCTGATCTTGTGCACCGGATCGGAATGCTCCAAGAAGTTACCCACGATCGCATGCCCCATCTCGTGATACGCCGTGATCAACCGCTCGTTCTCGCTCATCACCCGCGTCTTCTTCTCCGGCCCCGCGATCACCCGCAGGATCCCCTCCTCCAACTCCACCTGCGTGATCTCCCGCTTCCCCGTCCGCGCCGCCAACAACGCCGCCTCATTGATCAAATTCGACAAATCCGCGCCCGTGAACCCCGGCGTCTGACCCGCCAGCGCATCAATATCAATCTCCTTCCCCAACGGCTTACCCCGCGTATGCACCTCAAGAATCTTCGCGCGACCCTTCCGATCCGGCCTATCCACCGCGATCTGCCGGTCAAACCGCCCCGGCCGCAACAACGCCGGATCCAAAATATCCGGCCGATTCGTCGCCGCGATCATGATGATGTTGTCCTTCGCCTCAAACCCATCCATCTCCACCAGAAGCTGATTCAACGTCTGCTCACGCTCATCATGCCCCCCACCCATCCCCGCCCCCCGATGCCGCCCCACCGCATCAATCTCATCCATGAAAATGATGCACGGCGAATTCTGCTTCGCCTGCTCAAACAAATCCCGCACCCTAGACGCCCCCACCCCCACAAACATCTCAACAAAATCCGAACCCGAAATCGAAAAGAACGGAACCCCCGCCTCACCCGCAACCGCCCGCGCCAACAACGTCTTACCCGTCCCCGGAGGCCCATACAACAACACCCCCGTCGGAATCCGAGCCCCCAAAGCCTGAAACTTCTTCGGATTCTCCAAGAACTCCTTGATCTCATGCAACTCCTCAACCGCCTCCTCAACCCCCGCCACATCCCTAAACGTGATCTTCGGCGAATCAGCCGTCATCCGCTTCGCCCGCGACTTCCCAAACGACATCACCCGCGAACCACCACCCTGCATCTGGCGCATGAGGAAGAGCCAGAACCCCAGGAAGATCAGGAACGGGAGGACGTAGGTCAGCAGCGACAGCCAGCCGCTCGTGCTCGTCCCCTCGACGTTGAAGCCCGGATGATTCGGCGCCGAGTTCAGCTTGCTCACGAGCTCGGCCGCCGCCTGCCCGGGAACGAACCCGACCGTGTACTTCGTGCCGTCGGTCAACGTCACGTCGACGGTGTTGTCCTTCGTCTTCACATCCGCCGAGCGGACCAGGCCGCCCGGGAGGTCGTGGTTGGTCAGCGTCTGGTAGCTGTGCGGCGGACCCCCGCTCTTTCCCGACGAAATCAGGCTCTGCGCCAGGAAGGCCAGGAAGAGCAGAACGACGATAGGCAGGGCGGCAGCCATGCCACGCTTAGGTAGCCGCTTCAACGGATCCTCCGAGCGGTTGGGCTTCGGTTGGTGACAGGTCGCACTGAAGTCTAATGCGTCGCGCCGCGCGTCCGCGGATCATCGGGCGCCGTCACAGGCCGGCCGCCGCCAGCGCGCTGCGGTGGGCCGCCCGTTCGAGCTCGTCGTCGAGCGGCGCGAGCTCGCCCGACCCGACCGCGCCGGCGATCAGCCAGTCGCAGAACCAGCTGTTCTTCGGCAGCAGCGGACCGTGCAGATAGGTGCCGATGACGCCCCCGCTGCGCGCCCCCTCGGCCCCGCTGCGCCCGTCGTTGCCGCGACCCTTCAGCACCCGACCGAGCGGCGCCTGGCCCGGACCCAGGCGCGTCCGGCCGCCGTGGTTCTCGAAGCCGGCGAGGATGCGTCCGTCGGCGAGCTCGATCGCCACGTTGCCGATCAGCCGCGGGCCGTCCTCGCGCACGGTCTCGACGTCGAGCAGGCCGATCCCGCCGATCGTCTCGTCGCCGAGCTGATACGAGCGGCCGAGCAGCTGATAGCCGCCGCAGACCCCGAGCACGGTCGCCCCGTCCGCAGCCGCGCGCACCAGCCCGTCGCGCTTGCGGGCGACGAGATCCTCGGCGCACCGGCGCTGATCGGCGTCCTGCCCCCCGCCGAGGTAGTAGAGCTCGAATCCCTCGCCCGACAGGGTCTCGCCGATCCCGCTCGCGTGCAGCTCAAAGCCGATTCCCCGCCAGGCGCACCGGCGGGCGAGCATCAGCAGGTTGCCCCGATCGGCATAGATGTTCATGACGTCCGGGTAGAGCGCGCACACGCGCAGCACGCTCATGTGGATATTCCGGGCGACGCCGACGGTCGCCCGCCGCCTGCCGCGGCCGTCGCGCCGGCCGCGGCGAAGACGAGGACGATGCTCCCGGCGCGATCGTCGGTCGGCGCGATCGTCCGCGACCGGCGCGCCCCGAAGCCGGCCGCGGTCGCTTCGGCGATCAGCTCGGCCGGGCCCACGGCCTCGAGCCGCACGACGTCGGCGCAGGCGCGCATCCCGGCGGCGTCGGTCCGCTCGCGCCGGCGCTCGAGCACCACGGCCCGGCCGTCGACCCGCAGCGCGGTCGGGCGACTCTCGTAGAGGACGCCGTCGCGGGCCGTCGACTCCGGCTCGAGCTCGGCCTCGAACGGCTCGACGCCGTCGCCGAGCAGGGCCAGCGCGAGCAGGCCCCCGGCCACCAGGCAGCGATGCGCGCCGCGCAGGAACGCCGGCCGGTCGCCGAGCAGGTGGATCGTCTGCATCGGCACGATGCAGAGGCCGAAGCCGCCGCCGACGTCGAAGTCGCACGCGTCGGCGCAGACGCAGGTGACCGGCAGTCCGGTGGCCCGGTCACGCAGCGCGGCGAGG
Organism: uncultured Solirubrobacterales bacterium; assembly: GCA_963742705.1. GTDB lineage: Bacteria > Actinomycetota > Thermoleophilia > Solirubrobacterales > Solirubrobacteraceae > Palsa-513. Next base: position 714,993 of record CAVUMZ010000017.1, on the reverse strand, counting down.
AGCGCCGGGTCGCGGTCGAGCGCGACGACCGCGTGACCGGCCCGGGCCAGGGGCAGCGCGACCCGGCCGGTACCGGCGCCGATGTCGAGCACGCGTCCGCCGGCGGTCTCGGCCAGTTCCAGCCAGAGCGGCAGGTCGGCGTCGTAGCTGCCGCATTCGAGGTCGTGCCAGACGACCGCGTCGGTCATGCGACCGCCCAGGAGCTGGCGGCGGCGCCCCGCTCGACGAGCAGGGCACGCAGCCCCAGCATCGCCGTGTAGGTCGGCAGGGCGTATACGGTCGGACCCGCCGCGTCGGCCAGCGCCCCGTCCAGAGCGCGGGCCAGGTCGGGCTCGAGCACGATCCGCGCCGCCTCGACGCCGGCGTACTTGAAGCGCAGGGCGAGCTCGGCCGCCCGCGTGCCGGCGCAGGTGACGCGGCGGATGCGGTCGACGAGCACCTCGACGTCGGCGTCCCAGATCCACGAGACGTCGCGGCCGTCGGCGATCTTGTCGTTGAGCACGGCGAGCAGGTCGTGCTGGCCGGCCTCGAGCGCCAGCGTCCGCAGGACCTCGTTGGCGCCGGTCGGGTTCTTGACCAGCAGGATGCAGAGCTCGTGCTCCCCGAGCGCCACGGTCTCCGCCCGGCCGAACGCCGGGGCGACCCGCTCAAGCCCGGCGACGATCGCCGCGAGCGGGATCTCGAGAGCGACGGCGAGCGCCGCGGCGGCGAGCGCGTTGTACACGTTGTAGAGGCCGGGGAGGGGCAGGGCGACGCGGGCGACGCCGGCCGGCGTGCGCAGCTCGAAGGAGGCCGCGCGGACGCCCTCGAGCTTGATCGCGTGTGCGCTGATCTTTGGCTGCGGCCGGCGGGCGCCGCAGCTCGGGCAGGCGTAGACGCCGAGATGGCCGAGGTAGACGCTGGTGTATTCGTAGGCGTGGCCGCAGCGGCGGCAGTGCTTGGAGTCGGCGGCGTGAGCCAGGGCGGCGGTCGCGCACGCGGGGTCCTCGACGCCGAAGTGGACGGCGTCGGTCGCGTCGCGGCCGAGGTCGGCGACCAGCGGGTCGTCGGCGTTCAGGATCAGGCGGGCCGTCGTGCGCCCGGCGAGCTCGCCCCAGCGGGCGGCGATCGTCTCGAGCTCGCCGTAGCGGTCGAGCTGGTCGCGGAAGAGGTTGGCGAGCAGGATCGCCCGGGGCTCGAGCTGCTCGGCGACGGGAACGAGCCAGAACTCGTCGACCTCGAACAGGCCGAGGTCGGCGTGGGCGGCCGCCCGCCAGCTGCCCGCCTCGAGCAGCGTCGAGGCGATCCCGCCGGCCATGTTGGCGCCGGCGCTGTTGTGGACGATCGAGACGTCGGCGACGCCGAGGATGCTGGCGATCATCGCCGCCGTCGTCGTCTTGCCGTTGGTCGCCGAGATCACGACGCTGCCCCGGCGCAGGCCGCCGGCCATGCGGCTGATCGCCTGCGGCTCGAGCCGCAGGAGGATGCGGCCGGGCAGGCTCGTCGCACCGCCGCCGCGCCGGCGCGACAGCGCCGCGGCGCTCCCGGCGATGCCGCGCTTGAGCGCCCAACCGACCATCAGGCGGGGACGAGCACCCGCACGGCGCCGGGGACGGCCCGGACCGTGACCGGGAGCTCGCCGATCGGGTCGCCGTCGGCGTAGATCGCGAACGGCCGGTCGGCGCGAATCATGACCTCGCGCCCGCGCAGGACGTGGACGGTCGCCTCGCGGACGTGGGTGCCCTTGAACACCTTGGGCATCTTGGCGAGGAAGCGCAGCCGGCCGATGTGCTCGGTCAGGACGACGTCGAGCTGCCCGTCGTCGACCCGGGCATCCGGGGCGATGTTCATCCCGCCGCCGTAACAGCGGGTGTTGGCGGCGACGACGCTGTAGCCACGGAACGTCCGCTCCACGCCGTCGACGGAGACCTCGAACGTGGCCGGACGCCAGGCGGCGAGCGCGCGCAGCGCCCCGTAGGCGTAGACGAGCTCGCCGAGCCATGACGGGGCGGCGTTGGCGATCCGATTGGCGTCGGAGTCGAAGCCGGTGCTGGCGATGCAGGCGAAGCAGCGACCTTCGACGGCCCCGAGGTCGAGCGATCGCAGGGCGCCGCCGGCGATCACCGCGCACGCCGCCACCGGGTCGCGGGGGATGCCGAGCACGCGCGCGAAGTCGTTGCCCCGACCGCCGGGCAGGACGCCGAGCCGGGAGCCGGGTCGCTCGGCGAGCGCGCCGGCGACGGCCCCGATCAGGCCGTCGCCGCCCATGGCGATCGCCAGCGCCCCGTCGGCGGCCGCGGCGCGGCCGAGCTCGCGGGCGTGGTCGAGATCGCGCGTCCGCTGCGTCGTGGCGTCGACGCCGAGCTCGCCGAGCGTCCGCTCGACCTTCGCCAGCAGGCGGCCGGACCGGCCGCCGCCGGCCGAGGGGTTGACGATCAGGCGGGCGGGGGTCACGCCGGCAAGCGTATTGGCGGCGCCGGCCGCGTCACTACGCGGCCAACAGGAGGTCGGCCAGCGTGTCGGCCACGGCGACCGGGCGCTCGTCGGCCCGGGCGGCGGCGATCTCCTGGGCCGTGGTCGCGCCGCTGAGGACGATCGCCCCGTCGAGCCCGGCGGCCCGGGCCCCCGCGAGGTCGGTGTCGAGCCGGTCGCCGACGACGAGCGTCCGCCCGGGCCCGAGACGGTCGAGCGCGGTCAGGAACAGGCCCGGCTCCGGCTTGCCGACGGTCTCGGCCGTGACGCCCCCGGCGATCTCGACCGCCGCGAGGATCGCCCCGGTGCCCGGCCAGTAGCCGCCGGGCATGGGGAAGCTCGGGTCGCGGTTGGCGCCGAGCAGGACGGCACCGGCCCGGAGCGCCTGCATCGCGTCGCGCAGCTCGTCGTAGTCGAAGCGGTCGTGGCCGGCGACGACGACGACCTGGGCCCGGGTGACGAAGTCGCTGCCGTTGACGATCCGCAGGCCGGCGTCCGTCACGTGGCGGTGGATCGCCGGCGACCCGACGACGACCGCGCTCGACCCGGCGTGGCGCTCGGCGAGGACGTGCTGCATCGCCCCGCCGACGGTCACGACCTCCTCCAGCGACGCCTGGATCCCGAGCGACCAGAGCTTGCGGACGAACTCCTCGGTGCTCCGGCGGGCGTTGTTGGTGACGTAGGCCACTCGCTTGCCAGCCTGGCGCAAGGCGGCGATCGCCTCGATCGTCCCGGGCACCACGACTTCGCCGACCCAGACGCAGCCGTCGAGGTCGAGCAGGACATGGTCGTAGCCGCGCGCGAGCGCCGAGAGCGTCTTCACGGGCGCATTATCGCCGCCGGAGCAGCGCCCGGCCTCGGCCGGGCTCAAGCTGTTTGGGAGGCGGACGGCTAGGCTCCCGGCCCGCCGTGAAGTGGACGAACGACGACATCCCCGACCAGAGCGGCCGCCGCGCGGTGGTCACCGGCGCCAACAGCGGGATCGGCTTCGCCGCCGCCCGGGAGCTGGCGCGGGCCGGCGCCGAGGTCGTGCTCGCCTGCCGCGACCGCGGGCGCGGCGAGGCGGCGGTCGCGGCCATCCGCGGCGAGCTCCCGGCGGCGGCGGTCGGGCTCGAGCTCGTCGACCTCGCCGACCTGGCCTCGGTCCGGGCGTTCGCCGGCCGCCTCCCGGACGCGCCGATCGATCTCCTGATCAACAACGCCGGGATCATGGCGCCGCCGCGCCAGGTCACCGTCGACGGCTTCGAGCTCCAGCTCGCCACCAACCACCTCGGCCACTTCGCGCTCACCGGGCTCGTCCTCGAGCGCCTCCGCAGCGCCCCGGCGGCGCGGGTGGTCAGCGTCTCGAGCATCCTCCACCGGTCGGGCGAGATCGCCTTCGACGACCTCCAGGGCGAGGTCGACTACAAGCCGTGGCGGGCCTACTCGCAGTCGAAGCTGGCGAACCTGCTGTTCGCGTTCGAGCTCGACCGGCGCAGCCGGGCCGCCGGCCTCGACCTCGTGAGCATCGCCGCGCATCCCGGCTGGGCGGCGACAAACCTCCAGAGCAACGGCCCGCGGCGGCCGCTCGCGCGGCTCGTGCTCGGAGTCGGCAGCCTGCTGCTGGCCCAGAGCGCCGACGGCGGGGCGCTGCCGATCCTGTGCGCGGCGACGGCGCCCGACCTGCCCGGCGGCGCCTACCTCGGACCCGACGGCTCCGGCGAGCGGCGCGGCTATCCGCGCCTGGTGGCGCCGAGCCCGGCGGCGCTCGACGTCGGCGTGGCCGAGCGGCTGTGGGCCGTCTCAGAGACGTTGACCGGCGCCACGTTGCTGTAGCCGGTCAGCGCGACGGACGCTTGCGCCGGGGCGGCGTCTGGGGCCCCTTCGCCGGCGCCCCGCCCTTGCCGGCAGCCGGCTTGGCGGGCGCGGTCGTCTTCGCCGGGCCGGCGGCACGCGCCTGGCCGCCACGCCGAGGCTGCCCGTTGGTCGCCGACTTGGCAGCCGTGTCGCCCTTGCCGTCGCTGGCGCCCCTGCCGGCGGGTGCGCCCTTGCCGGCCGGTCCGCCCGGCTTTGCCCCGCCCTTCCCGGCCTGTCCGCCCGCCTTGGCGCCGGTGGCGCCCTTGCCCGACGGGCTCGCCGTCTTGCCCCCGGCCCGGGCGGCGGCCTGGCGTCGGCGTCCGAAGAAGGCGAGCACGGCGAGGGCGATGCCGACGACGATCAGACCGAGCAGCAGGCCGGGCGCCAGGCCGATGCCCCCGAAGGGAAGCCAGACCAGCTCGACGACGCCGAGGCCGAGGGCCAGCGCGATGATCACGATCGCGGCGATGATCGCGAAGCCGCGGATGCGCAGGAGGATGCTGGCGCCCGGCGGCGGAGCGACGAGTCCCATCAGCCGCAGGCCCATCAGCGCCCGGCCCGACGGCGGGGCCTGGCCGAGCCGCTCGACGGCCTGCTTGAGGTCGTCCGGCCGGCGCTCGGCCAGCGCCAGGGAGGCGTCGGCCATGCGGCGGATCTGGATCCGCTCCTGCGGGCGCGAGGCGGCGATCGCCCGCCGGAAGTACGTCCGGGCCGCCGGGGCGTCGTAGCGTTCGGCGGCGCGCGCGCCGAGCAGGGCCAGCGCGATCGACCGGTGCTTGGTCTCGGCCTCGAGCTGCTCGTCGGTCCGCTCCTGCATCTCCTCCATCAGGTTCTGGGGGAGACCCTGTTCGATTCGCACCTGCCGTTGCTTTGCCATGGTCTGGCAAGTCTAGTGCTCACAGGGAGAGCCACGGGACCGCCGCCGATATATTCGCGCGGTGAATCCCCGCGACCGCCAGCGGCCCGCCAACCCGCGGACGACTGCCCGCCGCCGGGGCTCCCGGGCGTGCCTGGTCGCGGTCCTGCTCGTCCTGAGCCCGGCGACCGCCGCGGCGCAGAGCCCGGCCAACCCCTTCCAGCCACTGCCCAACCAGCCGGCACCGACCGTGGCGACGCCGACAGCGGCCACGACGACGAGCTCGACAAGCGCCGCCGGCAACCTGTCGAGCACCGACCAGATCGGACTGATCGTCGCCGGGCTCCTCCTGATCGCCGGGATCGCCTACCTGATCCGCCGCGACGCCCACGCCCGGGCCCCGGTCGCCTCGCGCGCCGGCGGGCCCGTCGCGCGCGGAACGACGCAGCCGCGCGCCAAGCGGGTCGAGCGCTCGCGCGCCAAGGCGAAGGCCGGTCGCCAGCAGCGCAAGCGCGCGCGCCGGCGCTAGTGGCCGGCCCAGCGGTCGAGCTGGGCGACGACGCGGTAGACGAGTGGGGCGAAGTACCCCTCGCCCTGGTGGATCGCGCCGGCGACCGCCAGCCCGACCAGCACGTCGATCAGGTAGTGCTCGCCGAGGTAGACGACGGAGAAGCTCGCCAGCCCGACATAGGCCCAGCCGAGCGCACCGAAGACCGGTCCGACCTCGGCCAGGCCCAAGGCCGTGATCGCCGCCGAGGCGACATGGTCGGAGGGCATCGACCCCCACGGGTTGCCCGGGTCGGAGTCCTCGGTCGTCCGCGACTTGCCGGCGAGCGAGCGCAGCACGTGCCGGCGCACACGCTCGACCTCGCCGTCCATCCGCCCGGCCTGCTCGGAGGCCCACCACGGCGGCGCCGTCGGGACGATGTAGTAGAAGGGCGTGGTCAGGTGGTAGGCGGCAGCAAGCCGACCCGCGGCCCGGGGCACGTACTCGTGGTGGCGCACCAGCAGCCAGGCGAGTACGGCGTGGGGAACGAACCACGAGGCGTAGCTGGCGGTGACGACGCGGTCGAGGACGGTCACCTGCGGCGGGCGGCGCAGCGCGCGCTGGAGGCGGAGCGTCGGCGGGACGCCGAGGCCGAGGATGGTGTCGGCGCGAATCGGGTAGTCGATGCGCAGTCGCCGGCGCTGGGCCTCGGGGTTCTCGTGGGGGATCGACCAGGTGACGGTGAACGCCCACATGTACGCCGCGCCGACCGCCGCGTAGCGCCAGCGCCGACGCGGGGTCACGGTGGCCGCCACGAGCGGGGCGGCCGAGACCACGAGCAGCGTCACGGGCGCCGGGACCTTGAGGCGTCGCCGGGCCAGCACGAGGCCGACCGGAGGCACGAGGGCGGCCAGCACGAGCGCCTGGGTCCGCGTGGGCCAGCGTTGGGCCTTGACGCTCAGGTGCCGCCGCCGCGCCCGCGTGGCGAGGCGGATGAACGGGTGCGGCCGGCCGGGTCCGGACCGGCGGTGCTCGGCTGAGCGGCTCACGCGGTCGCCCAGGACTCGAGCGGCTCGAGCGCGGTCGTCTCGTCGAGGTGCACGAGCAGATCGAACTGCTCGGCCGGGCGGACCCTCATGTAGTGGCTCCAGAGCTCAGACTCGGGCCGGTAGACCACGCCGACCATGCGCTCGATCAGCTCCTCGACGCCCGCGACTCCGCCGGCCAGGTCGAGCACGGCGGCGTCGGCGCCCCGGTCGTGCAGCAGGCGCTCGACCGAGCCGTCGAGGCTCGGGCGCAGGCCCCAGCGCTCGGCGGGACCGCCCCAGTCGCGGGCGGCCGTGACGGTGCCGGTGTGCGTCGTGAAGCCGACGAGGCTGGCCTGCGCCCCGGCGCGCTCGCGTACGAGCTGGCCGAGGCTGACCTCGCCCCCGTGCACGCCCATCTCGGTGGCCCGGGCGTCGCCGACGTGCGCGTTGTGGGCCCAGACCACGATCGGCGCGTCCTCGCGCCGGGCGGTCGCCTCGAGACGACGGGCCATGTGCTCCTCGCGCAGGTTCCACACGTTCGCCTTCGTCCGCTCCTCGGCGGCCAGCGTCATCGCCTCGCGCAGGGCGACATCGTCGAGGCCGACGAAGCAGCCGGCGTGGTCGCGCAGCCAGTCGACCAGGTCGACGATCACCTCGTTGCGCCACAACCACCCCGGGAAGCCCGCCAGGTCCCCGAGCGCCGCCGACGCCTCGGTGTCCTCGCCGGCGCCGCCCACGTACCGGTCGACCCGCCCGGCCGCGCCCGCATCGGCCTCGACCGCGACGCCGCCGAACCCGTGCTCGGCGATCAGCCGGCGGGTCAGGGCGGCGCGGGCGGCGTAGAACTCCTGCGTACCGTGCGTGGCCTCCCCGAGCAGGACGAAGCGGGCGTGGCCGACGCGTTCGGCCAGACCTGCGATCTCCTCTCCGTCCGGCGTCAGCTCGCTCATGCCGTGGCCCTACCCGTCCCCAGCCACGCTCAGTCGCTCGGTCGCTCGATCAGGCCACGCCCGACGGCGCCTTCTCGCGCCGGGCCGCCCTGACCCGGTCGGTCTTGTTGAGCACCGCCTTGCGCATCCGCACCGTCGCCGGCGTCACCTCGGCGCACTCGTCCGGACGCAGCAGCTCGAGCGTCTGGTCGAGCGACAGCTGCTTGTGCGGGACGAGGCGGACGAGGACCTCCGCCGTCGAGGAGCGGATGTTGTTGAGGTGCTTCTCCTTGCACGCGTTGACGTCGAGATCGTCGGCCCGGGCGTTCTCGCCGACGATCATCCCCTCGTAGACCTCGGCGCCCGGCCCGATGAAGAGGGTGCCCCGCTCCTGGAGGTTCATCAGCGCGAACTGGGCCGCCGTGCCCCGGCGGTCGGCGACGAGCGCCCCGGCCGGGCGCATCTTCAGCTCGCCGAACCACGGCTGCCACCCGTCGAAGACGTGGTGGATGATGCCGGTGCCCCGCGTCTCGGTCAGGAACTCGGTGCGGAAGCCGATCAGGCCCCGGGCCGGGACGAGGTAGTCCATCCGGACCCACCCGGTGCCGTGGTTGACCATCTGCTCGAGCTTGCCCTTGCGCAGGGCGATCAGCTGGGTCACGACCCCGACGTAGTCCTCCGGCACGTCGATGGCCAGGCGTTCGACCGGCTCGTGGATCTTGCCGCCGATCTCCCGGGTCAGCACCTGCGGCTGGCCGACGGTCAGCTCGAAGCCCTCCCGGCGCATCAGCTCGACCAGGACCGCGAGCTGGAGCTCGCCGCGTCCCTGCACCTCCCAGGCGTCGGGTCGCTCGGTGTCGCCGACCCGCAGCGAGACGTTCCCGACCAGCTCGGCCTCGAGCCGGGCCCGGATCTGCCGCGCCGTCAGCTTGCTGCCCTCGCGGCCGGCCAGGGGGGACGTGTTGATGCCGATCGTCACCGACAGCGACGGCTCGTCGACGGTGATCACCGGCAACGGCCGGGGATCGTCGGGATCGGCCAGCGTCTCGCCGATCGTGACCTCGGCGATCCCGGCGACGGCGATGATCTCGCCCGGGCCGGCTTCGGACGCCGGGATCCGCTCGAGCGCCACGGTCACGTAGAGCTCGGCGACCTGCGCCCGCTCGATCGTCCCGTCGGCCCGGCACCAGGCGAGCTGCTGGCCCTTGCGGATGACGCCGTGACGCACCCGGCACAACGCCAGGCGGCCGACGTAGGGCGACGCGTCGAGGTTGGTCACCAGCGCCTGCAGCGGGTGCTCGGGGTCGTGCAGCGGCGCCGGGATCCGCTCGAGCAGGAGGTCCATCAGCGGGGCGAGGTCGGCGCCCTCGACGCCCTCCTCGAGCGACGCCCAGCCGGCCCGGGCGTTGGTGTAGACGATCGGGAACTCGATCTGCTCCTCGTCGGCGTCGAGGTCGAGGAAGAGCTCGTAGACCTCGTCGACGACCTCCTTGATGCGGGCGTCCGGCCGGTCGACCTTGTTGACCACGAGGATCACCGGCAGCCGCGACTCGAGCGCCTTGCGCAGGACGAACCGCGTCTGGGGCAGCGGGCCCTCGCTCGCGTCGACGAGCAGCAGCACCCCGTCGACCATCGTCAGGCCGCGCTCGACCTCACCGCCGAAGTCGGCGTGGCCGGGCGTGTCGATGATGTTGAGCTTGACGTCGCGGTAGCGGACCGAGGTGTTCTTGGCGAGAATCGTGATGCCCTTCTCGCGTTCGAGATCGGTCGAGTCCATCACCCGCTCGGCCACATCCTGATTGGCTCGGAAGGCACCAGACTGCCAGAGCATTGCGTCGACCAGGGTCGTCTTGCCGTGGTCGACGTGGGCCACGATGGCCACGTTTCTAAGATCGTCGCGGGAGGTGAGCACCCCACGGAGGCTAGTGGTCTGGCTCGGAGATAGCTTGAGCGGCGCCGCCGCAGCGTACGCCGCGGTCCGGCCACGCCGGCGGCGCGGGAGCCCCGATCCGCGAATGGGTATCCGCGACTTCGGGGCTCCGCGCGTCGTCTACGCCAGTCCGTTGGCGGCGAGGAACTTCTGCGCGACGCTCTGGGCGCTCTGCTTGTCGAGGCTGACCGCCGAGTTCATCTGCTGCATCGCCGGCGTGGTCAGCTTCGCGCTGACTGCGTTCAGCGTCGCCGCGAACGCCGGGCCCTCGGCCGCGAGCACCGTCTTGCTGACGACCGGGGCGACGTTCTGGAAGCCGAAGACGAACTTCGGATCCGTCAACAGCGTGTACTTGCCGCCGACCAGCTGGGCGTCGGTGGTGAAGACGTCGGCGACGTCGGCGTTGTGGCTGTCGAGCGCCGTGTAGGTCAGACCGATGCTCAACGGCTTGAACGTCGGGTTGATGCCGTAGGTCTTCTTCAGCCCGACGAGGCCCTCCTGGCGGGTGGCGAACTCGGGCGCGGCGATCAGCGTCACCTTCTTGCCCAGCGGCGCCAGGTCGGCGATGCTGGTCAGCGAGTGAGCCTTGGCGTACGCCGGGAGGACGGCCAGGGCGTCGGAGTCGTAGAACGGCGTCGGTGCCAGCAGCGTGAACCCGCGACCCTCCTCGAACGCCTTCGCCTGGGTGTAGGCATCGGCCGCGTTCTTCGGCGGGGCGGTCTGGTTGGCGACGACCGAGAGGATCGTGCCCGTGTACTCGGGGTACATGTCGATCTGCTTGCTGGTGAGCAGCTTGTCGGCGACCTCGGTGGCCCCGAGGTTCTCCTTCAGCGCGACCGTGAACCCCTTGGCCCGCAGCGCCTGGGCGTAGAGCTGACCGAGGATGAGCTCCTCGGGGAAGTTCTTGTCCCCGATCGTGACCGACGGCTTGCCCTTGCCGGGGCTGCCGGCGGTGCTCGCGGTCGTCCCCGTCGTCCCGCTCGTGCTCGTGCTGTTGCTCGAGCTGCTGCCGCAGGCCGCCAGCGCGACCCCGGCCGCGATCGCGAGCACTCCGGCTGCGACGCGTCCCCGTGCGATGAATCTCATCTGCATCCCCTCCTGGTCGTATGCGAAAAGTGAAGTATCTGCGGCGTCATTCGGCGGTGGGAAGCTGCAAGCCGGCCTGCGGCAGGCGGCGCGGATCGAGCCGCACGCCGCGCGGGGTCAGCGCCCGCTGGAGCAGCGCGAAGGCCCCGTCCACGCATAGCGCCAGCGCGGCCACGCAGATCGCCGCGCCGAGCACGCCGGCGACCCGGTAGCTCGCCTGGTTGGCGATGATGTCGCCGAGCGTCCCGCTGTAGCCGGCCAGCGACGTGATCGTCGCCGTGGCGACGACGAACACCGCGGCGATGCGCACGCCGGCGAAGATGATCGGCAGGGCCAGCGGCAGCTCGACCGAGAGCAGGATCTCGCGCTCGCGCATCCCCATGCCTCGCGCCGCGTCGACGACGTCTACGTCGACGCCGCTCACCCCGACGTAGGCGGTCGTCAGCATCGGCGGCACGGCCAGGACGACGAGCGCGACGAGGACGTTCCAGAAGCCGAGGCCGATGATCGCCACGCCGATCGCGATCACCGCGAGCTCGGGCAGGGCCCGGCCGATGTTGGCGATGTTGATCGCCGCGAACGAGAACCGGTGGAGGTGGCCGAGCCAGATGCCGAGCGGCAGGGCGATCAGGCAGGCGACGGCCATCGACGCCCCCGCGATCTCCAGGTGCTTGAGCGTCAGGTGGATCAGCGTCGGGTCGCCGGGCTGGTTGACCCCGTCACGACCGATGAATTTGAGCGCGTCGACGAAGTCGTTCATCGCAGGCGCGCCCACGGGGTCAGCAGCCGCTGCGCGCCGACCAGCAGCAGATCGGCGACGACGGCCAGCAGGATCGCCAGCCCGCCGGCGCAGATCAGCTCGGTCTTGAACACGTTCTCGCCGATCGCGCTGAAGATCGGCGCCCCGAGGCCCTGGTTGCAGATGTACGCGGCGACGGTCGCCAGGCTGATCGCCGTGACCGTCGCGATCCGCAGGCCGGCCATGATCGCCGGCAGCGCCAGCGGCAGCTCGACCCGCAGCAGCGACTGGCGCGGCGTCATGCCCATGCCGCGCGCGGTGTCCCGGACCTCGTCGGGCACCTCGCGCAGCCCGGTGAGGAAGTTGCGAAACAGGATCAGCAGCGTGTAGCCGACGAGCGCGACCTCGGCGGTCGTCCGCGTCGGGCCGAAGAACGGCGCCAGGATCTGGAACAGCGCGAGCGACGGGATCGTGTAGAGGATCGCCGTGGCCGTCCCGAAAGGCCGCTCGAGCCAACTGGTGCGGTAGGCGGCGAGCGCCATCGCCATGGCGATCACGAAGCCGACACCGACGGCGATCAGCACGAGCACGACGTGCTGGCCGAGCGCCGGCTCGAGCACCCCGCTCCAGTTCTGGCGGACCCAGTCGGTGCAGAAGAGGTGGTTGAGGCGCTCGCAGCTGGCCCCGCCCCCGCCGTAGTTGGGGATCACCACGCTCGCGGCGGCCACGATCAAGTCCCGGACCCCCCGCCGGTCGGCGCCGGCGCGGCGTCGGCCAGGACACCACCGATCAGATCCATCGTTACGAGCCCGGCCACGCGTTCGCCGTCGACGACGGTGAGCGGCCCCCCGCCGGCGGCGAGCATCTGCGACAGCGCGTCGCGCACGTTGGTGCGCAGGGCGATCCGGTTGCCGTTGACCGGCGTCCCGTTCGGCGCGAGCAGCTTGACGTCGGCCAGCGTGCTGAGGGCGAGGCGCTTCAGCGCCCGGTCGGCCCCGACGAACTCGGCGACGAACTCGTCGGCCGGCCGGGCGAGGATCTCGGCCGGCGTCGCGTACTGGGCCAGCCGTCCGCCCTCGCGGAGGATGGCGATCCGATCGCCCATCTTGATCGCCTCGTCGATGTCGTGGGTGACGAAGATGATCGTCTTGCGGACGGTCGCCTGGAGGCGCAGGAACTCATCCTGGAGCCGCTCCCGGCTGATCGGGTCGATCGCCCCGAACGGCTCGTCCATCAGCATCAGCGGCGGGTCCGCCGCGAGCGCCCGGGCGACCCCGACCCGCTGGCGCTGGCCACCAGAGAGCTGCGCCGGATACCGGTCGCGCATCTCGTCGGGATCCATCCCGATCAGCCGCAGGAGCTCGTCGCTGCGCGCGGCCATGCGCTGCTTGTCCCACCCGAGCAGGCGCGGGACCGTGCCGATGTTCTCGGCGATCGTCAGATGCGGGAACAGGCCGATCTGCTGGATGACGTAGCCGATCTCCTTGCGCAGATCGTCCGGTCGCCGGTCGAGCACGCTCCGGCCGCCGAGCAGGATGTCGCCGCCGGTCAGGTGGATCATCCGGTTGACGAGGCGCATCGCCGTCGTCTTGCCGCAGCCGGACGGTCCGACGAGGACGCAGACCGCGCCGGCCGGCACCTCCAGCGAGAGGCCGTCGATCGCCGGCGTCCGCTGGCCGGCGTACTGCTTGCGGACCTCGCGAAACTCAAGCGTCGCGGCCTGCGCGTACGCGTTCGACCCCTCGTTATGGGCGGTGTCGGCGTTATCCAAGGTGCAGATCCCCGGGGTGAGACCGCAAAGCCTATAGGCCGAGCCGGCGCTTCTGCTTGAATCGGCTGATGCAGTCACGAAGCCTACGGGCCGCGATCGCGCTCGTGCTTGGCTGCGCGCTGGCGCTACCGGCGTCGGCGCTCGCCCGGGGCGGCGGTGGCAGCGCCGGCTTCGGCGGTGGCGGCGGAGGCTTCAGCAGCGGCGGCGGCGGCGGGTTCCACGGCGGCTTCGGTGGCGGTGTCGGCTTCGGCGCCGGAGCGGCCGCCGGGCGCGGCATCGGGATCGCCCTGGTCGTGATCATCGTGCTTGTCGTCGTGGTCGTCGGCGTGACCGCCCTGGTCGGCCGTGCCCGCTACAAGGCCCGGCGACGCGCCCGCGTCAAGACGGTCCACCTCGCGGCACGGGCCGCGGCCGAGGACGACCCGGACTTCGCGGCGGAGGTCGTCGAGCCGGCTGCCGTCCAGCTCTTCACCGACGTCCAGGCCGCCTGGACCGCGGGTGACCGATCCCGCCTGCGCAACCTCTGCGGCCCGGACCTCATGGCGGAGTGGTCGCTGCGCCTGGACGACTTCGAGCGCCGCGGCTGGCGCAACCAGGTCAGCGTCGTCGGGGCGGTCGACGTCGAGTACGTCGGCCTCGTCAACCGCGAAGCCGACCGCGACGACCGGGCGATCGTCCGCCTCGAGGCCGTGCTGCGCGATGTCGTCGTCGACTGGCAGGGAATGGTCGTCCTGCGCCGCGAGAGCACGACGGATACGAGTCGTATCTGCGAGTACTGGACGCTCGGCAAGGCGTCCGGCCGGTGGATCGTCCTGTCGATCGAGCAGCGGGCCGAGGGCGACCATCAGTTGGCCGAGCCGATCGTCGCCACGCCGTGGTCTGACACCGAGCGCCTGAGCGCGGCGTCGCTGGTCGAGCAGGCAGCCGCCGAAAAGCTGCCCGAGGGCGTCGCCGTCAGCGAGGTGGCCGCGGCCGAGTTCACCGGCTCGGCCCGCACCGCCGCGCTCGACCTCGCGCTCGTCGACGGGCGCTTCTCCCCGGACGTGCTCAGCGTCGAGGTCCGGCGGGCGGTGTCGGCCTGGGCCGAGGCGGTCGACGGCGACGATGCGGATCTGCGCGAGCTCGCCACGCCGCAGGCGGTGTCGCAGCTGCTGCACCCGGGCGACCCGACCGAGCGGACGCGGCTCGTCGTGCGCGGGCCGCGCGTCGAGCAGGTGCAGATCACCGATCTCGACGCCCACAGCACGCCACCGACGATCACCGTCGCCCTGCGCGTCCGCGGACGCCGCTACATCGAGGCCCGCGACACGGCGGCCGTGCTCAGCGGCTCGCAGTCGGCCGCGGTGCGCTTCGCCGAACATTGGACGCTGGCCTTGCAGGGCACCGACGAGCATCCGTGGCAGCTCGTCGCGACCAGCCCGGCGGGATGAGCGCTGATGCGACGGAGGTGAGCATCCGCGGTTCGATGATCCGCCTCGGTCAGCTGCTCAAGCTCGCCGGCGTCGTCGATTCCGGCGCCGCGGCGAAGGAGCTGCTGGCGGCCGACGGCGTCGCCGTCAACGGCGAGCTCGAGCGCCGCCGCGGGCGGCAGTTGCACGACGGCGACCGGATCGAGGTCGGCGGCGAGGCGCTGTGCGTGCGGGCCCCAGGGGATGGGTCGGGATAAGGTGTGGCTTGTACCGGCCGCCGGGCGGGGCAGCTTGCCGGCCCTGAGCCCGGACATGCGTTTTGACAGGACACACCTTCGCTCTCTCCGTAGAGAACCTGAACCCCGGACTCCGGCTCCTGGCGATCACCGGCGAGCTTGACCTGTTCGCCGCCCCCGAGCTCAAGCGCACGATCTCCGGGGCGCTCGAGGGAGCGGCGTGCGACCTCATCGTGGACCTCACCGAAACCGCCTTCATCGACTCGAGCGGCCTCGCCGCCCTGATCCTCGCCATGAAGCGCGCGCGCAGCCGCGGCGGGCACCTGGTGGTGGTCGACGGTGGCGGCAGCGTTGCCCGGACCTTTCGCGTGGCCGGCGTCGACCAGATCCTGACGATCGTGGACTCCCGTGAAGCCGCTCTCGTCGAGCTGGCGTCGGGCTAGCCAGTGGTGCCGTCGCGCGCTGTGATGCCGGCGTGACCGATCGCCCGCGCGAACTCGCGGCCCGGGATCCCGAAGCGGCGTTCGCGCGCCTTCAGACGCACCCGGAGCCGGCGCTGCGCGACGGCTTGATCGAGCGCTACCTCCCGCTCGCCCGCAGCATCGCCAACCGCTACCGCCACACGCCGCAGTCGTTCGAAGACGTCCTCGCGGTCGCGAACCTGGCACTCGTCAAGGCGGTCGACGGGTTCGATCCGTCGCGCGGGCTCGCCTTCTCCTCCTACGCCGTACCGACCATGATCGGTGAGATCAAGCGCCATTTTCGCGATACCGCCTGGGCGCTCCACGTGCCGCGCGCGTTGAAGGAGAAAGTGCTTCTGGTCGAGCGCTGCGAGCGCGAGCTGTCGACCGAGCTCGGCCGGGCGCCGACCGTCGACGACCTCGCGCTCGCGAGCGGCCTCAACGTCGAGGGCGTGCTCGATGCGCTGGAGGCGCGCTCGGCGCATGACGCCGAGTCGATCGACCCGGCCGGCGACGACGACGAGGCCGGCGGGCGGGCGGCGACGATCGGCGTCTGGGACGAGCGGCTCGAGCAGGTCGACGTGCGTGCGACCCTGTCGAGCGCCATGGCCCAGCTGACCGAGCGCGACCAGGTGATCATCCGCCTGCGCTTCGTCGACGGGCTCACGCAGACGCAGATCGCCGAGCGCGTCGGCGTGTCGCAGATGCAGGTGTCCCGGCTGCTGCGCGACGCCCTGCGCGATCTGCGGGCAATCGTCGAGGAGCCCTGACCCGCTAGCGGGATAGCGGATGCTGCGAGGTCGGCACGCCGAACTCACGCTCGACTGCGGCGGGGTCGAGCTCCCCGTGATAGCCGGAGTCGCCGGCGCCATGGCCGAAGATCACGATGCGGTCGGCCGGGAACGTGCGCAGGGTGTCGGCGACGGCGGCGAGCGGCTCGGCCTCGCCGGTGTCGCCGGTGGCCTCGATCCCGGCGTCTTCGATGCTTTCGACGCTTTCTCGCTGCACGCGTTCGGCGTCCCCGATCGCCGCGTCGGCGTCCGACAGCCAGAAGCGCAGGGGGGAGGAGTGGAGCGCCGGCGCGACGACGAGGACCTCGGCGTCGTCGGCGGCGTCGTCGCCGAGGACAGCCCGTAGGTCGGCGCCGGCGACGGCATCGCTGGCGATCACGAGAATCTTCATTCGGCCACCTGGTCTCTGGTCTGGTCACGGAGTCGGAGGGTCAGGAGCTCGGCGTCGCCGTCGCCGTACGGCGCGACCGCGACATCGTCGGCCAGCGTCTCGACCAGCGGCGCGAGCCCGCCGACCGCCGAGGCACCGACCAGCTGGGCGGCCCGGCCGGGCGCGAGCGGGCCGAAGCGGAGCTCGAGCGAGCGGACGGCGACGGCTACGCCGAGGCGGAGCACGTCCCCGCCGACGGCGCGCTCGGCATGCGCCGTGAGCGCGTCGGTCACGAGTTGCACGTCCGACAGGCGGTCGATCGAGAAGCGCGCCCGCGCCGCGAGGGCGCTCACCGGGCGGCTGAGCACGCGCTCCGCCAGCGACGCCGGGGCGATGGCGAGCACCACGGTGACGTCCGTCTCACGCCCCAGTCCGTCGGGGCCGGAAGCCGCGGCGACCACCGGCTCGGGGCGCCGGGCGCCGGGCGCCGTGAACTCCATGCGGACCTCGGTGCCGCCGCCGGGGGCGTTGCGGAACTCGACGCGGTCGGTCAGCGCCTGGATCACCGAGAGCCCGATGCCGGTGACGGGTTCGTCGGACGGGACGCGTGGCCGGATTCCCTGGCCGTGGTCGCGCACGACGACCGCCAGGGCACCGTCATCGATGTAGACCTCGACCTCGAGCGGACCTTCCTCGCCATCGTAGGCATGGAGAACGACGTTGTTGGCTGCCTCGCTGACGACCGTCTTGATGTCGTCGAGTTGCCCGTCGTCGAGCGGGACCGCCTCGGCGACACCGGCCAGCACCTCCCGCACGAGCGAGACGTTCTCGGGCAGGTTCGCCAGATCGAGGCGTACGTTGGGCGGGGCGTTCATCTAGGCCAGATGGTCTTCTCGGAAGGGGGAACCGCGGCGGTCCGCCAGGAAATGCGGTGGCCTGAGCCTCACCGGCCGCTGCCGGCGCCCGAGCCCGGTCGGCGACACCCGCGGTCGTGCGACGCCGCGATCCGGATGCCTGGCCTGCATCTTAGTCCCGCGCTCGGCGAGGGCGACCGCCGACGACGCTCGCCGCGCGGTTGCGATCATGTGGCCCGGTCGACCGCGTCCTTGACGGTGCCGGCCACCTTGTCGGTCGCGTCCTTGACGGACGCGACAGCCTGGTCGGCCTTGCCCTCGCGCTTGAGGTCGTCGTCGCCGCTGAGCGCGCCGGCTGCCTCCTTGACTCGACCCTTGGCGTCGTCCACGTGCTTGTCGGTCATGGCGGCGGTTCCTCTCACTTCGCTGTTCGTTGTCCCTGCCGCGCTACCCCCGCCGGCGGTGGGTCAAACGGGCGACCGGGTGGCGGCCCTCGCGCCCCGAGCCCGCAAAGGGCCCGGGGACGGTCGGGGCCGGACATGGATCACCGCTGAACTACAACGTCCCAGGACTTTGTGTCTTGCCTGGGCGACTTGACACTCCCGACCACCGGGCCCAGCACAGCCCACTGGCTGCGGAATCCGGCTGGCACGCAGGACGCGCCGCGGTCGAGTAGGTGATCCGCCGGTGCCGAAAGGGTAGCGTCCGCGGTCGTGTCGCGAGGATCGCCACCGGGGTTTTACGCCCTTCTTAGGGAGATGCTGCACGCTGCTGGCATGAAGAAGACCGTGGCTGCGCCCGCGCGCAGATCGGGGGCGCGGCGGCGCTGGGCCGCGGGCGCTCCGCTGCTGGGTCTGGTCGTGGCGGCAGCCGGCCTGCTCGGGCCCGGCTCGGCGCTGGCGGCGAACGGCCTCGTCTCCAACCGGGTCGTCGGCGGGACCACGGTCCCGACGATCCAGTCGTTTCCCTACCAGGCTGCGCTCTACATACGCTCGAGCGGCGGCATGTTCGGCGGCTTCGCGACGCTCGCCTTCTGCGGCGGCGTGATCGTCGACTCGACGCAGATCGTGACCGCGGCCCATTGCGTGACCGACGACACGACCGGACAGGCGGTCAACCCGGCGCTGGTCACGGCCGTGGCGGGGACGGCGACGCTGCCGACGGGCGTGCCGCCGGCGCCGGCGGCGACGTCGATCGCGATCGACCCGAGCTACGACCCGCGCACCGCCGATTACGACGCCGCCGTGGTGACGCTGGCGACGCCGCTCTACAGCGGGGCGCCCCGGGCCGACGGAACGGCCGCCGTCGCGCCGATTCCCCTGATCACGCCGGCGCTCGCCGCGGCCTACGCCAACCCGAACGTCACCCCTCCGGCGCCGGTGACGATCAGCGGCTGGGGCGAGACGGCCGGCCTGGCGATCGGAGCGAGCGACCAGTCGCCGAACCTCCCGCAACAGCTCCAAGCGGCGCAGACCCACCTCGTCGCCGACCGTACCTGCGCCGCGGAGTACTCGACGCTCGGCAGCATCGGGGTGCCGTCGATCACGCCGCAGATGCTGTGCGCCGGCGAGCCGGCCGGCGGCGTCGACGCCTGCTCGGGCGACAGCGGCGGACCGCTCGTCGTCGACATCAACACGCCGGCTACGCCGCCGTCGGATTACGTGCTCGCCGGCCTGATCGACTTCGGCGCCGGCTGCGCCCAGGCCGGCTACCCGGGCGTCTACGTCCGTGTGGCCACGCCGCAGGTCACGAGCTTCATCGCCCAGCAGGCCCAGGCCGCCGGGCAGCAGCTGACGCCGGCGCCGGCGCCGGTCGGCGCCGCCCCGACCCGCCAGGTCATCTCCGGGGCCGCCAGGGCCACGCTCACAACCACCACCGCGCGGGTTCGCCGCCGCCTGGCCGCGGTCCGCGTCCGCTGCGCGACGGCCACCTGCACCGGGTCGCTGACCCTGCGAACGACGACCACGGTCGGGATTGCGCACTTCCAGATCGCGTCGGGCGCGACGGCGACCGTCCCGGTCCGGATCACGCCGCGCGGGCAGAAGCAGCTCGACGCCCACCGACACCGGCTGCGTACGGTCGCGCTGCTGCGCACGAGCGGATCGAGCGCGACGAAGCGATCGCTCACCATCAGCGACTGAGCCGCGCGCGGCCGATCTGCCGGGCGGGACGGCGCGAAGGGCTACCCTTGGGTGACCGATTGCGTCGGGTGCTTTGAGCCTCCCCTCATCCTTGCGCGCGCAGTCCGCCTTGAGGGGCGGCGTCAGGAGCCGTTATGACGGTCGAGTACGAGCAATCGAAGACGGGCGTCGTCGCGGCCCAGATCTCGCGGGCCGTCGTCCACATCTGGCGCGAGTACACGGGTCGGGGACCGACGAAGACGCAGACGACGATCACCGAGGATCTCGTCATCGTGTTGATGAGCGACACGCTGCTCAAGGCCGAGCGCAACCTCGCCACCGACGGTCGGCTGGCCGAGGTGCTGAGCATCCGGCGCGCGTATCAGGACACGATGCGCACGGAGCTGACCCAGGTGGTCGAGGACCTCACGGGGCGCAAGGTGGCCGCGTTCATGAGTCACAACAACGTCGACCCCGACCTCGCGGCCGAGCTGTTCGTGCTCGTGCCGAGGGACGGCTCGCGCTAGGGCTTACGCGTCGTCGTCGTCGTCGTCGGGGTCGGGGTCGAGGTCGGGGTCGTCCTCGCCGGGCTCCGGCGCCCGGTCGGGGTCGTTGCGCTCGCGCCGTCCGAGCATGTAGATCCAGCCGACGATGGCCAGCGGCGGCACGAGGTAGATCAGGCTCTCCTGGATCGGCAGCCCGCCGAGGTGGGCGAGGACCGGGCTCACTACTCAGCGATCCCGCAGGACCGAGATCCGCAGGGCACGGCCGGCGAAGTCGGTCTCGTCGAAGGACCGCACGGCGTAGCTGCGCCCGCCGATGGCGACGCATCCCCCGGTCGGCAGGTTCACGCCGAGCGCGCCGGTAAGGGTGCTTCGCGCCGGGCCGCCCGCTTCGCGGGCGACGACGTCGCTGCCGGTGAACTCGTGCACGAGCCGCATGAAGCCGATCACGTCCTGAACCGTCACCGCAACCGTCCCGAGGTGACCGCCCAGCGTCGCGCTGGCGCCGGCGACGTCGAACGGGTAGCGCTGGGTGTCGACGAGCAGGCGACGGCCGCGCCGCACGCGGATCGCCGTGATATGGCCAGGCGCGGCGACGAGACGGAGGGCTTCGGCGCCGGCCGCCCGGAGGTGACCGGCGGCGAGCGCGGCGACGAGGACGCGGTCGCCGACGACCCGGGCCACGGCGGCGCGCACGGCCGCGCCCGCAGCCTCGAGCCGGTAGCGGCCGCGGGCGAACGCGGCGGCGGCCGCGACATGCTGCGGCGCCGTCTGCGCGCAGCGCGGCGCTGCGGCCGCGACGGCCGCCGTGGCCGGCGCGAGCGCGCCGACGCACGCCGCGGCGGCGAGGACTCCCAGGCAGGCCGACCTGATCGCGTTGCGTCCGACCACCCGCGGATCGTAGTCGGGCGCCGTGGCGGCGTCGCGGGGTCCGAATTTCCGCGAGAGGACTGATCCAGTACGCCCGTGCGGCCGTACTGGTTATGCTGCGCGCGCTGGGGGGCTGCGCGCAAACCGCTGAAGTAGTCATGCAAGCGTCGACGGGAAGGGGCGAATGTCTGTAGCCGAGCCGCTCGATCTCGACGTCGATCTGCGCCTCGCGACGCTCGCGGCGACTGACCCGACCGCCGCCGCGTTCGACTTCGACCGGGCCGAGATCGGCGACGCCTTCGACCCCGACGAGGATGCGGTCAGGCCGCGCCCGCGCGGCCGGCGCGCGGCCGGCGAGACGACCACCGATTCGCTCCAGCTGCTGATGCGCGACATCGGCAAGCTTCCCCTGTTGAGCGCGCGCGAAGAGGTCGAGCTGGCGAAGCTCGTCCTGCGCGGCGATCTCGAGGCCAAGCAGCGGATGGTCGCGTCGAACCTGCGCCTCGTCGTCTCGATCGCCAAGAACTACCGCGATCAGGGCCTGCCGCTGCTCGACCTGATCCAGGAGGGGACGATCGGCTTGGTCCGGGCGGTCGAGAAGTTCGACCACCGGCGCGGCTTCCGCTTCTCGACCTACGGCAGCTGGCTGATCAGCCAGGCGATCTCCCGTGCCCTGGCCGACAAGTCGCGGATGATCCGGATGCCCGTCTACATGGTCGAGAAGCTGCAGAAGATCCGCCGTGCCGAACGCGAGATCGAGGCGCGCAGCGGACGCGAGCCGACCCTGTCGGAGCTGGCGGACGCGACCGGCTTCGACGTCGGCGTGGTCGAGGCGATCCGGTGCGCGGCGCGCCCGCCCGTCTCGCTCGAGAAGCCGATCGACGAGGATGAGGGCGCCGCGCTCGGCGACTTCATTCCGGTCGCCGACCGTCAGGCCGATTGCCCCTATCAGCGGGCGGCTCAGGCGCTGACGCGCAAGGCGGTCTGGGACATGCTCAAGCGCCTGCCCGACCGCGAACGCCAGGTGCTCGTGCTGCGCTACGGATTGTGCGGCGAGCAGCCGCGGACGCTCGAGGAGATCGGCCGCAGCTTCAACCTCACGCGCGAGCGGATCCGGCAGATCGAGACGGAGACGATCAAGAAGCTCCAGGTGCTCGACGAGGCCCAGCACCTCCGCTCCGTCGTCTGAACGCGCGCGTGCCGCCGGTCAAGATCAGACAGCCCGAGGAGCTGGTGCGCCTGGCCAGTGCGGCGGCCGAGGAGCTGGGCAAGTCGCTCGAGGTCTTCTATGCCGAGGCGATCGACCGGTACATCGAGGTGACCAAGCACGCGACGGCCGGGGCCGCCCGCAGCCGCCTGGTCATCCCCCGGGCGTCGCCGTTCGTGCGGATCGAGGTTGCCGACGAGCTGTTCGAGCGGGCCGACGTGGCCGCCGATCGCCTCGAGAAGAAGCGCGAGGTGCTGTACGCCGACGCGCTGGCCCGGGCCCTGACCAAGCTCGGCAGTTCGCGCCCGCCCGCGGCCGAGGGGGCCCTCAACCAGGGCCACGACCTGCCCAGCGGGGCGTGGCGCCAGCGGGACCCGACCTGAGCGCTTGACCGCCGCTGAGCGCCTCACCGGTGGGTGCTGCTGCGGCTGCGCGGCGTCTGCGGGTCGGCGCTGTCGATCCGCCATCCGGAGACCGGCGAGATCGCCGGCGTGCGCCTCGGGGCGATCGATGGGGACCCGGGCGTGCGCCCTTCGGCGCGCCAGTTCGTCGCCTACGCGGCGCCGTGGGAGCCGCTGCCCGACGACGGGCTGGCCCGCCACGACGAGCGCATGCCACGGGTTCGCCTGTAGTTGACAGCGCCGGCAACGTCGTCGCGTCCCAGACCGTCGGTTCGATGCAGACGTTCACGCTGGCTGTTCCGCCCGGTACGTACACGGTCGTCGCAACCCCCGCGGGCGAGCCGCAAACCGTCCCCGGCTTCTGCCGCGCGCCCGGTCCGGTGACCGTCGTCGACGGGCAGCAGGTCAGCGTCGCGCTCAGCTGCAACTTTCCGTAGCCCAACGGCGACACGCGCCGGCAGACGCCTGAAACATCCGGGGCCGCCGGCAGACGCAAGGTCAAGTGGAAGACAAGACACCTCACCCCCGTAGATCAGGACACGACGGCCGCGCGAGCGACTCCCAGCCGATCCGAACCCCGCCGGCGTAGGCTCAAGCGGCCGGCCGGATCGCCGGTCACCTCGCGACCGCGGCGGGCGCGGCCGCGGCGGCTTGCGCGGCGCGCACGGCCCGCCCGAGCGTCTGGGCGTCGTAAACGCCGTGGTGGCGGCGTCCGTTGATGAAGAACGACGGCGTCCCCGACACCCCGCTGGCGTCGGCGCTGGCGATGTCGGCCGCGACCCGGGGGGCGAAGCGCCGCCGCCGGAGGTCGTCGGCGAAGCGGTCGAGGTCGAGGTCGAGCTGGGCGGCGTACTGGCGCAGGTCGCGCGGCGTTAGGTCGCCCTGGTGGGCGAAGAGGAGGTCGTGGTACTCCCAGAAGGCGCCCTGGGCGTGCGCGGCCTCGGTCGCCTCGGCCGCCAGCTCTGCGTGGGGGTGGACGTCGGCGAGAGGCAGGTGGCGGAAGACGTAACGGAGATCGTCGTTCTGCTCGAGCAGGTCACGGATCATCGGCTCGGCCCGGCCGCAGTACGGGCACTCGAAGTTGGCGTACTCGACGAGCGTGACCGGCGCCCCGTCGGGCCCGCGGACGTGGTCGCGGGTGGGGTCGACGTCGTCGGCCAGGTCGATCAGCTGGGCGGCCGTCCGGCCGAGCTGGCGTGCCCGGACCGCCGCGGGCATGCGCCGGATGAACTGCGAGACCAGCCATGAGCACACCGGTGAGACGACCGCCGCGGCGAGGACGCCGAGCTTGGCCTGGTCGAGCAGGGGTCCGTCGCCGAAGGCGAGGCCGGCGATCAGCAGCGACACCGTGAAGCCGATCCCGGCTGCCGTGCCGGCGCCGAACAGCCCGGGCCAGGTCACGGCCAGACGGGCCCCGCCGAGCGCCCGCCGGGTGCCCAGCCACGAGGCGCCGGCGATGCCCAGCGGCTTTCCGGCGACGTAGCCGGCGAGGATGCCGATCGTGACCGGCGAGCTGGCCGCCCGGCGCAGCAGGACGCCGTCGATGTGGATGCCGGCGTTGGCCAGGGCGAACAGCGGCACGACGATGAAGCTCGTCCACGGGTGCAGCCGGTACTGCATGCGCTCGTTGGGTGAGATCGCCGCGGTCAGGCTCCGCTGGGCGGTGTAGGCGAGCTCGGGCGTCGGCTGCTCGCGGAACTCGCGGGTCTCGCGCGTCGCCCGCTCGAGATCGTCGCGCCCGGGGGGGTAGGCGCTCGTCACCAGGCCGATGGCCAGGCCGACGGCGATCGGGTCGATGCCCGACTTGAACATGGCGATCCAGATCGCCACGCCGACGGCGATCGCCGCCGACGAGCGCCAGGGACTGTCGATGTAGCGCAGGGAGACGAGCACGGCGAACAGCGCCAGGGCCGCGCCGAGCGCGACCGTCGAGACGTGATCGGTGTAGGCGATCGAGATCACGGCCAGAGCGGCGAGGTCGTCGATGACGACCAGGGTCAGCAGGAAGACCCGCAGGCGGGTGGCGCCGGTCGGTGCGACGAGGGCGAGCACGCCGAGGGCGAGCGCAGTGTCGGTCGACATCGCGGCCCCCCAGCCGCGCCCGCCCGGGCCACCGGCGTTGAGCGCGACGAAGATGCCGATCGAAGCGGCCATGCCGCCGAGGGCGGCAAGCACGGGAATCGCGATGCGCGAACGCTCGCGCAGCTCGCCCATGTCCAGCTCGCGCTTGGCCTCGAGCCCGACGACGAGAAAGAACAGTGTCATCAGCCCCTCGTTGATCCAGTGGCGCAGATCGGTCGCCAGCCCTTGGTGGCCGAGCGTGATCGCGAGCTGCGTCCGCCAGACGGACTCGTAGGAGTCCGTCCAGGGCGAGTTGGCCCAGATCAGCGCGGCGGCGGCGGCCGCGACGAGCATCACCGCGCCGCCCGACTCGGTGCGCAGGAAGTCGCGGACGGGGGCGCCGACGTTGCGGGCCCACGCCGTCCGGCCGGCGGTACGTGCGGCTGCCTCCATCCCCCGCAAGTATCGCCGAGGGTGCCGGGCGCCGGCGGCCTGCCGCCGGCGGGATCCGACTACACTTGCGGCCGATCATGAGCGAAATCTCGACGCCGGCTCTCTACCGTGCAGGGACCGGGGAGCCCCTACTGCTCCTCCACGGGTTCAAGGGAACCTGGCACCAATGGGAGCCGATCCTGCCGGCCCTGGTCGCCGACTACGAGGTGATCGCCCCGACGCTGCCCGGCCATTACGGCGGGCCGCCGTTCGAGAAGACCGGCGCGCTGCGTCTCGACGACGCCGGCGACGCCGTCGAGGAGCAGCTCGACGATCTCGGCGTCGGGTCGGCGCACATCGTCGGCAACTCGATGGGCGGTGGACTCGCGCTCGAGCTGGCCAAGCGCGGCCGTGCCCTCAGCGTCGTCGCCCTGGCCCCGTCGGGCGGCTGGGATCCGGCCGGCAAGGAGAGCCGGCGCCTGGCGCGCTTCTTCGTGCGCCAGCGACGGCTCGTGCGCGCCGGACGCGCGGCGATGCCGATGGTGATGAGCCAGTCGGCGACGCGCCGCCTGGCGATGCGCGACGTGATGTGGCGGGGTGAGCGGATGACGCCGCGGGCGGCGATCGACCTGGTGCTCAACTCGACGCGGTGCGCGATCGAAGGGCGCGTGATCGAGGCGCTGTTCGCCGAGCGGGCGGCGATCGAGAACCTCGACGCCGTGCTCGTCCCGACGCTGATCGCCTGGCCCGAGCACGACCGGATCCTGCCGATGAAGAAGCATGCCGAGCGCTTCCGGACGGAGATCGCCGACGCCGAGTTCAAGGTCCTGCGCGGGACCGGGCACGTGCCGATGTGGGATCACCCGCAGCTCGTGATCGACACGATCAACGAGTTCATCCACGCCCACCCGGCGGCACCGGCGAGCACGTAGTCCGCTCCGGATGGACGGCCAGCCTGGCGCGCATCCCGAGCGTCGTGGTCGTACGGGACCACAGTTTGGGGGCCGGGTTGCAGCGTCGCCACGAGCGCCTGCTCCACGGCGAGGCGGACGACCGGCTATTCGCGCTTGAGCGAGATCGCGATGTCCGGCTTGACGATGGACGCGACGTACCTAGGCCACAGCATGGCTCCGTGACAACGGAAGTTGGCGACTTCACCGTCGCTCACGTCGACCGAATGGTCGTGGCTCGAGTACCGGCCGGACCGCATTCGGAGGGTGTGATGTCCAGGTTCCAGCGGCGTCTCGACCGTTTCATGGCGGTTGATCGACCCGGCGCTCCTGCCATCCAACTCGATCTCGAACGGGCCGCGTCGCAGCTCGATTCCGGTGCCTTCCCGGACCAATCTAAGCGTTGCTGACATGTCTGCTCGTCTTCCTCGTCAGGGGTTTGGGGGTCACGGTTGGCGGTTGGCGGTTGCCGGCTTGGCGCCGGTGATGAGGCGCTCGCGGTCAAACAGTGCGGCGACGACCCGCCAGCCAAGCAGGTCGATGGCGAGGAGGGCACTGCCGACGGTGACGGCGAGCGTGACGGTCGGGTGGATCACCTGGAGGGACATCAGGGCGGTGAGCGCGAGCGGCGGGAGACTGGCGAGCATGCTGAGCTGCTGTGCGACGCGCACATCGCTCGACCGAGTCGAGATGGCGATTCCTGCCCAGACCGCCCAGCCGGCGAGCAGCGGCGTGAAGACGGCTTGGGCGACGAGGACCGGACCCTGGTCGAAGACGGCGTTGGAGACGGTCGCGTGGGCGAACAGCCGCACGCACCCGAGGAAGGCGCCGAAGGCGGCGTAGGAGATCGCCACCGCCGGGATCATGGCCGCGGCGGCCTTGCCGAGGAGGAGCTCTTCGCGGGTGATCGGCGTCGTGAGGAGAGGTTCGAGGGTGCCGTGCTCGCGCTCGCCGACGACGGAGTACGACGCGACGGCGCTCGGGACGAGGACCGGGATCAGCAACATATACAGGAGCGACAAGCCGAGGCGCGTGTTCAGTGCCGTGCTCGACACCGATGCCGGGATCGAGAAGATGTTGATCGTCGGAAGGGCGAGGAACACGCACGGGAGAACGGCCATCGTGACGACGATGAACCGGTTGCGCCGGTAGTCGCGCAGCTCCTTGCGCAGCACGGCGCGGACGTGGGTCGTGTTCAGGCTCATCGGGAGTGGACCTCGACGTCGTCCTCGATCAGCTCGAGGTAGACGTCCTCGAGCGAGTGGCGGGACTCGCCGATCGACAGTACGTCGGCGCCTGCGCCCACCAGCGCACGCGTCAGCTCTGGAGCCGCCGCGGCGGGATCCGAAACCGAGAGCACGTAGCCGCCTTCGCTGTCGACTTGCCAGCCCTCGACGCCCGGCACGCTCGAGAACACGCGGTCGGGGTCGTCGAGCGGCGCGGCGGTCTTGACGAGGAGGGCCTTCTTGAAGAACTCGTCGCGCAGCTCGTGCGGCCGCCCGAGCGCCTGGAGGGTCGTGTTGATGATCGCCACCCGGTCGCACAGACGCTCGGCTTCCTCGAGGCGGTGCGTGGTCAGGAAGATCGTGACTCCACGCTCACGCAGCCCGGCGATCAGCTCCTCGACCTCACGCGTAGCCAGCGGGTCGAGGCCGGACGTCGGCTCGTCGAGAAAGATGAGCTCCGGTTCGCTGAGGAGGGCTCGAGCCAGGGCCACACGCTGGCGCAGTCCCTTGGACAGGTTTCCGCACAGGTCATGCGCCCGGTCGGCGAGCCTGACCGCCTCAAGCGCACGACCGATCCGGGGCCCGGCGTCGCGCAGACCGTAGAGCCCCGCGAAGAACTCCAGGTTCTCGGCCACGGTCAGGCGGAGGTAGAGCCCCGGGGCCTCGGGCATGATCGAGATGTGCTGACGGATCTCGGCGGCGTGGTCCGCATCGAGCGGAATCCCTGCGATCAGCGCGGATCCTGACGTGGGCGCGACGAGCGTGCCGAGCGTACGCACGGTGGTCGTCTTGCCCGCGCCGTTGGGGCCCAGGAACCCGAACACCTCGCCGTAGCCGACGTCAAAGGACAGGCCGGAGAACGCCGTTCGGTCGCCGAAGCGCTTTGCCAGGTCGCGAACCACGAGTGCGCACCCGGTCGGTGGGACGCCGTCGTCCCTGCGCCCGGCGGACGGCTCCAAGCCGCGGGGGACTTCGATGGCGATACGTCCGGCGCTCTGGGTAATATCACGACGATATCATGGAAGGGGGACCCTGCGGCGTGGGCCGCTCATCCGCGTGGACGCCTGGCCTGTCGCCGGGGGGGTCCTGGTCGTCCGGTCGAGCGAACACCCCCTATCCGATGATCGACAAGGGAACGGTCTGCACCTGACAATGGCCGACACCAAACGCTTCCTCCTGCGACTGGACCCCCGCCTCTTCGAGGCGCTGCGTCACTGGGCCGACGACGATCTGCGGAGCATCAACGCGCAGATCGAATACCTCCTCGCAGACCAAGCACGCCGGTCCGGCCGCCTGCCCCCGACCGCCGACATGGCCTCGAGCCCGCCACGCGAACGCCGGGCTGAACGTTGAGGCCGCGAGGCCGAGCCGTCACCGCGCAGCGCTGAGCCCAGGCCTGCTCGATTGCCGCTCGATCTGATCTGCGTCGACGCTTTCGGGCCCGGCTAAGCGGGGCTGCCGGACCCATCGGACCGACCGACCAGCGGGCGGGCCGCGTCGGCGGGCGGGGCGAGCTCGATCTGGATCAGGTCGCCCCCCTCGTGGTCGACCTGGAGCGTGGTGTGGGCCAGGGCGAAGCGCTCGTGGAGCATCGCTTCCATGCCGCGACGGATGGCGTGGCAGTTGACGTCCGCGCCGACGACCACGTGGGCCGACAGCGCCGGGAAGCCGCTGGTGATCTCCCAGACGTGGAGGTCATGGACCTCGTGGACGCCGGGTTGGGAGACGAGCGCCTCGCCGATCTGCTGCGGATCGAGATGGGCCGGTGCCGCCTCGAGGAAGACGCGGCCCGAGGCCTTGACGAGGGCGTAGCCCGAGCGCACCATCAGGCCGGCGATCACGAGCGAGACGATCGGGTCGGCCCGGTCAAAGCCGGTGGCGAGGATCACGACCGCGGCTACGGCGGTGCCGATGAAGGCGTAGAGATCGGTCAGCAGGTGCTGGAGGCTGCCTTCGACATTCAGGCTGCGGCGGTTGGCCCTGGCCAACGTCCACGTCGCGGCGAGGTTGACCGCGACTCCGACGAGGGCGACGCCGAGGACGAGGCCGGCCTGGACGACCGGGGGAGCGAAGAGCCGACGGACGGCCTCGTAGGCGATGAACGCGGCCAGCACCAGGAGCGTGACGCCGTTGGCCTGCGCCGAGAGGATCTCGGCGCGCTTGAAGCCGTACGTCATCGACCCGCCGGCCGGCCGCAGGGCGAGGCGCGCGGCGGCGAGCGAAAGGCCGATCGCGGCGGCGTCGGTCAGCATGTGACCGGCGTCCGAGAGCAGCGCGAGTGATCGGGCGACGATCCCGCCGGCGACCTCGACGACCATGAAGCCGACGATCAGGCCGAGCGCGATGGTCAGCTGACGCGTGTCGCAGTCGGCCGCGACGCCGTGGCTGTGGCTGTGGCCGGCACCATGCGGGTGCGCCCCAGCGTGGGCGTGCGCGGCGTGGGGGCCATCGTCGATGTCGTGCTCGTGGCTCACAGCTCAATCGTAGGCCCGCGGCCCAGCCGCCGCGAGTCGACGCCGAGCACGCCCGTCCTGCAGATGACCGCGGAGAGCCTGCGGCAGGACACCCACAGCCCTATCCGTCGGGCCCGGCGATGACCGGTGAATCCACCGGTAACCGGGGTCCGCGCGGACGTGGGCCTACTTGCCGAGCCCGGCAATCAGGTTGATCGTCGTGGCGATGATCAGCGTCCCGAACGCGTACGACAGCATCGCGTGGCGGAGCGCGGTCCGGCGGATCGGCCGGGAGCGCAGATCGGTGTCCGATACCTGGAAGGTCATGCCGAGTGTCCAGGCGAGATAGGCGAAGTCGAGGTAGTCGGGCGGCTCGTCGGAGTTGAAGTCGATGCCGCCAGGCTCACCCTTGTAATAGAGGTCGGCGTAGCGGAGCGTGAACACGGTGTGGACGGCGGCCCAGGCGAGCACGACGCTCGTCAGACAGCTGCCGACGAGCAGGCCCTGCTCCAGTCCGTGGGCCTTGGCGGCGCGGACGAGCACGAGCCCGATCGCCAGCACGCTGACGAGGCTCGCGCTGATCAGGACGGCGGCTGTCGTCGACCGTCCCGGAGCCTCGCGCCGGGCGTGCTGGGCGGTCTCGGTGGCGTCGAAGCGGGAGATCGTGCTCCATATCCAGGCGAGATAGGCCAGGGCGAAGGCGACCCACCCGGCGAGCGGGATCTGCCACCAGCGGCCGACCGCGGCGACGACGACCACGGCGACGAGCGCGGCCACGCCGGCGAGCGCCAGCCGCTGGTTCGATGACGGGCCGAGCCGGGCGTCGTCGACCGCCGGCGGCCGCACGTCCATGGTCACGGGCGCCGCCGGAGACTGCCGACCGCGCGGCCGGGGCCGAACTCAGCCGGCGTGTGGTCGACTGGCACGTCCGCGTCTCCCTGTCGCGCTCCCAGACAGCTGATCGTAGTGCTCGAGCGCCAGGCCCGAGCCGAGCACGACACAGGTGAGCGGGGATTCGGTGATCGTCGTCGGCATGCCCGTCTCCGCCTCGACCAGGCCGGCGAGCCCGGGCAGCAGCGTGCCGCCGCCGGCGAGCAGGATGCCCTCGGTCGAGATGTCGCCGGCCAGTTCCGGCGGCGTGTTCTCGAGCGTTTCCTTGATCGCGGCGACGATCTCCCTCAGGGGCGCCTGGATCGCCTCGCGGACCTCCTCGCTGCGGAGCATCACCTCGCTCGGGAGGCCGGTGCCGAGGTGGCGGCCGCGCACGGGCACGATCCGCTCGTCGGGCAGCGGGAGGGCCGAGCCGATCGAGAGCTTGATCGCCTCGGCGGTGCGCGACCCGATCGCCAGTTGGTGTACTTCACGGACATAGTTGCCGAGCGCCTCATCCATCTCATATCCGCCGACGCGGACCGAACGGGACACGACGATCCCGCCGAGGGAGATCACGGCGACCTCGCTGGTGCCGCCGCCGACGTCGACGATCATCCGGCCGACCGGCTCCTCGATCGGCAGCCCGGCGCCGATCGCGGCGGCGATCGGCTCCTCGATCAGCTCGACGCGGCGGGCGCCGGCGGCCAGGGCGGCCTGCTCGACGGCTCGCTGCTCGACCTCGGTGACCCCCGAGGGGGCGCAGACGATCACCCGGGGATGGGCCCAGCGGCGATCTAGTACGCGCCCGATGAAGTAGCGGAGCATCTGCTCGGTGACCTCGAAATCGGCGATCACACCGTGGCGCAGGGGGCGCACGGCGGAGATCGTGGCCGGCGTCCGTCCGAGCATGCGCTCGGCCTCGGCCCCGACGGCGTGGACCTCACCGTTGCCCGAGTCGATCGCGACGACCGACGGCTCGGAGACGACGATGCCCTCGCCGCCAACGTAGACGAGCGTATTCGCCGTGCCGAGGTCGATCGCCATGTCGTGGACCCCGAGAGTGGTCCCGAAGCGGCGACGCGAGGTGGCCCCGCGAACCCGATCTCTGCCGATACGCACGTCGACAGCGTGTCAGACCGCCGGGCGCAGACCCGCACAACGGCTTGCGCGTAGGATGCCGGGGCGGCGTCAACGGGGACGGCGCTCAGGCTGAGGAGGACGACACGATGACGCAGCCACGCGTCGGATGCAGGGTCCTGGCGCCGCTCGGCGCCGCGGTCGCGCTCGGGCTGGCCGGGTGCGGGGGCAGCTCACACAAGACGACGACGAACGCGGCGACGGTGGCCCAGTCGAAGGCGGCGTACATCGCCAAGGCCGACGCCGTCTGCCAGCAGCTGCGAGCGTCGCTGACGGCGCTCGCGCCGCAGACGAAGGCGTTCTCAGACGCCGGGGCCTCGGCGAAGGCGTACGTGCTGGGAGCGCCGCTGTTCCGCCAGGTTCAGGCGCTCGAACAGACCGAGCTCAGCCGCCTCAAGGCGCTGCCGCTGCCGAGCGGCAACACGAGCCAGGTGACGGCCTATCTCCAGCACGGAGCGGCGGCGGTCGCGCTGACCGGGACGATCGCCACGGCGCTGGCCCATCGCGACGCCCGGGCGCTGACCGCGGCCGAGCGGCAGGGCGTCACGGCGGCGGCGGCGACGCGGGGCCTCGCCCAGGGCTACGGCTTCAAGGTCTGCGGCAACGGATCCGGCAACGGCCTGACCTGAGCCGCTAGAAGCGCCAGCGGAGGATCAGCAGCAGAACGCCACCGACGACCGCGGTCATGAGGTCGGCGAGGACGATCCCGGACGATTGGCCGGCGACGATACCGAGCAGTGCGCCGAGGCAGCCGACGACGACGAAGAACGGGGCAGCCCAGCCCATGATCGTCCAGAAAAGCGACTGGGGCTGCTCCTTGCGTATGGGCTGGCGTGGCAATCTGGGCTCCGCTTCTTTATCTGGGCTTTGGAATTTATTAGCTGGCGTTGAGTCTTGGTGCGCATACTGCAAGAGCGACCAAACCTCGCAACCGCATCTCCTCCCAGAAATGCACCCGCTGGCGCCCCGCTCCCCCCGGGGCGTCAGCTCTTTAAGGACCTCTCTCTTTGGGGTCGATGCCGGCGGCTTGGTTCGAGGGAGCGCAGCACCCGGCGCCCGAGGTTGCGCGACTCTGAGCGCGTGCGCGCACGGAACGTGCCGGCCCTGGCGAAACGGGCGCTGTCGAGGACGGCTCGAGCGCCTGCCTGATCGTCCCGTAGGCCGGCCCGGCCCCGGTGGGGCGTCGTCGGCGTCAGCGGAGCGTGTCGACGGCCCGCTGGGACGGGTGGATCGCGACCGCTTCGCGCAGCCGGCTGGCGTTGGCGTCTAGGTAGCGGCTGGTGGTCGCCAGCGAGGCGTGGCCGAGGAGGTCCCGGAGCTCGACGACGTCGGCGCCGTACTCGACGGCCAACGAGGCGAAGCTGTGACGCAGGGCGTGGACGAGGGCGCCGGCGGGGACGGCCTGTCGGATCCCGGCGCGCTTGTAGAGCTGCTCGACGACGTACTGGATGCGGGCCGGCGTGAGGCGTCCGCCGTCGTAATGGACGAGCAGGGGGGAGGAGGGGTCTTCGAGCGCGTCGGGGCCGTGGCGGTCGACGCGCGTGGCGAGGTAGCGGTCGAGCACCGACTCGAGTCCGGGCTGGACGGGAATGGCGCGGTCCTTGCGACCCTTGCCGGTGAGCTGAAGGCGGCGGGCGCCGGCGGGTCCGGTGATGCTGTCGAGGTTCAGCGAGACGGCCTCGGCGAGGCGGATGCCGGTGACGCAGAAGGTGGCGACGAGGGCGACGTCGCGTTCGGGCCAGCGTTTTGTGACCTTCGAGCGGGGGTCGATCGTCGCCGCCGTCTCCAGCAGCAGGGCCGCGGGATTCTCGTGTCGGATCGACCGGGGGGCCGCGCGGGGGAGCTTCGGCTTGGGGACTGACTTCATCGGGTTGTGCGGGGCGACGTCGTCGTCCACGAGGTGCGTGAAGAAGCGGTTCCAGACGGTCCAGGCGCGGATGATCGACCCGGCGGCGTGGTCGCCGGCCCACGAGCCGAAGCCGCGGCGCAGGGTGCGACGGTCGAGCCCGTCGACGGTGAGACCGGCTATTCGCGCGGCGGTTTCGTCGGGGGTTCCCCCGGCGATCCGTCCGGCGACGCCGTAGAGGTCGCTGCGGTAGCCGGCCAGGGTGTGCTCGGACCGCTTGGCGGCCCGCAGGCTGTCGAGGAAGTCGTCGACCAGCTCGGGGAAGGAGGGTGCGGCGGCCACCGCGCCATCATAACCCGATGAATTATGTCGCAAAAATGTGTGCAGGAACGGCGGGCGCGGGCTGCGCGCCCAACCGCGTCACGGGTCGAGTCCTGCTCAAGGGCAACCCCACCGGCCTGATCGCTTAAAGAGACACGCCCCGGCCCCGGCGGGTATAAGGCCGGGGTGGCGGGGCGTGACTCCGAGGGGGAGGAGAGGTGCACTTGGAAGGATCGCGCGATCGATTCCAGATGTCCAAGGCGAGTATTCCCAGAGATCTATAGGCTTGGCTTATGGAACTGCGGCAGCTGCGGTATCTCGTGACGCTGGCCGAGGAGCGACATTTCACGCGGGCGGCGGCGCGCGAGCACATCGCGCAGCCGGCGCTGTCGCAGCAGATCCGCCGGCTCGAGGCGGAGGTCGGGTTAGCGCTGGTCGAGCGGACGACGCGGCGGGTCGCGATGACGGCGGCCGGCGAGCAGCTCGTCGTCCGGGCGCGGCGGATCCTGGCGGAGGTCGAGGTGGCACGGGCCGAGCTCGAGCAGCTGAGCGGGATGCATGCGGGGCGGGTGACGGTCGGCGTGATGCACACGATGGGCCCGGTCGACGTGTCGGTGGCGCTGGCGATCTTCCACGCCCGGCACCCGGGCGTCGAGCTGACGGTGCGCGAGGAGTCGAGCGAGGAGCTGGCGGAGATGCTGCGGACGGACGAGCTCGACTTGGCGTTCCTGTCGGTGACCGAGCGGATCGAGAGCCACGGGCTCGGCCTGCAGCAGCTGGTGGCCGAGGAGCTGGTAGCCGTGCTGCCGCGCAACCACTTGCTCGGCGGACGGCGGCGGGTGGGGATGGGGGAGCTGGCCGAGGACGAGTTCGTCAGCTACCGGGAGGGGGCGCGCCTGCGTGAGCTGCTCGTGCACGCGGGGCGGGAGGCCGGCTTCAAGCCGCGGGTCAAGCTCGAGTCCAACGACAGCCGGCGGATCCGGCGGCTCGTGGCCCAGGGCCTGGGCGTGGCGCTGCTGCCGCGCTCGGACGCGGAGGGGCCGGGGGCCGACGTGGCGGTGCTGCGACTGGTCGGCCCGCGGCTGACGCGGGACATCACGCTGGCTTGGCGGGAGGGACGGCGGCACGCGCCGGCGGCGGCTGAGTTCCTCGAGCTGGCCCGGGTCACGTTCAGCGAGACGGCGGCGTCGCCGGGGGGCGAGCACATAGGGTCCGGGCGTGGCGACGACTGACCCCGAGGGATCCGCGGCCGGCGCGCCGCGGACGCGGACGCGGGCAGCGGCGAAGACGGGGATGGGGGCACTGACGCTGGGGGCGCTCGGGGTCGTCTTCGGGGACATCGGGACGAGCCCGCTGTACGCCATGCAGACCGTCTTCACGGCGGACAACCACGCGGTGCACGCGAGCCCGGGGGAGGTCTACGGGGTCGTGTCGCTGGTCTTCTGGTCGATCACGATGATCGTCTCGGTCAAGTACGTGACGTTCATCATGCGGGCCGACAACGGCGGCGAGGGCGGGATCATGGCATTGACGGCGCTGGTCGACGGCCTCAAGCTCGGCAGCCGGGGCGCCAAGGTTGGGCTGGTGCTGCTCGGCATCCTCGGGGCGTCGCTGTTCTACGGGGACGGGATGATCACCCCGGCGATCTCGGTGCTGTCGGCGGTCGAGGGGCTGAAGGTTGCGGCGCCGAGCCTCGAGTCGCTGGTGCTGCCGATCACGATCGGGGTGATCAGCGTGCTCTTCGCGATCCAGCGCTTCGGGACGCAGCGTGTCGGCAGCGTCTTCGGCCCGGTGATGGGGCTGTGGTTCGGGATCCTCGGCGTGATCGGCCTGCGGGAGATCGTCAAGCACCCGGGCGTGCTGCGGGGTCTGTCGCCGACCTACGGGGCACAGTTCTTCGTCGATCACGGGGCGGTGGCGTTCATCGCGCTCGGGTCGGTGGTGCTGGCGGTGACCGGGGCGGAGGCGCTCTACGCCGACATGGGTCACTTCGGGCGGGCGCCGATCCGGCGGGCGTGGTTCTTCCTCGTCTTTCCGGCGCTGACGTTCAACTACTTGGCGCAGGGCGCCCTGATCCTACGGTCGCCGGGCAGCGTCTCGAATCCGTTCTTCCTGCTCGTGCCGGGGTGGGCGCAGGTGCCGATGGTGCTGCTGGCGACGGTGGCGACGGTGATCGCGTCGCAGTCGGTGATATCGGGAGCGTTCAGCGTGACCCGGCAGGCGGTCCAGCTCGGGTATCTGCCGCGGCTGACGATCCGCCAGACGTCAGAGCACGAGATCGGGCAGGTCTATGCCCCGGCGATCAACGCCAGCCTGTTCGTGGCCGTGGTCGGCCTGGTGCTGGCGTTCGGGTCGTCGGCGGCACTGGCTTCGGCGTACGGCGTGGCGGTGACGGGGACCTTCATCCTCAACACGATCCTCTTCCTGGCGGTGGCGCGGCTGCTGTGGCACAAGCCGAAGCGGCTGATCGGGCTGGGGGCGGCGGTGTTCCTGACGATCGAGGTGACCTTCTTCGCGGCGAACCTGACCAAGGTGGTCCACGGAGGGTGGCTGCCGCTGGCGATCGCAACGATCGTCTTCACGGTGCTGGCGACATGGCGGAAGGGAAACGAGATCGTGACGCGGAACCGGACGCGGGAGGAGGGGCCGTTGCAGGAGTTCGTCGACCACCTCGAGACGCTGCCGTTCCCGGTCGTGCGGGTGCCGGGCACGGCGGTCTTCCTGAGCGCGAACGTCGAGACGACGCCTCTGGCCCTGCGGGCGAACGTCGAGCACAACCACGTGCTGCACGAGACGGTCGTGATCCTGTCGATCGAGACAGGTCGGGTGCCGCACATCCCCGAGGACGAGCGACTCGTGTCGGACGGCCTCGGCAACCCGCACGACGGCGTGATCCGGCTGCTGGGGCGCTTTGGCTTCCAGGACGACCCGGACGTGCCGGCGACGCTGCAGCTGGCCGAACGGACCGGGCTGCTCGAGGGCCCGTGCGACCTGAGTGCGGCGTCCTACTTCCTCTCCCAGGTCACCCTCGTGCGATCGGACGAGCCGGGCATGAGCCAGTGGCGCAAGAAGCTCTTCCTGCAGATGGGGCGCAACGCGGCCAGCTCGGTCGCGTACTTCCGGCTGCCGGACAACCGGACGGTGACGATGGGCGAGCGGATCCAGGTCTGATGGCGGCCGCCCCGGGGAAGCGAGCGAGGGCGGGGGCCGAGCTACACGTCCCGTGGCGTGGCGTGTACGATCAGACGATGGAGCGCCTGAACATCACTCTCGCCGACGAGGACGCCGCGAAACTTGCGCGGCTGGCTGCCCGGATGCATGTCCAACCGGGCACGGTTGCGCGGTCGCTCCTTGCCCGCGCGCTTGAGGAGGCCGACCCCGAACCGAGGAACGTTGTCGAGTTGCTCGACGGTATCTCCGGGGCGCACGAGCGTGCCCAGCAGGGCCTGAGCCAGGCGCGCGCCGGACAGACCATCGGGCTGGACCAGCTGTAGCGAGTGACGCGGGTCGACCTCGCGACGGCCGCGGTCGAGGATCTTGAGACCCTGATCCGAACGCACAGCCTTCCGCCGGATACGCGAGCGAGGGTTGCTGGCTCGCTCCGAGCGCTGGAGCGATTTCCGTCGATGGGCCCGGCGCTCGACGGCCGATGGGATGGCTTTCGCTTCTTGCTGGGACCGTGGCGCTGGTTGCTTCTCGTCTACGTGTTCATCGAGTCAGAAGACCGCGTGGTGGTCGTCACGATCCAGGACGGACGCTCGGCGTCGGCTGCAACGACGAACCCTTGAGCGAGGCGCCCGTGGCAGCCTGGCTGGTCCGCCCTAGGTCGGGTGGCCGGGGGCATCGCAGCCCCCGGCTCCCACAGAATCCCGGCGTGACAGTCTCCCGTCACCGGGCTCTTCTCACCAGCTCTCAGTACGAGCGGACCCATTGCCATTGGGCGAATAGGCCGGGCACTCGTTCGAGTAGCCCGGTCCACCACCGCTTGAACCGCTTGTGTGCCCGCAGCCGCTTGTATTTCTTCCCAGCCCAGCGCCTCAGGTAGAAGCTGACGCGCTGCAGGAGTGGTGCCATGGCCGACCGGTAGTAGCGGCCGTAGTAGCGCATCCACCCGGCGACGATGGGGTTCAGCCACAGCGCCAGGTCTTCCAACGACAGGTCGGTGCGCCGATGGATCCGCATCTCGCGGAGCCTGACGTTCTTGGCCTTGAGCGCCTCGGGACTGATCGCGGGCGAGAACGACGTGAAGCTCTTGCCGTTCTTCCCGCGCGCCTCCCGTGGCCGGAAGGCGTACCCGAGGAAGGTGAAGGAGGTGTGGTCGTGCTCGCCCCGACGGTTGCTGTCCTTGCAATAGACGATCCTCGTCTTGTCGGGATGAAGCCTGAGCCCCGCTTCCTGCATCCGCGCGGCGATCGCAGCGAGCACGAACTCGGCTTGCCGCCTGCTCTGGCAATGCACGACGCCATCGTCGGCGTAGCGCTCGAACGGGCAGCCCGGGA
This sequence comes from uncultured Solirubrobacterales bacterium, assembly GCA_963742705.1. Classification (GTDB taxonomy): domain Bacteria; phylum Actinomycetota; class Thermoleophilia; order Solirubrobacterales; family Solirubrobacteraceae; genus Palsa-513. The sequence goes on along the minus strand of CAVUMZ010000017.1, from coordinate 676,860 downwards.
AGTTCCGGGCCATCCACGAATCAAACGCGTAGTGCATGAACAGATTCGCCAGGATCGGCGAAACCGCCGACCCCTGCGGAGTTCCCCTCTTACGCTCAACGAGGGTGCCGTCGGGGTGCTTGAGCGGCGCAGCCAGCCACCGCTTTACGTACATCAGCACCCAGCGGCAGTCGGTGACCGCCGCCACCGCCCGAACCACGAGATCCCACGGCACCTCATCGAAGAACTTCTGGACATCCAAGTCGATGAGCCAGTCGTACTTCCAGCACCGCTCCCGGCATGCCGCGAGCGCGTCATGAGCCGACTTACCCGGTCGATAGCCATAGGAGTCGGGGTGGAACCTCGGCTCCACCAGCGGCTCCAGATACATGGCTGCGACCGTCTGCGCGACCCTGTCTGCGACCGTCGGCACGCCGAGCACGCGGATCCCATCGCCGTGCGGCTTGGGGATCTCGACCGCCCTGACCGGGGGCGGAAAGTAGGACCCCGAGCTCATTCGATTCCAGATCTTGTAGAGGTTGTCCCTCAGATCAGCCTCGAACTCGTCCAGGGCCTGCCCATCCACTCCCGGGGCGCCCTTGTTGGCCTTGACCTGCCGCCACGCCTCCCAGACCAACTGCTTGGGAATCGCAAACGGCTTGTCCTGCGACCTTGGATTGTTCATCCTCGCCTCCTCCCACGACCCAATGCCGTGGTTGAACGAAACGGACATTCCTGATGAGCCGGCCCCTTCGCTCCACCGCCACCCCAGCGAGCAGCGCCTTCTCGGCTACTACGGGCCGGTCCGCCGGCGAGCGCCGCGACCGGTACTCAATGCCTACGGTTTCCGCCTCGGCACGCTCCCTCTCGCGACCCCCCGAGGCCTTACGACCCCGCCGGGACGTCTCTTTCGACGCTCGCCTTCTCACGTTCCGTGCAAGAGCCGCAGATCAGGCTCACGCCGCCTCTACGCCGGACACCACCTGGCCAGGAACGCGGGCACCCGCCAGGCTCATCCCAAGGGAGCAAACTAACCCTCGGTTTCGATGCCATCTCAAATGCTTTCGACGCCTCAACGACGACGCCCGACCAATCCAACCCTGGTCGAGCGCTTCTGGAACGTCTTCCTGATCCCCACCTGACGCGATCAAGCCGCGCCTTTTCCCTGAACGCTCACCACGACGGTCTTCAGCCAACGCAGCATCAGGGCGGTTTAGCGCCCGCCCCCGCAGGGCCGACGCTGGAGGGCCAACAAGCCTCCATCTCTCGCACAGCACCGCCTATGTAAAGGGGTCTTCTACACGACTCCTCCTTCAGCGTTCGTGACGCACATTTGCTGCATTTTGGGAATTATGCGGCAAATAGGACCGACGCGACGACCCAGACGACCGGTCCCGGCCACCGGCACCGCGGACTCTCCCCCGTCGATCCTCGCTACATTGGCGACCGCGCCGCTACGTGAACCCGAGGAGTCGCTTTGCAGTATGCACGAGTTTTCCTAGGCATGGTCATCTTGATTGCTGCCCTCTTCTTCCTGCTCAAGGTGACAATTGTGGGTGTGATCTTCGGCGTCTTCGCTTTGATCGTGCTGATAATCGTCCTCAAGGAAGGCCTCTAGGGTCGGCTTGCGGCTCCGCCGCGCAAGGGGGCTCCGGAGGCCCGGAGGCGACTGCGTCTTGCACGGTTGCTCACGTATGGCATGATGTATGGCATGAAGCGAACGACGGTCTACCTCCCTGATGAACTCAAGCTCGCACTCGAGCGGACCGCAGCCGTCCAAGGGAAGAGCGAGGCCGAGGTTGTACGCGCGGCGATACTCGCGGCGACTGCCGAGGATGCGTATCCGGAGCCGCGCCTCCCGCTATTCGACAGCGGTGACCCGATGCTGGCCGAGCGGGTCGACGAGGAGCTCGCGGCGGGCTTCGGCGATTGATCCTGTTGGACACAAGCGGTCTGCTCGCCGCGCTCGACTCCGCTCAACGAGCGCACACCGAGTCAGCGACATGCCTCGCCGCAATTTCGCCGCCTCGGCTGCTCTCACCATTCGTGCTGGCCGAGCTCGACTACCTACTCGCCACACGCGTCGGGGAGGCTGCTCGCACGAGCCTGCTTGATGAGGTCGTTCGCGGTGTGTACCGGCTCGAGCCCTTCATCGCTGAGGACGTTCTAGCCGCTCTCGCCGTCCTGGAACGCTACGCCGACCTCGGAATCAGTCTGGCCGACGCGTCGATCACGGTGCTTGCCACGCGCCACGGGACCCAGAACGTACTGACCCTTGACGAGCGTCACTTCCGCGTCCTAGACGCGAACGGCAAGCCGTTTCGCGTCTTGCCCGCTGACGCGTGAATCGGCGCGCGACGATCCCGCCCGCGTTGTGCAGTCGTAATCTGGCGGACCGATCCCAATTCTCGTTAGTCGGCGTCCTCCTCGGCCTCGTCACCGTGATCGACGATGCTGCCCTCGGTAAAGAGCACCCCCTGGGCGATCTCCCGCCAGACCGGCTTGCGCCGGAGCAGGAACTCAAGATCCATGCTGAAGTGCTTGAACTCCTCCTTCTGCGCATCGGCCATGATCGCCTTGGCCTCGGGGTCCTGCTCCACGGCCATGCGCTGCTCGTACCAGTCGATCGCTTCGGCCTCCTCGGTGAGCGACACCATCATTCGGGCGAACGTCCGTGTCTCCTGCGAGAGCTCCCCGACCGGCTCGTGGTATTGATCGAATCCCATCCGTGCTCCTCTCGGCCGCGGCGGCGGGACCGCCACCGGTCACACATATGCCCGTTTTCGACGGAGCGAACCACCCGCAAATCGGGCTCGGCCCGGGCCCATTCCCCGCCTGGGGTCAACCGGGCGACCGGCGCAGCGCTTGCGCCGTAACTCTCGCTTCGATCGCCGTACCCGCGACGTTGAGATGCACTCCGTCCGGCTCGCGAACGTCGACATCGCGGCCGCGGTAGCGGATCGTCTCCCGGTACCCATGTGGCGAGAACAGGAGGTCCATCCGCAGCACCCGGACGCCGGCCAGGCCCTGCGCCGCCCGAATGATCCCGGCGTTGACCGCGGCGTCGATCGGCACTACGCCGGGGTTCCGTGCCGTGGCGATCGTCAGATAGAAGACGCGGCTCCGGCCGCGCTGCCGGTAGATGCTCATCGACTCGCGGACGCGCCGTGCGTACTCGGCGATCCACGCCTCGCCACAGCAGACGACGCTGGCTCCCGCAGACGTCTTCATCGGGAAGCCCTCGTCCGCCCCCAGCGATATCACCGTCGTCGCCGGTTTCAGTCGCGCCACCTGCGACGCGGCGATCCCCGGCCAGTCCACGGTGCTGACGCCATATCCCGGGTGAACCTCGCTGACCACCGTGGCCGCCGCCCCGAGGTCGTCCGCCAGAAAGCTCTCGACGCCTTGCATTGTCGAATCGCCGGTCGCCAGCACCGTCGGCACAGCCGTCATGGCGACGCTCTTCACGCCGACGGCGATCGTCGCCCGAACGCGGTACCCGCGCACCTCCAGCATCACGCCCCAGTCCCCCCGCGCAGCCGCGCGGAACGTCCGCGTGGCCGATGTGACTGCCGCGGGGAACCCCACCACACTGCAGGCCGACCGCCCGCCCGGCGGCCTTATGCACAGCCGCGTGTGGATGCCCCCGGTCCCCCACCGGTCGATCAGGCGAATCCGCGCATCCTGCCCCCAGCTGACCTCCCGCGGCACGATGACCGCGAAGCGGTCGGCGCACGACATGGTCCGGATGCTGTTGACCCCGCGCACCACCGTCCCGTCCGCCAGCGTGATCGTCGCCGCGAACGACCGCGCGAGCCGGTCGCACAGCCACGGAGTTGAGAGAGAGGTCGTCGTCGCTGCGCTGGACGACGCCGCCTCCCCCAGCCGCTCCGTCCGACTCCCGAGGCACTCGAAGTACGTTACGGTCGCCCCGCCCGCATTGAAGAAGTACAAGTCGACCAGACCCGTGCGATTCGAGTTCACACCCAGCAGGCCGTTTGGCGCCGCCGGCGAGCACGGGTTGCCACCAGCCACCGGGTCGGCCGCATGCCCGACACCCGTTACACCAGCGATCAGCAGCGGCAGCACCACCCATCGCAACCGCCTCCAGAGCACCAGTCGAGCCTATTCGGGTGCAGCCGAGTACGCTCCAATAGGTCGCGATCCAAACAAACGGCGGGGTGCCGGAGGCACCGCGACGGCTTCAGGACGGACAACGCGCCGCGGTCGGCTAGCCCTTGCGCCGATGTGGGACGTGTACTTCGCCCAGTGGACGCAGACAGCGCTCGACGGCGGCGCCCGGATCCAGGTCCGCAGCGTCGACGAGGTCACCGACCGGGTCAACGACGGCCTTATCACCGGTCCCGGCCGCGGACTACCTGCGCGCGAGCACCAGCATCGAGCGCCGGCTCGGCCCGAACCACGCCGGCCGGCACACGCGCAAGCCGGCGTCCTTGAGCGCGCGCGGGATCGCCGCGGCCTGATACCGGTGGACGTAGGCGAGGTCGGCCGAGTCGAAGTACTGGCCGTCGACGGCGAAGTCCGCGTAGCTGGCGACGACGCTCACCGTCCCCGGGATCGTGCTCCGGCCGGTGTCGATCGCGTACGTCATCCGCTCGGGGACCAGACGCAGGCCGAGCGCCGCCAGCGGCTCGAAGTTGAACCGCCGGATCGAGAGCAGGTCGCCGAGGGCGGCGATCTCGTCGGTCCCGGGCGTCTGGAGCGTCACCTCGAGGAGCAGGAGGTCGCCCGGCTTCATCGCCTGCTCGCCGAGCAGCCGGACGAGTCCGACCTCGTCGGCCAGGTTTCCCACCGTGTTGCCGAGCATCATGATCACGTTGACCGCACCGTCGCGGTCGTAGATCGGCCGCAGCGCCGGCAGGTCGTCGAAGCGCCCGACCAGGGCCGACGCCCCGGCGCCGGCCAGCCGGTCGCTGGTGAGCGCCCTGGTCATCGCCTGCGTCGCCAGGATCGGGCTCGTGTCGAGCGCGAAGTAGTGCATCGACCCGGCGGTCGACGTCCCGGCGATCGCGGCCATCACGAGCTCGTCCTTCCACCCGTCGCCCGGGCCCAGGCTGACCACGCGCATCGCCCGGCCGGCCGCCAGCTCGGCCACCGTCACGCCGACCGCACCACCCTCGCGCCGGAAGAGCTCGGCCGAGTCGCCGGCCGACGCGTAGGACGCGTCGCTGGTGAGCTCCGTCCAGTTCGCCGCGCCGCCGGGCGTCTCGTAGAAGAGGTGGGCCGGGAGGATCGTCCGCTCCACCAGCGCCTGCCGAACCTCTCGGGCGAAGGTGGCCGGCGAGCGGACCATCACATGGACCTCCCCGCAGGCCAGGCGCGGCCCGGCATCCACCGCAGCTGCGTCCGGCACCCGGTCTCCCCTCGTGGCGATCATCGAAAGGGCGCGTACCCCCGCCACGCCCGCCGGCAAACCCCGCGGCTCGTTTCCCCGTCCGCGCCGACGGGTAGATCGAGACACCGGCTGCTCGGCCGGAGCGTACGTAGCCCGGCCCGAGGAGGTTTCCCATGAGCATGACCACGACCCGTCCGTCGCCCGCCCGATGAGCACGACGCTCGACCTGCCGGTTGCCGCCGACCGCGACGACGGCCACGATGCGCCGGGCCTACCCGACCCGGTCGGCCCGCTGACCGACCTGCTCACGGCCGCCCTGACCGTGGAGCCGGGCGCGGCCGGCGAGGCGCTTGCCGACGCCGCGGCCGTCGCCGCGACACTCGGAGGCCGGTCCCTTGCCGACGACGATTTCCAGCTCGCGCTCTACGTCCTCTACGAGCTCCACTACCGCGGTTTCGCCGGCGTCGACGACGACTGGGAGTGGAACCTGCCGCTGCTCGGCTTCCGCGCCGGGCTCGAGCGGACCTTCGAGGCCGCGCTGCGGGCCGCCGTGCCGCAGCCGGCGCCGGTCCCGGCCCACGAGCTCGATCTCGGACTGCGGGCGATCCTCGCCGCCGACGACGACCCGTCGCTCTCGCGCTACATCGAGGCCCGGGCGACGCAGGCCGAGCTGCTCGAGTTCGTCATCCACCGGTCGGCCTACCAGCTCAAGGAGGCCGACCCCCACACCTGGGCCCTCCCCCGCCTCGCCGGAGCCCCGAAGGCCGCGATGGTGCGCATCCAGGCCGACGAGTACGGCGACGGCATGCCGGGGCGCGCCCACTCGGAGCTCTTTCGCCAGACGATGGTCGCCCTCGGCCTCGACGGCAGCTACGGCGCCTACCTTCCCCGCCTGCCCGGCGTGACGCTGGCCACGGTCAACCTGATCACGTTCTTCGGGCTCCACCGCCGCCTGCGCGGCGCCCTCGTCGGCCACCTGGCGGCGTTCGAGATGTCGTCGTCGCTGCCCAACCGGCGCTACAGCCACGGCCTCGACCGCCTCGGCTGGCCGCAGGCGCGACCGTTCTACGACGAGCACGTCGTCGCCGACGCCGTCCACGAGAACCTCGCCGCCGTCGATCTCGCGGGCGGGCTCGGTCGGCTCGAGCCCCACCTGATCGGCGACATCCTCTTCGGCGCCGCCGCCCTGGTCGAGCTCGACCGCCGCGCCTCGCGTCATATGCTGGGCGCCTGGCGGCGCGGCGCCAGCTCGCTCGCCGGCTGACCGGTCAGGCGGCCTCGCCCGAGCGCACACCGTCGGCGACGCCCTCGGGCCCACTTGCCGCCCGGAAGCCGACCAGCTTGTGCGTGCCGTCGCAGAACGGCCGCAGCTGGGACCGGCCGCAGCGGCAGAGCGCGACCGTCCTGCGGTCGACCGCGATCCGGTTGCCGTCCTGGTCGCGGATCTCGAACGTCCCGCTGACCAGGTACGGGCCGTCGCGGTAGGGGGTGATCGTCGTCACGCCGGGCGTCCGGCGCGGATCGTGTGGGTCGGGCATCCCGCTCCCCTACCCGGGACGTGGCCGCCGCAAGCCCCTACGACGAGGCCTGCGCGATGCCCTCGACCACGCGCTCGCGGATGAAGCGCACGTGCAGGGCCTGGAGGTCGAGCGACGGGGACAGCTCGGACGTGACCGAGTCGATCGTCAGCACGACCTTCATGTAGAGCACGAGCACGGGGTCGATCGTCATCCGGTGGGCCCGGGTGATCCCCAGCAGATCGACCTGGTACTGGGCGACCAGCTTGCGCCGGCCGGTGGTCGCGCGGTCCATGTCGAAGACGAAGCGGTGTGTGCGCTCGACGATCTCGGCTGCCGCCGCGCTGACCCGGGTCTTGTCCGACGGCTTGACCCAGCGCAGGTACTCGCTGACCGCGTCGTGCACGTCGCCGTGGAAGAGGCACCCGGCGTAGCGCACGAGCGACTCGCGCACGCCGTCCGGGAGCCGGCCGATGATCCCGAAGTCGACGTAGCCGATGCGGTTGCCCGGCAGCAGCAGCAGGTTCGCCGGGTGCAGGTCGCCGTGGAAGATCCCGACCGCGTAGACCTGGTTGAGGAAGTTCCAGACGATGTTCGAGGCCGCCTCGTCGAGGTCGTAGCCGTCGGCCGCCAGGCGGGCGACGCAGCCGGGCCGGTCGCGGCGCAGGTCGCGGATCACGTCGAGCAGGAGGATGCCGTCGAGCCGCTCGGCCGTCAGCACGCGACCGGCCGTGTAGTCGTCGTGCGGCTCCGGGTCGTGCTCGGTCTCTCGCGCGTGCGCGCGCAAGAGGCGGGCGTTGGCCGCCTCGGCCGTGTAGTCGAGCTCGTCCCACGTCCACCGGGCGAACTCGTCGACCACGTCCCGGCTGCGCGTCCCGCCCAGCGCATGCACCAGGTCGAGCGCCCCGGCGACCCGATACATGAGAGCGATGTCGGTGGCGAACAACCGGCGCACGCCCGGCCGCTGGATCTTGACCGCGACCCGTTCGCCGGTGTGCAGGACCGCGTCGTGGACTTGCCCGATCGACGCCGCGCCGAACGGTTCTCTTTCGAACGACGCAAAGGTCCGCGTGACCTCCTGCCCGAGTTCCGTGCCGATGATCCGCTCGACCTCGGCGTACGGAAACGGGGCGACCTCGTTGAGCAGGCCGAACAGCTCGTGGCAGTAGGCGCGCGGCAGCAGGTCGAAGCGCAGCGCCAGCGTCTGGCCGAGCTTGACCCAGGTGCCGCCGAGCTCCTCGAGGGCCCGGCGCAGGCGGACCGGACCCGGGGCGCGCCGCGCCGGCACGAGCTCGGGGAGGACGCCGTGGACTGCAACGACACGGAGCAGCTGCACCACGCGTCGTGCGCTGCGAATCAGCTCCCCGCGGTCAGACCCGCGCCCCCGCCGGCTGGTCACGTCGCGACGGGTGCGCCGCCGGGCCGGCTCGGTCTCACGCTCCGCATCGCCCGGTGAAGGCTACGTCACCGGCAGCTCGATCGGACCTGGGCGTTGCCGTACCGACCGCAGCGGCGCCTACAGTGGGGCGCAACGATGCAGAAGCCGCCGAGGACACCGCCGATCCGCCGGGCCGCCGTCGCGCTCCTGCTGACGGCCACGCTCGCCGGCTGCGCCGCGGCGAGCGGCGAGACGGCCGGCGGCGGCGGTGCGGGTGCGACCGTCGCCCGCCTGCCGCTCAGCTCGACCACCGTCCAGCCACAGCCGCCCCCGGGCTCGTGCCACGCCCGCGGCAGCGGCCTGTTCACCGAGCCGGACCTCCGCTGCACCCCGGGGGCCAGGAACCCGGCGGTCACGCAGGCCGACATCGCCAGCACGATCTGCCGGTCCGGCTGGACGCGCACGGTGCGACCGCCGTCGTCGGTGACCGGGCGCGAGAAGCGTGCCAGCATGGCCGCGTACGGCGACACGGGGCCGGCGTCGGACTTCGAGTACGACCACGACATCTCGCTCGAGCTGGGCGGGGCACCGAACGACCCGCGCAACCTCTGGCCCGAGCCGGGCGAGCACAACCCGAAGGATGCGCTCGAGAACAAGCTCAAGTCGCTCGTGTGCCACGGCACGCTCACGCTCGCCCGGGCGCAGCGGCTGATCGCCGGGGACTGGGTCGCCGCCTATCACCGGTACGTCGCCAGCTGAGGCGCTCGTCGGCGTCAGTCGCGCACGGGCTCGTAGACGAGGATCAGCGTGCCCGAGGCGATCGTGTCGGCTCGGGCGAGCCGGAGCACCGCCGACCGCTCGGTCTCACCGAACATCCGCTTGCCGGCGCCGAGCACGATCGGGTTGACCATCAGGCGGTACTCGTCGACGAGGTCGTGCTCGATCAGCATCGACACGAGCGTCCGGCTGCCGGCGACCAGGATGTCGCCGCCGTCGCCGTCCCGCAGCCCGGCGACCTCGTCGGCGGCGATCACCGTCGAGTTGCTCCAGGACGGGTCGGCGAGCGTGCTCGACACGACGTACTTGCGCATCGCGTTCATCTTGTCGGCGAACCCGACCTCGTCGGTGCGGCCGGGCCATGCCGCGGCGAAGCCTTCGTAGGTCACCCGCCCCAGCAGCAGCGCCTCGGCGGTCATGACCTCGTCGAGCTTGAACTTCATCCCCTCGGGATCCGAGAACTTGAACGACCAGCCACCGCGGTCGAACCCCTCGGCCCCACCCGGATCCTCCATCACGCCGTCGAGCGTCAGGAACTCCGAAACGATCACCTTGCGCATGAGCGTTCTCCTCTGAGTTGGCGCCACCCATCCGGCGGCTTTACCCAGTCGACGCTCGGAGCCGCGCCAGATCGACACGGCCCGGGGCGTATGCTGGGTTTTCGGCGAAAGTTGCTGAGCGGCCCCGCCGGCGCGGCGGCGCCGGGTTGTTGGGGGGAGCCGATTGAGATGACCAGGATCGAGACGGCGATCATCATGGCGACCGACCTCGTCGGCTCGACGGAGATCGCCTCGCGGATTGGCAATCTGCGCTTCGACGAGCTCCGCCGCGAGCACGACTCCCTGCTGGGCGACGATGTCGAGGATGCCGGCGGGCGCGTCATCAAGAACACAGGTGACGGGCTCCTAGCCGGCTTCCCGAGCGTGACGGCCGCCCTGGCGGCGGCGACCGCGATCCAGCAGCACCTCGAGCGGCGCGACCGCACGGCGGACGTTGGGATGAGCGTTCGCATCGGCGTCAGCATCGGCGACGCCCTGGTGGAGGATGGCGACTTCTTCGGGATCCCGCCGATCGTGGCGACGCGCCTCTGCGGGGCCGCCCGCGGCGGCGAGATCCTGATCGCGGACCCGGTTCGGGCGACGGTCCACGATCGCAGCGGACATCGTTTCGAGGCGCACGGCGAGCTCGAGCTCAAGGGGTTGGCGGAGCCGATGGTGGCGTGGCGTGTCGGCTGGGAGCCACTCGTCGAGGCGAGTGGTGACAGGCTTCCGCCGCGCCTGCGCGCCTTCACGCAGACGGGCTTTGTCGGCCGCACGCGCGAGCAGAGCGTGCTGCTCGACTGCTGGGACCGGGCGGTCGACGGTCAGCGACAAGCCGTCCTGATTTCCGGCGAGCCCGGCATCGGCAAGACCCGTCTCGTCAGCCAGGCGGCCCGGACGGCGCTGCCCGACGACGCGACGATCCTCTACGGCCGCTGCGACGAGGACCAGGGCCGGCCGTACCATCCGTGGCTCGAGATCCTCCGCGACTACGTCCGCGTCGCCCCGCGGCGCCTGCTGCGTCCGCACGCCGACGAGCTGCTGCGGCTCGTGCCCGAGCTCGGCCAGAAGCTCGGCGCCGGGACGCCGCCGCCGGCCGATCCCGACGCCGAGCGCTACCTGCTCTTCAACGCGGTCGCCGGACTCCTGACCGACGCGGCGACGCGAGCGCCGCTCCTGGTGATCCTCGACGACCTCCACTGGGCCGACGAGCCGACGCTGGCGCTGCTGCGCCACATCGTCGGTGCCTCGACGCCCGACCGGCTGCTGCTGCTCGGGACCTTCCGCGACTCCGACATCGCCCCCGGGGACCCGCTCAGCGCGGTCCTCGCCGACCTGCGGCGCGAGCCGGGCGTGACACGCCTCGAGCTGGTCGGGCTGGCCGAGGCCGACATCGTCGACATGATCGAGACGCTGGCCGGCCACCCGATCGGCGCCGACGGATCCGATCTCGCCAGCCGGGTGCACCGCGACACGGCCGGCAACCCGTTCTTCGTCGGTGAGCTCGTGCGTCACCTGCGCGAGACGGACGCGATCGTCGTCGACCGCGTCGGCCACTGGTCGTTGGCCGACGCGGACACCGCCCACGGCCTGCCGCCGAGCGTGCGCGAGGTGATCGGCCGGCGGGTTGCGCGCCTGGGCGACGACCCGTGCGACGTGCTGAGCGCCGGGGCGGTCGTCGGACTCGAGTTCGACGCGGGGCTCGTCGCCCAGGCGACCGGGCGGCCGGCGCCGAACGTCCTCGACCTGCTCGCCGACGGCGTCGCCGCGGCCCTGCTGAGGCGGGCGCCAGTCAACCCCGGGCCGCCGGCGCGGACCCCCGGGGACCATGTCTACGCGTTCAGCCACGGCCTCGTCCAGGCGACGTTGTACGAGGCGCTCCCCGCCAGTCGTCGCGTCGGCCTGCACCGGGCGATCGGCATGGCGATCGAGCGGACCGTCGACGGCCGGATCGAGCGACTCGAGGAGCTCGCCCACCACTTCCTCGAGGCCGCTCTCGACGGCGACGTCACGCGCGCGGTCGACTACGCGACGCGGGCCGGCCAGCAGGCGATGCGCCAGTTCGCCTACGACCAGGCGGAGACGCTGTTCGCCCGGGCCCTCGCCGTCGTGCCCGCCGACCGACCGGCTCTGCGGATCGGCCTGCTGCAATTGCTCGGGGAGGCGCAGATGCGCCGGGGCGAGACGACCGCGGCCCGCCGCACCCTGCTCGAGGCCGCGGCCGCCGCCCGGCGGCACGACGAGCCGGAGGCGCTCGCCCGGGCCACCCTTGCCTGCGGCATCTGGGGGCTGACCGCCGGCGTCGACGCGGTGCTCGTAGAGCTCGCCGACGAGGCGATCGGCCGGCTGGAGGGCGGCACGAGCCCCCGGCTGCTCGCCGAAGTCAAGGGGCTCCTGGCGGCCACGCTCTACTTCGGCTCGGCCCTCCAGCGAGAGCGCAGCCTCCGGCTGTCAGCCGAGGCCGTCGCGCTCGCCGCCGCCGAGCACGAGCGGGCGCCGGACCGCGGGACAGCCGCCACTCTGGCCTATGTCCGCGTGCGGGCGATGCTCGCCGAGTGGGGCACCGAGTCGGCCGCCGGCGACGTCGAGTGCACCGAGCTGCTCGACCTCTGCCGCGAGGTCGGCGACGGCGAGCTCGAGCTGCTCGTGCGCAACTGGCGCGTCAATGTCCTGCTCGAGCTCGGGGACTTCTCCGCCTTCGACCGGGAGCTCGCCCGCGTCGAGCACATGGCGGCCGCGCTGCGCCAGCCGCGGGCGATCGCGTTCCTACCGCTCCACCGCGGGATGCGGGCGATAGTCCAAGGGCGCTTCACCGAGGCGGAGGACTTCAACGCCAGAGCACGCGAGCTCGGCGCCCGGGTGCAGAACTCGGTCAGCGAGCTCGCCGCCGACGCGCAGATCCTCCTGATCCGGATGCTCCAGGGCCGGCTGCCCGAGCTCGAGCAGTCACTTCGGCGCCTGGTCGGCGCCTACGCGGAGGTCGTCGCCCTGCGCTGCGCCCTCGTCGTCGCGCTCGTGCAGTCCGGCCGCGAGGACGCGGCCCGGGCCGAGCTCGCCGCGGTCGTGGCGGTGGGGCTCGATTCGATTCCGCGCGACAACACGTACGTGATCGGCCTCAGCCTCCTAGCCGAGGCGGCCAGCCAGCTGGCCGACGCGGCCACGGCGCGATCGCTGTACGACCGCTTGAAGCCCCTGATGGGGCGGTGGGTGGTCTCGCCGACGGCGGCGGCGCTATGGCCGCTCGACCGGACCCTGGGAATCCTGGCCGCGGCCGGCGGGGCGCACGACCTGGCACTGGCGCACCTCAATGCCGGGCGCGCCGTCGCCGAGCGGGTCGACGCGCTGCCGACGCTCGCACTGACCGCGCTCGACGAGGCCCGGGTGCTCGCCGCCCGCCGGGCGCCCGGTGACCAGGAGCGTGCCCTCGCGCGGGCGCGCGAGGCCCGTCTGCTGGCCGAGCACCTCGAGATGAGCCAGGTCGTCCGGCAGGCAGCGCCGCTGGAAGCCGGTGAGACGGACCCGCGCACCGGCCCTCGGTGGGCCTGACCCATGATTTCTGCGCGCCGTGCTCGTCTGTACGCCGGGTACCGACTCATGGGAGGCTGACGCCATGCGAAAACTGACCTTCGGCATGAACATGAGCCTGGACGGCTACATCGCCGCGCCCGGCGACGACCTCGGCTGGAGCGTGCCGAGCGACGAGCTGTTCCAGTGGTGGTCCAACCGGGTGGGGGCGACGGGCCTGGCGCTGTACGGGCGCAAGCTGTGGGAGACGATGAGCTCCTACTGGCCGACCGCCGACCAGCAGCCCGGCGCCACACCGGCGGAGATCGAGTTCGCCCGCCGGTGGCGGGACATGCCGAAGGTGGTGTTCTCCTCGACGACCAGCACGGTCGACTGGAACACCCGCCTGGTCACCGGCGACGCGGTCACCGAGATGACCCGGCTCAAGACTGAGGACGGCGGTCCCATGGACGTCGGCGGCGCCACCCTCGCCGCAGCGGCCATGCGGGCCGGGCTGATCGACGAGTACGCGATCGTCACCCATCCGGTCCTGGTGGGCGGCGGCACGCCGTTCTTCACGGCCCTGGACAACTGGGTGAACCTGAACCTGGTGGAGACCCGGACATTCCCCGACGGCGTGGTGCTGACCAGGTACGAGACCAGGCGCTGAGTGCCCGAGCGCTACCCGCGAACGTCCTGACGCTCTGCGCGACTCGCGACAACTGGGCGCCGCCCTCCCGCCGGCCTTCAGCTCGCCCGGCGGTAGCGGATGTGCGTGGCCAACGGCGAATGCAACACCTCGACCGGCTCCAACCCCAGGGACTCGACGCCGTCGAAGATCCGCTCGCCGGACCCGAGCAGGACTGGTGCGATGTCGAGCGTAAGCTCGTCGACGACCCCAGCGACGAGCGCCTGCCGCACGGTCGAGGCGCCGCCCGCGATGTCTACGCCGTCGACACCGGCCGTCTGACGCGCCTGTGCGTAGGCGGCGTCGAAGCCGTCGGTGACGAAGTGGAAGGTCGTCCCGCCCTCCATCTCGATCGGCTCGCGAGCGTGATGGGTGAGCACGAACACCGGGGCGTGGTAAGGCGGCTCGGGCCCCCACCACCCGCGCCAGTCCTCCTCCCACTCGCCGCGGATCGGCCCGAACATGTTGCGGCCCATGAGGTAGGCGCCCCGCGGGCGCATGAGCCAGCCGGTCGCCGTCTCGTCGGCTTCGTTGGCGCGCTCGTCTCCGAGGTGCCAGCCGTGGAGCTCCCTTCCGCGCTTCCCGAGCGGGTGCTCGCGACTCTGGTCCGGCCCGGCGACGAAGCCGTCGAGCGAGATCGACATGTGGCAGGTGGTGTCCGGCATCCGCGACCTTTCCGAAAGTGATTGTGCTTTGCAAGTGGTGGCCCGCAAACTACCCGAGGTGATGGCAAGCTGCAAGTACTATCCGTGACATGGCGACACGTACCGCCAGCGAGCCGCGCTCGGGCTGCCCGATCAACGCGGCGGTGGAGGTGATCGGCGACCGGTGGTCGCTGCTCGTTCTGCGCGACGTCATGTTCGGCAACCGGCGGCACTTCCGCGCCCTTCAGGAGAGCTCGGAGGAGGGGATCGCCTCGAATATCCTCGCCGACCGCCTGCGGCGGCTCGTGTCGGGCGGACTGCTCACGCGGGCGGACGCCGGCCGCGGCCGACGCGCCACATACAGCCTCACGGAGGCGGCGATCGAGCTGGTCCCGCTGCTGGCCCTGCTCGGCGAGTGGGGGCTGCGCCACCGCCCGAGCACCCCGACGCTGCGCGTGCGAGCCGAGCTGCTGGCCGACGGCGGTCCCGCGCTGTGGAAGGACTTCATGGCCGAGCTGCGCAGCGAGCACCTGGGGGCGTCAGTGCCGCCGAGCGGCGACCCGACCGCGAGCGAGCGCTTGGCCGCCGCCTACGCCGAGGCCCTCGCTGCCGAGCCAGGCGGAGGCGATGCCCAGGCGAGCGCGTAGTGGCCGCAGGTTGCCGCCGTCGGTCCCGAACCGCTTGACCGCTTCAAGACCACGGTTGCGGCCCCTGGGGGCAGCGCTCGCCGGGCGCCCGGAGCGGCGTCCGGCGACGCTCGCCGTCCACGAGTGGGAGCCGCGGACGCTGCGATGATCGGCCCGATGGACGAAGGACCCGATCGCGTCCGCGTCGACCGCTGGCTTTGGGCCGCCCGGTTCGTCAAGAGCAGGACGCTCGCGACCGAGGCCGTCAAGGGCGGCCGGGTCCACGTCAACGGCGAGCGCGTCAAGCCGAGCCGCGATCTGCGCAGCGGGGACCGCGTCGAGATGACACTCGGCCGCGAGCGACGGACGGTCGTCGTGCTCGCGCTCGCCGAGCGGCGCGGACCGGCGAGCGCCGCCGCGCGGCTGTATGCCGAGACGCCCGACAGCGTCGTCGAGCGGGAGCGGCGCGCAGCCGAAGCGCGCCTGGCCCATCCGGGCGGAGCTGACTCGGGGCCGCGCCCGACCAAGCGCGATCGCCGCCGGATCGACGATGTCCGCGGCCGCTAGAGGTCGACCGGCTCGCGCCGGAGCGACGGGTCGAGTCGCGGTTGGCTGCCCATCGTCGGCTTTGTGCTCCTCCCCCACGTGTCCGGCCCGGGTACGGTCCCCGGGTGTCCATGAAGCGTCTCACGGCGCTGCCCCGGCTCCGCGGCCTGGTGACGCTCCTGATCGCCGCCGCCGGCTTCCGCGTGCTCGGATACCTGGCCGCGGGCCCGCTGCTCGCTCCGTCAGACGACTCGCTGCGCTACGCCCACGGCGGCCTCGTCGCGCTGTTCTCGGACCCGTTCGCCCCCAGCGGCTATCCCATCCTGCTGGCCGGGCTCCATCTCCTCTGGCCGAGCGCGACCGCCGTCTCGGTCGGCCAGCACGTGCTCGGCCTGATCAGCGTCGCGCTCCTCTGGGGCTGCGGTCGCGAGGTCGCCCGCGCCAGCGGCCTTCCCGCCTGGCTGGCGGCGATCCCGGCCGTGTTCGTCGCGTTCTCCGGTGACCAGTGGTTCTTCGAGCAGTCGCTGATGACGGAAACCCTGTTCACGGCGCTGCTCCTCGCCGCCGTGCTCGCCGTTCTGCGCGCCGACCGGCCGGGGCGCCGGGGCGCGGCCTGGGCGGCGGCCGGCGGAGCGGCGATCGCCGCAGCCGCGGTCACCCGCCCGGCCGGATTCGTCGCGGCCGTGCTCTGCGCCGTGTGGCTGCTGGCGTTCGGCGCGCCCGGCGCCCGCCGCCTGGCCGTCGCCGCTGTCTTCACGGCGTCGGCCACGGTGGTCGTCCTCGCCTACGTGCTGGCCGCCGGGAGCGGCCAGAACGGGTTGGGGAGCTACGCCGGCTGGACGCTCTACGGGCGCGTCGCGCCCTTCGCCGACTGCACGCGCTTCACCCCTCCGGCGGGCACGGGCGGTCTCTGCGAGTCGCGCCCGGCCGACGCCCGCCCCGGCATCTACTTCTATCTCTTCGGCACCGGCAGCGGAGCGGGCCAGACGAGCCCGGCGGTGCGGGTCTTCGGCTCAGCCCCGCACGGCAACGCCGAGCTCCGCGACTTCGCGCTCCAGGCGATCGCCGGCCAGCCGCTCGACTACCTGCGCACCGTCGCCAAGGATGCGTTCCGCTATGTCGACCCGACCTACGGCAACCATCGTCCGGAGGCAGGGATCGGCCCGGAGTTCGTCTATCTCCAGACGTCGCTAGCGCCGTACCCGGCGCGCGACCAGGTCGAGCAGCTCTACGGCTACCGGGTCTCTCACGGGCCGCTCCTCTATCCGTACGAGAGCTGGCTCGTGCTGTCGCGCGTGCCGGGGCTGCTCTGGCTCGCGGTCGTCGCCGCCGCGCTCGCCGGGATCGTGCTCGCCCCCGGGGGTGCCCGCCGGCAGCTGCTGCTGGTGGCCGGCGTCGCCTTCGCGGTCGCCCTCACGCCGGTGCTGACCGTGACCTACGAGTACCGGTACGGGGTGCCCGAGCAGGGGCTCGCGCTGCTGGCCGGCATCCTCGGCGCATGGAACGTGCACAGCCGGCTGCGCAGGCGCATCAGCCGGTGACGGTGGCGAGCTCGCCAGCCCTGACGCCGGCGCGGGCCCGCGCGAAGGCGCGCGCCAGCACCCAGGCGAGGAGACCGGCGACGGCGCCGAACGCCAGGTCGAGCACGATTATCCGGCTGAGCCCGGCGCCGGCGACCGAGACGACCGACGGCCACAGCTCGGCGAGCGGGATGCCGCCGGTCAGGCTGCGTCCGAGCGGCGCGATCCAGCCGACCGCCAGCAGCACCGCCGAGCCGAGCAGGCCCAGCGTCACGGCATGGCGGGCAATCGTCGGGCGCAGCAGCAGCATCGAGTCGACCAGGACGCCGGCGATCGCGTACTGGGCGACGCCCCAGAGGGCGTTGGGCGACTCACCGGTGACGAGGACGAGGGTGGCGGAGAAGATGCCGACGGCGGCGGCCCAGCCGGGGCCGGCGATCAGCCGCGCGGCGATCAGCATCGTCAGCCAGCCGAGCGCCCGATGGCCCGGCAGTCCGAGCGGAACCTTCCAGGCGGCGAACAGCCAGACCCCGCCGGTGGCGACGCCGCCGGCCACGGCCCGCTGCCACGGCTTGTCAACGAGGCGCTCGGCCCGACGCCGGTCGTGCCGTCGCGGGAAAACTCGGTGCAGCGCGGACCTGCATTGAGGCCTTGATCGCCGCGGATGCGCGGCACACGGTCGATCCGTGAGCCGTGGACGCCTGACGAGCGCTGCTACCGGGGCACGGCGACAGGCTCGGTCGCGACGGTGTCCGCTTGGCAATCGGTCGGCGGCAAGCTCTCGTTGGCCCACCGCGCCAGCGCCCGGAGGGCCGGCACCAGCGCCTCCCCACACGGCGTCAGCTCGTAGGTCACCGTCACGGGAGGCCCGTCGTGGACCTTGCGCTCGACGACTCCTGCCCGCGTCAACTCGCTGAGGCGGTCAGACAGCACCGATTCGCTGATCCCCACGACGCTGCGGCCAAGCTGGGCGAATCCAGCTGGGCCGCCGACGAGCGACCCGATCAGGACCCCGTTCCAGCGCTTGCCGAGAAACCCGAACGCCCTCGCCAGAGCCGCGTCGCACGAGGGAGGGCCGTGCCGGTTCGCCATACACCGAGTGTAGCCGAATGGGCTAGGGAATTACTAGCTGCTAGCCTATCGCTCGCGGCCGATCACCGCGACCGGCATGCGCATCCGATGAGCCCATTGACCACCGACACCCCGGCTGCCGAGCTCGTGCTCGACCCGGCCGCCCAGGCGCTCCTCTTCACCGAGGCGCGCACGGCGAACACGTTCTCTGACGAGCCGGACGACGTCGTCGTGAATGTCTGACGTCGTCGAGGCGGCGCGCGCGCGCCCGAACGTCACACTCGCCGTCCTCAGCCTCGGCGGCCTCGCCTACTCGGTACTCAGCTCGGCCGTCGTCCCGGCACTGCCGACGATCCAGCACGACCTCCACACGACCGAGACCGGCGTCACGTGGCTGCTGACCGGATATCTCCTCGCGGCCGCCGTCGGCACGTCGATTCTCGGCCGCCTCGGGGACATGTACGGCAAGGAGCGGCTGCTTCTGTTCACGCTGATCCTGCTCGGCTTCGGGACCCTGCTCGCCGGCGTCTCGAACTCGCTGGGGCTGCTGATCTTCTCGCGCGTCATCCAGGGCGTCGGCGGCGGGATCTTCCCGCTCGCGTTCGGGATCGTCCGCGACGAGTTTCCGCGCGAGAAGATCGCCGGCAGCATCGGCCTGATGTCGGCGATCCTCGGCGTCGGTGGGGGTGTCGGGATCGTCGCCTCAGGCGTGATCGTCGAGCACCTCGACTACCACTGGCTGTTCTGGATGCCGCTGGTGGCGATCGTCATCGCCGGCTTCTGCACCTGGCGCTACGTTCCCGAGTCGCCGGTGCGCGTCCCCGGGCGCGTCAACTGGCTGGCGGCGGCGCTCATGACCACGGGCATGGTCGCCGGCCTTCTGGCGATCAGCGAGGCGACGACGTGGGGTTGGGGCTCGCCGAAGACACTCGGACTGCTCGCCGCGGGCATACTGATCTGCTGCGTCTGGGTGCTCGTCGAGGTCCGCAGCGCCGAGCCCCTGATCGACATGACGATGATGCGGATCCGCGGCGTCTGGAGCACCAATCTCGCGGCGTTCCTCCTCGGCGCGGGCATGTACGCGTCGTTCATCGTCTTCCCGCAATTCGCCCAGCTGCCGAAGAGCACGGGCTTCGGCTTCGGCGCCTCGGTCGTCGTCTCAGGGCTCTACCTGCTGCCGGCGACGGTCGGAATGTTTGTGATGGGCATGGTCGCCGGGAGGATCTCCGACCGCTTCGGGTCGCGCGCGGCGCTGCTGGCCGGCACGGCGTTCACCGCGATGTCGTTCGGCCTGCTGGCCGTCACCCACTCCCATCCATACGACCTGCTGATCGCGGCGGGGCTGCTCGGCATCGGCATCGGCCTGGCCTTCGCCGCGCTCGGCAACCTCATCGTCCAGGCCGTCCCCGCCCACCAGACCGGCGTGGCCAGCGGCATGAACACCGTCATGCGGACCCTCGGCGGCGCGATCGGCGGCCAGCTGTCGGCGACCTTCATCGCCGGCAACATCAGCCACGGCCTGCCGACCGTCACCGGCTTCACCGACACCTTCGCCATGGCCACCGGCTTCCTCGTCGTCTGCCTTCTCGCCAGCCTGCTCGTCCCCGCCCCGCGGCAGCGCGAGCTCGCGCCGCTGGCGGCCACGTCCGGATGAGCGGTTTCCGATGAGCGCGGGCTTCCGCGTCGGCGGCGCCGGGCCTCGATCTCGGCCACCATGAACTCGACATCGTAGCCGCCACCCAGTCGTAGTAGGGGTCGACTGGGAGGACGCTATCCGTCGAGGACCAGGACGTCGGCCGGCGCCACCCGGAGGCCGACGCGCTCGCCTTCGGTGAGCGGCGGACGCTCGCCGCCCTCGAGGCGCACGGTGAAGCGGGCGAAGCGGACAGTCAGCATGCCGCGGTCGTGACGGACGCTGATCACCCGGTCGGTCAGACTGCTCGAGTCCGGGTCGGTCAGGACCAGCTGCCACGGGTGCACGGCGACGCGGACTGGTCCTTCGGCCGCCGTGGTGCTGCGCAGGCGCCCGCCGCCCGACAGCTCGACCGTCGACCCGCCGCTCGCCACTCGCGTCGCCGTCCCGTCGAGTACGTTCGCCCCGGTCAGCGCCGCCACCGTCGCATCGACCGGGGAGCGCAGCAGCTCGGCCGGCGTCGCCAGCTGGAGCACACGGCCGCGGTCGATCACGCCGACGCGGGCGGCGAGGGCGGTCGCGTCCTCGAACGCGTGCGTGACCAGGAGCGCCGGCAGGCCGAGCTCGCGCAGCTCGTCGCCGAGCTCGTCGCGGATCGCCACGCGCGTGATCGCGTCGAGCGCGGCGAACGGCTCGTCGAGCAACAGCACGCGCGGGTCCCGGGCGAGTGCCCGCGCCAGCCCGACGCGCTGGCGCTCCCCGCCCGACAGCGCGTCCGGCCGGGCCCGGCTCAGGTGGGCGATACCGAGGCGCTCGAGCAGGTCGGGCCGAGCCTGCCGGCCGGCGAAGCGGACGTTGTCGGCGACGCTGAGATGCGGAAAGAGGGCGCAGTCCTGCGGCAGGAAGCCCACCCGCCGGCGCTCGGGCCGCAGATGCGTCCTCGCCGCCGCGTCGAACCAGCGCTCCGCGCCGAGCATGACGTGGCCGGCCTGGGGGCGCTCGAGGCCGGCGACGGCGCGCAGCAGAGAGCTCTTTCCGGCGCCGGACGGACCGACAAGGGCCACGGTCTCACCGCCGACGCAGAGCGCCACGTCCACGGCGAAGGCCCGGCGCGCGAGCGAGATGTCGATGTCGAGGGTGTCCACTGCCTGCTCACTACCTGGGTTGCATTAGGCTGCGCTGCGCAGCCGCACTACATAGGAGACGATGAGCATGATGAAGATTCTCACAGGCGCGAGCCGGTTGCTGGCGAGCGCGTCGATCGGCGCCGCCGCGCTCGGCCTGGCGACCGGTTGCGGGAGTAGCTCCTCCGGTTCCAAGACGACCGCCTCGGGCCAGCTGACCGTGCTGGCCGCGGCCTCGCTGAGCAAGACGTTCCCCAAGATCGACAGCGCCCCCCGCTACACGTTCGGCGGCTCGGGCATGCTCGCCACCCAGATCCAGCAGGGTGCGCCGGCCGACGTGTTCGCCGCGGCGAGCCCCAAGCAGACGACCCAGCTCTACAAGGCCGGGCTCGTCGACCAGCCCGTCGAGTTCGCCACCAACACCCTGGTGATGATCGTCCCGAAGGACAACCCGGCGAAGATCACCTCTGTCGCCGACATCACCAAGCCCGGCGTCAAGATCGTCGTCTGCAACGCCACCGTCCCGTGCGGCACGTACGCGTCGACGGCGTTCACGAACCTCGGGATCACGGCCGCCGCGACGAAGAACATCAAGAGCCAGGCGACCGACGTGACGCAGGTCGTGGCGGACGTCGCCGCAGGGCAGGGCGACGTCGGCTTCGTCTACATCACCGACGCCAAGGCCGCCAAGGGCAAGGTTCACGCGATCCGCCTGCCGGCCAAGGCCAAGCCGCTGACCATGGACTACATCGCCGTCGTCAAATCGACCAAGAAGGCGGCCGCCGCCCAGGCGTTCGTCGCCCAGGTGGTTTCGTCGCAGGGGCAGGCCACGCTCCGGGCCGCCGGCTTCGGCGCTCCGTGAGACCGAGCGGTAGTCGAGCGCGGTGGATGGTCGCGCTCGAGCCCCTCGTCGCGTTCGTCGTCGTCGCCGTGATCAGCGCGATCGTGCTCGGGTTCCTGCTGCTGCCGATCGTCGCCCTGATCACCTATCAGCCGGTTGGTCGGCTCCTGCACGAGTTCGGCGCCCAGGTCAGCACCGACGCGATCAAGGTGTCGGTGAAGACGAACCTGATCGCGATGGTGCTGACGCTGCTCCTCGGGACGCCGTTCGCCTACGCCGTCGGCCGGCGGCGCTTCCCCGGGCGCAGCGTCCTGATCACCCTTGTCGAACTCCCGCTCGTCCTGCCGCCGGCGGTCGCCGGGATCGGCCTCCTCGTCGCCTTCGGCCGGCTCGGGCTGCTCGGCGGAACGCTGACATCCCTCGGGATCAGCCTCGCCTTCAGCCAGGCCGCCGTCGTGATGGCGATCGTGCTGGTCGCCGGGCCGTTCTACGTCCGGGGGGCGATCGGCGCCTTCGAAGCCGTCGACCCGACGCTGATCGACGTCGCCGGGACGCTCGGCGCCGGGCCGCTGCGGCGGCTCGTGCGGGTCGCCCTACCGCTCGCCGCCAGCGGCCTCGGGGCGTCGGCGGCGCTGTGCTTCGCCCGGGGGATCGGCGAGTTCGGGGCGACGATCCTGTTCGCCGGCAGCTTCCAGGGCTCGACGCAGACGCTGCCGCTCGCCGTCTACTCGCTGTTTGACGCCAACCTCGACCAGGCGATCGCGATCGGCGTGCTGCTGGTGATCGTCAGCGCGGCGATCCTCCTCAGCGCCAAGCTCGTCGGCGCCTGGAGCGGGTCGGTCGCCGTCCCGCGCCGCCGGCGCACGGCGGCTGCCAACGCGTCGACATGACAGCCGACCCCGGTACGCTGCCCGGATGTTCACGCCGACGCGACCGCCGGTCGGGAGACTTCGGGCGATGGCAAGCGCCCGATCGGGTCGGAGGTTGCTCCCCGCCGCGAGGGTGTCCCGATGAGTCGGGCGCGACGGCGGCGGGCCGCGCGGCGGCGGACGTCCGCGCGCCAGGCGGCGCTAGCGGTCGCCGTCCTCTGCGCGTTCTCCCCGGCGGCGGCCAGCGCCGACGGCGGGACGGCGACGACGCCGGCGGGTGCGGCGCCCGACACGAGCCCGACGGCTCTGATCGGCAGCTCGGCCCAGGCCGGGGCGTCGCCGCCGACGACCACCGTCGCCCTCCCCCGCCTCCCGGCCGCCGCTCCGTCACCGGCCGCCAAGCGTCCGACCAGCTCGTCTCCGAGCCCCGGGGCGATCGTCCTGCCCAAGGCGAACGGACAAGAGGCGCCGGCCGTCGCCCCGTCCGTCGGCGCGGCGACGTCCCAGACGCCGACCGGCACCAAGCAGGGAGTGCCGAACCCGACCGGCTTGCCGTACGGCTCGCCGGCCGCTGTGGCCGCGGCCGCAGCCGCCAAGGCCGCCGCGCAGCCGGTGGCGTCGAGCCTGCGGGCGGCCAACGGACTTCCGGTCGCCGCCGATCCGACGCTGTCGCTCACTGCGCTCGGTCCCGTGCCGATCGGCGTCCCTGACTTCTTCATCCAGACCTTCGCGATCCCGCCCTTCCTGATCCCGATCTACCAGGCGGCCGGCGTCGAGTACGAGGTGCCCTGGCAGATCCTGGCGGCGATCAACGAGATCGAGACCGACTACGGCCGCAACCTGAGCGTGTCGAGCGCCGGGGCCGAGGGCTGGATGCAGTTCCTCCCACAGACGTGGAAGGAGTATGGGGTCGACGCCAACGGCGACGGCGTCAAGGATCCGTATAACCCGGTCGACGCGATCTTCGCCGCCGCCCGCTTCCTCCACGCCGCCGGGGCTTCGCAGAGCCTGCCCGACGCGATCTTCGCCTTCGACCAGGCCAAGTGGTACGTCGACTCGGTGACGCTTCGGGCGAAGCTGATCGGCGGCCTCCCGACCGACCTGCTGAGCTCGCTGACCGGCCTGACCGACGGCCGCTTCCCCGTCCACGCCCCGGCGCGCTACGCCGACGACGTCGCCGAGGGGACCGCCCAGGTGACGCCCCGGACCGCTGCCGGAGTCGGGGCCGGCGCCGGGACGAGTCGGTCGGGGGACATGGCCATCAAGATCTACGCCAAGGCCGGCTCGCCGGCGATCGCCGTCCACGACGGCGTGGTCACGGGGCTCGGCGAGACGCCGGCGCTCGGCAAGTACGTCGAGCTGCGCGACGTCTACGGCAACACCTACACCTACAGCGGCCTGAAGACGCTGACGCCGCTGTACGCGGTGCCGCTGCCGCAGACGGCGTCGACGGCGCAGATCAACCGAGGCCTCACCCTGCCGGCCGACCCGGCCCCCAAGGCTGCGGCCACGGCCGGACACCAGGCCGCCGCCGGTCGACCCGGTCCGACGGCGGTGCCGGTGCCGTCGCCCGTGCTCGGCGCCGCCGCCACGACGCGGGCGGCGTCGATCGCCCACCTGGCCGCCGCCGGCCTACAGAGCGTCGTCGCCCGGGCGGCGCGCAGCGTCGACGGGAATGCCGGCCGGCCGGCCAACCTGGCCGGCTACCTGACCGAGTCCTACGGTCTCACGCCGGCCGACGTCGACCTGCGCCCCCTGACGACCGGAGCCCACGTCATCGCCGGGGCGATCCTCGGCCGGATCGGCGTGACCCAGCCGGGCCAGGCACCCCACCTCGGCTTCCAGATCCGGCCGGCTGGCCTCGGGTCGCCGCTGATCGATCCGAAGCCGATCCTCGACGACTGGAAGCTGCTGGAGGCGACGGCGACCTACCGCGCCGCCAAGCTCAACCCGTTCTTCGGGCCGGCGGCCGTCAGCCCGCCGGTCGGGCAGCTCATGCTGGAGAGCAAGGCCGCGCTCCAGCAACAGGTGCTGTCCGATCAGTCGATCACGATCTCGGCCTGCGGCCGGCGGGCGGTCACCGCCGGGCTGATCGACCAGCGCGCCCTCGCCCGCCTGGAGTTCCTCTCGCTGTCGGGCGCCAAGCCGACGGTAACGGGGGTCGGCTGCACGAGCGCGACGGCGATCGCCCCCTTCCGGCGGGCGGGCAGCGCCGGCCGGGCGACGTCGGCGACGGGGCCGGGCGGGTCGGCCGTGACCGGCCTGCTGGTCCTTGGCGGGACGACGAGCGATCCGCTGATCCCGCGCCTCTTGAGCCTGTCGGGCACCTTCGCGCCGCTGTCGGTCGTGACCCCCAGCGCCGGGGCGACGAACCCGCCGGTCCCGGCCGCGGGCGCAGCGGCCACGCCGGCCGGGCCCGGGGGGTCGACACCCGGGGCGGCCGCGCCGGCCGCGGCACCGGCCGGGGCAGGGACCTCGTCGCCGGCGATCACCTCGTCGGCGGCTGCGGCTCCGGCGCTGACGCCGGCGCAGTGGGTCGCGATCGTCAGGCGGCTCGATCAGATCGGCAACCCGAGCGTGGCCAGGCGGCCATCGAGCGCGGCGATCCCCGTGGCGCCGTCGCACTAGCGCTCGCATTGCAGCTGGGCGAATAAGCCTATATATTTCCTATGGCCCGGCCGGCTCGCGACCCGTCGCGATCGTCGGTCAGGCAAACCCCGCGGATGGTCTCCCCCGTTCCGCGGCGCAAGCACGAGCCCTCCCGGCATCGCTCGCGCTCGACCCCGACTTCGGCGGGGTCGAGCCGCGGGTCGCGCGAAAAGATGCACCCGGTCTCTGGTGCCCGGTGCTCAGCGATATGCTGCCTATGCATTACCAACATGGTCCGCCATACCTAGTCAGCACCGCGTTCGGACTAGTAAAATGCTTGCTCCTCCTCTCCAGGGGGACGCTGACAAGCCGCCGGTGCCCTCGGAGGGCTCTCCCTCCGAGGGCACGGGTTGTCGCGGGCGCCGCACGTCGAATCTGGGCTCCGCAGCGGCCACGGGCCGCGGTTGGCCTGGCGCCAAGGCAAAACCTAGGTGTTAGGATCGGGGCTGCCACCTCGGCCGCTATGAACCAGCGGGGAGCGGCGCGCCGCCGAAGCCCACTTCGTTGCCATCGGAGTCGCGGTACAGGGCCTTGCGTACCCCGTTGGACAAAGTGAGGCGCTCGTCGGGGTCGAGCCCGCGAGCCGCGATCGTATCCACGCACGCATCGAGATCGCCGACGAAGACCGTGACCACACAGTGGCCCGCGCCGTCGGCGTGCTCCACGACGTAGACGGACCGGTCTTCAGCCAGCGTCCACACCGCCTCAGAGGCGTGCGGGAAGAACGTGGGCTCGCCCAGCAACCGCTCGTACCACGGCCGGGCAGCCTCGAAATCCCGTACACGCAGACCCGCGAACAGGTGCAACAACATGACCACGAGTTTAGTTCGTAGGTGTACCGGCCGAGGATACCCGGGCGGGGCTCGTGAGGCCCAGGATCTATGCTGACGCGATGCGCCGCGTGCGGGGGACAGCCGCCTTCCTCGCCCTCGCCGTCCTCGTCGGGTGCGGCTCGTACACGAAGCACGACTTCATCGCTCGGGCGGACGCGATCTGCGCGAGCACGGTGCGGCAGACGCGGCTGATCCCCCCGCCGAGCTTCACGAGCAGTCCCGCGCAGCGACTGCGAGCCCTGGCCGGCTATGTCACCAAGGTGCTCCCGCTCGTCCGAACTGAGGCGACGCAGCTGCGCGCCCTCCGGCGACCGAGTCAGAGCGCCACCGAGCAGGCATCGCTCACAAGCTTCGTCGCTGCCTTCGGCGAGGTGGTCGGCGACTACGAGCGCCTGGCGACGGCGACATCGGCCGGTGATCGCGCGGGCGTCGCCCGGGCCGAGGCATCGCTCACGGCCAGTCCCGTGGCCGCGCTCGCCGCCCGCTATGGCCTGCGGTCGTGCGCGGCCGCGAGCAGCACGTCGGCCGGCTGAGCGTCGACCGGCCCGCGCGAGTGCGCTCAGGACACCCCCTCGGCCACCGCGCACTGCGCGAACCGCGCGCCCCCCTGCACGCGCAGCCGCACCGTCTCGCCGAGGCCCGGCGCCGGCAGTGGGGCGGTCGTGTAGAGACGCCCGCGCTCGAGCTCGAGCTCCAGGCGAACCCCGTCCTCGAGCGGGACCGCCTTCGTCACCCGGGCCATCAGCGGGCCGGACGGGTCGAGCCTCACGTGCGCCGGGCGCGTGAGCAGGACGCCCTCCGGCTGCTCGAGCGCCCCGTCGTAGCCGAGAAAGCGGGCGACCTCGGCCGTCGGCGGGGCGTCCAGCACCTCGCGCGGCGGCCCCGCCGCGACGAGTCGGCCGTCGATCAGCACGAACAGACGGTCGGCGAGCGCCCAGGCCTCGGCCCGGTCATGGACGACGACGAGCGTCGCCCGGGTCTCCGAGCGCAGAGCCGACACCGCATCCTCGAGCAGGCTCGCCCGCGCCTCGGCGTCGAGCCCGGCGAAGGGCTCGTCGAGCATCAGGACGTCCGGCTGCACCGCCATCGCCCGGGCCAAGTGCACCCGCCGACGCTCGCCTCCCGAAAGCGTCTGCGCCGCCCGCTCGGCGAGGTGGGCCGCTCCCAGCGCCGCGAGCGCCGACCGGGCCCGGCCGTCGCGCTCCTCGCGCGGGACCCCCCACCAGGCGAGCCCGAGCGAGACGTTGGTCAGCGCGCTTCGGCGCGCCAGGTTCGGGGTCTGGAGCGCGACCGCCACCCGGCCCCGACGCTCGATCGCTCCGGCGGTGACCGGCAGGACGCCGGCCAGCGCATCGAGCAGCGTGCTCTTGCCCGCCCCGTTCGGTCCGAGCAGCGCCACGACCTCCCCCGCCCGCAGCTCGAGGCTGACCCCGCGGACGACGTCGCGGTCGCCGCGGCGCACGGAGACGCCGTCGGCCACGAGCAGCCGGTGATCGGCGCTCACGCCGACGGCCGGAAGCGCAGCCCGATTCCCCCCTCACGCTGCTGGAGCACGGTCAACGCGCCCAGGAGCACGAGAATGAGCAGCATCAGGACGATGCCGATCGCGACGGCGTTGGTGTACTCGGCTGAGTTCACCTGCTCGAGCACGGCGCTGGCCAAGGTCTCGTCGTAGCCGCGGACGTTGCCGCCGACGATGACCACCGCACCGACCTCCGACAGCGTCGATCCGAGCGCCGCGATCACCGCAGCCAGGACGCCGATCTTCGCCTCGCGCAGGGCCAGGATGCACAACTGGCCCGGCCGCGCGCCGAGCACCCGCGCCTGGCCGAGGAGCCCCGGCGGCAGGCCCTGGATCGCGGCCGCCGTGAGCGCGACCACGTACGGGAGCGCGAGCACCGTCTGGGCGACGTAGACCGCCTTCAGGGTGAAGACCAGGTGCAGGGAGCCCAGTGCCCCCTGCGGGATGAACAGGAGGAAAAGGACGAGCCCGGCGATCACGGGCGGAAGCCCGAGGCTGGCGTTGGCCAGGATCTGGAGCGTCCGCCGCCCGCGGAACCGGCCCAGGCCGAGCGCGAGGGCGACGGGCAGGCCGAGCACCAGGGCTATCGACGTCGAGATCAGGGCGACACGGATCGTGATCCACGTGACGCTCAGGATGTAGTCGTTGCCGTTGTAGATCAGCGGGAGGGCCCGCTGGAACTCCTCCCACAGGAGCCGCACGTCACGGCGCCTTGCGCGGCGCCTGCTGGACGTACACGAGCTGGCCGTTGGCCAGGCGGTAGACGACGCCGGCCTGCGTTCCCGGGCCGATCGTCCGCGCCCCGGGCTTCGGCAGCGGAGCCACGGTCTGGCCGGGTTGGACGACGATCTGGCTGGCGCTGCTCGCCTGGAGGCCGTGCTTGGTGATCGCCCCACCGAGGTGCAGCGAGTTGAGCGCCGCGAGCAGGAAGGCGACCGACAGGACGATCCCCAGGTCGAACAGGTTGACGAGGCCGTCGAGCGGGTCGCCGGCCCGATCCTCGCGCGCCCGGGCGCTCGGCGTGACCGAGATCACGCGGCCGGCCGGGGGTCGTCGATCACGGCGGCGAGGTACTGGAGGTCCGAGAGGTCCTGACCGTACATCCGATCGCGGGTGAGCGAGAGCCCGAACGCCACGGCGCCGACCATCAGCCCGACGACGGTCACGCTGAAGGCGATCCGCAGGTTCTCGCTCAACGCGGTCGTGTTTCCGTTCGACAGCCCGGTCAGAGCCGGCGAGAGCGGGATCAGCGTCCCCATCAAGCCGAGCGCCGGGCCGGCCCGGACCAGCAGCCGCGTGCGCCCGAGCCGCCGCTGCGAATCGAAGTCGAAGTCGGCCAGCGCCTTGTTGAGCTGATGCTCGCCCCCGTCGGTTCGCGCGTGGGTCACGATGAACGACGCGGTATCGGCCATCGCCGCGCTCCGCGCCACCCCGCCGAGTGCGGCCGCGGCGCCGGGGCGGTCGCCGGTCGAGATCAGGCGGCGCGCCCGCTCGGCCCCGTCGGCGATCGTCGCGAACCGCCGCCCCCGCCGGCCCCGGAGCTCGACCCCGAACGAGCCGAGCTCGAAGACGACCAGAGCTAGCGCCACCAGCGCCAGGATCAAGACCGGGACCTGGAGGGCGCTCGAGACGTGGAAGATGGCATTGTCGATGTCGTGCGAGCTCAGCGCCACGATCGGGTTGACCAGCGTCATCCGGCCACCAGTCGCCGACCCGGGCGCAGCTGCCACCGCAGCTGGCTGCCGGCGCCGAGGCCGAGCAGCACCAGGACGGCGAGCGTCCCCACGACGGCCGGGACGATCGAGCGCCGGACCGGACGCTGCACGGCCGGCGCCGTGGCCGTGGCCGCGGGAACGATCTTGACCAGCGGGCTCGCGTCGGCGGGCAGGAGCGTCACGTTGCCGATCAGACGCCCGGCGATGACCGAGCCCGGTCCCGCCGACGCCACGCGGCGCGCCGGCCGGGTGACCGGCGCGGCGGTGCGCGGCGTCGACGCCGCGGCGGCGCGGGCGCTCGTCGGCGCAGCCGGCGCGGCCGGCTTCACCGGCGCCGCGTCGGCCGGCTGCCGCGCCGCGGCGACCTTGTGCGTCGGGACGGTGCGCGCGGGCGTCTTCGGTCCGGACGTACCGCCCGGCGTGGTGCCCGCGCTGTGCTGCGGACCAGTCGCCGGCGTGCCGGGCTGCTGCGCAATGCCAGGGGCATTCGAGTCCTGCGGCCCGGTCGTCGTGTCCTGGCCGCTGCCGACGGTGATCTGCACGGTATCGGCGCCGCCCCCGCCCTGGTCGTCGTTGGCCGTGGCGGTGATCGTGTATCGCCCGGCGGTCGCGAGCGTCTGCGAAAAGCCCTGGCTCTGCGAGTTCGGCGTGCCGTCCAGCGACCAGGCGTAGGAGAGCGTCGCCGGGTCGACCGGGCTGCCGAGGGCGTCGGTGACGCCGGCGGTGAAGCTCACCGTCGCTCCCACGGCCACGGTCTCGCTGCCTGGGTGCACGGCGACGGTGAGCAGCGGGCCCTCGTAGACGTCGAGCGCCAGGGCGGTCGACTGGAACACCTGGTCGGGGGCGTTTTCGTCGGTCGGGGTCCGCTGGGGGCGCGTGTAGACGATATTGGAGCCGTCGTCGGAGACGACGGGGACCGCACCGGCGGCGGCGAAGTCGCCGGCCGTCGACAGATCAGCGTTGGTGAGCGGATCCTCCCACGCCCCGCTGGTCTGCTGCACCGCCACGGCGGTGATCGCGGCGACTGACTGGTTCAACCCGCACTCGAGCACCGTCCGCAGCGACCAAGAGGTCTGGGGGAACACGTACGTGATCTGCGACGGAAAGTCGGCGTCGGGGCCGGCGTAGCGGGTGCAGCTCTGGTCAAGCGCGGCAAGGGAGACGGATCGCGTGATCCCGGTGGCGCTGCCGGGCTGGTAGATCGTCGCGACGATCATCTGGTTGGGGTCAGCGACCGCCCCGGCTGCCGGGTCCCCCACGATGGCCGCGGTCAGCCCGAGCGCCAGGGCGGCGCACCGCAGACGCGAACGGCCAGGCCGGCGCTTGAGGTCGGATCGAGGCCGCCGGCACTCCACGGCGCCTAATGCACGTTGAGCGAGCTGAGCTTCGAGTAGACCGCCTTGTGCCCCGTCTGGTGGTACTCGAGCTGGAGCTGCCACTTGTATCCACGCGTGAGCTTGGCGTGGATGGTGAACGTCTTCGTTCCGGGCGCGATCGACAACTTGACCAGCCGCTTGAGGCTCCCCTTGACCTTCTTCGACGTCTTCAGCACGGCCGTCCGGCGGCCGAACAGCTCGACGAGGGACCCCTTGACCGTCGGGCTGGGGGCGAACTTACCGGTCACGGTCAGCTTTCCCGACTTCACCGTGCGCTTGGTGAAGCTGACGCTCGACGCCACCGATGCCGCCGTCACCGTCACGTTCACGTTGCCGGAGGTCGCCCCGCGCACCTGGCCCGGGTCGGCGAAGATCGCCTCGAGCTGCCATTTGCCGGGCTTCAGGGCCGCGGCGACCGCGTAGGTGCTCTGACTCGCGGCGAGGGCGACCTGACCGACCGGGGTGAACGCACCGGTCGTCCCGAGGGGCCGGGCGGCGACGACCACGGTCGCGTGGGCGTGGGGACCGCCGGGGGCGACCGTGCCCGACACCGCGGCGCCACCGGCCGCGGGGTTGGCCGCGGTGATGCTGACGGTGCCCTGCACGTCCATGGCGGCCGCCGCCGACGCCGACGGCTGGAGGAGATCGCCGAACGCCGGTGAGAGCGTGGCGTCCTCGATCTGGCTGATCTGACCCGTCGAGACCTGATAGGTGCCGTTGCTCGTCGGCACGAAGGACACGCTGTAGTTGCCGTTCGCGTCAGTCGTCCCGCTCCCGACGGGCACCGGCAGGCCGCCGGCCACGTCGCTGACCGTGACCGGCACGCTGGCCAGCGCCGGCAGGAGCGGCTCGGCGTTGGTGACGTTGCCGGTGACGGTGACCGACGTGCCGGCGTTGACGACGGACGGAATGCCCGACGCCGTGATCAGCGGAGACGCGTCGGCGACGAACGGGGGGTCGTTCCCGCCGGCGAGGTAGTTCTTGAGCTGCGACTGCAACGCCGGCGAGGTGAGGAGGTTGAGGAAGTCCTGGGCCGCCGGCACGTTGATCTGGACGTTGGGCGAGCTCGTGAACGCCGCCGGATTGATCGCGTAGGCGTGGAAGTAGTTGATCAGCTGCTTGGCGCCACCCGGGGCGTTGGCGGCGTTGTTGCGGGTGAGGATCGCCAGGTGGGGGATCGTCCCGGCCGGATCCGTCCCCGACGCCAGGTAGGCGAACGTGCCGCGATCGGTGAACACGTAGCAGCTCCCGGCGCTGAGCGGCGGGTAGTTGCAGACATCCGCGTTGACCACGTTCGGACCCTGGGTCAGGCCCGTCTGCTTGTACCAGCTGGGGAGCGCCGACGCCGGCGGGAGGCCGCCCGGGCAGGCAGCGCCCTGCGACGCGACGGTGCCGGCGGCGACCGGGGTCTCGCCGCCGCCGTTCGTGGCGCTGACCGTGCACAGGAGCAGGCCGGCCGGAAGCGGGTTCACGGTGGTCGCGAGAAGCGCCCAGATCGCGTGCTCGGCGACCACCGTTCCCGGTGAGCCGCTGCGCGAGACGAAGGCGACGTTGCCGGCGGCGCCCGCGGTGGCGACGTCGGCAAAAGCCTGCACGATGTTGTGGGCGGCGTTCGCCGCCACGCCCGCCGGATCCTGCCCGGGCGGACCGGCGAGCACGAAGTCGTTGGTGAAGATGGCCCGGCCGTAGGGCTCGTACGAGAAGCCCCCGCCGACGAACTGATTCTCGAGCGATGCGGCGTGCACGATCAGGGCGCTGCCGGCGCCGGTCTCGGCGTTGGTGATCGCCGTACCGGTCGCCGTCCCGACGTACTTGAAGGTGAACTGCGGGTAGGCCGCCTGGAAGGCGGGCTGGATCACGTTGGGCATCAGGCCGGAGTCGCTGACGTCGCTGGTGCCGACGACCGTCAGCGTCGACGACGTGTCCGCGCTAGCGACGGCCGGGCCAATGAGCAGCGCCGCGGCGAGCGTGAGGCCGACGAGCGCGGCCACAAAGCGACCGCGGCGCAAGGACCTGCTACCCGGTACGAAGCAAGTCTGCTCGGTCATGCGCACGGCGCGAAGAATGGTGGTCACGGCCGTCACTATAGCGGCAGTTCCTCGGAGACGCGTAGGAAACCGCCGGGGACGGCAATCTCTCCAATGCCCCCGGGAGCGCGAGCGGCGTACAACTGACCCGGACATAACGATTAACAATCTAACCAATTCCTAGCTGTGGCAGACTCGCCACGTTAGTGGGAGCTGCCTTGGCGTGGGCATGAGCTCGCCGGACAGAGCTGCCGGCTTTGTATCGGGGTGCGTCGTCGCTTCGACAGCTCCCACCGCCGCGGACCCCGTCCACGTCGCTGCGCCTCAACTCGCCCCGGTCAACCTCTCCACAGGACAGATCTAGGCATAGCATAGTCTTTGCGGCAGGTACCGGTGTCGATGTATTGTCTAACCGCCAAAGGTATCGTGGTCGCGCATGAGCGGCGGGCCGCTTCCTCGCCCGGCCCCGCCCGCACGGTTGGGCTCGAGCCGCCTCTCGGTGCCCCGGCTGCCCCGGCCGGCCCAGTTCGCCGGCGCCGCCCGCGTCGTCGGGCTCGCCGCCGGCGACCCGGCGACCCGGCGACCCGGCGACCAGCGTCCGCGTTGGATTCGACGACCCGGTCCTCGGGCAGCGCCAGTACGTCGACGTGACGCTCCGCCGGGCAAACGGACGCTGGAAGGTCAGCACCGGCATCAACGGGCTCTTCACGCTGCTGCCGCCGCCGTGAGCCGAATCGTGGCCGCCGACCGCCCCCGCCGCTCGGCCGCCGCGCCGTCCCGTCCACCCGAAACTGCTCCCAAGGAAATACATGGGCGCGACCCGACCGGGCAGCCCTCGCGGTCGCGCCGCGAAGGGTAGTCTTGCCGCATGGCTGAGCTGCTGCGCATCGGAGAGGTCGCCAAGGCCGTCGGCGTGAGCATCGACACGCTGCGCCGGTGGGAGGCCAACGGTCGCGTCACGTTCGTGCGCCGCGGCAACCAGCGGCTGCTCCCCGCCGCCGACCTGCGCGACCTCGTCGCGTCGCACACCGGCGCGAACAAGACGATCAGCGCCCGCAACCATCTCACCGGGATCGTCATCGATGTCGAGCGCGACGGCGTGATGGCCAAGGTCGAGCTCGCCTGCGGTCCCTACCGGGTCATCTCGCTGATGAGCCGCGAGGCGGCCGACGACCTCGGCCTCGAGGCCGGCGTCGAGGCGACCGCCGTGATCAAGTCGACGAACGTGATGATCGAGCGGTAGTCCCGGGAGCGCGCCCTCGGGCCCGCTCTTTCGGACCCGAGGGCAGCGCCAGGGGAGGTACCCGCGTTGCGCTGAGCAGTCGCGGGCGGGGTTGTGCCGCGCGAGCGTACAAGCCGAAGGGCAACTAGTCAATAGGCGACTAGTGCGCCGTCGCGGCCAGCATCTTCTCGGTGAAGGTGACGACGGCATCCATGCACTCGCACCGCCACAGCTCGATCGCGCTGTCCCCGCAGCGCGCCCGCTGGGCAAGGGCCAACGGCCGGATCAGCTCGCGCTGGCGCTCGAGCAGCGGACGCGCGTCACGTCCCGAACGTTCGGCGTAGACCAGCTTGAGCAGCAGCAGCGAACGGACGTCGCGCACATGCGCGACCGGCTCGTCCAGCCAGCGACCGAGCTCGGCCAGGCCCGCCGGCGTCGCCGTCATGATCGTCCGGTTCGGGCCCTGGCCGGCTTCGGTGGCCAGCGGGCGGATCAGGCCCCGGTCGCGCAGGGCGCCGAGCGCCCGGTAGACGAGCGGGCGCGGGACCGCCCAGATCTGGCCGATCTCACCGCCGGCCGCGAGCGCCTTCGCCAGCGCGAAGCCGTGCGCCGGCCCCTCCCCCAGCAGGCCGAGGACCGCCCACTCGCCCGGAGCCAGATCACGCGTCGCCGCCGTCATCGGTCCCGGCCCGGCGTCGCTACGGTCGTTCGATCACGACGATCGTCGACTTGACCACGGCGGTCGCGTTCTGCCCCGGCTTGAGGTCGAGCTCGTCGGCCGCCTCACGCGACATCAGCGCGACGATCCGGAACGGGCCGCACGCCATGTCGACCTGCGCCATCACGCCGTCGCGCTTGACCTCGACCACGACGCCGGCCATCCGATTGCGTGCGCTCGAGCGCGAGTTGGTCCCCCGCTCGCGCAGGACCCGGGCCAGCTCGTCCGGCGCCAGGACCCGACGGTTGCCCCGCCGTTCGAACGCGATCCGCCCGTCGCGCTCCCACCGGCGGAGCGTGTCGACGCTGACACCGAGCGCCTGCGCCGCGACTCCGATCCTCAGGCCTTCGTCCACCTCCCGAAGGTTACTCTCTGAAAGCCTCCGTGCCTAGGCATCGGAGCTCGATCGGTTGATCAGGGGCTCGGCGGCGGACCGAATCCGGCCGCGCGCAGCGTCGCCGCGGCGGCCGGAGCCGTCAGCGCCCCGACCCACGCCGTCGCTTGGGCGCGGTGCGCGCTCGCGCTGATCGCGCAGGCGACGCACGTGACCCTCACCGCCGCGCCCGGCGGGAGCTCGATCGCCCGCAGCGCTCCCGGGCGGGCTGCGACGTCCGTCGCGTAGAGGACGGCCGCGTCACCCCCACCCGCGAGCAGCCGCTCCGCCACCGCGTCGACCGTCTGCTCCTGCGCGACGACGTTCGCCACCACGGCCGCCGCGAATCCCGCACCCTCGATCCCGTCGAGGCCGCGCAGCAGCTCGCGCGTGTAGTCGCCCAGCGGGATGCCCTCGACCTCGATCACGACCCGGGTCCCCGGGGTGGCCAGGACGCCGACGTCGCCAGCCTCGCTCTGCTGGGGTACGGCGATCACCAGACGGTTGGTCGCGAACGCCGCCGGATCGTCCGCCAGCCCGGCTGCCCGCAGCCGGGCCGGATGGTCGGGACTGGCCGACGCGAACACGTCGGCCGGCGCGCCGGCGACGATCCGCTGCTCGAGATCCCGCGCGTTCGCGTAGTCGAGATGAAGGCTGCCGGGCGCCGCCGCGGCGAGCACGTCGAAGGCCGGCTTGAGCGACCCGGCGGCGAAGACGCGAAGCGCGCCGCCGGGGTCGGTCACCGCTTGCGGGCGTGGAGGCGGATCTGCCCGTGACCGACCGGCTCGCCGAAGACGATTCCCGGATGCAGCGCCGCGGCCTCCTCGGACTCGGCCTTGCGCGCCCAGGCGAGCGCCGCGAGGACGTCGGCCATCACCGTCGCCGTCAGATCGTCCGCTACGGGACTGCCGCTTGCCTGCTGACGGTCGGACATCACGCCTCCGCTCTTACTACTTAGGTAATATGGAGGTATGGTACCACCGTGGACAGCGCGTTCCAAGGGCCCGGACTCTACGCTGTGACGATGACGAACGACCTGACTGGCGATCGGGACCCGCTCGGGACGAGCGGCAGCGTGCACGTCGCCGGCGGGCGCTGGGCCGCGGCCGTCGCCTGCTGGGAGGCGCGGCTGGAGGAAATGGGCGCCGCCGGCGACCGCGCCGGCCAGGCGGTGACCCTGACCGGCCTCGGCCTGCTCCACGAGCGCCTCGGCG
This sequence comes from uncultured Solirubrobacterales bacterium, assembly GCA_963742705.1. Taxonomy (GTDB): domain Bacteria; phylum Actinomycetota; class Thermoleophilia; order Solirubrobacterales; family Solirubrobacteraceae; genus Palsa-513. The sequence goes on along the minus strand of CAVUMZ010000017.1, from coordinate 640,599 downwards.
ACTGGTCGCGCGCCGCCGGGTGCCACGAGCGGAGCCTCGTGATCCGCCGCGAGCTGCGCGATCACCACGGCGAGGGACGGACGCTGACCCAACTCGGCGACGTCCGCGCCCGGCAGGGGCGCATGGCCGATGCGGTCGACTGCTTCGCCGCCGGGCTCGCCTGCCTGCGCCGCGTTGGCGACCGCCGCGGCGAGGCCAGCGCCATCACCTCGCTGGGACACGCCTTCGCCCGTCAGGGGCGAAGGCGCGCCGCGACCGCCTGCTGGTCGTTGAGCTGCATCCTGCTCGCCGACCTCGGCGACCGCTCGGGCCACGCCCAGGTCCTGCGCACGCTCGGTGGGGCCCACGCCCGCGGCGGCGACTGGCAGGCGTCCGCTCGCTGCTACCGCGACAGCCTGCCCCTGCTGCGGGCGGACGGTGATCGCCACGGCGAGGCCGACGCCCTCGCCAGCCTCGGCGTCGCGCTCGACGGCGCGGGCGACGTCGTCGGCGCCGAGCGCCACCTGGACGGCGCGCTCGCGATCTTCGAGGAGATCGACGCCCCCGAGGCCGCCGAGGTCCGCAGGGTGCTCGGCGGACGCTCGCCGGCGCGCCGCCGGCGGCGCCGGGTGCTGCGGTGACGCCGGGCGTCGCCGGCTGACCCCACTCAAATCCCGGACCGGCTCGGCCCCGGCCCCGGCCCGGCGGGCATTGCCGACAGCTCGAGATCGACCATACTTACGACCGCGACCACTTGGCCCGGTGGCCGGCCGGGCCGCGCGAACGAGAGGAGCCCCGGTGGAAACGAACAAGGTGCTGGAGCTCTGCATGGAGGGCATGGCCGTCGAGTCGGGCGACATCGAGGCGGCGCGGCGTCTCTTCCAGCAGGCCTGGGATGCGCGCGAGGACGACTTCGACGCCTGCATCGCCGCCCACTACCTCGCCCGCCACCAGCTGACCGTCGAGACCCGCATCGTCTGGAACGAGCGCGCGCTCCAGCATGCCGAGGCTGTGCGCGACGACCGCGTCACGAGCTTCTACCCGTCGCTCTACCTCAACCTTGCCGTCGCCTACGAGGAGCTCTCGCACGAGGACGAGGACTACAAGAGCGTCCGCCAGGCCCGCGACATGTTCGCCCGCGCCGCCGACACCGCCGGCGGCCTGCCGTCCGGACCCTACGCCGAGATGGTCAAGAGCGGCGCGTCGGCCGGGCTGCGCCGGACCGACGCCATCCTCGGCACCAGCCCCGAAGGCGTCTAGGGCTCGCCCGATGGATACCTACCTGGCGATCGCCAGCAAGCGCGAGGTGCGCGACTATGCCGCGCGGCCGCTCGACGCCGACGCCGAACGGCGGATCCTCGAGGCCGGTCGCGTCGCCGGCAGCTCGCGCAACCGGCAGGCCCGACGCTTCGTCGTCCTGCGCGATCCGGGCTTGCGCGACGCCGCCGCCGAGTCGGTCTACGCCCCCGACAGCGTTCGCGCCGCCGCGCTCGTCGTCGCGATCGTCGTCGGCCCCAAGGGTCCGACCGACTTCGACGCCGGCCGCGCCGCCCAGAACATGATGCTCGCCGCGTCCGACGCCGGCATCGGCTCCTGCCCCAACGGCGTCGCCGACGCCGACCGTCTGGCGACGATCGTCGGGCACGCCGCCGACGAGCGCGTCGCGATCGTGTTGACCTTCGGCTATCCCGCCCGGCCGGGCGACCCTGGACGGCATTCCGCGGCCGCCTGGATCGAGCGCGCCGACCGCCGGCCGTTCGACGAGATCGTCTCGGAGCGGTAGTGGTCGCGCCCGGGGAGGCCCCGGTTGGGTGAGGGACCACCAGCAGCCGCCTCCTCCCCGACTCCACTTCAGCGGTTCGCCGCAGCTCACGGCGGTGGGTCCGACCATCGGATCCGGCTGCTGCTGAAGTGCCCCGACCGCGCCGGGATCGTCGCGGCGATCTCGCGCTTCCTCTATGAGGCCGGCGCCAACATCGTCGAGTCGGCCCAGTACTCGACCGCCGGGGGCGCCGGGATCTTCTTCATGCGCCTCCAGTTCGACCTCGGCAGCCGCAGCCTGGTCACGCTCGAAGAGGACTTCCAGCACGCCGTCGCCGGCAACTTCGGCATGGAGTGGTCGATGTGGCCGGCGGCCCAGCCCAAGCGGGTCGCTCTGCTCTGCTCGCGCTACGAGCACTGCGTGCTCGACCTGCTCTGGCGCTGGCGCGGCGGCGAGCTGAACGCGTCGATCCCGATGGTGATCTCCAACCATGCCGACCTGCGCGACGAGGTGGCCCTGTTCGGCGTGCCCTTCCACCACGTTCCGGTGCCGAGCGCCGCCGAGAAACCCGCCGCCGAGCGGGCCATGCTCGAGCTGCTCCGGGGGCAGGTCGACCTCGTCGTGCTCGCCCGCTACATGCAGATCGTCAGCGCCGACTTCCTGGCCGAGATCGGTGCGCCGGTGATCAACATCCACCATTCGTTCCTCCCGGCGTTTCCCGGCGCGAACCCGTACGGTCGGGCGCACGAGCGCGGGGTGAAGCTGATCGGCGCGACCGCCCATTACGTCACGGCCGAGCTCGACGCCGGTCCGATCATCGAGCAGGACATCCAGCGCGTGACCCACCGCGAGGATGCTGTGGCTCTGGAGCGGATCGGCCGCGACGTCGAGCGGGTCGCGTTGGCCCGGGCGGTCGGCCTGCACCTCGACGACAGCGTGCTCGTCTACGGGAACCGCACCCTCGTGTTCTGAGGGGCCGGGACCGTCGCGTGCTGGAGAGATGGCGCGTGCGGCGCCCTGCGTGCCGCGCGCGGAAGCCGGATACGCCCTCGGCGCGTAGGAGCATGCTTCTGGTACGGGGTGTCACAGCGGGGGCGGTTGTCTTGTCTTATGGGTTGTAGGCCAGATCGCGAAGCGAATGATGAGACTGGAGCGCACCCGACATGACCGCCGAAGAACACGAGCTCGAGCAGATGCGTCCGGCGTCGTTCGCGATCGCCTACCGGATGCTCGGCAGCGTCTCCGAAGCTGAGGACGTCGTCCAGGAGGCGTTGCTGCGCGTCCATCAGGCCATCGCCGACGGTGAGCAGATCGACGCCCCGCAGGCTTATGTGGCCACCGTCACCACCCGGCTGGCGATCAACGAGCTCCGGTCGGCGCGCGCGCGGCGGGAGCGATACGTCGGCGAGTGGCTGCCCGAGCCGATCCTCACCGACGGCGTCGACGATCCCGCCGAGCACGCCGAGATGGCCGACTCGCTGTCGCTGGCGATGCTGGTGCTGCTCGAGAGCCTGTCACCGGAGCAGCGAGCCGCGCTGCTGCTGCACGACGTGTTCGACTACGGCTATCCGGAGATCGCCGAGATCATCGGCAAGAGCGAGGACAACGTGCGCCAGCTCGCGAGCCGGGCCCGGCGTCACGTCGAGGAGCGACGCCCACGATTTCGCACGTCGCGGGAGCAGCGTGACGAGCTCACGGAGCTGTTTCTCGCCGCCGCCCAGCAGGGAGATCTCGCGGGGCTCGAGGCCCTGCTCGCGCACGACGTGGTCCTGACGGGCGACGGAGGCGGCAAGGTCCCGGCGTTGGCGCGGTCGCTGCGCGGTCGCAACCGTGTCGCCCGCGTACTGCTCACCTGGATGCGGGTCGTCGCCCAGCTTCCCGATTCCACGCTGCGGCCGATCGAGGTGAACGGTGGCCCGGGAGTGATCGTCCAGGACGGCCAGGAGCGGCTGATCAGCGTGTGGTCGCTTGACATCGCCGGCGGCGAGATCCGCAGCATCAGCTCGGTCGTGAACCCCGACAAGCTGGCGCATCTCGGGGTCGTCGGAGATTTCGCAGCGCTCGTCCGCGCGCCCCGGCCGCCCGCCGGCGCGCCGATCGATCCCCAACCCCAGCCTCACAACCCAGAAGGAGCAAGCACATGACCCAGGCGAGGATCCAGAACCCCGCACTCACCGTGCCCGGCGCGCTCGACGCGGCCCAGCAGCTCGGCGCCTGCGCCACGCATGCCGGGATCCCCGAGGCCACGCTCGCGATGGTGACGCTGCGCGCGAGCCAGATCAACGGCTGCAGCGTGTGCGTGGACATCCACACCCGCGAGCTCGAGCAGCTGGGCGAGAGCAATCAGCGCATCCATCTCGTCGCCGCTTGGCGCGACGCGCCGTACTTCAGCGATGCCGAGCGGGCGGCGCTCGCGCTCAGCGAGGCGGCCACGAGACTCGCCGACCGGGCCGACCCGGTGCCGGACGAGGTCTGGGACGAAGCCGCCCGCCACTACACCGAGCCCCAGCTGGCGGCCCTGGTGGTGGCGATCGCGACGATCAACGCCTTCAACCGCGTCAACGCCGCGACGCGGCAGATCACCGGCGACTACGTGGCCCGCATCGTCGAAGCCGCTGCGGGAGTCACCGCCTGAACACCGAGAGACGACGCGACGAGCGGGCAGTCGTCGGCGTCAGGCCGCTGCGGCTGACTACGGACGCGCGGAGCGCCGGAGCCGGTCGCTGAGCTCACCGGCCGCGCTCACGGCGTCGGCCATGAGATCGGCCACGAGCTCTGCCGCCGGCGCCGAGCGCGCGAGCCCGTGCGCCTGCCCCGCCCACAGGTTGATCACGTCCTCGTCGCCGACGCGGCGGGCGCGGGCGCGCAGCGGCGCCGTGAGGTAGTGCACCTCGGGGTAGGCGATCGGGGCGTCGGCGCTGTGCTCGGCCTGCATCCGGTTGGTGATCCCGCGCGCCAGCCGACCGGTGAACGCGCGCGTCAGGCCGGTCGGCCGCGTCGAGGCCACGGCGGCCCGGAGCGCGTCACTCGTGCCGGCCTCGGGGCAGAGCATGAACGCGCTGCCGATCGCCGCCGCGGCCGCACCCGCGGCGAGCACGGCGGCGACGGCCCGGCCGGTCGCGATGCCTCCGGCGGCGACCATCGGCAGATCCACGGCACCCCCGACTACCTGGAGGAGCGCCAGCAGGCCGTAGCCATCCTGGCCCGCCTCATCGGCGAACCCGCCGCGGTGGCCGCCTGCCTCGAGGCCCTGAACCACGAGAGCGTCGGCGCCGGCCGCGGCGGCGCGGGTCGCCTCCGTGGGATCGGTGACGGTCACCCAGACCGCCGAGCCGGCCCGCTTGAGTTGGGCTATGACGTCGGACGCCGGGCAGCCGAACGCGAACGAGACCACGACCGGCGGCTGGTCGAGGACGACGGCGAGCTTGGCCTGGTAGTGGTCGTCGGTGAACCGCGCCTCACCGAGCGGGACGCCGGCCTTCACGGCCTCGGGCTCGAGACGCGCCGCGTAGCGCCGCACGACCTCAGGATCGGCCGGCTCGCCGGTCGGCACGAACAGGTTCACGCCGAACGCCCGCTCGGTCATGGCTCGGACGTTCGCCAGCGCGTCACGGAGATCGGCCGGGGGCAGGTATCCGGCGGCCACGAAGCCGAGGGCGCCCGCCTCGGACACCGCCGCCGTGAGCCGGGCCGTGGACGGTCCGCCGGCCATCGGCGCCTGCACGATCGGAACTCGGAGCTGGTCAATCATGTCGCCGTCCTGCGCCCGTGCGCCCCGTACCGGGCGATCAACCGCCGCGGGGATGCCAGATGATCTCCCACAGGTGCCCGTCGAGGTCGCGGAAATACCCAGAGTAGATCCCCCACGGCCGGCGGTGAGGCGGCCCGGTGAGCGTGGCGCCGGCGGCCTCGGCCGCCCCGAGCAGAGCGTCTACATCCTGCTCGCTCGCGACGAGGTGCCCGATGCTGAACTCGCCCGACTTCGGCGGCCCGAACGGGATCCCGGCGTCCTTGGCCAGCTCGGTGCGCGGGTAGAGGCTGAGAATGAGGCCGCCGTCGAGATGAAACAACGCGATGTCTCCGGCCGGGTTCTCGTCGTCGCCCGCGAACTCGGTCGCGATCACGCCCGCCGATTCCAGACCGAGCCCCTCGCGGTAGAAGGCGAGAGCACGCTCGAGATCAGCCACCGCCAGGGTGAGCACATGGATGCGCGGTTCCATCCTCCCCTGAGTGTCGCAAACGCGGGTAGGCGCTGGCCTGCGTCCGGCTCGTGTTCCGGGCCGGTTCCCGGTCGCAAACGGTCAGGTTCGGGATCGGGCGCCGGTGCGGCGCCAGCAGCCGGCGTCGATCCAGCTGAGCGTCGGGCCGACGGCGGCTCAGGAATCGGCGCTGGCCAGATCCGCCGTCCCACCCTTCGCGGGTTTGGCCGTCGCCCGGGTTCGAGCCAGTCGGCACATCATGCCGGCGGCCTCCTCGGAGGTGCAGCCCTGGCCGCGCACGAGCGATTGCCAGGTGCTGAAGGCGAGCGCGTGGCCGATGGCGGCTCGCGCGTAGACGGCGCGCCGGCCCCGCTCTCGCCGGTCGGCCAGGAGCGTCGCGTGGGCGCCCTGGATGTAGCCGAGGAATTGCGCGAACTGCCGCTGAACGCCTGCCACGGTGTCCAGGTCGCGGAAGAGGTTCGCCAACATCGGCTCAGCCTCCTCGTAGTAGGCGTAGAGGTCCACCAAAGCTGTCTCCAGGCGCGCGTGCGGGTCGGTCACTCCCGCCCATCGGTCGAGATCGGGCAGCGGGTGCTCGCTCATCCAGAGGCCGGAACACGCCTCGAACAGCGCAGCCTCGTCCGGGAAATGGCGGTACAGAGTCGAGCGTCGCACGCCGGCGTGATCGGCGATGGCGCTCATCGACGTCCGTGCCGGCCCGAGCGTTCCGTGGAGCGCCACGGCGCTCTCGGTGATGCGCCGGCGAGTGGCTTGCTGGAGCTCAGCGCGCACTCCCATCCGGTACGGGCGTTTTTCGTCGGTCATGGGCGTCTCGCGAAGTTTGCCAGACGGTCTCGATTTCGGCTACATTTCCAGCGACACCCTTGTCTAGCGAAATGAGGTTTCTCGTGAGCGTCTCCACCGCGAAGGTCGTCGGTCCCACTGACGGAAAGGCCGGCTTCCTCGGGAGCATCGGCGTTCGCTTCATGCTCGACGGACACGAGGCCGGGGAGCGCCTGTCGGTCGTCGAGCACCCGATGTCGGCGCGTGCACTGGCGGCCCCGCTGCACCGCCACGCCAACGAAGACGAGTACAGCTTCGTGCTCGAGGGGCGGATGGGCGCGCTGCTCGGCGACGAACATCTCGAGGCCGGGCCCGGCGACCTCGTCCACAAGCCCCGCGGACAGTGGCACACGTTCTGGAACGCGGGCGACGAGCCCTGCCGGATCCTTGAAATCATTTCTCCCGCCGGGTTCGAGCGCTTCTTTGCCGAGCTCGTCGACCTGGGCGGCGTCGCTCAGGCAGCTCCCGAGCAGCTCCGGGACCTCTGCCAGCGTTTCGCGCTCGAGATGGACCCGACCAGCGTCCCCGATCTCATCGAGCGCTTCGGCGTCCGCTTTCCCGCCGAACCGCTGACCTGACCCTGCCGCCGCCGGTCGTCTGCCGCCCGGCCGACACCATGCTCGGTCAGCGTCGTGAACCTGACCGAGGTGCTGATGGCCCCGTCGGAAGACGTCTCGAAGCTCGCCGCCGCCGGAGAGGCGATCGCCGCCCTGGGCGTGACCGTGCATCAGCCGAACGAGGCGATCGGCGTGCAAGCGGCGCGGCTCCGGCAACGGCACCCGATCAGCCTTCCCGACGCGTACTGCCTGGGCACCGCGAAGCACACGCGCTCGACCCTGTCGTCATTCGATCAGAAGGTCCTCAGAGCAGCCGAGCGCGAAGGCGTCAAGATCGCCTGAGCGCGCTCCGGGCCGCTCGAAGCGGCGGGTTCCGGCCGTGGGCCGAGGGTAAGCCCGGCACATGCTGCGACCCCGCCCTGGTGCACCGTCTGCCTACGCGTGGCCGGCGGCCGCCCTGACCTGCGTGCTCCTCGGCACGTCGTGCGGCGCGAGCGACCGGATCCGATCGCCGGAGCTGCCCGTCACCGGACGCCTCGCCGGCGGCGCCAGCTTCCGCGTGACGCTCGCCCCGACGCTCGACCCCGCCGTCCCGCAGGGCCGCCTCGTGCCGGCCTGGTGTCCGCGGGTCGACGTCGTCTATCCCGGCAACCATCCGACGCACGGTGCGGTCGGCTGCCGCGAGGTCAGGCCCCACGTCCCCACCGGCGGCTACGCGATCTTCTGCCGCCTGCCCGAGGTCTTCGTCCTCCTGCTGAGCAGCCCCGCGACCAAGTCGGTCTCGGTCGTGGCCGCCTCCGGCCGGACGGTCGCTCTGGTCCCCTATACGACGCCCGGCCTGGCCGGGCGCTTCTGGCTGACCCACTACCGCGGGGACGCCTCCCCCGGGACCGTCGTCTCGGTCGAGGGTGCCCGTCGCTACCGCCAGCGCTACCCGACCGTCCCCTGCCTCGGCCCCGAGGGCACGAACGGCCTGCTCGGCCGGTGAACACGTTTCGCGGTGGCCGCCCCGGGGGTACGCGTACCGCCGACGCCGCCCGAACCAGACCGAGGAAACGAAGATGGCCGACCACAAGCCGATGCGCCTGCGTGACCTGACCGCCGGAACGTGGCGGCTCGCGTTCAAGCAGACGGTCAAGGAGGCCAAGGCCGACAACCTGACCGACTGGGCGGCCGCGCTGACGTACTACGGCGTGCTCGCCCTCTTCCCCGCCCTGATCGCCCTCGTCTCGATCATCGGCCTCGTCGGCCCGTCGGCGACCGGGCCGCTCCTGACGAACATCGACGCCCTCGCCCCGGGCGCGGCGGCGACGATTCTCAAGGGCGCGGTGACCCAGATCGCCGGGAGCCGGGGCTCGGCCGGATTCGCCTTCGTCATCGGCCTCGGCGTCGCCCTCTTCTCGGCGTCCGGCTACGTCGGGGCCTTCTCGCGGGCATCGAACGCGATCTACGAAATCGGGGAGGGCCGGCCGTTCTGGAAGCTCCGGCCTGTGCAGGTGCTGATCACCGCGGTGATGCTGCTCCTGCTGGCATCGTCGGCCGTGGCCGTCGTCCTCACCGGCGGACTCGCCACCCGCGCCGGCAACCTCATCGGCGCCGGGTCGAGCGCCGTGACGGCCTGGGACATCGCCAAGTGGCCGGTCGTCGTGCTCGTCGTCGCCCTGATGCTCAGCGTCCTCTACTACGCCGCCCCCAACGTCCGCCACCCCGGCTTCCGCTGGATCAGCCCGGGCTCGCTGCTGGCCGTGCTGCTGTGGCTGGTCGCCTCGGCCGCCTTCGCCCTCTACGTGGCCAACTTCGGCTCCTACAACAAGACCTACGGGGCGCTGGCCAGCGTCGTCGTCTTCCTCGTCTGGCTCTGGCTGTCGAACCTCGTCTTCCTCTTCGGCGCCGAGTTCAACGCCGAGCTCGAGCGGCGGCGGGCGATCGAAATGGGCATGGCGCCCGACGCCGAGCCGTTCCTGGCGCCGCGGACCGCGCCCGCTGAGAGCGGCACGACGCATGTCGGGCCGCAGCAGACGCCTCCCGCGTCCCATCCGGTCGACGCCGACGCGGACGGCGACCCCGGGCGGCTTAACCCCGTGCCGGCCGCGCGCCCCGACCCGCCGCGTGCGCCGGCGCCGGTCCGGCCGGCCTGGCAGCCGCCGGGCGCCGGGGTCGAGATCGCCCAGCCGGAGGCGTTCGCCCGGCGCGCGGCGCTCCGCGCCCGGCGCGGCGACTGACGCCCGGCCCCGCCCCGCCCGGAAGCGGACCGATGTCCGATCGGCGGCGTCGCCGCCGAGGAGTACCCTGAAGGCAACGAGCCGACCGGCTCGTACATAACTCGAGGCGTCGGAGGTGATCCCCCCGGCGCCGGGTCGGGCCAAACGGCGATCCCGAAGGCCCGAGAAGGGCAACGGCCATGGCGACAGACTTCGCATTCGGTCCGGCAAGCGCGGAGATCCCGTCGCATCCGGTCCACCTCGCCCCGGACGATCGGGTCGAGCTCCTGCGCTACATGCTCCTGATGCGCGGCATCGAGGACCGGGCGATGACCCTCTACCGGCAGGGCAAGGTGCCCGGGTCGTTCTACGACGGCTACGGCCAGGAGGCCGTCTCGGCCGGAGCGGCGTTCGCGATGGGCCCGGCCGACGGGCTCTGCGTCCTGCATCGCGACCTGGCCGCCCATCTCGTCCGCGGCGTCTCGCCGGCCCGCATCCTCGGCCAGTACATGGCCCGGGCGGGCGGGGTCACCGGCGGCCGGGACGCCAACGTCCACTTCGGCGACCATCGCCTGGGGTGCGTCGGGATGGTCTCGATGCTCCCGGACATGATGCTCGTCGCCACCGGCATGGCGATGGCCTACCACCTGCGCGGCGAGGCCCGGTGCGCCCTGACCTGGCTCGGCGACGGCGCCACTTCCCGGGGCGACTTCCACGAGGCGATGAACTGGGCCGGCGTCCAGCGCCTGCCGGTGATCTTCGTGCTCGAGAACAACCAGTACGCGTTCTCGACGCCGGTGCGCCTCCAGTACGCCGTCGACCCCGTCGAGCGCGCCCGGGCCTACGGCTTCCCGGGCGTCGTCGTCGACGGCAACGACGTCGAGGCCGTGTTCGAGGTGACGCGCCAGGCGCGCGAGCGGGCGCTCGCCGGGGGCGGGCCGACGCTGATCGAGGCGATGACGATGCGCATGCACGGGCATGCGGCCCACGACGACATGCGCTACGTCCCGCCCGAGCTCGTCGACCGCTGGCGCGACCGGGACCCGATCGCCGCGCAGGACCGGCGCCTGTGCTCGGCGGGCATCGACACGGATGCCGTCCGCGCCGGCGTCGCCCGGGAAATCGACGAAGCTACGACCGCGGCCCTGGCCATGCCCGAGCCCGATCCGAGCACCGCCACCGAGCGCGTCTTCGCCACCGGCGAGGCCGTCGCCCTCGGTCACGGACAGGCCCCGTGGAGCGGCTACCGCCATGTCTGAGATGACCTACATCGACGCGATCTCCGACGGCCTGCGCCAGGCGATGCGCGAGGACCCGCGGGTGTTCGTCCTGGGCGAGGACGTCGCCGCCTTCGGCGGGGCGTTCAAGGTGACCGAAGGGTTCCTCGAGGAGTTCGGCGACCGGCGGGTGATCGACACGCCGCTGGCCGAGTCGGCGATCGTCGGCACGGCGATCGGCGCCGCCGTCGCCGGGCTGCGGCCGGTCTGCGAGATGCAGTTCGCCGACTTCATCTCCTGCGGTTTTGACCAGCTCGTGAACGTCGCCGGCAAGATGCACTACCGCCAGGGCCTCGCCGTTCCGCTGACCGTGCGCCTGCCGTCGGGTGGCGGCTTCTCCGGCGGGCCGTTCCACTCCCAGAGCCCAGAGGCCTGGTTCATGCACGCGCCCGGCCTCAAGGTGCTCGCCCCGGCCACGCCGGCCGACGCCAAGGGCCTCCTGATCAGCGCCATCCACGACCCGAACCCGGTGTGCTTCTTCGAGCACAAGCACCTCTACCGCCGGCTCAAGGGCGAGGTTCCCGACGGCTGCGCGGAGACGCCGATGACGGCGCGGATCGCCCGGCCGGGCCGCGACCTCGTGGTGATCGCCTACGGGGCGATGGTCACCGCCGCCCTGGCGGCGACGGCCGACATCGACGGGGCCGGGATCGAGGTGCTCGACCTGCGGTCGCTCGTCCCGCTCGACGACGAGGCGATCCTCGACTCGGTCGGCCGGTGCGGAAAGGTCGTCGTGGTCGACGAGGCCAACTCGACGTGCGCCGCCGGCGCCCAGGTAGCCGCGCTGATCGCCGACCGGGCGTTCGGCGACCTCGACGGCCCGATCCGTCGGGTCGCCGCCCCCGACGTGCCGATCCCGTTCGCGCCCGGACTCGAGCGGGCCGTGCTCCCCCAAGCCGACGACATCAGGAGGGCGTGCCTTGAGCTCCTCGACTACTGATCCCCTCGACCGCCTGACCGCCGCCGGCCACGAGCAGCTCGTCGTCTCGCGCGGGCGGCGGACCGGGGCCCACGTGGTGATCGCCGTCCACTCGACGGCCCTCGGTCCGGCGCTCGGCGGCTGCCGCATCTGGCGCTACCCGTCGCTGGCCGACGCCGTCGACGACGCCCTGCGCCTGTCGGCGGCGATGACGCTGAAGGCCGCCGTCGCCGGGCTGCCGCTCGGCGGGGGCAAGGCGGTGATCCGGCTGCCCGACGGCGACGTCGCCCGGGAGGCGCTGCTGCACGACTTGGCTGACGCGGTCAACCTCCTCGGCGGGCGGTACATCACCGCCGAGGACGTCGGCAGCACGAGCCGGGACATGGCCATGCTGGCCGAGTTCACCGAGCACGTCGTCGGCCGGCCGACGGCCGGCGGCGGCAGCGGGGACCCCGGGGACTTCACCGCCGCCGGCGTGCTCGCGGGGATGCGCGCCGCCTGCCGCGAGGTCTTCGGCACGCCCGACCTGGCCGGCCGGTCGGTGGCCATCGTCGGGCTTGGCAGCGTCGGGGCCAACCTCGCCCGGCGCCTGGCCGCCACCGGCGCCCGGCTCGAGGTCTGCGACATCGACCCGGCCAAACGCGCCCTGGCCGACAGCCTCGGGGCGAGGTGGATCGACGCGGCGGAGCACGCACACGCCGCGGCGGTCGACGTGCTCGCGCCGTGCGCGCTCGGCGGCCTGATCGACGCCCGGCGGGTCGAGGAGCTGCGCTGCCGAATCGTCTGCGGGGCAGCCAACAACCAGCTCGACGCCGACGCGCGCGCCGAGCGGATGGCCGGGCGGGGAATCCTCTACGCGCCCGACTTCATCGTCAACGCCGGCGGCCTGATCAACGTCGCGCTGGAGCTGACCGGGTACGACGCCGGCCTGGCCACGCACCGGGCCGACGACATCGAGGGCGTGCTGGGGCGGGTCCTGGACCGGGCTCGGGGCGGGGCGACGACGCCGCTGGCCGCGGCGCGCGCCCTCGCCGCGGAGCGGCTGGCCGAGTCCGCCGGCCGCCGGGAGAACGCCGGCGCCCGGGTCGGGGCGTCCGTCGACGCGACCTGACGCCCGGCACCTAAAGGCGGTCGCAGCCCCTGCCGATACCGGCCGTGAGCACCTCTCCTCCCTGGCTCAGATCGGCTCGCCCTCCCTCCCGGGGCGAGCCGATCGCGCAGCAGGGGTCAGTCGGGGCGCGGCTGGGCGGTGCCGTCGGCCGCGACGTCGAAGTGCGGCAGCTCCGCGTCGGGTACCGCCGGCTTGCCCCCGGACGGCCGGTCGTGCACCGTCAGCGTCAGCTCGCCGGCGCCCATCGGGCCCATGTCGGTGTCGAGTCCGCGCATCACCGCCGCCCGGCGGTAGCGCATCGGCTGGCGCGGGGCCTGCGGACCGAAGTGGTAGTGCCCCGGGACGATGTCGACGTCGAGCTCTCGCCAGTCCACGCCGATCACTCTAGCCTCAGTCGCGGCGCGGCCGTAGTCGACGTTGATCCCCACCGGGACGAGGCCCACCATCCGACTGTGCTGATCTCGACGGTCGCACGCAACGCGTGTGCCGCCGGGACGGGCGGCTGACGCGCTCGGCCGCTCGACCGGGAGTCGAGCGCAGCGAGCGAACTTTGGACCGCGGGGCCGCGACTCCGCGCCGCGCGGTTCGCGATAATGAGGCGCATGGGCTCCCAGCACACGAGCCCCCCGGCCGTCGGGCCCACGCTCGACCCCGCCCCTGATGACAGTGTCCGGCGCAGCTCGGTGCCGGCCCGGTCGTTCACCGACGACCAGGAGCTGCTCGGTTGGGCGCTCGGCGAGGTGATCCGCCGCGCCGAGGGGCAGCCGGCGCTCGAGCTGCACGAGCGGTCCGTCGAGCTGGCCCGGCGCCTGCGCCGCGGCGAGACCGGCGCCGCCTACAAGCTCGCCCGGCTTGTCGCCGAGCTGTCGCTCGCCGATCTCCAGGTGCTCATCCGCTCGCTGACATGCTGGTTCGGTCTCGTCAACCTGGCCGAGGACAACGAGCGGGTCCGGCGGCTGCGGGCGCGCGAGGCACGCCACGCCCCGGCCCCCAGACGCGGCTCTCCCCGCGACGCGATGCGCCTGCTCGCCGACACCGGCACGACCACCGACGATCTGGACCGGATGCTCGCCCGGGCCGAGGTCCGGCTCGTGATGACGGCCCACCCGACCGAGGCCCGGCGCCGGACCACGCTCGAGAAGCTGGCGCGGATCTTCGCGATCCTGCGCGGGCTCGACGAGCGCCACCCGCTCCCGGGCGACATCGACACCGCCCGCGACCGGCTGGCCGCCGCCGTGCAGGAGCTGTGGGGAACCGACGAGCTCCGGGCGGTCTCGCCGACGGTGCTCGACGAGGTCCGCACCGGGCTCATCTACTTCACCTCGACGCTCGTCAACGTCGTGCCGGCCTTCTACCGCGAGCTCGAGGCCGCGGCCGCCGAGTCGTTCCCCGACGGCGGCATCCATGTCCCACCGCTCCTGTCGTTCGGCTCGTGGATCGGCGGCGACCGCGACGGCAACCCGAACGTCACGCCGGCGGTGACGGTCGAGACGCTCGAGCTGATGCGGGCCGCCTGCCTGCGCTTCCTCCAGCAGCGCGTGCACGACCTCTCCCGCCGCGTGTCGCTCTCCTCGCGCGTGACCGGGGACGCCGACGAGCTCGACGCGCTCCTCGACGACGGGCTCGGCCGCTTTCCCAAGCTCGCCGACTCGCTCGAGCGCCGGCATCCCGAGGAGCCCTACCGCCGGGTCTTCGCCCTCGTCGCCGAACGGATCCGGGCGACGCGCAAGCAGAACGAGACCGGCTACGCCGACGCAACCGAGCTGCTGGCCGATCTGCGGCTCGTCGAGTCCTCGCTCCACGCCCACCGGGGCGGCTTCATCGCCGACGGCGACCTCCACGACGTGATCCGCATCGTCGAGGTGTTCGGCTTCCACTTCGCCCGTCTGGACATCCGCGAGCACGCCGACCGCCACCGCGCCGCGCTGGCCGAGATCTTCGCCGTGCTCGGTGTCCACGAGGCCTACGAGTCGCTGTCGCAATCCGAGCGGTGCGTGCTGCTCGCCCGCGAGATCGCCGAGCGGCGGCCACTGATCCCCGCCGACCTCTCCGGCTTCTCGGCCGAGACGCGCGAGGTCGTCGTCACCTTCCGCGAGCTCTACGGACTCTTGACCGGGCATCACGCCGGCGCGGTTCGCAGCTACGTCATCTCGGGCACATGCGGGCCGGCGGACCTGCTCGAGGTGCTGCTGCTGATGAAGGAGAACCGCCTGGCGCGGGCCGGCGGCCACGCGGCGATGCTCCGGGTGGTGCCGCTGTTCGAGTCGCGCGAGACCCTGGACGCGGCGGCCGCGACGATGGCGACGCTGCTCGAGCTGCCCGTCTACCGGGCCGCCCTGCGCGCGGTCGAGGACGAGCAGGAGATCATGGTCGGCTACTCGGACTCCAACAAGGACGTCGGCTATGTCGCCTCCGGCTGGGCGATCTACCGCGCCCAGATCAGCCTCGCCGAGCTGATGACGGAGCACGCGATCACGTGGACGTTCTTCCACGGTCGCGGCGGCGCCGTCGGACGCGGCGGCGGACCGAGCAACGTCGCCATCCTCTCCCAGCCCCCAGGCACCGTCCACGGCCGCCTGAAGGTGACCGAACAGGGCGAGGTCCTCTCGGCCAAGTACTCGGTCACCGAGATCGCCACGCGCGAGCTCGAGCTGACGACGAGCGCCGTGCTGATCAGCGCCTTCGACGCCGCCGCCCCGCACGACCCGCCGCGGCTCGGGCGCTACGAGGAGGTGATGCGGCTGATGGCAAGCCGGTCCGAGCAGCTCTATCGAGAGCTCGTCTACGGCGATCCGGACTTCAGCGCCTTCTTCCACGCGATCACCCCGGTGCAGGAGATCTCCCGCCTTCAGCTCGGCTCGCGACCGGCCAAGCGCCGCCGGTCGGCGCGGATCGAGGACTTCCGGGCGATCCCCTGGGTGTTCTCCTGGACGCAGGCCCGCGTCGTCCTCCCCGCCTGGTTCGGGCTCGGCACCGCCCTCGCCGCAGCCCGCGACCAGTTCGGCGTCGAGCTCCTCGCCGAGATGGAGGGCGACTGGCCGTTCTTCTCCGGCCTCCTGGCCAACGCCGAGATGGCATGCGCCAAGACCGACCTCGACATCGCCCGCCGCTACGCCGAGCTCTGGGACGACGAGGCGCCGCGCGAGCGGATCTGGAGACTGATCGCCGCCGAGTTCGAGCGGACCTGCACCGAGCTGATCGCCGTCACCGGCGGGCAGCGCCTGCTCGATCGCGAGCCCCTCCTCCAGGCGTCGATCGATCGCCGCACGCCCTACGTCGATCCGCTGTCCTTCATCCAGGTCGAGCTGCTGCGACGGGCCCGCGCCGGCGCCGGCGGTGAGGAGCTGGTGCGGACCAACTTCCTGGCGATCAACGGCATCGCCGGCGGCCTGCGCAACACCGGCTGAATGGACCGGCGGTCCCTTGTCCGCCGGCGACACCACAGCCAGCGCCTCGCCGGCGATCCGCTCCCGACCGCCGCCCGCGTCGTCGACTGGCTCGGCGCCGTCCAGGCGCAGGAATACGCCGAGGCGAAGTGGTCGCTCGGCCAGCGCATGGCCTCCGGCGACGACGCCGACGTCGAGGCGGCGTTCGATCGCGGCGAGATCCTCCGCACCCACGTCCTGCGACCGACCTGGCACCTCGTCACCCCCGCCGACATCCGCTGGATGCTGGGCCTCACGGCGCCGCGGATCGCCGCCCGCAACGCCGCGGCCTACCGCGCCGCCGGCCTCGAGCCCGACGTCCTCGACCGCGGCCTCGCGGTGCTGGCGCGTGCGCTCGGCGACGGCCGGCCGCAGACGCGGTCCGAGCTGGCCGAGCGCCTGGCGGCGGACGGCATCCCCGCCGCGGGGACCCGGCTCGCCCACCTGATGATGCACGCCGAGCTCGAGCAGGTCGTCGCCAGCGGGCCGCGGCGCGGTCGCCAGCACACCTACAAGCTGCTCGACCACCTCGCCCCGGCCGGGGTCGGGCCAACCGGCGACCGGGCGCTGTCGGAGCTCGCGCGCCGCTACTTCGTCAGCCGCGGCCCGGCCGACGCCCACGACTTCGCCTGGTGGTCGGGCTTGACCGTCACCGACGCGCGGGCCGGCGTCGAGCTGGCCGGGGCCGCGCTCGAGCGGATCGAGGGCGATGAGGTCCGGCCGCGGTTCGTCGCCGCCGGGGCGCCGGCGGACCCACCGCCGGCCGCATGCCTGCTGCTGGCGACCTACGACGAGGCCGTGATCGCCTACCGCGAGCCGCGTGCGGTCCTGACCCCCGATTCGCCGCGCAACGGCCGGCTCGGGCGGGCGATCATGATCGGCGGGGACCTTGTCGGCAGCTGGGAGCGGCGGCTGACCGGCGGCGGCGTGGTCATCCGGGCCACGCTCCGGCGCTCGCTCGACGACGCCGAAACCGGAGCGCTGACGTCGGCCGTCGCCGAATTCGGCCGCTTCCTCGGCCACCCCGCCCGGCTCGAGCTCGAGTCAGCGGTCAGTGCAGCGCGGCGATGATCATGCCGAGGACGACCCCGAACGAGACGGCGCTGACCAGTGCGACCGCGAGGAAGCCGGTCAGCACCCGGCGCGGGACGACCGCCGCGAGCGCGCGCCGGACCAGCGCTCCGGGCCGCTCGCCGCGCACGACGGCGACCGCGGCCAGCGCCCGGCCGATCAGCCCGCTGCCGCAGCGCTCGAGCTCGGCGCGCCGGACCCGGTCCTCCCAGGCCAGCACCATCGCCCGGGCTTCGCGGCGGGCGGCGATGCGCCGGCGCGGCAGCCGCTCGAGGCGGCGGCGCCAGTAAGCGAGCGAGTTCGCGGCGTCGCCGGACGACGGACCCCGGAGGGACTCGGCGAGAAGGTCGTGATCGGACGCTGTCGACACACGCATCGCTGCGGCCGATGATAGCCGGGCGACCCGGTCGATCAGGCCGGTTCAGATGTCGGCCGTGGCGTCGTAGACGTCGGCGGCCGGGCTCGTCATCAGCCGGTGCGACATCTCCGCCTTGAGGACGTCGAGCCGCGCCTCCTCCTCCGGCGTGCGCTCCGGGCGCCGGGCAAGGTCGATGAACTCGTCGGGCACGAAGCCGTCGCGCACAAGGAGCGTCACCGCCCGACCGCGGTACGCGAGCTTGAAGACGAAGCGCTCGAGCGTGCGGCCGCGCGACGTGCGCGCCAGGCTCGGATCGACGACGTAGCGGTCGCCGGTCACCGCGCGCGTGACGAGCTCGAACGCGTCGCGGGCGCCCGGCCCGCCGAACGGGGTCTCGATCCTGATCTCCCGGCGCTCGGGCGGCCCATCGGGGTCGAGCAGCGGAAACGCCCGCTCCATCACCTTGTAGGCGTGGGCCACGCCGCCGGGCGATCCGGGGCCGTGGTAGCTCATCATGTCGGCGAACGTGAACCGGATCGGATGTCCGCGTTCGAGCACGTCGATCGTGTCGTGGTCGGTCATCGCCGGACCGTAGCGCGTCACGCCACGGCGACGTCGGCGACCGGCGGGTCGACCGCGACCCACCGTCGCTCGACCTCGGCGGTGCGCACGGCGTCGAAGACGGCCTGGACGCGCAGCCCCTCGGCAAGCGACGGCTCGGCCGGCGTGCCGTCGCGGATCGCTGAGTGGAAGCTCCTGGCGATCCGCGCGAATGCCTCGCTCGAGCTCGCCGACAGCGGGCCCTCGCACTGGAGCTCCTCGCCGGCGCGTCCCCACCAGATGCGGCGCTCGGCGTCGAGGCGCACGGTGCCGTCCTCGCCGTGGAGCTCGAGCAGGTCGCCACGCGCGTGGCGGGCTGTCGACGCAAGGGTGACGACGCCGAGCCCGCCGCCGCGGAAGCGCAGCAGGATCGCGTAGGCATCCTCGGCGGTGACCCGGCGCAGCCCGCCGGCACCGTCGTCGCGCAGCGGCACGCCGACCTCGCCGGCCGCAGCGACCGCCTCGACGTCGAACAGCTCGAGCACGAGGTCGAGGTCGTGGACGCCATAGCCCTGTAGGCGCCCGCCGCCGAGGCGAGCGTCGTTGACCCAGGCGAACGGGCGCGAGTCGGTCGTCGCGTGGTCTGAGTGGATCAGCGAGATCGACACCATGCGCGGAGTTCCGAGCACGTCGCGGGCGAGCTCGATCAGCCGCCGGCGCGTCTCCTGCATCCGGCGGCCGTAGTTCACGGCGCCGACGACCCCGGCCGCGTCGATCGCGGCGACGATGCGCTGGGCCTCGGCGAGCGTCGGGCCGAGCGGCTTCTCGCACATCACGTGCAGGCCGCGGGCGGCGGCGGCGATCGCGAACGGCGCATGCGTGACCACGGGGGTGGCCACATGGATCGCTTCGAGCCCCGGGACGGCGAGCAACTCGTCGAGGTCCGACGTGCCGAGCTCGAGGCCGGCCTTGCCGGCCAGCTCCTGCGCTCGCTCAGGGCGGCGCGACCAGATCGCGACCGGCTCGAACTCGGCGAGCCCGGCGTACACCGGCAGCGCCACCTTGCTGCCGTAGCCGCCACCGGCGATCGCGATCCTGACCGGCTTCATCGGCCGTGACGCTACCCGATCGGGCGGGTCCTCACGCGTAGAGCGTCGGGTAGCCGAGCAGCTCCGGGACGGTGCGCAGCGCGTAGCCCCGGGCGCGGAGCGCGGCGATGATCTGCGGCACCGCGGCGAGCGTCTGGCTGCGGTCGCCGCCGCCGTCGTGCATCAGCACGATCGAACCGTTGCGCACGTGACCGAGCACCCGCGCGACGATCGCCGGCGTACCCGGGCGCGTGTAGTCGCTGGGGTCGACATCCCAGACGACCGTGCTCATCCGCTGCGCCAGCGCCGCGTCGACCACGCCGGCATTCTCGGCGCCGTAGGGCGGGCGGAACACGCACGGCGCGTAGCCGGCTGCCTGCTCGATCGCCGCGGTCGTCTGCGTGAGCTGGGTCGTCGCGTCGCCGGTCCGCGTCAGGTCCGGGTGGGTGTAGGTGTGGTTGCCGATCGCGTCACCGTCGTCGAGCTCGCGGCGCAGCAGCGCTCCGTGACCGGCGACCTGGCGTCCGATCAGGAAGAACGTGGCCGGAGCGTGCTCGCGCTCGAGCAGGGCGACGAAGCTCGGCGTGTCGGCCCACGGCCCGTCGTCGAAGGTCAACGCGACGGCGCGCTCCGACCGCGCACCGTTGCGCACCAGGGCCGGCCCGGAGCGCGTACATCCCGTCGGCTGGGTCGCCGTCAGCCGATAGCTCGCCGGGCCCGCGGTCGGCAGGCGGTCGTGGCAGGCGGCCGCCGGCGGACACGACACGGCGTCGGTCCAGGCGGAGGTGATCTGCCAGTGCACGGGTCCCGCTCGGGGCAGTCCGAGCAGCGCCGGGTCGATCTCCAGCACGATGCTCCGGCCGTCCGGCCGGCGCACGGCCACCGGGCGCACGCGACCGGCGATCCGCAGTCCGACGCCGCCGCCGGGCGCGGCGGCGACGCAAGCCGTAGTCGTCGACGCGCTCGCACCCGCCGGGGTCACGGCCAGGCAGAGCCGCCGGTGGTCCGCCGCCACGAGCTGATCGGGCGACCATGCCCCGCCGGTGACGATCGTCAGCTCGAGGCGGCCGTGGACCTGACCGAACGCCGCCGAAGCGAGGCCGAGGGGTCCGCCCGTCGCAGGGGTCTGCTCGATTCGCAGCGGCGGCGCCGGGCCGGCGGCGAGCGCGGTCGACGCAATCGCGACGAGGACGCCGGTGGCGCCGAGAAGGGGGCGGCGGATCAAATCGCCGCCAGTCTAGGACGACGACACCGCCGGCGGCGCACACCGTCCCGGCACGGCGGCGCTCGGCTAATGCTCGGGCCGTCGACGGCCGATGCCCTGGTTATGGCAACCGCTTCCCGCCGAACCTCCCCGTGGACGGTGCGGTTCGTGGCCACGATCGCTGGCAGCGGCGCGGCCCTCGGACTGGTGCTTGCCGTCGCTCGCAGCGACGGCGGGGCGGCGGCGGCTTGCGCAACGACCGCGCGGCGCGCCGGGGCCTGCGTGCCATCAGCCCTGCTGGGCGCAAAGCCCCTGGTGAGCGCCGGCCTGATCGGCCTGCTCCTCGGCGCTCTGATCGCCATCGCCGCGGTCCTGACATGGCGCGAGGCGCGCGCCGCGCTCGCCCCCCCGAGCGGCAGGCGCACAGCGCGTCCGCGGGCCGCCGCGCCGCACCGCCGCGGCTTCGCCGTCGCCCACCGGCCGCGGCACTGACGGGCGCGCGCGGTACACCGCGCGTGTGACCGGGCGGCCGACTTCTTGCACGCTGGCGTACACTGCCGCCTCATGGCCCCGCGCCCGATCATCCTCGGCATCGTCGGTGACTCCGCCGCCGGGAAGACGACCCTCAGTCGCGGCCTCGTCCAGCTGCTCGGCGAGGACTCGGTGACCCACGTCTGCACCGACGACTACCACAAGTACGATCGCAAGCAGCGGGCCGAGCGGGGTATCACACCGCTCGATCCCGACTGCAACTACCTCGACATCATGGCGCAGCACCTGCGACTGCTGCGCGACGGCGAGTCGATCCTCAAGCCCGTCTACAACCACGGGGACGGCAGCTTCGGCCCGCCGGTCTACGTCAAGCCCGAGGGCTTCACCGTGATCGAGGGCCTGCTCGGCTTCCACACGCAGGAGATGCGCTCCACCTACGACGTGCGCGTCTATCTCGATCCGCCCGAGGCGCTCCGGCGGCAGTGGAAGGTGTCGCGGGACTCGACCCGCCGGGGTTACACCGAGGAGGAGGTCCTCGCCGACCTCGAGCGCCGCGAGCCCGACTCGGCCTCTTTCATCCGCCCGCAGAAGCGCCACGCCGACATCATCGTGTCCTTCATACCGGGCGACCAGGACGACCAGGAGCACCTCGCGGCCGAGCTCACGCTGCGCAAGGGCCTCCCCCACCCAGACCTCGGCGTGTTCGTCGAGCAGAGCCACGGGGCGATCGAGCTCGAGGAGCGCGAGGACGAGTGCGTCCTGCACATCCCCGGCGACCTCGACCGCGACCGGGCGGCCGAGATCGAGGCCGTCATCTGGGACCGCATGCACTTCGCCAGCCATCTGCGCACCGACGCGCTCGGCGAGTTCAAGCTCGGCAACGAGCCGCACCGGTCGGAGTCGCTCGGGCTCGTCCAGCTGCTGATCCTGTATCACCTGGCCACGGCGCGCGCCACGGTCGCCCTCGGTGGCGACGGCAGCCGCACCGACGAGAACCTCGCGCCCGCGCCTGATCGCGGCGCTAGCGCTGCGGCCTGACGACCGCGGCGGCCCCGCCGCCCCGGCGCACAGGCTCGGCTGCGGCTTCGAGCACGCCATGCGGCCGGAACTCGATCCCGGTCGCGGCGCCGATCTCCGGCGTGGCGACGAACTGCTGGTGGAAGCGGTCCGATAGCCCGGCACCGAAGTCGGTGATGAAGGCCGGCTCGGCGCTGGTCGTCGCCTGGTTCTCCTGCGAGGCGCGCGGGGCCGCGATCGCCGCCGGCAGCGACATCCCGAAGTCGATGCGATCGAGCAGGACCTGGAGCACCGTGGTGATGATCGTCGCCCCGCCTGGGCTGCCGAGCGCCAGGAAGGGACGACCGCGCCGCAGCACGATCGTCGGGGCCATGCTCGAGCGCGGTCGCTTGCCCCCGGCCGGAAGGTTGGGATCGGGAACGCCCGGCGTGATCGGCTGCGGGTCGAAGTCGGTCAGCTCGTTGTTGAGCAGGAAGCCGTATCCCGGGACGGCGATCGCGCTCCCGCCGATCTGCTCGATCGTCGACGTGTAGCTGACGACGTTTCCGGCGCGGTCGGCGACGACGAGGTGGTTGGTGGAGGTGCCCTCCGGCGGACTCGCCGCCGGTGCCGGTGCGGCGGGGCACGGTGCGGCCGGGGCGAACGGGTCGCCCGGCGCGACGGGACTGGTCAGCGCGACCGGCCCGATCGCACAGCGGCGCTGGGCGGCGAACGCGTCGGAGAGCAGGCCGGCGACCGGCACGTCGACGTACCCCGGGTCGCCGACGTAGCGGTTGCGGTCGGCATACGCGAGCCGCGTCGCCTCGAGGTACCGGTCGAGCGCCTGGAGCCGATCGGGACCTGACAGGTCGAAGCCGGAGAGGATCTTCAACGCCTCGCCGACGGTCGTCCCGCCGCTCGACGGCGGGGCCATGCTGTAGACGTCAAGGCCGCGGTAGGCGACGCGCGTCGGCGCCCGCTGCTTGGCGGCGTATGCCGCCAGATCGGCGCGACGCATGACTCCGGACGGGACGGGGAACCCGAGCGTGTTGCCGGCAAGCGGGCGGGGATCGTCGGCGGCGAGGACGAGCGCCGTGCCGATCGGACCGTGGTAGAACGCCCCCGGCCCCCGGCGCTCGAGCAGCCTGTAGGTGCGGGCGAGCTCGGGATTGCGCAGGACGGTGCCCACGGCCGGCGGCTGGCCGGCGGCGTCGAGGAAGAGCCCGCGCGTCGCGGCGAACGCAGCGAACCGCGGCTGGTTCTGCACCGTCTGGTCGTGGAAGGTCTGGTCGACGACGAAGCCCCGGTCGGCAAGCGCGGCCGCCGGCGCGAGCAGGGCCCGAAGCGACATCGAACCGTACTTCTGGCGCGCGAGCACCCACGTCGCGAGCGTTCCGGGGACGCCGACCGCCATCCCGCTCGTGACGCGCTGGGGATAGAACGGGATCGGCTTGCCCGTCGCCGGGTCGATGAAGGCGTCGGCGGCCATCGCCCGCGGCGCCGTCTCGCGCCCGTCGATCGTGATCACCCGGTGCGACCGGGCCAGGTAGACGACCATGAAGCCACCCCCGCCGACCCCGGCGACGTAGGGCTCGGTGACGCCGAGCGTGGCCTCGGCGGCGATCGCGGCGTCGACGGCGTTCCCGCCGCGTCGGAGGATCGAGATCGCCGTCCGCGTGGCGTCGGGATCGACGCTCGCGGCCGCGCCGCCGGCACCGATCGCCACCGCCTGGCGCGGCGTTCCGGTCGGCGTCGCCGCCGCGGCGGGTCCGGGGCATGTCGCCGCGAGGAGTGCAGCGGCGAGCGTGGCACGCACAGTCGAGCCGACGGACATTGGGTTCATCCTGCCCGCAGCCGGGGGTCGCCAAACCTCGCGTCCGACGCTGCCGGTTTCATTCGCCGCGCGCCGGGTAGGAGGGCATTGGAAGTACCACGCGGAACGAGGGAGGCGGTGCGATGCTCGAAGCTCATCTCGCGCTCGACCTGCCCATGGATCCGGCGGCTCCGGCGATCGCCCGCCGTGCCGTGGAGCGCCTCGCCTTGACCGGCCTGGCCCGCGACAACGCGCTGCTGCTGGCGTCCGAGCTCGTCAGCAACGCCCTGTGCCACTCGGACGCGCCGACGGGCGCGCCGATCACGTTCACGGCCGACGTCAGCGGCGGTTGCCTGCGGATCAGCGTCTTCGACCGGGGGCATGGCTTCGCGGCCGATCGCCGGCGCCCCGAGCCCGGTGTCTCCGGCGGCTTCGGTCTCTTCCTCGTCGACCAGCTGGCGACGTCCTGGGGAGTCGAGCGCGAGGGCGGGACGACGGTCTGGCTCGAGTTGCCGCTCGCCGTCCCGGCGCGGTAGCCGGGCCGAGGTCCGGCTCCCGTTGCCGCTGGCCGCGCGCCCCGGCGGTCCAATGATCCGGTCGTGCGGCGGCTACGGGGCGTCGAGCACGGCGATGCCGAGCGCCGCCGCCCAGACATCCGCCAGGGCGACGATCTCGGCGAGTTCCATCGCCGCACCGCGCAGGCACTCGACGCCCTCGATCCCGGTGATGTCGCTGCGACGAAACTCGCACCGGCGCAGCTGCGCGCCGCGGAAGTCGGCCCGGCGCAGGTCGCAGCCGTGGAAGCGGACCGATTCGAGCTGTGCCTCGAGCAGGTCGGTCTGGGCCAGCACGCAATCCTCGAACGTGACCCGCGTCAGCCGGGCGCCGGCGAACGACGCCAGGTCGACCCGGCAGCCCTTGATCGTGACGTCGCGCAGGGCGGCGTCGGTCAAGCCGATGCCGGTCAGCCGGCTCCCGGCGACGGCCACCCGCGTGAACTTGCCGGACCGCGCCTGGAGGTTGGCGAGGTTGCAGCGGGCGAGCGTGGCGTCGACCACGTTCAGGTGATCGACGCGCGCGCCCGACAGGTCGACGTCGGTCAGTCGCGCCGAGGCGACGGAGACACCCCGGGCGCGCTGGTCGGTCAGCGTGACGTCGACGAGCTCGACCTCGGCGTAGGCGGCATCGTGCGCCAGCGCGCACGACCCCGAACGTTCGAGGCGTCCCGGCAGATCGGGCTCGAGCGGCGGGTCCGCGGGGCGGCGCGGCGGCGGCATGCAGTGACGGTCGGCCGTGACGGCTAAACGGCGCGGCGGCGCCCCCGCACGGCGCGGGCGACACGGCCGGCGAGGAGGAACACGGCGAACGGCACGACGACAAGCACGCCGATCGCGTCGAGCGCCAGCACGAGCACGCCCGGTCCGGACGGTTTGATCGGGGCGACCGGCGCCGCCTGCGGAAACGCGCGCCCCCGGCCGGTGCTGTCGACGAGGCGGGAGAAGACGATGATGCGCTTCGCCGCGCTGAACGGCGGGTCGCAGGCGCTGAGAACGAGCCGCTGGTAGCCGACCGACTTGATCACGCTGAAGTCGGTCGGAAGCACTATGCGGGTCTTCTCGACGGCGTAGGTGAAGTTGCCGTAAGGCATCTGGATGTGGATCGTCTGGCCGGGTCGGAGCCGGTCGATGTTGCGGAAGGGCGCCAGGAACGTCGTGCGGTGCCCGGCGACGGCCGTCGTGCCCGGCGAGCCGGGGAAGCCGGTCTGGGGATAGATCCCGGGTCCCTTGATGAGCGACCCCGTGTCGGTGCCGTTGACCAGCAGGTAGCTGATGCCGAGGCTCGGGATCGACAGGCGACCGACTCCGGAGCCGCGCGGGGCGCTGCGCTTCAGCGCGCGCGCGAGCAGGGCGATCTTGGCGCGATCGGTGCGCAGATGCGCGAGCGCGTGCTCCTGGCCACTGGTCGGCGCGCTCCGCTCGACCTTGGCGACCTGGCCGGCGAGTCCGTCCTGCTGCCAGCGGGCCCAGATCGACGAGAGCGGCTCCTCCCAGATCAGCGTCGCCGCCACGTCCGAGACGAGCGCCACGCCGACGAGCAGGAGGATCGTCGAGATCAACCGCAGCGACGGGCGCCGCCGGCGTCGGCGGGAGCCGGCCGATCCGCTCTGAGGTCCCGTGCGCGCGCCGGCAGCCGCCCCCGGCCCGGCGACGGGATCTGACGCCAGTGCCCCGCTCGGCTCCACGCGCGCCATCCTACCGACCGATGCCGCCGGCTCGTTCCAGGTGGTGGTACCGTCAGCAGGGGATGCAGCGAGGGACCGCGCAGGCCGACGACTCACGGGAGGGAGCGCCCCGCCACCGGCGGCTCGGCGCGCTGGTGGCGTGTGTGTTCGCCGCGACCGTCGTGCCCGCGCAGGCGGCATCGGCGCTCACCGTCTCGGCAGACAACATCAACGCCGCCGCCGGCACGCCGTTCAGCGGGGCCGTCGGCTCGTTCACCGACGCCTCCCTGTTGACCTGCGCGCCGGACAGCAACTACTCCGCGAGCGTCGTCTGGGCCGACCACACGACTTCGATCGGCCTTGTCGACGCCGGCGTGTCGAATGGGCTCAACAGCTGCACCTACCCCGTCACCGCCCAGCACACGTTCGGCACTCCCGGCGTCGAGTCGTTCCATCTCGCCGTCGCCAGCGCCAGCGCGAGCGCCGGTGACGACGGCACGGCGACCGTGACGGGCCGGCCGACCGTCACGGCGACCGCGGTCCCGGCCAGCGGCGCCGAGGCGCATTCGCTCGGGGCGACCGTCGCGACCTTCACGAGCGGGGATCCCCACGCGACCGCCGGCGAGTTCGCCGCGACGGTCGATTGGGGCGACGGGACGGCGGCCAGCGCCGGGGTCATCACCATCGACCCGTCCGGCAGCTTCGGCGTCTTCGCCTCCCACACCTACGCCAATCCCGGCGCCTACTCGGCCACGGTGACGATCACCGACGGCGGGGCGACCGCGGCGACGGTCCAGGTGCCCGTCACGATCGCCGACGCTTCGCTCAGCGCGACGGGCACCCAGATCGCGGCGACCGAGGGCGCTGCGTTCAGCGGCGTCGTTGCCACCCTCACCGACCAGGACGTCAGCCGGGCGCCGGGCTACTACACCGGCACGATCGCCTGGGGCGACGGCCAGTCGAGCAGCGCGAGCTTCGCCGCAAACGGCGCCGGGAGCTTCCCCGTCTCCGGCTCGCACACGTACGCCGACCACGGCACCTACCCGGTCACGACGACGATCAGCGACCCCGGCGGGCAGACGGCGAGCGCGACCACCTCGGCGGCGGTCGCCGGCGCCGCGCTCAGCTCGACCGCGGTCGGCGTCTCGGCGACCGAGGGAGCGGCGTTCACCGCTACCGTGGCCGCCTTCCACGACGCCGACACCAGTCGCCCCCCGAGCCATTACAGCGCGTCGGTGGATTGGGGCGACGGGTCTCCGGCGAGTGTCGGGACGATCACCGCGGATGGCGGCGGGAGCTTCCACGTCACCGCCGGCCACGCGTACGCATCGCCGGGCACCTACCTCTTCACGGTGACGATCACCGAGCCCGGCGACCAGACGGCCGCGTCGGGATCGGCCGGCGTCGCCGATGCCCCGCTGACGGCGACGGGCGGTGCGCCGCTGCACATCGTCCTCGGCACGCCGGTCCAAGGCACGGTGGCGACGTTCACCGACGCCGATCCGGGCGGCACACCAGCCGGTTATTCGGCCACGATCGATTGGGGCGACGGGTCGTCGAGCCCCGGCACCGTCGTCGCCGACCCGGACGGCGGCTTCGCCGTCAGCGGGGCCCACGCCTACGGCGCGACGGGCACGTTCACGCTGGCGATCGCGATCACCGACAACAACGGCGGGAGCACCGCCTACGCGACCGACTCGGTCGATGTCGCGGCTCCGCCGCCGCCGCCACCACCGCCGCCGCCGACCCCGGCGACGACCGTCCCGCCGGCCGTGACGACCCCGGCGACGCCGACCCCGAAGGTGGCCACCGTGACGCCGGAGGCGCCCCCGATCCTCAGCGTCTCATCACCGCGCCTCCAGGGCACCACGGCGTTCGTCCTGCGCGTGACGTGCCCGCAGAGCGCGAGCCACTGTCGCGGCGTCGCGCGCGTCATCACGCTCGCGCCGCGCGCGCGGACCTCGCCGCTGCGCGGGGGCACCACGCTTGGATCGACGGTCTTCGTGCTCAGCTCAGGCGAGTCGCGCACGCTCAAGATCGCCGTACCCAAGCGGTTGCGCACGGTGCTGCGCAAGGCGCGATCGGCGCGGCTGGCCGGCGTGGCCATCGCCTACGGCGCGAACGGCCGCAGCCACGCGACCACCGGCCCGACGGCCGTCATCAGCACGACGCGCGTGCGGTAGCCAACCGCCCCGCGGGGCGTGGCCGGCGTCAGTGCAGGAAGCGCAGGGTCGCGAGGATCTGCTGTGACTCCTCGAGCGTGCGCAACGGCGTGTCGAGCGCCGTGAAGACCTGCACGACGTAGGCCAGCTTGGTCCCGGCGGCCGTCGCCAAGAGGATGCGCACGCGCACGTTGTGGAAGTTGTTCCCGTACATGACGACGCTCCGCGCCGGGCGCCCGCCCAGGATCGATCCCGGCGCCTGCTTGAGCGTGACGTGCTTGTAGGCCTTGCGGATCGCGGCGATCGCGACGTGCAACGCCCCGTGGGCGGTCCGCGCCGCCCCCGGAGCCCCGATCGCGATCACCGCCTTGCGGTTGGTGCTGGTGATGTGGAGGGTCGGCCCGTAGCCGCCGACGACCCACTCGCGCGTCGCCAGGCCGGTGACGCCGAGCAGCCGGTCGTTGAACTGCTCGCTCAGCGTCGGTAGCTTGGCCAGCACCGGAACCTTGGGCTTGGGTGCGCCGCCACCTCCGCTCGTGAGCGCGATCAGCGCGGCGGTGATGGCCACGCCGGCGACGAACAGACCCGCCGCGAAGCGCAGCGATCCGCGCCCGCGTCCGGCCGACGCCGGCGGCCTCGCCGCCGGCGTCGATTCAGCAGGCGTCACTCAGCCGGGTCACGGCGCGCGCTGTAGCGCCGCAGCGTCGTGCCGGTGAACAGCATCGCCAGACCGCCGAGCAGCAGCCAGAGCACGTTGAGCCCGGTGAACGGGAGCTTGGTCGAGCTCGTCGTCACCGCGTTCGTCGTCCCGGTCGTCCCGGTCGTCCCCGTGGTGCCGGTGGTGCCGGTCGTGTTGTTGCCGTTCCCCCCGGCGCCGGTCGTCCCGGTCGTGCCCGTCGAGGTCGTCGTCGTCCCGGTGGTCCCCGTCGAGGTCGTCGTCGTCCCCGTGGTGCCCGTCGAGGTCGTCGTCGTCCCGGTCGTCGCCGTCGTAGCGGTTGTCGCCGTGGTGGCGGTCGTCGCCGTAGTCGCCGTCGTCGTGCCGGTCGTCGCCGTGGTGGCTGTAGTCGCCGTCGTCGTACCGGTCGTCGTCGTCGCCGCGCAGCCGGTGGCGATCGTTCCGACCGTGCCGGCCGGGCAGACGCCCGGCGCGACGACGCTGGCCTGCGAGGCCCCGGCCGTGACCTTGGCGACGGCGGTTCCGGGCAGCAGCTGTAGCACGAACGCCGTCAGCGCCTCGCGGACCGAGTACGGAATCGCCGGATCCTGCTTGGCGCCGACCGGCTGACCGTTCGTGTCGTCGGCGTTGCAGATGGTCGGCAGGATCAGCGGGATGCCGCCGTCGACGTTCGGCGTGCCGCTCGTCTTGCTGCCGAAGTCGCTGGCCGGACCGCCGCTCGAGCAGCCCGCCGCGGCCGTGACGACCGGCAGGTTGAGCGGTGAGCCGAGCAGGTTGAGGACCTGCGAGATGCTGTGCGGCGCGACGTTCTTCGGATCGGCCGCGTTGTTGCAGGCCGTGCCGCCCGATTCCGAGTCGACGGCCCCGGCCACGGCGACGCCGCCGAGGTTGACGTTGGCGACGTGCGAGTCGCCGGCCGTGGTCGTGCAGCCGCTCACCGGGTCGACGCTGATGTTGCCGTCGGAGTAGGCCGCGTCCGCGGTCACCCCGGCGAGGCCGGCGACGCCGAGGCCGGCCGCCTCGAAGTGGTTGATCGAGCTCGTGTTGGTGGTCTGCGAGGTCGCCTTGAGCACGTTCAGGCAGATGGTCTGAACCGATGTGGCACAGATCTGGTTCAAGGTCTGCTGGGCCGAGAGCGGGAGGCTGTTGCTCTGGCCGGGGGTGCTGTCAACGCCGAGGATCTCGGAGCCAAACAGGGAGAGCACCGTGATGTGGCCGTGGAACTGCTTGGTCGTCGTCGCCTGGTACTCGCCCAGCGCGCGTCCGATCACGACCTCGCCGCCGCCCGCGCCGCCCGGGAGGAGGTTGGCCCCGACGGTCGCCGTCGCCACCGTGCCCTCGCCGTGGGGATTGCCGACGTCGTGGAGCGTCGGCTGGTAGGTGCCTGCGGTCGGCGTCGCCGCCGTGAGGCCGGCGAGCCCGGCTCCGGTCAGCACGTTGCCGACGGCGCCAACCACTCCGGCGACGGTGTTGCCAAGCGATCCGGTGACGCCCGAGACGGCGCCGGTGACGCCCGAGACGACGCCGGCGCCGGAGGTCGCGCCCGAGCCGCCGCCGGCGACCGATCCGACCGCGCCCGTGAGGCCCCTGACCACGCCGCTGAGACCCGAGCTCGAGCCGCCGCCGCTGAGGCTGCCGACCCGGCCGCCGATGTTCAGACCGCTGCCGCTGCTACCGCCGAGCAGTCCCGCGCCGCTGGGCGGGGCCGCAATGAGCAAGCCCGCGACCGCCAAACCGACTGCTGAAGCCCCTAAATGACGTCGCACCGATGACACTCCCTGGTCGAATCCTCCGTATGGGAGCGCCCGTCCCCTGCTCCCCCCATTCCTATTGAGCGTAAAGTACACCACGTTGGCCGGATGTACTAGTGGCGATCGCGCCCGGGCGCCCGCCGGGTTCGATCTTGCATCGCCGCCGTCCGCGCTCTATAAGCCTGCGGGTGCGGCAATGGCTCGAGCGCTGGTCCGGCCTCCAGGAGCGCGTCGAGTCGAGTGAGTTCGGCCGCGGGCTGATCAGCGCGTTCGTGATCGTCACCGTCGGCTTCATCGTGGCGATCAACCTGCCGTCGTCCCCGCTGCGCGACAAGCTGCTGAGCCCGGGTCAGCCCTACCTGAACGCCCTCGGCCTCGACCAGAGCTGGGCGATCTTCGCGCCCGACCCGCGCCGCGCCGTGATCGACCTGCGGGCGACGATCCGCTACGCCGACGGCTCGTCGTCGACCTGGCGCATCCCCAACGACGACCCGGTGATCGGGACCTTCCGCGACTACCGCTGGCGCAAGTGGATGGAGAATGTCATCGCCGACGCCAACGAGCAGCTCTGGCGGCCGGCGGCGCTCTGGGTCGCCTCGCACGAGTCGCGCCCCGGCCGGCGCGTCGTGCAGGTGCAGCTCGTGCGGCGCTACGCGACGCTCCAGCCGCCGGGGACGAGCCCGAGCCGGCTGCCGTGGCAGGAGAAGCTCTTCTACACCCTGAACGTGACCGGGAGCGGGACGTGAGCCGCTCCGACCGCGGCTGGACGGGGTTCTGGTTCGAGCCGGTGGCGACTTCGACGCTGGCGCTCGTGCGCATCTGCTTCGGCCTGCTGACCTTCGCTTGGACCATCTCCCTGACACCCGACCTCAGTGCGTTCTTCACGCGCGGCGGCATCTTCCCGGCCCAGATCACCGGCCCCGGCGTCTGGGGCGTGCTCGGACCGCTGACCGGCGGGTGGGCGGTGGTCGGCGTCTACGCCGCGCTCCTGGTCGGCTCGCTCGCGCTCGCCGCGGGCTGCTGGACGCGGCTGGCGGCCGCGATCGTCTTCGTCGGCCTGCTCTCGCTCGAGCGCCGCAACCCGTGGGTGTTCAACGGCGGCGACGCGCTCCTGCGCCTGATCGCCTTCTACCTGATGCTCGCGCCGGCCGGCGCGTCGCTCTCGGTCGATCGACTCCGGCGCCACCGCGACGCCTTCTGGGAGTTCCCGGCGCGGGCCCCGTGGGCGCTGCGCCTGCTGCAGATCCAGCTCAGTGTCGTCTACATCGCCGGCGTCTGGGACAAGGTCCAGGGCGCGTCGTGGAACAACGGCACCGCCGTCTCGTACGCGCTGCGCGTCAGCGACATCGCGGGCCTGCCGGTGCCGGCCTTCCTCAGCCACACGCCGGTGGTCGTCAACATCCTCACCTTCGGCACGCTGGCGACCGAGCTCGCGCTCGGGATCCTCGTCTGGAACCGGCGCCTACGCCCGCGCGTGCTCCTGGTCGGCGTGGCCTTCCACCTGTCGATCGGCTGGGCGATCCGGGTCGGCTTCTTCGGGCTGGCAATGTTCGTGCTGTACGTCTCGTTCGTCGACCCCGACTGGGCCACCCGGCAGATCCTCCGCGTCCGCGACCGCGTCGCCGACCGCCGCGCCCACGGACCGCGCCGGCGCCGCCGTCCAGTCGAGCCGGTCGCACCGTTGCTCCCCGGTGTCGAGTGACCGCGGGGCTCAGGTGACGCGCCGGGCACGCATCGGCGCCGCCGCGGCGGCGCTCGTGCTCTGCGCCGCCACGGCGCCGAGCGCCGGGGGCACGAGCGTGCCCGGCGGGCGGACGCTCCTAATCGCCCCGGCGTTCGTCGTGCCCAACGGCGGCAGCGGCCAGCCGAGCATCTCGGCCGACGGACGCGAGGTGGCGTTCGCCTCGGCGGCGAACAACCTCACGGTCCCGGCCGTCGCCTCGACGATGACGCAGATCTACACCTTCGACGCTCTGACCCAGACCGCGCGCCTCGTGTCGGCCACGGCGGCCGGAACCCCGGCGGACGGCCCGTCGAGCCAGCCGTCGCTCAGCGCCGACGGCCGCGTGCTCGCGTTCACCTCGGCGGCGTCGAACCTCGCGTCCGCCGTCGCCAAGAAGACGACCAACGTCTTCGTCAGCATCGCCGGCGCACCGCCCCAGCTGATCACCGTGGCCGTCGGCGGAGGCGCCACCGACGGCAGCTCCTACCAGCCGGTGGTCTCCGGCGACGGCCGCTTCGTCGCCTTCACCTCGAACGCCGACGACCTCCTCGCCGGGGACGACAACGGCAAGCCGGACATCTTCGAGTACAACCTCACGAACGGCACGACCCGGCGCGTGAGCACCGGGGCGGGCGGCGCCCAGGCCAACGGCCCGTCGTCGAATCCGTCGATCGACGGCGACGGCCGCTACGTGACGTTCGCTTCGACGTCGTCGAACCTCGTCGGCCATCAGGCGAAGCCGCTCGAGCAGGTCTACGTCCACGATGTGGCCAGCAACCGCACGGCCGTCGTCAGCCTCGGCCACGGGACGACACGCCAGAACGCGGCGGTCCCGGCGCCGTTCACCCAGATCTCGTCGATCAGCGCCGACGGCCGTTACGTGGCCTTCGATTCCAACGCGACCAACCTCGTCCGCCACTCGACCAACCTGCACACGAACGTCTACGTGCGCGACCGCATCCGCCACCGGACGTCGATGGCGAGCCTGAGCAACACCGGCTTCGCCGGGAGTGACGACAACTTCGGCCCGGCGATCTCCCCGGACGGGCACTTCGTGATCTTCGACTCGCTGTCTGACGATCTCGCGCCGGGCGCGTCGCCCGGGCCGAACGTCTACCTGCGCGACCTCACGAGCGCGAGCACGACCACCGTCGACGTCAGCTCGAACTCGCGCCCGCGCGGCCCCGAGCTCCGCAGTGGT
Organism: uncultured Solirubrobacterales bacterium; assembly: GCA_963742705.1. Classification (GTDB taxonomy): domain Bacteria; phylum Actinomycetota; class Thermoleophilia; order Solirubrobacterales; family Solirubrobacteraceae; genus Palsa-513. Next base: position 607,030 of record CAVUMZ010000017.1, on the reverse strand, counting down.
CTGCTCCAGCAGCCGGTCGTCGCCCGCAACGGCACGATCGCCGTGTTCGAGTCGGGCGCCGACAACCTCGTCGGCACGGCGTCCAACGGCGTCGAGAACCTCTACATCCGCCTGCTCGCGGCGCCGCGCACGATCGCCGTCCGGCCGCCGCCGGCGATCACGGGGCGGCGGCCGTCGGTCCAGTTCCGCGCCGACGATCCGCTCGCGTCGATCGGCCTCTGCCAGATCGACGCCGTCCGCCGCCTCTGCCCGCTCGGCAGCTTCAGCCTGCCGGCGCTGAAGCCCGGCCCGCACACGCTGAGCTTCGCCGCCGGGGGCGACGGCATGCTCTTCGACCCGGCGCCGATCGTCACGCACTTCCGCGTGCACTGAACCGGGTCGGCCGTCTGCGCGCCCCCGGCGCTCGATCGCTGCCGCCACCCGGATCCCGGGCTGACCGCCCGGGCCGGCACACGTCGGGCGCCGGGGGCCCCGGTCCCGCGGCGGCAGGGCGCCGGCATCGACCCCAGGATCGAACGGCTGTGTCTACCCGGCGACCGTGAAGGCGACAGTGACGGCCGGGCTGCCGGTCTGGACGACGACCAGCCGGTAGCTCCCCTTGGCCAGGCGCCTGCTCCCCGCCGGCAGGGTGATCACGATCCGGTTGCGGCCGGTCGTGTCGGTGTGGACGATGCGCTGCGCGAGCCGCACGAAGCGTCCGCCGGGCCGGGACCGGTCGATCCGGATCACCGAGCGTCCGGCGCCGGGCGAGCTGTAGGTCAGGGTGAGGTGGCGCTGCCCGGTCACCTTCGCCGGCGCGACGGCGAGGCCGCTCAGCCCGAGGCGGGCGAGCATGGTCGGCTCGAAGATCTCGCTGCTGCGCAGGAACGCCCCGGTGTAGCGCTGGCCGCCGGCGATCAGGACCCGTCCACCCGGCAGCGGCGCGGCCGCCGCCATGCCGCGCGGGGTCCCCATCGAGCCCACGCGGCTGAAGCTTCCGGTCTGGGGGTCGAACTCCTCGGCGCTGGCCAGGTCGCCGAGGTTCCCGAAGCCGCCGGCCACGAGCACGCGCCCGCTCGGCAGCGGCGTCGCCGTGGCGAACCCGCGGGCGTCAGCCATCGACCCGGTCGTCGACCAGGTGTTCGTCGTCGGGTCATAGAGCTCCGCCGACGGCGTGAAGCCCGACGGCCGGTCGCCCCCGCCGGCGACGAGGACGCGTCCGCTCCCCAGGACGGTCTCGGTCTGGTTGGCGCGGGGGATGTGCATGCGGGCCGCCGGGGCCCAGGAGTTCGTGGTCGGGTTGAAGAGCTCGGCGCTCGCCAGCTGCTGATCCTTGGCGTCGTAGCCCCCGGCGACGAGCACGCGCCCGTCGTGCAGGAGGCCGGCGGTCGCGTGATAGCGAGCTGTCTGCATGCTGGCCACGCGCGTCCACGTCCCGCCGGCCGGGTCGAACACCTCGGCGGTCGCCAGCGCATGGGCGGTCAGGTTGCGACCGCCGGCGACGAGCACGCGTCCGTCCGGCAGCAGCGTCGCGGTCTGCTGGGCGCGCGGCGCCGTCATCGGCGCCGTCACCGTCCAGGCGTTGGTCGCCGGGTCGTAGCGCTCGGCGCTGTCGAGGTACATCGCCGTCAGGTTGGCCCCGCCGGCGACGAGGACCTGCCCGTCGAAGAGCGTCGTCGCCGTGTGGGCGAAGCGCGGCGAGACGAGCGGCGGGGCCGCCGTCCAGCTGCCCGACGCCGGCTGGTAGATCTCGTCCGAGGCGAGGATGCCGGCGGCGCCGAAGCCGCCGGTGAGGAGCACGCGCCCGTCGCCGAGCACGGCCGCCCCGGCGATCATCCGGGCGAGGGCCAGCTGGTGGCCGGCGGTGAAGCCGCCCCGGGCCGTCGCCGCGTCGCTCGGAACGACGCCGGCGGCTCCTACCAGGAAGAGCAGCGCGAGACCGCCGAGAAGCCGGCGCCTCATGCCACGAGCTTGAAGCCGAGGATGTTGCCGACCTTGGTCGAGAAGATCGTCGTGATGTTCCCGACCCGGTCGGTCGCCCGCACCCGAACCGCGTAGACGCCGGGCGGGATCTGCGACCGCGGGTTCATCCGGAACGACCACTGCGTGCCGTGGACCTTCGCCGCGAAGTACAGCGGCGTGGTGCAGCCGCGCAGCCGGAGCTTCGAGTGACCGTCGTACCAGTAGCAGCCGGGCTTCGCCGCGGCCGCCGCCGACCGGGCGACGCTGAGGATCTGGATCGCCAGCTCGACCTTACGCACGCCTGACGGATCGCTTGCCGTCCCGCGCAGCAGCAGCCCGGCCCGGCCGAAGTGGGTGACGTGGTCAGCGAGCGGATAGATGATCGTCACGTCCGGCGGCAGGCCGTCGGCGACGACGACGTGGTAGGCCGCGGACGTGACGATCGTGTTGCAGTTGGTGACGAGGCTGACCGTCGCCAGGTAGGTCCCCGGCGCCTGATAGGCATGGACGGCCGTCGCCTCGGCCGTCGCGTCGTCGCTGCCGTCGCCGTAGTTGAAGTCGTAGAAGGAGACCGACGCCGCCGGCACGCTCGAGGCGGCGGCGCTGAAGCGGACGGGATGCATCTGCAGGGGATGGCGGTCCGACAACGCCAGCGTCGCCCCGCCGCCGCAGGCGTCGGCGCTCTGGGCCGCCGCCGGGCGGCCGCCGCCGGCCGCCGCCCCGGGGGGTTCGATCGATGCAGCGGCGAGGATGAGCGCAAGGGTCGAGATCAGCGTCACCGGGAAGAGCGATCTGCCGGCGCGCATTGCGGTGACCGGCTTCATGACGCGCCGATCATAGACCGGGCCCATGGCCGCAAGCGCCGGCTGCTCGGACCTTGAGCCGGCGGGCGGCCGGCGGCCGGGTCGCTCCCGCCCTGCCGTCGGGTCCCGGCCGGGTTGCCGTCGACCGAGCTGCCATCATCGCCGGCCTGGCCCGCACGACGATCCCGCCCCGCCCCGACCCGCCTGCCGCCCCGCCCGAGCAGGGCGCCGGACGCGCCGGGCTGCTGCGGACGGCGCTGCGCCTGTCCGGGCTCTCGGTCGGCTTCGGCGCGGGCTCCGGGGCGCTGTCGGTGACCGCCGGCCTGCTCGACCACAGCCTCGGCGTGCTCGGCGCCGGCCTCGGCGTGCTGGCCGATCTCGCCGGCTCGGTGATGCTGATCTGGCGCTTTCGCGCCGAGCAGCGCCACGCCGGGGCCGCGGCCGCGGCCGAGGCGCGGGCCACCACCGTGATCGCGGCGACGCTCGCGGTCATCAGCGTCGTGCTGCTCGCGGAATCCGTCCAGGCCCTGGCCGCCGGGACGCGCCCGGGCGGCTCGGCCCTGGCGCTGGTGGCGGCCGGACTCGCGGTCGTCGTGCTGACGCCGCTCGCGCGCGCCAAGCGCCGGACCGCTGGCCTGCTCGGCAGCCCGGCGCTGCGGGGCGACAGTACGCTGAGCGCGATCGGCGCCGCCACCGCGCTCCTGGCCCTCGTCGGGCTGCTGCTCTTCCACGCCGTCGGCTGGTGGTGGGCCGACCGCGTCGTCGGCCTGGTCGTCGCTGCCGTCGCGGCGGCCGAGAGCCGGTCGCTCCTGCGCCACCGGAACGCGCAGGTGTAGACAGGCGCACGCCGAGGCCCCGCGCCGGGCAGCAGCTCAGTGCTTGCGAGCGCGCCGGCGGCCGCTCGAAAGCACGCCGCCGCCGAAGCCGATCAGCCCGGCGAGGACGATCACGACGATCAGCGGCGTCCGCGTCGTCGAGACGAGCCAGTTGACCTTGACCTGTTGGGAGTTCAGCAGCGCGAACCCGCCGACGACGATGACGAGCACGGCGGAGGCGATCGCCGCCCGCCGCTGCTGGGAGACGGGCTTGGCCTGCCGCTTGGCTTCACCGGCGGATGCCATCGCCTGGGACATTACCGGGCCGCGCCCACCCGGCGGGCGGCGACGATGGACCAATATCGCACAATCCTACCAGGGTATGGCCTACTGCGGTATGCTGACGGCGGTGAAGGTGGACAAGCTGAGCGTGTCGTTTGACCCCGACCTCGGCGACGCGGTCCGGTCGGCGGCGAAGCGGAGCGGCCGCGGCGTCTCCCGTTGGCTGGCCGATGCGGCGACCGCCCGGCTGCGCGCTGATGCGCTGGCCGAATTCCTCGACGCCTGGGAGGCCGAGCACGGGGAGCTCACTCCCGACGAGCTGGCGAGAGCCGCCGACGAGCTCGGGCTTCGGCAGCCTGTCGCGGTCCGACGACCGTCGACATGAGCGCTCTGGTGCTCGACGCCGGTGCCTTCGTCGCGGTGGATCGGGGCGATCGGGCGATGCTCGCTCGCCTGCGCGTGGCCCACCGGGCCGGGCTCGAACTGCGCAGCACGGGCGTGGTGATCAGCCAGGTCTGGCGGGACCCCAGCGGGCGCCAGGCCAACCTTTCCCGGGTGCTCACGTCGGTCGACGTGAAAGCCGTCGACCACGAGCTTGGACGACAAGCCGGGGCTCTCCTCGGTCGAGCCGGGATGCAGGACGCAGTCCACGCCAGCGTCGTAGCCGTCAGTCGCACGGGCGACCGGATCCTGACCGGCGACGCGGGCGACATCGCCCCGCTGGTCGCCGCATCGCAGCGCTCGATCTTCGTCATCGACTGTTAGTGGTCGGTCACGCGAGTCCGCTCGTGTCTCACCGCCGACGACCCGTGGCGGGCGTCAAGCGCGTCAGGCCTCAGGCGAACAGGAACGTCAGCGCCGTCGCCGCGTAGACGGCAAGCAGCCGGACGCCGTCGAACCAGGTCGACTGGCCGCTGCTTGTGAACTGGACGGCGAGCAGCACCGAGAGCACGAGCGCGACGAGCTCGTAGCCGTTCAACACGAGCGCCAGGGGGTGCGGGCCGACGAAGGTCGACAGCAGCACGAGCACCGGGACGGCGAAGAGGGCGATCTGGGCCGAGGAGCCGATCGCGATGTTGACCGCGAGGTCGGCCCGGTTCTTGGCGGCGACGACAACGGCAACCCAGTGCTCCCCGGCGTTGCCGACGACGGCGACGACGACCGCGCCGATGAAGAACTGGCTGAGGCCGGCGGCCCGGGCGGCCCCGGTGATCGAGTCGACGAGGACCTCGGACATGCCGGCGACGACGAGGCCGGCGAGCCCGAGCATGCCGACGGCCCGGCGCGTCGACCAGGCGGCCTCGGGCTCCTCCCCGGGCGGGTTGAACAGGGCGCGGTGGGTCTTCAGCGAGAAGAGCATCAGCGCGGCGTAGGCGAGGATGAGGACGACGGAGATCCCGATCGACAGGCCGATCACCCCGCCGGTGTAGTCGACGCGCTCGGCGCTCGCCGGCGGGAGGCTGCCGCCGCGGGTCAGCACGTAGACGGCGGGCAGGGTGACGGCGACGGCGGCCAGCATCAGCGCCTGGGCCTGGGCGCCGGCGGCGACGGCGTCGAACTCCTGCCGGTCGCGCCGGATCCCGCCGGCCACCATCGCCGCGCCGAGGACCAGGAGGATGTTGCCGAGGATCGACCCGACGAGCGACGCCTTGACGACCTCGTGGAGCCCACCGGCAAGGGCGAAGATGGCGATGATCAACTCCGGGGCGTTGCCGAAGGTGACGTTGAGCAGACCGCCGATGCCCGGGCCCGACCGGACGGCCAGCTCCTCGGTCGCCCGGCTCATCAGCGCGGCCGGGGGGATCACGCCGATCGCCGAGCAGGCGAAGACGGCGCCGTCGGGCGCACCGAGCACCGAGAGGACGACGGCGATCGGGATGAACGGGCAGAGCAGCAGCGGCCACGTCTCGCCGGTCGGCTTCAGCTTGCCGGCCGTCAGCGCCACCGGTCAGGCGTCCTGGTGGCGGAGGATCTGCTCACGCTCGGCGAGGCGATTGGCGCGCCGCAGTTGGGCGTCGCGCCCGCGCCGCTCCTGCGGCGGCGACTCGTAGCGCAGGGGGGGCGCCGGCGTCGGCCTGCCCTCGGCGTCGAGCGCGACCATCGTCAGGTAGGCGGAGTTAGTGTGGCGGACCTCGCCGGTCAGCGGGTTCTCGGCCTCGACGCGCACGCCGACCTCCATCGACGTGCGCCAGACGGCGTTCACGCTGGCCGAGAAGGTGACGAGCTGGCCCATGCTGATGGGCACGAGGAAGGTCATGCGGTCGACGCCGGCGGTGACGACGCGGCAGCGCGAATGGCGCACGGCGGCGAGCGCCGCTGCCTCGTCGCACAGCTTCATCACCGTGCCGCCGTGGACGAGGCCGGTGCTGTTGGAGTCGGTGATGCCCATCCAGCGGACCAGCGTCGAGCGCGAGTCGGAGACGGCGCGTGGGTCCATGCCGGCTGATCCTACGGGTTCGCGCCGCTCTCGAATCGGCGCGGCGGACGGCGCGGGCGGCGGTCGCGGCCCACTAGGCTTGGCGCATGTCCCGATCGGCGCAGGCGGCGTGAGCGCGGCGCGCGAGGCGGCCGCCGCTCCGGCGCGGGCCGCCGATCGGACCCGGGCACGAATGCTCGACCCGGCGTCGCTGCCCGACCACATCGACCGCCTGTACCGGGCGGCCTGGGCGCTGTCGGGGTCGCGCGAGGAAGCCGAGGACCTCGTGCAGGAGACGTTCGCCCGGGTCCTGGCGAAGCCGCGGCGGCTGCACGGGGACGAGGTCGGCTACCTGCTCCAGGTCCTGCGCAACACGTTCCTGACCAGCCGCCGGACGGCCAGCCGGCGGCCGCGCACGGTGGCGACGCCCGAGGAGCTCGGGCTCGGTGACCGGCGCACAGGCGGCAGCGCCGAGAGCCACCTGGAGGCGCGGGAGACCTTCGCGGCGATCGCGAGCCTGCCGGCGAAGTACCGCGAGGCGCTCGTCGCCGTCGACGTCGTCGGCCTGAGCTACCGCGAGGCGGCCAAGGCGCTCGGCACGCGCGAGGCGACGATCACCAGCCGCCTGTTCCGCGCCCGCCAGCAGATCGTTCGCGCGATGGATGGAACGCCACCGGACGGAGTCCTCGGACAGCGATGAGCCGGATCGAGCGAGACATAGCCGCGCTGGCTGACGGGTCGCGTGAAACGCCGGGTCTGCGCGAGCGGATCGCCGGGTCGCCGGAGCTGACCGCCCTGCTCGAGGAGCAGCAGCGGGCGGTCGCGCTGACGAGCGCCGCGCGGCCGACCGCTCCGCCGTCGCTCCGGGCGGCACTGGCCGACGCCGAGCGCGAGCGCCGGCGACCGGCGGCCCGGGTCCGTGCCCCGATGCTGGGCTTCGCCGCGGCGGCGGCCGGCGTGATCGCCCTGGCGGTGGTCGCGCTGCTGCCCGGCGGGAGCGCCCCGTCGGTGACCGCGGTCGCGGCGCTCGCCGCCGCCGGCCCTTCGTCCCCACCCCCGGCGTCCGACCCGGCCCACGCGGGCGCGCTGCGGAGCGAGATCGACGGCGTCCGCTACCCGTACTGGGCGGACGCCTTCGGCTGGCGGGCGAGCGGGATCCGCACCGACCGGGTCGGCGGGCGGCCGACGATGACGGTCGTCTACGCGAACGCCGCCAACCAGACGGTGGACTACACGATCGTCGGCGGCGCGCCCCTCGGCGAGCCGGCGGGTCGCGCCCAGCAGAGCAACGGAACGCGCTTCGTCGGCCTGACGGCCGGCGGTCGCCAGATCGTCACCTGGCGCCGCGACGGTCACACGTGCCTGGTCGCGGCGACCGGCGTGCCGCTGCCGACGCTGCTGCGCCTCGCCGAGTGGCGCTACGACGCCTGACGGCCCTAGCCGCCAGCAGGGTCGCCTCTCCCGTCACCGCACTGGTACTCGGGTCCACCTAGATATTGAAGAAGTCGAGCCCGACGCTGTCGAGCGCGCTCTGGGCGTGGGCGTTGAGGATCGTCAGCTGGCCGGTCCAGATCAGCACGCCCATCACGATCAGGACGACGCCGCCGACGGTGATCACGGCCTGGAAGTGACGCTTGACGGTGGCGAAGACGAGCGTCATGCGACCGAAGGCGAGCGATGTCGCCAGGAACGGGATCGCCAGCCCGGCCGAGTAGAAGGCGAGCAGCAGGGCGCCGTGGGCCTCCGAGCGCGACAGGGACGCGGCACCGAGGATCGCGGTCAGCGTCGGCCCGACGCACGGGGTCCAGGCGACGGCGAAGGCCGCGCCGGCGACGAGCGGGCCCCCCTTGCCAGCGCGGCTCATCAGCCCGTCGACGTGCCAGTCGCGATTGAGTCTGGGGACGAGCGGCGAGGCGATGAAGAGCACGCCCAGGCCGATGATGATCGCCGCGGCGACGTGCTCGAGCAGGAGCCGGTGCTCAGACAGCGTCGACCCGAGCGCGGTCGCCCCGAGCCCGAGGCAGATGAAGATGGCGGAGAAGCTGGCGACGAAGAGCAGGCTCGGGCCGAGCACGCGACGGACGCCGGCGGTCTCGAGATCGGCGGGCGACACGCCGACGACGGCCGACAGGTAGCCGGGGACGAGCGGCAGCACGCACGGCGAGAGGAACGACACGAGCCCGGCCGCCAGAGCGGCGAGAACGCCGACGCCGGACGCGGGATCGGTCATCCCCGGATGGTAGTTGTCAGGCGGCTGGGGACGGGCCGATCGGCCGATCACGTGGCGACGGTCCCGGGGGGCGTCGAGATGGACGAGCTGGGCGGGGAGGCCGGCGACGCCGTCGAGCACCGGCACCAGGAGCGAAAGCCTCACCTACACCTGGCGATCCCGTGCCGTGTCAAGCTTGGTCCTCGGCAACGAGAGACGTGGCCGTCCTCGCGGTCGGGACCACCGTAAGCGCGGCGCGGATCTCGTCGGGCGTGATCGGGTCGACGAGGAGCGCCCGGGCGTCGGCCGGCTCGTCGAGGTCGCGCTCGGCCCGCAGCAGCCCCACGCGCAGTCCGGCCGTGGCCGCCGCCGCCAGCGTCAGCCGGAGCACGTCGGGGCCGCCCCACTCGCCGGCCGCGAGCGCGAACAGCTCCGGGCTCGGCCGGCGCAGGCCGATCAGGTAGTAGCCGCCGTCGGTCGCCGGGCCGATCGTCATGTCGTAGCCGGCGTCGAGGTCGTCGAAGGCGGCAGCAGCGTGGGCGGGGTCGAGGCCGACGAAGTCGGCGCCGACCAGCAGCAGCGGGCCCGGCTCGAGCGCGAGCACGTGGGCGACGGCGGCGGCGATCCGCTCGCCGAGGTGGCCGTCGACCTGGCCGAAGACGCGCACGCCCGGCGCCACCAGGGCCTGGGTCCGCGCCGCCCAGTCGGTCGGGGTGACGCCGACGAAGGCGGCCCCGGGAGCCGCAGCCTGCGCCCAGCCGGCGGCGCGGGCGATCAGCACGGCCTGGAGTCGCGCGCAGCCCTCCGGCCCGAGCAGCGGCTCGAGGCGGGTCTTGCAGGCCCCGGCAATCGGCGCCCGGGCGAGCACGAGAGTTGCCGCCACTTAGCCGCAGCCGCAGCCGCAGTCGGGGTCGCCGCGGCCGATCGCCACGTCGTAGCTGCCGGCGATCGTCGCGACGCCGTCGGGCAGCGGCCCGACGGCGTCGCAGTCGACGCCGAAGCCCGCGTGATCGCCGCGGCAGAAGCGGCGCTCGGGCCGGCGCGCGGCTGCGTCATCCAGGAAGGCGCGCAGCGCCCTGGGATTGGCGTAGACGCCGCCGCAGACCGCGATGCGCATAACCGCGAAGATATCCAGATGACCGCTTCGCCCCCGTATCGCCGTCCTCGGCGCAGCCCCGATCGGCCTCGAGGCCGCCCTCGCAGCCACCCGCCGCAGCAGCAGCAGTGCTCAGGTGAGGCCTGAGACCAGCCGCGACACCCGCCCGCCCTGCCAGGCGAGCGGGGCGGCACCGGGCTCCTCGACCTCGAAGCGAGCGCCGGGGATCGCGTCGGCGTAGGCGCGGGCGGTGGCGAGCGGATGGCCGGGGTCGGCGTCGTCGCGGCTTCCGATCACCAGCGTGGGGACCGCGGGGAGCGTGGCGAGGTCGTTGAGGTCGCCGAACGGGAGCGACCGCGGGACGGCCTGAAGGGCGTCGGCGACGGCCAGTGGATATTCGTGGAGCGCCATGCGCTGGCGCAGCGCCGTCTCCAGGCTGGCCCGCCAGCGGGGGGCGACGCGTTCGAGGTCGTAGGCGGCGAGGAAGCCGCCTACCCCGCCGACGCGCAGGCCGCTGGCGAGCGCGTCCCACTCTTCGAGATCTGCCTGGCGGTCGGGCAGGTGGGCGGGCGTGATGAGGACGAGGCCGCCGACGCGGTCCGGCTGGTCGAGCGCGAAGCGAATCGCCGTGTGCGCGCCCATCGACACGCCGACGAGGACGGCCCGGTCGATCCCCAGGGCGTCCACCAGCTCGTGCAGGTCGCCGGCCAGGTCGGGGTAGGTGTAGGTCGCGGCGGGGGCGGAAGCACCGTGGCCGCGGGCGTCGTAGAGGACGACGCGGTGGCCCGACCGGGCGAGCGCGCGCGAGCCCATCAGGACGTGGCGGCGGGTCGCCGTGAGGCCGTGGAGGCAGACGACCGGGGTACCGGTGCCCGACTCCTCGTGGGCGGTGTCCACGGGTCGTAGGCTATGACCATGACGACGATCGACGTTTCCGAGGCCCGCTTCGAGCGCGACGTGATCGAGCGGTCGCGGACGGAGCCGGTCGTCGTCGACTTCTGGGCTGCCTGGTGCGGGCCGTGCCGGGCGCTCGGGCCGGTGCTGGAGGAGGTCGCCGACAAGAAGGCGATGGTGCTGGCCAAGGTCGACACCGACGCCAACCCGGGGATCGCCCAGCGCTACGGCATCCAGGGCATTCCGGCGGTCAAGGCGTTCGTCGGCGGCGAGGTCGTCGCCGAGTTCGTCGGCGTCCAGGCCCGAGCGGCGGTCGAGCGCTTCTTCGACGGGCTCGTCCCGTCGGAGGCCGACGCGTTGGTGGCGGCGGGCGACGAGGAGTCGCTGCGGGCGGCACTGGCGGCCGAACCCAAGCGGGCCGACGCGGCGCTGGCCCTCGCCCGGCTGCTGATCGCCCGCGACGAGCGCGACGAGGCGCTGCGGCTGCTCGAAGGCGTCGTCGGCAACTTCCAGGCCGAGGGCCTGGCGGCCCGCCTGCGCCTGGCGGACGACGACGAGCGGCTCGCACCGGCGCTGGCGGCGCTCGACGCCGGCGAGGTCGTGCGGGCGCTCAACATGCTGCTCGAGCTGCTGCCGGACGCCGGCGACGCCCAGGACGACATGCGCCGTGTGATCGTCGGCGAGCTCGACCGGATGGGCCCGGGCGAGCCGCTCGCCCGCGACATCCGCCGCCGTCTGGCGACCGCGCTCTACTGAGGGCCGGCCGGGAACACCAGCTGGGCCGCTTGCGGCTCCGGCGCCGCGCGTTCGAACGCCGCGACGCGGACACCGAGGAGGCGCACCGGCCGAACCGGGTCGTAGCGCTCGAACAGCTCGACGGCGACCCGGCCGACGATCTCCGGGTGACACGTCGGATCGGCGACGGTGCGAGCGCGGGTGACCGTGGTCCAGTCGTCCAGGCGCACCTTGATGGCGATGTTGCGTCCGCGCAGCTGCCGCTTGGCCAGACGGGCGCAGAGGTCGGCGCTGATCTCGGTCAGCGCCGCGAGCTGGAGGCGGCGGTCGGTGAGGTCGTAGTCGAACGTCGTCTCGACCGACTGCGACCTGATCTCCCGCACCGGCTCGACGGGGCTGTCGTCCTCGAAGTTGGCGCGGCGCAGCAGATCGGTGCCGTGGCGCGGGCCGAAGGCCCCCTGGAGCCGCTCGAGCGGCTGGCGCCGCAAGTCGGCGATCGTCGCGATGCCGAGCCCACGTAACCGCTCGGCCGTCTTCGGCCCGATGCCGGGAATCAGTCGCGGCGAGGCCTCCGCGAAGCGGGCGGCGGCATCGGCCTGCGTCAACGTGACCGTGCCGCCGGGCTTGCGCAGGCCGCTCGCGATCTTGGCCAGCAGCTTGTTGGGGCCCCGGCCGATCGAGCACGTCAGGCCAGTCGCGGCGGCGATCTCGGCGCGGACCCGGGCCATCGCCGCATTGGGCGAGAGCAGCCCGGTCAGGTCGGTGTATACCTCGTCGAGACCGACGACCTCGACCCGGTCGATCTGCCCGCGGACGATGTCCATCACCTGGCGCGAGACGGCCCGGTAGGTCTCGAAGTCCGGCGCGACGACGGCTATCTCCGGACACAGCCGGCGCGCCCGGGCGAGCGGCATCGCCGAGCCGATCCCGTACGCGGCCCGGGCCTCGTACGACGCCGTGGTGACGACCGCCCGCGGCCCCGATCCGGCGACGACCATCGGCCTGCCGCGCAGCTCCGGCCGCCGTCGCAGCTCGACCGACGCGTAGAAGGCATCCATGTCGAGGTGGGCGATCGCGCGCATCGCCTCATTCTGGCGCGGCCAGCGGCGGCTGCGCGCCCACGGCTGGGACACTCCGAAGTGTGGCGATTCTCGGGCGCGCCCTCGCCGTTGTCGCGCTGCTGGTCGCGCTCGCCGGACTCGGCGGGCCGAGCACCCACTGGCTCCGATGCCCTCCGTCCGGATCCTCGGCCTGACCCGTCCGGCGCTCGCAGCCCTCGTCTCCTACCTGACCGAGCTGCACGGCCAACAGAACGACGGGATCGCCGTCTTCAACATCGGTTAGCGTGATAACGGTTGGTCGTACGTGATAACGTACGACCATGCCCGGACCGCGCGACTGGAACGCCAGCAGCTACGACGCGATCTCGACCCCCCAGCAGACGTGGGGAGCGTCGGTGTTGGAACGGCTCGAGCTCCGCGGGGACGAGCGCGTGCTCGACGCCGGCTGTGGTACCGGACGCGTCACGGAGATGCTCCTCGACCGGCTCCCCGACGGCCACGTCGTCGCCGTCGACGGGTCGCCGTCGATGGTCGCGGCGGCCCGCCGCCGACTTGACCCGGCCCGGGTCGACCTGATCTGCTCCGACCTGCTCGAGCTCACGGTGGCCGAGCCGCTCGACGCGGCGATCTCGACCGCGACGTTCCACTGGATCTTCGATCACGACACCCTGTTTCGGCGGATTCGGACGGCGCTCCGGCCGGGCGCCGCGTTCGTCGTCCAGTGCGGCGGCGAGGGGAACATCGACCGGGTCCGCCTGCTCGCCCGGGCGGTCACCGCCGAGCCGGCCTACGCCCCGTACTTCGCCGGCTGGTCCGGTCCGTGGCACTACGCGTCGGTCGGGGCGACACGCCGCCGGCTCGAGGCCGCCGGCTTCGCCGTCTCCGCCTGCTGGGTCGAGCCGGCTCCGGTCACGCCGCCGCGGCCGCGCGAGTTCCTCGAGACCGTGATCTGCGCACCCTATCTCGAGCGGATGCCGGCGCCGCTGCGCGACGGCTTCCTCGATCGCATGCTCGCCGGGCTGGACGTCGAGCCGATGCTCGACTACGTGCGCCTCAACTGGGACGCCACGGCGCGGTGAAGTCAGCCGTCCGCGCGCGGTCCACGGGCGATGATCCCGGCGAGCGGCGGTCGCTCTGCCGCCGGCTCCTCGCCAGCCTCGTCGCATAGCCTGCCGTCGCGCCGCAGGCGCGCGGAGACGGCGGCGAGGACGGCCGCGGCCATCGGCGTCAGCTGGTCGAGCCGTCGATGGCGGTTCTGGCGCGCGTCGAGATCGACCTGCGCCAGGGCGCCGATGCCGACGTCGGCGCAGACGTCGAGCAGGAGCCCGATCTCGACCGCGTAGCCAGTGCAGAACGCCATGCGCTCGAGCAGGTCCCGGCGGGCGGCGATCTCGCCGGCGAGCGGCTGGCGGACGCCGGCCAGCTCGGGATAGAAGGCGTCGAGCAGCGGTCGCGCCGTGAGCTCGGTGACGCGACCGCCGCCGGTCGGATCGATGGCGTCGACGCCGTTCTTGAACGGCCGGCGGTAGAAGCCCTTGACGAACTTGACGCCGCCGGCGCAGACCAGAGGGCCGAGCAGGCCGCAGACGAAGTGCGCGCCGAAGTCCTCGGAGTCGGCGTCGACAAAGCACACGAGCTCGCCGGTCAGGACACTCAGCGACCGCCACATAGCGTCGCCCTTGCCGAGCACCGGTCCGAACGCCGTCAGCAGCCCCGCCGGCCGGTGGACCTCGGCGCCGAGCCGGGCGGCGATCTCCCCGGTGGCGTCGCGTGAGTCGTCGTCGAGCACGACGACTTGGTCGATCACGCCGGCGTCGCGCAGGGCGATCAGCGGCGCGACCACCCGGGCGATCGTCGCCGCCTCCTCCCGCGCGGGCACGCAGACCGAGATGGACTCGGACCGCTCCGCACGCAGGCGTGCCGGGGGAAACTCGGAGTGGTGGAAGGCGCGCAAGTCGGTGGGGGCGTCAGGAGCGGCTTGCCCGCAGGTGCGTGCCGGGAGCGAATCGGGTGGATTCTCCCGCATCGGCGGCGGCCCGCCGGGTTAGCGTCCGCCCGGGCGCCCGTCTTACGCGCGCGCCAGCTCCCGCGCGCGGCGGGCCAGCGGCAGCGCCCCGAGGAGCGCCGCGGCCATCAGGGCGACGTCGACCGCGCCGATCGCCCCCGACGCGAACAGGTGCCGGGGTCCGGCGTCGCCTTCGCGCACCCAGCACCCGGCGCCGCCGAGGAAGGCGAGCATCGCGACCGTCGCCATGCTGCCGAGCGCGGCCTCGTAACGGAGCGTCGCCGGTGAGAGCCGCAGGCGACGGATCGTCTTGACGGCTCCGGTCGCCATCGCCGCCGCCGCGACCGGCGCGATCGCCATCCACGCGATCTCGGCTGCCGGAAAGGCCCCGAGCTTGGCCGGGTGGGCCCAGTAGGAGGTGATCGAGAGCGTGGCCGCCCAGCCGAACGAGGCCGGCCCGCCGGGAACGAGCCCCTGCCCCGACCAGGGGCGACCACCGGTGCCCGGCCAGCCGTGGGCGAAGTGCCGGCTGCCGAGGATCAGCGCCGCCGCGCCGACCAGGAACGCCGCCAACGGCAGCCGCAGCTCACGCCGCGCGAGCGAGCCGGCGGCGGTCCACGCGACCGGCGCGGCGGCCGCCACGGCGAGCGCGAAGAGTACGAGCAGGGCCACCGACATGACCCGCATCGCGACGACGACGGTCGGCGTGTCGGGTGCCGCCCACTGCCAGCCGATCGCCAGCTGCGACCAGAGGCCGACGCCGAACGCGACGAAAACGGCGAGGCAGCAGCCGAGGCCCGCGATGCACGCCGGGAGCTCTTCGCCCGCAGCCTGGGTCGGGTCGGTGCCGAGCCCGGCGGCGCCGATGCGGGCGACCAGCCCCCCACGAACGACGTCGAGCGTCCGCATCGGCGAATGGGGACGCTCGCACAGATCGGCGATCAGGAGCTCGGTGAACTCGTCGCCGTAGCGGGCGCGCCAGGCCGGCGGGTACCAGCGCAGCAGGCGCCGGGCTGCCGTCCGCGGCCGGGTCATGCCGGCTCCCAGCTGCGGTCGAGGCGGCGCAGGCCGACCTCAACCACGCGGCGCTGGGCGTCCAGCTGCACGCGCAGGGCACCGGCTCCGGCCGTCGTCAGCCGGTAGGGCCGCCGGCGGTCGTCGGTCTCCAGCGCCTCGATCAGGCCCTGGCGCTCGAGTCGCCCGAGCGCCTCGTAGAGGGTGCCGGGAGCGACACGCAGGCCGGCGAAGGTCTCGATGTCCTTGGTCAGCGCGTAGCCGTGCTTGGCCCCGTCGGCGAGGCTCGAGAGGATCAGGGTCGCTGGCCCGGCGTAGCGGCCGAGGGTTGCCAGCGGGTCATCGTCCGGGGCTGATCGCAGTCGTGCCAAGAGCCGGATGCTACATCGGCTTCCGATCGATCGGAAGCCGAGTACCGGAACCCGATATATCGTTGGCCGGTATAGTTTGGCTCGTGGCGCCACCGACCGACGACAACAGGGTGACGCGGCGGCGGGCGCTGCGCCTCGGGCTCGGCGGCCTGGTCGCGCTCGGCGCCAGCGGCGCCGTCGGGGTCGATCTCGTCGAGCGCGGGACGCTGCCGGGCAGAGGCCTGCTCGACCGACTCGACGGCGCCTGCGACGTTGCCGGGCCCCGTGTCACCCACGCGCCACCCGGCCCGCAGTACAGCGGCACCTTCCACTCGGCGGCCCGCGGCCGCAGCGTCGGCTACACGATCGGCTATCCGCCGGGGGCGCGCGCCGGCGCGCACCTGCCGCTGATCGTCGCGCTGCACGGCTTCGGCGGCGATCACGCCCACGCGCTGGCCGGCGGCGAGGGCCCGGCGCAGGCGCTCGCCGGCCGCGTCGACGGCGTCCGCCCGGCGGCGCCGGTCGCGCTGGCGACGGTGGACGGCGGCGGCGGCTACTGGCACCGCCACCCCGGCGACGATCCCCTGCGCATGCTGGTCGACGAGTTCCTCCCCCTCTGTCGGCGTCACGGCCTCGGTCCTCCGACCGGTGTGCTCGGGATCTCGATGGGCGGCTACGGCGCCCTGCTGCTCGCCGAACAGGCGCGGACGCCGATCGCGGCGGTGGCGGCGATCAGCCCGGCCATCTGGACCGGCTACGCCCAGGCGCACGCGGCCAATGCCGGCGCCTTCACATCAGCAGCGGACTTCCAGGCCAACGACGTGGTCGCCGGGGCCACCGCCCTGCGCGGCGTCGGCGTCAGGATCGCGGCCGGCCGCGACGACCCGTTCTATCCCGGGGTGCAGGCGCTCGTCCGTGTGCTTCCCGCCGGTGCGACCGTGGAGCTTTCCGGCGGGTGCCATACCGGCGCGTTCTTCGCCGCCCAGCAGCCACCGTCACTCGCCTTCCTCGCCGCGCGCCTGACGGCCTGATCGCCGGCGCCGCCTGCCTGGGGATACCGCGGCGTGGCGAACCCTCGGGCACTCAGGACGGCGCGACCCGGAGGATTTCTCCCCCCGCCCCGGCGTTGGCAGCCGACTCGCCGTTGTCGGAGATGTAGATCGACCCGTCGGGTCCGACGGCGACGCCGGTCGGATCGACGAGTCGGCCGGTGGGTACGATCGTCCGCCGGCCGGCGCTGTAGCGAATCAGCTGGCCGGGTGAACCGGTCTCGTTGAGTCCTTCCCCGGTGATCTCGAGCACGAGCAGCCGACCGCGGCGATCGAAGGTGATCGCCGAGATCGTCGTGAAGCCCTGCGCGTAGACCGCCGGCCGCTGCCCGGGCTCCACGCGCCAGACGCGAGCCGATCCGGCGGCGAAGGGATTCCCGGTCAGCTCGCCGACGTAGAGCGCCCCGTCCGGCCCGACCGCGACCGACGTCGGCACCGACTGGGCTACGACCGTCTTCCCGGCCAGCGTCACCTTCTGCGTCGGGAAGACCGCGAGCAGATGGATCCGGCCGGCGGGGTCGACCCAGAGCAGGTCGTTGGCCGCGGCATCGACGACGGCGTAGCCGCCGCGGTAGGCGACGAGTCCGTAGGGGTCGGATTCGGTCTTCCCGGACCCGACGGCACCCGCGCCGTGATCGGGGTCGTGGAGCGCCTCGTAGTGGGCGAGGTCGGCTTCGAGGGTGACGGCCCCGCCGCCGTCGGCCGCGGCGAAGACGAGCCGTCCGAGCGGCAGGCCCAACTTGCCGAACGGGTTCGCGCCGGCCGCGTCGATGTGGGTGTCCTGGACGACGAACGCGAGCTTCGAGCCGGTCTGGACGACGTCGGCCGGCCCGCTGGCCTCCGCCCCGCCCGGCGAGGCGATCGACGGCAGGCCCGAGACGATCGGCGTCGCCCGACCGGCGGCGATGCGGAGGATCGCCCCCGTCTGACCGAGGCAGACCCGCTGCTGCGTGCGGGCGATCGTCACGCATCTGTCGCTCCCGCCGTCGCCCGCCTCGGCGACGTACAGCGCCCCGTCCGCCCCGAAGCTCAGCTGGCGCGGATTCGCGAGCTTTGAGATCAGCACCGTCGAGCGGGGCGATGCCGGCGAGCCGCTGCCGGCGCCGCAGGCGCCGAGGCCGAGCGCGAGCAGCAGCGCCGCGAGGCGCCGCGACGAGCGGGCGAGGGCGGGCATCAGCCAGGTCGACGGCGAGGGCCGAGCCTAGCCGGCTCCGCCGGGCGGGCGGGCGGAGCCGGCGGTGGGCGGTCGGTCACCCTCTACATGTTCGGGCAGTTGGCCTTGCTGCCGGCCGGCGGCATCGCCGGGGCCGTCTTCGACGGAGTGGTGGTCGCCGGCGTCGTGGCGACGTCGGGCGTTGTGGCGGCGCTGGTGGATGCGGCGCTGGCGATCGCCGCACCACCGCCGACGAGCGCGGCGGTGACGACGAGCGTCGCGATGCCTGCCTTGAGCTGTCTCATCTGAGGGATCCCTTTCGAGTCGTGTGTCGGGTCGGTTGCGACTCGAACGATGATCCGCCGGCAACCTCAACGTGGCCTGGGAATCGGCCCAGAGTCGGCGAATTCTTACGCGGCTCTGGGCTTGCCGTTAGAAACGGGCGCCGGCGGGTGCGGCATAACTACGGGCCTGAAACCACTCCCGCTCGTCCTGCGAGGACTCGCCCGCGGTCGCCAGGCCGACCCCTGGTGGTCGCGGGCCGGGCTGATCGCCGCCGCCGCGCTCGCCGCCGCACTCGCCTGCTGGTCGCTGGCGCGAAACGGCTACGCCAACGACTACTACGCGGAGGCCGCGCTTGCCGCGAGCCGCAGCTGGACGGCGCTCCTGACCAACGCGGCCGACCTCAGCGGGGTCGTCAGCCTCGACAAGGGGCCGCTCGCGGACTGGGTGCTCGGCCTGTCGGGGCGGGTCTTCGGCTTCAGCCCGCTGAGCATGCTGCTGCCCAACGCAGCCTGCGGCGTCGGTGCCGTGGTGCTCCTCCACGACCTCGTTCGGCGAACCCTCGGCCACCGGACGGCCCTGCTCGCGGCGGTGATGCTGGCGGTCTCGCCGGTCAGCGTGGCGATGGCCCGCTACGACAATCCCGACGCCCTCCTGACGCTGCTGCTGGTGGGCGGGGCCTGGGCGCTCGTGCGGGCGCTCGAGTCGGGTCGGATGCGCCACACGGTCGCCTGCGGAGCGCTCGTGGGACTCGCGTTCGAGACGAAGATGCTCGAGGCATTCCTGGTGCTGCCCGCCTTGGCGGTCGTCCTGATCGGAGCGGCCCCCGGCCGGCTGGGCCGCCGGGTCGCCCAGCTCGGGGCCGGGGGCGCCGCGCTCGTGGTCGTCGGCGGTGCCTGGTACACGACGATGATGCTGATCCCGGCCGCCCAACGGCCGTATGTCGGCGACTCGACGGGGAACTCGTGGTTCGAGCTCATCTTCGGCGCCAACGGCGTCTCGCGGGTCTCGGGCGGCGGTCCGCGCGGGGGCGGCTTCGGCGGGGCGACGGGGCCGCTGCGTCTGTTCGGGGACCAGATCGGCGGCCAGATCGCCTGGCTGCTCCCCCTGGGTGTGGTCGGGCTCGGCGTCGGCCTGGCGACGCGACGGCGCGCGGAGCGGACCGACCGCCGCCGGGCGGTCCTGGTTCTCTGCGGCCTGTGGGCACTGACCGGCTACGGCGTGTTCAGCTTCTCGCAGGGCATCTTCCACCCCTACTACACGAGCGCGATCGCGCCACCGATCGCCGTCCTGGCCGCCGCCGGGCTCGTGGCACTCGGCGAACGCGCGCGGCGCAGCAAGGGCGCCCGGCTCGTGCTGGCGGCCGCCGTCGCCGGCACGGCCGGCCTCGCCGGCGCGATCCTCGCCCGGACGCCCGACTTCGTCCCGTGGCTGCGGGCGGCCGTGCTCTTGGCCGGCGGCCTCGCGGCCGTGGCGACGGTGCTCGCCGGCCGCGTCCGCGGCGCCGGGAGCCTCGCCGTCGCCGGCGGCCTGTTCGCCGTGCTCGCCGGGCCGTCGGCGTACGCGATCGCCACCGTCGGCTATGCGCAGAGTGGCAGCATGCCGGCGGGCGGTCCGGCGCAGGCCGGCGGGCTCGGGTTCGGGTTCGGCCGCGGCGGGGGCCTCCCGCCGGCGGTCGATCCGGCGCTGACGAGCTACCTCGAGCGCAACCGGGACGGGGCCCGGTACCTCGTCGCAGCCGAGGGCTCCGACGTAGCCGCGCCGATCGGCCTCGCGACCGGGGCGCCCGTCGTTACGCTGGGCGGCTTCATGGGTGCCGATCCGGCTCCGTCGGTCACCGGGCTGCGCGCGCTCATCCGCTCGGGCCAGGTCCGCTACATCCTCACCGGCGGCGGCTTCGGCGGGCGCGGTCGGGCGGGCCGGGCGGCCTTCGCCGGCGCAGCCCAGCCGCTCTTCGGACCGGCTCCGGCCGGCGGCGGGTCACCCGCTCTCATCGGGCCGCTCCTCGGCCGCGGGCCGGGCGGTCCGACCGACGGCGGCGCCGCCCGGACCGCCTGGGTCCGCAGCCACTGCGCGGCGGTCACGGTGCCGGGCGCCGCGCCGGTCCCCTCGCCGCGGGGCGGGTCGAACCTCTACCTCTGCACTCCGGCGCAGGCGCTCGCTCCGTGAGGGTCGCGTTCGTCACGTGCTCGGCGCTGCCCGACGGATGGCACGACGACCAGCCGGCGGCCCGACTGGTCGGTGCCGAGTTCCGCTGCTGGGACGACGCGGGCGTCGACTGGGCGGCCTACGACCGCGTCGTGATCCGCTCGGCGTGGGACTACACGACGCGCCTCGACGAGTTCCTCGCCTGGTGCACGGGCGTCGGCCCGCAACGGCTGCGCAACCCGCCGGGCCTGGTCGCCTTCAACGCGGACAAGCGCTACCTAAGCGAGCTGCCGGTGGCGAGCGTGCCGACGGTCTTCGTCGCGCCGGGCGGCGACATGCCTGCCTTGGCGGGCGAGGTCGTGGTCAAGCCCAACATCTCGGCCGGTGCCCGGGACACCGGCCGCTTCGGCCCGGGGGCGCACGACGGCGCCCGCGCGCTGATCGCCCAGATCCACGTGAGCGGCCGGACCGCGCTGGTGCAGCCGTACATGGCCGATGTCGACGAGCACGGCGAGACCAGCCTCGTCTTCCTCGGCGGCGAGCCGTCACACGTCCTGCGCAAGCGTGCGGTTCTCGCGCCCGATGAGGTGGCGCCGCTGGCGGAGGGTGAGCTGGCACAGGCAGCCGCGATGCTCCGCAGCGACCTCGTCGGCCCCGGGGCCGCCACGCCGGCCGAGTGCGCGCTCGCCCACCGAGTCATCGACGAGATCTCCGCGCGGTTCGGCCCGCCGCTCTACGCCCGGGTCGATCTCGTCGGCGACCCGCCGGCGCTGCTCGAGCTGGAGGCGATCGAGCCCGAGCTCTACCTCGCTGCATCCCCGGGCGCCTCGGGGCGCATGGCCGCCGCTATCCGCGCCAGCTGAGCGACGCTGCCCGGCTCACTCGCTGCGTCCGGAGGCGCGGTTGATCCGCGCCGTCAGGCGGACTCGTGCGTCAACGCGCCGGTCTCGAGTCGGTTGGCGCCGACGTCGAGCGACGGCGGCGAGGCGCCCGGGCGCTCGCAGGTGAGGGCCGCGACGACCACGGCGAATGCAGTCGCCCGACCGACGAGGTCGCGGTCGGCGAGCGCGTCGCGGTCGAGCCCGCGTGAGCGCCACCAGGCGAGGAAGCCCCCGGTGAAGGCGTCGCCGGCGCCGATCGTGTCGACGACGCGCACGGGCGGCGCCGGCACCCTGAGCTCGCCCCAGGGGCCGATCGCCACGGCGCCGTCGGCGCCGCACGTGAGCAGGACGGCGGTCGGCCCGAGGTCGAGCAGCGCGTGCGCCGCCGTCCGCTCCGGCGTTCCCGGGTCGAGCCAGGCGAGGTCCTCGGTGCTGACCTTGACAAGGTCGCTGCGGCGCATGACGCCGTCGAGGCGCGCGCGGTACGCGTCGGGATCCTCGAGCACTCCCGGCCGACAGTTCGGGTCGACGGCGATCAGCGTCCGATCGGCGAGCCGCTCGACGACGGCCGCCAGCGCCGTGGCCACCGGCTCGAGCATCAGGCCGAGGGTGCCGACGTGAAGCGGGTCGTGCCGAGCCCATCGGTCGAGATCCGCGCGAGGAAGGCGACGGGCTGCCGCAGGCGGCCGATCGTCCGCGCCGTGTTGAACGGTCCACCGCCCGGGTGACCCTCGAGGCGTCCGTCGGCGCCCGCGACGATGTCGTAGAGCGCCTCGCCGGCGACGAGGACCGGGCCGGTCACGATCAACTCGTGCGGTCAGTCGAAGCGGAAGTGCGTGCCGGTCGGCGGAACCGGCTCGGTGCTCGCGCCGAGCAGCGGCACGGCTGCCGCCAGCGTTCCGGCGAACGTCGCCGTGCTCGCGCCGATCAGCCGGATCAGCTCGCTGACTGGGGTCGCCTCCTCCATCACGCCGTTGGCGTAGTCGGTGGCGTACCCGATCAGGCCATACGGCAGGTCCGCCTCGCCGGCGAGCACCGTCTCCGGCCCGGCCGTCTGGCTGACCGCCGTCACCCCGCACCCGGCGAGCAGGCGGATCTCGCTGCGCGTGTTGAAGCGCGGGCCGTCGACGTGCCCGTAGCAGCCGCCGTCGACGACCGTGTTGCCGGCCGCCCGGGCCCCGTCGACCAGCGCCCGGCGCAGCGGCTCGCTGAACGGACGCTCGTAGATCCAGTGGCCCCGTCCCGGCTGTCCCTCGCCCCAGAGCGAGCAGAGCGACCCGTCGGGCAGGCGGTTGGCGAGGAAGTGGAGGTCGTCGAACACGATCAGGCTGCCGAGCCCGATCGCCGGGTCGACCGCCCCGCAGACCGTCACCGCCAGGATCGCGTCGACCCCGGCCTCCTGGAGGCCGACGATGTTGGCCCGGTGGTTGACGTGGCTCGACAGCCGCACATGGCCCTCGCCGTGGCGCGAGACGTGAACCACGTCGACCCCGGCGAACGCCCCCTCGGTGACCACCACCGAACCGAAGCGGGTGTCGATCTCCCGCGCCCGCGGCCGGTCGAACTCGGCCAGCGAGTAGGTCCCCGACCCGGTGATGATCCCCAGCTTCACGGCCGCCGCATGCTAACGCGGCTAGCGCGTCGACCAGACCTCGCCGATGTCGCCGAACCCGAGCGCCCGCTTGGTCGCCGGCGTCAGGTCGAAGTCGCGGCCGGCGACGTAGGGACCGCGGTCGATGACCGGCACGCGCACCGTCCGGTTGCCGAGGTGCAGGCGCACCATCGTCCCGCACGGCAGCGTCTTGTGGGCAACGCCGAGCGTCCCGGCGGTCAGCGTGCCCCCACAGGCGAGCGATCCGCCCGGCCCGTACCAGGACGCCCCGGCCAGGCGATAGACGTTCACCACGGGCAGCGCGTCGACGACGGGCTCGGCGGACCCGGCCGGCCGGTAGAGCACCCGCAGCGCGATGCTGCCCGGCTGCTGGGGCGTGAAGCCCAGCCGGTAGCGGCCGGAGGCCGTGGTCTTCCCCCGGGTCATCGTGACCCACCCGTCCGCCCGATGCTCCTGGAGCGAGACGACGCCCGGGCCGCTCGCCGAGCGCAGTGCACCGTGCACCGAGAGCGGCCGGCCGGCGAGCAGGTTGCGCCGCGTGGCCGAGCCCCAGATCGTCGGGTGCGGCGCCAGCGCGAGCACCGCGCCCTCACCGACGAGCGGTGCCAGCGCCCCGCCCGCGGCGCCCCCGGCGGGCACGACGGTATCGGCCTCGGCGAAGCTCCCCGCCACGCAGGCGGAGCCGAATCCGACGGCGCCGAGCGCCAGCATCGCACGACGGGGACGTGTATCTAACTGCGGCCTCATCGGGCCTCCTTGTTTTGCGTGCCGACGGGGTTAGCTGACGGGCTCGCGGCCCCGGCCGGCGCTCGCACGGCGAGCTCAGACGGCGGTCGCTACGGCCGCATCCAACGGCCGATTCGCCCCGGTCGGCGCCGGCGCGATGTGCGCGCCCGGCTCCGACATTGGGTTCCCCGTTCGCGCTCGCCTGGGCGAGGCGCGATTTGGCAGACGAACAGTTGTTCGGGCCAAGAATACCGAACCATCCGGTCGGCAGCCTTGCCGACAGCGGCGGCTGGCACAATTGACGTTGTGAGCGACCCCGACCGGCTCAGCCAGCTCGATGCCGATCTGCTCGATCGCGAGGACGGCTCGGCGCTCCAGGCGCACGTCGCCTCGGTGCTGATCTTCGACGGTCCGGCCCCTTCGATCGACGAGCTGACCGACCAGATCGTTGCCCGCCTCGACCTCGTCCCCCGCTACCGCCAGAGGCTCGCCCCGGTTCCGTACGGCCTCGGCCGGCCGGTCTGGATCGACGACCTCCACTTCAACCCCGGCTACCACGTCCGCCATGCCGCCCTCCCCCGCCCCGGCGACCGCGCCACGCTCGCCCGGCTGGCCAGCCGCCTCTGCTCCCAGCGCCTGGACCGGACCAAGCCGCTGTGGGAGGTCTGGCTGGTCGAGGGCCTCGACGGCGACCGCTTCGCCGTGGTCGCCAAGACGCACCACGTGCTCGTCGACGGCGTCAGGAACCTCGACCTCACGACCGTCCTCTTTGACGCCGAGCCCGCCCCGGCCGCCCTCGCCGCGCCACCGCCGTGGGTCGCGCGACCGACGCCGTCGCGGGCCGAGTTGCTCGCCCGGGCCATGATCGACCGCACCAGCGACCCGGCGGCCAGCGTCGTCGAGCTGGTCCGCCGTCCGCTCGCCCTCGCCAACGGCGTCCGGTGCCGGCTTCCGCTCGGGTTCGCGCACGACGACGCGCCGCGGCGCACGCGCCTCAACGTGCCCGTCGGCCCGCATCGTCGCTACGCCTGGGTCGAGGCCGACCTCGCTCGCTTCCGCAAGATCAAGACCGCCCTCGGGGGGACCGTCAACGACGTCGTGCTCGCCGCCGTCGCCGGGGCTCTCGGACGCTACCTGCGGGCCTGCGGCGACGACACCGACGGCCTCGTGCTGTGCGCCCAGCTGCCGGTCTGGACGCCGTCGGCCGACCCCAGCCGGCGGACCGGCCGGGTCGAGATGGTCTCGGTGCCGCTGCCGGTCGGCGTCGTCGATCCGCGCGACCGCTTCGCACTCGTCAGCCAGTCGCTCGAGGGCCTCAAGGAGAACGGGCGCGCCGTCGAGGCGGGGATCCTGACCGAGCTGGCCGGCTTCGCCCCGTCGACCATCATCAGCCAGGCGGCGCGCCTCCAGGCGCGCTCGGGTAGCGCCAACCTCACCGTCACCAACGTGCCGGGACCGCAGACGCCGCTGTTCCTGCTCGGCCGCCGCCTCCAGATGATCTACCCGGTCGTGCCGCTGGCCGAGCGCCAGGCCCTCGGCGTCGCCGTGATGAGCTACTGCGGCCGGCTCGGGTTCGGGCTGCTCGCCGACCACGACGCCGTGCCCGACGTCGAGCTGATCGCGACCGAGCTCGAGGCGGCGATCGACGAACTCGCCGCCCTCGCCGGCGCCGGCTCAAGACCGCGCCGCAGCCGCCGCGTCGACGGGCGACCGGCCCCGCCCCGCGCCGCCGCCGCAAGACGCCGGTAGGCCACGTGCCGGCCGTCGAGCCGACGCATGGGCTACGGCTCGCGCTGTGCCAGATCAACCTGACCGTCGGCGACATCGCCGGCAACGAGCGGCGCATCCAGAGCGCCCTCGCCGAGGCCCGCGACGCCGGCGCCCAGCTCGCGGTCTTCCCCGAGCTCACCATCACCGGTTACCCGCCCGAGGATCTCCTGCTGGGTCGCCACTTCCTGCGCGATGCCCGCGCCGCGCTCGACCGGCTGGCGGCGGAGGCGGGGGACATCGTCGCCGTCGTGGGATTTCCCGACGCGGTGGAGCAGCGGCTCTACAACGCCGCCGCCGTGCTCGCGGATGGGCGCGTCGCGGCGATCCACCACAAGATCCACCTGCCCAACTACGGCGTCTTCGACGAGCAGCGCTACTTCGACCCCGGCACACGGGCGACGCTGATCGAGCTCGGCCCCCACCGGATCGGCCTGACCGTCTGCGAGGACGTCTGGGAGCCGGGCGCTCCGGCCAGCGAGCAGGCGCTGGCCGGGGCGACGCTGATCCTCAACCTCTCCGCCTCGCCGTACCACGCCGGCAAGGGCGTCGAGCGCGAGCTGCTGTTCGCCCGCCGCGCCCACGAGAACCGCACGGCGATCGCCTTCTGCGGCCTCGTCGGCGGCCAGGACGAGCTCGTCTTCGACGGGCACTCGTTCGTGCTGGACGCCGGCGGCCAGCTGCTCGCCCGGGCGGCAGCCTTCACCGAGGAGATCCTCGTCTGTGACCTCGTGCTCCCCCGCCGCCGCCCAGCGCACGCCATGGCCGAGCGCCCGGACCGCATCGATCCCCCGCCCGCGCACGGCAAACCGCGACCGCTCCGAATCGCCCCCATCGCGCAGCCGATCGAAGCCGAGATCTATGCGGCGCTCAAATGCGGGTTGCACGACTACGTCACCAAGAACGGCTTTCGCCATTGCGTGCTCGGACTCTCAGGCGGGATCGACTCGGCGCTGGTCGCCACGATCGCCGTCGACGCGCTCGGCCCGGAGCGGGTCAGCGCCGTGGTGATGCCGTCGCCCTACTCGTCGCCGGAGACGCAGGGAGACGCCCGCCGGCTGGCGGCCAGCCTCGGGATCGAATGCATCGAGCTGCCGATCGCCCCCGGTATGGCCGCCTACGCCGAGATTCTCGGCGACGTCTTCGCCGGCCGCCCGGCCGACCTGACCGAGGAGAACATCCAGGCCCGGATCCGCGGCAACCTGCTGATGGCGCTGTCGAACAAGTTCGGCTGGCTGGTGCTGACGACCGGCAACAAGTCGGAGATGTCGGTCGGCTACTCGACGCTCTATGGCGACTCGGCCGGCGGGTTCGCCGTGATCAAAGACTGCGAGAAGACACTCGTCTTCCGGCTGGCGCGCCATCGCGGCGGCATCCCGGCGGCGATCCTCGACCGGCCGCCGTCGGCCGAGCTGCGACCCGACCAGCGCGACGACGACTCACTGCCTCCGTATGACCTGCTCGACACGATCCTCCGCGGCTACGTCGAGGAGGTCCGCGGCCGCGACGAGCTCGTCGCCCGCGGACTCGACGCCGATGCCGTCGACCGCGTGATCAGGCTCGTCGACATCGCCGAATACAAGCGGCGCCAAGCGCCGCCCGGGATCAAGATCACCGAGCGGGCCTTCGGCCGCGACCGGCGGATGCCGATCACGAACGGCTACCGAGGCTAGTGCCGGCGGCGGCTCCGGCGGTTGCAAAGCAGACGAGCACCGCCGCGATCACGGCGCGCGCGTGATCCTGGCCACGTCGGTCAGCCTAGATCGGGGGGCCGTGGCCCTGCGTGCGACCGGTCACCCAGCGCGTCTGGGTGAGCGGACAGCGATCGTCACGCGCGAGGTCGCGCAGGTGCGGCCATCGTCGTCGTCGATGTCGATGTCCCAGACCCACGTCGTCCGGCCGCGGTGGAGGGGGCGGCCGGTCGCGTGGATCGTGCCCGTCGTGATCGAGCGCAGGAAGGTCGTGTTGTTCGACATCCCCATCGCCGCCAGTCCCTGCTCGGCGACCACGGCGTAGGTCCCGACCGAGGCCACGGTCTCGGCGATCGCCGCGAGGACGCCCCCGTGGACGAGGCCGAACGGCTGCAGCAGCTCGGGCCGCACGCCAAGTTCGGCGCGGACCTCGTCGGCAGCGACGGCGACCAGCCGCAGGCCGAGCAGCGTGTCGAAGCCCGGCAGGGGATCGGACGGCATCGGCGCCCAAGATAGGGCAGTGCAAGTCTCCGTGCACAGGGAGGAGTGAGGTTGCGCTCCTCGATGGGCCACCCTACATTCATCCGCAACAGCAGGGCCGTGCCAAGCGACGAGGGTGGAGAACAGATGAGAAAGCAGCGTGCCGAGCGCCTGAGATTTGCGGTCAACTCCCTGCCCCCCGAGACCCAGCGGGCGATGCTCGACGGGATCAACGAGAACCGGATCGTCACCGGTGCCAACACCGACCGTCACGGCGGCAAGTGCCCGATGCTGGCCGCCGACCCGAAAGCCTTCGAGGTCACGCCCCTGGCCGAGATCTTCGCGACCGCCTGGGACAAGTACACCGGCACGTCCTTCGTCAACGTCACCCGCCGGACCGCGTGCGAGCGCGACCTCGGCGTCCTGCGCAGCATGCTCGAAACGAGCCTCGCGCTCCACCCGACGACGGCGGACGACAAGCCCGTCGAGGTGCAGGAGGTGACCGCGCTGCCGGTCGCGCTGCGGCCTGAGCTCGCCGACGCCAGCCGCGCGCTGACCGTCACGGCGCGGCTCGAGGTCATCCGCGCGCTCGAAGCGACGGGTCATGCCGCGATGCCCCAGGCGAAGACGCTGCCCGCCCCCCAGCCCGCCGCGGCCTGGGTCGACGAGCCGCAGCCGCAGCCCGTCACGCGTAGCGCACGTCGGGCGCCGGCGCCAGCGCCGCGCAGTCGGGCCGCACGCGTCGAGCCGGCCCTGACGCGGACCGCCGCGCCGGCCGGACGCATCCCGACGTACAAGACCCAGGACGAGCTCGACCGCCAGCGGGCGCGGGAGATCATCGCCAACCAGGCTTCGACGCTGCGCAGCCGCGCTTGGCCGCGCCACCGCGCCGCCGCGCCGGTCGCCGCCCCCACGCCGGTGGCCTCCGTGCCGGCGCCCGTGGTCCGGACCCCGGCTCCGGTCGCGCCGCCGACGCCGGCCCAGGTCGACCGTGTGCAGGAGCTGGCCGCCAAGTCCGGCTTCGCCTGGCTGCGGCCGCTGCGCTCCTACGACGAGTACGAGCGGACGCTGACCGACCTCGGCGAGACCCACCGCTCGCCGGCGGGCGACGATGGCGGCGTCCACCGGGACGACACCAAGCGGCGCGAGCCGTCCCGCGCCTGAGCGGGCGGAGGCCCTGAGCCCAGCGGTGGCGGCGTCCGCGCTGCCACCGCGGTACTGCTGTCCGCGGCGCTGGTCGCGTTCACGATTCGAGCTCGCGCGCCGGCTCGCCCGCCGCACGCGCGGACGTCCCGGCCCGGACGGTCTGACCGTGGCTCGAGACGCGGGTGTCGGTGGTGACTGACGCCTGCCAACGACACCGGTTCACCCTTACGGCGTAACCTGGGACGGGCGCCGGAGGAGGCGTATTGTCCGACCGGTGAGCTCGACGCAGCTACGTCCGCTCGCGGTCGGCGAGATCCTGGATGTGGCGATCAAGGCGTACTCGGGGAACGCGAGGACGCTGATCACGATCGGGGCGGTCGTCGGGATTCCGTTCGAGCTCCTCAGCGGCCTCATCCAGCTCTCGACGATCTCCTCGGCCGACCAGGTCAGCGGCGTGTTCACGTTCCAGACCGGGGCCGCCACGCTCGACTACACACGCGCCCGCGTCGCCGGCGCGGTGGTCACCGCTCTGATCGGCGCAGTCGTGACCCTCGTCGTGACTGCCGCCACCGTCAAGGCGGTCAGCGACGCCTACCTCGGGACCGCGCCGAGCGCGCGCGATTCGCTGCGTTTCGCGGCCCGGCGAATCGGTTCGCTGCTCTGGCTGTACGTGGTCCTCGCGATCGGGCTGACGCTCGCCTTCGTCGCCCTGATCGGCCCCGGCGTATGGCTCTACGTCGCCTGGTCGGTGGCGACCCCCGTCCTGCTCATCGAGGGCCTCGGCGGGACCGCAGCTCTGCGCCGGTCGTTTCGGCTCGTCCGCGGCAGATGGTGGCCGGTCGCGTTCACGCTGCTCGTAGCGCACCTCGCCGTCGGCGTGGTCTCGGGCCTTGTGCTCGCACTCCTCCTGATCGTTCCCCACACCATCGACGGCTCGTCGATCCTCCTGGCCGTGATCGGCTCGACCGTCGCCGGGTCGGTGACCGTCGCCGTCGTCCAGCCTGTCCAGTCGGCGATCATCACGATTCTCTACTTCGACCTCCGTGTTCGCCAGGACGGCTTCGACTTGGCGCTGCTCGCGGCCGGCCTCGGACTGCCCGAGCCGGAGGTTGCGCTTTATGCGCTGCCCACCCGGGCCCTGGCGCCGACTGCCGCGCGGGGGTCGGCTCTGCCGGGCGAGGCCCCGCCGTTCTGGCCCCCGCCCCCCGGTTGGAAGCCATCCGCCCCGCCACCGGCCGGCTCCGAACCGGTCCCGGCAGCGCCACCGGCAGGCCCGCCAGCCGCCACCGCCCCCGCGCTCGGACGGCTGGCCGAGCGAGTGAGCACGATCGCGGCCGGCGCGCTGCGCACGGCCGACCCGCAGACAGCCGCCTACAACCGCCTCGCCCACCAGATCGTCGGCGAGACGAGATTTCGCCCGCCCCCGGTGCCGCGCCCGCTCCACGGCGCGCTCGACGCGCTCGGACGGGCGTTCACCCCGGTCGGCCGGTGGGTCGAGCGCGTCTTCGCCGAGGTGGCCGGTGTGGTCCCGGGCGGCGGCGCGGCGGTCTGGGCACTGCTGTGCGGGTGCATCGTCGCGCTCGCCGCGATCGCCACTGCCCGCCTGAACGATCGGACGCTCCTCGACCGGGCGCGACCCCCGGTCCGGCCCGGAGGGGTCCCGGGGGCCCCCGATGCCGGCGCGCTGGAGGCGACGGCCGACGCGGCCGAGCACGACGGTCGCAACGAAGCCGCCGTGCGGCTGCGCTTCCAGGCCGGCCTGCTGCGCCTCGACGAGCTTGGCGTGCTCTCCTACCGGCCGTCGCTCCCGAACGCCGCCGTCTCCCGGCGGCTGCGTTCGCCGACCTTCGACGGCCTGCTGCGACGCTTCGAGGAGATCGTGTACGGCGGCCGCCCGGCCGACCCGGCCGACGCCGGGAGCGCCCGCGAAGGCTGGCGCCAGGTCCTCGAGGACGCAGGTCGCCGGTGAGCCCTCGGCAGACCCGGGCGGCGCGGGTCGGCCTCTACGCCGTCGCCCTGATCGCCGGCCTGATCATCATCGGCGCCGCGGTCGACACCTTCGTCCCAAGTCAGCACGGGCCGACATCGTCGTCGTACGCGACGACCCCCGGCGGCCTCGCCGCCTACGCCGAGTTGCTCGCCCGGGCGGGACACCCCGTGACCGAGCTCCGGCGTCCCCCGGCGCCCGGGGTCCTGTCGTCGTCGCAGACGGTCGTGCTGCTCGACCCCGATCTTCTGCTCCCGGCCCAGGGACGGGCGCTGCTCGACTTCGCCCGGGCCGGCGGGGATCTCGTCGCCGGGGGAAGCAGCGGTGCGGAATTCCTCGCGACGATCCTCAGCCGCCCACCCGCGCTGCGCCCACTCGCGCCCACTCGCGCCCAGCCGTTGGCCGCCACGCCGGAGACGGCCGGTCTGCGCACCGTCGTGACCAGCGGGGACGGCGGCTGGTCGCCGGCAGCCACGCCGGCCGGGATGCGGCCGGCGCTCGGCCTGCCGGGAAGTCCGCCGCTGCTCCTCGTCGGCCGGATCGGCCGGGGGCGGATCGCCCTGCTGGCCGACGCCTCGCCGCTGCAGAACCGCCTGCTCGCGACCGCGGACAACGCCCGTCTCGGGATCGATCTCGCCGGCCCCGCCCGCCGACCGGTGGTCTTCGTCGAATCGGTGCACGGCTACGGCGTCGCCCGCGGACTGGCCGCCCTGCCGTCGCGCTGGTGGTGGATGGTCGGCGGCCTGGGACTCGCAGCCGTCGCGTGGATCGCCGGCCGCTGGCGGCGGCTGGGTCCGCCGAACGCCCGCGGACGGGTGCTGCCGCCCGCGCGGAGTGCATATCTTGAGGCCATGACCAACATCCTGCGCCGCGCCGACCGTCCGATCGAGGTGGCCGAACTGGCTCGTCGGAGCGCCAGACGACTGACCGCCAGGCGAGCCGGGCTGACCGACGGGGCGTCGCCCGCGGAGCGTCGCGAGGCCGCTCGTCGCCTCGGTCTGAGCGAGCTCGAGGCGACTCTGATCAGCGACGACCGACCGCTCTCGGTGGAGGATCTGCTGGGCGTCACCGGGGCGCTCGCCCGACTCCAGCCAGGCGCATCGCGGACCGGCGACGTCCGGTCGCAGAAGCCACGATGAGCGTCCCGTCGCCGGGAGGGTCCCCCAGCCTAGCGGGCCTTCGCGACCGCGTGCTCGAGCAGGTCGGACGCGTCGTCGTCGGGCAGGAAGCGGTTGCCGAGGGGATTCTCGGGGCGCTCGTGATCGGCGGGCACGTGCTCCTCGAAGGGGTTCCCGGAGTCGCCAAGTCGCTGCTCGCCGAGACCGTCGCCCGGACGCTTTCGATCGACTTCGCTCGTGTCCAGTTCACGCCCGACATGCTGCCCTCGGACATCACCGGAACGATGATGCTGCGGTCCGGCGAGCTCGCCTTCAGATCGGGCCCGATCTTCACGAACGTCCTGCTCGCCGACGAGATCAACCGGACGCCGCCGAAGACCCAGGCGGCTCTGCTCGAGGCGATGCAGGAGGGACAGGTCTCGGTCGAGGGCGAGTCGCACCCGCTGCCCGAGCCCTTCCTCGTCCTCGCGACGCAGAACCCGATCGACTACGAAGGCACCTATCCGCTGCCCGAGGCCCAGCTCGACCGCTTCGTCGCGAGGCTCGAGGTCGGCTATCCCGACGAGCATCAGGAGCGGGCCATGCTCTCGCTCGGTCGACGCGGCCTGCGGTCGACCGGGCTCGCCGACGTCGCTCGCGTCGCCGGACCCGGGGATCTCGCCCGCGCCCGGGCGGAGGTCGACGCCGTCGTGGTGTCCGACGCCGTGCGCGACTACGTCGTCGCCGTCGTTCGCCGGACCCGCGACCTGCCCAGCGTGTCGCTCGGGGCCTCGCCGCGGGCGGCCGTCCACCTGCTCGGCCTGGCCCGCTCGACCGCCGCACTCGCCGGCCGGTCGTTCCTGGTCCCCGACGATGTGGCCGCCGCGGCCCCGCTGGTCCTCCGCCACCGGATCGTGATGTCCCCGGAGGCCGAGCTCGAGCAGTACACCAGCGCCGACGCGGTCCGCACGGCGCTGGCCGAGGTCCCCGTCCCGCGATGACCCCGACGCCGCGGGCCGCGGGCCTCCTGGCCGGCCTCGGCCTGCTGGCCCTGGTCCTCCCGCCGGCATTCGCCGCGCTCGCCGCCCTCGTCGTCGTCACGCTGATCGCCGTCGACGCCCGGAGCGTCCGCCGTCCGCCGGTGATCGAGCGCGACGTCAGCCGCGTGATCGCCCGTGGCGTACCGGTGGCCTTCGGCCTGCGCGTGGATCGCCCGTCAGGCGCCGCGGTGGGGATGCGGCAGGCGACACCGGCCGACGTCCGGATCGAGCCCGAGACCGCCGTCGGCGAGCTCCGGGCAACGCTGACCGGCGCGCGACGCGGGCGCCACACGCTCCCGGGCGTGGCGAGCGTGAGCCATGGCCCGCTGGGCCTCGCGCGCCGGCATCACCCTGACGGCCCGCCCCAGGAGCTGCTCGTCTTCCCGGACCTTCCGGCCGCCCGCCGCCTGGCGCTCCTCGTCCGCCGGGGCGCCCTCGCCGGCGGCCACGCGGCCCGCGGGCCGCTCGGCCTGGGGACCGAGTTCGAGTCGGTCCGCGACTACCTCCCCGACGACGACTTCCGCCAGCTCAACTGGCGGGCCAGCGCCCGCCTCGGCCGACCGATGAGCAACCAGTACCGGATCGAGCAGGACCGCGACGTGATCTGTCTGGTCGACTGCGGACGGCTGATGGGAACCCCGGTCGGCGACCGCACCCGGCTCGACGCCGCGCTCGACGCGGTGACCGCCGTCGCACTGGTCGCCGACGAGCTCGGCGACCGCTGCGGGGCGGTCGCCTTCGACGACGCCGTCCGCACCGAGCTGCGCCCGCGGCGCGGGGGCGGCCGCGTCGTCGTCCGCAGCCTCTTCGATCTCGAGCCGACGACCCGCGACAGCGACTTCGAGCTCGCCTTCACCCGCGTCGGTGCCGCCCGCCGGGCGATGGTCCTCGTCTTGACCGACCTTGTCGACCTGGCCGCCGGCCGCTCGCTGCTCGCCGCGGCGCCCCTGCTCACGCGTCGGCATGCGGTGGCGGTCGTCAGCGCCGAGGACCCCGATCTGTCCGGAGCGGCCCGGCGGGTGCCGGCAGACACGGCCGAGGCCTACGAGACCGTGGCGGCCGTGGACGTGCTCGAGGCACGCCTCGCCGTCGCGCTCCAGCTGCGCCGGGGCGGCGCGGCGGTGATCGAGGCACCGGTCGAGCAGCTGGCCCTCCGCTGCGTCCAGGCCTATCTCAGCGCGAAGAGCCGCGCCCGCCTGTGAGCGCTTGCGCCGGGTCGGGCGAGCCGGCGGGCGGACGACCGCGCCAGATCACCAGCGACCAGTACAGCCCGGCGAGGCCGACGCCGACCCCCAGCGCCGTGCCCAGGCCGACCCCCTGCGGAGTCAGGAACCCCTCGGTCAGGCCGGCGACGACAAGCCAGGCCGCGGTGCCGAGCACGAGCACGACGGCGTCGCGCGAGGTCGCCCGCAGCGAGTCGAGCCGGCTGACCGGGCCGGGATCAATCACCGACCAGGCGACTCGCAGTCCGGCGCAGGCGCCGACGGCGATGCACGACAGCTCGAGCAGTCCGTGCGGGGCGACGTAGCGGACGAAGGTCGAGAAGTTGCCGTTGTCGAGCGTCAACCCAGCCAGCGTGCCGACGAGTACGCCGTTGTAGGCGACGATCGCGACCGTCAGCACGCCGAGCGTCAGGCCGCCGGCGAAGGCCACGAGCGTCACGCGGATGTTGTTCGTGAAGATCTGGCTCGCCAACGCCGAGGAATCGGCGAGCGAGAGCTTGGCGTGGTGCGCGGTCGGGCCGGCGACGCCGCGGAACGCCGCGGGCACGAGGCCGATCGCTGCGCCCGGATCGGCCAGCGCCCAGGCGGCGGCGAGCAGCCCGGGGCCGATCAGCGTGATCCACGCCAGGGCCAGCGCGCCCGGCCGGCGGCGGACCTCCCGCCAGTAGCCGGTCGCGATCAGGGCGCGGAGCGCCGGGCGCCTCACGCGCCGCCCGTAGACCGCCTGGCGTCCCTCGGCGACGAGCGCCTCGAGGCGCTCGACGACCGACTCGGCGGGAAATCGCCTGCGCGCGAGGGCGAGATCGGCAGCGGCGCTCCGGTACAGGGCTCCGAGCTCGAGCGCCCCGGCCGCCCCCAGCCGCTCCGGCCTACCGTCCGACCGCCGCAGGACGACGCCCAGCCGCTGCCAGTCGGGCTCGCGCGTCGTCAGGAAAGCCTCTAGCGTCATTGCCGTGGAGCTTGACGATGTCATCACGCTCGCGACCCCAGAGGGGGTCGAGCTCGAGCTGACCCTGGCCGGCGCCGGCTCCCGCATGATCGCCGGAGCGATCGACCTGATCGCGCAGGGCGTGCTCGTCGTCGCGCTCCTGGTCGGCCTGCTCTCACTCGGCGCAGTCGGGCTGGCGCTGTTCTCGATCGCCGCGTTCCTCGTCCTCTTCGCCTACGACGTGCTGTTCGAGGTGCTCGGTGGCGGGCAGACACCCGGCAAGCGGATCACCGGGCTCCGGGTCGTACGCAGCGACGGGAGCCCGGTCGACCTCCGGGCCAGTGCCGTGCGCAACATCGCCCGTCTCGTCGACGGGCCGCCGTTCTCCTATCTGCCGACCCTGATCGGCATTCTCGTCACGAAGAACAATCAGCGGCCCGGGGATCTCGCCGGCGACACAGTCGTCATCCGAGCCACGAGAGCGCGCCCGCCCCGCCGCGGCCGACGGGGCGCCGAACCGGCCCCACCGGCGCCCAGCGCCGCCGCCCCGGCTGACTGGGATGTCAGCGGGATCACCCCGGCGGAGCTGGCAGTCGTTCGCCGGTTCATCGCCCGCCGCGACGCCCTCGCCCCCACGGCCCGGGCGTCACTCGCGGTGAGGCTGGCCGACGGTCTGCGGCCGCGCGTTGTCGGCGCGGCGACCGACGGCCCAGCCGAGGGCTTCCTCGAGACGCTGGTCGCCACGAAGGCGGCGCGTGACGGCCGCCTTGCGCACCCCGGGGGCTCCCACTAGTCTGATCGAAACGACAGGGGGCCTCTTCGATGGCTATTGGGCAGGATCCGTCGGGCGCCGCGAGCTACTCGCCGCCCGTGATCGGCGCATCTGGCCCCCGGGCCGGCTTCTGGCAGCGGTTCGCGGCGGCGTTCATCGACGGGATCATCATCGGCGTCGTCAACATCGTCCTGACGGCGGCCCTCAAGGGCGTCGGATATGCGCTCGGCGTCCTCGCCGGCATTGCGTACATCGTCTACTTCGAGGGCGGCCCGACCGGCCAGACGATCGGCAAGCGCGCCCTCGGGATCCGTGTCGTCTCATTCGACACCGGCGGCCCGATCGGATACGGCCGGGCCTTCATCCGCTACATCGGCAAGATCATCTCGGCCATCTTCCTCCTGCTCGGCTACCTCTGGATGCTCTGGGACAGCGAGAAGCAGTGCTGGCACGACAAGATGGCCAACGACGTCGTCGTCCCCGTCAGCGCCTACCCCGTCGGCGCCCCGAAGCCGGCCGTGGCCGATCCGCCGTATCCCAAGGATCCGTTCGCGACGTAGCCGCCGGCGAACCGGCTCGAGCTCCGATCCGCCGACCCCCGGGCCGGCCCGCCGCGGGCCGTCGGCAGCCCACGCCGGGCGCTCGGCCGCGGTCGAACCGGCGCAAGACCCGACCTCAATCGAGGTTGTCGATGATCTCGCTCGCCCGCGACCACTGCTGCGGGGGTACGACGAGATAGATGTCGCCGCGGCCGAAGCGGTCGAGCGGGTGGTCGGCGGCGCAACTGGCGTCGATGCCCATTCCGCGGAGCTGGTCGCGCCAGGCGAGGGCCGTCGTCTGATCCTCGAACGTGCTCACGGTCTCCCAGTCCTCGAGCCGCGGGTCGCCGACCGACACGGCCGGCTCGCGCGCGGCGCGCCGGCGGCTCGGGAACCACGGGATGCCCACGCCGGGGAGCATAGGCGCCGCCGTCAGCCGGCGATCGCGTCGAGGATCTCCTGCGGCTCGGTCCGGGTCGCTGAGTTCGGGTGGACGTCGATCCAGGCGATCGTCCCGGCGGCGTCGACCGCGACCGTGGTCCTGCTGAGTCAGACCATTGCGCGACACGGCGCGCTGGAGGCAGCGGTCGACACGCTGCTCGAGCACATCGCCGGCCTCCCGGCCTGACCGCGGCGCCGCCCACAGCGCCCACGTCGCCCCGGCACTTGCTCCGGGAACCGAGTTAGGATCCGCGCATGAAACCGCGCCCTCGCGGCCGGGTCGGCTCGGCGGCGGTCGTCGCCCTGGCCGTGTGCTGCGCTGTCCTATTGGCGGCCTGCGGTCGAAACACGATCGTCGCGGCCGGAGCCGAGCGGT
Organism: uncultured Solirubrobacterales bacterium; assembly: GCA_963742705.1. GTDB lineage: Bacteria > Actinomycetota > Thermoleophilia > Solirubrobacterales > Solirubrobacteraceae > Palsa-513. The sequence continues at coordinate 570,071 of CAVUMZ010000017.1, read as the reverse complement.
CGGTGGCCGACGCCGTGTCCGGTCAGACCGGCTTCCGACCGACCGACGTGCGCTGTCCGGCGGGAGTCAGCGCCAAGGTCGGCGTGAGCTTCGAATGCCATTTCACCGGGCCGGAGCCGCGGCCGTACACCGCGACCATGGTGATCACCTCCGTCCATGGCACGCGGGTCGTCTTCCACGTCACGAGCAGGCCGTCGGCCCCCGGAGCCCCGTGAAGCACCGCCGGGCGCTCGGCCGAGCCGCGCTGAGGCGCAACGGTCAGCCGAGGGTGGCGGGCGTGAGGAGCTTAGGCCTTCCGGCGGCGGCGCCCGCGTCCTGGCGGCGAGCCCATCGGCGAACACGAGGCAGCGCGCTCTGGAGAGCACGAGCGCCAGCGGCGAGGTGTGGTGCGTGATCGCCTGGGGAAACCGCGCGTCGTCGGTCTCCAACCGCTGCACCGGCCGTGAACTCATCGGGCGGGCGCCGAAGCCCCCGGTACCTCGCCACCAGCCGGCCGGCTGGCTACCCTCCTCTGCGTGCCCCCGCTCTCCTCGCTCCCGCCCCACCAGCGCGCCGTGCTCGCCCTGATCCTGGAGAAGGGAAAGACCTACGACGAGATCGCCGCCCTGCTCGGACTCGAGGTCGAGGCCGTGCGCCAGCGCGCCCACGAGGCGCTGAGCGGGCTCGCACCCACCGGCGGCGCCCGCCCGGCGACGCGCCACCGGGCCGCGATCGGCAACTACCTGCTCGGCCAGGATCCCGATGCCGCCCCCGCCACCTACGCTTACCTCGAGCGGTCGGTCGCCGGCCGCGACTGGGCCGGCGCCCTGGCCGGCGAGCTCGGCGGGCTGGCCGGCCGCGACGGCGCCGAGCTGCCGGAGATCCCGCCCGACCCCGACGTCGACCTCGAACTCGGAGAGGCCGCGCCCGAGTCCGCGCCCCCGGCTCCCCGCCCGTCCGAGCTCGCACCAGAGGCCGGCGGAGAGCAGACACATCCGTCGCCCGTCGCCGAGGACGACGCGGCCGCCGCACCCGGGCCCGCCGTCTCGCGTCGCGGCGGCGCGGTCGTGATCGCCCTCGCCGTGGTGCTCGTCGCCGGCGCGCTCACCGCCTTTCTGCTCCTCCGGGGCGGCGGGTCCTCCGCCCCGCCGCGGGCAAAGCCGGCCGCGACCACGACGACGCCGGCCAAGCTCGCCGCCCAGATTACGCTCAAGGCGGCCCGGGGCGTCACCGCCCGCGGGTTCGCCGCCGTGATCGTGCGCGGAACGCAGCGAATCGTCGCGATCGCCGCCAGCGGCCTCCAGCCGACCTCGGCCCGTGTCGCCTACGGCGTCTGGCTCTTCAACAGCCGGTCGAGCTCGCAGCTGATCGGCTTCGTCCCGACCGTCAAGGCCGACGGCAAGATCAGCGCCGCCGCCCCACTCCCGGCCGGGGCCGCCGCCTTCCACGACATCGTCGTCACACACGAGAGCTCGAACGCCGCGACGCGGCCGGGTCAGATCATCTTCACCGGGGCGATCCCGGCCGGCGCGGCCGGCTGACGCGAAAGCAGCTTGCCCGGGTTCATGATCCCGGTCGGGTCGAGCCGGTGCTTGACCGCCCGGAGCACGTCCAGGCCCAGGTCGCCGAGCTCGCGCCCCAGCCACGGGGCGTGGTCGCGGCCGACCGCGTGGTGGTGGGTGATCGTCCCGCCGTTGCCGACGATCGCCTCGGACGCCGCCGACTTGGCCGCCCACCACTGCTCGACCGCCCGGTCGTCGTCTTGGCGCGCGAGAAAGGTGAAGTACAGCGACGCCCCCGACTCGTACACGTGGCTGATGTGACACATCACTAGCGGCGGTGTCCCCCAGTCCGTCAGCGCCGCGCGGAGCGCGCCTACGACAGCACGGTGGAGGTCGTGCAGGTCTGACCACTGGGCCGCCGTCTCGACCGTCTCGACCATCACCCCGTGACCGAGCAGGTCGTCGCGCAGATACGGCGCCGCGAAGCGCCCGGCCGCCCACGCCCGCCCCGGGCTCGTTCCGAGCGGCAGCGCCCCCGCACGCCGCAACATCGTCAGTCCGTCGTTGCGCCGGCGGCCGACGTCCTCGGACTCGCCCTCCCAGCCGAGGATCGCCAGGCAGCCGCCGGCGTAGCCGCGCGCCCTGATGTAGCCGCGCCCGGCCGCCGCCTTGATCCTCCCGCCCCCGGCCAAGGCCAGCGACAGCCGCGTCTCCTCCTCGTCGGACAGGCGCGCGATGTCCGGCGCCCGCCGTTCCTGCATCAACAGGCGCAGCGCCTCGGCGCCCTGCTCGAAGGTCTCGAAGAAGAACCCCTCGTGGTGGGTCAGCTCCGGCCTCGGGCGGACCCCGAGCGCGAGCTCGGTGATCACGCCGAAGATCCCCTCGGAGCCGACGACCAGCTCGCGCAGCGACGGCCCGGCGGCGCTCGCCGGCAGCGCCGCCACCGCCAGCGCGCCGGCCGGGGCCACGAGCTCGAGGCCGCGGATCAGCTCGTCGATGCGGCCGTAGCCGGTCGACGCCTGACCGGCCGAGCGCGTCGCCGCGCAGCCGCCGAGGGTGACGTACTCGAAGCTCTGCGGGTAGTGGCCGAGCGTCAGGCCGTGGGCCGCGAGCTCCGCCTCGAGCTCCGGGCCGCGCGTCCCCGCCCCGACCCACGCCGTCAGCGACTCGCGGTCCACCCCCCGCAGGCCGCTGAGGCCGCCCAGGTCGAGCGCGATGACCGCATGGTGGCGGCCCCGCACGGGCGCAACCCCGCCGACGACGCTGGTCCCGCCGCCGAACGGCACGACCGCGATCCCCTCGCGGCCGCAGACGGCCAGGACCGCCGCGACCTGCTCGGCCGACGCCGGGAGGACCACCGCGTCCGGCGCTCCCTCGGGCCGGCCCGCCCGCATCCGCACGAGGTCCGGGTAGCCCTTGCCGGCGGCGTGCAGGAGCCGCGCGTCGCGGTCGGAGTGAACCGACCCGGCGCCGCCGCCGAGGGCCGCCGTCAGCGCGCGTGCCGCCCGCGGCCGCAGCGCCGACGCCGGCAGCCCGACCGCTTCGATCGCGACCGGGGGCCGCGGGTCAGCGGCCACGCCGACCTCGTCGGCCAGGAGAGCGACGACGTGTTCCGGCAACGACGACGGCTGGTCGGGGTCCCCCCACCCCCACCAGCGCATGTCCCTAGCCATGGATTCTGCCGAGCTCCGCCAGCGCCTGTTTGAGCTCGGCACGACCGGCGCGCCTGACCGTGCCGAACGGCTTGCTCCCGCGCGCCTGGCGCAGCGTCAGCGTGACCTTCGTCCCCGGCGCGGCGCCCCCGGTGGGGACGGGATCCTGCGCGCTCAGCTCGATCGTCACCTCCGCCCGCCCGCGCATCCGCTCGACCGGCGACCCGGCCGGCTTGCGCCGCCAGCGGCAGCGCCGTCCGTCGGTCTGCTCGACGACCGCGTAGTCCGCGCGCACCGGCCGCCCGCGCCGGCCTTCGGAGACCTGCGTGAAGCTCCCCGGATCGACGTCCTCGACCCGCTGGACCCCCGGCCACCAGCGCGGCAGGTGGTGCGGGTCGGCGACCGTCGCCCAGAGGATCTCCGGCGTGTCGGAGAACATCGCGCTGCGGCGGGTGGTCGCCATCAGTCGTCCACCCGCTACTCGCCGTCGAAGCTGATCAGTGCCGTCACCGGCCGGCCGGCCAGCCGCTCGCGCCCGGGCAGGAATGAGAGCTCGACGACGAAGCTCGCCCCGACGACGGTCCCGCCGAGCCCCTCGACCAGTTCGCACAGGGCCAGGGCGGTGCCGCCGGTCGCCAGCAGGTCGTCATGGACGAGCACGCGGCGGCCGACGACGGACGGATCGACGTGAAGCTCGAGCGTGGCGCTCGCGTACTCGAGCTCGAAGTTCGCCGCCCGCGTCGTGTGCGGCAGCCGGCCCGGCTTGCGCGCCGGCAGGAAGCCGGCCCCGATGCGCGCGGCCAGCGCCGGCCCGAAGAGGAAGCCGCGCGCCTCGGCGCCGACGACGAGGTCCGGCTCGAGCGGCGCCGCCAGCCGCGCCAGCTCGTCGACCGTCGCCGCCAGGGCGCCGGCATCGGCCAGGAGCGGCGTGATGTCCTTGAAGACGATCCCGGCCTTGGGGAAGTCCGGGATGTCGCGAACGAACGACCGCAGGCTCGCCGCGGCCACCACGGGCCCGGGCTCCACTATCCTGCGGGCCCGCACGCGCTACTTGGCGATCTTGCGCAGGTCGCGGATCAGCAGCAGGTGCTTGAGGTGGGTGGCGACGACGGCGAGGTTCTCGAGCGCCTCGACCGCCTCCTTGCGGCGTTGGGGGTTGCGCGAGCGCAGCGCCGGCTCGAGGATCTGCTGGAGCAGGCTCGCCTCGCGGTCGGCGCTCGAGCGGAAGACGCGCAGGTTGCGGCCGCCGACGCCGTAGCGGGCGAGCTCGGTGACGGCGCGGATGATCTCCCGCTCCGTCTCGTCGAAGCACTTGACGCCTTCGCGCTGCTCGCCCTTGATTACGCCGTAGTCCTCGAGCTCGCGCACGAGCTTCGGGTCGGCCTGCGTCTCCTCGAGCACGTCTTCGACGGTGTAGTAGGCCGTCGCCGCCGTGACGCTGACGGTCGGCCGCCAGCGGCGCCGCAACTCGGCCGAGGCCGCCTGCGCGGCCGCCGCGGCAGCAGCCGGGGTGCCGCCGTCGAGCGGCGCCACGATCTGTGTCTCGTCGGCGCGCCCGGCTGCCAGCTCCTGGCGGATCACGCGCAGTGGTAGGAATTCGTCCCGCTGGAGGCGCAGGATCGTCCGCAGGCGGGCGACGTCGCCCGGGCTGTAGAGGCGATACCCGCCGGGCGTGCGCCGCGGGGCGAGCAGCTTCTGATCCTCGAGGTAGCGGATCTTCGAGATCGAGATGTCGGGGAACTCCTGCGAGAGGCCCTTGCAGACGGCGCCGATCGTGATCGACTTCTGCTTGGGTCGCGGGGGATCCGGCAGCTCGATGTCTCCGACCGTGCTCATCGCGACCGGTACGTCAGCTTGTATTTGCCGATCTGCAGCTCGTCGGCGTCGACCAGCCGTTGGGAGTCGATCCGCCGGCGGTTGACGTAGGTACCGTTGAGCGAGCCGCAATCGTCCAGGAACCAGTCGCTTCCGCGCGCGATCAGGAGCGCGTGGTCGCGGGAGACGGTGACGTCGTCGAGGAAGACGTTGGCGTCCGGCCGCCGGCCGATCGTCATCCGCTCGCCCTCGAGCGGGAAGCTCTCGCCGACGCGCCCGCCGCCGGAGCGGATGACGAGCGCCGCGCCCAGGGCGACGACCTCCTCGAGGTCGACGGGGATGAACTCGCCCGTCTCGCCGATCCGGTAGGTCGCCGTGGCCGGCTCGCCGCCCTCGTCAGCGACGAGGTGGGCCCCGCACTTCTGGCAGAAGTTCGCAGCGTCAGGGTTGACGAAGGCGCACTCGGGACACTGCAGCGCCACGACCGGGGCTCCGGCTGTCCGGCTACGCGCCGTCGGGTGTCGGGCCGGCGTCGCCGCGACCCGAGAGGATGTCGCTCAGCCGCTTGACGTCGGCGCCGCTGATGATCTCCTCACCGCCCTCGTGCTTCTTGCGCAGGCGGTTGACCAGCTCGGCCCGGAGGATGTCGATCTTCCCGTGCAGGATCCGCCGGCGGTAGGAGATCTCGACCTCCTCCTCGCTGAGCTGGTGAATCAGATCCTTCAGCTCGGGGTCTGTCAGCGAACCGAGATCGGGAAATGTGTCCATGGGTGGCGTTCCTCCGAGCGAGTGCGGGGACGGCGCAGTATAGCCGCGACCTCCATACGGTCAAGTTGAGCTTGAGGCTACAGGATGTCGGCCGCCGCGTCGCGACCGGTTGCGCCCGGCGGACCCTGGCGGCGGGCCGCGAGCTGTCGCAGCCCGTCGCGGAAGTAGAGGACGGTGGCCACGTAGCCGAGGCTGACGCCGACGTACAGGAAGCCCTCGCCGACCGCGCGGGCGCCGGCCATGGCGAGAAAGACGCCCAGCATGGTCGGACCGACGGCGATCCGACCGGGCCAGTTGATCCGCAGCTCGAGGCCGTTCCTGACCCAGATCGGCCCGACGGCGAGCATCAGCAGCTCGCGGGCGAGCAGGATCACCAGCGCCCACCTGGGCAGCAGGTGGAACGACCAGCAGACGACGACCCCCGAAACGACCAACGTGCGGTCGATCAGCGGGTCGAGCAGCGCCCCGAGGCGGCTGTACTGGCCGGTGATCCGCGCGGCGATCCCGTCGGCGTAGTCGCTGATCCCGGCGATGAAGTAGAGCGTCACCGCGAGCGCGTCGATCCCGTCCGACGAGCTGTACTCCAGCACGAGGAAGATGGGGATGAGGGCGAAGCGGACGTAGCCGATCGCGTTCGGGATCGTCCACGGCCGCCACGGCGCGTCCGGCCGGGTCGCCTCCGGCGGCGGGCCCGAGCGGTCGAGACCGAACAGTCGGGCCTTCGTCAGGGAGCGCTCCGCCACAGCGCCTCCACACGTTCGACCATTTTCTCGACCGACGCCGACGGTATCCCCGGCAGCGGCTCTCGGCCGCGCCGCTGTTGGACTTCGATCTCACCGCTCTCGAGCGTGCGCCGTCCGATCGTCAGGCGCAGCGGCGCGCCCAGCAGCTCGGCATCGGCGAACTTCTGGCCCGGGCCGATCTCCCGATCGTCGTAGAGCACGTCGATGCCCCCCGCCCGCAGGCCGGCGTAGACCTCGTCGGCGAGATCGCGCTCCGGCGTGCCGGGCTTGCCGATCGCGACGAGGTGCACGTCGAACGGGGCGATCGCCTTTGGCCAGGAGATCCCGTGGTCGTCGGCGAATTGCTCGACCGCCGCTGCGGCGATGCGCGCCGGCCCGATCCCGTAGCAGCCCATCACGATCAGCTGCTCGTGGCCGTGCTCATCGAGATAGGTCGCATGCAGCGGCTTCGAGTACCGGGTCCCGAGCTTGAAGATGTTGCCGATCTCGATCGCCGGCTCGATCGCGAGCGGGTGGCCGTCGACCGTGTCGCCGGCCTCGACCGAGCGCAGGTCTGCCGCGTCGTAGGCGAAGTCCCGTCCCGGCTCGACGCCGCGCAGGTGGGCGTCGGCCTGGTTGGCGCCGGTCACGTAGCCACCGGGGGCGACCGCGTTGTCGAGCAGGATCGGCAGGTCGGTCCCGACCGGGCCGATGAAGCCGGGGGGTCCGAGGCGCGCGTCGATCTCGTCGTCGCGCGCCGGCCGCCAGTCGCAGCCGAGCGCGTTGGTCAGCTTGATCTCGTTGACCCGGTGGTCGCCGCGGACGAGCGCGAGGATCATCCCCCGGTCGTCGCCGGCGATCACCGGGAACGCCTTCAGCAGGGCGCCGGCAGGCACGTCAAGGGCCTGCGCGACTTCGGCGACCGTTCTCTGGCCGGGGGTCGCGACCCGCTCGGGTGCCGGCAGCGGCGGCGGCAGCTCGACCGGCTGGGGCTCGGCGGTCGCAACCTCGACGTTGGCGGCGTAGCCCGGAGCCAGGGCGACGTCGTTCTCGCCGGCCGGGCACGGAGCCATGTACTCGTGCGCGCCCGTGCCACCCATCATCCCGACGTCGGCCTCGACGCAGTACCAGCGCAGGCCGCTGCGCTCGAAGATCCGCTGGTAGGCGACCTTGTGCTTCTCGTAGCTGGCGTCGAGACCGGCGGCGTCGCGGTCGAACGTGTAGGAGTCCTTCATGATGAACTCGCGCGTGCGCAGAACGCCGGCACGCGGACGCGGCTCGTCGCGCTCCTTGACCTGGAAGTGGTAGAGGATCAGCGGCAGATCGCGGTAGGAGCGCACGAGCTGCGCGACATGCGACGTGACGGCCTCCTCGTTGGTCATCGCCAGGACGAGCTCGGCGCCCTTGCGGTCCTTGAGCTTGAACAGCTCGTCGATCCCGTAACGGTCGGTCCGCTTCCACAGCTCGGCCGGCTGGAGGACGGGCATCAGCAGCTCGAGGCCGCCGATCGCGTCGAGCTCCTCGCGGATCAGGGCGACCACCTTCTGATGCACGCGCAGGCCGGCCGGCAGCCACGTCCAGAGGCCGGCGCCGACCTGGCGGATCAGCCCGGCGCGGACCATCAGCCGGTGCGAGAGCGCCTCGGCGTCAGCCGGGGCCTGCTTCTCGGTCGGCAGCAGGTATTCGCTCAGGCGCGTCATCGCGTCAAGCGTACGAGCTGGGCCCCGGCGGCGGCGAGCCGGCTGCCGCGCGCGCCGGCTGGATAGTGTGGGTGTGCGCCACTCACGCGACCTTTTGCAAGGAGACCACATGCCCTACACCGTGCCGCCGCTGCCCTACGCCTTCGACGCGCTCGAGCCGCACATCGACGCCAAGACGATGGAGATCCACCACGACAAGCACCATCAGGCCTATGTCGACAAGGTCAACGACGCGCTTGCTGGCACCGGTCTCGAGGACAAGCCGATCGAGGAGATCATCGGCGCGCTCGACCAGGTGCCGGAGGACAAGCGGGGCGCCGTGCGCAACAACGGCGGCGGCCACTACAACCACGCTCTCTTCTGGGAGTCGATGAGCCCGGACGGCGGCGGCGAGCCCGACGGCGATCTGAAGACCGCGATCGACGCCGCGTTCGGCTCCTTTGGCGACTTCCAGGCGAAGATGAAGGCCGCGGGCATCGGCCAGTTCGGCTCCGGCTGGGCGTGGCTGGTCCACGACGGCTCGGGTCTGGCCGTGGTCTCGACCGCCAACCAGGACAACCCGATCTCGACCGGCCAGGCGCCGCTGCTCGGCGTCGATGTCTGGGAGCACGCCTACTACCTCAGCTATCAGAACCGCCGGCCCGACTACCTCGACGCCTGGTGGAACACGGTCAACTGGAGCGCGGTGTCCGCGCGTCTGGCTAGTCTGGGCTGACCGACCACTGACCGCTACTTTCGACGCACGACGTCGTTCGTACGGCGAGGACGCTCGCGAGCACCGAGGCTCACGGGCGTCCTCCTTCTTTCGTCACACGACGCCCAGAGGCCCATGAACCGCTCCAAGCTCCTGTCGGTCCTGCTCGTACTCGCCGCGACCGCTCCCCTCTGCGCGCTCCGCGCCGCGCCGGCGCTCGCCAACCCCGATCAGATCTCGATCATGATGGACGACGACCAGCTCGTGAACGGGACGGATGCCCGGCGCGACAAGGCCCTGGCACAGATGAAGGCGCTCGGCGTCGAGTATGTCCGTGTGACCGTGCTCTGGAGCGTCGTCGCCCCGGCCAAGCGTCCCGCCCACTTCGACGCGAAGAACCCGGCCGCCTACCCCCACCACAACTGGGATCGCTTCGACAATCTCGTCCGTCGGGTGCAGGCCGATGGCATGGGCGTCTACTTCGACGTCACCGGACCAGGTCCGAAATGGGCGATGGGCAAGGCGCCGGCCAGCCAGCGCAAGAGCGCCGCGACATGGATGCCGAACCCGACCCAGTTCTACGACTTCGTCTACGCCGTCGGCAAGCGCTATTCCGGCACCTACCACAAGGAGCTGCCGAAGGACCACGGCGTCCTGCCGCGGGTCGCCTTCTGGTCGATCTGGAACGAGCCCAACCAGGGCGGCTGGCTGACGCCGCAGTCGTACATGAGCCCGACGCTGCACAAGGTCATCCCCTACGCCCCGTTTCTCTACCGGCGGCTGTACCTGAAGGGCCGATCGGCCCTGACGGCCACCGGCCACGACAAGGACTTCATCGCCGTCGGCGAGACCTCGCCGACCGGCCGCGGCGCGCCGAGCAGCCGCAACCCGATCGCGCCGAAGCTGTTCATCCGCGAGATGTTCTGCGTCAACCCGCAGGGCGTCCCCTACACCGGCGCGGCGGCGGCGGCCCGCAACTGCTCTGACTTCGCCAAGTACGGGCCGATCCGGGCCGCCGCCTGGGCCCACCACCCGTACACCCGCACGACCTCGCCGACGGCGCCGCCGCCGTCGCCCGACGCGATCACGATCTCGAACCTCCCCGACCTGACGACGCTGCTCGACCAGCTCTCGGTGCTCACCGGCGACATCAAGTCCTCGGTCCCGGGCGGCCTGTCGATCCTCGCGTCGGAGTTCGGCTTCGAGACCAACCCGCCCGACCCGTTCGCCGGCGTCAGCCTCACCGACCAGGAGCAGTGGATCAACGAGGGCGACTTCCTGGCCTACGCCAACCCCCGCGTCGTCGGCATGACGCAGTTCCTCCTGCGCGACGCCGCGCCCGACCGCAAGCATCCGCAGGGGACGAAGGCATACTGGGACACCTACCAGTCGGGTCTCCTGACCAACGCCGGGCATCGCAAGCCCGCGTATCAGGCCTACGTGCTCCCGCTCGTGCTCTACCCGGCGGGCAAGGACGCGGCGACCGGCATCCCGATCACCGGCTTCTGGGGGCAGCTCCGTTTCCGCCCGCAGAACTACGGGCCGCTCGTCGGCCCCCCCGACCAGGTCCAGCTCGAGTACCAGGCGCCGGGTGGCACGACCTGGCAGCCGTACGGAGCGCCGATCTCGATCACCAACGGCCACCACTTCTTCACCGGCAGCCTGCCCAACCCCGGTCCCGGGCTGATCCGCGCGACCTGGCGTTCGCACGCCGCGCCGTTCCTGGTGGAGAGTCGGTCGGTCGCCGTGCCGCCCGACTCGACGCCCTACCAGCTGCCGTAGTCGTGCCCCGCCTGGCGCCCGCCATCGCGGTGGCGCTGGCGCTCACGGGGTCCACTGTGGCAACCGCCGCGAGCCCGGTCCCGATACCGGGCGCCGGCAGCGGCGAGCTGGCGCAGGCGGACTTCGGACTCGACACCGAGCTCTGGCCGCACGGCGGCGTCCTCGGCCCGCCGCTGACGCTTGGCGTCGCGTGTGGATCGCCGGTCCTCGCCGCGGCCGCGACCGGCGCGCAGCTGCTCACCGGGACGTGCGAGCAGGGCAACGGGAACAGCGTGGTGACGCTGTTCCCGGGCGCTACGCTCGGCTGAAGCGACGCCCGGCGACGGGTGACTGGGTCTCGTCGAGGACGACCGGGGGGGTGGCCAGCACGTCGAGCAGCCTGCCGTCCGCCTGCTCGTCGTCGGCCGCCGCGGCCTCCATGGCGGCGAGCCGCTCGGGCGTCAGCTCGTCGGCGTTCTCGGCCTCGACCGCCGCCAGCCACTGGGCGCCGTCGGCGGCCTGCACCGCGTCGACCTCGATCCGCTTCGAGCGCGTGTACTTGTCGATCTCGACGAACAGCGCGTCGACGAGCTGGTCGGTCGGCACCTTGCGCAGCGCCTTTCCCCGGGAGAAGATCAGGCCCTCGTTCTTGGCGCCGGTGATGCCGAAGTCTGCGTGGCTGGCCTCGCCGATGCCGTTGACCGCGCAGCCGAGGACGGCCACCTCGATCGGATCGGCGTACGCCTCGAGGCGGCGCTCGATCTCGGCGACGACGGTGTCCATGTCGAACTGGAGCCGGCCGCAGGTCGGGCAGGCGATCAGGACCGGTCCGCGCTCGCGGAGCTTGAGCGCCTTGAGGATCTCCCAGGCGACCTTGACCTCCTCCTCGGCGTGGAAAGTCGACAGCGAGATGCGGATCGTGTCGCCGATGCCGTCGGCGAGCAGCGTGCCGAGACCGACGGCCGACTTCAGCGAGCCCGACCACTTGGTGCCGGCTTCGGTGATTCCGAGGTGGAGCGGATAGTCGATCCGCTCGCTGAGGAGGCGGTTGGAGGCGATCGTGTTGGGGACGTTGGTCGATTTGATCGAGACCTTGAAGTCCTCGAAGCGCAACCGCTCCATCAGCTCGACGAACTCCAGCGCAGCGGCGACGAGGGCGTCGACCGGGTTGGTCCGCTCGAGCTCGTGCAGGTGCTTGGGCAGCGACCCGGAGTTGACGCCGATCCGCATCGGCGTGCCGGCCGCGCGAGCCCGGTCGGCGACCTCGGCGACCTTTTCGGGTCCGCCGATGTTGCCGGGGTTCAGGCGCACGCAGTGGGCGCCGGCGTCGATCGCCTTGAGCGCCAGCGTGTGGTTGAAGTGGATGTCGGCGATCACCGGGATGGGCGAATCGCGGACGATCGTTCGCAGCGCGTCGATGTCGCGCTCGCGGGGCACGGCCACCCGGACGATGTCGGCGCCGGCCTCGGCCACCCGGCGGATCTGATCCATCGTCGCCGTCAGGTTGGCCGTCTCCGTCTTGGTCATCGTCTGCACGACGACCGGTGCCCCGCCGCCGATCAGGACCCCGCCGACGTCGATCTGGCGCTTGGATGCCATTCCGGACACTGTAGCGACCGGTACCCTCCGGGCGTGACCGATGCGAGCGTCTACGACACCGCGCGGGGGCCCCTCCCCCGGTTCGGGGAGCCGTTCGCCCGGCGGGCGCGGGCGCGCCGTCACGCCGACTTCCTCGCCCGCGCCGGGATCGACCGGACGACCCGGATCCTCGACGTCGGCTGCGGCAGCGCCGGGCTGCCGGCCCGGGCGCCGGAGCTGGACATCACGGGCGTCGACCTAGTCGCGCGGCCGTCCTACGGCGCCCGCCTCGTCGTCGCCGACGCGACGGTCGGGCTGCCGTTCGGCGACGGCGAGTTCGACCTGGTCTACTGCAGCAGCGTGATCGAGCACATACCGTCGCCGCTGCGCGCCCGCTTCGCGGCAGAATGCCGCCGGGTCGGCCGCGGGTGGTACGTCCAGACGCCAGCGGCGTCGTTCCCGATCGAGCCGCATTCGCTGCTTCCGGCCGCCCACTGGCTCCCGGTCGGCGTGCGCCGTGCCTACTGGAAGCTGGGGGCGGCCGGCCATTGGGAGGACGTGCGCCTGCTCGGCCGCCGCGAGCTCGAATCGCTGTTCGGGCCGGCGGTGGCCGAGCGTTTCGGGCCGCTGACCAAGAGCTGGATCAGCATCCGCCGACCCGACGGCCCGGGCCGGTCATCCGCCGCGGCGTCCGGGACGTAGGAACCGGCGTGAGCGTGCTCAGCGTCGGCGACATCGCCCCGGACTTCACGCTTGAGGGCACCGAAGGCACCTTCACGCTGAGCGAGCACCACGGCCGGCGGGTGGTGCTCCTCTTCTATCCCGGCGACGACACCACCGTCTGCACGAAGCAGTTCTGCTCCTACCGCGACGCGGCCGACGAGATGGACGCGCTCGACGCTGTCGTCGTCGGCATCTCTACGCGCGACACGGCGTCGAAGGAGGCGTTCAAGTCCAAGTACGGCCTGACGACGCCGCTCCTGGCCGATGTCGACGGTGCGGTGGCCAGGGCCTACGGCGTGCTCGCCCGGCCGGTCAACATCGTCAAGCGGACGGTCTTCATCGTCGACGAGGACGGCCGCATCGCTCACCGACACGGCAACCGGCTGTCGCTGACCTTCGACTCGGCCGACGCCCTCCGGGCCGCGCTGGCCGACCTCTAACCGTCGCGCTCGGCGCGCGCCCGGCGGTGCTCGGCGGCGGCGACAGCGACGCGCGCCTGGGCCGCAGCGAGCTCCTGATCGGCCGCGGCGAGAGCCGCGGCGGCGCGATCGCGCCGATCGACCGCGGCGTGCGCGCCGCGCTCGGCGGACTCGAGCTCGCGCCGGGCGGTCGCCTCGGCCGCCCGGGCGGCCCGGCGCGCCTGCGCCCGGTCCTGCTCGCGGCGCGCCGCCTCGGCGCGCTCCCGCGCTGCCCGTTCGCGCTCGTCGCGGTCGACGCGGGACCTCGGGGCCGTCGCCGGCTTCGCCCGCGGCTGAGGCTGGCCGGTGGGGGTCGCGCCGAGGCCGACGTGGCTGAGCTCGCGCTCGAGCCGGCCTGCGGTGACCGCAGCCCGGGCGTCGTCGTCGAGCGCGGCGGCGTGGAGCGTTTCGGCTACCCGGTCGAGGACCGCCGCGCCCGCGCCCGATCCGAGCAGGCCGCGCCCGGCGGCGACGAGCCGCTCGACCGCCGCCCGTTCGGACTCGGCGGCGTCACGCAGCGCGGCGCGGTCGCCGCCGCCGGCCAGGAGCGCGGCCTGCGCCGCCCGCACGCCGTCGCCGGCCGCGAGCAGCGCCGCGACGCCGTCGGCGGCGGTCCGCACGAGCTGGTTGACCGCCCAGGCGACGACCGACGGCTTGCGCAGGCCGGCGACGTCAGCCGCCTCGTCGCGCCGGCCGTCCGCCCGGAGCGCCCGCGCGAGCGCGGTGCGCTCGGCGACGAAGCGGTCGCGCGGCAGGCCGTAGAGGTCGTCGACATCCATGCCGCACAGTCTCCGCTACGCCGGCCCCGCGCCGCACTCGGCGGCGCGGAGCCACGCGCGTCGCTCAGGAGCCAGCCGAGATTCGAATCGCCCGACAGCGCGAGTGCACGGACATGGTGGTCTCCCTCCTCGGCAAAGTGGACGACGCGACTCTAACGCGACCTGACGGGCGTTGTGTGATTTCCGTCGCACGCCGCACGGTCAATCGGAGCGGATCACCAGCACCGGCCGGGCCGACTCCAGGACGACCCGGGCCGAGACGCTTCCGAGCAGCGCGCCGAGCGGCCGCGGGCGCCCGGTTCCGAGCACGATTACCCCGGCATCGTGCGCGTCAGCGACCCCGAGGATCGTCGCCGCCGGCTTTCCGACCGCCGTCAGCGGCGTCGCGTCGAAGCCGGCTTCGGTGGCCATCCGGCAGCCGTCCGCGGCGTGCCGGGCGGCGATCTGCCCGGCGATCTCGTCCCAGTCGCGGTAGACGCCGCTCAAGCGGCCGACGAGGTCACTCACCGCGTCCAGCGGCAGCTCCGCTTCGGCCGGGATCGCGACGCTCAGCACGATCGCCCGGCGCTCGGCCAGGATCGCGCCGGCGCGGGTGATCGCTGCCGCCGCCTCGGTCGAGCCGTCGAAGCACAGCAGCGCCGGGCCGGTCATCGGGCAGCCGCGGGAACGCGGACGAGAGCTGTCGCAAGCACGCGGAGGTCGACCCTACTCCACCCTCGGGCGCCGGCTCGACGCGGTCGGGTCAATATCGTCACATCGCGATGGAGCCGGCGACGCCCGACCCGCCGAAGGTCAGCGACGAGCTCGAGCGCTGGCTGGCGCCCGAGGGCGACCGCAGCCTCGGCAGCCTGATCGAGCTCTTCGGGCCGAAGAGCTTCGCGATCCTCTTCGTCCTGCTCCTCGGCGTGCCGGCGCTGCCGCTGCCGACCGGCGGGGCCACGCATGTGTTCGAGATCATCGCCGTCCTCCTGGCACTCGAGCTGATCGCCGGCCGCAAGCGGATCTGGCTGCCGCGGCGCTGGCGCGACCTCGATCTGGCCGGAAGCAAGCAGCAGCGGTTCCTCGCCGGGCTGATGCGCATGATCCGCCGGCTCGAGCGCCTGTCGCGGCCGCGCCTGCGCTTCGTCTTCAATCACCGCCTGAGCGACGTCGTCTTCGGACTGCTGGTGATCGGCGGCTCTGCCGGCGCCTTCCTTGCCCCCCCGTTCTCGGGGCTCGACACGTTGCCGTCACTCGGCGTCGTGCTGCTCTCGCTCGCCGTCCTGCTCGAGGACTTCCTGATCGTGCTCGTCGCGCTCGTCGTGCTGGGCGGCGGCGTGGTGCTCGAGATCGTGCTCGGGAGCGCCGCCGTCAACGGGCTGGGGAAGCTCCTCTAGGCCACTACCCGAAGCCGGGGCCGGTGAGCTTGCCGATGTCGTTGCTGATCCCGTTGACGACGAGGAAGACGAGCAACAGGCACCCGACCGAGCTGTAGCGCGCCATCGCTATCAGCGAGATCCGCCGGCCGCGAACCTTCTCGGCCACCGACCAGAGGACGTGGCCGCCGTCGAGGGGGAGGAACGGCAGCATGTTGATGATGGCCAGGGCGAGCGAGATGAAGCCGAGCAGGACCACGGCCCGCGACGCGTCGAACGCGAACTCCTCGTGCGTGACCGTCGTGAGGCCGACGACGCTGGTGATCTGGTGGCGGGCGGCCGGGCTGTAGAAGGCCCGGGCAAGGCCGCTGAGGGTCTCGCTGGTGATGCTCCACATCCGATCGACGCTGATCCGCCCGGCGTCGACGGGGCCGATCGACGGCACCGTGTCGCCGAAGCTGAAGCCGACCCGCATCCGCTTCAAGCTCGGGTCGTAGCGCGGGGCCAGGGCGAACGTCACCGGCCGCCCCGATCGCAGCACGGTGATCTTCGCGGGCGTGGCCGCCCGGCACTCGGCCACTGCCGTGCCGGCGCATCTGTGGCTTGCGATCTGCTCCGAAAGACGGGTCAGTGAACCCCGCACGCCGTCGACGGCGATCACGCGGTCGCCCGGCCGCAGGACGCCGGTCGCTGCCTGACCGCCCTCGACCGAGGAGATCGCCGGGCTCGGCACCACGGTGTTCAGCGACTCGGCCGCGCCGTGGCTTCCGCTCAGGATCAGGATCCAGAAGATCAGGAAGGCGATGATCACGTTCGCCACCGGTCCGGCCAGGATCACCGCGACCCGCTTCCACGGCGCCTGGAGGTAGTACGCCCGGTGGCGGATCTCCGGATCCATCGTCTCGATCTCCTGCGGGTTCATCCCGCTGATCTTCACGTAGCCGCCGAGCGGGATCGCCCCGATCCCGTACTCGGTCTCGCCGCGCCGAACCTTGAACAGCAGCGGCGGGAAGAAGAGCGCAAAGCGCTCGACGCGCATGCCGACCGCCTTGGCCACGATGAAGTGGCCGAACTCGTGCAGGATGATCAGCGCGGCAAAGCCGGCGAGCGCGAGAACCCAGGACACCCGTCAAGGATGGCAGGCGCGCATTAAGGGTTGGTCAGGCCGACGCCTGCGCGACCGTTTCCTCGCGTGCGACCTCCCGCGCCCGCCGGTCGGCCTCGAACAGCGTCTCGAACGCCCGCACCGGCTGCGACCCGAGCTCGTGCAGCGACGCGGCGATCACGTCGGCGATTCCCGTGAAGGCGATCCGGCCGGCCAGGAAGGCGTGGACGGCGATCTCGTTGGCGGCGTTCAGCACGCACGGCGCCGTTCCGCCGGCCGCCGCGGCCTCGCGGGCCAGCCGCAGGCACGGGAACGCCACGGCGTCGATCGGCTCGAACGTCAAGCTGCCGACGGCGGCCAGGTCGAGCCGGGCCACCGGCACCGGCATCCGGTCGGGATAGTGGAGCCCATAGGAGATCGGTACGCGCATATCGGGATACCCGAGGTGGGCGAGCGTCGCCCCGTCGCAGAGGGAGATCAGGCTGTGGACGATCGACTGCGGATGGACGACGACGTCGATCTGGTCGTACGGCGTGCCGAAGAGGTGATGGGCCTCGATCACCTCGAGCCCCTTATTCATGAGCGTCGCCGAGTCGATCGTGATCTTCCCGCCCATCTCCCACGTGGGGTGGCGTAGCGCCTGGGCCACGGTGACGTCGGCGAGCTGCGCCGCCGTGTAGCCGCGGAAGGGGCCGCCCGACGCCGTGAGCGTCAGCCGCTCGACCACGCCCGGCGGCTCGCCGGCGATCAGCTGATGCAGGGCCGAGTGCTCGGAGTCGACGGGGATGATGCGAGCACCGGTGGCCTCGGCCAGGGCCATCACCAGCTCGCCGCCGACGACCAGCGACTCCTTGTTGGCGAGCGCGAGGTCGATCCCCTCACCGAGCGCGGCGACGGTCGGACCGAGCCCGGCCGACCCGACCAGGGCGTTGAGCACGAGATCGGCGTCCGACTCGACGATCAGCCGGACGAGCCCCTCGGCCCCGGCGAGCACCTCGCCGTCCGGCCAGTCGGCTGCGGCCGCCGCGGCGGCGTCGTCGTCGGTCAGGGCGACCCGGTGCACCCCGTGACGCCGGGCCTGGGCGACCAGGGTCCTCGCCGACGACTGGGCCGAGAGGCCGACCAGCTCGAGCTCGTCCGAGCGCTCGAGCACGTCGAGCGCCTGAAGGCCGATCGAACCGGTCGAGCCGAGGATCAGAAGGCGGCGGGCGATCGGCCAAGCGTGCCATAAACGCGGGCCGCGCAACCGTTGTAGGTTTTGGTGCGATGCGTTCGGCCCTCGCACTCGCCGTGGTCGCCTGCCTTGTGCTCGCCGGGTGCGGCAGCAGCTCGAGCAAGGTGAAGAAGTCCGCGGCGCCGGTGCCGACGGGTCTGACCAAGTCGGAGTACATCGCCAAGGCCGACGCGATCTGCGCGGCCGGCAAGCGCGACGCCGCGCTCGGGACGATCGAGAAGCTGGCCTTCCAGAGCCCGATTCCGCGCACCGAGATCCTCACCCGGCTGCGCAACGCGGCGGCGGTCTTCGTCCGTGTGCGCGACGGCCTGGCCGCGCTCGCCCCGCCGCCGGCCGACAGCGCCGCGCTCAAGCACTGGAACGCACAGATCGCCTCGTTCAGTGGGCTCGTCAGCAAGGCTCCCGACCAGGTGGCGGGCGGCAACACCCTCGTCGAGCTGGCCAAGCTCGCCGGGAACCTCTCTGTGGCCGACATCGACCCGCTGTCGTTCGCGAAGGATTACGGCATGGACGCCTGCTCGTCCATCGGCCCGTAGCCGGCCGGTGAGCACCGCCGAACCGGTCACCGCGACCTACCGGGGCGTGATGGCCATCACCGGGCCGGTGATCCGCCGCTGGGCGCGGCTCGAGGTCGCCGGCCTCGACGCGCTGCCGGCCACCGGCGCCGTGCTCGTCGCCGCCAACCACGACAGCTATTGGGATCCGATCGCGGCCGGCGTCGCCGCCGTCGACCGTCGCCAGATCCGCGCATTGGCCAAGTCGTCGCTGTGGAAGTTCAAGGCTCTCGGCCTGATCCTCGACGGCATGGGCCAGATCCCGGTCCGTCGCGGTCAAGCCGACGCGGCGGCGCTCGAGCGCGCGATCGCCGAGCTGCGCGCCGGGGCGTGCATCGGCGTCTTCCCGGAGGGAACGCGCAGCCGCGGGCGCGAGCTGCGAGCGCGGAGCGGCCTCGGACGCCTCGCCGCCGCAGTGCCCGAGGCCGAGATCGTCTGCTGCACGATCGAGGGGACGACCGACATCCGCCGCTTCCCGCGGCGCCCGCGCGTCCGCGTGACCTTCTTCCGGCCGGCCGGCGCCGGGCTGCAGCCCGGCGAGGCGCCGGGCGAGCTGACCGCCCGTCTGTTGCGGGAGATCCGCGAGCGGGCGCCGCTGGTCGCCGAGGGGCACCCCGACCAATGATCGCCTACGACCACGGCGTCGATGCGACCCCGCTGCTCGGGCAGACGATCGGCGCCAACCTCCGGACGACGGCGGCGCGCCACGGGGCGAACGAGGCCCTCGTGAGCCCGACGGAGGGCGTGCGGATGACCTACGCCGAGCTCGACGCGGCGGTCGACGCCCTGGCCAGCGGCCTGCTGCGCCGCGGCATCGCGCCCGGCGACCGGGTCGGGGTCTGGTCGCCCAGCTGCGCCGGGTGGACGCTCCTCCAGTACGCAGCCGCCCGGGCCGGCGCGATCCTCGTGAACCTAAACCCGTCCTACCGGACGCACGAGTTGGCGTTCGCCGTGCGCCAGTCGGGGACGCGCCTGCTGGTCGCGATGGATGCCTTCAAGACCAGCGACTACCGGTCGATGGTCGACGCCGCCCGGCCGGAGCTCCCCGGCCTTGAGGAGGTCGTCTACTTCGGTGACGCCGCCTGGACCGAGCTCGCGGCGACGCCCGTCGACGGCGCCGGCCTGGCCGCCCGGGAAGCCGAGCTCGGCTTCGACGACGCGGTCAACATCCAGTACACGAGCGGGACGACGGGCACGCCGAAGGGCGCGACGCTGACCCACCACAACATTCTCAACAACGGCTACTTCGTCGGTCGGCTGTGCGGCTACACCGCGGCCGACCGGATCTGCATCCCGGTGCCGTTCTACCACTGCTTCGGCATGGTGATGGGCAACCTCGCGGCGACGTCGCACGGCGCCTGCATGGTGATCCCAGCGCCCCTCTTCGACGCCGGGGCGACGCTGCGGGCGGTGGCCGACGAGGCGTGCACGTCGCTCTACGGCGTGCCGACGATGTTCATCGCCATGCTCGAGCACCCGCAGTTCGGGGAGTTCGACCTGCGCACGCTGCGGACCGGGATCATGGCCGGGTCGCCGTGCCCGGTCGAGGTGATGAGGCGGGTGGTGGATGTGATGCACATGAGCGAGGTGTCGATCTGCTACGGGATGACGGAGACCTCGCCGGTCTCGACGCAGACGCGCTCCGACGACGCGATCGAGCTCCGCGTCGGCAGCGTCGGGCGGGCGGGGCCGCACGTCGAGGTCAAGATCGTCGATCCGGAGCACGGTCGCTGCGTCGCGCGGGACGAGACCGGCGAGCTCTGCACGCGTGGCTACAGCGTGATGCTCGGCTACTGGGAGGAGCCGGAGCGCACGGCCGAGGCGATCGATCCGGCCGGGTGGATGCACACCGGAGATCTGGCCCGAATGGACGCCGACGGCTATTGCAACATCGTCGGGCGGATCAAGGACATGGTCATCCGCGGCGGCGAGAACCTGTACCCCCGGGAGATCGAGGAGTTCCTCTACGGCCACCCCGACATCGCCGACGTCCAGATCGTCGGCGTCCCAGACGAGCGCCACGGAGAGGAGCTCTGCGCCTGGGTGCGTCCGCGCGAAGGGTCGAACCTCGACGAGGACGCGGTGCGCGAGTTCTGCCGGGGGGCGATCGCCCACAACAAGATCCCCCGGTACGTGATCCTGGTCGACGCGTTCCCGATGACCGTAACCGGCAAGGTGCAGAAGTTCAAGATGCGCGCGACGTCGATCGAGCGCTTCGGGCTCGAGGCGGCGGCCGGGGTCAAGACGGCGTGAGGCCGGGCCTCAGGACACGGCCTGCTTGAGGAGCGCGCGGATCCGCGCCTCGTCGGCGCGTGTCAGCTTCTTCAGCGCGTACTCGGTCGGCCACATCGCCCCGTCGTCGAGGTTCGCCTTGTCGCTGAAGCCCAGCGTGGCGTACCGAGCCTTGAACTTCTCGGCCGGCTTGAAGAAGCAGACCACGCTTCCGTCCTGGGCGTACGCCGGCATGCCGTACCAGGTCCGCGGCTCGAGATCGGGGGCACTGGCCTTGACGATGGCGTGGAGCCGCTCGGCCATGGCCCGATCGGATTCCTGCATCTCGGCGATCTTCGCGAGCACGTCGGCCTCGCCGTCCGCCTTGCGCGCGTCGGCCTTCAGCTCCCGCGCGCGTTCCTTCATCGCGGCGCGTTCCTCGTCGGTGAATCCCTTGGACGGCGCGGCCTTGGACGGCCGCTGCGTGCGCTTCGTTGCGGGCTTGCTCTGCGCCATGGTTCCTCCTCTGCCGGATCTGCCCGTACGAGTGGGATGTTACGAGGCGACCGGGCCTACTGGGCAAACCGAGGAGCAGCCGACGGGCTCAGCGGCGCCGCCGAAGCAGTGTGCTGCAGACGGTCGCGAGCCCGCCGATGAGCAGGAGCTGCCCGGCGAGTCGCGCCGTGCTTGCGGTCCCGGTGTTCCCTCCCTCGAGCGTTCGCCACAGGAACGCGACGACGAAGTCAATCTCCACGAGGACAACCAGACCGACATTGATTCGAGCCAAGGTGGGGAGATGCCGCACCTGCTCCTGCGCCCGACGGTCTGCCGCCCTGTCAGCGGTCTCCTCTCGGAGGCCGAAATACACGGCCAAGTCGCCCCAGAATCGATCCCAGCGACTCATGCCGTGAACGTACCCTGATCGGTCTTCATCTACCGCTCGGTAGTGTCGGTTTGCGCTATGTCGAATCGCACGTGGTGGTCCGGTGCCGACGGGCAACTCCACGAGCGCCGATACTCCGGTGCTCGCCTGGGACGAGCATCGCGCGGAGGGTGAGTCGATTCGTCTATGGGCTGGCCGTCAGGAGCGAGCCACGCTCCGGTACGTCAACCCTCGAAAGCCGGCAGAGCTCGCCATTTGGAACATCTGGATCGACGACACGGTGGTCTCCCGTTCCGCCGATCCCGAGCGCAGTGGGATCGTCCAGGCGTGGTGGGCATGGAGCGGCATGCGGATCGATGAGCGCGAGGACGCCGTCCTGTGGACTTCCCCCGGTTTCGTGGACATCTGGATCTTCCCCTGGTTTGATCCGAGTGTCCACCGAAGCGGGGGAAGTCCACTGCCGCGGACGTCCGGTGCTGGCCACTTGACAACACTCTCACATCAGCCTGGCGCCTCCCGCGTGGGAAACGCGTGACGTCCTGGGCAGCGTTGGCCGCCGGAGGCCACGTGACCCCCTCGGTCCCGGCCGCGGTTGCCGCCATTGTTGCGACCGCCGTCGGCGCTGCCTGGCGCGCCCGCAAGCGACGGCGACCGTAGCTCTCGATCGCGGATCGGGCCGGATTCGTTGGGCCGAGGCATCACCTCACCTGCGCGGACGTCGAGCTGCGGTTGCTAACCCGGAGGGCCGACCTCCGGGAGCCCTACCCGCCGATCGCCGACATCGACCGGGCCGGCTGGATGAAGCCCGGCTCGCCGACGTGGTGCTTGAGCTCCTTGCGCCAGACGGCGTCGCGGATGATCCGCTCCAGCTCCAGATCGCTGGCGCCCTCGCGCATCGGCGTGCGCAGATCGGTCTCGTTCAACGAGAAGAGGCACGTCCGCAGCTTGCCCTCGGCGGTGACGCGGATGCGGTTGCAGTCGCCGCAGAACGGCTCCGACACGGGGTTGATGAAGCCGATCCGGCCGCGACCGTCGGCGAAGCGGTAGACCCGGGCGGTCGAGCTCGGGGCCCGCGGCTCCGGCTCGAGCGGATACACGGCCGAGATCGCGTCGCGGATCTCGCGGCCGGTCAGGACCTGGTCGGCTTTCCAGGAGCGGTCGCCGTCGAGCGGCATGTATTCGATGAAGCGAATCTCGTACGGCTGCTCGCGCGCGAACTCGGCGAACGGAATCAGCTCCTGCTCGGTGAAGCCGCGAATCGAGACGGCGTTGATCTTGATTGGATGCGCTTCGGGGAAGGTCGCCAGCTTCGCCAGACCACGCAGCACCTGGGGCAGCGAGTCACGCCGCGTCTGCTCGAAGAAGCGGTCGCGCTGGAGCGAGTCGACCGAGACGTTGAAGCGGTCGACGCCGGCCCGGACCAAGCCCTCGGCCTGGCGCTCGAGCAGGTAGCCGTTAGTCGTCAGCGAGATCTCGTGGACATCCTCGATCGCCTTGATCATGCCGACGAGCCGCCACAGCTCCCGCCGCACGAGCGGTTCGCCGCCGGTCAGGCGGATGTCGTGCACGCCCATCGGCGCGAGAATGCCGACGACACGCTCGATCTCCTCGAACGTCAGCAGGTCGGACCGGTCGAGCCACGGCAGGCCTTCCGCCGGCATGCAGTACTGGCAGCGGAAGTTGCAGCGGTCGATGACCGAGATCCGCACGTCGCCGATCGACCGGCCGTGACCGTCCTTCAGGGGCTCCTCGAGGGGCTCGTCACGCATGCCCCAACTACGGCGTCGGTGGCCGCTTGGATCAGCCGAAATGCAGCAATTTTTCGGTTGTGCCCCGATACCTAGAACAAACCTCGGAATACTCCCCCGGGGCATGCGGTGCGCGGGCGACCGCCTAAGGTATTGGGCAGTGTGAGCGGAGACGAACCCGTGATCGGACCGGTTCCACTGACGCATGGGAGCGGCCTCGCACCGCCGGTCGGTGTCGGTGCCGTGACGCTCGTCGTCTCCGACCTCGACCGCGCGCTGGCCTTCTACGCCGGCCTCGTCGGACTGTGGATGCACCGGGTCGACGACGGCCGGGCCGCGCTCGGTGCCGGCGACGAGGACCTGCTGATCCTGATCGAGGATCCGACCGGCCGGCCGGCTCTGGGCTGCAGCGGCCTCTTCCACCTCGCCCTGCTCGTCCCGACCCGTCGCGACCTCGCCCACTCCCTCCAGCGCATCATCAACGCCCGCATGCCGCTGACCGGGTGCGCCGACCATCTCGTCTGCGAGTCGCTCTACTTCGACGACCCCGACGGCAACGGCGTGGAGATCTACGCCGACCGGCCGGTCGGTGACTGGCCGCTCGACGACGGACGCGTCCAGATGGCCACCGACCCGCTCGACCTCTACATGGTCCTCGCCGCCGGCAGCGGCCGGGGAGTGCCGCCCGAGCAGGTGGAGCTCGGCACCGTGATCGGGCATGTCAACCTCCGCGTCGCCAGCACGCCGGCCGTCGAGCCTTTCTACAGCGAGGTCATCGGCCTCGACGTGATGGCCCGCTGGGAGCGGGCGTCACTGCTGGCCGGCGGCGGCTACCACCACCACGTCGCCGTCAACCACGACTCGCGCGGCGAGGCCCCGCCGCCCCCGCCCGGCTCGCTCGGCATGCGCGAGTTCGAGCTCGTCGTCGGCGACCTCGAACCGCTGCGAGCCCGTCTCGGCGGCGGCGCCAAGCAGGCCGACGGCCGCCTGCTCGCGGTCGACCCCTCTGGCAACCGGATCCTCCTGCGCGCCGCCTGATCAGACCTCGATCGACGAGCGGAACGTCGACGCCGGCTCGACCGTGGCCCCGGCCGCCCGCGCCCGGTCGGCGAGCCAGCGATCGGACGTGACAACGCGGATCTCGCCCGGCCTCGGATCGGCGACCAGGAGCCGCACGATCTCGTCGTCGGCCGAGTTCGCCCGGCCACGCGGCGCGTGGGCCACGGCGATCACCGTCGATCGGATC
Organism: uncultured Solirubrobacterales bacterium; assembly: GCA_963742705.1. Classification (GTDB taxonomy): domain Bacteria; phylum Actinomycetota; class Thermoleophilia; order Solirubrobacterales; family Solirubrobacteraceae; genus Palsa-513. Next base: position 545,604 of record CAVUMZ010000017.1, on the reverse strand, counting down.
GGCGGTGACGGCGGCTGCTCGAAGACCACCGTCACGTCGTCCCCGCCGGCGGCCGACCACCGCTCGAGCAGGTCGACGAGCCGGAGCATCGCCGCGTGGCGATCGCGCCACCAGGCGTCCGGGCGCGTTCCGACCACGTTCATCCCGTCGACCAGGTAGCGCACGCAGACCATGGTAGGCGGCGCCCCTCCCCCGCCGGCTCGACCGCTCGGCGCGTCAGTCCCGCCACCAGTCCTCGAGGATCTCCCCGTCGCCCTTGTGGTGAGGACCGAAGACGATCAGCTCGAGCCCGCCGGGACCGGCCTCGAACATGCGGACGACCGCCGGCGCGATCCGCAGCGCGTCGAGGCGCTCGATCTCGCGGATTTCGTCGTCCAGCTTGACCCGGCCCGACCCGTCGACGACGACATAGACCTCCTCTGCCTGATCGTGCTTGTGGGCGAACGCTTGGCGCCGCCCGGGGTTCAGGCGCAGGAACGCCACCCCGGTCGCGTCGGCCTCGAGGTCGCCGGTGGCGAAGCGCGCCTCACCGAGCTCGCCGAGGCCGAACTTCGCGGCCGAGTCCTCGACGTCGGTCAGCTGCTTGAGCGTGTACCTGGCGGTCATCGCCGTCTCCTTGCGTTGGAAGCTCTCCGCTTTGCCTACCCGCCCGGCGAGCGTTCGAGTCGCCGGACGGCGTCCGATCAGAGCATCGCGTACCACACGTAGTAGCCGGCGACGGCGGCGAACATCACCGCGTCCAGCCGGTCGAGCGCACCGCCGTGCGGCCCGAAGATCGTTCCCGTGTCCTTCGTCCCCGCCCCGCGCTTGACGTATGACTCGAAGAGGTCGCCGATCGGGGCGGCGATGGCCACGGCGAGACCCAGCAGGAGCGCGTTCCCCTTGTGCATCCAGTCTTGGTAGAAGCTCGCGAACAGTACGCTTAGCACGCCCATCACGATCCCGATCACGAGCCCCTCGAGCGTCTTGTTCGGCGAGATCCGCGGCGCGATCGGCCGGCGCCCGAAGGCCCGGCCGCCGATGTAGGCGGCGCTGTCGCCGACGAACGTCCCGACGAGCACATCGATCACCACGCCGTCGCCGTGCGGCAGCTTGCGCAGCAGGACCGCGTGCGCCAAGGCCAGGCCGATCCACCAGACCCCGAGCATCATCGTCGCGATCCCCATCGTCCCGCCCCCCGGCGCGCTCACCGACAGCCCGAAGGCGAGCGGAACCAGGGCGACGAGCACGAGCAGGATCTGGAACTGGTCGCCGTACTGGGCCGCCAGCAGCAGCGCGACCAGCCCGACGAAGCCGGCGAGCTTGATCGGGTGGGCCCGGTCCAGCAGCCGGAACAGTTCGTCGAGGCAGATCCAGCCGAGCCCGATCAGCGCCAGCGTGAAGACGATCCCGCCGCGGGCGACGATGAACAGCGCGACGATCAGCGCCGGGACCGCCACGATGATGCGCCCGCTCAGCTCCGAGCGCTGCTTGCGCCGCCGCGGCCGGGCCGTCGACCCCCGCGCCCCCGCGGGCGCCGCCGGCGGCCGGCGGCTGGCCGGCCGCCCGCTGACGCGGCGTCCTCCCGACCCCTGGCCGCCGCGCCGTCCGCCCCGCGGCGGGTCGCGCCCGTCGGCCATCTACCGCGAAGCCCGTCCGCCGAAGCGCCGCCGCCGGCCTGTGTACTCGGCCAGCGACTGCTCGAGCGCCGCGCGCGTGAAGTCGGGCCAGAGCTCGTCCCGGAAGACGAGCTCCGAGTAGGCCGACTGCCAGAGCAGGTAGTTGGACAGGCGCTGCTCGCCGCTGGTGCGGATGATCAGGTCCGGGTCGTGCATCTCCGGCGCGTACAGGAGCGCCCGGAAGTCGTCCTCGTCGCCGCCGTCGAAGCGTCTGGCCGCGTCGACGATCTCGGCCCGGCCGCCGTAGTTGAACGCCACGAACAGCGTGATCCGGTCGTTGGCGTCGGTCAGCGACTCGGCCCAGCGCATCTGCTCCGACAGCTTCCCGTCGACGCCGTCGGCCCGGCCGATGAAGCGGATCCGCACACCCTCGTCATGCAGCTCCGGCGTCTCACGCACGATTCGCTCGCTGAACATGCGCATCAACGCCCTGACCTCCCGCCGCGGGCGCGACCAGTTCTCGGTCGAGAACGAGTAGACGGTGAGCTCGCGCACGCCGAGCTCGACCGAGTCCCGCAGCCGCGCCTTGACGACGTCCGCCCCGGCCCGGTGCCCGGCGGCGACCGAAACCCCCTCGCGCTTGGCCCAGCGCCCGTTTCCGTCGGTGATGATCGCGACGTACCGGGGGCCGTCGCTCATCAGACCTCGAGGATCTGTTCTTCCTTGGCCTTCACCAGCGCGTCGAGCTCGGCGATGTGCGCGTCGGTCAGCTTCTGCAGCTCGGCTTCCGCCCGCCGCTCGTCGTCCTCGCCGGTCTCGCCGGCGTCCTTGAGCTCGCGCAGGTCGTGCTTGACGTCGCGGCGGACGTTGCGGATCGCGATCCGGCCCTCCTCGGCGATGTGGCGGGCGACCTTGACGAGCTCCCGCCGCCGCTCCTCGTTGAGCTCGGGGATGATCAGCCGCATCACGTTGCCGTCGTTGGACGGGTTCAGCCCGAGGTCGGAGTTGCTGATCGCCTTCTCGATCAGCTTCATCGACGACTTGTCGTACGGCTGCACCGTCAGCATCCGCCCCTCGGGCGCCGAGATCGTCGCGAGCTGGCGCAGCGGCGTCGCCGCACCGTAGTAGTCGACGACGACGCGGTCGAGCAGGGCCGGGCTCGCCCGCCCGGTACGCACCGTGGCCAGCTCGTGGTTCGTGGCCTCGACGGACTTGTCCATCCGCTCGCCCGCGTCCTCGAGTAGTTCTTCGATCATGTCGTCACCACCAACGTTCCGACTCGCTCCCCGGACAATATCCGGGAGATGTTGCGCTCGTCGTCCATGTTGAAGACGTGCAGGGGAAGCTCGCTCTCCATGCACAGCGTCAGTGCCGTCGCGTCCATCACGCCGAGCCTCCGCTGGATCGCCTCCATGTGCGTGATCTGCGGGATGAAGGTGGCGCCGGCGTCGAGCGCCGGGTCGGCGCTGAAGACCCCGTCGACGCCGTTCTTGCCCATCAGGATCGCCTCCGCGTGGATCTCCGATGCCCGCAGCGCGGCCGCGGTGTCGGTCGTGAAGAACGGGTTGCCGGTCCCGGCCGCGAAGATCACCACCCGCTTCTTCTCGAGGTGGCGCATCGCCCGCCGCCGGATGTACGGCTCGGCCACCTCCTGCACGGTGATCGCCGACTGGACCCTCGTATGCACGCCCTGCGTCTCGCACGCGTCCTGGAGCGCCAGGGCGTTGAGCACCGTCGCCAGCATGCCCATGTAGTCGGCCGTCGCCCGATCCATCCCGGCCGCCGCGCCGCGCATCCCCCGGTAGATGTTCCCGGCCCCGACGACGATCGCCAGCTCCACCCCGCTCGCGACCACCGCCTTCACCTCGACGGCGATCGCCTTGATCCGCTTCGGGTCGACGCCGTAGTCGAGCGCGCCCATCAGGGCCTCACCCGACAGCTTCAGCAGCACGCGCCTGAAGACCGGCTCAGCCATGGCGAGTCGCGTCCAAAGCTCCGCCCGGGCCGGCGGGCACCCCTATTGCCCGACGGCGAAGCGCACGAAGCGGCCGATCTTCACGTTCTCGCCCGTCTTGGCCGCCAGCTCGACCTGGAGCTCGCCGATCGTCTTGCCAGCGTGCTTGTCGCCGTTGACGTGGACCTGGTCGAGCAGCACGACGCCCTCGTACCACTTGGCGAGCTTGCCGGCCGCGATCCGCTCGCGCACGTTCTCCGGCTTGTCGGCCGCCTCCGCGGCGAACACCCGCAGCTCGGCCTCCCTGGCCTCCTGCGGCACGTCCTCCTGCGTGAGATACACCGGCGCCGCCGCCGCGACGTGGAGTGCGACATCTTTGGCGAAGGCGACGAAGTCGGCGTTGCGCGCGACGAAGTCCGTCTCGCAGTTGACCTCGACCAGCGCCCCGACCTTCGCGTTCGAGTGGATGTACGCCTGCACCGTCCCCTCGGACGCCACCCGCTCACCCCGATCCTGGATCCGCTTGCCCTGCTTGATGCGGAGGATCTCGATCGCCTTGTCGACGTCACCACCCGACTCGGTCAGCGCCTTCTTGCAGTCCATCATGCCGGCGCCCGTCCGGTCCCGCAGCGCCTTGACATCGGCGGCCTTGATCTCGGCCATCGTCAACTCCCCTGCGTCGCCGCGGCCGGGGCCACCGGGGCGGCCGGGTCGACGGTGGGTTCGACGACCGCCGGCTCGGCCGGGCTGGCCGCTGCGGGCGCGTCCGGAGCCGCAGGGTCGGCCGGGCTGGCCGCTGCGGGCGCCTCCGGAGCCGCGGGGTCGGCCGGGCTCGTAGCTGCGGGCGCGGCCGGCGCCGCGGGCGCGGCCGGCCCCGCGGGCGCGGCCGGCGCCGCCGGCTCAGCCTGAGCCGCGGGCGCGGGCTCGGCCGGCGGCGCGGGGGCCTTCGCCGCCGCGGGGGCCTTCGCCGCCGCGGGCTTGGGCCTCGACCTGGGCTTCGACGCCGGCGGCGCGGCCGCCTTCGCCGGCTCCGTTGTCGGTGCGACGGGCGCCGCCGGCTCGGGCGCGGCCGGATCGGCGACCGGCGCGGGAGCGTCGGCGACCTCGCTTGCCTGCTGGGCTGCCGCCTTGGCGGCCGCGGCTGCGGCCGCACCACGCGCGGCGGTCCCGGCCCGGACGCTTGCCGCAGCCTGTTCGGCCGCAGCGGCCTTCGCCGCGACGGCGGCGGCGGCGGCCTGCTCGGCCGCCGCAGCCTGGGCGACCGCGTCGCGCGCGGCCTGCTCCTCGGCCTCGCGCCGCGCCTGCGCCTCGGCCTCGCGGCGGGCGCGCTCCTCGGCCTCACGCCGGGCGCGCTCCTCGGCCTCGAGGCGGACCCGCTCCTGCTCCTCGCGGTAGACGCGCGAGCCCTGGGCGACGACGTCGCCGATCGCCCGGGTGATCGCCGCGCACGACCGGATCGCGTCGTCGTTGCCCGGGATCACGTAGTCGATCCCGTCCGGGTCGCAGTTGGTGTCGACGAGGCCGATGATCGGGATCCGCAGCCGCTGGGCCTCGGCCACGGCGATCGCCTCGGTCTTCAGGTCGACGATGAAGATCGCGCTCGGCACGCCCTTCATGTTCTTGACGCCGCCGAGATTGGCCCGGAGCTTGGCAAGATCGGCTTGGGCGGAGAGCCGCTCACGCGTCGGGAGCAGCACGAGCTGTCCCTCGCCCTCGTAGCGCTCGAGGTCGTGCAGCCGCTTGATCCGCTGGCTGATCGTCTGGAAGTTGGTCAAGAGGCCACCGAGCCAGCGGTGGTTGACGTACGGCATGCCGGCGCCCTCGGCGACCTCCTTGATCGCGTCGCGCGCCTGCTTCTTGGTCCCGACGAAGAGGACGGTCCCCCCGCGGTGGGCGATCTCGGCGGCGAACTGCTGCGCCTCATCCAGGAGCTTCTGCGCCTTGATCAGGTCGATGATGTAGATGCCGCCGCGCTCGCCGAAGATGAAGCGGCGCATCTTCGGGTTCCAGCGGCGCGTCTGGTGACCGAAATGGACGCCGGCCTCCAGAAGCTCCTTGATTCCTACTTGAGCCACGGTACTGCTCCCTTGATTGGTCTGGTTGACGCCCGCTCGACCGAGTCGCGGACCCGGGCGCATAGACCCGGGCAGGGCCGCGACCCGCCAACCGAGCGGATCGAAGTGGATTGGCACTGAGGATACGCAAGTTTCACCCCAGGCCGTCGTTTTGGGTACGCGGGCCGGTCCGCCCTTCCCCTACCTCCGGCGGTCCGGCCCGCATTCACTGCCCATCCGGGATGGCCGTCCCCGGCCTCCCGTCAACCTGCTACCCGCTTCTCGGCGATTTGCAACGCTGCGGCGAGGTCGGCCGGCAGCGGCGCTCGGGTGTCGACGGGAACGCCGGTGAACGGGTGCGCGAACGTCAGGCGGGCGGCGTGGAGGAACTGCCGCTCGAGCCCGAAGGCACCGGCGCGGCCGTACTCAGGATCTCCGCAGACCGGGTGGCCGATGGCCAGGAAGTGAGCGCGGATCTGGTGGGTGCGTCCCGTCTCCAGACGCGCCCGCAGCAGCGTCGTCGTCGGCAGCGCCGCCGCCAGCTCGAAGTGCGTCCGCGCCTCACGCGGATCGTCGGTGTCGGTCGAGATGCGCGTGCGCACGCGCCGATCGCGTCCGAGCGGCGCGTCGATCGTCCCGTTGCGCGCCGGCGGACGTCCGTCGACGAGGACGAGGTACTCGCGCGTGATCTCCCGCGCCGCCAGCGCGGCCTTCAGGCGGCGGTGGCTCTCGGCGTGCTTGGCGACGACGAGCAGACCCGACGTGTCCTTGTCGAGCCGGTGGACGATGCCGGCCCGCCACGGGTCGCCGCCGGCGGCGCCCCGCGCCGCCAGCGCCTGCGAGAGCGTGCTCTGGCGGTGGCCGCGGGCCGGATGGACGACGACACCGGCCGGCTTCTCGACGACGAGCAAGTCGCCGTCCTCGTAGGCGACCGCGTACGGCGCCGGCGGCCCGTCGTCGACCGGACCGGCCCGGTCGGCGACGGCGGCGGCGGCGGCCTCGTCGACGACGACCGTCTCGCCGGCGGCGACCGCGTGGCGCTTGGGCACGACGCGGCCGTCGACGCTGACCTGGCCCGCCTCGAGCAGGCGCTGCGCCTGGGCGCGAGAGCCGATCCGCGCGCCGAGGAACGTGTCGAGCCGCTCGCCGGCGGCCTCAGCCGGTACGCGAACTTCCATCTTCACGTAGGACGAACAGAAGCGCGATCACCCCGACCGTGATCGCCGTATCGGCGAGGTTGAACGCCGGCCAGTGGGGCAGCTTGATGAAGTCGGTGACCGCCCCGTTGCGGACCCGGTCGGCCAGGTTGCCGACCGCCCCGCCGACCATCAGGCCGGCCGGGAGCCACAGTAGCGGGCGCTCGACGTGGGTCGCGAAGAAGGCAACGATCGCGACGATCGCCGCGCCGATCACGACGACCATCACCCCCGGCCCGCCGGCCGAGACGCTGAAGGCAATGCCGTCGTTGATCGCGTGGACGAGGTGGACGCCCGGCAGCACCGACCGCTGCTCGCCCGGACCGATCGACCGGTCGACGAGGTGCTTGGTCAGCTGGTCGAGGATGACGACGACGGCCAGCACGGCGCCGGCTCGGAGCGCTGCGCCTCGCGCGGCGGTCACGAACGATCAGCCGCGGATGAGGCTGACGACGATGCCGCCGCCGATCCGCAGCACGAAGATCGCGATGATCGGACTGAAGTCAAACGCACCGATCGCCGGGATGAAGCGCCGGAAGATGCGCAGATACGGCTCCGTCAGATCGCGCAGGAACGTGAGCACGGCGTCGGTGTAGCGGGAGTACGGAATCCGCACGCCCATCGACAGCACCAGCGTCGAGATGATGTACGCGAAGATGATCAGCGTGTACACCCAGATCAAGGCGTCGAGGTAGTTGGCCACCTGGTCGCGGGCGGTGAGCAGGATCATCGGAGCACCTCGTCGGTGGCCTTCGCGAACGCCGCCCGAACCCCTGCCTGCTCGAGCGCGGCGAGACCGCGCGACGTGAGGCCGGCCGGCGACGTCACGCCCCGGCGCACGGCGAGCGTGTCCATGCCCCGGGCCCGCAGCAGCGTCGCCGACCCGCTGAGCGACGCTCCGACCAGGTCGCCGGCGACGGCGGCCGGCAGCCCGTGCCGGATCGCGGCGTCGATCCACGCCTCGGCGATCAGGGCGACGTAGGCCGGGGCGACGCCGCTGACGGCGGTCGCCACGTCGATCAGCCGCTCGGGCAGCTCGACGACGAGCCCGACGCGCTCGAACAGCGCCCGCGCGTCCGCCGCCAGGCCGGCGTCGGCCCCGGCCGCCAGGCAGGTCACGCCGTCGCGGACCTCGACCGCCGTGTTCGGCATCGCCCGGACGATCGCGGCCGCCGGGTACGCGGCGCGCAGACGCTCGACCGGAACGGCGGCGAGCACCGAGACGACCCGCCGGGCCACCGGCGCAACGGTCAGGGCGACCAGCTCGAGCTGCGCCGGCTTGTGGCAGAGGATCACCAGGTCGGCCCGCTCGGCCAGCTCGGCGTTGCCGCCGAGCGCCTCGCCGCCGAGCTCGGCCACCAGCGCCGCAGCCCGGCCCGAGCCGGAATCGGTCGCCAGCACCGGCTCGCCGAGGCCCCGGGCCAGTGCCCGCGCCATGTTGCCCGCGCCGATGAAGCCGATCGCCATAGGTGGCGAAGGGTACCCCGCTCGGCAGCCGGCAGCGGGGCCGCCGTAGGATTGGGGCGTGCAGCGAATTGCGCCGGCGGACGCCTGGGACGAGCACTGCGGCTCCAGCCGGGCGTGCCTGCGCGACGGCGTGATCGAGGTGAGCGCGACGACGGCCCCGGGCGCGACGGCCTACGACCAGGCGCAGGCGGCGCTCAGCGCCGTGTTGGCCGCGGTCGAGCGTCTCGGCGGCGGCGCCGGCGACATCGTCCGCACGCGCATCTTCGTCGTCGACATCGCCGCCAACGGCGAGGCCGTCGCCCGCGCCCACAGCGAGGCGCTCGGCCTCGTCGCCCCGGCCACCGGGGTCTACGGCGTAAGCGGTCTGCACGCGGCGGAGCTGCTCGTGGCGATCGAGGCGACCGCCCGCCTCGGCGAGTAGGCTCCGCCCGCAGGCGGGGGCCGCCGCGGCGCTCGCGCTTCTCCAGGAGGTCGACGTGACGGGGTCGCTTTTCGAGGACAGGACCGTGCTGGTGACCGGCGCCTCGCGAGGCATCGGCCTGGCGACAGCGCACCACTTCAGCGGGCTCGGCGCCCGCGTCGGGCTCGTCGCGACGGGCACCGGCGGGCTCGGCCAGGCGGCGGCCGGCCTGCCGGCCGAGCGCACCCACGCGGTCGCCGCCGACCTGACCGAGGCGACCGAGTGCGCCCGAGCGGTCGCCGAGGTCGAGGCGGCGCTCGGGCCGGTCGACGTCCTGATCAGCTGCGCCGGGGTCCTGCGCCGCGACTTCGTCGAGGACGTCACGCCGGCCGACTTCGAGCTCAGCTACCGCCTGCACGCCGGCGCCGGGCTGTGGCTGACCCAGGCCGTGCTGCCCGGCATGCGGGCGCGCGGGTTCGGTCGGATCGTGCTCGTCTCCTCGGAGCTCGGCCTGATCGGCGGCCCGTCGTACGCCTCCTACTGCACGAGCAAGTGGGCGCTGATCGGCCTCGCCGAGGTGCTCCACCACGAGTTGGCCGGGAGCGAGGTCAGGGCGTGCGCCGTCTGCCCGGGCGACGTCAAGACCGACCAGCTGCGCGAGGAGCACGACTGGGGTCCGACGGGCGGCGTCGCCTTCGAGAAGGGCATGGAGCCCCGGTACGTGGCCAAGGCGATCGCCCGTGCGGCGGCCGGCCGCGCCCCGGTCGTCGTGATCGACCGGCCGCACCTGCGCTTCTTCTTCAACGCGCTCGGCGGACCCCGCCGGCTGCGGCTGAAGGTCGTCCACGACGCCTTCAAGGGTCTGCTCAAGCCGCGCCGCGCCGGCTCGTCCGGCTGACGGCCGGTGTCGGCGACCGCCACCCCGATCACGGCACCCAAGTCCGCGGATGCGGCCGAGTCCGGCGGCGCCTGGTCGGTGATCGTCGCCTATGCCCTGATCGCGGCGGCGACGCAGATGCTCTGGCTGACCTACGCGGCGATCACGACCGACAGCGCCCGCCGCTACGGCGTGTCGGAGACGGCCGTCGGCTGGCTGTCGGAGATCTTCCCGCTCCTCTACGTCGCGCTCGCGATCCCCGCCGGGATGCTGCTCGACCGCTGGTTTCGCCCGGCCCTGGCCGCCGGCGCCGCGCTCGTCGCCGCGGGCGGGCTGATCCGCCTCGGCGGTCTGACGTTCGGCTGGGCGCTGGCCGGCCAGGTCGCGGTGGCGCTGGCCCAGCCCGTCGTCCTCAGCGCCGTCGGCAAGCTCGCCGCCGTCTACGTCGCCGTCCCGCAGCGCCCGACGGCGATCGCCATCGGCTCGGCCGGGAGCTTCGTCGGCATGCTCGCGGCGCTGGTGCTCGGCCCCACCCTCGGCGCCCACGGCCACCTCGGGCGGCTACTGGGGCTCGAGGCCGGACTCGCGCTCGCCGCGGCCGTGCTCCTCGCCGCGCAGCTGCGCGCCCGAACGCCCCGACAGGACGCCGGGAGCGCCGTCGTCGGCGGCCTCGACGCCGTCCGGGCGCTGTGGGCGCTGCCGGCGATGCGGACCCTCTGCGGCCTCGTCTTCCTCGGCTTCGGCGTATTCGTCGCGCTGGCGACCTGGCTCCAGACGCTGCTGCATCCGGACGGCGTGTCCGACACGACGGCCGGCGCCCTGCTCGTGGCGATGATCGTCGCCGGCGTCGTCGGCTGCGCCGCGCTCCCGCCGGTGATCGCCCGCCGGGCCGCCGAGCGCGCCTACCTGGCGGCGGCGGTCGGCGTCAGCGCCGCCGGCTGCGCCGGGCTCGCCGCGGCGACGGCGACCGGCGCGCGCGGGGCCGTGCTCGTGGTGATGGGGGTGGTCCTCCTCCCCGCCCTCCCGATCGTGCTCGCCGCGGCCGAGGCACTCGCCGGGTCGGCCGCCGGCGCCGCCGGGGCGATCGTCTGGATGGCCGGGAACGCCGGCGGCCTCGTGGTGGCCGGGATCGTCCAGGTCCTCGTCCACCATCAGCTGGCGGCGTTCCTCGCCATGGCCGCCGTCTCGCTGCTCGGGGCGCCGCTCGCCGCGCGCGTCGCCCGGCCGGGCGCCTCCCCACGACCGGGCGACGCCGCGCGCGTCTGACCCGCGTACGATCGGCGAGCGATGAGGCGACCCAAGCGCGCCATCGTGGCGGTTGTGATCAGCTCGATCGCCATCGTCGCCCTCTACATCACGTTCGGCGAGCGCGTCACCCGGGCGTCGCTGAGCCACTCGGTGGCAGCGCAGGTCGGCCAGTCGTTCTTCGGCTCGTGCAACGGGAGCGGCCGCGGCCATTGGACCTGCGCGCTGGTACCGACCGACGGCAGCGCGAGCGGCATCGTCTACGCGGTCGAGTCGACCGGCCGCTGCTGGCGCGGGACGCGCCTGAAGACCGGCGGGCTGACCGGGCTTCCCCCGTCGGTCTCCGGCTGCATCGGGCTGCTTGACCAGATCCGCACCGACGACTTCATCGGCAGCGACACGGCCAAGCGCCCCCGCGGCTACTTCTGAGGCAGCGGCTGCCAGGCGACGCGGCCGACGCCGGTCCCGGCCGCCACCTGGTGCCGGTCGCCACCGCGCGCGCTGACCGTCCAGACGCCCTCCGCCGCGTCCGCGGCCCGGAGAGTCCGCCGCCTGTGCCCGCCAAGCGGTGCCGACCAGCCCAATGTGACATCCGGCGCAGTTATAGTCCTGGCCCAGGCCAGTGGCCAAGTAACACTGTTACCTAAATGCCGTGGCCGACGGCGACGCGGAGCGCCAGCGTCAACCATGTCAGCTCTGGTTGAAGAAGCCCTTCTCGATCAACCGCGCCCGCTCCTCGGCGGAGATCTCGACGTTGCGCGGCGTCAGCATGAAGACCTTCTCGGCGATCCGCTGCATACCCCCGTCGAGCGCATAGGTGAGGCCGCTGGCGAAGTCGATCAGCCGCTTGGCGAGATCGTTGTCGACGCTCTGGAGGTTCAGGATCACCGGCACCGAGTCCTTGAACTTGTCGGCGACCTGCTGGGCGTCGTTGAAGGACTTCGGCAGCACGAGGTGGACCCGGACGCCGCCGCCGTTGGCCCCGCCCCGCCCGCCGGGAACAGACCGCAGGACGGCGGTCTGACGCCGTCCGCCACGGTCGTCATCGTCGTCGGCGAAGATGTCGTCGAACTCGTCGCGCCGGCGTCGGGCCGCCAAACGCCTGACGTTCGGCCGCTCGGCCGCGTAGCCATCGTCGGCCGGGGGCGCCGGTTCGCGCACGGGCTCGCGCTCGCGCTCGAAGTCGTCGTGCGGAGCATCCTCGGCCAACCCGAAGTAGACGAGCGCGCGATGCCATGAGTCTCGTAGCGCCATAAGCTCAGTTGGAATTCGTCGGGCACGCAGGATTCCCTGCAACTTCAAACTATAGGCACAAATTTCGGTCAGGCGTAGAGACTGGTGCCGATCCGCACGATCGTCGCCCCCTCCTCAACCGCGACCTCGTAGTCCTGGCTGGTTCCCATCGACAGCTCGGCCAGCCCGTGCCCGATCCCGAGCTCGCGCAGGGCGCTGAACCAGCGGCGGCTGTCGCCACCCGCCGGGGGCATGGTCATCAGCCCGACCACCGGCACCGGGCACGCCTCGATCAGCGCGCCGACCTCCCCCGGCGCGACCCCGGCCTTGCCCGCCTCGCCGGCCACGTTGACCTCGATCAGCACCGCCAGCCCCGGACGCCGGTCACACGACGACAGGGCCCGGGCGGCCGAAAGGCTGGCGAGCGAGTGGATCAGCTCGACGCGCGGCGCGACGAGCTTGACCTTGCGGCTCTGGAGCTGGCCGATGAAGTGCCAGCGCAGCTGCGGCTGGAGCTCCACCTTCTCGACCAGGTCCTGGGCCCGGTTCTCGCCCACGACCGCGATCCCCGCCTCGGCCAGCACGCCCAGCTCGGCCGCGGCGACGTACTTCACCGCCGCCAGCAGCACGACGTCGTCGCCGCAGCGGCCGGCCCGGCCCGCGGCGGCGGCGATCCGCTCCCGGGCCACCCCGACGTTGGCGCGCACCCGTGACGCGCTCAGCGCAGCCACGCGATCCCCGCCTGCCGCCCGGTCGCCCCGCGCCGGTGCGAGAAGACGAGCCCGGCCGGCGCGCACAGCGTGCAGATGCCGACGTCCTCGACCGTACCGACCCCGGCCGCCACCAGCCGCTCCCGGGCGATCGCCTTCAGATCCAGGAGCCCCCGCCCGTCCAGGCCGAACACGGCGCGGACCTCGGCCCCGACCTCGTAGCAGCAGCCGCCGGCTGCCGGGCCGATCGCCGCGGCCAATGGCAGGCCGAGCGCCGCCACCCCCGCCTCGAGCACCCCCGCCGCCAGCCCGCGCCAGCCGGCGTGGAGCATCGCCACGCCGCCGGCCCCGGCGACCGCGACGGGCAGGCAGTCGGCGACGTGGACGGCGACGCCCACCCCCGTCAGGCGGGTCGCCTGCCCGTCCGCCTCCCCCGCCACACACCAGCCGCACACCGGGGCGACGACGTCGGCTACCTGCGCTCCGTGCACCTGGCGACCGACGGTGATTCCGTCGAGGCCGCAGGCACGACGGACCCCGTCCCGAGCCGCGGCCACGCCGGCGTCGACCGCGAAATCCGTCCGACCGAGGTCGCCGTCCGCGCACGTCGTGAACGCCACGCGCGCCGGGCCGACCGCCAGCTCGATCATCGCAGCGCCTCGGCCAGCTCGGCCGCCCGGCCGGAGAGCTCGCCGTCGAGTTTGCGTGCGAGCGTCCGCGCCAGGCGCCGGCCGATCTCCGGACCGTGCAGCCCCGCCGCGCGCAGGTCGCTGCCGTCGATCTCCAGGTGCACGTGGCGGAGCTCGTCGAGGTAGCGGCGCGCGGCGGCGGCCGGGCCGAGCGCTCCGGCGACCGCGACGGCCTCGACCGGCGCAGCGGCGGCGGCGTGGAGCTCGGCGGGGCTGCCGGCCCGCTCGATCGCCCGCGCCAGCCGAGGGGCGCCCCAGACGGCGAGCACAACGTCCCGCTCCCGCGCGGGGAGCTCCAGCGATTCGAGCCAGGCCGCCGTCCCCAGCTCCCGGGTCGCGATTCCGAGGATCATCAGGTCGACGCGGGCGTCGGGCGGGAGCAGGAGGGTGGCACGTCGTGCCAACCCCGCGTCGACCCGGACGGGCAGGCCGCCGACGCCGTCGAGCACCGCCAGCGGGTCGGGCTCGCGCAGGGCGAGGCGCAGCTCGGCCCCGACGCGGGCGCCGCTGACGCCGGCGAGCGTCGCCGCCGCGGCGAGCGCGGCCGTGTGCGGCTCGACGGTGAAGTGCAGGCGCTCGCGGTAGCGGGCGAGGCGCAGCAGGCGCGTCGGGTCGTCGACGAAGCTGGCGTCGTGGAGCACGCGCAGCCGGCTGTCGGCGAGGTCTTCGCGGGCGCCGGGGACGGCGTGGAGGCTGCCGTCGGCGAGGTCGACGGCGATCGCGTTGACCGTGAAGTCGCGGCGGGTCAGGTCCTCGGCCAGCGGCGCCGGCTCGACGTGCGGCAGCGCCCCGGGGGCCGCGTAGCGCTCGCGCCGGGCCCGGGCGACGTCGATCCGGCCGTGGGGCGTCGTCACGGTCGCCGTGTCGAAGCGCTGGTGGCGCACAGCAGCCTCGCCGAGGCGGTCGAGCAGCGGCTGGGTGTCGCCGTCGACGACGACGTCGAGCTCGCGCGGGGTGCGACCCAGGAGGAGATCGCGCACGGCGCCGCCGACCAGGTGGACGCCCTCGAGACCGGCGGCGGCGGCCAGCAGCTCGGGCCCCGCGGGCGCGCCGGGCAGCGCAGCGAGCACGGTGTGTCCGTCCACTATGTGATACGCACAGGGATCCCCGCGGCCGCGATGTGCGCCTTCGCCTCGGCGATCGTGTGCGCCCCGTAGTGGAAGATCGACGCGCAGAGGGCGGCCGACGCCCCGCAGGCGAGCGCGTCGACGAGGTGCTCGAGCTCACCGGCGCCGCCCGAGGCGATCACCGGCACGCTGACCGCATCGCTGACCGCCCTGGTCAGCGCGAGGTCGTAGCCGTCGCTGGTGCCGTCGCGGTCCATGCTCGTCAGCAGGATCTCCCCCGCCCCGCGTTCGACGCCCTCGCGGGCCCAGGCGATCACGTCGCGGCCGGTCGGCGTGCGGCCGCCGGCGACGTAGACCTCCCACCCCGGCCCGTCGCTCCGGGCCTTGGCGTCGATCGCGAGCACGACGCACTGGGCGCCGAAGACTCCCGCCATCTCGCCGATCAGCTCCGGCCGGGCGACCGCCGCCGAGTTGACGGCGACCTTGTCGGCCCCGGCGTCGAGCACCGCCTGGGCGTCGTCGACGGTGCGAATGCCGCCGCCGATCGTGAACGGCACGAACACCTCGTCGGCGGTCCGGCGGGCCAACTCGACGATCGTGTCGCGCTTCTCGTGCGTCGCCGTGATGTCCAGGAAGACGAGCTCGTCCGCGCCCTCACGGTCGTAGCGGGCCGCCAGCTCGACCGGGTCGCCGGCGTCGCGGATGTCGACGAAGTTGGTGCCCTTGACGACGCGCCCGGCGTCGACGTCGAGGCACGGGATGACCCGCTTCAGCTGCACGCGGGGTCCAGCGCCTGCTGGGCGCGGGCGACCGTGAAGCGGCCCTCGTACAGCGCCTTGCCGACGATCACGCCCTTCAGCTTGGGGTGGCCGAGCCCGGCGAGGAGCTCGAGGTCGACGAGCTCGCCGATCCCGCCCGAGTAGAGCAGCTCGCCGTCGTCGCCGATGGCATCGGCGACACGCCCGATCTCCGGGACGTCGAGCCCGCCGAGCATGCCGTCGCGGTCGACGTCGGTGTAGACGAAGTTGACGACGCCGCGCTGCTGGAGCTCACTGATCGCCACGCCGGCCCGCAGCTTGGTCGTGTGCGTCCAGCCGGCCGTCGAGACGCGTCCCCCGCGGACGTCGACCGAGACGACGAGGCGGTCGCCGACCGCGGCGACCGCCGGCTCGAGCAGGTCGGTGAAGGCGGCGGTGCCGAGCACGAGTCGCGTGGCCCCGGCCTTGGTGGCGGCGGCGAGGGCCTCCAGCGAGCGCAAGCCGCCGCCGAGCTGGACCGGGAGCCCGGTGTCGGCGACGATCCGCCGGACGTGCTCGAGGTTGACCGGGTGGCCGGCGCGGGCCCCGTCGAGGTCGACGACGTGCAGGCGCTCGGCTCCGGCGGCCTGCCAGTTGCGGGCGGCGTCGAGCGGATCGGCCTGGTAGGTCGTGCTCCGGCCGAAGTCGCCCTTCACGAGCCGGACGGCGCTTCCGTCGAGGATGTCGATCGCCGGGTAGAGGATCACGCGGCCTGCGCCCCGCCGCGGGGTGCGGACGCCGGCTCGAGCGCGGACTCGGCGCGGCAGATCCCCGCGAAGTTGGCCAGCAGCTTGAGGCCGAGGGTCGACGACTTCTCCGGGTGGAACTGGACGCCCCAGAACGATCCGCGCGCCACCGCGGTGACGAAGCGCTCGCCGTACTCGGCCGTCCCGAGCCAGTCCGCCCGGTCGGCGGGGACGGCGACGTAGCTGTGCACGTGATAGAAGGCGGTCTCGTCGGGCAGGTCTCCGAGCAGGGCGCCGTGGCGGGGCGTGCGTGCCCGCGTCGGGCAGGCAGGCGGCGCTCCCGGCCGCCAGCGGACGGGGCTCCAGCCGATGTGCGGGACCTTGAGTTCGCCGGCGGCGAGCTCGCGCACGATGCCGGGAACGAGGCCGAGGCCGGGTGACCCGCCGAGCTCGGTCGACTCGTCGAAGGCCAGCTGCATCCCGAGGCAGAGGCCGAGCGTCGGCACGTCGGCGTGGACGCGCTCGCGGATCAGGTCGTCGAGGCCAAGGTCCGCCAGGCGGCTCACCGCCTCGGGGAAGGCGCCGACGCCGGGGACGATCAGGCCGGCGGCAGCCCGCAGCTCGTCGTGGTCGGAGGTCAGGTGCGGCCGGGCGCCGACGTGGGCGAGCGCCTTCTCGACCGACCGGCGGTTGCCCATGCCGTAGTCGACGATGCCGATCGTCGGCTCGCCGGTCACGTCAGGATCCCCTTCGGACTCGTGAGCCGCTCACGTCAGCGTCCCCTTCGTGCTCGGGACGCCGGTCTCGGTGGGGTCGATCGCCACGGCGGCGCGCAAGGCCCGGGCGAACGCCTTGAACGTCGCCTCGATCATGTGGTGGGCGTTGGTCCCGGCCTGCACCTCGAGGTGGACGGTCAGCTTGGCGTTGTTGACGACGGCCCGGAAGAACTCCTCGACCAGCTCGTGGTCGAGGTCGCCGGTGGCCCCGGGGCCGACGTCGGCGGCGAAGCGCAGGTACGGCCGGCCGCTGACGTCGAGTGAGCACATCGCCCGGGCCTCGTCCATCGGCACCGTGGCGTCGCCGTAGCGGGTGATCCCCTTCCGGTCGCCGAGCGCCTGGTCGAGCGCCTGGCCAAAGACGATGCCCGTGTCCTCGACGGTGTGGTGGCCGCCGGTCTCGAGGTCGCCGGCGACGCGGACGTCGAGGTCGAGCCGGGCGTGGCGGGCCAGCAGGTCGAGCATGTGATCGAGGAAGCCGACGCCGGTCGACCGCTTGCCCTGGCCGGTGCCGTCGAGCGTCAGGCCGAGCTCGACGTCGGTTTCGCGCGTCGCACGGCTGATCTGGGCGGTCCGGGTCATGTCGCTTGATTGTCGCCGACTGGCGCCGCCGGCGGCGGGGCGCGGACGGCCATCGACTCGGCATGGACCGCGAAGCCCTCGGCCCGGGCGATCGGCGCCCCGGCCGCGGCCAGCGCCGGCAGGGCCGCCGCCGGGATCCGGACCTCTGACATCTGGCGGCGGAAGTGGCGCGGCGAGAGGCCGGAGGCGAACCGGGCCGACCCACCGGTCGGCAGGACGTGGTTGGAGCCGCTGACGTAGTCGCCGAACGCCGTCCCGGCCGGCCAGCCGACGAACACGCAGCCGGCGCTGCGCACGCCCCCGGCCAGCGCCTCGGCGCCCGGCCCGATCAGCTCGAGGTGCTCGGGGGCGTAGGCGTTCGCCAGCGCGAGCGCCCGGCCGAGGTCGCCGGTCTCGATCAGCACGCACGCGGCCGGGTCGCCGACCGGTCGGTGGGCGGCCAGCTGGTCGATCTCCGTCGCCAGGCGGTCGAGCAGGTCGGCGTCGGCGGCGACGGCGAGCACGAGGCTCGCCGGACCGTGCTCGGCTTGGGCGATCAGGTCGAGGGCGATCAGCCGCAGCGAGCCGAGGTCGCCGGCGTCGAAGATCACGAGCAGATCGCTCGGGCCGGCGAAGCCGTCGATCCCGACCCGGTCGCAGACCTGCCGCTTGGCCTCCTGGACGAAGAGGTTGCCAGGGCCGACGATCACGTCCACCGCCTGCACCGACTCGGTCCCGTAGGCGAGCGCCGCGACGGCCTGCGCCCCGCCCATCCGGTAGACGGTGCCGACGCCGCAGAGCCCGCACGTGCCGAGCAGGACGTCGGCAACCGGTGGCGGCGTGCAGACGACGACGTCCTCGACGCCGGCCGACCGCGCCGTGACCACGCCCATCACGACCGTGCTCGGGTACGGCGCCCTTCCGCCGGGGACGTAGACGGCCGCGCGCCCGACAGGGACCTCGCGCAGCCTGACGCGATGGCCCTGGGCGAGCGTGACCTCCTGCTCGACGCCGACTCCGGCGTAGGCGACCTGAGCGACATTCGCGATCGCGACCTCGAGCCCGGCGCGGACATCGACCGGCAGCCCGGCGCTCGCCCGCGAGAGCTCGTCGGCGCCGACCCGGAAGGGCTCGCCCGGCGCATCGAAGCGGTCGGTGTACTCGCGCAGGGCGGCGTCGCCCCGGTCGCGCACGGCGGCGACGATCTCGGCGACCGTCCCCGTGGCGTCGGCCGCGGCCGGGATCAGCGCGCGCAGGCCGGCGACGAACGCGCCCAGGTCGACGGCGTCCTCGAGGCGGCGGCGCTCAATGCGCACGGAGCCGCTCCAGCACCTCGTCGATCGCGCTGGCCTTGAGCTTGTGGGCGACCGGGTTGGCGATCAGCCGCGCCGTGCAGACGACGATCTCCTCGCGGATCACGAGGTTGTTCTCCTTCAGCGTCGTCCCGGTGGCCGTGAGGTCGACGATCGCCTCGGCCAGGCCGGTCAGCGGCGCCAGCTCGACCGAGCCCTTGACCTCGACGATCTCGACCTGCCGCCCTGTCCGCTCGAAGTGGCGCAGGGCGATCCGCGGGTACTTGGTCGCGACGCGCATGACGCCCAGGCGGCGCAGGGCCTCGGCCGCCAGGTCGGGCCCGGCGGTGGTCGCGAGCACCATCGTGCAGCGGCCGAAGCCGAGGTCGAGCAGCTCGTAGACCTCGCGCCCGGTGCCCGGCGTCGCCGAGTCGGCCTGCTCCATCAGGACGTCCTTGCCGGTGATGCCGAGATCGGCGGCCCCGGCGGCGACGTAGGTCGGCACATCGGACGGTCGCATGGTGATCAGGCCGACGTCCTCGAACAGCAGCTTGCGGTCGTTGGTGCGGACCTCTTCGGTGTCGACGCCGAGGCGGGCGAGGCGGTCGAGCGCCTCGGCGAACAGGGCGCCGCGGGGAACGGCGATCGTCAGCCCGTTGGTCGGCCGTCTCACTTCGGCTCCGGTTCCTCGCCGGCCAGCGCCATGTGCAGGCGGTCGACGCCGAGCGCGAAGCCGACCGCCGGCTGGCTGCGACCGAAACGGCCGAGCAGATCGTCGTAGCGGCCGCCGCCGCCGATCGGCGTCCCGAGCGCCGGGTCGTAGATCTCGAAGATCGCGCCCGTGTAATAGCCGATCGATCGCAGCGACAGGCCGAGGTCGAAGATCACGCGGTCGGCGACCGCCGGGTCGAGCCGGGCGTGGACCTTGCGCAGGCCGTCCATCGCGTCGGCGACCGGACCGGGCGGGCCGGCGAGCAGATCCGGTCCGCCGCGCATCCGTGGCACCCGCTCCAGCACGTCGAGCGCGGCGGCCGGGAGATCGAGCCCGGCGAGCTCCTGCTCGAGCGAGACGAAGTCGCCGCGGGTCAGCTCGCCGAGGAGGCGATTGCGCGCCGCCTCGGGGATGCCGTGGGTTTCGAGCAGCGACGGGTAGAGGGCGGCATCGCCGAGACCGACGCGGTAGCTGTCGAGGCCGAGCGCGTCGAGCGCCGTGCAGACGACGGTCAGCACCTCGGCCGTCCCGTCGGGCGCCGGCGAGCCGATCAGCTCGATCCCGGCCTGGAGGAACTCGCGCGGCTGGCCGCGCTGCGGGCGGACGCCCCGGTAGGAGTGGGCGAAATAGCAGAACCGCAGCGGGGGATCGGCCTGCGGGTAGCGGCTGGCGACGACCCGGGCGATTGGGACGGTCATGTCCGAGCGCAGGACGAGCACCTCGCCGTTCTCGTCGAAGACGCGGTAGGCAGGCCTGGCATCGGCCATGTCGCCCTGGGCCAGCACGGCCTCGTATTCGAGCGCCGGGGTGTAGACCTCGCCGTACGCGGCCTCGTCGAAGACCGTGCGCAGGACCTCGGTGATCTCGCGCAGCTCGCGCATCTCGTCGGGCAGGACGTCGCGCGTGCCGCTGGGAATCGGGTGAATCACGGCTGGGACGGTACTTGAGTGCCGGGACCCACTCTCAGCCGCTGGTTGCGATTCGACGTCACGCCCGCCGCCGCGGACGCCCGCTCGGGCGCCGAGACGAGCTCAGACGGCGATGACCGGCTCGGTCGCGACCCGCTCGATGCGGGCGCCGAGCTCGCGCAGACGCTCGTCGATGCGCTCGTAGCCGCGGTCGATCTGACGGACGTTGCCGATCTCGCTGCGCCCCTCGGCGCACAGGGCGGCGATCAGCATGGCCATCCCGGCGCGGATGTCCGGCGACTCGAGCCGCTCGCCGCGCATCCTCCGCGGGCCGGTGACGATCGCCCGGTGCGGGTCGCAGAGCACGATGTCGGCGCCCATCCCCGTCAGCTTGTCGGTGAAGATCAGGCGGTTCTCGAACATCCACTCGTGGATCAGGACCGAACCCTCGGCCTGGGTCGCGAGCGCCACGGCGATGCTCGTCAGGTCCGCCGGGAACGCCGGCCACGGGCCATCCTGGACCTTGCGCTTGTAGTTGCCGGCGTCGGCCTTGACGACCAGACGCTGGCCGCCGGGGACGAAGATGTCGCGACCGTGGATCTCGGTGTGGAGGCCGAGCTGGTCGAAGACGAGGCGGATCATCCGCAGGTCGCCGGGAATCGTGTCCTTGATCCACAGCTCGCCGCCGGTCACCCCGGCCAGCGCCATGAAGCTGCCGATCTCGATGTGATCGGGGGCGACGACATGGTGAGCGCCGTGCAGCTCCGGGGCGCCGTTGACCGTCACGAGATTGGAGCCGATCCCCTGGATGTCGGCGCCCATCTTCACGAGCATCCGCGCCAGGTCCTGGACGTGCGGCTCGCACGCGGCGTTCCCGATGACGGTGGCCCCCGGCGTGAGCGCCGCGGCCATGAGGACGTTCTCCGTGGCCATCACCGACGGCTCGTCCATGAACACGTCGCCGGCGCACAGTCCGTCCGGCGCCGTCAGGACGATGTCCCGGTCGTGGGTAGTCGTCGCGCCGAGCGCACGAAAGCCGTCGAGGTGGGGATCGAGCCGCCGGCGGCCGATCACGTCGCCGCCGGGCGGCGGCATCTCCGCCCGCCCGAAGCGAGCGAGCAGTGGCCCGGCGAGCAGGAACGACGCGCGGATCTGCTCGGAGAGCGAGCGCTCGATCGACGTCGCGTGGACGCCGGCCGCGCAGAGCAGAACCTCGTGCTCGCCGGTCCACTGCACCCGCACGCCGATCCCGTCGAGGATCTCGAGCATCGCGTCGACATCGCGGATGCGGGGCACGTTGGCCACCGTGACCTCCTCGGCCGTGAGGACCGACGCCGCGAGGATCGGGAGGGCGCTGTTCTTGTTCCCGGCAGGGATGACCGTGCCGGAGAGCGGAACGCCTCCGTGGATGACGAGCTTCTCCATGAGCGGTTTGCGCGGGCGCCGGACCGGCCGGGCTGAGACGACCGAGCGCCTGCGAAGGGTAACAGCCATCCTGGCGTGAACTTCGCCGTACCGCCGGCCGACCCTGCCTGCGCCGGCCCCGGCCCGCGGTTGCCCGCGAGGCCCGCCGGCGCCGCGTCATGAGGGCCTCCGGCACACCGGGCGCTGCCCGCGACAGGCCGGTGTCGTGCAACCGACGTTGCACGTTTCGTCGCTACGCAGAGCCATTTTCCCGGCTTCACGGTGCGTTGGGGGCATTCCGTCCGAGCCGGTGCCTAGCTTACGAACGTATGTTCTGGCGCACGCAACGAACGACCGCCACAGGCAGCGCCTTGAACCGCGCCGTCCGCCTGGCTCGGACCTTCTTTCTGCTCGACTTCGAAATCGAGCCGTCCGCGCCCACGGACGAGCGCACGTCGCGCGCGTTCCGCGTCCCGTCGCAGCCGAGGCCCCCTGGGAGGGGGGACCTCGCCGGCGGCGACGGACTGCATCCACATCGGGTGCCGCTCCGCCACGATCCCGGCCGGAGCCGGCGCGGGGCCCCGCCGGGGCGACCGCAGCACTGCATCTCACCCGTGGCTCGCTCGCGAGCCTGCCCGCCGGCATCGCCCGTGCGCGCAGGACGCGGCTGACCCCTTCGCGGGAGGGGCGCGAGGTAGGAGGCTCGGCCACAGACCGGCTGGTCGGACGTTCGCCGCACCCCAGGGCGGGGCACGGCGGCGGACTCCGGCCGCCGGCCGGTGAGCCGCGTGTAACCGGCCAACCTCGGCGGCACCGGCGAAGTCTCAGCCGCAGAAGCACGATCCCACGCCCTTAGAGGAGGAACATTCGAATGCCACCACGCAGAATTGGCTCCGCCGCACTGGCCGTGCTGGTCCTGGTGCTGGGAGTCCCGGCAGCCGCCCAGGCCGCCAAGCACCCGAGCCCCAGCGGCCGTCATGCCGTCTCGATCAACGTCTCGGCGAACCCGGTCGTCGCGGGCGATCCCCTGGTCATCTTCGGCCGCCTCACCGGCCCCAACAACGGGGGGCGGCAGATCGTCCTTTGGCACCGCGTCAACCCGGCGGCGAAGTTCACGATCGTGCAGCGGACGCAGACCGACGCCGCGGGCTTCTACGCGTTGACACGCGCCGACGGCGTCGTGACCTCGAATCGTGAGTGGTTCGTCCAGTCGCTCGGTGCCCGCAGCCGCACGCTCCACGAGCGCGTGTACGCACTCGTCACGCTGCACGGCCCGGCTTCGCCGGTCCTGGAGACGGGACCGGCGCACGCGGCGACGTTCACCGGCACCGTCAGCCCGAGCGTGGCCGGTGACACAGTGCTGCTCCAGCGCCAGAACGCAGCCACCGGCGGCGACGACTGGAACACGATCGACCGCGGGCGCGTCGCCGGCGGCGGGACGTTCTCGATCACGCACAGGTTCGTCAACCCGGGCGACGCCAACCTCCGCGTGCTCGTGCGGCACACGACCCGCAATCTGGCGAGCCCGTCGAACGTCCTCGAGTACGAGATCGACCAGGCGCAGAACCCGGCGCTGACGATCGCGGCGTCCGCCGATCCGCTGACCTACGGCCAGCCGGTGGTCATGTCGGGTGTCCTCGCCGGCGGCGCGACCCAGCCGGTGACGCTGCTGGCCCACGTCCGCGACCAGGGCTTTGCCCCGGTCGCGCAGAGCACCACCGACGCTTCCGGCCACTATGCCTTCCCGGCGCAGACGCCGGTCTTCAGCACGTTCTACAAGGTCACGGGCGCGGGCAAGAGCTCGGCGATCCTGTTCGTCGGCGTCAAGGACACGCTGACGGCGACCGTGTCGGCGACGAGCGTGCCGGCTGGGCAGACGGCGACGTTCTCGGGGAGCGTCGCGCCCGACAAGACCGGCCACGTGATCTACCTCCAGCGGCAGAACGCGAGCGGCGGTGACTTCCACACCGTCCAGGTCGCGACCGTCGGGACGGGCTCGGTCTACAGCATCGTCCACCGGGTATTCGACCCGGGCACCAAGGTGTTCCGCGTCATGATCCCCGGCGGGCCCGACAACCAGGGCGCCGCGAGTCAGCCGTTCACGATCACGGTGACGCCGGTGGCGGCGGCCAGCCTGCCGACGACGACCAACGCCGACACGGTCGGTTCGACCGCCGGCGGCTGAGTCGGGGGCAGGACCGCGGCGCAGCACACGGAGGGGTCGCCGAGTTCGGCGGCCCCTCCCGGCGCGCTCAGCTCGCGACGGCGGTCGTGGAGTATTCTCGGCCGGTGGCGTCGGCGCCCGATTTCGATCTGAGCGCGGCCAGTCTCCGGGCCGACGGAGCCGAGCTGGCAAGCGCGGTCGAAGTGCTCGCCGTCAAGCTCGAGGATGCGCTTCCCGGCCGCACGCGCGTGCGCCGGCGGGCCCGACGACCGCTGTCGCGCGACAAGCGCGTCAGCGACATCGAGGTCAACCTCGCCTCCTGCTTTCGCCTCGAATACGAGGACGGTCGCATTGGCTGCTGGCGGCAGAAGATCGTCGGCGGCATCTCGATCAAGCGCGACGAGCTGGAGCTGTCGGCCTGGCTCGCGGCGCTGGTGGACGAGCTCGACGCGTCGTCCGGCGAGACGGCGCGGGCGCGGGCCGAGCTCGAACGGCTCCTGACCTGACAAATCGATAGGAGAAAGATGGGACTTTTCGATCGCAAGGGCAGCGACTCACAGCAGGACGACGCAGCGGAGGCCGCAGCCGTGCAGGCGCCGCAGGCTCCGGCCGCCGAGCCGTCCGAGGTCCCGAGCGAGTACCACGCCGGCTCGCTGGACGGCGTGCCCGAGGCTGGACGCGAGCGCCTGGCGCAGAACAAGCGCGGCCTCTTCACCTCCGACCTCTCGGTCAACGAGTTCCTCGTCGTCCGCGAGGCCGGCTTCGACCCGGTCGGCTTCGTCGTCGGCAGCTCGATCTACCACGTCGGCCTCCAGGTCGCCGGCTACCGCCAGAGCATGGAGCTGACCGTCCTCTCCCAGGCCATGTACGAGGCGCGCAACCTGGCGATGACGCGGATGGAGGAGGAGGCCGACCAGCTCGGAGCCGACGGGATCGTCGGCGTGCGCCTCGACATCCGCCGCTACGCCTGGGGCGAGAACATGGCCGAGTTCATCGCGCTCGGCACGGCGATCAAGCACCGCGAGGGCGAGATGCACCGGGCACCCAACGGCCGGCCGTTCACCAGCGACCTCTCCGGTCAGGACTTCTGGACGCTGCTGCGCAGCGGACATCGACCGGTCGGCATGGTGATGGGCAGCTGCGTCTATCACGTCGCCCACCAGGCGATGCGCCAGGCGTTCAAGAACACCGGCCGCAACGTCGAGATGCCGAACTTCACGCAGGCGATGTACGACGCTCGCGAGCTCGCCATGGGTCGGATGCAGGCCGAGGCCGAGACGCTCGAGGCCGAGGGGATCGTCGGCGTCAAGCTCCAGGAGCTCAACCACGGGTGGGGCAGCCACGTGATCGAGTTCTTCGGGATCGGCACCGCCATTGTCCCGATGGAGACCGCCGACCCGATTCCGACGCCGACGCCGACGATCGATCTCAGCCGCTGACCCGGGGGCCGAAAACGCTGTGGCGGCGGCGCGATCCACCTGGCCGGCTCCCGGACCCCAGTCCGCAGGCGCGGGCCGGTCGCGTCAGGCGGGATCGCGGTCGTAGAGCGATCGCGACCAGGTGTAGCCGACGCCGGCGATAGCCACGCACCAGCCCACGGCGATCGCGCCATTGCTGCCGATCGGACCGCCGATCAGCAGCCCCCGCAGCGTGTCCATGATCGGGGTGAACGGCTGGTACTCGGCGAACCAGCGCAGACCGGGCGGGATCGAGTCGGTCTGGACGAACCCGCTCCCGAGGAAGGGCAGGATCATCAGCGGCATCGGCAGGTTGCTGGCGGTCTCCACGCTCGTGCTCACCAGGCCGCACCCGACCGAGAGCCAGATCAGCGCGAGGCTGAGCAGTCCGATCAGGCCGGCGGCGAGGGCCCAGTCGACCGTCGAAGCCGCCGGGCGCAACCCGACGAGCAGGGCCACGCCGATGACCACGGCGACGCTGAGGATCGCCTGAATCATGCTGCCGAGAACGTGCCCGGCAAGAACCGAGCCGCGCCAGATGGCCATCGTGCGAAAGCGGGCGATGATGCCTTCGGTCATGTCGATCGCGACCGAGATCGCCGTTCCCTGCGACACGCAGGCCACGGCGACAACCAGGATTCCCGGCGTGACGTAGTTGACGTAGCCCGCGCGTCGGCCGGCGACGCCGCGGAGCCCGGCCCCAAGCGTGCCGCCGAAGACGTAGACGAACAGCAGCAGGAAGATCACCGGAATGCCGACCAGCAGCACCGTCATCGACGGATAGCGCAGCATCCGCCGGACGTTGCGGCGCAGCATCGTCGTCGAGTCGCGGGTCGCAAAGGCCATCGTGCTCATCGCGCCACCTCGGGCGCCGGGCCGGCCGGTGTTCCGGTGAGGGCGAGGAAGACGTCGTCGAGGTCGGGCGAGTGCAAGCTCAGCCCGGCGACGGCGATCGACTCGGCTTCGAGTCGGTTCAGCGTTGCCCGCACTGACCGCACATCGCCGTCGCTCGGGACATGCAGGCTCAGCGACGTGTCGTCGCGCGTCGCCGCCGCGAACACCCGGCCGGCCCGGTCAAGCTCGTCCGGCGCGTCGAAGCGCAGGCTGATGTGACCGCCCGGGACGAGACGCTTGAGCTCGTCCGGGCTGCCATCGGCGACCAGCCGGCCGCGGTCGAGGACCGCGATCCGCCCGGCCAGGTGATCGGCCTCCTCGAGGTACTGCGTGGTCAGGAAGATCGTCGTGCCGTCGGCGCGCAGGTCGCCGATCATCTGCCACATCGCCCGCCGTCCGCGCGGGTCGAGACCGGCCGTGGGCTCGTCGAGGAAGACGACTCGCGGGTTGCCGACCAGGCCCATCGCCAGGTCGAGCCGGCGCTTCATGCCGCCCGAATACGTCGCCGCCGGCCGCCCGGCCGCGTCGAGCAGAGCGAAGCGCTCGAGCAGCTCGCCGGCGCGCCGGCGGCCGTCCGCGCGCCGGAGATGGTGCAGGTCCGCCATCAGAACCAGGTTCTCCGCGCCGGTGAGGAGCTTGTCGACCGCCGAGAACTGACCGGTGACGCCGATCGCGGCGCGCACCCGGTCGGGGTCACCCGCCACGTCGTGGCCGGCGACCTCGATCTCGCCGGCGTCGGCGGCGATCAGCGTCGACAGGATCTGCACGGTCGTCGTCTTGCCGGCGCCGTTCGGGCCGAGCAGCGCGAAGATCGTGCCCGCGGCGACATCGAGGTCGATGCCGTCGAGGACGACCTTCTCGCCGAACGACTTGCGCAGTCCGCGCACCCGGAACGCATCCGGCGAGGACATCATGCGACAGCCTCAACGGCGCCGCTGGCGGACGTCGCAAGCCGGCGGACGGTGATGTCGCCGAAGGCGCTCCGGGCGCGCACCTCGACGGTTTCGTCGCCGGCTTGCGGCCGCCCGGCAGCGTCCAGGTCGTTGCGCACCCGGCCGCACTCGGTGGCGAGGTCCAGCCACGCGGCGACGCCCTCGCGGATGCCGACGTCGATCTTCCCACAGGCGGTCTGGGCGACCACGGCGCCGGCGACCACCTCACCGAGACGAACGTCGCCGTTGGCGGTCTTGGCCACGACCGATCCGTGGGCCAGGTCGACAGCGATCCTGCCGTTGGCCGCGCTCACCCGCAGCTCACCGCCGACCTCGCCGATCCGCGTGTCGCCGTTGGAGTTCTTGATCGCGGCGGCCCCGTCGACGCGACCGACCTGCACCGCGCCCGAACGCGTGCTGAGCTCGGCGTCCTCGCCGGCTCGATCGACGGTGATGTCACCCATGCCTGTCCTGATCGCGACGACGCTGGCCTCCTCGACGCGGATGTCGCCGAGACCGGTCTTGAAGTGGCACTCGCCGAGGCGGCCGTCGCACCGCAGCGCGGCAACCCCGGCCGTCCCGCGCAGATGCGAGCCCGCCGGCAGGGCGACGTGCACGTCGATCGACTCGCCGCCACCCCGGAATGTGTACTGCCGCCATCCCTTCGGCGGCTTGATCATCAGCCTCCCGTCTGCGTACTCGACCCGGGTCTGCTCCGCCGCCGTCACGTCGGCCTTCTTGGCCGCGTCGCTCGGGCGCACGTCGACGACGACGTCGGTCCGGTCGCTGGCCACGATCCGGATGTCACCGACGCCGAGCTCGACGCTCACCGTGATCGGCCCTGGTGTATCGAAAGTAGGCATTGCCGCTCCTCTGCTGCGTTGATTTTGTCGGGGTGGGCATGTCGGTCAGCGCGCCCAGCCCGTGTACCGCTGCCGGCCGATCGTGGGGCGTCCTTCACCGCGCCGGTCCGGCTCGCCGCGGTCGAGCGCAGCCGTCGCTGCACGCACGAGCCACGCATTGACGGAAAGCCCCTCGTCGGCGGCCGCCCGCTCGATCCGCGTCTTGACGTGGTCGGGCATGCGCACGTTGATCCGGGCCATCGCCCCTTCGTCGCCGTCGGCCGCCGCCGGCGGCCCCAGCCCTGTTGCCGGGCGATCGCTCATCGCCCGCTCGTCGGCGGGCGGCGGGGTGACGACGAACTCCGGCTCGCGTCCGCGCAGTCGCAGCTCGACCGACCCGGGGGCGAGATCGCAGGTGATCTCCTCGGCTGCGGCCCCCAGGACGTCGAGCAGGGCGAGTTGGATCGCGGCGTCGAACGGCGCGATCAACCGCTCGCCGAGAGCGCGCAGCTCGTCTCCCCCGGCGTCGGCGGCGACGGCGAGCTGACGTTGGAGGTCCGCGACATAAGGTTGTAGGTTCATGGTGCCAGAGTGGCACATGAGTGGTGCCATGTCAAGAGACTGGTGTGCCAGCCTGCTGCTGGCCGTGTGCCGGCGGTGCGGGAGCCAGGATCCGGGTCGCGATGCCGCCGATCCCGGCCGGCTCCCGCCGCGGCGCAGCCGGCGCCGCCGGCCGGGCTCAGCGCTACCCTGGCGTCCCCTCGCTACCTCCGGAGGAACACCGCTGATGCCAACCGGCACCGCTACTCGTTCCCGCACATCCAACCCGCCGGCGACGCCACGGGCGCCCGGCCCGCGCGGCACCGACCTCCTTCGGGTCCTGGCGATGATCGGCCGCGATCCGTTGGAGGCGATGGATCATGTCGCCCAGACGTACGGCGACGTCGTCCTGCTCCAGATTCTCGGCGGCCCGCTCTTCATTGCCCGGGGGGCCGATCAGGTCAAGCATGTCCTGCTGACCAACCAGGACAACTACGTCAAGTCCGAGCACTACCAGCTGATGCATCGCCTCCTCGGGAAGGGGCTCGTAACCAACGAGGGCGCCTCGTGGCAGCGTCAGCGGTCGCTCGTGCAGCCGCTGTTCGCGCAACGTCACCTCGTCCCCTTCGCTGCGCACATGGTCGCCGCCGCGACCGCCTCGCTCGCCGCCTGGCCCGATCGCTTCGCCCCGGGCGCTCCGGTCGAGGTGGCCCGGGAGATGACCGACCTGACGCTCGACATCGTTGGTCGGGCGCTGCTCGGCCAGGACGTCAGTGCCCTGAACGCCGGCTTTGCCGCGGCCGCGGCGACCGCCAACCGCAAGATCGGCGCCGCCGGACGCTCCCCGATCAACGTCGCCGGCTCGCGCCTTCCGGGAATGACGCCCGAGCGCGCGTTCAAGCTCCAGGTGCCCCGGTGGCGGGCCCACGTCGCCGCCGTCGACGTCATGGACGGCGTCGTCGGCGAGCTGATCGACCGCCGGGCCCGCGCGGTCGGTGACGCCCCCGACGATCTCCTCGGCCTGCTGATGGCCGCCGCCGACGACGAAACCGGCGCGCCGATGTCCCGCACGCAGCTCCGTGACGAGCTCATGACGTTCATCGCCGCCGGCCACGAGACGACGGCCAACGGTCTGGCGTGGATGTGGTACCTGCTCTCGCACCACCCAGCCGCCCGAGAGCAGCTGCTGGCCGAGGTCGACGACGTGCTCGCCGGCGCGCCGCCCGGAGCCGACGCCACCGAGCGACTGCCGTGGACGACGGCGTGCTTCCGCGAGGCGATGCGCCTCTTCCCGCCCGTCTGGCACGTCCAGCGCCAGGCGCTGGCCGACGACGTCCTCGGCGGCTTCGCCGTCCCGGCCGGGTCGGTCGTCCTGATCTCGACGTGGACGACCCACCGCGATCCCGGGGTCTGGCCGAACCCCGCCGGCTTCGACCCGCGCCGCTTCCTTGGCGACGCCCCGGGGGCGCGTCCGCGGCATTCCTACTTTCCCTTCGGCGGCGGGCGACGCGTCTGCGTCGGCCAGGGCTTCGCGATGATGGAGGCGGCGATCATCGCCGCGATGATCGCCCAGCGCTACACGCTGGACTTCGTCCCGGGATCGAAGGTCGTGCTCGACCCGACGATCACGCTTCGCCCCAGGCACGGACTGCCGATGACCGTCCATCCCCGCCGGCCAGCCCCGGCCGCCACCCAGGCGGCGCCGGTGGCTGCCGCCGAGTCCGGCTGAGCCGACGCCGAGGAGGCCTCCGGGGCCTCCTCGGCGCGCGACCCTAGCCGAGGACGGTGTGCAGGACGCCGATCACGCCGAGCGGCGTGTTGCCGGCGTTCAGGACCCCGCTTCCGTCGGCGCCGGCAGTGCCGTCGGTGACGGTTCCCGTGCCACCAGACCCACCGGAGCCGCCGAGCAGCAGGGCGTTGCCCCCGTTTCCGCCGTTGCCGCCGACCGCGCCGCTGCCGCCGTTCCCGCCGTTGCCGGCCTTGCCCGTACCGAGCGCGTTGTACCCACCCGCGCCGCCCGTGCCGCCGTCGCCGCCGGCGCCGCCGGCGCCGCCGGCGCGCCGCCGATCCCGCCGTTGCCGCCCGTGCCGGCCGTCCCGCCCATACCACCGTTGCCGCCCGTCCCAAAATTAACGCGCGCGTTGGCCCCGCCTGTACCACCGATGCCGCCGCCGCCACCGCTGCCGCCGGCGCCGCCGATCACCGCGCCAAGGCCGCCGCGGCCCCCGGATGTGCCGTTACCGCCGACCGTCCCGTCGTGATTGAAGGCACCGGAACTTCCGCCGGCACCGGTGACCCCATCGCTACCCGGCGCGCCGGATTCTGCGGCGACGTTCAGCCGGTCTGCGCGGTCGCCGCACCGCCGCCCGCGAGGCGGGACCGACGAACGGTTTCCGCCGAATTCTGAGCGCGCCGAGCCCGGGCCGCGGCGCGGCGAGCGGCGAGCGCCGCGCGTCTTGCCGCCGCCTTCTGTGCGGCCGCTGCGGCCAGCCGTGCGCGGCGCCCGGCTGCCTTCTTTGCCGCCACACTCGGCGCTGCCTGCTTCGCCGCAGCCCTGCGCGCCGCCAGCCGCTTCGTCGCTGCCCTGCGCGCTGCCAGCCGCGTCGCCCCGGATCTCTGCAGCGCCGTCTTCCCAGCTGGCGCCTTATGCCCGGCCGTGTTCTTCGCCGTGACCTTCGGCGCCCGGAGCGCCGTCGCGCTCCCGGTGCCCTTGAGCGGACCACCGGCGTTCCGCCCTGCCGCGCCACCGACGCCCGTCAGCGGCTTCGTCGCGCTCAGCTTGCGTGCCAGCGCGGCCGCCTTGTGACGCTCGGCCTGCGTGGTCGTTGCGACGACGGTGCTGCGCCGGGTCGTGGTCGCGGCGGCCGACCGGCGACGCAGCTGCGCCGCCGTGACCGTGCCCGCCCCGGCCCCGCGGACCGCGCGCTGCGTCGTGCGGTGGCGCGACCGCAGCCAGCCGCGCCGGCACGGCCTTGCGCGCCGTCGGCGCTCGATGGCGGTGATGGACGGCAACGGCGCCGGCCGTCGCCAGGCTCGCCACCGCGCCGACGACCGCGAGCTTCGCGATCACGCCGCCACCGACGACGGCCCCGGTCGCCGCCACGGTCGACGCGCCGGCCGCGGCCGCCCCGGTCGCCGCGACCGTCGACGCCCTGCCGCCACCCCGACCGCCGCCGCCGTTCCACCGCCGCCTGTAGCCACCGCCGCACACCCGCCGCGCTCGCGGTCGCGCCCGTCGTGGCCAGGGCCCCGCCGCCCGCGCGCCCCGGCGCCGGCCGCCACGGCGCCGCCAGCCGCCGCAGCCGTCGTCCCCGCCACGACGGCGCCGCCGCCAGCCGCGGCACCCGTCGTGCCGGCGATCTCGCAGCCCCGCCGACCACTCCGCCGGCCGAGGTCGTCACGGCGCCGGCACCCAAGCCGCCGATGACCGACGGCGCCGCCAGGCCGCGGCGGCGGCCGTGTGGCCGAAGGCGACGTGGGCGAGCACCTTGGCGCCGAGGCCGGCACTCGCCGCGACCGGGAGCACGATCGCCATCGCCTGGCGCTGCTGGCCGATCGCCTGCTGGAACTCCCGGCAGCCCACGCACAGGCGCAGGTGGCGGCGCAGCGGGCCGCGCCGCAGCTGCCCGCCCCGGGCCACGGAAAGCTCCTCGCGGATCTCGCGGCACGAAGCGTCGCGGGCCGCCCGCTCGGCCAGGAGGCCGGAGCGCGCCTGGAACACCAGTGCCTTGACCTTGCTCACCTCGCAGCCGACGATCTCGGCGATCTCCGCGTGACTGAGATCCTCGAGCTCGGCCAGCAGCAGAGCGCTTCGCTGGTCCTCCGGCAGGCGTCCGAGGTCGCCGACGAGCTCGCGCAGATCCTCCCGGCGGGCAACCTCGTCGCTGAGGCCGGCCAGCGACTGCTGGTCCGGGTCGAGCTCGGCGTCCGGCCGCCGGCCCGCCAGGGCCGTACGGCAGCAGTTGCGCGCGATCGCGTACAGCCACGGGCGCAGCTCGCGCGGCGGCGAGGGCCCGAGCAGCGCCCGGTGGGCTCGGATGAAGGCCTGCTGGAGCGCGTCTTCGGCCTCGTCGCGGCCGCCCAGCATGTGGGTGCAGTAGGACAGCAGCGGCTGGTGGTGGCGGCGGAAGATCGCCTCGTAGGCGCTCGCGTCGCCAGTGCGCATGCGCGCGACGAGCTCCTGGTCGCTACAGGTCGGTCCGGGGCGCCTGACCTCTGGCGTGGGGGCGATGGCGGGCATCTGGCGGGGAGTCGCTGGCGGCGCGGGTCGGCCATGTAACCAGGACACCCCCGAAACACCCGAAAGGTTGGCGAGTTGCGCCTAGGCGGCGGCCGTCAGCTCGGCCGCGGAGCGCTCCGCGCCGCGGACGGCCGCCGGCAGCCGTCGCGGCAGGACCGCGAAGGCGAGGAGGGCACCGGCGCCGACGACGCACGCGCAGACCAGCGACCCCCGGCTGAGCCCGGCGACGAAGGCCGTGTGCGTCGCGTCGACGATCGTCGCGCCCACCCGAGCCGGCGCGTGACCGGCCAGCGCGAGCGCGCCGGCCGGGGACCGGTCGGCGGCCACCTGCGCCGCCGGCGTCAGGTCGAGGCCCTGGAGGCGGTGCAGCAGGTCGGGGCCGTAGACGGACGAGAAGACCGCGCCGACTACGGCCACGCCGAACGTGCCGCCGAGCTCCCGAGTCACATCGTTGACCGCCGAACCGACGCCCGCCTTCGCCGGCGGCAGGACGGCGAGGATCGCGTCGGTCGACGGCGCCGAGACCAGGCCGAGACCGCTCGCCATCAGCAGCATCGACTCGAGCACCGGGCCGAAGAAGGGCGTCCGTACGCCGACCGTCGACGCGACGTAGAAGCCGGCCGCCATCAGCACGAGGCCGGCCGGGACGACGAGCTTCGTTCCCAACCGCTTGGCGATATGCGGCGCCAGCGGCGCGATCGCCCCGGTCGCCAGGGCGAACGGCAGCGTATGCACGCCGGCCGACAGCGGGTCGTACCCGCGCACAAGCTGGAAGTACTGCGTAACCATGAAGATGAACCCGAACAGGCCGAAGAACGCCACGGCGATCGACAGGCTGGCCGCGCTGAATTGGATGTTGGCGAACAGGCCGACGTCCAGCATCGGTTCGGCGACGCGCCGCTCCCAGGCGGCGAACGCCACCAGCAGGACGACGCCGGCGGCGTAGCCCGCCAGCGTCAGCGGATCGGCCCACCCGCGGCCGGGGGCCTCGATCGTCGTGTAGACGACGGCACCGACGCCGGCGATCGACAGGGCGAAGCCGGCGAGGTCGAGGCGCGGGGCCGACGGGTCGCGGCTCGTCGGCAGCAGCCAGGCGCCGAGCCCCAGGGCGAGGGCGACGACCGGGACGTTGACAAAGAAGACCGACCCCCACGAGAAGTGCGCGAGGAGCACTCCGCCGCTCAGCGGACCGAGGGCGACCGCCAGGCCGACGACGCCCGTCCAGGCGCCGACCGCGGCCGCCCGCTCACGGGCGTCGGTGAACGTGCTCGTAAGCATCGCCAGCGTCGCCGGGAAGATCAGCGCCGCCGCCATGCCCATCAGCCCGCGCGCGACGATCAGCGTCCCGGCGTCGCCCGAGAGTCCAGCGAAGGTCGAGAAGCACGCGAACGCGATCAAGCCGAGCTGAAGCGTCCCCCGCCGGCCGAAGCGATCACCGAGGCTGCCGCCGACGAGCAGCAGGGCGGCGAAGACGAGCGAGTAGGCGTCGACGACCCATTGCAGCTGGCTGGTCGACGCGTGCAGCTGCTCGCTGATCCGCGGCAGCGCGACGTTGACGATCGTGTTGTCGACGACCGCAAGGAAGACGCTCGCGCACAACACGGCGAGGATCGCCCACCGCCGGGCGTGGACCGACGCCGCGTCACTCGGTGCGCCCCGCCACCAACTCTGCCCGTCGTACGACTGCCTGGCCATCGCCGCTCGCCTCCCACCTGTCGAAGTTGACATGTAGAGGTATACAGGCGTCGCCGCCACATGTCAAGGCCGACACGTGGCATACTCGGGCCATGGCTCTCCGGTACGCCCTGATCGGCCTGCTCGCCGCCCGGCCGTCGACCGGCTACGAGCTGACGAAGCGGTTTGCCGCGTCGATGGCCCACGTCTGGCCGGCCGGGCACAGCCAGATCTATCCGGAGCTCGCCCGCCTGGTCGGCGACGGGCTGATCGAGCAGACAGGCGAAGGCCCGCGGCGGAGCAAGACCTACGCCGCCACGGACGCGGGCGTCGCCGCTCTGACCGACTGGATGCGCACGACCGAGCCCGACTACGGCGTGCGCAGCGACGCCCAGCTGCGCGACTTCTTCCTCTGGACGCTCCCCGCCGCCGAGGCGATCGCCCACATCGAACGCGACATGGCCGTCTACCGCCGGCGCCTCGAGGACCTGGAGGAACTCGAGCGGACGCTCGAATGCACGACCGACCCGCCGACCCGAGCCGGGCGGATCACGCTCGAGAAGGGCCTGCGCTACTACACGATGCTGGTGGACTGGTCGGACTGGGCGATCGCCGAGATCGCGCGCGGAGCCCTCGAGCCGACCGGTCCGGCCCCGGCCAGACCCCGCCCCGTCGGCGGGTGAAGCCGTTCGGTCACCGCGGGGCGTTCGGCTCCGGCCCGTACATCGAGGGCGTGGCCCTGCGGCCGGACGCCGGCCCCCGCTGGGGCGAGTATCCCTTCGTCGCGGCGGCCCGCCGGCTGGACGTGCTCGACCTGGCAACCGGCGTCTGCCTCCTGGCCGGCGAGAACGGAACGGGCAAGTCGACCCTGCTCGCGGCGATCGCGATCGCCTTCGGGTTTCCCCCGCACGGCGGGCGGCTCCCGTACAGGCCGACAAGCCGCGCCCGAGACGGGGCGCCCGGCCTGGCGGGCGCCGTCGAGCTCCGCCTGGGCGCGCGCAAACCCCGGTCGGCGTTCTTCCTGCGGGCCGAGAGCTTCTACAACGTCGCGGGAGCACTCGACGCCGAGGATCTCGCGGAGATCCACGGTGGGCGCGAGCTCTTGGCCCAGTCGCACGGCGAGGGCTTTCTGGCCCTGGCCACCAATCGCTTCGGCGCCGACGGGCTGTTCCTGCTCGATGAGCCCGAGGCAGCCCTGTCGGTCACCAGCCAACTCGCCCTGCTCGAAGTGATGCGCCGGAGCACGTCGGCCGGGGCGCAGTACATCATCGCCACCCACTCCCCCATCCTGCTGTCCTTCCCGGGCGCGCGCGTGTTCGAAGCCAGCGAACACGGCCTCGAGCGGGTCGACGCCGAGGCGACCGCCGCCGTGAGCCTCACGCGGGCCTTCATGGACGCGCCCGACCGGTTCCTGCACCACCTCTTCGGAGATAGCAAAACGCCGGCCGCCCCCGAACGAGGCGACCGGCGCTTTTGATGTAAAAACCGGCGGCGACCTACTCTCCCAGGCCCTTGCGGGCCAAGTACCATCGGCGCTGAGGGGCTTAACTGCTCTGTTCGGAATGGGAAGAGGTGTTTCCCCCTCGCCATGGCCACCGGAAACTCGTGAGAGACCCTCGACCGGTCCTTCAAAACTGCACAGCGCCACACACGCGGGGTATCAAAAAATCCGTCAAGCCCTCGGCCAATTAGTACCAGTCTCCTGAAGACGTTACCGTCTGTACAGATCTGGCCTATCAACCTGGTGGTCTACCAGGGGCCTTACTCCCTCATGGGGATGGGAGAACTCATCTCGAGGTCGGCTTCCCGCTTAGATGCTTTCAGCGGTTATCCGGTCCAGACGTAGCTAATCTGCTATGCCGTTGGCACGACAACAGATACACCAGAGGTCCGTTCATCCCGGTCCTCTCGTACTAGGGACAAATCCTCTCAATTCTCCAACGCCCACGGCAGATAGGGACCGAACTGTCTCACGACGTTCTGAACCCAGCTCGCGTACCGCTTTAATGGGCGAACAGCCCAACCCTTGGGACCTACTTCAGCCCCAGGATGCGACGAGCCGACATCGAGGTGCCAAACCGGGCCGTCGATGTGAACTCTTGGGCCCGATAAGCCTGTTATCCCCGGAGTACCTTTTATCCGTTGAGCGACGGCACTTCCACTTGCTACCGCCGGATCACTAAGACCTGCTTTCGCACCTGCTCGACCTGTCAGTCTCGCAGTCAAGCTCCCTTGCTGCCTTTACACTCTACGCACGATTTCCAACCGTGCTGAGGGAACCTTTGTGCGCCTCAGTTACATTTTATGAGGCGACCGCCCCAGTCAAACTACCCGCCTGGCACTGTTCACCGCCCGGATTCACGGTGCGATGTTAGAAACCCAATACACCAAGGGTGGTATCTCAAAGTTGGCTCCACGCCAGCCGCAGCCGGCGCTTCAAAGCCTCCCACCTATTCTGAGCGAAATGCATCGAGTCCCAATACCAGGTTATAGTAAAGGTTCACGGGGTCTTTCCGTCTTGCCGCGGGTACTCGGCATCTTCACCGAGACTGCAATTTCACCGAGCCCATCGTTGAGACAGCGCTGAAGTCGTTACGCCATTCGTGCAGGTCGGAACTTACCCGACAAGGAATTTCGCTCTAACTGTTACTAGCCAGGCTTCCATGCGCACGGCCTGGCTTCGACTGGGCGACCTCGCCCAGCGGGCCGATCATCTCTGTCGGCCTCTCCGCGTCGCCACGGAGAACGGACTGTATCTTCACCTCGTTCAAGAGGTGGCTGGCGTACAGTCTCTGAGGAAACTCAGGAAACCCTGAGTCTTTCCTGCTGATTGTCCGCACCCGGCACATTTTCACGGTACCGCCCACGTCGGACGGTACTCGTAGCGCGGGATACTCGGATGTTCCAGCATACGGCCAGCTGCACCTGGTGAATCACTCCACCAGGGGGCAACGATGTCACCTTAGGCACTTTTGTTACGCCCACGTGGGCGGCTAGGTCGTTTCTTGTTCCGCCTAGCTCTCCGCGTCGCCACGGAGGTCGGACCATATCTTTACTCCCGGCCACCGGGAGCGTCCAGCGTATGGCCTCTGAGGATTCTGTCGAGCACCTCGCCAAGCGAGCGCCTTCGTTGGCTGCCGGCCGTGTTCATCGCATAAGCGATCTCCACGATCGTCGCCAGGCCAGCGGCCCGGCGATGCAGCCCGAGCTCGAACAGATGCATCGCATCCGTAAAGAGCTCCATGTCGGCGCGTCGCGACGAGTAGCACATGTACTGCTCCATGAACGGCAGTACGTGCGCGGAGATGTCTCTGCGAGACCTGATCGCAAAGACCAGCACGTCCGGGTTGCCTGGCTTGGGCCAGATCCGTCCGCACTCGAAGATCTCCTGGGCCGTTTCCAGGAGCTCACGTCGTCGCCGGTGTTGATATACGTAGAACTCCGGTTGGACGTAGTAGCCCAGGCGACGAGTCTCGTGTCTCTTGACTGAGAGGCACCAGCTCCCTTCGCCCTCGACGACGCCGGCGATAAACCAGCGCCGCTGCTCCTGTCTCGACAGTCTTTCCTGCTGATTGTCCGCACCCGACACATTGTCACGCTAGCACCCACGTCGGACGCTAGCGTAGTGCGGGATCCTCGGATGTCCCAGCATATAGCTGAATTTTGTAACAGCCGTTGTGTCAACCGTTATAGTTACGGCCGCCGTTTACCGGGGCTTAGCTTCGGCGCTTCGGGTCAAGCCCTAACACCTCCACGTAACCTTCCGGCACCGGGCAGGCGTCAGCCCCTATACGTCGTCTTACGACTTAGCAGAGACCTGTGTTTTTGGTAAACAGTCGCTTCAGCCTATTCACTGCGGCCCCCTCGAGCTCAGGTCAGCTAGTGACCGTCACCCTACCGGGGCGCCCCTTATCCCGAAGTTACGGGGCAATTTTGCCGAGTTCCTTAACGATGGTTATCTCGATCACCTTAGTATTCTCTACTTGTCCACCTGTGTCGGTTTTGGTACGGGCACGCGCGTCCTCCCTAGAGGCTTTTCTCGGAGGCATGGCGTCAGGGACTCGCCGGCTTAGAGCCAGCTGGCATCGCGCCTCAGGTTATGCAGGCCCGGATTTTCCAAGGCCCACCCCTACACGCTTACCCCAGGACTACCATCGCCTGGGTTCCCCTAGCCTTCCTCGTCCCCCCATCGGTCAAACGGAAGCGACGTGGTACAGGAATATCAACCTGTCGGCCATCGACTACGCCTTTCGGCCTCGCCTTAGGTCCCGACTAACCCTGGGCAGACGAACTTTACCCAGGAAACCTTGGACAATCGGTGGAGGGGATTCTCACCCCTCTTTCGTTACTAATGCCGGCATTCTCACTTCCCACGCCTCCACGGCTGGTTTACACCGCCGCTTCACTGGCGTGGGAACGCTCTCCTACCGCGCGATCGGCCCGTAGGCCTCACGCACCCGCAGCTTCGGTGTCTAGCTTGAGCCCCGTTACATTATCCGCGCCCGAACACTTGACCAGTGAGCTGTTACGCACTCTTTCAAGGGTGGCTGCCTCTAAGCCAACCTCCTGGTTGTCTATGCATTCAGACATCGTTTACCACTTAGCTAGAACTTGGGGACCTTAGCTGGCGGTCTGGGCTGTTTCCCTTTTGACGCTGAAGTTTATCCCCCAGCAACTGACTCCCGGAGTAGACGTAATGGTCTTCGGAGTTTGCCTGAAGTCGGTAACCTGGTAGGGCCCCTAGTCCAAACAGTGCTCTACGGCCAATACGTAATTTATCCGAGGCTATACCTAAATATATTTCGGAGAGAACCAGATATCACTGAGCTTGATTAGCCTTTCACTCCGACCCACAGGTCATCCGCCCAGTTTTCAACCTAGGTCGGTTCGGCCCTCCACGAGGTCTTACCCCCGCTTCAGCCTGCCCATGGGTAGCTCGCTCAGTTTCGGGTCTACCGCCTACGACTGTGTCGCCCTATTAGGACTCGCTTTCGCTACGGCTCCGCTCATCGCTTAACCTTGCCGCAGACGAGTAACTCGCCGGCTCGTTATGCAAAAAGCACGCGGTCACAGGACAAGCCTGCTCCCACCGCTTGTAGGCACGCGGTTTCAGGTACTATTTCACTCCCCTTCCGGGGTACTTTTCACCTTTCCCTCACGGTACTAGTCCGCTATCGGTCACTTAGGAGTACTTAGCCTTGGAGGGTGGTCCCCCCAGATTCAGTCCGCGTTTCACGGGAGCGGACTTACTCAGGAACGCCTGACGGAAGTTCATGCAGTTTCGTCTACGGGACGATTGCCCTCTTTGGTGCGCGGTTCCACACGCTTCGACTACCACATGAATTTGTAACTTC
Source organism: uncultured Solirubrobacterales bacterium (assembly GCA_963742705.1). GTDB lineage: Bacteria > Actinomycetota > Thermoleophilia > Solirubrobacterales > Solirubrobacteraceae > Palsa-513. Next base: position 505,881 of record CAVUMZ010000017.1, on the reverse strand, counting down.
CGCCGAGCCGGCCACGGCTCGGAACAGACGCCCTACAACCCCCAGTACGCAACGCATGGCCGCTTACACGTACTGGGTTTGGGCTGATCCCTTTTCGCTCGCCACTACTCAGGGAGTCTCGGTTGATTTACTTTCCTCGGGGTACTGAGATGTTTCACTTCCCCCGCTTGTCTTCACCCGGCCTATATATTCAGCCGGGGATAACGCCGCATTACCAGCGCTGGGTTTCCCCATTCGGGCATCCGCGGGTCAAAGGCTGTTCAGCGCCTCACCGCGGCTTATCGCAGCCGTCCACGCCCTTCATCGACTCTAAGTGCCTAGGCATCCACCACGTGCCCTTACTATCTTGACGGTGATCGAACCATTCTTTGCATTATGGTTCGGTGATACCCGTTGTTGGCAATCGCGTGCTCACATGCACGCGATTGCTGTGGCTACTGTGCAGTTTTCAAGGACCGTGAAGAGGGGCAGCACGCCGGCTCACATGGCAGTCTGGCCGCGTCATCGCGGATCCGCCGAGCGGGCGCCGGTCTCTCAAAACTCAACAGCATGCGAGCCGCACGACCCCGAGGGGCGACGGCTGACGGCCAGGCTCGGTCGACATGCTAGGCCCGGCAGGAGGATGACCTGCCCGCGATATTGCGGGCGGGTGGACCTGCCGGGGCACCGCTAGGTGCTCCCTAGAAAGGAGGTGATCCAGCCGCAGCTTCCGCTACGGCTACCTTGTTACGACTTCACCCCAGTCACGAGCCCCACCGTCGACGGCTCCCTCCCTTGCGGGTTAGGCCACCGGCTTCGGGTGTTGCTCACTCCCGTGGTGTGACGGGCGGTGTGTACAAGGCCCGGGAACGTATTCACCGCGGCGATGCTGATCCGCGATTACTAGCAACTCCGCCTTCATGCAGGCGAGTTTCAGCCTGCAATCCGAACCGAGACGCGCTTTAAGGGATTCGCTCCACCTCGCGGTATCGCAGCCCTCTGTACGCGCCAATGTAGCACGTGTGTAGCCCTGGACATAAGGGGCATGAGGACTTGACGTCATCCCCACCTTCCTCCGGTTTGTCACCGGCAGTCTCGCATGAGTCCCCAACTAAATGCTGGCAACATGCGACGGGGGTTGCGCTCGTTGCGGGACTTAACCCAACATCTCACGACACGAGCTGACGACAGCCATGCACCACCTGTGAAAGTGCCCCGAAGGGAAGCCGTGTTTCCACGGCGGTCACTCACATGTCAAGCCCAGGTAAGGTTCTTCGCGTTGCGTCGAATTAAACCACATGCTCCGCTGCTTGTGCGGGCCCCCGTCAATTCCTTTGAGTTTTAGCCTTGCGGCCGTACTCCCCAGGCGGGGCACTTAATGCGTTAGCTTCGGCACGGGGGGAGTCGACACCCCCCGCACCTAGTGCCCATCGTTTACAGCGTGGACTACCAGGGTATCTAATCCTGTTTGCTCCCCACGCTTTCGCGTCTCAGCGTCAGTATCGTCCCAGCGAGCTGCCTTCGCCATTGGTGTTCCTCCTGATATCTGCGCATTTCACCGCTACACCAGGAATTCCACTCGCCTCTTCCGTACTCTAGCCCGACAGTATCCACCGGCTTTCCAGGGTTGAGCCCTGGACTTTCACAGCGGACTGATCGAGCCGCCTACACGCTCTTTACGCCCAATGATTCCGGACAACGCTTGCACCCTACGTATTACCGCGGCTGCTGGCACGTAGTTAGCCGGTGCTTCTTGTGAAGGTACCGTCACTTCGATCGGCTATTCACCGATGAAGCTTCGTCCCAACTGAAAGGGGTTTACAACCCGAAAGCCTTCTTCCCCCACGCGGCGTTGCTGCGTCACGCTTTCGCGCATTGCGCAAGATTCCCCACTGCTGCCTCCCGTAGGAGTCTGGGCCGTGTCTCAGTCCCAGTGTGGCTGATCGTCCTCTCAGACCAGCTACCCATCGTTGCCTTGGTAGGCCGTTACCCCACCAACTAGCTAATGGGCCGCGGGCCCATCCCGATGCGGAGGCCGAAGCTTCCTTTCCTCAAGGCCATTACGGCCAGGAGCACATTTGGTATTAGCCCGAGTTTCCTCGGGTTGTCCCAATCATCGGGGCAGGTAACCCACGTGTTACTCACCCGTTCGCGGCTCTGCCCCGGGGCAAGCCCCGGTTCGTCGCTCCACTTGCATGTGTTAAGCACGCCGCCAGCGTTCGTCCTGAGCCAGGATCAAACTCTCCGTGAAGAGAGTGTCATGGTTTGCTCGAGGGCCATACACAATGCCCCCGACCATGACGGGGTACTTCTATTCTTGACTCGTTATACAACGGCCCGGGCCGCGCTGGCGCCGCCCGACCGTTGGTCGAACCTGGACGCACACCGAAACGGCCCGGAGGCCGGATCTCGGTGCGCATGCTGTTGAGTTTTCAAAGACCGTCGCGGCCCCGTCGCGGGCTGATCCCGGGAGGGTCGCGCCCCGTTCGGGGCACAGGCGGCTGCGGGCACCGAGCAGGGGCCGGCAGACCGGACGCGGAAGTATAGCGCTTCCCGCCCGGCCCGTCGCCCCGTGGCCCGAGCCGGGTGCCCGCGTCTGGGCCGCGGCCCCGTCGGTCTCGGCTACCCGGTCAGCTCACGATCTGCACCATCACCGTCCGGTCGCGCGGGCGCGTGTCGAAGTCGATCAGGACGATCTGCTGCCACGTCCCGAGCGCCGCCTCGCCGCCGACGATCGGCACGCCGACCGACGGGCCGACGATCGCTGCCCGGACGTGGGCGTGCCCGTTGGTGTCGTGGTTGCGGATGTTGTGCTCGAGGTCGGCCGACGCCGGCGCCAGCCGCTCGAGCGCCGCCCGCAGGTCGATCACCGCGCCCGGCTCGTACTCCATCGTCGTCACCGCGGCCGTCGTGCCGGCGACGAAGACGTTGGCCACGCCCACCTCCACGCCCGAGGTCCGCACCACCGACGCGACGCCGGCCGTCAGGTCGACGATCTCCCCGCCGCCCCCGGTGCTCAGCCGGAGCATCCCCCCGTGGACCGCCATCAGCGGTCCGCCATGTTGATCGGCGCCCGGCGGGCGTCGGCGGGCAATCTCGGCGGACGACGCACTACGCGGCCACCAGCCGGCGGAACCGCCGCTTGCCGACCCGCAGCACGCGGCCGTCGAGGCGCTCAGCCGGGACGTCGACCTCGTCGAGCACGGACCCGTCGACCTGGACCCCGCCCTGGGCGATCAGCCGGCGGGCCTCCGAGCGCGAGACGCCGAAGGCCCCGGCGATCAGCTCCGGCAGGTGCACCGACCCATCCGCCGCCGCGAACGCCAGCTCGTCGATCTGCGAAGGCTCGCCCCGATCCACGTGGACCCGATCGAACTCGGCTTCGGCGCGCGCGGCGTCGGCCGGCGAGTGGAAGCGGGCGACGAGCTCGCGCGCCAGTAGCCGCTTGGCGTCACGCGGCGCGAGCCCGACCGGCGCCGATCGCCCGAGCAGCAGCCGGAACCAGTCCGCCATCGCCGGGTCGGGCAGGCTCAGCGTCTTGCCGTACATCTCCCCCGGCGGATCGGTCACGCCAATCTGGTTGCCCAGCGACTTCGACATCTTCTGCACCCCGTCGGTCCCGACGAGAATCGGCATCGTCATCACCGCCTGCTCGGGCATCCCGTAAGCCCGCTGGATGTCGCGCCCGAGCAGCAGGTTGAACGTCTGATCGGTCCCCCCGAGCTCGACGTCGGCGGCCACGGCCACGGAGTCGTAGCCCTGCATCAGCGGGTAGAGCAGCTCGAGCATCGAGATCGGCGCCTCGGCCGCCCGGCGCTTGGCGAAGTCGTCGCGCTCGAGCAGCGCCCCGACCGTCGTCGTGCGCAGGAGGGCGAACAGGTCGGCCATCGGCATGTCGAGCCACTCGCCGTTGCGCCGGACCTCGACCCGCTGCGGATCGAGCACCTTGGACGCCTGCTCCTGGAACGTCCGGGCGTTGGCCTCGATCTGCTCGGCCGACAGCTGCGGGCGCGTGCTCGAGCGCCCGCTGGGATCGCCGACCCGGGCGGTGAAGTCGCCGATGATCAGCACGACGACGTGCCCGGCGTCCTGGAACGCCCGCAGCTTGGTCAGCACGACCGTATGCCCGAGGTGGATGTCCGGGGCGGTCGGGTCGATGCCCAGCTTCACGCGCAGCGGGCGGCCGAGCGCGAGCTTGCGGGCGAGCTCGCCGGCAGGCAGGCAGTCGACGGCGTCGCGCGCGAGTTCCTCGGCCTGATCGATGGCTCGGAGTATGACGCGGATGCTAGACTCGCGGCCGAGGTGGGGACGCATGCCGCCGTGTCACCAGCCTGCTGCCAGGCCGCCCAGCGGCCGCTATCACCGCCCCGCGTGGGGCTGCTGCCTGTGCCCCGAAGGGGTGATGCCTGCCGATGAGCGAGGACGACCGCCGCCAAAGCTACGAGGACGCGCCGGTCGCCGGCGACGCTCAGCACGCGGGCGACGTCCCGCCGCACACGGCCGAGAACCTCCCGGCTCCGCCCCTGCCGGACCCGGCAAGCACCGCTGCTGCTCCGAATAATGGGCAGCTCGAGATGTACCCACCTGCCCCCGACGGCCAGGTTGAAGCTGCGGATTTCGCGGGCGACGCCGGCTGGCTCGAGGGTCCCGACCACGCCGTCGCGCCGGCGGACCCGTGGCCCGGGGCCGAGACCCTGGCGGGCATACCCCTCCGGGCCACAGGCAGTGGCGGCACCCGGTCGGGCACAGGCGGCAATGGCGCCGTCGTCACGCTCGACCTGCCCGACCAGCCGCGCCGCAAGCCCCGCCTCAAGAAGCTGCGCCTGCTGATCCTGCTGCTCCCGCTCGGGGTGCTCGCGCTCGTCTCGGCCGTGTTCGGGATGATCATGGCGATCAGCTCCGACCTGCCGGCACTCGAGAACCGGTCCGAGTACAAGGCGGCGAAGAACTCGATCCTGCTCGACGACACCGGCAGGCAGATCGGCGTGCTGACCGGACAGGACAACCGCATCCTCGTCTCGAGCCAGTCGATCCCCTTCATCATGAAGCGGGCGATCGTCTCGGTCGAGGACAAGCGCTTCTACACCAACTCCGGGATCGACCTCAAGGGCATCGGCCGGGCGTTCGTCGCCGACGTCTTCAAGCAGCGCGCCGCCCAGGGCGCCTCGACGATCACCCAGCAGTTCGTCAAGAACGCGTTGCAGGCCCAGAGCAAGCGCACCGTGTTCGAGAAGCTGCGCGAGGCCGCCCTGGCCTACCACCTGACGCGCAAGTGGTCGAAGGACAAGATCCTCACCGAGTACCTCAACTCGATCTACTTCGGCAACGGGGCCTACGGGATCGAGTCGGCCGCCCGGACGTACTTCGGCCACGACCCGAGCACCAGCCAGTTCAACTGCGGGGCGACCGGCATGCCGCTGTGCGTGCCGACGCTGACGCCCGACGAGGCCGCCCTGCTGGCCGGGATCGTCGCCTCGCCGACCGCGTTCGACCCGGTCGCCCACGCGAACGCGGCGCTCGCCCGGCGCAACCTCGTGCTCGGCGACATGCTGGCCCAGGGCTACCTGACACAGTCCGAGTACCAGGACGCGATCGGCCGGGCCCTGCCCGTCAGCAAGTACATCATCCCCCCGCAGGCGAAGGTGATCGACCCGGGCGTCGCCTACTTCACGACCTGGGTCCAGCAGCAGCTGGTCGACCGCTACCACGTCCCGCAGGCCTTCGACGGCGGGCTCGTCGTCCACACCACGCTCGACTACCAGCTGCAGACCGAGGCCGAGCAGGCAATCAAGAACTACCTCGCCTACTCCGGCGGGCCGCAGGCGGCCCTGGTGGCGATCGACAACAAGACGGGCGAGGTCCGGGCCCTGGTCGGCGGGTCTGACTACAACACGACGCCGTTCAACCTGGCCACCCAGGGCCAGCGCCAGCCGGGGTCGGCGTTCAAGCCGTTCGTGCTCGCCCAGGCGCTCAAGGAGGGGGTCTCGCCCGATTCGGTCTGGCCGTCGGAAAAGCGGACGTTCGTCGTTCCGCACACGCGCGGCCAGGAGCACTTCGTCGTCAACAACTACGAGAGCGACTACGCCGGGTCGCGGACCCTGGGCGACGCCCTGCGCGTGTCCGACAACTCCGTGTTTGCCGCCGTCGGGATCCAGGCCGGGACCAAGAAGATCGCCGCCCTGGCGACCGCTGCCGGCATCCGCACGCCGGTGTCGACCAACTACGCGATCACGCTCGGCGGCCTCCACCGGGGGGTCACCGTGCTCGACATGGCCCACGCCTACGAGACGATCGCCCACGACGGCCAGCGCGTCTACGGCACGCTCGGCGCGCCGACCCAGGGCCCGGTCGGGATCAGCTCGGTCACCGTACCCGGGCAGCACCACCCCGACGTCAACAAGGTCGAGCTCCGCCGGGTCATCCCGTCGGCCGTCGACCAGGAGGAGCAGTCGCTGATGCACAACGTCGTCACCTCCGGGACCGGCAAGGCCGCCGATCCGGGCGTGTGGGCCGCGGGCAAGACGGGGACGACCGAGAACTACGGCGATGCCTGGTTCGTCGGCTTCACCCGCCGGCTGACCGTCGCCGTCTGGGTGGGGTATCCCGACCGGCTGCGGTCGATGTCGACCGACTTCAACGGCGCCCCCGTCGCCGGTGGCACCTTCCCGGCGCTGATCTGGCACGACTTCGTCGTCGCCGCCGACGGCACCTACGACGCCCGGGCGGCCCAGGCGGCCGCCAAGAACGGCCAGTCGCAGACGTCGACGACGAACACCGGGCCGACCGACACCGGCACCGGCACGTCGAGCACCTCGACCGACACCGGCCCGTCGTCGACCCCGACGACCAAGCAGACCCAGCCGGCCGGCGGGGGCACCAACCAGCCACAGACGCCGACGCCGGCGACCGCGACGCCGACCCCGGCGCCGACGCAGCAGGCGACACCCCCGCCGACGCCGACGCCCGCGCCGACCCCCGGGACCCAGGCGGCCCCGCCGGCGTCCGCGGCCCCCGTCGATCCGAGCGGCGGGGCTGCGGGGGCGAGCGGGGGAGCCCAAGGGCCTTCGGGTTAGCATGAATCGGCCCGCAGCCGCTGGGCCGACTTCGTCGTCCGGCGGCCGCGTTCCGATTCATGCCAACCCTCCGGAGATTTGGGGAGGCTCAGCTCCGCACGCTAAGTCTGCGGACGAGACGCTCGGTTTCGACCGAACGAGTGAGTGGCACCCGCCGCTGTGCCCGCTGACACGCCGGGCTGGTCGGGGAGACCGTGAGCGTCATCGGGGACGGTCCGCAGGTAGAGCGTCCCCATGTTGCCCGTTGCGTCGCATCCGCAACCGTCCGTACTTTTCCTCCCCGGTCTGCGCAGATCAGCCGATGCCGGGCCGCCCCGTCCAGCGGAAGATCACAGACAAGCCGGTAGCTGCGGCACACCATTCGTCAGGAGAACGGACATGATCGCCGTCTATGTGCTGGTCGGGCTCGCCGCCCTGAGCCTGCTGGTCCTCGCCATGAGCGTCCGAGTCCTCAAGCAGTACGAGCGCGGCGTGCAGTTCCGTCTCGGCCGCGTCAAGGATGGTGCCCGCGGGCCCGGGCTGATCTTCATCATTCCGCTGATCGACCGCGTCCACCGGGTCTCGCTGCGGATCGTCACGATGCCGATCCAGTCGCAGGGCATCATCACCCGCGACAACGTCTCGGTCGACGTCTCCGCGGTCGCCTACTTCCGCGTCGACGACGCCGTGCGTTCGGTCGTGGCGATCGAGAACGTCAACGCCGCCATCGACCAGATCGCCCAGACGACCCTGCGGGCGGTGGTCGGTCGGCACACGCTCGACGAGACGCTGTCGGAAACCGACAGGATCAACGTGAACATCCGCGAGATCCTCGACGTCCAGACCGAGGACTGGGGCGTCAAGGTCACGGTCGTCGAGCTGAAGGACATCCAGCTGCCGGAGAGCATGCAGCGGGCGATGGCCCGCCAGGCCGAGGCAGAACGCGAGAAGCGCGCGAAGATCATCGCCGCCGAGGGCGAGGCGCTCGCCGCCGGAGAGCTCGGCCGTGCGTCTGATGTGATGATGGCCCACCCGCTCGCCCTCCAGCTGCGCAACCTCCAGACGATGGTCGAGATCGGTGTCGACAAGAACTCGACGATCGTCTTCCCGGCGCCCCTGATGAGCACGATCCAGGAGTTGGGCGCCTTCCTCAGCCGCGAGGTCAAGGCCTCCGCGGCACTGCCGCCGACGCTCGGGATCGTGCCGCCGCCGCCGCGGACGGAGCCGGTCGGCCCGCCCGCGGTCAACGGCGACCGGGTCGGGGGCACGCGATGATCCTCGTGGCCTACGACGGATCCGCCGACGCCGGCGCGGCCATCGACCGCGTGGCGGCGCTGATGCCCGGCGCCGAGGCGACCGTCCTGACCGTCTGGGAGCCGTTCATCGACGCGATGGCTCGGAGCGGCTCGTTCGCCACAGGCTTCGGGATGGCCGGCGGCTACGGACTGGCCGAGTCGCAGGTGATCGACGCGACGACGTGCGACGCCGCCTCGACGACGGCGTTCGACGGCGCTGAGCACGCGACTGCGGCTGGGCTCGTCGCCCGCCCCAGGTCCGAGCGCCGGCACGGCGACATCGCCGGCACGATCCTCGGTCAGGCCGACGACGTCGACGCCGACCTCATCGTGGTCGGCACGCGCGGCCGGGGCAGCGTCCGGTCGTGGCTGCTCGGCAGCGTCTCCCACGCCGTCGTCCAGCAGGCCGCCCGGCCCGTCCTCGTCGTCCCGTCACCGGTCGGGTCGGCCCGCCGTCACCCGCGACTCGAGGGCGTCGCCGACCACGCCTGACTCCCGTCGGCGGGCCCGGGAACGCCGCGGCGCCCGCACACCCGGGCGCCGCCGGGCCGCCGGGATCCGTGGGGAGCGCGCTCTATGGTTGCCGGCGTGAACGCCCAGGCCGAGGAGTTCGATCGCGAGGCGCTGGAGCTCCTGCGCCGTCTGTCGGGCCCCGACGTCGAGTTTCGCGAGCATCAACTCGAGGCGATCCGGGACCTCGTGGTCCGGCGACGCCGCGTGCTCTGCGTACAGGCGACCGGGTGGGGCAAGAGCGCCGTGTACTTCGTCGCCACGGCCATGCTCCGCGCACGCGGCGCCGGGCCGACCGTCCTGATCAGCCCGCTGCTGGCCTTGATGCGCAACCAGATCGCCGCCGCCGGCGGCCTCGGTCTGCGGGCGGCGACCGTGAACTCGACCAACCGCGACGACTGGGAGGCCGTCCGCCTGGCGCTCGACGCCGACGCCGTCGACCTGCTCCTGATCTCGCCCGAGCGCCTGAACAACCCCGAGTTCCGCGAGCGGATGCTGCCGGTGTTCATCGAGCGGGTCGGGCTGCTCGTCGTCGACGAGGCCCACTGCGTGTCCGACTGGGGTCACGACTTCCGCCCCGACTACCGGCGCATCCGCGACGTCCTCGCTGCGCTCGCCGGGGACGTCGCCGTCCTCGGCACGACGGCGACGGCCAACGACCGCGTCGTCGCCGACGTGCTCGTCCAGCTCGAGGCCGGGTCGGGCTCAGGCCAACTCGAGACGTATCGCGGCCCGTTGGCCCGGTCCAGCCTGCGCCTCGAGGTCGTCAAGCTGCCGAACCCCGCCCACCGGCTCGCCTGGCTGGCGCGCTGGCTGCCGCAGCTGCCCGGCTCGGGGATCGTCTACTGCCTGACCAAGCGCGACACCGACACCGTCGCCGAGTGGCTCGAAGGTCAGGGCATCACCGCGATCGCCTACAGCGGCGACGTCGCCGACAACGAGCGCATCGAGGCCGAGGCTCGGCTGCTGGCCAACGACGTCAAGGCCGTGGTCGCAACGAGCGCGCTCGGGATGGGCTACGACAAGCCCGACCTCGGGTTCGTCGTCCATTATCAGGCGCCGTCGTCGGCGATCGCCTACTACCAGCAGGTCGGCCGGGCCGGCCGGGCGGTCGACGAGGCGCATGTCGTGCTGCTGCGCGGCGCCGAGGACCGGGCGATCCAGGACTTCTTCATCGACTCCGCCTTCCCCCCGCGTGCCCTGGTCGACCAGGTGCTCGGGCTGCTGCGCGACGGCCCGGCGACCGTCCCGGCCCTCCAGGCCGAGGTCAACCTCGGACGCGGCCGGATCGAGGCGCTGCTGAAGGTGCTGGACGTCGAGGGCGCGGTCCGCCGCGACGGGTCCGCCTGGGCGGCGACTGGGTCCGACTGGACCTACGACGGCGACCGCTACGCCGCGGTGACCGCGCTGCGCCGGGCCGAGCAGCGGGCGATGCTCGCCTACGGCGACGACGGGCGCTGCCTGATGGAGACCCTCCAGGCCGAGCTCGACGACCCGGCGGCGGCGCCGTGCGGCCGGTGTTCGGTCTGCACCGGTCCGCGCTTCGCCGGCACGGTCGACACGCACGTCGCGGCCCGGGCGACACGGCTTCTGCGCACCCAGCCGCTGACCCTGGCGGTCCGCCGCCAGACGCCGAAGACGGCCGATCGCCCGGCGTCGCGGATCCCGGCCGACCTGCTCCTCGCCGAAGGCCGGGCGCTGGGCCGGGGCGGCGACGGCGGCTGGGACAACCTCGTCGCCGCCGGGCTGCGTGGACGGCGCTTTGGCGACGAGCTCGTCGAGGCGTCCGCCGAACTGGTCGATCGCTGGCGACCGACGCCGGCCCCGGCGTGGGTCTGCCCGGTCGCGTCGCGGCGCTCGGCCGAGCTCGTGCCCGACTTCGCGGAGCGGCTGGCCGCACGCCTGGACCTGCCGTGTGCGCGGGCGCTGATCCGAGCCGGCGACGCCCCGCCGCAGCGGGAGATGCGCAACGCCTCGCAGCAGGTGGCCAACATCCGCGGCCAGTTCAAGGTCGATGCCACCCTCGTCTCACCGGGGCCGGTCCTGCTCGTCGACGACATCCGCTACTCGGGCTGGACGCTGGCCACCGTCGGTGCCCAGCTGCGCCTCGCCGGAGCCGCCTGCGTCCACCCCCTCGTCCTGCGGCTGGCTGGCGCTTGACCGGCCGATCGACCCTCTCGGTGGAGAGCCCGCCGGGTGCGGGCGGGATCGTGCGTTACACAGTGTCTACCGAGCCTCGCCTGGCACGGCGCCGATCTCGGGCCCGACAGGCCGCACCACCGGCGGGCTGTGACGGGGCCAGGGACGTGAGACATTCGGATTGCCCACGACGCAGAATCGCCACGGCAGCTCGACCGCCTTCGTGATCCCGATCCGCGGGGTGGCGCTGATCGAGCCGGGCGGCCACGACGCGGGCGGCGGCTCGATCGTCACCGGACCGCGCTCGAGGTCGCCGTTGTTGTGCTCGAGGCCGATGCCCAGCGCCTGCGTCAGCTTGCCCGGGCCCGAGCACAGGTCGCGCTCCCGGTCGAGGCCGCGGCGCTCGCGCATCAGGTCGATTCCCTCGATCGGCTCGAGCGCCCGGATCAGGGCCGCCGCGCCGACCCCGGTGGGCTCGGACACGGCATTCAGGAGGAAGTGGACCCCGTAGGACCGGTAGACGTAGGCCCGGCCGGGCGGACCGAACAGGGTCGCCGTCCGCGGCGTCAGCCCGGCGAAGGCGTGGCACGCCGGCTCCGAGTCGTGGTAGGCCTCTGTCTCGACGATCACGCCTGCGCACGGCCCGTGGCGCACGACGCAGCCGATCAGGTCCCGGGCGACCTCGAGCACCGGGCGACCGTAGAACTCCGGCCTCACCCGGCGAGCGCGGCGCGAGCCGCGGCCAGCTGCTCGCGGACCCGGGCCAGCGCCGTCCCCCCCTCCGAGACCTTCGACTCGAGCCAGGCGCTCCCGTCCAGGACGGCGTAGTACTCGTCGTCGAGCAGCTCGGATTGCTCGGCCAGCTCCGCGGGCGTCAGCTGCGACAGCGTCCGCTCCGTGTCCTCGGCCGTGCGCACGAGGCTGCCGACGATGCCGTGCGCCTCCCGGAACGGCATCCCCCGGCGCACCAGCAGGTCGGCGACGTCGACGGCGGCGATCATCTCATCGGCTGCCGCCGCGGCCAGGCGCTCCCGGTCGAACACGACGCCGTCGAGCATCCCGCGCGCCGCGCGCAGGCACAGCTCGAGCGTGTCGGCCGCGTCGAAGAGGTGCTCCTTGTCCTCCTGCAGGTCCTTGTTGTAGGTCAGGGGCAGGCCGTGGAGGACCCCGTGGAGCGCCGTGAGATGGCCGACCACCCGGGGCGCCTTGGCGCGCAGGAGCTCGGCGGCGTCGGGGTTGCGCTTCTGCGGCATGATCGACGACCCCGAGCTCCAGGCGTCCGGCAGGCGGCAGAAACCGAACTCCTGACTCGACCAGATCACGAGCTCGGCGCCCAGGCGCGACAGGTGGGTGGTCGCGGTCGCCGCGGCGGCCAGGAAGTCGAGCACGAAGTCGCGGTTGGCCACGGCGTCGATCGAGTTCGGCGCCACCCCGGCGAAGCCGAGCTCCGCCGCCACGAGCCCGCGGTCGGTCGCGAAGTTGACTCCGGCCAGAGCCCCGGCCCCGAGCGGGAGCAGCCGGCACGCGTCAACCACCTGCTCGAACCGCCGCCGGTCGCGCTCGGCCATCCAGAAATAGGCCAGCAGATGGTGACCGAGGTAGACCGGCTGCGCCCGCTGGAGATGGGTATACCCGGGCATCGACCAGGCGAGGTGCCGCTCGGCCTGGTCGATCAAAGTCGCCATCAGCGCCTCGAGCCCCGCCCGCGCCAGTTGCGCCTGCTCGCGCGTGTAGAGGATCACGTCGGTGGCGACCTGGTCGTTGCGTGACCGCGCCGTGTGCAGCCGCCCGCCGACCCGGCCGACCACGGCCGTCAGCCGGCGCTCGATCGCCATGTGGATGTCCTCGTCGCCCGCATCGAACGCGAAGCTCCCGTCGCCGAGCTCGCCGGCCACCTGGTCGAGCCCGTCGACCAGCAGGTCGCGATCGGCCTCGCTGATGATCCGGCTCGCCGCCAGCATCCGCGCGTGCGCCCGCGACTGGGCGATGTCGTGCGGCCAGAGCCGGCGGTCGAATCCGAGCGACGTGTTCATCCGCTCGAAATCCGGATGCTGGGGCTCGGTGAAGCGGCTCATCGTCGCCGCCAGTCTAGTCCCGCCCGGCTGACCGCCCCAGCCTCGCCCGGGGCCGGCTAGACTCTCCAAAGATACGAATGTTCGAACATTCTTACAACTCGGTGACGGCGTCGCTCGACCGGTCAAGCCCGCTGCCACTCTGGGCCCAGCTCCTCGGCGATCTGCGCGTCCGGATCGCCTCCGGCGAGTTCGAGGACCGCTTCCCGACCGACGGCGAGCTCGTCGCCGCCTACGGCGTGTCCCGCCAGACGGCCCGGGACGCCGTGCGCCGGCTCACCGATGACGGTCTGCTCGAGCGCGAGCGCGGCCGCGGCACCCGGGTGCGCCCGCCGGCCTTCGAGCAGCGGACGGGCGGCACGCTCGAGGGTCTCTTCGACTACATCGAGGCCCACGGGCACGCGCAGACGAGCATCACCCGCGCCCAGGACGAGCGTACCGACCCCGTCATCGCCCGCGCCCTCGGCCTGGCCGACGACGCCGGGCTCGTCTACATCGAACGGCTGCGGTTGGTGGACCGCGCCCCGCTCGCGCTCGACCGCGCCTGGCTTCCCGCCGCCGTCGCCGGCCCGTTGCTCGACATCGACCTCGGTCGCACGGGGGTCTACGCCGAGCTCGCCGCCCGCTGCGGCGTCGTGCCCCACCGCGCCTCTGAGCGGATTCGCCCCGTCGCTCCCGACCCGGCCGATCGCCGGCTGCTCGGACTCCCGGCCGGTGCCGCGGCGTTCTCGATCGAGCGACTCACCCGCGACCGTCGCGGCCCGGTCGAGTGGCGTCACAGCCTCGTCCGCGGCGATCGCTGGACCATCCGCCGCGAGCTCACCCCCGGCGACCGCGCCCCGGCGGCGCTTCCCTGGGCGGCCGTCGACTCCCGGTGACCCGGTTCGCCTCGCCCCAGCCCAACGTCCCAGGCCAGGGGATCCTCGCCGGCTATGGCGCGCGGTTCTGGTCGACGCTGGTCGCCGTAGGCGCCGGTGCCGGCCTCGCCGCGGCCGCATTCGTCGAGCTGCTCGGGCTGATCGAGCGCCTCGCCTGGGGCCGGCCCGCCAGCCACTTTCTCGCCGCGGTCACCGCCGCGCCCGCCACCCGACACCTCGTCGTCCTGCTGCTCGCCGGCGCGACCGCCGGTGCCGGCGCGCTCGCCCTGCGGCGCCTGCGGGGCTCGGGCGCCGGCGACATCGCCAACGCGATCTGGCTCGACGGTGCCCGCCTCCCCCTCGTCCCCAGCCTGCTGCGCGGCGTCGTCTCGATCGTCACCGTCGGCATGGGCACCTCCCTCGGCCGCGAGGCCGCTCCTCAACTCGCCGGCGCGGCCCTGGCCAGCGACCTGTGCGACCGCGCGCACGGGGTGATCACGCCCGACCAGCGCCGGCTGCTGGTGGCCTGCGGCGCCGGTGCCGGGATGGCCGCCGTCTACAACGTGCCGCTCGGCGGCGCCCTGTTCGCGCTCGAGGTCCTGCTCGGCACGTTGACGCTCCCGCTCGTCGCTCCGGCGCTGATCACGAGCGCCGTGGCGACCGCGGTCGCCTGGCTCGTCATCGGAGACCAGCCGACCTACCGCGTCCCCGCCGCCGGCGCCGTGACGGCCTCGCTCGTGGTTTGGTCGGTCGTGGTCGGCCCGCTCGCCGGCCTCGTCGCCGTGCGCTGGGTCCGGCTCGTGGCCTGGGCCAACGGCCGGCGTCCACGCCGGGCCGCCGGACGGGTGGTCGGCCCGCTCGTCGTGTTCGCCGGCCTCGGCGCGATCTCGCTCGCCTACCCGCAGCTGCTCGGCAACGGCAAGGAGCTGACGCAGCTGGCGCTCGCCGGCCGAGTCTCGCTCGGCCTGGTGGCCGTGCTCGTCCTGCTCAAGCCACTGGTCACCGCCGCGTGCCTGGCCAGCGGCTCACCCGGAGGCGTGTTCACGCCGACGCTCGCCCTCGGCGTGCTCTTCGGCGCTCTCATGGGTCACGTCTGGGCGTCCCTGTGGCCGGGGGCAGCGGCCGGTGACTACGCCCTGATCGGCGGGGGTGCAGTGCTGGCCGCCGCGATGCAAGGTCCGCTGGCCGCCGTCGTGCTCATGCTCGAGCTCAGCCACGGCGACGGCAGCCTCACCGTGCCCCTGCTCGCCGCCATCGGCGGCGCCGTCGTCGTCGCCCGCCGCTGCGGCGCCCCGTCGATCTACTCGGCCCGCATCGCCGCCGGCCAGCCCGACCCCGCAGACCCGCCCCACGCTCGCGACCGCGACGTGCCGGTGTGCCTGCCCGCCGCCGATCGTGTTTGAATTGCCCTCAGCAGGACACGTACGACCCGAGGACACCCCGACCGACGGAGGCGACATGGCAGACCCCGATGACGCGACCAACGAGCCGACCGCCGAACCACCCACGACCCCGGCCAGCGACGTCCAAGCCGAGATCCTCGCCGCGATGGACGGCAGCACCCTCGCCGAAGCCGAGTCCGGCGAGTCCGGCCAGTCCGCCGAGGCGTCCTCGGAGGATGCGGCCGGGGACGACGCAGCGGCGGACGGCTGACCTGAGCCAGTTGACGCCTCGCGGAGTCAGGCTGGCCGGGTGAGAGCCGTCCGGGCCCGGCCGGCGACCTCCACCGCCTTCGCGTCGACCTCCGCCCGCTTGCCGACGACGTCGGCCAGCGGGCGCCGGCCGGTCGCGTAGGTCCAGGCGTCGAAGATCAGCGGCCGGGCCGCAACAGCCGCCTCCAGCCGGTCGAGCTCGGCCGGCTCGAGCGAAACGTGCCGGCGATAGCCCGCGACGGTCGCATCGATGTGCCGGGGGCCCGACACCCCGGCCGACCAGAGCAGGAAGGCGAACGTCCACAGCCTCGGCGCGACGCCGGCGCCGGCCCAGTCGACCATCACCAGGTCCCAGCCCTAGCTCCGAACGGGCGATCGCCCCAGCACGGCGGCCAGCGCCCCGGCCACCCGGAGAACCTGCCCGTCGGTCATGCCCGGGAAGAACGGCAGCGCCACCGACCGGGCGGCGACGTCCTCGCAGACGGGGAACTCCCCGTCGCGGTGGCCGAACGTCTCCCGGTAGTAGCTCATCAGGTGGATCGCCGGCAGGTACGGCTTCGACTGGATGCCGAGCTCGAGCAGCCGCCCGATCGTCGCGTCCCGGTCGACGCCGGGCGGCAGCTGGACGACGAAAACGAACCACCCCCGGACGGCTCCTGCGGCGTCCGGGCACGGAAGCTCGAGGCCCTCGATCCCGGTCAGCGCCTCGCGATACCAGCCGGCGACCGCCGCCCGGTCGGCGAGCATCTGCTCGAGGTGCCCGAGCTGCGCCAGGCCGATTGCGCAGGCGACGTCCGACAGGCGGTAGTTGAAGCCGAGCCGGTCGTGGTCGAGCCATGCCATGTCGGGCGCCCGGCCTTGGTTGCGCTCCGCGTCGATCCGCTCCTTGACCGCCCCCGACCCGGTCGTCACCATGCCTCCCTCGCCGGTCGTCAGCTGCTTGTTGGCGTAGAAGCCGAACACCGCCGGATGTCCCCGCGCCCCGACGGCCCCCCCGTCCGGATGCCTCGCCCCGAGCGCCTCGCACGCGTCTTCGACCAACGGCAGCCCGAGCGCCTCGAGCGGCTCCATCGCGCACGGCCAACCGAAGATGTGAACCGGGAGCACCGCCGTGGTCCGCCCAGTGACGGCCGCCGCGGCCGCCGCCGGGTCGAGCGTCAGCGTCACGGGGTCGATGTCGGCAAAGACCGGCCGGGCCCGCTCGAAGACGACGGCGTTGGCCGAGGCCACGAACGAGAACGGACTCGTCACCACCTCGTCGCCGTCCTTCACCCCGGCCGCCCGCAGCGCCAGATGCAGTCCGGCCGTGCCGCTGGAAACGGCGCTCGCGTGCCGGGCCCCGACGAATCCTGCAAACTGCTCCTCGAAGGCCACCAACCGTGGACCGAGCGACAGCTGGCCTGAGCGCAGAACCTCGAGCACGGCCGCCTCTTCCGCCGGCCCGATCACCGGCCGGGCGAGCGGGATCAGCGGCCGCTCGGCCTCAGCGCTCACGCCTCACGCGCGGCCGACAGGATCGGCGCCCGTCCCGGCTGCATGCCGTACTCGATCGAGTCGACCAGCGCCTGCCACGACGCCCCGATCAGGTTCTCCGACACGCCGATCGAGCCCCAGACGTCGTGCCCGTCCGACGCATCGATCACGACCCGCGTGACCGCGTCGGTGCCCTTCGCCTGGTCGAGGATGCGCACCTTGTAGTTGACGAGCTCGATGTCGTGCAGGTGCGGATGGACGTCGCCGAGCGCCGCCCGCAGCGCCTGGTCGAGCGCGTTGACCGGACCCTTGCCCTCGGCCGTCCGCACGAAGCGCTCGTCGCCGACCGAGATCCGGATCGTCGCCTCGGTGACCGCCTCGCCGTCGGCCCGCATCTCGACGATCACCCGCCACGAGTCGAGCCGGAACAGAGGCTCGTAGTCGCCCGACTCCCGCCGCATCAGCAGCTCGAGCGAGGCGTCGGCCGCCTCGAACTGGTACCCGGCGTGCTCGAGCGTCTTGACCCGCTCGAGCACCCGCGCGGCCACCGCATCGTCGATCTCCAGGCCGGCCGCCTGGGCCTTCTCGAGCACGGTCGTCCGCCCGGCCAGCTCGGAGATCAGGAACTCGCGATGGTTTCCGACCAGCTCCGGATCGATGTGCTCGAACGTCGTCGCGTCCGAGCGCACCCCCGCGACGTGGAGGCCGCCCTTGTGAGCGAAGGCGTTCTTGCCGACGTACGGCTGGTTGGGGTTCGGATTGAAGTTGAGCAGTTCGTCGACGAAATGCGCCGTCTCGGTCAGCCGTCCGAGCTGCTCGTCGCTGAGACACCGGTAGCCGAGCTTCAGCTGGAGGTTGGCGATGATCGACACGAGGTTGGCGTTGCCCGTCCGCTCGCCGCACCCGTTCATCGTCGCCTGCACCTGCCGCGCCCCGAGCTCGACCGCGGCCAGCGAGTTCGCCACGCCGCATTCGGCGTCGTTGTGCGCGTGGATCCCGAGCCGCACGCTCCCGTCGAGCGTCCCGACGGCGTCGCGCGTCGCCAGCGACACCTGCGACGGCAGCGACGAACCGTTCGTGTCGCAGAGGGCTATCGTCTCGGCCCCGGCGTGCGCCGCCGCCCGCAGGCAGGCCCGCGCGTAGACGGTGTCGTCGCGCCAGGCGTCGAAGAAGTGCTCGGCGTCGTAGATCACGCGCTTGCCCTGCCCGACGAGGAAGGCGATCGACTCGGCGATCATCCGCAGGTTCTCCTCGCGGTCGACCCGCACGACCTTCTCGAGGTGGAGCGCCCACGTCTTGCCGACGAGCGTGCAGATCGGCGCCGCGCAATCGGCCAGGATCCGCAGGCTCGGGTCATCCTCGGCCCGCACGCCGCGCCGCCGCGTCATCCCGAACGCGGCGATCTCCGCCCGCTGGAAGCGCTCGCCCGCGAGCAGGTCGAAGAGCTCGCGCTCCTTCGGGTTCGACGCCGGGAAGCCGGCCTCGATCACGTGGATGCCGAGCTCGTCGAGCTTGTGGGCGACCCGGAGCTTCTCCTGGGCCGACAGCGACATGCCCTCCCCCTGCATGCCATCACGCAGGGTGGCGTCGTATAGCTGGATCGTGTTCAAGGTGGTTCCTCCGTCGGTGCGTAAGAGAGCGTTGCGAGACTCGGGCAGCGGCGCCGGCGCGTTCGCGCGCTCAGCCGGCCGCCCCGGTAATTCGCTGTGCTCCGCGACGCCCGATCACGCGCTCGCCGCCCTGACGTCGGCGGCCGGCGGCCGCGGCGAGGACGGCTCGGCCGGCGCCCCGACGACGTCCAGCCACTCGCGGTAGCGCTCGCTGCGGCCGTGGAGTGCGTCCTCGAACGCGCCCAGCAGGACCTTGGTGATCTCGCCCGGCTGGCCGCTGCCGATCGCGTGGTCGTCGACCTCGCGCACGGGGACGAGCTCGGCCGCCGTGCCGCTCATGAAGACCTCGTCGGCCAGATAGAGCTCCGCCCGGGCCACGTCCCGCTCGACCACCTCGTAGCCGAGGTCGCGGGCGATCACGATGATCGACTTCCGGTTGATCCCGTCGAGGATCGACGCCGTCTGCGGCGGCGTCACGATCTGCCCGTCGCGCACGACGTAGATGTTCTCGCCCGACCCCTCGCAGACGTGGCCGTGGTCGTCGAGCAGGATCGCCTCGTCGTAGCCGGCCTTGACCGACTCGACCTTGGCCAGCACGCTGTTGAGGTACTGGCCTGAGGCCTTCGCATGCGGAATCAGCGAGTCCGGGCTGATCCGCCGCCACGACGACACCTTGGCCCGGATCCCCGAGAGCTTGCTCTCCTCGCCGAGATAGGCGCCCCACTCCCACAGTGCGATCGCCACCTCGACCGGCACGTCGAGCGGGTTGAGGCCGAGCTGGCCGTAGCCGCGGTAGACGAGCGGGCGGATGTAGCACGAGTCGAGGCCGTTGCGCCGGATCAGCTCGTGCGTGACCTCGCGCAGCTCTTCGGGCGAGTACGGCATCGGCATGTAGTAGAGGCCGGCTGACCGCGCCAGGCGGTCGAGGTGGTCCTGGTGGCGGAAGACCGCCGGACCGTGCTCGGTCGCGTAGCAGCGGATGCCCTCGAACACACCCGTCCCGTAGTGGAGGCCGTGCGTCAGCACGTGGACCTTGGCGTCCTCCCAGGCGACGAACTCTCCGTTCAGCCAGATGAGGTCCGCTTGGTTCACGACGCTTGCCTTTCTAGAGGTTGGCCAGCACGGCCCGGGATGCCTCCTCGGTGGTCGCCTGACCCCCGAGGTCACGAGTGCGCAGACCGGCCTGCAAAGCCCGGTCCACCGCCGATTCTACCGCCCCGGCCTCAGCTTCCAACCCCAGTCCGTGGCGCAGGAGCATCGCCGCCGAGAGGAACATCGCCAGCGGGTTGGCGATGCCGAGGCCTGCGATGTCCGGCGCCGACCCGTGCACCGGCTCGAACAGGCCCGGCCCATCGCCCCCGAGCGACGCGCTCGGCAGCATCCCGATCGACCCCGTGATCATCGCCGCCTCGTCGCTGAGGATGTCGCCGAACATGTTCTCGGTCACGATCACCTCGAACCGGCGCGGGGCCGAGATCAGCTGCATCGCCGCGTTGTCGACGAGCACGTGCTCGAGCTCGACGCCTGGGAACTCCTCGCGTCCGACGCGGCTGACGACCTCGCGCCAGAGCCGCGACGTCTCGAGCACGTTGGCCTTGTCGACGCTCGATACCAGCCGCTTGGCCGCCCCGAACGCGACCCGGGCGATCCGCTGGATCTCCATCACGGTGTAGCTGCACAGGTCGCTCGCCGCGTCGGCCGTCCGCGTCTTCGCGCCGAAGTAGATGCCCCCGGTCAGCTCGCGCACGACGAGCAGGTCGGTGCCCTCGATCCGCTCGCGCCGCAGCGGGCTCGCGTCGTACAGGGCCGGCAGCGGTCGCACCGGGCGCAGGTTGGCAAACAGGCCGAGGCCCTTGCGCAGGCCGAGCAGCCCCTGCTCGGGCCGGGGTCGCGACGGGTCGGTCGTGTCCCACTTCGGCCCCCCGACCGCCGCCAGCAGGACCGCATCGGCCCGGCGGCACGCCGCCAGCACCTCGTCGGTCAGCGCCGTACCGTGGGCGTCGATCGACGCCCCGCCGAAGACGTGCTCATCGAACTCGAACTCCCCGACGGCCAGCAGCACCTCCTGTGCCGCGCCGATGATCTCCGGGCCGATGCCGTCGCCCGGCAGCGTGACGATCTGGTGGGTCACGGGCGGGACCCTATGCGATCGATCAGGGGAGCTGCTCGACCCGCGTCTGCCTGCCTTCGTCGTCGCGGTAGCGAACCTGCCCGCCGGCGCCTTCGAAGTCGATCACGGCGAAGCCGAACTTGTGCCAGCGCTCACCCCGTTCCTCGAAGCTCTCGGTCTCGAGCCACACGCCCGGCGCCGGGATCTGGCCGTCGGCCGGCGTCAGCGGGATCGGCACGCCGCCGTGACCGATGCAGCGGGCGAACGGGAAGCGCCGCTCGCCGTCGACGAAGCCCATGCACCGATGCTCGTGGCCCCACAGCCAGGCCGCGATCCGCCTGCTCTCGAGCAGCGGCTGGAGCTTGTACGGGAGCACCGTCCCGAGGTCGCCGACGTCGTAGGCCGACAGCATCTGGTGGTGGCTCAGCAGCATCAACTCGCGGTCGGACTCGGCTGCCCATTTGCGCACATAGTCGGCCTGCGGGTCCTCCAGCGCACCACGCAGTCCCTTGCTCAGCACCTCGGGATCCCACGATGTGTCGAGTCCGACGAGATCCCACGACGGGGTCTTGATGCGGAAGAAGCTCGTCGGCTTGCCGTCGGGCGAGTGCTGCCTGGCGAAGCGCTCGTCCGTCAGGCACGTGTCGAAATAGCCGAAGCCGCCCCCGTACATGTCATGGTTGCCGTTCAGCGACCACGACGTCACCCCGGCCCGCGCCTGCTCGACCGTGACCGGCCACGCGCCGTCGGCCAGCATCCGCCGCTCGTATTCGACCTTGTCGCCCGAGTAATAGACGTCGCCGAGGTGGATCACGTGGACGGCGCGGTCGTGCGCGAGCGCGTCGGCCACCTCCTCGCCCATCCACCGGGCGACGTCGAGCGCGCGCGGCAGCCCCGACCCCCAGTCCCCGACGATCACGATCCGCGCGTTGTCCTGCACGATCTCGAACTCCGCCGGGGCGGGGTTGAACGCGTGGTTGCCCATGGCGATCCGGTCGAGCGTCGCCTCGGCGATCCGCGTCACCCAGTCCGGGTCGTGCGCGCCGAACCTGACCGGGTGAAGGATCGCGGCGACGTGGTGGACGATCGACTCGACCGCCCCGACGATGTGGGCGAACCGGCCACGGTGCTCGGGCGTCTCGACGATTCCCCGCTTGCGCGCCTCGTCCTCGAGCGTCGTCTGCATCATGCTGACCGCCGGATCCCGACTGAGGAACGGCACGTCGTCGCGCGCCTGACCCGACGACGGCGGCCCGGCCCCGTCGGTCGGGAACGCCGCCAGGACCGCGGCGCTGGGATGGGAGGAGCCGCGGCCGATCGTGTAGGCCGCCGGCGCCGCCCGCTCGTCGAGCTCGCCCGTCTCGAGCTTCTTGCGCACCGCCGACACATAGCCGCTGACCACGTCCTGGTCGAGGAAATCCGAGATCACCCGCCGCCGCCCGTCTCGAGCTCGGCGAGGATCGTCGGGAAGGTGTCACGGGCGGCGGTCTGCCCCATGAACACGTCGAGGTGGCCGTAGCCGTCGAACACGTGCAGCGACGTCGGCCCGGTCCCGTGGCCGTCGTACCACCGGCGCGACCGGCGCTGGCTCTCCGCCGTGAAGCAGACGTTCTCGGCGCCGGCGAGGAACGCGACGCGGGCGTCCGTGCGCGGGGCCTGAGCGGCGAAGTCGGCCGGCAGCTCCGCGCGGCCGTCGACCGCCACGAGGTTGCCCGCCTCGACGCAGCGGAGGATCTGCTTGAAGAACGTCAGCGGCACGGCGGCGAACTCCCCGCGCAGCCAGTCGTGCGTCTGCATGTTGAGGTTCTCGTGACGCCATAGCGTCGGCTCGCTCGCCCCGTAGGTGAAGCTCGACCACTTGCAGACGGGGTTGTCGCACTCGTGGTGGACCAGGCGGATCCACGTGTCGACGAGCTTCGGCATGACCCACGGCGCGCCGTCCTCCCCCCACTGCGGGTCGAGATAGCCGAGCAGGCGGGCGGTGATCGGGATCATCGTGCGCAGCTTGAAGTGGGCCAGCGGCGGCACGATGGGATGGATCGAGACGGCGTTGGAGACGATCGTCTTGACCTGCGGGACGAGCCCGGCGACGGCGCTCATCATGAAGCTCGTCGATCCCTGGCAGTGGATCACGGCCTTGACCTCGTCCGACCCGGTCTCGTCACAGACCGCGCGGACCGCGAGCGGATGGTCGTAGACGGCCGCCTGGTCGAGCGTCCAGTGGTTCTGGGGGATGTCGATCGACGCCCGCCAGTTCTCGAGCCAGACGTCGTAGCCCTCGTCGACGAGGACATCGACCAGGTTGCGTCCACTCGGGGCCCGGAAGATGTTCGCCCGCACCCCGGCGCCGTGGACCAGGAGCACCGGCCCCTTCGACGGCTCGTGCTCGCCGCGGACGTTGATCACGTTGCAGGCCAGCCCGTCGCCGGCGGTGAACGCGACGACGCGGTCGGTGGTCACCGTCAAGGCTTGGTCCCGGGACGGTAGACGCTCCAGAGCGAGCTGGCGAACAGCTCGCCGAAGCGGCCGAGCGCGCCCAGGTCGTCCGGCGGGTCGACACGGAACGTCGTCAGCTGCTTGGCGAAGTCGAGCGGGTGGATATGGATGATCCCGGTGGCGAGGACCCGGGCCGACGCGTCGTCGGAGGCGGCGACGTGCCCGGCGAGGATGCGCGTGAACAGCGTCGTCGTCTCCCCCCAGACGTCGAGCCCGTGCCCGTGGATCACCGTCTTGTAGCCGGTCATGGTCAGCGGGTGACCCTCGCCGTCGGCGAACTCGAGCCGATAGAGCATCCGCTTCTCGGGCGGTTGGGTGTGCTGGTCGACGAACAGGTTGAACACGCCGCGCGTGACCGGGAGCCGCCCGCCGAAGGCGTCCGCCTCGATCCAGCCGGCGGCGTCGGCGGTGTGCTGAGGATCGGCGATGAACCGCTCGACATCGCCGGCGGTGATCGTGAGGTGAAACATGAACGCCGTCCCCGCCTTCTTGCCGGCGCGGAAGCCGCGGTCGAAGTCGGTCTCGCCGAAGTTGACGTAGCCCTTCATCTCCTCCGTGAACGCAAGCGACACGGGCGGGGATGATGTGTCGCGCACAGTCGTCGCCTCATTTTTTGGAGCAGTCGCGGGTCGGCTCGGCGGGGGCGGCGGGGGCGCAGGGGAGCGGTCGGCGGCCACGGGTCGCGGCTCGTCGAGCATGGCCGTGGCGAAGCGGTCGGCCAGCGCGGCGATCGTCAGCGACGGGTTGGCGCCGACCGGGCCGGGCATGACCGAGCCGTCGGCGATGTAGAGGCCCGGGTGGCCGAAGACGCGGCCGTAGGAGTCGACGACGCCCTCCTGGGCGGTGCGGCCCATGCGGCAGCCGCCGAGCCCGTGCACGGTGACCACGCGGTTCTCGTGCCAGATCGGGTTGTCGAAGAAGTCGGCGCCGAGCTCGGACGCGATCCGCTTGGACAGGTCGTTGACGCGATCGAAGTAAACCGACGACGCGCCGTGCTTGGACCAGTCGACCTCGAGCCGCGCATCCTTGATCGTCATGTGCCCGTCGGGGATGTCGCGGCCCATGCCGAGCAGCGGCAGCATCCCCGACGAGAGGTCGCAGTTGCCCAGGAAGGACGACGCGAGTCCGCCGATCTCGCTCTCGCGCTGGCCGCGGAGCGCCGCGAGGACGACGTGCCAGGCGCGGGGCAGGGCATTCAGGATCGCCCGGGGCTCCTGCATCATCTCGAGCACCCAGTTGGCGAAGTCCGGATAGCCGGCGTCCTCGAGGTAGAAGCCGCGGCCACTGCCGCCGTCGAGCTCGTCGGCGACGCGGATCGCGCTGGTGATGACCGGGCCCCGCCCGGGATCGATCACCCGCGGGACGCGCTTGCCGTCGACCGTCTGCGTCGCCTTGACGGCGAACGACAGCAGGTCCCCGTTGCCCGAGAACCCCTGCCCGAGAGCCCCGGTCACGCCGGGCAGAGCGGCGCGGTTTCGCAGCATCAGCCATGTCGTGCCGAGCGTCCCGGCCGACAGGATCAGCCGGTCGCACGTCAGCGTCTGGCGCTCGAGGCCGCCCGTGTCGGTCGGCCGGCCCTCGGCCTCGGCGGCGTGGCGCACGTAGTCGACGCGGTAGCCGCCGCCGTCGCGCGGCTCGAACGCCCTGACCTCGCAGCGGGTGCGCAGGTCGGCGCCGGCGCGCTGGGCGTCCGACAGGTAGGTGTAGTCGAGCGTGTTCTTCGACCCGTAGTTGCAGCCGACGTCACACTCGCCGCAGAGGCGGCACGTCTGCCGCGTCCGGCCGTGGAGGTTCGGCTGGGCCTCCCGGATCGGCTCGCCGATCACGGCCGGGGAGCCGTCGTTGGCGAACGTCACGGCGAGCGGGACGAGCGACCAGTCGAGGCCGGCGCGTCCGGCGGCGTCGCGGTACTCGATCACCTTGCGCGTCTGGTCGTAGGGCGATTGGTCGAGGGGGTAGTGCTGGACGCCGACGCGGCGTTCGACCTCGTCGTAGTGGGGGTCCAGATCGGCGCGGGTGACCGGCCAGTCCTCGTAGCCGCCGCCGGTGCGGTCGTCGCGAACGAACCAGCGCTCGTCCTTGCGCAGGAAGACGTTCGCGTAGATCAGCGAGCCGCCGCCGAGGCCGCTGGCGCAGACGGCGTCGAGCCCGTCGAACTCCCATAGGTCGAACATCCCATGGAGACCCTCACTCGGGTCCCAGAAGTTGTGCTTCATCCCAAGCGGGCTGCGCGGGAACGAGCCCGGCGGGTAGGCCTTGCCGCGCTCGAGTACGCACACGCTCCGGCCGGCCTCGGCGAGCCGGGCGGCGGTCACCGACCCGCCGAACCCCGACCCCACGACGACCGCGTCGAAGTGCTCTGGGGCGCCCGCCATGAAACCGACAGTGACCTACCTGCCGGACGTTGTCAACTGGCGTTCACAGGGCTGTAGTGACAGGCCCGGCGCGCTCGCGCGCGGCCTCGAAAGCGGCGATCGCGTCGTCCTGCGCCAGCGTCAGCGCGATGTCGTCGAGCCCGTTCAGGAGGCGGTGGCGCAGGTCGGACTCGATCTCGAAGGCGAGCGTGCGGCCGGCGAAGCGCACCTCACACCGCTCGAGGTCGACGGACGCCTCACCGGCAGTGCCGAGCGCCCGGACGTCGTCCTCGCCGAGCACGACCGGCAGCAGGCCGCACTTGGTGGCGTTGGAGTAGAAGATGTCCGCGAAGCTCGGGGCGACGATCGCCCGGAAGCCGTAGTCCTCGAGCGCCCAGGGGGCGTGCTCGCGCGAGGACCCGCAGCCGAAGTTGCGCCCGGCCGCGAGGATCGGGTTCACCGGCAGGTTCCAGTCCGGCTGCTTGGCCCAGTCGTAGAAGAGGAACTCGCCGAAGCCGGTCCGCTCGATCCGCTTGAGGAACTGCTTGGGGATGATCTGGTCGGTGTCGACGTCGGCCCGGTCGAGCTGACTGACCCCGCCGGTGATCACGGTGATCTTCTCCATTTCAGTCCTTCCAGTCGCGGATGTCGACGAAGTGGCCGGCGATCGCTGCCGCCGCCGCCATCTCGGGTGAGACGAGGTGCGTCCGGCCGCCGCGGCCCTGGCGGCCCTCGAAGTTGCGGTTCGAGGTCGAGGCGCAGCGCTCGCCGTCGGCGAGGATGTCGGGGTTCATCCCCAGACACATCGAGCAGCCGGCGGTGCGCCAGTCGAACCCGGCGGCGCGAAAGACGTCGTCGAGGCCCTCGGCCTGCGCCTGGGCGCTGACCTGCTGCGAGCCGGGGACGACCATGGCATGCACGGTCGACGCGACCCGCCTGCCGGCCACCACCGCGGCCGCGGCGCGCAGGTCGCCGATGCGCGAGTTTGTGCACGAGCCGATGAAGACCCGGTCGAGGGCGATCTCGGCGACGGGCGTGCCGGCCTCGAGCCCCATGTAGATGAGGGCCCGCTCGGCGGCCTCCTGGTCGGCGGCCGAGTCGAAGTCGCCGGGCGCCGGCACGGAGCCCGTGACCCCGACGACCATGCTCGGCGTCGTCCCCCAGGTCACTTGGGGCGAGATCCCGGCGACGTCGACGACGACCTCCCGATCGAACTCGGCGCCGGCGTCGGTCTGGAGCTCTTGCCAGCCGGCGATGGCCCGGTCGAGGTCGGCCGGGGCGCCGGGACGGCCGGTCTGCTCGAACCAGTCGAAGGTCACGGCGTCGGGCGCGACCATCCCGGCGCGGCCGCCGGCTTCGATCGTCATGTTGCAGACGGTCATGCGCCCCTCCATCGACAGGGCGGCGATCGCCGGGCCGGCGAACTCGACCACGTGCCCGGCGGCGCCGGAGACGCCGATCTGGCCGATCGTCCCGAGGATCAGGTCCTTGGCGGTGACCCCGAATCCGAGCGGCCCGTCGTAGCTGATCCGCATCGAGCGCGGCTTGGGCTGGGCGAGGCACTGGGTCGCCAGCACGTGCTCGACCTCGCTCGTCCCGATCCCGAAGGCGAGGGCGCCGAAGGCGCCGTGGGTGGCGGTGTGCGAGTCGCCGCAGACGATCGTCATGCCCGGCTGGGTGACGCCGAGCTCCGGTCCGATGACGTGGACGATGCCCTGGCGGTCGGACCCGAGCGAGTACACCGGCACGCCGAACTCCTCGCAGTTGCGCTCAAGCGTCTCGACCTGGACGCGCGAGAGCGAGTCCTTGATGCGGGCGGCGAGCGGCGTCCCGTCGGTCGGGACGTTGTGGTCGGCCGTCGCCAGCGTGCGGTCGGGTCGGCGCAGTTGGCGGCCGGCGAGCCGGAGTCCGTCGAACGCCTGGGGGCTCGTGACCTCGTGGACGAGGTGGAGGTCGATGAAGATCAGGCCGGCGGCCACCTCGTGGGACGACCAGATCTTCTCGAGCAGGGTCTGCGGCATCGGGTTCTCCTCTCGGATCAGCTGCGGCGAAGGCCGGCGTTCAGGACCGCCAGGAGGCGCGCCTCGTCGGGGCCGGGGTTCTCGAAGTGGTGGGGCAGGTCGGCGTCGAAGGTGACGCAGTCGCCGAGCCCGAGCTCGTGCGGCTCACCGTCGCAGACCAGGATCACCCGGCCCTGCTCGACGAGCGCCGTCTCCCGGCTGCCCGGCTCGTGCATCGGCGGATCCTCGGGGCCGCCGGTGGCGGCGCCGGCGGCCAGCGTGTGCCGCGACAGCTCGGCCCGCTGGCCGGGCAGGGGCGCGCTGAGCAACTCGTAGCGGTGACCGCGGCGGGCGTTGCCGCCCGGCCGGCGCTCGCGGGCGCGGACGATCGTGACCGCGCCGTCCTCGTCGAGGCGCAGAAGCTGCGACAGGCGCAGCTCGAGGCCGTGGGCGATCCGGGCGGCGACGTGGAGCGTCGGGCTCGTCTCGCCGCGCTCGACCTGGCTGAGCATCGGGGCGCTGACGCCGGAGCGGACGGCAAGCTCGCGCAGCGACAGCCCCATCGCGTCGCGCAGGGCCCGCACGCGCGGGCCGACGGTGCTCGCCTGCTGGATATCGCTGTCGGCCGACGCCATACGTGCGTACGCTATCACGTACGCTCTAGGCTGGGGTCATGACCCGCGTCGAGCTGCGCCCGCCGACCGAGGATGACCGTGACGAGTTCGTGGCGGGGATGCGGGCGAGTCGAGCCCTCCACCACCCGTGGCTGGAGCCGGCGACCACCGATGAGGCGTTCGCCGCACTGCTCGGGCGGGCGGCCGACGCGTCGTTCCACCCGCTGCTCGTCTGCCGGCACGAGGACGCGGCGATCGTCGGCTTCGCGAACATCAGCCAGATCGTTCGCGGCCAGCTCCAGAGCGCGTTCCTCGGCTACGGGGCCGTCGCCGCCCACGCGGGACGCGGCTACATGACCGAAGGGCTGGGGCTGGTCCTGCGGCGGGCGTTCACGCAGCTGCAACTGCACCGGCTCGAGGCGAACATCCAGCCGGGCAACACGGCTTCGATCGCGCTGGCCCGGCGCTGCGGCTTCGAGCTCGAGGGCTTCTCGCCGCGGTACCTGAAGGTCGGCGGCCGCTGGCGCGACCACGAGCGCTGGGCGATCCGCAGCGAGCAGTGGCGGGGCGGACGCTAGGCGGGTGGGCCGACGCCGAGCACCGCCGGCGGGCTCGACTCACCGCCGCCCGGGGGCTTGGTGAAGACGGTGACGTTCAGCGCGCCCGGCTTCTCCAGCAGGGCGTCCGGCAGGTTGGCGACGAGCTCCTCGGTGCTGACGAAGCGCGTCGGCTGCCTGACGCCGTCGACGCGGACGACGCTGGCGCTCGTGAAGTGCTGGCCGTGGACGGTCAGGCTGAAGCGCTTGGCGCCCGGGTCGGCGCGCAGCGGGTCGATCCCGGCGACCGTCGGCGCCGTCGGGGTGAGGTCGTCCTTGCGGTTGGCGTCGCCACCCTTGTTGACCTGGAACAGCGTCTCGAACACCTCGCGCAGCTTGTCGGTCGCCTGCTTGGAGAAGAGACCGGCGAGGCCGGCGAGGGCGGCGATCCCGTACGGGTTGACGTCGTCTGAGGCCGAGCTCGCGCTGAAGAAGCCGCCGCGCACGGCGAAGTAGAGGACGAGCGCCAGGATCATCCCGATGATCACCCGCAGCAGGTACCAGACGACCCAGCTCGAGTAGAGGCTGCGGTTGCCGACGAAGTCGGCGAACGACGTCGCCGTGTGGACGAGGCTGCCCGACGCCCCGAGCACGAGCACGAGCACGATCAGGGCGGTGCTCGGCGTCACGTTCAGCGAGACCAGGCCGAACAGCAGGTTCACCCCCTGGCGCGAAGTCGGCGTCATCGCCGCGCCGCCGCCGGCCGTCATCGCCGTGCTGCGGTCGACGACCGGCCAGAGGTTGATCACGCTGCTGATCAGGGCCAGGCCGACGACGAACATGATCACCGTCCCGAGCAGGACGACCCAGCGGTTGTTCGGGTGAGCGCCGACGGGCGCCGCGCTCGTCACCGTCGGCGCCGGGCCGTCATCCGTGGCCGGGTTCGGGCGCGGCCCGTCGTCTGTCACCGCTCGTGCTCCGGCCAGGCGTCCATGTGCGAGCACACTAACGCGGCCCACTACCGTGGGGCTCGTGCCGACCCGACCGCTCATCCGCCCCGACGTGCTCGTGCTCGGTGCCGGCGGCACCCTCGGCGAGGCGTGGATGACCGGGCTGCTCGCCGGGATCGAGGCCGCCGCGGGAATCGACCTGCGCGAGACCGAGAGCTTCGTCGGCACGTCGGCCGGGGCGATCGTCGCCGCCCGACTCGCCGCCGGCCGCCGGCCGCGACCGCCGATCGGACGCACGTCGATCGCGGCCGCACCGGCGCTGCCGGCCGAGCCCGGACGGGCCGAGCGGCTGGCGATCGGCCTGCTGACCCCGGCGAGCTCGCTCGCCCTGCGGCTCGAGCCGGCCCCCGGTGGCCTGGCCCGCCGCGGCGCGCTGGCGCTGATGGCCGCCGGCACGCGGTCCGATGGGTACATCCAGAGCACCGTCGCCCGCCTCGGCGCCAGCTTCGACGGGCGCCTGCGCGTCGTCTGCGTCGATCGTGGCACGGGCCGCCGCGCGGTGTTCGGGGCTCCCGGGGCTCCCCCGGCCACCGTCGCCCAGGCCGTCGCCGCCTCGTGCGCGATCCCCGGCTACTTCCGCGCCGTGCAGATCGCCGGCCGCGACTACGTCGACGGAGCCGCCTGGAGCCTGACCAACCTCGACGCCGCCCCGTCCGGGCGCCGGACCGAGGTCCTCTGCCTGAACCCGAGCTCCGGTACGGCCGTCGGGGCGTCCTCGCCCATGGCCGCCGCCCGCGCCGCGCTGCGCAGCCGCCAGCTGCTCGAGCTCGCCGCCGTGCGCCGACGCGGGAGCCATGCGCGGCTGATCGGCCCGACCGGCGACGCCGCCGCGCTGATGGCGCCCGACCTGATGGACCGTAGCCGCCGCGACGCCGTACTCCGCGCCGCCTACGCCCAGGGTCTCGCGCTCGGCTCGCCCTGACCGGACGACCTCGACCGGCAACCTCGGTGCCGAAGACCAAGCCCTGCGGCCGTACCCGCGGGAAGCCACTACGGCCGCGAGAGCAGGATCGCGGCCGGCGCGCGGCGGTCGAGCGCGAGCGCGGCCAGGTGCGCGGGCGTGACGAGCACCGGCGGCCCGAGCGCCCTGAAGCGGACCACGGTGAAAGTCGACCGCCGCTCGACCGCGGCCGGACCGAAGCCGGCCAGGCCGATCGGGTAGGACGGCAGGCGCGGTGCGCTCGCCGGGGCACCGACGCTGCGCACGCCCAGGCCGATCACCTCGACGAGTGAAACCGGCGTCCCCGCCGCAGGGAGCGGCAGGCTGCGCCGGAGGTAGTACGCGAGCGGGATCCGGCCCGATCCCGGCGTGACCACCAGCGCAGTGCGCTCGGCTGCCGGCACGGTCGCCGCGGCGCCCCGCCAGTCATCGCGCTGAAAGCGCGCGTCGACGTCGATGCCCACGGTGGCCACCAGGCCGAGGGCACACAGCGCCGCGACCAGGGCGGGCCCGGCCCGTCCACCCGAGACTGCTCCCCCAAATGAAAGGAAGAGGGCAACCGGGACCCAGGCGCCGATCAGGTTGCGTGTGATCAGATA
Organism: uncultured Solirubrobacterales bacterium; assembly: GCA_963742705.1. Taxonomy (GTDB): domain Bacteria; phylum Actinomycetota; class Thermoleophilia; order Solirubrobacterales; family Solirubrobacteraceae; genus Palsa-513. The sequence goes on along the minus strand of CAVUMZ010000017.1, from coordinate 474,583 downwards.
GTCGACCCCCAGCAGCGCCAGTACGAGCGGGATGCCGGCCGCCGCGGCGCCGACTCCCGCGAGCCGGACCGCCGTCCGGTCGGTACGGGCCGACCAGGCCAGGGCGACGACGAGGAGCCCAGCCGCCACGGTCAGCCCGAGCTCGCCCGGCGCGTCGTAGCCGACGATCAGCTGCTTGGCCGCCTGCCCCAGCCGCGTCCCCAGCGGGCTCGCGGCGATGAAGTCCGCCCCACCCTGGGCCTTCTGGTGGAGGGCCAGCGGGGCGAGCGCCGCCGCGACGAGCCCGAGTCCGGCGAGCGCGGACGCCGCCGCCCGGCCCCGGGTCTTGAGCAGCCAGATCGCCTCCGGAGCGATCACGAAGGCGGCGAAGTAGTGCGTCGCCAGCGCCAGCGCGCCGACCGCCGCCCAGACCCAGAGACCCCGGTCACGCTCGAGCGCCTCGGCCAGCGCCCACAGGCTGGCCGCGCAGAGCGCCACCAGCAGCGCGTACGACCGCGCCTCCTGCGAGTACCAGACGAGCAGCGGGCTGAATGCCGTGAGCCCGGCGGCAGCGACGGCCGGCCGGCGGCCGAGCAGGCGGGACGCGGCGGCGTAGACGACCGCGATCGTCAGCGTGCCGATCAGCGCCGAAAGCGACCGCAGGCCCACCTCCCCGGAGCCGAACAGGCGCGTCCACAGCCAGGCCAGGACGTAGTAGAGCGGCGGCGTCGACTCGCCGTCGGGCAGCGCCCTGAGCATCGCCCCGAACCCCATCCGCATCAGGCGGCCCGTGGCCGCCTCGTCCAGCCAGAAGCTCTGGGTGGACAGGGTCGCAAAGCGCAGCGCCCCGCCGGCGAGGCAGAGCCCGAGCACGGGCCCGACTCGCCGGCTGGCGCTCACGCCGTCGCTACGGGGTGCGCGCGAGCTCGGCCCCGGCCGTCTCGAGCGGCGCCGCGGCGGCGAGCTCGGCCCGACGGACCCCGGTCGAGACCGCACGCACGTAGGCCCGGGCGGCGGCCTCGATGATGTCGGTCGCCACGCCCTGACCCGAGGCCGACTTGCCGTCGAGGAGAATCACGACCGACACCTCGCCGAGCGCGTCCTGACCCTCGGTGACGGCGTCGACGCGGAACTCCCGCAGCCGGGCGTCGATTCCGGTGGCGGCGTTGATCGCCCGGAAAACCGCGTCGACCGGCCCGTCGCCGGTGAACTCGCCGCGGACGGTCGCGCCGTCCGGGGTCCCGATCGAGACGGTCGCGTGCGGCGGCCGGTCGGTCGAGGCCTCGACCTGGTAGGAGACGAAGGAGTAGCCGGCCACCTCGCTGCGGAGCTCATCGGTGACGAGCGCCTCGAGGTCCATCGCCGTGACCTGCTTCTTGCGGTCGGCCAGCTCCTTGAAGCGCTTGAACGCCGTGTTCAGCGCCGCGCCGGCGACCTCGTAGCCGAGCTCCTCGAGCGCCTGCTGGAGCGCGTGGCGCCCCGAGTGCTTGCCGAGGACGATCGAGTTGGCGTCGAGGCCGACCGTCGTCGCGTCCATGATCTCGTAGGTCGTGCGCTCCTTGAGCACGCCGTCCTGGTGGATGCCCGACTCGTGGGCGAAGGCGTTGCGCCCGACGATCGCCTTGTTCGGCTGGACGACGTAGCCGGTCAGGCGCGAGACGAGGCGGCTGGTGCGGGCCAGCTCGCGCGTGTTGACCGTCGTCGGCAGGCCGATCGCCTGGTGGCGGGTCGCCAGCAGCATCACGATCTCCTCGAGCGACGCGTTGCCCGCCCGCTCGCCGAGGCCGTTGATCGCGCACTCGACCTGGCGGGCGCCGGCCAGCACGCCGGCGAAGGAGTTGGCCACCGCGAGGCCGAGGTCGTCGTGGCAGTGGACCGACAGAGTCACGTCGTGGAGCGCCGGTACGAGGTCGTAGAGGCTCGTCAGGAACTTGGTGAACTCGTGCGGCATGGTGTAGCCGACGGTGTCCGGGATGTTGATCGTGCTCGCGCCCTCGTCGATCGCCGCGGCCACGACCTCCGCCGTGAACTCGAGCTCTGAGCGGGTCGCGTCCATCGGCGAGAACTCGACGTCGTCGACGTACTGCCGCGCGTGGGCGACCGCCGCCCGCGCCTGACCGAGCACGTCATCGCGCGTCGTGCGCAGCTGGTGGACGATGTGGATGTCGGACGTCGAGATGAAGGTGTGGATCCGCGGCCGGTCCGAGTCGCGGATCGCGTTGAAAGCGGCGTCGATGTCGCCGAAATGCGTCCGGGCGAGCGCGCAGATCACCGGGCCGTCGACCTGGCGGGCGATGCCCTCGACCGCCTCGAAGTCGCCCGGCGAGGCGATCGGGAAGCCGGCCTCGATGATGTCGACGCCGAGCCGGGCGAGCTGGTGGGCGATCTCGAGCTTCTCGGTCGCGTTCAGCGAGATGCCGGGCGACTGCTCGCCGTCGCGCAGCGTCGTGTCGAAGATCTGTACTCGGTTGGGGTCCGTCGCGGTCATGGTTCCTCGCTAGCTGGTTCGTCCTTCGGTCTCTTCGGCTTGGGTATGCGGCTAGCGGCCGCCACGCATTAATCCCCCTTGCGGGGGAGCAGAAGAAGCGAGAGGGACTGCGGGAACGTCATGGAAGCCGAACCCTAGCAGGGGATCGGCAGGCGCTCAAGCGTGGTCTGGCTCGGAAATAGCTTGCGTGCCAGACGACATTAGAGGTGGTTGAAGCTGGTCCGGCCGGCGAGCAGAGTGAGCAGGCGCTGCTCGTCGGTGGCCGGAAACGGCTGCCCGATGCCCAGCGTGGTCAGGCCGACCTCGGCCGGGCCGCTGGCGAAGCCGAAGCTGTCGACGAAGAACGGGACTTTGACCCCGCCGGCGGTCGCGTTGACACGAAAGCGGTAGGCGAAGCTCCCGTCCGACCCCGGCACCGTGCGCTTGAGCGTCGTCAGCGTGATCGTCCCGTACTTCACTCCGGGCGCCTTCATCGCCGTGAGGAGCCGCTCCGTTCCCTGGGTCAGGCACTTGCGGCCCCGGGCGCTCTTGACCGACTTCAGGTCAGCGGTGACCAGCTGCGCCGACGGCAGCACCGACACGTCGGAGCTGACCTCCTCCTCCCCGGTCCCGGCGAGCGAGAAGTCGAGCGACGGGACGTCGACGATGTCGCGCCGCGGGTCGACGCCGCCCGAGCACTTGGCGAGCATCTCGCTCGTGCGCCGGTCGCTCGCCGTCGTCTTGGTGGGCTTGCCGGTGAACCCGGGTAGGTCGGCCGCGGTCAGGTTGACCTTCTTGGCGAAGTCGGTGGCCGCAGCCTTGGTCGTCGTCTTCGCCTCGGCGGCTCCGGAGGCGCCCGCCAGCGCGGCGACCACCACCATCACGAGCAGCGGCTTGCCGGTCTGACGCTCGCGTGGCACCGATTCGATGCTACTCGCGTCGGCCGCGCCGGGAGCCGCCAGCGTGCCCGCAGGAAGCGACCCGCGTTGGCGACGCTCGGACATCCGTCTAGTTTTCCGCCCCTTCGCTAACGCGCCCCTCCAGAGCCGGCGGCATCCCGTCGATGCCGACGGCAGAGGCGGGCCACCAGGGTCATGCTGCGGAGAGGGGGTTTGTCGTGAAGCGGCGCGAGGCGGTATTCGCACTGGGAACGGCCGCGGCGCTCGTATTGGCCCTGCTCTCGGTGTTCGCACTCGAGCTCGCCAACACCCAGGCGAAATCGCGCCAGGACGTCAAAGGCCGCGTTCACGAGCGGACCGTACTGGCCGTCGCCCTGATCGACTCGCTGTTCCAGAGCGTCCAACAGCAGGTTCCGCAGGACGCGCGCGCCTACGGCGCACGCACCGTCACGACCGCGGCGCTCGACCGCAGCGCTCCGCGGGGCACCTACCTCGCCGTGCTCGACGGCTCCGGCCGGGTGCTCGGCGCGTCCAGTCGATTCGATCGGCAGGCCCGCGCCGATCTCGCCGTCTCGGCCGCGCTGCGGTTGATCCGCTCCGGTCACGCCTACGCCCTCGGCGACGTGCTGCCGTACGGGCGCACTGGCGTGATCAACCTCGCCGTGGCGTTCCCGACCCGCTTTGGCAAGCGCATCCTGCTGACCGGCTTCGCGCCCGCGGCTCTCAGCACGTTCATCACCGGCGAGCTGCGCAGGATCCCCGGGGTCAAGGGCGCTCACAGCTATCTGATCGATGGTCGCAACGCCGTGATCGCGTCGACCAACCCGAAGATTCCCGTCGGCCGAGTGTTCAACACACCGGCCGAGATCAAGGCGCTCTCCCGGGCATCGGGCGACGTCGGCGGTCGCTACTACGATCAGGTCGGCCTGTCGAACTCGACCGCGCGAATCGTGCTCTCGGCCCCGGACGGTCCGCTGTTCGCGAGCGTGTCGGGCTTGCGTGCGCTGGTTCCCTGGCTCATCTTCGGCGCATTCGCGCTGGTCGCCATCGCCGCACTCGGGCTCGGCCGGCGGGCGCTCCGATCCGCCGACCAGGTACGTGAGGCGAACGCTCGACTCGAGACGGTCAACGCCGAGCTCGCCGACACCAACAGCGCGCTCGAGCGGCGGGCCGCCGAGCTCGCTCGGTCCAACGCCGAGCTCGACCAGTTCGCGTCGATTGCCTCCCACGACCTCCAGGAGCCGCTGCGCAAGGTGCGCACCTTTACCGAGCAGGTGTCGAAGATGGAGTCTCAGCGCCTGTCGGAGAAGGGCCGCGACTATCTCGAGCGCGCCAACACTGCGGCTGAGCGGATGCAGCAGCTGATCGAGGATCTGCTCAAGTTCTCGCGCGTCGCCACCCACGGGCGTCCCTTCGCGCCCGTCGATCTCGGCGTTCTCACCCGGGCGGTGATCGACGATCTCGAGGCACAGGTGCACGAGGCGCAGGCGACGGTGACCGTCGGCCGGCTGCCGACCGTCAGAGGCGACGAGCTCCAGCTGCGCCAGCTGATGCAGAACCTCATCTCGAACGCGCTCAAGTTCCGTCGTGCTGACGCGCCCGCGGTGGTCGCCATCAGCGGTGAGATCCGGCACGGAACGGTCCTACTCACCGTCCGCGACAACGGCATCGGCTTCGAGGCGCAGTACAGCCAGCGCATCTTCCGGGTCTTCGAGCGCCTGCACGGCCGGAGCTCCTACCCCGGCACCGGGATCGGGCTTGCGCTCTGCCGCAAGATCGCCGAGCGGCACGGAGGCACGATCGTCGGCGACGGCGAACCGGGCATCGGTGCGACGTTCACCGTCACGATGCCGTGCCACCAGCAGGAGGAGGTCATCACGATCAGACACTCGCTCCACGCCGACGCCGACGCCGACGCCGCCGCCGTTGTCGCTGCCGCTGCCGCTGCCGAGGCCATCCACGACGAGACGTACGCTCGGATCTGACGTGAGACGCAGATCGATCACGATTCTCCTGGCCGACGACGACGAGGACGATCGCGAGCTCACACGGGAAGCCCTCCAGGACTCCCGACTGGCTAACGAGATGCGCTTCGCGGTCGACGGCCAGGACCTGTTGGACTACCTGCGCCGTCGCGGCGGCTACGCCGATACGTCGGTTGATGCCCCGCGACCGGACTTGATCCTCCTGGACCTCAACATGCCCAGGAAGGACGGCCGCGAGGCGCTCGCCGAGATCAAGGCGGATCCGGCGCTGCGCCGGATTCCGGTTGTAGTGCTCACGACGTCCAAGGCCGAGGCGGACGTGATGCGCAGCTACGACCTGGGCTGCAACTCGTTCATCACCAAGCCGGTCACCTTCGGGGGACTGGTCGAGGTCCTGCGAACCTGGACGCGGTACTGGTTCGAGATCGTCGCACTGCCGGAGAGTGGGTCGGATGGGTCTCCAGGCTGAGCCGCTCCGGGTCCTCATCGTCGAGGACGACGAGGACGACTTCCTGATCACGCGGGACCTCCTCACCGCCCAGGACCGGGCGACCTTCCGCATCGACTGGTGCTCCGACTACGCCGGAGCACTGGCAGCGATCCGCGACCAACGCCACGATCTCTACCTCGTCGACTACCGACTCGGCGAGCGCACCGGCCTCGACCTCGTCAGGGAGGGGTTCGCCCTGCGGCCGGTCGCGCCGGTGATCCTCCTCACCGGCCGCAGCGATTACGAGATCGATCTCGAGGCGACCGCGCTGGGCGTGACCGACTTCCTGGTCAAGCAGGGGCTCGACCCGTTCTCACTCGAGCGGTCCATCCGCTACGCGGTCAGCCGCCACCGATCGCTGTGCGACCTCGCCCGCAGCGAGGAGCGCTACGCCGTCGCCGTGCGTGCGGCGAGCGACGGAATCTGGGACTGGAACCTCATCTCGGACCGGATCTACCTATCGCCTCGGTGGCACGCGATCCTCGGACAGCCCGAGCGAGCCGGTGACCACCACCCGGCGGCGTGGTTCGACCTCGTGCACGACGACGACCTGGCACGGCTGCGCGGCGCGATCGCCGCGCACCTGGCCGGCGAGACCGCGCATCTTGAGTCCGAGCACCGCATCCGCCACGCCAACGGCAGCTGGCGGTGGGTGCTCATCCGGGGCCTGGCGATTCGCGACGATGACCAGCGAGCGACCCGCCTGGCCGGTTCGCTGTCGGACATCACCGACCGCCGGCGCGCCGAACTCCAGCTGCGGCACGACGCGCTGCACGACGGCCTGACCGGACTTCCGAACCGGGCCCTGTTCATGGAGCGCGTAGCCCAGGCACTGCGGTTGGCGTCCCGTGAGGGCGGACTTGGCTGCTCGGTGCTGTTCGTCGACCTCGACCGGTTCAAGCTCGTGAACGACAGCCTCAACCACACCGTGGGCGATCGCGTGCTGACCGCGGTCGCGACGCGTCTGGCCGGCGTGCTGCGTCCGGCAGACACGGTGGCGAGAATCGGCGGGGACGAGTTCACGATCCTGCTCGACGGCACCGACTCCGAGGCGGGCGCGCGAAGCGTGGCCGTCCGAATCCACCACGCGCTCGCGACCGTCTTCGAGATCGACGGCCACGAGCTGTTCGTGACCGCGAGCATCGGTATCGCGGTCAGCGCGCCCTGCGTGGCCCCGACCGAACTGCTTCGCAACGCCGACATCGCCATGTACCACGCCAAGCGCCGCGGAAGAGGCCGCTGCGTCGCGTTCGACGCCAGCATGCACCGGCGCCTCGTCGGGCGCCTCGCCCGTGAGAATGACCTGCGCCAGGCCGTCGAGCAGTCGCTGATCACCGTCCACTACCAGCCGATCGTCGATATCGCCACCGGACGCGTCCGGTCGGTCGAAGCGCTCGCGCGCTGGCCGGTCGGCTGGCCCGAGCTCTCCCCGGTCGAGTTCATCGCCATCGCCGAGGACACCGGGGCGATCGCATCACTCGGGCTGGGCGTCCTCGGCACCGCGCTCGGCGCGCTCGCCGGCTGGCGCAGAGCCGGGACGTTCCCCGACCTGCGCGTCAGCGTGAACGTCTCAGCGCGACAGCTCGACGATCAGCGGCTGGCCGGACAGGTTCGCGCTGCGATCGCCGACGCCGGACTGCCGGCCAACGCGCTGGCGTTGGAGATCACCGAGAGCGCCCTGATGCGCGACCCGGACCAGATCCGCAACATCACCTCCGAGCTCTGTGCGACCGGCGTCGGGCTCCAGCTCGACGACTTCGGGACCGGCTATTCGTCCCTGTCGGCGCTGCACCAGCTCCCGGTCGACACCTTGAAGATCGATCGGAGCTTCGTCGCCGGGCTGAACGACGACAGCGGCAGTGACCCGATCGTCCGCTCGACGATCGCGCTCGCCCACAGCCTGGGGATGCAGGTGATCGCCGAAGGGATCGAGACCACCGATCAACTCCGGCGCCTACGGACCCTGGGATGTGAATACGGGCAGGGCTTCCTCTTCTCGGCGCCGCTCGACCACGAAGGGACGAGCGCGCTGTTGGCTGACTGGTCGCCCGCCGCGATGGCCGCCCTCGGGGACCGAGCCATCCCGACGTAGTGCGGTTGCCGCCACCGGGCGCGCTCCGGCGGCTACAGAACCACCGTACGCCCGCTGACCCAGCCCTCGGCGGCGACGATCTCCTCGAGCACGTCGACCGGGACCGACTCGCGGGTGGTGACGACCATCGCCGCCAGGTCGTCCGGCAGCTCCGACGCCTGCCCGGGCGGCTGGCGGCCGACGGCCGCTGAGTCGATGTTGATCCCGTGCGCTCCCAGCACCGTCCCGATCCGCCCGAGCATTCCCGGCAGGTCGCGGTAGCGGAAGACGGTCACGTTCGGCGCCAGCTCGATCGTCAGCCGTTGGCCCCAGACCTCCACCAGGTGCGGCGCCTGGTGCGGCCCCATGCCGGTGCCGGCGACGACGACCCGTTCGCCCCCGGCCACGACCGTGACGCGGATCAGCTCGTTGAAGTCCTCGGCTTCGGAGACCGTCTTCTCCTCGACGACGATGCCGCGCTCTATCGCCAGCGACGGCGCATTGACGAAGTTGACCGGCTCCTCGGTGTGACCGTGCAGGGCGCCCTGGAGGACGGCGCTCGTCAGCAGACGCGTGTCGTAATCGGCGATCCGCCCGAAGAACGCCGCTTCGACCCGCTCCAGCGAGCTCGCCTCGGCCAGGCCGATCGCCAGCCGGCCGAGCTGCGACGCCAGCGGCAGGAACGGCCGCAGCACGGCCATGTCCTCCGCCCCGATCGACGGGATGTTCACCGCCGTGGAGACGACGCCCCCCGTCAGCGCCGCGACGATCTGCTCGGCGCTCTGCAGACCCGCCCGATCGGTCGCCTCGGCCGTCGACGCCCCCAGGTGCGGCGTCACGATCACCTGGGGATAGCCCGCGAACAGCGGATAGTCGGTGATCGGCTCGCTCGGGAAGACATCGAGCGCCGCCCCGGCGACCTTGCCCGAGTCGAGCGCGTCCTGGAGTGCCTGGTCGTCGATCAGCCCGCCGCGCGCCACGTTGATCACGCGCACGCCGTCCTTCATCGCCGCGAACGCCCAGGCGTCGAGGAAGCCGCGCGTATCGGCGGTCTGCGGCAGGTGGATCGTGACGAAGTCCGCCCGTCCGTACAGCGCCGTCGTGCTGTCGACCTTCTCGACGCCCGCCTCGCGGAAGCGGTCGGTCGAGATGAACGGGTCGAAGGCGATCACGTGCATGCCGAACCCGCGGGCCCGCGCCGCGACGAGCTGGCCGATCCGCCCGAAGCCGACCACGCCGAGCGTCTTCTCGTAGAGCTCGACGCCCGAGAACTTCGACCGCTCCCACTTCCCGGCCGTCAGCGACGCGTGGGCCTGGGGGATGTTGCGCGCCAGCGCAAGCAGCAGCGCGACCGTGTGCTCGGCGGCCGTGACGACGTTCGACTGCGGGGCGTTGGCGACGACGATGCCGCGCTTCGTGGCGGCGTCCACGTCGACGTTGTCGACGCCGACCCCGGCGCGGCCGATCACCCGCAGCGAAGTCCCCCGCGCGATCAGATCGGCCGTCAGCTTCGTAGCCGACCGGATCAGGATGCCGTCGAACGGTGCGAGCCGGTCGCCGAGCTCCGCGACCGTCCAGTCGAACCCCGTCTCGACGTCGAAGTGCTCGCGTAGCAGGCCCAGACCCGAATCGCCGACGTCCTCGCGGACCAGGACGCGCGGCCGCTCCACTACAACCGCTCTACGATCCAGTCGATGCACGCGGTCAGCGCCTGCACGTCGGCCGTGTCGATCGCCGGGAACATGCCGATCCGCAGCTGATTGCTCCCGACGCCCCGGTAGGGGTCGACGTCGACGACGCCGCTCGCCCGCAGGACTGCCGCCACGACCTTGGCGTCGACCGACGGGTCGAGCTCGATCGTCCCGACGACCTGCGACCGGAGCGCCGGCGCGCCGACGAACGGCGTCGCGAACGATGAGCTCTCGGCCCACTCGTAGAGGTGGTCCGACGACGCGCGCGAACGCCCGACGCACCAGTCGAGGCCACCCCCGGCGAGCATCCACTCGAGCTGGTCGACGAGCAGGAACAGCGTCGCGACGGCCGGCGTGTTGTTCGTCTCGTTCTTGGCCGAGCTCGCCAGCGCCGTGGCCAGCGATAGCGACCCAGGGACGTACCGCCCGGCCTCGATCGCGGCGATCCGCTCCTGCGCCGCCGGGCTGAGCAGCGCGATCCAGAGGCCGCCGTCGGAGGCGAAGCACTTCTGCGGGGCGAAGTAGTAGGCGTCGGCCGCGGCCACGTCAACCGGCAGGCCGCCGGCGGCCGAGGTCGCGTCGATCGCGACGAGCGCGCCTTCGCTGCCCGGCGGCCGCACGACCGGAACCATCACGCCGGTCGACGTCTCGTTGTGCGCCCAGGCGACGAGGTCGCACCCTGCCAGCGAGATCCCGCTCGGGTCGGGCGCGTCGCCGGCGTCGGCGCGCAGGACGACCGAGTCGTCGAGGAACGGCGCGGCTGCGGTCGCCTCGGCGAACTTCTTCGAGAACGCCCCGTACGACAAATGAAGCGCACGCCGCGCCACCAGGCAGAAAGCCGCCGCGTCCCAGAAGGTGGTGGTGCCGCCGTTGCCGAGCACGACGGCGTAGCCGTCGGGCAGCGAGAACAGCTCGGCGAGGGCACTGCGGACACGGCCGACCAGCGACTTCACCGGCGCCTGTCGGTGCGAGGTGCCCATCACGCTGGTACCGGACGCCACCAGGTTGGCGAGCTGCTCAGGGCGGACCTTGGACGGGCCGCAGCTGAACCGCCCGTCGCGCGGGCGCAGGTCGGCGGGGACGACGAGGGTTTCTGGGCTATCGGTGGTCACGTCGACCGGGGCCACTCAGAAACTGGGCTTGATCCAGTCCATGTGCGACCGGAGCTCCTTGCCGGTGCTCTCGACCTCGGTCCCCGCCTGCTCCTCGCGCATCCGGCGGAAGTTCTCCTGGCCGGCGCGGTTCTCGGCGATCCACTCGCGCGCGAAGTCGCCCGACTGGATCTCCGCCAGGATCTGGCGCATGCTCGCCCGCGTCTCATCGGTGATCACGCGCTTGCCGCGGGTGTAGTCGCCGTACTCGGCCGTGTTCGAGATCGAGTACCGCATACCGGCGAGGCCCTTCTCGTAGATCAGGTCCACGATCAGCTTGAGCTCGTGCAGGCATTCGAAGTAGGCCATCTGCGGGTCGTACCCGGCCTCGACGAGCGTCTCGAAGCCGGCCTGGACGAGCTCTGAGGCCCCGCCGCAGAGCACGGCCTGCTCACCGAACAGGTCGGTCTCGGTCTCGTCCTTGAACGTCGTCTCGATCACGCCGCCCCGCGTGCAGCCGATGCCCTTGGCGTAGGCCAGCGCGACCGCCTTCGCCGTCCCGGTCGCGTCCTGCGCGACCGCGACCAGGCCGGGCACGCCCGAGCCCTCGAGGAACTGCCGGCGCACGAGGTGGCCGGGGCCCTTCGGGGCGACGAGCGCCACGTCGACCCCGGGAGGCGGGGCGACCTCCTCGTAGTGGACGGAGAAGCCGTGGCTGAAGAGCAGCAGGTTCCCCGGGGCGACGCCGTCGCGGACGTCGTTCTCCCAGACCTGCCGGTGGAGCTCGTCGGGCGCCAGGATCATCACGACGTCGCCGCGGCTGGCCGCCTCGACGATCGGGAGCACCTCGAGACCCTGCTCCTGTGCCTTGGCGATCGAGTCAGATCCGTCGCGCAGGCCGACGACGACATCGACACCCGAGTCCTTCAGGTTCAGTGCGTGGGCGTGGCCCTGGGACCCGTAGCCGATGATGGCGACGGTCTTGCCGTCGAGCAGGCCGAGGTCGGCGTCGTCGTCGTAGAACATGCACGGCAGGCTACTGAAAACGCCGTCCGGCTTCGGGTCGCCGCGCCGCCCGGTCGATCCGTCAAACGTTTACCTGAGCCTTCATCAGGACTTAGGTCAGCCTGAGCGACGGCCTCAATACTCCAGGAGCGGTACACGACAGACCGCGCAGTTCCCCCTCCCTGGCAGGACCCGAGCTGACGCCCCGTGCCCCCGGGGCGTCAGCCATTTAACCGCCCGCACGGAAGTCAGCGACGGGCGCGGCTGGCGCCACTGCCTTCCCGGCCGAGCCTTATGCGGTCGCGCAGGCGACGAGCGTCCGGGCCGGCACAGCGAGGCTGCCGTCGTCGGCGGTGTACGGCCGCAGGGCGGCGCGCATCTGCGCCGTCAGCGTGGCGATCGTCGCCTCCTGCGCGCCGGCGACCGCCTGGCGCGTCACCGTCGACAGCGCCAGGTGCCCGTCCCACCACGTCTCGAAATCCGGGTCCGGCCGCACCAGGTCGACGGCGGCGACGGCGACCTCGGCGAAGCCCGCGTCCTCGAGCAGGTTGCGGACGAGCGCCGCGTCACCGAGCGCGAACGGCCCGGGCTCGTCCGCCGGCGTCGGCGGGCGCAGGCCGAGACCTACGACCGCAGCGGTCGGGATCGCCGACCACGGGTTGCGCTCGAGGTCGTCCCAGACGGCGAGCGACACGCGCCCGCCGGGGCGCAGAACCCGCCGGGTCTCGCGGAGCGCCGCCGCCGGATCGGCCATCAACATGTAGCCCCAACGGCAGATCACCGCATCGACGCTGGCCAGGGGAAGGTCCAGGGATTCGCCGTCGAGCAGCCGGAACTCGATGTTCTCCAGCCCCTGCTCACCCGCCCGCGCCCGCGCCCGGGTCAGCATCGGACCGGACCGGTCGGAGCAGATCAGCGTGCCGCCCGGCAGGATCCGCGCCGCGGCCAACAGGCCGACATCGCCGGTACCGGCCGCCAGCTCGAGCACCCGCTGGCCCGGCCTGATTCCAGCGGCGTCGAGCAGCCAGGCGGAGACCGGTGCGCTCGTCTCGCATATCCACCGCTCGCGCCGCTCCCACCCCGCCGCGGCCGAGTCCCAGTGCTCGCGGCTGCGCCGCCGGTAGTCCTCCGCGTCCATGCGCGCAGCATTCCACACGCTCCGCGGTCAGCGGGCGAGCTCGCCGCGCGCGAGCTTGCCCGACCGCGTCCGCGGCAACGCGTCGGCGAAGACGAAATCCTTCGGCACCTTGAAGGCGGCGAGGCGCTCGCGGCAGTGCGCGCGCAACACGTCGGCCGTGACCGGGTCCGCCCCGACCCGCAGCACGACGATGGCCCGGACCGCCTCGCCCCAGTGCGGGTCGGGCACGCCCACGACGGCGGCCTCGGCGACCCCCGGATGCTCGCCCAGCACCGCCTCGACCTCGGTCGGCGCGATGTTCTCACCCCCGCTGACGATCGTGTCCGCCAGCCGGCCTGTGACCCGCAGGCGCCCGCCGACGAGGACGCCGGCGTCGCCCGTCGCCAGCCACTCCCCGGCCGACCGGGCGACCGTCGGCCCGGCGACCTGGATCTCGCCGCCCACCGTCCGAATCCGCGTGCAGAAGAGGGGCGGCCCGGCGTCCCCCGCAGCGTCCCCCGGCGGCTGCGTCGTGACCTGCGAGCACGCCTCGGTCAGGCCGTAGGTCTGGCTGATCGGAAGGCCCGCCTCCAGCGCCCGCCGGGCCAGCGCCGGCGGCAGCGGCGCCCCGCCGATCAGCGCGCACCGGAGGTCGGGCGGGTCGCGCAGGCCGGTGTCGAGCAGCCGCTGGAGCGTCGTCGGCACCAGCGAGACGAGCGTGATCCGTCTCGTCATCAGCGCTTCGGTCACCGCCGCCGCCTCGAAGCGCTCGTGGAGCACGGCGGTCGTCCCATAGATCGCGCTCCGGACGAGGATCGACAGCCCCCCGACGTGGGCCAGCGGCAGCGCGCAGAGCCACCGCTCAGCCGGTTCGAGCCCCAGCGCCACCGCCGAGCCGAGTGCGCTCCACAGCAGGTTGCCGTAGGTCAGCACGACCGGCTTCGGCGCCCCGCTCGTCCCCGACGTGTGGATGATCGCCGCCGCGGCGTCGAGGTCGTGGCTGCCGAGCCCTGGCCGCGACCGCCCGGGACTGCTCCGAAATGAACGCGCGATGACCACCGCGGCGCCGCTGAGGATCGCCGCCCGCTCCGGCGCCGTCAGCCGCAGGTCGACCGGCACCGCGATCGACCCCGCCAGCAGGCAGGCGTGGAGCGCGATCGCGAAGTCGAGACCCGGCGGCAACGCGATCGCCACCCGCTCGCCGCGCGGCAGCTCGAGGCCACCGGCGACCTGCGCAAGCTCCGCGTAGGTCAGGCTCCCCGCCCGCGTCTCGACCGCGATCCGATCGGGGTGGGCAGCGGCGGCACGTCCGAGCCAGGCGGCGACCTCCACGCCCGGAACGCTACTGCGCCCCGGTAGCCTTGCCGCCGACCCGCATCCCGACGAGGAGGCTCCAAGCCGTGCCCGACGAGTGGATCCCGGCCGCCGAGTACTCGGACATCCGCTACGAGACCTCGAGCCCCGTGCCCGGCATCGCCAAGATCACGATCAACCGCCCGGAGGTCCGCAACGCGTTCCGGCCGAAGACGGTGATCGAGCTCTCCGACGCCTTCAACCGCGCCCGCGAGGACCTGACGGTCGGAGTCATCATCCTCACCGGTGAGGGACCCCACGCCTTCTGCTCGGGCGGCGACCAGCGCGTCCGCGGCGACAGCGGCTACGTCGACGAGGGCGCGGCCGTCGGACGCTTCCACGTCACCGACCTCCACGTCCAGATCCGCCGCACGCCGAAGCCCGTCGTCGCGATGGTCGCGGGCTACGCCGTCGGCGGCGGCCACGTCCTCCACGTCGTCTGCGACCTGACGATCGCCGCCGAGAACGCCCGCTTCGGCCAGACCGGCCCGCGCGTCGGCTCCTTCGACGGCGGCTTCGGCGCCAGCCTGCTCGCTCGCCAGATCGGACAGAAGCGGGCCAAGGAGATCTGGTTCCTCTGCCGCCAGTACGACGCTCAGCGGGCCTACGAGATCGGCCTCGTGAACGCCGTCGTCCCGCTCGAACGACTCGAGGCGGAGACCGTCTCCTGGTGTCGGGAGATGCTCGCCCTCTCCCCGTTTGCCCTGCGCCTGCTGAAGGCGAGCTTCAACGCCGACGAGGATGGCCTCGCCGGCATCCAGCAGCTCGCCCACGACGCCAATCTCCTGTTCTATGCCAGCGAGGAGGCGGCCGAGGGGCGCGATGCCTACCGCGAGAAGCGGACCCCCGACTTCGACCAGTTCCCCCGGCGGGCCTAGTAGTGCCCCCCACCGGGATGCGGATCTGGCTGATGGCCGCACGGCCGCGGACGCTCCCGGCCGCGGTCGCCCCGGTCCTCGTCGGCACGTCGCTGGCGATCGAGGCCCACGTCTTCGACGCGCTCGCCCTGATTGCCGCCCTGCTCGGGTCGATCTTCATCCAGATCGGCACGAACCTCGCCAACGACTACTCCGACGCCCGCCGCGGCACCGACACCGAGGATCGCCTCGGCCCGGTCCGGGTCACCGCCGGCGGCCTGGCGCCGCCGCGGCAGGTGCTGCTCGCCACCTACATCACGTTCGGCCTCGCCGTGTTGTGCGGTGTCTACCTGATCGCCGTGGCCGGACCCGAGCTGCTGCTTGTCGGCGTGGCCTCGATCCTCGCCGGCGTGACGTACACCGGCGGCCCCAAGCCCTACGGCTACGAAGGGCTGGGCGAGCTCTTCGTCTTCCTCTTCTTCGGCGTCGTCGCCGTCGTCGGCTCCTTCTACGTCCAGATCCAGCAGCTGCCCTGGCAGGCGTTCGTGCTCTCGGTCCCGGTCGGGCTGCTCGCCGCGGCGATCCTCGTCGTCAACAACGTCCGCGATCTCGAGACCGACCGCCGCGCCGGCAAGAGGACGCTGGCAGTGCGGCTCGGTCGCGAGCGCACCCGCGTGCTGTACGCGGCGATGGTCGCCGGCGCGTTCGTCAGCCCGCTGATCCTCCTGCTCGGCGGGACGCTCACCGCCTGGGTCCTGCTCTGCTGGTTCGCCGCGCCGCTCGCCGTTCCGCTCGTGCGCACCGTGCGCGAGCGCACCGACGGGCCGTCGCTCAACCGCGCGCTCGCCGGCACCGGGCAGCTCCAGCTGGTCTTCAGCCTGCTGCTCGCCGCCGGTGTGATCCTCAGTCGATGAAGGTCGCCCTGGAGCCGTTGGAGCTCCGCTTCGCCGCCCCGGTGCACACCGGGTTCGGCCAGCTCCACTCCCGCGAGCTGCTGGTGCTTGCGCTGACCGAGGCCGACGGCCTCGTCGGGCACGGCGAGGCCGCTCCGCTCGAGCCGTACGACGGCGTCCGGGTCGCCGACGTGCACGCCGCCCTGATGGCCTACCGCCCGCTGCTGGAGGCGGCCGCGACCGGCTCTGAGGCCCCCGGCGACCTGCTCGAGCGGTGCCGCTCGCGCGTCGACCTGCCGCAGGCGCTGGCCGCCGTCGACCTCGCGCTCTGGGATCTCGCCGGCAAGCGCGCCGGCCTGCCCGTCGCCGCGCTGCTGGCGTCGCATCCAGCCGCCAGCGTCGAGGTCAACGCGACGATCACCGCCGAGGATCGTCGCGGCGCCGCCGTCGCGGCGGCCGCCGCGGCCCGCGACGGCTACCGGTGCGTCAAGCTGAAGGTCGGCGTCGGCGACGACGCCGGGCGCGTCGCCGCCGTGCGCGCCGCGATCGGTCCCGAGCTCGCCCTGCGTCTCGACGCGAACGGCGCCTGGAGCGTCGAGGAGGCCCAGCGGATGATCGAAGCCCTCACCCCCGCCGGCCTCGAGCTCGTCGAGGAGCCCGTCCGCGGCATCGCCGCGACCCGCCGCCTGCGGGAGCTCGTCGCCGTACGGATCGCGATCGACGAGACCGCCGCCCTCCCCGGAGCTCTGACCGGCGGCGTGGCCGACGTCGTCTGCCTGAAGATCGCCCGCTGCGGCGGAATCAGCGGCCTGCTCGCCGCCGCGGCCGCCGTGCGGGCGTCAGGCGCCGACGTCTACGTCGCGTCGACCTTCGACGGCCCGCTCGGCGTCGCCGCCGGCCTCCACGCGGCCGCCGCGCTGGCCCCGCTGCCGGCCTGCGGTCTGGCTACCCTCGGGCTCTTCCGCGACGTTGGCGCGCACCCGTTCGAGGTGAATCACGGTGTGATTGCCGTCCCCGACGCACCGGGCTTGATGGGCTGAGCCGGGTTCGGCGTGAAGCCGGGCAGCTCGAGCTCGAGCCGGGCGCCGCCGCTCCGCGCCCGGGCGGCCGTCACCCGTCCGCCGTGGGCGACGACGATCGCGCGGACGATCGCCAAACCGAGGCCGGAGCCGCCCGTCGCGCGTGCGCGCGAGGCATCGGCCCGGTGGAAGCGCTCGAAGACGAGGTCGCGCTGGTCGGCCGGGATCCCCGGGCCGTCGTCCTCGACCACGAAGCGCACGCCACCACCCGGGGTCGGCTCGACCGAAAGGCGGACGAGCCCGCCGTCGCGCGTGTGCTGGACCGCGTTGACCAGCACGTTGCGCAGCGCCTGCCCGAGCCGCTCCGGGTCGGCCTGGAGCACTCCCGGGCCGATCGGATCGAGCTCGAAGCGACGGTCGGCGGTGGCCGCGACCAGCTCGAACAGCTCGACCACGAACGGCTCGAGCTCAACCGGCTCCTGCGCCAGGAAGCGTGCCTCGTCCGTCCGGGCGAGAAACAGCAGGTCGTCGACGAGGCGAGCCATCCGGTCGATCTCCCGCAACGCCATCCGCTCGACCCGGCGCACCTCCTCCGGCGGCGGCTCCGCCTGGCGCCCGAGCACCTCGAGCTGCCCGCGCAGGCCGGTCAGCGGCGTGCGTAGCTCGTGTGAGGCGTCCGAGAGGAAGGACCGCTGGCGGGCGAACGCGTTCTCCAGTCGGTCGAGCATGTGGTCGAACGCATCCGCGAGGACCCTGACCTCGTCGACCCGTCCCCGCGCCTTGATCCGCGGGCGCAGATCGCCGGCGTCGACCCGAGCGGCGATCGCGGCCATGCGCCGCAGCGGCTCGACGAAGCGGGCCGCCAGGGCGTAGGCGACGAGGAGCGCGACGGCCAGCGTCAGGCCGCCGGCGATCAGGAACGTGTGCTGCACGCCCTCCTGGGCCCGGTGCACCGGCGCGAGCGGCTCGCCGACGCCGAGACGCGCGACCGTTGCGCCCTGGGCCCGCAACGACACGACGAGGAGCCGCAGCATCCCGACATCCGGGGCGTGCACCGTCGACAGGCCGTCCGGCGCGGCCAGCAGCGCGGCCGACAATCGGTTCTCCTCGCGCTGGGCGGCCGGATCCTCATCCGCAGTCAACCTCCCGAGGCCGAGCAGCTCAGGCTCGTTCGTCTGCGTCGGTTGGCCGGGGACCTCCGCGAACAGCAGCCGCGACGTCGCGCTGAACGGCTGGGTCGACACGTACCGCTGGGCGGCCTCCCGCAGGCTGTCCGCGGCGCGGCGGCTGCCGACGGGCGCCACGCTGCGCGAGAAGGCGGCGCCGTCGCCACGCAGCTCATGGTCGATCTGCCCCGCCAGCTCCGAACCGGTGCCCCGATAGACGGCGACGAAGGTCACGCCGAACGCCGCGATCAGGACAGCGGCCACGCGCAGCGCCAGGCGCCAGCGCAGCGACTGGGGCACCAGCCTAGGCATCCGCCGCGACCATCCGGTAGCCGACCGAGCGGATCGTCACGATCGGCGCCGGCTGTCCGGTCGCCCCGGCAAGCTTGCGGCGCAGGTAGCTGACGTAGACGTCGACGACGTTCGTCTCGGGGTCGTGTTCGTAGCCCCAGACGTCGGCGAGGATCCGCTCGCGCGTGTGGACGACGTCGGGGCGGCGCATCAGGTAGGCGAGCAGCTCGAACTCCTTCGTCGACAGGCGCACCGGCCGCCCGTCGCGGTTGGCCTCCCGTCCGAGCAGGTCGAGCGTGATCCCGTCGAACTCGAGCGTGGTCGGCGGCATGTCGGCCTGCCCGCGCAGATTCGCCCGCACGCGCGCGGCGAGCTCCGCGAACGCGAACGGCTTGACGAGGTAGTCGGACGCTCCGGCGTCGAGCCCCTCGACGCGGTCAGCGATCCCCGCCCGCGCCGTCAGCATGATCACCGGAACCGACGGCTTGGCCGCCCGGATGCCGCGCAGCACAGCGAGCCCGTCGAGCAGCGGCAGCAGCCGATCGAGCACGACCAGGTCGATCTCCGTGTCCCGCGCTCGCGCCAGGCCGGTCGCCCCATCGGTCGCCACCTCCACGACATAGCCGTCGGCCTGGAGGCCGCGCTCGATGAAGTCGGCGATCGTGACCTCGTCCTCGATCACGAGTATCCGCACGCGTCGATGCTAGTGGTCGACCTCCTCGATCCGCACATTCCCACCGCTCGTGTGCGTTTTCTAATCGCCTCCTTAGACGATCTTTGAGACCGCCGTCGAACATCGTTGGCATGCCCGCCTCCTCCGCCGCCACGGCCCGCGACGCCGCGGTCCGGCGCCTCCGCCGCCTCAACCACACGGTCATCGCCGGGAGCGCGATCCTGATCGGCGTCTTCTCCGATGCCGCCGCCAACGCAGTTCCCGGGCATACGGTCAAGCGCACAGCCGCGACGACGACCACGACCAAGAAGACCAAGCACCATCGGCAGCGCAAGCACCACACGGCCACGGTTGCCGGCTCCGGCAGCGGATCGTCGGTGTCGGGCTCGCCCTCGTCCTCCTCGGTCGACTCCGCGACGACCCAGCAGCAGTCGTCGACGCCGGCACCCGCCGTCGACACGGCGCCGACCCAGCAGCCGGCGCCCAGCTACACCCCCCCAGCCGATCCGGTCCCCCAGCAGCAGCTGGCGCCGCCCCCGGCCCCGCCGGTCTACACACAGGCGCCGGCGCAGACGTCGTCGGGCGGGTCGTGAGGTGATCGAGCTGCGCTGGGAGGTGTGGGGCACGACGGCGACCGTGTTGGTCGACGCGGCGTCCCCGGGGACCGCCGAGGCGGCGCGCTTCGCCGTCCTGCGGGAGCTGGGCCGGATCGACCGCGCGTGCAGCCGCTTTCGTCGCGACTCGGAGCTGGCGCGCGTCAACCGGGCCGCCGGCCGGCCGGTGACGGTGTCGGACGCCTTCCTCGAAGCCCTGTCGGCCTCCCTGCGGGCGGCCGCCCTCACCGGCGGGGCAGTCGACCCGACGGTCGGCGAGGCGCTTCGCATCTGCGGCTACGACCGCGACTTCGACCTCCTCGCGGCCGCTGAGCCGACCGACGTCCGGGTTCGCGTCCGCGTCGACGCCGGGCGGCCGCCCGACTGGCGTGCCGTCGCCATCACCGGCCGCACGGTCGCTGTCGCGCCGCCGCACACGCTCGACCTCGGGGCGACCGCGAAGGCCCTGGCCGCCGATCGGTCCGCCCGCTCAGTTCACCGCGAGACCGGCGCCGCCGTACTCGTCAACCTCGGCGGCGACATCGCCGTCGCCGGCCGTGCGCCGGACGGGGGCTGGCGGGTCCGCGTCACCGACGACCACCGCGACGCCGGTGCCGGGACCGGTCAGACGGTCGCGATCCACGCCGGCGGCCTGGCGACATCGAGCACGACCGCACGACGCTGGCGACGTGGGGGGCGCGAGCTCCACCACATCATCGATCCGCGCACCGGGCAGCCGGCGGCGGGCGACTGGCGAACGGTCAGCGTCGCCGCGGCGAGCTGCGTCGACGCCAACACGGCGAGCACGGCCGCCGTCGTCTACGGACCGGCTGCCGCCGGCTGGCTTCGCGAACGCCGCCTGCCGGCGCGCCTCGTCAGCCGGGCCGGGGCTGTGCAGGCGCTGTGCGGCTGGCCGGGGGACGACGGTCCGTGCTGATCGCAGCCGCGAGCAGCACGGTCGGTCCCAGCGTGCTCTGGTATCTGGCGCGCGGTACCGGCTGCGTCGCCCTGCTCCTGTTGACGACGAGCGTCGTGCTCGGCGTAGCGAACGTCCGCCGCCTCCAGACCGCGTCGATGCCGCGCTTCGTCGTCGACGGGCTCCACCGGAGCGTCTCCCTGCTGGTGGTCGCGGTACTCGTCGTGCACGTCCTCTGCTCGGTTCTCGACAGCTTCGCCTCGATCTCGCTGACCGCGGCCCTGCTCCCGTTCACCTCCGGCTACCGGCCGTTCTGGCTCGGGCTCGGCACGCTCGCGTTCGAGCTGCTGCTCGCGGTCGCGGTAACGAGCATGCTGCGTCAGCGGCTCGGTCACCGCACGTGGCGCGCGGTGCACTGGCTGGCGTACGCATCCTGGCCGGTTGCCGTGGTCCACGGCTTCGGCACCGGGACCGACGGCCATACGACGTGGATGCTCGCGCTGAGCTTCATCTGCGTCGGCGCCGTCGTCGTCGCCGTGCTCGTCCGGGCGGCCGCAGGCTGGCCGGCCGACCGCGAGTGGCGGATCGCCGCCGGCCTGATCGCGACCGTCGGTCCGATCCTGCTCGTCGTCTGGCTGCTCGGCGGCCCGCTCGCCCCCGGTTGGGCGCGCCGGGCCGGTACGCCGGCGCCGCTGCTGAGCAAGAAGACGGCAGTGGCGCCGGGATCGAGCGAGCCGGCGGCAGTCGCCGCGATCGGCGGACGGCCGTGAGCGCCTTCACCTCCTGGGAGCCGCGGCTGTTCGGCGCCGGGCACGGTCAGGCGACGATGACGCTCGCCGACCACCGCGATGCCCGCGGGCCGCTACCGGGGTTGGCGGGGCGGCGCCGGCGCCACAACGACCTGATCGAGCTGGTCGAAGCTTCGGGCTTGCGCGGCCGGGGCGGAGCGGGCTTCCCGGCGGCGGTGAAGCTCGGAGCCGTCGCAGCGGCCCGCGGGCCGAGCGTGGTCGTGGCCAACGGCTCGGAGGGCGAGCCGGCGAGCAGCAAGGACGTGCTGCTCCTGACCACGCGTCCGCACCTCGTGCTGGACGGAGCCGTGCTCTGCGCCCGCGCAGTCGGCGCGCCCGACGTCGTCGTCGCCGTCTCGAATCGGGCGGCGCTGCGCGGCCTGGAGCACGCCGCGGCCGAGCGCACGGCGGCGGGCGACGACGACGGCGTGGCGATCACGGTCGCCCGCGTCCCGCATGCCTTCATCGCCGGCGAGGAGTCGGCACTGCTCGCCTACCTCGGCGGCGGCGCGCTCCAGCCGCTCCCGCGCCCGCCGCATCCGGCGGAACGCGGGCTGCGTCGGCGGCCGACGCTGGTCTCCAACGTCGAGACGCTCGCCCACATAGCGCTGATCGCCCGCTACGGCGCCGACTGGTTTCGAGAGGTCGGCGCGACCGACGATCCGGGCACGGCGCTGGTCACCGTGTCCGGCGCCGTCGCCACCCCGGGGGTCTTCGAATGCCCGAGCGGGATCGCGTTGAGCGAGCTGATCTGGGCAGCCGGGGGACTCACCGAGCCGGCCGAGGCGATCCTCGTCGGCGGTTACTTCGGCGAGTGGCGCGACTGGCGCGACGTCGACTGGCTGCGGCTCACCAACGGCGGCGCCGGCTCGCCCGGGTCGGTCCGCCGTGGCGCCGGCGTCGTCGCGGTGCTCCCGGAATCGGCCTGCGGCCCGTCGGAGACCGCACGGGTCATGGCCTACCTCGCCGAACAGAGCGCCGGCCAGTGCGGCCCGTGCAGCAACGGCCTGCCGGCGATCGCCGCGACGCTCGCGCGGCTGGTCGAGGGGAGCGCCGGGCCGGACGCCTTCGCCGACCTACGTCGCTGGCAGCAGATCGTGCCCGGTCGCGGGGCGTGCCGGCTCCCGGACGGGGCGGTCCGCTTCGCCGCGAGCGCGCTCTCGGTCTTCGGCGCCGAGTTCGCCGACCATGAGCGCTACGGCCGCTGCGCAGCGTGCGCCGCACCCGGCCTGCTTCCGACTGCCCGCGGGGACGGGGCGCTCGTGCGATGACGGTCCAGATCGTCGTCGATCCGATCGCCTGCACCGCCCACGGCATGTGCGCCGAGCTCCTGCCCGAGCGCATCACGCTGGACGAGTGGGGCTACCCGATCGTCGCGTCGGGCCCGGTCCCCCCGGCCCTGGCCGCTCACGCGCGGCGGGCCGCGGCCGCCTGCCCGACGCTGGCGCTCCGGCTCGAGCGCGAGCGCCGGCGATGAGCACCACGTCGGCACCCGCCCGAACGGCCAGCCGGTGGCGGGGGTTGCTGGCCGGGGGCGCGACCGGCAACGAGCTCCTCACCGCGTCGACCGGCGTCCTCCTGCTCGGCCTGCTCGCGGTCGAGGGCCTGACGATCGTCTTCCTGGGGCAGCTGCTCGTCGTCCATCTCTTGGTCGGCGTGATGCTCGTGCCGCCGGCCCTGCTGAAGCTCGCGGCCACCGGCTACCGCTTCGCCCACTACTACGCGGGGACGCCGCTCTACGTGCGCCGCGGGCCACCGCGGCTCTTCCTGCGGCTGAGCGCACCGGTCCTCGTCGCGACGACCGTAGCCGTGCTCGCGAGCGGCGTCGTCCTGCTCCTCGTCGGCCCGTCGTCGCGCGACACGTTCCTGCCGATCCACAAGGTGACGTTCTTCGTCTGGCTGGCGGCGTTCGGCGTGCATCTGCTCGGGCACCTGCCGAGCATCCCGCGGGCCGTGCGCACGGACTACGGCGCCCTGGCCGGCCTCGCCCCGCACCACGCCGGCGGCGAGGCCCGGCGGATGGCTGTCGCCGTGGTCCTGGTCGCCGCCGTCCTCTGCGCAGTCGCGGTGGCGCCGGATCTGTCGGCCTGGGTCGACTACCGCCACCTCGGCCGGCATCACTGACGGCTCGGCCGGCCGTCGATCGCCTGCGCGACCGCCCGGGGCGCCTCGTGGAGCAGGCCATGGCCGGCACCCGCGACGACCTCCAGGCGGCCGTCGGGCAGTCCGGCGACGAGGCGCCGTCCGAGCGCGACGAACTTCTCGTCGCGCTCGCCGGCCACGACGCGGGCCGGCATCGTCAGCTCGCCGAGGCGGTCCCAGACCGGGTCCATCACGCCGGTGCCGAGCCCGCGCAGCGCCGCCGCCAGCCCGGTCGCGGTGTTGCGTCGCTGATCGTCGGCCGCGGCGGCGCGGACCGCCGCGGACTCGGCGGCGAACAGCGGCTGGGCCCGCCAGCCGGCGATGAAGTCCTCCAGCGGCTCGCGCTCGAGCCGCGCGGCGAGCTCCTCGTCGGCGCGACGGCGTGCGGCCCGGTCCCCCGCGACAGCCAGGCCGGCGGTGGTCGAGACGAGCACGAGACGGGTGACGCGCCGCGGGTGGGCCAGAGCCAGGTGGAGGGCGAGCCGCCCGCCGAGCGAGTAGCCGCAGAGGACGAACCGGGCCGGGGCGGCGGCGGCAAGATCGGCAACGGCGGAGGGAAAGTCGATCGGCCGGCGGGCGCCGCTACGCCCGTGGCCGGGCAGGTCGGGCGCGAGCGGTCGGTAGCGTTGCGGCGCGAGCGCGGCGATCACCGCGTCGAATGCCCGGTGCGTTGCGCTGAAGCCGTGCAGCAGCAGTAGATCCTCGGCCACCCGACCATCTTGCCCACATCCGCGACCGACACCCACGTCCTGCTCGCGGCGTTCGTCGACGAGCTGGTCCGCTGCGGCATGGCCGACGCCTGCACGTCGCCGGGATCGCGCTCGACGCCGCTCGTCCTCGCCCTGGCCCGCGAGCCGCGCCTGCGCTGCCATTCGCACATCGACGAGCGGTCGTCGGCGTTCTTCGCGCTCGGTCTCGCCAAGGCCGGCGACCGCCCGGTCGCGATCACGTGCACGTCCGGCACGGCGGCGGCCAACTTCCTCCCGGCCGTGATCGAGGCGCACGAGGCGCGTGTCCCGCTGATCGTGCTGACCGCCGACCGGCCGCCCGAGCTGCGGGACGTCGGGGCCGGCCAGACGATCGATCAGCTGAAGCTCTACGGCGGCGCCGTCCGCTGGTTCGTCGAGGTCGGCACGCACGCCGCCGACCCCGCCCGCGTCGCCTGGATCCGCGGACTGGCCTGCCGGGCGTACTGGACCGCGGCCGGCGACCGGCCCGGACCGGTGCACCTCAACTGGCCGTTGCGCGAGCCGCTGCTCCCCGACGGGACCCCACCGGCCCCGGCCCCCGGACGGCCGGACGGCCGGCCGTGGATCGTCCGTGCGCGATCGGCGGCGGGGGGCCCGGCGGCCGGCGGGCGGCTCGAGCTGCCGGACGCGGCGCGCGGTGTCGTCGTCGCCGGTCGCTGCGACCGCGGGCTGGGGCCCGAGATCCCGGCCTTCGCCGCCCGGGCGGGCTACCCGCTGCTCGCCGACCCGCTTTCGGGGGCGCGCCGTGGGCCGGCGGCGATCGCCCACTACGACGGCCTGCTGCGCCAGCCGTCGTTCGATCCCGAGCCCGACCTGGTGATCCGCGTCGGCGACCTGCCGACCTCGAAGGCCCTGCGCGGCTGGTTGGCCGCGCACGGCGACGCGCGTCAGATCGCGATCTCGGCCGACGGCTCCTGGCAGGATCCCGACAACGTCGTGGGCGAGCTCGTCACAGGCGATCCCCGCGCCGTGCTGGGCGCCGGGCGGCCAGGCCCGGCGGCGGCGGCTTGGGTCGCCCGCTGGCGGGATGCCGACGCCCGCGCCGCCGACGCGCTCGACGACGTCCTCGGCGAAGGGCTGACCGAGCCGGCGGTCGCCCGCGCGCTCGGGTGCTGGCTCGAGGCGGGGACGACCGTGTTCGTGGCCGCGTCGATGCCGATCCGCGACGTCGAGAGCTTCTGGCCGGTCCGCGACGCCGGCCCGCGCGTGCTGTCCAACCGCGGGGCGAACGGCATCGACGGAACGATCTCGAGCGCGTTCGGCGTGGCGGCGGCCGGATCCGGGCCGGTCGTCGCGCTGATCGGGGACGTCGCCCTCGCCCACGACATCGGCGGCCTGCTGGCCGCGACGCGGCTCGGTCTGCGGCTGACGATCGTCCTGCTGGACAACGGCGGCGGCGGCATCTTCGACTTCCTCGCGGTCGCGCGCGAGCGTGACATCTTCGAGGAGCACGTCGCGACGCCGACCGGGCTCGACTTCGGCCGGGCGGCGGCGCTCTACGGGCTCGAGCACGTCCCGGTCGGCGACCTCGCCGGGCTGCGGCGGGCGCTCGACGCGGCGCGTACGCGGGCGGCGTCGACGCTGATCCACGTGCGCACCGACCGCGCCGAGAACGTCGACCTGCATGCCCGCGCCTGGGCCGCGATCGGCCGGGCGCTCGAGACGTGACGGCGGCGTCTCGCGGTCGCTGCCGGCGGCGAGACCGTCGGCAGCCCCCAGGCCGTGACAGCCGGCGACCACAGGGGAGTAGCCTGGCGTTGACGGAGCTGACGAGCCGCGACGACTAGAGCGCGCGCCCGGGAGCTCCAATACGGCCGTCGCGGACGGCCAGGAGGTTCAACCGACCTCATGAACGGGCTAGGCGGCGCCGTCGGGAGCGCCCAGCGTGGTGGCGAGGCGTTCGCCCGGCGGTCCGAGTTCGTCTGGTTGGCGCGCGCGGGTTTGATCGCGCGCGGCGTCTCCTACGGCATCATCGGGATCCTCGCCCTGAAGCTGGCATTGGGTTCGGGCGGCAAGGCGACGAACCAGCGGGGGGCGCTGGAGACGATCGCAAAAGAGCCATTCGGTCAGGCGCTGCTGATCGGGATGGCGCTGGGACTCGCCGCATACGCGGTCTGGCGCCTGGTGCGCGCCGGGATCGGTCATGGCACGCACGAACGGGACGACACCGGCGAGCGTCTGGCCGGTCTGGCCAGTGGCGCCGCGTATGGGGCCCTGTGCGTGACCGCCGTGAAGATCCTGATCGGCGCCAGGACGAGCGGGGGCGTGAACAGCCCGCAGAGGACGACCGCGGGCGTGCTGGCGTGGACCGGCGGCACCGTGATCGTCGGGATCACCGGCATCGTCCTGATCGGCGTCAGCCTGTACCAGGGCTACAAGGGCGTGTCGAAGAAGTTCCTCGAGGACTCGAAGACCCACATGATGAGCCGCGAGTTCAAGCGCGCCTTCACCGCGATCGGCCTGTTCGGGCACCTCGGGCGGATGGTTGTCTTCGGCCTCGTCGGCTATGGACTCCTCAGGGCCGGGCTCAACTACGACCCGCACACGGCGATCGGGTTGGACGGCGCCCTCAGTAAGCTGTCGCACCAGTCCCAGGGGCCGCTCCTCCTGGGTGTCGTCGCCGCCGGCTTGATCGGCTTCGCTCTCTACTCGATAGCCGACGCCTGCTACCGAAAGATCTGACGCGGCGGTCAGGCGACGGCTTTCCCGTACTCGTCGTGAAGGTTCCACCACTGGTACGGCGGCGTCTGTGGGTAACCGTCGGGAGAGTCCTCCCATTGCTCCTGCCGCCCGAGCGGCGTGATGTCGAGGAAGCTCCACGTGCTCCCCATGGCCTCGTCGCCGCGGTTGTTGACGAAGTACGTGCGGTAGACGCCGTCGCCGTCGCCGTCGCGTAGGAAGACGTTCGTGCCGTGCCACTCGTCGACGCCGAAGTCGGCGTCGAAGTCGTCGGTGAGCGTGAACCACGGGATCTGCTCCCACCCCATCCGCGCCTGCCAGCGGGCGATGTCGGCCTGCGGGGCGCGGGACACGAACACGAGCGTCGTGTCGCGCGCGTTGAGATGCGCCAGGTGAGCGACCTGGTCGGCGAGGAACGAGCAGCCGGAGCAGCCGCTCTCAGGCCAGCCCTCGACGCCCGGCTCGAAGAAGAAGCGGTAGACGATCAGCTGCCGCCGGCCGGCGAAGAGATCGAGCAGGGTCAGAGGGCCGTCCGGGCCGGTGAACGCGTATTCCTTCGTGACCGCCGTCATCGGCATCCGGCGCCGCTCGGCCGCGAGCCTATCGCGGGCTCGCGTCAGCTCCTTCTCCTGCACGAGCAACTCCTCGCGCGCCGCCTCCCAGTCCTGCTTGGACACGATCGGTGGGGCCTGCATCGGGATTTCCTCCTTGAGGTACACGTCGGACATGCATCCAGAGTCTGTCGCAGCCGTTGCCAAGCGCCGCTGGCTGCGCTCCAGTCCTGACCTAACTGCCGCGCGGGAGCTTGACCACGCCGATGAAGAACTCGTCGATCTGGCGCACGACCTGACTGAACTGCTCGAAGTCGACCGGCTTGGTGATGTAGGCGTTGGCGTGCAGGGTGTAGCTGCGGACGATGTCCTCCTCGGCCTGGGAGGTCGTCAACACGACGACGGGGATCGCCGCCAGGACCGGGTCGGCCTTGATCGCCGCGAGCACCTCGGTGCCGTCCATCCGCGGCAGGTTGAGGTCGAGCAGCACGAGATGCGGACGCGGGGCGCCGGCGTGCTCGGCCTCGCGCCGCAGGAACGCCATCGCCTCGACGCCGTCGCCGACGACCGACAGGCGGTTGACGACCTTGTGGTCCTCGAACGCCTCGCGGATCAGCATCACGTCGCCGGGGTCGTCCTCGACCAGCAGCACCTCGATCAGCTCGGCGTTCATGGCGTCGTCTCCTTCGCGGTCGGGAGGGTGAAGCGGATGCAGGCGCCGCGCTCCTGGTCAGGGTCGAGCCAGATGCGCCCGCCGTGGTACTCGATGATCTTGCGGCTGATCGCCAGGCCGATGCCGGTGCCCGGATAGGCCTCCTTGGCGTGCAGGCGCTGGAAGATGACAAAGATCCGCTCGGCGTAGTCGGGGTCGATGCCGATGCCGTTGTCGGCACAGGCGAACTCCCAGAGATCGCCGCGCGGCTCGGCCGAGATGCGCACGACGGGCGGCTCGTGGCCGCGGAACTTGACGGCGTTGCCGATCAGGTTCTGGAAGACCGAGACGAGGAGCGAACGGTCGCCGCGAATCACGGGCAGCTCGCCGACGAAGACCGTCGCCTCGGCCTCGGCCAACACCTCCGACAGCGACGCCCGGGCGGCGGCGACGAGCTCGGCGGCACCGATCAGCTCGTGCTCGCGATCGGAGCGCCCGACGCGGGAGAGGGCGAGCAGGTCGTTGATCAGGATCTGCATCCGCTTGGCCCCGTCGACGGCGAACGCGATGTACTGGTCGGCGCGGTCGTCGAGCTGCCCGTGGTAGCGGCGCTCGAGTGCCTGGCAGAAGCTGGCGACCTTGCGCAGCGGCTCCTGGAGGTCATGCGAGGCGACGTAGGCGAACTGCTCGAGCTCGGCGTTCGACCGGCTGAGCTCGGTCGCCTGGTGCTCGAGCCGCGTGCGGGCCGCCTCGACGACGGCCAGCTCGCGGGAGATCCGCGCGCGCATCGCGTCGACGTCGACTCCGACGTCGAAGATCTCGCGCGCCCCGCCGGTGACCATCAGCGGCGTGCCGAGCTCGCCGGCGGCGATCCGGCGCGCCTGGAGGCCGAGCCGCTCGAGCGGCGCGGTCACGATCCGTCGCAGCAGCAGGCCGGCGCCGAGCAGGCTGAGCAGGATCAGCCCGCCGGCGATCAGCAGTGTCAGCGTCAACTCGCGCCCGGCGGCGAAGAGCTTGTTGCTCGCGGCGCCCAGGCGGCCGGCCAGATCGGCGTCGAGGCGGGCGAGCGCGGCACGCACGGCGTCGAAGTGCGCTTTCCCGGCGACGGCGACGGCGGGCTGCGGCATTCGCACGGGCCTGCCGTGCGCCGGCGGCGCGACGGCGGCCGCACGCCACGCCGCCGCGCGCGCGGCGACGGCGTCGATCTGCGCGGTGAGCGACGCGGCGCCGGCCGGCGCGAGCCGGCGGAGATCGCGGTAGGACCGCGCCTCGGCGACGAGTCCGGAGTAGTACGGGTCGAGGAACCGAGGCTCACCGGTGATCGTGTAGCCGCGCACGCCGGTCTCTTCGTTGAGCAGGGCGTTCTCGAGCCCGAGCGCCGCCCGCTGGGCCGGGGCGAGCCGGTCGAGGACGAGCCGCCGCTGGCTCGTCAGCCGGGCGTTGGCGGTCAAGGCCAGGCCGATCCCGGCGACGGCCACGGCGAGCAGGACCCCGATCGTCAGGCCGAGTAGCTGGCCGACGCCCAGCCGGCGGAGGCGGGGTCCATCGGCGGTGCCGGGACCCGACACCGTCAGGTGCCGCCGGGCCCAGGCAGCCGCGACCCGACCAGCAGCATCGCGACGTCGTCGCTGAGCGCCTCGCCGTTGAGCTCGTCGGCCCGGCCGAGCAGCCCGGCGAGCAGCTCGTCCGGCCGCTCGCGCCAGCCGCTGTCGCGGCTGACGTGGTCGGCGATCAGCGCGTGGAGGCGCTCCTCGCCGAGCCGCTCGGCCCCGCCGTCGACGCGGCCCTCGATGAGCCCGTCGGTGTAGAGCAGGATCGACCATCCGGGCGGGAGGGGGAGCGCCGTCTCCGACCAGTGCGCGTCGGCGAGGACCCCGATCGGCGGCCCGCCGCGCGCGGCCGGCAGGGCGCCGACGACCGTCCCGTCGATCAGAACCGGCGGCGGATGGCCGGCCCGGCGCATCCGCGCCGTGCGGTGCGAGGGATCGATCGCGAGCGTGCAGAGCGTGGCGAACAGCCCGGGTATCTGGCGCTCATGCTCGAGCAGGAGCTCGAGCGTCCGCAGCGGGAGGTCGCCGCCGACACCGGCGAGGACCAGGGCGCGCCAGGCGATGCGCAGGCAGGCGCCGAGCGCCGCCTCGTCGGGTCCGTGGCCGCAGACGTCGCCGATCACCGCGTGCAGTTGCCCGCCGGGTGACTGGACGACGTCGTAGAAGTCGCCGCCGAGCACGGCCCGATGCCGGCCCGGGCGGTAGCTCGAGGCAATCCAGACGGCGTCTTCGGTGACGATCGGGCTCGGCACCAGACCACGCTCGAGCCGGGCGTTCTCGTCCGCGCGGACACCGGCGATGCGCAGCTGCTGCGCCGCCTCCTCGGCCTGCCGGCGCCCGATCGCGTAGCGGATCGCCCGAGCGAGCATGCGTGCGTCGACCCGGCCCTTGACGAGGTAGTCCTGAGCGCCGGCGTCGACCGCGGCAATCCCGGCCGCCTCGTCGTCGAGACCGGTCAGCACGATAACCGCGATCGCCGGGGCCGCAGCCCGGACGCGGGCCAGCGCGCCGAGGCCGGTCGCGTCGGGCAGACCGAGGTCGAGCAGGACGCAGTCGACCTCGCCGGAGAGGGCCCCCAGGGCTGCTTGGAGCGACCGCGCGCGGACGACCCGCGGGCGCACGAGCGCGTCCTCGAGCAGCTCGGCGACAAGCAGGAAGTCCCCGTCGTCGTCCTCCACCACCAGAACCGCGGTCTCCCCCACGGCGAGAGCATAGATCGAGCGCAGGCTCCCCGAGAAGCATGCGCGCCGGGCGGCGGCTCGCGCGCTACGATCGTCGCCCGACGGTCGACATGGGTGCGCGTCGGATCGGCCGACCGCAGGACACGGGGCATTGGCATTTCCGGCGACCTGAAAATCGACATCATCCGTCGCGGCACGGCAGCGTGGGTCGAGGTCCACGGCGAGCTCGACGTGGCGACGGCGCCGGTGCTGGACGCCAAGCTCAGCGAGGCCGAGGCGAGCGATGCGCGGCTGATCGTGATCGACATCGCCGACGTGCCGTTCATCGACTCGTCCGGCCTGCGAGCACTGCTCCAGGCACAGGCGCGCTCGCAGGGCGACAGCGGTCGGCTGCGCATCACCGAGGGCTCGGCCCAGGCGCAGCGGCTGTTCGAGCTGGCCGGCGTGCTCGAGACGCTGCCGTTCGCCGCGACGGCCGAGCTCCAGCGCGAAGCGACTGACTGACTACCAGTCGACGAGGCCAGCCGCGCGCCGGCGCCGTCGCAGCAGCCGCCAGGACCACCCGGCCAGGGCGGCGACGAGCGCGGCGGGGACGAGGCCGGCGAGGACGATCACGAGCACGCCAAAGCCGGCCTCGAGAACGCTCAAGGCATCGGCGAGCGCCGGGCCGGGGAGCAGGCCCGACCCGCCGGCCGCGTGCGCCGCCTCGTTGATCGTGACCGTCACCTGGGCCGAGCGACCGCGCCCGACGAACGCGGCGAGCTGCTTCTGATCGGAGGCGATGCGGCCGTCGAGCAGGCCGATGCGGGCGTGGATGCTCTGCACCTGGTTGGCGGTGGTCGCCGCGGCCAGCTGCCGCAGGAGCGCGACTCGCTCGGCCCGCGACTCGGCGAGGCGGTCGCGGGCGGCGCCGGCGGCATCGGTGATGTCCTGCGTACTCTGCGAGCGGGAGCTGACGTGCGCCAGCGCCGACAGGGCCGCCAGCGTCTGGTCGAGCGCGGCGCCGGGCACCTGCAGCTGGAGGTTGGCCTGGCTGCCGCCCTGGTCGCCGACGGCGACGTTCGAGCTCTCGACGAGACCACCGAGCCTGTCGGTCGCGGCGATCGCCCGGTCGGCGACCTGCTGGACCTGGCCGCGGGGGGCGAGGAGCGCGAGCGCGGCGTCGCGCTCGACGGTCCGCGGCCCGGTCACCGATCCCGCGGACGCGGGCGTGATCGGCGGCGCCACCGACTGTTTTTGGGTCGACGCCGGCGCCGGCGCCCGGACGGCGTCGCCACTCGTGCCGACCGGCGGGCGACTCGAGCCGAGATTGCCGGCGGCGACGACGATCACCGCCGCGAGCGCGACCGCTCCGGCGACTCCGGCGAGCCACTGGCGGGGTGCCGGGCGCCGGCGACCCGGGCGGGGAAAGCCGGCGGCGGCGCGCTCGTCGAGCTCGGCGGCGAACTCCGGGCGCAGCCGTGGCCGGTCGGAGCGCACGGCGCGCACGAGCCGCCCGAGCTCGGTCGTCTCGGCGTCGATCTCGCCGGCGAGGATCCGGTCGAGCTCGTCGAGCTCGCGGACCTGCGCCTCGTCCAGCCGGTCATTGCGGCGCATCGCAGACCTCCCGTAGTCGTCCGAGTGCCCGGCAGAGGCGCGTGCCGGCGTTCGAGACGCTGCAGCCGAGCACCTTGGCGAGCTCGGCGTTCGACAGCTGGCCGTGGAACTTGAGCAGGATCAGCTCGCGCTCAGGCGGGTCGAGCCGGCCGAGGCCGGCGCGGACGGCGTCGCGGCGGAGGCGCTCGTCCTCGTCCTCGCCGTCGAAGGCGGGCTCGTCGGCCGCCGGGTCGCCGAGCAGGCTCGCCGTCCGCTTACGGCGGCGCAGCTCGTCGAGGGCGGCGTTGCGGGCGATCGCAAACAGCCAGGCGCGGGCGCTGCCGCGGCCGGGGTCGAGCAGCGCCCGCCGGCGGTAGGCGCGCTCGAAGGCGAGCGCGGTCACGTCCTCGGCCGCCGCGGCGTCGCGGAGGACGGATGCGACGTAGGCGTGGATGTCGGCGCGGCTCGAGCGGTAGAGCGCCTCGAACCAGCCGTCGCCGGCGGCGGCGACGGGCGCCGTCGAGGCCAGCGCCCTGATCATCGGTCTGCGCCCTGGCATATCGAGCTCACGACCAGACTACGACCGGTCGCGCGAACCGTCACACGGGGTTGTCTAGTGGTCGACGATTACGCCCGCATCTCGCCGCCGATGACCGGCCGCGACCACTCAGCCGGAGAGGACGGGCAGCAGGGCCTGGAGCTTGATCTCGGTCTCGGCGAGCTCAGCGGCCGGGTCGGAGTCGGCGACTACGCCGACCCCGGCGTAGCAGCGAGCCAGCCGGTCCTCGACCAGAGCGCAGCGGAGCGCGACGCAGAACTCGCCGTCCTCGTTGACGTCGGTCCAGCCGACTGGACCGGCGTACCAGCCGCGATCGAGTCCCTCGAGCGCGGGGATCAGTCGCGCCGCGGCGGCGTGCGGCTCGCCGCCGACGGCGGGCGTCGGGTGCAGCAGTCCAGCCAGCTCGACCGCCCCGACCGGGCTGCGAAGCTGGGCGCGGACCGGCGTCGCCAGGTGCTGGATGTTGGCGATCGTGACGACCGCCGGGTCGGGGGCCTTGGTCACCCAGACGGCGTGCGGGCGCAGGGCCTGCTCGATCCGACGCACGACGATCCCGTGCTCCTCGCGGTCCTTGGCCGAGTGCAGCAGCTGCTCGCCGAGGTGGTCGTCGACCGCAGCGTCGGCGCTGCGTCGGGCCGACCCGGCCAGCGCCAGGGTGCTGGCGCGTAGGCCGTCGCGGCGGATCAGGAGCTCCGGGCTGGCGGCGATGAAGGCGGCGTCGCCGCGGCCGGCGCAGAAGACGAAGCAGGCGCCGAACGCCTCTCGCAGCACGCCGTAGACGGCGGCGACGTCGTGGGCGACCGGGGCGTGGACGTCGACCTCGCGGGCCAGCACGACCTTCTCGAGCTCGCCGGCCCGGATCCGCTCGACGGCGCGGCCGACGGCCGATTCGTAGTGCTCGGGCGCCATCGCCCCGGCAACCCGAAACCGCTCCGTGGGATGCGGATCGAGCAGCGGGAGCGCAGGGTCGCGCAGCTCGGCCAGGCGCAGCTCGAGCGCGGCCAGGATTCGCTCGGGATCGTCGTCGGGCCGCAGCAGCGCCGCGACCGTGATCCGCACCTCTCCGTTCGCGCGGGAGATCGCCACCTCGGGCACGACCAGCGACGCCGGGGCGAAGGCCTGCCAGTGGGGCGAGGCGCCGCCGTCGGGGGCGAACGCGAAGCCGCCGCAGGCGACCAGGCCGCCGGCGCCCGGGCCGCCGGCGGGCGGGTCGGCGACGGCTCCGGCGGCGAGCGCGCGCCAGCGCCCGGCGACTCGGTGGAACCGCTCGGGGCCGCGGTCCTCGAGCACGGCCACGGCGCCGATCGCCGCCAGCGCGCGGCGGTCGCGATCGGGCTGCTCGAAGCAGAACCAGGGCTCGCCGGGCCGGCGCGAGGCGAACGCGATCGCGCTCGGGTCGACGTCGGCCGGGAGCTCCCAGGTCAGCCCGACGAGGCACTCGCCGGCGCGGCGGGCCCGGCGCGCGCCGCGGGTCAGGCGATCGAGCAGGTGCCCGGGATCGGGCAGACCGAAGCGCTCGCGGCGACCGACTAGTGGCCGGTCACGCAAGCACGCTCGCCTCAGGTCTCCCCGCGACCGCGGGCGATGGCGATCTCGCCGGTGCGCATCATCTCGATCAGGCCGAGCGGGCGGACCATCCGCTCGAACGCCTCGATCTTGTCGGTCGTCCCGGTGATCTCAACGATGATCGACTTCTTGGTGATGTCGACGACATGGCCGCGGAAGATCTCGCAGAACTGCATCACCTCGCCGCGCTGGGGGCCGTCGACGGCGACCTTGAACAGGGCGAGCTCGCGCGTGACGGTCTCGGCCGGCTCGAGATCGCGGATCTTCAACACATTGATCAGCTTGTGCAGCTGCTTGGTGACCTGGTCGATCGGGTGGAGCGCCCCGTCGACGGTGAGCGTGATCCGCGAGATGTGATCGTCGTCGGTCGGGCCGACCGTCAACGTCTCGATGTTGAAGCCGCGGCGGGCGAAGAGGCCGGCCACGCGGGTCAGGACGCCCGGCTTGTTCTCGACGAGGATCGAGAGCACGTGGTGGCGGCCGGTGCGCAGCCCGCTGACGGCCTCGAGGTCCTCCAGGCTGAGCAGCTGATCCTTGGTTCCCGGGTCGCCCATCAGTGGTCTGTCTCGGAAATAGCTTGAGTGGCTGGCGTGCGGCTGGGCGCGATCTGGCGTCGCACGGTGTCCGCGTGCGTGCTGGTGGCACGTGGGCGGACGCCGGGGGGCGCCAGGCGGGTCCAGACGCCGCCAGACGCCAAGGTATTTGCGGGGCAGACCACTAGCTCATCCCACCATGTTCCGGGCGGCCTGACCGGGAGCGATCATCGGGTAGGTGTTCTCCTCGCGCGTCACGCGGACGTCGACGACGACCGGTCCCGGCGTCTCGATCGCCCGGCGCATGTCCTCGACCAGCGTGTGCTTGCTCTCGAAGCGCATCCCCGTCGCCCCGTAGGCCTCGGCCAGCTTGACGAAGTCGGGAAACGCGCCCATGTCGACGTGGCTGTAGCGGCGCTCCCAGAAGAGCTCCTGCCACTGGCGGACCATGCCCAGGTAGCCGTTGTTCATGATGAAGACCTTGACCGGGATCCCGTTCTCGGTGCACGTGGCGAGCTCCTGGGCGTTCATCTGGATCGAGCCGTCGCCGGAGATGCAGCAGACGAGCTGATCCGGACAGCCGACCTGGGCGCCCATCGCCGCCGGCAGGCCGAAGCCCATCGTCCCGAGGCCACCGGAGTTGATCCACCGCCGGGGCTTGCGGAAGCCGTAGTACTGGGCCGCCCACATCTGGTGCTGACCCACGTCAGAGGTGATGATCGCGTCGCCGCGGGTGGCCTCGAACAGCGCCTGCATCATGAACTGCGGCTTGATCTCACCGTCGGTCGAGTCGTCGTAGCGCAGCGGGTGGAGCTCCTGCCAGCCGGCGATCCGCCGCCACCACTCCTCCAGGCGCGAAGGGTCGGTGTCGAGCGCGCGGTACTCGGTGTCGAGGCGGGCGAGGATGTTCTTCGCGTCGCCGACGATCGGGATGTGCGCCGGGAGGTTCTTGGAGATCTCGGCCGGGTCGACGTCGATGTGGATGAACTTGGCCCGCGGGGCGAACTCCGACAGCTTGCCCGTGATGCGATCGTCGAAGCGGGCGCCGACCGCGCAGATCAGGTCGGCCTCGTCCATCGCGTAGTTGGCCGTCCGCGTCCCGTGCATGCCGAGCATCCCCAGCCACTGGGGATGGTCGGCCGGGAAGCCGCCGAGGCCCATCAGGGTGCAGGTGACCGGGAACCGCTCGGACGTCGCGAACGCGGTCAGTTCGGCCGCGGCATCGGCGTTGATCACGCCGCCGCCGGCGTAGATCACCGGCCGGCGGGCGCTGGCGAGCGCCTTTGCCGCCTGGCGGATCTGCTTCTGGTTGCCCTCGGTGGTCGGCTGGTAGCCCGGCAGGCGCACGTCGGTGACCGGCTCGTAGGGGATCTCGGCCCGGGACAAGTCGGTGGGGATGTCGACGACGACGGGGCCGGGACGCCCGGTCCGGGCGATGTGGAAGGCCTCGTGGATCGCGCGCGGGATCTCCAGCGGATGCTGGATCATGATCGAGTGCTTGACCGCCGGCATCGTGATGCCGATCGTGTCGGCTTCCTGGAAGCCGTCGGTGCCGAGCAGGTCGGTCCGGACCTGGCCGGTGATGAAGACCACGGGGACCGAGTCCATCATCGCGTCCATGATCGGCGTGACCAGGTTGGTCGCGCCCGGGCCCGACGTGCCGAGCGCGACGCCAACGCGGCCGGTCGCCTTGGCGTAGCCCTCGGCCGCATGGCCGCCGCCAGCCTCATGCCGGACCAGGACGTGTTTGATGCCGGCGTCGTAGAAGGCGTCGTACGTAGGCAGGTTGGCGCCGCCCGGCAGGCCGAATACGACGTCGACCCCCTCGGCCTTGAGGCACTCCATCAGGGCTTCCACTGCGCGCATCCCGGCAGACCTTTCGTTTGCGTCAGGCAACGACGACGATGGCTGGCGAGGCCAGCCGACCACCTAGGATAGCGCCTGCGCCGAACACCGTCCGCGCGCCGGGACGGCCGCCGCGCGCCGTCCGCCTGGGCCGCCGGCGCGTGCAGCCGGTCCGGCCCGATCGGCGCGGACCTCGGCGCCGGCACGGTCGAGCGTGTGTGTGACCGTCCGGCCCCTAGGGGTCTCATATCGCGGCACGATCGGCATTCCTGCGCCGTGTCCCCGGCTCAGGTCGGGCGGCCGGGACCGCCCGGACCGGTCAGAGCCGCGCCGGGACGCGCAGCGACGGCGTGGGCAGGATCACCTCGTCGTCGGTGGGAAACTCGAGCTCTTCGCCGCAGCGGGTGCAGATCGCGTCGTACACACGCACGGCGCGATCGCAGCCGGGGCACCGGCGCAGCGACTCCTCGGTCTCGAACCGGTAGACGATCGCCGTGATCAGGCCGACGAACGGGACGATCGCCGAGATCACGAACCAGACGAAGAACGAGCTGCCCTTGTGGCGCCCGACGAGCCCGCCGGCGAGGCCGAAGCAGAACGCGATGACCAGATAGGCCATGGCCGACTCGCTCAGAAGAGGACGCGGGCCGCCCAGATGACGGCGACGACCGCCACGACGAAGACGACGACGCTGGCGATGGCGACCGCGATGTGGATCACGAAATGCAGCAGCACCCAGGCGGCGATGATCAGCACGACCGTGGCGATCAGCTTCGTACTGAGCGGCGTCCCCGTTGAACTCTCGGTCTCGTTCATCGACCAAGCATAGTACGTCGGTCGGACGCGTTCGCCGCCGTCCGGCGCTACAACCGCGGGAGCTTCGGGGCGCCGGGTCGCGCCCCCGATCCGACCCCCCTAGCACCCGTGAGCAGCGTCAGGCTGTAGCGGCGGATGGCCGGGTTACCGGCCTTGGCCTCCGGCCGCGCGACCTGCGGGAAGAGGAGGAGGCGGGGCGGCGAGCTGATGTGGTTTTGGCTCATGCGTCGATGGTGGCAGCCATGGCCCTTTGTGTCATTGGACACATGGCCAGCGTCAACCGGTGGCGACTGGACCGCCGGTCGAGACGGCCGCCGCCAGCGCCGGGAGCATGGGCTTGTCGAGACGCCGACGCAGCCGCCAGCGGGCGCCGGCGAAGGCGAGGTTGGCGACGGTGGCGAAGCCGCGCTCGTCGGCCCGGAGCGCCAGCAACAGGTGGGCGACGCGGTCGCCGCTCGGCAGGTCCGGCTCCGCGACCTTGACGCAGTAGCAGTGGACGCGCCGGGCGCCCGGCCGCACCAGGAGCGCGCCGGCCTCTCCGACCAGCCAGACGCCGAGCCGGCCGCGCTCGAGCACGAGCCCGGTCTCGGCGTAGAGGTCGCGGGCCCGATGGTCGAGCAGGTCGCCGAGCAGGCCGAGGGCGCGGGTCTCGGCGGCGACGTCGGCGCGCGGCCGTGGACGCACGACGTTGGCGCCACGCCGGGCGTAGAGCTCGGGGATCACCCAGGCGTGAGCGAGTGCCATCGCTGCGACCGGAGCCGAGAGCGGCTGGAGCAGCATCAGCCCGACCGCGGCGGAGATGAACGGCACGGTGTGACCGAAGGTGCACGCCGTCCAGACGCGTCCGGACCGGCGCAGCTCGCGCTCGTCGACCAACCGGCGCCAGTGGACACCGGACAGCTCCGGCAGCGGCGATCCGGGCCGGGCGACCGCCGGAGCGGCTTCAGCCACCGGCAATCGGCAGCCGCATGATCACGAGGTCGGCGTCGAGCGGGAGCTCGCGAACCTGCTCGGCGTGACCCTCACCGGTCGAGACCATGCCGAAGTAGCCGCGGGCGAGCTCGGCGCGGAACGCGACGGCCGCGGCCTCGACCGCCGCCGCGTCGGCGGCCGTCCACTCCGCCAGCGTCGTGTGGCCGGTCTGATCCATGCGAACGAGTCTTGACACTGTGGACCTCCTGGAGTTGGCGCCTGGTTTGATGCTACGCCACCGTGAAGATGGCCGACCCGTCTGCGCGGGACGACGACCAGCGTCAACCTCGACAGCCGCTGGGTCGCCGCGCCCGGGCCCCGGTAGCGCGGGACGACTCAGACGCCGAGCTGCTCATGCACGAGCCGGGTCACCTCGCCGCCGTCGGCGCGCCCCTTCGTCTCGCGCATGACGCGCCCGATGATCGCCCCGATCGCCTTGGCGTTACCGGCCCGGATCTTCGCGGCCGCGTCGGGGTCGGCGGCGATCGCCGCGGCGACGATGCCGGCAAGCTGATCGTCGCCGGCGAGGGCCCCGAGACCCCGCGCGGCGACGATCGCCCGCGGGTCCCCTCCGGTTGACACCAGCTCCTCGAGCACCTCCTTCGCCGCCTTCTGGGTCACCTCGCGGGACGCGACCAGCTCGACCAGCGAGGCCAGCGCGTCGGGCCTCACCGCCGACTCCGCCGGGTTGCCGTCGCCGACGTGCCGGACGAGCTCGCCGGTGACCCAGTTGGCCAGCGGCTGGGCCTGCTCGGTGTGCTCGAGGGCAGCCTCGAAGAAGTCGCCGAGGTCGCTGCGGAAGCCGAGCTGGTGGGCGGTCTCGGGAGTCAACCCCAGCGTCGTCTCGAGCCGGTGCGCCCGGGCGGCCGGCAGCTCCGGCATCGCCGCGCGCGCGGCCGTGAGCATCGCCGGGGTGATCGCGATCGGGATCAGGTCGGGCTCGGGGAAGTAGCGGTAGTCGTGGGCCTCCTCCTTCGAGCGCAGCGAGGTGATGCGGTCGGTAGTCGGGTCGTAGTGGAGCGTCTCCTGTTCGACCGTCCCGCCGGCCTCGATCAGCGCCGTCTGGCGGGCGATCTCGGCGTGGACGCCGCGCTCGAGGAAGCGGAAGGAGTTCATGTTCTTGAGCTCCGTCTTGGTCCCGAGGACGTCCGACCCGACCGGGCGGACCGAGACGTTGGCGTCGCAGCGCAGCGAGCCCTCGTCCATGTTCACGTTGCTAACGCCGAGCCGGCGCAGCGTCGCCCGGAGGAGGCCGAGCCATTCGCGGGCCTGCTCGGGCGAGCGGACGTCGGGCTCGGTGACGATCTCGACCAGCGGCGTGCCGCCACGGTTGAAGTCGACGACGCTCTGCTGCGACCCGTGGATCCGTCCGCCGCCGCCGGCGTGGATCAGCTTGGCGGCGTCCTCCTCGAGGTGGACCCGGTGGATGCGCACCCCGGCCAGCTCGCCCGGGCCGCACAACGGCTCGTCGAACTGGCTGATCTGGTAGCCCTTGGGCAGGTCGGGATAGAAGTAGTTCTTGCGGTGGAAGATCGACCGCGGCGCCAGCTCGCAGCCGAGCGCCATGCCGATCATCAGGCCGTAGTGGATCGCCCGCTCGTTGACGGTCGGCAGCGTTCCCGGGAGGCCGAGGCAGACGGGGCAGGTGAACGTGTTCGGCGGCTCGCCGAAGGACAGGGCGCAGGCGCAGAACATCTTCGTCGCCGTCAGCAGCTGGACGTGGATCTCCAGGCCGATCACCGGCTCGAGTGGGGCGGTCACGGCCGGACCCGGGCCGAGTCGAAGCCGAGCCCCTGCTCGAGCGCGTAGGCGGCGCCGAGAATGCGATTCTCGCTGAACGCCGGACCGGCGATCTGGAAGCCCGTGGGCAGGGTCGCCCCCCCCTCCGGCGGGGCGGCCATCCCGTTGGGGATGGAGATCGCCGGGATCCCGGCCAGGGACATCGGCACGGTGCACGAGTCGTTGAGGTACATCGACAGCGGGTCGGCCGTCTTCGCACCGAGCTCGAAGGCGACCGACGGGCTCGTCGGGGTGACAATCAGGTCAAAGCGGGCGAA
This sequence comes from uncultured Solirubrobacterales bacterium, assembly GCA_963742705.1. Classification (GTDB taxonomy): domain Bacteria; phylum Actinomycetota; class Thermoleophilia; order Solirubrobacterales; family Solirubrobacteraceae; genus Palsa-513. The sequence continues at coordinate 433,812 of CAVUMZ010000017.1, read as the reverse complement.
CGCGTCGCGGAAGTCGTCGGCGATCTTTGTCCGCACGCGCTGGGCGCGGCCGTAGTAGGCGTCGTAGTAGCCGCTCGACAGGGCGTAGGTGCCGAGCATGATGCGCCGCTTGACCTCGTCGCCGAAGGCGTCGCCGCGGGTGCGGCTGTACATCGAGACGAGGTCGGTCGCGTCGGTCGCCCGGTGCCCGTAGCGGACGCCGTCGTAGCGAGCGAGGTTCGACGAGCACTCGGCCGGGGCGAGCACGTAGTAGGCCGACAATCCGTGGGCGGTGTGCGGCAGCGTGCACCGCTCGACCGTGGCCCCGAGCGACCGCGCCAGGTCGAGCGTCGCCTCGAACGCGTCGAGCACGCCCACCTCGATCCCCTCGCCCGAAAGCTCCTCCGGCACGCCGAGACGCACGCCGTCGAGCCGCCGGCGGTCGGGGAGGACGATCGGCTCGGGAAAGTCCAGAGACGTCGAGTCGCAGCAGTCGCGGGCGCCGACCATCGAGCCCAGCAGCAGGGCCGCGTCGGTCACGTCGCGCGTGAACGGGCCGGCCTGATCGAGCGACGAGGCGAAGGCGATCATCCCGTAGCGGGAGACGGCGCCGTAGGTCGGCTTCAGCCCGACGATCCCGCACAGCGCGGCCGGCTGGCGGATCGACCCGCCGGTGTCGGTCCCGAGTGCCCACGGGACCAGGCCGGCGGCCACCGCCGCGGCGCTGCCGCCGGACGACCCGCCGGGCACGCGGCTGCGGTCCCACGGGTTCAACACCGGCCCGTAGGCCGAGTTCTCGCAGGAGGAGCCCATCGCGAACTCGTCCTGGTTGGTCTTGCCGAGCAGCGGCGCCCCGGCCGTGGCGAGGCGGTCGACGACGGTCGCCGTGTACGGCGGCAGATAGCCCTCGAGCGCCCGCGATCCGGCCTGACTCGGGACGCCCTTGGTACAGAAGAGGTCCTTGACGCCGAGTGGCACACCGCCCAGGCGCGACCCGGCGACGGCCGGCGGCGCGGACGGCGCGACCCAGGTGAACGCGTTCAGCTCCTCAGCGGCGGCCCGCTCGCGGTAGGCCTCGAACAACTCGGTCTGGTCCACCTCCCCGGCGGCGACGAGCCGCCCGGCGGCGGCGGCCGAGAGCCGCGTCAGCTCGGCCGGCGTCATGCCTGCGGGCTCGGCACGGCGAAGCCGTCGTCGGCCACCGCCGGGGCGGCGGCGAGCGCCACGCCGCGCGGCAGCGACGGCCGCGGGACGTCAGGCCGCAGGGCGTTGCTGACCTCGACGACGTGCGAGGTCGGCGGGACGCCTTCGAGGTCGAGCTCGCCGATCTTGGCGATGCTGTCGAGCACCTTGCCGAGCTCACCGGTCATACGCTCGACCTCGGCCTCTGTGAGCTCGAGCCGCGCCAGCCGGGCAACGTGGAGGACCGCGGCGCGATCGATCATGGCCGCACGGTGACGCCGCGCGACGGCCGCTCATCGGTGATCGCCAGCCAGCCGGCGAGCGTCACAAGCACCGCTCCGCCGAGAGCCACCCAGGCACCGGCGCACCTGTCAATCGATCCCGACGGTGCGATCAGCAGCCGCAGGACCACGCAGAGGGTGGCCAGCAGCCCGAGCAGCGTGGTCCAGACGCCCATCGCCACGGGCAGCGCCGGCGCCGCTCGCGTCAGCGTCACCCAGGTCAGGCCCACGGCGGCCAGGGCGGCCGGGGCGATCAGGAAGCCGGTCACCGTGAACGAGCTCCAGGCATCGAGGTTGCCCGAGGGGAAGCTGTACCACGGGAGGAACAGCGCCAGCCCGAGCACGAGCCCGCTCGGCGCGGCGAGCAGCTCCGCGGCCCGGAGGCGTCGCAGGTCGAAGGTCATCGGTCGGGAAGCCTAAGGGGTCCGGGCGGCCCGTTGCGCCCGGGCGGCGGTGAGCGTGTTGCGAAGCAGACAGGCGATCGTCATCGGCCCGACGCCGCCGGGCACCGGCGTGATCGCCCGGGCGACCTCGCGCACGGCGTCGAAGTCGACGTCGCCGACGAGCCCGGACTCGAGCCGGTTCACGCCGACGTCGATCACGACCGCCCCCGGCTTGACCCAGTCGGCTCCGACGAGCAGGGGGACGCCGACGGCGGCGATCAGGACGTCGGCCCGCCGGCAGATACCGGAGAGGTCGCGCGTGCGCGAGTGGCACGTCGTCACGGTCGCATTGGCCGCCAGCAGCAGTTGGGCCATTGGCTTGCCGAACAGATTCGACCGGCCGATCACGACCGCGTCGGCCCCCTCGAGCTCGGTGTCGACGCTGGCCAGCAGGTCGAGTACCCCCGACGGCGTGCACGGCCGCAGGCCGGGCGAGCCCTGGGAGAGCAGGCCGGCGTTCACCGGCGTCAGACCGTCGACGTCCTTGGCGGCGTCGATCATCCCGGTCAGGGCCGGCCCATCCAGATGCGCAGGCACCGGCAGCTGCAGCAGGACCCCGCTGACCGCCGGATCGGCGTTGAGCTCGCCGAGGAGCGCGGCCAGGGCGCGCTGGGGGACCTCGGCGGCGAGGCGGTGGTCGAACGAGGCGATGCCGGCCTCGGCACAGGCGCGCGCCTTCGCGGTGACGTAGACCGCAGATCCGGGGTCGTCGCCGACGAGCACGGTGGCCAGGCCGGGCGGGGCGCCATGCCGGGCGGTGAACTCGGCGACGCCGCGCGTGACCTCCTCCCGCACCGCGGCCGCGACGGCGCGACCGTCGATCACGATGGCGCTCACCGCTTGCGCACCGGCGCCTCGGCGACGAACTGCTTCTGGTCCCCGGAGGCGAAGCGGACACCGTAGATCCCGCCCCGAGGATCGGTGCTCGTGACGACTCCCTCGCCGAAGACCGGGTGGATCACGTCGTCGCCGATGCGGAACTCGAGCCGCGGGGCCGCCGCGGCGCCTCGCTGGCGTCCCGACCCGCCGCCGGACACCGAAGCCCACGTCGTCTGCGCCATCAGCGCGCCGCGCCGGGCCGGCCCGGCCTCGAGCTCGTCGGTGAGGTCGGCCGGGACCTCGTCGAGGAAGCGGCTCCGCAGCCCGTAGCCGGCGTTGCCGAACAGCGTCCGCCGGCGGGCGTAGATCAGGTAGAGGTCGCGCATGGCCCGGGTGATGCCGACGTAGCAGAGCCGGCGCTCCTCCTCGAGCGAGCCCTCGTCGAGCGCGCGCGAGTGCGGGAACACCCCCTCCTCGCAGCCGATGATGAAGACGATCGGATACTCGAGGCCCTTGGCGTTGTGGAGCGTCATCAGCGTGACGAGGCCCTCGTCGTCCTGGCGGGCGTCGCCGTCGGCGACCAGCGCCACCTGCTGGAGGAAGACGTCGAGCGCCGACTCGCCGGTCTCGGCGGCCGCCGTGTCGAACTCCCGCCCGACGCCGACGAGCTCCTCCAGGTTCTCGAGTCGCCCCTGAGCCTCGAACGTGCGCTCGGCCTCGAGCGCCTCGATGTAGCCGGTCTGGTGGAGCGTCGCCTCGAGCAGGTCTCCCACGCCGCTGCCGCCCTCGGCGCGCAGCCGCAGCTCGACCATCGTGTCCATGAAGCGGCCGAGCGAGGTGATCGCGGCCTTGCCGAGCCCGGGCACCTGATCGGCGGCGGCCGCCGCCTCCCAGACGCTGACCCCCTGCGTCTCCGCGTGCAACAGCACGCGCGAGAGCGACGTCTGCCCGATGCCCCGGCGGGGCGAGTTCGCGACCCGGGTGAAGCTGATCTGGTCGGCGGGGTTGGCCAGCAAAGACAAATAGGCGACGGCGTCCTTGATCTCGGCGCGCTCGTAGAACTTGGTCCCCCCGATCACCTGGTAGGGAACTTCGGCGCGGACGAGCGTGTCCTCGAGCACCCGCGACTGGGCGTTGGTCCGGTAGAACACGGCGACCTCGCTGCGACTCACACCCTCGTCGACGAGCCGCTCGATCTCGCCGAGCACGAACCGGGCCTCGGCGTGCTCGTCGGACATCACGCGCAGCTTGATCGGGTCGCCGTCGCCGAGCTCGGTCCACAGCGCCTTCTTCATCGCCCCGCGGTTGTTGGCGATGACGGCGTTGGCGGCCGAGAGGATCGTCTGCGTCGAGCGGTAGTTCTGCTCGAGCTTGACCACGTGGGCATCGGGGTAGTCGTCGCAGAAGTCGAGGATGTTGCGGACGTCGGCGCCGCGGAAGCCGTAGATCGACTGCGAGTCGTCGCCGACGACCGCGAGGTTGCGGTGCCCCGCGGGCGCCCCCTCCGCGGCCCGGGCGCCGGCGCCGGCGAGCAGCGTCAGCCAGCGGTACTGGGCGTGATTGGTGTCCTGATACTCGTCGACGAGGACATGCCCGAACGCGGCCTGGTAGCGGTCGCGGATCTCGGGGAACGTCGCCAGCAGGTCGACGGCCCGAAACAGGAGGTCGTCGAAGTCCATCGCGTTGTTGCGCACGAGCCGCTGCTCGTAGAGCTCGTAGGCGTCGGCGACGGTCTGCTCGAACAGCGACCCGACGAGCTCGCGATACTGCGCCGCCGTGCGCAGCCGGTTCTTGGCGTCGGAGATCTGGTTGTGGACGCCGGCCGGGGCGAAGCGCTTCGGGTCGACGTTCAGATCGTCGAGGCAGCGCTTGACGAGACGGCGGGAGTCGGCCTGGTCGTAGATCGTGAACTGGCGCTTATAACCGAGCAGGTCGGCGTGGGCGCGGAGCATCCGGCTGCAGGCGGCGTGGAACGTCATCACCCACATCCCGCGGGTGCTCCGCCCGAGCAGCAGCTCGACCCGCTCGCGCATCTCCTGAGCGGCCTTGTTGGTGAACGTGATCGCCAGCAGCTCGTCGGCCCGGGCGCGGCCGCTGTGGACGAGGTAGGCGATCCGGTGGGTCAGCACGCGCGTCTTGCCGCTGCCGGCGCCGGCGAGGATCAGCAGGGGTCCGTCGCCGTGGGTGACGGCGTCGCGCTGGGGCGGGTTGAGCCCGTCGAGCAGGGCATCGATGCGGTCTTGGGCGACGGTGTCGGCCATGATGTTGAGCATAGAGACGGCATCGGCGCCCATATGCGACGAGGTCCGCGCCAACGCGGCCGCCCTGACGAGCCGCGCCCGGTGGGTGCAGATCGATTCCGCGGAGCTCGCTCGGGTCGACGTGGGGCCGCCGCCGGGGCGTGACGGGGGCGCCGCGCGGCCATGGGGGGCCGTGCTGGATCCGCGCTGCCACTACCTCGAGGGCGAGGCCGATGCGGTGGCGGCCTACATGCTGGCGCTCGACACAATCAACTTCGGCTCGGGCTGGTTCCCGACGCTGCGCAAGCGCCCGGGATGCGGCGGCTATGTGACGATCGCCTGGGCGCTGGCCGATCACTTCCGGGTCGCCGGGCCGTGGACGAACGCGGAGCTGCGCCGGATCGGCGCGGGCGAGCTCGCGGCGGTGCTCGGCCAGCCGCCCGACCACGAGTTGATCGGCCTCTACGCGCAGGCGCTGCGAGCGCTCGGCCGGTTCCTCGGCGAGCGAACAGCGCTCGACCTGGTCGCCGACGCCGGCGGCAGCGCGGAGCGGCTGGCGGGGATGCTGGCCGGCGGGATGGCCATGTTCGCCGACGTCGGCTTCTACAAGCGGGCGCAGATCGCGGCGGCCGACCTCGCGCTGGCGGGCGTCGCCGAGTTCTCCGATCTGGACCGGCTGACGATCTTCGCCGACAACCTCGTCCCCCACGTCCTGCGCTGCCTCGGCGTGCTGCGCTACGACGCAGCGCTGGCCGAGCACATCGACAGCGGGCAACTCCTGCCGCCGGGGCGGCGGGAACGGGAGATACGGGCGGCGGCCGTACATGCGTGCGAGCTGCTGTCAGCCCGACTCGGCGTGCCACCGTGCGTGCTCGACAACTGGCTGTGGAACCGGGGTCAGGGCGCGGAGTTCAAGGCGAAGCCACGCCACCGGACCCGCTGCATCTGGTACTGAGCGGTCGGCCCTCCGGCCCGCCCGGTCGCGACGCGGACGCTCAGCCGCCGGCGGGGTTGCGGCCCTTGACCGTGCGCAGCGGCCGCACCTCGCCCACGGGTCGCTTGGCCGGCGCGGGTTCGCCGGCGAGCTCGGCGATGGCGCGCTCGAGCGAGCCAATCCGGCTGGCCAGGCCCTTGAAGGCGTCGGCTACCGGATCGGGTAGATGGATCCAGTCGGCATCGGGCCCCTCGGGCCGGCGTCCGTCGATGCGGACAGGGTGGCCGGGATTGCCGACGACGGTGGAGTTCGGCGGGACGTCGTGGACGATGACGCTGTTGGCCCCGACCTTGGCGCCGTGGCCGACGCGGATCGGACCGAGCAGCTTGGCGCCGGAGCCGATCGTCACGTTGTCCTCGACCGTCGGGTGGCGCTTGCCGCAGGAGAACCCGGTGCCACCGAGCGTGACCCCCTGATAGAGAGTGACGTTGTTGCCGACCTCGGCGGTCTCGCCGATCACGACGCCGGCTCCGTGGTCGATGAAGATGCCCGCGCCGAGTTGGGCGGCCGGGTGGATCTCGATCCCCGTGGCGGCGCGCGAGAGCATCGCGATCGTCCGCGGCACGAGCGGGACCCCGGCGCCGTGTAGGCCGTGGGCGACGCGGTGGGCCAGGACGGCCTGGATTCCCGGCCAGGTCGCCAGCAGCTCGACCTGACCGACGCCGCGGGCTGCCGGGTCGCGGTCGCGGGCCGCGGCGAGGTCGCGGCGCAACTCGACGGCGACGCGGGCGAGAGTTCCGAGCCCAAGCATCTGGGCTGAAGCCTACAGAGCGCTTACGCGGGCGCGAAGAACGGCGTCGAGACGTATCGCTCGCCCGAGTCCGGGAGGATCGTGACGATGCGCTTGCCGCGCGAGGACGGTCGCCGGGCGACCTCGAGCGCGGCCCAGAGGGCAGCGCCGGCCGAGATCCCGATGAGCAGCCCCTCGCGGCGGGCGGCTGAACGGGCGGTGTCGAGGGCGTCCTCGTCCTCGACGGTGATCACCTCGTCGATCATCTCCCGGCCGAGCACGGCCGGGACGAAGCCGGCGCCGATGCCCTGGATCTTGTGCGGTCCGGGTTTGCCGCCGCTGAGCACGGGCGACGACGCCGGCTCGACGGCGACGATCCGGCATTTCGGCTTGGCCCGGCGGAGCGCCTGACCGACGCCGGTGATCGTGCCACCGGTGCCGACACCGGCGACGAGGATGTCGGCGGCACCGCCGAGCGCCTCGATGATCTCGGGACCGGTCGTCAGGCGGTGGGCCTGGGGATTGGCGGGGTTCGAGAACTGGTCGGGCAGGAAGAAGTCGGGCTGCTTTGCGAGCTGGCGAGCCGCGCTGACCGCCTCGTGCATGCCGCCCAGCGACTCGACCGTCTCGACCCGGGCGCCGTAGAGGCGCAGCAGCCCGGCGCGTTCGCGGCTCATCCCCTGGGGCAGCGTGAGGATCAGGTCATAGCCCTTGGCGGCGCAGATGAAGGCCAGGGCGATGCCTGTGTTGCCGCTCGTCGCCTCGACGATCGTCGTCCGGCCCGGCTCGATCCGTCCGCCGCGCTCGGCCGTCTCGATCATCGCCCGCCCGATCCGGTCCTTGACGCTGCCGCCGGGGTTGAACATCTCGAGCTTGGCGTAGAGCTTGACGCCGAGCTCGGGATCCAGCAGCCGCGTGATCTGGACCATCGGCGTCCCACCGACAAGATCCGCAATGTTGATCGGAATTCGGCCCATAGATTCAATGTAGACCAGATCCGCGGGCGGGGTAAGCCGACCAGCCGGAGGCGGCGGGCGGCGGTGGGCGGGTCGACTGCCTGGTGTCAGGTCAGCCCTGGCCGGCGCCGTAGCGCTGGTCCCAGAGGTCAAGATCGTCGGACGCCGACGGGATCTGGATCTCGACGCCCTCCTCGAGCGCGAGGGCGGCGACCTCGGACGCGCCGTGGAGCATGCCGGCCTCGATCGCCTTGGTGATCGCCGTCGTGATCGCCAGGCGGTCCTTGCCGCTCACCTCCCCGTCCATCCGGTCCCATAGCTCGGCGCCGATCGGGGCCATCAGGTGGATCACGCCCATCAGCAGGTCGCCGCCTCCGTCGCCTGGCTGGCAGAACTCTCCGGGCTCTTGCATCTCGTCTCCTCGACTGTCGCTGGGGGCAGGGGCTACCCGTAGGGCACCCACGAAAATTAGTGGTGAAATTCGGCCGGTGGCCGGCGTCGTCCGCTCGCCGCGACAGTACTGGTCGTACGCGAGCGCGAGCGGGTGGCGTCAGACGCGTCCAGTCGCCGCCGAAACCGGCAAGAGCTTTCGTGGGTGCCCTCAGCGTAGGCGAGCACGCCGGGCGACCCGCGGGCGGGGTTCCTCCGACTGGCCCGGCAGGATCTCGTGGTGCCGTCGCGAACTGTCCGTCTGAGGCGCAACGGCGAATCCGCCCCGGGGGGCGATCCAGATGGTGAGATCTGATCGGCAGCCGATGCAGTTGGAGCTCCGCCCATGAGGGCGATGCCGTCGGGCGATACTCAGTTCCCCGAACCGCTCGGAGACACCGGCCGAGCCCGCTTCCCCGACCCGCTCGGAGACACCGCCCGTCCCCGGTTGCGCGACGCCATCGGGAACGCCGCCAGGTTAGATCGCCGTCTGCCGGGGGCCGGTTCCGGCCTCGTGCTGCGACCGTCGCGAACGGCGATCGTCGGGGCGCTGTTGATGCTTGCCGGGGCCGCGATCGTGCTCGTCGCCCGCATCGCGCTGAGCGGTGGTCGGGCCGGCGTCGGGGCGCGGATCGTCGCGACGGCGAAGTTCGACGGCGTCGGCTACGGGCTGCTCAGCACGACCGCCGCGAAGACGCTCTCCCAGCGTGACGGCAGCAGGGTGACCGCGAGCGGAGTCTTCGACGTCGTCAAGCTCAGCCTCCGCTCGGCTGACGGCCGCACGCACGCGGTCGCCGGCGACCTGCTGTCACTGGACGCCCGCGGGACGTACTACGGCGTGTCAGACCCGTCCGACATCGGCCTCAACGACCGGCAGTGGGGCCTCCTGTGGGGTCAGACGCGGGTGCCGGCGCACGGGTCGATCAACGTCAAGGCGGTCTTCGACGTCCCGCCGGGAGTGCTGCGCCGTCCGCTGTCGCTGCACATCGGCGCCTTCAACTACGCCGGGCAGGGTGCCGTGATCCTCAGGCTGCCGTCCCGAGCGCCGTGCTGCCGGTCGGCCGGGAGCCCCGCGATCCGGGCGCTCGCCCCCGACCCGGTGTTGGGATAGCGGTCGCTCAGATGTAGTACATCGCGCTGCCGGTCTCGCGCGTCTCGCGCTCGGCGACGTCGGCGATCGTCGTCTCCGAGAGGACCCGGCGGGCGGCAGCCGCAGCGTCGGCGAAGACGCCGTCGGCCCCGGCGCCGAGCGCCCCGTCGAGCAGCTCGACGATCTCGAGCACGCTGACGTCAGTCGGGTCGCGGGCGAAGCTGTAGCCCCCCTTGACGCCCCGCTGCGACCGCAGCACCCCGGCTCGACGCAGGACGGCGAAGAGCTGCTCGAGGAACTGGACCGGGATGTCCCGGCGACGCGCCAGCTCGCCGAGCGAGACCGGGGCGGCCGTCCCGCACCGGCTGAGCTCGGCCAGCGCCTGGACGGCGTACGGCGATTTGCTCGTGATCGAGATCACAAGCTGATCGTATCCACCCTGCCGGGCGCTACAGCCAGCCCTTCTCCGTCGCCGTGAGCACGGCCTGCGCCCGATCGACTGCCCCGAGCTTGCCGTAGACGTTGTGCAGGTGGGTCCGGACGGTGCTCGTCGACAGCTGCAGCTCGTGCGCGATCTGCTTGTAGACCTTGCCCTCGGCCAGGCGGCGCAGGACATCCATCTCGCGGTTGGACAGCGGGCACGGCTCGAGCGCCCGCCGCCGGTGGCCGGCCCCCTCGTTCGGCAGGTCGAACATCACCGCCCGCAGCTGACGCGGACCGATCCCGAGCGCGCGGGACGTCTTCAGCATCTCGGCCGGGGACACGGCGCCGTCGACGGCGTAGTGGGCGAGCATGTCGGCGATCCGCACCAGCGCCGCCTCGCCGGTCGCGTCGTCGGAGTGATGGCGCTCGATCGCCGAGGCAATCGCCTTGGGCAGGCCCCACCGGCGGGCGAGCACGCCGCCGACGAGCGCGTGGTCGACACCCAGCTCGCGCCGCTCCTGACGGATCCGGTCCTCCGGCGTCCGGGCGTCCCGGAGAACCGTCGCCGGGTACCCGGCGTAGGCGTTCATCAGGACGAGCTTGCCGACGTCGTGCAGCAGCGCCGTGACCATCAGCCGCTCGCGCGGCTCGTAGCCGATCTCCCCGGCCAGCCGGTCGGCCGCCGCCCGCGTCGCCAGGCCGTGCAGGCGGACGCGCTCCGGCGCACCCTCCCAGATGGCGGTCCGCTCGAAGAAGTCGAATGTCCGTGCCCGGCGGGCGAGCTGCGAGATCGCCTCCGGCGTCATCAGGTTGACCGCGTCGATGATGCTCTCGACCGACGCCCGCCGGCGCGGCGCGACGCTGTTGGCCGTCCGCAGCACGGCCACCACGAGCGCCAGGTCCGACTCCACCGCGGCGACGATGTCGCCGACCTTGAACTCGGGGCCCTCGACGAGGCGCAGCAGGCGGGCGCGCGCCTCCGCCAGCACGGGGAAGTCCTCGAGCGCCTCGAACGCCGCGGTCAGCCGCCGGCCGTGGCCCTCGCCGGGGCGCTCGTACCCGACGACGTGTGGTCCGGTCATCCGCGGGCTCATGCTCCGGGCGGCTTGGGTGGTGGCCATACTGGGTTCTCGCTCTCGTTGTTCGCCATTTCCGGGCACATTGCCGTGCCAGGCCGATGGCGGCGCTCTGCCCTACCTATCGGCACATGGCGCCTGGAACCTTGAGCTTCGGGTGGCGCCGCCGGATCGCAGCGTCGCCCCCGGCCGGATCGCCGGTTGTTCGCGGCCGACAGGCCGCACTCCGACAGCTCAGGCTTCCCCATCGGGGCGGCCCGGCTGCGCCGGTTCGTCGAGCGCGCGATCGATCCGGGCGAGCACCTCGTCGCGCCCGAGCAGGACCACCGTCTCGAAGATCCCCGGCGACACCGGGCGCCCGGCGAGCGCGACCCGCAGCGGCTGAAAGACGTCCTTGGGCTTGACGCCGCGCCGGGCGACGACCTCCCGCAGCGCCGTTTCGACCGGCCCGAGCTCGAACGGCTCGGCCTGGTCGAGCGCGGCCCGTACGTCGCCGAGCACGTCCCGGCCGGCCTCGCCCAGCCACCGCTGGCGTGCGGTCGGGTCGTCCGCCGGGCCGTCGAAGACAAACCCGGCGAGCGGCCAGAAGTCGGCCAGCGTCTGGAGCTTGTCCTGGCTGATCGCGACCGCCCCGGCCAGCCCGTCGCGACCGGTGAAGCGCTCGAGGCGGCGCGTCAGATCAGCCGGGTCGAGCTCGCGCAGATAGCGCCCGTTCATCCAGCGGAGCTTCTGCTCGTCGAAGCGCGCCGGATTGCGTTGGACCCGCGTGATCTCGAACTGCTCGATCAGCTGCCCCGTGTCCAGGAGCGTCTCGTCGTTCTCCGAGCCCCAGCCGAGCAGGGCGATGTAGTTGCGCACCGCCTCCGGCAGGTACCCGGCGTCACGCAGCTCCTGGACCGACGCCGCCCCGTGGCGCTTGGAGAGCTTCTTGCCGTCCGGCCCGTGGAGCAGCGGCAGATGCGCGTAGAGCGGGGGCGGCGCGCCGAGCGCCGCGAAGACGAGCAGCTGTTTGGCGGTGTTCGTCAGGTGGTCGTTGCCGCGCACGACGTGCGTGATGCCAGCGTCGAGGTCGTCGACGGCGACCGCCAGGTTGTAGAGCGGCGTGCCGTCGGCCCGGGCGATCAGAGGATCGTCGAGCGCGTTGTTCGGCGACGCGACGTCGCCGATGATCAGGTCGTGGACGACCGTCGCGCCCGTTTCCGGAACGCGGAGCCGCACGGCGCCGGCCGCCTCTGGCCGGCCGCGGAAGCCGCGCTCGTCGCCGTGGCTGCGCTTGTACTCCTTGACGTCGTCGCCGGTCGCCTGCGACCGGTAGGCGTGGCCGTCGGCCAGCAGCTGCTCGACGACCGACCGGTGGCGATCGGCCCGCTGCGACTGGAAGATCGGCCCCTCGTCCCAGTCGAGGCCGAGCCAGCCCAGGGCGTCGAGGATCTGCGCGACGTTCTCCGGCGTCGACCGCTCCCGGTCGGTATCTTCGATCCGCAGCACCAGACAGCCGTCGCCCGAGCCGCGCGCCAGCAGCCAGTTGAACAACGCCGTCCGCGCGCCGCCGATGTGGAGCGCGCCGGTCGGGGAAGGAGCAAATCGAACTCGCATGAGCGCGCCGGATGCTAGTGGCCCCCTCGTCGGCGCCCACGTCTCACAGGCCGGCGGCCTGTGGAAGGCGGTCGAGCGCGGCACCGCCCTCGGCGCCCAGGCGATCCAGATCTTCAACCAGTCGCCGCGGGCCTGGCGGCCGACCAACTACACCGACGAAGACTTCGCCCGGATGCGCGACGCGCTCGCCGCGGGCCCGATCGGCCCGGTCCTGATCCACGCCGTCTACCTGCTCAACTGCGCGTCCGAGGACGCGGAGATCGCGGCCAAGTCGCAGGACGCCCTGGTCCACGCCCTGCGCGTCGGCGACGCGATCGGCGCCCACGCCGTGGTGCTCCATCCGGGCTCGGCCAAGCTCGGCCCGGTCGACGCGGCGATCGACCGGGCCGGGCCGATCTTCGCCCGGGCGCTCGAGGAGTCCGAGCGCTGCGAGCTGCACCTGGAGAACACGGCGGGCACCGGCGGGACGCTCGGGCGCTCGTTCGACGAGCTGGCCGCCCTGCTGGCCGCCGCCGGCGGCCACCCTCGCCTCGGGCTCTGCCTCGACTCCTGCCACCTGCTGGCGTCCGGCTACGAGATCCGCGGCACCGCGGAGATGGCCGCCGTGATCGACGACTGCGAACGGGCGGTCGGCCCCGGCCTGATCGGCTCGCTCCACCTCAACGACTCGCAGACGCCGCTCGGCTCCAACCGCGACCGCCACGCCAACATCGGCGAGGGCGAGCTCGGCCTCCCCGGGTGCCGGGCGTTCCTGCGCGAGCCGCGCTTTGCCGGCCTGCCCTGCGTCCTGGAGACACCCGGACCCGACCGCTCCGGGCCGTCGGCCGAAGAGGTCGCCCTGTCGATCTCGCTGCGCGACGGAGGCTGACATCCCTGGTGATCGCGGCCGCAATCGCCGCGACCGCCACTCAGCCGGCGGGATGGATGTCGTCGACCCACTCGACCTGCTCGGGGTCGGGCTCGACGCCAGGCAGGTCGAGGTTGACCACGACCGGCTCCTGCCCGCTTCTCACCATCACGCACGCGAGCGGCTGCCCCGCCTCGGCGTTGATCTCCTGGTGGGGCACGTACGGCGGGACGTAGATGAAGTCGCCGGGGCCGGCCTCGGCGACGAACTCGAGCCGCTCGCCCCAGCGCATCCGCGCCCGGCCGCTGACGACGTAGATCACGCTCTCGACCGGCCCGTGGTGGTGGGCGCCCGTCTTCGCGTCCGGCTCGATCACGACCGTTCCCGCCCACAGCTTCTCCGCCCCACAGCGGGCTGCCGTGATCGCCGCCGCGCGGTGCATGCCCGGCGTCTGGGGCGTGTTCGGGTCGAGCGCGTCGCCCCGGACGACCCGGACCCCCTCGGACCGCCAGTCGACCGCCATCAGGGTCCTACGCGACGAGCCGGGCCGGGCCGCCCAGCAGGTGCTCGAGCTCGGCCCGCAGACCGGCGTTCGGTTCGACCCGGTAATCCACGCCCAGTCGCACCCGCCGGTCCGCCGACAGCTCCAGCACGACGTCGGACTCCCCGGGGAAGGTCGACAGCAGGTGGCGCAGGTCGGCGAGCTTGTCGGCCGACAGACGGTCCGTCTCGACCTGGACGTGGAGCGGCTTGGGCACGGCGTCGGCCAGCGCCGTCAGCCGTGCCCGCTCGACCGCGCCCGCGTCCGGCGCGAACGGGTCGACCGACTGCGCGACCACGCAGGTCTGGCCCTCCTTGTGGTCGACGCGCCCGCGCACGAGGACGATCGCGTCAACCGCCAGGTGCGCCTCGAGCTTCTCCAGCGACCCGCCGAAGACCAGGATCTCGACCGTGCCCTCGAGGTCGTCGAGCGTCGCGAACATCATGTCGGTGCCCGCCCGCGTGCGGATCTTCCGGGCCGCGGTGATGATCCCCCCGACGGTCACCCAGTCCTTGTCGCGCCGGTCGGGGATCGCCGCCAGCGGACAGTCGACCGCTTGGCGCAGCGCCTCGCGCACCCGCTTCAGCGGGTGCTCGGAGATGAACAGGCCGATCGCCTCCTTCTCGACCGCCAGCAGCTCCGACTGTTCGAACTCAACCGGCGAGATCGGCGGTCGCCCGGCCGCCCGGGCCCCCGCGGCCCCCCGGCCCGCGCCCGGCGGGTCGCCCATGCCGCCGAGGTCGAAGATCGACGCCTGGCCGATCTGCGCGTCCTGCTGCGTCTTCTGCCCCGCCCCCTGCGCCTGCTCGAGCACGAGCAGCATGCCCCGCCGGCTCGCCCCCGTCGACCCGAACGCCCCGCATTTGATCAACGCCTCGATCGCCTTCTTGTTGACCGTGCGCGTGTCGACCCGCTCGCAGAAGTCCCAGATCGACGTGAACGGCCCGCCCTCGTCGCGCGCCCGCTTGATCGCCTCGACCGCCTGGTAGCCGACGCCCTTGACGGCGTCGAGACCGAAGCGGACGTTGCGCTCGACGACGGTGAACTCGTGGTCTGACAGGTTGACGTCCGGCGGCAGGATCTCGATCCCCATGTCCTCGCACCGGGCGACGAAGAACGGCACCTTGTCCTTGGTCGACATCACCGACGAGATCAGGGCCGCCATGTACTCGGCCGTGTAGTTGGCCTTCAGCCAGGCCGTCCGGTAGGAGATCAGCCCGTAGCAGGCCGCGTGCGACCGGTTGAAGCTGTAGTCGGCCGACTTCTCGTTCGCCTGCCACAGGAACTCGATCACCTGCTCGCTCGTCCCGCTCGCCCGGCAGCCGGCCACGAACTCCGGCTTCAGCTTGGCCATCGCCTCGCGGTTCTTCTTGCCGATCGCCTTGCGCAGGTCGTCGGCCTTGGCCCCCGAGAAGCCGGCGATCGTCTTGGCGATCCGCATCGACTGCTCCTGGTAGAGGATCACCCCGTTGGAGGACTCGAGGATCGGGACCAGACGGTCGTCGACGTAGGAGATCGACTCCGGGTTGTGCTTGCCCCGCGCATACGTCGGAATCTGGTCCATCGCCCCCGGCCGGTAGAGCGCGTTCAGGGCGACGAGATCGTCGAACTCGTCCGGCCGCACCTTCTTCAGCGCCTCGCGCATCCCCTCCGACTCGAACTGGAAGACCCCGACCGAGTCGCCGCGCCCCAGCATCTCGTACGTCTGCGGGTCGTCCAGCGGCAGGTTCGACATGTCCGGCCGTGCGCCCGAGGACCGCTCGATGATGTCGAGCGCGTCCTCGATCACGTCGAGGTTGCGCAGGCCGAGGAAGTCCATCTTCAGCAGCCCGAGCTCCTCGACCGGCTTCATCGAGAACTGGGTCACCATCCGGTACTGCCGCTCGCCGTGCTCGTCGAGGCCGCCGTCCGCCAGCTGTAGCGGGACGATGTCGGTCAGCGGCCGGTCGGCGATCACGACCGCCGCCGCATGGATCGACGAGTTGCGGACGATTCCCTCCAAGCCCTTCGCGACGTCGATGATCTCGCGCGCCACGGCGTCGTCGTCGTAGACGACACGCAGCGCTTCGCCCGGCGCCAGGCAGTCCTCGAACGACGGCGACCGTCCCATGATCGGGTCGGGGATAAGCTTGGCCAGGCGGTCGCCGACGCCGTAGTCGTGGCCGAGCACGCGCGCTGCGTCACGCGTCGCCGCCCGCGGGAACATCCGGCCGAACGTCACGATCTGCGCCACCGACTCCTTGCCGTACTTGGCGATCACGTACTGCATCACCTTCTCCCGCCCGCGCACCGAGAAGTCGATGTCGATATCCGGCATCGACACCCGCTCGGGGTTGAGGAAGCGCTCGAACAGGAGGTCGTACGCCAACGGGTCGACATCGGTGATGCGCAGGCTGTACGACACGATCGACCCCGCCGCCGACCCTCTCCCCGGTCCCACGGCGACGCCGTTGGCCTTGGCGAAGGCGACGAAATCCCAGACGATCAGGAAGTACGAGTTGAAACCCATCCGGTCGATCACCTCGAGCTCCATCTCCATCCGCTCGACCGCCACCGCCGGCGGCGGGTCCCCGTAGCGCTCGCGCAGGCCCGCGGCGACGCGCGCCCGCAGGAACGACCGGTCGGTCTCGCCGTCGGGCACCGGGTAGCGCGGGATCAGCTGGCGATCGAGCTCGATCTCCACCGCGCACCGCCCGGCGATCTCCAGCGTCGACTCGAGCGCGTCCGGCCACTGGGCGAACGCATCCGCCATCTCGGCGTTGTCCTTGAGGTAGAACTCGTTGGTCTCGAACGTCATCTTCGGCTCGGCCAGCGTGCTCTTGGTCTGCACGCACAGGAGCGCGGCGTGGTTCTGGTAGTCCTCCCGCCGGAGGTAGTGGACGTCGGCGGTCCCGACGAGCGGCCGGCCGAGCTCCCGCGCGATGCGGACGATCTCCTCGTTGCAGCGGTCCTGGACCGGCAGGCCGTTCCGCTGGACCTCGAAGTACACGTTCTCCCCGCCGAAGACGCCGAGCAGGTCGTCGGCGTGCGCCCGCGCCTCGCCCAGGCGTCCGTCGGCGATGCGCTGACAGAAGCGCGACGCCAGGCAGCCGGTCAGCGCGATCACCCCGTCGGCGTAGCGCTCGACCTGCCCCAGGTCGACCGTCGGGCGGCCCCGGTTGAGACCCTCGAGGAACCCCGCCGACGACAGCTTCACGAGGTTGCGGTAACCCTCGTCCGTGCTCGCCAACAGCGTCAGGTGGTTGCGCTCGACGCGCCCACGCGTCGCCGCCTCGTGATCGTCCACGAGGTAGATCTCGCAGCCGACGATCGGCTTGATGCCGTGCTTGCGGCACGCCTGGTGGAGCTCGACGGCCCCGTTCATGACGCCGTGGTCGGTCAGCCCGAGCGCCGGCTGTCCGAACGCCGCCGCCCGCTCGGCGAGCCCGTCGATCTTGCAGGCTCCATCGAGCAGCGAGTACTCGGAGTGGACGTGGAGATGGGCGCAGTCAGGCTCAGGCATCGCTCGCCGCGGATGCTAGGTGGCCGGTCGGATGGCGCCGGCCCCGACCTCGCTCGTTGCGTGGTTCCCCGCCGACCTGCCCCGCGACGCCGGCGCCACCCCGACCCGGGACCGTCTCCACGGCCGCCAGCCGCAACCCCGACGACCCGCCCCGCGCCACCGCGCACCGCTGCTGCTCCGAGATTTCACCCGCCTGCCGCGGCCCCGCCGATCGCCAGCCGGGACTCAGCCGATCTTCGGGCCGAAGCCCCACTTCGGCATCGGCGACAGCCCGCCCTTGGCGATCGCCAGCTCCGTGTCGCGCGAGCGCCGCGTCATCGGGTACGGCGGCATCGCCCAGACCTGGTAGCCGATCGTCCCGTAGTGGACGCGCAGGAAGGCCGTGAGGTCGCCGCGGTGGCGCTCGCACGCGTACCGCCGCGGGCCGAGCGGACCGCCCCCGTGCCAGACGAGCCACATCCCCGGCAGCGCGTCGAGGTACTCGGCGAAGACCAGCTCCCGCAGCTGGCCCTCCAGACTGCGCTGCGTCTGCTCGTCCGGAGCCGCGCTGCAGAACTGACACTTGAAGTGAACGAACACCGGCATCGCAGCCGCCCCGGTTGCACTTGATCGGTCCTCCCACAACATAGCGCGCAAATCCGGCGCCGTCGCGGCCCGGGTAGGCTTCCCCGCCGATGCCAGAGCGTCCGACCCGCACCGCCGGCTACGAAGCCGACCCCGACCACGTCCACCGCGTGCTGCTGCTCTACTCCGGCGGCCTCGACACCAGCGTGATGCTGAAGTGGATCCAGGACGAGTACGAGGCCGAGGTCGTCGCGCTCACCGTCAACCTCGGCCAGCCCGGCGAGGACTACGACGTCGTCCGCGGCAAGGCGCTGCAGCTCGGCGCGATCGACTGCCACGTGGTCGACGCCCGGGAGGAGTTCGCCCGCGACTTCGTCGTCCCCGCGATCAAGGCCAACGCCCTGTACGGCGGCGGCTATCCCCTGTTCACCGCCCTCGGTCGCCCGCTGATCGCCAAGCTCGCCGTCGAGTACGCCCGCCGCCACGGTTGCGACACGATCGCCCACGGCTGCACCGGCAAGGGCAACGACCAGGTCCGCATCGACGCCACCGTGGCCACGCTCGCCCCCGAGCTCCGCGTGATCGCCCCGGTCCGGTCGTGGCGGATGGGTCGCGACGACGAGATCGTCTATGCCCGCGAGCACGGCATCCCCGTCAAGGGCGGCACGGAGATCACGCCCTACTCGATCGACGACAACCTCTGGGGCCGCTCGTCGGAGGGCCGCTGGATCGAGGACCTCGACCACGCCCCCGAGGACGACGTGTTCCAGCTCGTCACCCGGCCCGAGGTCGCCCCCGACGAGCCCGAGACGGTCACGCTCGCCTTCGCGGCCGGCGTGCCCGTCGCCCTGAACGGCGAGCCGCTCGAGATCGTCGAGCTGCTCGCCCGGGTCGCCGAGATCGCCGCCCGCCACGGCGTCGGCATCGTCGACCACATCGAGGACCGGATCGTCGGCTTGAAGGTCCGTGACATCTACGAGGTCCCCGCCGCCGCCGTCGTCCTCCCGGCTCACCAGGAGCTCGAGAAGCTCGTCTGCACGATCCACCAGAACCAGTTCAAGGCCGGCCTCGACCGCCAGTGGGCCTACCTCGTCTACGCCGGCCTCTGGTGGGAGCCCCTGCGCGGCGACCTCGACGCCTACATGGAGTCCGTCAACGCCCAGGTCACCGGCACGATCGGGATCAAGCTCTACAAGGGCCACGCCCGTGTCGTGACTCGCGAGTCGGCGAACGCCGTCTACGACCAGGCGCTCGCCTCGTTCGGCGAGTCCGGCGGGCTCTTCTCCCAGTCCGCCTCGCCCGGCTTCATCGAGCTCTGGTCGCTCCAGTCGCGGATGGCCTGGCGCCTACGTCACGGCGGCGCCGACGCTGAGTCGGGCCCCGGCGGCGACTGACGCAAAGCCGTCCCGCTCGCAGGCCCGGCCCGAGCTCGGTCGCGGCGACGGCAATCCTCCACCGAGCGGCTACATGACCGACTAGCGCGAGCTGACCGTCCTCGTCTCACGAGACTCCACGGCGGCGGGCACGGTGCGGCAGTAGGGACATGGCTCCTCCCAGGGAGCCAGCACGCCATCCTCCACCTCGGCGACGAGGGCGGTGACGTAGTCCTTCTTGCACGCGCCGCACTTGCGCAACTCGGTCGGCACGAATACGGTCATTTTTGATCCTCGCTCCTGTGATCGTGAGTCGATAGCTCTACCAGGCCCATCGGACGGTCCGGCCGATCCCTTGACCCCCAGGCGTCACCGTCCTCATACGAGGTACTTCGCACGCCGGGCCCCCGTGGATGACTCGTCGCCCGAGACCGCGCCTCGCCCGCCGCCACTGTCCCGAGCGCGTCAGGCGACAGCGCGCAACGGCTCGGGCACGACACCCGAGAGCGCGGTGTCGGCGAGCATCTGGCCGAGCAGCGGCGCGAACTTGAAGAGGTTGTTGCCGAAGCAGACCGTCGCGCTCGGCAGCGCCCAGACACCGACGTCGTCGCCGCCTGAGAGCAGCGGCGTGCGCTGGAAGGTGCAGCGGAGCTCGGCGACCGGCTCCGCCTCGAGCGCCGGCATCCGCTCGGCGACGTGGGCGCGCAAACGCAGATGGCTGAGGTGGGACGCCTCGTCCGCGCTGACGTCCCCGGTCGAGTAGTCGGTGTCGCCCGAGAGGCCGATCGCGTACCGGCCGCTCGACCCGACGACGAGCCCGTAGACGTGCTCCGGCCCGCCATGGTCGATCAGGCAGGCCGGCCGGCGGGTCGGGTCGCGCATCGGGAAGGCGAAGCGGCTGTGGCGGTAGAACGTCGCCTGGAGGTCGAGGCCGAGCTGCCGGGCCAGCGGGGGCGTCCCCTCGCCCGCGCAGACGACGATGTGGTCGGTCGACCAGATGCCGTCCGCCGTCAGCAGGTCGAAGCCGTCGCCGCGCCGCTCGATCGCCTCCAGCCGCGTGATCGACCGCTGCGGCGCAGTCGTCTCGGCGAGATGGGCGACGATCGCCCCGGCGCAGATGTTTCCCCCCGCCGGGTCGAGGAGCAGCGGCTCGCCGGCGCCGACGTCGATTCCGACGCGCGCTCGGGCCTCTTCCCCGTCGAGCGCCTCGGCGGCGAGCCCGGCCGCCTCCAGGTGGCGTCGCATCGGCTCGACGCCCGGGCCCACGACGACGGCTCCGTGGTCTCCGATCAGCTCGCGGCCGACCGGCCCCTCCCAGGCGGTCCAGGCATCGCGCGCGTGCATCGCAAGCCCGGTCATGCGGGCGGTCGCGTGGGCCATGCGGAAGATCCGCACCGGGCCCTTCGACTGGGCGCCGGCCGGGGACGCGGCCTCGAGACAGACGACGTCGACGCCGCGCTCGCGCAGCGCGAGCGTCGTGGCCATCCCGATGATGCCGGCGCCGACCACGGTGACCCTCTCTGGCGTCATCAGGATCCAGGCTACTCCGACGGTCGAGCCGCCGACATATGATGGGGACATGCCGATCGTCACCCTTCGCGGACCGCTCCAGAAGATGGCCGGCGACGGCCCGACGCACGAGGTCGACGGCGCCACGGTCATCGAGCTGCTCGAGGCGCTCGAGCAGACCCACGCCGCGCTCGAGGGCTGGATCCTCGACGAGCGTGGCGTGTTGCGCAAGCACATCAACGTGTTCGTCAACGGCGAACGCGTCAAGCCGGATGCCGCCGTTGCCGCCGGGGATCGCATCGAGATCCTGCCGGCGATCTCCGGCGGATGACCCACCCCGGATGACCGAGCTGCTCGTCGGGACCCGCAAGGGCCTGTTCGTGCTCGAGGGTCAGACCGCAGGCGAGTTCGACCGCACGGCCCGGGCGTTCGTCGGCGAGCCGGTCGACTACGCCATGCGCGACCCGGCGACCGGGCGCCTGTTCGCCGCAGTCACCTCGCCCTTCTGGGGCCCAAAGATCTGGTTCACCGACGGCGACCCAACCGAGGACTGGGAGCCGGCCCGCGGCGTCTCGCTCCCGCGCGGCGGCGACCTGGCGCTGGCCCGGATCTGGGTCATCGTCGCCGCCCGCGGCCGCCTCTACGCCGGCGGCGATCCCGGCGTCCTCTTCGCCAGCGCTGACGGCGGCGCGACCTGGGAGCTCAACCGCCCGCTCTTCGAGCACCCGACCCGGCGGCAGTGGCAGCGCGACTCGGGCGGCCTGTCGGTGCACTCGATCGCCCCCTGGCGCGGCGACCCCAACCGCCTCGCCCTGGCGATCTCGGCCGCCGGCGTCTGGCTGACCGACGACGGCGGGGCCACCTGGCGCCACGGCAACAAGGGCATCGTCGCCGACTACCTGCCGGAGGAGTCGCGGGCGACCGCGATCAACCTGTGCGTGCACCACCTCGAACGAGCGGCGCGCCGGCCGCAGCGGCTCTTCCTCCAGTTCCACGGCGGCGTCTACCGCTCCGACGACGCCGGCGCCTCGTGGATCGACATCGCCGCCGGGCTGCCGTCGGACTTCGGCTTCCCGATCGTGCTCGACCCGGCCGACCCCGACAGCGCCTTCGTGATCCCGGTGGCGACCGCCGACCGCCTGACGCCCGACGGCCGGGTACTCGTCTGGGAGACCCGTGACGCCGGGGCTTCGTGGACGCCGCGGGGCGACGGGCTGCCCGATCGGAACGCCCACCTCCAGATCCTCCGCCAGGCGTTCGACCGGGCCGGCGAGGGCGACGCGCTCGAGCTCTACTTCGGGGCGACCTCGGGCGAGCTGTTCGGCTCGCGCGACGCCGGCAGGACGTGGTTCACCGCGGCCGCCCGACTCCCGGCGATCAGCTCCGTCCGGGTCAGTCCCCCGGCGCCTCCATCCGGAACGTGAACATCCGTCGCGGCTCGATGCGGGCATAGACCGGGCCGGAGTCGAGGAACGTCTCCCACTCGGGACCGTAGCGCGGCACGTAGATCTCCAGCAGCGTCTGCCGGAACTCCGCATGCTCGGCCGCCCCGACATCGATCGGCACCGCGCGTCCGTGCACGGTCACCGCGAGCTCCTCGCCCGGCAGGTGCGTGGCGCTGACGTCCGGCCGCCGGGCGATGTGGCGCAGGCGCAACGACTCGGGCGAGGACCCGAAGTGAAAGCACCCGCGGTAGAAGATGCCGTCGACCGGCCCGACGATCGGCCGACCGTCGGCCGTCGCCGTGGCCAGGGCGAGCAGGCGCATCCCGGTGAGGCGCGCGACCACCTCGGCGGCGGTGAGGCGTCGCTGGTCGGTGATGATGCTTCTCAGATGGGAGCCGCCTCCGGAGTGACTGCGGTCGAGCAGTTCCTGTAGAGCGGCCAGGTCTTCGGCCATCTCCTTCATGCCCGGCACGCTACCGCTGCGCCCGGACTTGACGCCGCGCTGCTGAGGCGCCTAATATTTCGGCTCCTAATGAGTGATCCGGCGGCGACAGACAAGATCGAGGCGTGGGTCTGGAAGGTCTCGGCGATCGTGATCGTCGGGTCGATCATGTCGATTCTCGACACGACGATCGTCAACGTCGCGCTCGACACGCTCGGCCGGGAGCTGCACAGCCCGGTCGCGAACATCCAGTGGGTCGTCACCGGCTACCTGCTGTCGCTGGCCGCGGTGATCCCGGTCGCCGGCTGGGCGGCCCGGCGGTTCGGAGCAAAGCGCATCTACCTGACCTCGCTCGTCCTCTTCACGGCCGGGTCGGTGCTCTGCGGGATTGCCACGACGGCGACCGAGCTGATCCTGTTCCGCGTGCTCCAGGGCATCGGCGGCGGCCTGATCCTGCCGATCGGCCAGCTGATCATGGCCTCGGCCGCCGGCCCGAAGCGGATGGGGCGGGTGATGAGCGTGATCGCCGTCCCGGCGATGCTGGCGCCGATCTTCGGCCCGGCGCTCGGCGGCCTGATCCTCGACAACGCAAGCTGGCGCTGGATCTTCTTCGTCAACCTCCCGATCGGCGTGCTGGCGTTCGTCACGGCGGCCCGCGGCCTGCCCGACCCGGAGCGGGCGCCGGCCGGACGGCTCGACGTCGCCGGTCTGCTGCTCCTGGCGACCGGGATGCCGGCGATCACCTACGGCCTCGCCGAGGTCGGCACGACCGGCGGGTTCTCCTCCGTCAAGGTGATCGCCCCCATCCTCGCCGGCATCGGCCTGGTCGTCGCCTTCGTCTGGCACGCGCTGCGCGCCCCGAACCCGCTGCTCGACGTGCGCTTGTACCGCAAGCCGACGTTCGCCGCAGCCTCGATCACGACCTTCTGCCTCGGCGCGGCGCTGTTCGGGGCGATGATCCTGATGCCGCTCTACTACCAGCAGGTCCGCGGGGAGAGCGTGCTGCTGACCGGCCTGCTCGTCGGTCCCCAGGGCCTCGGCGCGGCGCTCGTGCTGCCGCTCTCGGGCAAGCTGACCGACCGCGTCGGCGGCGGCCCGCTGGCGCTGATCGGGGTGATCATCACCTGTGTCGCCACGATCCCGTTCGGCCTGATCGGACCGCAGTCGTCGATCGTCTGGCTGTCGGCATCGCTGTTCGTCCGCGGGATCGGCATCGGCTTCGCCTTCGTCCCGGCGATGTCCGCCGCGTTCGCCGCCCTGCGACCCGAGGAGCTGGCCGACGCGACGCCGCAGATGAACGTGCTCCAGCGTGTCGGCGGCTCGATCGGCACGGCCGTGCTCGCCGTCGTCCTCCAGCGATCGCTGAGCTCGGCCGGCCACCCGCCGAGCCCGGCCGGCGTGGCCGGGGCGTTCGGGACGGCGTTCTGGTGGGGACTCGCAATCGCGGCGGTCGCGATCGTCCCATGCGTGGTGCTGACCCGGGCCGAGCGGAGCATCAAGCGCGGGCGGGCGGCAGCGGCCGCCGCCGACCAGGCCGCGCTCGAGGTGGTCGGGGCCTGAGTGGTCGCGGTCGGAGTCACGGTCGTGACCGGCGTCGAGCCGGACGCTGTCGCGCCGCAGGCCGGTGGCGCCGCACCTGATCGCGGCGCGACCTCCCGGGAGCTCGCCGGCCGCGACCTCGGTCGGGCGCTGAAGGGGGCGATCGCGGCGGCCCGCCGGCTGCGCGGACGAGACACCCATCGGCCCGGGGAGATCGCCCACGCCCAATACGCGCTGCTGTTCGAGCTGGCCGACCGGGACGAGCTGACGGCCGGCGAGCTCGCGGCGGCGGCCGAGCTCGCGCCGGCGACGGTCAGCGGGATGCTCGACCACCTCGTCGACGCCGGCCTGGTGGTCCGGGCACGCTCCGACACCGATCGCCGGCTCGTCGTCTGCCGCCTGACCGCAGCCGGACACGAGCGCGTGGCGGCCCGCCACGCCCGGGTCACGCCGCTGTGGGAGGCGGCGCTCGCCGAGTTCGACGCGACCGAGCTGGGGACCGCCACCGCCGTGCTGGAGCGGCTGCGGGCCTTCTTCGAGACCCTCGACGACCCGCAGTGCGCCCCCGAGCGGGTGCGCGTCAAGCCGCCGCCCGGCTGACGCGGCGGGCCGCCGCCCAGAGCCCCGCCGCCGGCCGCCGACGCCTAAGAAGACCTTCACATGCCGGTCACGGCACGGTCACAACCGCCCCCGGCAGCCGCCCTAGGCTCGCGGCCCAAACCCCTAAAGGAGTGACATGTGATGAACGCACGCACGAAGGTCGCGGGTGCGGTGATCGCCTCGCTGACCATCGGGTTGCCGGTGGCGCTTTCCACCTCCAGCGCATCCGCCGATCGCCACAGCCAGATCCAGCACGTGATGCTGATCTCGGTCGACGGGCTGCACCAGTCCGATCTCGACTGGTACGCCACCCAGCACCCGGGCTCCGAGCTCGCCCGGCTCGCCGGCCACGGCACCGAATACTCGCGGGCGCTGACGGCGGACCCCTCGGACTCCGATCCCGGCGGCACGGCGCTGATGACCGGCGGCGATCCCCGCGCCACCGGCGTCTACTACGACGTCGAGTACAACCACAGCCTCTACGAGGCGGGCACCACCTCGTGCCACGGCCAGGCGACCGGAGCCGACGTCATCTACGACTCGCCAGACGACATCGATGTGACCAGGCTCGACGCCGGCCAGGGCCTTGCCGGGCTCCCGGGCAGCATGCTGCAGATGACCGGCCAGCCGCAGACGCTCCTGAACCCGGCGACGTTCCCGGTCGACCCGACGACCTGCCAGCCGATCCCGCCAAGCGCGTATCTCAAGGTCAACACGATCTTCGAGGTCGCCCACCAGGCGGGCCTGCGGACCGCCTGGTCTGACAAGCACCCGGTCTACTCGTCGTTCGACGGGCCGTCCGGGACGGGCATCGACGACATGTTTGCGCCCGAGATCGACAGCACCCCGATCGAGCCGGACGGGACTCCCTACCCGAGTGGCGGCAGCTGGACGAGCGACGACGCCGCGACGAAGCAGTACGACTCCTACAAGGTTCGGGCGCTCGTCAACGAGATCGACGGCTTCGACCACAGCGGCGTGACGCCGGTCGGCGTGCCCGCGATCTTCGGGATGAACTTCCAGGCCGTCTCGGTGGCCGAGAAGCTGCTGTCGTCGGAGGCCGTGATCGGCGGCCCGGCGCTGGCCGGTGGATACCTGCCGGGCACGACGACGCCCGGCCCGCTGCTGAGCAGCGCGCTCGACTACGTCAACGCCCAGATGCAGACGCTCGACCAGGAGATCCAGGCCCAGGGCATCGCCGGGCAGACGGCGATCATCCTCACGGCCAAGCACGGCCAGTCGCCCCAGGATCCCAACCAGCTGACCCGGATCAAGGACGGCCCGATCATCGACGCGATCAACGCCGCGTGGACGGCGGCGCACCCCGGCGCCGGCAACCTGATCGTCGCCGGAACCGACGACGACCTCTGGCAGAGCTACCTGTCGGACCGCTCGCAGGCGGCGGCCGACTTCGTCAAGAACTACCTCTGGAACCACCCGGCCACGGGCGTCACCTACAGCGGTGGGACGCGGACGCTCCAGCACTCGGGACTCGCTCAGATCTACGCCGGCGAGGCGGCGGCTGACTTCTTCGGGGTGCCGGCGTCCGACCCGCGCCATCCTGACGTGTTCGGCCGCGTGCAGGTCGGCGTCGTCTACACCGGCGGGTCGAAGATCGCCGAGCACGGCGGCGACAACCCCGCCGACCGCTCGGTGCCGCTCGTCGTCTACGCCCCGGGCGCCGCCGTGCCGGTACGGATCCCGGTCCCCGTCGAGACGACCCAAGTCGCCCCGACGGTCCTGCGCCTGCTGGGGCTCGACCCGCGGGCCCTGCGCGCCGTCCAGATCGAGCACACGCCGGTTCTGCCCGGCGTCCACTGAGGCAGCTCAGCGGCGCCGCCAGTCGGCGCGGAGCACGGCGTAGACCCGCACCGGCGCCGGCTCGCCCGGATCCTCGAGCAGCGTCTCGAGCCGCAGGCCCGTCCGCTCGAGCAGCCGATGCACGGCGGCATTGCGATCGTCGGCCTGGGCGAAGACGCGGTCGACCGGGGCGACACGGAAGAGCTCGCCGATCAGCCGCGTCAGCGCCTCGCCGGCGAAGCCGAGGCCCTGCCGCGCCGCGGCGATCGTGATCCCGACCTCGGCGCACGCGGCCGACCCGCAGAGCACGTGGCTGTAGCAGTCGCCGACGAGCGACCCGTCCCGCCGGTCGATCAGCCCCGTCTGGACGCCGACCCCGGCGGCGCCGAGCCCGGTGCCATCCTGTTCGGCCACGAGCCGCTGCGCGTCCTCCAACGAGTAGCCGACGTCCCACGACTGGTAGCGGGCCACGCCCGGATCGCGACGGTAGGCGACGAATGCCCGCAGGTCGCCCCGACGCAGCGGGCGCATGATCAGGCGCTCGGTGACGAGCGGCGGCGAGGACGCGGAAGCGCGGACCACGCGTCCAGTATGGGCGCGCGCCGGCAGACGCCGTCGGTCACCATGCGCGCATGGACGCGCGGCCGCCCGAGATGAGCGCACTCCTCCCCCCGGGGATCGCCGTCGAGACCTCCCCCGGCCGGGGTGAGACTCCGCCGCTCTGGCCGGCCGAGGCGGCCCAGGTCGCCGCGAGCGTGCCCACCCGCCGGCACGAGTTCGCCGTCACCCGGGCGTGCGCCCACCGCGCTCTCGCCCGGCTCGGCTGCCCGGCCGACCCCCTGCTGAAGGGGTCCGACCGCGCCCCGTGTTGGCCGCCCGGGGTGATCGGGAGCCTGACCCACTGCGCCGCTTATCACGCGGCGGCGGCGACGCGCGACCCGCTAATCGCCGGGCTGGGCATCGACGCCGAGCTCCACGCCCCGCTTCCCCCCGGCGTCGACCGCCTCGTGCTGACCCCGGCCGACCGGTTGGCCCTGCCGGCGAGCGGCGGGGTCGCGTGGGAGCGGGTGGTCTTCAGCGCCAAGGAGAGCGTCTTCAAGGCCTGGTGGCCGCTGACGCAGACCTGGCTGGACTTCGCCGACGCGACGATCCTGCTCGATCCCGCGCGCGGGTCGTTTCGCGCCGTCCTGCGCCCACCCGCGGCGGCGCCGGCCACCGCGCCGTCACAACTCGCCGGCCGGTTCGCCACGAGCGCGGAGCTGATCCTGACGGCGGTCGTGTTCAGTCGCCCAGCAGCCGCCGCAGCCGCCTCAGCGCGTCGTCGCAGTCGTCCTGCCCGACGATCAGCGCCGGCAGCAGGCGGAGCGTCCCGGGACCCGTCGCGTTGATCACCAAGCGCTCCTCGAGCAGCGCCCGCCGGGCGATCCCCGGCGCTTCGACGTCGACGTCGAAGCCGATCATCAGACCGCGCCCCCGGACCCCCGTCACGTGCGGCAGCTCGGCGAGCGCCTCGCGCAGCCACTCCCCGAGCTCACGGCCGCGCCCCAGCAGCTCGTCGTCGAAGAGCACGTCGAGCACGGCGTGGGCCGCCGCGCAGACCGTCGGGCCACCCGCGAAGGTCGAGCCGTGGTCGCCCGGGGCGAACGTGTCTTCGTACTTCGGCCCGGTGATCAGCGCCCCGATCGGCAGGCCCCCGCCCAGCGCCTTGGCCGTCGTCAGCAGGTCGGGGACGATCCCGGTCTGCTCGTAGGCCCAACGGCTGCCGGTGCGGCCGAGGCCGGTCTGGACCTCGTCGAAGATCAGCGCCGCGTCGTGGCGGTCGCACAGCGCCCGCGCCGCCCGCAGGACGTCGTCGCCGATCGCGTGGACGCCGGTCTCACCCTGGACCGGCTCCAGGATCACCGCCGCGGTCCCGGCGTCGACGGCGGCCGTCAACCCCGCGACGGTCGGAGGAACGGCCAGGAAGCCGCCGACGAGCGGGGCGAACGGCGCCTGCTTGGACTCCTGCGGCGTCGCCGACAGCGCCCCGTACGTGCGCCCGTGGAAGGCGCCGTGCACGGAAACGATCGTCCCCCCCTGCTTGGCCTTGCGCGCGCACTTGAGCCCCGCCTCCACGGCCTCGGCGCCCGAGTTGGCGAAGAACACCCGCCCGCCCAGCGAGCTCGCGGCCAGCCGCCGCGCCAGCCGCGACATCGCGTCGGTGTAGTAGAGGTTGCCCACGTGCAGCAGGCGACCGGCCTGCTCACCGATCGCCGCGACCACCGCCGGGTGGCAATGGCCGACGCTCGAGACCGAGATGCCCGTGAGGAAGTCGAGGTACTCGTTGCCCTCGGCGTCCCACAGACGCGTCCCCTCCCCCCGGACGAACTCGACCGGATAGCGAGCGTAGTTGGCGGTGAGGAAGTCGTCCGCCCAGTCGACGCAACTCGGCGGCGGCGCTGGGCTCATGGCTCGGGTGACACCTTGGTGCCGATGCCGGCGTCGGTGAAGAGCTCGAGCAGCAGCGAGTGCGGCACCCGGCCGTCGACGATGTGGGCGGCGCTGACCCCCCCGCGCACGGCGGCCACGCACGCCTCGAGCTTCGGCCGCATGCCGCCGCCGATGCCCCCGAGCGCCGCGTCGACCTGGTCGGCCGTGGCCTGGGCGATCAGGCTGTCGGGCTCGGCCGGGTCGCGCAGCCAGCCGGCGACGTCGGTCAGGAAGACGATCTTGTGCGCCTTCATCGACCGCGCCACCGCCGAGGCCGCCGTGTCGGCGTTGACGTTGTAGGACTGGCCCTCGGCGTCGGCCCCGACGGTCGCCACGACCGGGATGTAGTCCTGGGCGATGTGGCGGATGACGTCGACGTCGACCCGCTCGATCTCGCCGACGTAGCCGATGTCCTGCCCGCCCGGCGACAGCCGCCGGCGGACGCGAAAGAGCGACCCGTCATCGCCGCACAGGCCGACCGCCGGCTGACCGTGCCGGTTGAGCCGCAGCACGATGTCCTTGTTGAGCTTGCCGACGAGGACCATCTTCGCGATCTCCACCGTCGCCTTGTCGGAAACGCGCAGCCCGTCGACGAACTCGACCGGCATCCCGAGCCGGTCCATGTAGGCGGTGATCTCCGGACCCCCGCCGTGGACGACGATCGGGTTGATCCCGACGTACTTGAGCAGCACCACGTCGCGCGCGAACTCCTCGCACAGCGTCGGGTCCTCCATCGCCGCCCCGCCGTACTTGATCACGACCGTCCGCCCGTGGAAGTCCCGGATGTACGGCAGCGCCTCGAGCAGCGTCCCGACGTCACGCATGACCCACCCCACGGGCGCCGGGAGCAGCCTCGCGCGGCACGCGTCGGCCTCGCATCGGCCCCATGATCACGTCGTGTACTCCGCGTTGATCTCTACGTAGCGGTACGACAGGTCGGAGAAGAAGACCTCGGTCTCGGCGCCCTCGCCTTCGAGGCGGACCTCGTACTCGACCTCCTTGCCCGCCACCGCCCGCGCCAGCGCCCCCGCGTCGTGGGCCACGGCGGCGCCGTCGTCGCACACGGTCACGCCCTCGATCGCGATCGCGAACGACAGGGGCGCGGCCCCCACCATCGCCCCCCCGACGGCCTGGGCGATCCGGCCCCAGTTCGGGTCGGCGCCGAACAGCGCCGTCTTGACCAGCGGCGAGTTCGCCACCGCCCGGCCGACGCGCTCGACGTCCTCGCCGTCGCCGCCGCGCACGACGATGCGCCCCACGCGCTGGGCCCCCTCGCCGTCGGCGACGATCAGCAGCGCGAGCTGCCGCAGGAGTGCGTCGAGCGCCTCGCCGAAGCGGAGCTCGTCCTCGCTCTCGGACGCGACGACGACCCCGCTCGCCCCGCTGGCCATGAGGATCACCGTGTCGTTGGTCGACAGCTGCCCGTCGACGGATATCCGGTCGAACGACCGCTTGACGGTCACACCGAGCAGCAGGTCGGCGGTCTCCGGGTCGAGCACGGCATCGGTCTCGATGAAGCACAGCATCGTCGCGAACCGCGGCGAGATCATCCCGGCGCCCTTGCACTGGCCGCTGAGACGGACCGTGCCCGACGGGAGGTCGACCTCGAGCGCGGCGTGCTTGTCGTGGGCGTCGGTCGTGCGGATCGCCCGCGCAAAGTCGACGATTCCCTCGGGGCGCAGCTGCGACTGGGCCTCGCGCAGGCCGCTGACGACGAGCTGGCCCGGCAGGACGACGCCGATCACCCCGGTCGACGCCACAGCGACCTGGTCGGCCTCGGCCCCGGCGACGATCGCCCCGGCCCCCTGGACGCGGGCGGCCTCGTCGAGCCCGCGGCGACCGGTGGCCGCGTTCGCCCCGCCCGAGTTGGCGACGACGGCTCGCAGCGCGTCGAGCCGGCAGCGCTCCTGGCAGACGAGCACCGGGGCGGCGAGCACGCCGGACGCACAGAAGCGCGCGGCGCTGACCGTCTCCGGCCGGTCTGAGACCAGCAGCCCCAGGTCGAGCTCCCCCCCGGCCTTCAGGCCGCAGCCGACGCCCGCCGCCCGGAAGCCGTCCGGCAGCGGCGACGCCGGGTCCAGATCGCGGACGTGCTCCGGGCGCGGACACCAGCGCGATGTGAAGAAGCCACTCATTGGAGGCCCCGCGTCTCCGGCAGACCGAACATCAGGTTCAGATTCTGCACGGCCTGGCTCGAGGTGCCCTTCCAGAGGTTGTCGATCGCAGCGAAGACGAACACCTTGCCGGTCCTCTCGTCGGCGTGGACGTAGATCTGGCAGAAGTTGGTCTCACGCACATCGCGGCTGCCCGGCGGCCGCGCGGCCAGCTCGACGAACGGCTCGCCGGCGTAGCGGTCGCGGTAGAGAGCCGTCAGCTCGTCTGGGTCTGTGAACCGCGTGGGTGTCACATAGCAGGAGACGAGCTCACCCTGATCGAGCGGAACCAGATGCGGCGTGAAGGCGGCGACGATCGGCGCTCCGAGCCCGGCTAGCTCCTGGTCGATCTCCGGCATGTGCCGGTGGGCGCCGACCCCGTAGGCCCGGACGTTCTCGTCGACCGATACGTAATGGGTGATCTCCGTCGGCTCGCGCCCGGCCCCGGAGACGCCCTGCTTGGCATCGATGACGACGTCCTTGAGCAGCCCGGCCGCCGCCAGGGGGGCGAGCGCGAGCAGCGCGGCGGTCGGGTAGCAGCCCGGGCAGGCGACGATCGTCGCCGCCTCGATCTCCCGGCGATGGAGCTCGGTGAGGCCGTAGGCGGCGCGTTCGAGGAGCTCGGGGTGGCGATGCTCGTCGTACCAGTGCTCGTAGACGGCGCGGTCGCGCAGCCGGAAGTCGGCGCTCAGGTCGATCACGCGGACGCCGCGCGCGTGGAAGGCGGCGACGACCGGGGCCGACGCTCCGTGGGGGTAGGCCACGATCGCCGCGTCGGCGTCGCCGTGCCGGTCGAGGTCGAGCGGCTCGAGGGTGAGCGGCACGCGATAGCGCGGGTAGACGTCGTCGAGGCGCCGGCCGGTCTGGGAGCGCGCGGTCACGGCGGCGAGCTCGAAGTCCGGATGGCGGTGGATCAGGTTCGCGGCGAGCGCACCGGCGAAGCCCGTGGCCCCGGCGACCACGACCCGGGGCCTTGTCGTCGTGTCAGCCACGGAGCTCACCCCCCAGCTCGCGCCCCAGGGCGGCGGTGATCGCCTCGCGCCGCGCCGCCACGTCGGCGTCGGTCAGCGTCCGGTCCCGCGCCCGGAACTCGAGGTGCAGGCTGAGCGACGTGCGGCCGTCGCCTACCTGCGACCCCCGGTAGACGTCGAAGATGCGCACGTCGGCCAGCTCCGGGCCGCCGTGGGCGCGAACCGCGTCGACGACGGCCGCCGCGGCCACCGTCTCGGGGACGATGACCGAGATGTCCTGGAGCACCGCCGGGAAGTCGCCGAAGTCGGCGTAGGAGATCAGCGCCGGCGCGGCGTCGGCGGTGACGTCGAGGTTGAGCGTGAAGACCCCGGTCCGCTGGAGATCCCAGGACGCCGCCACCGACGGGTGGAGCTCGCCGATCAGGCCGACCCGGCGATCGCCGATCAGCACCTCCGCGCTGCGCCCCGGATGCAGGAACGGCCACTTCGCGGGCCTCACCGACCAGCCTGGGACGCGCAGGGCGTCGAGCACGGCCGCCACCAGCGCCTTGACGGTGAAGAAGTCGGCCGTCGGCGCCGGTCCGGCGCGCCACGAGCGCCCGGCGACCTGACCGGTGACGAGCGCGCCGAGGGCGTGGTGCTCGTCGACCGGGGTGCGACCCAGCACCGTCGGCGGCGGTCCCCCTGGGAATCCGGTGCCGTCCGCCGCGGCCGGCGGCCGGGTGGGCTGCGGCGGCCCCCCGGCCGGCGCCGGTCCCCGGGCCGAGTTGCCGTGCCGCCGGTAGACGGTGCCCGACTCGAAGATGGCGACGTCCGCCGCGCCACGGGCGGCGTTGTGCCGGGCGACGTCGAGCAGCGACCCGAGCAGCGTCGGGCGCATCACCGACTGAGCCTCCGACAACGGGTTCTCTATCGTCACCACCCGGCTCATCGGATGACCGGCCGGCAGCCGCAGGCGGTCGACCAGCCCGGGGTCGGTGAAGCTCCAACCGACGATCTCGTGCAGACCCCGGCCGACGAGAACGTCCTCGGCCCGGCGCTGGACACGCTGGGCGTGCGAGAGGCGGCCGGCGGCCCCGCGGCGCGGCGGCAGCGTCGCCGGCAGCCGGTCGACGCCGTCGATCCGCGCGACCTCCTCGATCAGGTCGACCTCGCGGCGCACGTCGGCCCGGCGGAAGGCCGGCACGGCCACGTCGAGCGTCCCGCCGCCCGGGGCGGCGTCGACGCCGAAGCCAAGCGACGTGAGGATCTCGGCCGACCGGTCGGGGCCGATCGGGGCGCCGAGCAGCCCGCGCAGCCGCTCCGGATCCAGTCGGATCACCTGCGGCGGCGGTCCGGGGCCGCCGACGTCGATCGTCCCGTTGAGCACCCGGGCGTCGCACACCGACGCCAGCAGCGCGCTGGCGAGCCCCAGGCCGTCCGCCGCCGTCTCCGGCTCGAGGCCCTTCTCGAACCGGCCCGACGCCTCGCTGCGCAGGCCGAGGCGCGCCGAGCTGCGCTGGATGTTGGCGCCGATCCACGTCGCCGCCTCGATCAGGACGCGCGTCGTCTGCGGCTCGACCTCTGACCGGGCGCCGCCCATGATCCCCGCGATCGACGTCGGTCCGTCGTCGTCGCAGATGACGACCATCTCGGCGTCCAGCCGCCGCGTCTGCCCGTCGAGCGTGTCCACCGCCTCGTTCTCGGCGGCCCGCCGGACGACGAGGCGCCGCCCGGCGACGCGGTCGAGATCGAAGGCGTGCAGCGGTTGGCCGCTGACGAGCATCACGTAGTTGGTGATGTCGACGACGTTGTTGATCGGGCGCATCCCCGCGGCAAGGAGGTCGGCCGCGAGCCAGGCCGGTGACGGGGCGATCCTGATGTCGGCGAACGCCCGCGCCATGAAGCGCGGACACAGGTCCGGGCACTCGACGACGATCTCGACGCCGCCGACGTCGCCCTCGGCGCTCCCGGGATCCGCGGTCCACGGCGGCGGGGCGAGCGCGGCGTCGGTGGCGGCGTGGACCTCCCGGGCGATCCCGTAGATGCCCAGGCAATCGGGTCGGTTGGGGGTGATCTCGAACTCGATCACGTCGGTGCCCAGCGGGAGCACGTCGGCCAGGCCGGTGCCCGGGGCGGCTTGAGTCTCGAGCACGAGGATCCCGTCGTGCTCAACGCCGATCCCGAGCTCGAGCGCCGAGAGGATCATCCCCGCGCTGACGACCCCGCGGAGCTTGGCCGACCTCAGCTTGGTGCCGTCGGGCAGCACCGCCCCCGGACGGGCCACGGCGACGGTCTGGCCGGCCGCGACGTTCGGCGCGCCACAGACGATCGTCGCCGGCTCGGGGTCGCCGACGTCGACGGTGCAGACGCGCAGGCGGTCGGCGTTCGGGTGCGGGATCGCGTCGAGCACCCGCCCCACGACGAAGCCGCTGGGGTCCGCGACGCCGTAGTGGAACCAGCGCTCGTCCTTGGTCCCGGTCATGGTCAGGCGGGCGGCGAGCGCCGTCGTCGAGACCGGTGGATCGCTGAAGCTGCGCAGCAGGCGGACGGGGACGAGCATCTTGAGCGGTCCCTAGAACTGCCCGAGGAAGCGGAGGTCGTTGTCGTAGAAGAGGCGCAGGTCGGGCACCCCGTGCTTGAGCATCGCGATCCGCTCGATCCCCAGCCCGAAGGCGAAGCCCTGCACCCGGTCGGGGTCGTACACGTCGTCGCCGCGCAGCTCCCCGACGCGCGCAAACACGTTCGGGTCGACCATCCCGGCCCCGAGGACCTCGAGCCAGCCCGATCCCTTGCACAGGCTGCACCGGCCGCCGGCGGGGTCGCGGCCGGCGTCGCAGGCGAAGCACGACACGTCGACCTCGACGCTCGGCTCGGTGAACGGGAAGAAGTGCGGGCGCAGCAGCACCTCGCGCTCGTCGCCGAAGATCGCCTGCGCGAACGCCAGCAGCGTCCCCTTCAAGTCGGCCAGCGTGACGCCCTCGTCGACGGCGAGCCCCTCGACCTGGTGGAACTGCGGCGTGTGGGTCGCGTCGTTGTCGGGCCGGTACACCCGGCCGGGGACGATCACGTACAGCGGGGGCGGCCGCCGGGCCATCACCCGCACCTGCATCGGCGACGTGTGCGTCCGCAGCAGCACCTCGTCGTCGACGTAGAAGGTGTCGCTGCGCGCCCGCGCCGGGTGGGTGACGTCGTGGTTGAGCGCGTCGAAGTTGAGATGGACGTACTCGACCTCCGGACCGAGGGCGATCGAAAAGCCGAGGCCGAGGAAGACATCCTCGATCTCCCGTCGCGTCTGCGTCAGCAGGTGCAGGCGTCCGGTCGCCTGCGGCGGATCTCCGGGCAGCGTGACATCGACGCGGTCGGCGGCCAGCCGCCGCTCGAGCTCTGCTCCCCGGAGCTCGGCGGCCCTGGCTTCGATCAGCGCCTCGAGCGCCCGGCGGGCCGCGTTGGCCCGCTGTCCGACCACGGCCCGTTGCGAAGGCTCGAGGCTGGCGACCGAGCGTAGGAGCTGCGGCAGCTCGGCCTTGCGCCCGAGGTAGCGCACGCGGAGCTCCTCGAGCAGACCCGTGTCGGGGGCGCCGGAGATCGCGTCCTCGGCCTCGCTGTGCAGCGCAGCAATCCGCTCGACCGCGCTCACGCCCCACCCCGTCCTGCGCGCGAGATCTCATAAAGCCCGATCGTCGCCGCCATCGCCGCGTTCAGCGAATGCCCGGCCGCCTGCCGGATCGCCAGCACCCGGTCGCACGCGGCGAGCACGTCCGGTCCGAGGCCGTCGCGCTCGGCGCCGACGAGCAGCGTCGTGTTCGGGTCGAACGGGCCGGCGAGCGGCTCGGCGGCGCCTCCGTCGAGGGCGACGAGCCGCCCGGGAAGGTCGGCGACCGTGGGGGCGCGGGCGATCGCGACGGCGAAGATCGCGCCCATGCTCGCACGGACGGCCTTCGGACCGTAGGGATCGGCGCAGCCGGGTCCAAGCGCGACCGACGCCGCGCCGAAGGCGTGCGCGGCACGGATGATCGTGCCGACGTTGCCCGGGTCGCCGACGCCGTGGAGGTAGACGCACACCGGCCCGGTCGGCGCCGCCGCCCAGCGCTGCTCGTAGACGGCGATGGCGCGAGCCCCCGACCCGAGCGTCGAGACGGCGGCGAGCAGGTCGGGCGCGACCTCGAGCCACGCCCCGGCCGACGACGGCGCCAGGCCGGCCGGGCAGAGGCGGTACACCGGCTCCCAGCCCGCTGCGGCCGCCGCCTCGTGGAGATCCTCGCCTTCGGCGGCGAAGCGGCCGCTGCGCGCGCGTCCGGACTGCCGCGCAAGCTTGCGGAGCTCCTTGAGATGCTGGTTGTCAGGGGAGGAGATCATCGAAAAAAAGGGCGCCGTCCTCGAAGGATTCGGCGCCCAGGGAGGTTCTGCGGTCGGCGGTGCGGGTCAGGCAGCCGACGCC
Source organism: uncultured Solirubrobacterales bacterium (assembly GCA_963742705.1). Classification (GTDB taxonomy): domain Bacteria; phylum Actinomycetota; class Thermoleophilia; order Solirubrobacterales; family Solirubrobacteraceae; genus Palsa-513. The sequence continues at coordinate 397,399 of CAVUMZ010000017.1, read as the reverse complement.
TCACGGGCGGCTTCGGCGAATCGGCGAAAAGTCTCGGGGTCGCGGACGGCGATGTCCGCCAGCACCTTGCGGTCGAGCTCGATGCCGGCCAGACCCAGCCCGTGGATGAAGGTCGAGTAGCTCATGTCGTGCTGCCGTGCGGCCGCGTTGATCCGCGTGATCCACAGGCGACGGAAGTCGCGCTTGCGGTTGCGCCGGTCGCGGTAGGCGTAGGCGTCGGCCTTCAGCAGGGCTTCCTTCGCCCGCTTGTAGTTCGAGTTCGCTTCGCCGCGGAACCCCTTCGTCCGCTCGAGCGTCGCCCGCCGCTTCTTCTTGGCGCTGACCGAGCGCTTGACGCGGGTCACTTGCCCACCCCGAGCATCTTCTTGATCCGCGGCGTGTCGACCTTGGAGATCATCGCCGGGTTGCCGAGCGTCCGCTTGCGCTTCGGCGACTTCTTACCCAGGATGTGGCTCGTGTAGGCGTGGTGGCCGCGGACCTTGCCGGTGCCGGTGACCTTGAAGCGCTTCTTCGCGCCGGAATGTGTCTTCATCTTGGGCATCGCGGCATCCAAGGTTAGCGGTCGCGGCCCGGCGGCGCCCGGCGGCCATGCGGACGGCCCGCGGCGGGCGCTCGGCCGCGGTTTGCCTCAGGCCGACTTCGGGGTCGGCGCGGCGAGCGCCGGGGCGTCGTCCGCTGCCTGGCGGTCGAGCCGCGCCGGCAGCGCGGCCATCGCCTCGCTCTCCGCCGGGTCGGCGGCGGGCGGACGGGTCTTCTTGGTCGCCGGCTGCGGCGATGGGACCGGCGCAGCCGCGGCGCCGTTGCCGGAAGCGGTCTCGGCCTCGGTCGCCGGGTTCGCGCCGGCGTCACCGCTGGCTGCGGCGTCGGTCGGGTCAGCGGCGTCGGCGTCGTCGTCCTTGGCGCCGTCGAACTGTCCGGCGAGCACCGCCTTCGACGGCCCGAGCATCATCGTCATGTTGCGCCCGTCCTGGATCGGACGCTGCTCGACGCTGGCCAGCTCGGCCAGCTCCTCGGCGAGACGGTCAAGGATCATCACACCCCGTTCGGGATGGGTCACCTCGCGCCCCCGGAACATGATCGTCACCTTGACCTTGTCCTTGTGCTTGAGGAACCGTTCGATGTGACCCTTCTTCGTGTCGTAGTCGTGTTGCGCGATCTTCGGCCGGAACTTGATCTCCCGAATCGTGATCTGCTGCTGGTGCTTACGCGCCTGCTTGACCTTCTGGGCCTGCTCGTACTTGTACTTCGAGTAGTCGAGCACGCGGCAGACCGGCGGCTTCGCCTCCGGGGCCACCTCGACCAGGTCGAGGTCCCGCTCCTGCGCGTAGCGCAGGGCGTCGTCGATCTTGAGCACGCCGATCTGCGACCCGTCCTCGCCGATCAGGCGGACTTCGGGTACGCGAATGCGCTCGTTGATCCGAGTCGTGTCGCGCTCAGGCGGACGGCGGTCGAACCTCCGGGGGACCGGCACTACGCTACGCCCCGTTCAGCCATCCGCGGACGCCGGGTCGCGGAGTACGGCATCAATTGGTACGCAACCGCGTCAAGCCGTCCGGCTGGGCTGCGTAGTGAATGTCGTTGGGGCCAAGATGGTCGAGTATAGCCGCCGCGCCGGACCCAGTGGGATTTCTGCTCGTGGTCGCGCCCTCACCCCGCCACCCCAACCGCGAGGTGCCCGGCGAACCAGTCGAGCATGCGCGCCCAGGCGTCGGTCGCCGCGGCCGGGTCGTAGGCCTCCCGGTCGTCGCAGTTGAAGCCGTGCCCGGCGTTCGCGTAGCGATGAACCTCCGTCGGCACGTCGGCCCGGCTGGCCGCCTCGCGCAGGGCCTCGACCTGCGGGGTCGGGATGCCCTGGTCCGCATCCCCGTAGAAGCCGATCCACGGCGTCAGCAGCCCGGGGGCGAGCTCGACGAGCGGCGCGTAGCCGAAGCGCCCCTCGCTGATGCCTCCGCCGTAGAAGGTGGCGGCTGCGCCCAGCCGCACGCGCGCCGCCGTCGCCAGCGCCACCGAGCCGCCCATGCAGAACCCGACGATCGCGATCTGGCCGTCGACGAGGCCCTCTCCGCGGAGGAAGTCCAGTGCCGCGTCGACGTCGACATCGATGCCGGCGGCCGTCAGCGCCTGCATGTGCGGCTTGACGACCTCGAAATCCCCGTAACCGAGGACCGGGTCGCCGCTGCGGTGGAAGACGTGCGGGGCGACCGCGAGATAGCCCTCCGCCGCGAGCCGATCGACGATCGAGGCGATGTGGGCGGTCACCCCGAAAGCCTCCTGGATCACGACCACGCCGCCGCGCGCCGGTCCCGACGGACTCGCCAGGTCGAGTCCCATCGGGCCATCGTCGGTGTTGCGGTCAAGCGTGGTGGTCATCGGCGGCCTCCTGGCGGTGGTTTGGGGTCGGTGGGCGTGCGGGGCCTCGGCGACGCTTACCCGGTGTGCGCCTGTGCGTGCGCCGGCGCCTGCGCGCCGGGGTGCGACTGGGCGACGATCTTCGCCGCGAGCTCCGCCACCGGCATGCTGCCAATGTCGCCGTGGTGGCGCTCCCGCACCGCCACCGTCCCGTCGGCGGCCTCGCGGTCACCGACGACGAGCATGTAGGGGATCTTGCGCAGCTCGGCGTCTCGGATCTTGCGCCCGATCGACTCGGTCCGGTCGTCGAGCTCCCCGCGAACGCCGGCCTGCCCCAGCGCTCCGAGGACGCCGGCCGCGATCGGCGCGAGGCGATCGGAGATGGGCAGCACGATCGCCTGGACGGGGGTCAGCCAGACCGGGAAGTCGCCCGCGTAGTGCTCGGTGATGATGCCGATGAACCGCTCGAAGGTGCCCATCAGGGCGCGGTGGATGACCACCGGCCGGTGCTCGGCGTTGTCGGCGCCCGTGTAGGTCATGTCGAAGCGCTCGGGGTTCCCGTAGTCGAGCTGGACGGTTCCGAGCTGCCACGAACGTCCGATCGCGTCGGTCGTGTGGAGGTCGATCTTCGGGCCGTAGAACGCCCCGTCGCCGGCGTTCACCCTGTAGGCCATTCCCCGGCTCTCCAGCGCCCGTATCAGCTCGCCCTCCGCGCGGTCCCACAGCGCGTCGTCCCCCAGCCGGTTCTCCGGCCGCGTCGACAGCTCGAGCTCGGGCGTGAAGCCGAACATCGAGTAGATCTCGAAACCCATGTCCAGGCACCCGGCGACCTCGTCCTGGATCTGGTCCTCGGTGCACATGATGTGGGCGTCGTCCTGCGTGAAGTGGCGCACGCGCAGGAGCCCGTGGAGGGTGCCCGACCGCTCGTTGCGGTGGAGCAGGCCCGGCTCGGCGTAGCGGACCGGCAGGTCGCGGTAGGAGTGCCGCTGCGACTTGTAGAGGAGGAAGTGCCCGGGGCAGTTCATCGGCTTGATCGCCATCTGGCGGTCCTCCGACTCGGTCACGAACATGTTCTCCCGGTACTTGTCCCAGTGGCCGGAGATCCGCCACAGCTCGGCGTCGTAGAGCTGCGGCGTCTTGACCTCCTCGTAGCCGTGCTTGGCCGTCAGCTCGCGCGATACGCCGACCAGCGTGTTGAAGAGGGTGGTCCCGTGCGGAAGCCAGAAGGCCGACCCGGGCGAGAGCTCGTTGAAGTGAAACAGGCCAAGCTCCCGACCGAGCTTGCGGTGGTCGCGCGCCTTTGCCTGCTCGAGCCGCTCGAGATGCCCGGCGAGCTCCTCCTGGGAGAAGAACGCCGTCCCGTAGACGCGGGTCAGCATCGTCCGGTCCGAGTCGCCGCGCCAGTAGGCCCCGGCGACCGATTGCAGCTTGAACGCCTTCACCGTCTTCGTCGACGGGGCGTGCGGCCCCCGACAGAGGTCGGTGAACGGGCCGTTGGTGTAGAGCGACACGGTCTCCAGCGGCGCCGCCGCGTCGGCCGCCTCGACGAGGTCGTCGATCAGCTCGACCTTGTAGTCCTGGTCTGCCGCCACGAACCGGGCGCGTGCCTCGGCGACCCCGACGTCCTCCCGGATGAACGCCTCCCCGGCCCGGATGTGCTCGCGCATGCGCGCCTCGATCGCCGGGAAGTCGGCCTCCGACAGCGCGACGCCGTCGGGAAACTCGAAGTCGTAGTAGAAGCCCTGCTCGATCGGCGGACCGATCGAGATCTTCACGCCCGGGTAGAGCTCGGTCACCGCCGCGGCCAGCACGTGTGCCGCGTCGTGGCGGATCAGCTCGAGCGCCTGCGGCAAGCTCGTGCGCGTGATCACGGCGACCGCGGCCCCGTCGGCGAGCGGTCGGCCAAGGTCACGAAGCTCGCCGTCGACCTCGATTGCCAGCGCCGCCCGCGCCAACCCCGGTCCGATCGCTGCTGCCGCGTCGGCGCCGGTCGCGCCGTCGGACAGCTCCAGCGTCCTGCCGTCGGGAAGCTTCACATTGATCGCCATGCAGCGGCGATGGTATCCCGTGGTCGCCGCGCCCGGCGGTGGGCGCCTGTGGCTGCCGGCGTGAGCATGGCCCGCCTCTCGGTGCCTGCGGCCAACCCCGGCGGCGCAGGGCCGCAAGGTGTGGTTCGCTACGCCGGCGATCGCGGGTGGCGCCCGGCGCCGGTCAGCGGCGAGAGACGTGCTTGCTTGCGCGAGTGACCGCTGGTCGACTTCCGGGCCGGCCGCTCGCTCCCCCGTGCCGGCCCGGTTCCTACGTCCGCACCTGCCGCCGTTACTTCTTCCTGTAGCCCGGGATGTTCTCGCCGTACGTGAAGCGACCCTTCGGCTTGGTTGCCGTGAGCTGCTCGCGCCAATCCGGAGGGATTGATGCCGGAGCCGGAGCGGGTGGCGGAGATGCGGGCGCCTGCTGCTGCGGCTGCGCCTGCGGCTTACCTGAGCTCTTCCTACGTAGACCGAGAGCCATAAGCGATCCCAACCCCTTTCCTTGTTCGAGTGATACGAGGACGATGACCGACCAAGTCGGTCATATCGCACCGCCGGATTTGTACACCGGCTTGGCCGTAACCGTCAACCCCCCTCGTGAATACGCCGAACATCCAGCCGATTGGGCGTTCGCAAATGCGGGCAGAGACCGCTCCGAGCCCAGTCGCCGGGACCGGATCCTGGCCGGAGAGCCGCGTGTCTCGCAACCACCTCCACATCGACGCACCCCGCAAGCGCGTCTTCGCCGTGCTCTCGGATCCGCGCAACTACGCCTACTGGGTCGTCGGGTCGCGCCGCATCCGCGGCGCCGACGCGGACTTCCCGGCCGTCGGCAGCTCCTTCTACCACGCGGTCGGCTTCGGCCCCCTGCGGATCACCGACCACACCGTCGTCGAGGCCGTGAAACCGGGCCGCCTGCTTCAGCTCAAGGCGAAGGCCCGTCCGGCCGGCACCGCCCGGGTCACGTTGAAGCTGCGGCGGCGCGGTCGCGGCACCGATGTGACGATGATCGAGCGGCCGGGCGACGCGCTCACGGCGCTCGTGTTCAACCCGCTTGGCCACCTGCTCGTGCGCGGCCGCAACGCCCGGTCGCTCGAGCGCCTGAAGGAGCTCGCCGAGGGCGCGGTAACGATGAAGGACACCGACACGCCGTCCCGCTGGGACATCACGCGGACGCGGTCGACGCGCGACGGCCGCCGGTGACGCGACCCCCGCGAGCCCCGGTCGCCGAGCCGGAGCCTGACCGGTGAGTGCCGATGCCATCGTCGTCGGCTCGGGTCCCAACGGCCTCGTCGCGGCGAACACGCTTGCGGACGCCGGCTGGGACGTCCTCGTGCTCGAGGCCGGCCCCGGCCCGGGCGGCAGCGTCCGCTCGGCCGAGCTGATCGAGCCCGGCTTCGCCAACGACGTCTTCTCGTCCTTCTACCCACTCGGTGCCGCCTCACCCCACATTCGCGGGCTCGAGCTCGAGCAGCATGGCCTCGAATGGATCAAGAGCGACACCGTCATCGCCCACCCGAGCCGCACCGGCGGGTGTCCGATCCTGGCCGTAGACGTGGATGCCACGGCCGCGTCGCTCGACGGCTTCGCCCCCGGAGACGGCCAGGCCTGGCGCGAGCTCTACGGACTCTGGGAGCGGATCGGCGCCGACCTGCTCGGGACGCTGTTCGACCCGTTCCCCCCTGTCGGGGCCGCATTGCGCCTCGGCGCCCGGCTCGGACCGCGCGAGCTCGTCGACTTCGTTCGCTTCTCGTTGCTCACGGTCCGCCGGATGGGCGAGGAGCACTTCCGCGGCAGCGAGGCGCGCCGCCTGCTGGCCGGCAGCGCGCTCCACGCCGACCTCGGACCGGACACGCCGCCGAGCGGCGCCTACGGCTGGGTCCTCACCGCGCTCGGTCAGGAGCGCGGCTTCCCCGTGCCACGCGGCGGCGCCGGCCAACTCACCCGCGCGATGGTCGATCGTCTCCTCGCCCGCGGCGGTCACATCATCTTCGACCAGGACGTGGCGTCGATCCGCATCGACAAGGGCCGCGCCACGGGGGTCACGACGGCCGCCGGCGAGAGCTTCGGCGCCCGACGCGCCGTGCTCGCCGATGTCGGCGCCCCGCAGCTCTACGCCCGGCTGGTCGGCGAGGAGCACCTCCCTGACCGCCTGCTCGCCGCTCTGCGCCGCTTCGAGTACGACAGCGCCACAGTCAAGGTCGACTGGAACCTCGACGAGCCGATCCCGTGGTTGGCGGCACCAGCCCGCACCGCCGGCACGATTCACGTCGGCGACAGCGTCGATGCCCTGGCCAGGCACTCCGGCGAGCTCGCACGGGCGCTCGTGCCGGCCGAGCCCTACCTGGTGATGGGCCAGTACGCGCACTTCGATCCCGCCCGCGCGCCGGCCGGCGCGGACACGGCCTGGGCCTACACGCATGTGCCCCAGAAGATCAAGGGCGACGCCGGTGGCGACATCGTCGGTACCTGGGATCAGTCGGACACCGAGCGTATCGCCGACCGCATCGAGGCCGAGATCGAGGCCCTCGCGCCGGGGTTCCGCGACCTGATCCGCGGCCGCCATGTTTTCACGCCGAAGACGATGGAGGAGACGAACGCCAATCTCGTCAACGGCGCGATCAACGGCGGCACGGCCCAGATGCACGAGCAGTTCATCTTCCGGCCGACCCCCGGGATGGCCGGCCCCCACACGCCCGTCCGGCGCCTCTTCCTCGCCTCGGCGTCGGCTCACCCGGGCGGCGGCGTCCACGGAACCTGCGGCGCCAACGCCGCACGCGCGGCACTCGGGCTCAGGCACGGACAGGTCAAGCTGCCGCTCGGCGGCGTCCTCGCTCGGCACCTCCAGCGTTGATCGCCCGCCGCGGCCCGCGCGCACGCTCGAGCAGCTCGAGCGCGACCAGGGCGAGCGCGATCGGCACCGTCGCCGGGAGCTCGGGCACGACGAGGAACAGCAGGTCGAAGGCCAGCGCGAGCGCCGCCGTCAGGCCGGCGGCCACCAGTTGACGCGGCCGGCTGGTCGCCAGCACCGCGCCGAGCGCGGCGGCGATGAAGAGGTCGCCGTAGCCCATCTGGGCCGAGCCGAATACCACGCTCTGGAGCCGGGGCAGCCCGGCCCCCGGCGCGGCCGCGTTCAGCACGTCGTTCGGTGCCTGGAGCAGATCGGCGCACACGAGGATCGCGTCGACGACGGCCATGGCGACGATACCCGCCTTCAGCCAGCGCGCCGGCGCCAGCACCGCCAGCAGACCGGCGAGGGCGACGCAGCTGAGCCCCGACAGGACCAGGCCGGCCGCCTCGCCGTACAGTGACGAAGGCCGCGCCCAGGCGAGCACGAACAGCGGCAGCACCGCCAGGATCGGCGCCCGCCGCCGCGAGCGCGACGCCGTGACGAGCGCCACCCCGGCGAGCACCGGCACGCCGATCAGGGCGACATACGTCAGCACGCGTGCCGACGCCCGGTCGGCGCTGATCGCGGCGACGACGGCCGCCACCGATAGCGCCGGGACGATCGCCCACCAGCGGTTGCGTAGGCGGCCGACGAGCGCCGGTGGGGGCGCGCCCGGGACGGCGACGAGCGCGCCCTGGACGAGCGAGAGGCAGGCGATCGACGCCCAGAACGGCAGCGCGGCTAGTGGCCCGCGGCGGCAGCGCTGACGGCGCCGCCGACCGCACGGCCCGCGTCTGGCGGCGCCACCCGCCAGAGGGCGTCGTCGCCGAGCGCGGTCCGGGTGATCGTCCCGGCGCAGGCCAGCTCGACGAGCGCCTGCTCGGCCGCCTGGCGATCGGGTGCCTCGAGCCCGCTCGTCAGCACGGCCGTGACCTCCGCGGTCGTCAGGCCGAGCTCGAAGCGCTCGAGCACCGGCAACGGGCCGTCCGGAGCCGGCTCCCGGGCGAGCGTCGGGTCGAGGTTGGCGATGATCACGTCGTACGCCTCGATCGTCTGGAACCCGCCGGCCTCGAGGCGGCGGCCGTCCTGCTCGAAGATCAGCGACGGAGCCGTGTAGCGGACGGGGCCGTCGGTCGCGGCCGCCTTGCCCTGGAACTCGGTCGGGCCGCCGGCTGCCGTGCGGGCCTCGGCCCGGTCGCGCTCGTAGGCCGCGGTCACGGCGGGCGAGTCAAGCGCGGCGACGACGTCCTCGGCGTCGAGCCCCTCCACGCGGCCGAGTGCGCGCAGCAGGTCGGCGTCGTCGTCGAAGACGACCGTATCGGTGAAGTTGCCGAACTGGAGCGCGCGGAAGGCCGCCTGCTCGAGCTCCGGCGCCTGTAGACGCGTCGCGACGATCGCCCGGCAAGCGCGGCCGGTCGCCGAGATGCGAGTGCGCGGCTCGGTCGAGAAGGGCATCCCGAAGCGGTCGCGGAACATCATGTAGCCGTGGACCTGGCGCACCGGCGTGTAGCCACGCTCGAGGTATTGGCTGGCATCCTCGGTCAGGCCGATCGTCACCAGGCGCCAGTCGAGTTGGTCGCCGTAGCGCCACTGGAGCGCCGCCAAGGCGGGGCTCGCCGAGTACGCCCAGGGGCAGCCCGGATCGGTGAAGTGAGTGGTCGCGATCGGCATGCACTGGAGGGTAGCGACTCCGATCGGCATGCCCGCCGCCTTTCGGACTACCTTGTGGGGGTGGCCTCGCTGCGCGGAAAGCTGCTGATCGCGTCGCCGGCGCTCGGCGACGGCAACTTCAGCCGGACCGTCGTCCTGATCGCCGCCCACGATCACAACGGAGCGCTCGGACTCGTCCTCAACCGCCCGTCGGAGCTCGTCGTCGGCGACGCCGTGGAGCGGCTCGCCCCGGTCTGCGCCGACTTCGACCGCGTCTACGTCGGCGGCCCGGTCGAGCCCGGCTCGGTGATCGTGCTCGCCGAGTTCGACGACCTGTCGCTGGCTGCCGTGCTGATCGACGGCGACCTCGGGCTGCCCAGCGTCGACGCGACCGCCGACACGCTCGCCCGCGGCGTGCGGCGTGCCCGCTGCTTCGCCGGGCACTCGGGCTGGGGCCCCGGCCAGCTCGACGCCGAGCTCGCTGCCGAGACGTGGATCGTCGGGGAGATGGCGTCCGAGGATCCCTGGACCCCGGCCGGACCCGAGTTGTGGAGCGGCGTGCTCGAGCGCAAGGGCGGCGAGTACGCCCTGGTCGCGCGGATGCCGCTCGACCCGTCGGTGAACTAGTGGTCTAGCGTCGTTCGCCCGACCCGGCCTGGAGCTCGGCGATCGTCTCCAGAATCAGCTCGACGGCTCGCGGCACGGCGGCGACGATCACGTCGCTCAGCACCATGTCCATCTCGTCGACGTGCTCGACGACGAGCTCCGGCTCGCAGGCGACCACGAGAACGTGTTTGGGCAGCTCGCCGCTGACCTGCTTGACGAAGCGCAGCACGGCGGTCGGGTTCATCCCGTGGAGGTCGAGCGTCGCCCCGGCGGCGATCTGCCGATCGACCTCGTCCTCGTCGGGCTCGATCGTGTAGAGCGTTCCCGGCGGGTGGCCCTGGCGGGCGATGTCGACGAGCAGCAGGGCGTCGTAGCCGGCCATCACCTCGTAGGCGAGGTTGAGTCCGCCCGTCCCGAAGTCGATCACCGTTACGCCCTTCGGCAGCTCGCGCTGGAGCATGAGCTTGGCCACCGCCGGACCGAAGCCATCGTCCTGAAGCCACTGGTTGCCCACAGCGGCGACGAGGATCCGCAGCTCGCCGGACGGCGGGGCTGGGGCGGCGGACGCCGCGGCGACGGGCGTGGACTCGGTCATCGAACCTCCAACTGGTGGGCGAACGAGAAATCTACCTCTCGGCGACCACCGGCCGGTCGAGCGCCGAGCTGATCGGGCCGAGCCGGCGCACGAGGCGCAGCGCCCGTACGCGGCCGAGCACGGCCGCCCGCTGTTCGGACGGCAGCTCCGCCGCGAGCGCGGCGAGACGCTCGTGGAGCGCCGGTCCGAGCTCGGCGACGAGCCGCAGGCCGTCGGTGAGCAGGCCGGCCTCGATGTAGTGGCCGACGAGCCCCTCGACGATCTCCCCGACCCCCTGGTCGAGCGCCTGCGCGGCCATCTTGCGCACACGCTGCGGGCCGAGCCGCTTCGCGACCGCGAGGATCTCGGTCCAGACGATCCCCTGGGCCGCCGGCGGCAGCAGCGTCGCCAGCGGCAAAAGGTCGAGCCAGAGGTCGTCGGCCGCGGCCGACGCGACGATGGCCGCCAGGTACTCCGGAGCGTGCAGCGCGGGCAGGCCGGCGAAGCGCTCGCGACCGGCCTCGCTCATCTGCCGCGTGACCGGCAGCACGATGTCCCAGAGCCCGTCGCGTTGGGCGGTCGTGACCATCCCGTCGAGCACGGCGTCGTCCTCGAGCGCCGCCAGATCAGCCAGGAGGCCGGCGCGGACCGGCGTCACCCGCGTGAGCAGATCGAGCGCCTGTGGCCACAGATCGGCGGCCGTTGCCGCGCGGATCGCGCTCCGGATGCGACGCTCGGGCAACAGGCCGACGACGTGGTCGAGGCGCTCCTTGGCCTCAACGAAGTACGAGATCCACAAGAGCGACGCGTCGTCGATCACCTCGAAGCAGGCTTTGAGCGCCGCGTCGGTCATGAAGCCGACGAAGCGCCCCATCGCGATGTACTCCCGGCGCTCTGTCAGCTCCTCGGCGACCTCGGCGATCCGGTACGGCGGGAGCGCCGCGATCAGGTCACGCGCCCGCCGCGGGTCGAGCTCCACGGCAAGGTCGGCGACGAACGTGGTCGGCAGGCGAAGGGCGATCTCGACCGCCAGGCGTGTGTCGAGCAGTCCGGCAACCCGGGCGCAGAGCAGCGGGCCGAACGCGTGTTGGGCGATGAACGTCGTCAGCGCGACCGGCGGCAGCCGGCTCGCCAGGGCGACGCGGTGGAAGCGATGCCCGTCGGCGGCGTACAGCGAGTCGCTCGCCCGGTCGCGCAGCATGGCGATCTCCTCCGGCTCGAGCCCCTCCAGATAGTCGAGGCGCTCGACGTCGGTGCTGAGGAGACGCGCCAGCTTGAGCACCTCGGCGTGGCCGGCGAGCGTCACCCGAGCAGCACCTTGCGGACAACGCCGCGCAGGAGCCACGGCAGGAAGCGCAGGGCCTGGTCGATCGAGCGGTCGAGCGCGACGCCCTGGCGCTTGTGGGCTTCGGCGAGCGCGCTCGCCAGATCGGCCAGCTGATCGTCCGGCAACGACCACAGCCGCTCGGGCAGCGGCTCGTCGAGGCGGGCGCGGAGAACTTGGCGGGGATCGACTGGCATGGCGCACCGGCGACGGCTCGGACCGAGCGCCGTCCCCGATTCTATGGCCGCGCGTCCTGAGCGCGGTTGGTGCGCGCGTCGCCGGCGATGCGAAAGCGCAGCCCCTGCCCGGCCCGCAGCTGACCGGCAAGGGGAAGATCGGCGCTCGCCACCACGGCGATGACCGGGTAGCCGCCGGTGGTCGGGTGGTCGGCGAGGAGGAGGATCGGGGTTCCCGACGGCGGCACCTGGAGCGCACCGCTGACGATCCCCTCGGACTTCAGCTCGTCGTCGCGGCAGCGGCTCAGCGTCGGACCGCGCAGGCGCAGGCCGACGCGGTTGGACGTGTCGCTGACCGTATAGAGCGCGCTCGTGAGCACGCGCAGCGCGTCCGCCGTGAACCAGTCGTCGCGCGGACCCACCAGCACCTCGAGCACCGGCTCTGCGGCCAGCGCCGTCGTGGGGGCAACGTCGACCGACGGCTGCGCGGCCGGCGGCGGCCCGACGGCGAGGCGGTCGCCGGCCCGCAGCGAGCGTGGCCCGAGCCCGGTCAGGAGGTCCGTCGCCGCGCTGCCGAGGGTCAGCCGGCACTCGAGGCCGCCGCGCACCGCTATATACGTACGCAGGCCGGCGCTGGCCGGGCCGACCTCGAGCACCTCCCCGGCGCGGACGCGGATCGGGGCGTTCATCGCCGCCGCCCGGCCACCGATGCGAGCGTCGACGGGCGCGCCGGCGAGCGCGACCGTGGCGTCACGGGCGAAGCGCAGGCGCGGCCCGACGAGCGTGGTCTCGAGCGCGGCGGCCGTTTCCGGGTTGGCGAGCAGGCGGTTGGCCAGCCGCAGCGAGCGGGGATCGGCGGCGCCGGAGCGTGGCACACCGAGGTGGGCCCAGCCAGGTCGTCCGAGGTCCTGGACGGTCGTCAGCGCCCCGGCGGCGAGCACCTCGATCATGCCGACTTCATGCCGACTCGAAGACGACCCTGATGCCCGGCTCGAGCAACGCCGGCGGCTCCCGATCGGGGTCGAAGAGGGTCACGTCGGTGTGGCCGAGGAGATGCCAGCCGCCCGGTCCGCTGGTCGGGTAGACCGCCGCATAGGTACTGGCGATCGCCACCGATCCTGCCGGGACGCGAGCGCGGGGCTCTTCGCGGCGCGGAAGTTGCAGCCGTGGATCGACGCCGGTCATGTAGGCGAAGCCGGGCGAGAAGCCCATGAACGCGACCGTGTACGTCGCCTGGCGGTGGAGGTCGATCACGGCCTCGACGCTGAGCTCGGCGGCGGCGGCCACGGCTTGGAGGTCGTCCCCGTCGTAGCGCACCGCGATCGTGACCTGGCGCGCGTCCGCCTCCGGTGGCCGCGCGAGCACGAGCGCGCCCAGCCGATCGGCGAGGTCGGCCGGCAGCGGCGGGCGCCCGCGCCAGGTGAGCAGGAGCGTCTGCTCCCCGGGCACGACGTCCTCGAGCCGCTCGCCGAACTCGGCCCGGGCCGCCGCGGCGAGAATGTGGACCCGGGCGTTGTCGGCGACCTCGATCAGGAAGCCGCCGTCGCCGGCGGGGCGCACGGCGAGCCGCTCAGTCATGCGAACGGCCTCACATCGATGCCGGCCCGCTCCAGGCTCCGGCGGAGGCGATCGGCGAGCCTGGCGGCGTCCGGCGTGTCGCTGTGGACGCAGAGCGAGCCTACGATCACCGCGATCACGCTGCCGTCGGTCGCGATCGCCTCACCGGCGCCGGCAATCCGCTCGGCCTGGGCGAGCGCCTGCGACGCGTCGAGCACGCTTCCCGGCCGGCTGCGCGGCACGAGGGCGCCATCCGCCGTATAGGCACGGTCGGCGAAGCCCTCAGCCGCGGTCGCGAGGCCGGCGGCCCTCGCGGCGGCGAGCAGCTCCGAGCCGGGCGGGCCGAGCAGCGTGAGGTCCAGCTCCATCGCCGCCGCGGCCGCGGCGACCGCGTCGGCCGCCGGGCGGTCGGTGACGCAGCGGGTGTAGAGGGCGCCGTGCGGCTTGACGTACGCGAGCTGGCCGCCCGCCGCCGCCGCGCACGCGGCGAGGGCGCCGAGCTGGTAGAGGGTCTCGTCGCCCAGCCGTTGCGGGGCGACATCCAGCTCCCGGCGCCCGAAGCCGGCCCGGTCGTCGTAGCCGACGTGGGCGCCGATGCGCACGTCCCGGGCGACCGCCGCCTCGCAGAGCGCGCGCATCGTCGCCGCGTCTCCGGCGTGGAACCCGCAGGCGATGTTGGCGCTGGTCACGGCGCCGAGGATCGCGATGTCGTCCGCCAGCCCCTCGGCGCCGATCCGCTCGGCGACGTCGGCGTTGAGATCTATTCGCGGCATGCCGGCGGCCGCGAGGCCCGGCTGCGCGTCAGGGACCGACCCAGCACTCGATGCAGTCCTGGCACGTCCGCGGCCAGTTCGCGAGCGACCAGAGCGCCCCGATCGGGGAGAGCTCGTGGAAGCCGGAATGACCGCAGTAGTAGCAGCGGGTCTCCGCGTCGGAGAGGCCGGTCCCGGTGTGCGACAGGAGCAGCTCGTGCAGGGAGCGAGGGATCTCCCGTTCGGCAATGTAGCGATAGTCGTAGTCGTCGTACTCGCGCGGCGGCGTTCCCGACGTCGTGGGCGACGACCCGAGGTTCCACGGCGGCGGGGCGTGGGACACGTGGGTCAGGTCGACCAATTGGCCGGTGACGTCGAGGCCGATGCTCGCCAGCTTGACCGAGTCGGGGTTGGCGGGATCGTGGCCCGTGCCCACGCTCGCGACGCGCCAACCCACCGGGCCGCGCGGCGAGACGGTCTCCGTCGTGCCACCGCCGATCAGACGCGACCGCCGCTTGATCTCCGGCTGCCCGAGCGACGTCGCCCCGGGGTTGTTGGCCGCCGCCATACGGGGAATGAAGACGCTTATCAGCGAGTTGATCTGGCTGACCAGGCCGCGGTATAGACGCTCCTCATGGTCGCGACGGTGCCGCCGCTCGAGCTCCCGGCAGCCGCTGCGGCAGACCCATCCGGATCCCTGACTGAAGCCGTGCTCACGGCACAGGTAGCCACCGCAGTCGTCGCAGCGACCGACGGCATAGATGCCGCAGTGACAGGTGAACGATGCGATCTCGATCGAAAGATCCTAGCGGCCCGCGGATGCGCCCGCCAGCCGATCAGCCAAAGTCGAAAGAGGGTGCTCGCGTCAGCCGCCGGCGAAGCCCCAGAAGGCGATCCCGGTGATGATCACCATCACGATTCCGCCGATGATGCAGCCGACGATGAAGGCGCCGAGTACGGTCATGGGCGTCGAATCGAGGTCGAATCCGCGTTCGTAGTCCTCGCGGCGCTCCGGCTCGGCGCCCGCACGCTGGGCCTCGAACTGGGCGACCGCAGGCCGGGGCAACCCGGTCAGCCCGGGGTGCTCCTGGCGCCAGCGCTCGATCATCTCCCGCTGCTCGTCCTGGGCCGCCCGCGGGTCCGGACTCGGCACCGGTACGAGCCGCCGTGTCGGCGCCGTCGACGGGCCGCCGCTGAGTTCCGGGTGCTCGGCCTTCCACCGCTCGAGCATCTCCAAGGTTTCCGTCGTCCCACTGGCCATTCGCCTAGGCCTCCCTGGTTCTGTCGAGGTACCCGCTCATCGTCGCCATAGCGTACCCGCCGCGAGGCTTGCGCTCACAAGGGTGTTGCCCGAAGAGTAGGAGCATGCCCAGCGCCGCGCAAGCCGCCACCGCCGCTCTCGATGCGGTGCCTCGGCTCCACGCAGCAGCGATCGCACGTCCCGCGCCGCGTTAGGGGTTGACGAAATCCATGCCCGTGGATGCCGCCACCGTCAGGTGCGTGACGTGGGTCGGGTTGACGAAGAGCTCGCCGAACTGCACGAGGTCGTTTCCGGCCACGAGGTGCTCGGCTACCTCGGCCGGGGTTCCGACCACCTCCTCGCGCTCGCCGCTGACGAGATGCACCATGGTCTTGCTCGTGTTTGTCATGCTGCCTCGCCTCGTTGAAGATCGGATCCGACAACGAGGCTACGCGGTGGCCATCCCGCGGGGCGTTCGGTGGTATGGGCGATACTGGGCTCGAACCAGTGACCTCCGCCTTGTCGAGGCGGCGCTCTCCCAGCTGAGCTAATCGCCCTGGGACTGGCAAGCCTAGCAACGGCCGTCACGCCGCGGTCGTTAGGGTAGACGGGTCGTCGGCGACGTGGCGGAGTGGTTACGCAACGGCCTGCAAAGCCGTGTACATCGGTTCGATTCCGATCGTCGCCTCTCGCCAAGGGCCCGTAGATCGGGGCGTCTTGGCGGCGGGCCGGAGGGACCTGCGCCACGGTTCGGCTGCGACTTCGGCCCCGGACCCGGCGCGGGGACGGCTCGCTCAGAGACGCGGGACTGACGCGGCCGCCGACGCGTTCCCCGGGCGATCCAAGCCACCGTCGTCCCGATCGATCGCGCGCTCGCCCGCCGCGCGGCCGTGCCTGGGGCCGACCACCGCGTCCTGCGCCTCCCGAACGCCCGTTCCCTGGCCGCGGCCCGGGTGAACGCCGGGGTGCTCCTCACCTTCGATGTACGGCCCGCCCGCGTCGCGGCCACGGGGCGACTGCGGCCTGACATACGGCGCCGCTGGGCCCCGCCCGGCGCACCAAGGACCGGCCGAGCTCAGGCGAAGCGCCGCAGCCCGGCCCGGGCTGCCGCGCCGAAGACGACGATGAGCGCCGCCAGGTGTGCGAGCGCCTGGCCGATGCCCGGCGATGAGCCGTTGACGGCGGCGTCGATCGCTTGCAGCGCCGGCTTGAACGGAAAGACCGCGGAGATCACGCGGATCACCTCGTACAGCGCCGGCGAGACGCCGCCGCTCGGCACGAGCGCGAGGAAGGCCAGCGGCAGCGAAAGCAGGAACGCCAGCAGCGACGCCGCTCTCACCTCGCGCGCCAGGCAGCCGATCGCGACCCCCATCGCGGCGAATCCGAGCGCGCCGCCGCCGAGCGCGAGCACCCACAGGCCGATCCGGCCCAAGTCCAGCGGGACGAAGATGCTGACCCCCAGCAGCATCAGGAGGGTGACTGCGAACGAGCACGCCGCGGCGAGCAGGATCTTCTCGGTGAGCAGACCCCCGCCGCTGACGAGGCCGCGGGCGAGCCGGGCGAACGTGTTCTCCTCTCGCTCCAGTGCGAGTAGGCCCGACGCGAGCAGGACACAGACGAACATCAGCGAGACGGTCACGGCCACGGCGACGGCGAACGTGTCGAGCGGCGTGCGGCGCCCGCTGAGGACCGTCTGCTGGACGTCCACCGGCTGCTGGACCGTGTTGAGGACATCAGTCGCGCGACCGGCGTTGGCGAGGGTCAGCTGGGCGAAGCTCAACACCGGCCCGAGCTCGCGTTTGACCGTCGGCGTCGGATAGGCGGCGAGCACGCGCTGGATCGCACGCGTCGACTCCGTCAGCCCGAGGATCGGGATGTGGGTCCCGAGCAGGTCGAGCGAGCCGCCGTTGAGCAGCACGTTGATGTACCCCACGGCGAGCCGGTTCACCTGACCGGACAGGGCAGCGTCGGCCAACGCGAGCTTGGACGTGATCGTCGAGCGCACGTAGGACTGCTTCAGCGCGTCGCCGTTGTAGATGACCTCGATGCTGGCGCCGGACAAGCCGCCCGAGGACAGCTTCTCGGTGAAGTCGGGCGGGATGATGACGGCGGCGAGCACCGCCCCGGACCGGACCTTCTGGACCGCCTGGTCGCGGTCAACCACAGGCACGAGCGCGATTGCCTTGAAGAGCTCGTCGGTGTAAGCCCGGATGTTGACCTTCTGGCTGCCCAGCTGGATCGTCTCGCGGTTCGCCGGAACCTCGTCGAGAAAGGCGACGCGCGGCTTGGTGGGCCCGCTCGACAGCGCGAAGCCCATCAGCGTCGCGATCGCGATCGGATAGACGATCAGCAGGCCGACAAGCAGCTTCGACCGCCGCAGGATCTGGAGATCCTTGAGCAGCAGCCAGCGAACGTTGCCGGCTTGTCCCGTGCCGCGTCCGACCGGCGAGCGACGACTCACTCGTGGCCCTTGGCCTTGAGAAAGCCGACGAACGCCTGCTCGAGATCCTCGCCCGGGCCGGTCATCGCCTGGGCCTTGAGCTCGGCGGGCGTGCCGTCGAACAGCAGCTCGCCGTCGGCCAGCACGAGCACGCGATCGCCGTGCCGCTCGGCCTCGCTGATGTCGTGTGTGCAGAAGACGACGCTCGTCCCCCGGTCGGTCAGCCCGCGGATGAAGTTCCAGAGGCGCTGGCGCTGGCGCGGATCGAGCGCTCCGGACGGCTCGTCCAGCAGCAGCACCGGTGGGTCGGCGAGCAGGCCGACCGCGATGTTGACCCGCTGGCGGTTGCCCCCGGACAGGCTGCCGAGCTCATCGTCGGCCCGATCCTCGAGCGCCGTCTGCTCGAGCATCCGGGAGACCGTCGCGTCGGGATCCTCGACGCCTTCCAGCCGCGCGAACAGGCGCAGGTTCTGCGCGACCGTCAGCTTCATGTAGACCGCGGTCTGCTGCGGCACCCAGCCGATTCGCTTGTCCGCGTTGGGACCAAGCTGGCGGACCGTCCCGCTGTCCGGCACGCGGATGCCACCGAGCATCGTCAGCAGCGTCGTCTTGCCGGCGCCGTTCGGCCCGATGATCGCCAGCAGCTCGCCCCGCGCGACCTCGAAGCTCACGTCGCTTACCGCCTTACGGCTGCCGAAGCTCTTGCTTACGGCGGTGACGATCAGCGACGGCGCGGCGAGCCCCGCCGAGTTCGCCGCGGCCACGGCTTAGTTCCCGCCCGGGCCGTTGCGAATACTTGCGGCGAGCGCGTTCAGGGTGACCTGGAGGCTCTGATAGCTGGCCATCCGCTTGGGCGCGCTGATCCGCTCAGGTGTGCCGACCTCGGAGACGTTGATGGTGGCGTCGATCGTTGCGCTCGTCACCCCGCCGAGCAGCTTGCGGTCGGCTGGGCTGACGACGAGCGTGCCCTGCAGGTGCGCCTGGCGCAGCACGTTGTCTGACGTGCCGATCCAGACCTCGCCCTTGACCACCTTCACCGAGCGGACGAGGGCCGCCTGCACCTGCGAATCGAGCGCGGTCGGAAAACCGACGGCCTGCGTCACGTGCAACGCCGTCAGAAGGTCGGTCAGACGCCCGATGTCGGCGAACACCCGGGCGGGGCGCAGATCGGCCGTGATGTGGTGGACGTTCACCCCCATCAGGTTGGTGTCGCCGACGAGCTGCGCGTTCTTCTCCCAGTTCTGCGGGTTGATGTAGAACATGGCGGCAGTCTTCGTCAGCGCGTTGTGCGCAGCCGGGGCCGGCGCGGCGAGCTGGGCGTCGATCGCGTCTGGCAACGGGTAGCCGGTGTCGCCGAGCTCGACGAAGCCCTTGCCATGGGTGAGGAGGAGCGTGCCAGCGAGGCCCGGGCCGTTCAGCGTCAGACCCACGTCCATGTTGAAGTCGGGCACGGTGGCCCCGGCCGGCAGGTTGTATACGCCGTCGACGGTCACCTCGAGCGTTCCCTTGAAGCGCGGGACGCCCTTGATGTGGAGGTCGACCGTCCCGTCGATCCGGCCTGATGTGGCCTTCGGGTTGGCGGCGATCGCCTGCCGGATGATCCGCTCGGCCGCGGCGTGGCTCGACGGCCCGGTCTTCGCGGCGTGGACCGTCGCCGAGCCAGACGACGAGCCGCCGCCGCAACCGGCGACCGCGGCGGCGCCGAGCACCGCGGCGACGCCAGCGGCGCGCAACCGCACCCGCGCGGTCATCGCCGGCTCCCCGCGAACATCGCACCGGATCGGTCCCCGTGGCGCCGGCGGCGCCCGGCCGACTGGCAGGCTGTCGCCGTCATCGTCCGCGACCCACCCCGCCAGACCGCGTCGGGGTCGGCCCGGTCGGCAATGGTTGCAGGCATGAGCTGGCGAGACATTGGCGGCCCCCGGGAGACTCGATCGGCAACGATGCGGACCGCACTATACGTTTCGAAGCGGGTCGCGGCAGCCGATCCGAAGCCTCGACGCCGGAAGCGACAGCGTCCACCGCGGGGCCTCGCGCGCCCCGACCCCTCACACCGGTCCGACGCCGCGGCGCCCGGCGTCAGCGCGGCGATGCGCTGGGCGCCCGAGCGCCGAGCTGCCGCGGCGACGCCTCAGCCTCCCCCCGGGCCATCTCGCGGCGGCATTCCAGCGCGGCACGCCAAGCGCTCGCCGGATACGCAAGCCGCTGCGGAGACAGACCCCCGGCCGGGCTCCTGACGACCGAGCGGACGAGCGGACGGCGCCCCATCGGATCAGACTAGCGGCACACCATGGACCTCGGCCTGATCGCCCTCATCTTCGCCGCCGCGCTGCTCGGTCCGGCGTTGTCGCTGCTGACGCGCGGGGCGGCCCCCGTCGTTGTCGGCGAGCTTCTCGCCGGGGTGATCCTCGGCAAGACCGGCCTGCGCCTGGTGGACCCGGGCAAGGCCGACCTCGCCCTGCTCTACAGCCTCGGCTTCGCGACGCTGATGTTCGTCGTCGGCATGCACGTCCCGCTGCGCGACCCGCGCCTGCGGGCCGCGCTCCGCGGCGGTCTCACCGCCCTGGCGATGGCGATCCCGCTCGCGCTCGGCGCGGGCTTCGCCGCCCATCTCGCCGGTGGCGGCCCGGCACTGGTCTACGCCGTCGTGCTCGTCTCCTCCTCGGCGGCGATCGCGCTCCCGGTGATCGACGAGAGCCACCTGGCCGGCCCTGCCGTCCTCACGGCGATGGCGTGGATCACGGTCGCCGACATCCTCGCCACGATCGCGATCCCGTTGGCGATCACCCCGGACCGGGCTGGCCGCGCCGCGCTCGGGGCGCTGATCGTCGCCGCGCTTGTCGTCGTCGTGTTCGCGCTGGCCCACCGGCTTCGCCACGCGCCCCAGGTCAAGCGGCTGCGCCGCGAGGGAAAGCACCGCGAGTGGGCGATCGACCTGCGCCTGGCGGTGATCGTCCTCGTCACGCTGGCCTACGTCGCCCAGGAGGTCGGGGCCAGCCTGCTCGTCGCCGGTTTCGGGACCGGTCTCGTCGCCGCCGCGCTCGGTGGGCCGAAGCGGCTGTCGAAGGAGGTCCTGGGCCTCGGCCAGGGGTTCCTCCTGCCGCTGTTCTTCGTCCTGCTCGGCGCCAAGCTCGACCTCCGTGCCCTCGGTGACAGCCACCGCGCCCTGATCCTCGCCGGCCTCCTGTCGGTGCTGGCGATCGGCCTCCACCTCCTCGTCGCCGCGCTGATTCGCGCCCCGCGGGCCGTCGGCCTGCTCGCCAGCGCCCAGATGGGCGTGCCCGCCGCCGTGATCGCACTCGGCCTCCCCGCTGGCGCGATCGACCAGGGCCAGGCGTCGGCGATCTTCTGCGCGGCGCTCGTCTCGGTCGGAGCCTGCGCGGTCGGGGCGGCGATCCTCCGTCGGCAGGCGGGCGCAGGCGCGGGCGCGGCGCCGCCAACGCCGCCAACCCCAGCGCGGCCGCAGCGCATATCCTCGGATCCGTGAGCGACCCGCCGATCACCTGGAAGGCGATGCCGGACAACCACGACTACCAGGCCGCCGAGGACTACCTCCAGCTCGTGCTGACCCGCAAGCACGCCGACGACGCGGTTCATCAGCTGCGCCGGGCCAAGCACACGCGGATGTGGAAGGCCAAGGACATCCTCCGCGCCAGCCAGCTCGAGCCGCTGCCCGCCGACAACGAAGGCGTCGCCGCCAAGCTGGTGAAGATCCGCGCCGGCAAGCCGCTCGCCCCCGTGCTCCTCGTCGAGCGCGAGAACGCCCCGCTGATCGTCGCCGACGGCTACCACCGCATCAGCGCGGCCCACCTCGAGGACGAGAGCACCGAAGTGCCCGCGGTCGAGGCGAGCATCGACGCCTAGTGCTCAGCCGGTCAGGACCCGCTCCAGCACGTCGACGACATGGCGCTTGCGCACGGCGGCGAAGCTGTCGCTGGCGGCGTCCAGTCCCATCGCCGCGAGCATCGTGTCGTTGTGCTCGACCGGGAAGAAGCACAGCGCCACCGTCGTGATCAGCAGCTGCTCCGGGTCAAGCGACGGCGGCCTCGGCAGCGCCCCGACGAGCCGCGCGAGCCCCTGCGCGACGGCGACCGAGTGGCGCGGCTCCGGGCCCAGGCGCCGGCCGCCGTCGAGCGCCTCACGGCCCATGAGCCGGACCAGCGCGTGCCGGGTGCGCAGGAAGTCGACGTAGCCGCCGATCAGCAGCTCGAGCGCCGCCCGGAGGTCCCCGGTCGTCTCCAGCAGCGCGCCCGCCGCCGCGGCCACCGGCGTCAGCCGGGCTTCGCGCTCGGCCAGCAGGCGCTCCATCACCGCGCGGTAGAGGCCCTCCTTGTCGCCGAAGAAGTACGACGGCAGCCCCGCGGACACACCCGCCCGCCGGCCGACCGCCGCCAGGCTGGCGCCCTCGATCCCGCGCGCCGAGAAGAGCTCCTCGGCCGCGTCGAGGATCGCCCGCCGCGACGCTTCGGCGTCGCGCCGTCGGATCGGAGCTGGAGTACGGGACGCGGTGGACAACTATTTGATCGTTCAGTAAGTTACCAGCCATGGCCACCTCCACCATCGCCTGGGTCGACGGCCGCTGGCACGACGACGCCGCGACCGCCTCCGTCTCTGTGCTCGACCACGGCCTGCTCTACGGCGACGGCGTCTTCGAAGGCATCCGCTTCTACGGCGGCCGGCCCTTCCTCCTCGCCGCCCATCTGCGCCGACTGCGCGCGTCGGCCCGCTGCCTGCTCCTGGAAGTGCCGCTCGACGACGCCGCGCTCGAGCGGCTGATCGCCGAGGCGATCGTCCGGTGCGAGGACGCCGACGGCTATCTGCGCCTGATCGTGACCCGCGGCCCCGGGGCGCTCGGCGTGTCGCCCCACACCTGCCCCCGTCCGACCGTGGTGCTGATCGCCGCGCCCCTCCAGCTCTACCCGCCCGAGCTCTACGAGCGGGGTGTCGAGGTGATCACGTCAAGCGTGCGCCGCGCCCAGCCCGACGCCGTGCCGCCGCAGGTGAAGTCGCTCAACTACCTCACCTCGGTGCTGGCCTCGCTCGAGGCCCGTGCCCGGGGCGCCCACGAGGCGCTGCTGCTGAACGCCGCCGGCGAGATCGCCGAGTGCACGGCAGACAACGTCTTCCTCGTCAGCGACGGCGTGGTCCGCACGCCGCCGGTCAGCGCCGGCGGCCTGCGCGGCATCACCCGCGAGCACGTGATCGGCCTGCTGCGCGACGACGGTCTGGCCGTCGAAGAGGCGCGACTCGTGCCGGCCGACGCCTGGACGGCCGACGAGGCGTTCCTCACCGGGACCGGCGCCGAGGTCGTGCCGATCGCCGCCATCGACGGCCGCCGGCTCGCCGCCCCCGGCCCGCTGACCCGCCGGGCCAGCGCGCTGTTCGAGGCGTCGCTGCCCCTGCCAGTCCCCTAGGAGCTAGGAGATGCTCTGCTGGTAGACGGTGAAGCCGATCGCCGCGCAGATCGCCGCGACGATCCAGAAGCGCAGGATGATCGTCGTCTCAGACCACGCCAGCAGCTCGAAATGGTGGTGGATCGGAGCCATCAGCAGGACGCGCTTGCGGAAGGTCTGGAACGAGAACACCTGGATCGCGACCGACAGCGCCTCGACCACGAAGATGCCGCCGATCAGCACGAGCAGCAGCTCGGTCTTGGTCATGATCGCCAGGCCGGCGATCGCCCCCCCGAGGCCCAGTGAGCCCGTGTCGCCCATGAAGATCGCCGCCGGGAACGCGTTGAACCAGAGGAACCCGACGCACGCCCCGACGAGGCAGCCGGCGAGCAGCGCGAGATCGCGCTGGCCAGTCGTGATGAACGTGATGCCTACGTACGCCAGCAGCACGATCGCCGCGCTCCCCGCCGCCAGGCCGTCGAGGCCGTCGGTCAGGTTGACGCCGCTCGTCGTCCCCGCCACGACGAGGTAGATCAGCACCGGGTAGAAGACGCCGAGATCGATCTGGTAGTCGACGAAGCGCAGGCGAAGCGTGTGCGGCAGGTGGGCCTGCGTCGTCGCGACCCACCAGAGCCCCAGCGAGATCGCGATCTGGACGAGCAGCTTCGTCTTGGCCGTCAGGCCGAGCGACCGCCGCTTGACGATCTTCGTGTAGTCGTCGGCGAAGCCCAGCAGCGCGCACGCCACGGCGGCCCCGAAGACCCCGAGCGACCGCGGGTCGTAGTCGGAGAGGATCAGGAACGGCGCGGCGATCGCCGTGAACATGATGATCCCGCCCATCGTCGGCGTGCCCGCCTTCTCGTGGTGCCCCTGCGGCCCGTCCTCGCGGATGTGCTGGCCGAACTCCCGCCGGCGCAGGAACGAGATGAACTTCGGGCTCAGGAAGATGCAGATCAACAAGGCGCACGTGCCGCCGATCAGAACGCGACCCATCAGGCGGACACGAGCGCGTCGGCCACCAGCTCGAGCCCGACCCCGCGCGATGCCTTGATCAGCACCGTGTCGCCCTCGCGCAGCAGGCCCGGGACGAGGCGAGCCGCCTCGCCGGCGTCGCGTGCGTGCCGATGCTCAGCGCCGAACCGCTCGCCGGCCAGCGCCGCCCGGGCACCGACCGTGACCAGGAGCGAGACGCCGGCCGCTCCCGCCTGGGCGCCGAGCTCACGGTGGAAGCGCGGCTCGTCGTCGCCGAGCTCGAGCATGTCGCCGAGCACGGCGACGCGCCGCCCCGGAGCGGTTCGGTGGAGCTCCTCGAGGGCTGCGCGCATCGACATCGGGTTGGCGTTGTAGCAGTCATCGACGATGGTCACCCCACCGGGTAGCACGATTCGCTCGCCCCTCCCCCCGGAGAACGATACGGCCATACGCCGGGGCGGCGTCACGCCCAGCGCCCGGGCGGCGCCGACGGCCAGCAGCAGGTTGCGCAGCAGGTGTCGCGCGCGAAAGCCCGGCTCGAGCTCGATCCGCTCACCGGCGACGTCGATCACGACGCCGTCGGCATCGGCCCGCACGAGGCTGATGTCCCCGCCCGGTCCGCAGCGGACGGTCTCGAGCTCCGGGCGCACGTGCGGCTCGAGCAGCGGCTCGTCCGCCGGAATCACGGCCGTCGCCCCCGGGTGGAGACCGTCGAGCAGCTCGGCCTTGGCGGCGGCGATCGCCGCGAGCGATCCCAGCCGCTCGAGATGCGCCGGGCCGATGTTGACGATCACGCCGACGTCCGGCTCGCAGATCTCGGTCAGCAGCGCGATCTCGCCCGGGCCGCGCATCGCCAGCTCGAGCACCAGCGCCTCTGTGCCCGCCGGCGCCGCGAGCACGCTCAGCGGCAGGCCGATCTCGGTGTTGTGGTTGCCGGGACTGGCGACGGTGCGCAGCTTGGCTCCGAGCAGGGCCGTGACGATGTCCTTGGTCGAGGTCTTGCCCGTCGAACCGGTGATCGCGACGACCGGGGCCGCGAGCTCACGCCGCCAGCCGCGCGCCAGCGCCTGGAGGGCGCCGAGCGGATCCTCGGTGACGAGCACGGCGCCCGCCCCGGCCGGCTGCTCGGCGTGGGAGGGCTCGACGAGCACGCCCCAGACCCCAGCCGCCAGCGCCGACCGGGCGAACGCGCCGCCGTCGGCCCGGGCCCCGGGAAGCCCGACGAAGAGGTCGCCCGGCCGCGCCTCCCGCGAGTCGACGATCGCGCGGCAGGGTCCGCCGTCGGCGCCCCGAGCGAGCTCGGCACCCGCCGCCCGCGCCACCCGTGCCGCGTCCCAGCCGATCATCGGCCGAGCGTGGCGAGCGCCGGCCGGGAGCGCAGGACGTCGCGCGCGACCTCGACGTCGTCGAACGGGAGCTTGCGCCCGGCCGCGAACTCCTGCCCCTGCTCGTGGCCCTTGCCGGCGATCACGACGACGTCCCCGGCAGCCGCCAGGCCGATTCCCTGGGCGATCGCCGCCCGCCGGTCGACGACCGCGAACGCCTTCTCCGACGCGCCCGCCCCGGCGAGAACCTCGGCGACGATCGCCTCCGGATCCTCCGTGCGCGGGTTGTCGGAGGTGACGACGACCGCGTCGGCCAGCTCGACGGCGATCCGACCCATCTGCGGGCGCTTGCCGCGGTCGCGGTCGCCGCCGCAGCCGAACACGCAGACGAGACGGCCGGTGGTCAGCGTGCGGGCGGCCCGGAGCACGTTCTCGAGCGAGTCCGGCGTGTGCGCGTAGTCGACGAGCACGGCGAACGGCTGGCCCTCGTCGACGGGCTGGAAGCGCCCGGGCACGGGGGCGACGCCCGGCAGCGCGGCGGCGATCCGCTCGAGCGACACGCCGAGCCGATGGACGGCGGCGACGGCGCCGAGCACGTTGGCGACGTTGAAGCGGCCCGGCAGCGGCGAGCGGAGCTCGATCTCACCTGCGGCGGTGCCGAGTACGAACGCCGCACCCGCCAGCGTGAAGGTGACCTGCCGCGCCGTGTAGTCGGCCTCGCTGTCGAGCCCGAACGTCACCGCATCCGGGAAGTCGGCGGCCAACCGCTGGCCGTAGGGATCGTCGACGTTGACGACCGCGACGCCCGGACCGAGCTCGAGCAGGCGCCGCTTGGCCGCGAAGTAGGCCTCCATCGACGGATGGAAGTCGAGGTGGTCCTGGGTCAGGTTGGTGAAGATCGCCGCGGCGAAGTGGGTGGCGTCCGCCCGGTGCAGCTCGAGCGCGTGCGACGAGACCTCGATCGCGCAGGCCCGATCGCCGGCGCGGAGCATCGCGGCGAACGCCGCCTGAAGATCGATCGCCTCCGGCGTCGTGCGGCCGAGCTCCCGGTCGTGCCCGCCGATCACCGACTTCACCGTCCCGAGCAGCGCGCAGCGGACGCCGGCCGCCTCGAGCAGCGCGCGCACGAGAAAGGCGGTCGTCGTCTTCCCGTTGGTCCCGGTCACGCCCACGACGCGCAGCCGGGCGCTCGGGTCGCCGTGGAACCGGGCGGCGAGCCGGGGCATCGCCTCGCGCACGCTCGGCACGACCAGCTCGGGGACGCCAAGACCGAGCGGCCGCTCGACGACCAGGGCCGCGGCACCGGCCGCCACGGCCTCGGACGCGAACTCGTGGCCGTCGCGCTCGAAGCCGCTGACGCAGAAGAACAACGCTCCGGGCACCACCGTCCGGCTGTCATAGGCCAGGCTCGTCACGACGAGTGCCCCAGCATCCGTCGACTCGCCGGTCAGCTCATCCAGGCGCATGCGGGCTCAGTCTATGACCGAGCTACCCGGGCGGGATCTTGAGGTACGGCAGCGCGAACGACATGATCCGGCCGAACGCCGGCGCCGCCACCTGGCCACCCGAGTACGTCCCGCCCTGGGGATCGTCGACGACGACCGCGACCAGCACCTGCGGGTCCGACGCCGGGGCGAAGCCGACGAACGACGCGACGAACTGCGTCGTCGAATACCCGCCGGGAATCGCCACGTTGGCCGTCCCGGTCTTGCCTGCGAGGTCGTAGCCGGGGACCGACACCTCGCTCGCCGTGCCGCCGGCGGCCAGCACGCCCCGAAGCATCTGGCGCACCTGGGCGGCGACCGCCGGGTCGAGCACCCGGTGCCCGGGCGGCGTCGCGGTGGCCCGCCCGCCGACCGCCGCGACGATATGCGGTGGCCGGAGCGTTCCGCCATTGGCGATCGCCGAATACGCGGTCGCCAGCTGTAGCGGCGTGACCGACTCCCCCTGGCCGATCGGCAGGTTGGCCATCGACGAGCCCGAGTATTCGGCCAGCGTCGGCACGATCCCGCGCTCCTCGCCGGGGAGGTCGACGCCGGTGCGGCTGCCGAACCCGAGGCTGTCGACCCAGCCGGCGAAGCGTCCGCGGCCGAGCAGCCCGCCGATCGTGACGGCGCCGACGTTGCTCGACCGCGCGAGGATCTCTCCAGGCGTCAGGCTGACCGGCCCGCGCACCTCGTCGTCGTGGATCGTGCGGTCGTAGAAGGTCAGCGAGACCGGGAGGAAGAGGCTGCTCGTCGGCGTGATCAGGCCGTCCTGGAGCGCGCCTGAGACGTCGACGATCTTGAACGTCGAGCCCGGCTCGTAGACCATCGAGACGGCGTGGTTCTCGCGTGCCGCCGGCGGCGCGCTGCTCACGTCGTTCGCGTCGACGCGCGGCCAGTTGGCCATCGCCAGGATCGCGTTCGTCCGCGGATCCATAACGATCGCCGTGGCCTGCTTGGGGCGGTACATGGCGCCGACCAGGCCCAGCGTGCTCTCGACCTGGCTCTCGAGCGCGGCGTCGAGTGTCAGCTCGATCGACTGGCCGGCGCGGGCCGGCTTCACATCGTCGACCGAGATCGGGGCTCCGAGGGCATCGCTGACCACGTTCTGCTGGCCGTCGCTCCCGCGCAGCTCCCGATCCGCGGAATACTCGAGCCCCGACAGGCCCTGCCCGTCGACGCCGACCGTACCGAGCACCTGCGACGCGAGCGAGCCGTCGGGATAGCTGCGCCGGCTGACCGGCGTCAGGTTGATCCCGGGGAGCTTGAGGGCGGCGATCTGCTTGGCCTGGGCGTCGGGCAGGTGGCGGGCCAGGTAGACGAAGCCACCGTGGGCGTGGAGCTTGGCCGTGACGGCATCGACGGTGCTACCGAGCAGCGGCGCCAGCTGGAGCGCGGCGGCGGCCGGATCGCGCACCTGGTAGGGCGTCGCCGAGATGTCGTCGGCGGGCGCCGAGACCGCGAGCTGGAGGCCGGTGCGGTCGAAGATGGTGCCGCGGAGCGCCGGCACCTTGACGACGCTCAGCTGCTGCGACAGCGCCACGCGCCGCAGAGCGCCGGCCTTGTAGGCGCCGAGGTAGAGGCTGCGCCCGGCCGCCACGAGCAGCAGCACGACGAAAAGTCCGAACAACTTGACGATGCGTCCCTGCATCGACGCCGCTGCGGAGGCCCCGACGCCCACTACCCGCCCGGCGCCGCGACGGCCCCGCCGGCGACGCCGCCGCCACCGGACTGCGGGTCGGCCGAGGGTCCGGAGGCAGTCGACCCGGCGAGCGCCGGCGCCGGGCTCGCCCCGGCCGTGCCGCCGCCGCCCGAGGCCGGCGCCGTCGTCGTCGTCGGCCCGGTCGCGACGGAGGAGCTCGCCGGGGGTGAGACCGTCTGGGACGGCGCTGAGCCCGTGCTGGTGGCCGGCTGCGTGGCGGTGTCGCCGCCGGTCGCCGACGTCTGGCCGGCGGTCGATGACGTCTGGCCGGCGGTCGCCGACGTCTGCGCGGTCGACTGGCCGGGGGCGACCATCGCCGCCGCCGCCGCCGCCGCGTCACCGTTTCCGGCGGTCAGGAAGCGCACGTCCCCGGCAGGGTCGTAGACCATCCCCTGGCCGGCGGCCTGCGCCTGCTGGAGGTTGTTCGCCTGGAGCGCCGAGACCTGCGCCGAGAGCAGCGAGTTGGCGCGCTGGAGCGCCGCCGACCGCTCGACCGATCGACCGATCCCGGCGTTCAGCTTGAGCAGGGCGACCTCCATCGTGACGATGCCGATCAACGCGAACGCGACGATCCCGATCCAGGCGCGGCCGCGGATCAGGCGGTCGAGCAGCGGGTGGTCGACGAGGCGCCGCAGCGGCGGCGTGGCCGCCGGCGCCGGGCGCCGGGCCGGACCGGAGACCCGGCGCGGCCCGAGCGGCCGGCGGTCAGGGACGGGCCGGGGGGCGGTGCGCGGGGCAGCGGCAGTGCCGGCCGGCGGGGTCATCGGTCCGCCTCGCCGAGCTTGCGGGCCACACGCAGGCGGGCGCTCGCCGAGCGCGGGTTGGCGGCGACCTCGCCCGGCGACGGGGCGATCGCACGCCGATGCAGCAGCTCGGCCTCCGGGACCCGCCCACAGCCGCAGACCGGCATCTGCGGCGGGCAGATGCAGCCCTGGGCGCGGGCCACGAGGAACCGCTTGACGCGCCGATCCTCGAGCGAATGGAAGGAGATGCCGGCGAGGCGACCACCGTCGGCCAGCAGTCGCCAGGCGAGCGGCAGCGCCGCGTCGAGCTGCCCGAGCTCGTCGTTGACGGCGATCCGCAGCGCCTGGAAGCTGCGCTTGGCCGGATGGCCGCCGGCGAACCGGGCCGGGGCGGGCACGGCCGACTTGATCACCTCGACGAGCTGGAGCGTCGTCTCGACCGGCCCACGCCCGCGCGCGGCGACGATCCGCCGGGCGATCGGCCCGCTGTAGCGCTCCTCGCCGAAGTCACGAAGCACGCTGGCGATCCGCCGCTCGTCCCAGTCGTTGACGATCTCCCGGGCGGTCAGCGCCTGCGTCGGGTCCATCCGCATGTCGAGGGGCGCGTCACACGAATACGAGAAGCCG
This sequence comes from uncultured Solirubrobacterales bacterium, assembly GCA_963742705.1. Classification (GTDB taxonomy): domain Bacteria; phylum Actinomycetota; class Thermoleophilia; order Solirubrobacterales; family Solirubrobacteraceae; genus Palsa-513. Next base: position 367,565 of record CAVUMZ010000017.1, on the reverse strand, counting down.
CGCTCGCGGATGTCGACCTGCATTGACGACATCCCGAGGTCGAAGTAGACGTGATCGGCGCGGACGCCCTCGGCGACGAGCAGCTCGAGGCCCTCCACGAAGCTCGCCCGGATGAAGCGCGTCGTGCACGCGACCTCCCGGGCCATCGCGTCGAAGCGCTCCTCGGCGGCGGGATCGCGGTCGATGCCGATCAGCGTGCCGCCCGGGCCCAGCCGGCCGGCGACGAGGCGAGCGTGACCGGCGCCGCCGAGCGTGCAGTCGACCGCGAGCTGGCCGGGAGCCGGATCGAGCAGCTCGATCAGCTCACCGGCAAGCACCGGGACGTGGCTGATGGTCATGTCAAGCAGAGTGGCCAAGTTGCGCGGTGATTCGTTTTACGGCTGCCGCCAGGGTTCCGTTGTGCTCGCTCCAGGCCGTCCGATCCCAGACCTCCAGGCATTGTCCGGCGCCCGTGATCACGACCTCCTTGCCCAGCCCCGTCTGCTCGATCAGCTTGGCCGGCACCGCAGCCCGACCCGCCGCGTCCAGCTCGAGCTCGTGCGAGTTGGAGTTGTAGAAGCGGTTGACGGTCGCGTACTCGGCCGACAGCGGATGGAAGCTCGAGAGGATCTTCTCGACGAAGTCGTCGAAGTCCACCACGCGCCAGACCGAGATGCAGTTTTCGCTGTCGTGGCGCAGGGCCAGCACGAGCCCGTCGGCGAAAGTGGCCCGGAGCTTCGCCGGAATCGTCAGGCGGTTCTTGGCGTCGAGCGTGTAGTCGAAGGTTCCGCGGAAGGCCATCGGGTGCGTCCTGAAGAAGAAGGTCGAACCGAGGTGGAGGAGTGGGAGGAGCCCCTCCACCCCGGTTCGGTGGCGCGAAGCTACTCCACTTTCCCCCACTCTGCAACTTCAAAGACCTACTTTCACCCACTAGACCACACGATCCAGCCCAGAGATGCGGTTGAACGGCGCTTTCGCCTACACCCGGCACCGGACCGCTTGGGCGCCGTCTTGCAAGACGGCGCACACGACGACGTCCGCGGGGTTGCGTGGTTGGGTCAGGCCCCGGGTGGGCGACATCGCGCGCGGCGCGCACAGCCGGAGCGGTCGCCGGGATCGCCCTCGATGCGCTCCGCCGGCAGGGGCACCGGGGACGCCGACCTCGGCGGCTGCGGGCCCCCGGCGCAGCGTCGCCCCGGCCAAGCTGAAATAATCCATGCAGATCCGGGGGGTCGGCAGGAATCGCGCTTATGATGCCGACGGCCCCAAGGGGCCCTCTATGGACACTGCTCGGCGCGGAAACTACAACTCTGGTGAGGACTTCGTGCTGGAGTACGGCGAGCTCCGATTCACGTTCAACGAGCGCGACTTCTGCGAGCGCTGTGAGCAGGCGGCGATGCGGCTCGGCTTCGTCGCCGGGCGGCTCGACGACGGCGAGGCCGAGGATCTCGTGAACCTCGCCGTCAACGGCGACATCCAGGACCCGGCCTCCGCCCTCGGCGAGCACGTCAACGACTGCTGGCCGGAGCTCGTCGGGCCGGCCGAGCGTTCACTCGTGCACTGGCTGCGCCGTCTCGTCTTTCGCGGCGCCTGGCTCGATCAGCGGGTCAACGAGGGCGAGCTCGAGCTGTCGTTCTGCGAGCGGACGCACAACTTCGAATACGTGCAGCCCGATCGCGGCGGCGAACCGATCGAGCTGGCGCCCGAGCCCTCCTGGGGCCGGGTCGCCTACCGCCCGTAGCGCCTACCCCTTCGAGCGGGCCTTGGCGATCGCCTGGTAGCCGTCGAGGCCGACCAGGAGCTCGGCGCGGAGCGTGCCGCTGGCGATCGCGTCGATCGCCGGCAGCTTGCCGCGGGCCACGAGCGCGGCGTCGAACACGACCACCGTCGTCTCGCCGCCCTGCGGCCGGTCGGCGGTCGCGATCACCGTCAGCGAGCCGCCGTCGCGCACCTTGCGGGCCGCGGCCAGAGCGCGCCGGGCGACCGGGGGATGAACGCCTTCGAGCGTGTCGATCAGGAGGACGGCGTCCCCGCCGCGGGCGGCGACCCTGCGGCCACGCTCGATCGCCTGCTCGACCGCGCTCGCCTGCGCCTCGACCGGGGCGGCGAACGTCAACCCGCTGACGGTGGCGATCGCCGATTCCTTCCACTCGCTCAGCTCCTCCGGGCGGATGCCGACGAGCAGAACCTCGAGCTCGACGTCCTCGATGCCGGCGATCGCCCCGGCGAGCCGCTTGACGGCCTCGGTCTTGCCCGACCGGGGCCCTCCGGCGAGGACCACGCGCGAGCCGCGGCCGATCGGGGCGTAGAAGCCGATCGCCGCCAGCGTGGCGTCGACGTCACCGAGCGGCAGCAGCGCGGTCGGGAACTCGGCGTCGAGGTCCTCCAGGCGCGTGCCCCGGACCGCCTCCTCGGCCGTGACGCCGTTGATCGTCTCGACGCGGATCAGCGACGGATGGCGCTCGGACCGGCGGGCGGTGCGCACGCGTCCGGTCACCGTGTCGCCGGACACGAGCTCGCACCGGCGGGCCTGGGCCGCGGAGATGTAGACGTCGGCGTCGGACGGGTCGGGCGGCGCGACGCGGAGGAACCCCGAGCCGTTGGCCAGCAGCTCGACGACTCCCTCGGCGACGTCGGACGGGTCGTCGGCGGAGCTGGCCGGCTCGTCGTCGACGACTGCGGCCGGAGCCGGATCCACGGCGTCGCGCCGGGCCCGGCTGCGGCGGGCGCGCGGGGCGCGCGGCGCCGGCTCGGGGGCGTCGTCGTCGACGGCGACCACCGTGGCGGGCCCGGTCGCCTCGTCGGTGGCCTTGGCCGCCGTGCTCCGACGGCGGCGCGGCGCGCGCGCCGGGCGGGCCGGCGGCTCGTCGGCGCCATCGGCGGCGTCGGCGGCGTCGGGCTCGTCGCGGCCGCCCTGACGGGCGAGGATCGCGTCGGCGAGCTCGGTCTTGCGCAGGCGACGGAAGCCGTCGATGCCGAGCGTCGACGCGAGCGCGTGCAGGTCGGCGAGCGGGCTGGCGTCGAGCGCAGAACGGGTGAGAACGGGCATGTGATTCCTCCTGAGGCGGGTGGTAGGCGTCCGGCGGCGTTGAGACAGCCGTCGGCACCCGGGTCGGCGCCGAGATCGGCGCGCGTGGTCAGACCAGCTTAGGGCACGCGAGTCTCACCCGTCCGGTTGCGCGGTCAGCGCCTTCTCACCCCAGAAGCTCGCGAACGGGTTGCCGTTGAAGTTGGGGACCGGGGCATAGCCGGCGGCCTCATACAGGCGTTGGGCGTGGGGCTGTCCGGCGCCGGTGTCGAGGCGAGCCGTGCGGTAGCCGAGCTCGAGCGCGGCCGCTTCGAGCGCGGCCAGCAGCTCCCCGGCGACCCCACGCCCGCGTGCCGCCGGCGCCACGTACATCCGCTTGATCTCGCACGCCCCGTCCGCCAGCGCCTTGAGACCGCCGCAGCAGACGGCGTCGGCGCCGTCGAAGCCGACGAGGAACGCTCCGCCCGGCGGGCTCATGTCGGCCGGCGTGGCGCTCGGGGCGGCCGGGACATCGATGCGGCCGTACAGGGGCTCGAGCTCGGCGATCATCGCGGCCACGAGCTCGCGCCCGGGCGATCTGTCGGCGCGTGTCCGGATGAACTCCACCGCGCCACCGAGGATAGGGGCTCTACGGTGTGGGGATGGAGATCGACGCCCCCAACCCGCGGGCGCCGCGGCGCCGGACGAGCGCGGAGCTTGGCAGCGCGGTCCGCGACGGTCGCCGGATCGCCGAGTCGCTGCGGGCGCTCGACCAGGGCCGCCTCCAGGATGACGAGAGCCAGGCCCTGGCCGCCGAGCTGGCGCGCTTCCTCGTGCGCCGGTGCGACAGCCACCACGCGGGCTGGCGCGTGCTGCGGCACGTGCTGCTCGACGGGGGGGCCGAGATCCCGTGGGAGCGCTGCGCGCGGCTCGCCTATCCGCCGACGGCCGGACGGGTCCTGCGCGACTGCGCCGGGCCGGGCCGGACGCCCCTGCTGCGGGTCCAGCACGCGGCGGCCGAGGAGCGGGCGCGGGCGCTGGCGGGGCACGCGCCGGCGGCGGCGATCCTGCGGCGGCTGGCGATCCGCGCCCCCGCCGTCGCCCGGGCCGACTGGGAGCACGCGCTGGTCGGGGCGGTCACGGCGCGCTCGCGCGAGCGGGCGCTCGCGCTGCTGGCCGCCGGCGTCGGCGGCGAACAGCGGCGGGCGGACGGCTGAGCGACCGCGCCGCGCAGGCCACGCGATAGGCTCGTGCGGTGAGCGAGTCCGAGACATTCCCGCCGGCCGAGCGACTGCTCGAGGCGACCGACGAGCTCGTGGCCATCGTCCGCCGGCAGCTGCCGATGCGCTTCTACGCCGGCGAGACGTGGTGGTCGATCTTCGGGTCGGCGTCGCTGGCCCGCATGTGCGACACGGTCGAGGCGCTGATGAGCCAGCTGCCGGCCCGCCGCGACGCCGATGCCCAGGATCTGCTGCGCTCGCTGTATGACCAGGTCGTCGCCTTCGGCTGGATCGCGATCGATCCCGACGAGCGCCACCAGCGCTGGATCGACGACGCCGGGGCGCGGATGTTCGAGCTCCACGGGGAGGGCTCGGCGTTCGGCGAGACGGTGCTGACCGAGGACGAGGTCGTGGTCGCCGAGAAGGCCGGCCACCTGCCGCCGATGATCGAGCGGGCGGCCGAGGTCGACGAGCAGTGGGGAAGGCACGCGCCGCGCACGCACACCGGCGAGCAGGTCTCGCTCCGGCATCTGTACCTGACGATCTTCCGCGTCGGCAGCGGCACGACCTTCGAGTCCTACATCTCCCCCGGCGACCGGCGGATCGTCGTCGACCGGGCGCGCGAGCACACGCTGCGCTGGTACGCGCTGACGCCGGCGCTGCTGGCGGCAGCGCTGGTGATCGCCTCCCGGCGCTTCGTCTGGCTCGACGACGACCGGGTCCGGGCGATCGTCGAGCAGGCGTTCACGGTCCCCGCCGCCCCATGACCTGCTTCCCGTGCGCGGTGGCCAAGCGCGACGTCGAGCTGCGCCTGACCGAGCTCGGTGTCCCGCTCGAGCAGGTCGTCGCCCGGGTCGCGGCGACGCAGTGCCTGATGTGCGCGATGGCCGACGCGCAGCAGACCCAGGGCCGCCCCGCCGCTGACGCCTGACCGAGCCGCAGGGCGCGAAGGGTGATTTCCTGGGCGACGCGCGGCCGCGCGGACGGCTCCGACCGCGCTCTCGGGCCGGCCGCCCGGAGCTGCCGGCGGTCGTCAGTCCGGCGCCGGCTCCCAGCGCAGGGCGTCGGGTAGGGCCGTGTCGGCCGGGAGCTCGAGCTCGCCCCGCAGGGCGGCGCGCACGGCGAGGTAGTCGGCCGCGGCGGCGACGTCGTGCATGCGGAAGATCTGCGCGCCGATGTCGAGCCCGTGCCCGAGCGCCGCGAGCGACCCGGCGAGGCGGTCGGCCGGGCTCCGGCCGGTGAGCGCGCCGACGAAGTCCTTGCGCGAGATCGCCATCAGCACCGGCCGCCCGAGCTCGTGCAGCCGTTCGCCGCCGCGCAGGAGCTCGATCGTCTGGGCCGGCGTCTTGGCGAAATCGGGTCCGGGATCGAGGATCAGCTGCTCGAAGGCGACGCCGTGCGACTGGGCCAGGGCGATTCGCTCGCCGAGGAACTCCATCACGTCGCCGAGGACGTCGGCGTAGCGCGACGGGTCCTGGAGGCGCTGCTTGGGGCGGGCGCGCGTGTGCATCACGATCAGCCCGGCCCCGGTCTCGGCGCAGACGTCGGCGAGCTCCGGGTCGCGCAGCCCGCTGACGTCGTTGACCAGCGCCGCGCCGGCGGCGATCGCCGCCGCCGCGACCGCCGGCTTGTAGGTCTCGACCGAGACGATCGCCCCGAGCTCGCCGGCGACCCGCTCGATCAGCGGGACGACCCGGTCGATCTCGACGGCGGCGGCGACCGGCGGGCGGTTGGTGGTCGCCGACTCGCCGCCGATGTCGATGATCGCCGCGCCCGCCCCGAGCAGCTCGGCCGCCCGGACGACGCGGGCGTCGAGCGTGGCGTAGAGCCCGGCGTCCGAGAACGAGTCCGGCGTGGCGTTGACGATCCCCATCAGCCACGGCGTCCGGCCCAGACGGATCCGCCGCTCGCCGCGCCCGAGCTCGAGCCGGACCGCCGCCCGCGGATCCTCCTCGACGGCGGCCATCAGCCGACCGCGATACGGCGCCGCAGGACGGCGCGGTTGCCGGCGCGGTCGAAGACGACGATCACCACCGTGTAGCGGCCGGCCCCGGCGTAGGCGTGCCGCGTGTGGGCGCCGCTGCCCCTGGCCCCGTCGCCGTAGGCGACGGCGACGGAGCCGACGCCGGCGGCGGCGGTCACGCCGACGTCGAACGCCAGGCGCGCGTGGGCCCGGCGCGAGCCGGCGACGGTGAGCGTGACCCGGGGCGGCCGGGCGGCGATCCGCAGCGCCCGGACCGCGGCCGGCGTCTGCTGGCCGAGGCTGTCGCGGGCGATGACCTGCCAGTGGTGGACGCCGTCGGCGACCGGCGCCGGCAGGCGCAGGCTGGTGGCCGCGGTCGTGCCGACCGGCGTCCCGTCCAGCAGCACGGTGTAGGTGATCGGACTGAAGCCTCCCCGCGATGCCGTCCACTGGAGCGTCGGCTGGGCGCTGCGGATGAAGTGGTCGCTGGTCAGGCCGGCGAGATAGCCCGGCGGGTCGACGATCGCCGCGGCCGCGACGCGCAGGGTCCCCGGCGTCCCCTGGAGGTAGGCGACGACGATGTCGCCGCGGGCGTCGGCCGCCGCGGCCAGCCCGCCGGGTGCGTAGACGGGGCCATAGTCCGGGCGCGAAAGCGCCGCCTGGGCGCCGACGGCGCCCTGGGCGTAGAGCCGCACGTCGAGCCCGCCCTGGGTGTCGGCGAAGGCGATCGCCCCGTGCCCGGTCCGCGACACGGCGGCGACCGGCGCGGGCGATGTGACCGCGGCGACCTGGTTGACCTGCTGGGCCCCGGCGAAGCCGGCGGCGCCGATCGCCGCGCCGATCACGTTCCCGCCGCCCGCCAGCTGGGTCGCCGCCAGCCCGTCGCCGACCCCGTCGATGGCCAGGCTCGGCGGGCCGGCAGCGTCGGTCGGCGGCGTGCCCAGCGCGTCCAGGCTCTGCGGATCCCCGAGCGCCGAGCCCACCAGCGGCCGGGCCAGAGCGCGGGCCGTCGGGCCGAACGTCTGGCGGAAGGCGATCCAGGCGTAGCTCGAGTCGTCCTGGACGCCGACCGCCGGCGCGTCGGCGGAGCCGCCGGCGACCCCGCCGAGCTGGTCGAGCGTGGCGTCGAGCAGGACGCTGCCGACGTGCAGGCCGTAGACGCGCCGGGCCAGCACGTGGGTGCGCCCGTCCGGGCCGTCCTGGCCCCAGGCGACGATGCCGGTGGCATCGGCCGAGACGGCGATGCTCGCCCGCCGGGACGGTCCGGCGCCGGCCCCGCCGGCCGCGGCGTCGAGCGGCGTCGGCAGGCCGGCGAACATCGTCGCCGTCCGGTCCAGGCGGGCGGCGAGGAGATCGCCGGTGGGTACGGCGTAGGCGACGTAGGCCGTGCCGCTGGCCCCCATCGACAGGGCCGGGTCCGCCGCGGCCGGGGCGATCTGCTGGGGCGGCGTGAACCCGGTCCCCGGGCCGGCGCGCACGGTCGCATAGAGCGCGCCACCGCTGGTGAAGGCGACCGCGACGCGCCCCCCGGCGGCGGCCGCGACGACCGGCTGGGCCGCGGCGGCGGCCAGGGCGCCGTCGACGCGGACCGGGGTGCTCCACGTCCCGGCGGTGAGGATCGCGACGAAGACGTGGGGGACGCCGGCGTCCTGGCGCAGGTAGGCGATCGCTCCGCCACCGTCGCCGGCCAGGGCGACGCCGCCGAGCGCGAGCACGCTCGGCCCGGGTCCGTCGAGCGACTGGCCGGGGACAACACCGGCCGCGGCCGGTGGCGCCACGGAGCCGAGCGCGAGCGCGGCGAGGACGCCGACGCGAGCGCAGCTCCGGATCCACCTCTCGACGCGCGCCACGGGCGGGAAGCTAGACCATCTGGCCAGGAGCGTGCCCAGGGCAGACGGCGCCCAGGGACGATCGCTCGTCCGTCTCGCCCGGGCCGCCGGAGCCCAGACGCTCGCGTCGGGCGATCACGACCTCCGCGAGTTGGAGCGCACCGACGTCACCTTTCTGCCACCACGTGCGCTCCTCGACTTCCTCTGGTCTGAGGGATCGGGGCCTCTCACGATGCCAACACCTCGCCGACGCTGGAGCGCGTTCGCGGCATAAGTTCCAAATGCAGAAATATCTCGCGGAGCCCAGCGGCTCGTGAGTCCGGCTGGTTCGGGCGGCCCCCCGCGCGGCACCAACGGGTTTCGGCCAGGCGTTCAAGTCGCCGCGTGCTCTGGGCGCGACAACGCGGCGCCCTTTGCCTACGGGACGACGAGGAAGGGCTGCGTTGAACTGGTGCGGTCGAACGTGATAACGCGGCTCGAGCAGCCGGAGGTATTGCAGGCGCGGAGATATAGCTTCACGCGCCGCGACTTCGCGCTGAACGGGCGGAAGACGCGAGGATCCGTGCTGTCGAGTTGCCAGCGAGTCCCGTTCGTGCGCACGAACCTCAGCGTCGGAGGGCTCGCAAAAGCGAAACGCTCGGTGAGCACGCTCCCGCCACGCGCGCGTGGCTGGAGTGTGTAGCCCTCAATCTTCGTCAATTCCGCGCGCTTGGCAAAGGCGATGAACACGACTACGCGAGATGCCGTGATGCCATCTGGCGTGCCGGCCGCGGCATGGATAGCCGAGATGGACGGGAGCCGTCCCGCTGCGTGCGCCACGGGACCGGCCGCGGCGGCAGGAGAGGACGCTTGGACGACGAGGACAGCGATGGCGACGAGGATGCCAGCGACGCGCCCACCTGCTCGACCGAAACGAGCGACGAGAAGGCGCCGCCACGCCACTTTCCTCGACTCGGTGCCAGCGGACAATGCGATCATTGTTGGCTGAGAGCCGGCTCCCCATGAAGCCTAAACACCGGAGGACCCGCACGGCTGCCGAGCTCACGGCTATCCGCGTCCTTCCGGTAGAGCGCGGGAGCGCATCGCTCAGCGCGAACTCCGGATCTCGCGGGCCAATAGAAAGCCGAATAGGACGATACCTGGGAAGGCTGTGCAGCCTGCGTCGCTCGCAAACCCGGAGCCCGTGCTGCCACCAGAGAGAGTAGTAGCGGCAGCGACGATGCAGGCGCCCAGTATGAGTGCGAGAGCCACAGCACGCTTTCGGGTTGCCGCTGGCCTATTCACGTCACTTACCGCGCCTGCGATTGCGGATGGCGGCGGAAAAGCCCACCAAGATTAGCAGTATCGTCCCCACTATCGGTGTGGTATCTGTTGCTAGCACAGTCATAGCGCTCCTAGCGGGTCGTGTTGTCGAAGTTGGTCATCCGTTGTAGGCATCCTTAAAATTCTTATAGATGTCATGGATCTGGAACGCGTCGTCCACATATTTTCCGCTACCAGGACTGATCTCGTCGGCCGCGACAATTGCGCCACCACTTAGAGCTCCGCTGCCTGCGCCTGCGATTACGCCCCCGAGTGGGTCGCCACCGGCTAGCCCACCAATGAAACCGTCCTTGGCTCCGCTCACGGCCCCATTAATCGCTCCTGAGGCGATATTGCCTGCCACGTGGTAAGCATCGCAGTCAAGCACGAAGCAGAGGCCACTGGGATCCGCGAAGTCGACGGCGTTGTCACCAGCGTAGCTGTAGCGGTTGGCGTGGGTGAAGTCGCTGCTGGGGTCTTGTTGTGTCCAACGGCCGGTGGCGTAGCGCTGTCCCATGTGGTAGAGGCCAGTGGTGTCTTGGTACTGGCCCTGGAAGGTGAGGGGTTGGCGGTGGTGCTGCCGAAGGCCGTGGTGGTGTTGCCGTAGGGATCGTAAGTGTATCCGGCCGCCCCTGGGTCAGGCTCGAGGTGTAGACGGCGCTTTGAACCGCCCCGGGTTTCTTGGAGGCGGATCTTCCCCTGCTTTCGTGGAGTCGGCGGTCTGGAGTCAGGCGACGTGGTTGATTGTCTGATGGTGGTCTTCGTACTCGGTCGGGGTGAGCATGTTCAGGGCGCTGTGGCGTCTTCGGGTGTTGTGGAACAGCTCAATGTAGTCGTGGATCGCGGTCGCGAGCTCGATCCTTGTCTTCCATCGCTGGCGGTTGAGGACCTCGACTTGGAGGCGGCCCCAGAACGACTCGACCATGGCGTTGTCGCTCGGTGCTCCGACGGCTCCCATCGATGGCGCGAGCCCCGCGTCTCGGACTTTCTGGCTGAAGGCCCAGGAGGTGAATTGGACGCCGCGATCGCTATGTAGCACCAGCCCGACGCCGGGGTTTCGTGTCTTGGTTGCCATGCCGAGCGCGCACGTGACAAGCGCCGTGGTCTGCCTGCTGTCGATCGCCCAGCCAACGACCTTGCGCGAGAACGCGTCGAGGACGACGCAGCAGAACACCTTGCCCTCCCGCGTCGGGTGCTCGGTGATGTCGGTCATCCATAGCTCGTTGGGAGCGGCCCGCGCGAACTGGCGGCGGACGAGGTCCAGCGATCGTTGGTTGCCGACTCTTGCACCTCTCGGCAACCTTCGTGTCGGCAAGCCGCGCAGCCCCAAACGGCGCATGATGTCCGCGACCGCGTTGTGCCCGACGAAGACGCTGCGTCCGTGACGAAGCTCGGCCGTCACGCGATCAGAGCCATAGACGCCGCCCGACGCGCGGTGCACGTCTGTGATCTCGCCGGCGAGCCAGAGTCGGCGCAGCGCCGTCGCCGACGGCGGCCGGTCCTTCCACGCGTAGTACCCCGACTCCGAAACACCGAGAACTCGGCAGGCGTGCCTGACGTTGATGCCCTGCCCGGTCAGAGACTCGATCACCGGGTAGAGGCTTTTGGGGCGAGGCTCTGATCCAAGAACACCTCGTTGACCTTCCGTGACACCGCGAGCTCCGTCTCCAACTCACGGATCCGTCGCCTCGCCGCAGCGAGCTCCAGGGCCCGATCGGTGCTCAGGCCGTCGACCTCGCCACGATCGACCTTCTCCTGGTACAGCCAGTTGTAGATCGTCGTCTCGGCCATCCCAAACGTCGCCGCAAGCTGCGCGACGAGCGTCCCCGAGCGAGCAAGCTCAACGACCTGGCGACGTATCTCTGCGGGGTACCTCCGGGGCATGATTCCTCCTGGTCGAAACGCCAGGACTCTAGAACCACGACTCCATCAAACCAGGGGAAGATCCAAGCCTCCATCGAAGCCGGGGCGGTTCACTTACGCTGCCTTGCTGGTCTGTGGCGTACGTGTAGTGGTGACCGTGTTACCGAGCGCCGCGGGGGTATTGGTGGTGAGGCCGAGGAGGTTGCCGCTCGGGTCACGAATGAAGCTCGATTGGCCGTTTGCGAGGTTGTTGCTTTGGAAGTCGAGGGTGCCGAGCGGGGGGTTGGCGCTGGCGGAGGTGACGCCGAGAAGGCATCATCCGCGGTTAGCTGGTCACTTCGCGTTGTGGGCTGCGCGGCGCTTCGTGTGGGGGAGCCGCACCTCGGCGTCCGACGGACGCCTGGGCGCGAGGCCTCTCTCGCCTCTGCGTGGCTGAGCCTCCGCGGCCCAACCTGCACCGGCGAGCAATCCCGCCCGTTAGGTCCGTCGGGGTTTGGGGTTACTGGCGCCGCCAAATCAGGGCTCAAGGAAGCGGGTGAGGCTGCCGATAGGGATGGATGGGCGCCCATCGGTCGGTTGAGGTTGGCCTGCCGAGATTGTCGCGATGTCGGCGTGGGCTTCCGGTCGGGCTCGTGGTCAGCGCGGTGCTCATGGCGCTGCTGTTCGGGGTGGCCGGCCCGGCGCGCGCCGACTCGACCGTCGCCGGCGCGGAGACGATCTCGGGGCGCGTGACCGACGTCCAGGGCAATGGCCTGAACGACGTCTGGGTCTCGGCGTCCAACCTCAGCGGCCCGGACGGACCCGGTGGGTCGGCGAATGTCGACGCGAACGGGCGCTACACGCTGACCGGCCTCGTCCCCGGCGACTACCGCATATGGTTCGCGCAGGGCCCGACCGCGAGCGGCGCTCCTGTCACCGGCGACCTCGTTTCGCTGTACTACGGCCAGAAGACGCCGAGCGACCCGTGGACCCTGGTTCACGTCAGCGCCGGCGAGACGGTCACCGGCATCGACATGCAACTCCACCAGGGCGGCGGCATCTCGGGCACCGTCACCGACGACCAGGGCAACCCGCTGGCGGACGTTGCCGTCTTCGTCGAAGGCGCGGGTGCCTGGACGACCACCGATGCCGCCGGGCACTACGCGCTCTCCGATCTCGAGCCGCGCAGCTACACCGTCTACTTCGATGCCGAGGGGACCGACTACTTTCCGCAGAACTACGGCGGCGCCGCTCTCCCTCCCTCGCCCTTCGGCGGTCCGCCGCCCGATTCGAGCGGCTACACGCTGGTCACCGTCACCGCCGGGGCGACTACTGGCGGGATCGACGTGCAGCTGTACCACGCCGGAGCGATCACCGGCACCGTGACCGACCAGCAGGGCCACCCACTCGCCGGCATCAGCGTCAACATCGCGCCCCCAGGCTCGGGACCCGTCCCGCCCGGACGGGCCGGGGAGGTCACGACCGACGCCGCGGGCGACTACCGGCTCGGGAGGCTCCTCCCCGGCGCCTACCGCGTGTCATTCGCCGGCGAGGGCTTCGCTGGCCAGCTCTACGGCGCCGCGCAGTCCCAGGACGCAGCAATCCCGGTCAACGTGCCGGCGGGCGGCGTCGTCAGCGGCATCGACGCCCAGATGCAACTCGCCGGGTCGATCTCCGGAAACGTCCTCGACCCCGCCGGTCAGCCCGTCAACGCGTTCGTCGACGCGTACAACCCCGACGGAACGATCGCATCGTTCGGCGGCGCAAACTCCGGCGGGTTCACGATCAACGACCTCACGCCCGGCTCCTATCTTCTCTACGCCACGGCCCTCGACGCCCCGCTCGCCGGCTTCTACACCGACCCGCTCGGCAGCGCGCCGGCCGGCCTCGTACACGTGACCTCGGGCGCAACGACCACCGGCATCGACATCCACCTCCACGCGACGGCGCCCGTGCCCGGTGCCCCCGCACGCGCGTCGAGCTCCCACGTGAACCCCATTCACGGGACCCTGGCCGTCTCGCGGAACGGCACCCTCGCCGTCACCCTGCGCTGCACCGGGCCGTCGGCGTGCGCGGGCACGGCCTCCGTCACCGTCGCCTCCCCCGCGAGCGCCGTGACACGGCGAGCCCGCACAGCGCGCACGACGATCAGCCACAAGCGATTCCTCGTCCGAGCGAGCCACGCCACCCCCGTACGCCTACGCCTCACGCCGGCCGGACGATCGCTCCTGCACCGACACCACGGACGGATGACAGCCCACCTGACGATCGCCGCCCCGAACGGCTCCACGACGCAGACCCTGGTCGCTCACCTCCGCTCCACCAGGTAACAGGCGTTCGGCGAGGCGAGCCCAGCGGCACTCGAGCGCGGAACGGAGGTCGGCACAGGGAGGAGCGAGCCCCGGGCGGTTCGAGCTGATTGCGGGTCGATCGCGCCGCCCACTGGACCGTCAGGCCCCGACGACGATCCCCTCGGCCTCGGCCTCGGCCCGGAACGACTCGAGCTCCACCGCGACTCGAGCGGCGTCCCAGCCGAGCTCCACAGCGAGCGCGGCCGCGACGCGCGACGCCGGCTCGCCGGCGAGCCCCCGGGCGGCGAGGAGGCCGAGCCGGGTCCGGCGCAGGAGCACGTCGCCGACGCTCGCCGCCTGCTCGCGCCGGGCGGCCTGGACGACCTCGGCGAGCAGGTCGGGCTGGCCGGCGACGATCGGCCCGGCCAGCTCGGGCTGCTCGCCGGCGATCCGCAGCACCTCCGTCGCCGCGTAGCCGTAGCGACCGGTCAGCGCCGGGTACGCCTCGTCCGGGACGCCGGCGACGCGCTCCAGTGCGTCCGGGTCGATCGCCTGGCCGAGCGGGATCTCGTGCGTGCGGCACGGGGCGTCGGCGACGTCGCGGAGGACGATCCGGTCGACCGTCATCTTCGCCATCCGCCGCCAGGTCGTCAGCTTGCCCCCGGTGATCGTGATCATGCCGCTCGAGGTCTCGTACAGCTCGGCCTTGCGCGAGATGTCGACCGACTTCTTGGCGTCCCCGGTCGAGATCAGCGGGCGCACGCCGGCGTACGCCCCGGTGATGTCCCCCGGCTCGAGACGGGTGCCGAAGAAGGCGTTGACGGCGTCCAGGAGGTAGGTCACGTCCTCGGCCGACGGCGCGATCCGGTCGAGCGGGCCGTCGTAGTTGTTGTCGGTCGTGCCGATCAGCGCCCGGCCGAGCCACGGCAGGGCGAAGATCGTCCGGCCGCCCCCGGCGGGGACGATCGCCCCGGCCCGCAGCGGCAGGTCGCGCTGGTCGAGCGTGATGTGCGTACCCCGGCTCGGCCGGATCACCGGCACCTCGGCCTCGTCGAGCAGCTCGCCCGGGCGCAGCTGGTCGGCCCAGACGCCGGTCGCGTTGACGACGTTCTGACCGCGGATCTCGAGCTCGGCCCCGGTCGCCGCGTCGGTGGCCCGGACGCCGACCGCCCGGCCACGGCGCTCGAGCAGCCCGGTCACCAGCATCCGGTTGGCGAGCACCGCGCCGAAGCGCTCGGCCTCGCCGAGCACGGTCAGCACGAGGCGCACGTCGTCGGTCTGGCAGTCGTAGAAGAGGTACCCGGACGTAGGCTCGCGGCCGGCCAGGGCCGGCAGCAGCTCAACCACCTCGGCGCCCGAGATCATGCGGTGGCGCTCGGGGCTCCAGCTCGCGTCGAGCCGGCCGTCCTCGTCGGTCCTTCGCGGCGGACGGCCCCGGCGGCCGCGGCGGCGCTCGACCGCCATCACGTCGTAGAGGTTCAGCCCGACGCCGACCAGCCGGTCGGGATGGGCCCCGGCGAAGGCCGGGACGACGAGCTGGAGCGGATGGACGAGGTGCGGGGCGAGCGCGACCATCAACTGGCGCTCGAGCAGGGCCTCGCGCACGAGCCCGAGGTCGAAGTTCTGGAGGTAGCGCAGGCCGCCGTGGACGAGCTTGCTCGACCGGCTGGACGTTCCCGACGCGTAGTCGCGGGCTTCGACCAGGGCGACGCTGTAGCCGCGGGTCGCGGCGTCGAGAGCCACGCCGGCCCCGGTGATGCCGCCGCCGACCACGACGACGTCGAAGCTCTCGCCGGCCAGCGCCTCGAGCGCTGCGGTTCGGGCAATCACTCCGGGCAGTCTCCCAGACCGTATGCGCGCGGCGGACCGGGCAGGACCGACGTGGATCGAAAAATCGTCCAGCGGCCACGCCGTCCGACCGGCAGCCCACTACCCTGGGGCCCCACGCCCGCGGTCGGGCGTCGACGATGAAGCCCCTCCCCTCTGAGATCGGCCGGTTCGGCCTGCTCTGCGCGCTCGCCGCGGCGCTCGTGCTCGCGCTCGCCCCGGTCGCCGGCGCGGCACCCAGCGCCTTCACCGCCCCGGACGACCCCGCCATTCCCGCGTTGATCAAGAGCCTGCGCGGCTGCCTCGACAAGCTGCCTGCGGCCGACCGCCAGGTGCTGGCGCTCCGGGCCGGCCTCGGCGGCAAGCCGGCTGCGTCGACGGCGGCGATCGCCGTCGCCCTGCACAGCACCCCGGCGGCCACGAGCACCGCTCTGGTCACGGCGATCCGCCGGCTCGAGGGCCAGCGCCGGGCCGGGACCTGCCAGCCTCAGACGACGGCGGCGACGAAGAAGGCCGCGACGCCGGCGAAGGCCAAGACCAAGCCGGCCGCCACGACCGCGTCGGCATCGGTCGACACGTCGATCGGCGCGCTCGGCGTCATCGCCCCGGCGCTGCTGATCGCCGCCTTCGTCGCCGGCATCTCGCTCGAGCTCCGCCGCCAGCGGCGGCCGTCGGCCTAGCTCTTGTGATAGCTGGCGGCCGGGAGCAGCCGCCCGCCGCCGGTCGCCGCGAACGTCGGCGAGATGCAGATGTAGCGCCAGGCGAAGCCGCTGCCCGCGGCATACGACCGGCACGACAGCTTGACCCCGGCCACGGTCAGGCTCCGCGATCGGCCGACGACCGGCTTGCCGGCGGCGAAGCGGCCGATCGCCGCCCTGGCGTTGGCGCACGTCGTCGGGCCGGAGATGACGTCGACGCTGAGCGTCCGGCCGGCGACGCGCACCGGCGGACACGACCGGGCGATCGTCGTCGGCGGGGACTTTGCCCCGGCGGCCGCCGGCGCCAGCGCGAACGGCGCCCCGAGGCCGATGACGGCGGCGGCGGTCGCAGCGGTCCTGCCGGGAGACGGCGGGCGCATCAGAGCTGGGTCAGCTCGGCGGTTATCTCGGCCACGCCGGCCTTGGCGTCAGCGAAGAGCATCGACGTCTTCGGGTCGAAGTAGAGCTCGTTCTCGATCCCGGCGAACCCCGGGTTCATCGAGCGCTTGATCACGATCACCGACTGGGAGTCTGACACCTCGAGGATCGGCATGCCGTAGATCGGCGACGACGCCGTGTTCTTGGCCGCCGGGTTGGTGACGTCGTTGGCGCCGATCACCAAGGACACGTCGGTGCGCGAGAACTCGGGGTTGATGTCGTCCATCTCGCGCAGCTGCTCGTACGGGACGTCGGCCTCGGCCAGCAGCACGTTCATGTGGCCGGGCATCCGGCCGGCGACCGGGTGGATCGCGTACTTGACCTCGACGCCGCGCTTCTCGAGCTCCTTGGCCAGCTCGCGCACGGCGTGCTGCGCCTGGGCGACGGCCATGCCGTAGCCGGGGACGATCACCACCAGGCGGGCGTAGTTGAGCTGGATCGCCGCGTCGGCCGGGCTCGTCGACCGGACGGTGCCACCGTGCTCCCCGGCGCCCGCCGCGCCCTCGACCGCCCCGCCGCCGCCGAACCCCCCGGCGACGATCGCCGGGATCGACCGGTTCATCGCCGCGGCCATCAGGTTGGTCAGGATCGTCCCGGACGCCCCGACGATCATGCCGGCGACGATCAGCGCGGTGTTGTTGAGCGCGACCCCGGTCGCCGCCGCCGACAGCCCGGTCATCGCGTTCAGGAGCGAGATCACCACCGGCATGTCGGCGCCGCCGATCGGCAGCACGACGGCGTTGCCAAGCAGTCCCGCCAGGACGAGCATGCCCACGAAGAGAAGGCCCGAATGCGACCCGGCGGCGATCAGGACCGCGCAGGCGACGGCCCCGCCGAACAGCAGCGCGTTCACCGGCTGCTGGAGCTTGCCGAGGCTGATCGGCCGGCCGGGCAGGAGCGCCTGGAGCTTGCCGAAGGCGATGTTCGAACCCCAGAAGGAGATCGACCCGATGATCGCGGCGAAGACGGAGAAGATCACGACGTACAGCGGCAGGTGGGCGAACGTCCCCGGCTCGTACAGGTAGCCCTCGGAGTTGCGGAACTCCGACCAGGCGACCAGCGCGACCGCCCCGCCGCCGACGCCGTTGAACAGCGCCACCATCTGCGGCATCGCCGTCATCTTCACCTGCCGGGCCGCCGGGACGCCGATCGCCGTGCCGATCGCCACCCCGGCCACGATCAGGCCCCAGTTGCCGATCTGCCGGTTGAGCAGCGTCGCGATCACGGCGATCCCCATGCCGACCGCGGCGATCCGGTTGCCGCGCACGGCCGTCCCCGGCCCGGTCAGGCCGCTCAGCCCGTAGATGAAGAAGCCGAACGCGACGATGTAGAGGACCGCGATCAGGTTCGCGTCCTGGAAGAAGCTCGTCGCGATCACGCGTCCTCCCCGGACTCCGACTCCGGGGCGCCAGCCGTCGGCTCCGGTGCCGCCCCGGCCGCTTGCGCCGGAGACGTGGCCGCCGATCCCGGATCCGGCTCCGAGGAATCCACATCTGGCGCGGGGGCCATCGTCGCCTCCGCAGGCGGCTTGGGCTCCGGGGTCTGCTCCTGCGGGCGCGGCTCGGGCTTGCGCTTGAACATGCCGAGCATGCGGTCGGTGACGAGGAAGCCGCCGACGACGTTGATCGTGCCGAAGGCGATCGCGATCACCAGCAGCACCTTGTTGAGGAGGTCGTTGGCCGCGAAGCCGATGACCAGGATCCCGCCGAGCACGACGATCCCGTGGATCGCGTTGGTCCCGCTCATCAGCGGCGTGTGCAGCGTGTTCGGGACCTTCGAGATCACCGCGAAGCCCACGAAGCCGGCGAGCACGAGGATCGCCAGGTTGGTGACCAGCATCAGGCGGCCGCCTCGACCGTCTGGCGCGCCCGCTCGTGGACGATCTCCCCGTCGCGGACGATGCACGCCCCGGCGATGATCGCGTCGTCCCAGTCGAGCTTGAGCTCGCCGTCGTCGCCCAGGAACAGCTCGATCAGCGACTGGACGTTGCGCGCGTACAGCTGCGACGCGTGCTCGGGCATCTCCGCCGGCAGGTTGAGCGGGCTGGCGATCGTCACGTCGTGCTTGATCGTCGTCTCCCCCGGCTCGGTCAGCTCGCAGTTGCCGCCGGCCTCACCCGCCATGTCGACGATCACGCTGCCGGCCTTCATGCCCGCCACGGCTTCGGCCGTGACCAGGCGCGGGGCCGGGCGTCCGGGGACGAGCGCCGTCGTGATGACCACGTCGAAGGTCTTGATCGCATCGGTCAGCGCCTGCTGCTGCTGCTGCTTCTCGGCGTCGGTCAGCTCGCGCGCGTACCCGCCCTCGCCGGCCGCGTCTATGCCCAGGTCGAGCCACTTGGCCCCCAGCGACTGGACCTGCTCGGCGACCTCCGGCCGCACGTCGTACCCGGTCGTCTGGGCCCCGAGGCGCCGGGCGGTCGCCAGTGCCTGGAGGCCGGCCACGCCGACGCCCAGCACGAGCACCTTGGCCGGGGGGATCGTCCCCGCCGCCGTCATCAGCATCGGGTAGAAGCGGCCGATCTTCTCGGCGCCCATCAGGGCCGCCCGGTAGCCGGCGACGTTGCTCTGCGACGACAGCGCGTCCATCGACTGGGCCCGGCTGATCCGCGGGATCGCCTCCATCGCGAACGCCGTCGCCCCGGCCTGGGCGAGCGCCTTCGTCGTGGCCGGGCTGGTCAGCGGGGCGAGGAAGCCGACGAGCAGGCTGCCCTTCCCGAGCTGGGCGATCTCCTCCGGCGTCGGCGGTGCGACCTTGACGACGACGTCGGCGGCCCAGGCCTCCTTCGCCGAGTCGACGATCTTCGCCCCGGCCTTGACGTAGAGCTCGTCCGGGATGATCGCCTTCGTCCCTGCCCCGGCCTCGACCAGGATCTCGAGGCCGCGCCCGGTCAGCTTGCGCACGACCTCGGGCACGAGCGCCACCCGGCGCTCGCCCTCCCCCGTCTCGCTCGGTACCCCGACGACCACGGCCGAGAGCCTAAACGGTTGCCCGCGTCGACTACCGGGCGGGCTCGGGCGGTTCTCACGATACGAGCGGTGGGTTCACTCGGGGGGCGTGCTACTGCTCGCTCGATTGAGGGCAGGAGACGATTGTTCACCGGGCGAGGTACCCGCGCGCCAGCGCTTCCGCCAGCCGGCGGCGCGGCGCGGCCGCTGCCCCGGGCCATGACACGGTGATTTCGACCAGACGGCTGGCGTCGGCGGCCAGCAGGCGGCTGTCGGCCGGGAACCAGTCGGCGCCGAGGCCGATCCCGGCGATGTTCAGCGGGTAGGCACTGGGCGGCCGATGCGACCAGAGCACGTTCTGGCCGTACTCCTCCTCGGCGCGCTCGAAGCGCTGCTCGGCCTGTGGCGCGCCGTCGATCGTCGCCACGACGCCGACGGGGCCGGCGGCGGCCCGCGGGCGCGCGGCGAAGCGGCATCCGGGCGCGCCGCTCGGCGCGGTGAAAGCCGTGGCGGCCACGCTCGCCGCCGGCGTTCCCACCGCGCCGGCGATCGCCGCGCCCGCAGCGACCGAGCACGGGCCGGCCGGCTTCGCCGGCGCGTGCACGACCCCACTGACGTGGGAGTCCCCGCAGCCCGCGCCAGCGAATCCCGCGAGCGCCGTCAGCGCCAACGCCCAGAATGCCTGCGTCCGGGTCAGCTGCGACCCGCGCCGGTCGTGCGCTCGGTGGCTGCGATGACGGTGCTGCGGGCCTTGTGCGCCTGCTCGTATGCGCGCACGTCCTTCAACTTGGCGGGGTCGTCGGCGGCGGCGAGCACCTTCTCGATCTCGACGACGGTCAGCTCGTCGTAGCCGAGCCACGGCTCGCTGCCGCGCAGCGTGGCCAACTTGCTGAGGATCGTCGTGCGGTTCTGGTGCTTGCGCTCGTAGCCGTCGAGCGTGGCCAGAGCGACCTGCGACAGGTGCCCGAGCTGGTCGTTGATCTCGGCCGCGGTCAGGTCGTCGTAGCCCTTGATCGGCAGGTCGCGCTCATCGGCGAAGGTGCCCTTGATTTCGCCCCCGGCCTGCGCGATCCCGGGGATCTTGCGGGCCTGGCGGGTGACGTACTGGACGATGCTCATCGGAGTCGAGCTCCCTTTGTCGCTTGGCAGAGACCGCGCCGAGGGCGTGGCCGAACTATCGGTTGCGGCGACGGCGCGCGAACACCTTGGCGCGCCGTTCAATCACCTCTCTGCCCTTGCGTTCACCGTATCAGCCGCGTGGTATCGCCCGGCTGACTCCCGCCGTGCCTCACCGGTCGTAGTTCGCGATCGCCCGCAGCGACAGCGTCGTCAGCAGCCCCATCAGGCCGACGATCACGGCGGCGCAGTAGCCGAGCTTGTCCCAGCTCCAGCCCTCGATCACGAGCGAGCGCAGCCCGTCGATCACGTAGCTGACCGGGTTGATCCGGGCAAGCGCCTCCATCAGCGGCGTGAGCCGGTCGAAGGGGACGAAGTTCGGCGTCAAGAACAGCAGCGGGAAGAAGAGCAGGAAGCTCGTGTTCGTGGCCTGGACGTTGCGCGTACGCAGGGCGACGAGGATCGCGAAGCCGGCGTAGCCGACGCCGAACAGCGCCGACAGCAGGACGAGGACGACCGCCCCGAGGACGCCGCTCTCCATGTGCGCCCCGAAGGCCAGGCCTGCCAGGAGCACGACGGTCGCACCGAGGGTGCCGCGCACGAGGTCGGCCGCGAGCCGACCGAAGATGATCGACGACCGGCGGATGGGCGCGGCCAGCAGCTTGTCGAAGTAGCCGAGGTCGATCTCGGTCACGAGCGCCAGGCCGGAGCTGGCCGTCGCCACCGCGAACATCAGCGACACCGGCAGCTGAAAGGCCACGTAGCCCTGGCCGCGGAGGAACGGCGTCGACGACGGGAACGTCTTCGACACCTGGCCGACGTTGACGGCCAGGAAGAACAGCGGGATGAACAGGGCCGGGATCGTCGCCTCGGGGTACCGCGCGATCTCGCGCACCGAACGCCGGGCCAGCAGCAGCACCTCGTTCATACGGAATCCTCCTCCTTGGCGCCTTCGAGCCGCCGTCCGGTTGCCTGTAGGAAAACGTCGTCCAGCGACGGCCGCGACACGGTGATCGCCCCGACCTGGATCCCTCCACCCTCGAGCAGCCGGACGATCTCGGTGACCTGTCCGGCGCCGTTGTCGACGTAGAGCGCGAGTGCGTCCGCCTCGGCCACGATCCGCTCGAGCCCTTCGAGTCCGGAGACGGCCCTCTCGGTCGCCGCGGCGTCGGCCCCGTCGAGCGCCAGGGTGACGACGTCGTGGCCCATCTCGGCCTTGAGCTGCTCCGGCGTGCCCTCGGCGACGATGGCCCCGGCGTCGATGATGGCCAGCCGATCGCACAACTGGTCGGCCTCCTCGAGGTACTGGGTCGTCAGGAAGACCGTCGTGCCCGACGCGTTGATCCGCCGCACCTCGTCCCAGACCGTCCGCCGCGACGACGGGTCGAGACCGGTCGTCGGCTCGTCGAGGAACAGCACCTCGGGCGAGTGGACGAGCGCGCTCGCCAGGTCGAGGCGGCGCTTCATGCCGCCCGAGTACGTCTTCGTCCGCCGGTCGGCCGCGTCGGTCAGACCGACGAGCGCGAGCAGCTCGTCGGTCCGCCCCCGCGCCCGTTCGCGGCCGATGCCGTAGAGGCCGCACTGGAGCTCGAGCAGCTCCCGGCCGGTCTGGACCGGGTCGAGCCCGATCTCCTGGAGGGCGACGCCGATCCGCCGCCGGACCTCGGCCGCGTCGGCCACGACGTCGATGCCGGCGACGGCCGCCGTGCCCTCGGTCGGCGGCAGCAGGGTGCACAGCATCCGGACCATCGTCGTCTTGCCGGCCCCGTTCGGGCCGAGGAAACCGAACACCTCGCCCTGGGCCACGCTCAGGTCGACGCCGCGCACGGCCTCCACGCCGCCCTTGAACGTCCGCTTGAGCGCGTGCGTCTCGATTGCCAGCGCGCCGGTCATACCCGGCCCCGGCAGACCCTGCTCGCCACGTCACATCTGCGGTCAACCATCACGTCGCCACCTCGCTTTCGTCGCGCTCGGCCGTAGCCGGCCATGCTAGGTCCGTCGTCCGTGACCGTCTTCTCGAAACGTGCGGCCTTCGCCCGGTACCGCCCGAACACATGATCTGGTTCATTGCGGCCAGATCCTGACCGCTTCTGAAAAGATCATGGTCATGTGACCGATCCGACATCTCGCATCCTCAGACTCCTCTCCCTCCTGCAAACTCATCGGTTCTGGTCGGGAATCGAGCTCGCCGACCGCCTGGACGTAAGCGCCCGGACGCTTCGTCGCGACATCGACCGCATCCGCGAGCTCGGCTATCCGGTCAAGGCGTCGCGCGGGACCGCCGGCGGCTATCAGCTCCAGGCCGGTGCCAGCCTGCCGCCGCTGCTGCTCGACGACGACGAGGCGATCGCGATCGCCGTCGGCCTGCGGACGGCGACCGGCGGGTCGGTCGCCGGCATCGAGGAGGCGTCGCTGCGCGCCCTGGCGAAGCTCGAGCAGGTCCTGCCGGCGCGCCTGCGCCGCCGGGTCCACGCGCTCCAGGCGTACACGGTGCCGCTGACCTACCGGCGGCCGGCGACGATCGACGCCGAGACGCTGATCACGATCGCCCAGGCCTGCCGCGACGACGAGCGGCTCCAGTTCGAGTACCGCCGGCGCGACGGGGACACGGCGACGCGCGCCGTCGAGCCCCATCGCCTCGTCTCGGTCGGCCAGCGCTGGTACCTCGTCGCCTGGGACGTCCACCGCGCCGCCTGGCGCACCTTCCGCGTCGACCGCCTCGAAGCGCCCCGGACCTCAGGCGCCCGCTTCGTCGGGCGGCCGCTGCCGGCGCCCGACGCGGCGACGTTCGTCCGCGAGAGCCTCGGCAGCATGCCCGTGCGCTACGAGGCCGAGGTCACGGTGTACGCACCGGCCGACGTCGTCGGCGACCAGGCCCGCCGGTTCGGCAAGGCGACGGTGACGGCGCGCGACGACGGCCGCTCGTGCACGCTGCGGATCTCCGGCGACTCGCTCCCGTGGCTCGGTGCCTGCCTGCTGCTGTTGGAAGCCGACTTCACCGTCCACGCCCCGCCGGAGCTCGCGGCATGGCTCGGGCAGACCCGGGGCCGGATCGAGCGCGCGCAGCCCCCGAGCCCGTGACGGCGCGCCGCGCTGCCCGCGTCAGCCCGGCGGCGTCGCCAGCCCGGTCCGGTAGGCGTAGTTGACGGCCTGCGCCCGGTCACGCAGGCCGGCCTTGGCGAAGAGGTGGTTGATGTGGGACTTCACCGTCGTCTGACTGACGACGAGGCGCGCGGCGATCTCGCCGTTGGTCAGGCCGGCGGCGATCAGCCCGAGCACCTCGGCCTCACGCGGCGTGAGCTCGTCGGGCAGGCCCGGGCCAGCGTGATCGCGTGGGGCCTGGGCATCGCCGGCGCGCCCAAGCGCGGCGACGACGTGCCGTTGCACGGCCGGGTCGAGCGCCGCGTCACCGGCCGCGACGGTCAGGATCGCCGTGCGGATGTCCCCGCTGCCGGCGTCCTTGGTCAGGTAGCCGCGGGCGCCGGCGCGCAGGGCGCCGAGCACGCTGTCGTCGTCGGCGTAGGTCGTGAGCGCGATGACGCGGACGTCGGGGTGGCTGGCGCGCAGCCGGCGGGTCGCCTCGATCCCGTCGACGCGCGGCATCCGCAGGTCCATCAGCACGACGTCGGGCCGGTGCTCGGCGACGAGTCCGAGCGCCTCCTCGCCGTCGGCGGCGCTGGCGACGAGCTCGACGCCGTCGAGCAGCCCGAGCAGCGTGCCCAGGCTCTCGCGGACGAGGCGCTGGTCGTCGGCCAGCAGGACGCGGACCGGGCCGCCGCCGGCCGGGAGCGGCTCCCTGGCCGGGCTCACGCGGGCAGCCTCAGCTCGACGCGGAAGCCGTGGGGCGTCGGCTGGGCGAGCAGCTCGCCGCCGAGCAGCTCGGCGCGCTCGCGCATCCCGGTGAGGCCGTATCCGGTGCCGGCCACGGCGACGGGCGCCGGCGGCGGCGTCCCGGCGGGAGCGCGATCCTCGACGACGAGGACCGTCCGCTCGGGCAGGTAGGCGAGCTCGATCGCGACGCGTTCGGCCGTCGCGTGCCGGCGGACGTTGGTCAGCGCCTCCTGGGTGGTGCGGTACACGGCCAGCCGGGCGTCGGGTGCCAGCTCGCGCGGGGCGCCGCGCACGTCGAGCGCCACCGGCAGGCCGCTCTGCGCGCCGAAGGCGTCGGCGAGCATGCCGATCTGGTCGGGACCGAGCAGCTCGTCGCCGCGCGAGGCCGCGATCGCCCGGCGCGCGTCGGCGAGCCCGCCGGCGGCGAGCGCGTGGGCCTGGTCGATCGCCCGCGTGACCTGCGGATCGGTGTCGCGGCTGGCGGCGAGCAGACGCGTGCTCTCGAGCTGGAGCGCGAGCGCCGAGAGCGAGTGCGCCAGGACGTCGTGCATCTCGCGGGCGATCCGCCCGCGCTCGGCCGCCGCGGCGGCACGGGCCTCGGCCGCGCGCGAGGCGACGAGCGAATTGCGCTGCTGGGCGATCTCGAGTATCAGTCGTATCACCAGGAACCACGGCACGACGGTCAGGACGAGGGACGGCACGGCGCTCCCATGGCCGTCGAGCGCCGACACGGCCGTCAGCACCGCGAGCGAGCAGGCGAGCGTGATCGCTCCGGTCAGGCGCTCGAGCCGCAGCGCGGCGATCAGCCCGACGAGGACGGGCCCGGTCTGCCAGCCACCGTTCGGCTGGAGGGCGGCGAGCACCGCCGCGGCGACCGTGACGCCGCCGAGCGCGGCGACGCGACGCCAGACCGCGACGTCCGCGCGCCGAGGCTGGGTCGCAGCGGCGGCCGCGACGAGCCCGACCATCGCCAGGAGCACCCCGGCACCGCGACCGTGGAGGCCGGGCGATGGCCGGGTCGTGACCGTGCCGACCATGAACGACGCCAGCCAGACGACGCCGAAGCAGCGCATCACGATCACCTCGATCGGCGCACGCATCCCGTCCGAGCCGAACCCGGAGCGAGTGAACCAGCCGAGGAGCGCACGCATGGCACCCCGAACGATAGGCGGCGAACCCGCCGCCGTCATCGGCGCCCGGGTGGACTCGGCGCGCCCGCGCCTACACCCGGGGGTGGAGGCCGAAGATCGGCTCTGGAGCCGATGACGGCGGGTCGCCGGCCACGTACCTTGACGACTGTGCAGACCAACCACCACCAATTGCGAAGGAGCCAGAACCGATGATCCTCCTCTTCCTCGTCAAGCCCCTGCTCCGCCTCTGGCGCCGCCACCAGGCCGCCCGCGCCGCTGCCTGAGACCACGCGGCCGCGCCGGGAACCGGCACGGCCGAGATGACGCCGTGCCGGACCCCGTCGCCACGCTGGACCGTCGCGAGGCTGGCGCACGTGTGCCGCTCTAGGTGGCGTGGAGTTCTGCCAGACGCGGACGGATCGTCTCGGTGATGCGCGTGGTCGCGCCGGCCGGGTCCTTGCCCATCGGTGAGATCCACACCTTCTCGATCCCGAGGTCGGCCATCTTCTCCATGCGGGTGATGAAGGCGTCGACGTCATCGAGTGGATCCCCGCCGGCGATGATCGTCTTCTCGATCTCGGCGCTGTCGCGGCCCTCGGCCTCGCAGTGGCGGGCGAGCACCTCGAGCTTGTGAGCGACCGTCGCGGTATCCGGGGCGAACAGGTTGCAGGCGTCGGCGTATCGCGCCACGAGCCGGAGGGTCTTCTTCTCGCCGCTGCCGCCGATGAGGATCTTCGGCGACGGTCGCGAGATCGGAGGCGGGGAGCAGATCGTCTCGGCGAGCTGGTAGTGCTGCCCGTGAAACGGACCGTTGTCGTCTGACCACATCTGTCGGCAGATCCGCAGCGTCTCCTCGAGGCGCTCGAACCGTTCGGAGATCGGCGGGTAGGGCACGCCGAGACCCAGGTGCTCGCGCTCGTACCATGCGGCGCCGATCCCGAGCTGGGCCCGGCCCCCGGAGAGCACGTCGAGCGTTGTCACCGTCTTCGCCAAGAGCCCGGGATGACGATACGTAACGCCGGTGACCAGCAGGCCGAGCGTGACGCGCTGCGTCTGCGCGGCTACGAAGCCGAGTGTGGTGTACCCCTCGAGCATCGGGTCCTCCGAGGCGCCGATGCTCTCCATCTGGAACCAGTGGTCCATCAGCGTGAACGTGTCCACGCCCCCGTCGTCAGCGGCCCTGGCCGTCGCGGCGACAATGCCGGCGAGCGCGGCAGGCCCACCCGGGTGTGTGAAATTGGGGAGGTGGATGCCGAGCTTCATCGAGTCTCTCGAGCTTGAACAGCAGCCGGAGACCCGGTGGCTGTCACGCGGAGCCCTCGTAACTGATGGCCGCGGTGCACCTGGACCCATTGGCGCTCCTGCCGTCGGCCGCTACGTGAAGAGAGATCGGCGCCCGCTCGCTGGTCTTTCCGCGATACAGCCCACCCGGCACTGGTGCCAGCGCCGCCACGGGGGAGGCAAGCCAAGCAGCGGCAACGATGCCCGTCGCGGCCACAGCAGCCATTCGCAGCACCTCGAAGAGAGTATCGGAGCGCCAAGCACGACGAACGGTGGGGCGGGCGGACGAGGGCGGTACCTGTCGACGTGCCCCTGACCGAAGAGTGGGACACCATCAGCCGATCTTCTCCGCCAGTTCGACGATGATCCCTGCGGGGCCGCGCACGTAGCAGAGCCAGTAGCTGTTCTCGTAGTTCTCCAGCTCGCCGACCAACTCCCCGCCATGCGGTCGCAGACCGGCGAGGGATGCCTCGACGTCGTCGACGACGAAGAGGATGTGGCGGATGCCCGGGGCGTTGGCCGGCGCCGGCCCGTCGTGGCCCTCATAGGAGGGCGAGCGGTACTTGGCCAGCTCGATCTTGCCGTTACCGTCCGGGGTCCGCAGGATCGCGATGTCCGCCCGCACGCCCTCGAGCCCGTTGATTCGGTCCACTGAGCCGCCCTCGACGGACGTCTCGCCCTCCAATTCGAGTCCCAGTGCCGCAAAGAACGCGGTCGCCGCGGCGAGGTCGTCGACGACGATGCCGATGTGCTCCAGGCGCTGGACGGTCATGACCGGCCTCCGGCCGGCTCCTGCGGCGTGGACACGTAATGCAGCAGATACTTCGGCATCGTTGGCCTCCTGGTGTCGTTGGCTGCGCCGTTCGCGGCGCTTCACCTGCGCGGCGCTTCACCTGATGAGCGGAGCCGGTCAGCGCTCCTCGACACGCAACCCTCATTCAGCTCACAGGGCGCCGCGCCCGTCGCCCCCGGATCTCCGCTCACGGCGGTGACCGGCGGGTCAGGGCCGCACCGGCAGCGCCCGTCCGGCCAGCGCCGCCAGCGCCTGCGCCGTGACCCAGACCGGCGTCTGCGCCGCCGACGGCGAGTAGCGGACCGACCCACCGGCGACGACCAAGGACCGCAGGTAGGCGTAGGCCGACCCGTGCCGCAGCCGCGCCGGGTCGCGGTGGGCGGCGAGCAGTCCCTGGATCGCGAACGCCGTCGACTGGGCGTTCGACGCGCCGCCCGGCGAGAGCGGGAAGCCGCCGTCGGCGTTCTGCTGGGCGGTGAGGAAGGACGCGGCCCGCTGGGCGGCGCGTCCGCCCGGCCGGGCGCCGCCGGCCACGAGTCCCTCCAGGGCGTCGGCGGTGTCGTCGATCCCGCTCTGCGACCCGCGCCCGGCGAAGTTGAAGCCGCCGTCGGCGTTCTGCTGGCCGGCGAGCCAGCCGAGCGCGTGGCGGATGCCCCGGTCGGTCGCCGGCCGCCCGGCCGCCCGCAGCGCGAGGATCCCGAACGAGGTCAGGTTGACCAGATGCCCGAAGTCGCCCGCGGGC
Organism: uncultured Solirubrobacterales bacterium; assembly: GCA_963742705.1. Taxonomy (GTDB): domain Bacteria; phylum Actinomycetota; class Thermoleophilia; order Solirubrobacterales; family Solirubrobacteraceae; genus Palsa-513. The sequence goes on along the minus strand of CAVUMZ010000017.1, from coordinate 339,328 downwards.
GACTCGGCCGCCACCAGTCGGGCCATCAGCGCCCGCGGCGCCGCCACTCCGGCCGCCCCCAGCGCGAGCACCGTCCGCTCGACGTCGCCCGTGCCGGTGAGCGTGCGCGTGTTCGCCAGCATGTAGGCAACCGGAGACCGCCCGGCCCGCACGACCTTGCGCGGGTCGCGCCCGGCGGCGGCCAGCCCGATCACCGCCCACGACGTGTAGAGCTGGCTCGACGGCTGGCCCCCGGCGCCGCCGAAGCCGCCGTCGGCGTTCTGCGCCCGCACGAGGTAGCCGATCTCGCCGGCCACCGACCCCCCGCCACCGGCGGCCAGGGCCACGGGGGCGACGAGCGCGAGCACGAGGAGCGCCGCGACGAGCGGGACCCACCGGACCTCGAGGCGGGCGCGGAAGCGGAGCAGTGCCCGGACGAACGCCGGGCCGAAGGCGAGGCAGAAGGCGATGTTGCCGATCGCGTGGGCCAGGTCGAACGGCAGCGCCGAGCCGGAGATCACGACGTAGTGGTCGAACGTCAGGTCGCCGCTGAAGGTGATCCAGGTCGAGAAGTTGAGGATCGCCCCGAACACGAGCCCGGCGAGCCCGCAGACCGCAGCCAGCGGAATCCGACCGAGCCGCCGCCGGCTCAACCGCCCGAGCCCGGCCCCGCCGAGCCCGATCAGCCCCCAGGCAAGCATCTGCCACGGCGTCCACGTCCCCTGGCCGAAGAAGAAGTTCGACGCCAGCGCGCCGACCGCGCCGACGGCGAAGCCGGGCGCCCCACCGAGGACGTAGCCGGCGAGGAGCACGATGTCGGTCGTCGGCTTGATGTCGGGCAGGGCGGCGAAGGCGACCCGGCCGAGCGCGGCCAGCCCGGCCAGGGTGGCGACGAGGGCGACGACCTTGGCCGACGGGCGCGAGCGCTCGTACCAGACGAGGCCGCCGGCCAGGGCCAGCGCGAGCAGGAGGGCCGCGCCGAGCTGCCAGCCGATCATGTGAGCTCCGCCCCGAAGCGCGTCAGCCGCCTGCGCAGGAGCGCGCCGCCGGCCGCCGGCAGCAGCACCCCGCCCTCGCCGCCGAGGATCCGGGCCGTCTCGGTCGCGAAGTACCAGCCGCCGCTGAGGATCTCGGCGGCCGGGCCGTCGGCGATCACGCGGCCGTCGGCCATCAGCACGACGCGCCGGGCGAACGCCGCGGCGAACTCGGCGTCGTGGGTCGCGACGATCACGGCGGCTCCGTCGGCGGCGAAGGCGCCCAGGCGGTCGGCGAGCTCGCCCTTGGCCGCCCGATCCATCCCCCGCGTCGGCTCGTCGAGGCAGACGACGGCGGCCCCGGCGCCGGCGACGATGGCGAGCGCGAGACGCTGGCGCTCGCCCCCGCTGAGGTCGCGCGGGTGGCGGTCGGCGAGCGCGGCGAGACCGGCGGCCTCGAGCTCGTCCGCCGGCAGCTCGTCGCCGACCCGCTCGGCGAGGAAGTAGTCGCCGGGATTCTGCAGCAGCAGCGCGACCCGCCCGGCGCGCTCGACCTGGCCGCGCGTCGGCTGGCTGAGCCCCTGGACGTGCCGCAGCAGGGTCGACTTGCCGGCGCCGTTGCGGCCCATCAGGGCGATCGCCTCCCCCGGCTCGACCTCGAGCTCGACGCCGCGGAGGATCGCCGGACCGCCGCTGAGCTCGTGCCAGACCCCGTCGCAGCGCAGTGCCCGCGGGCGTGTGGCGGTCCGGCGCCAGCTTCGTTTCTCTTTCGGAGCAGCCTCGGGTGCGCCGGCGGGCGCGCGGCCGGGCGCGGCGGGGCGGCGTTCGGCCAGGAGGCCGTGCGCCCGGAGCGTGGCCCGGGCGTCCTTGACGCCGGCCGGGGCGGGCCGCAGCCCGGCGCACTCGAAGAGGCGGGCGCCCGGCGTCTGCAGCGCCGGCGCCGACCGGGCGGCCCAGGCGAGGAACTCGCGTGGGACGGCGTCGCAGACGATCGCCCCGCGGTCGAGGGCCAGCACCCGGTCGGCGGCGGCCAGGCAGCGCTCGAGCCGGTGCTCGATCATCACGATCGCCGTGCCCCAGTGCTCGTTGAGGCGGCGCAGCAGGCTGATCAGCTCGTCGCCGGCCACCGGGTCGAGCTGTGACGTGGGCTCGTCGAGCAGGACGATCTCCGGCCGGCCGGCCAGGGCCGCGGCGAGCGCGACGCGCTGGAGCTCGCCGCCGCTGAGCTCGCGCGTGGTCCGCTCGAGCAGGCGCTCGATGCCGAGCGCGAGCGCGGCCTCCTCGACGCCGCGGGCGACGGCCGCGGCGCTGTGGCCGCGGTTCTCGAGCGGGAAGGCGAGCTCGGCCCGGACGGTGCCCATCAGGATCTGCGTCTCCGGATCCTGGAACAGCGTCCCGGCGACGGCGGCGATGTCGCCCGGGCCGTGCTCGCGGGTGTCGAGCCCGCCGACGGTCACGCGACCGGCGAACTCGCCGCCGTGGAAGTGCGGGACGAGGCCGCAGGCGGCGCGCAGCAGCGTCGACTTGCCGCAGGCCGAGAGCCCGGCGACGACGCAGAACTCGCCGGGCTCGAGCGTGAACGTCAGCTCGCGCAGGGCGGGCGCGCCGGCGCCGGGGTAGGTGTAGGTGACGCCTTCGAAGGCGAGCGCGGTCACCGGTCGATCCCCCGGCGATCGGCGAACGGGGCGAGGGCGACGAGCACGAGCAGGCCGGCGAGGCCGACCTCGGGCGGGCCGAACGCGACGACGAGCGTCGGATCGGCGTCGAAGTGGGCCACGCCGGCGACCCGGGCCGCGATCGAGAGAGCCACCAGCGCGACACCGGCGGCGGCGAACGCCGCGTCGTGCCGGGACACGGGCCGGCGCTGGCGGGGCGGGCGGCGGCCGAGCGCGTAGCCGCGGACCTCGAGCGTGGCGGCGACGTCGAGCGCCCGGTCGAACGCCCCGGTCGCCACGGCGCGCACGACGGCGACGCGACCGCGACGCGTGTACTGCGGACGGCAGCGCTGGGCGTCGGCCAGGCGGCGGCCGTCGGCCTCGAGTAGCGGGACGAGCCGGGTGGCGAGCGCGGCCGTGAGCGCCGACCGGAGCGAGATGCGGCGAAACAGGCGCAGCAGCTCGTCGGGGTCGACGGCGGCCGTGCCGAGCATCGCGACGAACACCGCCAGCAGCAGCTGGAGCCCGAGCACCGCGCCGTAGACGAGCGCTTCGAGCGTGATGTCGATCTGTCCGAACGGGGGCAGCTCGCCGAGCCGGGCGACGACGGTCAGGCCGTTGCGGCTGATCAGGGCGTTGAGCAGGGTGATCGCGAGCACGAGCAGCAGCATCGGCAGGCCGGCCCGCCGGACGTCTGAGCCGACGCCGGCGAGCCGGGCGGCGGCGAGCACGGCGACGAGGAGGGCGCCGAGCTCGAGCGGGTGGACGAGGATCAGCGCGCTGAGGACGAGTCCGGCGCAGTAGGCGGCGCCGGCCGCGGCGCGGGCGGTGTGGAGCGGGCTGGACCGCCGCCGGTAGGCGAGTGTCAGCCCGGCCGTCATGTGCCGGCGACCGGCAGGGGCACGCCGATGTCGTTGGACACGGCGAGGGCGAAACGGTCGTGGAGGTCGCCGGGCTCGAACGCCTTCGCCGCCGCCTCGACGCCGGCGGTGTCGGTGCCGGTGACGATCCACACGGGCGGGGCGCCCTCGAAGCGCGTGGCGGCGACGAGGCCGCTGCCGGGTCCGAGCGTCCGCACGGCGTCGCCCCGGGCGTCGAGCAGGGCGATCCTGCTGCCGTCGGGCGCCATCCGCGCGTAGACGCCGCTGGCCCCCGGCCCGGTCTCCAGGCGCCGGGCGGCCTGGTCGGTGCGCATGCGCGGCCAGGTGCCGACGAGCACGCGCAGGCTCTGGTCCTTCTCGGCGAGGCCCAACCCGCCCCGGGCGGCCGGGATGCCGTAGCCGGTCAGCTCGTGCGAGACCTGGCTGCAGGCCGGACTCGACGGGTCGATGCACTCGATCCGCACGGGCAGGCGCTTGCCGCCGGTGCCGTGGAGGAACGGCTCGGGGAAGGCGCCGACGACGGCCGGAATCGACAGCGTCGCGCCCCAGTCGTGCCGATCCCACCAGACGTGGTCGCCGGGATGGAGCTTGGTCGACGCGGCGCCGCGGTCGGCTTCGATCCCGTTGACGTAGTAGAACCAGTCGACCGGCCGGCCGCCTTGGGTACCGCCGGCCAGGCCGTCGATCGAGGCGACGAAGCCGCCGCCGAAGGTGGTCGACACCTTGGCGTTGCGCTCGAGCAGGCGCATCGCGGTGTCGCTGCCCTCGATCTTCGGGGCGGTCTGCTCGCTGAGGCTGGTGGCGCCGAAGTCGCGCGTGACGGTCAGCTGGACGGCGGTCGGCGTACCGCCGGGGCCGAGGCCGCAGCCGGCGCACAGCGCCATGCTGGCGACGACGATCGCGGCGCGGCGCGCCCTACCGCACACGGAAAACGATCCGGTTGCGCCCGGGCGCCGGACCGTCCTGCTTGCCGGCGACGTCGACCGCGCTGACCTGAAGCGTGTAGCGGCCGGGAGCGAGCTTGCTCGGCAGCAGGTAGGAGAACGTGTACGCGTGCCCGACCGAGAAGGCCGGAGCGTGGGTGATCCCGCAGCTGGCGGCGGCGAACTTCCGGCGCTTGGCGTTGTAGGCCTCGCAGCGGCCGTGGGCGACCTGCCGGGTGAGACGGACGGCGACCTCGCGCAACCCAGACGGGTCGGCGTCGACCGTCCCGGCGATCACGTGCGGACCGTGGCCGTGGGCGAAGACGGTGCCCTCGTGGATCCCCAGGTGGCCGTGGGGCGGGCCGGCGGTCGTCGTGGCCGCCGGAGGAGGACCGGTCGTGGCCGGAGTCTGCGTCGTCGGGGTGGTCGCTCCGGGCGTCGGGGTGGTCCCGGGCGGGGCGGTCGTGCCGCAGTTGCCGTCGTTGCCGTCGTGGACGCACACCGTGTGCGGCTCCGAGCGGATCGCGGTGGCCCGCGTGGCGCGGATCGTGAACGTGCCGACGGTCGGGAAGGTGAGCTGGGCGGCACCGGTGGCGGTGGTCGTGGCGGACGCGCCGCCCCCGGAGACGGTCGCGCCGCCGGCGGGCGACGGGGTGCCGTCGGCCGACGCGTAGGAGGTGACGGTGACGGGGATCGACGAGCCCTTCTGGGCGACGGTCGGGGCGGTCATGCCGAGGACGTCGGGTGAGACGTAGCCGGCGGGGCAGTTGCCGAAGCAGTCGGGGAAGAAGAGGATCTCGTCGTTGGGGTTCAGCTGCTGGCCGCAGATGCCGACCTGGGCCGGGGCGTGGTCGTACCAGAAGTTCCAGTAGCTGCCGTCGTTGGGCCCGGTCGGGTGCGTCTCGCCGGCGATCGTGGTGACGAGGTAGTCGCCGAAGCTGAAGAATGTCCCGCTCCAGCTCGTGCTGTTTACGAGTGTGGCGAGCTCGAGCGCGTAGGCAGCGCTGCTGGCCGAGCAGGTATGGCTGGGATCGGTCGCCGGCGAGAAGGTGCCGGAGCGGGTCGCGACGAGCGTCGGCGGGATCAGCGTGGCGCCGGCGCCCTCGACGCGGACGGTCACCGGGCCGGCCGCCTGGGCGGTGGCGGCGCCGATCGCCAGCCCGGCGAGGATGGCTCCAAGAACGCTGCGAGACAGGAAGGTACGCATCCAGCCACCCCTTTCCGCGAGGGCTTGTCGGCTTGAGGTCGGAGGCAGGTCTCCTGGCTCGCGGACGCTGGCCCTGCCGATCGCCTTCGACCGGCGACCGCCGTCGCGTCGACCTGACGCACCCGCGGCCCACCCTCGCTCCGCTGACAGTGGCGGGTCCGCGCCGGATTCACACCGGACTTCCCTTGACCACCGACCAACTCGAGCGTGATCCTAGCGCTCTGTCAGACTCGCGGCATGACCGTGAACCTGACGAGGATCTACACCAAGCTCGGCGACGGTGGGGAGACCCACCTCGGGGACATGAGCCGCGTGCCCAAGACGCATCCGCGGATCGAGGCCTACGGGGCCGTCGACGAGCTGAACGCCCAGATCGGCGTGGCGCTGACGTGCCCGGGCCTGCCCGACCGGTACGCGGAGTGGCTGCGGACGGTGCAGAACGATCTCTTCGACGTCGGCGCCGACCTGGCCGTGCCGGGCGGCGACGGGCGCGAGCGGCTGCGCGTGGCGCCCGAGCAGGTGGCGTGGCTCGAGCGGGCGTGCGACGAGGTCAACGACACGCTGGCGCCGCTGAAGTCGTTCGTCCTGCCCGGGGGCACCGCGGCCGGGGCGGCGCTGCACGTGTGCCGGACCGTCTGCCGGCGGGCCGAGCGGCGGACGATCGCCCTGGGCGACGAGGCGGGCGCGGAGGTCGTGCGCTACCTCAACCGCCTGTCTGACCTCCTCTTCATCCTCGCGCGCGGCGCCAACGGCCCGGACGAGCCGCTCTGGGAGCCGGGCCGGTCGCGCCAGGCCTGAGCGGCGCCGGACCGGCGACGGGCCCCTCAGCGGCGCAGCGCGACGGCCATGCCCGTGGGGAGAACGGCGGCGAGGCCGGCGATCAGGAGCGCGCCGGCGACGAACGACAGGTGGGCGGCGCCGTAGGTCTCGACGAGGTGGCCGCGGAGGGCGAGCACGCCGATCGCGGCGGCGAACGTGGCGGCCAGCAGCGCGGCCGGGGCGAGCAGGTCGGCCGGCCGCGCGATCTCCGGTGTCGGCCGCACGGCGCTCGGCCAGCGGCCCTCGATCGCCCACAGCGCCGCGAGGGCGAGGGCGACCCAGCCGCCGGCGACGAGGAAGCCGCCGAGCACGTCGCTGGGGAAGTGCCAGCCGAGCACGAGGATCGAGTAGCTGACGCCGACGGCGAGGCCGGTGCCGAGCAGGGCGACGAGCGGCCGCAGCCGGCGGGGGGCGACGAGGACGGCGCAGAGGGCGACGGCCATCGCGGCGGTCGCGTGTCCGCTCGGCCACGAGGCGGCATTGATCTGTGCGCCGGATCCGAGCCACTCGGAGTAGTGCTGCTTGGCGACGAGCGGCTTCAGCAGCTCCGTCGTCGCGCTCGCGGCGAACATCGCCGGCGGGACGGCGAGGGCGACGCGGGGACGGGCGCGGAGCAGCGCGACGGCTACGAGCACGGCCGCGGCGAGCAGGTAGCGCCAGGGGTCGACTAGGTGGGCGACATCGAACGCCAGCCGGGTGACGCCAGCGTGACCGCTGAGCGTGGTGAAGCCGTAGAGGGTGGCCGAGTCGCGGAGCTGGGCGATCGGCACGATCCGGGCCACCACGCCGGTCAGGACGAGGCCACCGAGGCAGAGGGCGGCGGCGGCGAGGGCGCTGGCGGGGCGATGGGGCATCGCCGCCGAGACTAGAGCCGCGGCGTTAACGCCCGGATAACGCGCGTTCAGCCGCCGGGGTCGGCGAGACGGTCGGGCTCGGCGAGCGCGTCGCCGGCGGCGATGAGCCGGCGGGCGTCGTCGAGGTCGCTGGGGCGGCCGACGGTGAGCGCGGCGACCACCCGGCGGTCGTCGAGGTAGAAGATCGTGAAGGAGCCGTCGTCGAGCGTGCCGCGGACGATCTCCTGGTCCCAGGACTGAGCCGGGCCGACGTACTCGAGCGAGACCCAGTCGGAGAGGTCTGAGAAGAAGTAGGGCAGGACGTCGTGGGCGACGGCGTCCGGGCCCAGCAGCATGTTGCGGGCGGCGGTCTGGGCCTGGCGGGCGGCGACGTCCTCGTGCTCGACGCGCAGGACGCGGCCGTGGAGCTTCGACTCGTACTCGCAGATGTCGCCGGCGGCGTAGAGCCCGGGCATGCTCGTCTCGAGCGCGGGGCTGCAGAGCACGCCGCCGAGGCTGCCGAGCTCGAGGCCGGACTTGCGGGCGAGCATGACGTCCGGGATCGCGCCGACGCCGCAGACGACGGCGTCGGCCGGGATCGTGCGACCGGCCTCGGTCACGACGCGCTGGACGCGGTCGTCGCCCTCGAAGCGGGCGACCTCGTCCGAGCCGACGATCTCGATCCCGTGCGCCTCGAGCTGGGAGCGGAAGAAGCGGCCGGCGGCGGCGCCGAAGTGGCGCTCGAGGGGATGGGCCTCCTGCATGAGGATCACGCACCGCTTGCCGAGCTCGGTCAGCGAGGCGGCGACCTCGCAGCCGATGTAGGAGCCGCCGATCAGGACGATCTGCTCGGCTTCGGCGGTGTCGCGGCGGATGGCGTCGGCGTTGGCCAGGGCGCGCAGGTAGTGGATCCCGTCGAGGTCGGTGCCGTCGACGCGCAGGCGCCGGACCATCGCCCCGGTGGCGATCAGCCCCGTGGCGAACTCGACCGTCTCCTTGTTGGAGAGCTTGGCCGTCCGGGCCGCCTGGTCGATCTCCATCACGCTCGTGCGGGTCAGCAGCTCGACGTCATTGGCCGGCCACCAGTCGGCCGGATGGACGAGGCCGTGGTCGCGCGTCTCGCTGCCGCGGAGATACCCCTTGGAGACGGGCGGCCGGTGGTAGGGCGGGTCGAGCTCGCGGCCGACGAGGATGATCGAACCGGTGGCGCCGGCCTCGCGGAGCGCCGCCGCGGCGGTGGCGCCGGCGATGCCGCCGCCGATGAGAAGGTGCTCGACGCGGCGATCGGCCATCGTTGGACCCTACCTGGGGATCGTCGGCGGCCATCAACCGGTCTCGGCGAGCCCGGTGACCGTCCAGGCGCCGTTCCGGCGCGCGAGCTCCAGCCGAAGCGCGTAGGTCGTACCGGACCGTCGGCGACGACGGCTCGGGCTCGGGTGGCGCCGCCGCCGCGGGCGAGGGTCAGGCTGCGCAGGCGCGGGTCTGCGGCCGCGAGGACGGCGGCCGGCGGATCCGGCCGCTGGACGGCGAGTTGACGGCGAACGGATGGGCTGACCGCCGGCACGCGAGCCGGGTCAAGACGACCGTAGATGAACGCCTCGTAGGCGGCGATGAAGGCGCGGCTGGTGGCGAGTGGGCCGACCCGCGGCGGCGAGGTGGCGGCGGGGGCGGCGCCGACGATCACCACCGGGGGTCGCGGCGGCGGGGTCATGGCGTGACCACCAGGACCAGCCGAGGCGACCACGGCGACCGCGAGAGCGATGCCGGCGATGGCGGCTCCGCCCGCCGGGCTCACAGGCCGGCCGGGTGCCGGGCGACGAAGCCGGCGGTCGACCGGGTGGCCGGGCGCCAGCGCGGACCGAGCTGCCGCAGACGGCCGTCGCCCGGCTGGGGGCTCGTGTCGAGGCGAATCCCGGCGAGTTCGACGAACGCGTGATCGGGATTGGCGAAGACGGTGACCCAGAGACCGGCGCCGGGGTCGCCGAAGCCCTCGAGCGTCGTCGAGTCCTCGGGCAGGACGAGCAGCCCAGCGCCGTGGAGGGCCCAGCTGACGCTGCTCGAGCAGTCGTAGCCGGCGGCCGGCGTCCAGTCGGCGTGGCCTCCGCCGTAGACGTACGGCTTGCCGATCAACTGGTTGCCGGCGGCGATCATGGCGCGAACTGCGGGCGGGGCGGTGTCCGGAGGCACGGCGCGGCCGTCGGTCTGGATCTGGGCGCGGTCGCCCGGGGCGAGGGGCACGGCGCCCCCATCGGCGCACGCGGACGGCGGGAGGGCGTCTGTCGCGACCGCAGGTTCGCCGGCGACGAGCGGATCGGGAGGCGCCGCCGGATCGGGCGGAACGCACGGCTGGCATCCATCGGTCGGCGCCGGCGCTGGTGCTGCCGAACCGGCGAGGTAGGCGATCGCGTCGCCGGAGACGCTGCGCCAGTAGGCGAGCGTGACCGGGGCCCGGGCGTTGGCGGGGCCGCCGTTGTAGGCGCGGATCGCCGTCTGCCAGTCGGACGGAGCGCCGAGCGCGGCGAGATAGCGGGCGGCGGCCGGGATCGCGTCCGCCGGAGCGTAGGGGTCCTTGCGCCCGTCGCCATCGCCGTCGACCCCGAACGCGGCCCATGTCGCCGGCTCGAACTGCATCCAGCCGATGGCGCCGGTGGGCGACGTCGCCAGATCACGGCCGAAGTCGGTCTCGACTCGGTTGACCGCTGCGAGCCAGGCCCAACCCGGTCCGCCGAGGCCATAGCCAGCCGCCGCCTGCTGGTAGATCGCGATCAGCCGGGCCGGAATCTGCGCCACGGCGGCGGCCGTCGGCGGGGCGGCGTCGGGCGCGGACGGCGCGGTGCAGCCGAGGTCTGCGGCCTGGCCGGTGGCTCCGAGCAGGGCGGCGGTCACGAGCACGGTCAGGGCGACGAGTCCGCAGCCGAGACTGCCGGCCAGCGCTGCCGGGTGGAGGCGACGGCTCATCGACTGCTGCGCGGGCGGCGCTCTGGCCCGCGGTCGTAGTCGGCGTCGTGGTAGTCGGCGTCCCGATGGGACGGTCGCCGGTCGAACTGGCGCTCGCGGCTGCTGACCGGACGGCGGGGCGGTCGGGGATCGCTGCCCCCGGGCGGTTGCGGCCGACCGCGCGGTGCGGCGCGCCGGTCGGGCTTGGCCGCGATCTTCTTCTTGAGTTCGCGGCGAGTCTCGAGCTCGCGGTCGATTGCGAGTTGCGCCCGCAGGCGCTCGGGCTCCGACAGGCGTTCGTACTCCGCCCGTCCCGGTCCGATCAGGACGGCGAGGTTCGCGTAGTCGCGGCGACCGACGCGGCGATCCTTGCGGCCGGCGAGGCGCGGCCGGATCTCTGCTTCGCGGTCGAGCTGCTCGGCCCGGCGGGCGCGCTGCTGCGCATCGTGAACGACTCCGGTCGCCCGGCGGCGGTCCTCGCCGGCAGGCGCGGCCGCCCGGGCCTCGGCGAGGGCTCGCTCGCCGGCCTCGATTTTCGCGTCGAGGTCGCGCCGGCGGCGCTGGAGCCCAAGGGCTTGTCGGGGATCGGCAGCGACGCCCGGATCGCGCTGAGCGCGGCCGATACGATCACGCCGGGCGCGCAGGTCCGCCAGTTCGAGTTCACGCTGTGGCGCGTGTGCGACGGTCGCGACCGCGGCGTCGTGGTCCCGCTCCAGCGTACGGGCGACCTGCTCGGCGAGGACTTCGCCGCGCTGTTCGTTTGCCCGGCGGCGGACTGGGCCGAGCACGCGCTCGGGGAAATGCCGAAATCGCTCGCTGGTGCGCTTAGCCGTGGCCCGGAGCCGCTTGGACGGCCCCTCGGCAAGCTTCATCGCCTGGCGGGTCGCGAACAGCTTGCTCGCGAGCGATGCGTGCCGGCCCGACTCGGCGCGCTCATGGATCACGGTCTCCAGCAGGCGATGGCGATGGCTGAAGGCAAGCCACCAGAAGGCGGCGATGAGGAGCCACTGGGTCCACCAGCCGAGCCCGTCGAGACCGGCAAGGGTGCGCGTCATGAGCAAGGCGACGCCGAGGAAGACGGAGTAGATGAGCTTGGCCAGGACGGCGCCGAGCAGTCGCAAGGCCCAGCGCCGGAACGCGTCGCGCCCGCCGTCTCCGAGCGCCGGAGCGAGAACGGCGACTGGCGCGAGCAGGAGGTAGACCAGGGCCAGCAGGGCGGCGCCGAGCAATCGCAGGGAGATGAATCCGACGAGGGCGAACATGCCGGCGCAGCCGGCCACGATCAGCAGCAGGCCGCCGGTCCTGGCGGCGGTTCCGGCCCGCGTGCGGAACTCGGCCTGCGGACCCGTGTCAGCCGGGCACGACGTGGTGTCGTCGCCCCCGCAGAGGGTGTGCAGAAGCGATGGATCGGTCGGATCGGCGTTGATCGAGTTGCGGCGGGGCCCGTTCGCCGGCAGTGCCAGGAACAGCTGGCCGTTGGTCTGGGCCGCGGCGATCAGGTCGGCCTCCGCGCGCACCTGGCGGCGTTGGGATGGGCTCGTGGCGGCCGTGCGATCGACGGCGACGATCTGGCGGGCGGTGGCGACGAGACGTGGATCCAGGCGGGTCCGATCGCGGCACCAGGCGACGTCGCCGAACTCGAGGTAGCACCACGGACCGGAGACGGCGGAGTCGAACAGTGGGCGCAGCCCGTCGTCGAGACTCCGAAACGCGTGGCCGGGGTCGGCCGAGGTCGCCGCGCCGAGTACGCCGAGGCTGGCCTCGTTGACGAGTTGGCTGGCCTCGCCGACCGTGCCGGCGGGGTCGGTCATCACCCAGAGACCGCCGATCATCATCGCCATCAGCAGCGCGAACTGACCGATCGTGTCGACGACGCGGCGGCGGACGATGCCGTTGTAGACGAGGGCAACGGCGGCGATCGCCAGCACCGGGGCTAGCCAGGGGGTGGTCAGGGCGTCGCGCATCGACTGGAGCCCGCGGGTGACCGGTCCGAGCGCTCCGGACCCGAGCAGGTCGAGCGAGAAGCACCACTCGAGCGCGACGACCGCCACATCGGTCAGCCAGACGACCGCCATCCAGACCGGCTTCAACAGCACATCCTGAATCACCGACTCGGTGCGTCCGTTCCAAATGCCAACATCGATGTGAACGTCGAACTGGTAGTTCTCGAGGGGCGCCGGCGCCACGGCAACCCCAGACGCCGCGCAGTCCGCCCGAGCAGCAGCGGAGAGCTCGCCGGCGCGCCGGCAGGTCGGACTGCCGAGACCATTCGCGACGAGCGGTCCCGGGCCGCTCAGCGACGTGCTCTCGGCCGCCGGATCCGGGCCGAGCGCCGGTGCGGCCGCCGCTCCGGGTGTTGCCGTTCCGGCCGGGATGGCCGGCGGCGCCGCGCTCGGCCCGGCGCCTTTCGGCGTCCCCCCGGGGGCGGCCGGTGTCGCTCGGCTCGGGCGCGCCTCGGCCGGCGGCTTCGAGCCGCCGTACTGAGCCCGGGTCGGCGGCACCGGGGCGCCGGCGGCGTTCGCCGGGAGGAGCGCCACCAGCACCGCGACGGCGGCGGCGGCTCGCCGGTCACGGGGCGGACGCATCGGTGTCGCGGCGCGGTGTCGTCGAGAGCGCCCGCAGCAGCCACCCGGCGACGACGTCGACCTGGACGGCCTCGACGCGGCCGCGATGGTCGCGCATCAGGCAGCGCCCGGCGTCGAACTCGAGCAGCCGGCGCCGGAGCCGCTCGTCGTCGGCGTCGAGGTCCAGCAGCTTGAGCGCACGGGCAGCCTCTGCCTCGCTGCGCAGGCCGAAGACGAACGTCGCGCCGATCAGGTTCTCCAGCGACTCGCGGCCGTCGAGCAGGGTGTCGCCGACGAGTTGGGTCGAGATGATCGGCACGGCCAGCTCGGACCGGCCCATCCGCTGCAGCGACGCGAGCAGCATGCGACCGACCGGATCGCCGAGCAGCCGCCAGCCTTCGTCGAAGCTGAACAGCTTGAGGCGGTGGCGCTCGGCCGACATCAGCTGCATCGCGAACATCGCGATTAGCCGGACGATCTGCTCGCCGACACGCTCGGCGGTCGAGTATTCGCTGCGGGCCGTGCCGGCCTGCGGGCCGGGCAGGTCGCGAATCGGGATGTAGGTCACCTGGACCTCGCCGGCGGGGGCGACGCGTACGTCGGGATCCGCGAAGCCGAGCTGCGTCAAGCCGGCCTGAGCGTAGACGGCGAGGGTCTTTGCCACTTGTCGGTCGACCTCGTCGCCGGCCGAGAGCGCCCGTACCACCTCGAAGCACGTCGGCTGGGCCGCCCGGCGAATCACGCCGTCGACGGCCTTGACCACCGCCGTCTCCCACGCTGCCTCGGACCGCGCCGGCAGCAGGTCGCACAGAAAGGACACGGTGGCGTCCTGACGCATGTGCGCTGGCGCCACCCGCAGCGGATCGAGGACGCCACGCAGGGCGCGCTCGGGCCGAAGCGCGATCGTCTCGACATGGCCGGCGACATCGTCTAGCGCGTGCAGGCGGTGATCGCCCTTCGGGTCGCAGTCGATGATCCGAGCGCCGAGGAGGAAGCCCTCATAGAGGAGCTTCTGATCGAGCGTCGTCTTGCCTGACCCGAGCGCCCCGAGACTGAGGATCGCGGCGTTGCGGTCGGTGTCAGACCCCTCGCGCAGGTTGAACCGCACCGGCTGGCGCGAGCCACTGACGGTGTGCCCGAGGTAGAACCCGCTGCGCGAGCCGACGGCGTGCGTCGCCAGTGGCATCATCGCCGCGACCTGTTCGGCGGTGAGGACGTCGTCGTAGCCGCGCACCCGGGTCCGCTGGCCGGGCAGGTGCTGGAGGAAGAGGTCGAGCTGGTCGCCGACCGGCCGGTGCAGGCGTACCTCGCCGTAGGCACGACGGCACGTCTCCACCCGACGCTCGAGCTCGGCCTGATCCGGGGCGGCCACGGCGATCGCCAGGGTCGCGCGGAGCAGCGGAGGTCGGCTTGCGGACTGCAGGTAGGAGAGCAGGTCGCGCGACTCCTGCGTGCGGTCGAAGCCGCGGTCGGTCACGCCCTGATCGCCGTCGGCTTCGGCCCGCACGATCTGATCGGCGTCCTGGACGCGGCGCCGGACGAGGCGCAGCGCGAGCTCGTTGGGCAGGAAGCGAGCGTTGAGGCTGAGATCGACCGCGAACGGGAGCGACTCTGGCGGGGCGAACATCAACTCGAGACGCTCGCCGGGAAACTCGGCTCGCTCGGGCAGGGCACCGGCGACGAGATGGGCCTGCCAGCTCGTTCCGGCCTCCGACTCGATCCGCAGGCTGCGCCCCCGGTTCTCGACGTAACCGTCGAGCCAGCGCAGCACGTCGGCTTCGAGCGGCGCGAGCACGGCAGCGCCGTTGCGTTCGAACACGAGCGCCTGCGGCTCGTGAAGTCCGTCGACCACGGGTTCGCCGGCCCCGCGGCAGAAGGCACGGCGCAACAGCCACTGCGCCTCGACGGTGCGCGCCGGCCGGACGTCGAGGAAGCCGGCGATCCGGCTGTGCGCCTCGTCGGCCCGGACCCGCAGCCGCTCGAGCTCCGATGCCGCGAGCATCCGCCGGTCCTGCCACGCGGTCGCCTCGCGCACTCCGCGCAGGAGCTCGCGCGGCGACCGCTCGAGCGCGTTCGAGACGTAGGCGCCGACGTCGCGCTCGGGCTCCTCGAGGCTGATCGCCACGTACAGCGCGGCCGTGGCGCGCCCGACGTCGGTGAGGCCGCCACGGTGCTCGGCGACGTAGCGGGCGTAGGCCGCCGGGTGCGGACCGCGGTAGCTCCGATCGAGCTCGTCCGCATAGCGTTCGACGTCCCAGGCGCGGCCGATGCGAATCAGCTGGATGTCGGCCTCGGCCGCCTCGACCGCCGCGAGCAGGCGTCCGAACAGCTCGCGTTTGCGTTCGCCTGAGAGCACGGCGTACGAGCACACTGCCAGCTCGAAGAGCGCCCACGGACCACTTGACCCGAGCAGGCAGTTTCCGTATACGAACGACAGCGGCTGGCGCCCGCGGCTCATGGCAACGGTCGACTGCTGGTCTCGAGCACGCCGCCGGCGCCGACTTCGAGCCCGGCGGGACGCGCGAGCGGCCGGGCGCCGGCCCGAACGTGCAAGGTGAGACGGGGCCCCCGCCGGCGCAACCGCAGGATCGGCGCCGGCCATTCGGCTCGCTCGTGCGCGCAGCACACGAGCACCGCGCCCGGCCCGTGGTAGCGAAGCCGCCGCGGGCGCCCGTCCGAGCCGTCCGGGATCAACACGACGGGATCGGGGTGCCAGCGGGATCCTGGCGCCGGAGCCCGCCGCAGCCCGCGCGTGTGAGTCGGCGCCAGTCGCTGCGCCAGCATCGACCACAGCGCAAGGTGGCACGGTCGACCTTCGATGCGCACGATTGTCGCGAGTGCCGCGATGGCGATCGGCAGCCCTACGAAGCGGATGTACCACGGCAGCGGCGCCAGGATCAGCGTCACCGGTTCGACGCGATCGGCGACCAGCGTCGCGAGCATCACGGCGGTCGCGTACAGGAGTCCCCGGACCGGGACGCCGGCTGGGTTCAGGCGCACCGAATCGACGCGGTAGACGCGTCGCTCGAGCTCGAACACCGCCCGATATGAGCGGACGTCCACCGACTTCAACCCCCGCCGAACAGCGTCGAGACCGTGTCCTGGAGGACGCTCAGACCCGCGGGGCTGGCCAGCAGCACCGCGAGCGCGCCGATCGCCAGGACGCCGACCGCCTCCTTGAAGTCACGCTTGAAGGCCAGCACGATTGCCGCGACCGCAAGCGCCAAGCCGATCAGGCTGACCGCGACCTTGCGTCCGGTGTCGCCGGCCCGACTGGCCGCCGACTCGAGGGAGCCGGTGCCCTGACTCGAGACCTGGCCGCCAGCCACGGATCCGGGCGTCGCCGTCGCCGCCATCGCCGCTGGCGAGGCGGCGAGCACGAGTGCACCGCCGACGACGACCACGCGCACCCACCGCAGGAACCTCCGTTCTCGACCGACCACGCTGACGCTCCCTCCTAGTTTCTGGGGTCTGTTTGGATCGCGTCGACCAGCCAACGGCCGCCGCTGCGAAGAAGGTCGACCTCATAGGTCAGCGTGTAGTCGACGCCGACCTCGTCGCTGGCGTCGATGGTGGCGAGCACGCCGCCGTCCGGCCCGACGCGCAACTGGTCCACGCGGTCGAGCGCGAGCCGCCTGGTCGGCGTCGCCACGACCGTGCCCGACGCGAGGTCCGCGGCCAGGTTCTGGGCCGAGGCGGCCAGGTAGTTGCGCAGCGCCCGGTTCACCACCGTCGACGCGCTCGCGTCGGTCACCGCGCGTCCACCGCCGCCGTCGAGCGCCGCCGACGGCGCGATCTCCGGCGACCCGATCAGGGCCGGAAAGCGCCCGAGGCGCAGCGACCCGGCGGCGTCGCGAACGACGTCGACCGACAGGTAGAGCGGCGCCGGCCCGCCCGTATCCGCCGCGACGGTGTAGACGTGCTCGCCGACCGCGACGGTCCGGGCCTGCACCACCTCGGCCCAGCCGACGCGCTGAGACCCGCGTGCCGGCACGCGCATTCCGGCGTCAGGATCGTTCGCCCCGCCGATGAACGGCGCAAGCCCCTGGGCGTGGCCGCCGGGCGCTGCGGCGTCCCAGGTCAGGTAACGCCGCGCGAACAGGGTCGCGAAGCCCTCGGCCGCGCGATCGCTGACGACCGCCGGCGCGACCCGGACCGCCGCCGGACGGGGCGGGGCGATCGCGAACCGGGCCGTCGCGACGATGCCGACGGCGGCCGTCGCATAGAGCAACCATCGCGTCAGCGACGCGGACGCCCGCACCTGCCAGAGCGGC
Source organism: uncultured Solirubrobacterales bacterium (assembly GCA_963742705.1). Taxonomy (GTDB): domain Bacteria; phylum Actinomycetota; class Thermoleophilia; order Solirubrobacterales; family Solirubrobacteraceae; genus Palsa-513. The sequence goes on along the minus strand of CAVUMZ010000017.1, from coordinate 322,282 downwards.
CGTGTGTCGAGCCGGACGCCGGCCCGCGCCGTCTCGCTCATCGCTCGAAGCCGAATTCCTCGGCGACTCCGGCGGCGCTCGGCCGGTACCGGCGCGCCTTCGCAACGTCACCGCCGCTCGCTGCGGACTGCGACGCCGCCGGCGCGGCCGGCCGCCCCGAGCGGGACACCGACGGCCGGCTCGGCCGCGCGGCGCGGGCGGGCCCGCCGGCCGTCCGGAGTTCGCCGACTGCTCTCCCGTGACCCGCCGGCACCCCTCCCCTGCGATCCCGAGTTCACGCGACGCTCTGGATCCCGTGGCCAGCGCACCTGCTGGCGAACCCACGACGAGCCGCGCACCCGCCGCCCCGCCGCCGGCAGTGCCCGCCCGCGGACGGACTCGCCGATCGACTCGCGCGCTGGACGGCGCCCGACCAGACCGGCCAGGCTGGCGCCCACCGCGGGACGCGCCCGGTCCGGCGAGCAGCAGGCTGGCGACGCGTGCCACCAGCACGGCCAGCACCAGCGCGCCGGCACAGGCGTACAGGACGCGACTGCGACCGCCGCCCGGCAGGCCCACCGTCGCACGCGGCGCCGCCACGCCCGCCGGGGGCGCGCCCACCGTCGTTCCCGCGTCGTCGTCCGTGCCCGCCCGGCCGTCGGCCTCGGTGACCGGGTCGTCGATGAACACGGTCCCGTGCAGCAACTCCTCCTCGTCGAGCACGCGGTACACCGCGCTCGGACGCCGGCGCCTCACCACGACACCCCCCAAGATCTGTGCGCGGCCGCCCGGCCCGTACGTCGCGTCGGCGACGTGGCGATCCCGGCAGCGGCCGCGCGGCTCGGCGCTGATACAAGGCGCGAGCCGTGGGGGCGGCTTGCGCGAGCGCCGGTACGGGCGCACCTTTGGTCGGGATGGGGATTGGTCATGGTGTGCCTCGTTTGCCCCTCCGACCACCTCCCCCGCCCGGGACACCCGCCGCACTCCAACTCGCCCGCGGTCCGGGCCCGCCCGAGGTCACTACCAGGCCAGCCATCCGGTCCGGTGCGTTGCGGCTCGCCGCGGCGTGCCTACCGGGCCCTCAGCCGACCGCCACCCAGACGCCCGCCGAGCCGTCGGCCCCGGGCGGGCTCAGCGCTCGAAGCCGCTGAACTCGACGTGCGCCTGAGTCGAAGTCCGGCCCGACCCAGGCGAGCCCGCCGAGGTCGCGCCGCTCGACGAGGACGGCCTGAACTCGCTCGCCGCGCGAGCCGATCGCAGCGTCGTCGGTGCGCCCGTGGTCGGCGCAGACGCGATCGCCGCGACCCTGGCCGATGCGCCGCCGAACTCGCGGTGCGCCTGCGCCGATGCCGCCGCCCCGGTGAGCACCTGGCCACTCGGCGGCGACGACACCCGCCCGACCGCGCTCGACCGGGATCGTGATGGCCCGGCCGGCGCGACCGCTGCCACCCGGGCGACGCGGTGGATCTTCGGCCGGGCGTGATGATGGCCGCCCCCGGCGGACACGCCGAGCCCATTCGAGCAGATCGCGTACCCCCCGGCCGCACCGGCCAGGCATGCCGCCGCCACGCCGAGCTTCACGGCGCCCGCCCCGACCGCCGATCCGCCGGCTACGCCCGCCGCTCCGACCTCCGTTGGTCCACGTCCGATGACCCCGAGCAGCCGGCGCCCGACCAGCGCGAAGCCGCCCGCGAGCTTGGCCACGAGCCCGACCTGCGCGATCACCGGCACCGGCAGCAGCGCCGCCACCTGGCGCGAGGCCCGGTCGAGCGCCCGCAGCCGGCTCGCGCACGCGACGCAGTTGGCGACGTGCTCCGCCGCCCGCTCCTCCTGGATCTCGGTCCCGGCGCCTGCCAGATACGCGAGGAGGTCCGGCTCGAGCCGTTGGCAGCGCTCACCCGACTCGTATTCGGCGACCAGGGCCCGCAAACGCGTCCGCGCTCGCTGAGCCACCTTGCGGAACTTCTCAGCCGACCACCCGAACCGCCCGCAGAACTCCGCGCAGTCCATCCCGAGGCTCACCTGGCAGGCGAGCACGAGGCGCTGGTCGTCGGTCAGCTCGGCGGCCACCTCACGCAGCCGGCTGAGCTCGAGCCTCCCGGCGATCTGGCTCACCACTTCGGCGCTGCGGTCCTCGAGGTCCCCGACCCCCGCCTCCGGGGCCTCGACCGGCAGGGCCTTGGCGATCGCCATCTCGATCGGGCTGCGTCCACCGATCGCGCGCCGGCGGTCGTCGATTCGCGACGAGAACTTCTGCTCGAGCGCATTCTGGATGTGCTCCGAACTCGCGAACGGGTCGCGCTGGGCCCGCGCGACGAGCTCCAGTGTCGCCTGGCTGTAGCAGTCCTCGAGGTCCTCCCACCGCAGCCGCCGCCGGTGGATCCGCAGCAGACGATCCCGCCGCGCGGTCGCCACGCGCGCAACCGCCTCGACCGGATCTCCGCTTGCCGCGACCGCCATGCACCGGCCATCCGACCGTGCCGGCGGATTCGGGACACGTAGCTCGCGGATCAGCACTGGCGACGCCTCTGGAGGGCGCTCAGCCTAACGCACGGCAGGCGGCGCCGCCCGCCCGCGGCGCCGTGAATCGTCAACGTGCCATCAACGCCGAAGATCGGCGGTGCGCGCCCTCAACTGTCTAGACTGCTCAGACGAACGAACCGCATCCAACCCCGTGACGCCCGGCCCCCACCCCGAGATATCCGACCTCCCGCCGAGCCCGTTCTCCGTTGCCGTCACCGGCGGCGACGACCGGCCACTGGTCGCCGCGATCTCCGGTGACGTCGACATCGCCACGGCCGCCTCGCTGAGCGAGGCCGTGATCGCCGCCCTCGACACCGCCCCCGGCTGCGGCGTCGTGCTCGACTTCACCAACGTCGGCTTCATGGACTCGAGCGGCCTGCGTGCCGTCCTCGACATCTCGCGCCGAGTCGACGCCGGCACGTCGAGTCTCGTCCTCATGAGCCCGAACCGCCCCGTGCGCAAGCTGCTCTCGCTCGCCGGGCTCGACGATCGGATGCCGGTCGCCACCTCGCTCGACCAGGCCCAAGAGCTCGCCGCCCAGGCCGCGAGCACCGCCTGATCAGGCCCTCCGAGGCCGGCTGAGCGCCCCGCCGCGGCGGACCTAGCGGCGCATGCGCCGCTTGGAGAAGGCGATTCCCGCCAACCGCTGGCCCAGCTGCGGCAGGCGCATCCCCGAGATCAGCTCCCGCAGCTCCCGTCGCTCGGCTCGCGACAGGTTGCCCGGGATGCCCCGCGACCGCGCCAGCAGCTCGGTCGCCCGCTCGCGCCGCACGCTCGGTATCGACATCCAGTGCTCGCGTAAGGCCATCGCCACCTGCCACGCCGTGACAACGGCCCCAATCGTCCCCAGCTTGCGTCTCATGCCGGTCCCCTCCAGGTCGTTCGGTCGGCTCAGCCAGCGCGCGGTCGCCGCCGCTGCGACAACACGATATCGCGGGCCGGCGCCCAGCTCGACATCGGCATGGCCTCAACTGCTTCGGCACTCCCTCCCCTGAGCAGGGGAAAAGACCACTTTGCCGCCAGCGGGGGACCGAGGAATCGAACCTCGAGCAACGGTTTTGGAGACCGCTATGTTTCCGTTACACCAGTCCCCCGAGGGCTCCAAGATACCGGGCGTCGCCGCCCTCCCCGTCTCCCCCCGCCCCGACGTCCGGCGCTCAGGCCGCCCGTCTGGTCCGGGTGTCGGTCCGCCGGCGACTTGTCCGCGGGGGCATCGTCTGGCGATCGCCGATCCGTCGCAGCGCCCGGGTGACCGAACCCGTCGCCGTTTCGATCACCGCTCCCCGCCGGTCGCGGGCCATCAGGTTGAGGCCCATCACGGCCAGGTCGGCGGCGCTCGGCTGGATCAGCAGCACCTCGGTGCCGGCCTCGCGCAGCAGCTGCGCCTCGCGCCCGAGGCGCCGGCCGGCACTGGCCCGGACGTTGGCCACGATCCGCTCGGCCGGCGTCCGTGCAGCGACCTCGGCCCGCGTCGACATCGGGTTGAGGCAGACGACCAAGTCGAGCTCGCACCGCTCGAGCAGGTCGAGGTTGGAGACCGAGTGGATCCCCCCGTCGACGTAGCGCCGACCGCCGATCTTGACCGGGGTGTAGAAGGCCGGGATCGCGCAGGACGCCGCCACCGCCTCGCCGACCCGGGCCGCCGGCCCGTCCGGCCGGCCGAAGACCGCCCGGCGCCCGCTGGCGAAATCGCAGGCCACGGCCCAGAAGCTCGGATGATCGGGCCAGTCGCCGGGCACGAAGTCCTCGACGAGCTCGCGGATCGGGTCGGTCTTGACCACCCCGTTCGGCAGCCAGCCGCTCAGCAGCGCCGCCGGTGAGTAGCTGCGCGGATGCAGCATCGTCGCCACGCCCAGCCGCCACGACCCCGGCCCGATCCGCGGCAGGTTGAGCCGGTAGCCAGCCCCGACCCACGGATCGGCGATCTCGTCCGCCAGCCGCTCGACCTCGGCCGCCGCCACCGGCCCGGCCGGGGTCTCGCCGCTCGCGTACCCGGCCAACGTCGCCGGCCTGACGCCGTCGGCGACGAGCGCGCCGATGACCGACCCGGCCGACGTGCCGACGATCCGCTGGGCCGTCGCCGCCGACCAACCGGTCTCCGCCTCGAGCGCCTCGAGCGCACCGATCAGCCACGCCGCCCCGACGACGCCGCCCGCTCCGAGAACCAGCCCGACCCGCATGCCGCTTCGCAATCCTCCTAGAGCAAATCGCACTGCCCGGACGAGACGCGCCCGGACCGCCGGTCGCACTCTATTGTCGACCGTCGGCGCGTGCCGCTTGATCTACCCCGATCGCCGCCCCGATATTCGTCCTGCATTTGCGGCTATCCGACCGCCGTGGGGGTAAAGTGGTCACGAAGTGAGCGTCAGCCCGACCGATCTGCTCGTCTCGGGCGGCGGCGACCCGCTCGCCGTCCCGGTCGGCGGCGACGCGGCGATCGCCGCACGGTCCCCGCTCCAGCTCTTCTGGCGGCGACTGCGCCGCGACCGCCTGGCGATGGTCGCCCTCGGCGTGATCGTCGTCCTCTTCGCCGCGGCGATCCTCGCTCCACTGATCGACAAGATCGTCGGCGTCCCCGGGCCGGCGGTCCAGAACTCGAACCTGACCGACTCGTTCGGCGCCCCCCAGGGCCCGAGCGGCGCCCATCCGTTCGGCGTCGACCCGCTGGGCGAGGACATCTTCGCCCGGACCGTCTACGGCGCCCGCGTGTCGCTCGAGGTCGGCGTCCTGGCCACGGCGATCGCCGTCCTCATCGGTGTCGTCGTCGGCCTCGTCGCCGGCTTCTACCGCGGCTGGGTCGACACCCTCCTCTCCCGTTTCATCGACATCTTCCTGTCGTTTCCGATCCTCCTCCTCGCCCTCGGCCTGGCCAGCGCCTGCCAGCTCGGCAACGGCTGTCTCGGCGGCCTGGTCAAGCCCGGGCTGACCACGGTGATCATCGTGATCTCGCTCGTCAACTGGACCTATATCGCCCGCATCGTCCGCGGCCAGGTCCTGACCCTGCGCGAGAAGGAGTTCGTCGACGCCGCCCGGTCGCTCGGCGCGTCCAACCGGCGGATCGTCTTCCGAGAGATACTGCCGAATCTCGTCGCCCCACTGATCGTCTACGCGAGCGTCCTGATTCCCCAGAACATCCTCTTCGAGTCGGCGCTGTCCTTCCTCGGCGTCGGCGTCAACCCGCCGACCGCGAGCTGGGGCGCGATGATCGCCGCGGCCACGTCGACCTTCGACACCGCCTGGTGGTACATGCTGTTCCCCGGCCTCGCCCTCCTGCTCACCGTCCTCGCCTTCAGCATCCTCGGTGACGGCCTGCAGGACGCTCTCGACCCGAGGGGCTCGAGATGAAGCTACACATCCCCACGAAAGGACCGAAGATGGCAAGCCCGGCGAGACGCATCATCGGCCTCGGGACGGCGCTGATCCTCGCGGCGACCCTGGCGGCCTGCGGCAGCTCGACGTCCAGCAACAGCGGCGGCGGGGGACGGCCACGGCCAACTCCAACCCGGCGAACGCCAACAACGAGGCCGGCGGCAAGCGCGGGGGCATCCTCAAGGTCGTCACCAACGAGGACGCCGAGCACCTCGACCCGGGTCTCGCCTACTTCACGATCGACTACGAGTTCACCTACGCCAGCCAGCGTCCGCTCTACTCCTACCTGCCCAACAACCAGACCACGCCGGTCCCCGACATGGCCGCCGGCCCGCCGGAGATCTCGGCCGACAACAAGACGATCACCGTCCACATCCGCCACGGCGTCCACTTCAGCCCGCCGGTCAACCGCGAGGTCACCTCCAGCGACGTGGCCTACGCGCTCGAGCGCGGCTTCAACCCACACGTCGCCAACCCGTACGCCGGCGTCTACTTCAGTGACATCGTCGGGGCCGCGAAGGCCAACGGCGGCCCGATCGCCGGGATCAAGACGCCCGACAAGTACACGATCACGCTGACCCTCGACAAGCCGATCGCCGGCTTCGTCGCCTCGGCCCTCGTCCTCCCCCTGAGTGCCGCCGTGCCCAAGGAGTACGCGGCCAAGTTCGACGCCCACGCCCCGTCGGACTACGGCAACTACGTCGTCGCCACCGGCCCGTACATGCTGAAGAACAACGCCAGCGGCACGGTCATCGGCATCGGCTACCAGGCCGGCAAGCAGATCACGCTGGTGCGCAACCCGAACTGGTCGGCCGCGACCGACTACCGCCCGGCCTACCTCGACGGCGTCGACTGGTCGATCGGCGTGACGCCCGAGATCGCCGGGCCGCGAGGCCCTGACCGGCAGCCACATCGTCGAAGGCGACACGCCGCCGGCGAGCACCGTCAAGTTGGTGTACCAGACCGCCCCCAGCCAGATCTTCTTCAGCCCGGGCTCGGGCAACCGCTACGTCGCGCTCAACAACGCCGTCGCGCCGTTCAACAACGTCAACCTCCGCAAAGCGGTGTTCGCCGCGCTCAACCGCCGCCAGATGGATCTCGTCCGCGGCGGCACGCTCGTCGCCCAGACCGCGACCCACTTCATCTCCCCCGGCACCCCCGGCTTCGCCGAGGCGGGCGGAGCGGCCGGCCCGGGTTCGACTTCACCAAGTCGCCGACCGGCAACCCGACGCTGGCCGCCGCCTACATGAAGAAGGCCGGCTTCCCGACGGGCAAGTACACGGGCAAGCCGATCACCATCGTCGGGTCGACCGGCAACCCGGCCGACCAGGACGCCCAGATCGTCAACCAGGCGCTGCTGAACCTCGGCTTCAAGACGAACTTCAAGCTCGTCGACCAGTCGGTCATGTACGCGACTTTCTGCGGGACGCCGAAGCTCGAGGTCAACGTCTGCCCGAACGTCGCCTGGGGCCGGGACTTCGCCGACCCCCAGACCTATCTGGCGCCGACGTTCGAGGGCTCGGCGATCGCCCAGACCAACAACCAGAACTGGCCGCAGCTCAACGACCCGACGATCAACGCGGCGATGGAGAAGGCGAAGCTCGTCAACGGCATCCAGGCCCGCGCGGTGGCCTGGGGCAAGATCGACGACATGATCACCGGCATCGCCGCCGCCGTCCCCTGGTCCTGGGACAGCCAGGCGTACGTCTACGCCAAGGACGTCAGCTGCGTCAACGCCCTCTACAACACCGGCTCGTGTGACTTCAGCTTCTCGTCGCTGAAGTAAACGTCGAGTCGTGGGGCGCTACATCATCCGCCGGGTGCTCTGGGGGCTCGTCCTCCTGGTGCTCGTGGTCGCCCTGACGTTCGCGATCTTCTACCTGCTCCCGTCGGCGGACCCGGCCCGCCTGCGGGCCGGGCGCAACGCCACGGCCCAGAACATCGCCGACATCCGCCACAACCTGGGCCTCGACAAGTCGATCTTCGTCCAGTTCTGGGACTACCTCAAGGCGCTCGTGCTCCACTTCGACCTCGGCTACAGCTACGAGAGCAGCGAGTCGGTCAAGGCCCTCATCTTCGACCGGCTCCCGGCGACGATCTCGCTGACGGTCGGGGCCGTGGCGATCTGGATGCTCGTCGGCATCCCGGTCGGGATCATCTCGGCCGTCCGCCGCCGCAGCGTGCTCGATCGGGTGGCGATGGGGTTCGCCCTGCTCGGCATCTCCGTCCCCGTGTTCTGGCTCGGCCTGGTGATGCTCTACCTGTTCGCCACCGACGTCGGCAAGTTCCCCCTCTTTCCCGGGGCCAACACCTACGTCGGCATCACCACCGACCCGGTCAAGTGGTTCACGTCGCTGATCATGCCGTGGTTCGTTCTGGCGGCCAGCTCGGCGGCGATCTACGCCCGGCTGCTGCGGGGGAGCCTGATCGAGACGATGCAGGAGGACTACATCCGCACCGCCCGGGCCAAGGGCCTGCTCGAGCGGACGGTCGTCCTGCGCCACGGGCTGCGCTCGGCCCTGACGCCGCTCGTCACCGTGCTCGGCCTCGACATCGGCGTCCTCCTCGGGGGGGCCGTCCTGACCGAGGCCGTGTTCGACGTCCCGGGCATCGGCCGCCTCAACTACGACGCGATCCTCCACAGCGACTACCCGGTCGTCCAGGGAACCGTCCTGGTCGCGGCGATCTTCATCATCCTGGCCAACATCGTCGTCGACATCGTCTACGCCTTCCTCGACCCCCGGGTCAGGTACTCGTGACGACCGCGCCCCTGCTCGAGGTCGACGACCTGCGCGTCGAGTTCGCCACCGAGGACGGGACGCTCCACGCCGTCGACGGCGTCTCCTACCGGCTCGACCGGGGCCGGACCCTCGGCATCGTCGGCGAGTCCGGGTCGGGCAAGAGCGTCGGCGCCGGGACGATCCTCGGGCTCAGCCGGGCGGCCAACGCGACCATCACCGGGCGCATCCTCTTCGAGGGTCGCGACCTCGTCGCCATGCCGACCGACGAGATGCGGACGATCCGCGGCAACGACATCGCGATGATCTTCCAGGACCCGCTGAGCTCGCTGCACCCGTTCTATCGGGTCGGGGCCCAGCTCGGCGAGGCGATCCGGATCCATCGGGACGTGACCAAGGCCGCGGCCCGGGTGCGCGTGATCGAGCTGCTCGAGCTCGTCGGCATCCCCGACCCCGGCCGCCGCGTCGATGCCTACCCGCACGAGCTCTCCGGGCGGCATGCGCCAGCGGGCGATGATCGCGATGGCGCTCGCCAACGAGCCCAAGCTGCTGATCGCCGACGAGCCGACGACGGCGCTCGACGTGACCGTCCAGGCCCAGATCCTCAGCCTGATGGAGCGCCTCCAGGACGAGCTCGGCATGGCGATCATCCTCATCACCCACGACCTCGGCGTCGTGGCCGAGATGGCCGACGAGATCGCCGTGATGTACGCCGGGCGGATCGTCGAGCACGCCCCGACGGCGGCCCTCTTCGACGCGCCCCAGCATCCCTACACCTGGGGGCTGCTCGGGTCGATCCCGTCGCTGGAGGCCGAGCCCGGCGAGCCGCTGATCGCCATTCCCGGCCGGCCGCCGAGCCTGATCACACGCCCGTCCGGCTGCCACTTCCACCCCCGGTGCGCCTACGCCCAGCCCGACCACGCGCGGCTCGACCCCCCGCTGGTGGCGGTCTCGGGCGAGCCCGACCACGAGGTCGCCTGCCTGCTTGCCGAGCCGGCCCGACGGCAGGCGTGGGCCGCGACGCGCGGCGCGGTCAAGCCATGAGCGCCTTGCTCGAGGCGAGGGATCTGGTCAAGCACTTCCCGATCACCCGGGGGATCGTGTTCCAGCGGCAGATCGGCGCCGTGCGGGCGGTCGACGGCATCAGCTTCACCGTCGACCGGGGCGAGACGCTGGGGATCGTCGGCGAGAGCGGGTGCGGCAAGAGCACCGCCGCCCGCCTCGTCACCCGGCTGCTGGAGCCGACCGCCGGCGAGGTCCACTTCGACGGCCGCGACGTCACGCATCTGGCCGGCGGCGAGCTGAAGGCGCTGCGACGGGAGGTGCAGATCATCTTCCAGGACCCGTACTCGTCGCTCAATCCGCGCAAGACGATCGGGTCGATCGTGGCGGAGCCGTTCGTCATCCACGGTCTGCTCAAGGGCGAGGGCGAGCGCAAGCGCCGCGTCCAGGAGCTGCTGGAGACCGTCGGCCTGAACCCGGAGCACTACAACCGCTACGCCCACGAGTTCTCCGGCGGCCAGCGCCAGCGGATCGGCGTGGCCCGGGCGATCGCGCTGGAACCCAAGCTGATCATCGCCGACGAGCCCGTCTCGGCCCTGGACGTCTCGATCCAGGCCCAGATCCTCAACCTGCTGCGCGACCTCCAGCGCGAGCTCGACCTGACGCTGGTGCTGATCGCCCACGACCTGTCGGTGATCCGGCAGATGTGCAACCGCGTGGTCGTGATGTACCTGGGCAAGATCGTCGAGGCCGCCCCCAACGCCTCGCTCTACGGCTTTCCCCGCCACCCCTACACCGGGGCCCTGCTGTCGGCCGTCCCGGTCGCCGACCCCCACGGCCGGCGCGAGCGCCAGCTCCTGACCGGCGACGTCCCGAGCCCGGCCGATCCCCCCCGGGCCTGCCGCTTCCACACCCGCTGCCCCAAGGCCGCGGACCGCTGCCGCGAAGACGAGCCGCTGCTCGAGGACAAGGGCAACGGCACCCAGGCCGCCTGCCACTTCCCGCTGACACGCGAGGAGGCCGACCTGCGGCTCCCCGCCGGGCTCACCGCCGGCCGCCGCGCCTGACGGCTCAGTTCAGTGTCGGCTGGTGCATCGCGACCACGCCCGGCCGAGGGGCTGCGCCCGGCTGGGTGGGCGACTCGCGCGCCGCCCCGGCCACCCCGGGCTCCGCCCGAATCAGCTCGCCGAGCGTGGCGACGACCGCGGGATCGAACTGGGTCCCGGCACACCGGTAGAGCTCGGCCAGCGCCTCCTCGGCCGAGCGGCCGCGGCGGTACGGCCGGTCGGTGGTCATCGCGCTGTAGGAGTCGCAGACGGTGACGATCCGCGCCTCGAGCGGGATCGCCTCGCCCGCCAGCCCGTCGGGGTAGCCGTCGCCGTCGTAGCGCTCGTGCGAGGCCCGGACGATCCGGCCGACCTCGATCAGCGCCCCGCCGACCCGGCAGAGCATCGCCTCGCCCTCGATCGTGTGCCGGCGGACGATCGTCCACTCGTCGTCGTCGAGCGGACCCCGCTTGGTGATGATCGCCTTGGGCACCCGGATCTTGCCGATGTCGTGCAGCAGCGCCGCGAACTCGACCACCCGCCGGTGGCTGGCGTCGAGCCCGAGCGCGTCGGAGACGCCGAGCGACAGCTCGAGCACCCCGCGCGAGTGCTCGCCGGTGTAGAAGTCGTCGGCCTCGACGACGTCGGCCAGTAGCAGCGCCGTCCCCCGGTAGGCCGAGCTCAGCGTCAGCACCTGGTCGAGGCGCTCGTGGCGCTCGCGGGCGAACAGGCCGAGCAGCCCGGTCAGCGGCAGCGCCAGCAGCACCAGGCCCGGCCGGTCGACGGCCGCCGCGGCGATCAGCAGGCCGACGGTCGACAGCGCGAAGTCGACGCCGAAGGTCCAGACCATCGGCGGCAACTGGTCACGGGGCTTGATCCGTTCGGCAAACCAGCAGCGCGACACGTGACCGCCGAGTCGCACGGCGACCTGCGCGCCGAGGGCCCGACATAGACCGGCCAGTCCGACCCAGCTGAACGCGGTCGAGCCCGGACGCGACGAAGCACGATCGCCGGCCCGAGCGCGTACCAGCAGTCCCCGAGACGCCTCGGAGCGCTGCGGGCGTTGACCACGTCCGGGATGTCGAACGCGCCAGCAGCATGCCCGCGGCCACCGCCAGCGGCACCACGCCGTCGGCAGGACGAACATCATCGGGACGAACACGAGCTGTGTCGGCGTCGGCCCACACGCTGCCGACGGGGAACAGCACGCTGGCCGCGACGGCGTACAGGGCCACCGTCAGGACGAGGGTCGTAACCGACAGCGACCGCCCTCGGGAGCGAACACGGCCAGGGCGACGGCCGCGCCGAGGAACCCGACTGCCGCCAGGCCGATGCGTGATCACCTCGTGCCCGATCGGAACGCGCCGCCCAAGGCGAGTCTGCGCTGCCCGCAGCAGCGCTTCGGCCTCGGCACTCTCGTATGAGTCGATGTCCATTTGGATCAGACCGGTCCCCGGGATGATACCGCCGGGCGGAAGCCCCACGACCGTCCGGAGCGGCGCCGGGCGGCGGCGGCGAAGGACCTGGGGCCGGCCATCCGGCCGGCCCCGTCGGTCGACTTCGAAGGGCTTTCGTTAGCCGAATCGGTGCGGATCGACGAAGACGTCGTCGATCTGCGAGCTTCCCGTCAGCTGCGTGAAGCGCAGGGCGATCGGCGCCGTCCCACCCGAGAGGAGGCCGGGTACGGCCGAGCCGGTCAGCATCGGCAGCGTCGGCGACCAGTCCGGGCTGAGGCCGACCACGCCGACCGGGAGCACGACCTGTCCGAGCAGGGTCTGGTAGACGGCGGTGACGACGACGACCGACCCGGGGCTGTTGGTCCGGGCGAAGAAGCGGAAGCTCGGGTAGGCGGCGTTGACGCAGGTGGTCGGCGACTGGGCCGACGCCCCGGCGCCCAAGGACAGCGACGACGCTCCGACGCTCCCGGTGACCCCGGCCGGCTCGCTGCCCGGGACGACCCCGGCCGAACCGCTCAGCGTCCAGCCGGCGGTTCCGCTCTCGAAGTCGCCGCCCGGAGCGAGCTTGTACATGTTCGCGTCCACCCACGGCAGGAACGGCTGGCTCAGGGCCGCATCGTCGCACGCACCCAGGCTGAGCAGGCTTGGCTGCGCCGACGCGGTCGAGACGGCGCCGAACGCGAAAGCGCCGGCCAGGACGGAGGCGGCGAGACAACTCAGACGGCGACGGACAGACAGGCTCATTTGCGAGCTCCTTGGCAGAGAAGAGGACCCAAAAAGTCCTGCCGTCAGACCGGCCCAGCCGAGCGCGGCAACATCGCGGTCGGTTCCGATCATTTGACGAAGGCAGCAGGTGATCCTCAGATCGGCTGCCCTCGCCCGGACCTAAACCCCCGGACCCCAACATCCCACGAATGTATGAGTCCGGCACGACGACCGCGGTCGGCAGCCCGCTCCGCCGGCGTCGACCCCAAGATCCACGCGGGCGTGCCCGGCCACCGGCGCCCCCCGTCCGGTCAGGCGTCGCTCCGGCGGATCCAGTCGGCCAGGAACGGCTCGGCGATCGCGTAGCGCCCGCGCCCCGACCGGCTGACGAGCTCGCCCCGCACGAGTGCCCCGAGCGCCGCCTGGACGGTCGGCGTTCGCGGCAGCCCGTGCCGGGCCTGGTAGTCCTCGCTCAGCGGGTGGCCCGGCTGCTCGGCCGCCAGGGCCGACAACACGAGCCGCTGCGCCGCCGCCGCCCGCTCCCAGATCAGGCTGAAGTGCGCCTGCTCGGACCGCAGCACGCTGGCCAGGGCCGCGGCGTAGGCATCGGCCCCGGCGACCCCGCCCGGCGGCGTCGCCTCCCAGAGGAAGTACAGCAGCTCCTGCGTCGCGTTCGGGTGGCCCCCGGTCGCGGTGAGCACCGCCGCGCACGCGTCGGACCCGAGCGTCCGGCCCGTGCTCGCGAAACGCGCCACGGCGTGCCGGGCGAACACCGGCGGCGCGATCACGCCGAGCTCCGCGCGCTTGGCGCTGCGCCAGAACGGCTCGTGCTCGTCGTTGAAGATCCGCTCCATCATGTGCCGGCGGCTGCCGAGATAGACGTGCGCGACCTGCGGCTGCTCCTGGAAGACCGACCGCATCAGCGCCAGCAGGCCCGGCCCCAGCTCGACCACCTCCTGGAACTCGTCGAGCACGACCGCGACCCGCCGCTTGCGCACGGCGGCGAGCCGGCCCGGCAGACCGAGCAGCTCCTCGAGCGTCGCGTCGATGTCGCCGTCGGCCCCCCGCGCGTCGAAGCCGAACGACACCGCCCCGGTCGCCGGGTCGACGACGATCTTCGGCGCGATTCGCAGGTTCGCGAACACCCGCAGCCGCTCCCGGCCCCGCAGGACCGGCGTCGCGATCTCCGCGTGGATCGCCTTGGCCAGGCTCCCCGCCAGCCGCTCCCGCGTCGGCGTGCGCATCAGGTCGACCTGCGCGATCAGCACGCCCTCGGTCGCCAGCCCGTCGACCACCCGCCGGATCAGCGACGACTTGCCGTAGCGCCGCGGCGCGAAGACGACGACGTCCTGGCCGTTGCGGATGTCGGCCCCCAGCTCGCGCACCTCGTCCTCCCGGTCGGCGAACGTCTCCCCGACCGCGAGCGCTCCGAAGCGGAATGGATTCGACGGCGGCGGCCCGGGCATGGCCGGCTCAACTATGTCAGATTACATTATTGTGTGCGGCGTAGACGTTCGACTACCCGTGCACGCCGTGGTTGAGATCGGCGGCAAAGGTCGCGTAGTCGTAGATCGGCAGGGCCTCGGTCCGGACGCCGCTGCCCATCTCGCGGATGATCGGCAGCCCACCCAGTGCCCCGTCGAGCTCCTCGGCCGACCCGAACTCGACGATCGCCAGGACGACCCGCTGGCCGGCGACCTTCCACAGGTGCTTGACCGCCCCGGCCTCGACCGCTCCGAGAGCCGCGGTCGCCTCCCGCTTCCAGATCTCGACCAGCTCGGGGTTGGACACATCGTGCGGCTGGGTGACGTCGAAGCGGACGAAGAAAAGCATGGTGGTCTCCTATCGGTCGGGGTCTTGCGGCGTGGCCAGGTCGCCGTCGATCAGCTCGATCCGGTAGCCGTCCGGGTCGCTGACGAAGCAGATGCGGATCTCCTCCCGGTCGCCCGGATGGTACGGCGGCCGCTCCGGCTCGATCCCGGCCGCCGCCAGCCGGGCCACGGTCTCGTCGAGGTTCTCCACCGTCAGCGCCACGTGCCCGTAGCCGTCGCCCAGGTCATACGGCTGCTGGCGCCCGTCGTTGACCGTCAGCTCGAGCGTGTCGCCGTCGCCCGGCAGGCCGAGGTAGACGTTGTAGGCCCCGTCGAACTGGAGCCGGCCCCGCCGCTCGAAGCCGAGCGCCGCGTAGAAACGCAGCGACGCGTCGATGTCGCGCACCCGCATGTTGGTGTGGATGAACCGCACGCCTCCTCCTTCGGCCCGTTGGTGTCTTGGTTGATGGTTGCGCATCGCCCGGGCAGGCGCACCGGTCCGGCCCGGGCTCCATGCTCTGTGCAGCCGACGCCCCAACGTCTCGAGAGGAACGCGAATGCCCAACCCGCTGCGCTACCACCATCACTACGACTCGCCCGACGGTTCGCCCTACGCCGGCGGCAGCAGCTTCATGGAGCGCGTCTCCGAGAAGGTCGCCAGCGGCATGGGCACGGTTGGGTTCCTTCTCGCCAGCTCGACGATCATCATCGCCTGGGTCCTCTCCAACCACGTCGTCCACTTCCTCAGCCGGTCGTGGACGGGCCTGCTCAACGGCAGCGGCTTCGACCCGGCGCCGTTCATCCTGCTCAACCTCGTCTTCTCCGCCGTCGCCTTCTACACCGGCGCCCTGGTGATCATCGCCCAGAAGGCCCAGACGCGGACCGACAAGGCCAACGAGGAGGCGAGCGCCCGGCATCGCGACGAGCTCTCCCAGGTCCAGACCGACCTGCTGCGGACGAACACCGCGCTGACCGAGCAGATCCACACCCTGACCGAGCACCTCGCGACCTTGACCGACGAGGTCCACCACGCGACCTGTCGCGGCGGCGCCGCGGCCGGGTGACGGTGGCTCAGCGCACGACGGTGACCGCCGCCCGGAAGGCGTGCGGTCGGCCGGCGACCGTGCGCCAGGCGGGCGCGAGTGCCGCCGTGACGGTGCTCGTCCCCGTCCGCGACGCCCGGAACGCCGTGACGGTGCGGGCCAGGGTCGAGACGCCGGTGTCGGCGCAGACCGGTCGGCGAGCAGGCGCCGTTACTCACAAGGCGCAGCCAACGGCCCGCTCGGCCGCCGCGGCCTGCCCGGCTCCTCGCCCGGCTGGGCCTGCGGCGGCGGGGGGACCGGATAGGCCGGCAGGAGGGCTGACGCGAGCGTGTCGAGGCTGCTCGTGAGCTCCGTCACCAGGCTCACCGGCGCCCCGGTCAGGCAGTCGCTGAGGAGAACGCGGCTGTCCAGCAGCGTCGGGCCCGGAAGCCGCGGGATCGACCGGTCGGGGTGGGCGAAGTTGAAGGCCGTGGTCAGGTCGCCGGTCACCCCCCGGCGCCAGGCGCTGAGGTTCGGCACCTCGACGCCGAAGCGAGCCTCGAGGAAGCGCAGCACCGACGTATGGTCGAAGGTGTCGCTGCAGACGAAGCCGCCCCGGCTGAACGGAGAGACGACGAGCAGCGGCACGCGGAATCCGAGCCCGACCGGCCCGGCGACGGCGCCGGCCTCGGCCGGCAGCGGGCTGAGGGTGAGGAACTCCCCCGGCGTGCCCGGCGGCGGCGTCGGCGGGGGCACGTGGTCGAAGAAGCCGCCGTTTTCGTCGTGGGTGATGAACAGCGCCGTCTTGGCCCAGGTCGCCGGGTTGGCCGTCAGCGCGTCGAGCACGTGGGCCGACGCCCACTCGCCGAACTCGACCGGCGCCGGCGGATGCTCGCTCTGGAGCAGGGGCGCCAGGATCCACGAGACCTGGGGCAGCGTGCCGAGGGCCGCGTCGAGCTCGAACGTTCCCGGAAACGACGGGACCAGGGCGTTGGCCAGCAGCAGCGGGTTGGCGAAGAAGCTCTTGAAGTACGGCAGCACGTTGTCGCCGTAGTTGCCGTCGACGGATCCGTAGACCTTCCAGCTGACCCCGTGCGCCTGGAGCTGCTCGGGCATCGTCGTCCACGTCAGCCGGCCGAAGCGCTCGACCCGCGTCCCGCTCGTCGACAGGATCGGCCCGCCGTGGCTGCCGTCCGGGTCGAGCGTGCCCGACATCGCGTAGAGGCGGTTGGAGTCGGTCGGCCCGAGCACCGAGCAGTGGTAGCCGTCGCAGATCGTGAACGCGTCGGCCAGGGCGTGGTAGAAGGCGAGATCGTTGCGCTCGTAGTAGCCCATCGC
Organism: uncultured Solirubrobacterales bacterium; assembly: GCA_963742705.1. Taxonomy (GTDB): domain Bacteria; phylum Actinomycetota; class Thermoleophilia; order Solirubrobacterales; family Solirubrobacteraceae; genus Palsa-513. Next base: position 305,292 of record CAVUMZ010000017.1, on the reverse strand, counting down.
CAACGGCGCGTCCGCCGCCCCGTCCGCCGTTTCGTGCCCGGTGACGAAGCCATCGAGCCGCCCGCCGTTCCAGTACGTGTGCTGTGGCCCCCAGCTGTGGTTGATGTCGTCCGTGCACTCGCCGTTCTGGTAGCTGTCGATGTGGAACGGCCGCAGGTGCCCCCCGTACCCCGGCGCCGGGAAGCCCGGCTGGGCGAATATGTCGAGGCCGCGCCGTCGTGCAGCTTCGGCGCCGTCCGGTCGGCAAACCCCCGCACGCCCCGGTAGGTGCCGAAGTAGTGGTCGAACGACCGGTTCTCCTGAATCAGGATCACGACGTGCTCGATGTCGTGGAGTCGGCCGCATCCGGCCGGGGCCGTCGCCAGGGCCCGGACGATCCGCTTGCCGTGGTGGCGGCGGTGCGTGGGCAGCAGCGCCTGGCCGCCCAGCAGGGCCGCGCCCCGGGCGGCGGCCTGGAGGACCTCGCGGCGGGTGCGTCGGTGCGGCGGCGAGGTCACGCTTCGGATTGTGTCCTGTCGCCGCGGGTGGCGGCGTCAAATGACGGTGAAGCGCCGCCGCTACGTCCTTCGGCAGAGGTAGCGGGCGAGCATGCCCGAGCCCGCGTCGGCGTCCATCTTGGCGTCGTAGCGCCGGGCGTGCTGCTCGTCGAAGTGCTCGCGGCCGGCGTGCGCCCGCTCGTCGACCCACCACGACTCAGGATCGTGCGCCATCGGCTCCCTCGGGGTCGCCGACGAGGACGAGGAACGCCGACACGACGAAGGCGAACAGGGCGACGACGCCGATCGCGTGCGCCCAGCCGGCGTCGGCCAGCGTGAGCCCGGCGACGCCGATGAGGAAGGCGACGCCGGCCAGCCGCTCGAGCAGCCCGGCGCGCGACGCCGACAGGAGCGCCCGGGGCGTGTAGGGGCGCGGCGCCGCCGGTCGGGCGTGGTCGAGGCCTCCGGCCAGCACGAGGCGGAAGAGGAGACCGAGCGACGGGAAGAGGATCGCCCCGCCGGCGAGGATCGCCACGACGAGGCAGACGAGCGCCTCGTGCGACGCCGCCGCCGCCCGGATCGTCAGGCCCGGCAGCAGCGTCGGATTCTGGGCGATCGCCCAGCCGGCGATCATCGCCGCCACCGCGACCGCCGCCGTGACGCGCGCCGCCTCGAACCGGCTGCGCTGGACGAGGGCCAGCGTCGCCAGGCCGGCGAGGCCCGATACGACGAGGCCGCCGACGGCGTCGGTGTGGAGCAGCCGGTGAAACAGCGGGTGGGCGTCCCCGTGGACGACGACGATTCCGGCGGCCGCGACTGCTCCCGCGGCGAGCCCGGCCGCCAGCGCCCGCCGGCGGAAGGCGCCGGCGAGCTCCGGCTCGTCGAGGCGCACGGCGTCGGCCGCCAGGTAGACGGCGGCGAGGTAGGCCGAGGTGGCGACCGCCAGCACGCCGATCAGCAGCGACGTCGGGTTCAGCCAGCTGCGCAACAGCGCCCCGCCGGCGTTGCCGACCGGCACCCGCCGCGACGCGATCGCCCCGACCATGGTGCCGAGCGCGAACGGCGCGAGGATCGACGACCCGGCGAGGACGGTGTCGATCGCCGCGCGCTCGCGCGGGCTCGCGCTGCCCGACCGCGTCGCGTAGGCCGTCCCGCGCAGGATGATCCCGATCGCCGCGATGAACAGGGGCACCGACAGCGTCGAGGCGATCGACGCGAAGGCCACCGGGTAGGCCGTCCAGACGACGGTCAGCACGAAGATCAGCCAGACGTGGTTGGCCTCCCAGACCGGCGCCATCGAGTGGTGGGCGTGCTCGCGGATCCGCTGCGCCCGGTCCCCCCGGCCGGGGAACAGCTGCCAGAACCCGGCGCCGAAGTCGGCCCCGGCCAGCACCGTGTAGAGCACGAGCCCGATCCCGGCGAACACCAGTGGCAGATCGTAGAAGTGCATCGTCAGCCGCCCACGCCCGCGGCGGCGGGTTCCGGCAGGTCGAGCGGGGCGCGCGCGAGCCGGCGCAGGACCCACGCCACGCCGATCGCCACGCCGACGTAGGTCAGCGCCAGCGTGCCGTAGGCGACCGGAATGCCGCGCGCGCCCGTGACCGCCTGCGAGGTGAGCATCACCCCGTAGACCACCCACGGCTGGCGCCCGACCTCGGTCGTGACCCAGCCGGCGATCATCGCCACCAAGGACAGCGGCCCGGCCAGCGCGACCGCCCGGTAGAACCACGGCGACTCCGGCAGGCGTCTTCGCCGCGTGCGGACGACGATGAACCAGACGCCGAGGAGGGCGATCGCCGTCCCGATGCCGACCATCGTCTGGAAGGCGAAGCGCACGACGTTGACCGGCGGCCGCCGGTCGGGCGCGACGGAGTCAAGGCCCTTCACGGTGGCGTTCGGGTCGTGGAAGGCCAGCAGCGACAGCGCCTTGGGGATGGCGATCCCGTCCTTGACCTGGCCGTCGGTGTACCACCCGAGGATGTGGACCGGCGCGCCCCGCTCGGTCGACCCGAGGCCCTCGAGCGCCGCCAGCTTGATCGGCTGCGTCGTCGCCACCTCGCGGGCCGCCCAGTCCCCGACGAGGATCTGGACCGGTGACGCCACGGCCGCGATCGTCAGCGGGATCATCAGGGCCGTCCGCTCGTAGCGGCCCCACCGGCCGCGCTGGCGGCCGACCGCGTAGGCGCCGGCGACGAGGAAGCCGGTGACGATGTAGCCGGCGATGTACATGTGCACGAGCTCGTGCCAGAGGTAGGTGTTGGCAAACAGGGCGCGCAGGGGGTCGACACCGGTGACGTGCCCGCCCTGGAGGCGGAAGCCGGACGGATGGTTCATCCACGCGTTGACGGCGATGACCATCAGCGAGCCGGTGAAGCCCGACAGCACGACCGGGATCCCCGACGCCAGATGGGCGCGCGGTGACAGGCGATCCCACCCGTAGACGTAGATGCCGATGAAGATCGCCTCGACGAAGAACGAGAAGCCCTCGATCGCGAAGCCGAGTCCGAAGACGCTGCCGAACGTCGCCGTGAAGTTCGGCCACAGGAGGCCCATCTCGAAGCTGAGGATCGTCCCGGTGATCACGCCGACGGCAAACAGGGCGACCATCACCTTCGACCAGCGCTTGGCCAGCAGCAGGTACACGGGGTCGCCCGAGCGCAGATGCAGCCACTCGGCGAACAGGACCATCGCCGGGAAGGCGATCCCGAAGGCGACGAGCGGGATGTGCACCATGAACGACAGTGCCTGCATCTGGCGCGCCTGGAGGAGATAGGCCTGGTGCACGGGCCCAAGACCCGCCGATCCGCCCATGCCAACCATTATCAGGGCTTTGCCGACCGAGATCCAACCGCCGCGGCGGCGCTCGTCCCAAGCCCGCTCCGGCGCCCGCCCGGGACGGCGCCCGCCGGTGCGCGCCGGCCGCGCCGACGCCCCCCCCGGCGATCGCCAGGAGGATTCGGATTCGCCGCGAGCGGGAATCGGGACCCGAGATGTCTCACGGCTCGCAACCGACACCCGAAGACGACGGCGACGACAAGTTCGGCTCGGGCCCCCCGTTCACCGTCGGCGTGGAGGAGGAGCTGTTTCTGGTCGACCCGCTCAGCGGCCGGCAGACGAACTCGTCGGCGGCGGTGCTGGAGCGGCTCGGCCGTACCGGCGGCGACGTCTCGCGCGAGCTGCACGCCTGCCAGATCGAGCTCATCACGGACGTCTGCGGGAGCACCGGCGACGCCGTCGCGGCCCTGCGCGACCTGCGCCGGGCGGTCGTCGCGACCGGCGCCGGCCTGCTCGGATCCGGAACGCACCCGTCGGCGCTCGAAGGCGAGGCGGAGATCACCGACAAGGAGCGGTACGCGCGCATTCACGAGCTCCTCGGCGACGCCGTCGCCACGCCGGTCGGGGGAATGCACATCCACGTCGGCATGCCCGACGCCGAAACGGCAATCCGCGCGTTCAACGGGCTCCGGCGCCACCTGCCGCTGCTGGCGGCGCTGGCGGCGAACTCCCCGTTTCGTCACGGACGCGACACCGGCCTCGCGTCGGCGCGTGAGGTGACGATGCGCGGCTGGCCCCGGTCCGGGGTACCCCGGGCGATGCGCGACTTCGCCGACTTCCGGGCGGCCACGGATCTGCTCCTGCGCGCCGCCGACGTCCCCGACTACACCTGGTTCTGGTGGAAGCTCCGCCCCCACCCCCGGCTCGGAACGGTCGAGATCCGAGCGCTCGACGCCCAGACGTCGCTCGAGGACACCGCCGGCCTGGTCGCTCTCGTCCACTGCCTCGCGCGGGACACGGCGATTGCAGAGCCAGAGCCCGACCCGCCCGCCGAGGTGCTCGAGGAGGCGATGTTCCGGGCGGCTCGCTACGGCGTCGACGCGCTCCTGCCGGACGCCGACGGACGGCTGACGCCGGTGCCCGACCTGCTCGCCGCGGCGGTCGCCAGCGCGCGACCGCACGCCGACGGCCTCGAATGCGCCGACCAGCTCGAGCTGCTGCCGGCGCTGCTCGAGCGGGGCGGAGGCGCCGGGCGGCAACGCGCCGTGCACGCGGTGGCCGGCATCGACGCCCTGCTGCGCGAGATGACGCGGGCCACCGCCGGCAGCTCGTTGGAGGAAGGCTCGCCGCAGCCGAGCTAGCCCGCCGGGGCGGCGCCGGAGTCCCGGCGGACCGGGCGCGCTCTACCCGGCCGCGTTGGGCTCGGTGTCCGTGTCCTCGTCCTGCGCCTCGGCCAGCTCGCGCTCGACCGCCGGGCGGGTCGGATGCCCGGGCGGCAGGTCGTGCGGATGAAGCCGGTCGTGAACGTCGTCGGTGTCGCCGACGGCGCCGCCGTGCGCTTCCCGCTCATCAGCCATCTCGGTCCTCCGTCGCTCGCCGGGGCGCGCCGTCGGCGTGCCTTTTCGCCGAACGTGGTACCCGCCGGGGCGACGAGCTAAGCGAGCCGGAGCCTTGCTACCGGCGACACCCCGACGGTCACATGAGATTCGGCGTGTGCAGGTCGGAGAGGCGCCGGGCCGTGAGGAGGTCGAAGCCGGCGGCCTGGAGCCGGCGGATGCGGTTGACCTCCATCGTCTGCATCAGCTCGCGCACGGCGGCGGCGCCGGTCGCCAGCTCGGCGGGCTGGAGCGATCCGGCCGCCATCAGCGTCAGGCCCTCGCCGAGCAGCGGGCTGAGGCCCGACATCTGGGTGAGCTTGGCCGCGCGGCGCTCGGCCGCAGCCACGAGCACGCCCGCCTGGGCCGGATCGGCGGCGATCCGTCGGCGGACGTGGGAGATGCCGAAATGGACGTGGCGGACCTCGTCGCGATGCGCCAATGCCGCGGCCGCACGCGTCGCCGCGTCGGGTGCGTGACGCTCGACGAAGCGCAGCAGGTCGAGGAAGGTGCCCTCGCCGAGGACGTTCAGGAGCAGCGCGGCGCCGCTGAAGCTCGGCTCGTCGAGCAGGGTGTGGAGCGAGAGCTCGGTCGACGCGAGCGCGTAGCTCGACTGACCGCCGATCAGCGACCGCTTGGTGAAGACCTCGATGTGGCGCGCCTCGTCGTGGACATGCCCGGCGAGCCACATCAGCATCTCGTGGTAGCGGGGGTTGACGTTGGCGATGAACCCGGCCGGTACGTAGAGCGCGGCATATTCGTTCTGGGCGATGAACGTCATCACCTGGGCGACGGCCCGCTCCATGAAGTCCGGGAGGCCGCGCGCGGTCTCCCAGGGGATGTCGCGCGAGGCGTCCCACTGGCCGGCCGAGGTCTGCTCGGCGAGGTCGGCGACGTCGTCGGCCCAGATCGCGTCCTGCTCGCTGAGCGTCCAGCGGAAGGCCGGCGCCCCGAGCTCGACGATCGCCCCGAGCGGGGCGAAGCCCGCCGCCGGGTCCGCGCGGACGGGCACGTCGGCCGGGGTCCGAAGGTCAGCGGTGTGGAGCTCTCCCCCACGCAGCGGCGGACCCGATGCGCGGGCTGGGAGCGGGGCGGCGAGAACCCGGGCGAACGGGCCGCGCTCGATCTCGACGGCATAGGGGCCGCCGGGCGGCGCGCGCTCGCCGACCGGCTGATGGCCGGCACGGCGCGCCCAGCCGTGGAGCTCGAGCGCCGTCGAGCGCGACGAGGTGAGCACCTCCAGCCGCTCGCCGACCGCCATCCCGTCGAGCGCGGCGGCGAGCAGGACCTCCAGGCCCCCGCCGAGCTCGAGCGCTTCCGTCTCCAGGCGTCGCGGGCTCACGCGGTGTCAGCCATCGCGTCCGCCAGCGCCCGATAGCCTGAGCGGTCGCCGGGCAGCCAGCGCTTGACGCCCTCGAGCGTCATCGCCTGCCGCATGCTCGGGTCGTCGTAGCTCATCGCCAGGAGCGCCGTCTGCCACCGCTGCGCCAGCCCGGCGTCGAGCGACGGCAGGGCGGTGAAGTTGCAGTGGTAGTAGGTCGGGCTGCGCCACGCCACCTCGAGGTTCGCGGCCGCCGGGACGAGCTCGGCGCGAAAGGCGGCCAGCGTGGTCTCGCCGAGCGCCCCGGCGTCGGCCGTACCGTCGGCCACCGCGCGGATCACGCGGAGCTCCGAGTCGCCGGTGTCTCCGTGCTTGCCGAGATCGGTGTCGAACCGCACCAGCACGCAGTCGGCGGTCGGGTCGAGGCCCTGTTCGGCCAGGTAGTGCAGCGGGAGGATCGCCGCGTGCCCCGAGTCGCGGCTGCCGAGCGCCAGCCGCCGGCCGGCCAGCCCGCTCACGTCGTCGAACGCCTCGCCCCGCCGCGTGACGATCACGGTGGCGAAGTCGGCGTCGACGTCGCGCATCCCCAGGATGCGACATTCGGCGCCGAGCTGCTGCTCCAGGGCGACGAAAGCCGTGTTGGTATGCCAGCCGATCTCGACGTCGCCGTCGAGCACCGCCGCCACGAGCCGCTCGTAGTTGGAGTAGAGGATGTAGTCGACCGGGATCCCCTCACGCTCGAAGTGCTCGAGGAACGTTTCCCAGATCGTGACGATGCGCGGGTGGTAGGCGACCGCCCCGACGCGCATGTCGGCGTTCGCGCGGCTCACGGGACCGGGAGTCCGGCGAGCGCCTTGCCGGTCCAGTTGCGCAGGACCCCGTTCGTCGGGGCCATCACCGCTCCGGCCCGAGCGTCACGGAGGTGGCGCTCGATCGGCAGTGCCCGGGTGTAGCCCTGGCCGCCGCACACCTCGAGCGCGCCTTGAGTGACGGAGACCGCGGCCTCGGTGGCGATGATCTTCGCCTCCATCAGGGCGACCAGCGCGCCCTCGTCGGCGGCGTCGCCGAGTCGGGCGGCCTCGCGCACCATGAGGCGCGCCGCGCGCGTGCCGATGTCCATGTTGGCCAGGGCGTGCTGGATCGACTGGATCTCGGCGAGCGAGCCGCCGCCGCCGGCGTAGCGCCGGGTCGAGGCGTGCTCGACGGCCGTGGCGAGCGCCGCGGCGGCGATCCCGACGTTGACGGCGGCCAGCCCGGCGAGGAAGAACGGCGCGACGGCGCCGAACACGAGCGCCTGCCCCTCGCCGGCGCCGCCGATCCGAGCGGTGACGTCGACGACGCAGTCGAACTCGGCGGCGACGCTGGAGTTGCCCGCCATCCCGAGCCCATCCCACGCACCTTCGAAGCGGACGCCGGGGGCCGCCCCGTCGACGGCGTAGCAGTCGAGTCCTTCGCCGTCCACGCTGCGCACCAACACGAGATAGAGGTCGGCGTGACCGCCCGAGGTCACGAAGCTCTTGCGGCCGCGGATCCGGATCCCGTGGCCGTCGAGCTCCGCCGTCAGCTCGGGCGCGTAGAAGTGGGCGCCGGTTCCGCGCTCGCTGAACGCCAGCGTCCCGAGGCTGTTCCCGTCCGCCATCGCCTCGAGGTACTCACCGGCCCGGTCGCCGCCGCCGACGGCGATCGTCGCGGCGGTGACCGAGTGCATCAGAAAGACCATTCCCGACGACGCGCACGCGCTGCCCACGGCCTCGGACGCCGCAACGAGCTCGGCGATCCCGGCGCCCGCCCCGGCGAACTCCTCGGGCACGAGCAGACCCAACGCACCGTGCTCGCCCAGCGCACGCATCGACGCGTCGGGAAACGCTCGTTCGCGGTCAACGGCCGCGGCGAGCGGGGCTATGCGCTCGCGGGCGACCTCACGAACACTCTCGACCAGCGGAACTGTCGCTGATGACATGAACAACGCTCCTCAGAGAAATGGGTTCTCCGCCCACACGGGGCGGCCGAAGTCAGAGGCACTCAGCGAGGTCTCATCGGCTCACCCCCTCTCGTTCTGACCGAGCGTGCACGATCGTGCATCCTAGGTCAGCGCCGCCGAGGACAACTGCGGCGCGAGCCGACGGGTGTTGTCCGAGAGCGTCGAGCGCCGCTGGCGTGACCGGTGGTACGCTCGGTTTACGGCGCCGCACCCGGCCTGTCGGGCAGGGCGTCGTGTCGTGTGGCGGAGGGACGGCGTGCCCTTTCGGGTCTCGGTCGGACTTCTCATCGTTTGCGTTTCCGAGCGAGGAGGCCTCTTGACCCATGACGACGTGCACACCGGCAGCCTCGGGTGCTGCACCGCGTGCGGCGAGTCGGTGCTGCTCACGGAGACGTTCATGCACCTCGAAGGGCGCGTTGCGCACCTGGACTGCGGGCACGACGCAGCCGAGAGCGACCTTTGTGAGACGGGGAGCGGGGGCCCCGAGCGGACCGCCGGGCTTTGCGTCGCTCGCGCCAGGATCGCGCTGCCGTGCATCCTGCGCCGGCGGACTGGTTCACCCATCCCCGCCCGGACGATCGAGCTCGGCCCGGGCGGAATGCGCGTCACGGCTCAGCGGCCCCTCGCCGACGACGAGACGGTCGACTTCGAGCTACCGAACCTCGAGATGCGGATCGCCGGCCGGGCGCGAGTCCTGCGTCAGCAGCGCCCGCACGTTTACGCGCTGCGCTTCGAGCGGCTGCCCGAGCCCATGAACCGTCGCCTGCACGCCATCGCATCCCGTGCTGCTCATGCGGATCCCGGGCGCCCCGCGTTCGCTCAGCCGCAGTCCATTCCGAGCTGACTGTGCGCGGTGGTAACGGCGCCGCCGGCGTGCTCAGAGGCGGGCGTCTGACCCCCAGCGACGACAAGGCCGGATACAATTCGCGGCAGACGATGCGTGGCCAGGAACGCGGCGACGGGAAGGATGCTTCGACGAAAACGGGACGGCAGCTAGGGCGAGGGAAACGGTTTGTCCCCTGAACAAAGCAGCGCTCTTTCCGAGGGGCAGTTGCTCATCGAGATCTCGAATGGCGTGGTGCGGGAGTTCCGCGCGTCGGTGGGCAAGGGGCCGAGTAGGTGCAAGTCCTACTGGGCTGGTCGTGACCTCCTCGTGGTGCTCCTGCGAGGCGGGTTCACCGTCGCCGAGCAGACGCTCTTCGACGCCGGCCAGAAGCGCGCGGTTCACGACTCCCAGCACGCACTGCAGGACGCGATGGAGGGCCGGCTGACCAAGATCGTCGAGGACCTCACCGGCCGCCGGGTGATCGGCTTCCTGAGCGCCTCGCGCCAGAGCCCGGACCTCCGCGCAGAACTCTTCCTGCTGGACCCGATCGAGCCGGACAGCCCGCTGCTCGACGACCCGACGCAATAGTCGCGCCGCGGCGGCGCCGCGCCCAGCCTGGCTATCCGACCGGCGGAGCGAGGATGAACGTCTCGCTGGCCATGTCGTGCTCGAGGTCGAAGCCGCTGATCGCGACGACCACCTCGCGCCCGACCACGCGCCCGACGCCGTCCCGGAACCGCCGGTCGGTCGCGTGTTGCCAGAGCATCCGTGTGGTCAGCACGCTGTCGCCTCGCCCGCTCGCGTAAAGCGCCTTCTCGGCGCTGGTCAGCACTTCGCGCAACACCGTCACGATCACGCCGGCCCGAATCGACGTTTCGCTGTAGAGCGGGCCCTTGCCGAACTCGTCGAGGTACAGGCGGGCGACAATGTCCGACACCCGCCGCTCCATCGCGCTCTCCGGCTGGGGTGCATCCCCGGATCGAGCCGTCATGTCGGCCTCTCTCTTACCTCCTCCCGAAGGGTGCAGCGCAAGGCGGAGGAAGCGAGAGTTCCCGACGACGCTCCCACACTGTAGTCCCCGGGACCGCGCGGTCACGCGGCGCGGGTCGGTGACGCCTGGTTTGCAGCGCGTGAGAGCATTCGTCGACCCTCGATCGCGCGGTCTTCGATGATTTTCGGATTGACTCTTGCGCTGGTGTCGGCGCTGGGCACGAACCTGAGCTTCCTTTTCAAGCAGCGCGGTGCGGTGCTGGCCCCCGCCATCGAGGTGCGCCGTCCCCTCGGGAGCGCCGTCGCCCTGTTTCGCTCCCGGTGGTTCGCCGTCGGGTGGGTGGTGGCGCTCGTCGCCTGGATCCTCCACGTCGGAGCGCTGTCGTTGGCGCCACTGTCGACCGTGCAGGCGATTCTTTCCGGCGGGCTCGTCTTTCTCGCCGTGCTCGCCGAGCGGTACTTCGGGTTCCGTCTCCGGCGACGTCAATGGACAGGGGTGACGATCACCGCCGTCGGGCTGGCGGTCATCGGGCTGACCACCACGGCCTCGGGACCCGAGCACGCGTCGCTGGCGGCATTGATCGCCATCGAGGGCACGATCCTGGCCGCAGGGCTCTTCCTCGTGCGGCTCTCCACAAGCCGGCACATCGCCGACCGCCCCGAAGCGCTCCTCCTGGCCGCAGCCGCCGGCGGGCTGTTCGGGGTCTCCGACGTCGCGGTCAAGTACCTGACCCACGCCCAAGGACCGGTGTTCGGACTGCTCAGCCCTTGGACGCTGACGGCGCTCGTGTCCTTCGTGATCTCCTTCTACGCCTCGGCCCGAAGCCTTCAGCTCGGCAGTGCGGTCGAGGTCATCGCGATCACCTCCGTGGTCGCGAACCTGGTCGCAATCATCGGCGGCATCCTCGTCTTCGGCGAGTCGGTCGGCTCGGGTCCGGTGTCGATCGTCGGACGCACGCTCGCCTTCGCGCTCGTGATCGCCGGCGCGGCGCTGATGCCCGCGCCACTGCGCGCGGTCGGCCGAACCGCCTGATTGCAACCCACGAGGGGGCACGCGCCCAGAAGCGGCGAAGGGACTCCAACCCCCAAGCACGTCAGCCCACCGGCTCCTAGGTTCTAAACGACTGGTTTCGAGACCCGCGGTCTGCGTCCCCCCGATCGGGAGCCCAACACCCAACCTCCGCCCGGATCGGCGAGGCACGGCGGTCGGCGACCGGCGGCCGCGTGCCCCCGAACCAGTCAGCTCTGGCAGCCGCACCTCGCAGGCGGGCCTTCCGTGGACGGGACGCCGCAGCAGTCCTCGTTTGCCGCCGGCTCGCAGCAGGTCGCTAGCGTCGCTGGCTCGCAGCATGCGTGCGACCCCGCTCGTGCGCCGCCGGTGGCGGCGCGGGCATACCGCTGACGCGCGGCCTCGCGGATATCGGTCACGTCAGCCATGCAGAGAGCTCCTTCAAGGCGTCGGGGATCACGTAGTAGTAGGCCCATAGGCCCTCGCGCTCGGAGCCGACGATCCCGGCCTGGCGAAGCACCTTGAGGTGGTGGGAGACCGTCGGCTGCGCCAGGTCAAACAGGGGTACGAGCTCGCAGACGCAGACCTTCCCGGCGTGCTTGCGCAGCACGTCGACGAGCTGGAGGCGGACGGGATCCCCGAGCGCTTTCGCGACGCGCGCGAGCTGCTGGGCCTGTTCGCGCTCGACGTCTGGATAGACCACGGGCTCGCAACACCGCTCGCCCGCGGCCCGTTTGGTCTTCGGGGCCAGCTCCAAATCGATGCTCATCAATACATGGATATCGCTTGAAGTGATCTTTGTCAATGGATATGGTCTCCCCGCGTCCCCGTTGGAAGGAGCCACGCGCGTGCACGTCCTGTTCGTCTGCCTGCATAACGCCGGGCGATCCCAGACCCGACCCGCGGGCGCGACACGATGACCCGGCCCGCCGAGAACCCAACGGAACCGTCCGCCGCCCCGGCGTGGCGCCCCGTCCTCGCTGAGTGGCTGGGCAGCGCGTTTCTCGCCGCCATCGTCGTCGGATCCGGAATCGCCGCGCAGAGCCTCTCGCCCGGAAACACCGGCCTCGAGCTGCTCGAGAACGCCGCCGCGACCGCTGCCGGCCTCTACGCGATCATCCTCATGTTCGGACCGGTCTCCGGCGCCCATTTCAATCCCGTTGTCTCGTTTGTCGACGCCGCGTTCGGCGGCCTACCCTGGCGCACCGCCGCCGCCTACCTCGGCGCCCAGGTCGCCGGCTGCATCACCGGCGCGATCGCGGCCAACGTCATGTACGGGCACGCCGCCGTCACCATCTCAACCCACCACCGCGTGACCGGCGGCCACCTGTTCGGCGAGGTCATCGCGACGCTCGGGCTTCTCCTCGTCATCTTCGCGCTGACTCGCACCCAGCGCGGAGCCTCCGCCGCGGCCGCGGTTGGGGCCTACATCGGTGCCGCCTACTTCTTCACGAGCTCCGCGAGCTTCGCAAATCCGGCGATCACGATCGGCCGGATGTTCTCCAACAGCTTCGCCGGCATCGCCCCCACCTCCGCCCCCGCCTACATCGCCGCGCAACTCGTGGGCGGGCTCGTCGCCATCGCCGCGATCAAGGCTCTCTATCCCGCACTCACCCCAGCCGACGCGGCCGACGTCGTCGTGGCCCACCCATAAGCCGTTTTCCCGGCAATCACCACAATGCGGGCGAAGGGACTCGAACCCCCAAAGGCTTTCGCCCACCGGCTCCTAAGGCCGGCGTGTCTACCAATTCCACCACGCCCGCAGACCGACCGCCGCGAAGCGTTGCACGCCGGCCGCCGCCGATTGTATGTTGAGCGTGGATGGCGACCCACCCCAACCGCGACACGCCGGCCGCCCGGGCGACGCGCCTGGCGGTCGTCGTCCTCCTGCTCGTCAGCGCCGGGCTGATGGTCATCGTCGCCGCCGGCGGCTGGAGCGCGCTGTCGGGGCAGCGGGTCTCGCTCGGCGCGCTCGCGGTCGCCTACGTCGTCCTCGCCGTGTTGGCCGCCCGCTGGAGCCGCGGGATCCTGCCGGTCGCCGCGACGCTGGCAGTGCTGCTGGCGATCCTGGCGGCGGTCGCCGCGCCCGGATGGTTTCACCGCCAGGGCGTCGGTTTCGCCGACCCCGGCCTCGGCAACGGCCTGCTCGGTCTGCTGACCGCTCTGCTGATCCCCCTCCAGGTGCTGCTGCTGCTCTTCGCCGGGCGCGGCTTCAGCCAGGACTGGCACGTCGAGGTCGAGCGGCCGTAGGCGTCGTATAGTGGCCTCCCACCGGGCGGCGGTGGAGGAACGGCAGACTCGGTGCGCTCAAAACGCATTGCCCGCAAGGGCGTGTGGGTTCGAATCCCACCCGCCGCACTCGCTCAGTCGACGAGCGCCCCCAGGGCGTCAGCCAGCGTCGGCGGGGCGACCATGATCCCGCCCGGCAGCGGCCCGCGCGCGACGAGCTCCCGCCGCTCGAGCCCCCCGGACAGGCACAGCAGCTCGCCGGCGGCGAGATCCCAGGGGTTGAGGCCGCGCTCGTAGTAGGCGTCGAAGCGACCGGCCGCCGTCCAGGCGAGGTCGAGCGCGGCGGCGCCGCAGCGGCGGATGTCGCGCACGTGGCCGATCAGGCCGGCGACGACCCGGCCCTGCTCGGCGCGCAGGGCGGCGTCATAGGAGAACCCGGTGGCGACCATCGCCATCGCCAGATCCGCCTTGCGCGAGGCGACGACCACCTTGCCATTCAGCGTGGCCGGCTCCCCGCGCACGGCGGCGAACGTCTCGCCGCGGTTCGGGTCGTGCACGACCCCGGCGAGCGCGCCGGCGGCATCCGCAACGGCGACCGAGACGCACCACTGGGGGATGCCGAAGAGAAAGTTGACGGTGCCGTCGAGCGGGTCGACGATCCAGCGCAGCCCGGTCGACCCGGCCGCGTCGCCACCCTCCTCGCCGAGAAACCCGTCACCCGGCCGGCGCTCGTCGAGCAGCCCGCGAATCGCGCGCTGGGCGGCGAAATCGGCTTCGCTGACGAGATCGGTGTCGGTCGACTTCGTGGTCACCGTCCGCTCGGGACCAGCCTCGAAGCGCAGCCGCAGCAGTTCGCCGGCCCGCTCGGCCGCCTCCCGCGCGAGCGCCAGCAGCGCCGCCGGGTCATCAGACGAGCTCATCGGCCTGGCAATGTAGCGGCAATTCGCGACGCGTATTTCGTGGTCGACGCCGGCGGACGGGGGCGCCGGCCGCGGTCGTCGTGCCGGCCGCCCGGCGCGTCGCGGCGGCCGTCAGAGCTGGGCCCCCTTGCTGCGATTGCATTCGGCGCACAGCAGCTGGAGGTTGCGCTCGCCGCCGGAGCCGCCCATGGCCAGGGGGATGACGTGGTCGAACTCGAGCAGGTCGGCGGCGCCGCACTCGACGCAGCGCCCGCCGCAGCGCTGCCAGACCGCGCGCTTGACCGCCAGCGAGATGCCCGGCCTGCCGGTGGCGGGAGACGCTTCGCCGGCGAGCGTCGCCCGGGCCCGGTCGAGGCGTCGCTCACGCCGGTGTTCGCGCTCGAGCGCGAGCGCCATCACGTCGGCCTCGGCCAGGCCGTCGTCCTCCCACCAGAAGCGGTCGCGAAACCACCAGTAGCAGCGCCGGTCCTCGGCGAGCGCAGCGACGGGGACCGGCCACTGCGCCTGCGCGCGGGCCGCCACGGCGTGGGCGCGCCGGCTCAGCGACCGCTCGCTGGCGACCCGTCCGGCGACGAAACGCAGGCGCCGGGACAACCGGCCGCCGGCGGCGACGAACTGCGCGTTCTTGACCTCGTGGAGCATCGGGTGAGCGACGGTAGCCGTCGGCCAGGACGGCATGCAAGCGCTCATCCGGGGATGAAGTCCGGCCTGTAGGCGGTTTACGGCGCGAGAATCAGACAGGTGTGACCGGATTGTGCTTCGCCGGCCATTCGCGCACCTTGCCGCGCAGCGCGGCGTAGCGGCGGATCAGCTCGTCGCGCAGACGCTCGGGCTCGACGACGGCGTCGACGACGAGCTCGCTGGCGAGGTGGAGGATGTCGATGTCGGCGGCGTACTCGCGCCGCAGCTCGGCGGTGCGGACGGCGCGGTCGTCCGGATCTGAGATCAGGGCGAGCTCGTTGAAGTAGACGGCGTTGACGGCGGCCTGGGGGCCCATCACGGCGACCTGGGCGCCCGGCAGGGCCAGGCAGCAGTCGGGGTCGAAGGCCGGGCCGGCCATCGCGTAGAGGCCGGCGCCGTAGGCCTTGCGGACGATCACCGAGATCTTTGGCACCGTGGCCTCGCTGACGGCGCTGATCAGCTTGGCCCCCTGGCGGATGATCCCGCCGCGCTCGACCTGAGTGCCGATCATGAAGCCGGGCACGTCGGCCAGGAACAGCAGCGGGAGGTTGAACGCGTTGCAGGTGCGGATGAAGCGGGCGGCCTTGTCAGAGGAGTCGGCGAAGAGCACGCCGCCGCGGTGGCGCGGCTGGCTGGCGAGGACCCCGAGCGCCTGGCCGTCGAGGCGGGCGTAGCCGACGACGATCTCCCGGGCCCAGCCGGGGTGAACCTCGAAGAACGAGCCGGCGTCGAGCAGGCCGTCGAGCAGGGCGTGGACGTCGAACGCGCGGTTCTCGTCCTCCGGGACCACCCCGTCGAGTCGGCCGTCCGGGTCAAGCGGCGGTGCCGCCGGGGCCGATGCTCGCCACGACGAAGGGAAGTAGGAGAGGTAGCGGCGCACCACCGCGATGGCCTCGGCGTCGGTCGCCGCCAGCAGATGGGCGCACCCCGAGACGGTGGTGTGCATCCGGGCACCCCCCATCTCCTCGAGCGTGACCTTCTCGCCGATCACCATCTCGGCCATCCGGGGCGACCCGAGATACATCGAGGCGTTGGTCGCGTGCATCACGACGAGATCGCAGAAGGCCGGGATGTAGGCGCCGCCGGCGGCGCTCGGGCCGAACAGGACGCAGACCTGGGGGACGACGCCCGACAGCTTGACCTGGGTGTGGAAGATCCGCCCGGCCCCGCGGCGGCCCGGGAACATGGCGACCTGGTCGGTGATGCGGGCCCCGGCGGAGTCGACGAGGTAGACGACCGGGATCGCCGCCGACAGGGCCCGCTCCTGGATGCGGATGATCTTCTCGACCGTCTTCGGCCCCCACGATCCAGCCTTGACCGTCGGGTCGTTGGCCATCACGGCGACCGGGCGGCCGTCGAGCGTGCCGGTGCCGGTGACGACGCCGTCGGCCCCGAGGCCGTCCTCCTGCCAGTTGGCCAGGAGGCCGTCCTCGACGAACGAGCCTGCGTCGAGCAGGAGCCCGACCCGGTCGCGCACCGGCAGCTTGCCCTGGGCGGCCGCCTTTTCGTGGTGGCGCGGCGGGCCGCCGGCGCGGGCGCGGGCGAGCGCGGTGCGCAGGTCGTCGCTCGGACGCGGCTCATCCATCGGGCCCCACCCTACGCCAGCCCCGGCCGCCCGGCCGTGGCCCCGCCGCGGCGGCCCGCAGCGCCGCGTTCAGACGAGCAGGCGGCGGTGGCGCGAGCGGGCCCCGCGCGACCAGTCGATCGCGTCGGCGGGGTCGAGACCGTCCTGGAGCCGGTCGAGCAGCACGTCCCAGGTGCCGTCGCGCTGCCAGGCGCGCAGGCGGCGCCAGCAGGTGACGCCCGAGCCGTAGCCGAGCTCCTGCGGCAGATCCTCCCAGGCGATCCCGGTCCCGAGGACGTGGAGGATGCCGTTGAGGACCACCCGATCCGGGAGCGGCTTGCGGCCGGCGTGGCGGGTTCGGCGCGGCCGGCGGGGGATCAGGGGCTCGATCTCGGCCCACAGCTCGTCGTCGATCACGACAACCGGCGCCATCCTGCTCGCTCCCGTCACCTGCGCCATATCGGCGCCTCCGACTCGGCCCTTTGGCTCCCCGGCCCTTAACCGTCACGGGCCGGCGGTATGGCCGGCCCGATCAGGGGGAGGGAGGGAGTGCAAGGCTGGTATCGACAGCTCGGCCGGAGACCTTTAGCCCCAATTGACCGGACCGGCGCGGAGCGTGTGACTGCCCAGCCGGTGCCCGAGGGCCTGCTCGGCCGCCCGGGCGCATTCGAGCAGCGCCGGCAGGTCGATGCCGGTCGCGATGCCCATCTCCTCGAGCATCGACACGAGGTCCTCGGTCGCGATGTTGCCGGTCGACCCGGGCGGCACCGGGCAGCCGCCGAGCTCGCCGAAGCTCGCCTCGAACGAGTCGATTCCGGCGTGGAGCGCGGCGTAGACGTTGGCGAGCCCGGCGCCGCGCGTGTTGTGGAAGTGGGCGGTGAGCTCGACGTCGCCGCCGAGCGCGGCGCGGGCGGCGGGGAAGAACGCCTCGACCTGGGCCGGGTTGGCCATCCCCGTCGTGTCGGCGAAGCTGACCTCGGCCGCCCCGGCGTCGCGCAGGGCGCGGGCCAGTCCGAAGACGCGCTCGGGTTCGACGCGGCCCTCGTACGGGCAGCCGAACGCGACCGAGATGACGGCCTCGCACCGCTTGCCGGCGGCGCGCGCGGCGGCGATCACGAGCTCCGCCTCGGCCAGCGACTCGGCGACCGAGCGGTTGATGTTGCGGCGGTTGTGGGCGTCGGTGGCCGACAGGAAGACGCCGACCTCGTCGAAGCGGTCGTGCTGGTCGAGTGCCCGGTCGAGGCCGCGGCGGTTGGGGACGAGCACGCTGAGGCTGACGCCGTCGGGCCGGTCGATCGCCGCCAGCACGGCGTCGGCGTCGGCGAGTTGGGGGATCGTGTCGGGTCGGACGAAGCTCGTGACCTCGATCCGGCGCAGGCCGGTGCGGGCCAGACCGTCGATCAGGGCGACCTTCGTCGGCGTGGCGATCGTCCCCGGCTCGTTCTGGAAGCCGTCGCGCGGCCCGACCTCGCGCACCCGCACGGCGGCCGGCAGCCGGTTCATGGGTCGGCTTCGCGCTCGGCCTGCGCCTGATCGTCGAGCTTCTCGCGCAGGTACTCGGCCTTGTCGGCGCGCCGCTCATGCACCCTCGCGTCGTGCTCGTCCGGAGCGTCGGCGGCCTGTTCGCGCTCGACGCGCTCGCGCCGCGCCTGGTCGGCCGCGAGCTCCTCCGGCGTCTGCTCGTGTCGATCGGGTGAGGGCACAGGCGGACCATATACTCCGCCGCAGTGCCCGCAGCGGTCAGCATCATCGGCGGCTCAGGGGCCCTGGGCTTCGGGCTCGCGGTGCGGCTCGGGGTGGCTGGGGCGCACGTGATGATCGGCTCGCGCGACGCGGCGCGGGCGGTCGCCGCGGCGGACCGGGCCAGCGCCGCGGTGCCGGGGGGGACGTTCGCCGGCGTCGACAACGCCCATGCGGCGGCGGCCAACGATCTCGTCGTGCTCTGCGTCCCGTTCCGCAACCAGTCGGAGACGCTGACCAACATCCGCACCGCGCTGCGGCCGGGTCAGCTCGTGCTCGACACGAGCGTCCCGCTGGCGGCGGCGGTGTCCGGCCGGGCGACGCGCATGCTGGGCGTGTGGCAGGGATCAGCCGCCGAGCAGACACAGGAGATGGTGCCGGCCGGGGTGCGGGTCGTCGCCGGCCTGCACACGGTCAGCGCGGCGTCGCTCGCCGATCTCGACCACGTCCTCGACGAGGACGTGCTGCTGTGTGGCGATCGGGCGGAGGACAAGCTGGAGATCGCCGACCTGATCGGCGCCATCCCCGGCCTGCGCTGCGTCGACGCCGGCAAGCTCGAGCTGGCACGGATCGCCGAGTCGCTGACGGCGCTGCTGATCTCGATCAACGCCCGCCACCGCGTCCACGCCGGGCTGAAGATCACCGGCCTGCCGTGAACGTCGTGACCCTGTCGGGCGGCACCGGCGGGGCGAAGCTGGCGCAGGGCCTCTACGACATGGTCGGCGACGGCCTGACGGTGATCGCCAATACCGGGGACGACATCGAGATCCACGGCGGGCACGTCTCGCCGGATCCGGACCTCATCGCCTACTGGCTGGCGGGCATGATCGACGAGCGCGGCTGGGGCATCGCCGGGGACACGTTCGCGGAGATGGACCGCCTGCGCGCCGAGGGGGCGGACGTGTGGTTCAACCTGGGCGACCGCGACCTCGCCGTCTGCGTCGAGCGCGCCCGCCTGCTGGCCGCCGGGGAGACGCCGAGCTACGCGCTGGCGCGGATGTGCGAGTCGCTCGGCGTGGCGGCCCGGGTGCTGCCGATGTCCGAGCAGCAGGTCCGCACGGAGATCAGGACCGGCAGCGGCTGGATCGGCCTACAGGAGTTCTTGATCCGCGAGCGGGGCGAGGCGCCGATCGCCGACGTCCGCTTCGCCGGCGCCGATGCCGCCAGCGTGTGTCCGGCGGCACTGGAGGCGCTGGCGGCGGCCGACGCGATCGTGATCGGGCCGTCGAACCCGGTGATCTCGATCGGGCCGATCCTCGCCGTGCCGGGGATGCGCGCGGCGCTCAGGGGCGCGGCGGCGCCCGTCGTCGCGGTCAGCCCGATCGTCGGCGGAGGGGTGCTCAAGGGCCCGACGGCGGCGTTCCTCGCCTGGGCTGGCGTCGAGCTTGACGCCGGTGGTGTGGGCGAGTGCTACGCCGACCTGATCGACGGACTCGTCAGCGACGAGCCGGCGGGGGCGATCGCCAGCCACGAGACCGACACGTTGATGGCGGACGCGGCCGGGCGCCGGCGGCTGGCGGAGGAGACCGTGGCCTTCTGCCGGCGCCTCGGCGAGTAGCGTTCAGCGGCCGTGCGGACCCTGGCCATCCTTCCCGTAAAGCGCTTTCAGCTCGCCAAGCAGCGCCTGAGCGCCGAGCTTTCCCCGGAGTTCCGGGGTGATCTGGCCGAGGCGATGGTCGCCGACGTGCTGTGCGCGCTGTCGGAATGCGAGCGCGTCGAGGCGACGCTGGTCGTGACCAACGAGGACCGGGTGACCGAGCTGGCGCGCGAGTGGGGCGCCGAGTCGGTGCCCGACCCGCACGAGTCGGGCCAGAGCGCCGCGGCGGCGATCGGCGTGGCGCGGGCCATGGCTGACGGGTTCGACCGGGCGCTCCTGGTCCCGGGCGACTGCCCGGCGCTCGACCCGATCGAGCTCGACGGCCTACTCGGGGATTCGCGCACGGCGGCGAGTGTCGTGATCGTCCCCGACCGGCACGGGATCGGCACCAACGGCCTCCTGCTGACGCCGCCGAACGCCCTCATGCCGACGTTCGGCCCGGGCAGCTGCCGGCGCCATCGGGAGCGGGCGGCGGCGGCCGGGGCGGCGTGCCGCGTGGCCCAGCTGCCTTCGCTGCTGCTGGACGTCGACACGCCGCGCGACCTCGATGCCCTGCGCGAGGCGCTCGAGATCCGCGGCGGTCGCGCCGAGCGCACCCGCGCCGTCCTCGCCACCTGGCCCCAATAGCCGGTGATCACGGCGAGCGCGGTCGCCGGTCTTCCGGAGATCGTGGCGGGCGACGATCTGGCCGCGTTGATCCTGGCCGCCGGCGCGCGGCCGACGGCGGACGAGATCGTCGTCGTCGCCCACAAGGCGATCGCCAAGGCGGAGGGCCGGGTCCGGGCGCTGAGCGACATCGTCCCGTCGGCGCGGGCGCGTGAGCTGGCGGTCGCCGGCGGCCGCGACGCGCGTCTGGTGCAGGTCGTGCTCGACGAGTCGGTCGAGATCCTCCGGGAGGGCCCGGCCGCGCTGATCTGCCGGACGCGGCACGGCTTCGTCACGGCGAACGCCGGGGTCGACATGTCGAACGCGCCCGGCGCGGACATGGTCGTGCTGCTGCCGCTCGACGCCGATGCCTCGGCCCGGGCGCTGCGGGCGCGTCTGCGGGCGGTGGGAGGGGCAGCGCCCGCCGTGCTGGTGACCGACAGCTTCGGCCGGGCCTGGCGTCACGGGCAGTGCGATGTGGCGATCGGCTGTGCCGGGCTGGCGCCGCTCGTCGACTGGCGCGGGCGCCCGGACCGGACGGGGCGCGAGCTGGCGGCGACGTGGGTCGCCCTGGCCGACGAGGTCGCCGCGGCGGCGGACCTCGCCCGCGACAAGACCTCGGCCGAGCCGGTCGTGATCGTCGGGGGACTCGGGCGGCATGTCAGCACCGGCGACGGGCCGGGCGCGGCGGCACTCGTCCGGCCCGTGGCCGACGACCTCTTCCGCTGACCGCCGCGGCGGTCAGTCGTCGTCGACGTCCGGCAGCTGGGCGTCGCCGGGATGGCCGAGGCCGGGTTGCTCGATCCGGTCGTCAGCGCCGGTGATGGGGATCTCGAACCAGACGTGGGTCGTGCCCTCGTGGACGCCCCAGCTCGCGGCGAGCTGACCGACGATGTAGAGGCCGCGGCCGCCGACTTCGTCGACTCCGTGGCTGCGGATCGCCCGCTCGAAGCCGCCGCCGCCGTCGATCACCTCGCCCTTGACGCTGCCGCCGTCGGCCTCCACCCGCAGCTCGATCTCGCCGCGACCGTGGAGGACGGCGTTGGCGACGAGCTCGCTGACGGCGAGCGTCACATCGGCCAGCGTGGCGGGCGGGAGCTCGTCGGCGAGACGCTCGCGGATCGCTTGGCGGGCGAGTGAGCTCGCCGCCGGGTCACGGGGTAGCGCTAGCGAGAAGTTGGTGGACATGCAGGCCTTCCCTGGCGGGCCGGTCGTGGCGTGGCTCCTAATAGCCTAGCCGCCGTTGCGGCACTCGCGACTGGCCGGGTCGCGTCAGCCGGCAAGAGCCGCGCGGCGGTGGGGCGCGGCGAGGTCGATGCGCGGGCCGGCGGGGACGATGCCGGTCGGGTTGATGTCGCGGTGGGTGGCGTAGTAGTGCCGCTTGATGTGGTCCATGTCGACCGTCTCGGCGACGGCGGGCGTCTGGTACAGGTCGCGCAGGTAGGGACCGAGGTTCGGATAGTCGGCGATCCGACGGATGTTGCACTTGAAGTGCCCGACGTAGACGGGGTCGAAGCGCAGCAGCGTCGGAAAGAGGCGCCAGTCGGCGAGCGTCTGGTCGGCGCCGAGAAGGAAGCGGCGGTCGGCCAGGCGGGTGTCGAGCATGTCCAGTGTGTCGAACAGCGGCAGGACGGCTTCCTCGTAGGCCTCTTGGGTCTGGGCGAAGCCGGCCCGGTAGACGCCGTTGTTGACCGTCTCGTAGACCCGGGCGTTCAGGGCGTCGATCTCCGGCCGCAGGGCCGCAGGGTAGAAGTCGCGCTCGGGGTGGTCGGCGACGGCATCGAAGGCCTCGTTGAGCATCACGACGATGTCGGCCGACTCGTTGTTGACGATCCGTTCCGCCTGTGTGTCCCAGAGCACCGGCACCGTCACGCGGCCGGCGAACGCCGGGTCGCTGGCCACGTAGGCCTCAGACAGCAACGACCACCCGTGGAGCGGGTCGGGGGTCGCGCCGCGAACGTCGCGGAACGCCCAGCCGCGGTCGTCGCGGATCGGATCGACGATCGACATTCCGATCGCCCGCTCGAGCCCCTTGAGCCGGCGGAGGATCACCGTCCGGTGCGCCCACGGGCAGGCCAGGGAAACGTAGAGGTGGTAGCGGTCCGTGGTCGCGTCGGCCGGCGAGACCCAGTCGCGGAACCGGCTCTGCTGCCGCTCGAAGCGCCCGCCGGTGCCGCGCTCGGCGGCCACGGGGCCCGCGTCGACGGTCTTGGCGCTCGAGCTCATCGCCACCCAGCCTAGCAGGTGGTTGCGGGCGCAACCGTCTACGGCGCCGTCAGGCGTGCTCGCTGCGCCTGGCGGGGAACGTCACGTGCAGCAGCTCGACGGACCCGACCGGTTCGACGTCGAGGTCGCTGCCCGCCGCGACCAGGACGACGTCACCTGGGGTGAGCTCGTCGGACCCGCAGCGGGCGCGACCGCCGACGACGCACAGAACCGCCATCTCCCCAGCCGGGGCCGCCGCCCGCGGCTGCGACAGCTGCCAGTGGGCGATTTCGAAGTGCTCGCAGGCGACGTCCGGCCCGTCGGCCAGGCGGGGTTCGATGTCGTCGAAGTCGATCGACTCCAGCGACTGTCCGACGTGGAGGTCGCGCGGCCGGCCGTCGAGGCCCGGTCGGCCGTAGTCGTAGACGCGGTAGGTGGTGTCAGAGCTCTGCTGGATCTCGACGATCACGATGCCCGGGCCGATGGCGTGGACGCGGCCGCTCGGGATCAGGATCGCGTCGCCGTGGGCGACGTCGATCCGATGGAGCAGGGCCGCGACGTCGTCGCCGTCGCGCAGGGCCGCCTCCACCAGGGCGCGCGTAACGCCGGGGCGCAGTCCGACGAGCAGGTGTGCGTCGGGGTCGGCGGCGGCGATGAACCAGGCTTCGGTCTTCGGCTCGCCGGCATGTGCGGCGGCCACGGCCGCCGGGGGGTGGACCTGCACGGAGAGGGCCTCGCGGGCGTCGAGCAGCTTGATCAGGAGCGGAAAGCGTGGGCCGAGGTCGGCGGCGCGGGCGCCGAAGAGCTCGGGCCGGTCCCGCCAGAGCGAGCCGAGCGTGACCCCGTCGAGTTCGCCGCCGGCGACGACGCTCTCGGCCTCGGGTCGATCGACGAGCTCCCACGACTCGCCGATCGGCCGGCCGGCGGGCAGCTCCTTGCCGAAGTCGGCCAGGCCTCGCCCGCCCCAGACACGCTCCATCAACAGCGGCCGAAACCGGATCGGCCCTTCCATCAGCAGACGGCGACCTCGTGGCGGCGGCGGATCGCGTAGAGCGTCGTGCGCTCGGCCGCCGGGCGCCCGGCCCGGTGGGCGGCGGCGATCAGCTCGGGGGGATCGAGACGGACGCCGTGATCGGCACCGGCCATGCGCGAGATCGACTCCTCCATCAGCGTGCCGCCGAGATCGTTCACGCCCCAGCGCAGCGACTCGGTCGCGACGTCGAGGCCGAGCTTGACCCACGAGGATTGGAGGTTGCGGATCGTCCGGCCGAGCGCCAGGCGGAAGACGGCGGTGTGCTTGAGGCACTCGTCGGCCCCGATCGCCTCGATCCCGTGCGTACGGCCGAGCAGCGTGTGGTAGGGGATGAACGAGAGGGGCACGAACTCGGTGAAGCCGCCGGTCCGCTCCTGCAGCGCCCGCACGACCCGCATGTGCTCGGCGAGCTCCCACGGCTCCTCGATGTGGCCGAACATGACGGTGACGGTCGACGGGATGCCCTCGGCGTGGGCCGCCTCGATCACCTCGACCCAACGGGCGACCGGGAGCTTGTTGGGCGAGATCCGTTCGCGGACGCCGTCGTCGAGCACCTCAGCCGCGGTCCCCGGCGTCGAATCGAGGCCGGCGTCGCGCAGCCGGCGCAGCACGTCGCGGCTGCGCAGGTCGGAGATGTCGGCCATGTGGGCGACCTCCATCGGCGAGTAGGCGTGGAGATGCAGCGACGGCGCCGTTTGCTTGATCAGCCGCAGCCAGCCCTCGTAGTCGTCCAGGGTCCAGTCGGGGTGGATCCCCGACTGCATGCAGATCTCGGTGGCCCCGTAGTCGACGGCCTCGTGGACGCGCCGGACCAGCTCGTCGCGGTCGTGCTCGTAGGCGTCCGGCGAGCGCTTGCCCTGACCGAAGCCGCAGAACGAGCACCCGACGATGCAGACGTTCGAGACGTTGATGTTGCGGTTGACGACGAACGTCACCGTGTCCCCCGCGAGCTCGGCCCGGAGTTCGTCGGCTGCCTGGCGAATGTCCTCGATCGCCTCGGGTCGGGTCTCCGCGAACAGCGCCGTCAACTCGGCCGGGTCCAGGCCGAGCCCGTCGCGGCCGCGGGCGATCGCCCCGGGGACGAGGTCGCGGCGGATCGGGCGCTCGGTCCGGCGTCCCGAGCCGCGCCGGGGAATGAACGACCAGTAGCGCTGGCGGATCACGTCGAGCACACCCTGGGCGATCCAGTCGGGATCGATGTACTGGGGGTAGACGCAGAGCCGCTCGGTCAGGGCGACGCCGTCGGCGGCGAGCCGCTTGCGGACCTGGTGCGGTGAGGGGAACGGGTGCTCGGGTGAGATGTGATCGCCGTTGGCCGAGAGGCCGCCGAGGTCGGTCGCCCCGGCCGCGACGAGCTCGGGCCACCAGTCCGACAGGTTCGGAGGGACCTGGACGCCGACGTCGGGCATCAGCCGCCGGCACTCGCCGATCAGCCGGACGAGATCGTCGATCCCGACCGGGCACGCCCAGTCGGGGAGCGCGCGCGCCGGGCCGCGGCCGATCCCCGTGCGCCAGTAGTCGGCGGCCGCGGCGGCGGCGATATCGGCCGGCTCGCGGCCGTAATAGCGTTGGTGGGGAACGAAGTTCTGGAGGATGACCTCCTGGATGTGGCCGTGGCGGGCGTGGACGGCGGCGATCGCCTCGAGCGCTCCGACGCGGTCGTCCTCGGTCTCGCCGATGCCGACGAGGATGCCCGTGGTGAAGGGGATTCCCAGCTCGCCGGCCGCCTCGAGCGTCGCCATCCGAACCGCCGGGTGCTTCGTCGGCGAGCCGGCGTGGGCCGCCAGCCCGGGGTTGATCGACTCGAGCATCAGGCCCTGGGACGCCGTGACCTCCCGCAGGCGCGCCAGGTCGCCGGGGTCGAGGACGCCGATGTTGGTGTGCGGGAGGAGGCCGCGCTCGAGCGCCCGCTCACATGTCCAGACGACGTAGTCGGTGAAGTCGCGGTGGCCGTATTCGGTCAGCCGGCGGCCGACCTCGACGTTGACCTCGGGGCGCTCGCCGGTCAGCACGAGCAGCTCCTTGACGTTGCGCCGCAGCGCCCCGTCGAGGATCGCCACGACCTCGTCGGGGGTGTGGAGGTGGGCCTGGCGCGTGGCGAACGCGCAGTACTTGCAGTAGCAGCGGCACGTACGCGACAGGGACAGAGTCAGGTTGCGCGAGTAGGTGACGCGGCGGCCCATCCAGCGTCAAGTCTACGCCCGCCCCGCCTATAGTCCGGCCGATGCTCCGCGCGCTCATCGCCTGCGTCGCAGCGTTGGGGGCGCTCGGGCTGGCCGGGTGCGGGGGTGGCGCCGTCCGCACCCCGACGGCGACGCTGGTGCTCGACTTCACGCCGAACGCCGTCCACGCCGGCATCTATTCGGCCGTGGTCCGGGGGTTCGACCGGGCGGCCGGCGTCCACCTGGACGTGCAGCAGCCGTCGTCGTCGACCGACTCGGTCAAGCTGCTGCTGAGCGGGCGCGCCGACTTCGCCGTGCTCGACATCCACGATCTGGCGATCGCCCGGGCCGCCGGCCGCGACATCGTCGGCCTGCTGCCGCTGGTCCAGCGGCCACTCGCGGCCGTCCTGGCCCAGCCGTCGGTCAGCGGCCCGCGCGACCTCGCCGGCCGGGCCGTCGGCGTCACCGGCCTGCCGAGCGACGACGCGGTCCTGCGGTCGATCGTCGCCGGCGCCGGGGGCGATCCGCGGCGGGTGCACGAGGTGACGATCGGCTTCGACGCCGTGCCCGCCCTGCTCGGGGGCCACGTCGCGGCGGCGACGGCATTCTGGGACGTCGAGGGCGTCGCGCTCCGACGCCAGCGGCCGGGGATCCGCGAGTTCCGCGTCGACGACTACGGGGCCCCGGCGTATCCGGAGCTGGTCGTCTGCGCGACGGCGAAGCTCGTACGCAGGGACCCGAAGCTGGTGGCCGCGACGGTGACGGCGCTCAAGCGCGGGTACGCCGTGACGATCGCGTCGCCGCAGGCGAGCGCCGACGACGAGCTGGGGCGGGTGCCCGGCCTCGATCGGTCACTGCTGCTGGCCGAGCTGGCGGCTCTCCGCGGGGCGTTCACCGCCGGTCAGGGGTCGCCGTTCGGAACGTTCGACCGGACGCGTCTGGGCGCCTGGGCCACGTGGGAGGCACGCTTCGGGATCGTCAAGCGGCCGCCGGACGTGGCGACGATGTTCCGGGGTTGAGCCGGACCCGCCGGTCCTGCCACACTTGGATGTGACAGGACAACGAGCACGGCACCCACGAGCGCGCCCGCCGGGCGAACGTGGGAGAGGGCCGGCTCAGCACGCAGAAACAGAGAGGAAGCGAGATGCCAGTCACCAATTCCCACAAGGACGAGGAGCTCTTCTGGAAGAAGCCCGGGGCGACCGGGATGAAGATCAAGCCGACGGGCCGCCCGTCCGGCGTCCTGGCCGAGCTTGCCGGGATGGCCGAGAACGTCGCCGGCCTCAGTGAGGAGGAGCGCATCGCCCGCGGCGGCCCGGAGAAGCTGCTCGAGATGCCCTACGTCCCGCCGCACCAGGCCGTGATCGACGAGAGCCACTACTCCAACGACGTCTCCGGGGCGAGCATCGCCTTCAAGGCGCTCGACAAGGCGACCGGCCTGGCGAGCGGCGGCGGACGCCTGCTCAAGCGGGCGATCGGCCGCAAGTAGGAGGAGCGACTAGACGACGAGGGCGAGCCAGGCGCCGACCACGTCGACGAGCGCGGGCAGATCGCCGACGAGGCGGTGGTCGCCGGTGACGACCGCGACGCGGCGCGTCGCATTGGACGCCGGCATCCCGAAGCGGTCGGTCGCCCCCTGGACGACGAGCGTCGGCAGCGACACGGCGTCGAGCTCCGCCTGACGGGTCGGCGCCGGCGGCCTGCCCTCGCGCGCCGGTGGCTGGAGCGGGAAGGCGAGGCAGAGAACGGCGGCGGCCGCCGACGCGGCGGCCGTGCGGCAGGCCACCCGCGCCCCGGCCGAGCGCCCGCCGACGACGAGCGGGAGCGGGCCGAGCGGGCCGTCGCGCAGCTGGGCGACCGCGCTGAGCCAGGCAGCATCGAGCTGCCGGGCCGGGGGTGAGGACCGCCGCCCGGCGACGCGGTAGGGCTGCTCGACCAGAACGGCGGTGATGCCGGACGCCACGGCGAGCCCGGCGACGGCGACGAGATCGCGCGCCGTGATCGACCCGCCGGCGCCGTGACCGAGGACGATCGCCGCCCGCGGATCGGCCGCCGGGCGGATGTGAGCCCGGGCTGTGCCGTGCGGGGTCGCGAGCTCGAGCTGCGTGCGACTCCAGTCAGCGCGGCGCCGAGAGCGACGCCGCCCAGGCGACCCCGAGGCCGGCGAGGGCGCAGAACGTCGCCTGCATCGTGTCGGGATCGGTGTCCGGATCGGCGAGGTCGTCGAGCGCTGCGCGGGCGGCGGCGAACCACGAGTCCGGGCGCTCGTCGGTCCAGCGGCGGGCGGCGGCGGCGATCTCCTCGCCGACCGGATGGGGTCCGCCGGCCGGTGTCGGGATGGGCTTGGTGATGGCCGCGGCCAGCGCCGTAGCCGAGATCGCGCGTTCGGCCAAGTCCAGGCAGGCCGACCGGAGGGTGTCGCGGTCGACGGCCTCGCTCGCCAGCGTCAGCGCGGCGCGGAGCTCACCGAGGTAGCCATCGGGCGCTCCGGAGCGGTCGGAGCCGATCGCCCGCCGCCAGCGCTCGAGCGCCTCGTCGAGGGCGGCCTGGACGTCTGACGGATTTCGATGCCCCAACATGCTCCCACCGGTGTCGGTCGTCCGCACCGTACCGGTTCTCACCCGCTCGAGTGGCGAAGCTTCGGGCTCTACTGCGGCAGCACCGTCGAACGGCGTGGACACCTGCCCGCGGGGCCGTCGTTTCGTGGCCGCCGGGTCCTCGGCGGTATACACGGCCGTGGGCCGACGGTGACGTGCGTGGGTGCGGATCTGCCCGGTCGGGGTCGCCGTCGGAAGCGACCGCGGCTACTGGGCGAACAGGCGCAGGAACTCTTCGCGTACCGAGTACGGTCGGCCCCACATCTGGGTCACCGGGACGCGGCCCTCGCGTACCTCGCGCACGGCGATCTCGCCGTCGAGCCCGGCCTGGTCGAGCAGGGCGAGCGTGCCGTGAACCGTCGGCGCCGACGCCGCGTGACCGAAGCGGTGGGCGACCAGCACCCGCCAGTGCCAATCATGCTGGGAGTACGGCTGGGCGTTGCAGGTCACGAGGTAGACGGCGGCCTCGACGTAGCGTGTCTCGTCGGCGATCCGGAGATCGAACTCGAGGTCGGTCCAGTCGTCGGGCAGCGACGCCAGGATCTGGTCGAAGGTGTCGGCGAGGGCCATCCCGGGCGATCCTAGTGGTTCACCCGACGGCGCGGACGATCGCTGGAAGGCCGGCCGGGCGGCGCACCATTATCCTCGCTTGCCATGACGACAATCGCCTCCATGCAGCGCCCCGACGCGGCCGAGCACCGGGCGCTCGTCGCCGCGGTCGGCCTGTTCGACCGGTCCGAGCGGGGCAAGCTCGCCGTGACCGGCGACGAGGCGGCCGACTTCCTCGATTCGCTCCTGTCGAACGACATCAAGGGGCTTGGTGTGGGCGACGGCTGCTACGCCACGCTGCTGACGCACAAGGGCCGGATGCTGGCCGACGTGCGCGTCCTGCGCACCGAGACCGGCGTCTGGGTCGACACGGAGCGGCCCGGCCTGCAGGCGCTGTTCGACGCGCTGATGCAGTTCCGGATCGGCTATCGCGCCGAGCTGCACAAGCAGACGCTCCAACGGGGCCTGATGTCGCTGATCGGACCGGCCGCCGACGAGCTGGTCGGCGGGGCGCCGGGGCCCGTCGAGCACGCCAACACCAAGACGGCGATCGCCGGGGTCGAGGCGCTCGTCGTGCGCACCGACGTCGGGCTCGACCTCATCTGCGCGGCCGAGGACGTCGAGGCCCTGCGGGCCGAGCTCGAGATCCGGGGTGCCGTCGCCGTCGGCGAGGATGCCGTCGAATGCCTGCGGGTCGAGCGCGGCCGGCCGCGGTTCGGCCGGGACATGGACGAGACGACCATGCCCCAGGAGGCGGCGATCAACGACCGGGCGGTCAGCTACACCAAGGGCTGCTACGTCGGCCAGGAGACCGTCGCCCGGCTCTACTGGAAGGGCAAGCCCAACCGTCACCTCCGCGGCCTCGAGCTGTCCGGCGAGGCGGCGCCCGGGGACGCGCTCCTGCTCGCCGACGCCGAAGTCGGCGTGCTGGCCAGCGTCGTCCTCTCGCCCAGCCTCGGTCCGATCGGCCTCGCGCTCGTGCGACGGGCGGCCGTCCCGGGCGACGTCCTCCGCGTCGGGCACGATGGGGCGGTGACCGCGACCGTCCGCGAGCTCCCATTCGTCCCTGCGGCCGCCCCGGGCGATGGTCCCGGATAAGCGGACGCTCCTCCCGCTCGTCCTGGCCGCGGCGCTCAGCGCCTGCGGCGGCGCCCGCTACGCCAACGACCCGGGCCCGGCCGGGTCGGTGCCGGTCGGCGCGGCGATCACCGACGCCGGCGTCAACATCTCGCCGAGCCACCTCGGCGCCGGCCTGGTCAAGCTCGTCGTCACCAACCTGACCGACAGCTCGCAGCAGCTGATCGTCCAGTCGGCGGCGAACGGCTCCTTCAAGCAGGAGACGGCGCCGATCAACCCGCAGGACACCGCCCAGCTCAAGGCGGACCTCGGTCCCGGGAGCTACACGGTCAGCGTCGAGGACGCGAGCGTCCGGGCCGCCAAGCTGGCGGTCGGCGCCCCGCGCCCGGCCGGCGTCGACCAGCTCCCCTGACGCCGGCATCAGACCGGCACGATCGCCCGCAAATCGGCTGCGCTTACGCATCTAATGCGGTCGTGCAATACTTGCGTTCGTGCAAACGTTTAGTTCGCGGGAGCTGGCGGCCGAGCTGGCGCGGGACCTCGTCGCGGTGGCGATCCACGTCTTCAAGGAGTCGAGCCAGGAGTACTACGAGCTGGTCGACGAGCTCGACCTGTCGATCACCCAAACCCGCACGCTGAACTGCCTCGACCGGCTCCAGGGCGAAGTCGCGGTCAACGAGCTCGCCGAGGTGATCGGCCTGTCGGTGCCGGCGACGAGCCGCACCGTCGAGTCGCTGCTTCGCCGCGGCTACATCGACCGGCGCGAGGACGAGCACGACCGGCGTGTCAAGCGGGTACAGGTCAGCCCGGCCGGTCGGGCCCTCGTCGCCCGCATGAACGCGGCGCGCATGGCCGGGATGGAGGAGTTCGCCGGCACCCTGACGCCGACCGAGCGGTCCGACCTGCGGCGCGCGCTCGCCTCGCTCGTCGCCCGGCCGACGATCGCCGCCTGCCGGCCTCAGCCGGCCCGCACCTACGCCGACGCGGTCGACCGCGCATCGTCGAACCCCGGCCCCCCGTTCCCGACCCGCAGCCCGGCCGACCCGGTCGACCCCGCCCTGACCAACCCCGGCCGCCCGCACCCGACCCGCAGCCCGGCCGACCCGGTCGACCCCGCCCTGACCAACCCCGGCCGCCCGCACCCGACCCGCAGCCCGGCCGACCCGGCCGACCGCGACTCGCCGAGCCGGCCGCAGGCGCCCGCGTCCGCTCTCAACCTGCAAGGGCCCGGCAGGTGACCGCCATCCGCAGCCTGCGGCTCAACGACGGCAACCGCCGCTGGTGGACGCTCGGGGCGATGTGCTTCGCCCTGTTCATGGTGATGCTCGACAACACGGTCGTCAACGTCGCCCTCCCGTCGATCCAGCGCAGCCTCCAGGCGTCGACCGCCGGCCTCGAGTGGACCGTCAACGCCTACACGCTGTCGTTCGCCGTCCTGCTCGTCACCGGTGGCCGCCTCGGCGACATCTTCGGCCGCCGGCGGATATTCCTCTTCGGCGTCGCCGTCTTCGGCAGCTCGAGCTTCCTCATCGGCCTCGCCCAGTCCGAGGCCTGGCTCGTCGCCTTCCGCGCCGTCCAGGGCGTCGGCGCCGCCTTCATGATGCCGGCCACCCTTTCCATCATCAGCAACACCTTCCCCCCGCACGAGCGCGGCCGGGCGATCGGCACCTGGGCCGGCATCTCGGCCCTGGCCCTGGCGATCGGCCCCGTCGTCGGCGGCTTCCTCGTCGAGACCGTCAGCTGGCAGTCGATCTTCTTCCTCAACGTCCCCATCGCCGCCCTGACCGTGGCCGTGACACTGTTCGCCGCCCGCGAGTCCCGCGACGAGACCGTCGCCCGGACGGTCGACATCCCCGGAGTCGCGACGATCACCGTCGGTCTCGCGGCGATCGTCCTCGCCCTCGTCGAGGGCAACGCCTGGCACTGGGGCTCGTCCCGCGTGCTCGGTCTTATCGCCCTCGGCGTCGCCGCCCTCGCCGCCTTCGCCTGGGTCGAGACGCGCTGGCCGACGCCCATGCTCGACCTGCGCTTCTTCCGGTCGCGCTCCTTCCTCGGTGCCAACATCGTGGCCTTCATCGTCAGTTTCGCGATGCTCGCGATGTTCTTCTTCCTCGCCCTCTACATGCAGAACATCCTCGGCTACTCCCCGCTCCAGGCCGGCCTGCGCTTCCTCCCGTCGACCTGCATGATCATCGTGCTCGCCCCGATCGCCGGCCGCCTCGCCGACCGCGTCGGCCCGCGTCTCCTGATCTGCGGCGGCCTGCTCGCCGTCTCCGCCTCGCTGCTCTGGCAGTCCCAGCTGACCACCCACAGCTCCTACGGCTTCCTCGTCGTCGGCTTCGTCCTCATGGGCATCGGCATGGGCTTCGTAATGTCGCCGATGAGCACCGCCGCCATGAACTCGGTCGACCGGACCAAGGCCGGCGTCGCCTCCGGCATCCTCTCGATGTCCCGGATGGTCGGCGGCACCTTCGGCGTCGCCGTGATGGGCGCGCTCGTCGCCACGCTCGGCCGCTCCCGGCTCGACGACCTGCTGCCCTCCCTCCCACCCGCCGGCCGCGCCCGCCTCGCCGACGGCCTCGGCGCCGGCGGCGCCCTCCACCTTCCCCCCGCCGTCGCCGACGCCGCCCACCAGGCCTACGTCTACGCGCTCGGCGACGGCCTGCGCCTCGGGGCCGCCGTCGCCCTCGTCGGCGCGATCGTCGCCGCCACGATGATCTCCGGCCGTCCGTCCGACCCGACCGCGATCCCCGCCGGGGCCGCGGCCGAGCCCGCCGCCGCCGCCGAAGCCGTCGCCGTCTAGCGGCGCGCTCCCTCGGGCGCCGGAAGTCCGGCCCCGGATCGGCACCCCGCCGGCGTCGACCCAAGAGAGACGGGACTCGGACCAACCCCGCGGGCGTATACGATTGCCCGGCTGTGGCCGCCCAAGCCTCACCCACCGCCCATCTCGACGTCGAGCCCGGGACGCTGCCGCCCACGATGGCCGCCTGGGTGATCCGCAAGGACCGCGAGGGCGAGCCCCGCGACGCCTTCCGGATCGAGGAGATCGACGTGCCCGAGCCCGGCGCGTTCGAGGTGATCGTCCGCGTGATGGCCGCCGGGGTCAACTACAACAACGTCTGGGCGGCGATGGGCAAGCCGGTGTCGGTGTTCGGCTACGGCGATCACCCCGAGTTCGGCCATCACATCGGCGGCTCCGACGCCTCGGGCGTCGTCTGGAAGGTCGGCGCCGGCGTGACGCGCTGGGCGCCCGGCGACGAGGTCGTGATCCACTGCAACATGGCCTCCTACGAGGACGTCGAGGTCCACGGGCTCGACCCGATGGCCGCCCCGTCGCAGCGGATCTGGGGCTACGAGACGACCTGGGGGTCGTTCGCCCAGTTCACCAAGGTCCAGGCCCAGCAGCTGCTGGCCAAGCCGCCCGCCCTGACCTGGGAGGAGGCCGCCTCGTACGGCCTCGTCTACTTCACCGCCTACCGCATGCTGATCGACCAGTGCGCGTTGCAGGCCGGCGACCGCGTCCTGATCTGGGGGGCCGCCGGCGGGCTCGGCGTGTTCGCCGTCCAGCTCTGCGCCGCCGCCGGCGCCCAGTGCGTCGGCGTCGTCTCCTCCGAGGAGAAGGGGCGCCTGGTGATGGAGCTCGGCGCGACCGGCTACATCAACCGGGGCGAGTTCGCCGGGATGATGCGCGTCGGCGGCGAGGACGCCGCGGCCGAGAAGGCGCGCTTCGCCGAGAGCCGTCGCTTCGCCAAGGCGGTCAAGGCGATCCTCGGCGAGCCGCCCGACATCGTCTTCGAGCATGTCGGCAAGGCGACCTTCCCCACCTCGGTCTACGTCGTCCGGCCGTTCGGCAAGGTCGTCATCTGCGCCGGAACGACCGGCTACGACCTCGACTTCGACGTCCGCTACCTGTGGATGCGCCAGAAGCAGATCATCGGCTCGCACTTCGCCAATGCCTACGAGTGCATGAAGGCCAACCAGTTGATCGAGCAGGGCCTGATCCGCCCCGTCCTGTGGAAGACGTTCGGCTTCGACGGGGTCGCCGAAGCCCACCAGCTGATGAAGGAGAACAAGCACTTGGGCAAGATCGCGATTCTCGTCGGTGCCGCCGGCGAGGGACTCGGCCGCACGGCCGACGGACCCGGCGCCATCCGGGCCGAGGTCGGCGTCTGATGGCCGCCGCGGGCATCGTCCACATTCCGTGGTACGCCACCGGCTTCCGCGCCGACGAGCTCGCCGCCGGGCTCGACCACATCTGCGGCGTGGCGTTGCGCTACGGCGCTCGCGGCTACGCCGTCTACCGCTCGCGCGACGACCGCTACAAGTTCCTCCAGGTGCTCGAGTGGGACGAGAAGATCGACTGGGAGCGCTTCTGGGAGGGCCAGGACCTGATCGACTTCCGGATCGACTACTCCGGCGCCTACCAGGTTCCCGTCGTCTACGCCTGGCAGGACGTCGTCTGCCGCGGAACCGGGCCGGGCACAGGGCACGCCGAGGCGAAGCCGGTCGGGAATGCGGTGCTCGCCGAGGGCTAGCCCCACCTTGCCGACGTTCTTCTGAGTGCGTCGGAGGTGTCGCCTCGATCTCCGGGGCCTCCCGTGCCCCGGCCGCTGCCTACGGGGTGTCGCCGGCGGCCAGGTCGCGCAGGCTCTCGTAGTCCTCGCGACAGGCGGGACAGCCGAGCAGGTGGGCGCGCATCCCCGGCACCGCCCGGTCGGGGTCCGCGCCGCCGCCCGCCAGCTCGAGGTCGACGTAGCGGTCAATCTCGTCGAAGCACTCCTCGCAGGTGAGCTCGGGCCCGACAGGTCCGAGCAGCGAGGCGATCAGACGGCGGTCGGCGGCCGGATCGGTCATGGGCTCACGGTCCCGATGTCGGCGAGGTCGAAGCCCTGGCCGGCGAGCTGGCGCCGCAGCTTCTTGCGGGCGTCGTGCAGGGTCTTGTACAGGGCGCCGCGCGTGGTGTTGAGTCGCTCGGCGAGGACGTCGATCGGGACGCCGCTCAGCGTCACCGCGACCAGGACCTCCCGCTGATGGCTGCTCAGCGCCTCGCCGATCGCGCGCTGCAGCGCGGCCAGCAGCTCCCCGTCGACGGCCCGGTCGGCCGGCGAGGGCAGCCGGGAGGCGAGCGACTGCCAGGCCTCGGGCTCGAGCGGCAGCTCGCGGTCGTGCCAGGCGTGCCGGCGCACGTTCACCGCCGTCTCGTACAGCGCGAACTTGTAGACCCAGGTCGTGAAGCGACTCTCACCCCGGAAGTCGCCGAGCTTGGCCAGTACGGCGACGAGCGCGTCGCCGGCGCTCTGCTGGGCGAGATCGTCGGCGTCGCCGCCCCGCTGCCCGGGCCCGAACGCCGCCCGGCGCCGGGACAGCTCGAACCGCGCGGCCCGCAGCAAGAGCGCGTGCAGGCGCCCTACGGCCGCGTCGTATACCGCTCCGTCCGCCTGGAGCTCGTCGAGCCAGCGCCGCGAGTCCGGGTCGAGCACCCCCGGGCGCCAGGTGGTCGGCGCGCGTTCGACGGGCACCCGACCGATCGTACCGGCGGCCGTCCGGCGCAGCGCCGTCACCGGCGCGCGGATTCCAGGGGGGCGAGGATGCGCGCGGCGAGCGCCGGCGGACAGCCCCGGTCGAGCAGGACGAGCAGCTCGTGCAGGTCGACCGCCGGCTCGTCGGCGAGCGCACCCGCCAGATCCTGCGCAAACCCGGCGGCCGCCAGCCGGCGCCGGCGCCAGTCGCGCAGGCCGATACCCGGCGGGGGAGGCGGCGGACCTGGGCGCGGCGTGCTCATCACCTGGAGTAGCGTCGGCACCCGCCCGCGTCTTACGTCCGCGTGACGAACAGAAACTCCTGCCGTGTCCGCGCGTCGTCTCGCAACAGCCCGAGCAGCGCCGATGTCGTCGTGCGGGCGCCGGCCTTCTGCACCCCGCGCAGGGACATGCACATGTGCTCGGCCTCGATCAGCACGCCGACGCCCTTGGGCTGAAGCTCCGCCTGCAGGTGCCCGGCGACCTGCATCGTCAGACGTTCCTGCAGCTGGAGGTCGCGGGCGAACACCTCGACGACCCGCGCCAGCTTGGAGAGCCCGATGATCCGCTCCCCGGGCAGGTAAGCGACGTGGGCCACGCCGTGGAACGGCAGCAGGTGGTGCATGCACAGCGAGTGGAACGGGATGTCCCGGACGACGACGAGCTCGTCGTAGCCGTCGTCGTTGGGGAAGGTGGTCAGCTCGAAGGGATCGTGAGACAGCAGCTCAGCGAACGCTGCCGCCACGCGACGCGGCGTCCCCACCAGCTGCGCGTCGCCGGGATCACGGCCGAGCGCCCGCAGCAGATCGGCGACCGCCCGCTCCGCGGCCGGTCGATCGACGCGGCCGACCCCGACGCGCTCGCGCTCGCGCTCGCGAAGCCAAGCCGGCGGCGCGAGCGCGTCGAGCGCCGGCGACCGCCCGTGCACGAGCGAATGCGCGCCGTCCCCGGTGGTCGGTCCGTTGCCGTTCTCCGGACAGGGCGAATTCATCCGGCGCATGCGCGGTGTCCCTCTCGTCGGTGCGCCGCCTCGGACGGCCCACGGTTGTCGTGAAGAGCTCACCCACCCCGGTCACGGCGCCGCCGCATGTGCGCGCGCGACCAGGGAGGGTGCGTCAGGAGACGGCCGTCCGGCGGTCTCGGCTGGTCGCGCTGCTCGAGACGACCGCCGCGAGGAGCGCCGTGGCGCCGGTCACCAGATGCAGCCAGTTGTCGGGGTTGCCGGCCGTCGTGATCGTGATCACGGGGATGTGGGCGTAGATGAAGCCCGTGATCGCCGCGACGACGTAGATGCCGCCGACGCCGAGCAGCGCACCCTCGGTGACCGCGGTGTCGCGCGTCGCGGCCCACACCAGCAGGAGCCCCACCACCAGGTGGAACAGATCCTGGAACGGGTTCAGCGTGAGGCCGAACAGCTGGCGCCCCCCACCCGAGTCCGTGAACCCCGTGAAGCCCGTCACGGCGAAACCGACGACCCCGCCCCCGGCGTACGCCACGCCGATCGCCAGAGCCGCCAACTGCGCCAGGCTCTTGCCCTCAACTCTGCCCATCCTGCTCACCTCCACTGTCGTGATTGCTCGCCGGCGGGGCACCCGGCCCGCGCAGCGACGCGCAGGTTGCGGCGCAAGACGCCACCCGGGCGCCCCGCCGACGGGTGAGCGTCGCGGCGCGGCGCTTTCTTACGCGCGTTTGACCTGGCCGCCAGCGCACGAGTGGCCCTGACCGTGTTCGCGATCGTCGGCTGCGGAGCAGCGAGCCGCGCGGCGAAGTCGACCGAGACCACGACTCACACGGCGGCCGGCGGCGGCGCCGCGATCAGCCGCTCGAGCTGGCTGGTGTCGAGCAGGAGCTCACCCGCGACCCGCGTGACAAGCGCCGTCTGACGCGTCCAGGCGCCGCCGGAGCCGTCAGGAGTTTCAGTGCGGGACCACAGTCAGCGCGAGAAAGCACCGCTTCTGGGCGGCACCGTGCAGGGTCGCGCAGTACGCCGGCTGCCTGACCGTCTTGATCACGGCCCCGCTGGCATCGCGCCAGACGATCTCGATCGGCGCGATCGCCCCGAGCGGCCCCTTCGACGGCGGGAACGGCGGCCGCAGCAGCAGCGGGACCGGTAGTCCGCCCGGCCCGCGGCGGACCTTCGGCGCCCGGATCCGCGCCTGCACGCTCAGCACGAAGAAGTTGTTGGCGACCGGCAGCGTCCGGTCGAGCCGATGCCGGTAGTGCAGCGTCACGCTCGCGACGCCGTCCGGCACCAGGCCGTCGATCGTCCCGAACTCCGTCGTGTAGCCCCCGCTCGCCCCGGCGATCCCGAAGCCGCCGCTCGTGCCGACCCCGGCCGTGATGGCCGCCGCACTCGACGCGCCGCCGCCACCCCCACGCGGAAGGCCGTCGGTGCCGACCTCGATGATCAGCAGCGTGAGGCGCGGATGGAGGCGAAGCCGCTCGTAGAGCGCCTGCTGGCGGTGAAGCTCCTTGGGCGAGAGCGGCGGCGTGCAGTTGGTCGGCGGCGACGGCGGCACGAGATAGCCGGGGATCAGGAAGTAGCGATCGCCTCGCGCCGTCGTCGTGAGCAGCCGCTCGTAGCCGACCTCGGCGCCCTGGAGGAACGGACCCGCCGCGCCCTTGGCCGGCGGGATGTCGGCCCGTACCTGCGGCCGACGCAGCACGCCGAGGATCGCCAGCAGTGACGCGTCGGGCGCGCTCGGAAGGTTCTCCGGCGGCTTGGTCGGCACGGGACGCCCGTTGCACACCCGCCCCGTCGTGACGACCTTCGGCGCCGGCCGCTGCGAGCGGGCGCCGACGACGTTCACTCCCGTGCCGAGCCCCACGCACACCGCCACCACGGCCCCCGCCAACCCGACGAGGCCCAGCCGGCGAGGATGCCGCCGCAGGCGGGCGGTCCGCTGTCGCATTGGCAGTCAGCTTACATGTGACCATGGGGAATGGAACCACCGGTCCGTAGTTTCTGGTGGTGAGCAGTCAGGTTTCACGAACGCGCCAACCGAGCACGCACCACCCCGGTTCGACGTGGTGCTCGCCGCGATGGGCGCGCGGCCATCGGCTGGGGTGCCCACGCGGTCGACGAGGGCGGCGCGACCCCGCGTTCACGGCCACGCTCGCGCTCACCGGTTCGACCGGCCGGTTCGGGGCGCCGCGCACTTCGTCGTGCGCGCCGCGGCGATCACCGAGACGCGCGTCCGCCCGGCGCAGACGGTGTCCCAGGCCGGGGCAGAAACCGTCCTCGCCGATGCCGCGGAACGTGCACGGACAGGCGGTGATCCTGCTGCTTCCCGGGCGCGCCGGCAACGAGCCGCCGGACGCGTCGCGGGCCGACGGGCCCTACGCCGTGACCCGCGGCGCCGGCAGTCGCTCGGCGCGCCGGAGGAGGTCCTCCCCGGTCCGGCCGATGTCGACGGGGCGTCGGTGGCGATCGACGCCGCGAGCGGAAGCGTGTCCGCCACCTGGCGTCACGTCGGCAGCCCGATCGGCTGGTCGGTCCGCGCACCGCTCGGGTAGCGCCGGGCGCTCTTACGTCGGGCCCGGCCCCCGGGGCCTGGCGCGGCAGGGTCGAGTTGGCGGCGGCTGGCGGCGGGCCCGTGGACGGTGGCCGTTGGCGCTATTGTCTGCCCGGAGCTCCGCGCTGGCGTGTTGAATCCTTCGCGGGCCCGTCGCTAGTAGTGGGGAGGCAGATCACGCCTCCTGCACGTGCCGAAGTTTTCCTTGGTCTACAGAGGTCTCACACACATGAACGTCTCCGCCGGAGTTGGTCTCCTCATCAGCGCCATCGTCCTCGTCGTAGGGATCTTCTTCATTGCCGCCGGTGGCGGCCTGGCCTGGGTCGGGGCCGCGCTCGTCTGCGTCGGGGTTGTGTTCGGCGGGGTGCTCGCCACGGGCTAACCCCGGGCTGGTCGCGACATCGAGCGAGGCGCGATCGGCCCGCTCGGCGAGATCTTCGCGGCGAGATCGCCGGCCGGGTCGCCTGACGCCTGGACGGCCATGACAAGGGTCATCCCCGCGTGAGAGCCGGCTGGGTGCCGGCCGGAGCCGAAGCCAGGTCGCGGCACGAGTTGTGAGACGTCGAAGATGCGGCTCGCATCGGCGGTCTGCGGCGCCACGCCACGATCGGCGGTCTGCGGCGCCACGCCACGAACCTCCTGTTGAGCGAGTGGTCCGGAGACACTGCCCGGAGGCAGGCGACCGAGCGACCGCTCGTCGCGCCCGGGGCGACTGAGTGACTGCTCGTCGCTTGCGCGGGACGCCCATCGGACGTGCGGTTGGCTGCGCAAACCAGTTGACAACGCTGGTCTCCGCCGCTACGGTTTGCGGCGCCAACTCATTTGAAGGGACGACACGATGGACCGAGACCAGTTGGAGTCAGCCGCGGCGAACTATCCCTACCTCCAGGGCCTGTGGGCGGTTCCGATGGGGCTCGGGATCCCGCTCGCCGGCGTGTCCAATCTCCAGCACGCCCCGTCACGGCCCTGGCTGGTGGCGATCTTCGGCGGGATCCTGCTGCTGTCCGGCGTCGGCTCGCTGCTGATCGCCCGCTACTACCGCGACCACTACGGCCGCGTGACGCCGACCAGAAGCAGGCAGGTCCGCCATGCTGCCGCGGTCGTCGCCTGGATCGTCGTGCTCTTCGTCGGCGCCAACAAGCACCTGCTCTACTCGCCCGGCGGGCGGCTCTGTGTCTTCGCCGCCGCGTTCGCCCTCGCGATGCTGGTCTATTACGCGATCCTGGTCGGGGTGCGAACGCACCACCTCGTGATCTGGGGCGCCGTCCTCGTGGCCGGGCTCCTGCCGATCTGGGGCGGCCTGGGCGGCGATCGCGACGCCCTGGCGATGATCCCCCTCGGCGTCGCGCTGATCGCGTCCGGCCTGCTCGACCAGCGCCTGCTCGCGCGCAGCCTCGCCACCACCGCCCGGCCCGGCGGCGCGAACGCCCATGCACACCGATAGCGAAGAGCTGGTCCTCGACCCGCTGATCCACGCGCCCGCCCGCCTGGCGATCATGACGGTCCTGTCGTCGGTCGACACCGCCGACTTCGTCTTCCTCGCCCGCACCACCGGGCTCACCAACGGCAACCTCTCCAGCCACCTCGCCAAGCTCGAGGACGCCGGCCTGATCGCGATCGAGAAGCGGTTCGTCCGCAAGAAGCCGAACACCAGCGTCGAGCTGACCGGCGCGGGCAGGACGCGCATCGCCACCCACTGGGCCCAGCTCGACCGGTT
The DNA here is from genome assembly GCA_963742705.1 of uncultured Solirubrobacterales bacterium. Lineage (GTDB taxonomy): Bacteria > Actinomycetota > Thermoleophilia > Solirubrobacterales > Solirubrobacteraceae > Palsa-513. Next base: position 264,569 of record CAVUMZ010000017.1, on the reverse strand, counting down.
GAAGCAGATGTCGCAGAGCGCCTGAGGCGTCGCTGCGGGCGGCTCAGCCGTGGATGTCGCGGCGGCGGAATCCGCCGACGGCGACGCCGACGAGCACCGCGGTCGCGCCGGCGAGGACCGCCAGGTCGCCGGCGTCGACGCCGCGGGTCAGCGGGTCGTGCCCGGAGTAGTAGTGGAACACGGTGAAGTACTTCAGCCATGAGATCGCGCTCACCACCGGGGCGAAGCCGTTGATCAGGAACATCGCCCCGGCAGCCCCGGCCGCCCCGCCGGACGCGAGCGTCCGCTCGCCGGTCGACGCGCCGATCGCCAGCGCCAGAGCACCGAGGGCCAGCCCGAGAAAGACGAGGTGCAGCGCTTGGGCGGCGATGTCGCCGGTGCCGACGCCGCCCCCGCCCACGGCCACGCCGCAGAGCAGACCGACGAACGTCGCGACTCCCAGCAGGCCGGCCGCGGTCGCGACCGCCGCCGCCTTGGCCAGCAGCAGCCGCGACCGCTCGACCGGGTGCGCGAGCAGGAGCGCGGTGATTCGCTCCTGCTCCTCCCCGGCCGTCGCCGCCGCCGCGCCGGTGATGGCCACGCCGGCGACGATCACCGGTCCGAGGATGCTGACGATCTCGCTCTTCATCCAGCCCGACAGGGTCGAGTAGTTGGCCCCGCCGAGCAGGTCGGAGACGCCCTTGGGCAGGTTGAGCTTGCCGATCGTGTCGCCGAGCGACGGGAACAACGCCCCGACCCCGACGCACATGGCGATGATCGCCCAGGCCGCGGCGAGGATGATCCGCCAGCGCAGCCGCAGCTCCATCTCGAGCGTCGCGCGGGTCACGGCTTCGACTCCTCGAAGTAGCCGAGGAAGATGTCCTCGAGGTCGTCCTCGCGGCTGCGGATCTCGACGACCTGGTGCGCCGCCGCCGCCTTGACGATGGCATCGGCGGAGCCTTCGAAGGCGACGTGGACGGTGTCCCCGGTCACCGTGACCTCCCGCACCCCCGGGAGCGCGCCGAAGCTCTCGGCCCGGACGGGCCCGGCGAACTCGATGTCCAGGCGGCGGATGGCGACCGACCGCAGATGCGCGAGCGTGTCGACGACGACGAGTCTCCCCTCCCGCAGGATCGCGATCCGGTCGGCGACCCGGTCGACCTCCGACAACGTGTGCGACGACAGGAACACCGTCCGCCCCTCCCCACGGACCTCCCCGAGCAGCGCGTGGAAGTGCTTCTGGACGAGCGGGTCGAGCCCGGCGATCGGCTCGTCGAGGATGAGCAGCTCCGGCTCGTGCATGAACGCCTGAATCAGCCCGATCTTCTGCCGGTTGCCGGTCGACAGGTCGCCCAGCGGCCGGTCGAGCTGCGCGTCGAAGCGCTCGGCGAGCGACGCGATCCGGCTCCGGTCGACGCCGCCGTGGAGGCGGGCGATGTACTCGAGCATCGCCCCGCCGGTCAGCTTGCGGTACATGCCGAAGTCCCCGGCGAGGAAGCCGACGCGCCGGCGGATCTCGAGGCTCTGGCCGACGACATCCAGCCCGAGGACCTCCGCGCCGCCTCCGGTCGGCCGACTCAGGCCGACGAGCATGCGCATGCTCGTGGTCTTCCCCGACCCGTTCGGGCCGAGGAAGCCGAAGATCTCACCCGCCCGAATCGCCAGGTCGAGGGCGAACACGCCGTGGCCGGACCCGTAGTCCTTGGTCAGGCCGTGGGTCTCGATCGCCAGCCGACTCATGTCACGCCCGCCGGCTCCGGACTGGTGCGGGCAGCGCGAGGTGGCGAGCGGGCGTGTCGCTCAGTCCCGCTCGAGCGGGGCCATCGTCAGCCCGGCGTCGCGCAGCTGCTCCCAGTAGAGCTCGGCCTGCTCCTGCTCGCCGGCCCAGACGATCGCCAGGCCGCTGTTGTGGATCCGCTCGGCCAGGGCGTAGCCGTGCTCGAGGTCGACGCCGGGCACGATCCGCGCAAGCGTCGACGCGACGTGATCGAAGGTGTTGTGGTTGTCGTTGCGGACGATCACCTTCCACGCACCGCCCAGGCCGGTGCCCGGTCCCCCGACGCGCGGTAGCTCGATCGTGTCGCTCATCCTCGATCTGAGCTTAGCTCGCGCTTCTCCCAGTAGCGGCGCAGCCCCGCCCAGCTCTGGTCCGGCGGCAGCGCCTGGGCGAAGCTCGCCGCCGTGTAGGTGTCGACGGCCGCTGCGATCTCCGCCGCCATCGCCGCGCAGAACTCCCCCTCGTCGAGCCGACGCCCCCGCTCGCCCCACCGCCCAAGCTGCTCGACCATCGCCGCGAGCTGCACCCCGACGTCGTCGACGCCGGCGAAATGGGTCAGGCCGAGGCTCTCCGGCCCCCAGGCGCCGATCTTCGCCAGCGACTCGCCCCATGCCTCGAGGTCGATGTCCGGCGGCGGCGTCGGCGGCACCGTCAGGCCCGACGGCGGAATCCGCACACCGCAGACGTCGCCGACGAACGCCCGACCACTCGACTCGTCGAGGTAGGAGACGTGATGGGACGCGTGCCCCGGCGTGTAGGCGACGCGGAACCCGCCGACCGTCTCCCCGCCCCGGAGGACGCGTAGGTTCTCCTCCGGTACGGGCGCGACCTCCCCCCACAGCCGGCCCATCTCCTCTCCGTAGAGCCGCGTCGCGCTCGCCAGCAGGCGGCTCGGGTCGACGAGGTGCCGGGCGCCCCGCTCGTGCACCCAGACCTCGAGCTCCGGCCAGCGCCCGACCAGCGTCCCGGCCGCGCCGGCGTGGTCGAGGTGGATGTGCGTCAGGGCCAGCGCCCGCGGCCGCACGTCGCCGAGACCATCGAGCAGGCCGGCCAGCGCCGACGTCGGGCCCGGGTCGACGATCACGTCGCCGACGAGCCAGGCGCAGATCACCCGCTCGCGCCCGAGGTGGCGCACGTCGATCGGCCGCGGGTCCTGCGGGTTCTGCGGGTGAGCGCCGGGCGTGTCGGGTTCGCGGTCGATCGACCGAAGCCTACAATTGCCGCCATGACCAGCCCTGCCCACCGGCTCGCCCAGCCCGATCGGCCTTGGCTGATCCGCACCTATTCGGGCCACTCGACGGCCGCCGCGTCGAACGCCCTCTACAAGAAGAACCTCGCCAAGGGCCAGACCGGCCTGTCGATCGCCTTCGACCTCCCGACGCAGACCGGCTACGACTGTGACCACGAGCTCGCCCGCGGCGAGGTCGGCAAGGTCGGCGTCTCGATCTCCCACCGCGGTGACATGGCCGCCCTGCTCGACGGGATCCCACTCGGGGAGATGAACACGTCGATGACGATCAACGCGACCGCCGCCTGGCTCCTGGCGCTCTACATCGTCACCGCCGAAGCCCAGGGCGTCGATCCCAAGCGACTGTCGGGCACGACCCAGAACGACATCATCAAGGAGTTCCTCGCCCGCGGCACGTACGCCTTCCCGCCGGAGCCGTCGATGCGGCTGATCGCCGACACGATCGCCTACACGGTCGAGCACGTGCCCGCCTGGAACCCGATCAACATCTGCTCCTACCACCTCCAGGAGGCCGGGGCGACGCCGGTCCAGGAGATCGCCTACGCGATCAGCAACGCGATCGCCGTGCTCGACAGCGTCCGCGCCCGACTCGACGGCGACCCGGCCCGGATGGCGGCCGTCTTTGGCCGGATCTCGTTCTTCGTCAACGCCGGGGTCCGCTTCGTCGAGGAGCACGCGAAGCTCCGGGCGATGGCGCAGCTGTGGGAGGAGCTCGGCCGGTCGCGCTACGGCGTCGAGGACCCCCGCCTGCTGCGCTTCCGCTACGGGGTCCAGGTCAACTCGCTCGGCCTGACCGAGCCCCAGCCGGAGAACAACGTCCAGCGGATCGTGCTCGAGGCGCTCGCGGTCACGCTCGGCCGCGACGCCCGCGCCCGGGCGATCCAGCTGCCCGCCTGGAACGAGGCGCTCGGCCTCCCCCGCCCGTGGGACCAGCAGTGGTCGCTGCGCATCCAGCAGGTCCTCGCGCTCGAGACCGACCTGCTCGAGTACCCCGACATCTTCGCCGGGTCGCACGTGATGGAAGGGCTCGTCGCCGAACTGGCCGACGGGGCTCGCGCCGAGATGGCCGTCGTCGCCGAGCACGGCGGCGCCGTCGCCGCCGTCCCGTACATGAAGGCCGCCCTCGTGGACTCCCATCGCGAGCGGATCCGCCGTATCGAGGCCGGCGAGCAGACCGTGGTCGGCGTCAATCGCTTCACCGAGACCGAGCCGTCCCCCCTGACGGCCGATGCCGAGGGCGGCATCCTCGTGGTGGCACCGGGGCTCGAGGCAGAGCAGGTGGCGGCGCTCGAGCGGTGGCGTTCGGAGCGCGACCCGGCGGCCGTGGCGGCCGCACTGGAAGAGCTGCGTCGGTCGGCGGCCGGGGATCGGAACATCATGGTCGCGTCGATCGCCGCCGCCCGCGCCGGGGCCACGACGGGCGAGTGGGCCCAGGCGCTGCGCGACTCCTTCGGCGACTACCGCGCCCCCACCGGCGTCGGCCAGGCGAGCGCCGGGGCGGCCGTGCCGACGGCCGAGCTCGAGGCCGTCCGCGCCGAGGTCGAGCAGGTCTCCGAGCGGCTCGGCCGGAGGCTGAAGCTGCTCGTCGGCAAGCCGGGCCTCGACGGCCACTCCAACGGCGCCGAGCAGATCGCCGTCTACGCCCGCGACGCCGGCATGGAGGTCGTCTACGAGGGCATCCGGCTGACGGCGCAGCAGATCGCCAACTCGGCGTTGCAGGAGGGGGTCCACGTCGTCGGCCTGTCGATCCTCTCGGGCTCTCACCGCGAGCTGATCCCCGACGTCCTCGCCGCCCTGCATGCCCGCGGCGTCGACGTGCCGGTCGTCGTCGGCGGGATCATCCCCGAGGCCGACGTCCTGCCGCTGCGCCAGGCCGGCGTCGCCGCCGTCTACACCCCGAAGGACTTCCGCTTCTCGCGGATCATCGGCGACATCGTCGCCCTCGTGGCCGCCCGCCAAGACCAGGCCCCCGCCCCGGCGTGACCGGCGCCGAGCTCGGTGCCCGTCTGCGCGCCGGGGACCTCGACGCCGCCCCGGCCGTCCTCAACCTGCTCGAGAGCAGCGTCGGGTCCGATCGCGAGCAGGCTCGGGCGCTGCTGCGGGCGGTCTCCCCGGCCGCGCTCGGCGGCGAGGCGCCCGCCCACGTCGTCGGCGTGACCGGACCGCCCGGCGTCGGCAAGTCGACGCTGCTCGCCGCCCTCGTCGACGCCTGGCGCCGCGCCGGCCGGACCGTCGCGGCGCTCGCCGTCGACCCGTCCTCGCGCCGCTCGGGCGGCGCCCTGCTGGGCGATCGCGTCCGGATCGACGCCGACCCGACCGACCGCGGTGTCTTTGTCCGCTCGATGGCCGCCGGCGGCCGGCTCGGCGGTCTCGCCCCCGCGACGCGGGCCGCGGCCCACGCGCTCAGCGCGGCATTCGATGTCGTCGTCATCGAGACCGTCGGCGTCGGCCAGTCGGAGACCGATGTCGCCGACGTCGCCGACACGGTCGCCGTCGTGCTCCAGCCCGGGTCGGGTGACGCGCTCCAGTTCCTCAAGGCCGGGATCATGGAGATCCCGGACCTCCTCGTCGTGACCAAGTCCGACCTCGGACCGCTCGCGGCCGCCACGCTCCGCGACGCCCGGGCTGCGCTCGCCGCCGTCGGCGCCGCCGACACACCGGCGCTGGCCGTCTCCTGCCTGGCGCCTCCGGCCGGCGTCGACGAGCTCGTCGCCGCGCTCGAGGCACATCGCCGGGGCATCGACGTCCCCGGCCGGCGGCTGCGCGCTCGCCGCGCCGGCGCCCTGGCCGACTACGTCGCTGAGCACGGCGAACGCGGGCTGCGCCGGCTGGGCGGGCTGCGCGCCGCCACCGACCGGCTGGCCGGCCAGCCCGCCGAGCTCGACCTGCCGGGGCTCGTCGCTGCGCTCGAGGCTCGCGTGGTCGGTTAGGTCAGCACCCGTCGATCCCGCACGTGTCGCCCTCGGCGACCACGGCCACCGCCGCCGGCCGGGCGTCCCACGCCCGCTGTAGGAGCTCGGTGAGGACCGCCGGCGGCTGGGCGCCCGACGCGCCGAACGCCCGGTCGAAGACGAAGAACGGCACCGCGTTGATGCCGAACGACTGCGCCGTGCGCTCGTCGTCGCGGACCTCGGCCGCGAAGCGGTCGGTCGTCGCGAGCACCGCGACCTCTTCCGCCGGCAGGCCGACCTCCCGCGCCAGCCGGCCCAGCACCGCCGGGTCGCTGACCAGCTCTCCCTCGGTCAGATAGGCACGCATGATCCGCTCCTTGAGCGCGTCCTGCAGTCCATGCTCGGCAGCCAGATGGAGGTGGCGGTGGGCGTCGAACGTGTTCCCCGCCCGCGCCAGGTCGAAGCGGAACTCGAGGCCCTCGGCCGCCGCCGTCGCCGTCATCCGTTCCTCCATCTCGAGCGACTGGGCCCGCGTCATCCCGTACTTGGCCGCTAGGTGGTCGGCCCGGTCCCCGGTGCGCTCCGGCGGCGCCGCCGGATCGAGCTCGAAGCTCCGCCAGGTGACGGTCACCTCGTCGCGGTGGTCGAACGCCGCCAGCGCGGCCTCGAACCGCCGCTTGCCCACGTAACACCAGGGGCAGGCGATGTCCGACCAGATCTCGACGTTCATGGCTTCCCTTCCGGCCCGGCGGGCGGTTGTGTAGACAACTAAAGCGGAGAGTAGCACCGGCCGGCTCGGCTCTTGCGTCATCATCACGAGCGTGGACGAGCCAAGCGAGGACGGCGAGCCGGTCGCCCTGTTCGACCTCGCCGACGCGATCGGCGGCCCGCTCGGCATGGTCGAGACCTCGCTGCCCGCCGCGGCGTTCGTCGTCGCCTACGCGGCATCCGGCTCTGACACCGACATCTCGGCAATCGTCGCGGTCGCCATCGCCGTCGCGTTGGCGGTCGGCCGCCTGGCTCGCCGCCAGACGCCCCGCCACGCCCTGTCGGGCCTCGTCGGCGTCGTCTTCGCCGCCTTCGTCGCCGTCAAGAGCGGCCGCGCCGCTAACTTCTTCCTGCCGGGGCTGATCGCCAACGCCGCCTACGCCGGGGCGTTCATCGTCTCGATCGCCGTCCGCCGGCCCCTGGTCGGCGTGATCGTCAGCCAGCTCGACCGCAGCGAGGCCGGCTGGCGCGACGACCCCCGGCGGATGCGGACGTTCATCCAGGCGAGCTGCGTCTGGGCCGGCCTGTTCCTGCTGCGCCTCGTCGTCCAACTCCCCCTCTACCTCGCCGGCGCTGTGCTCGCGCTCGGCGTCGCCCGGACCGCGCTCGGCCTGCCGCTGTTCGCCCTCGGCCTCTGGCTCACCTGGCTGTTGGTCCGCCGCACCGCGCCGGCCCCGCCGGCCGCCGCCGAGGCCTGACGCGGCCGGCGGCAACGGCCGTCGCCAACGCACGGTGCCGCCCAGCGGGCGGCACCGTGTCAGCCGTGCGAGCGGAGCCGGCCTCTAGCCGAGGACGAGCTGACCGTTGTCGACGATGTTGAACGAGAACTGCGATGTCGGACCGGCGAGGCCGTTGAGGATCACCGTCGGGGTCGTGATCGAGTCCCCGTTCGTGACGCCGCCGTCGGCGCTCTGGCTCGAGTTCACTCCCTGCTCGCTGGTCTGCGTCGGCGTCCCGATGATCACGCTGGAGACGCAGGAGCCGGGCACGATGACGCAGCTCTCGTCGCCGCCGACGATCTGCGAGTTCGACAGGATGTTGGCCGAGATCTGGAGGCCGATCGCCCCGCCGGCCGAGACCTGCGTGCTGTTGACCCCCTGCCTGCTCGACTGGGTCGGGCCGGCGCCGGTCGGCGAGATGAAGGCGTCGTCCCCGCCCGGGCTGCCCACGGCCTGACTGTCGCTGAGGGCGTTGACCGACACCTGCGTCGGGGGCAGTCCCGCGGGAGCGCCGCCGCCGACGACGATCACGTCGCCGGTGGCCGACGGCGCGTTGGCCTCCTGCGTCGAGTTGACGCCCTGGTCACTCGACTGATTCGACCCGCCGATGACGGTCGCCGATGCCGAGGCCGTCGCGAAGGCGAGCACGGCCGCGACGCCAGCGCCGGCTGTGAAGAGCTTGCGATTCATACCTGTCCTTTTGGGCGTGACCGAGCCCACTGGGCGTCGGGCAACTCGACGATGGAAAACCTCCCAGGCGGACGCATTGCAACCCCGCACACCCCCTGGCCGCGCCAGCCTACCAGCCGTTCCGGCGGGTTGCACGGACCGCCGGTACCAACCGAGTCGACCGGTCGGCGAACCCGCGCCCGGCCGATCTCGCCCGGTCAGAGGCTGAAGATCTGGACCGCCTCGCTCGACTGCAAGGTGCGGTCCGGACGCACGTGGACGACGGCAAACACCGTCAGCTTCACGCCCTTGGCGGTCGCGTAGTTGCGCAGGGCGACGCCCTGCGAGTTGAACGAGAACGCGATCTGCCCGGTCGGCGTGCTGTGGGTCAGCGTGTTGCTGATCGTCGTGAAGCCGTCGTGGTGGGGGAAGCCGCGGTTGCCCGGCCGGATCTCCTTGGCCCGCAGGACGATCCGCACGCCGGCGCTGCACGTCGCCTTGAACGCCGTGTTGGGACCGCCGGTGAGGACGTTGATCAGCGAGCTGAGGAGCGCCTTGCCCATCGCCGCCGGGTCGCACGCCCCCGGCGACGTCGGCGTCGGCCCCGGACCCGACGGGCTCGACCCGCCCACCACGACCGCCGCGCCGGCATCGCCGCACCCGGTGCTGACCGGGTTGTTGGCCGCGTCGCCGTTGTAGGTGGCGATGAAGTGGTAGGTCCCGGCCACGGTCGGCTTGACCGGCGTCGACACGGTTGCCGGCTTGGACACCGGAACCGCCATGGTGAAGATCGGCGCCCCCGCGCAGGTCTGGTCGGTGACGCCGTAGAGCTTGAAGGTGATCGTCCCCGTCGGGTTGAAGCCGCCCGACAGCGTCGCGCTGTCGTTGATCGTCCCGCCGAGTCCGGTCGCGGGCGACGCGGTCGCGGCGATCGTCGGCGTCACCGCCGCCACGTTCACCGTCTCGCCCGGGTCCCCGCACCCGCCGGTCACGGGCGCGTTGGCCGCGTCGCCGCTGTAGGACGCCACCCACGTGTAGGTCCCGGCCTTGGTCGGCGTGTACGGCGGCGACGTCGCCGGTAGGGCGAACGCCACCGACTGGGTGAAGACCGGCGCGGCCGCGCACTTCGTGTCGCCCGCCCCGTAGAGGTTGAAGGTGATCGTGCCGGTCGGCGCGACCCCGTGCACGACCACCGCCGTGTCGTTGATCGACCCGCCGACCGACGCCGTCGGGGAGTTGACGAAGGTGGTGATCGCCGTCACCGCCGGCGGCGGGCTGTCGGCACTCGCCGCGCTCGCGACCATGAGCAGCCCGGCGATGACGCCGAGTACCGCACCGCACCGCAGCCAATGCCCCGGTGTCGCCATCCCCTCGCGGCGTGCCTGCATGATCATCGCTCCCATCGCCCTGGATTACCCGACGAGTGAATATAGACACTGTCCGGCGCCCGAGAGCCGGTCGTCACCCCGGGCCGGCGAGCTCGCCGTGCCACGCCGCGTAGGCCAGGAGCTCGTCGCGGTCAAGCAGCGGGATCGAGTACGCCGCGGCCGCCCGGGCCCGCCGCTGGCCGCCCTCGCCCCGGTCGAGCGGACTCGCCCGATCGAACAACGCCAGCGGCCGGGCGAACTCGGCCCGGAAGCCGCGTTCGCATTCGACGACCCGGCCCCAGGCCACGATCGCCCCCCACACGGCCGACGGCGCCGGCAGGTCCGGCTCGTCCGGGAGCTCGTAGTAGGCGGAGTACCCGCAGCCGCAGGCGCGGTTGGGCGCCTCGTGTCCACCCAGGGCGTAGCACCGCGCCGGCCGGTCGTGATCGGTCGGCCAGGGCGCCGGCAGCGCCCGGGGGGCGATCATCGTCAGCGCCGGGTTGGGCACGAAGCGCCCGGCGACGAAGATCCCCGAGAACAGCCCGCCGCGCCGGGCTCCCCAGCGCCGGAAGCCGACAAGCGGCTGGGCGACCGGCTCCGGCGTCACGCCGGCGCGGGCACCGGCCGGCTCGGCTCCGGAGCCACCTCCGGGCGCTCGGGCGCCGGCAGGGGTACGGGCGCCGGACGCTCGGTCTCGCGCAACGGCTTGCCGATGTCTCCCATTGAGGGGTTTTACCGCACCCGGCCGCCGGCGGTCGCCGCGGTCTGCTCGAGCTCGGCCAGGCGGTCGCGGACCCGCCGCCGCCGGTCCGACAGATCGGACTCGAGCTTGCCGAGCTCGACCTCGCGCCGGTGGACCAGCTCCAGCTGCCGGTCGAGGTGGCCCAGTGCGAGCTCGAGCAGGTCGCGCCGGCGCTCGGGGTCGACGTCGTCGCGTTGGAGCTCGTTGCGCACGGCCGCCCGCGCGTCCTCGGCCGCGATCAGCTCCTTGAGCTCGTCGAGCGAGACGCCGAGCAGCGATTTCAGCCGCATCACCTCGCGCAGCCGCTCGAGCTCGGCCTCGCCGTACACGCGGTGGGCCCCGGCCACCCGGGCGTCGCCCTCCGGCAGCAGCCCGATCTCCTCGTAGTAGCGGATCGTCCGCGGCGTCGTCCCGGCCAGGCGGGCGAGATCGCCGATGCGCAGGTCGCGCGTCATCCGGCGCTCACCGCCTCCATCTGGACCGCCTGCTCGACGGCCTGCTCCCGCGGCGCCGGCCCCGCGGCGACGTGGCGCGGGCGCAGCATGCACACGCCGGCGCCGACCAGCGACGTTCCCGCGAGCACCCACAGGGCGAGGTGCATGTTGTGGATGAACGGCGCCAGCTTCGCGTCGGTCAGGCCCTTGGCCAGACCCGAGAAGATCGCGAACAGCGTCGGCTTGGGGACGGCCGAGGTGACGATCGCCAGCACGAACGCGATCGACAGGACCGCGCCCGTGTTCTGCAGCAACATCCGCGCCCCGGCGGCGATGCCCCGCCGCTTGGCCGGCACGGTGCCCATCATCGCCGCCGTGTTCGGGCTGTTGAACATGCCCGAGCCGACGCCGACGATCGCCAGCCACAGCGTGCTCTGCCAGTAGGGCGTGTGGACCTGGAGGGTCGTCATGAGCGCGAGACCGGCCCCGACCGTGAGCATGCCGAGCGCCGCCAGCCCGCGCGATCCCCGCCGGTCGGCGTAGATGCCGGCCAGCGGCGAGGCCACGAGCATGCCCAGGGCCAGGGGAATCAGCTTGATCCCCGCCGTGATCGGGTCGTCGCCCTGGGCACCCTGAAAGTAGAACACGAAGAGGAACATCAGCGCGAAGCGCGCCAGACCGTTGATGAACGACGCCCCTGCCGCCGCCGCGAAGAGGCGGTTGCGGAAGATCGACAGGTCGAGCATCGGCGCGCGCACGCGGGCCTCGATCGCCACCCACAGCGGCAGCAGCACGACCGCCGCCGCGAGCCCGCCGATCACGATCGGGTCCCCCCAGCCGCTCAGGCCGCCGCGCGAGACCCCGAGCACGAGCCCGGTCAGGCCGATCAGGAACGTCACCGTCCCGGCGATGTCGAACCCGCGCGTGGAGTCGGGCTTGGCCAGCTCGCGCAGGATCAGACCGCCCCACGCCGCGCCCAGCAGCGCCAGGGGGACGTTGAACCAGAACACCCAGTGCCAGGAGATCGCGACCAGGGCACCGCCGAGGACGGGCCCGAGCACAAGTCCGACGGCGGCGATCATCGTGTTCGCGCCCATCGCCAGGCCGAGTTGCTCGCGCGGGAAGGCGTCGGTCACGAGCGCCGCGGCGTTGGCGAAGAGGAACGCCCCGCCGATCCCCTGGAGGATCCGCCACAGGATCAGCTGCGTCACGTCCCCGGCGAAGCCGGCGCCCAGCGACCCGAGCGCGAACAGCAGGAAGCCGGCGACATACGCCCGCTTGCGCCCGAACAGATCCGACAGCCGGCCGGCGCTCAGCACGAGCACGGTCGACGCGATCATGTACGCCAGGATCACCCATACCAGCGCCAGCAGGCTCGCGTGGAGGCTCCGCTCCAGGTCGGGCAGGGCGATGATCAGAGTGCCGGAGTTGGTCGCCGCCAGCAGCATCCCGAGGCTCGTGCACGACAACGCCCACCAGCGGTAGTGCGCGTGGTCGGCGGCGACCCCCGGCCGCCGCCGAGCCGCCGCCGTCTGCGCCTGCGCCTGCGAAGAGTCGCTCCCTGCCATTTCGCCCTTTCGTCGGACCTTACGTGAACGTAAGGTTCAGTCTAGCACGCACCGCCGCCACCGGCACGGACCGACGCCGGGGCGGACGCGGCTGCACACCCCAACCCGATGCGCCCGCCGCGGCCGGGCTGCGAGCCGCGACACGGCCGAACGCCAGCGACGCGGGGCGACGCCGGAGCGCCGGCCGACCGATCGGGCTCCAGAAGCTGAAACGTGCGGTGGCGGCGGGCCGCCGGGCGTTCAGTGCGCGGCCGGAGCCGGTTCCGCCTGCGAGAGGATGCGCCAGACGCCGGCCGCCTTGATCAGCTCGATCGTCCCGTCGAGGGGCTTCTGGTTGGCCGCGCCGGTGTGGACCTGGGCCAGCGCGGTCGCGCCGGTGACCTTGACGCTGTTGACGACCAGCGTCGGCATCACGACCTTGCCGAGGCCGCGCTTGAGCGCCACCCGGCACGGAATCCGGATCTCGCGCATCTTGTTGAGCAGGCTCGGGGCGAGGAAGCGCGTGCAGATTGCCGTGTAGTCCTTCTGGCTGCTGGCCTGCGCGTACTGCGCGAGCGTCAGCCGCACCTGCCTGGCGTCATTGCCGCCGCCGCCCCCGCCGCGGAGGAGCAGGACGGCCGCGACGACCACGGCCGCGGCGACGACGATCACGAGGACTCTCCTGCGCACGCGCGCAGACTATCCGCTCAGACGAGCCCGACCGCGTCGCCCAGACGCACCCGCCCCGGCTCGAGCACCTCGCCGTAGACGCCGAGCGCGAGCGGCTCCGTCGTCGGCAGCCCGCCCCGGTAGGAGCGCAGCAGGTCGAGCACCGGCAGGTCGACGTCGCCGCTGTCGGGGTCGCGCGTCGTCACCAGGCAACGGCCGACGTGACCGCCGACGCCGATCAGCGCCTCGCCGACCCGCAGCCGGCGCCCGACCCAGTCGTCCTCGGCGTGCGCCGGCGGTCCACCCAGCTCGATCAGCATGCGAAACCGCCGGCCGTCGACCACCTCCCGCGCGACGCCGGCCAGGCGGTCGACGCTCGCCCGAGCGACGAGCGTGACGCCCCCCGCCCGCCCGCGGTCGACGCCCGGCCGGCCGGTCGTGGCGACCAGTCGCAGCGCCTGGCCGGCGTGCTCGGACAGGGCCTGCGACCACGGCCCGGCGACGAGGCGGCCCGATGCCGGGCGCGAGAAGAAGCGCGTGGCGATCTCCGGGCCCAGCGCGACCTGCCCGCTGACCGGCGCGGCCGGCTCCGGGAACGTCAGCGTCAGCGTGCCCGTGACGGCGTCGTAGTCGGGCACGACCGCGCACAGCCCGCCGATCTGCTTGCCGTTGACCATGTTCGCCCGGTCGTCGATCACGTAGAAGCGCCGGTCGCCGGCCGCCCCGTCGCGGTCGAGCACGAGCTCGTCGCGGGCGAGGATCCGCAGGCCCTTGATCGGGGTCGACTGGAGGCCGCTCACCGACCACGGCGCTGGCCTGGCTGACGTCACCCGACGAGGATACGGCCGGCAGTTCACCGATCCGTAAGCCGATACCGGCGTGGTCGGCCGACCGCGTGCCGGATCATGTCGCCTGTGGTGGTCCTGATCCTCTTCGCCGTGCTCGCCGGAGCCGGCACCGCCCTCAGCCCCTGCGTCCTGCCGGTGCTGCCCGCGCTGCTCTCGGCGAGCGGGTCCGGCGGGCGCCGGCGGCCGCTGGGCATCGTGCTCGGGCTGACCGTCACCTTCACGGTCACGATCGTCGGCATCGCCAAGGTGGCCGGTGGCGTCGGCCTCGGGTCGGACCCGCTGCGCGACCTGGCCGTGGTCGTGCTGATCATCTTCGGCGTCGCCGTCGCCGTCCCCGCCGTCGGGGCGGTGGTCGAGCGCCCGCTCGCCGGGCTCTCGCGCCTGGGTCCCCGCTCGCGTGGCGACGGCTTCGCGTCGGGCCTCGTCGTCGGCGGGGCCCTCGGATTCGTCTACACGCCGTGCGCCGGACCGATCCTCGCCGCCGTGATCTCGGTGAGCGCGGCCACCGGCCGGACCTTCGCCGTCGGGCTGGCCTACGCCGTCGGGTCGGCGTGCGTGCTGCTGGCGCTGGCGCTCGGCGGCCGGCGCGTAGTCGACCGGCTGCGGGCCGCCGGACGCGGGGGCGGGCTCCAGCGGACGCTCGGGGTGGTGATGATCCTCACCGGGGTCGTGATCGCGCTCCAGCTCGACGTCAAGCTCGACCAGCGGATCGCCCGGGACATCCCCAACGTAAGCCTGACCGCCGGCCTCGAGCAGAGCCACGCCGTGGCGAGCCGCCTCGACGCCCTGCGCCCGCCGTCGCGCTTCGCCCAGACCCCCGCCGCCGCGGCGGCCACCCCGACGGCCGCCGCCGCGCCGCAGCTGCCGTCCCTCGGCGCCGCGCCCGAGTTCACCGGCACCCAGCAGTGGTTCAACACCCCGGGCGACGCCCCGCTCACGCTCGCCGGGCTGCGCGGCCGCGTCGTGCTGATCGACTTCTGGACCTACACGTGCATCAACTGCCTGCGCACGCTCCCCTACCTCGAGGCCTGGGACGCCCGCTACCGCCAGTCCGGGCTGACGATCGTCGGCGTCCATACGCCGGAGTTCTCCTTCGAGCACGACGCGTCGAACGTCGCCGGGGCGATCAAGTCGCTCGGGATCAAGTATCCCGTCGCCCAGGACAACAACATGTCGACCTGGAACGCCTGGGGCAACCAGTACTGGCCGGCCGAGTTCCTGGTCGACGCCGCGGGCCACGTACGCAGCGCCCACTTCGGCGAGGGCGACTACGCCACGACCGAGGCCGACATCCGGGCGCTCCTGGCCGAGGCCGGTCGACCCACCGGGGGGCCGGACGCCCGGCCGGTCGGCGCGATCACGCCGTCCCAGCAGGCGACCCCGGAGACCTACCTCGGCTCGGCCCGGGCCCAGGGCTGGAGGCCGGGCAACCCGACCAACGGGACGCACACGTCGGCGGTCGACACCGGCCCGCTCGCCCTGAGCAGCTTCAGCTACGGCGGGACGTGGACGATCAGCGCCGAACAGGCCGTCGCCGGGCCGGCGGCGCGGATCGACGCCGAGGTCCAGGCCAAGAACGTCTACCTCGTGCTCAGCCCGCCGTCGGGCGGCGGAATCGGCCGCGTCGGCGTCGCGATCGACGGACACCCGGCGCCGACGGCGGGCGACGTTCGCAACGGGACCGTCGCCGTCACCGCCCAGCGGCTCTACACGCTGGCGGCGTTCCCGTCCGACGGGCGCCACCGGCTGACGCTGACCTTCTCCCCGGGCACGCGCGGCTTCTCGTTCACGTTCGGCTGAGTCGCGGCCGGCGCCGATCATCGGCGCGAGACGCGGCCGTAACGGCGACGGCGACCACTAAGCTCCCTGGTGTGAACGCCGACCCCCGCAGCTGGCTGCGTTGCTACCGCTGCTGGTCCCAGGATCTCGAGGTGCAGGTCCACTACGAGGGGATCCACAAGATCGATCCCGACACCGGCGAGCGGGCGGAGGTCGTCGACGAGCTCCAGGAGGCAGTCGTCCAGTGCCTCGACTGCATGCACGACCAGCCCCACCTCGGCTTCCACGACGGCCGCGTCGAGCCGATCGAGGATCGCTGGGAGCGGATGGTGGCCGGGACCCCGTGGGTTGCATCGTGCACCGTGGCCGTCGACGCCGACGAGGTCGAGAGCTGCTCGGGCCCCGAAGCCGGCGACGCCCTCTCCTACGCGGCGTTCGGCGATCACGGCGTGCGCGAGTTCTTCACCCACGTGCGCTTCCACAAGCACGAGGACGACAACCGGATCGTCGTCCACCTGCTGGTCGAGCTCTACGCCCGGTCGCTCGACGAGGCGACCGAGGTGCTCGAGGAGGCGGCGCGCGGCGCGCTCGCGATCACCTCGCTGGCCGAGGAGTCCCGCCCCCCGGCGGCGACGCCCGGCGAAGACCCCCACTGACGGTCGTCGCCGGCGCTGTGCGGGCCCTTATCATCGGGGGCCAGTCACGACGAACGGAGGTCACATTGGCTTTTGAAGTGGGAGACCGCGTGCTCGCGGAGATCAGCGGTCGGCGCAAGCGCTCGCAGCTCGGGGCGATGCGCCCGCGTCGCGGGGGCGTCATCGCCGAGGTGCTGCGCGGCGACCCCAAGCCGCGCTACCGGATCATCTGGGACGCCGGCGGCGAAACCGTCTACTCGCCGGCCAACGGCGGCCTGCACCCGGAGGACAGCAAGAAGTAGCGCCGGAACGCACGATGTAAGAACTCGTTCAAGCAGGCTTTACCATTCTGGCCGAGAATATGCCGTGATCCGGATTGTCTCGTCGGCATCCGTCCCCTGAGTTGGAGAACACTGCAATGTCGACTTATCGAGGTTACGCTCCACCCGCTGTACAGCGGAGCCTGGCCGACAGCCGAGCCGTCTTCGGACAGGTCATGGGTCTTGTCGCGGTCACGGTCGGCTTCACGGCGTTCGGCGCCTATCTCGGGCGCGACGCTGGCCGTGGCACCGGCTTCATCTGCCTGATCGCCGCCTTCGGCTGCATCTTCGGGCTGAACTACGCATCCCGCCGGGGTGCCCACCAGCTGGCGATCGGACTGCTGTTCGGGCTCGGCGTGCTGCTCGGATTCGGCACCGGCCCCGTCCTCAACTTCTACGCCCAGTCCGAGCCTGGCGCCCTGTATCAGGCCGCCGGGAGCACGGCCGTGTTCGTCGCCGGTCTCGGCGCCTACGGCTATGCGACCCGCCGGGATCTGAGCAGCTGGGCGCGAACGCTGTTCTGGGCGTTGATCGCCCTGCTCGCCTTCGGGCTGATCTCGCTGCTGATCTCGATCCCGGGCGGCAACGTCATCTACTCGGTGCTCGGGCTCGGCGTGTTCGGCGCGTTCACGATCTTCGACTTCAACCGTCTGCGCCGCACGGCGATGGACGACTCGGTCCTGATCGCGACGTCCATCTTCCTGGACGTCTTCAACGTGTTCCTCTTCATGCTGCAGCTCTTCGGCGGCAACGGCCGCCGCTGAGGAGTCGCCGCTGCCGGTGCCGCCGCGGGGGACCGTGGCGGCCTCGTCGGCGTCCCATGGCCGGCGGCGCTCGGCCGTTGGGGCAGGGACGGTGGCAGCGCCGTTCGAGGGCGCCCACCCGGGGCGACGCCGGCCGGTCGGTGCCGACGGCGCCGCTCCCCCGCGCACACCGGTGCCGGCGCGCAGCGAGCGTCAAGCACGGCGGACGACCCTCGTGCGCAGGGCCGTCCGTCCGGCGTGAGCTTCAGGCCAGCCGCGCCTCGAGCGCGTCGAGCTGCGCCGCGAGCGGCTCGGGGAGCCGCGCGAAGGCCGCATAGTGCTCGCGGAACTGGGGCAGCTGGGCCCGCCACTGCTCCTCGTCGACACGCAACAGCTCGGCCATGTCCGCAGGCGAGATGTCGAGGCCGTCGGTGTCGATCGCCCCGTCGGCCGGGATCCGGCCGATCGCCGTGTCCGTCGCCTCCGCCGCGCCTTCGAGCCGGCGAAAGATCCAGGCGAGCACGCGGCTGTTCTCGCCGAAGCCCGGCCACAGGAAGTGGCCGTCGGCGTCCTTGCGAAACCAGTTGACATAGAAGATCCGCGGCAGCTTGCCCTCCTCGGACTGGTCGCCGATCTTCAGCCAGTGGGCCATGTAGTCGGCCATGTTGTAGCCGCAGAACGGCAGCATCGCGAACGGGTCGAAGCGGAGCTTGCCGACCGTCCCGGCCGCGGCCGCCGTCATCTCCGACGACATCGTCGAGCCCATGAAGACGCCGTGCTCCCAGTCGAACGACTCGGTCACCAGCGGCACCACGCCGGCCCGCCGCCCGCCGAAGAGCATCGCGTCGATCGGCACGCCGGCCGGGTCCTCCCACTCCGGGGCGATCGCCGGATCCTGCGCCGCCGGCGTCGCGAAGCGGGCGTTCGGGTGGGCGGCGGTCGTCGTCGACTCGGGCGTCCAGTCGTGGCCGTGCCAGTCGATCAGGTGGGCCGGCTTGCTCTCCGTCATGCCCTCCCACCAGACGTCGCCGTCGTCGGTGCGCGCGCAGTTGGTGAAGACGGTGTTCTTGGCGATCGTCCGCATCGCGTTGTAGTTGGTGTGGTCGCTGGTGCCCGGCGCGACGCCGAAGAATCCCGACTCGGGATTGATCGCGTAGAGCCGGCCGTCCTCGCCGAACTTCATCCACGCGATGTCGTCGCCGATCGTCTCGACCGTCCAGCCCTCGATGGTCGGGATCAGCATCGCCAGGTTGGTCTTGCCGCAGGCCGACGGGAACGCCGCCGCAACGTACTTGACCCCGCCCTCGGGCGAGGTCAGCTTGAGGATCAGCATGTGCTCGGCCAGCCAGCCCTCGTCGCGCGCCATGATCGAGGCGATCCGCAGGGCGAAGCACTTCTTGCCGAGCAGGGCGTTGCCGCCGTAGCCCGAGCCGAAGGACCAGATCTCGCGTGTCTCCGGGTAGTGGACGATGTACTTGTTGTCGGCGTTGCACGGCCACGGCACGTCGTCGACGCCGTCGCCGAGCGGCATCCCGACCGAGTGCACGCACGGGACGAACTCGCCGTCCTCGCCGATCACGTCGAGCGCCGGCTGGCCCATCCGCGTCATCACGCGCATGCTCGCGACGACGTACGGGCTGTCGGTGAGCTCGACGCCGACGTGGGCGATCGGCGAGCCGACCGGGCCCATCGAGAACGGCACGACGTACATCGTGCGGCCGGTCATGCACCCGGCGAAGAGGTCGCCGAGCAGCTCGCGCATCTCCGCGGGCTCGCGCCAGTTGTTGGTTGGGCCGGCGTCCTGCTCGTTCTTCGAGCAGATGAACGTCCGGTCCTCGACGCGGGCGACGTCGGCCGGGTCAGACAGGGCGAGGAACGATCCGGGGCGCTTGTCCTCGTCGAGGCGCTCGAAGGTCCCGGCGTCGAGCAGCGTCTGGCAGAGGCTCTCGTACTCCTCGTCGGAGCCGTCGCACCAGTGGATCTGGTCGGGCTTCGTCAGGTCTGCGATCTCGGACACCCAGGCGATCAGGCGCTGGTGCTTGGTCGGTGCGGTCGTCGTGCTCACGGCGGCGATCTCTCCTCTGTCTCTTGCGGTCGGGAGATACTTTAGGCCTTAGGCGGAGCTGCCCGGGTTCCGGCGCGGGACCAGCACCAGGCGCTTGAACTCGGCCACGAGCACGCCGTCCTGGTTGAGAACACGGGTGTGGACGCGGACCGTTCCCCGGTCCGGCTTGGTCTTGGACTCGCGCTTCTCGAGCACCTCGGATTCGCAGTAGAGCGTGTCGCCGTGGAAGACCGGCGCGGGGTGTCGCAGCTCGTCGGTCGCGAGGTTGGCGATCGCCTTGCCGCTGACATCGGAGACCGACATGCCGAGCGCCAGCGAGTAGACGAGCGGTCCGACGACGACGTTGCGCTTCTGCTGCGAGGCGGCGGCGTAGACGTCGTTGAGGTGCAGCGGGTGGTGGTTCATCGTGATCAGGCAGAAGAGATGGTCGTCGGACTCGGTCACCGTCTTCGCCGGCCAATGCTTGTAGACGGCGCCGACCTCGAACTCCTCCAGGTAGCGCCCGTACGGGTGGGCGCCGCTCGCCTCGCGGGCCGCCTGGCCGGTCTCGACTTGGCTCATCGCTTCTCCTCTCGATGTGCCCGCCACCGGCGAGCCGAAGACTTGGAAACAGACGGCTGCCGCGGCCGCTGGCGACGGTCCGGGTCGGGCTCGCGCGCCGACCGACGCGCCGATTTCGGACGTGCAGGCAGGCAGAGCATATCGGCAGCGATATGTTGACCGGGTGCAGACGCGTGCTCGGTTCAGCGTCGTTATCGCCGATGATCACGCGGTCGTGCGCCAGGGTCTCCGGCTGCTGCTCGAGAGCGAGGGCGACCTCGATGTCCTCGGCGAGGCGGGCGACCTCGACGACACGGTGCGGATGGTCGGCGAGCTGCGTCCCGACATCCTCCTGCTCGACCTCCACATGGGCCGGGAGCTGAGCCTCGGCGCACTCCCCCAGTTGCGCGCCAGCGCCCCGACCACGGCGGTGGTGATCCTGACGATGCAGGATGACCCCGCCTTCGCGCGTCAGGCGCTCGCCGCCGGGGCGGTCGGCTACGTACTCAAGGAGACCTCGCGCTCGGAGCTCGCCCGGGCGATACGCACCGTGGCGAAAGGCGGCACCTACCTCGATCCGGCAGTCGGCGTCGGCGCACTGTCGGGGCGCGGCCCGGCAGCGCTGACCGATCGCGAGACGGAGGTCCTGCGTCTCCTGGCGCTCGGCCACACCAACGCCGAAATCGCCGGGCTGCTCTTTCTGAGCGTCCGCACGGTCGAGACCCACCGCGCCAACCTCCAGCGCAAGCTGGCGATCAGCCGCCGTCCCGAGCTGGTCCGCTACGCCCTCCAGCGCGGCGTCATCCACCCATGAGCATCGGGACGGCGCGAGCCCGCGAGCTGCGGGCGCTGGCGGTGGAGCGGCGCGTGTTGAAGGACCTCGAGGCGCTGAGCCCGCCGCCGGAGTCGCTCCGGCCCCGGATCGTGCTCGCCGTGGCCACGGTGCTGTTCGCCGTGGCCTTCGCCGCCCGGCTGGCGGTCGCCGACCCGGACGCCCTGATCGCCAACTTCTACACCGTGCCGATCGCCATCGTCGCGATCGAGTTCGGCCTCCGGGCCGGCCTGCTGTCGGCGGCGTTGGCGTTCGGGCTCGTGTTCCTCTGGGGGGTGGTCGAGACCGTCCACGTCGGCACGCTCGGCTACGTCTCGCGCGGGTCGGCGTTCCTCCTGACCGGGGGCCTCGTCGGTCGCTTCTCCGAGCGGATGCGCACCGACATCGCCGAGCGCCGCCGGGCCCAGCGCCAGCTGGCCGGGTACGCCGACGAGCTCGAGCACTCGAACGAGCACCTGGCGCAGAGCAACGCCCGGCTCGAGGCGTTCGCCCAGATCGCCCGGGCGGTCGGCGGCGAGACCGACCTCGAGCGCGTGCTCCTGCTGATCCTCGAGCAGGGCCGCGAGATCATCGGCGCCCGCGGCCTGCTGATCTGCGTTCCGGAGGCCGACGAGCTGACCGTCGTCGCCGGGAGTGCGCTCGCGGCCGGAGCGCCGACGCGGCTGTCGCGGCGCGACTCGCTCGTCGGCCAGGTGTTCGACAGCGGGCGCGCCCGCCTCGTCAACGGCGACGAGCACGCCGCGCAGCTCGACCGGCTGAGCCCCGGCTCGCGGGCGGCGATCGTCGTACCGCTCGTGTTTCGCGGCGAGACGCTCGGTGTGCTGGCGGGAATCGATCACGTCGACGGCCGCCCGTTCGGCCCCGAGGACGAGCAGCTGCTCCAGTCGGTCGCCGCGAGCGCGGCCACGGCGGTCGCGACGGCGCGCACGGTCGCCGCCGATCGCCTGCGCCTGTCGATCGAGGCGGCCGAGCAGGCGCGCGGCCGGTGGGCGCGCGAGCTCCACGACGAGACCTTGCAGGGCCTCAGCGGCGTCCGCATGGTCCTGTCGGCGGCGATCGACCAGGAGGACATCGGCGCGCTGCGGCGGGCCGCGACGACGGCCGACGATCACCTCGCGGCTGAGCTGCGGCGGCTGCGCGACCTGATCGCCGAGCTGCGCCCCGCCGCGCTCGACGACCTCGGCCTCGGGCCGGCGATCGAGACGCTGGCCGAGCGCCAGGCGGCGGCCGGGGGCTTCACGATTGCGGCCGAGATCGCCCTGCACGACGGGGAGCGTCTGCCGCGGGAGACGGAGAGTACGATCTACCGCCTGGTCCAGGAGGCGCTGACCAACGCCGCCAAGCACGCGTCCGCGAGTCGCGTGGTCGTCGCCGTCAGCAGCGGGCCGGACGAGATCGAGATCCGAGTCGAGGACGACGGGTGCGGCTTCGACCCGACCGGCGTGCACGGCGGCTTCGGGCTGACCGGCATGCGCGAGCGGGCGATGCTCGCCGGTGGTCGCCTGGCGATCCGCTCGGAGCCGGGCGGACCGACGCGCGTCACGGCCGTGCTGCCCGGCCTCCGCTGAGCGCCGCTGCGCCGGTCCTGCTCCCGTCAGCGCCGGGCTACCTCGGCCCGTCCCCGACCCGCACCGACGCCGGCAGGTTGAGGCGCAGCTCTTCGCTGCCCGTGCCGACCTTGTCTGTGAGGCGGGTCGCAAGCAGCGACACGACGACCGCGACCGGCCGGCCGTGCTTGGTCACGACCGTCGGGCGCCCGGTGCTGGCGACGGCGGCCACGATGCCGCTGACGTTACGCGCGAGCTCGCGGATGCCGACGCTGTCAGGCACGAGCTCGTCACCCGACTGCAGGGCTGCTGCCAAGCCGGGGCAACACGGCGCGACCGCGGCCGCGTCGGCATCAGCTTCCAGATCCTTGCTCGCCATATCGATCCTCCGAATCGGCTTTGTTCGCTTCTGCACGGGCTGCCGGGGTCCGTCGACGCGGGCTCGACGCTGCCCACGCGGTGCGCGGCGGTCGTGGCTTCTCATGCGGAGACGAGCCACGCGACCGGAGGGCCAAACGTACAACGTAAGGTCGAACGCCAATCGCTTCCGAAGCGGTTTGTTAACCGACTCTAACTAACGGCGGCCGGCTGGCCAAAGGCGCTATCCGGCCGGTCGATCACCGAGCCGGCTGCCGGCGACCGGCCCCCCGCCGAGCGGCGTCGTGGGGCGCGCGCGCGTCCGTTTGAGCCGCCGTCCCCGCCGCGGACGTCGGACGACCCCAGCCGCGCGCCGGGCGACGCCTCCGCCCGGGCCGACCGCCGGCGGTCGGCCGGCGGTCGGAGGGACGGCGCGCCTCCTGGCCGGGCCTCAGTCCGAGCCGCGCCCCTTGCCCGCGAGGAACTCCTGGGCCGCCTGGCCGCTGTCGGCGAACGACCAGCCGAAGCGGGTGACCTCGCCCCGGGGCGCCAGCGCCCCCGGGCGCGAGCCGCGGCGGACGAACAGCACCGGCGCCGGCGCCGACTTGGCGATCTCGGCACGGGTCGGGCCGAGGCCCTCCTTCTTCCAGCGGTCCGAGAGCCCGACGACCAGGAGCCCGGCGCCCGCGGCGGCGGTGAGGATGCCGTCCCGGCCGCCCTGCACGAGGAGCGGCTCGGTCGTCACGCCGGCGAACTGCTGGGCCAGCAGCCCGGCGTCGGCGAGCATCCGGGTGACGCCGGGTCCCTCGTCGGTGTTGCCAGCGGCGCCGAGAAGCTTGAGCGGCGCCCCCGTCTGGGCCGCGAGCCACGACCCGAGCTCGAGCGCCGACCAGTCGTGCTCGGCGCCGCCGAACGGCACCAGGATGGGCGCGGCCTTGCTGAGCTCGATCGGCTCCTGCTCACGGGCGACCAGCACCGAGACGTCGCACGGTGCGCTCTCGAGCAGCTCGGTCACCTCTCCGAGCGGCACCCCGTCACCCAGGAGCGGGCGGCGGCCCTCGACGAGCACCAGGTCGACCGGCTCGTGCGCGACGATGTGAGCCAGGTCCTGGCCGGGGGTGCTCGACCGGATCACCACGGCGCGCGCGGCGATTCCGGACTTGATCAGGCGCGCCCGCTCGGCGTTCACGGTCGCCGTCGCGCGTTCGAGCGCGGCGTTCTCGGTCAGCAACCCGCCGCGTACGCCCGCGCCGCGCGGCGGCTGTACCAGCCGGGCGAGGATCAGCTCGCGTGGCGGGTCCGAGCGGGCCAGCGGCTCGGCCAGGGCGAGCAGCTGCGGCAGCGCCTCGTCGGTCTCGGGCGCGACCAGGATCGAGTGCTCGGGCACGAGCAGACCCGGGTAGTCGAGCAGCAGCCGGGCGCGTGCTGCGGCGAACTCGTCCTCGACGCTTGAGCCGAACGTGTTCTTGGGGTCGAGCAGCTTGAGGGCCGGGCCGGCCATCAGTGTCGTGACGAGGGCCATGAGGACCAGTGACGCGAACAGGGCGTTCGAGATCGCCCCGCGCTCGAGTGCCAGGTTCAGCACGATCAGCTCGGTCAGGCCGCGCGTGTTCATCAAGGTCCCGATCACCGCGGACGCCCGCCAGTCGTAGCCGCTGACGCGGGCGGCGAGCGCCGCGCCGACGAGCTTGCCGACCACCGCCAGCAGGAACAGGCCGACCGTGATCTCCCACAGGATCGGCTGGTTGAGCAGGCCGACGTTTGTCTTCAGGCCGGTGTAGACGAAGAACATCGGCAGCAGCAGCACGACGACGAAGTCCTCGACCCGCCGGGTCACCTCCTCGGTCAGGCGGGCGTTGCGCGGCATGATCATGCCCATCACGAAGCCGCCGAAGATGACGGCGATGTTGATCTCCTCGGTCACGTAGGCCGACAGCAGGACGCCGGCGAAGATCGCCACGATCCAGCCGCCGGGGATCCGACCGACCTCGTCGAAAGCGGTCGAGAGACGGGCGATGATCGGCCGGGCGACGAACGCCATCACGAGCACGAAGGCGACCGCCTCGCCGACCGTCTTGGCGACGTCGCCGAACGACCCGGCGATCGCGACTGTGGTCGCCAGGGCAATCAGGAACCACGCGGTCACGTCGTCGATCGCCGCGCAGCCGATCGCCAACGCTCCGACCGGGCGCTTGAGCATCCGCCGCTCGGCGAGGATGCGCGCGAGCACGGGGAACGCCGTGATCGACATCGACACGCCCATGAAGAGGGCGAAGGCGACGAACTTCTTGTTCGGCCCGACCAGCTTGTACAGGGGCAGCGCCGCCGCGATGCCCAGCATCATCGGCAGCGCGATGCTCGCGTTCGAGATCGCCGCCGCCTGGAGCACGCGGCCCTTGAGCTGCGACCGGTCGAGCTCGAGCCCGATCAGGAACATGTAGAAGATCAGGCCCAGGTTGGCCAGCACCCCGAACGCCGGCAGGATGTCGGTCGGGAAGAGGTGCGCCTGGAGCGTCGGTGAGATCGCCCCGAGCAGCGACGGCCCGAGGCAGATGCCGGCGATCACCTCGCCCATCACCCGGGGCTGACCGACCTTGACGGCGACGACGCCGAACAGGCGGGCGACGACGATCACGATCATCACCGACAGGAAGAGCGCCGCGACCAGCTTGCTGAACTCGCTGCGCGCCTTGACGGCCGTGAACTTCTCACCCGACGGCGGCAGGCCCGACGGCGTCGTCAGAAGCGGCTTCGCGCCAGCCGCCACCGGCCCTGCCGGCTTGGCCGTGTCGAGTGGGATCACCGTTACGTTGTTGAGGTTGAGATCGACCGCCGAGGCAACGATCCGCGCCTGTCCGCCGCGCGAGCAGGCGACGTCGCCACTGAGGGCGCCGGTCTGCTTCGCGTAGCCGACGGTCCCGAGCGCCTGGTTCTGGGCGCTGAGCTTGTAGCTGGCGCCCGAGCCTGCCAGGACGAGCGAGCCACCGAAGCAGGTCGACCGGGGCGTGATGGTGTAGGTCCCGGCGATCGCCGGCGGAATCCGCGGCGCCGGCGTTCCCGCCGCCGGCGGATCGCGCTTGAGGGCAGCGCTGAAAGGCGCCCCGCCCAGGCTGCCGGCGATGGCGCCCTTGAGACCGGGCGTCGCCACGGCGTCGATCTGCTCCGTCTTGCCGTTGACGCATGCGACGGCGCCGGTGAGCCGATGGCCGCCGCCGGGGAGCGTCTGCTGGTGCAGGCGGAGTTTGCCGCCGAGCGTGCCGACGAGGTTGCTGATGTTGACGAACTGACCCGACTGGACGATGTTGAACTGCGGGCCGGAGGCGATCGGCTGGGCCGGCGCCGTCGCCGGCAACGGCAGACCGCCGGGCGGGACGGGCGTCTTGCCCAGGCACGCGTTGTCGCCCTTGGTGTCGTAGCCGCCGGCGATCGGCGGCTGGGCCGTCTCGCTCTGCCCGCGGTTGAAGACGTAGACCGTGACGCCGGCCGTGATCACCGCCAGCAGCACGTAGAAGATGATCAGGCCCCGCAGGCTCCGCTTCTCGCCGGTGCCGCTCGCTTCCATCGTCTACCCCCGCTTGTCGCCGCGATTGATCCGCCAGGCGCCCCGACCCACTCAGGACAAGGTCGACCGTAGATCCGCGCCGGGCCCGGCACAATCGGCCGCCTCCCACACTCAGCGCCCGTGTGATCCCGCAGGATCGGTCCGTATAAATCCGCAACCGGGCCCGCCGTCGACGGGCGACCCGTCAGTAGGCGCAGACGGCCGCGCCGGCGCCGGTGAGCGGACAGGCGATGTAGCTGATCGTCGCCGTCTGGCCGAGCGGGCAGACCTGCGTCGTGCACGGCGGCGGCCGACACGGCGGGCAGGCCGGCGGGACCGGCGTCGGTGTGGGCGTCGGTGCGGGCGGCGGAGCCGGCGCCGGGGCGGGCGGTGGCGTCGCGCAGAGGGCGTTCGGCGGGCAGCAGCCGGCGGCGAAGCCCGCGGCGCAGCCGGTCACCGCCCGGGCGAACGCCGCGTCGTACGGCCGGCCGCAGACGACGTCGAACGCCTGCGCGACGGCAGCGTCGGCGCCGAAGCCGGGCAGCGCCCGGCCGGAGCTCACCAGCGAGCGCAGGTCACCGGCGGACAGCGTCGGGCGATGCGCCGCGGGGCCGCAGAGCGCCGGAACGGCGCCGGCGCCGACCGGACGCGCAAGCGCGTTGACCACCTGGCGCAGAGAAGGGACGCCGAGCTTGCGGGCCGCGGTCACGCGAACGCCGATCCGCGTCAGATCAGGGGCCTGCGACCCGCGCGGCCGCTGGTTGACCGCCAGCACGAGGGCGCGGGGGCCGCCGGCGACGGGCCGGCGCACGAGCACGCCGGCGACGAAGTAGAGGCCCGGAGCGCGGGTGAGGGCGAGGCGCGACGGCTTGCCGGTCGCGTGCGTGAAGCGCACCGCGGCGAGCGTGAGGTTGAACTGGGCGGGCGCGCTCAGCGACACGCCGACGGTGCGGGTCGAGCGGGTCTGCCCGGCCGCAGCTGCGGCCGGGACGAGCAGCGCCATCAGGATCAGCGGCACGGACAGGCGGCGGGTCAGCACACGTTGGTGATAGCAGGAACCGTGCCGCGCGTGCAGCATCAGCCGGGAGGCGGCCGGGGCCGAGCCGAGTCGCTACGGTTAGGGCACCCGCGCCGACCAGGAGAGACGACTTGCGCAATCCCCGCGCCTTCCTTGCACCGCTGGCCCTCGGGGCCCCAGACCCCGTCCGCGAGATCCCGGTCAAGCCCTCGCGGATGATCCACTTCTTCGACCCGAGCAACGAGAAGATGGCGGCCAAGCTGCCGGACATCGCCGGCCGCAGCGACATCGTCCTCGGCAACCTCGAGGACGGTGTCGCCGTCGAGCGCAAGGACGCCGCCCGCGACGGTCTCGTGCGTCTGGCCCGGGAGCACGACCTCGGCCGCGGCGCCACCGCGCTGTGGACCCGGGTCAACTCGCTCGAGTCGCCGTGGGCGCTCGACGACCTCACGACGCTGGTCGGCGAGATCGGCGACCGCCTCGAGGTCATCATGGTCCCGAAGGTCGAGGGCGCCTGGGACATCCACTACGTCGACCGCCTGCTCGCCCAGCTCGAGGCCCGGGCCGGGCTCGAGCGGCCGATCCTGATCCACGCGATCCTCGAGACGGCGCTCGGCGTGGCCAACCTGGAGGAGATCGCCGCTGCCAGCCCGCGCATGCAGGGCATGAGCCTCGGCCCGGCCGATCTGGCGGCGTCTCGGCGGATGAAGACGACCCGCGTCGGCGGCGGCCACCCCGGCTACCGCACGATCGCCGACCCCGACCCCGAGAACCCGGACGCCGAGCGGGCCAGCGCCCAGCAGGACCTCTGGCACTACTCGATCGGGCGCATGGTCGACGCTTGCACCGCGGTCGGCGCCCTCCCCTTCTACGGGCCCTTCGGCGACATCCGCGACACGCTGGGCTGCGAGGTGCAGTTCCGCGCCGCCTACCTGATGGGCTGCGTCGGCGCCTGGTCGCTTCACCCCGTCCAGATCGACATCGCCAAGCGCGTGTTCAGCCCCGACCCCGACGAGGTGAAGTTCGCCCGCAAGGTGCTCGCGGCGATCCCCGACGGCCGCGGCGTGCACATGATCGACGGCAAGATGCAGGACGACGCAACCTGGAAGCAGTGCAAGGTCATGGTCACGCTGGCCGACATGCTGGCCGAGAAGGATCCGGAGCTCGCCGCGGCGTACGCCGGGTGAGACCGCCGACGCCGACGCCGGGACGGGCGGTCCAGCTCGGCGGTCACTAGAGTCCCGGGTTCCGCCCCCCCGCCCGACAGGACCCATGCGATTCTTTGAATACGAGGCGCGCGAGATCGTCAAGCGCGCGGGAATACCGGTCACGAAGTTCGGCTTCGCGACCACCGCCGAGCGGGCGCGGGAGATCGCCCGGGAGATCGGCGGGCAGACCGTGATCAAGTCCCAGGTCCTGACCGGGGGGCGGATGAAGGCCGGGGGGATCAAGTTCGCCGATACGCCGGACGAGGCCGCCGACCACGCGCGCGACGTACTGGCGCTGGAGATCGGCGGCCACAAGCCGCGCGGCGTGCTGGTTGACCCGCGCGCCAACGTCGCGCACGAGTACTACGCCGGCGTCGTCTGGGACGGGGTCCGCAAGCGCCCGGTGATGCTGTTCTCAGACATGGGCGGCATCGACATCGAGGAGGTCGCCGCGAGCCATCCCGATCACGTCGGGCGCGGCCACTTCTCGAACATCCTGCCGTTCTCCGACTGGCAGGCCAAGCAGGTGATCGCCTCGGTCGGCGTCACCGGCTCGCGCCTGAACCGGCTGACGCCGATTCTCGCCCGGCTCGCGCGCCTGTTCGTCGACTACGACATGACGCTGGCGGAGATCAACCCGATCGGCGAGCTCGAGGACGGAACCTTCGTCGCGCTCGACGCCCACATGGACATGGAGAACGAGGCGCGCCCGCGACAGAAGGCGCTGCTCCAGGCGCTCGGCGTCGGCGACGAGGAGACGCGCCAGGCGCGCGAGGCGACCCCGTTCGAGCTGGCCGGCGAGGCGGTCGACGCCCAGGATCACCGCGGCGTCGCCGGGAACGTGACCGAGTTCGACGGCAACCTCGGCCTGGTGATCGGCGCCGGTGGCGGGTCGCTGACCTTGTTCGACGCGGTCCGGGCGCACGGCGGCAAGCCGGCCAACTACTGCGAGATCGGGGGCAACCCGTCGGTCGCCAAGGCGTGCGGCCTGGCCAAGCTGGTGCTCTCGAAGCCGGGCGTCGAGCAGATCGCCGTGATGATGTCGATCGTCTCGAACACCCGGGTCGACATCGTCGCGCGCGGCGTGATCAAGGCGTGCGTCGAGCTGGGCCACGACCCGGCCGAGAAGATCGCGATCTTCCGCATCCCCGGGGCCTGGGAGGACGAGGGCTTCAAGATCCTGCGCCGCTACGGCATCGAGTACGCCGACCGGTCGGTCTCGATGCACGAGGCGGCTCGGCGGGCGGTCGAGAAGATCGGCGGGAACCCGACGGCGGTCGTCGGCGGGGAGCAGGCGTCATGAGCATCCTCATCGACGAGAACACGACCTTCATCGTCCAGGGCATCACCGGGCGCGAGGCGGTCAACCTCACGCGCGAGTGCCTCGACTACGGCGCCGGGGCCAAGATCGTCGGCGGCGTCACGCCCGGGCGGCTGGGGCGCGACGTCCACGGGATCCCGGTGTTCGACACCGTCGCCCAGGCGGTCGATCACTACGGCGCGCCGATCGAGGGCTCAGTCGTCACCGTGCCGCCGGCGTTCACGCGCGACGCGGTGATCGAGGCGATCGAGAACCAGATCAAGCTGATCGTGATCGTGACCGAGCGGATCCCGCGGGGCGACGTCGCCGCGATGGTCGAGCTGGCAGCGCTGCGCGGGGCGCGCATCATCGGCCCGAATTGCCTGGGGCTGATCGTCCCGGATGTCGTGAAGATGGGCGGCATCGGCGGCCCGGCCAAGAACGCGGCCCAGGCGTACACGCCGGGTCCGATCGGCGTGATCTCGCGCTCGGGCGGCATGACGACCGAGATGTCGTCGACGCTGACCGCTGCCGGCCTCGGCCAGTCGACGGCGATCTCGATCGGCGGCGACGCGATCATCGGTCAGACCTACGCCGAGCTGATGCCGCTGTTCGAGGCTGACGAGCAGACGCAGGGGATCGTCGTCTACACCGAGCCGGGCGGGCGGATGGAGGCCGAGCTGGCGCTGTGGGTCAAGGAGAACGACTCGCGCCTGCCGATCGTCGCCTTCATGGCCGGCCGTTTCATGGACGAGATGCCGGGCATGAGCTTCGGTCACGCCGGGACGATCGTCGAGGGCAAGGAGGACACGGCGTTCGAGAAGATCGTCCGCCTGGCCGAGGCCGGGATCGAGGTGGCCGAGGAGATCTCGGAGATCCCCGACCTGATCCGGGCCAAGATCGAAGCGCGGGTGTCGTCATGAGCGGGCTGTTCATCGACGTCGAGGTCGATCCGGCGGTCGCCGGCGACGCGGCCCTCGTCGCCAAGCTGGTCGAGGTCTGCCCGGTAGACATCTTCGCCGCCGACGCCGACGGCAGCCTGCGGATCCGCGAGGAGAATCTCGACGAGTGCGTCCTCTGCCGTCTGTGCATCGAGGCGCTCGACCAGGCCGGGGCCGCGGCCGGCGGCGTGCGCGTGATCAAGCTCTACGAGGACGACCCGGCCGAGGCCGTACTGCGCTAGCAGTTGGCCGTCACGGTTCCCCGGGCGCCGGAGTTCGGCGCGGGCCGCGTCTCCCGCGGGCCGCTTGCGCCACCGATCGGCCGACCGGCGAAGATCTCGCGGACAACCGGCCAACCTTTAGGTCTGGCGAACGGTCTATCGACCAGGTACCCCCTCAACGCAAGGAGCATTTGCATGTCTCGTCTTCGCCATGGACTCGCAGTCGGCGCGCTCGCGCTGCTGATCCTCCCCGCCGCCGCCAGCGCCCGCCCGGGTCAGCGCAGCTTCAACCAGACCTTCCCGGTCGCCTCGCGGCTGTGCACGAACGTCGCCCACGGCGTCGGCCCGACAAGCTGCTAGCCCCACAGCAGCGTCCTCGGCATGCTGTGCGCCACCCTCAACGCAAGCTTCACGAGCGCGCTGACCACCTATCAACACAACGGTCATGCCGATCAAGAACGATGTCATCACGCTGCGAGCACAGACGCGACTGACTTGCCTGACGCAGTCGACGGCCAGCATGCGCGCAGCCCGAGCGGCCGCCCGCGTCACCCTCGCCGGATATCGCACCCAGGTCCGCACCGCGGCCAGCACCTATCGGACGAGCATCCAGACGGCGCGCCACACGTTCTGGAACGCCATCCACGCGCTGCCCGGCGGCGCCAGGATCCATGCCGACACGAGCGCCACGGCGATTGCGCCCGTCGTCACAATTCCGGTCTCGATCTCCGTCTGACCGAGCGACATATCGACCAGACGCACGCCCCGGCCGGCCCAAACGGGCCGGCCGGCGTCGGCGCTCGAGTCAGAAGGGCATGCCCCAGTTGCGATCGACGAGCGGTCGGACCTCCGGCGACTTCTCCGGCTGGGCCTCGGTCGATGTCTTCAGCGGGCTGCGCCGCCGGGCGCCGGGGATCACCACGCGAACGGCCCGCCAGTCGCCGGGTGCCGACTCGCGCACCAGCCAGTGGACGCCGGGCTGGTCGTCGGTCAGCGCGTTGTTGAGCGCGGCGCATTCGGTCTCGGCTTCGGCGCGCGTCACCGGTCGAGGGTAGCGCCCCACCGGGCGTCGGACAAGCGCCCGCGGGCGGGTTCGCCTAGGCGAGCGGCCGGCGCGGGCGGCCGCCGGCCGGCGCACGATCGGGCCGGAGCCCCTGGTAGCGTCGCCGCATGATCCGGCACGTGGCGCTCGAGACCGACCCGGCCGACGGGCCGGCGGCGATCGCCTTCTGGCTGGAGCTCGGGTTCGTCGTCGTCGACCCACCGCCGACGCTGCGCAGCCGGGCGGCCTGGGTCGAGCGGGGCGGCACGCAGATCCACCTCCTCTGGAGCGACGCGCCGACCGTCGCGCCGGACGGGCACGTGGCGGTCGTCGTCGCCGACTACGAGGCGACCCTGGGGCGCCTGCGCGCCGCCGGGCACACCGTCGTGCCGCGGACCGAGCACTGGGGCGCCGCGCGGTCGTTCGCGACGTCGCCCGGCGGTCACCGCGTCGAGCTGATGGCAGCGCCGCCGGGCGCGTCCGCGGGTTGACCGGCCGCTACGCTTGAGCCATGCCAACGCTCGTGCTCGGCACACCGCCACCGGAGCTCGAGGCTCTGCGCGAGCGTCGTCGGCGGACGGGCATCGACCGACTCGACGAGGTCTGGCAGGGTGTCCACCACATGGTTCCCGGCCCGAGCTTCGAGCACGCGCACGTCGCCCAGCAGCTCGGCGAGCTCCTCGGCCCACTCGCGCGCGCCGCGGGGCTGGTGCCGACGATGCACGAGTTCAACCTCGGCGAATCCGAGCATGACTTCCGGGTGCCCGACGGTGGCCTGCACCGCCCGGGAGCTGCCGGCGCGTGGTTGTCGACGGCGGCGCTCGTGGTGGAGATCCGCTCCCCCGATGATGAAAAAACGTGGCAGAAGCTCCCGTTCTACGCCGCCCACCACGTCGACGAGATCCTGATCGTCGACATGGCCGAACGGAAGGTCGTCTGGCTCGTACTGCAGGCGGCCGAGTACCAGGCGGTCGATCGCAGCGGCCTGATCGAGCTCGGTCCGGCCGAGCTGGCCGGGCAGCTCGCCTGGCCCTGACCCGCCGCTCGCCGGACGGCCAGCGGCGGGCCCTGACCGGCGCGCTACGGTGTCCGCCACCCCGCAAGCGAAGGAGCCAACGGCCATGCCCAGCGTCAGCGTCCGCTACATCGTCGACGACGTCGACGCGGCGATCGCGTTCTACTGCGACCTGCTCGGCTTCCACGAGGACATGCACCCGGCGCCGGCGTTCGCGATGCTCTCGCGCGGCGAGCTCCGTCTCGTCCTGAGCGCGCCGGGCGGTGGGCCGGGCGGCGGTCAGGCGATGCCGGACGGGGCGGTGCCGGCACCGGGCGGGTGGAACCGCTTCGCGCTCGAGGTCGACGACCTCGACGCGACGGTCGCCGGCCTGAAGGAAGGCGGCGCCCACTTCCGCAACGAGATCGTCGCCGGCGTCGGCGGCCGGCAGATCCTGGTCGACGACCCGGCGGGCAACCCGGTCGAGCTGTTCGAGCCGGGCCGTCCGGAGGCGAAGCTCTCCCCGAGCTCCTGAGCCGGCCGCACCGACGGTCCGCTGTCGGTGGCGACGCTCGGCTCTACCCGGCCCGCTCGGCTGAGCGCAGCCCGCCGCGAGCCCAGCCGACGACGAGCACGAACAGCGCGGCGAGACAGCCGGCGGCGATCGCCGTCTTCGTCGGTGCGCCGGAGATCAGCCCGCGCCCGGCCTCGAGCAGGGCGGTCACCGGGTTGTAGGTGGCGACCGTGTGCACCCAGCCGGTGACCAGGGCCAGCGGGACATAGACGGGCGCGAGGAACAGGAGGATGAAGATCGGCATCTGGATCAGCGGGCCGGCCTGGAGCGTGCGCAGCCGCATCGCGATCCCGGCGGCCCAGAGCGTCGTAACGGCGCTCGTGCCGAGCGCCAGCAGCAGCAGCAGCACCAGCTGACCGACCGACCCGTCGACGCGCATGCCGGTGATCAGGCCGGCGACGAAGACGACCGACAGGACGAACACGGCCCGGGTCATCGCCGTCAGGGCGTAGCCGATCACGATTCCCCCGCGGTTCGGCGCGGCCAGCAGCAGGCGCCGGGCGAAGCCGAACTCGAAGTCGGCGGCGATGGCAAAGCCGGTGAAGACGCCGCCGAAGGCGCTGGCCTGGAAGCAGACGAAGACGAATTGGAACGACGTGTAGCCGGCCGGGAAGTCGAAGTTAGGGGCCCGACTGATGCCCGACAGGCCGCCGGCGAAGGCGGTGAAGAAGAACAGGGGGAAGAGCACGCTCGGCAGCAGCAGCGCCGGGTTGGTGAACGCGTTGTGGAGGCCGCGCCA
Organism: uncultured Solirubrobacterales bacterium; assembly: GCA_963742705.1. Classification (GTDB taxonomy): domain Bacteria; phylum Actinomycetota; class Thermoleophilia; order Solirubrobacterales; family Solirubrobacteraceae; genus Palsa-513. Next base: position 230,514 of record CAVUMZ010000017.1, on the reverse strand, counting down.
GGCGACGGCGAAGGCGACCGCGCGGGTGCGTCGCAGCGAGCTCATGTGCGCGTCAGCCGGGTGCGCAGGGCCCGACTGGCGAGGAACAGGGCGATCGCGATCGCAGCGAACGCGATCCCGAAGGCCATCGCCAGGGCCTGGGCGTCCCAGCCCGTGATCACCAGCGAGCGGATCCCCTCGACCATGTAGGAGACCGGGTTGTAGGTCGCGATCGTGCGAAACCAGTCCTGGGCGATGAGGTTCCGGGGAAAGAAGGCGGAGCTCAGGAAGAGCAGGACGAAGAACAGGGGGAAGAATCCCTGGACGGCCTCGCCCGACCCGGCCCGCAGGGCGACGAACGTGCCGAAGCAGGCAAACGCGAAGGAGATCGTGATCGCCAGCACGAGCAGCACGACCGCGCCGCCGACGCCGGCGGCGATGCCGACGCCGAACGCCAGGCCGACGAGCAGGTAGAGGACGGCGCTGACGACGCCCATGAAGAGGGCGCCGCCGAGCTGGCCGGCCAGGAGCGCGGTGCCCGACATCGGCGTCATCGCCAGCCGGTCGAGGAAGCCGCCCTGGATGTCGCGGGCGAGGTCCTGGCCTCCGTTCAGCGACGCGAACAGGGCGCCCTGCATGAAGGGGACGGCGAGGGCGAAGTCGAGGTAGCTGGCGGCAGGGAACCCCGGCAGCTTGGTCGCCGCCGACAACCCGGATGCGTTGACGCCGAGCAGGATCAGGGGGAACAAGATCGGGAAGACGACCTGGGCCGGCTGGCGCGAGGTGCGGAGGATCGCCCGCCGGGCGAGGAGCCCGACCTGGGTCAAGGTCGCTGAGCTCAAGCCGCCGCCACCGGCTCGGCGGCCGGCGCGTCCTGCGGCCCGGCGCCCTCGAGGCTGCGGCCGGTCTTGGCGAGGAAGACGTCGTCGAGGCTCGGCTCGTGGAGGGCGAGGTGGGACACGGCGATGCCGTCGGCGTCGAGCGCACGGACGACGCCGGCGAGCTGCTCGACGCCGTCGCGCAGGCGCACGGCGATCGATCCCGCCCGCTTGGCGGCGACCGGCTCGCCGAACGGGGCGAGGGCGGCCCGGGCGTCGGCGCAGCGGTCAGGGTCGGACGGGACGAGCTCGATCGTCGGCCGGGCGATCTCGGCCTTCAGCTCGGCCGGCGTCCCCTCGGCGACGATCACCCCGCGGTCGATGATGCCGACCCGGCCGGCCAACACATCCGCCTCCTCGAGGTACTGCGTGGTCAGGAACACCGTCGTCCCCTCCTCCCGTGCCAACCGGGCGACCTCCTCCCAGAGCGATGTGCGCGACTGGACGTCGAGCCCGGTCGTCGGCTCGTCGAGGAAGAGGATCCGCGGCCGGTGCAGCAGCGCGAGCGCGAGGTCGAGACGGCGCTTCATGCCCCCGGAGTAGGTGCGCGACTTGCGGTCCGCGGCGTCGGTCAGCCCGACCCGCTCGAGCAGCTCGGCGCCGCGGGCGACGCGGTCGGCGCGCGAGAGCCCCTGGAGGCCGCCTTGGAGGCGGACGTGCTCGCGGCCGGTCAGGAACGGGTCGAGCGCGACCTCCTGCAGGGCGACCCCGATCGACGCGCGGACCTTGGCGCCCTGGGTGGCGACGTCGTAGCCGGCGACGCGGGCGCAGCCGGCCGTCGGCGGGAGGAGCGTCGTCAGCACCTTGACCGTCGTCGACTTGCCGGCGCCGTTCGGGCCGAGGAAGCCATAGATCTGGCCGGGGTCGACGCGCAGGTCGATGCCGTCGACGGCGCGTATGCCGCCCTTGAACTCGCGCACGAGCCCCTCCACCTCGATGCCGGCGTCAGTGGTCATCGACGCCAGACTACGCAATCTCCCGCCGGACGATCACGTCGGCGCCGCGCGACGTCCTGCGGCGGGCGCGGACGGCGCCCGGCGCTCCGTCACGGGGATTTTTCGGAGCAGGATCGGCAGAGACGGCCACGGTCCGAAGGCGCCGGGCGGCCCGCGTGCGAGCGAGGTGGGCGCGCCGCGGGCGGGGCGACAGCCGGGCCCGCGGAACCCGCAGATCCCGGTATGCACATGCTACTGTATGTGCATGTCCCTGGATCATCGGCTCCAGATCCTGTTGGATGACGAACGTCATCAGCGCCTGCTCGCCGTCGCCGACGAACGCGGAATCTCGGTTGCGGCCGTCGTCCGCGAGGCGATCGATCGCGGGCTGCCGACGCGCGACGGCCACCGCCAGGCCGCGGGGCTACGACTACTGGATGCGCCCGACATGCCGGTCCCGGATGTGGGCGAGCTGCGCCAAGAGCTCGAAGCTATTCGCGGCCGCCGGGCATGATCGTCCTCGACACGACCGTTCTCGTCTACGCGAAGGGCTCCGCCCACCCGCTCCGCGATCCATGCCGGGCGCTGGTTTCCGCGATCGCCGCCGGGCAGGTGGCGGCGACCACGACCGTGGAGGTCATCCAGGAGTTCGCCCACGTCCGTGCCCGGCGGCGGGGACGCATCGACGCGGCGGGGCTGGCCAGCGACTACGCCGAGCTGATGACGCCGTTGCTCGCGGTCACGACCGAGGACCTCCGCGCGGGCCTCGCGCTCTTCCAACGCGTCGAGAGCCTCGGAGCGTTCGACGCCGTGCTCGCGTCCGCAGCGATCGGAGCGTCGGCCCCGCTCGTGTCGGCCGACGCCGCGTTCGCCGGTGTCGCGGGACTGAGGCACGTCATCCCGGACGCGACCGGCGTTCGCGGTCTGCTCGAAGGCCGCGCCTGACGGCGGGCGCCGAGGCGGCCGTCGCCCACCCGGGAGCGACGACCGGCGTCGGGCACAAGTCAGAGGTCAGAGGGCGATCACGACCGACTTGACCTCCTGGTAGGCGGCTAGGACCTCCTCGCCCATCTCGCGGCCCCAGCCGCTCTGCTTGAAGCCGCCGAACGGCAGCGCGGCGTCATAGATGTGGTAGGTGTTGATGTGGACCGTGCCCGCCTTGATCCGCTTGGCGAGCTTGTGCGCCTTGGACAGATCGCGGGTCCAGACGCCGGCCGCGAGCCCGTAGACGGAGTCGTTGGCCTGGGCGGCGAGGTCGTCGACATCGGCGAACGGCATCGCCGCGACGACCGGGCCGAAGATCTCCTCGCGGATGATGCGGTGATCGGCCGTCGCGTCGACCAGTACCGTCGGCTGCACGAAGTAGCCCGGCCGGTCGATCGCGTTGCCGCCGGTGACGGCCCGCGAGCCCTCCTCCTGGCCGATCTTGAGGTAGCTCGTGACGCGGTCGAACTGCTCGGAGCTGACGAGCGGGCCCATCTCGGTGTCGGCCTCGAGGCCGTAGCCGACCTTGATCGCCTCGGCCGCCCGGCTGACGCCGTCGACGACCTCGTCGAACAGGTTCTCGTGGATGTAGAGCCGGCTGGCCGCGGTGCAGACCTCGCCCTGGTTGAAGAAGATGCCCATCGCCGACCCGGCGATCGCCGCCTCGACGTCGGCGTCGTCGAGCACGATGTTCGGGCTCTTGCCGCCGAGCTCGAGCACACCCGCTTGAGGTTGGTGCGGCCGGCGGCCTGGGCGATCAGCTTGCCGACCTCCGTGCTGCCGGTGAAGGCGACCTTGTCGACGCCGTCGTGCTCGGCCAGCGCCGCGCCGGCGTCGCCGAAGCCGGTGATCACGTTGAGCACGCCGGGCGGGATCCCGGCCTCGAGCGCCAGCTCGCCGAGACGGAGCGCGCTGAGCGGCGTCTGCTCGGCCGGCTTGAGGATGATCGTGCAGCCGGTCGCGAGCGCCGGCCCGACCTTCCAGGCCGCCATCAGCAGCGGGAAGTTCCAGGGGATGATCTGGGCGACGACGCCGATCGGCTCCTTGATCGTGTAGGCGTGGAACTCGGCGCCGGGCATGTACGGCAGCGACGGCGTCACGGTTGACCCGCGGAGCTTGGTCGCCCAGCCGGCCATGTACCAGAAGAGGTCCGCGGCGAGCGGGACGTCGGCGGCGGCGGCGACCGACTTGGCCTTGCCGTTGTCGAGCGAATCGAGCTCGGCCAGCTCGTCGAGGTTGGCGGCGATCAGGTCGCCGAGGCGGTGGATCGCCCGGCCGCGCTCGGATGGCGTCATCCGCGACCACGGTCCGTCCAGCGCCGCCCGGGCGGCCCGGACCGCCCGGTCGACATCGGCGGCCCGGCCGTGGGCGACCGTCGCCAGCGCCTCGCCGGTGCCGGGATCGATCGTCTCGAACGTCGCCCCGTCGGCCGCGTCGACCCATTCGCCCCCGAATGCCCCACGCGTCGTCGAGGCGCGCGACCGGCTCGAGGCCGGCCTGCGGGACGCCGCGCTCGAAGCCGAGGACCCCGGCCTGCTCGCCGCCTGGTGCAACAGCCCGGCCGGCCAGGACGACGCGCCGGCGGCCCGGACGCTCGTGACCCGACTCCCGGCGCGCGACCGGCGGCTGGCGGGCGCCCGGGCGCACCTCGCTCGACTCGAGCGCAGCTTCGCCTGAGTAGTCGCGGCCGCAGGGGTTCACCGACATCCGTCGAAGTGTCGAGCGTGCCGTTCGACGCACCCGGCGACGACGACGACGAGGCCGCGGAGCTCGCGCGGATCGAGGCCGGCGGACTCCCGCGGGAGGCCACGCGCCGGCTGGAGCGCCGCGACGGGGCGGCGTTCACGAGCGGGCTGTCGATCGCCGAGTTCGCCCTGCTCGACCGGCTGGGACCCCGACCGCTGGCGCAGGTGATGGGCGCCAGCGTCCATCAGATCGGCTGGCAGTACCTCGCGCGGCCGACGGCCTGGCAGACGGCCGGCCAGCTGAGCTGGAACGACACGTCGCTGTACGAGCTCGAGACGATCACGCGGGCGTGGGACCAGGCCCGCCGGCGGGCGCTGGACCGCCTCGTCGAGGAGGCGCGGCTGGTCGAGGCGGACGCCGTCGTCGGCGTGCACCTGCACCGCGGCGAGCACGACATGGCGGCGGGTGCCGTCGAATGCCGCGTCTCCGGCACCGCGGTCCGCTTCGCCGGTGCCGAGCGGGCGGCGTGGCCGGTGCTGACCGACCTTTCGGTGCAGGACTACTGGAAGCTGCATCAGGCCGGCTACGCGGCGGTCGGGCTGGTCGCGACGACCGCCGTCGTGTTCGTCGCCACCGCCGGGCAGGTGCGCTGGGAGCGGGCGGTCACCGCGGGACGAAATCAGGAGTACGCCGAGCTCTCGAGCGCCGTCTTCGCCGCCCGCGACACGGCCCGGGCTCGGCTGCTCGGGCAGGCCCGCGACTGCCACGCCGACGGCGTCGTCGGGATGGCCTTCGAGCAGCACATCCGGCCCGGGGAGTTCCACTTCGCGGCGTCGCCGCGGCAGGTCGTCAGCCCCGGCTTGGCGACATCAACGGCCGGCGCCGGCGACGGCGAGCGCAGCGGCCTCGTCGTGACCTTCCACGCCGCGGGCACCGCGGTCAGACGCACCGCGGCGGTCGAACGCTACCCGCCGGAGACGACCACGAACCTGGGAGGGTCACCATGACCGACGAGAGCTACGACCCGGCGTCGCTCGAGGGCGTCCCGGCCGAGGGCCGGGCGCGACTCGAGCAGAACAAGCAGGGGCTGTTCACGTCCGACCTCAGCGTCAACGAGTTCCTGCTCATCACGCAGGCCGGCTTCGACCCGCTCGGACTGGTCGTCGGGAGCTCGATCTACCACATCGGGCTCCAGGTCTCCAATCCGCGCCGCAGCCAGGAGATGACGGTCCTGTCGCAGGCGATGTACGACGCCCGCCAGCTGGCGATGACGCGGATGGAGGAGGAGGCCGACCAGCTCGGGGCCGACGGCATCGTCGGCGTCCGCCTCGAGATCGGCCGCTACGAGTGGGGCCAGCACATGGCCGAGTTCATCGCCATCGGGACGGCGGTGCGTCACCGCGAAGGTGTGCTGCACCGGGCGCCGAACGGGCGGCCGTTCACCAGCGACCTCTCGGGCCAGGACTTCTGGACGCTGCTGCGCACCGGCCACCGGCCGGTCGGCATGGTGATGGGCAACTGCGTCTACCACGTCGCCCACCGCAGCATGCTCCAGACCGTCGGGCAGGCCGGGCGCAACGTCGAGCTGCCTAACTACACCCAGGCCCTCTACGCGGCGCGCGAGCTGGCGATGGAGCGGATGCAGACCGAGGCGCAGGCGATCGAGGCGAAGGGCATCGTCGGGGTCGACCTGCATGAGAAGAGCCACGGCTGGGGCAGCCACGTAATCGAGTTCTTCGCGATCGGCACGGCGATCGTCGCCACCGGCGAGGCCCGGACGATCGAGGCGCCGACGCCGGTGCTCGACCTCAACGATCGGTAGTCAGGGCGCGGCGTGCGGCTTGGCGCGGCGCAGGCGCGTCCGCTCCTCCTGGCGCTCGACCACGTGGGCGATCAGCTTGAGGATCTGCGGCACGCCGGTGGCCTTCGCCTGGCCGTAGTGGAACGCCTCGCGCCAGTCGGCGACCTTGGCGTCCTTGGCCATCTCGTTGAAGAAGGCCCGGGCCATCTCGACGCGGACCTTGGCGTCGACGGCGTCGCCCTTGCTGATCTTCGGGCCGGGCAGCTCGATCCGGTACTGCTGGGTGTCGCCGCGACCGCGGAGATCGAGGCCGACGACCAGCTTGAGGGGCGCGAGTGCCGGGACCTCGGCGATGAAGCGGGTGATCGTCCCTTCGATCTGGGACTTGACGTCGCTGACGGAGCTCACCCCGGTCAGTCTAGTCGCGCCTAGATCTTGTGCCGCTCGAGCAGCTTGCGCCCGATCACCATCCGCTGGATCTCCGACGTGCCCTCGCCGATCAAGAGCAGCGGCGCGTCGCGGTAGAGCCGCTCGATCTCGTACTCCTTCGAGTAGCCGTAGCCGCCGTGGATGCGGAACGACTCCTCGACGCAGAAGCGGCCGGCCTCCGAGGCGAACAGCTTGGCCATGCCGGCCTCCAGATCCGAACGCACGCCGGCGTCCTTGAGCCGGGCAGCGCGCATCGTCAGCAGGCGCGCGGCCTCGACCTGCGTGGCCATGTCGGCGAGCTTGAACTGGATCGCCTGGTGCTGACAGATCGGCTTGCCGAAGGCCTTTCGCTCCTGCGAGTAGCGGAGCGCCAGCTCGAGCGCACGCTGGGCGATGCCGACGCCGCGGGCGGCCACGTTGACCCGTCCGACCTCGAGCGCGTCCATGAACTGGGAGAAGCCGCGCCCGCGCCCGGCCTCCTCGCCGCCGAGGATGTTCGCCGCCGGGCAGCGATAGCCGTCGAAGACGAGCTCGGTCGACTCGACGCCCTTGTACCCGAGCTTCTTGATCTTCGGCGGCACGTTCAGGCCGGCGTGCTCGCCGGTGTTCTCGGAGACGCCCGGCGCCTTCTCGGCGATGAAACAGGTGAACGACCGGTGCCGCGGCTCGGCGTCCGGGTCGGTTTTGACGAGCACGAAGACGACACCCGACATCAGGCCGTTGGTCACCCACATCTTCGTCCCGTTGATCTCGTACGCCTCGTCGTCGACCTTCTTCGCGTGCGTCTTCAGCGCCTGGACGTCCGAGCCCATCTCCGGCTCGGACATCGAGAACGCCGCCCGGATCTCGCCGGTCGCCATCCGCGGGAGGAACTTCTCCCGCTGCTCCTCGGTGCCGAACTTCATCAGCAGGTACGACCCGATGAAGTGCGTGTTGACGACGCCGGAGATCGAGATCCACCCGCGGGAGAGCTCCTCGACGATCATCGCGTACGTCGTCAGGTCGAGTCCCATGCCGCCGTACTGCTCGGGGATCGTCACGCCGAACAGGCCGAGCTCCTTCATCTGCTCGACGATGTCGGTCGGGAACTCATCCTCGTGATCGAAGTGCTCGGCCTGCGGCAGGATCTGCTCGTCGGCGAACTGGCGCACCATCTCGGTGATCGCCTTCTGCTCGTCGGTCTTCTCGTTGAGGTTTGCCGCGACGGCCATCTATCCCTCCGGGGTTCAGCGCGGGGTGGTAGGGCCCCCGGCCACCGGAGAATAACCGCCGGCAGGGACGCGGCTCGCCAGCCGGCCGGCGTGCGGGAGGATGTCCGCCAGTGAACTTCGCCCGAGACGTCGTCGACGGGGCCGATCCCGGCCGGCTGGCCCTGGTCGAGCTGCGCCGGGACGGCAGCCGCCGGGAGTGGTCCTTCGGCGAGGTGGCCGACGCCGCCGGGGCGCTCGCCGGCGCCCTGGCCCGGCACGGCGTCGGCCGCGGCGACACGGTGCTCAGCCTGATTGGCAACCGGCCGCAGTGGGTCTTCACGATGCTCGCCTGCTTTCGCCTCGGCGCCGTCGCCCTGCCGTGCAGCGAGCAGCTGCGCGCCGGTGACCTGCGCCACCGCCTCGCCGTCGCCGGGCCGGCCGTGATCGTCGCCGACGAGCGCAACGCCGGCGAGCTGCTGGCGGCCAACCCGGGCTGCGCGGTGCTCTGGTGCGACGACCCCGCGCTGCTCGCCGGCGCCCCGGCCCCGGCCGTCGAGCTGGCGCCCGGGGACCCGTGCCTGTGCGTCTTCACCAGCGGCACGACCAGTGAGCCCCGGGCCGTGCTCCACGCCCAGCGCTACCTGCTCGGCCAGCGGCTTCAGGCCGAGCACTGGCTCGGCGCCCAGCCGGGCGACCTGGTCTGGTGCACGGCTGGGAGCGGCTGGTCGAAATCGGCGCGTAACGTGTTCATCGCCCCGTGGCTGTCGGGCGCCGCCGCGCTCCTGCACGACGCGCGCTTCGACCCGCACGAGCGGCTCGAGCTGCTCGTGCGCGAGCGCGTCTCCGTGCTCTGCATGGCCCCGACCGAGTACCGGCTGATCGCCAAGCGGGCCGAGCTCGGCCCGCTCCCGGGGCTCGGGAGCATGGTCGCCGCCGGTGAGGCCCTCAACCCCGAGGTGCTACGCGCCTGGCACGAGGCCACCGGGCTCGACATCCGCGACGGCTACGGCCAGACCGAGACCGGACAGCTGACGGCGATGCCGATCGGCCGCCCGGCCCGCCCCGGCTCGATGGGCCGCGCGCTGCCGGGCATCCGGCTCTGGGTCGACGACGGTGAGCTCGTCGCCGATCCCGCGACCGTGCCGACCTTCTTCCTGCGCTATCTCGGTGCCGCGCCGCCGACGGGTCCGTGGCGGACGGGCGACCGGGTCACCCAGGACGCGGACGGCTACCTCCACTTCGAGGGCCGCGCCGACGACCTGATCATCTCGGCCGGGTACCGCATCGGCCCGTTCGAGGTGGAGTCGGCGCTCGTCTCCCATCCGGCCGTGGCCGAGGCGGCCGTCGTCGCCGCGCCCGACGACGAGCGCGGGTCGGTCGTGCGGGCCGTCGTCGTCCTGCGTGCCGGGTTCGCCCCGACGGCCGAACTGGCCGCCGCCCTCCAGGATCACGTCAAGGCGCTGACGGCCCCGTACAAGTACCCGCGGATCGTCGACTTCGCCGCCTCGCTGCCGACCACGGCCAGCGGCAAGATCCGCCGCGCGGCGCTCCGGTAGCGTTGTCTGAGATGCCCGCCGACGACCCGCAGAACCTCGGCAAGATCGACCACGTCGTGGTCGTGATGCTCGAGAACCGCTCGTTCGACCACATGCTCGGCTACCTGTCGCTCGAGGGCGCCCGCGCCGACGTCGACGGCCTCGCGGCCGGGATCACCAACGCCCACGGCGGCCGGGTCTATGCCCCGGTCCACCTGCCGGCCGGCGCCTTTGCGACGGCCAAGCTCGATCCCGATCACTCGGCCGCCGCCGTCCGCCGCCAGGTCAACGGCGGCAAGATGGACGGCTTCGTCTCCGACTACGCCGCCACACTCGCCTCGCGCGGCGAGACCACGGCCGACCCCGGGACGATCATGGGCTACTACGACGCCACCGACCTACCCGTCTACGACCACCTCGCGGCCGAGTTCACGATCTGCGACGCCTGGCACAGCTCGGTCCCCGGCGCGACCTGGCCGAACCGTCTCTACGCGGTCGCCGGCAGCGCCGACGGCAGCCGCGACGACGTAAAGCAGGGCCTGCCGATCTACAACAAGCACTCCTTCATCCGCCACCTCGACGCCGCCGGCGTTCCCTGGCGCTGGTACTCATACGGACCGGGGACGCTGCGCTGTGTCGACCCGGAGTACCTCGTCGGCCATCACGGCCGCTTCGCCTTCGTCGACAAGGTCAAGCTGAACTGGGAGGCCGAGCTCGAGGAGGCCGTCGTCGTCGACGAGGACAGCGCCAGCTTCCTCGAGGACGCCGTCACCGGCCGCCTGCCGGCCGTGTCGTGGATCGATCCGAACTTCAACGACCTGAACCTCGTCGGCTCGCCGTCGAACGACGACCATCCGCCGGCAGACGTGTTCGAGGGCCAGGAGCTCGTGTTTCGCATCTACAACGCCCTGGCCAGCGGCCCGAAGTGGGACAAGACGCTGCTGATCGTGGTCTACGACGAGCACGGCGGCTTCCACGACCACGTCCGTCCGCCGGCGGCGCCCGACGACGACCCGGCGACGTTCGGCGAGTACGGCGTCCGCGTCCCGGCGCTGGTCGTCTCACCGTGGGTCGCCCGCGGCGGCGTCTCGCACACGCTGTTCGATCACACGTCCATCATCAAGACGATCATGCAGCGCTTCGCCTCGGAGGAGCTCGTGCACCTCCACGGCTTCAAGGCGCTCGGCCACTGGCTCGAGCATGGCCACCCCCACTACCTCGGCAAGCGCGTGGATGCCGCCGCCGGGCTCGGCTCGCTGCTGACCGAGACGGCGCCCCGACCGGCCCCGGACCGACAGGCCCTCGGCGCGCAGCTCGGGGCCCGGCGCGGGGAGATGGCCGCGTTCGCCGTACGCTCGCCACCCACCGTCGGCGCCGCCGCGCGGCCGCTGACCGACCACCAGAAGCAGATGGCCCTGGCGGCGGATCACCTCCGCCAGAACGGCCTGCCGATCGGGCAGCCGTAGTGCCCGCGCTCGCAGGTACGGTGGCCTCTCGCCGCCGCTGACCGGCGCCGGGCGCCACCCGCGAACGCCCGCGTAGCCCCGCTAGCCGTCGAGCGCGACGATCGCGTCGATCTCGACGCTCGCGCCCTTCGGCAGGGCGGCGACGCCGATCGTCACGCGCGCCGGCGGCGGCCCCGGGAAGAACTCGCCATAGACGTCGTTGACCTCGGCGAAGCCGCCGAGGTCGGTCATGTAGATGGTCATCCGCACGGCGCTGTCGAGGCGGGTGCCGGCGGCCGCGCAGACGGCCGCCAGGTTCTCGAGGCACTGGCGGGCCTGGGCGCCCGGCGTGTCGCCGACCAGCGCGCCCGTCTGCGGGTGCAGCGGCGTCTGGCCCGAGCAGTAGAGAAGGCCGCCGGCGATGACGCCGTGACTGTACGGGCCGATCGCGGCTGGCGCATCCGTGGCCGAGACGAACTCCCGCATCGCGGCGCAGGCTATCGGCTCCGCGCGTGCCCTAGAGTCGGCGGCTGATGCCGAACGCCCTCGCGCAGGAGACGTCGCCCTATCTGCGCCAGCATCAGGACAACCCGGTCGACTGGCTTCCGTGGGGCGAGACGGCGCTGGCCCGAGCCCGCGAGCTCGACCGGCCGCTGCTCGTCTCGATCGGCTACTCGGCCTGCCACTGGTGCCACGTGATGGAGCACGAGTCGTTCGAGGACGCCGACGTCGCCGCGCTGATGAACGCCAACTTCGTCTGCGTCAAGGTCGACCGAGAGGAGCGCCCCGACATCGACGCGATCTACATGGAGGCCGTCCAGAGCCTGACCGGCCAGGGGGGCTGGCCGCTGAACGTGTTCCTCACGCCCGACCAGGAGCCGTTCTACGGCGGCACCTACTTCCCCCCGGCTCCCCGCCACGGCCTGCCGAGCTGGCCCCAGGTGCTCGAGGCGCTCGCCGCCACGTGGCGCGACCGCCGCGCCGATGCCGTCGGGGCCGCCTCGCAGCTCGCCGCGCGCCTCGTCGGCGCCGCCGGGCTCGAGCCGTCGGCCGAGCCGATCGACCCGGCGCGACTCGACGAGGCGGTGGCGAGCCTCGCGCGCACCTACGACCCGGTCCACGGCGGCTTCAGCCGGGCGCCCAAGTTCCCCCCGGCCTCTTCGATCGAGTTCCTGTTGCGTCGCGGCGAGACCGAGATGTCGCTCGGGACGCTCCGATCGATGGCCAGCGGGGGGATCAACGACCAGGTCGGCGGCGGCTTCTCGCGCTACTCGGTCGACGCCACCTGGACCGTCCCGCACTTCGAGAAGATGCTCTACGACAACGCCCTGCTCGCCCGGGCCTACCTCCACGGCTGGCAGCGCAGCGGCGAGGACGTGCTGCTGCGGACCTGCCGGGAGACGCTCGATTTCTGCCTGCGCGAGCTGCGCGCCCCGGACGGCGGCTTCTACGCGGCCCTCGACGCCGACTCCGAAGGGGTCGAGGGCCGCTTCTACGTCTGGAGCCTGGCCGAGCTCGAGGCGGTGCTGGGTCCGCTCGCCGACCCGGCGATCGCCTACTTCGGCGCCAGCGCCGCCGGGAACTTCGAGGGTGGCAACGTGCTCGAGGCCCGCGGTCCCGAGCCCGAGCAGCGGGCGGAGATCCGCGCGCGGCTGCTCGAGGCGCGCGGCGCCCGCGTGCGACCCGGCCTCGACGACAAGCGCCTGACCGCCTGGAACGCGCTGATGATCGCCGCCCTGGCCGAGGCCGGCGCCGTGCTCGAGGAGCCGAGTTATGTGGATGCGGCGGTCGGCTGCGCGGAGTTCGTGTGGCGCGAGCTGCGCGACGCCGACGGCCGGCTGCTGCGGACCTTCAACGACGGCCGCGCCAAGCTCGGGGCCTACCTCGAGGATCACGCCTTTCTGCTCGAGGCGCTGATCGTCCTCTACGAGGCGACGTTCGACGAGCGCTTCTTCACCCGGGCCCGCGAGCTCGCCGACACCATCCTCGCCCGCTTCGCCGACGACGTCCGCGGCGGGTTCTTCTCGACCGCCTCCGACCACGAGCGCCTGATCGCCAGGCGCAAGGACCTCGACGACGCGCCGATCCCGTCGGGGTCCTCGAGCGCCGCCCTCGGGCTGCTGCGCCTCGGGGCGCTGACCGGGGAGCGCCGGTACGAGGACGCCGCGCTCGGCGCGCTGCGGCTCGTCCACCCGATCGTCCACCGCCACCCTCAGGCGTTCGGGCACCTGCTCCAGGCGCTCGACTTCCAGTCCGGCCCGGTCCGCGAGGTCGCCCTCGTCGGCGCCGACCTCGACCCGCTCGCCCGAGTCGTGCGCGCCCGGCTGCGGCCGCAGCTGGTGCTCGCCGGGGCCCGCGAATCGACCGACGGCACGAGCGTGCCGCTGCTGGAGGGACGCCACCCCGTCGACGGTCAGGCCGCGGCGTATGTGTGCGAGCGGTTCACGTGCCGGGCTCCGGTGACGAGCGCGGCAGCGCTCGCGGGGCTGCTCGGCGACTGAGGCCAGCCGGGATGGCTCCGGCGTCGCCGCCCGGAGGGACGACACACCGCTTCGTCAAAGGTCAGGGAACGGCGCAGACCGTGTCGGCGTGGGTCGCCGACCCGGCCGTCACGACGGCCGTGCCGCGACAGAAACCGGCGGTGAGCGTGTATTCGCCCGGCGGCACGACGAAGGCGTAGCTGCCGCCCGCCGGCACCTGCCGCGCCGCGACGGTCGCCCCGGCGGCGTCGGTCAGCGTCACGACGTTCGCCTGGCCCTGGCAGACGTAGATGCCCGGCGCCGGGCCGCCCGCGTTGTAGACGCCGCCGACGATCGCCCCCTCGCCGGGCGGGAGGCTCGGCGCGAGCGGCGGCGAGCAGGACACCGGCGCCAGCCCGACCAGCAGCGTCGCGTTCGGCGTCGACGCGAGCAGCCCGTGACGGCGGACGACGGCGACACGGACGGTCAGCAAGCCGGCCGTTCGCGGCGTCCAGCGCAGCCCGAAGCCACCGGCGCGGACCGTCGCCGACGCGAGCACGACCCAGCGCCCGGCGGCCGTCGAGCGCTCGAACCGGGCCACGGCGCCAGCCGGCGCGCGGGTCACCCGGACGGCGACGCGCAGTGGGCGGCCCACCTGGCCCGTGCGCGGCAGCACGGCCGTGACTCGGCTCCGGGCACTGGTCGTGGCACCCGCCGCGACGCCGATCAGCCCGAGCAGCAGCGCGCCCGTCACGCCGAGCGCGAGCGACCGCAGGGAGGCGCGATCCATCCCGTCAGGCTACTGCCGCCCCGACCACCCCATCCCCGCCCATGATCTCGACCCATTCCGACACGGTCATCACCTTGGCCTGGCGCGGGAACACCTTCTCGACGAGCACGCGGTGCACCTCGGCGTCGCCGTCGGCGCAGCCGTCGCTCAGCACGGTTAGCCCGAAGTCGAGGTCGGCCGCCGCGCGCAGGGTCGAGAGCACGACACCGCTGGTCGCGATGCCGCTCAGCACGAGGTGCTCGATCGCCCCGCCGCGCAGGATGACATCGAGGTCGCTGCCGGCGAACGCGCTGACGCGCCGCTTCGTCACGACGGGCTCGTCCGCCGACGGCGCGAGCCCCGGGTGGATGCCTGACCGCGGGTCGCCGTCGAGCATCTGCCCGGAGCCCTCGATCGCCCCGAAGGCGAGGTTCCGCGCGCTGACCTCGGGGTAGCCCGGCCGGAAACCGACGCGCACGTAGATCACGCGTACGTCGGCGGCGGATCGGGCCGCGGCGACCGCCCGACCGAGCCGGTCGAGGAGCCCCGGGTCCTCGACGCGATCGACGATCGCCGGCTGGACGTCCATCACGAGCAGGGCAGTCGGTACGGCTTCACTCATTGCGGCTCCCTTCGGTTGTGGTGTCCTGCATCGTCGCCAGGCGCCGCAGCAGCTCGACGGCCTCGATCAGCACGCGCTGCTCCTGCGGCGAGAAGCCGGTCGCGATCGCCTCCCCGAGCCAGCCCTCGCGCCGCCGGCGCGACTCCCCCAGGGCCGCGCGGCCGTCCTGCGTCAGCTCCACCAGGCGCTGGCGGCGGTCGTCGGGGTCAGGCCGGCGCACGACGAGCCCGACGGACTCGAGCTCGGCGACGGTGCGGGCCATCGACTGCGGCTTCACCCGCTCGGCGCAGGCGAGCCGGCTCGTCGTGTGCGCCCCCTCCCGGTCGAGCCGCCCGAGCACCGCGGCCTGGCTGAGCGGGAAGCGGTACTCGGCGCGCAGACGCCGAACGAGCTGCCCGAGCACGACGCGGAGCTCGGCCGCCGCCCGGGTCACATCGCGTTCGCTCGCCACGTGCCGAAGAATACAGCTAAACTGTGTAGTCTTGCTGTCTAGATTGAGATCGTTCAAGCCGACCAGACCAGCGCCGAGCGGCGCCGACGACCGCTACAAGTGGGTCGCCCTGTCGAACACGACGCTCGCCGTGCTCCTGGCCACGCTCGACGCGTCGATCACGCTGATCGCGATGCCGGACATCTTCCGCGGCATCAAGCTCGATCCGCTCCAGCCGGGCAACAGCTTCTACCTGCTCTGGATGATCCTCGGCTTCCTCATCGTCACCAGCGTCCTCGTCGTCAGCCTCGGCCGGCTCGGCGACATCTACGGGCGGGTCAAGATGTACAACCTCGGCTTCGTCATCTACACGCTGGCGTCGCTGATGCTGACGGTCGACTGGCTGACCGGGCGCGAAGGCGCGACCTACCTGATCGTCTTCCGCATCGTCCAGGGCCTCGGCGCGGCCTTCCTGCTGGCCAACTCGGCGGCGATCCTGACCGACTCGTTCCCGCCGCACCAGCGCGGCCTGGCGCTGGGGATCAACAACATCGTGGGGGTCAGCGGCATGTTCGTCGGCCTCGTCCTCGGCGGCCTGCTCGCCCCGATCGACTGGCGCCTCGTCTTCCTGATCTCCGTGCCGCTGGGACTCTTCGGCACCGTCTGGGCCTATCTGAAGCTCGAGGAGCGCGGCATCCGCCGACCGGCGAAGGTCGACTGGCTCGGCAACCTCACCTTCGGCGGCGGGCTGATCCTGATCATGGTCGCGATCACGTCCGGCATCCGGCCCTACGGCAGCCACACGATGGGCTGGTCGAGCCCGAAGGTGATCGCCGAGATCGCCGCCGGCCTGATCCTGCTCGTGCTGTTCGCGATCGTCGAGGCCCGGGTCGAGGACCCGATGTTCCGCCTGCCGCTGTTCCGCATCCGCGCCTTCACCTGCGGCGCCTTCTCGAGCTTCTTCGCCGCCGTCGCCCGCGGCGGCCTGATGTTCATGCTGATCATCTGGCTCCAGGGGATCTGGCTGCCCGAGCACGGCTACAGCTTCAGCCGCACGCCGCTCTGGGCCGGCATCTGCATGCTCCCGCTGACCGCCGGCTTCCTCATCGCCGGGCCCCTCTCGGGGATCCTGTCCGACCGCTTCGGCGCCCGCCCGTTCGCCACCGGCGGCATGCTCGTCTCCGCGCTCAGCTTCGGCCTGCTCGAGCTGCTGCCGATCGACTTCCCCTACCCCCTCTTCGCCGTGATCCTCCTGGTCAACGGGATCGGCATGGGCACGTTCGCCGCCCCGAACCGCGCCGGGGTGATGAACAGCCTGCCACCGGAGGACCGCGGCGCCGGCGGCGGCATGAACCAGACGTTCCAGAACTCGGCTCAGGTGCTCTCGGTCGGCATCTTCTTCACGCTGATGATCGTCGGCCTGGCCGCCGACCTGCCGGCGACGATGTCGGCCGGACTGGAGGCTCACGGTGTCGGCCGCGCCGCCGCCGAGCACGCTGGGCACATCCCGCCCGTCTCGATCCTCTTCGCCGCGTTCCTCGGCTACAACCCGATCCAACAGCTCGTCGGGCCGGCCGTGCTCGGGCACCTCAGCGCCGCCAGCCAGGCGACGCTGACCGGCCGCTCCTTCTTCCCCCAGCTCATCTCCGGTCCTTTCCGCACCGGCCTGCACGAGGCCTTCGCCTTCGCCATCGTCGCCTGCCTGATCGCCGCCGCCGTCTCCTGGTCGCGCGGGCGCCTGGCCGCCGACGCCACCGCCGCCGCCCCCACCGCCCGCGCGCAGCGTGACGGGCAGCCCGAGCCGGCGCAGATCCCGGTGACCTGAGCTCCGGGCGAACGCCCGAGCGGCCCCGGCCGGCGGATCGACCGTCGGCCGCGAGCCGACGCCGGCACGGGGGCATTCGTGAGAGGATCCCCCACCTTCGGCATCGACCCAAAAAAAGTACGAGGCGGGGGCATGAGCACGCACTTTTCCACCATGACGGTCCTGGCCGCGGTCGCCGGCGTCAGCAAGTTCCTGTACTTCGTGATCGCGCTTGCGATCATCTCCGGCATCGCCCTGCAGCTGAAGGCGCCGCCCCCGTTCAAGGGCTTCGGCTGGGGCCTGATCGGCGGCGTTCTGATCGTCGCCGTCATCATCTTCACCGGGCCGTCGTTCAAGTAGCCCGCCGCCGGCGATGACCGACCGCCTCGGCGACTACCGCGCCAAGCGGGACTTCGCGGTCACGCGCGAGCCGACCGGCGGCGCCCCGACCGCCCCGGCGCAGCGGTTCGTCGTCCAGGAGCACCACGCCCGCCGGCTGCACTGGGATCTGCGCCTCGAGCGCGACGGCGTGCTGGCCTCGTGGGCCGTCCCCAAGGGCCTGCCCGAGGCACCGGGGAGCAACCACTTCGCCGCCCGGACCGAGGATCACCCGCTCGAGTACATCGACTTCCACGGCGAGATCCCCAAGGGCCAGTACGGCGCCGGGACGATGAAGATCTGGGACCGCGGCACCTACGAGACGCTGAAGTGGGAGCCGCGCAAGGTCGAGGTCGCGTTGCACGGCGAGCGCCTCGATGCCCGCTACGCGCTGTTTGCCATCGGCCACGGCGATGCGCCCAAGGACTGGATGGTCCACCGCATGGACCCGGCCGCCGACCCCGACCGCCGGCCGCTGCCGCGGACGGTCGCGCCGATGCTCGCCCGCCCGGGCGCGGCTGCGCCCGACGACGACGGCTGGGCGCACGAGATCCGCTGGCAGGGCGAGCGGGCGGTCGCCTACGCCCAGCCGGGCGAGCTGCGCTTCGAGGCCGCCGACCTGCGGGACCTCACCCCGCTCTACCCGGAGCTCGGCCGGCTCGGCCGCGCGCTCGGCTCCCGGAGCGCCGTGCTCGACGGCGTGATCGTCGCCCCCGGCGCCCCCGGCGCCCCCGGCACCGCCCGCCGCGGCGCCGCGACCCCGCCCGCACAACTTCGCCGGCTCGCCGCCGAGCACCCGGCCACCTACGTGATCTTCGACCTGCTCTGGCTCGACGGACACGCGCTGCTGGAGCTGCCGTACGCCGACCGGCGCGACCGGCTGGCCGCGCTCGAGCTCGACGGCGACCGCTGGCGGACGCCCGACCACGTCGTCGCCGCCGCTGACGCCGTGCTCGAGACGAGCGCCGCCCACGGCCTCGGCGGGATCCTCGCCAAGCGACTCTCTTCGGGCTATCAGCCCGGGCGGCGGTCGCCCGACTGGATCGAGGTGTCGCCCTCGCCCGGCGGTGGCGGCGGCGGCACGGCGGCGGAGCCCGGCGATGACGGCCGGCAGCCGACGGTGACGGTCGACGGGCGCGAGCGCCGCCTCGCCGAGCTCGGCGACTACTACGCCGCCGTCGCCCCGACGCTCATGCGCCACGTCGCCGGCCGGAAGCTGACGCTCGTCGACGGCCTCGAGCTGCACGCCCCGCTCGCGCTCGGCGGCGCCCCCGACCGCCCGACCGCCGCCGCGTTCGACCTCGCACCCGGGGCCCCGGCGACGATCCTCGAGTGCTGCGAGGTTGCCCGGCGGCTCCACGGCATGCTCGCCCAGCTCGGCCTCGCCTGCTTTGCCAGGACGTCGGGCTCCGGCGGGCTCCTCGTCCACCTGCCGCTCGGCGGTCAACCGACCTTCGCCGCGACGTCGGCCTTCGCCAAGCTGGTCGCCGAGGTCCTGGCCGGCGACGAACCCGACCTGGTCGACGCGCGGGCGCCGCACCCCGGGCGGGTGTTCGTCGACTGGACGGGCAACGCCCCGGACCGGGCGGCGGTCGCTGTCCACGCGCTGGTCGCGGGCCCGCCCCAGACCGTCTCGACGCCGCTCGATTGGGACGAGGTCACCGAGGGTGTCGAGTCCGGCGACCCCGACCGCCTCGTCTTCGACGCGGCCGCGGCGCTCGGGCGAATCGAGCGGCTCGGCGACCTCTTCGGCCCAGCGGTGTCGCTCGACCAGGCGCTGCCGCGGCTCTGAACCCCTGAGCCGCGCCCGCGGCTCAGGCGGCCGCGGCCGCCTGAGCCGGCCCTACGCTGCTTCGCGCAGTGCCGCCAGCGAGGACTGGCGACCGAGGCTGGCCATCGCCGCCTCTTCGAGCTGCCGCGCCCGCTCGCGCGTGACGCCGAGCTCACGGCTCGTCGCCTCGATCGTCCGCTGGCGCCCGTCGCGCAGCCCGAAGCGCAGCTCGACGACGTCGCGCTCGGCGACCGTCAGCGCCCGGAGCGCCTCGGCGACCGTCCGCTCCATCTCGTTGGACTCGACCTCCTGGCTCGGGCCCGGCAGGTCGCTGGCGATGAAGTCGCCGACGCTCGTCTCGCTGTCGTCACCGACCGTCACGTCGAGGCTCGTCACCGTCCGCCGGGCCTCGCGCAGGGCGCGCACGTCGTCGACGGTCATCTCGGCCGCCTCCGCGACCTGCTCGTCGGTCGGATCGGTGGCCATCTTCGCCGCCAGCTCACGCTCGACCCGGGCGAGCTTGCGCTCGCGCTGCTCGATGTGGACCGGCAGCCGGATCGGCCGCGATGTGTTGGCGAGGCCGCGCTGGATGCTCTGGCGGATCCACAGCGTCGCGTAAGTCGAGAACTTGAAGCCCTTGCGCCAGTCGAACTTCTCCGACGCCCGGATCAGACCGAAGGTCCCCTCCTGGACGAGGTCGCCCATCGACAGCCCGAGACCCTGGTAGCGACGCGCCTGCGAGACCACGAGCCGGAGGTTCGAGTTGATCAGGCGATCCTTCGCCCCCATGTCGCCGCGCTCGATCCGCTTCGCCAGCTCGATCTCCTCGGCCGCATTGAGCAGCGCGTAGCGCGAGGCCTGGTTGAGGAAGATCTGTAGGGAATCGGTCGTCGCTTCCGCCTGCGCCCGCCGCTGCGCTCGGGCGCTGTCGGCTGCCGTCGCCCGGCGACGTGGCTGCACGGCCTTGGCGCTGTGCTCTCCGCGCCGGCGGCCCGTGCTCGATGTTGTTGTCCTGTCCATCCGCTTCCCTTTCATGCGTCGTGAGCGGGTCGCCTCCGGCGCTCCGGGCCGTCGGCTCGGTCACCCCTGACGGGAAGAGCGAGGCGATCGGAGGAGGAGGACTCGAGCGACCCGGCGGGCTTCGGCAACCCGCCATGGCAGAAGAATATCAAATAGTTGCGTGCACAACAAGGGGGTGTCGGCGGCGGAGCGGGTGCGTCGGGCCGGCGCCCGGCCCGAGCTCGGCCGCGACGTCGCGTCCTGTGACCTGCACCGCGCACCGCTCGCACGCGCGGCCGGCGCCGACGCGGCCCCCGCAGTCGCGATGGCGCAGGACGACCGGCGGTCCCTGCGGGGCCGGGGCGTGTCTGTCGCCCCAGGCCAACAGCTCGAACAGCACCGGCCAGAGGTCCCTACCCTTTGCCGTCAAGCGGTACTCGTGGCGCACCGGTCGCTCCTGGTAGGGCGCCTTGACGAGGACCTCCTCGGCGACCAGCCGCTCCAGCCGCGCCGCGAGCACATTGCGGGCGATCCCCAGGTCGTCCCGAATGTCGTCGAAGCGCCGCAGACCGAGAAAGACGTCGCGCAGGATCAGCATCGTCCACCGTTCGCCGACGACCTCCAGCGTCCTGGCGATGGAGCAGACCTGCCCCGAGTAGTCGTTTCCCAGCATCGCCGCGCTGACGATAGCAAGGCGAGTTGCATGATGCAACCTGCTCGTCTAGGCTGTGGGCTCGAGTGAGTCCTGTAATGCAACCTTGTTGGGGGCAGCGTGGAGCGCAAGTGGAAGGTTCTCGTCGTCGTCGCCATCGCCGTCTTCATGGCCAGCCTCGACCTCTTCATCGTCAACATCGCCTTCGCCGACATAGGCCGCGACTTCGCCGGCACCAGCCTCGCCTCGCTGTCGTGGATCCTCACCGGCTACGCGATCGTCTTCGCCGCCCTGCTCGTCCCCGCCGGCCGCTGGTCTGACGACGTTGGGCGCAAGCGCGCCTTCCTGACCGGGCTCGCCGTCTTCACCGTCGCCTCGGCCGCCTGCGCCGCCGCCCCGTCGGTCGGCGTCTTGATCGGCGCCCGCGTGATCCAGGCCGCCGGCGCCACGCTCGTGATGCCGGCGTCGCTCGGTCTGCTGCTGCCCGAGTTTCCCCCGGCCGAGCGCCATGTGGCGATCGGCGTCTGGGCCGCCGTCGGCGGCGTCGCCGCGGCTGCCGGGCCGCCGCTCGGCGGGCTGCTCGTCGCGGCGAGCTGGCGCTGGGTGTTCATCGTCAACGTCCCGATCGGGCTCGCCGTGATCGCCGGCGGTAGCCGCGTCCTGCGCGAGATCCGCCACCCCGACACGATCCGTCCCGACCTGCTCGGGGCCGGCATGCTGACCGCCGGCATCACCGCCCTCGTCGTCGCGATCGTCCAGGGACCGTCCTGGGGCTGGGCCGGCGCGCGCGTGCCCGGGCTGCTGGTGACCGCGGTCGCGCTGCTCGCCGGCGTGGCCCGGCGCAGCGTCCGCCACCCGGCGCCGATCGTCGAGCCGGCGATGGTCGCCGTGCGGGCGTTCGGCGTCTCCGTCGTCGCCTCGATCCTCTTCTACGTCGCGTTCGCGGCGATGCTCCTCGGCAGCGTCCTCTTCCTGACCGGGCCCTGGCACGAGCCGATCCTCACCGCCGGGCTGATGATCGCCCCGGGCCCGGCGAGCGCTGCCGCGTTCGCCGTCCCCGGCGCCCGCCTCGGCGCGCGCTTCGGGCCCGGGCCGGTCGGCGCCGCCGGCAGCGCGCTGTTCGCTCTCGGCGCCGTCTGGTGGCTCGGCCGGCTCGGCGCCGCGCCCAACTTCGCCGCCGACTTCCTGCCGGGGATGCTGATCGGCGGCGCCGGCGTCGGCCTCGTGCTTCCGTCGCTGACCGGAGCCGCGGCCGCCGCGCTTCCCCCCGCCCGGCTGGCGACCGGGATCGCCGTGCAGACGACCGGCCGGCAGATCGGCTCGGCGCTGGGCGTGGCGCTGCTGGTAGCCGTGCTCGGCGGCGCCGCCACCGGCGCCGACGGCTTCCGCGCCGCCTGGGAGCTGATGTTCCTCGGTGGCCTCGCCGCCGCGATCGCGCTGACCCTGACCGGTCCGGCGGCGGTCGCCCGTGGCGGTGCAGCGGCCGCCCGCGGCGGTGCGGCGGCGCCGCTGGTCGGCGCGAACGGGAGCACGGTCATCGGCGGCGAGCGACGACCGGACTCACGTGAGGGGCCACTGGTCGATACGGCTTGAGCCCCTGCCGGGCGATCTGCGAGGATCGCCCGGCTGATGGCCTTCCATCCCTCCGGCGAGCAGTTCGAGATCACCGACGGCGACGGACAACGGGCGACCGTCGTCGAGGTCGGCGGCGGCGTGCGCGCCTACGCCGTCGGCGACCGGCCCGTGCTCGAGCCGTACGCAGTCGAGGCGATGTGCGACGGCGGTCACGGCGCGCCGCTTATCCCCTGGCCCAACCGCCTGGCCGACGGCCGTTACCGGTTCGACGGCACCGACCACCAGCTGGCGCTGACCGAGCCGGCCAAGCGCAACGCGATCCATGGCCTGCTGCGCTGGCGGCCGTGGCGCGTCGTCGAGCGCTCGGCCCGTCACGTCGTCCTCGGGGTTCGCCTGTACCCGATGTCCGGATATCCGTTCGCGCTGCGGCTCCAGATCGCCTACACCCTCGGTCCCGGCGGCCTCGAGGTCGCGACGACGGCGACCAACGTCGGCGAACGCGCCTGCCCGTTCGGCTCTGGCCAGCATCCCTATCTCTCTCCCGGCGCCGGACTGGTCGACGACTGCCTGCTCGAGCTGCCCGCGGCGACGCGGATCCCCGTCGACGACGAACGCTCGCTGCCGTGCGGGCGCGAGCCGGTCGCCGGGACGCCCTACGACTTCCGCGCCGCCCGCCGGCTGGACGACACGCGCCTCGACTTCCCGTTCACCGATCTCGACCGCGACGCCGACGGGCTGGCCGTCGCCCGCCTGACCGGCGCCGACGGCCGCGTCGTCGAGCTCTGGGCCGACGCGGGCTACCCGATCCTCGAGGTCTTCACCGGCGATACGCTCAGCCCCGCCCGCCGCCGCCACGGGCTGGCCGTCGAGCCGATGACCTGCCCGCCGAACGCGTTCCAGACCGGTGAGCTGCTGGTCCGGCTGGAGCCCGGCGAGACCCGGACCACGCGATGGGGGGTCCGGCTGGCATGACCCGCTGGTGGGGGTGGTGGGCGGCCGGCGTGCTCGGCCTCGCCGCGGTGCTGGCCCTGGCCCTGGCGCTCGCGCCGAGCGGCGGCACGACGAACCCGGCCTCCGGCGCGAGCTCGGGTTCGGGCTCGGGCTCGGGCGTGAACGAGGCGTTCACGACGTCGGCGATCGACAGCTGCGTGGCGCCGAGCCGGACCGGGAACATTCCCGCCTACGCCCTGGACGGCACGCGGCTCGACGCGCCGGTGCGCACCGGGCACGAGCCCGGGACGCATCCGCGCTGCGCCGACGGAACCCTGCGCATCATGCGGTTGGGCACGGTGACGATCGACGGCGCGCCGGCGTACCTGCGCCGTGGCGGCTGCCAGACGCCGTGCGTCGTGCGCCAGCCGACCGTCCTCGTCCGCGCCGCCGATCTCGCGACGACCCCCGCGATGCTGCCGCGCTCGGTGCTCGCCGGCGACGGTGCCCCGGCGCCGGGCTGCTCACGGACGGCTACGACGACGCCGGCCAGTGTCGGCCTCGCGCTCGGCCACATGTACTACAAGACGCCGGCCGAGATCGGCTCGACGCGCCGGCGCACCGCCGTCGTCGGGGACAGCGCGCGCTGGTCCAACTACGGCGATCCCGGCCGGCGCTTCCAGTCGGCGTCGGGCAGCCACAGCGACTACGGCTACCTGCTCTGGAACCTCCCGCGCAGCCAGGCGGGCGGTCCGCTCCCGGGTGGGGGCATCGTCCGGGCGCCGCTCGCCGCCGGCGCGCAGGTGACGCTCTGCGCGCCGCCGAAGCTGACGCTGCCGTCGTTCGACGCCACGGGCAGGCCGAACGGGTCCGTCCAGTTCGGTTACGCCCGAGCCGTCGATGGCGCCGGCGCGCCGATCTTCGGCTGGCTGCTCGTCGGCTACACGTACCACCGTCGGCCGTTCCAGCCGACGATCACCGGCGGCTGACGCGGACGCTGGCGGGCGACGGCGCGGGGCGGCCGGCGCGGGCTGGCCCTGCGGACGTCGCGG
This sequence comes from uncultured Solirubrobacterales bacterium, assembly GCA_963742705.1. Lineage (GTDB taxonomy): Bacteria > Actinomycetota > Thermoleophilia > Solirubrobacterales > Solirubrobacteraceae > Palsa-513. The sequence continues at coordinate 206,211 of CAVUMZ010000017.1, read as the reverse complement.
GCCGGGGCGCGGATGCCGATGCTCCGCTCGAGCACGGCGAAGCCGGGCAGGAGTGTCGGGGCCTCTACGTCGCGCGGCGGCGTGCGGCGAGGACCGTCAGCACGACGACCGCCGCGAGCTCGAGCGCGACGGCGACGATGATCGGCGTCCGCCACGTCGCCTCGCGATAGTCGAACAGCCCGCCGCCGGCGTACCGGGCGATCAGGATCGAGACCAGCGACCCGACCGAGACGCCGATTCCGGCGAGCGCCGGCACGAGCGTGAACGGCCCGGCGAGGATCACGCAGACCGCTCCGGCGGCGAAGCTGTTGAGCAGGAACAGCGTGCCGATCGTCGGCACGTCCTTGATGAAGTCGACGTACTGCTCGAGGTGCACGACGCCTACGCCGACGATCAAGAGCGCTCCCATGCAGCGCAGCGACCGGTCCATCATCCGACCGTGATGGTCGCGGTCATGAACGGGTGGAACGCGCAGTGGTAGGTGAACGTCCCGGCCCTAGCGAAGGTGATGGTCCGGCTGGCGTGCTGCGCGAGCGTGCCCGTGTCGAATGCGGTCGCGTCGTCGGCGGTCGCCGTGTGCGGCGCCGAGTCCTCGTTCGTCCACGTCACCTTCGCCCCGACGGCGACGCGGAGCGACTTCGGCGCGAACGCGAAGCCGGCGATCGGCACGCGCGCCCGCTTGCCCGCGGAGACGACGGCGGCGCTCGCGGGCTTCGCCGTGCTGCCGCCCGTGTCGAGCAGGCCGATCGCCGCTCCACCGGTGACGAGGATCAGGAGCGCGCCGCTGAGGCCGAGGATCTTGTTCATGTCACTGCTGCGGCCGCGCACCGCCCGCGGATCACCGCGGCCCGCCGATCGCGGTCGCCGCCGCCCGCCTGACCGTCATCGCCTCCGCCTCCGGCGGTCCCGCAGGATCGCGACCTCTAGTCGTTGCCGGTACGCTCATCTCAGTAGATGCGCGACGACGCGACAGGATCCGGACCCGCCCGCTGCACACACGCAGCTCCCGGGCACCGGTTGGGAGCATGAGTTCCACCGCCGGCCGGTCCCCGGTGACCCGAGGCCGGCCTGGCATCCTCGCGTGCACCTCATGCGCGCGGAGCTTCGTCACCTCCGACGGCCGCGAGACGCTTGCCGCCGCCATCGGCGGCTGCCCTGCCTGCGGGGTTGGACGCTGGCGCCTGCTCGGGCCTGAGCGCCCCCGGGGCTTCGAGCGCCTGCGCTCGTGGCTGCGCCTCGCCGGCGGCCGCCGTGCGAGCCCGGCGCGCGGACCAGCCACAACCTGACCGGTCAGCCACCCCGATGGTCTGGTGCCCACGCGGGCGCCGCGGTCGCGGCCGGCCGCGGCCGCTCCGCCGCGCCCGTCTAGCATTGGCCCGTGTCCGTCGCCGTCCCGATCCCCGACCTGGCGCAGCAGATCGAGCGCTTCGCCCTCGGCCCGTACCTGTTGACGGTCGCGCCCGACCAGTCGCCGCGCGTGACCTCGATCGCCGTCGCCTGGCGCGGCGACGTGCTCGTCGCCGGGCTCGGCCGCCGCACCGGCGCCAACGTCCGTGGCAACAGCGCGGTCGCCCTGCTCTGGCCCGCCCCGAGCTCCGGCGACCACGCCCTGATCGTCGACGGGGTGGCCGCGGTCGAGGATGCCCCCGACGGCGGGACGATCGTCGTGATCCGGCCCGTGAAGGCCGTCCTGCACGTCACGCGCGGGTAGGGCTTTCGGGGCTTCGGCCTCGCCGAGGCTTCGCTCCGCCGGGCTCCGGCCGCCGCCGCGCCAGCCGGCACGGTGTGACCCGCCGGCAGCGGGTCAGCCCGCCGACCGGGCGCGACTGCGCACCCGTGCCCGCACGAGCCGCTCGACCGACGGCACGAGCGCCGCGACGATGCGCTGGTAGCCGACCTTGGTCGGGTGCGATCCGTCGACCAGCGTGAAGCCGTCATGGACCGCGGTGGTCGGGTTCCAGAGGTGGCTCAGCGCGCTCGTGTGGGCGCAGCCCAGGCTCTGAGCCTCCTGCGCGTTGATCGCCGCGAACGCGGCGAGCACCTTCGGCTTGATCGGCACCGGCGAGGCGTCGGCGATCAAGCAGAGGCCGCCGTCGGCGCGCACGTGGCCGGCGAACGTCCGCAGCTCGCGGCGGTACTGCTGCTCGTAGCGAGCGTCGCTACCGGCGGCCGAGTACTGCGCCGAGTACTGGTAGATGTACTCGGCCAGGAAGATCGAAACGTCGAAGCCCTGGTCGGTCAGGGACTGCAAGGTGCGCGGCGCCGAGTCGTCGGTCAGCGTGTGGCCCATGTGGCCGAGGTTCTCCATCTCGACCTGGACCGTGCCGGGCGCCACCGGCCGGCGCTCGATCAGCCCGTCGAAGATGAGCACGCCCGACGCCGGGCCGTGCACGGTGATCGTGCTCGCCCCCGCCGGCAGTGCCAGCCACTGCTCGGTCGGCACCGGCGGCCCGGTGGTGCGGCCGTCGATCGTCCACGTCGATGTCCCGGCGGTGACGGTGAAGACGCCCGACCCGGCGTACTTGGTGAACAGGACGGCGACCATCGGCGCGTCGACCGGGGCCGTCGCCGTCGCCTGCGGCGAGTAGGCGAGCCCGCTGTAGCCACTCGGGCCGTCCTCGCCGTGCGACGCGTAGCCGGCGAGCACCCAGCCGAGCGGGTTGGGCGTCGACCCACCGAGCACCGTGTAGTGGTTGAAGCGCATCCGGAACGGCGTCACCGGCACCAGCCCGGCGCCGCCCCGGGAGAACCCGCCGGCGCGCACGAGCCCGGTCCCGAGCGCCGGGACGAGGCCGTTGTCGAGATAGCCGGGGATCGTGTACGCCTCGACGATCGAGTCGCCGTACACGGCGACCGTCACGCGCGGCCCGACCTTCGCCGACGCGGTGGCCGCCAGCGCCAGCCCGAGCAGGATCGTCAGCGCCACGCCGCGCGTGCGCCACGCCGCGATCATCCCGCTCCCCGCCGCCGCGACGCCCACCGCCAGACGTCGGCGGTCACGTCGTCGAGCGCCTGGAGCATCGTGTCCGGCCGGGCCGCCGGGTCGGCCTTGCGCCGCGGCAGGTCTCGGCACGCGGCCGCGTCGACCCGCAGCACGACGGCGCGCTCGCGCAGCACGTCGACGAGGTCGGCCCCGATCACCCGGTCCCCGGCGTCGGTGTCGACGAGCAGCCCGTGGAAGACGTCCTGGGCCCGCGCGGCGAGCACCCGCCGCACCCGGCCGATGCGGACCCCGTCGGACGTCAGCACCGGCGTACCCCGCCGCAGCGCCAGGTAGGAGGTCGGTGGGCCGTGGTCGAGCGGCTCGGTCATCTCACCCCGGCGCCGACGATGACCCCGGCCTCGACGCGCGCGCCGGCCTCGAGCCGCGTGCCTGACCCGAGCGCCGCCCGGGGCCCGACGAGCACCCGCGACCCGAGCACCACCGCCTCGCCGGCGACGCCTTGCGCCCGCAGCGGCAGCTCGGCGTCGCCGGTGCGCGGCTCGAAGTCGATCACGCTGACGCCGTCGCCGAGCATGCTCCCGGCACCAACCGAGATCCCGGCGTGCGCGACGAGCAGGCAGCACTCGCCGAGCGCCACGCCGGGCTCGATCAGGATCGAGATCGCGTCGTCGCGCACGACGAGCCGGGACCGGTCGCCGACGTCGCAGTCGCGGGCCAGCTCGATCCGTCCCGACCCGGCCTCGAGCCGCGCCCGCCGGCCGATCCGGCAGCCGGGCCCGACGCGCACCGTTCCGCCCGGGTCGACGGCCACGCGCACGCCGCGCCCGAGCCGCGCGCCCGGCGCCACCCAGACCCGCCCGCGCAGCGAGCGGGCGACGACGATGCCGCGCAGCCGGCTCAGAGCGGCCATCGCGGGCTCTCGCGGACGCGCCGCCAGCCGTCACGGACGACCGCCGCCGCGTGTCCGGTCAGGGCGTAGCGGGCGACCGGGCGAATGCCTTCGGCGGGGTCGTCCAGCGCCGTCGTCGACTGCGCCCCGAGCACCCGCGCCGCGCGCCGGGCGAGCTCGAGCTGGCCCGCCGCGGTGAGGTGGACGGCGTCGGGCAGGACGAGCTTCCAACCACCCAGGTCCTCCAGGTCGAGCAGCGCCGCGCCGTGGAGATCCGCCAGCCCGACGATTGCCGCGTTGGCCGTGCGGATCCGCGCCGGCGGGGCCGGCGGCCGGCCGAGGGCGAGCGGGATCGTCGCGACGAGGACCCGGTCGGCCGCCGCCCCGACGCCCTCCAGCACGCCGCCGAGCGACGAGCGGAAGGCGGCGACGTCGAAGCTCGGCACGCGGACGTCGTTGACCCCGAGGTAGACGCAGCCGACGTCGTAGGGTCCGCGCAGTCGCGGCACCTGCGTGGCGAGCGCCCCGGCGGCGACGGCCCCGTCGACCGCGAGCCCGGTGTACGGCAGCTCGAGCGCCTCGGCGAGCCACAGCGCCCACGACCGGCAGCCGACGCCCAGCATCGGCTGACCGTCGCCGTGGGTGATGCTGTCGCCGACGGCGACGAGGCCCCGCTTGATCATCGGAGCCGGCCCGCGGCGACCGTCGCCGCCCGCAGGCGCCGGGCCAGCGCCGGCGTCAGGGCTCCGTCGGCGAGCTTCCAACGCCAGTTCCCGCCCGGGCGTCCGGGAACGTTCATCCGCGCCTCGCTGCCCAGGCCGAGCGCGTCCTGCGCCTGGATCATCGCGATCTCCGACGGCGCCGCGAAGCCGAGCGCAATCAGCGCCCACTCGGGATCGGGCCCCGCCTCGATCCCGCCGGCGGCCAGCGCCGCCCGGACGCGGTCGCGCGTTGCGTCGTCGAGCCCGCGCCACCAGCCGACCAGCGTGTCCTGGTCGTGCGTGCTGGTGTAGGTCACGCTCGCCGCCCGGTGGGGCTGGCCGCCCCCGCGGCCGAAGTCGAACTGGAGCACGACCATCCCGGGGAAGCCGAGCGCGTCGCGCAGGCGGTGGACCGGCGGCGTGATCACGCCGAGATCCTCGGCGATCACCGCGAGTTCGCCGAGCTCGCGCCGCGCCGCCTCGAACGGCGCCCCGAGCGGGCCGCGCACCCACTTGCCCGAGCGGGCGTCCGGGGCGTCCTGCGGGATCGACCAGTAGGCGACGAAACCGCGGAAGTGATCGATCCGCACGACGTCGAAGAGCTCGAAGCTCCGCCGCAGCCGCTCGGTCCACCAGCGGTAGCCGCGGCGCTGGAGCGCCGGCCAGTCATACAGCGGGTTGCCCCAGTGCTGGCCGAGTGGGGCGAAGTCGTCCGGCGGCGCACCGGCGACGGCGCCGGCCCGGAACAGCTCGGGGTGGCTGCGATGGTCGACGCTCCCGGGCGCGACGTAGATCGGCAGGTCGCCGATCATCCGCACGCCCTGGTCGGCCGCGTACGCGCGCAGGGCGCCCCACTCGCGGTCGAAGCGGACCTGGTCCAGCAGCGCTCGCCGCCCGCCGGCCATCCGCTCCCAGTCGGCCGCCCAGTAGGCCTGGCGCTCGCGAAACTCGGCTTCCTCGGCCCGCGATACCGGGGCCGCGGGCTCGGCCAGCAGCCCCGGCCAGCAGGCGAACGCCGAACGCGCCTTGTAGGGTGAGCGGTAGCGGTCGGGGGGTCCCAGCGGTAGCACCTGCCACCACGACTGACCGGCCGACGCAAGCCAATCGACGAAGCGGTACGCGTCCGCCCCGAGCCGCCCCGACGGCAGCGACGTCGGGTGGAGTTGGACGCCGCTTGAACGCTGAAAGTTCACAAGGAGTGGGTTGGGCAAGCCGCAAAGTGGAAAGGAGAAGCCTTTCATGACCGCCCTCCCCACGCCGGGCCCCCCGCCCCGGATCCGAATCGAGGACGTGTCGCCCGACGTCGACTGTGGCCGGTTTCGCGCCAAGCGCTGCGTCGGCGACCGGCTCGATGTCGAGGCGACGATCTTCCGCGACGGCCACGACGTGCTGCACGCGGTCGCCAGCTACCGGGCTCCGGGCTCGCGCCGCTGGAGCGAGGTGCCGATGGCGCGTCCGCGGCCCCAGAGCGACCCCGACCACTGGCGGGCGACCTTCCCGCTCGACGCGCCGGGCCGCTGGCGCTGGCGGATCGAGGCCTACAGCGATCCGTTCGCCACCTGGCGCACGGAGATCGAGCGCAAGCTCGCGGCCGGCCAGGTCGATCTCGAACCGGAGCTGACCGAGGGCGTCGCGCTGCTCGGCGACATCGCCCGGCGCGCCGGCGGACGCCAGGCAAAGCAGCTCCAGTCGGCCGTCGCCGCGATCACGGCGCCGGACGCCCCGCCTGAGTCCCGCATCGCCGCCGCGCTCGACCCAGAGCTCGCCGCCGTCTGCAAGCTGCTGCCCGATCCCGGCGGGCGGACCCAGCTCGATCGCGTGCTCGAGCTCGACGTCGAGCGCACGCGGGCCCGCTTCGGCGCCTGGTACGAGCTCTTCCCGCGGTCGTGGGGCGGCTTCGACGGAGTGCGCGAGCTGCTCCCACGCTTTGCCGAGCTCGGCTTCGACGTCCTCTACCTGCCGCCGATCCACCCGATCGGCGAGACCAACCGCAAGGGCCGCGACGACGCGATCAGCGCCGCACCGGGCGATCCGGGCAGCCCGTGGGCGATCGGCTCGGCGGAGGGCGGCCACACGGCCGTGCACCCCGAGCTGGGGACGATCGACGACTTCGACCGCCTCGTCGCGGCCGCCGCCGAGCATGACCTCGAGATCGCGCTCGACTTCGCGATCCAATGCTCAGCCGACCACCCGTGGCTCAAGGAGCACCCCGAGTGGTTTCACCGGCGCCCGGACGGGTCGCTCAAGTACGCGGAGAACCCACCGAAGCGCTACCAGGACATCTACAACGTCGACTTCGGCTGCGCCGACTGGCGCGGACTGTGGCACGCGCTGCGTGACGTCGTGCTCTTCTGGATCGACCACGGCGTGCGCATCTTCCGCGTCGACAACCCGCACACGAAGCCGGTCGCCTTCTGGGAGTGGCTGATCGACGAGGTCCACGCGCAGTGTCCGGACGTCATCTTCCTGGCCGAGGCATTCACGCGGGCGGCGATGATGCGGGAGCTGGCCAAGGTGGGCTTCACGCAGTCCTACACGTACTTCACCTGGAAGAACCACCGCCAGGAGCTGACCGAGTACGTGCAGGAGCTCGCCGATTCGCCGATGCGCGAGTACTTCCGGCCGAACTTCTTCGTCAACACGCCGGACATCCTCAGCGAGTACCTCCAGACCGGGGGGACCGCCGCGTTCGCGATCAGGCTGACGCTGGCGGCGACGCTGTCGCCCACCTACGGCATCTACTCGGGCTTCGAGCACTTCGAGGCGACCCCGCGTCACGCGGGCAGCGAGGAGTACGCCGGCTCGGAGAAGTACGAGGCCAAGCAGCGCCACCTCGACGGTCCGCTGCTGCCGTTCATCACCATGCTCAACCTCCTGCGCCGCGACCACGCGGCCCTCCAGCGCCTCGACAACGTCACCTTCCTCGAGACCGAGAACGACGAGCTGATCGCCTACCTCAAGCAGTCGGGCGACGAGACGCTGATCGTCGTCGTCACGCTCGATCCGCGCAGCGCCCGGGAGGGCGTGACGATCGTGCCGATGGAGTCGGGGCTGCCGCCGGCATTCACCGCCGTGGACCTGCTCAGCGGCGAGTCGTTCGACTGGCGACTCGGGCGCAACTACGTCCGCCTGGATCCGACGCGGCGGGTGGCCCACATTCTCGAGGTCGTGCGAAGCTGATGGCCATGAACGTCGCCAGAACCGGCTCGACGGCCCAGTGGTTCGAGTCGAACCCGCTGTGGTTCAAGACCGCGATCTTCTACGAGATCCACGTCCGCGGCTTCTACGACGGCAACGCCGACGGGTCGGGCGACTTCCGTGGATTGACCGAGAAGCTCGACTACCTCGAGTGGCTGGGGATCGACTGCGTCTGGCTGCTGCCCATGTACCAGTCGCCGCTGCGCGACGGCGGCTACGACATCTCCGACTACAAGGCGATCCACCAGGACTACGGCACGCTCGAGGACGTCCGCGCCTTCATCGACGCCGCCCACCAGCGCGGCATCCGCGTGATCGCCGATCTCGTCATGAACCACACCTCGAGCGAGCACCCGTGGTTCCAGGAGTCCCGGTCATCGCCCGACTCGCCCAAGCGCAGCTGGTACGTCTGGTCGGAGACCGCCGACCGCTACCGGGACGTGCGGATCATCTTCGTCGACACCGAGACGTCCAACTGGACCTGGGACGAGCGCGCCGGCGCCTACTACTGGCACCGGTTCTTCTCGCACCAGCCCGACCTCAACTACGACGAGCCGGCCGTCCAGGACGCGATGCTCGACGTGCTGCGCTTCTGGCTCGACCTCGGCCTCGACGGCTTCCGCCTCGACGCCGTGCCCTACCTCTTCGAGCGCGAGGGCACCAACTGCGAGAACCTGCCCGAATCGCACGAGTTCCTGCGCCGCGTTCGCGCCACCGTCGACGCCGAGTACCCCGACCGGGTGCTCCTGGCCGAGGCCAACCAGTGGCCGGCCGACGTCGTCGAGTACTTCGGCGCCGGGGACGAGTGCCACATGGCCTTCCACTTCCCGGTGATGCCGCGCATGTTCATGGCGCTGCGGCGCGAGACGGCGGCGCCGATCCTCGAGACGCTGGCCAACACGCCGGCGATCCCCGACAACTGCCAGTGGGGCCTGTTCCTGCGCAACCACGACGAGCTGACGCTCGAGATGGTGACCGACGAGGAGCGCGACTACATGTACGCCGAGTACGCCAAGGACCCGCGGATGAAGCTCAACCTCGGGATCCGCCGGCGGCTCGCCCCGCTGCTCGACAACGGCCGCGACGAGATCGAGCTGATGACGGCGATCCTCTTCTCGCTGCCGGGAAGCCCGGTCGTCTACTACGGCGACGAGATCGCGATGGGCGACAACGTCTATCTCGGCGACCGCGACGGCGTCCGCACGCCGATGCAGTGGACCGGCGACCGCAACGGCGGCTTCAGCCGGGCCGACTTCGCCCAGCTCTACGCGCCGCCGCTGATGGACCCGGTCTACGGCTTCCAGGCCGTCAACATCGAGGCCCAGCTGCGCACGCCGTCGTCGCTGCTGCGCTGGCTGCGGCGCTTCATCGGGCTGCGCAAGGATCACCCGGTGTTCGGGCTCGGCAGCTATGCGGCGCTGCCGACGTCCAACCCGCGGATCTTCGCCCACGTGCGGGCGTACGAAAACGACATCGTCCTCTGCGTCCACAACCTCGCCCGCTCGGCCCAGGCGGTCGAGCTCGACCTGTCGGCGTACGAGGGGCGCTACCCCGAGGAGATGTTCGGCCGGACGCGGTTCCCGCGGATCGGCGGCCTCCCCTACCTGCTCACGCTCGCACCGCGGGGTTTCTTCTGGTTCCTGCTCGCGGAAGGAGAAGTCGATGGCGACGCGTGACCTCGGCTCCCGGCTTGCCGTGTCCGAAGAGGTGCTGACCGAGTGGATCAGCGCCCAACGCTGGTTCGGCGCGAAGGCGCGGGACGTCGCCCAGTTCAACGTGCTCGACGTCGTCGTGCTCCGCCGCGACCCTCCGGCGCTCGCCCTGACGATCGTCGAGGCCCGCTTCGGCGCCGGGACGCACGAGCTGTACCACGTTCCCGTCGGCGTCCGTCCCGCCGGCGAGAAGTGGTCGGATGAGATCGTGTGCGAGACCGACGACTTCACCGCCTACGACGCCCTCGCCGACCCGGCGCAGGCCGCGCTGATCGCGGAGCTGCTCTGCGGCGCCGCCGTGATCGAGGACGACGAGAGCCGGGTCGAGTTCTGGTGGGAGGGCGGCGAGCCGGTCGACGGGAGCGTGCCGGCGCGCAAGATGGGCGTCGAGCAGTCGAACACGTCGATCGTCTTCGACGAGCGGCTCGTGCTCAAGGTGTTCCGTCGGGTCGAGCCGGGCATCAACCCCGAGCTCGAGATGCTCCGCTTCCTCGCCCGCCACGGCTTCGAGAACATCGCCCGGCTCGAGGGCTGGTTCCAGTACAGCGGAGAGCTGATGGACGCGACGCTCGGCGTGATGCAGCAGTTCATCCCGGGCGCGGTCGACGGCTGGCGCCTGGCGCTCGACGCCCTCGTCGAGCCGGAGAGTCGGCGCTTCTTCGCGCATCTCGAAGACCTCGGAGCGGTGACCGGGCGGATGCACGCCGCGCTGGCGGGCGACCCCGACGATCCCGACTTCGCCCCGGAGGAGCCCTCGGACGAGAACGTCTCGCTGCTGACGGCGACGATCGACGAGCAGATCGAGCGCGTCTTCCTCGAGCTGCCCGACAAGCCGGTGCTCGAGCCGATCGCCGGCCGCGGACCCGATCTGCGCGACCGCCTCCAGCTGCTGTCGCACATCGGCATCGGCGGGCGGCTGATCCGCGGGCACGGCGACTACCACCTCGGCCAGACCGTGCTCGGGCCCGACGGTTGGGTCGTGCTCGACTTCGAGGGCGAGCCGGGCCGGCCTCTGCTCGAGCGCCGGCGCAAGCACTCGCCGCTGCGGGACGTCGCCGGGATGCTGCGGTCGATTTCGAACGCCGCGCTGGCGGGCGAGCTCCTGTTCGACCTACCGGCGGCCTCGAGCGAGTGGGAGGTGCGCGCTCGGGAGCGCTTCCTGCGCGGCTACCTGGCGGAGATCGACCAGGCGCTGCTGCCGGCCGGCAAGCAGGCGATCGAGAAGCTGCTGTCGATCTTCGAGCTCGAGAAGCTGCTCTACGAGCTGCGCTACGAGCTCAACAACCGGCCCGACTGGCTGGTGGTCCCGGTGACGGCGATCGCCCGCCTGCTCGACGAGCCGTTCGCATGAGCACCCCCCCGGTCAACTCGCCCCGGCCGGAGGTCGACCTGGTCGTCGCGGGGGGCCACGCCGATCCCCACCATGTGCTGGGCGCCCACACCACCGCCGACGGAGTGGTGATCCGCTGCTGGCGGCCGGGCGCCGAGTCGGTCACCGCCCACCTCGCAGGAGGCGGCGCCGGCGGCCCGGTCAGGCTCGAGCGGATCCACACGGCCGGCGTCTTCGAGGCCCTGATCCCGGGGGCGAAGCTCCCGGTCGCCTACGAGCTCGAGGTCGCCTACCCGGACGGCAACAGCTTCCGCCTGCACGACCCGTACGCCTACCCGCCGACGCTCGGTGAGCTCGATCTGCACCTCGTCGGCGAGGGCCGCCACCGCGAGCTCTACGAGCGCCTCGGCGCCCACCCGACGACCGTCGCCGGCACCTCCGGCACCGCCTTCGCCGTCTGGGCGCCGGCGGCGCGGACGGTCAGCGTCGTCGGCGACTTCAACTCGTGGGACGGGCGTCTGCACGCCATGCGCTCGATGGGCGCGACCGGCGTGTGGGAGCTGTTCATGCCGGACGTCGGCCCCGGTGCCGCCTACAAGTTCGAGATCCGCACGGCGAGCGGCGATCTGCGCATCAAGGCCGACCCGCTCGCCTTCGCCGCCGAGATCCCGCCGGGAACGTCGTCGGTCGTCAGCCACGCCGAGCACGCCTGGAGCGACGGGGACGGCGACTGGCTGGCAGCGCGCGCGCGGCGCGAGCCGCTCAGCGGGCCCGTCTCCATCTACGAGGTCCACCTCGGCAGCTGGCGGCGTGACCCGGCCGAGCCGGAGCGCGAGCTGACCTACCGCGAGCTCGCCGACGATCTCGCCGCCTACACGCACGAGCTCGGCTTCACTCACATCGAGCTGATGCCGGTGATGGCCCACCCGTTCAGCGGCTCGTGGGGCTACCAGGTGACGTCCTACTACGCGCCGACGCCGCGCTTCGGCGGGCCGGACGACTTCCGTGACTTCGTCGACCGCATGCACCGGGCGGGCATCGGGGTGATCCTCGACTGGGTACCGGCCCACTTCCCGCGCGACGACTGGGCGCTGGCCCGCTTCGACGGAACCGCGCTCTACGAGCACGAAGATCCCCGCCGCGGGGCGCACCCCGACTGGGGGACACTCGTGTTCAACTACGGGCGCAACGAGGTGCGCAACTTCCTCGTCGCCAACGCCCTCTTCTGGGTGCGGGAGTTCCACGTCGACGGGATCCGCATGGACGCGGTTGCGTCCATGCTCTACCGGGACTACTCGCGCAAGGCCGGCGACTGGGTGCCCAACCAGTTCGGCGGCCGCGAGGACCTGGAGGCCGTCGACTTCCTCAAGGAGGTCAACGAGGTCCTCTACGAGGCGGCGCCGGGGATCATCTCCGCCGCCGAGGAGTCGACCGCGTGGCCCGGAGTGTCGCGCCCGACGTACCTGGGCGGGCTCGGCTTCGGCTTCAAGTGGAACATGGGCTGGATGCACGACACGCTGTCGTACTTCCAGCAGGACCCGATCCATCGCCGCTATCACCACCATGAGCTGACTTTCAGCTTGATGTACGCCTTCAGCGAGAACTTCATCCTTCCGCTGAGCCACGACGAGGTCGTCCACGGCAAGGGTTCGCTGCTGTCGAAGATGCCGGGCGACCGCTGGCAGAAGTTCGCCAACCTCCGTGCCCTGCTCGCGTACATGTGGGCCCACCCGGGCAAGAAGCTCCTGTTCATGGGGCAGGAGTTCGGCCAGGAGCGCGAGTGGAGCCACGAGCGGTCGCTCGACTGGCACCTGCTCGAGCAGCCCGACCACGCCGGCCTGCAGACGCTGGTCGGGGACCTCAACCGCGTCTACCGCGACGTGCCGGCGCTGTGGGAGCGTGACGCCGACCACGAGGCGTTCCGCTGGCTCGAGGTCAACGACGCGGACCACAACGTGATCGCCTTCGCCCGGGCCGGTCGGGAGCCGAGCGACGCGCTCGTCTGCGTCTGCAATCTCTCCCCCGTCGTCCGCGACGGCTATCGCGTCGGCCTGCCGCTCCCGGGCGTCTGGGTAGAGCGGCTCAACAGCGACTCGCGTCACTACGGCGGTGGGAACGTCGGCAACGGGGGCGGATGCGCGGCAGAGGACGTCCCCTGGCACGACCAGGCGCACTCGGCTCAGTTCACCCTGCCGCCGCTCGGTGTGATCTGGCTGACGCCGGCACCGGCCGCGTGACGCCGGCCCGCGACAACGACGGTCCGCGGGCCGATCCGCCGGCTGCCCGAGGACGGCGATGAGACTGCCGTGGCTGGCTCCGCTCGGCGCCGTCCCGCTCGGGGGCGGCCCGGTCGGCCCGCGCGAGACCGCCTTCCGCGTCTGGGCGCCGCACGCGCGGGCGGTCACGGTGTCAAGCGGCGGCCGTGAGCTGTCGCTCGAACCGGAGGGCCTCGGCGTCTTCGGCGGCCGGGCGACCGGAGTCGGCCCGGGCGCGGACTACTGGCTGCTGGTCGACCCGCAGGGCGAGGGCCGGCGGCGCCGCCTGCCCGACCCGGCGACGCGCTGGCAGCCGCGCGGGCTGCGCGGGCCGTCGCGCGTGCTCGACACCGGCGCCTTCACATGGAGCGACCGGGACTTCGCGCCGCCGCCGGTCGCAGACCTCGTGCTCTACGAGCTCCACGTCGGCTGCTTCACGACCGCGGGCACGTTCGAGGCGGCGATCGACGAGCTGCCGCGGCTGCGCGAGCTCGGCGTCAACGCCATCGAGCTGATGCCGGTCGCCGACTTCCCGGGCGACCGGGGCTGGGGCTACGACGGCGTATACCTGTCGGCCGCCCACCGGGCCTACGGCGGGCCGCACGGCCTCCAGCGGCTCGTCGACGCGGCGCACGCCCAGGGCATCGCCGTGATCCTCGACGTCGTCTACAACCACCTGGGGGCGTCGGGCGTGAAGGCGTTCGAGGCGTTCGGGCCGTACTTCACCGAGAAGTACGAGACGTTCTGGGGCAAGGCGATGAACTACGACGACGCCGACAGCGACCCGGTGCGCGAGTGGGTGCTCCAGAGCGCCTGCGGCTGGATCCGCGACTTCCACATCGACGGGCTGCGGCTCGACGCGATCCACGCGATCTTCGACACGGGGGCGCTGCCGATCGTCGAGGAGCTCTGCGCGCGCGTTCACGCCGAGAACCCGCGGGCGGTCGTGATCGCCGAGTCGGGGCTCAACGACCCGCGCGTGATCCGCCCGCCCGACCGCGGACAGGGGGCGGGCTTCGGCTGCGACGCCCAGTGGGCCGACGACTTCCACCACGCCCTGCGCACGCTTCTGACCGGCGAGCGCGACGGCTACTACGAGGAGTTCGGGCGCCTCGCCGACCTGGCGAAGGCGTTCAAACGGCCGTTCGTCCACGACGGCGGGTACTCGACCTTCCGCCGGCGGACCTTCGGCGCACCGGCGGACGACCGGCCGCCGGAGCAGTTCGTCGTCTTCGACCAGAACCACGACCAGGTCGGCAATCGGGCATTCGGCGACCGCCTGCCGGCGAGCGCCCGGCCGCTCGCCGCCTTCTGCACGCTGCTGTCGCCGTTCACGCCGATGCTGTTCATGGGCGAGGAGTACGGGGAGCAGGCGCCGTTCCAGTTCTTCTGCGACCACATCGACAAGCGGATCGCTACGGCGACGCGCGAGGGACGCCGTCAGGAGTTCGCGTCGTTCGCGGCCTTCGGCGAGGAGATTCCCGACCCGATGGCACCCGAGACGTTCGCGTCGTCGAAGCTCACGCGGCGGGGCGACGAGGCGATCGCCGACCTCTACGCGCGGCTCCTGCAGGCCCGGACGCGGCTGTCCGGCGAGGCAACGAAAATCGAATTCGACGAGAATGACCGCTGGCTGCGGGTCGAACGGGACGGGGGACAACTGGTGTGCAACTTCGCTGACGAAAGCCGGGCAGTACCGACGGACCGAACCGAGATCGTCCTGGCGACGTCCGACGACACGCTGCTCGCGGCGGGCCAGGTCACGCTCGGACCGCTCGCCGGCGCGCTGCTGCGATGAGCGAAATCTGGCTGGGAGCGCCTTTCCCGCTCGGGGCGACCTGGGACGGCCGGGGCACGAACTTCTCGATCTTCTCCGAGCACGCCGAGGCGGTCGAGCTCTGTCTCTTCGACGGGGATGGCCGCGAACGCCGGATCGACGTCCCCTACCGGACCGCGCACAACTGGCATTGCTACCTCCCGGACATCCGGCCGGGTCAGCGCTACGGGTACCGCGTGCACGGACCGTTCGAGCCGGAGCACGGCCACCGCTTCAACCCGCGCAAGCTCCTGCTCGACCCGTATGCCAAGGCGATCGACGGGCCGGTCAAGTGGGATGAGGCCAACACCCTCCCGTACGTGCCCGACCCCGAGAACGCGGACGCCGACCTCGAGCCCGACGACGAGGACTCGGCGCCGGCGATGCCGCGCTGCGTGGTCGTCGACCCGGGCTTCGACTGGGAGGGCGACCTTCTGCCGCAGCGGGCGTGGAACGAGACGATCATCTACGAGACGCACGTCAAGGGCTTCACCAAGTGCAACGACGACGTGCGGGAGGAGCTCCGGGGGACCTACGCCGGCCTGGCCAGCGACGCGGCGATCGCCTACCTTCGGGACCTCGGAGTGACGGCGGTCGAGCTGCTGCCGATCCACGCGATCATCGACGAGAGCTTCCTCGCCGAGCGCGGCCTGACCAACTACTGGGGCTACAGCTCGATCGGCTTTCTCGCTCCGCACGCCCTCTACAGCGCGTCGGGTGTCGGCGGCGAGCAGGTCCGGGAGTTCAAGGGCATGGTCAAGGCGCTCCACGCCGCCGGGATCGAGGTGATCATGGACGTCGTCTACAACCACACGGCCGAGGGCAACCACCTCGGGCCGATGCTGTCATTCAAGGGCGTCGACAACCAGGCCTACTACCGGCTGATGCCCGAGGACCAGCGTCACTACATGGACTTCACGGGGACGGGCAACAGCCTCAACCCGATGCACCCGAGCGTGCTGCGCCTGATCATGGACTCGCTGCGGTACTTCGTCAGCGAGTGCCACGTCGACGGCTTCCGCTTCGACCTGGCGAGCGCCCTGGCGCGCGAGTTCTACGACGTCGACCGGCTCAGCGCGTTCTTCGACGTGATCCACCAGGACCCCCTCCTGTCGCAGGTCAAGCTGATCGCCGAGCCGTGGGACGTCGGGCCGGGCGGCTACCAGGTCGGCAACTTCCCGGTCCTGTGGTCGGAGTGGAACGGCATGTACCGCGACGTCGTGCGGGATTTCTGGCGCGGCCAGGCGAACGTCGACGAGTTCGCCCGGCGCTTCACCGGGTCGAGCGATCTCTACCAGTGGGACGGACGGGATCCGTTCGCGTCGATCAACTTCGTCACCGCCCACGACGGCTTCACCCTGCGGGACATGGTGTCCTACAACGAGAAGCACAACGAGTCCAACCAGGAGGGCAACCGCGACGGAACCGACGACAACCGCTCGTGGAACTGCGGCGTCGAGGGGCCGACGGACGACCCGGAGATCCTCGCCCTGCGCGAGCGCCAGCAGCGCAACTTCCTGGTCACGCTGTTCCTCTCCCAGGGGGTGCCGATGATCCTCGGGGGCGACGAGTTCGGGCGCACGCAGGAGGGCAACAACAACACCTGGTGCCAGGACAACGGTCTGTCGTGGCTGGGCTGGAAGCACGAGCCGTGGCAGACGGAGCTGCACCTGTTCACGCGGCGGCTGATCGCCCTGCGCCGGTCGCACCCCGTCTTCCGGCGGGTGCGCTTCCTCCAGGGCGCGACCGATGGGCCCGGCCTGCCCGACGCGTGGTGGTTTCGCCCCGACGGACGCAAGATGACCCAGCGCGACTGGAAGCGCGACGACAGCCATGTGCTCGGCGTCTTCCTCAACGGCGAGGAGCTCCAGGAGGCGACGCCGGAGGGCGACGAGGTCGTGGACGACTCGTTCCTGCTGCTGTTCAACGCCCACCACGAGGACGTCGAGTTCACGCTGCCGGCGGCGTCGTTCGGGCCGCGCTGGTCGTGCGAGTTGTCGACGGCCGAGCCGCTGCTCGAGTCGGGCGCGCGCGACTACGCGGCCCGCGACAAGCTCGAGATCAAGTCACGGTCGGTCTACGTGCTCCGCCGCGGACCGCTCGGACGCTGACATGGCCCGCCCGCTGCGCTGCACCTATCGGCTCCAGCTCGGGCCGGGGATGGACTTCGCCCGTGTCCGCGAGCTCGTCCCCTACCTCGAGCGCCTGGGCATCAGCCACCTCTACCTGTCGCCGTCGCTGCAGGCGCGAAGCGGGTCGACGCACGGCTACGACGTCGTCGACCCGACGCGGCTGAGCGCCGAGCTCGGCGGCGAGGAGGAGTTCGCCCGCCTGGCAGCCGCCGGGCTCGGCATCGTGCTCGACATCGTCCCCAACCACATGGGCGTGAGCGACGAGAACCGCTGGTGGTCAGACCCCGAGCTCCAGGCCAAGTTCTTCGATCTCGACCCGGCCGGGGGCTACCGGCGCTTCTTCGACATCGACGACCTCGCCGCGCTGCGCCAGGAGGACCCCGATGTCTTCGAGACGACCCACCGCCGGGCGCTCGAGCTCGTTCGCGCCGGTCTCGTCGACGGCCTGCGCGTCGACCACCCGGACGGCCTCGCCGACCCGGCCGGCTACCTCAAGCGCCTGCGGGCCGAGGGCGTCGACCGGGTCTGGGTCGAGAAGATCCTCGAGCCGTCGGAGGAGCTTCGCGACTGGCCGGTCGCGGGCACGGTCGGCTACGAGTTCCTCGGCGACGTGTGCGCGCTGTTCGTCGACCCGGCCGGACGCGAGCCCCTGACCGCGCTCCTGACCGAGCTGACCGGTGACGCCCGGCCGTTCGCCGAGATCGCGCGGGATGCGCAGCTCGAGCAGGCGGCGGGCACGTTCGCCCGCGAGGTCGCCCGGCTCGAGCGGCTGGCGCCCCAGTTCGACGCGGCGACCCTCGGCGCCGCCCTGGCCGACCTGCCGATCTACCGGACGTACGTCGAGCCGTGGAGCGGGCGGGTCGAGCCGGCCGACCGGGAGGCTATCGCCGGCCTGCCCGACGACCTGGCCGCGGCGCTCCTGCTCGAAGCAGGCGACGTTCCCGACGAGTTCGTCACCCGCTTCCAGCAGACGTCGCCGCCGGTCACGGCGAAGGGCGTCGAGGACACCGCGTTCTACCGCTACCTGCGGCTGCTTGCCCTCAACGAGGTCGGTGGCGACCCTGACCGGTTCGGCCTGAGCGTCGAAGACTTCCACACCCGCAACACCGAGCGCGGACGCCGCTTTCCGGAGGGGCTGCTGGTCACACAGACGCACGACACCAAGCGCTCGGGCGATGCGAGGGCCCGGATCGGCGCGCTCGCCGACGACCCGGCCGGCTGGCGCGAGCGGGTACTGGGCTGGCGCGAGCTCAACGCGCCGCTGCGCGTCGGCGACGGCCCCGACCCGTACGAGGAGTACCTGCTGTACCAGACGCTGATCGGCGTCTGGCCGATCGACGCCGACCGCCTGTGCGGGTTCGTCGAGAAGGCGCTGCGCGAGGCCAAGCGCAACACGAGCTGGGCGGACATCGACGAGACCTACGAGGAGTCGGTCCTGGCCTTCGCGCGCCGGGTGATCCGGCACGGGCCCTTCCTGGCCGACTTCGAGCCCTTCTGCGCGCGCGTAGCGGCCGCGGGCGAGCGCAGCGCACTGGGGCAGCTCCTGCTGAAGCTGACCGTGCCGGGAATTCCGGACATCTACCAGGGTGACGAGCTGTGGTCCCTGTCCCTGGTCGACCCCGACAACCGCCGGCCGGTCGACTGGGACCGCCGTCGCAACCTGCTCGACGGGCTGCTCGCCGGGGCTCAGGTCGACCAGGAGACGCGCAAGCTCGGGCTGATCGTGCGGGCGCTCGACCTGCGCCGGCGGCGGCCGGAGGCGTTCGCCGGCGACTACGCCGCGCTCCCGGCCGGACGGCATGTGTGCGCGTTCGTCCGCGGAGATGCGGTTCTCGTGGTCGCCGCGGTGCGGAGTGGAACGCCGGCCGCGGTCGTCGTGCCGGCCGGGGTGTGGCGCTGTGCGCTGGGGGGCGAGCGGGAGCTCGAGGGTGGCGGCGAACCGGTCGACGTGGGGTCAGGCGACTGGCCGGGGCTCGGCCTCTACGAGCGCGTGGGCTGAGAGATGGCGGTCGCCGGGGAGTCGACCGCAGCGAGCAAGCGCCTGGTCCTGGTGGCGGCGATCATGGGGTCGTTCGTGGCGGGGCTCGACGCGACGGTGGTCAACGTGGCGCTGCCGGCGATCCAGCGGGACCTGGGCGGAGGTCTGGCGGGCCAGCAGTGGATCTCGAACGCGTATCTGCTGGCGCTCGGGTCGCTGATCCTGGTCGGCGGGTCGCTCGGGGACGTGTTCGGTGAGCGGCGGGTGTTCGCGCTCGGGGTCGGGGGCTTTGGGGCGGCGTCGCTGCTGTGCGCCGTGGCGCCGTCGATCTGGTTCGTCGTCGGGGCGCGCGGTTTGCAGGGTGTGTTCGGGGCGCTCTTGACGCCGAGCGCGCTGGCGGTGATCGTCGCGGCCTTCCCGCCGGCCGAGCGGGGCGGGGCGATCGGGTCGTGGACGGCGTGGTCGGGAATCGCGGCGGTGATCGGGCCGTTCGTCGGCGGGTCGCTGATCGACGCGGCGTCGTGGCGGTGGATCTTCCTGGTCAACATCCCGTTCGTGATCGCGACGCTGTTGATCGTGCGGATCGCGATCCCGCCGATGGTGCGACCCGAGACCCGGCGGGCGGTCGACTGGCCGGGCGCGGTGCTGTGCGCGGTCGGCCTGGCCGGCCCGGTCTTCGCGCTGATCCGCCAGCCGACCGCCGGGTGGGCGTCGGGCGAGGTCGCGGGCGGCCTGATCGGCGGCGTCGTGTTCCTCGGCGTGTTCGTCTGGCGCGAGGCACGCACGGGCGACCCGATGCTGCCGCTGGGGTTGTTCCGGCGGCGGAACTTCGCGGTCGGCAACCTCGAGACGCTGTCGATGTACGGGGGCTTGTCGATCACCTTCTTCACACTCGTGCTGTTCCTCCAGCAGGTCGCCGGGTACAACGCGCTCAAGGCGGGGCTGGCGACGCTGCCGTCGACGATCGTGATGTTCCTGACGTCCAAGCGCTTCGGCGCCCTGGCCGACCGCTTCGGCCCGCGGCGCTTCATGGGGCTCGGGCCGATCGTGGCCGGGGTGGGGCTGGCGTGGCTGACGCGGATGCCGGCGCGGGTCGACTACTGGGTCGACCTGTTCCCGGGCCTCGTCGTCTTCTCGATCGGCCTGGCGATGACGGTCGCGCCGCTGACGGCGACGGTCCTGGCCGGGGCCGACGAGTCGAACGCGGGGATCGCGTCGGGGGTCAACAACGCGGTCGCGCGGGTGGCCGGCCTCCTGGCCATCGCGGCGACCGGGGCGGTCGTCGCGGCGACGTTCACGAGCGGCCTCGACGCATCGCTCGCCGGCCGGACGCTGAGCCCGGCGGCCCGGAGCGTCGTAGCCGCGGCGCGCCACGAGACGCTGGCGCGGGCCGACACGACGGGCCTGGCCGCGCCGGAGGCGCGGGCGGTCGCCGGGGCGGTCGAGCACGCGTCGGTGAAGGCATTCCACACGGGGCTGGCGATCGCCGCCGGGCTCGTCGGCCTCGGGGGCCTGCTCGGCCTGATCGGCATCGTCGACCCGCGGCGGCGGGTCGAGGCGGCCGGGTGCGCGGGCGGCCAGCTGGCGGGCGCCCCGCGCGAGCTGGCCGGGTCGGCATAGTTGGTCTCCCAGGGACTCGACGATCGGAGCAGACATGGGTAGCTACCTGCTGGCATACCGGGGCGGCAAGGTCGCCGTGACCGGGGCGGAGCGCGAGGCGCAGATGGCAGCGTGGGGCGCGTGGTTCGAGCGGCTGGGCGAGGCGGTGCTGGACATCGGCAGCCCGTTCGCCCAGTCGGCGTCGATCGCCACGGACGGGACGATCAGCGAGGGCGCGCGATCGGGGCTCGGCGGCTACTCGGTGCTCGAGGCCGACAGCCTGGCGGCGGCGACCGCCCTGGCCGGCGACTGCCCGATCCTTGGCAACGGCGGCGGCGTCGACATCTACGAGACGATCGTCGTGGTGTAGCGCGGGGCGGCGCGCGTCCTCGATGTCACGCCGCAGGAGTAGCGTCACCGGCACCGTCCCGGCCGCGGAGCGGCCAGACCCAGTCGCGGATCGACGCGGGGTCGTCGCCGATCGCCCGGGTGAACGCGCGGTGGCGCAGGCGCTCGTCGACCATCTCCTGGCGCAAGCCGGCCGCCGCCGTGCCCAGACCGGGGACCCGGTCGATCACGTCCATGACCAGGTGGAAGCGATCCATGTCGTTGAGCATCAGCATGTCGAACGGCGTCGTGGTCGTCCCCTCCTCCTTGTAGCCGCGGACGTGGATCTCCCGGTGGTTGGTGCGCCGGTAGGTCAGGCGGTGAATCAGGGTCGGGTAGCCGTGGTAGGCGAAGATCACCGGCTTGTCCGGCGTGAACAGCGCGTCGAAGTCGGCCTGGGACAGCCCGTGCGGGTGCTCGGTCTGCGACTGGAGTCGCATCAGGTCGACCACGTTGACGAAGCGCACCCGCAGCTGCGGCAGCCGCTCCCGGAGCAGCGCCGTCGCCGCGAGCGCCTCGACCGTCGGCGTGTCCCCGGCGCACGCCATTACGACGTCGGGCTCGTCCGGGGCGTCGTTGCTCGCCCACGGCCAGATGCCCAGACCGCGCGTGCAGTGGACGATCGCGTCGTCCATGCTCATGAAGTCCAGGGCCGGCTGCTTGCCGGCCACGATCACGTTGATGTAGTCCCGGCTGCGCAGGCAGTGGGCCGCCACCGACAATAGGCAGTTGGTGTCCGGCGGCAGGTACACGCGGACGACCTCCGCCCGCTTGTTGACGACGTGGTCGATGAAGCCCGGATCCTGGTGCGAGAAGCCGTTGTGGTCCTGGCGCCAGACGTGCGAGCTCAGCAGGATGTTGAGCGACGGGATCGGCCGCCGCCAGGTGACCTCGGCGGCCACCTTCAGCCATTTGGCGTGCTGGTTGACCATCGAGTCGACGATGTGGATGAAGGCCTCGTAGCAGTTGAACAGGCCGTGGCGCCCCGTCAGCAGGTAGCCCTCGAGCCAGCCCTCGCACAGGTGCTCGCTGAGGACCTCCATCACCCGCCCGTCGGGCGCCAGGTGATCGTCGGTGTCCAGGCGCTCGGCCTCCCACGCCCGGTCCGTCGCCTCGAAGACGGCGCTGAGGCGGTTGGATGCCGTCTCGTCCGGCCCGAAGATGCGGAAGTTCGCGTCCCGCGCGTTCTGGACGAGCACGTCGCGCAGATACTGTCCGAGCACGCGCGTGGCCTCGCTGGTCGAGGTCGCCGGCGCCGCCACGGGGACAGCGAAGTCCTGGAAGTCCGGCAGCTCGAGGTCGCGCGTCAGCAGGCCACCGTTGGCGTGGGGCACGGCACCCATCCGCCGACCGCCGACCGGCGCCAGCTCGGCCAGCTCGGCGCGCAGCGCCCCGTCCGCGTCGAACAGCTCCTCCGGCCGGTAGGACCGCAGCCACGCCTCGAGCTGGGCGACGTGCTCCGGGTTGGTGGCCAGGTTGGCGAGCGGCACCTGGTGGGAGCGGAACGAGCCCTCGGCTGGGAGCCCGTCGACGAACTTCGGCCCCGTCCAGCCCTTCGGCGTGCGCAGCACGATCATCGGCCAGCGCGGTCGCTCGACCACCGCGTCCTCCCGGGCCGCCCGCTGGATCTCGGCGATCTGCTCGGCGACGTGATCGAGCGTCGCCGCCATCAGCTGGTGCATCGCCCGAGGGTCGTCCCCGGCGACGAAGTACGGGTCGTAGCCGAACCCTTCGAGCATGCTGCGCAGCTCGTGCTCGGGGATCCGCGCCAGCACCGTCGGGTTGGCGATCTTGTAGCCGTTGAGGTGGAGCACCGGCAGGACCGCCCCGTCCCGGGCCGGGTCGAGGAACTTGTTCGAGTGCCAGCTCGCCGCCAGCGGGCCCGTCTCGGCCTCGCCGTCGCCGATCACGCAGCACACGAGCAACTGCGGATTGTCGAACGCCGCCCCGTAGGCGTGAGCCAGCGAGTAGCCGAGCTCGCCGCCCTCGTGGATCGAGCCCGGCGTCTGCGGGGCGACGTGGCTGGGGATGCCGCCCGGGAACGAGAACTGGCGAAACAGCCGGCGGATTCCGTCGGTCGACCGGGCGATGTGCGGATAGAGCTCGGAGTAGGTGCCCTCGAGATAGGTGTTGGCCACCAGGCCCGGCCCGCCGTGGCCCGGCCCGGCGACGTAGAGGACCTCGAGGTCGCGGGCGCGGATCAGGCGGTTGAGGTGGGCGTAGACGAAGTTCAGCCCCGGCGTCGTCCCCCAGTGGCCGAGCAGCCGCGGCTTGATGTGCGCGAGCGTCAGCGGCTCGCGCAGCAGCGGGTTGCCGAGCAGGTAGATCTGGCCGACCGACAGGTAGTTGGCCGCCCGCCAGTAGGCGTTCACCCGGGCCAGCTCGGTCTCGGTGAGCGGTGTCTGCTCGAGGGAGGTGGTCATCAGGCTCCTGTTGGTAGTGGTTCGCGCCGGCGGCGCCACGCCCGGCGCAGCTCGTCGCTGCCCCAGACGATCGGCGCGAACGACGCCAGCAGCCCGAGCTCGGGGAGGCCGAGCCCGGCGGTGTGGAAGATGCCCTGGAGGAACGGGACGTAGATCAGGCCGGCGGCGAAGACCAGCTCGAAGGCGATGCCCCCGATCAGCAGCGGGTTGGAGAACACGCCGATCTCCCGCAGGGACGCCCGGCTCGTGCGCGAGGCGAACGCCGTTCCCACCTGGCAGGCGGTGATGCCCGCGAAGGACATCGTCGTCGCCATCAGGTAGGCGTGGTGCAGCGGCGCACCCGACCCGGTCGCCGCACCCGGCGACCAGCCGGCCCGCAGCAGCACGAAGAAGAACCCGCCGGCGACCAGCCCCGCCTCCAGGAGGCCCAGCCACAGCCACGCCCGGACGAGCATCGGCCGGGTCAGGATGCCCGACTCCCGCGAGCGCGGCGGCTGGTCCATCAGGCCCGGCTCGGGCGGCTCGCGGCCGAGAGCCAGCGCCGGCAGCGTCTCGGTGCCGAGGTCGATGGCCAGGATCTGGAGCGCCGTCAGCGGCAGCGGGATCGCCCCGCCCGACAGGGCGAAGAGGAGGAACGGCACCATCTCCGGCGTCGCGTGGGCGAAGATGTAGGTGACGAACTTGCGGATGTTGTCGTAGACCGTCCGGCCCTCCTTGACCGCCGCGACGATCGACGCGAAGTCGTCGTCGGTGAGGACCATCGCCGCCGCCTCCCGCGCCACGTCGGTGCCCGAGGCGCCCATCGCGATGCCGATGTCGGCCCGGCGCAGGGCCGGGGCGTCGTTGACGCCGTCGCCCGTCATCGCCACCGTGTGACCGGCCGCCCGGAGGGCGTCGACGATCCGCAGCTTGGCCTCCGGCGAGCTCCGGGCGATGATCAGCTCCGGCGACGTCGCCAGGACCCGGTCGAGCTCGGCGTCGCTCATCGCGTCGAGCTCCGGCCCGGTGACGACCTCGGCCTGGTCGGCGACGATCCCCGCCTCCCGGGCCACCGCGCCGGCGGTCAGCCCGTCGTCTCCGGTGATGACGATGATCCGGATCCCGGCCCGGTGGCAGTCGGCGACGGCCGCCGGGACGTGCTCGCGCAGCGGGTCGCGCATCGCGATCAGCCCGAGGAAGCACAGCCCCGACTCGGCCGCGTCCCGGTCGTCGGCCCGCTCCTGCGAGATCTCAGGCGCCGGCCGCTGGGCGAAGCCGAAGACGCGTAGACCGCCGGCGGCGTAGCCCTCGAACGCCGTCCGCACTGCGGCGGTTCCGGCCGCGTCGAGCGGCCGGGCCTCGCCGTCGCTCCCGCGCACCGACGTGCACCGCCCGAGGAGCTCGAGCGGCGCGCCCTTCGCGTGGATCCACAGCTCGCCGTCCGCCCCGGCGTCGAGCGTCGACATCCGCTTGCGCCGAGCGTCGAACGAGAACGCCCGCCGCCGGCGGGCGTCCCGGCCCGCCTGGAGCCCCGGCACGTCGAGACCGAGCTGGGCGGCGGCCAGCAGCAGCGCGCTCTCGCTCGGGTCGCCGCTGCGCGCCCACGATCCGTCCGCCCCGCGCGACAGCGTCGCGTTGTTGCAGAACACGGCTGTGCGCAACAGGTCGGCCACCGTCGTGCTCGCCGCCTGGCCGCCTTCGATGGCCAGCGTCGCGCCGTCCTGCCAGAGCGACGTGGCCGCCATCCGCCCATCGGTCAAGGTCCCCGTCTTGTCGGTGCAGATGACGTCGGTCGATCCGAGCGTCTCGACGGCTGTCAGCTTCTTGACCAGGGCCCGCCGCTTGGCCATCCGGCGCACGCCGACGGCGAGCGCCAGCGTGATCGTCGGCAGCAGCCCCTCGGGGACGTTGGCCACGAGCAGGCCGATCGCGAAGACCCCGGCATCGGCCAGGCTGAGCCCGGCGACGAGATGCCCGACGACGAAGAACGTCACGCCCAGGATCACCGCGACGAGGGCGATCAGCTGGGCCGCCTTGTTGACCTGGCGCTGGAGCGGCGAGGTCTCCTCGACGACCGTCTGCGACAGCGCGGCGATCCGCCCGAGTTGCGTGTGCATGCCGGTCCCGTAGACGACCGCCTTCGCGTCGCCGCCCGTGCACAGCGTCCCGGCGAAGACGAGGTCCTCGGCCTCGAGCACCGCCGCCGCCGGCTGCGACCGCTCAGCCGTCCGCGTCACCGGCTGCGACTCGCCCGTCAGCGGCGACATGTCGACCTCGACGGCGCCATCGATCAGCCGCGCGTCGGCCGAAAGCCGGTCGCCTTCGGCCAGCAGCAGCAGATCGCCCGGGACCAGGTCGACGGCCTCGATCTCGACGAGAACGCCACCCCGGCGCACGCGCGCCCGGGCCGGCAGCAGGTCGCGCAGCGCCTCGGTGGCGTGCTCGGCCTGGCGCTCCTGGGCGAAGGCGAACGCCGCGTTCAACACGATCACGACGACGATCGCCACGGCCAGGGCGAGCACGCCGGTGGCGAGCGACAGCGCGGCCGCCACCCACAACAGGAGCGCCAGCGGGTGCGTGAACTGGCTGAGCAGGCTGCGCCAGGCGCGGGTACCGCTTTCGCGGCGGATCTCGTTGCGCCCGACCTGGAGCAGGCGCCGGGCGGCCTCGCGGTCGTCGAGCCCCTCGACCTGCGTGCGTAGGTCGGCGAGGAGCTGCGGCGTCGCCTCCTCGGGGTCGAGCGTCGGCGCGCCGGCGATTTCGGTCGGTGTCATCCGCGCGCGGTCGGGGCGAGCGACCAGTTGGCGGTCGGGAACTCGACCTCGACGATGCCGTCGACCCGGTGCAGGGTCGGGCCGAAGCCGTCGTGGAAGACGGTGAGCATCTCGCCGTTCTCCGGGAGCACCTCCGCGAAGAAGCGCTCGATCCCGTGCCCGGCGGCGAGCTCGGCGAGCCGGGCGACGAGATGGGTGCCCAGGCCGAGGTGGTGGAGGTCGTCCGCCACCTCGACGGCGACCTCGGCCCGCCCGCCGCCGGCCCGCACGTAGCACGCGTGGCCGACGACGCGGCCGTCGGCGTCGACGGCGACAAAGCCGAAGTGCTCGGCCCCGTCGGCCCCGGCGGCCCGGTGCGCCTGCTCGCGCAGGTCGCAGCAGGCGGTGAAGAAACGCATGCGCCGCATCTCGAGCGACAGGCGTCCGAGGAACTCCGCGATCAGCGACTCATCGTCGGACCGCACGGGACGAATGACGATCGGCCGGCCGTCGCGCAGCGCGAAGCGCTCGGCGATCGCGGCGGCCGCCGGCGTCATCCGGCAGCGCCGACCGTCGCGACCCCGACCGGTTCACCGCTCGGCTCCTCGGTGGCGCCGCGCGGCAGCACGAGCAGGGCGCAGCGCGCGTGGCCGAGGAGGTAGTTGGATGTGCTGCCGTGGATCAGACGCCGTGCCGGCCCGTAGCCACGGGAACCGGCGATCAGGAGGTCGACATCGCGGCTGAAGCTCGCCAGCTCCTCGCCGGTGATGCCGTAGACGGCGTGGCCGTCGACCCCGTCGAGCTCGGCCAGCCGTACCTCCGCGTCGGCGACCGAGGCCGTGATGTTCTCCGCCCAGCCGACGGCATAGATCGAGGCGTAGGCGTAGGTCGGCAGCGAGACGACCTCGCACGCGCGGATCGCCGCGCCGGTACGCGCCGCGAGCTCCCGGGCCGCTTCGAGTGCCGCGACGCTCTCGGGACCCCCGTCGTAGGCCACGCCGATCGTCGCCGGCGCACGGTCGAGCCCGGCGTAGCCGAGCGGGGCGACCGCCACCGCGCACGACGCCCCGTTGAGCGAATCCCGCGTGTCGCTACCGGCCATCGCCCGGCCGAGGCGCCCGCGGCGCGACGAGCCGACGACGATGAGGTCGGCCGCGTGCTCCTCGGCCAACCGGTGCAGACCCTCCCCCGTCGACCCCGCCGCGATCCGCACCAGGCGGGCGCCGGCGTCGCGGCACTCGTGTTCGAGCAGCCGCGTCGTCTCCTGGTGACCGGCGGCGTCGTAGCCGAACTCGACGTTACGTTCGAAGACCGCCGCGTAGTCGTCGTCGACGTGGGCGAGCGTGAGCTCGCCGCCCGGGGCCAACAGCTGCCGGGCGAGGGCCACGGCATCGTGGCCGCCGGAGCGCGTGTCGACGCCCACCATCACATGCCTGAACATCTCGACCTCCTCGGTCGTCGGTCAGATTGGCTCGGAAGGACGTTGCTCCGAGTCGCGGCGCGGGCTCCGGGACCGCTTCGGTCCCGGTCTACCGCCGACTATACATGCTGTAGAAGTCTAGAATTGTTATTCTTACGTAGTGGCGACGACTGAGCCCCGCACCTGGTCGTTCTTGACCAACCACGCCCGCGTGCTCCTCTGCATCGCGGGCGATCCCGGCATCCGCCTGCGGGAGATCGGCGAGATGATCGGGATCACCGAACGCGCGGCCCACCGCATCGTCGTCGAGCTGGTCGACGCCGGCTATATCACGCGTACGCGCGACGGTCGCCGCAACAACTACACGGTCGAGTCCCACCTCCCGCTCCACGACCGCCTCGCCCGCGGCGGCAAGGTCGGCGACCTGCTGGCCATCCTGCGGCCCTGAGCCGAGCCGCCGCCGGCGCCGGGGGCAAGCGCTCCGCGCCACCGATCGTTTCGCATCGATCTCAAGAACCGAGTCGAGCACGGGGACCCACCTACACCGGGTCGGCGCGCTCGCGGCGCAGGATCGCGACCGGCGGTCCCGACGGCTATTCGTCGGCGGCGCCGGCCGGCCCGGTGTCCGCGTCGTCGGCGGTCGTGGCCGGTTCGACCGGCTGGGTGTAGCCCTCGACGCGCAGCTTGATCCGCGCCACCGGGGCGATCAGCATCACGAGCCCGAGGCGGGGGCCGGTCTTCGACTCCCGGCGGTACTCGCGCATGATCAGGCCGCCGAGCGCCTCCCCGGCGGCGATCCGCTCGGCGATCTCCTGGGAGTGCTCGGCCGGGACGAAGCCGATCTGGTGCTCCCCGGTCGCGTCCCAGACGCCGATCGCGTGCGGGTCGACCGGGTTGTCGGGCATCGGGGCGAGCACGGCGACCGAGCCCGGGGCGAAGCCATCCTCCTGCGCCGCCTCCGGGTGGTGGGTCAGCCCGGCGATCTTGGTCAGCCGGGCGCCGATCGGACGCAGCCAGGCGTCGTCGCCGACCTGGGTCAGGTTGCGCGTCGGATCGAGCAGCATGTAGCCCAGCGAGTGGATCGTCCCGCCGTCCGCTGCGGCGAACGAGCTCTCGTCCTTGACGACCGACAGCGTCGTCTCCGGGAGCTCCTCGACCTCCGGCAGGTCGAGCTGCTGCTTGCGGCGACGGCGGAGCACAGCCATTTAATAAACATAGCCGTCCGGCTGATTACAGTCGGCCTGCCATGGGCGCTGCCGACGATCGCATCCTCCCGGCGATGAGATGGATCTCGCTCGTGGTCGTCCTCGTGCTCGTTCCGGCTCTGGTCATCCTCTGGGGGCTCCCGGACCAGACGGCCAAGCTGTGGGCGTGGACGATCAAGGGCGACCTGACGCCGATCTTCATGGGCGCCGGCTACGGGGCCGGGGCCTACTTCTTCCTGCGGATCTTTCTCGGCCGCCCGTGGCACACGGCCGCGGTTGGCGTGCTCGGCGCCTGGGTCTTCGCCGGGCTCATGCTGATCACGACGGTGATCCACTACGACAAGTTCAACCACGGCGACGCGCCCGTCCTGGCGGCGATCGCCTTCTACGGCTGGGTCGGGGTCTACGTCGCGTCGCCGTTCGTCGTTGCCGCCGCCTGGGTGGCCAACCAGCGCACCGACCCGCGCACGCCGGCGCCGGATGACCCGGTCGTGCCCGTCTGGGTGCGCCGGGCCGCCGCCGCAGCCGCCGTCTGCGCGCTCGGCGTCGCCGCGGCCGTGCTGATCTCGCCGAGCCTGGCGGTCGACAACTGGGGCTGGAAGCTGACGCCGCTGACCGCGCGGGTGATCGCCTGCTTCACCGCCCAGGTCGGCGTCGGCTTCCTGATGCTCTCGCGTGATGCGCGCTGGAGCACGTGGAAGCTGCTCGTCGAGACGTTCCTGATCGCCGTCGCCCTGCTCCTGCTCGGGGCGGTCCGGGCCTGGACCTTCTTCGACACCGGCAACTGGCTGACCTGGGCCTACGTCATCGGGCTCGGAGGTGGCGAGGTCGGGCTGGCCGCGCTCTACCTGGCGTTCGAGCGGAGCCCCCGGGCCGCAGCCTGACCGTCGGCGGGAACGTCGAGGCGCGTCGCGGTCAGGTAGGCGACGAAGCCGGCGATCAGGAGGGCCAGGACCACGCTGACCTCGCCCGTGCCGAGATCGAGGCCGCGGCGGGCGTGGGAGACGGCGAGCCAGTCGGCGAACGACGCGCCGAGCGGCCGGGTCAGGACGTAGGCGACCCAGAACGTCAGCACCGCGTTCGCGCCGAAGCGGAAATACGCGACGGCCGGGACGGCGATCATCGCCGTGAACAGGAGGCCGGATGCGAAGTACCCGAGGTTGAACACGACCGCCGTGAGGTCGCCGACGGCGGTGCCGAGGGCGAACGTCGCCATCACGGCCGCCCAGTAGAAGAGCTCGCGCCGGGGAGTGCGGATGCTGTGGATCGACAGCGTCTTTTCGGTCGCGTACCAGGTATAGAAGACACCGGCGAGGGAGATCGCGAAGAACGCGCTCGAGACGAGGTACGGAACCCCGAAGCCGACATGCAGCGCGTCGGCGGCCATCGTCCCGAAGATCCCGACCATGGCCACGGCCAGCCAGTAGGTCGCGGCGACGTACCTGGTCGCCCGCAACTGCAGGGCCAGGGCGACGGCCAGTCCGATCGCACCGAGCACTACGGCGACGGCTGGGGCGAGCTTGTGGACGAGGTAGTCCGAGGTCGATTCGCCCATCGCCGTCGTCAGCGCCTTGGTGATCCAGAAGTACGCCGTGATCTCCGGAACCTTGAGCATCGCCCGGCGCCCGGGCGTCGCGACGGCCGGCGCGTCCGGCCGTAGCCGCGGCTGGTCGGTCGGCGCGAGCCGCCGTCGTTCCCGCTCCCGCTGCCGTTCGAGCCGGTCCTCCGTTGGGGTCGGCTCGCCCATCGTCAGCGGGGCAGGCGAACCCGGGGCGGCGCGGCGCCGGGGACCGTCTCGGCGCCCGGGAGCGTCAGCAGCACGGCGCCGACGAAGTCGCTGCGGTGGCCGACCGAGGCGGAGGAGATCTCGATCTCGTGGTTGCGGGCGAGGCGCTCGAGGGCGTCCCCGACCCAGGCGATCGGGACCGGCTGGCCGTCCGGCGACTTGGGTGTGGCGACGACGACGTTGTCGGCGTCGACCCGCAGGACGCGGTTCTCCACGCCGGAGATGGTCTGGAGGCTGCGACCGACGAGCGAGAGCAGGAGGGTCCGTGCCCGGGGCACGGTCGGGGCGCTTTCGCCTGGCACGGATCCGGAGGCTACCGGCTAGGGTCTGAGACGTCGCCGATCGCCCGGGTGAGGAGGCCGTGATGACGAACCTGATCTACTCGATGGGAGTATCGCTCGACGGCTTCATCGCCGGGCCCGCCGGCGAGATCGACTGGTCGGTGCCCGACGAGGAGCTCCACCGCTTCCACAACGACCAGACGCGGGAGCTCGGCGCGCAATTGTGCGGGCGGGGGCTCTACGAGACCATGGTCTACTGGGAGACTGTCCACGAGAACCCGGCGGCCCCGGAGTTCGAGCTCGAGTTCGCCGACATCTGGCAGGCGCTGCCGAAGGTCGTGTTCTCGCGGACGCTCGACGCCGTCGTCGGCAACGCCCGGCTGGCGCGGGACGGCCCGGAGGCCGAGCTTGCGCGGCTGCGCGCGGAGCCCGGCGGGGACCTCGCGGTCGGTGGCGCCGGGCTCGCGGGCGCGTTTGCCCGACTCGGGCTCGTCGACGAGTACCGGCTGTTCGTCAGCCCGGTCGTGCTCGGCGGCGGCACGCCCTTCTTCCCTCGTCTCGACGAGCGGATCGAGCTGGAGTTGGTCGAGACGCGGACGTTCGCCTCGCGCGTCGTCTACATGCGCTACCGGCGGGTCTAGGCGCGGTCGTCGTCGGCGGCGGGGTCGCCCGCGCGCTCGTCGCGCGAAGCCCAATCGAGCAGCTGGTCGAGCCGGTAGGGCGCGTCGTCGATGCCCGCGTGGAGGTCACCCAGCTTGGCGAAGCGGGCCGGGACGGTGGCGATCGTCAGCTCCCGCGGCATGACGTCGTCGATCTCGTCCCAGCCGATCGGGGTCGAGACAGTCGCCGAGGCGACGCCGCGGACCGAGTAGGCGCTGGCGATCGTGTGGTCCCGGGCGTTCTGGTTGTAGTCGACGAAGACCTTGTCGGGCTCGCGGTCCTTGCGCCACCAGGTCGTCGTCGCGTGCGCCGGGATGCGCCGCTCGACCTCCCGGGCGAAGGCGAGCGCCGCCCGGCGGACGTCGGTGAACGACCAGTCGGGCTCGATCCGGACGTAGACGTGGAGGCCCGACCCGCCGGAGGTCTTCGGCCAGCCGACGGCGCCCAGCTCGTCGAGGACCTCGTGGGCGACGCGGGCGACGGCGCGGACGCTGTCCAGGGGGCACGCGGGCATCGGGTCGAGGTCGATCCGCCACTCGTCGGGCCGCTCGACGTCGGGCCGGCGGGAGTTCCACGGGTGGAACTCGACGGTCGCCATCTGCACGGCCCAGATCACGCTGGCAACCTCGGTCACACACAGCTCGTAGGCGTGGCGGCCGGACGGAAAGTCGACCCGGACGGTCTCGAGCCAGTCGGGCGCCCCGCTCGGGACCCGCTTCTGGTGGACCTTGTCGCCGTCGACGCCCTTCGGGAACCGGTGGAGCATGCACGGGCGCTCGCGCAGCGCCCGGACGATCCCGTCGGCGACGCTCAGGTAGTAGTTCGCGAGGTCGAGCTTGGTCTCGCCGCGCTCGGAGAAGTAGACCCGGTCGGGGCTCGAGATCCGGACCGTCCGCTCCCCGACCGCGAGATCGACGGCGTCGGAGCTCACGCCGGTCGGCCGCGGTCACTCAGTGTGATGCCCTGGGGACCGATCCTGAATTCGCGCGTCCGCGGGTCGTTGCGGCTGGCGCGTGTCTTGAGCGCGGTGATGGCGCGCCGGATGGTCGAGTCGTCACGGATGTATTGGAGTACGAGCACGTTGTCGGAGAGGTGGGACACTCCGTATTCCGACAGGCGGGTGACGGCGAACAGGTCCGGTAGTTCACTGGTCATGAAGAGGCTGACGCCGGCGCGGGAACAGCGTTGGATGAGCGAGTACATGTACTCGCGGAAGCGGATCTCGTCGCCGGCGGCCAACAGGAGGTCGGTGAGACTATCGATCAGAACCCGCTTGACCCCACGACGATCGACCGTGTCGAGAAGCTCGTAGATCCATTCGTCGACGTAGAGGTCAATCGGTGATCGGTACATCATCGTGACGGAGTCATCGAGTGTCCAGCCGAACGCCTGTGCGACACGCATGAGCTGGGTCGGGTTCTCCTGGAGGCTGGCGATGATGCCGGGCTCGCCGATGGCGGCTCCGGCGACGATGAAGTGCAAACCCATCAGGGTCTTTCCGATGCCCGACGGGCCCGCGCACAGCGTGGACGATCCGCGCCAGTAGCCGTCGGTCAGCATCTCGTCGAGCGCCGCGATGCCCGTCGACAGGCGTTCGGCGCCGAGATCGTAGCTCGAGGTGTCGATCGTGTCCGCCAGGCGCGGGAACACGCTCAGCCCGGCGGCGCTGATCCGGTAGGAGTGCTGACCCGAGAGGTAGGCGCTGCCCCGGAGCTTGAGGACCTCAAGTGCGCGACTCGAGCGCTCTCGTGTGCGCTGCGAGCCCAGGCTGAGGATGCTGTCGGCGACCGCGAACTCGGGCTCGCCGGTGATCGTGTCGAGGTCATATTCGCCGAGCCAGAAGCTCGAACCGGCGACGGCCCCGGCGACGGCGGCGAGCTGGTAGAGGAAGCTTCGAAAGTCGCGGTGACTTTCCGCGTAGGCCGCGAGCGCCTTGAAGCTGTCGATGATGAGGATGCCGGGATGGCGGTCGCGCAGCACCAGGCGAAGCCGCTCGAGGGTTCCCTGTAGGCCTTCGCGCTCCAGGTCATCACCGAGATCCTCGTAGAACACCCGTTGGCCGATCGCGGCGATGTCGAAGAAGTCGAGCGTCTGGCCGAAGCGGACCAGCTTGTCGAGCGGCTCTGACACCGTCGACAGATACACGGCGGGCCGTTCTACCGTCGCGTTGGTGAACGCGTACTGCTCGGCGAGGATCGTCTTGCCGCTGCCCGGCGGCCCGGCGATCAGGTGGATCGCGTTGCCGGGCAGCCCGCCGCCGAGGATGCGGTCGAGACGCGCGTTGCCGGACGGGAGACGATCGATCAACGCCGCGACGATCGTCGTCGACTGAGCGCGCTCGTCCCAAGTAGGTCGCGCACGGTCGACACGAGCACCAACGGATCGATCGGCTTCTGCACAAACGCCGCGGCCCCAAACTCAGCGGCGACCTCACGCGCGTCGAGCGGCGAAACGGCCACCACCGTTGCCCCCTCCCGCTTGAGACGTTCGATCAGTCGGCCACCGACGCCGCCTGAGAGCAGCAGTTCGACGATCACGATCGCCGGCGCGAGGTCGTCAAACATCTGCTCCGCCTCGTCGGCCGATGCGGCGATCTCCACGCGAAATCCCTCGGTGCGTAGGAGGTAATCCTCGAGACTTGCCGCGACACGGTCGCGCTCGGCGATCAGGATCAGGACCCCAGGCTCCTCCCCACGTCCCGCCCCGGCCAGGCCGTCGCCGGGCTGATCGATCTGCTCAGCCAGCAGACGGTGGGCATCGCCCGGGGAAAACCCCTGCTCGACCTGCTCCCCGACGAACGACAGCTGCGCCAGCTGCGTACGCGTGTACCGCCTCTGGCCACCCGCACTGCGGACCGCGATCACGAGACCGTAGCGCTCCTCCCACGTGCGCAGCGTCGAGACAGGCACCCCGACCATGCGCGAAACGACACCGATGCTGTAGAGGGCCGGATCCACGGTCAAGGATCAGGCGTCGCAGACGCTAGGCCCGGGCTGGGCGCAGCCGTTCCGACGCTCATCCGTGATCACCGTGGGGGGCCGGCACGGACCGTAGAGGCGCGCGGGGATCAATGTCGCTCGAAATGATCGGAAGGCGATTGCGCAGGCCCGAGACGTCAAGCAGCCGGACGACCGCGCGCGAGCCGTTGACCACGCGCAACCGGTCAAGGCCCTCGCACGCTGCGGCCATCCGCACCAGCTGCTCAAGCCCGGTCGAGTCCATGAAGTCAAGCTCGGTGAGATCCACGACGATCATGTCCGCGGCGTCGTCGAAGACCTCGTCGAACGCGCGCTCGAGGATCGGCGTCGTCGCGAGATCGAGCTCCCCGACCGGCGTCAGGCGCACAACCCCGTTCTCGTGCGACGTGCGAATCGACAATGGCTCCGCCGTGCTCATCGATCACCCCCAGGAACGGGCCTGGCTGTCGCCAGGCAGCACAGTCTCTCTACGAAAGCGACGGTATATCTCCGCAAAAGCTCTGTCAAGGCGTGTTTTGGCGATTCGCGCTGGACGGATACCGGACGCGGCGCTCTGACGATTGACTACGGCGGCGACGGCGGGCTAGGCTGGCGGTCAGGGTCGGTATGAGCCTTCTGGGCGAGGGGACGGGGAGGTCATGAGAGGACGACATACCATGCGCGTGGCTGCGCGACGCCTGAGCGTCCGGCTTGCGGCTCTCGTGCTCGGGCTGGCGGCAGTTCCGGCGACGGCCGCGGCGGAGGTTGCCCCGCGCGTCCTCAGCGCGAACGTCCTGTCGGGGCTCGCGGGCCTGACGAGCAGCGCGGCCGATCCGGCGGCGCCGATGACCGTCGGGCTGGCGCTGTCGCGACCCCATCCAGCCAGCGAGCTGGCGCTCTATCAGCAGCTCTACCGGCCCGGCAGCGCCCGCTACCGGCACTTCCTGACGCCGGCGGCATTCGCCCGCCGGTTCACCGTCCCGGCCGCCAGGTACGCCGCGGCGATCGGCTGGCTGCGAGCCGGCGGCCTGACCGTGGACACCGCGTCACGCTCGCACGACTACATCCTCGCGACCGGGAGCGTGGACCAGATCCAACGCGTGTTCGCGACGACGATCCGCAGCTTCAACACCGGCGGCACGTCGTTCCTCGCCAACACGACGCCGCCGCAGGTGCCGGGCGGCCTGCCGATCCTGTCAGTCCTCGGCCTGAACACCTACCAGCGCTTCACAACGCCGGCGCACGTGGCCGGGGCCGTTCACAGCGTGCTGTCGCTGGTCGGGCTGCCGAACATCGGGGCGACTACGCCGCAGAGCCTATGGTCGGTCTACAACCAGCCGACTGCGTACCGCGGCGCCGGCCAGTCGATCGCCGTCTTCGGGTCGGGTGCGAGCGCCGGAACGCTCAGCGACCTGACGCAGTTCGAACACGCGAACGGCCTGCCGGCGGTGCCGGTGACCGTGCACAACATCGGACCCGGCACGTTCACCGATACGTCGGGCGCCGAGGAGTGGGACATCGACACGCAGGCGTCGACCGGCATGGCGCCGGATATCCGGGGCCTCACGCTGTACTTCGGCGACAACCTGGTCGACGCGACCGTGGAGAACCTCCTGGCGACGTGGGTCAACGACCCGAACGGGCCGGCCCAGGCCAACGCCTCGTTCGGGGAGTGCGAGCGCACGCCGCTCGACCCGGTCCTCCTCGGGTTGCCGGGAGACGTCAGCCAGGACCCGAACGCAACACTCGGCCTCACGCTCGGCAACAACCTCGAGCCGGTCGCCGAGCAGACGCTGCGCCAGGCGGCGATCGAGGGACGGACGCTGTTCTCCTCCACCGGCGACACCGGCTCCTCCTGCCCGGTGCTCGAGCTGCCGGTGATCGGCACCGGCAACGGCGTCCTCAACCAGGTCCTGCCGCTGACGTCCTACCCGGCGTCCAGCCAGTACGCCGTCGCCGTCGGCGGGACGGTCCTGTACACGACCGGCGCGACGCCGGACGCGCGCTTCGCCGAGTACGCCTGGACGTTCACCGGCGGCGGCGACAGCCTGCTGATCGACGCCCCCGACTACCAGCGGGGCACCCCAGGCCTCTTCCTGCCGTGCGTGGCGACGCCCGACGGTCAGCTGGCCAACCTCGGCCAGCCGTGCCGCGGCGTGCCCGACGTAGCCGCCCAGTCGGGCGATGTCCTGAGCAACGGCTACGCCATCG
The DNA here is from genome assembly GCA_963742705.1 of uncultured Solirubrobacterales bacterium. Classification (GTDB taxonomy): domain Bacteria; phylum Actinomycetota; class Thermoleophilia; order Solirubrobacterales; family Solirubrobacteraceae; genus Palsa-513. The sequence continues at coordinate 169,595 of CAVUMZ010000017.1, read as the reverse complement.
TCGCCGATGGCGCCGCGTCGCAGGGGGGCGGGACGAGCCTGTCATCGCCGCTCTGGGCCGGGATGTGGGCGCGGATCAACCAGAGCGCCGGCGGCGCCGGGTACGGCTTCGCCAACGAGACGCTGTACCGCCTCGGCAAGAACGACGCGACCCGCGCCCGGGACTTCTTCGACGTGACGGTCGGGATCAACGGGCTCTACGCGGCGCTGCCCGGTTGGGACTACGTCAGCGGGTTCGGGACGCCCGACGTCGCGAACATCATCGCTGACGCACGTTGAGCCGACCCGGCCCGCAGGCCGCTCCACGCGGTCCGTCGGGTCCACTGATGGCGAACGCTGACTACGTCGCAACTCCTTTAGGAGGCCATGGCGGTGTCTCAGGCCGTCGGGCCGCGTTGGCCGGGCTGCGGAACCGCCGAGCTGGCTGGGGTCAGCGCGATCAGGAGTTCGAGCACGGCCTCGGGGTCTGACAGACGATCGCCGAAGAGGTCGCGCAGTTGGGTCATCCGGTAGCGAACTGTCTGCGGGTGCACCATGAGATCGGCGGCGACCGCGTCACGATGGCCCTGGCGAAGCAGCCAGGATCTCAGCGTTTCCTGCAGCCGATCGGCCACCGCGGGACGGAGGTCGGCGAGTGGAGCCAGGGCGCGCTCGCGTAGGTCGCCCAGTGCCTCCTCGTCGGCGTGGAGGACAAGTGCGCTGAGATGAGCCTCCGTGTCGATCGTGCCCCGATCGACGCCCGCCAGTAGCTCCGAGGCGCGCACGGCGCGTCGATACGACGTGTGAACCCGGGTCCACGGGCGGGATGGCCCAAGTACGACGTGCCGCTCGTGGAGGACGCGCAGCAGCGTCGCGCGCCGTGCGCCGTGGGCGTCCGGGACGAGCAGGACCGCAAGGTCGTCGTCGCGGTTGGGGGGCGGCGCGAGGTCGCTCGAGAGCACAAGCGTGCGCTGGTCGAGGACGGCCCGCGCGCCGCTCACCTCGGCCGCAGGAACGAGCAGGGCGGTGAGCGTGTTCGGTGCGGGCCATCCGGCCCGCTCAGCGGCGGCGGCGAGCGTCTCGGGTGAGGCTCCGGCGAGGAGTTGCTGCGCGAGCCGGTCGAGGTAGCCCTGACGAACTCGGCCGCTCGTGGCGTGTTCGTCGGCGTGGCCGGCCACGCTCGCGGCTGACAGCTCGTCGATATAGGCGAAGACGAGTTCGGCGAAGGGGGCGAGTGCCGGCGGCGCCAGCCCGTGTTCGAGCGCCACACGGGCGAGCTCCCGCAACGCCACGCGTGCACCGACGCGGTAGGCCGCGAGCAGCGCGTCCAGCGCGCGGCCGTTACGCGCCTCACCCCGTCCGAGCTCGTAGGCAGCCGCGCGCGCCGGCTGCAGCGGCGTCACGGGGTCCGGATCGTTACTGGGCCCGGCCAGGTGCACGAAGCCCGCGAGCGCCGTGCCGACGGCCTGCTCGATGTTTGCGCCCATCTCACCGGTGAAGGCGTCGCCGTAGGCAGGGACCTCGTCGATGACGGCCCGGACCGTATGCGCCGCAACGGCGGGCAATTCCCTGCGCATGGCGTCTGCCGTCGCCGGATCGAGCGCCAGCCCGGCGGCGCCGCGCTCGGCTGGGCTTCGGTTGAACTCCTTGTTCATTCAGAACAGTTCTTGTGGGCAGAATCACATCGCACGCCTAAGAAATTAGCGTATCCGACGACTACCTTGTGATCATGTCTGCATCACTCCACACAAATGACCCCGGCGCTCGCTGGCCGTTCCCTCAGCCTGACGAGGCGATCGTCGGCCCAAAGGCGGATACCTCGCGGCCCCACGCCGGGCGCGCTCACGGGGACAACACGGAGGGTCCGGCGATCCTCGCCGCGGTCGGGTCGCCGTTCAGCGACGCCGTGATCGCCGAGGCCGAAAGCATCACGCAGGAGCTCGGGGGCACCCTCCACCTCGTCGCCGCCTACCGTCCGGCGACGGCCGGCGAGCGCGAGCGAGCGCGGCGGCAGCTGCCGGTCGGGCTCGACCTCGACTACGACGACGATCGGCTCGTCGAGGCGCGGGACGCTCTCGAGGACGCGCGCGAAGCGGCAGCCCCAGGCCTGGACGTGCGTGCGCACCTCGAGCGCGGTGACCTGGGCGCCGGACTCATCAGGGTGGCCGAGCGCGAACGGGCGCTGCTGATCGTCGCCGGGACGCCGGCGAACCGGCGATCCCGCCGGGCCGACGCCCGCCTGAAGAGCCTTGCTCCGTGCCGCGTACACCTCATCACCGCACCCAAACCGAAGTCCACGTCGCGCCGGCGCAACGCGCTCGAGTCGCCCACCCGTCCTCGCCGGGTTGCCACGCTCCCGTAGTGACGGCGCGCGCCAGGATCGGGTCGAAGAGCGCGGCCCGCCGAGTGGCTCTGTACGTGGTTGATCCGAGCCTCGAGCGCGAACGCGTCGAGCTCCCAACAGCCCCCGCCTGAGCAGGGCTTTCCTTCGATCGGGGAGACAGGATTTGAACCTGCGACCGCCCGGCCCCCAGCCGGGTGCGCTACCAGACTGCGCCACTCCCCGTGGCCAAACAAGCGGGCGACGGGAATCGAACCCGCCCTAGAAGCTTGGAAGGCTTCTGTGCAACCACAACACTTCGCCCGCAAAGCCTTCCGAGAGGATACCGGCGAACCGGCCGGCCCGAGCAACGCCGCCCCGGACTCTCCGTACGTCCTCGCGTCACGCGTCTCCCCAGCATGCCGGCTCGTTGCGGTGCCGCCGCCGCCCGGCCCTCACGCCTACGCCCGAGCCAGCTCCCGGAAGTGCTCGCCCCGCTCCTCGAAGTCCCGGTAGGCGTTGAAGCTCGGGGCCGCCGGCGACAGCACCACCGCCCCACCCGCCTCTACGAGCCGCCGCGCCAAGCCGACCGCCGCCTCCATCCCCGAGGCCTCGAGAGCCAACCCGTCCGCCAAACCAGCCGAAACCGCCGCCCCCACCAGCCGCGACCCGGTCACCGGCAGCCCGACCACGGCCGCCCCTCGCCGGGCCAGCTCCCGCCCGAGCTCCCCGTAGTCCTGCCCCCGGTCGACGCCCCCGGCCACCAGCACGACGTCTCGGTCGGAGAAGCTCGCGAGTGCCGCCAGCGTCGACTCCGGCGTCGTCGAGATGCTGTCGTTGACCCACAGCACCCCATCCCGCTCGGCCACGACCTCCAGCCGGTGCGGCAGCCCGGCGAACCCTGCCAGCCCTGCCGGAACCGCCTCGGCCGGCAGCGCCACCCCGAACGCCGCCAGCCCTGCCAGGGCCGCGCAAAGATTCAGAGCGTTGTGCGCCCCCCGCAGCGGCAGCGACTCCCGCCCGACTACCACCGAGCCGTCGAAGCAGACGCCCTCGTCGGTGACGTCCCACCCACCGGGCACGCCGTAGCTCACCGACGAGACCCCGGCCCCGCCTGAGATCCCAGCAAGCCCCGCGTCGCGCCCGTTCATCACGACCGCCCGCACCCCCGGCAGCCCGACCACCCGCAGCTTGTCCGCCCGGTACGCCTCGAACGACCCGTGCCAGTCGGTGTGCTCGGCGAACACGTTCGTCACCACCACCACCTCGGGCCCCACTCCCAGGTCGGCGATCTGGTAGCTCGAAAGCTCGATCACCGCCGGCGACCCCGGCGGCCCGTCGAGCAGATCCAACGCCGGCACGCCGATGTTTCCCGCCAGACGAGCCGGGAGCCCCACCGCCAGCGCCAGGTGGTGGATCAGCGCCGCCGTCGTGCTCTTGCCCTTCGTCCCCGTCACCCCGATCACCCCGGACCCGCCGACCTCGGCCAGCCACAGGCCTGTCGCCGTCGTCACCGGCACCCCCCGCCGCCCGAGCGAGACCAGCTCCTCCCGGTAGATCGATACCCCCGGCGACCGGATCACGACATCACACCCAGCCAACGCCCCGATCACCCCCGGCCCGCTGACCACCACGGCGTCCGGCACGCCCAGTTCCCCCAGCACAACGCCGGCGTCGCCCCCGTCCACAGCCACCACCGCGATCCGTGCCGACGGCAGCCGCCGGCCCAGCTGCCGGGCGAACGACCGGATCTCCCGGCCGGCGCCCCAGACGCCGACCTTCGCCCCGTCAAGCTCCGAGAACCGCACGGACTTCCGCCATCAGCCCCGCCGGCACGAGGTGCTCCGAGCTCAACGCCAACGAGTCCCCCGGCATCCCGACCCCGTCGCCAAACGCCGGGAGCACCGACGCCACCAGCCGCCGCACCACCACGTGGTCGCGCCACCGCGGATCAACCCCCAGCAGCCTGATCGCCGCCAGGCTCTCGTCCTCCTCCCCCACGCACTCGAACGGCTTGGCTCCGCCCGTCGCCGTCAGCAGGGCGAACCCGTCGAACTGCCCGTCGTCGTCGAGGAGGTCCCGGCCGAAGATCCCCACCAGCGCCGCCGGATCCATGAACGGCGCCAGCACGAGAAACACGAACCGGCACTTCGGGCAGTCGCAGCACCACCCCTCCCCCCGCAGCGTCGGGTCGAGCCGGAACACGGCGTTGCAGCTCGTGAACGCCGCGTGATACCGGGCGTCGACCCGGGCGAACGCCCGGGCGATCCCGAGCTCGGACGCCGGCCGCAGCACCGAGAAGATCGACACGCCCCCGCCGACCTCGGCCACGGCCGCCGCCAGCAGCTTCTCGACCCGGAAGCTCTTGGAGAACTGGTGGTTGACCTCGACCCCGTCCCAGACCAGATTGCCAGTCGACGCCGACCGCTCGTTGGCCATCGCCACGGCGTCGAATCCGTGCAGAGCCGCAACCAGGACCGCCACGCACGAGACGATGGCCGTGATCGGTACGTGCCCGTTCAACGCCCCCGCCCGGTTGAGCTCGCCGAGCCCGGGGTGCAGCCGTCGCCCCGCCACCAGGCGGGGCAGGTCGGCGACCGCGGCTGTGCGCCGGATCGCGTCGGCGTCCCCGACCGAGAACAGCCCCACCCCGCACCCCGCCCGCCGCACCGTCTCCAACGCCACGACCGAGTCCTTGCCCCCACCGATCGGCACGAGCACCCGCCGCGGGGCGCCCAAGGGCGGCCCCCCAGCCACCGCGACCCCGACCGGGAAGCGCGGCCGGGGCAGCCCGTCCAGCCCGTTGACGAACGCGAACTCCCCCAGCCCCTCCGAATACAGAGCCTCGAGCAGCAGAGCCGCGGCCGGCGGCGGGTCGCCCGCCTCGCACGACACCGCCCCGGGGACCGCCGTCTTGAAGTAGCTGACCCCTGCGACCCAGTGCAGCAGGGCCAAGAGGCCGTCTATCCGCCGGCGCTCCGCCGGCCCGACGACGGTCCCGTCGGGCAGGTCGAACTCCTCGACGAACGTGATCGCGTCGTCCAGTCCATAGACCAGCCTGATCTGGCCGCAGGCATCGATCGACCGCTCCAAGAACCGGAACGTCGAGAACGCCCCCGGCTCGAATGCGACCGCGCGCTGCTTGGGGTAGGCGCCCACGCGACTGAGCGTAGTGGCTCACCGACCGACGGACCACGTCTACCCTGCACCGCCGGGCCCCACCGCGACGAACCTGTCCGGGCCCGCGTCTCATGACCCAACCGAATCGACCAAGCCCGCAGTTGGTGCGCCGCCTGATCGCCGGGGCGATCGTGCTGCTCGTGATCGGCGTGCCCGCCGCCCTCTTCGTCATCCACAAGCGCCGGCCGGGCAACGTCTTCCACCCGAACGTCCCCTTCGCCGCCACCGCCCCACCGGCGGCCAAGCCGACCAGCGCCTCGGCCGCCCCGTGGCCCCTGTACGGCTACAGCAAGAACCACGCCCGGGTCGCCCCCGTTCCCGTCAAGCTCCACCCGCCGTTCCGCCGCGTCTGGGTCGCCTACGGCGGGGCCCTGCTCGAGTTCCCGCCGGTGATCGACCACAAGGCCCTCTACCAGCTGAGCGACGACGGCCTCGTCCGGGCGATCGCCACCGCCTCCGGTCGCGTGCTCTGGGCGAAGAAGCTCGGGACCCTCGCGGCGTCGTCGCCGGCCGCGTCGGGCAACAGCGTCTACGTCACGCTGCTCGAGCACGGCCACGGCGCCCGCGGCCGGATCGCCGCCCTGCGCCAGTCGGACGGCGGCGTGCGGTGGATCCGGGATCTCCCGAGCCGGACGGAGTCGTCGCCGCTGCTCGACCGGGGCAAGCTCTACTTCGGCTCGGAGAACGGCACCGTCTACGCCCTCAGCGCCCACTCGGGCAACGTCATCTGGACCTACCACGCGCCCGGCGCGGTCAAGGCCAGCCCCACGCTCGCCGGCGGCCGGCTCTTCTTCGGCGACTACAGCGGCCACGTCCAGGCGATCCGCCAGTCCGACGGCCACCGCATCTGGATCAGCGGCGGGTCGAGCCTGCTCTCGGGGGGCACCTTCTACTCGACGCCGGCCGCCGTCTTCGGCCGCATCTACCTGGGCAGCACCGACGGGCGCGTCTACGCCTACAGCGCCGCCAGCGGCTCGCTCGCCTGGGCCCACCAGACGGGGTCGTACGTCTACTCGTCGCCGGCCGTCACCAACACCGCCGGCCTTGGCCCGACCGTCTACGTCGGGTCCTACGACGGAACGTTCTACGCGCTGAACGCCTACTCGGGCGCCGTGCGCTGGCGCTACCGGGCCGGCGGGCGGATCTCCGGGTCACCGACGATCCTCGGCCCGCTCGTCTACTTCGCCGATCTCGGACAGCACCGGACGTTCGCGCTCGACCTGCGCACCGGCCACGTCATCTACACGCGCCCGAGCGGATCGTTCGACCCGGCGGTCAGCGACGGGACGCGCATCTACCTGTCGGGCCTGACCGGGCTCTTCGGCCTCGTGCCGACCGGCCACAAACACTGATAGAAACCAGGCATGCCGCGCCGCTTCCCGATCGTCCAGTTCCCGAACCGCACGCTGATCCTGGCCCTGATCGCCACCGGCGTCGCCCAGGCCTCCGACGGCGAGACTCGGCGCGCGGCGGGCATTGCCTCGCGCGGGCTGATGCTCGTCTGGGGGGCGCGCGAGCTCGCCGGCGGCGCCAACTGGTTCCGCCGCCTGCTCGGCCTGGCCGTCGGCGCCCAGCACGCCCGGGCGCTGGCCCGGACGGTCCTGCCCGACAACTAGGAGCGGTGGCTCCGACGAGGTCGAGGTGTGGGCCGCCCGGCTGCGCGGCTCAGCCGTGTTTCGTGCGGCTCAGGGCTTCGTCGTGCACTTCTTCACGCCGTTGACGATGGTGCACGAGGTCGACGAGCTACTTCCCCCCGAGGTCTGGGTGTTCGTGAGGAGATTCACGCTGACCTGCGTGAACGGGCCACCGTTATTGTGAGCGGTCTGCGTGGAGGTTATGGACTGGCTGTTGGACTGAGAGTGCGGCCCAACGAGGGTGGTCCGCGCCGCGACCGTAGCCGGCAAGGCCAGGACGGCGGCTGTGGCTGCAAGGGTGATGAGGTTGCGGGTCATCGTGTCTCTCCGTTCGATCAATCGAGGCCCCGTCTACCAAACCAGCTGGGCGAAACCAGCCGGTCGTCCCGCGGGGCCGGCCGAGTGTAACTGGAGGGGCCGGCATCGTCGTCCCCGCGTATCCCGTCGTTGACGAACGTCATGCAGCCGCGAGCTGGAAGGGCTCCACCGGGCGCGAGATCCCGTTGGCCTGAGCGATAGGACAGGAACCTCGTGGTTACGATTTAGTGGAACCGCACGGTCACGCGCACGGTGCTCTTGTGGTCGACGCTGACCTGCGTGAAGCCCCCGGCCGCCCGACTCGTGCCGGCCGCGCCGGCGCTCCAGTACGGGCTGTAGCGCACGCGCACCACGCTGGTCCCAGCGCGACTGAACGCCAGCGTGAACGACTGGTCGCCGAGGTGTGTCAGCCGGGCCGGGCCGCTGGCCGGCGGCAGCGGATCCACCAGCTGCCATACCCGCCAGACCCCGTCGTGCCAGACCGGCCGCAGATAGGGCAGGCCGGCGCGGACGAGGGCGACCTCGGCGATGCTCGACGGGTCGGGCGGCGCCGCCGGCACGGCGACGTAGCGGACGCCGAGCCAGCGCAGCCAGGCGTGGTAGGCCGCGGCCGTCAGGCCCGGCCGGTAGAAGAGGCCGTCGTAGGCGACGTCGAGCTGCTTCTCCCAGCCCCGGGCGAGCGGGAACCGCGGGGCGACGATCGCCGTCTCCCAGTGCGAGCGCGTGAACGGCACCTCGACGCGTCCGCCCGGCGGGTCGTGGGCGGCGAGATAGGCGAGCAGGCCGCGGTAGGTCGCCGGCGCCGCCAGGCGGTCGCCGGCGGCGTTCGTGATCTCGCGGACGGGGGCGAACCACTGCCAGGCCAGCATCCCCGCCAGGGCGACCGCGGCGAGGCGCCCGGCGCGCGGCCGGGCGCACAGCAGCAGCGGACCGGCGAAGACGGCGCCGAGACGCGTCGTGTTGCCGCCGATCGGCGTGCTCAGCACGGCCGCGGCCAGCGTCCCGACGAGGTAGAGGCCCGCCCCGACCCGCAGCACCCGCTCGCGCACCAGGCCGGCGAACGCCACCGTGAGGACGACGGAGGTCACGAGCGCCTGGCGGTGGAACGGCTGGCTGCCGCCCTCGGGGAAGAGCACGACCATCGCCACGCCGACACCGAGCGCCGGCAGCCCCAGCGCCAGACCTTCGCGTCGTCGGCCCGACAGCAGAAGCGCGGCGCCGGCGAGGCCGACGAAGAGGCCGGCAAGCGGCGTCGCGGCGCCGGCGAGACCGGCCGCGAGCCCGGCCGGTACCAGCCGGGGGAGCGCCCAGATCGCGAGGAGTCCGAGCGCCGCGCCGAGCGCGTAGGTCAGCCGGCCGATCGCCAGGTCGGTCGCCGTCGCCGCGGCGAACCAGAGGATCCCCGCCCGGGCCCGCGGGCCGAACCGGCGCTCGGCGGCGCGGGCGAAGCAGAAGGCGGCGAGCACGGCCGCGAGCGCCCCGGCGACCCGCATCCCCACCGTGGCCCCGAGCGCCGGGAAGAGCAGGCTGTAGGCCGGGACGTGGTGCCCAGCGAACCAGCCGTTGTCCCAGAGCGCGAAGCCGTCGCGCTCGAACAGCCCGACGCGGTAGGACTGGGCCGCCAGATCCGGCGTCCGCGGGGCCAGCAGCAGCCAGACCAGCGCGGCCAGCCCCGCCACCGCGCACGCCTGGACGTCGACGCGCTTGGCGAGGGTCCGCATCGGTGCAGAAGCTACGCTCTGCGCAGCTCCCGCAGCACCCCGGCCCGGCGCCACTCCGGCGGGTCTACCCCGCCGGAGCGCCGGCAACCCCTAGTTGATGTCCACGTAGCGCGGCAGCGTGAACGTCGGGAACCGCTTCGGGTTGCGTGTCGTCGCGCGGACGAAGGACATGGCCCGGTAGACCCCGACCTGCCCCTTGGGCGGCGCGGCGATCGTCGCCGAGAAGTGGCCCGACTTCGTGCCGGCGATCGTCATCACGTTGACGGTCTTCGTGCACGAGATGCGCCGCTGGATGACGATATGCGCCACCGGCTGGGTCAGCGGCTGGTCGATCGTCCCGCTGACGTGCACCTTGCCGCCGCTGCTGCTCAGCCCGGTCACGTGCATGCGCCGGTAGAACTTCAGCCGCAGGGACTTCTGGCCGAGCGCGGTCGCATAGTAGCGCGCCTGGTTGGTGAAGCGTTGGGAGAGTGGCGGCAACGGCGCCGTGGTTTGGAATAGGCCGTTGGCGCCGACCTTGGCGTGGGCGACGACCTTGCCGCCGTTGCCGTTCGGGTCGTAGTAGATCGTCACGGTCTTGCCGATGAACTTCGCCTCGGCCGCCGCGCCGGCGAGGAACGCGTGGTTGCCCTGTTGGTAGGTGTCCAGCAGCACCAGCCGGCGCGTCGTGCACAGGCTCGGGACGACGGTCTTCGTCCCGCAGCTGACGCTGCTGTTGCTCACCCGCGCCCGGCCGACGACCAGGTCGAGCAGCGGGTTATTGAGCAGCGTCACGTTGATGTGGAGCGCCGTCTGTGTGAGCTGCCCGTTGGCGACCGTCTGCGTGTTCGGCTCCACGGTGATGTGGATCACCTGGTTGATCAACGGCTGGGCGGCCTGGAGCAGGCTCGTCAGCAGCGGCTGCACGGTGGTGTTGACGAGGCCCGTGAGCTCCTGCGTGAGCTGGTTGACGAGGCCGATGACCGTCGGGTCCGTCGAGTTCGTCGGCACGCCGAGCGCCGTCTCGACGTTGGCGACGAGCGCGTTGACCGTGTCGGCGAGGTTGAGGTTCTGGAGCTGCCCCGTGTTCAGCAGGTTCAGCGCCTGATTGGCCGTCGCGTCGAGCGGGATGTTCTGCCCGAGCACGTTGAGGCCGACGATCTGCGAGGTGCCCTTGAGCACGGGCGCACCGTTGACACACGTCGTGCTGGCCGACGCCCCGGCCGCGCCGATGCCGACGATGCTTCCGTTGAGCACGTTGCTCAGCACGCTGTCGAGGATCGCCTGGAGGGCGCCCGCGAGGTTGCCCTGCGTCAGCGTCGGCGTCGAGCCCGACAGGCCCAACCCGGTGAGCAGGGTCTGGATCAGCGAGTCGTTGAGCGTGATCGGCGCCGTGCTTCCCGTCAACGCCTGGCTGATCGGGCCCGTGATCTGCGACAGCACGCTGCCGCCGAGTCCGACGCCGAGGCCGGTGACGGCTCCGACCGAGGCCGCGACCGACTTGTCGGGGGTGACTCCGGTCTTCGCGACGAGGACGCCCGCGGTGAGCGGCAGTCCGGCGCTCGCCGGGATCGTGAGGACCGTGCCGTCGACGTTTCCGCAGCTCGCCGCCCCGGCGTTGGCCGTGCCGAGGACGACCGGCGAGAGCGTCAGCAGCGTCGCGCGGAGCGCGAGCGCATCGCAGTTGAAGGTGCTGTCATCGGCGGCACTCGCCGTCGCCGGCCCGACCACAGCCATCAGCCCGGCGATCACCACCAACAGCGCTACCAGCTTGGACCCGGCACGTGAACTCATTCCCTGACCACCCATCGACGGAGCCTCCCGATTAACCCGCAAGTGCCGCGATACTAGGGGATGGCCCGGGCGGAAGCAACAGTCAACCGACGCCCGGGTGTCGGGCCGGCTCACGCCGCCTTGGCGGCGCGGCTGTCGCGCAGGACGGCGCCGAAGCTGCGGTACTTGAAGATGAAGAAGATCGCCGCGAAGCCCTGGAGCAGCGTGAATACGAGCAGCGCGATCTGCTGGCCCACGGAGAAGACGGCGACGCTGTCGGTCGGCGCCGTCGAGGAGAAGATCACGACCAGCAGCGCCTGCTGCACGCCGGCGCCGCCGGGCGTGAACGGCACGATCGCGGCGATCACCTGGACCGCCAGCACGAGCACCGCCGCGCTGACGGTGGCGCCGACGCGGAACGTATCGAGCAGGAAGTAGTAGGCCGCGCCGCGCAGCACCCAGCCGCACGCCTGCGGCAGGCACATCCCGACCAGGTAGCGGCGCCGGTCGCCGAGGATCGCCCAGCCCTGGCGCAGGTCGGTGAGGAAGGCGGCGATCCGCCGCGACAGCACCGCGAAGACGACGAGACCGGCGACGGCGAGCGCCGTGATCAGAAACAGCGTGAAGCCCGGGTGGCGGCCGAAGAACGCGATGTCGAACGACGACAGGCCGCCGAAGTCGCTCGGCTTGGGAAAGACGCCCTTGGTGAAGGCGTAGATCAGGATGCCGGTGCAGACGACGCCGTCGAAGAGGATCCCGACGCAGAGCGCGCTGGCGACCGTAGAGAGGCTCGACCCGCGGATCGCGTTGCGCGTCAGCACGAGCTGGACCACGCTGCCGCCGCCCGCCGGAACCACCCCGTTGAGCCCGTAGGCGGCGACGTAGGCGCCCCAGACCTTGCGCCACGGGAAGCGCTCGTCGGGGTAGGCGGCGCGCAGCGCGTTGTAGGACGAGCGCGAGCGAACGAGCAGATACGCGGCGAAGCACAGCAGGGCTGCGCCCAGCGAGCCGACCCGCAATTGGCTCAGGTTGTCGAAGAACTGCTCCGCCGCCTGGGTGAACGCGCGCGCCGTGTCGCCGACCGAGGATACGATCACCGGCATCGCGAGAGACTGTACGGGGACCGAGACGTCCGACAATCCGCGATCATTAGCGCGAATGATCCGTCTGCCCAAGCAGATCGGGCTCGTGGTCGCGGTCGTCTGCGCGCTCGCCGCCTCCGTGCCGAGCGCGATCGCCGCCGACGCAGCGGGCGCGCCACCCGCGGCGATCGGCCTGGCCAACGGCTGGCAGTTCCTGCTCGACAACGCCAACCACGGGCTCCGCGCCGGCTGGCAGCGCGGCAACGTCGGCGCCGGCTGGCGCGCGGTCACGGTGCCGCGGGTCTTCGACGCCCGGCCGCTGCCGGCGCTCTTCGGCGGCGAGATCGGGTGGTACCGCCTGCGCTTCCGCACGCCGACGACGCCCGCCGGCTTCGCCTGGGCGGTCCGCTTCGAGCAGTCGCGCCGCAGCACCCAGGTCTGGCTCAACGGCCACTACATCGGCTCCCACCAGGATCCGTTCACGCCGTTCGCGCTGGCCCTCGGAACGCTCAAGCCCGGTGCCGAGAACTCGCTCGTGGTGCGCGTCGACAACCACAAGTTCGTCGAGCCGCGCGAGGGCTGGTGGAACTGGGGCGGCCTGACGCGCCCGGTCTCGCTCGTGCCGCTCGGCCCGGTCACCGTCGCCAACCTCGGCGTGATGCCCGACCTCACGTGCCCCGGCCCCGACGACTGTACCGGGCGCGTGGTCGTCGACGCGATCGTGACCAACCGCAGCCCGCAGGCCGTGACGCCGATGCTCCGCCTGACGCTCGACCCCCCGTCAGGGTCGGCGGGCACGGCCCAGACGAACGTGCTGGCGCCCGGCCAGCTGCGGCCGGGCCAGACCGTCAACCTCCGCTTCTCGGTGCCCATCGCGGGACCCCTGGCGTTGTGGGCCCCAGGGACTCCGAACCTCTACCACGCGCGCGTCGACACGCTCGTCGGCGCGGCGATCACCCAGCGCGACGACCTGGAGATCGGCATGCGCAAGGCCGACGTGCGGGACGGCCTGCTCTATCTCAACGGCCGCCAGGTGGAGCTGCGCGGGGCCTCGATCGAGGAGGACGCGCCCGGCCGCGGGCCGGCCCTGACGGCGGCCGACCAGCAGCAGGTGGTCAACGAGCTGCGCGCGCTGCACGCCAACATCACGCGCTCCCAGTACCCGCTCAGCGAGGCGCTGCTCGATCGGCTCGATCGGGCGGGGATCCTCGTCTGGACCGAGGCGCCCGTGTACCACCGCGACGACCTGCTCCACACCGCCTCCGAGCGAAGCTTCGCGCTGTCGACGCTCGCCGGTTCGGTGCTGGCCACGCGAAACCACCCGAGCGTCATCACCGAGTCGGTCGCCAACGAGCTGACCCCAACGCCCGACGACGTGCCGGGGACGAAGGCCTACCTGGATTCGGCGGTCCGCGTCGTCCGCGCGCTCGCCCCGGCGATCCCCGTCTCGATCGACGTGCTGTCCTACCCCAACTACCCGGCCCAGCAGACCTACGACCAGTTCGACATGCTCGGGATCGCCAACTACTACGGCTGGTACGTCGGCAAGCCCGGGCACTCGACGGCCAACCTCGCCGACCTCGCGCCGTTCCTGCGCCAGACCCACGCGCGCTACCCCGGCAAGGCGCTCTTGATGACCGAGTTCGGCGCCGAGGCGACGTACGCCGGACCGGCGACGCGCCCGGGAACGTTCGCCTTCCAGACCCGATACATCCAGCAGGTGCTGGCGACGGTCGGGGCGCTCCCGTTCATCGGCGGCGCGATCTACTGGACGCTGCGCGAGTTCGCGGTCAAGCCGCACTGGGACGGCGGCCCGCCGCGGCCGAAGATCCCGTACACGTCGATCCACCACAAGGGCCTGATCGACTACACCGGCACGCCGAAGCCGGCGTTCGGCGTGACGGCCCAGCTGTTCGCGCGGACGCCGCTCTACCCCACGACCACGCTGGCCAGCGCGCCGGGGCGCGGGGGCGACGGCGGTCCGCCCCAGGACGGCCAGCGCGTGCTCGCCACCTGGCTGGGGCTGCTCGGCCTGGGCGCGCTCGGCTGGGCGCTCGGCCTCGGCGCGCGCCGGCGTCGCCGCGGCAGCGCCGCGCGCGCCCGCCTGCTGACCGCCGCCCCGCCGCAGCCCGACGCTGAATAGCTACCCGCCGGAGAGCCCGGTCGGCGGGACCTCCTGCGAGGAGTTCGGCGGATCGTCGGCGATCAGGCGGGGCACGGTCACCAGCGTGTAGCCGCGGTGGCGTAGGCCGGCGACGACGCGCGGGATCGCCGCGACCGTCTGGGCCCGCGGGCCGCCGGCGTCGTGCATGAGCACGATCGCCCCGGGCTTGGCGCCCTCGATGACGGCCTTGACGATCTTGTCCGTGCCCGGCTGGCTGAAGTCCTTGGTGTCGATCGTCCACAGGATCGTCAGCATCTTCAGCTTCTTGGTGATCTCCAGCGTCGTCGCGTTGAACTGCCCGTACGGCGGGCGGAAGAGCTGCGGGAATGGCGCGCCGTAGGCGCGGATCGCGCGCGCCTGGTCGAGCAGCTGGCTGACCTGGTCGGCCCGCGACAGCGCCGTCATCGGCGCATGGTCCTGCGTGTGGTCGCCGATCACGAAGCCGCCGGAGACCTCGGCCGGCAGCGACGAGCCGAAGTCCTTGACCGCGCGCCCGACGACGAAGAACGTAGCCGGGGCGTGCACGCGCTGGAGCGTGGCGACGACCTGCGCCGTGAACGGCCCCGGCCCGTCGTCGAAGGTCAGCGCCAGCTCGCGCTTGTCGGCGCTGCCCGACGTGACGAACGCCGAGTAGCTGAGGACGTTGTCGATCGCCTGCGTCTCCCGCTTCTGCTCGGCGGCGGCGGCCGCCTGCCGGCGGGCCTCCAGCTGCGTGGCCGCGGCACCGAGCGTCACCTGCTTGGCCGGCGGCGTCACGTGCCGCCCGGAACCGCTCCCGGAAAGCAGGCTGAGCAGCCAGGCGACAACCAAGATGACGGCCCCGCCGGCGGTGAGGCGGCGGCGCCGGAAGCGGCGCCGGCGCTGCTCGTCGTCCGACGCGTCGAGTGGGTCGGGCGGCGTGGACACTTGGCCGCATTCTCGCAAGTGTCGATCCCTGGGCGCAGAGCGGGAATACTTCGGCCGATGCGGCGAACGATTCTCCGGGCATCCGGCCTGCTCGCCGCGCTCGCCCTGCTCGCCGGCTGCACCACCCATCCGGCGCCGCCCATCTCCGACGGTGACCTCCAGCTGGCGCGGAAGTTCAGTCTCTTCACCACCTACTGGGTCGGGCGGAGCATCCAGGGGATCCCGCTGACGGCCGCCGATTCGACCCGCGACTACGACCCGACGGTCGGCATGCGCGTCTACTACGGCAACTGCGTCAAGCCGTCGTCGATCCTCTCCTCCGCCGGGTGCCAGCTCCCGCTCGAGATCGCGACTGTCATCTACCACGCGCACACGAACATCGGCTTCGGCGCCCGCACCGAGACGGTGATCCGCGGGGCCCCGGTCGTGATCTACAACGGCGGCCGGTCGATGGAGATCTACACCGGCGGCCTGGCCATCGACGTCTACGCCCAGAGCCCGCAGCTCGCCCAGGCCGCGGCCCAGGCGCTCGTGCCGCTGAACCGGCTGCGACCGCGCGGGCGCGACTTCTCGCCGCCGCGCTACGTACCCGGCGTCGGCCCGCACGGCACAGGCAGCGCCGTGCGGCCGGCCGCGGTCGCCCAGGCGCCGCGGCGCGGCTGAGCCAAGCCCCGGTCGATGCGCCGCCTGAGCGCCTCCTGCGTCGCGGTTGCGGCGCTCGCGCTCGCCCCGGCCGCCGCCGCCGCCCCGCGCGCGCTGATCGCGGTCCTGCCCGGGTCGCTGGCGACGCTCGCCGCCGATCCGGCGGTCGACGCGCTCGGCCTGGTCGACCCGAACGTCGGCGGCTACGACGAGCCGCAGGCGCTGCTCGACCTGACCCAGGGCGCCCGGGTCGCCGCCGCCGTCTACGGGTCGCGGCCGGCGGCGGCGATCCGCGTCGGGCGCGACGGGCGCGTCCGCGGCTGGCCGGCCGTCCTGGCCCGCGCCGGGCAGGCCAGCGCCGAGATCGACCCGGGTCTGCTCGGGGGCGCCGTCCCGGGCGGCGCCGCCTACGCCGGCTCGCAGCCCGGCCCGGAGGCGGTCGTGGCCGCCGACCGCACCGGACGCATCGCCGCAGTGTCGCTCGGGCCCGCGCGGACGCTGACGGCGCGGGTCGCGGCGCTGCTGGACCGCTTCCGGCTCGTCGTCGCCGCCGTGCCCGACCGGCGCGCGCTCGACCGGCTGCTGGGGCGGCGGACACCGGACGAGCTCGTGCTCGTGCTCGAGCAGCCACCGGTGACGCGGCCGGGGTCGCGCCTGGGACCGCGGCTGCTGGCGCTCGGCGCGAGCGGGCTGGCGGGCGGCGGCGGGACGCTGCGCTCGCCGACGACGCGGCGGCCGGGCCTAGTCACCGGCATCGACGTCGCGCCGACGGTGCTGCGCTGGATCGGCGCGGCGATCCCCGCGCACGTCCAGGGGCAGGCGCTGACCCGGGCCGGGCCGCGCGACGCCGCGGCGCTGACGCGCCTGTCGGCGCGGCTGCGGGTCATCTCCGGCCGGCGCTGGCCGACGATCTACGCGTTCCTGCTCGGCTGGATCGGCCTGCTCGCCGGGGCGGCGGCCACAGCCCGGCCAGGCGGCGTGCGCGCTGCGCTGCGGCTCGGCGCCCTGACCGCGCTCTGGACCCCGTGCACGCTGCTGGCGGCGGCGGCCCTGCGCCCGGCGGCGTCCGCGGTCGAGGTCGCGGTGGTCCTCGGCGGCGGCCTCGGGCTGGCGCTGCTGACCGACCGCGTGGCGGCGTGGCCGCGCGGGCCGGCGGCGCCGGCGGCGGCGATGGTGCTCGCCTACGCGATCGACCTCGCCGCGGGGTCGCCGCTGATCGCCACCTCGCTGCTCGGGCCGAACCCGCTGGCCGGGTCGCGCTTCTTCGGCATCGGCAACGAGCTCGAGGCGGCGCTGCCGATCGTGCTCTTCGCCGGCCTGGCCGCGGCGCTGCCGCAGCGGCCGGCCGGCGGGCCGGCGATCGCGGGGTTCGCGGGGGCGGGCCTCGGCTTCACGGCGCTCGCCGCCTCGGGCCGCCTCGGGGCCGACGTCGGCGCGGTCTTCACGATCGGCGGGGGCACGGCGGCCGGGACGCTCGCGCTGCTGCCGGGACGGCCGTCACGACGGGCGGTCGTGCTGGCCTGCGCCGTGCCTTTGCTCGGCCTGGCGGCGCTCGCCGGGCTCGACCTGGCGACGGGGGCGGGCGGCCACTTCACGCGGACGGTGCTCGACGCCGGGTCGACGGGCGACGTGGCCGACACGCTGCGACGCAAGCTCGACGCGGCGTGGCGGTCGCTGCGGCGGGGGGTGATGCCGATTGACACCGTCGTCTGCCTGGCGGCGGCCGTCTACGTCGCACGCCGGCGTGAGCGGGTGCTCGGACCGGTCGCCGGCGGGGCCGGCTGGCGGGCGTGCCTGGTCGGCGGCTTCGTCGCCGGCGTGCTCGGGTCGATCTTCAACGACTCGGGCCCGCAGCTCCTGGTGATCGCGAGCTTCGGTCTCGTCTGCGTGGTCGCCTACATCCACGGCCGGCCGGCTTCTTACCCGTCTCTTCAGGGAAACTGAAACTCTTCGAGCGATCATCCGGCCATGGCGGAGCGATCCCAGATACTCGTCGTCGACGACGAGCCGGCGGTCAGGCAGTCGCTCGCGCGCGCGCTGACGCTGGAGCGCTACGGCGTGGCGCTGGCCGATGACGGGGTGGCGGCACTCGAGCGGCTGGCGGTCGAGCGCTTCGACGTGATCGTGCTCGACGTCTCGATGCCCCGCCTGTCGGGGATCGATGTCTGCCGCCGGCTGCGCGCCGCCGGCGACCGCACGCCGGTGCTGATGCTGACCGCGCGCGACGGGATCGACGACCGCGTCGCCGGGCTCGACGCCGGGGCCGACGACTACCTGGTCAAGCCGTTCGCGCTGCGCGAGCTGATGGCGCGGGTGCGGGCGCTGCTGCGCCGGCGCGACGACGGCGACCCGAGCAGCCTGCTCGCTTTCGACGACCTGACGCTCGACCTGCTGGCCCACGAGGCGCGCCGGGGCGAGCGGCGGATCGAGCTGACGCGGACCGAGTTCTCGCTGCTCGAGGTGTTCCTGCGCCATCCACGCCAGGTGCTGACGCGGTCGGCGATCTTCGAGCACGTCTGGGGCTACGACTTCGGGGCGGCGTCAAACACCCTCGGCGTCTACATCGGCTACCTGCGGCGCAAGACGGAGGAGGGTGGGGCGGCGCGGCTCCTGCACACCGTGCGCGGCGTCGGCTACGTCCTGCGCACGCCGTGAGCTTCCGCCGCCGGATCACGCTGGCCGCGGCCGCGGCGGTCGCCGTCGCCGTAGCCGTCGCGTCCCTGTTGACGTACGTGCTCGTGCGCGACCAGCTGCGCGGGGAGATCGACAACTCGCTGCGCGCCCGCGGCCACTCCTACGTCGCGCGCGCCCAGCCGCCGCAGCTCGGCGGCGCCACCGTCAAGGGCCTCGAGCCGCTGCCGGGGGGTGTCGGCGTGATCTACGACCGCGACCAAGGCGGGCCGCTGTCGGCGACGCAGGTCGGCGGACAGTTTCTGTTCGCGGTGCCCTCGGGCCCGCAGCTGCGGTTCGGGATCCCGGTGCGGCCGGGCGAGAGCGGCGGTTTCGCCCAGCTCGTCTCCGGGTCGGGCGCAGCGGTCAAGCTGCCGGCGAGCGACCTGCTGCTGCCGGTGACGGCAGCGACGCGCCGGCTGGCGGCGGCCGGCAGCGGTCAGGGGCTGACCGATGCGACCGTCGGCGGCCAGCACGTGCGGATCCTCACCGTCGGCTTCGCGCCCGGCCTTGCCGTCGAGCTCGCCCGCCCGCTCGGCGAGGTCGACGCCGTGCTCTCGAAGATCCGCCTCGTGCTGATCCTGCTGACCGCGGGCGGGATCGCGCTTGCCGTCGTGCTCGGGCGGTTCGTCGCCGGGGCGGCGGTGGCGCCGGTCCGCCGGCTGACCAACGCCGCCGAGCACGTCGCGGCGACGCAGGACCTCGGCGAGCGGATCGAGGCGCCGGGGCGCGACGAGCTCGGCCGGCTGGCGACGTCGTTCAACGGCATGCTCGACGCGCTCGACGGGACGATGCGGGCGCTCGACGAGTCGGCGCGCGCCCAGCGCCAGCTCGTAGCCGACGCGTCGCACGAGCTGCGCACGCCGGTGACCAGCCTGCGGACGAACATCGAGATCCTCCAGCAGGCCGCGGAGCTGCCCGACGGAGAGCGGACGAAGCTCGTGGCCGACGTCGTCGAGCAGCTCGAGGAGCTGAGCGCGCTGGTGGGCGACCTGATCGAGTTGGCCCGCGACGACGAGCGGCGTGAGACGCCGGAGGAGGTCCGCCTGGACACGCTCGTGGCCGAGGCGATCGCCCGGGCCACGCTCCACGCCCCGGACGCGAGCTTCGACGTCGGGCTGGAGGAGACCGTGGTCAGCGGCGTCCCGGCGCGCCTGGACCGAGCGGTCAACAACCTGCTGGACAACGCCGTCAAGTTCGCCGGGACCGCGCGGCCGATCGACGTGCGCCTGCGCGGCGGCGAGCTGACGGTGCGCGACCACGGTCCGGGCATCGACGCCACCGACCTGCCCCACGTATTCGACCGCTTCTACCGCGGGGCCAAGGCGCGGGCCCTGCCCGGCAGCGGGCTCGGGCTGGCGATCGTGCGGCAGGTGGTCGACCTCCACGGCGGCGAGGTCGCGATCGAGCCGGCGCCGGGTGGGGGTACGCTGGCGCGCCTGCGTCTGCCGACGCTCGCGCGAGCGCCGGATCCGGCGGATCTCGCCGGCGTGGGCGACGGGGGCCGGGCCGCCTGACGGCTACGGGCGGCAGGCGGTCAGCCCCGCGCGGGCGAGACCGGCCTCCGCCTGGGCGACGGCGGCGACGCGGAAGCCGAGCGGGTCGCGTTCGATCGCCGTCAGGGCGGCGTCGACGGCGTCGTACGCGCGCTCCCACGTCCGGCGCTCGCCCGGCGGATAGCCGATCAGGCGGAGGTTGGCCAGCTCTTGGCGGAGCTCGGCGACGTAGGCGTCGACGTAGCCGGCGACGGCCTCCGGGCGCGCGCGGACGGCCAGCCGGGGCGCGGCGAGGTCGGCGAGACGGTCGGCGGTGTTGGCGCAGACGGCGTTGGCGCGGCGCAGGAACTCGGCCCGAGGGACGACGGCCGGACCGCAGCCGAAGAGGCCGACGATCGCGGCGACGGCGACTGGAGCCAGGCGGGCGATCACGTCCCGCCTCCGCCGCAGCCGCCGACCCGCACGCAGGCGATCACCCCGGCCGGCGTCTGGGCGCGGCCGACATGGATCCGGGGCATGGTCAGCGGCGCCGCCGAGGACTCGGTCGTCCCGCCCGTCGTCGTCACGGCCAGGACGAAGCCGACCTTGCGCAGCTCGGCGACGACGGCGGCGTCGTAGGCGCCGAACGGGTAGGCGAAGAAGTAGACGAAGTGACCCAGCACGCGCTGGAGGTCGCGCTTGGAGCCCAGCACCTGGGCGCGCATCTCGGCGGCGGGGATCGCGTTCAGCGGCACGTGGGTGCGCGTGTGCGCGCCGATGTCCATGCCGGCGGCGTCGAGGCGGCGGACCTCGGTCTCATTGAGGAAGCCCTGCTCGTGGAAGCGGCCGGTGATGATGTAGAAGGTCGCCACCATGTGGTGGCGCAACAGCACGGGGAGGATCGTCTTGACGTCGTCGACGTAGCCGTCATCCACGGTGATCAGCACCGGCTTGGCGGGCAGGGCGGCCCCGTCGAAGAGGGCGTGAAAGAGCTGGGCCTGGGTGATCGTGTGGTAGCCGTCGCCGGCCAGCGCGGCCATCTCGGCGGCGAACACGGGCGGCTCGACGGTTTCGTCGGGAATCGACTTCGTGTACTCGGTGAGGAAGTCGTGGACGCGGTGGTAGGTGAGGATGGGGACGCGCACGGTCCGCGTGGGCGCAGCGGCGGGCAGGACGAGGCGCTCGACCTGGCGCGGGCCGGCGCCGGGGCCGGGTCCGGCCGCCCCCGTTCTTGGCGTGGTCGCGGTCGTTGCCGCGGCGGGCGGCGTCTTCGCCGACGAGCCGCAGCCGGCGCAGGCGGCGCAGGCGGCGACGGCGACGGCCGCGCCCGCCAGCCGGCGGATCACGGCGAGGTCTCCGGATCGTCATCGTCGTCGTCGTCGTCTTCGTCACCGTCGTCCCAGGTCGGGACCTCCGGGCCGCGGGTCCGGCCGCGCACGATCAGCGCGACGCCGACGAGGAGGATCACGGCGAGCGGGGCGCCGAAGGTCAGCAGCGCGGGCGTGCCGCCGCCTGACGACGTGCCGGCGCCGACCTTCGGCAGGGTGATCGGGTGGCCGGCGTGGGCGGCGAGCAGCCCGATCGCCGGGAGCGCCGCCCGGGCGAGCGGGTCGGCGCCGGTCCCGGACGGGATCTTGGTCGCGGCGAGCGCGCTGAGCGGGCCGGCGTTGGCGACGCCGAAGCCCTGGGGCATCACGACGAGCAGCCGGGGCTTGGTGTTGAAGGAGATCTCCTTCTCGAGGAAGTCGGCGTACTGCTGGGGCTTGCCGAAGAAGTTCGGGTCGGCGCCGAGGTCGTTCGGGGCGGAGACGATCGCCACCTTCAGCGGGAAGCCGGCGGCCTTGGACCGGGCGGCGGCCTGGTTGACGGCGGTCTGGAGGTTGGGCGCGACCTTGTACTGGTAGGGGAAGAAGGTGTCCTGGATGAGCAGGATGTCGCTCGCCGGGTCACCGTCGGCGAGGGCGACCGACGGGGCGAGCAGGAGCGCCAGCGCCGCGAGGAGAGGCGCTGCGCGCATCGGTCTGATCCACCTCATCCGTGGCGCCAGCCTACCGGCCGGTCTGTTGGACGTGGGTTAGCCGCGGCCCAGCCGAGAGGCGCAGCAGAATGGGATGCATCGTGAAACCGACCGGAGGAGCAACCCGATGACCGGCGATCAGCAGCCTGCCCCGACGGGACGGATCCGCCTCGAGCGAACCTACGACGCCTCGGCCGAGACGGTCTGGGAGCTGTGGACGACGGCGGCCGGGATCGAGGACTGGTGGTCGCCGGACGGCTTCGTCACCGACGTCCGCAAGCTCGAGCTCCGGCCCGGCGGCGAGCTCGTCCACGCGATGACCGCGACCGCGCCGGCCCAGGTCGAGTTCATGCGGGGCGCGGGAATGCCGCTCACAACCGAGGCCCGCAAGACCTTCACGGAGATCTCGGCTCCGACCCGCCTGGCCTACCGGTCGCGGATCGACTTCGTCCCGGGCGTGGAGCCCTACGAGCACCTCACCGTCGTCGACCTCGAGCCGATGGACGGGGGCGTCCGGGTGGTGATGACGATCGAGCGGCTGCACGACGACGTCTGGACCGAGCGACTGGTGGCCGGACGCGCCAACGAACTTGAGAACCTCGCGGCGGCCATCGCCCGTCGCCGATAGGCCCCGACGATCGCGAAGTCGCCGGCATCGGCGGTCAGCAACGCGACGGCGTGGACGTTCGCGGTGCGATCACCAGATCCATGGCCCGCCGGCGCGGCTGTCCCGCACTGCTGCTACCGGCGTCGGAGACGGATTTCACAGGCCCGGGGGAAAGCCGTATGACCGGTGCGGCGGGACGTAGCCCGAGATCTCCAGGACGATCTCGGCGTGCGGTCGCAGGACGATCGCCGCCGGGTCGCCGCGGACCGTCCGACCGTCGACGTAGGCGTGAACGCGCTCGCCGGAAAAGCCGGCCAGCCGGGTCGCCGACAGCGGCTGACCCCACGCGGCGAAAAGGTCGCCGAGCCGCCGGACCGGGCCGCCGGCGGCGAGCTCGACCAGGCCGGTCGGCTCGAGCGTGATCAGTGTCCCGAAGCACCGGCCCGACCGGACGTACGCCCCGGCGAAGCGGGGGCCTCCGACGCCGATGCCGGCGGCGACAAGGACGACGTGACGGTGGGCGAACAGCTCGAGATGCATCCCCCGGCGGACGCCCACGGCCGGCCGACAGGGGCCGGGCAACCCCGTTGCCGGCGGCCGGTAGCCGGGGCCGAGCCCGACGGTTAGCGGCAGATAGGTCGGGTCGGCCGAGACGATCCGAGACGCCGAACCGTCGCACCCGGCGAACGTGGCGACGACACACGCCGCGACCGCCATCGTTCTCGCCCCGCGCGATCTCCGAACCCCGGCGACCGGCCGGCCGATCACGCCCCGCGCCGATTTGGAGTCTCGCCGGCCGCCCGGATCATGGGTCCACGTGGACCGATTGCGGCTTACTCCCGGTCACCGCGTACGGATAGCCCGACACGCCGCCCGCGGGAATCGCCACCCGGAATGTGTAGATGATCGGCTGGGTCGTTCGCTTGAACGTGTACCGGTAGGTGAAGCGGCCGGCCTTCGCCCGAGCCGCCCGCGTCGTATCGAAGATCCGCCACCGCTGGCCGTCCCGGTATTCGACATCGAGCGGCAGTCCCGAGGCCGGGATGTACCCGCCCAGAACCTGGCCCGAGTAGGTGATCGTCTGGCCGTTGCGGACTCGACCCGGCTTGACCGACAACTTGATCGTCGGCGTCACGTCCAGGCGGGCGGACGCCGTCGCGGTCGGCTGCGTCGCGTCGCTGAACGCCCGATATGTCACCGTGATGTCACGCGATGGACCGGACCGCAGGACAAGTGTGTATCGGCCCGACTGATCGGTCTGGACCTCGGCCGCGGCGGCGGTCGCCGCTCGCCGCGTGATCGAGACATCGAGCACCGCGCCGGACACCGGCCGCGTCCCGCACGTGAGCGTTCCGCGTAGCGTGGCCGCGCCCGGCAGGCCGACGTGCGCGGTCGCGCCGGCTCCGATGGCCGCCGTCACGTGGGCTGTCGCGCAGGCGCCGGTGCCGTTGGCGCGACGTCCAACCCCGGAGGTCGGCGAGCCCCCGGACGCATTGGTCGCCGCGGAGCCGGAGCCGGCGACGCCGGCGTTGGCGTTGGCGTTGGCGGTCGAGATGGTGCGGTCGAGCACATCCGCGACGTTGCCCGCGGCGTCCGTCAACGTCACCCGGAGGTCGTGCGGGCCATTGGCGAACGGCGTCGTGTCCACCGGAATCGACACGCCCAGCGAAGCGGGACACGGCTGGGCGTAGAGCCACTCGTCAAAGCCGCCCGCGTCCTTGCCGACCGATACGCAGCGCCCGCCGTTGCTGTCCGGGGCGGCGTCGTACACGGTGGTTCCGGCGATCGTGACCGTGACCCGGGAGATACCCGGTCCACCCGGGTCGCTCGCGGTGAACGTGAGCGGCTGCGTACCGCCGACGTCCGGCGTCAGCACGCCGCCGCCGAACGCGCTGGCCGCCGGTCGCGCGTTGTTGGCGAGCTCGACGGCCATGCCGAAAACGTTCGCCTGGGCGAACAGCCCGGCGCCACCGCCCCCGGCCGGACAACTTCCCTGGCACTCGGCGATCTCGTAGATGTGCGTACCGCCCGGATGCGTGATCGGCACCACTTCCGTCAGCTGACCCCCGACCGTACCTCCGCAGGCGGTGCCGCTCGTGCACGACGCGATCGTGTCCGCCCCGTCGAACGTCGCGGCCGGGGTGGCGACGTAGGCGATGCCGCCGGGCGCGAACAGCGACAGCGAGATCGCGCCGCCGGCGATGGTCGAGCTTCCCGGTGCCGTGTACGTCCAGGACGCCGCCGTTCCGGATGTGACGGCCGTGGCCGAGCTGACGAGTGCCACCAAGCCCCCGGTACCCGGATTGCAGCGGTCGGTCGCCGTGGCCGCGGTCCCCGCACTCAGGGGCGCCATGCCGTCGGTGGGCGCCGGCCCGTTGGCCGCACACACGAGCTGGGTCCACGTCCCGGCCGTGGCCGGGGCGGCGGACGCCCCATAGATTCCGGCCAGCAGGATCGCGCCGACGACGAGGGTCAGGCACCGTCCGCGCCGGTGCAACCAGCCGGGTGTCCGTCCGCACGCGCCCGGGGCGCGGCGGCGCTCCCCCGGGTCAGCGCATCGCTCGTCGGCGCCGTCGCGACAACCGGCGGGGATGCCATGCGGTGACCCGGTCAAGTCTGCTCCTGCGAGAGATGTGGTTCGAGCCACCGACCGACCTCGCGACGAATGAAGTCGATGCGCTCCGAATCGGGGTACGCCGCCGCGGTCGCCGCCAAGTGCGAAGCCGCCTCCTGCGGACGGCCGAGGTTGACCAGCAGCACGGCGCGTGAGCATTCGATCACCGCTCGATCCTCGCCGCTGAACGGCGCACATCCACGGTCGAACAGCTCGAGCTTCCGCGCGTCTGACAGCGCATCGAGCCTCGCGGGAACGTCCTCGGGGGAGATGGGTCGCGTGTGCAGGTAGATCGCCGAGCACGGCGGCGCCACGCCGATGAGCTCGAATGCCTCGCTGAAGAACCCCATCGTCATCGTGAGGTAGGGCAACCACTCGTGGATCAGGTCTTGTTGGATCACCACACTGCGACCCGGTGTGAGCTTCGGGAAGAACTCCTTGACCATGTAGTCGTTGATGTCCCATGACTTGCAGAGGTCGATGAAGAGAACATCGATCGGGTCGCCACCCCACCGCTGACCGCAGATGTCGCCCTCGTGGACATTGACTCGGTCGAGCCGCGTCCCGAGGAGCTCCTCGAACCGCGGGCGCATCGAGCCGCCGACTTCGATCCCCTCGACGAGGCCTGGATACCCATGTTTGTACGCCCCGTCGAGTTGGAACAAGTCGTAGGAATGGATGGACCGAGCGTCCGCGGCGCGTGGGTTCTCGTCAAGACCGCTCGCCAGCGCCATCGTCGAGCCCCCGAGGAAGCAACCGGCATCGACGATGGTGCGATCGCCGAGGACGTAGTCACGGGCGAGCACGTAGAGCAGCCGCCGCTCCTCCACGCTCAGCATGGTCGGGACGTCCTGGACATCCGCCGGGATCGTCGCGTCCCGCCACGGCTCGGTGCGCAGCCAATCGGCTCCGCGCGCAGGCTCGGCCCCGCCGGCACGCGCCTTGAGCCATCTCATCTCACGCGCCTGCCCTTCGATTTTCCGTCATCCGCACAAGCTCACTCATTCCCATGTCGCCGACCCGTACGGTCTCTTCCGACGATCGCGAGCTACCGGGACGTCGAGTCCGGAGATCTGCCAACCGACGCGAATCCTAGCCGCGCCGCCGAAGACGCCGGCGCTCTCAGCAGCGGCTGCCGCCACCCGCCAGGCGCGTCCGCCGGGACGCCGCCGCCAGCGGCGCGGTCGCCAGGCGCGTCCGCCGGGACGCCGCCGCAGGCGACGCGGTCGCCAGGCGCGCCCTCGCGCACCTGGCGGCCGACATCCGCGCCGCGGAGCGCATGTGCGCGACGTGACGGCCGTTCAATCGCTACGGCGTGCCGGACGTGACGGTGCCCGAGCCGTACGCCACACCAACGGGGCCGGCGAACGGCGGCCGGGGCAGCGGCCCGCCCTTGGTCATGAACTGCGGCGGCTCCGGCGGCCACTGATCCTTCTCGACGGCGAAGACGTTCGTCGTGCCCCCGGCCGTCGCGGTCACCTCGACATGGTCGCCCGGATGGAGGTCGGCTAGCTTGGCGGTCTTGAAGTTACGCTCGACCGTCGCCCCGGCGGGGATGGTCAGGGTCGGCGTCCCGTACGTGGCCTTGTCGGTGCCTTCGGTGATCGTCAGGCTGTCGCCCGCGACCGACTTGACCGTGCCCGAGTCCTGCGTCACCGTGTCGAAGCCGTCGCCGGCCCTGTTCGACACGATCTCGACCGAATGCACCGCCGGCCCGCCGAGCTTGGAGAAGACCGCCCCGGGCGGCGCGGGCACGCCGGCCACGGTCGTGCCCGCTCGCGTGGCCTTGGACGACGAGCGGCCGGGCGCGGCCGCGCTGCTGGCGATCCCCGCGAGCGTGCCGACGGCAACGCACGCTGCCGCCGCGCCCACTCGCTTCAGTCGGGAATGGATCATGGAGGGCTCCTCTGTCGGTGGTGCGCGCGGCGGGTTCGCCGCGCCGACCGAGGCTCTCAGGCGTGTGTCAGCCCAACGTCGGGTGAGCGTAGGAGCTCCGTCGCGGCGCCGAAGGTCACCGTCAGGAGCGCTCCGCCGCCCGGCGCGTTCGCCGCCACGGCCCGCCCGCCGTGGGCCTCGGCCGCCTGGCGCACGATCGCCAGCCCGAGCCCCGAGCCCGGCTTCCCCCGCGCCGCGTCGGCCCGGTAGAAGCGCGTGAAGATCTGCGGCAGGTCGGCTTCGGCGAACCCCGGACCCCGGTCGCCGACGGTCAAGACGCCTCCGCGCAGCGTGACATCGACGACGCCCCCGTCCGGGCTCCACTTGACCGCGTTGTCGAGCAGGTTGGCCACGGCCCGGTCGATCCGCGGCGCGTCGCCGGCGATCACCGTCGGCTCGATCTCGACATGGAACGACGCCCCCCGGCTGCGCCGCTCGGTGCGCGCCACCGCCGCGCTCACCACCTGGTCGAGGCGGACCTCGTCGACGAGCGCAGCCGGCTCCGCGCCCCGGGCAAGCTCGACGAGGTCCCCGACCAGCCCGGTCAGCTCGTCGAGCTCGTCGACGACGTCGCGCCGCAGCGCCTCGCGCTCGCCCGCCGGCAGGCGCTCGGCCTGCTCCAGCACCTGGATGTTGGCCCGCAGGCTGGCGATCGGCGTGCGCAGCTCGTGGCTGGCGTCGGCGACGAGCTGGCGCTGGGCCGCCACCGACCGCTCGAGCTCCTCCAGCGTCCGGTTGAACGAAGCCGCCAGCCGCCCGAGCTCGTCGCTGCCCGCGACCGACAGCCGCTCCGTCGCCTCGCCCGACGCGGCGATGCTCTCCGTGCGCCGCGTGAAGCGGGCGATCGGCGCCAGCGCCGTCCGCGCCACGACGGCGCCCAGCAGCGCCGCCGCCAGGATCCCGGCGCCGCCGACGACGAGCAGGATCACGACGAGGTCGCCGAGCTCGTGGTCGACCTCGGTCAGCGGCTGCGCCAGCTGGACGGCACCCGCCGGCCCGACCCCGAGCGTCAGCACACGCATGTGCTCGCCCCCCACCCGGATGTCGACGAGGTCGCGTCCGACGCCCCCGGCGGCGATCGCCCGCATCGCCGGGCTCGCCGGGATGTTCGGCAGCAGGCCCTCGTTGGCGCTCTTGGCCACGCCGCCGCTCGCCCCCAGGAACTGGATGAAGCCGCCGGCGCCGGTGAACGGCTGCGGCGGCCCCTGCGTGACGGCCACGCCGACGGCGCCCGCCGGGAGCGCGAGCTTGCCCGCGGCGCCCGGGCCGGTGAGGACGCCGGCCTTGAACTTCGCCTTCGGCGGCAACGTCAGCGGCGTCGCCGGCCCCGTCGCCGTCGAGAACCCGGCTTCGCCGCCGGCGACCCCGACGTTGTTCGCCACGAGCGGCTGCGCCTGCTGCGCCAGCACCCGATCGACCTCACCGCGCAGATCCGAGCGCACCGCCAGGTAGACGACCGCGGCGATCGCCACGACGACCACGGCCACTGCCCCGGCCGCCGTCGCGGCCATCCGCACCCGGAGCGTCATGCCTCGCGCAGCACGTAGCCGACCCCGCGCACCGTGTGGATCACCGGCGCCGATCCCGCGTCCTCGAGCTTGCGCCGCAGGTAGCCGATGTAGCAGCGCAGCGCGTTCGAGCCCGGCCCGAAGTCGTAGCCCCAGACGCGGTCGTAGATCACGCTGTGTGCGAGCACCTGCCGCGGGTTGCGCAGCAGCAGCTCAAGCAGCAGGAACTCCGTCCGTGTCAACTCGACAAACGTCCCGTCGACGCTCGCCCCGTGCCGGCCCCGGTCGAGCCGCAGCCCCCCGAACGACGCGTCGCCCTCCCCGTCGGCGGGTGCGCTGCGCCGCAGCAGCGCCCGGATCCGCGCGACGAGCTCGCCGACGTCGAACGGCTTGACCAGGTAGTCGTCGGCCCCGGCGTCGAGCCCGTCGATCCGGTCCTCGACCGCCGCCCGCGCGGTCAGCATCAGCACCGGCAGCCGCTGCCCGCGCGCTCGCAGCAGCCGGCAGACGTCGAGGCCGCTGACGTCGGGCAGGCCGATGTCCAGGATCACCGCGTCCGGCGCGTCATCGGCGACGTGGCCGAGCGCCTCGAGGCCCGCCCCGACGCCGACGACCTGATACCCGGCGAGACCCAGCGCCCGCCGCAGCGCGTCGCGTAGCGCGCGGTCGTCGTCGACGATCAGGAGCTTCACGAACACCATTGTCACCCTTGGCGCCCGCCTGCGACGTGCCTCCTACAAGCCTCTTACACGACGCGTACCAGCGGACGCCGCGCGGGCACCGCTCAGAACGCCCAGGCCACGCTGCTCGTCGCACCGAGCGACGCGCGAACGGCCTGCGGATGCCCCGGCACGGGGACATCGAGCACCTCGGCCGCCGTCACGGCGACACGCCGCACCGTGCCCCACCGACCGCGCACGCGCGCCTGGAGCACGAGCGAGCCGCTGCGCGGCACCCGGATCCACGCACGCAGGCCGCCACCCGCGACGCGATGACCGACGACGGGAAAGCGAAAGGCCGCCGCCGCCGGCTTGGCCCCCCCGCCGTAGAAGTACACGCCCGACGCGTCGGGCTCCGGCGGCGCCGGGTCGCGAATCTGGTACCACGTCACGAGGTCGACGCCCTGCGCCCAGAGCAGGAAGAGGGTCTGCTCGAGCCAGCGCGCATCGGTCGCGAGCGGAACCCCGCTCGGGTTCGGCGGCCGTGACACGTAGCTCGTCTCGGTGACCCAGACGCGGTGGTGCTCGCCGCGCGGGAGCGCCGCCCCCCGTCGCTCGGCGGCCCGCAGCAGCCTGGTCAGCTTGCCGATGTCGGGAATCGACACGTCGTCGGGGTTGAGCGCCCGCGTCGGCGGCGCCCCGACCGAGTACGGCTGGTGCGCCAGCACATCGAACGCGACCGGGGCCCGCAGCACCTCCGACCAGAAGCGCACGGGCATCGTGCGGGCCCTATGGCCCACGTCGCCGTACGGCGCCGTGCCGGCGGTGACCACCGTCGCCCCCGGCTGCGAGGCCTTCACGCCGGCATAGAAGGCGTTCAGCATCAAGCGGTACTGGTCAGCCGCCCGCGCGACCCAGCCACCCGCCCCGTGCTGCCACTGCGGGGTCAGGTACTGGGATAGGTTCGGCTCGTTCCAGAGCTGGAATGACGACACGCGCGGGAGCGTGGCGCCCGCGTGCAGCGGGTCGGGAAAGCGCCCGTCGTAACGCGCGGCCAGAGCCTGACCGTAGGCCCCGACGGCCCTCGGGTCCGGCAGCCAGCTCCCCGTCGGGGCGCTCGCCGGGCGGTTTGGTCCCTCCGCCCACCGCGGTGCGCCGGTGAAGCTCAGCAGCGGCGTCAGGCCGTGGGCGGCGGCGTCGCGGACCGCGGCGTCGAGGCTGGCGAAACTGTAGGCCGGGTCCCCGGGGTCGGTGGGCCGGGACGGCCGCGTCGACGCCGGCCAGCCCGCATCCATGCGGACCACCTGCGCGCCCAGCGCCGCCCCGCGCCCGAGCCAGAGGCCGCGGGTGGCGGCATCCCCACTCGTGAAGAGACCGTCGCTGAACGCGAGCCGCAGCGGCCGGAGGCCGGCGGCGCCGGCCGGCGGTGCCACCAGCGCGAGGAGGCAGACGACGACCACGCCGCAGCCGCGTGCAGCCCTCAGGAGCGCCGCCTTCGCACCAGCAGCAGCCCGAGCGCGACGGCCGCGGCGCCGCCCAGGATCAGCGGCAGCGCGATGCCCAGCCCACCGCCGCTGCCGCTAGCGGCGTCGGCCACCGACCCGATCACCGACGCCCCGCCGGACGGCGGCAGCGCCGTCGGCGCCGCGCCGCGCCGGACCGGGGATGTCCCGGTGACGAAGCGTGAGAACGCCGAGCCGCCGCTGCCTGCCGGCGCCACGCCGGCGCCGATGCCACCCGTCGGGGTGCTGCCGGTCGCCGTCGGCACCACCTCGGTGTACTGGTTGATCCCCGAGCTGCCCGGCGGATTGAGGTAGCCGACAGCGCCGGCGCTGCCCGGAAGCCCGAGCAGGAGCGCGACAACGATGGCGATCGGCAGAGCGCGCATACCCAATGTACGAACTGGGCGGCGCCGAGCTGACACGGCCGTCAGCCGGGGCGACGCCGGCTCGTATCTGACGTCGTGCCGATCTCCGCGCGCCAGGCCGCCGTCGTCATCCCGCGCGCCGGCTGGACCGCCCGGATCTCGCCTCCCGGCCTCGCCGGTGCTGCGTTGAGCTTCGCCACCGTGACCTACCTCGCGCTCTCAGACGGCGGCTACGACACCATCTCCCGCAGCCAGGCCGGCGTCGCGGTCTGGTGGCTGGTGCTGCTCGCGGCCTTCGTCGGCCTCGTCCCGCGGCGCCTCGGCCCGGCCGGCTGGCTCGCGCTCGGGCTGATGCTGGCGTTCGCTGCCTGGACCGGCGCCTCCGCCCTCTGGTCGGTCAGCGCCGGGCGCAGCGCCGACACGCTCGGTATGGTCGCGACGTACGCTGGCGTCTTCGTGCTGGCGCTGACCGTGCAGGGACGTGGCGCCGCGCGCCACGCCGTGCTCGGGGCGGCCGCCGCCGTCGCGGCAGTCGGTGTGCTCGCCGTCCTGTCGCGGCTCCACGGCGCCTGGTTTCCGCCGGATCCACGCCTCGCTGTCCACGCCAGCGCGAGCCGGCTCGCGTATCCGCTCGGGTACTGGAATGGTCTGGCCGAGTTCCTGGCGATGGGCGTCCCCCTGCTCCTGACCGTTGCCGTCGGCGCCCGCCGTCTCGCGGCCGGCGCCATCTCCGCCGCCTGCCTGCCGGTGGTCCTGCTCGGCATCTTCCTGGCCGACAGCCGCGGCGGGGCGATCGCCCTCGGCGTCGCCGCCGCCGCCTTCCTGCTGCTGGCGACCGATCGCCTCCAGGTCCTGGCGACGCTCGCCGCCACGGCGCTGGCCACGGGGGTGCTGATCGCCTACGCCGACCACCACGCGATCGTCCGCCAGGGTCTCGACACGGTCGCCGCGCGCCGGGCCGGCGACCGGATGCTCGTCGTCGTCGTGCTCGTCTGCGCCGGCGTCGGCCTGCTGCAGGTCGCGATCGGCCTCGTCGCACGCCATGCTGCCCGGCCACGCTGGCTCGAGCCCTCGCGCCGCGCCACGGCTGCGCGCATCGGCGCCGTCGTGGCGGCGCTTGCGGTCGCCGCGGTCGCGCTCGGGGTCCCAGGGCGCGTCGACCGCGCCTGGCACGACTTCAAGCAGCCCGCCGTGACGCAGACGGTCAGCGGGAACGACCTCTTCAGCCGGCTCTCAAGCGCCTCGGGTCTCGGCCGCTACCAGTACTGGCAGGAGGCCGTCAAGGCCGACGATGCGCATCCGCTGACCGGCCTCGGCGCCGGCACGTTCGAGTTCTGGTGGGCCGCTCACGCCACCGGTCCCGGCCACATCACAGACGCCCACTCGCTCTATTTCCAGACGCTGGCCGAGACCGGCATCGTCGGCCTCGGCCTGATCGGCGGCCTCGTCATCTGCCTGCTGGTCGCCGGCGTCTGGCGTACGCTCCGCGCGCCGCCCACGGTGCGGCTGGCGCTGGCCGGGGCGACGGCGGCCGTCGCTGCGTTCGCGACCGCGGCCGCCTACGAGTGGGTGTGGCAGCTCGGTGCTGTTTCCGTACTTGCGCTGATCCTCGGGGCCGTGTGCGTCAGCGGCCGCCCTGAGCCGACCCGCGTGCCAGGCGCCGCCGGCGATGTCCGCGTCCGGGCGCGCCGCGTGCCGCGTGCGATCGCCGTGGTCATCGCCGTCGCGGCCCTGCTTGCCGTCGCCCTGCCCCTGGCTGCGGCGCGCGATCTCGCCGGCAGCCGGACCGCGGCCGCACGCGGCGATCTGCGCGCCGCTCTGACCGACGCCCGCGCCGCCCACCGGGTCCAGCCGTACGCGGCCGGTCCGGAGCTCCAGGCGGCGCTCGTCCTCGAGCTCGCCGGCGATCTGCCGGCGGCGCACGCTGCGGCCGTCGCCGCGATCGACCGCGAGGCGACCAACTGGCAGCTGCGGCTCGTCCTCGCTCGCATCGAGAGCGAACAGGGGCTCCACGGGCGAGCGCTCAACGCGTTCGCCCGTGCGCAGCGGCTCAATCCGCTCGGGGCGGTGTTCAGCAAGTGACGACCGCGGCCGAACTCGAGGAGCGGCTGCTCCGCGACCGGCCGATGCCCGGCCCCGGATGGCGCGGCCGGCTACGGCGCGAGCTGATCGCCGGTCCGCCGCAGATACCGCGCCCGGCGCGGCTGTGGCTGCGCGCTCGGCGCGGCGGCGGCCGCCGGCGGCGGGCTCCTCGCCGCCGCCGCCCTCCTCTTCTGACGCCGCCGGGTCGAGCGTCTCGCGCATCTGGCGCACGGCCCGGGACAGGATCTGCTGGACGTTTGCCAGCGATCAGCCCGCTGAGCTCGGCGATCTCCGCCCCCGTGAGCTCGGCGCCGTAGCGCAGGGCGATGAGCTCGCGTGAGCGCGGCGCGAGCATCACCAGGGCGCGCTCGAGATCGGGCTCGAGGCCGAGCGACGGTCCCGATGCCGCGGCGGCGGGCAGGCGCGACTCGTCGACCTCGTGCAGCGGGCGGTCACGCACGGCGGGCTGCCGGCGGTAGTGGTCGATCAGCACGTTGCGCGCAATCGCCAGCAACCACGTCACCGGCGCCGAGCGGGTCCGGTCGAAGCGTCCCCACGCGCGCAGGCCGTGCTCGTAGGTCACCTGGCAGAGATCCTCAGCCTCCTCGCGGCTGTTGAGCCGATAGGCGAAGAACCCGTACACCCGGAAGATCGAAGCGTCGTATGCGGCCGCGAAGTCTTCGGATCCAAACGCCAAGAGCACCCAGCGTAGCGCGCGACCGGGTCGCGGCGCCGCCACGCCCACGCCGGCCGACATCCGGCCGGGCGTGGGCGGCGGTCACCGGGCTACAGATTCAGGAACTGGATCACTTCGGTGGACGTCGGGGTGGTGCTCGGCCGCACGTGTGCGATCAGCTGGACCGGGACGGCGCGGTGATGCGCGGTCCCGTATCGCAGGATCCTGGCCCCCACGGCTCTGAGCGACAGGCACGGGTCGCTGCCGGCGCAGTCGATCGTCACCAGCTGGCCGGCTCTGATCGTGATCAGCAGCGCGGCGATCACCACCGACCTGCCGTTCTGGCCGGGCCGGATGTCGGTGACGCGGACGATGAAGCGAAAGCCGCCCGAGACGTTGTCCGCGCAGTAGAGCGGGTTGGTGGTCCCGGCCGGGCAGGTGAGCCCGGTCGGCGTGAAGCTGAAGTTGAGCATCCCCGCGCTGACGAGGCCGGACCTGCCGTCGTGCTCGATCGCCGTGGTCCCGGCCGTGATCGCCGCCTCGGCCGTCAGCGCCGCCGGCGTCGTCGTCGGACTCTGGGCTCCGGCCACGCCTCCCGACACAACCATCGCCGCGGCGATCACCGCCGCATAAGCCTTTTTCATCGCACTTCCTTTCAACCGCCGGTGGTCACCACGCTCCTCCCCCCTACGTACGCAACCAGGGTGCGGCAGCTGACAAGCGATTTCCGTGCGGCCGGCTCAGGCGACGGCGACCCGGGCCCGCGCCGTCGCCGTGATCTGCCGCCCGTAGGTCAGGTATGCGCACACCGTCCATGTGCCGGCCTGCTGCAGCCGGTCGGAGATCGCGTTGGCGATCAGCACCCGGTCAGCCGGCTCCCCCGACAGCAGCGGATCGGCGCCGGCCGGTCGGCGCGCCGCGTGCGGGCAGCTCGCGCCCGGCCGGACGATGAAGACGGTCAGATGTTCCGCCCCGTTGGCAACGACGCTGAACACGCTCGTCACACGCAGCGAGATCCGCGCGCCCCGGGCCGCCCGGGCCGGTGCGGTCACGGTCACCGTGGCGTGCGTGTTCTTGGTCTTTGCCGCCGCGGGCGCCGCGGGCGCGCCGCCGGCCGCCAGGGCGATCGAGGCCGCGAGCACGGCGCCGAACGTGATCCTTCGCGTCATCGTGCTCCTCCCTGTTCACGTTGCCCGGGCGTCGCGCCGGCCGCCGACCGCGCGTCCTCATCACAGCGCCGACTGGGGCCGGGCACGGCGTCGGCGCCGGCATTCGGTCGAGCGTAGCAGCGGCGCGCCGCGGCCACGCCGGCGTCAAGGGGGCCGATCACGGCGTGTGACCGGCCTTCGCCTTGTGGTGCTTGACCTTGTGGTGCTTGGCCTTCGGATGGCTGGCCGCAGCTGCGTGGAGCGCCGCACCCGACACGGAGAACCGCTGGCTCGCGCTCGCCGTCACGACGCCGCCACGCACCAGGTACGCGCACGCCGTCCAGGACCCGGGCACGGCGAGCCGCCCCGCGAGGGCGTTGACGATCAGCACCTGATCGGCTGCCTCGCCGGCGAGCAGGACGTCGGCTCCGGTCGGGGCGACGGCCCGCGTCGGGCAGGCTCCGGCGGTTGGGGGCAGGAGGAACGCGGTCAGCTGCTCCGCGCCGTTGGCCGCGTCGCTGAAGCTGCTCGCGACCTCGACCGCAAAAGGCGTACCGGTCCGCGCGCCGGCGGGAATCGTGACGCTGACGGACGCAGCGCCGTCGGCGAGCGCAGCGGACGGGCAGGCGACCGCGCAGACGGCGACCAGCAGCAGCGGGAGCTTCAGTGGGATCTTCAATTCGTCCTCGCGGTCGGGGTCTGCTCCTCCGATCGACCCGCGGGCGGCGAACCTTGAGCGCAACGCGCGCGGCTCTCGACGGATTGGCGCCTCAGCCGCCGTAGCGCACGGCGATCCGCTCCGCCGACGCCACGTAGGAGCCGCCGAAGAGCGCCGCGTGGACCAGGAGCGGGAACAGCTGCCACAGCGCGACGCGATCCTCCCAGCCCGGCGCCAGCGGCGCCGCCTCCGCGTAGGCCGGGCGGATCGCCGGCCCGCCGAACAGGTCGAGCATCGCCAGGTCGACCTCCCGGTGGCCGCCGTGCGCGACCGGGTCGATCAGCCACGGCCGCCCGTCGCGGCCGGCCAGCACGTTGCCCGACCAGAGGTCCCCGTGCACCCGCGCCGGCGGCTCCTCAGGTCCCGCCAGGTCGCCGAGCCGCTCGCACACGCGCTCCACCCCCCGCCGCCCCCGCTCGCCCAGGCCCGCCGGCCCCAGCAGCGGCAGCAGCCGGCGCTGCGCGTAGAAGTCCGACCAGCGCTCCAGTGGCGCGTTCGGCAGCTCGAGCCGGCCGATCCGCAGCGGGCCCTCTCCGCCGAACGCCGTGGCCCCCGCCTGGTGCACCTGCGCCAATCCATGGCCGAGGGCCAGCACCCCCGCTGCGTCGAGTCGACCTTCGTCGACCCAAGCCAGCTCCAAGAAATCCTCACCGACAGCCAGTACATCCGGCACCTGGAGCCCACCCGGCTCCCGCAGCCAGTCGAGCCCCGCGGCCTCCCGCGCGTACTCTCCCGGCCCCGGGTCGGCCCGCGTCTTGAAGAACGACCGCCGCCCGTCGGACCAGACGACCCGCCAGCCCTCGTTGATGTCGCCGCCGCCGACGCGCCGGACCTCGGCCGGGGTCCCCCGCGCCAGCGCCTCAGGCGGCAGGCTCACGCCGCAGCTCGTCGAGCAGGCCCCGGCACGCCGCCTCGATCAGCTCGAGTGCCGTCGTGAAGCCCCGCTGCCCCCCCGCGTACGGGTCGGGCACGTCCAGGTCGACCGCGCCCGCGCTCGCCGGGTCGTACTCCCGCAGCAGCCGGACCTGCTCGCGCCCCGCCGTGCCCGGCGCCATCCCGAGCAGCTCCTGGCGGTTGTAGCGGTCCATCGCCACCAGCAGGTCGAAGCGCTCGAAGTCGCGCCCGCTGACCTGGCGGCCCTTGCCCGTCAGCTCGTAGCCGCGCGCCGCCGCCGCCTGCGCCGCCCGCGCGTCCGGCGGCCGGCCGACGTGCCACGGTCCGGTCCCGGCGCTGTCCACCTCGATCTCGCCGGCGAGGCCGGCGTCGGCGACCAGCTTGCGCATCACCGCCTCGGCCGTCGGCGACCGGCAGATGTTGCCGAGGCAGACGAAGAGGATCCGCATCTAGCGCACTACTGCTTGCCGAGCTCGAGCACGGCCAGAAACGCCTCCTGCGGAACCTCGACCCGTCCGATCTGCTTCATCCGCTTCTTGCCCTCCTTCTGGCGCTCGAGCAGCTTCTTCTTGCGCGTGATGTCCCCGCCGTAGCACTTGGCGATCACGTCCTTGCGGTAAGCCTTGACCGTCTCCCGCGCGATCACGTGCGCCCCGATCGCCGCCTGGATCGGCACGTCGTACTGCTGGCGCGGAATCTTCTTGCGCAGCCGCTCGGTCAGCATCCGCCCCAGGTCGTACGCCTTGTCCTTGTGGGCGATCATCGACAGCGCGTCGACCTGGTCGCCCGCCAGCAGCACGTCGAGCTTGACCAGGTTCGCCGGCTTCATCCCCGTCAGCTCGTAGTCGAGCGACGCGTACCCGCGCGTACGCGACTTCAGCTGGTCGAAGAAGTCGAGCACGATCTCCGCCAGCGGCAGCTGGTAGGTGAGCTGGACGCGCTCGGGCGAGAGGAAGTGCATCGCCTCGTGCGTCCCCCGCCGGTCGATGCACAGCTCCATGACGACGCCGATGTACTCCTTCGGCGTGATGATCGTCGCCCGGATCATCGGCTCGCGGATCTCCTCGATCCGCATCGGGTCGGGCATGTCGGACGGGTTGTGGACCTCCATCTCCTCGCCGTTGGTCAGGGTCAACTCGAAGCCGACCGACGGCATCGTCGCCAGCAGCTCGAGGTCGTACTCCCGCTCGAGGCGCTCGCGGACGATGTCCATGTGCAGCAGGCCGAGGAAGCCGGCCCGGAAGCCGAAGCCGAGCGCGTCCGAGGTCTCGGGCTCCCACCACAGCGCCGCGTCGTTGAGCGTCAGCTTCTCGAGCGCTTCGCGCAGCTCTGGGAAGCGCTCGCTGTCGATCGGGAAGAGGCCGCAGAAGACCATCGGCTTGACCTCCCGGTAGCCGGGCAGCGCCTCGGTCGCCGGGTTCGACTTCGTCGTCAGCGTGTCGCCGACGCGCAGCTGGGTGACGTCCTTGATGCCCGTGATCACGTAGCCGACCTCCCCGGCCCGCAGCTCGGTCGCCGGGACCATCTGCGGGCTGAAGTAGCCGATGTCGTCGATCTCGGCCTGCGTCCCCCCCGCCATCGCCCGGATCGCCGCGCCCTTGGTGAAGACGCCGTCGACCACCCGCACGTAGGCGATCACCCCCCGGTACTGGTCGAACTCGCTGTCGAAGATCAGCGCCCGCGCCGGGCCTTCCGGGTCGCCGTCGGGCGGCGGCACCCGCTCGACGATCCGCTCGAGGATGTCGACCACGCCCGCACCGGTCTTGCCCGAGATCCGCAGGATCTCCTCGGCCGGGTCGCCCAGCAGGTCGACGATCTCCTCGGCCACGCGCTCGGGCTCGGCTCCCGGCAGGTCGATCTTGTTCAGGCACGGGATCAGCTCGAGCCCAGCCTCGACCGCCATGTACGTGTTGGCCAGCGTCTGCGCCTCGACCCCCTGCGACGCGTCGACGACGAGCACCGCCCCCTCGCACGCCGCCAGCGACCGCGACACCTCGTAGGTGAAGTCGACGTGGCCGGGCGTGTCGATCAGCTGGAGCTGGTAGTCCTGCCCGTCGCGGGCCGTGTAGCGGACGCGGACGGCCTGTGCCTTGATCGTGATCCCCCGCTCGCGCTCGAGGTCCATCGAGTCGAGCACCTGCGCCCGCATCGCCCGCGGCGAGACCGTCTCGGTCAGCTCGAGGATGCGGTCGGCCAGCGTCGACTTCCCATGGTCGATGTGGGCGATGATGCTGAAGTTGCGGATGTGTGCCTGGTCGGCCAAGTGCGTGCGGGAGGGAGGGGGTCGGTCGGGAGTCGGCCTGCGCAGACCTCTGCCGCCGGCGGGGCGCGGACGGTCGCGGGCAGGGGGTGCTCCATACAGGGTAGGCGGTGCCGTTGTCGCGGGTCCGTGCGCGTGCGGTGGCGGCTGGGCGGCGTAGGATCGGGCGTGTGACGACAAACCCGATGCCCGCCCGGCGGCGCCTGATGCGTCTGGCGGCGCTCGTCGCGATGCTGGCGCTCGGTGTCGCCGCCAGCGGTGTCGCCGCGTCCGCTCCCCAGGGCGGCACGACCGCGGCCCGTGCGGCGGCCCGCCGCGACGTCGCTGCGCTCCTGCCGCGCCTCCAGCTGCCGCCCGGCGCCGTCCCTGTTGCCGCCACGACGCCGCTCGGCGCCGGCGCGGTGCTTCCGTCGCCGCCGAACATCCCGGCGACGCCCAACCTCGCCAGCCGGCGCGCCTACTGGTCGGTCCCGGGGACGCCGGCGGACGTGATCGCCTTCGTCGCCGCCCACCCGCCCGCCGGCGGGCGGTCGTCGCTGTCGGGCACCGCGAGCGGCCCCGGGGCGCCGACCGCGACCTTCCTCGGCTTCAGCTTCCCCACCAACCGACTGCTCGCGTCGCGCTCGCTCGCGATCACCGTGGCCGCCGACGGGTCGACGAGGACCGTCGTGCTCGCCGTGGCCGCCGACGTCTGGCTGACGGTCCGACCGGCCACCGAGCGGGTCCCGCGGACGGCGAGGGTCGCCAGCGTGCGGCTCTACGGGCCGCGCGGCGGTCGGCGGCAGACGCCGTTCCTCCTCGTCGTAAGCCCGGCCCAGCTCGCGCGGCTGATCGCCGCCGTCGACCGCCTCCCCGCCTACCAGCCCGGAGTTCGGAGCTGCCCCGCGGACAACGGCTCGCACGTCGACCTCGACTTCCGGGGGAGCAGCGGCGGCCTCCATGTCGCGCTGGTGCGGGCCCAGTCGTCCGGGTGCGGAGCGGTTCGCTTCGAGGTCCGCGGTCGCCGAGGACCCGAGCTCGGCGACGGCCAGGCGTTGACGGCCGCGGTCGAGCGCATCCTCGGAGGGCACCGCCCGTCCTGATCCCGCCGGCTAACGGCAGCCCGGCCGCACCGTGACGCCCGGCCGGCGTAAGGTCTGGCCCCGATGGCGGCGGCGAAAGTCCTGCGCGTGGTCGACCGCGCCGCCGGCCGGGCGATCGAGCGCGCGGTCAACGATCACCATGGCCGCCGCCTGGGCCGGCTCGGCCGCTCGGCGCAGCGCACACCGCCCGAGGACGGACGGATCTGGGCCGCCGGCGACCCGCCGCCCCGGACGGGCAACGCGGTCGACGTCCTGATCGACGGTGAGGCCTACTTCGCCTGCCTCGAGCGAGCGATCCGCGGCGCCCGGCGGAGCGTGCTGATCGCCGGGTGGTCGATCCGCCCGGGCTTCGCCCTGACCCGCGACGAGCCGCCGGTCCTGCTGCGCGAGCTCCTGGCGGAGGCGGCCGAGTCGGTCTCCGTGCGCGTGCTCCTCTGGGCCGGGGCTCCCACGCCGGTGCTGGCGCCGCGTCGCGCGTCCGTGCGCAAGAGCCGGGACGAGCTCGTGCGGGGGACGCGCATCGAGGTGGCGCTCGACGCGAACGAGCGTCCGATGCACTGCCACCACGAGAAGATCGCCGTGATCGACGACGAGATCGCCTTCGTCGGCGGCATCGATCTGACCGACCTGAGCGGCGATCGCTACGACACGGCCGCGCATCCCGCGCGCGGACGCATGGGTTGGCACGACGTCGCCGCACGGGTACGCGGGCCGGCCGTGGCAGACGTACACCGCCATGTCGCCAACCGCTGGAAGGCGGTCACCGGCGACCACGTCGAGGCGTATCCATCCGCCGCCCGGGATGCCGGCGATGTCGAGCTGCAGATCGTGCGCACCATCCCCGAGAAGCTCTACGGCTTCGCCGCCCGCGGCGATTTCCGGATCGTCGAGGCCTACCTCCGTGCCGTGCGCTCGGCGGAGCGCCTGATCTACCTCGAGAACCAGTTCCTCTGGTCGCCCGAGGTCGTGGCGATCCTCGGCGACAAGCTACGACGGCCGCCGTCCGATGACTTTCGGCTCGTCGTGGTGCTACCCGGCCGGCCGAACATCGGCACCGACGACACGCGCGGTCAGCTCGACGTCCTCACCCAGGCCGACGCCGGCCGGGGCCGCTTTCTGGCCGTCACGATCCGCGCCCGGTCGGCGCACACCAGCGACCGGGTGTACGTCCACGCGAAGGTCGGGATCGTCGACGACCGGTGGCTCACCCTGGGCTCGGCGAACCTGAACGCCCACTCCTTCTACAACGACACCGAGGTCAACCTCGTCACGTGCGACGCGGCGCTCGCCCGCGACACCCGTCTGCGCCTTTGGGCGTCTCACCTTGAGCGCGAGATCGGCGAGATCGACGGCGATCCGCGGGCCGTGATCGACGAGCTCTGGCGCCCGATCGCCGCCGAACAACGCGCTCGCCGCGACCGGGGCGAACCGTTGACGCACCGTCTCGTCGAGCTGCCGGCGGTCTCCCGTCGCTCCGAGCGCCTGCTCGGGCCGCTGCAGGGGCTCTTCGTCGACGGTTGACTCGTCCACGTGGCGGGCGCTGGGCCGTGCGGGCCAACTCCGGGCAAACCGCCGGTGCTACCTTGGCCTCGTGGCGAAGATCACCCGCGTTGGCCCCCCGGCGGCCATCACCCGCGCCGAGGCCTGGGCGCTCCTGATCGACTGGGTGGAGTCCGAGTCCCTGCGCCGCCACTGCCTGGCCGTAGAGGCGGCGATGCGCGCGTACGCCGCCCGCGACGGCGCCGACGTCGAGCTGTGGGGTGCGACCGGGCTGCTCCACGACGCCGACTACGAGCGCTTCCCCGACCTGGCCACCGGCCATCCGCGGATGATCATGGCCGAGCTCGAGCGCCGCGGCGCCCCGGCGGAGATGGTTCGGGCGATCGCGTCGCACGCCGAGCTGCTCGGCGTCGAGCCGCAGGCCCCGATCGAGCGGACGCTCGTCGCCGTCGACGAGCTCTGCGGCTTCCTCGTCGCCTGCGCGGTCGTGCGTCCGACCGGGATCCACGGGCTCGCGCCGAAGTCGGTCCGCAAGAAGCTCAAGCAGCCATCGTTCGCTGCCGCCGTCAACCGCGCCGATGTTGTGCGCGGCGCCCAGGAGCTCGGGGTCGAGCTCGACGACCACATCGCCTTCGTCATCGCCGCGCTCGAGCCCCATGCCGCCGCACTCGGCGTCGACGGCGCCGGCCAAGGCCACGGCCAGGGTTAGGCCCGCGTGCACGCCGCCTGATCGTTCGACCCGGAGGCTCAGATGGGAAAAAGACAGCGCCTCGTCCTGCTCGTCGCCGCGGCCGCCGTCGTGATCGTCGGCTTCGTTCTCGCCAGCCCGGGCGGATCGGGCAAGAAGACCGCTCCGATGGTCCGGAGCTTCACCGTGACGGTGGCCGGCGGCAAGCCGGTCGGCGCAATCAAGCTGCTGAGCGCCAACAAGGGCGACACGATCCAGCTGACCGTGAGGTCGAACGTCGCCGACGAGATCCACATCCACGGCTACGACCTCCACCAGACGGTGTCGGCCGGCGGGTCGGTGACCTTCCGCTTCCAGGCGACGATCGACGGGAACTTCGTGATCGAGCTCGAGTCGCGCAGCGAGCAGATCGCGGCGCTCACGGTCAAGACGTGAGCCGGCGACCGCCCGGGGCGTGACGATCCACGACCACCTCCCGGGCATCCGCGACCTGCTCGCCGTCGCCCGCGCCTGGCCACGGGTCTTCGCCCAGGTGCCCACCGACTCGCAGCCGATCGCCGTCGAGCAGGGTCGCGTCGTCGTGCTCTGCGTCGGCGCCGAGCCG
This sequence comes from uncultured Solirubrobacterales bacterium, assembly GCA_963742705.1. Classification (GTDB taxonomy): domain Bacteria; phylum Actinomycetota; class Thermoleophilia; order Solirubrobacterales; family Solirubrobacteraceae; genus Palsa-513. The sequence continues at coordinate 126,894 of CAVUMZ010000017.1, read as the reverse complement.
CTCGGGCTGGTCGAGACGAACGCCGAGCAGATCGTCCGCCTGCTCAACCGCCTGCTCGACGGTGACCTGCGCGTCGAGAGCATCGACCCGATCCCGGCGACCCGGGCCGAGCTCTACCTCCACCGCGACCTGCTCGCGCTCAAGTCGTGGCTGGCCGACTACGACGTCGGCATGTGACGCCCGAGCCTGAGTCCGAGCCCGAGCCAGAGCGATCCCGAGCCGAGCCGAGCCGACCACGCGGCGGCCGCGTCCGGTTCGGAAGTGCGGCAGGCGGGTAGAGGCGCCAGACGATGAGAAGACGAGGACGCGAGGGCGCGGACGGACGCGCCGCCGACCGCCGCACGTCGCTGCGCTTGTCGTGGTTGACCTGGGCGAAGGCGGCGGACTGGGCGGACGAGCAGGACCGCAGGCGCGAGGCCGAGCAGCGGCGCTTCGCGCAGGAGCGGCTTCGGCTCGAGCTCGAGTCGCTCTACGCGCTGCCCGCCCTCACGAGTCGCGACCGCGCCTGACGCGCCGCCTCTGCGTCCGCGGCACCTGCCGGTTCCGCCGTCGCCGCCGGGAGCTGGTCCTTCCTGTGCGCGCGGGGGAGCAGCATCGGCGTGGGCAATGCGAGCAGGCCGGCGGCGGCGATCGCGGGACGTAGACCCACGCCGCTGGCCAGCGCGCCCCAGAGCGCGATCATGAGCGCGCTCGCAGCGCTGGTTGAGACCGACCAGGCCGACAGGGTCCTCGAGACGCGCTCGGTGGCGGTCTGGGCAAGACGGTAGGTCGCGAAGACGGGGTTGAAGATGCCGATGCTGAGCACGAGGCCAAACTGGAGGCCGATCACCATCAGCATCCCGGGCGTACCGGCCGGGATGAACGCGAGCCCGATCGGCCAGCCGACGCGCAGCGAACCGGCTACGTACATCACCCTGGCCTGACCGAACCGGCCGACCAGCCGGCGCGACAACCGCGAGCCGATCAGCCCGCCGATGCAGGGTACCCCGAAGGCCAGGGTGTACTGCCAGGGTTGGAAGTGCAGGCGGGCGAGCATCAGCACGGCCATCAGCGGCTCGGTGGCGAGGATCAGGCTGTTGGTGAGCATGGCGTTGAAGAAGGAGGACCTGAGACCGGGGTGGGTGAGGATGTAGGCCCAGCTGTCCGGGAGGTCGCGGAATCTCAGGCGTGCCGTGTCGGGCGGCCGAGGCTCCGGCTCCTCGCCACCGATCATCCGGATGCCCCCGGCCGAGAACAGGTAGCTGATCGCGTCCGCGGTCACGGTCGCGACCGAGCCGAGGATTCCGATCGCCGCGCCGCCGAGCGGCGGGCCCACAACGAGGGCGCTCCACGTCGTGGACTCGAAGCGGGCGTTGGCGACGAGCAGGTCCTCGGGCTTGACCAGCGACTTGAGATGGGCGCCGCTCGCCGCTTGGAAGGCGATCTTCGCGCCTGCGACGACCACGACCACCACCAGCAACTGGACGAAGGTCAGCCAACCCAGCACGTAGGCGACCGGGACGCTGATCTGCGCCGCGAACCGGACGAGGTCCATGCCGATCATCACCGGGCGCTTGCGCCGGAACTCGATCCCCGGGCCCACGGGAATGGCCAGCGCCGCCCCGGCCGCCAGCCCGACGGAGGCGAGTAGCGACACCTGGGTCGGTCCGGCATGCAGAGCCCGGATCGCGATGATCGACATCGCACCCAGACCGAAACCCGACCCGTAGGCGCTGACGGCGTATGCCGCCCACAGCCATCTGTACTGGCGTCCCAGCGAACTTCCCTTGAGCATCGAGGAAGCAAACCGGGCCGGGCGGACGTCCTCGGCACGATCCAGCCCCGGCGGACGCGACGAGCCTGACCCCGACCGGTTGGTAACAACGTTACGTTGATCCGCCGTCCTATTTGGACTAGCCTCGGGCCGATGCCTGACGCGAAGCTGCCGGCGACCGCCTATGTCGTGCTCGGACTCGTGTCGGTGCGGCCGGCGGCCGGGCACGAGCTGACCGGCTTCGCCGCACGCTCGGTCGGCAACTTCTTCCCGCTGACGCGCAGCCACATCTACCTCGAGCTCGACCGCCTCTGCCGGCTCGGTCTGCTCGACGTCGCCGAGGTCACCCAGGCCCGGCTGCCGACCAAGCGGGTCTACGCGATCACGGCGGCCGGCGCCGAGGCGCTGCGACGGTGGCTCGAGGACGTCGAGCCCCCGGCGGAGCGCACACGCGACCTGTTCCTGGTCCGCATCTTCTTCGGCGACCGGATGACGCCGGCGCGGATGGCCGCTCTGCTCGACGACTACGCGGAGGCGGCGCGCCGCAACCGCGACCGCCTCGCCGCCCTCGTCGACCGGCTCGAGGAGCGCCCGGAGGCGGTCTTCCGCCGGTCGACGGCGATGTTCGGCGTCCGCCACGAGCAGGCCAAGGTCGACTGGGTGGCCGAGGTGCGGCCGCTCCTCCTCGCCGCTTCGGTCGCCGGCTGGGACTGGCGCGGCGAGGCGCCGCCGGCGGAGGCGCCGTGCTGAGCCGCCTCGCCGACATGGCCGTGGCCCACCCACGGCGAATGGCGCTCATGGCGCTGCTCGTGGTCATCGTCGCCGGGGTGTTCGGCGGTCCGGCCGCCGGCATGCTGAAGGCGCAGAACGCGTTTCGCGACCCGAAATCCGACAGCACGCTCGCGGCCATCGCCGTCGAGCGGGCGACGGGTGCCGAGTCAAGCCCGGGCGTGCTGGCCGTCGTCGCCGCGCCGCCGGGCAGCCCGGCGGTGGCCTCGGCGGCACGGGCGATCGCCGGTGTCCCCGGCGTCGTGTCCGTCGCCGCGCCGGCCCCGGGCAAGCCGGGTGGCCTCGTCTCGAGCGACGGGCGGTCGTCGATCGTCGCGGCGACCCTCGTCGACCACGGCTCCGACGACACGGTCAAGCGCATCGAGCACGCTCTGCGCGGACGCTCGGACGTCACGCTCGGCGGCGGCGACGTCGCCGGCGTGCAGACCGGCAAGCAGGCGACCGCGGATCTCGGCTTCGCCGAGCTGCTCGCCTTCCCGCTGCTGGCGATCCTCGCCTTCTTTATCTTCCGCGGCGTCGCCGCGCTGCTCCCGCTCGGCGTCGGCATGACGAGCATCCTCGGGACGTTCCTCGTCCTGCGGGGCGTGAACGCCGTGCTGCCCCTGTCGCAGTTTGCCCTCAACCTGGTGATCGGGCTCGGGCTCGGGCTCGCCGTCGACTACAGCCTGTTCCTCGTCTGGCGCTTCCGCGAGGAGCTCAGCCGCGGCGCCGACGTGCCGCAGGCACTCCGCACGACGATGACGACCACCGGCCGCACCGTCCTCTTCAGCGGCGTGACCGTTGCCGCGGCTATGGCCTGCCTGACCGTCTTCCCCCAGCGGTTCCTCGTCTCGATGGGGATCGGCGGGGCGATCGTCGCCCTCGTCGCCGCGGCCAGCGCCCTGCTCGTGCTCCCGGCGCTGTTCGTCCTGCTCGGCCGGCGCGTCGGCCAGGCGAAGGTTCCCGCCGACGCGACCGGCGGCTGGTACCGCCTGGCGCACGCCGTGATGCGGCGGCCGGTGCTCGTCGCCCTGGCTACGACCGTGCTCCTGCTCTTCCTGGCCAGCCCGACGCCGAACGTCCGCTGGAGCGGCATCGACGCCACCGTCCTGCCCCGCAGCCAGAGCTCCCGGGTCGTCGCCGACCTGATCGCCCGGGACTTCCCGGCGGCCCACGGCGGCAGCGCGATCACGGTCGTCGCCACCGCCCCCCCGACGGCGGGATCCGCGCTGGCGGCCTACGCCACCCGCCTCGGGCAGGTCCCCGGGGTGATGCTGACGCGCGGGCCGAGGAGACTTGGCCGCACCGCGAGCTGGGTGATCACGCTGGGCAGCCAGGGTGACGCGATCGCTCCGGCCGCCCAGCGCGCCGTGGCCGCCGTGCGCGCAGTTCCGGCGCCCGTGCCGGTGCTGGTCGGCGGGGCGGCGGCGGCGTTCGCCGATCAGCGGACGGCGATCGCCGACTCCCTGCCGCTCGCGCTGGTCCTCCTCGTCCTCGTCACCGTGATCGTGCTCTGGCTGATGACCGGCTCGGTGATCCTCCCGTTCAAGACGCTCGTGATGAACGCTCTGAGCGCGGCGGCGGCGACCGGCATCCTCGTCTTCGTCTTCCAGGACGGCCGGCTCACCGGCCCGCTCGCCTACACCAGCCAGGGCGGCATCGAGGAGACCGACTTCCTGATCCTGGCCGCCCTCGCCTTCGCGCTGGCGACCGACTACGGCGTCTTCCTGCTCGCCCGGATCAAGGAGGCGCGGACCGAGGGCGGGCTCGGCGAGCGGGAGTCGGTCGCCGCCGGCCTCCAGCGGACGGGCCGGCTCGTGACGTCGGCGTCGGTCCTGCTCGCCGTGGCGATCGGCGCCTTCGCGACGTCGAAGATCGTCTTCCTCAAGGAGGTCGGGGTCGGGACGGCCGCGGCCGTCCTGATCGACGCGTTCATCGTCCGGGCCCTGCTCGTCCCATCGCTGATGGCGCTGCTCGGGCGCTGGAACTGGTGGTCGCCGGCGCCGTTGCGGGCGCTCCATCGGCGGATCGGACTCGAGCGAATCGCGGAGAGCTGAGGCGACGCGCCACCGCGTCACCGCGTCATCGCGTCACCGCTCACCGGCCCCGACTTACTGGCTCATGTCGGGCGGACGGGACACCGGGCACGTCAAGGGGCGTCGACCGCGAAGACCGGCTGAGCCGGCGGGCCGAGCGGGGCAGCTCATCTCGCTCGCGGTCGGCGGCAAACCCTGCGTCAGGCGTCGAGCGCCGGAAGGCGGACGGAGGCCACTTCGCGGCCTCGGTCTGGGGCGCCGTCGCCGGTCGGTCGCGCCGGGGCGCCGCATGCCGGCACGGTGACCGGAGCATCGGCCGAGACCGTGTAGCGCTCATCGTCGCTGATGAGTGACAGCGCCTCGCCGGCGAGGAGCCGGTAAGTGGTGGTTGCGGCCGTCATCTCGACCTCGAGGCGGCTTCCGCGGACGATCAGGCGGAAGCTCATACGCCTCCAGTCGACTGGTAGGCGCGGCGCGAAGCGGAGGTCGTGGCCCTCGATGTCGCGCAACCCGGCAAATCCATTGACAAGGGCCATCCACACGCCCCCGCACGCGGCGACGTGGATGCCGTCGCCGACGTTTCCGCCGAGGTTGGCGAGGTCGATCGCCGAGCTGATCAGGAAGTATTCGTATGCCGCCTGCGGGTCGCCGACCTCGGAGGCCATGATGCTCTGCACGCACGAGGACAGCGAGGAGTCGGCGGTCGTCAACGGGTCGTAGTACTCGAACACACGGCGCTTGTCCTCGAGCGAGAACCGATCGCCGGCGAGAAACGTGGCCAGCACGACATCGGGCTGCTTGATCACCTGATGGCGGTAGATGTTCAGCGGGTGGTAGTGCAACAGGAGCGGATACCGCTCGGGCGGCGTGGCCTCGAAGTCCCACGGCTTGCGGTTGAGGAAATGCTCGTCCTGGAGCAGGACGCCGGCCCGCTCGTCGTAGGGCACGAACATCCGCTGCGCCGCGCGACGCCAGTCCGCAGGCTCCTCGGGCGCAATCCTCAACCGCGCGACGAGCCGAGTGTGAGCGGCCGGATCGGTGGCCTCGAGGAGGTCGAGGCAGTCGGCGGCAGCCGCGAGGTTCTCGGACGCCATGAGGTTGGTGTAGGCGTTGTTGTCGACGACCGCCGAGTACTCATCGGGGCCGGTGACGCCCTGGATACAGAACTGGCCGTCGCGACGACTCGAGAAGAAGCCCAGGTCCGCCCACAGGCGCGCGGTCTCGACAAGCAGCTCGACCCCCTCGCGTGCGAGGAACTCCTGGTCGCCGGTGACGCGGACGAACTGGCGTACGGCGTAGGAGATCGCCGCGTTGATGTGGTACTGGGCGGTGCCGGCCGCGTAGTACGCCGACGCCTCCTCGCCACTGATCGTCCGCCACGGGAACAGCGCGCCGCGATGGCCGAGCTCGCGCGCCCGGCGTCGAGCGGCGTCGAGCATCTCGTAGCGGAAGCTCAGCAGGCGCCGCGCCACGTGCGGCTGCGTGTAGGTGAGGCAGGGCAGGACGTAGATCTCGGTGTCCCAGAAGTACTGGCCTTCGTAGCCGCGGCCGGTGAGCCCCTTGGCGGCGATGCCGTGACCTTCGACCCGGGCTGACGCCTGGCGCACCTGGAAGAGATTGAAGCGGACCGCCTGCTGGACGTCGAAGCGCACCACGTGCTTCACGTCGCTGTTGCCCTCGATCGCGATATCGCTGTGCTCCCAGAATGCGTCGAGGCGCTCACGCTGGATCTCGGCGATGCGGTCGAAGCCGTCGCCGGCTGCCCGGTCGAGCGTTCGGTTGACCCGCCGGGAGAGGTCGCCCGCAGACACGCCCGATGCGTGGTGATAGCCCAACAGCTTCGTCACGCGCGTGGAGACGCCGGGCTCGGCGTCGAGGAAGAACACGACGCGCGCCTCATCCTCGCCGACGCTCGCCTCGATCGTGTGGCGCAGGTCCGTCACGATCTCGTGCTCCATGCCACAGGCCAGGCGGATGCCGCTCGAACGCGTGCGCAGCTCGAGAACGGCGCGCGTTGTGTCGCTCGACCGCATCACCGGCTCCAGGGCCGAGTCGGTCATGCGTGCCCCGACGCGCGGATCGTCGTGGCCCTTCGGGCGCGGCAGGTGGGTCACGAGCTCTGAGGAGATCCAGAGCTCGGCCTGACCGGAGACCAGGGTGACCTCGTAGGAGATCGCCGCCAGGTGCCGCCAGTGCAGTGAGACCAGCCGGTGGGACTTCAGCGAGACGACCGCGCCCCGGGCCGTGCGAAACGTCACGGCACGCTCGAGCACGCCGGCGCGCATGTCCAGCGCTCGCTCGTAGGACAGCAGCTTGGACTCGGCGAGCACGAGCGGCTCTTCGTCGACGACCAGCCGGATGACCGACCCGTCTGGCGCGCTGACGATCGTCTGGCCGGTCGTTGCGAACCCGAACCCGGCCTCCCCGTACGGAATCGGCCACGTCTCGTGAAACCCGTTGACGAAGTAGGCGGGATCGTGCGACGGCGAGCCCTCGTCCTCCGTTCCGCGAATTCCCATGTAGCCGTTTGCGACGGTGAACAGCGCTTCGGCCTCGCCCACCCGCTCCGCGGAGAACTGCGGCGAAACAAAGCGCCACGGGTCCGTCGCGCGATGCTCCGCACGACGGTCATCCATCTTCATCAACGCCGCGACGCGCGCCGCTCTCACCGTCATGAAATGGCCAACTCGCCGTCGAGTGTAATTCCCGCGCCGATCGGATGCCCAGCCGACGGGCGGCAGCGGCCGCTGCGCCGGGAAAGTCCGGTCCCTCCTAGGCTGGGGGCCAACCCGCGCGCCCGACGAACAGCGCGACGCCCACCACCAGCAGGATCACCCCAGCCGCCAGCCATGGCCAGGGGCTCCATTGCTGCTCGCAAGCCAGGCTCCGAGCCGTTGCCGTGCAGACGTCGCCGGGCCCGTCGCGGTTGAGGTAGGCGACGAAGAGCGGCCCGAGTCCGGCGCCGGCGACCACGCCGGCGACGCCGAGACCCGAGGCCGGCAGGCGCCTGAGACCGATCGTCGCGAGGGCGGCGAGCGGGAGCAGGAAGACGCCGATCGTCAGGGCGCCGAGCAGGCCGGAGGCGACGGCGGCGCCGACGAGCATCCACACGGCGAACCAGCGCCAGCCGCGGCTCAGGGCAGCGGGTCCTCGCCGTCCGGGCTGGCGAGCACGATGGCGTAGCCGTCGGGATCCCGCAGCCAGACCTCGCGGTGGGCCGGGCCGCCCGGCTCGCCGTCGGGCGGGTTGCGGTGGGGGGCGAGCACGATCTCGGCACCGAGCTCGCCGGCCCGCTCGACCGCGGCGTCGAAATCGTCGATCTCGAACCACAGCAGCACGCCGTGGCCATACGGCCGCACACCCGGATCGGCGATCTGGCCGTGGTGGTGCTCGACCGCGAAGGAGTGGAGCTGCATGATCAGCTCGCCCCCCGGGCCGACCAGCCGCTCGTAGGCCGGACCGCCATGGGCGCTCGTCGCGCCGAGCAGCCGCTGGTACCACCGGCTGGTCGCCTCGACGTCGTGCACGCAGAGAAGGGGCTGTGGGCGCATACAGACGATGCTAGCGACGCACGAAGCTCAGCCTGACCGAGACGGTCTGGGGAGCGCCGGTACGGTCGCCGGCGGAGGCCGTGAGGTTGAGCGTGAAGCGCCGCGAGGGCGTGCCTACGCGGCGCAACCCCGAGCCCACCTTCAGGGCGCGGGCGGCCGCCGGCGTGAGCCGCAGCGGCGCGGTCACGACCCCGGCGGCGTCGGCGGTGAGCACGGCCCGCGGGAGCAGCAGCCGGCGGTGCTGGGGCGTGACGAGGCTGGCCGACACGGACGCGCGACAAGCCCACGGGCACCTCACGGCGACGACGATCCGCGGCGTGCCGGTGGCCGCCGGGAGCCGGGGCGCGGCGAGCGCCAGGGGACCGTCGGGAGTCCGGCTCGGCCTCGTCGAGGCCGGCGGCGCCGTGGTGTCGGGCGCAGGAGCGACCGCCGGGACGGAGAAGGGCCACCAGGTGAAGCCCGGTGGCGTGAGGAAGCAGGCGGTGCACGGGCCATAGCCCTGCGCGGGCGCCGGCGCCGGGTCGAGCGCCGGGGGCGCCGCCGCAGCGATCGGCGCCGGGATGAGATCGGTCGGCTGACCGGAGGCCGGCGGGACGACGTCCGGCACTGAGGTGAGGACGGGCGAGTCGACCGAGGACAGTCGCTGGGCGACTGGCGATGAGTAGTCGATCCAGGTCACCGCCGCGTTGCCGAACGGGTCGACGACGACATGGCTGAGGTGTTCCGTGTAGTAGCCGCCCGGGCTCGTCGGCAGGGGAACGTCCTGCTCGGACGCGAATGCGCCGAATGGCGCCCGGCGCCGCGTCTCCAGGCGCTCGGGACAGCACGCCTCGTACGCGACGACGGCGTCGCCCCGGGCGTTCATGGCCAGCTGCCCGGCGGCCTCGGGCCAGGTGTCCGAGAGCTGCTCGGAAGCGCCGAACCGGCCCAGCGCGGTGGAGCCGGAAACGACCGCGAGCGGCTCCTGCCCGATCCCGCCGGCCTCCTGGATCGCCGGGGAGACGACGAGGATCGCCTCGCCGAGCGCACTCACCGCCAACTGCGGGGCCGCGCCGTCCCAGGTGTCGACGCCGAGATCCTGCGGCGGCCCGAAGCTGCCGCCGGGCGGGCGGAACGACGCCCAGACGGGCGCGACGAGGTTCGGCCCGCCGCCCTGCTCCCAGACGGCGACCGCGCCGCCATCGGCGGCGATCGCCACGAGCGGCAACGGGGCCGCAGGAGACGGATCGAGATACGGGGCCCCGAGCGTCTGTGCCGGCTGCCAGGTGCCGAGCGCGCCGGCCGTGCGTACGGCCGCGTGCGCGACGCCACCCTGCAGATAGCCAACGACGACCTCTCCCCCGTCGTCGATCGCGACCGTTCCCGGCACCTGGGCATCGCTCGCGGTCGTCGGCGCGGCCTGCTGCGCCGGGGCGAACGACCCGCCCGGTGGTTTCACCGACACGAACATCCGTTGGCCGTCCGGGGTTTCGGCGGGAAAGGCAAGCGCGGCCCAACCGCCGGGACTCACCGACAGGCCCGGCGCGGCATACGTCGGGGCGGCCGGAAAGGACGTCGTCGCGGCCAGGTTCCCATCGGCACCGCGGACGCCAGCGCGGACCGCGCCGGTCTGCCAGTCATCCCAGGCGACGACCGTCTCGCCCGCGTCATCGCCGCCGACGGCCGGAGGTCCGCCGTAGGAGTCCGCGAGCAGCTCCTCGTCGCCGAAGGAGCCGCCGGCGTCCCCGATGCGTGCGGCCAGGCCGCCGCCGCCGCGCGCGTAGACGAGGATCGCTCCAGCCGCAGGCAGCGGAGCCAGCGCCGCGGACCAGTCGATGGAACCGTCGGGATACGGGACCGCCGCGGACCAGGGGCGGGCGGCGGCGAAGGCTGGGAGCAGCAGGACCGACGCCCCGACCGTGGCCAACGCCCGCAGGAAAGGACCCATTCAGATCCCCTCGACACAATCCGCCGGCGGCTTGAGCCGGCGGCCATCGCGCCCCCGGCCTAGGCCCGCCCGAGCCGCCCGGCGACCAGCCCGTGCAGCTGGCGGGCCTCCGGCACCCGCATCCGCAGCACGGCGCGGACATACAGCCAGAGCCCGGCGCCGGCGGCGGCGCCGACGGCGATGACCTGGGCGGGGAGCGACCGCCCGAGCACGGTGTCGAACACGGTCCACACCACCCAGGAGCCGGCCGCCAGCACGACCGAGGCGACGAGGACGCGGGCGGAGATCATCACCGTCTGGTGGCCGTCGAGGCGCCCGGCGAGCTCGCGCCGGAGGTACACGGCCTGCAAAGCCGTCATCAGCGCCGAGGCGACGGCGGTGCCGATCACCAGCCCGGCGATGCCCAACGGCTTGTACAGGGCGACGGAGACGATCACGTCGGCGACCATGTTCAACGCCGCCAGCTTGGTCGGCATCCATGTCTTCTGGAGCGAGAAGAACGTCCGCGTCAGGAGCAGGTTCAGGCCGGAGAACGGCAGGCTGAAGGCGAACCAGAAGAGCGCCGTCGAGACGCGGGCGGTGTCGGCCGAGTGAAACGACCCGTGCTGGAAGATCAGCCGGACGATCGGCGTGCTGAGCACGAGGATGAAGGCGGCGGCCGGGACGAGCAGGAGGTTGATCTGGCGCAGGCCGGCGCTCATCGCCGCGCGCAGGCCGTCGTAGTCGCGGCGGGCGGCGAACGCGCTCAGCGCCGGGAACAACACGGTGGCGACGGCGACGGAGAACATCCCCTGGGGCAGCATGTAGACGCGGAAGGCGGCGTCGATCGCCCGGGGGGCCTCGCTGGAGACCAGGGTGCCGAGGGACGAGTTGATCAGCAGATCGAAGTTGATGATGCCCAGGCCGAGGCAGACCGGGACCATCAGCTTCAGCACCTTGGCCACGCGGGGGTCGTGCCAGTCGAACGCCAGCTCGAAGCGGAAGTCGATCCTTCGCAGGGCGTAGGCGGCCATCGCGAGCTGGACCACGGTCCCGGCGAGCACGCCGATCGCGTAGGCGTAGAGCTGGTCCTGGCCGTGGAAGTGCCCGCGCAGGCCGATCAGGACGGCGATGATGACGAAGTTCCAGACGAGCGGGGCGATCGCCGGGATCGAGAAGTGGTCGTAGGTCTGGAGGATGCCGACGAGCAGGCCGTTGATCCCCAGGAGGATCACGATCGGGAACAGCACCTGCGAGAGCCCGACCGTCAGCTGGGTCAGCTGGTGGTCGAAGGCGTGGCCGGTGAACAGCGGCATCACCAGGCCGGCGGCGAGGACGAAGAAGGCGGTGATCGCCCCGAGGACGATCAGGATCACGAACAGCAGCGTCGACGCGAGCCGGAACGCCTCCTGGCGGCGCTTCTGCTCGAGCAGCTCGGTGAACACCGGGACGAACGCCGCCGACAGGGCGGCGTCGGCGAACAGCGACCGGACCAGGTTCGGGACCTGGAAGGCGATGGTGAAGGCCGAGAACGGGCCGGACGTGCCGAAGTAGCTGGAGGCGACGATCTCGCGGATCAGCCCGGCGATACGCGACAGCCCCGTGGCGACCGAGAAGATGGCGGTGTTGCGGGCGACCCGCCGCGGCCGCGTCGACACCTCGACTCGGTCTGGTCCGGGGGCCGGCGGACGCCCCGGCTCGGTTGCGTTTCTCCTCGGGAGCAGCCTCGGGTCCGCCGTGGCCGCGGTCGGCGCGCGGCGGGTCTGGCGCTCGGCCATGCTCGGCGCCCGGCCCTCCCGCAGGGCGCGCTGCTCGGCGCGGATCCGGCGCCGCTCCTCCCGCGCGCCGTCGCCGTCGTCGGGCGCCACTACCGGGCCCGGACCGGGATCCGGCGGGGCTCTACGGCCGCGCGGCGGCGCGGCGGTGGGGCGGCTGCGGCCACCGGCGCTATAGTACGCGGCCCCGCGCCGAACGGCTGCGGGCCTCGACTATGGCCAACATACCCTCACAGAAGAAGCGCATCATCCGGGCCGAGCGCGAGCGGCTCGAGAATCGCCGGTACACGTCGGCGATCAAGACCTACTTCCGGCGCCTCGAGTCTGCGGTCGCCGCCGGGGAGACCGAGCAGGCGGCAGCCGAGCACCGGACGTTGATCTCGAAGATCGACAAGGCCGTCAAGTCGGGGGCGCTCCACCGCAACACCGGTGCGCGCAAGAAGTCACGCGCCGCCCGCGTCGCCAGCGGCAGCTGACTCAGCCCCGGTCGGGCGGGTTTGCCTCGAGCCACGCCCGGGCCGCGACGGCCGCATCGCGCACGAGCGCCGTCACGTCGGCGCCGGGGACGGGCGTCGGGATCACGCCGAGGTCGGCGAGAATCAGGAGCACCGACCGGGTCGGGCTCCTGGCCCAGCGCCAGGGCTCGGGCACGCGGTCGCCGGGAGCGGCGGCGGCCACCCACTCGATCAGCTCGCGATCGCGCGCCCTGACCCGCCGGGGCCGGGGCTCAGCGGGCCCGGTGGCACCCACCTGTCGCGGCAGCAGATGATCCATGTCGGAAAGACTGGCACAGGTCAGCCGGCGAGCAGCTCGTCGGGGCCCCGGCCGACCACCCGCCGATCGACGACGCGGGCGGTTTCGCTGCGCAGCCGCGCCGTGGCGGCCAGCAGCTCGCGGCGCGAGCGGACGCCGAGCTTGCGCATCAGGTTCTTGACGTGGGTCCGGACGGTCTCGACCGAGATCACGAGATGGTCGGCGATCCAGTGCGTCGAGCGCCCGGCGAACAGCAGCTCGAGCACCTCCCACTCGCGCGCCGTCAGCAGGCGGCGACCCGTCCGGACGCTGACGGCCGGTGCGGGCAGCCGGGCGAGGCGGGCGACGATCGCGCTCAGCAGCGATCGCGGACAGACGAGCTCGTCGGCCATGGCCGCGTCGATCAACCGCGGCAGGTCGCAGCCGATCACGTCCTCCTTGCCGAGATAGCCGCGAGCCCCGTCGCGGATCGCGGCCACCGCGTCGTCGGAGTCGCCGGCGTGGGCGAGCACGATCGTACGGATGTCGAGCTCAAGGGCGGCGATGCTCCGGACGATCGGGACGCCGGCGTCAACAAAGATCACGTCGGGCGCCAGTTTCCCGGCCAGGGTCAAGCCGTCGGTGGCGCCGGCGACTTCGGCGCGGGCGCCGCCGGCCTCGAGCGCGCGCCGCAGGGCCTGCGCGGCGGCGCGATCGTCGTCGACGACCAGGGCGCGAACCGGATTGCGGCGGGCACTCCGGGCATCGTTGGCGAGCCCGTCCGTCGATGCGCCTACGGTCGCCTTGCGCTCGGGCGGACTCATCCTCCTCCCCACTAGTCCATGAAGGCCGATCTCTACGTCGCCTCCAGGTACCCGCCGGCTCAGCCGTCAAACGCGATCGCGGGCGGGCTCACGCGGTGATCTGCTCGATCGTTCGCAGAGCCAGGGTGTCGCCGGCAAGCTCGGACGCCCCGCGGGCGTCGAGCTCGAGATCGGCCAGCCGGACCAGCGCCCGCCGGAGGGCGGCGGCGTCGGTCCGGCGCACGTCGGCGATGAACCGATCGGCGGCCTTCGGCGGCATGCGCAGGCCCTTGCGGATCTCCGCCGGGGGTCGCCCGGCCTCGACGGCGACGGCGACGGCGAGCGCCTCGCGCACGCGCTTGGTCATCCAGAACGACAGACCCTCGACGCGCTCGCCCTGGGCGCGGAGTCGCAGGTAGAGGCGGGCAGCGGCCGGCCCGTCGCCGGCGACGAGGGCGTCGGCGAGGATCCACAGCTTGCGCTCGGCCCCGCCGGTCGCGAGCTCGGCGACACCGTCGGCGTCCAGGCGGCCGCCGCCGCCGAGGCAGAGCGCCAGCTTCTCGAGCTCGCGCGACAGGCGCTGCTGACGCTCGCCGACCTGGGCGACGAGGGCCCGGGCCGCGGCCGCGTCGAGCTCGATGCCGAGCCCCCGCGCCTGGGCCTGGACCCACTTCGGCAGGTCCCAGGCCTTGATCGTCGCCTGCTCGCTGATATCGCCGCCAGCCGCCGACACGGCGGCGTGGAGCGCCGCCGGCGCCTTGGTCCGACCCTCCTCGCGGGCGAAGAAGGCGACCGTCGTCTCGGCCGGGAAGTCGGCCATCAGCCGGGCCAGGTGCGCGGCGACCTCGGCATCCTTCCATCGCTCGCACCCGTCGACGATGACGAAGCGCCGGCCGATCGCGAAGGTCATCGCGCAGAGGGCCGCCGCCACGCTCTCGGGCGTGGCCGCGTCCCCCTCGATCACCTCCACCCCCCCGGCCCCGGCCTGGGCCTGGGCGATCGCCCGCAGGCGCGCCCGGCGCTCGCCGACGCGCGGGTGGTCGTTGCCGTGGATCAGGTAGGCAGACTTGAAGGCGGCCACTACCGCACGACGAGGTTGACCAGCTTGCCGGGAACGACGACCGCCTTGACGACGGTCATCCCGTCCAGGTGGGCCAGGACGTTGGGCGCGGCCCGGCAGAGCGCCTCGAGCTCCTCTCGCGTCGCCCCGGTCGGGGCTTCGACGCGGTCGCGCAGCTTGCCGTTGACCTGGCAGACGAGCTCGAAGCTATCGCGCACGAGCAGCCGCACGTCTGCGACCGGCCACGGCTCCTCCCAGACCCGGCGACCGCTGAGGCGGTGATAGGAGTCGGCGGCGACGTGGGGGGCGAACGGGAAGATCAGCGACGCGGCGGTCGCCACGGCGAAGCGGCGGACGGCCGGGTCGGCGTCGTCGCGCAGGCGGGAGGCGTCGTTGATCAGCTCCATCACGGCCGAGATCGCCGTGTTGAAGGCGAACCGGCCGTCGAGGTCGTAGGTGACCTTGGCGATTGCCCAGTGAGCCTTTCGCAGCAGCTCCAGATCGGCGCCGGTGGGGTCGTCCGGCAGCTCGGACCCGCCTGCATCGGCCAAATCTGCGGCCATCCGCCAGATCCGACCGAGGAAGCGATGAACCCCCTCGACACCCGTGTCGACCCAGTCGGCATCCTGGTCCGGTGGGCCGATGAAGAGGATGTAGCAGCGGGCCGTGTCGGCGCCGAAGCGCTCGACGATCGTCTTCGGCGAGACGACGTTGCCCCGGTTCTTGGACATCTTCTCCCCGTCGCGGAGGATCATCCCCTGGGTGAAGAGGTCGGCGAACGGCTCCTGGACGCTGGGCGGGAGGTGGCCGAGGTCGGCCAGGGCCTTGGTGAAGAAGCGCGCGTAGAGCAGGTGGAGGATCGCGTGCTCGACGCCGCCGATGTACTGGTCGACCGGCATCCAGTGCGCGACCGGCCCCTGGTCCCAGGCGGCTCGGTCGTTGGCGGCGTCGCAGTAGCGCAGGAAGTACCAGGACGAGTCGACGAACGTGTCCATCGTGTCGGTCTCGCGCTTGGCGGGGGCGCCGCACTCCGGACAGGCGACGTTGACCCAGTCCTCGGCGGCCGCCAGCGGGGAGCGGCCCTTCGGCTTGTAGTCCTGGACATCGGGCAGCACGACCGGGAGGTCGGCCTCGGGCACGGGGACGAGGCCGCAGTCGGGGCAGTGGATGATCGGGATCGGCGCCCCCCAGTAGCGCTGGCGGGAGATCAGCCAGTCGCGCAGACGGTAATTGACCTCGGCGCTGCCCTTGCCCTCCCGGTCGAGCCAGGCGACGATGCGGGGGAGCGCCTCGCGGTTGGGGATGCCTTCGAACTCGGGCCCGCAGTTGATGAGGGGGCCGTCGCCGGTGTAGGGCAGCTCCTCGCCACCGGAGACGACCTCGACGATGGGAAGGTCGTAGGCCGTGGCGAAGGCGTGGTCGCGGGCGTCGTGGGCCGGAACGGCCATGATCGCCCCGGTCCCGTACTCCATCAGCACGTAGTCGGCGACGTACATCGGGATCTCTCGGCCGTCGACCGGGTTGGTCACGGTGCGCCCGAGCGGAACCCCGGTCTTCGGCTTGCCGGCATCCCCGCGCTCCTGCGTGTCGGTCGCCAGCGCCCGGTTGACGTAGTCCTGCACGGCCTGCTCGTTGCCGGTGCCCTGTGCGAGGCGGGCGAGATCCGGGTGCTCGGGTGCCATCACGAAGAAGGTCGCCCCGAACAGGGTGTCGGGCCGGGTCGTGAAGACCGGGTAGTCGACGCCGAGCTCGTCGCAGCGGAAGACGACCCGGGCGCCGACGCTGCGGCCGATCCAGTTGCGCTGCATCGTCTTGACGTGCTCGGGCCAGTGGATCGTGTCGAGGTCGGCGAGCAGGCGGTCGGCGTAGTCGGTGATGCGAAAGAACCACTGCGTCAGCTGGCGGAGCTCAACCAGCGCGCCCGACCGCTCGCCCCGGCCGTCGATCACCTGCTCGTTGGCCAGCACCGTCTCCTCGACCGGGTCCCAGTTGACCGCCGCCTCCTTCTGGTAGGCGAGGCCGCGCTTGAACAGCTCGAGGAAGATCCACTGGGTCCACCGGTAGTAGCGGGGCTCGTGGGTCCCGAACTCGCGGGTCCAGTCGATCGAGATGCCCCACCGGCGGAACTGGCGCTGGAACTCGGCGATCGCGTCGTCGGTAGACGCCCGTGGGTGGCGGCCGGTCTTGATCGCGTGGTTCTCGGCCGGCAGGCCGAACGCGTCGTAGCCCATCGGGTGGAGCACCTGGCGGCCGGTCCGGCGGTGGAAGTGGGCGATCGCGTCGCCGACCGAGTACACCTTGAGATGCCCGATGTGGGGCTCGCCGCTCGGGTAGGGCAGCATCTCGAGCACGTAGGAGGCCGGCGGGGCGTCGTCCCCGGGTCCGGGGTTGGCGACCTCCCAGGTGTGCTCGTCGGCCCACACCGCCTGCCAGCGCGGCTCGATCTCCTGGGGGTCGTAGCGCAGCTCCGTCATCGGAGGCTGAGGTTAGGGCACGCTGCGGCCGACGGTCAGTCGATTGTGTCGGGTATGACCCGAAGCCCTTCCGCGGCGGCGGCCGCGTGCTGGCGTCGATCCCAGCTCGCGAACACGAGTTCCGGTCGGGGCAGGAGGAGCGCGGCGGCGAGGTGCAGGGCGTCGAGGCTGCGCAGGTCATGCTCGCGCGCGAGCCGCACAGCGTCCTCGACCAGTCGCTGGTCGACCTCGACGACGGCTAGCGCGGGCCACTCGGTGGTCACCGCCTTCGCCGCCGTGCGCCCACCGGCGAGTTCGACGGCGCGGACCGTCTCGACGAAGCCGACGCGGCACATGAACCAGGTCTCCGCTCGGGCCATCGCCCCGCGCACGAGAGCGCTCCCGGGCTCGGCCACGTAGCGCTTGACCAGCGCGCTCGCGTCCAGGTACAGGTTCAGCGCTCGGCTTCCCGCTCGGAGAGCACCAGGTCCGACGCGCTGGCCCGGCCCTGGATCAGCGCCGGTGCGCGAGACGGCCGGGTCCGTGCGGGTGGGACCACCCGGCCCTCGGCCACGAGATCACGCAACGGGTCGTTCCCCGCCGACGCGGCAGCCGGAACGATGTCGGCCACCGCCCGACCCCGGACGGTCACGCGGATCTGCTCGCCGCGGCCAACAGCACGCAGCGTCTCGCTCAACGACCGCTTCAGCTCTCTGACTCCAATCTCACGCATGTGGTCACTTTACCACCGATGAGACCACCTCGGCGTGGCCCGAATCGGAGCAGCGCGGAGTGCTTGCATCCGCGTGGAGGGAGCCGCGCCGGCGCCTCGACGCGGCCAGCTCGTTCCGATGAACCCCGGCGCCTACCCGGACCGCGGCCGCCAAACCTCGCCGGGGTCACCGCGCCCGGGCCGGCGACGAGGGTCCGGCCGGGGCGACGGCGGGAGGCGACCATACCGACGCGAACGACGGCTAAGGTCCGCGAGCCATGGAGGCTCCGCGCATCGTCTGGTTTCGCCGCGATCTGCGCGTCGCCGACAACCCGGCGCTGGTGGCCGGCCTGGCCGGCGGGCGGACGGTGGTTCCGGTGTTCTGCCTCGACGACCGGCTGCTCGGGGCCTCGGGCGCGCGAGCCCAGTTTCTCCTCGAGTGCCTGGCCGACCTCGACCGGTCGCTGCGCGCGCGGGGCGCAGCGCTGGTGGTCCGGCGCGGGCCGCCGGAGAAGGTGCTGGTCGAGCTGGCGCGCCAGTCCGGGGCGGGCGAGATCCACTTCGCGCTGGACGCGACGCCCTACGCCCGGGAGCGGGGTCGGCGGGTCGCCGCGGCGTGCCGGGCGGTCGGCGTCGGGCTGTACGGCCATCCCGGGCTGTGCGCGACGGACGCGGTCGACCAGGTGCGGACCGGGGCGGGGACGCCGTACCGAATGTTCACGCCGTTTCACCGGGCCTGGCTGGAGGCGTCGCGACGGGCGGTGCTCGACGCCCCGAGCGAGGTGCGCGCCGCGGGGGGCGTGGCGGCCTGCCGGCTGCCGACCCTGGCCGAACTCGGCCTCGAACAGCCGGTCGCACACCCCCGGGTGGCCGGCGGGGAGCTGGCGGCCGTGGCCCGCCTGGAGGAGTTCCGCGACGGCGCGGCGACCCGCTATGCCGACGGCGGCCACGACGACCTCGCGGTCGACGGGACGTCGGGCCTGTCGCCCTACCTGCGCTTCGGCTGCGTCTCGCCCCGGACAGCCGAGGAGGCGCTGCGGGGCCAGCCGGCCGTCGTGCGCCAGCTCTGCTGGCGGGACTTCTACCTCCAGCTGCTCTACCACTTCCCGGGCAACGCCCGGCTCGAGTTCCAGGAGCGCTACCGGGGCCTGGCCTGGCGCGACGCGCCAGGCGACCTCGGGCGCTGGCAGCAGGGCCGAACCGGCTACCCGCTCGTCGACGCCGGGATGCGGCAGCTGCTGGCGACCGGCTGGATGCACAACCGGGCGCGCCTGGTCGTCGGGTCGTTCCTGACCAAGCATCTGGGGATCGACTGGCGCGCGGGCGAGCGGTGGTTCATGCGGCTGCTGCTCGACGGGGACCCGGCGGTCAACAACGGCAACTGGCAGTGGATCGCCTCGGTCGGGTCAGACCGCCAGCCGGTCAGCCGACGGCTGCTCAGCCCGACGCGCCAGCAGGAGCGCTTCGACCCGCACGGAGAGTACGTCCGCCGGTGGGTGCCGGAGCTGCGCCGCGTTCCCGATGCGCATCTGGCGGAGCCGTGGCGGATGGACGCGCGACTTGGGCTCGAGTGCGGCTGCGTGATCGGCGTCGACTACCCGTGGCCGATCGTCGACCACGCCACAGCCCGCCGGGAGGCGCTCGCAAGGTACGCGGCGGCGGCGGGTGAGCCTGGGGATCG
The DNA here is from genome assembly GCA_963742705.1 of uncultured Solirubrobacterales bacterium. Taxonomy (GTDB): domain Bacteria; phylum Actinomycetota; class Thermoleophilia; order Solirubrobacterales; family Solirubrobacteraceae; genus Palsa-513. The sequence continues at coordinate 107,664 of CAVUMZ010000017.1, read as the reverse complement.
GGGTAAGATGACCTCCGCGGGGCCATAGCTCAGCTGGGAGAGCGCCGCCATGGCATGGCGGAGGTCGAGGGTTCGAGCCCCTCTGGCTCCACCATCTTGTCTCTAATCGAACCCCCGACCAAGGAAAGGCCGGGGGTTCGGTCGTCTCTCACCCGATCAGGGCCGGACGGCCCCGCTGGCGTTGCGTTGCGCATCGATCTGGCGCTGGCCACCTGGTCATCGAGGATCGCGATCCGCCAAGGAACGCCCGGCTCAAGCACGGCCGGCGGGCTGGCCGCGCGGATCGGCGACGCACGTCAACCTTCACCTCTCACAACGCGACCGCCACCAGCAGCACTGACCCGATTGCCCACACCACCGCGAGCACAGCGGCGGTGGCCGCGCCACCCGGCGACATCCCACGGCGGCGTCCGACCGGGTAGGCCACGCACGCCCAACCAAGCGGAACCAGCAACGCGACGAACCGCGCCGCCGACGCTGGGTCCTGGGTCTCGAAGGACTGGCCATCGACAGTGAGCGCAACGAGCAGGGTCAGGGCGCCCACCACGGGCCCGACAGCCACAAACAGGACGACGAGGCGTAGGCCGCCACGCTCGACACTCGTCGGTGGTGATGGTGTCATGCGCACGAGTTCCGGCACAATGATCGTGCTACGGCCTGCCGAACAGCGATGGTGTCAGATCAGCTCGGTGAGCAGCCAGGTGCCGTGCGTCTGGATGAGCGCGGCCTCGGCACCGAAGTCAACGATGGGGACGATCGGGCGCGCAACCCTGGCTGACCCTCCGCTGATGGTGACGCGAGCCCCGTCGAGCTGCGTGAACGCCAGGGGGTCGGCGGATAGTTCGGGCCGCTTCGGGCCGCCCGGGTGAACGTCTCGAAATGCCTGGACGCAGGTCTGCGCCGGTCGCACGCCCACGAACTGCCCGGATTTGGCCAGCGCATTGACCCTGTTGACGGCGGCTTGCTGGCCGGTCGGCGTGACGAGTTTGCAGGCGGCAGCGGCGTTGTTGGTGTCGACCGCGATCACGTAGCCTCGGATCGACGAGAGGATCGCGCGGCGCTGTGATTGGCTGGCGTTCCCGCCGCATCCAGACGCCAGCAGCGCCACGGCGGCAGCCCGGGTCGCGCGCAAGCCGAGACTGCGTCGGGGATGGCGGTGGCCGCTGCTCATCCGACCACGCTACGGCTTCGGGAGGAGCTGTCTTTGCGCCTCCGGGCATGCTCGATCCCGGGTGGCAGGCCGATAGTTGTGCGGCTGCGCAGTCACCGTCGCGCCCGGCTGCCGAGCGGGATGGGCGCGTGCCGCCGCCGCTTGGCCGTGGCCGCGGGTCCTAGCTGGCTGTCGCGGCCCCGACGCGGGCCGACGGCACCTCGCCCCAGAGCCGCTCGAGGCAGTAGAACTCGCGGATCTCCGGCGTGAACAGGTGGACGACGACGTCGAGGTAGTCCATCAGCACCCAGCCGGCCTCGCGCAGGCCCTCGACGCGGCGCGGGAGGATGCCGTGGTCCTTCTTCATGCCGAAGTGGATCCCGTCGTGGATCGCCTTCGTCTGCCGCTCGGTGTTGCCCGAGCAGACGAGGAAGAAGTCGGTGTAGTCGAGCACGCCGCGGAGGTCGAGCTCCACGATGTCGATCGCCTTCTTGTCGTCGGCGTAACCGGCGATCGTGCGGGCGAGCTGATCCGAGTTCATGCGTAGAGCCTCCACTGCTCGATGTAGTCGGCGACCTTGTCGGGGACGAGATGGCGAATCGGGTGCCCGGCGCGGGCCTTGTCGCGGACGAGCGACGACGAAACGTCGAACCGGGGCATGTCGATGAACACGGCGCGCTCGCCGCCCGGCAGCGTCCGCAGCTGGTCCAGAATCGCATCCCGCCGCACCTCGGAGCGCTCGGCCACGGCCAAGCCGGCGATCCCGAGGATCGCCTCCGGCTCCTCCCAGGTCGGCAGGCTCGCAGCCATGTCCCCGCCCACGATCAGGGTCAGCTCGTCGCCAGGTCGATTCGCATTGATCTGCCTCAGAGTAGTGATCGTGTACGACGGTCCCGCGCGCGCCAGCTCGAGCTCGGACACGCAGACCCCGTCGACGCCGTCGACAGCCAGCCGGCACATCGCCAGGCGGTGCTCCGGACCCGGGTCGTCGGCATTGTCCTTGTGCGGTGGCGTCCGCGCCACCATCAGCGCGACGCCGTCGAGCCCGAGCTGGGCGCGCGCCCGCTCGGCGCAGGCGAGATGGGCCCGGTGCGGGGGGTTGAAGGTGCCGCCGAGGATCCCGAACCGGCCGCCCGGCTCAGGGGCGGACGTGGCCGTCGCCCTCGACGAGGTACTTCGACGTGCACAGCTCGCGCATGCCGATCGGCCCCCTCGCGTGGAGCTTCTGGGTCGAGTTGCCGATCTCCGCGCCCATGCCGAACTCGCCGCCGTCGGTGAAGCGGGTCGACGCGTTGACGTAGACGCAGGCCGCGTCCACCCCGTGCTGGAAGCGCCGGGCGGCGGCGGTGTCGCGGGTCAGGATCGCCTCCGAGTGGCCGCTGCCGTAGGCGGCGATGTGATCGATCGCCTCCTCCAGCGAGTCGACGACCCGGACGGCCAGAATCAGCGCGAGGTACTCGGTCGCCCAATCGGATTCCTCGGCCGACGCGACGCCAACCGGTCCGGCCAGCGACTGCACCCGTGCGTCGCCGTGGAGCTCGACTCCGGCGTCCGCCAGCTCGGCCAAGACGCGCGGGAGGAACGCGGACGCGGCGTCGGCGTGGACGAGCAGCGTCTCGGCGGCATTGCAGACACCGGGCCGCTGGGTCTTGGCGTTGAGCACGATCGCCTTGGCCGCTTCGAGGTCGGCCGTGGCGTCGACGTACACGTGGCAGTTGCCCGACGCGGCGTAGATCACCGGGACCGTCGCCACGGCGCTCAAAGCGGCCTTGAGCCCCTCCCCCCCGCGCGGAATGATCAGGTCGACGAGCCCGTTCTGGCTGGCGAGCTCGGCCAGCTCGGCGCGTCCGCCGCCGGCGACGAGCGAGATCGCCGCCTCGGGGACCCCGGCCCGGGTCGCCGCGTCGGCGGCCAGCGAGGCGAGGATCGCGTTCGAGTGGCCGGCCGTGCTCGACCCGCGCAGGACGATGGCGTTGCCCGACTTCAGGCAGAGGGCGGCGGCGTCGATCGTCACGTTCGGCCGGGCCTCGTAGACCACGGCGATCACGCCGAGCGGCACCCGCACCCGGCGGATGTCGAGCCCGTTCGGCCGGCGGAACCCCTCGAGCACCTCGCCGACCGGATCGGCCAGCGCCGCGATCTGCCGCACCCCGTCCGCGATCCCGGCGATCCGCCGCCGGTCGAGCGTGAGGCGGTCGATCAGCGCCGGCGTCAGGCCGGCCCGGTGCCCGGCTTCTAGGTCGAGCGCGTTGGCCTCGATGATTTCGTCGGTGCGGTCGTGCAGCGCCACGGCGATCGCCTCGAGCGCGGCGTTCTTGGTCGCCGTGTCGAGCGCCGCCAGGTCGCGCGCCGCCCGCTTGGCCGCCCGGCAGATCTCCTCCACCGACTGGGTCGTCGTCGTTGCCATCCCGAGGACAGGGTACCGCGGGCGGCTCACTTTCCGGTCTCAGGCGAGCACAAAATAGTCACGGTGGACTGCCTCCTCGGCGGCCCGTGGAAGCACCTCGTGCACGGCCTTGGACTTCAACCCCATCACCCGGCGGAGCTCGCCGGCCGAGTAGTTGGAGATGCCCTTTCCGATCACGCTCGCCCCCTGGGCGATGTCGACGGCGTCGCCGACGCCGAACTCGCCGCGCACGGCCGAGACGCCGACCGGCAGCAGGCTCGTGCCGTCGTTGGTGAGCGCGGAAGCCGCGCCGGAGTCGACGACCACGACGCCGCGGCTCGGCTTGGCGTACTTCAGCCACAGCTTGAAGCTCGAGTAGCGGATCTCACGCGCCGGGAAGCGCGTGCCCTCGGGCTCGCCGGCCAGGACTCGCTCGAGCGCCCCCGGCCGGCGGCCGCTGCAGATCGTCGTGTGGATTCCGGCGGCCGTGGCCATGTCGGCGGCCACCACCTTCGAGCGCATCCCGCCTGAGCCGAGGCGCGTCGTTGTCTGGGTGATGTCGAGCTCCCGCAGAGCGTCGAAGTCGGTCACCGTCTCGACGAGGCGCGCGTCCGGGTGAAGGCGCGGATCGGCCGTGTGGAGCCCGTCCGGCTCGGTCAGCAGGATCAGCTGGTCGGCCCCGATCAGCACCGCGACCTGGGCGGCGAGGAAGTCGTTGTCGCCGAAGGAGATCTCGTCGGTCGCCGTGGTGTCGTTCTCGTTGACGACCGGCACCACCCCCCAGTCGAGCAGCTGTCGGAGCGTGCGGCGAACGTTGAGGTAGTGGATGCGGGCGCTGACGTCGAAGAAGGTCAAGAGGACCTGGGCCGAGACGACGCCGCGGGCCAGCAGGAGCTCGTCGTAGACGCGGTATAGCTTGCCCTGGCCGACGGCGCTCGACGCCTGGAGCGCCTCGATCGCGCTCGGCCGGGTCGCGAGGCCCATCTCCCGCATGCCGCGGGCGATCGCCCCGCTGGTGACGAGCACGACCTCGTCGCCGGCGCGGCGCAGGTCGGCGGCCGCGTCGCAGACCCGCTCGAGCACGTCGCAGCGTGGCTCGCCGCGATCGTCCGCGACGATCGCCGTCCCCAGCTTGATCACGACGCGGCGCACGGCGGCAGCCTACGTCTGGTCGAGCTCGAAGACGACGCCGGCGATCTCGACCTCGTCCCCGGCGGTGAAGCCCTGCTCCTGCAGGGCCCGGAGCACGCCGATCCGCCGCAGCCGCGCCTCGACGTGCTCCATCGCCTCGTCGTTCTCGAGGTCGTGTCGGGCGATCAGCCGATCGACGCCCTCGCCGATCACCTTGAACGTCCCCGGCGCCGTGCACTCGACGTGGAAGCCGCGGCGCGCGGCCGGGCGGAAGGTGAGGTGCTCGGCCAGCTCCGGCTCGGGCGGACCGGCGTCATCGAGCGGCACCCGGCGCAGCAGCTCGGCGCCGAGTGCGTCGATGCCGGCCCGGGTCACGCTCGAGGTGAGGATGACGGGCACGTCGTCGCCGAGCCGATCGCGCCAGCGCCCGGCCTCGCGCTCGGCGACGTCCGGGGCGACGAGGTCGACCTTGGAGAGCGCGAGCACGCGCGGGAGTCCGGCGAGCCGCTCGTCGTGGCGCTCGAGCTCGCGCTCGATCGTCGCGTACGACGCCTGCGGGTCGGATCCGTCGAGCGGCGCCAGGTCGAGCACATGGACGAGGAGCCGCGTCCGCTCGACGTGGGCGAGGAAGTCGTGGCCGAGGCCGGCACCGTCGCTTGCCCCCTCGATCAGCCCGGGGATGTCGGCGATGATCAGCTGGCGGCGCTCGCCGTCGAGCGTGCCGAGCACCGGCTCCAGCGTGGTGAACGGATAGGCGCCGATCTTCGGGGCCGCTCGCGTCATCCGCGACAGCAGCGACGACTTGCCGGCGTTCGGCAGGCCGACGAGGCCGACGTCGGCCAGCAGCTTGAGCTGGAGCTCGAGCCAGCCCTCCTCACCGGCGAGCCCGCGCTCGGCAAACCGCGGAGCCTGACGGGTGGGGGTCGCGTAGCGCTTGTTGCCGCGGCCGCCGGAGCCGCCGGCGGCGACGACGACGCGCTGGCCCGACCGCACGAGGTCGTACCGGTCCCCGGTCTCGGTCAGCACCTCGGTGCCCGGCGGGACGGCGATCCGCAGGTCGTCGCCGTTGGCGCCGTGGCTCAGCGACGCTCCGCCGTTGCCGCCGGCCGTGGCCCGGTAGTGGGCGCGGCGGCGGAAGGTCTGGAGGTCGCGCAGGGAGGCGTCGCACTCGAGCACGACGTCGCCGCCACGGCCGCCGTCGCCACCGTCGGGGCCGCCGCGCGGGACGTGGGCCTCGCGCCGGAAGCTCAGCGAGCCGTTCCCCCCGGCACCGGCCGCTGCGAAGATTCGAGCCTTGTCGTAGAGCATCACCGTCATCCTCGCACCGAAAGGCCCGCCATGAACGCCGCTACCCCGAAGGTCATGCTGATCACCGGAGCCTCGTCCGGCATCGGCGCGGCCACCGCCAGACGTTTCGCGGCCGACGGCTGGCGGGTCGCGCTGGCCGCCCGGTCGGTCGATCGACTCGAGGCGCTGGCCGGCGAGCTCGGCGGCGACGATGCGGCGATCGCGATCGTCTGCGACGTGACCGACTGGCCGCAGCAGGAGGCGATGGTCGCGACGACGCTTGCCCGCTTCGGCCAGATCGACGCCGTCTTCGCCAACGCCGGGTTCGGTGCGCCGCGCGGGTTTCTCAAGGACACGCCCGAGCATTGGCGGGAGATGGTCCTGACGAACGTGCTCGGCGCGGCCTACACCGTCCGGGCGACGATCCCGGCCTTGACCGACAGTCGCGGCCATCTGCTCTTGACGAGCTCGGTCGCCGGTCGCCGGGTCCTGCCCGGGTCGCTGTACTCGGTGACCAAGCACGCCGTCACGGCGATGGGCGAGGCCGCGCGCCAGGACGTCGACGGGACCGGCATCCGGGTGACCGTGATCGAGCCGGGGATGGTCGACACGCCGTTCTTCGACAACCGTCCGACCGGCGCGCTCGAGCCCGACGACATCGCCCGCGCCGTGGCCTACGCCGTCTCACAACCGCCCCACGTCGACGTCAACGAGCTCCTCGTCCGCCCGACCAGCCAGAGCGGCTGAGCCTGGATCTGCGTCGCCGTCGCCTGGGCTGTTTAAACCTCGCGATGGACGACTTTCGCGAGGTCCTCGGACACGAGTCGGTCAGCGGCTGTGGCTGGGGGGCCGGCCGCGTCTCGGTATCGGTCGGACCTGGTGAGGCATGCGGCCGGAGTCGCTGAGGGCCCGGCGCAGCACCATCTCGATGTGGGCGTTGAGGCTGCGGAACTCGTCGGCGGCCCACACGGCTAGCGCCTCGTGCACGGTCGGGTCGATGCGCAGCAGCACCTGTTTGCGGTCATGGCTCACGTATAGAGCGTCCCGGCGTTGACGACCGGGGACGCCGGCTGGTCGCCGCAGAGCACCACCAGCAGGTTGCTGACCATCGCCGCCTTGCGCTCCTCGTCGAGGTCGACGATGTCGCGCTCGTTCAGCCGGGCCAGGGCCAGTTCCACCATCCCCACGGCGCCCTCGACGATACGCGAGCGCGCCGCCACGACGGCGTTGGCCTGCTGCCGGCGCAGCATGGCCTGGGCGATCTCCGAGGCGTAGGCCAGGTGACTGATGCGCACCTCGACGATCTCGACGCCCGCGATCGCCACCCGCTGGGCCACCTCCTCGGCGAGCTCTCCGGCGACCACGTCGGTCGACCCCCGCAGCGACATGCCCGCACCCGTGGGGTCGTCGTAGGGATGGGTGGTCGCGACGTGGCGCAACGCCGACTCGGCCTGGACGGCAACGAAGTTGACGTAGTCCTCGACGGCGTAGACGGCGCGCGCGGTATCGGCCACCTGCCAGACGACGATCGAGGCGATCTCCACCGGATTGCCGTCGAAGTCGTTGACCTTCAGTCGGTTGGTCTCGAAGTTCCTGACCCGAATGCTCAGGTTCCGCCGATCTGTGAGCGGCAGGATCCACCACAGGCCGGAGCGGCGTACGGTGCCGACGTAGCTGCCGAAGAACCGCACCACCTTGGTCTGGCCGGGTGACACGATGACCAGCGAGGTCAACACGATCAGTCCGGCGAAGGCCGGCGCGATCGCGAACGCGGGGGCTGAGCCCTGGGCCGCGAGGATGGTCGCGGCGATGCAGGCGGCGACGACGAGCACGCCGAACCAGCCGCTGATCGCCCATGCGGGACGCTCCTGGATTTCGACGCGCGTCCCCGAGTGCCCGACCGGAGTGGCCTCGGGCTGGCGGTACGGCTGGGCGGCCTGGCTCATGACTCCTCCAATGGAGCGGCGCGGCAAGAAAACTGATATCTAATAGATATCACTTTGGCCCGCGCCGCGCAAGTCGACGACCGGCGGGCCGGCGCTTCCCAGCGACTCGGTCAGGCCTTGGTGGCGACGCCTTCGAACATGTAGGTGAAAGGTCGAGGGCCCTGGGCGTAGTAGTTCTCCAGGCGGACGATCTCGAGCCCGGAGTTGATCACGAGCTCGTCGATCGGGCGGTTGAGGTGGCAGCCTCCGACGACCCGCCGTTGGACTGGAGTCAGTCGGTCCTGCCAGCGGGAGACGCCGGGCTCGGGCGAGCGGCCGTGCTCCACGAAGTGGAACGAGCCACCGGGGCGCAGCACCCGGTGGATCTCGCTGAGCGCCCGATCGACGTGGGGAATGCTGCACAGCGTCCAGGTCGCGAGCACGTGGTCGATGCTGGCCGACGCCGCAGAAAGGTCCTCCCCGTCGAGATCGACGTACTCCACCGCCACGCTGCTCGACGCCACCCGCTTGGCCGCAAGCTTGCGGCCGACGGTCCTCGGGTCGACTGCTCGGACGCGCGTCACGGCGGCTGGGTAGTGCGGGACGTTCAGACCCGACCCGAAGCCCAGCTCGAGCACGTCGCCGGCGAGCCCCGCCGCCACCCGGGCACGGATCGGCGTGAGCTCGCGGCTTCTCATCACCAGGTCGATGAAGCGAGGCACGACCTGATCCTCGTAGAACGCCATGCCCGCCATTATCGTCGAGCTCCACGGGCCGCCACCGGCGACCGGCGGCTCCGGGCGCCCTACGCCGGCCGCGGCCGGTGGTTGTCACGCGGTCGCAGGCGCCGCACCTCGACGGAGAAGTCGCCGGCCTCGATCGGGGCGTAGAGGGCGGCGAAGTCGCGCTTGGCCTCGTCGAGCAGCGCCCTGATCGTCTCGACCGTCGGCCTGTCGACGAACCATTCCTCGACCAGGTAGAGGTGGGCGTCGTCGCTGTCGTCGGCGACGCGCAGGAAGAGCTCGTAGCGCTCCTCGTCGCTCACGCGACTCGTGGCGCTCAAGCCGGGGCGGCGAGCTCGCCGGCGAACCAGAGCTCGGCCGCGGCGGCGCCCCCGCCGAGGACCGCGACGCCGAGCGCCCCGCGCAGCGGCAGGTCGCGGGCGGCGAACACCGCCGCCAGCGCATCGACCGCGTCGCAGGCGGCGCAGGTCTTCTGCCAGCGCGGGCCGACCTGCGGGTTCTCGAGCGTGTGCATCGCGATCATGCCGATCACGACGTCGCGCACGCCCAGGCCGCGCAGGACCGACCGCACCGCGCCGCGCTCGGCCAGGTCACCGAGCCAGCCGGCCCCGACGCGCCCGGGTGCCAGAAGCAGCCCGGCGCCGAAGGCGACGCGCCCGATCGCCAGGACGCGGGCGCCCTGACGCGGGTTCACGACGTGGTCTCCACGTCCTGTGCCTGGGGCTCGACCGAGACGACGCGACCGCGCCAGCCGACGTTGAACTGAACGATTCCGGGGGCCTTGGCGTAGAGCGTGTCGTCCTTGCCCATGCCGACACCCTCGCCGGCCTTGAAGCGGCTGCCGCGCTGGCGGACGATGATCTCCCCGCCGGTCACCGTCTGCCCGGCGAAGGTCTTCACGCCCAGGCGCTGGGAGTTGGAGTCGCGGCCGTTGCGGCTCGAGCCGAGGCCCTTCTTATGCGCCATCGACGGCCTCCTTCTTCTGCTTTTTGCCGGCGGCGGCCGCGGCCCGCCCGATCGACGTGACCTCGATCCGGGTCAGCTCCTGCCGGTGGCCGGTGCGGCGCTTGTAGCCGCGCTTGGGCTTGAACTTGAACACGCGCAGCTTCTCGCCGCGCTCGTGGCTGAGGATCTTCGCCTCGACCTTGACGTCGGCCAGCGACGCCGCGTCGAAGACGGTCTCCTCGGAGCGCAGGAGCAGCGGCACCAGCGCGACGGTGGCGCCCTCGGCGTCGGGCAACCGCTCGACGAGGAGGGTCTGCCCCTTCTCGACGCGGTACTGCTTGCCTCCGGTCTTGACGATCGCGTACATGCTGGATTAGACCTCTTCTGGCGCGGTCGGCGCCGTGGCAGCGGAACGGCGCCGTCCACCTCTACGGCCGCGGCGCCGAGGGCGGGATTGTAGTTCATCGGTCTCGCTCGCCGCCGGCTCGCGCTCGGGGGCGTCGATCAGGGCGGCGACGGCGGCCGTCCGGCCGACCTCCTCGATTCGCACCATCAACTTCTGGCCGACGTGCGGGCCGCCGTTGGTGACGGAGATGATGTAGCCATCGATCTTGGCGACGGCGTCGTCGACGTTGTACATGTGCGGCTCGACGATCTCGACCAGGACCTCCTCGCCGGGACGGAACGGGACCGCCCGCTCCTCGACTTCCTCGCGCGTGCCCTCGAGCGTCACGGCGAGGTGGTTGAGCGCCAGGCCCTCGGTGCCCTCGAAGTGGAAGTACTTGCCGGTCTCGGCCTCGAGCGCCCGCAGGACGCGGGCGCCGTGGCCGGTGAACTGGACGGTGACGCGCGGGTTCATCTGGACGAGGAAGGCCTCGACGTCGGGCTTGGCCGCGGCGATCTCCCGCAGTCGCCGCTCGAAGTCGATCGCGATCGTCTCCTCCGAGCGGATCACGCCCTCGCCGTCGCAGGTCGGGCAAGGCCGGCTCATGATCTCGCGCACGCCCTCGGTCACGTTCTGCCGCGTCATCTCGACGAGGCCGAGCTTCGAGATCTCGGCGGTGAAGGTCTTCGTCCGGTCCTGGTCGAGCGCGTCGCGCAGCGTCTTCATCACGGCGTCGCGGTTGCGCGCTCGGGACATGTCGATGAAGTCGATCACGATGATCCCGCCGATGTCCCGCAGCCGCAGCTGGTTGACGACCTCCTCGGCCGCCTCGAGGTTCGTCTTGGTGATCGTGTCCTCGAGCCGGGCGCCCTTGCCCCGGCCGATGAACGACCCGGAGTTGACGTCGATCACCGTCAGCGCCTCGGCCATGTCGATCATCAGGTAGCCGCCGCTCGGCAGGTCGACGCGCCGGTTCATGACCCCGTCGAGCACCTCCTCGACGCCGTAGGCGTCGAACAGGGGTCCGTCGCCGTCCCACAGCTCGACCCGGTCGACGAGCTCGGGCGCCGTGCGCGAGAAGAACGAGACGAGGCGGTGATGCTGCTGCGGGTCGTCGACGACCGCCCGCTCGAAGTGGGCCGAGAAGATGTCGCGCACGACCCGGACCGAGAGGTCGGCCTCCTGGAAGACGAGCGCCGGGCCGGCGGTCGAGGCGACGCGCTTCTCGAGGACCTCGTGGAGCTTGAACAGGTACTGGAGCTCGCGCTCGAAGTCGGCTCGCGTCGCCCCGTGGGCCGCCGTGCGGACGATCGCGCCGCCGCCCTGCAGGTCGAGGCGGGCGGTCTCCTTGCGCAGTCGCTCGCGCTCCTTGTCCTCCAGGCGCCGAGAGACGCCGACGCCCTCGCCGGTCGGTGCGTAGACCATGTAGCGCCCGGCGATCGTCACCTCCATCGAGAGGCGGGCGCCCTTCGTCTTCAGCGGGTCCTTGACGACCTGGACGACCACCTCCTGACCCGGCTTGAGCAGGTCGGCGATGTTCTGGCCCTCGCGGCTGCCGCCGCGCCCCCGGCGGGGGGCCTCGACCCCGGGCAGGACGATCTCGTCGACGTGGAGGAAGCCGTTCTTCTCGAGGCCGATGTCGACGAACGCCGCTTCGAGGCCGGCCAGCACGTTGTCGACGACGCCTTTGTAGATGTTGCCGACGATCGACCGGGCGCCCCGGCGTTCGAGGTAGAGCTCGGCCACGCGATATCCCTTCGCCGGCTCGATCTTCGGCCGGCGGGCGCTGGGCGTCTTGCGCGAAGCGGCGGGTGTGCCCTTCGCCTCGAGCAGCGCGACCCGCGTCTCACCGCGGTCGACGCTGACCAATACTTGTTTCTTCACGTGGAATGTCCATTTCAGTTAGAAGCGCAGCACGCGGCCCTTGAGCGCAGCCGACGTGCGTGCCTGCACGTAGATCGACTGGAGCAGGCCGAGCGCCAGGAATGTTGTGAGCACGGAGGACCCGCCGTAGCTCAACAGGGGCAGCGTCACGCCGGTGATGGGCATGATGCCCACCGTCATGCCGACGTTGACGAACACCTGGAACATGAGCATGGCGACGATGCCGCCGGCAATCAGCGCGCCGAACAGGTTCTTGGCGAGCGTGAGTATTCGGAGCGAGCGCCAGATCATCAGCGCATACAGCGAGAGGACGAGGGCGGCGCCGACGAAGCCGTAGTGCTCGCCGACGACCGCGAAGATGAAGTCGGTCTGCTCCTCGGGAACGAACTTCAGCTTGGTCTGCGTCGCCTGCGATCCGCGCCCGGTCTTCTGACCGGCGCCGATCGCGATCTTCGACTGGATCTGTTGGTAGCCCTGTTTGGCAGGGTTGTCCGTCGGGTTCAGAAAGGCTGTGAGGCGGTCGACCTGGTAGGGCTTGAGCACATGGATGCCGGCCGCCGGGGCGGCGGCGAGGACCACGGTGAGGGCGACGATCCCGAGCGTGAAGAGCGCGGCGAAGTGCTTCCACGACGTCCCGGCGATGAACAGGACCGCCAACGCGACGACGACGTACACCATGCCCGACCCGAGGTCCGGCTGGATGATCACGAGCATCGCCGGTCCGAGCGCCAACAGCATCACCCGGGCGGTCGTCTCGCGCTCGTGCAGGCGCCGCGAGTGGTCGACCACGGTCGCGGCGAGGAAGACGATCAGGATCACCTTGCCGAGCTCGGACGCCTGGAAGGAGAAGAACGGCAGCTGGATCTCGCGCGTCGACCCCCGAGCCGCGTGGCCGAGGCCGAGCACGAGGACGATCATCGCGTTCAGGACGACGTAGAAGCCGAGCTTCAGCTCGCGCAGGCGGGAGTAGTCGAAGCGGGTCAGGGCGATCATCAGCCCGAGCCCGATCGCGAAGTAGACCCCCTGACGCTCGGTGTAGTACAACGGGCTACCCCGGACCAGGCCGCGGGTCCCGGCGTTCAGCGTCACCAGCGAGCAGATCGCCAGGCCTATCGCGCCGAGCGTCAGCAACGGGTCGAACGGGAGCGCGAGCGACCGCCCGGCGGCGATGCTCGGGAGCTCTCCAGCCTTGATCGGGGTGGTGTTCATCAGAGTGTCTTCGACGTGCCGACGACGAACTTCGGCGTGATCCCGAACCACTTTGACAGCATCAGGCGCACGGCCGGGGCGGCGGCCGCCGCGCCGAAGCCGCCCTTCTCGATCGTCATCGCGATCACGATCGGCCGTTTGGGGTCCGGTGCGTAGGCGACGAACCAGGATTGGTCGAGCCCGGACTCGTTCGCCCCGTGCTGGGCGGTGCCCGTCTTGCCGTAGACGAGGCGCGGGAAGTCCTTGAAGACGTCGTAGCTCGTGCCGCCCGGGGAGCTCGTCGCCTGGTGCAGGCCGTCGGCGATCGCCGCCTGGTTGGCCGGGTTGAAGTCGACGTGGCGCACGGCCGGCTCGACGATTCGCTGGATCAGGCGGCCCTGGTTGTCGTCGATCGCCAGCCCCAGGTGCGGCCGCACGACGGTCCCGCCGTTGAACAGCGCGGAGTAGGCCACCGCCATCTGCAGCGGCGTGGCCTGGAGGTCGCCCTGGCCGACGGCGAAGTTGACGTTGTCGCCGGTCGTCCATACGTGCGACGGATCCCCGGAGATCGCGCACCCGGTGACGTGGTACTTGCGCCGGCAGGCGAGCTCGGCGGCGTTGGCCCGCGTCCGCCAGGCGGCGTCCGGGATCAGTCCCGCCTGTTCTCCGGGCAGGTCGATGCCGGTCGGGGCGCCGAGGCCGAGCTTGCGCGCCCAGGTCTGGATCAGCTCGCCGCGCAGGGGGTTGGCCTGCTCGCCGAGGTGGTAGAAGAAGACGTCCGAGGAGACGCGGAGGGCGTCCGCGACGCCGGTCAGCTCGCCGTTCACCGTCTTGCCGGAGTTGCAGAACGGCTGGTGGTTGCGCCCGACCGTGATGCAGCCGGTGTCGTCGTACGGCGTGGTCGGGGTGATCAGGTCGTTCTGGAGCGCGGCCATCGCCGTGATCGGCTTGAACGTCGACCCGGTCGGGTAGAGGCCGGCGATCGCCCGATCGAGCTGGCTCGGGTCCTGACCGGGCGGGAAGAGCTTCTTCAGCTCGGCGTCGGTCTCGGGGTGGGTGAACACGGTCGGGTTGTACGTCGGCGCCGACCCCATCGCGTAGACCTCGCCGTTGGTCGGGTTGAGCGCGACGAAGGCGCCCGCGTCGGCGGCCGGGTTGTTGCCCTGGCCGGCGGCGATCCCCATGCGCAGAGCCCGCTCGCCCTCCTTCTGGAGGTTGAGGTCGAGCGTCAGCTTGAGCTCGTGCCCCGGGATCGGTGCCGTCTCCGCAAGCGGCGCCCCGACCGGCCGCCCGGCCGAGTCGACCTGGATCCGCCGCGTCCCGTCCCGGCCGCGCAGGTACTGGTCGTAGCTCAACTCGAGGCCGCTCTGGCCGACGACGCTGGTCTTGGGGACGCCGGCCAGGCGCGAGAACTTCAGCTCGTTCTTCTGGATCGGGCCGACGGTGCCCAGCATCTGGGCGGCGAGCGTCCCCAGCGGGTAGTCGCGCAGGAAGACGGGCGTGACGACGACGCCGGGGTACTGGAGCTGGCGCTCCGACAGCGCCACGAGCGCCGGCTCGCCGGCGTCGGTCTTGATCGTGACGTTCGCGTACGGGACGTTGACCTTGTTGTTGAGGCGCGCGCGGATGTCGTGCGGTTTGACGTTCAGCATCGCCGCCAGGCTGGCGATCTCCCGCGCCCGCGCCGGCCCGCGGGCCGGAAACTCGTTGGGCACGACCTGGACGGCGGTCGCCTGACGCGTGCCGACGATCGCCTCGTCGTTGCGGTCGACGATGTTCCCCCGCGGCGCCTGGATCGGCAGGTCGCGGACGCGGTTGGCGTTGGCCTGCGCCACGTACTGGTCGCCCGAGAGGACCTGGAGGAACCAGAGCCGGAACAGGACGATCCCGAACAGCACGAGCGCGAGCCCGCCGAGCATCGCCACGCGCATGGCGAGCTGCGGCGAGAGCGGCGCCTGGCGATCGATCGGCCGGTCCATCATCCCCGGGAGAGCGGACTCAGGCCGCCGGTCGTGTAGGCCCGGCGCCGGCGGCGCCGCGGGTCGTCGGGCAGCGCCGGACGCAGCCAGCGGCGCACGAGCGCGTAGACGGGGAGCGAGATCAGCGTGTTGAGGATGATCGTCGCAAGCGTCTGGCGCACGAGCAGAAAGCTGACCGGGGCGTCGACGCCGAGCAGGAACTGGAGCAGCGAGAAGCCGATCGTCGAGGCGGCCGTCGCCGCCGCGCCGACGCCGAGCGGCGTGAACGTCGCCTGCGGGGCGCGCAGCTCGCGCAGCCGGCCGGCCGCGTAGCCGATCAGCGTGTAGACGAGCGCCGTGACCCCGAGCGTCTGGACGAGCGCCATGTCGACGAACAGCCCCATCCCGAAGCCGAGGCAGGAGCCGGCGACCGCGCCGGTGAGGAGGGCGGCGCTGGCGACGACGAGCGGCGTGATGTCGGCGGTGACGCCGAAGACGGTGAACTGGGAGACGGCGGCGACCTGGAAGATCACCGCGAACAGGCCGAGCGCGACGAGCCGCAGCCAGAGCTGCGTGACCTCGTTCACGCGGCCTTCCCCTGGGTCAGGATCTGGAGCACGTCGAGGTCGTGGAGGTTGGCCAGCGGCGTGAGGTGGACGGACTGGAAGAGGCCGCCGCTGCCGACGCGCGTGACGCGGCCGATCGGGATGTTCGGCGGGAAGAGCGACGATGCCGGGCCGTTCGAGCTGTCGACCGTGCCCGAGGTGACGATCATGTCGCCGGCATGGACCCGGTCGCCGCTCTGGACATAGCTCATCGTCAGGTCGGTCGGGTCGCCGACGGCGGGGAGGACGATGCCCGACGCGCCGCTGGTGACGTCCTTGGCCGAGACGCCGCTCGACGCATCGGTGATCAGCGTGACGATCGCCCCGTCGGGCCAGACGCTCGTGACCTTGCCGACGAGGCCGTCACCGTTGACGACCGGGTCGTTGATGTGGACGGACGGCGACCCGCGGTTGACGCCGACGTGGGAGAACCAGAGGTTGGGCGAGCGCGAGACGACGTTCCCGGCGACCGGGTGGTAGGCGTCGAGGCCGACCTGCTTGTCGAGGCCGAGCATCGCGTCGAGCTGCGTCGCCTGGGCCGCCCCGGCGGCGAGCACGGCGTTCTGCTCGGTCAGCGCCTGGTTCTCCTTGCGCAGCTTGTCGCGCTGCCCCTTCGCGTCGAGCGTGTCGCCGACCCAGCCGAACAGGTCACGGACCGGCTTGAGCGCCCGGCTCGCCCCGTCCTGGATCGGCGAGACGACCGTGAGGAAGCCGCGCTGCACCGAATGCAGCCCGCCACCCGCCGCCTCGCCGAAGTAGGCGGTGAGGAGGATCAGGGAGAGGGCGACGAGCAGCAAGAGGACTGCGCGCCGCCTGCGGACGGTCTTGTCGTACACGGCGAAGGGGGGGTCGCGGGGTAGCTTACGCTCGGTCGGTGATGTCGCGGCGCAGCGCAAACGCGCCTGCGCGCGGCCTCGGCGCGGGGCCGGGGCGACGGCTCGAAGGGGGCTGCGGGCATCAGCGGCGGCCTCTGCGGCCGCGTGAGTTGCGGCTGGTGCGGTGGATGACCTCGAACTCCTCGAGCGACCGGCCCGACCCGACGGCGACGCAGGTCAGGGGCGATTCGGCCAGGTGGGCGGGCATCTGCGTCTCCTCGCGCAGGCGCTCGTCGAGCCCTTGGAGCAGGGCGCCGCCGCCGGCGAGCATGATGCCGCGATCCATGATGTCCGAGGCCAGCTCCGGCGGCGTGCGGTCGAGCGTCTGCTTGACGGCGTCGATGATCTGGGCCAGCGGTTCCTCGAGCGCGGCGCGGATCTCCTCGCTCGTCAACACGACGGTCTTGGGCAGGCCGGAGACCATGTCGCGGCCGCGGATCTCGGCCTGCATCTCCTCGGCCATCGGGTAGGCCGAGCCGATCTCGAGCTTCAGCTCCTCGGCCGTCTGCTGGCCGATCAGGAGCTTGTACTCGCGCTTGGCGTAGTTGATGATTGCCTCGTCGAGCTCGTCGCCGCCGATCCGGATCGACTGGGAGACGACGATGCCGCCGAGCGAGATCACGGCGACCTCGGAGGTGCCGCCGCCGATGTCGACGACCATCGACCCGGTCGGCTCGCCGACGGGGAGCCCGGCGCCGATGGCGGCGGCCATCGGCTCCTCGATCAGGTAGGCGCTGCGGGCGCCGGCCGACAGGCAGGCCTCCTCGACGGCGCGCTTCTCGACTCCGGTGACGCCCGACGGGACGCAGACGACGACGCGCGGGTGCGCCCAGCGGTTCTGGTGGACCTTCTGGATGAAGTGGCGGAGCATCTCCTCGGTCACGTCGAAGTCGGCGATCACCCCGTCCTTGAGCGGGCGGATCGCCGAGATCGTGCCGGGCGTGCGGCCGAGCATTCGCTTGGCCTCGATGCCGACGGCGTGGACCTCGCCGGTGCGCGAGTCGATCGCGACGACGCTCGGCTCCGACAGCACGATGCCGCGGCCACGCACGTAGACGAGGGTGTTGGCGGTGCCGAGGTCCACGGCCATGTCGCGGCCGCCAAAACCGGTGAGGTAGGTGAACAAGCCCATGCGTGAGGAGTGAGGCTGCGGCGGTCGCCACCGCGGAGCGGCGCCTGGCTCCGTCGGAGATGGACGTCAGCCCTGCCTGAGCGGCAGTGTAGCGGACCTCAGCCGCCGTCCAAGCGCTGCCAGGCGCCTGTCAGCCGCAAAAATCGCTGCAAAATCGAGGGAGTTGAGCGGCGTCGTCGAGCAGACCTGGCCAGAGGCCCAGCAGCGCGGCGACGGGCAGCCCGACGACGTTGGAATAGTCGCCTTCGATTCGCTCGATCAGCGCCATGCCACGCCCCTGGATCGCGTAGCCGCCGGCGCGCTCGCGCCACTCGCCCGCCGCGACGTACCAGTCGATTAGCGCGTCGCTCAGCGAGGCGAACCGCACCTCGGTGGCGGCGGCGGTCACGCGCGGCCCCGCGTCCAGGCCGAGCAGCGCGACGCCGCTGACGACGGTGTGGCCGGCCCCGCTGAGCGCCCGCAGCGTCGACCGGGCCGACCCCGGGTCGGGCGGCTTGCCGTAGATGCGCCCGCCCAGGGCGACGACCGTGTCGACGCCGAGGACGACCGTGCCCCCGGCATCCGACGCACCCGTCCCACCACCCGCCACGGCGGCCACCGCCCGGGCCTTGCGCAGCGCGTTCTCGACCGCGACCTCCCGGGGGTCGCCGGCGGCGAGCTCGGATACGTCTGAGGGGACGGCGGTGAAGCGGACGCCGAGCGTCTCGAGGATCGCGCGGCGCTGCGGCGAGCGCGAGGCGAGGACGAGCCGGGCGCCGGCCGGCGTCACACGAGCTGGGCGGCGCGGAGCATCGGCGCCTGCGCGCCGGCCGACAGCTCGGGGAAGAACAGCTCGATCTCGCGGGCCGCCGACGCGCTGCTGTCGGACCCGTGGACGAGGTTGCGGGCGCTCTCGATCCCGAAGTCGCCGCGAATCGACCCGGGCGCGGCCAGCAGCGGATCGGTCGCGCCGATCACCTGGCGGGCGGCGGCGATGGCCGCCCGGCCCTCGAAGACGAGCGCGAACAGCGGACCGCTGGTGATGAAGGCGGCAAGCCCGGAATAGAACGGCTTGCCGACATGCTCGGCGTAGTGCGCCTCGGCGAGCTCGGGCGTCATCGTCAGCACGCGGGCAGCCACGGGACGCAGGCCCTTGCGCTCGAAGCGGGCGATCAGCTCGCCGCTCAGTCCCCGCGCGTAGGCGTCGGGCTTCATCAGGATCAGCGTACGCTCCATCGTTGGTGATTCTCCTTGATTTGGGGTGGCGGCGGGCGCTGGCTTGCCGTCAGTAGACGGTCGGCGGCGCCTCGCCGGCAATGGCATCTTCGGCCGTCGCCCGGCGGCGTCGCGCGCGCCGTGGCTCGGCCGGGGTGAAGTCCTTGGGTCTCGCCGGATTCTCGCAGTACGGGCACAGGGTCCACGTCTGCTCGAGCGGCTTCCCGCAATTCTCACACGGATCCTTGAGCCGGGTGTGACAGTTCGGGCAAATCAGGTACTCGCGCTCGACCCGCTGGTCGCAGTACGAGCAGAGCGTCTGGAGGGCCTCCAGCCGGGCCTCCGAGGCCTGGATCTCGAGCTCGCGCTCGCGCACGTCGTCGAGGTACTCGGGCGGGCGGAGGATCATGTAGATCGTGGTGCCCACGAACGGGAAGAGCGAGACGGCTGCCGCGCAGAACACGAGAATCGGGTCGGCGACCCGGCGCCTGGCGTCGGCGTACGTCCAGTAGACGAGCGCGAACCAGAGCACCACGACGAACAGGATCAGCAGGTTGATGACCAGGTTGATCCCGTCGTTGTTGATTCCGAAATAGCCGAGGGGCAGCATAAAGATCAGTCTAACGGTCGTCGCGGCGTGGTCGCCCCGGCCCTTCGGAGGCGGGATTCGCCGGGCGGGCCGCGGTCCCTGCCTCGGCGACGGCACGAAAGAACAGCCGGCGGGCCGCGATTCCGGCCGATGCACCGCCGAGGCGCCGCCGAGGCGCCGCCGAGGCGCCGCCCGACGAGACGCTAGAGGAACAGCCGACCGAAGGCGTAGCCGATCGCGAAGAAGATCAGGATCACCAGGGCGACGACGACGGCGACGCCGGCGATCATCGCCCCGAGCGAGGGGCGATCGTCCTCGTTCACAGGACCGAGCCGCGGCCGGCGCCGACCGGGCGCAGGAGGTCGGCGATCAGGTAGAGCGAGCCGGTTGCGAGCACGACGCCGGCCTGGCCGCCGGACTCCTCCCCACCCCACCCGGCGCGGGCGAGCGCAAGCGCGCGGCGCGGGTCGGGCTCGACCTCGGCGGGCCGGTCCCAGCCGAGCTGTCCGGCGAGCGAGGCGAGCGTGGCCGGGGGCAGGGCGCGCGGGGTGCTGGCGGACGTGCAGATCAGGCGGGAGGCGAGCGGGAGGAGCTCGGCGAGCATCGCGGCGGCGTCCTTGTCGTCGAGGATCGAGACCACGAGCGCCAGCGGGCGGCCCGCCAGGAAGTCGGGCAGCGACTCGGCCAGGGCGCGGGCCCCGTCCGGGTTATGGGCTCCGTCGAGCACGGTCGGGATCGGGTCCGCCGGATCGACGACGTCGAAGCGCCCGGCAACCACGAGCGAGGCGGCGACGTCGGCGACGGCCTCGGCGTCGAGCGCCCGGCCGAGGAAGGCGGCGGTCGCGGCGACGGCGACGGCCAGGTTGCGCCGCTGGTAGGCGCCGCGGGCCCGCAGCACCTGGGCGTCGGGCAGGTCGGAGGCGACGACGATGCGGGCGTCGCGATCGGCGGCGACGCGCCGGGCGACGGCGTGGGCGTCGGGGTGGAGGCCGCCGCCGAGCACGAGCACGCCCCCGGGCCGCAGGACGTCCACCTTCTCGCGGGCGATGTCTGAGATCGTCGGGCCCAGCCAACGTGTGTGCTCGAGGCCGACGTTGGTGAGCACGGCGACGGTCGAGTCGAGCACGTTGGTCGCGTCGAAGCGGCCGCCGAGCCCGGCCTCGACGACGGCGACGTCGACGCCGGCGGCGGCGAGCTCGGAGTAGGCCGCGGCGGTCACGGCCTCGAACTGGGTGACGCGGTCGTCGCCCTCGGCGCGGGTGCGGTCGACGACGGCCGCGGCCCGAGCGACGCGGGCGACGGCGGCGGCGAAGCGGTCGCCGGAGACGTCGCGCCCGGCGACCTGGATCCGCTCGGTGAACGAGACCAGGTGGGGTGAGGTGTAGGCCCCGGCGACGAGACCGTGGCGCTCGAGCAGGGCGGCGATCATCCGCGTCGTCGACGACTTGCCGTTGGAGCCGACGACGTGGATCGAGGCGAAACGCTCGTTGGGGGCGTCGAGCGCCGACATCAGCCGGCGCATGCGGGCGAGGCCGAAGCGCATCCCGAACAGCTCGAGTCCGAGCAGGTAGCGCTCGGCCCGGTCGACCGACCAGCGGCCGACGGCCGCTCCCGTAGGACGGCGCGCGCCGCCGGCCGGGCTCACAGGGCGGTCAGCTCCGCCTCGAGCTCGGCGAGGCGGTCGCGCTGGGCCTGGACGACGGCCGGCGGAGCCTTGGCGACGAAGCCGGCGTTGGCGAGCTTGCCGGCGGCCCGGGCGATCTCGGCGGCGAGCTCGTCGCGGCGCCTGGCGTGGCCGTCGGCGCCCGGCGTCAGTTCGATGCCCGCGCCGGCGAGCACCTCGATCGTCCCGCCGGGAACGGCGACCGCGGCCAGCGCCCCGGCGCCCTCGTCGTCGACGAGCCGGGCCCGGAGCAGGCGGCAGACGATCGGCAGGACGTCGTCGTAGCCGTCGGCCAGGATCCGCAGCGGCAGCTCGACCTTCGCCTTGACGCCGGCCTCGTCGCGCCAGCCCCGCACGGCGCGCACGGCGGCGATCGCCCGGTCGACCGCAGCCTCTGCGTCCGGATCGACCAGGCGTTCGTCGGCGACCGGGAGCGGCGACCCGGCCAGCAGCGGCTCGTCGGGCAGCCGGAAGTGCGACCAGAGCTCCTCGGTCACGAACGGGATCAGCGGGTGGGCGAGCGCCAGAGTCGAGCGCAGGACGTGGAGCAGCGTCCGCGACAACGCGTCGCGGTCCTCCCCGTCGACCAGGAGGCGGCCCTTGACGATCTCGATGTACCAGTCACAGAGGTCCCGATAGACGAAGTCGTAGACGGCGTTGGCCGCGTGGGAGAACTCGTAGGCGGCGATCCGCTCGTCGAGCTCGCGCTGGACGCGGGTCAGGCGCGAGAGGATCCAGCGATCCTCGATCGTCGTCGGCCGCGGCGCCGGCGCGGCCCCGGGGGCGACGCGCAGCAGGGCGAACCGGGCGGCGTTGTAGAGCTTGTTGGCCAGGGCCTGGCCCTGGGCGACCTTCTCCGCGCTGTACTTCACGTCCTGGGTCGAGGACATGGCCAGCAGGCCGAAGCGGACGGCGTCGGCCCCGTGGGCGGCGATCTCCTCCACCGGGTCCACGCCGTTGCCGAGCGACTTCGACATCCGCCGGCCGTCGGGGGCGAGGATCACGGAGTGAACGTAGACGTGGTCAAACGGAACGGTGCCGGTGAACTCGAGCCCCATCATGATCATCCGGGCGACCCAGAGACGGACGATGTCGCGGGCCGTGGTGAGGACGTCGGTCGGGTAGAAGGCGGCGAGCTCGGCGGTCTCGGCCGGCCACCCCAGAGTGACGAACGGCCACAGCGCGCTCGAGAACCACGTGTCCAGCACGTCGTCGTCCTGGCGGACGGGGCCGTCGCACAGCCCGCAGCGCTCAGGCGGGGCCGCGGCGACGTAGGTCTCCTCGCAGTCATCGCAGTAGTAGACCGGCAGGCGGTGGCCCCACCAGAGCTGGCGCGAGACGCACCACGGGCGGATCTCCTCGAGCCAGTCGACGCACCCGCGCCCCTGCGACTCGGGGTGGAAGCGGACGCGGCCGGAGCGGATCGCGGCGATCGCCGGTGCGGCGAGCTCGTCCATGCGCATGAACCACTGGAGCGAGATCAGCGGCTCGATCCGCTGGCCGGAGCGGTGGGAGAAGGGGACCTCGTGGGTGTAGGGCTCGCGCGAGCGCAGGGCGCCGTCCGCCTCCAGAGCGGCGACGACGGCGGCCTGGGCGTCGGCGACCGACATACCGGCGAACGCCGGGCCGGCCGCCTCGGTCATCAGCCCGTCCTCGCCGATCACCGAGATCTCCTCGAGACCGTGGCGGCGGCCGATCTCGAAGTCGTTCGGGTCGTGGCCGGGGGTGATCTTCAGGGCGCCCGTGCCGAAGTCGACCTTCACGTAGTCGTCGGCGATGATCGGCAGGCGCCGGCCGACGAGCGGGAGGATCACCTCGCGGCCGATCAGACCCTGGTAGCGGGGATCGTCGGGGTGGACGGCGATGGCGGTGTCGGCGAGCATCGTCTCCGGCCGGACGGTGGCGACGACGAGCTCGCCGGAGCCGTCGACCAGCGGATAGGCGATCATGTAGAGGGAGTCGGTCACCTCGCGCGGGGTGACCTCGAGGTCAGAGATCGCCGACCGGCTGCCGGGATCCCAGTTGACCATGTAGTTGTCGCGGTAGATCAGGCCCTTGTCGAACAGCGCGACGAAGACGGCGACGACGGCCCGGGCGTAGCCAGCGTCTAACGTGAAGCGCTCGGTCTCGTAGTCGCACGAGGCGCCGAGGCGCTTGTACTGCTCGACGATCGTGCCGCCGTACTTGGCGCGCCACTCCCACACCCGGCGAATGAACTCGTCGCGGCCGATCGCCTCGCGCGAGGTCCCCTCGGTGCGCAGCAGACGCTCGACCTGTGTCTGCGTGGCGATGCCGGCGTGGTCGGTGCCGAGGATCCACTTCGTGCGCTGGCCCCGCATCCGGTGGTGGCGGATCAGGGCATCCTGGATCGACCCGTTCAACGCGTGCCCCATGTGCAGGGCGCCGGTGACGTTCGGCGGCGGGATGGCGATCGAGTAGTTCTCCGCGGCGGTCCCGAGCGGCTCGGGGTGAAAGAGCCCGGAGTCGAGCCAGGCGGCGAGTATCCGCGGCTCGGCGGCGCCGGGCTCGTAGCGGCTGGGTAGCTCGACGGCCATGGCCGCGAACGTTAGGGCACGCGCGTAAATTATTGCCGGCTGCGACGCCGTCTGATCCGGCGCTACTTTTCGCGCGTGCCCGTGAGGCTCAGCGCAGACGGGCGCGGCGCGCCAGCGCCCGCGGGACCAGCTGGCGGGCGGCCCGCTGGAGATCGACCTTCCTGAGGATCCGCATGACCTCGGCCCGCTCGCGCGGCGTGAGGTTGGCCGGCAGGCCGCGCGACTTCGTGGCGATGCGGGTCAGCTTGGCGCGGTCCCCCGCGGGGAGCTCCTGCCACTGGGCGTGGGCGACGGTGACGAGCTCGTAGAGGAGCATCCACGGGAGCGCCCGCATCCGGCCCATTAGCTACCCGGCTTCCTTGCGCAGCTCGCGGGCGGGATCGTCGTGGGCGGCCTCGGTGACGAGCGTCGGGGTCAGCCCCTTCTCGATCGTTTCCTTGGTGACGACGCACTTCTTCACGTCGCGCCGGGACGGGAGCTCGAACTGGACGTCGAGCAGGACCTCTTCGATGATCGACCGCAGGCCCCGGGCGCCGGTCTCGCGCTTGAGGGCCTTGTCGGCGATCGACAGAAGAGCGTCGTCCGAGAAGACGAGCTCGATTCCGTCGAAGGAGAAGAAGCGCTGGAACTGCTTGACCAGGGCGTTGCGCGGCTCGGTCAGGATGGCCACCAGATCCGGGTGCGTCAGCTGGTGGACGGCCGACATCACCGGCAACCGGCCGATGAACTCGGGGATCAGTCCGTACTGGATCAGGTCCTCGGGCAGGCAGCGCTCGAAGACCTCGCCGGTGTCCTTGTCCTCGGCACTCTCGATCGCCGCGCCGAAGCCGATGCCGTTGTTGCCGATCCGCCGCTCGATCACCTTGTCGAGGTTGGCGAAGGCCCCGCCGCAGATGAACAACACGTTCGTCGTGTCGATCGAGAGGAACTCCTGGTGCGGATGCTTGCGGCCGCCCTGGGGCGGGACCGACGCCGAGGTGCCCTCGAGGATCTTCAGGAGCGCCTGCTGGACGCCCTCGCCGGAGACGTCGCGGGTGATCGACGGGTTGTCGGCCTTGCGGGCGATCTTGTCGACCTCGTCGATGTAGATGATCCCGGTCTCGGCCTTCTTGACGTCGTAGTCGGCGGCCTGGATCAGCTTCAGCAGGATGTTCTCGACGTCCTCCCCGACGTAGCCGGCCTCGGTCAGGGCCGTGGCGTCGGCGATCGCGAAGGGGACGTTGAGGATCCGGGCGAGCGTCTGGGCGAGCAGCGTCTTGCCGCAGCCGGTCGGGCCGAGCAGGAGGATGTTCGACTTCTGGAGCTCGATCTCGGCGTCCTCGACCGCCATCATCTGGACGCGCTTGTAGTGGTTGTAGACGGCGACCGACAGGGTCCGCTTGGCGTTGTCCTGGCCGACGACGTACTCGTCGAGGACGTCGTAGATCTCCCGCGGCTTGGGCAGGTTCTCGATGTCGAAGCTCGGCGGGGCGGTCAGCTCCTCGTCGATGATCTCGTTGCAGAGATCGATGCACTCGTCGCAGATGTAGACCCCGGGACCGGCGATCAGCTTCTTGACCTGCCGCTGCGACTTGCCGCAGAAGCTGCACAGGAGCTGCTCGTTGGTGTCCGTTGGCCGCGCCATCCGTGGTCCCTCGCCCCAGAGCCTAGTGCTCTGAGATCACCCGATCGATGATTCCGTACGTCTTGGCTTCCTCGGAGCTCATGAAGTAGTCGCGCTCGGTGTCGTGGCGGACGTCCTCGACCGGCTTGCCGGTGTGGAAGGCGATGATCTCGTCGAGGCGGCGGCGGACGTCGATGATCTCCTTGGCGTGGATCTCGATGTCGGTCGCCTGGCCCTGGAAGCTCGAGCTGACCTGGTGGATGAGGATCTTGGCGTTCGGCAGGGCCATCCGCTTGCCCTTGGCACCGCCGCTCAACAGCAGCGCGCCCATCGACATGGCGATGCCGACGCAGATCGTCGAGACGTCCGGCTTGATGAACTGCATCGTGTCGTAGATCGCCAGGCCGGCGTAGACCGACCCGCCCGGGGAGTTGATGTAGAGCGAGATGTCCTTGTCGGGATCCTCGCTCTCCAGATGCAGCAGCTGGGCGACGATGAGGTTGGCGATCTGGTCGTCGACCGGAGTGCCGAGAAAGACGATCCGCTCGTTGAGCAGGCGGCTGTAGATGTCGAACGCACGCTCACCGCGTGAGGTCTGTTCGACGACCATCGGAATCAGGGGGCTCATGGTCCTCGCTTTGTTTCGCTTGCCCGGCTCGATTCCTTCCGGCAAGTCCCCGACTGGGGCACTGGAGGGGACGCCGCACCGGCCTCTCGGCCGAGTCTACCAACCCGGCTGTGCCCCCTTCGCGGCACGATCGGCCGGCAGGAAGGGGCGCGCGCAGGGGGAACCGCGGGGTAATTCTCTGGACCAGTCTCCGGTCGTCGGAGGTGGGCGGCTGGCGGCGCTTGCGCCGCGGCGTTCGGGCATGGATCGGCCGCCGCCGAACGCCGTTGCCTACTCGGCGTCGGGGGCCGGGGCGGGCGTGGGCGCCGGTGCGGGCGGGGCGGGGACGGGCGTCGCGGCGGCGACGATGACGTCGATCGCCTTGCGCGCGGTGATGTTCTCCTCGAGCTCGACGATGCGGCCGTTCTTGCGCAGGCTGGCCAGCAGCTTGCGCGTGTCCGGGGCCTTGCCGGAGATGTCCGGCTCGACGTGGTCGGCCAGCGCCTCGAGCAGCTCGTCGTCGGTGGCCTCGAGGCCCTCGGCCTCGACGATCGCAACGACGACGGCCTCGCGCCGAAGCGCCTGGGCGGCATCGGGATAGCCGCCGGCGATGATCTCCTCTTCCGGCCGCTGGTCGAGCTTGAGGTAGGCGTCCTTGCTGATGCCCTTCTCGGCCAGGGCGCGCAGCGCGTGCTCCCACGCCTCCCGGGAGCGGGCCTCGATCAGGGCGTCGGGGACGTCGACCTCCGAACGCTCGACGGCGACGTCGAGGGCCGCCTCGCGGTACTCGCGCTCGGCCAGCCGCTCGTCGGCCGCCAGCACCTGGGCGCGGATGTCCTCCATCAGCTCGTCGATCGTCTCGAAGCCGGCGGCCGAGGACGCGAACTCGTCGTCCACATCGGGCAGGACCTTGGCCTTGACGTCCTTGACGGTGACACGGAAGGTGATCGGCTTGCCGGCGAGCTCGGCGCTGTGGTACGGGTCGGGGAAGGTCAGCTCGAGCGTCCGCTCCTCGCCGGCGACGGCGCCGACGAGGCCGTCCTCGAAGCCTGAGATCAGCTTGCCCGACCCGAGCTGGAGCAGCTGGCCGCGGTCGCTGCCGGAGCCGAGCACCTGGCCGTCCATGACGCCCTCGTAGTCGATCACGACGAAGTCGCCGAGCTGCGCCTCGCGGCCGGCCTGGTTCTCGAGCCGGGCGTTGCGCTCGCGCATCTGCTCGAGCTCCTTGGCGACCTCGTCCTCGTCGACGACGGCCGCCCGCCGGGGCACCTCGAGCCCGTGCCAGTCGCCGAGCTTGGCCTTCGGGCGAACGCCGATCTCGATCGTGAAGCGCAGGGGCTCGCCGGCGGCCGGCAGCTCGCCGAGCGAGATGTCGGGATCGCCCACGGTGGCCAGGCCGGCCTCGCCGATCGCCGCCGAGTACCACGTGGCCATGCGCTCCCTGACCGTCTCGTCGAGCAGCGTCTCCCGGCCGACGCGGCGGATCACGACGGGCGGGGGGATCTTGCCCCTGCGGAAGCCGGGGACCTTCAGGTCGCGGCCGATCGTGCGAGCCGCCTGGGTGAGGGCGCGCTCGATCTCGGCGGCGACCACCTCGGCCTCGACGCGGACGCGGGACTCGGGCAGCTCTGTGACGTTGGTCTTGACGGCGGTTTCGGTCATGAAGGGCGAACGATACCTTCAGACGGTGCGACGCCTGCCCCAGCGTGCCCCGGACCGCGCCCTGACCTGGGTCGTCACGGGCCCCGTCGGGCACTTCGTGGCCGGCGTGCTCGACTGGATCGAGCTGCTGCTGCGCCTCGCCGCCGACCGGGCCCGAGCCGGTCGGCGGCGGCCGCCCGAGTGGTAGGGTCCGCCGCGTGGCGGTCACGCTCTCGCTGCTGCGCACGTTCGTCACGGTCGTGCGGACCGGTTCGGTGACGCGGGCCAGCCAGGAGCTCGTCGTGACCCAGTCGTCGGTCTCCGGGGCCCTGGCGGCCCTGTCAAAGGAGATGGGCGAGCGCCTGGTGGAGCGCGACGGGCGCGGCCTGCGGCCGACCGCCGCCGGGGCGGCCTTCCTCCCCCACGCCGAGCGGATCCTGGCCACGCTCGAGGATGGGACGGCGGCCGTGCGCGAGGCCGCGGACCCCTCGGCCCAGCGGCTGCGCCTGGCGGCGACGACGACGGCCGGCGAGTTCATCGTCCCAGCGCTCTGGCAGGCCTTCCGCCTGCGCCACCCGGAGGTCGAGCTGACGCTGGAGGTCGGCAACCGGGCGAGCGTGATCCGGTGGCTCGACCGGCACGAGGCCGATCTGGGGATCGGCGGAAGGCCGCTCGATCCGCGCCTGGACGGCATCCGCTTCCTCGAGAACGAGTTCGTCGTGATCGCGCCGCCGGACGATCCCCGGGCGCGGCGGGAGTCGCTCGCCGCCGAGGAGCTGCACGCCGGCACGTGGCTGGTCCGCGAGGCCGGGTCGGGGACCGGCGAGGTGACGGCCGAGTTCTTCGCCAGCCGCGGGCTGACGCGGCCGCGGACGTTGACGATCGGCAGCAACGGCGCGATCCGCCGGTGCGTGGCCACGGGCCTGGGGATCGCGCTCCAGCCGCGTCATGCCGTCGACCGGGACATCGAGGACGGCCGCCTGGTCCACCTGCCGGTGGCGGGCGGGACGCCGTCGCGCGGGTGGTACGCCCTCTGGGCGACCGACGCCCCCCGCCGGTCGGCCGCCGAGGCGTTCCTCGGCTTCGTCCGGCGCGGCGAAGCCACCCGCGCGCTCGAGGAGCGTCCGCCGCTGGCGCCCGCCCTCGCCGGCGGCTGACCACCCAACCGCCCGCCCGGCCCTCGCCGGCGACCGACCCCCTAGATCGCGCGGAAGCTGGCGGTGATCTTGTCGAACAACAGGGCGAAGCGCGTCAGCTCGGCGACCGTCGCCGTCTGGAACACCAGCGTGTACATGCGCCGGCCGGAGAAGAGCGAGATCTGCGAGTGGGCTACGCGCTGGTGGCTGATCGGGTCGAGGAAGCTGTAGATGTAGAGGTAGCCGGGCAGGTTGGCGCTGGCCAGCAGGCGCGGGCCGGCGATGATCTGGGCGGACGGCTTGTGGCGGAGCAGCAGGCCGGTCGCGTCGCGCAGCGTCGCCAGCCGCGGGCCGGTGATCGGATGCGGCAGGTTCAGGGCCTGGACCTGGAGCGAGGCCCCGTCATGGCTGCTGAGCAGCAGCGGGACCGCCGGGTTGCCGGAGCTCAGCCGCGACCAGGCGCGCGGGTAGGAGAGGGCGAAGCCGACACGGGTGTCGCGGATCGAGACGGTCGGCAGCTGCGTCGGCTTGACGCCGGTCGACGCGCCCGCCGCTGGCGGGGATGCTGCTGCGGGTGGAGTCGAGCCGGCGGTCGCGGTCGGCGTCTGCGCCGGCGTCGACGCCGTGGCCGGCTGGGTGGCTGCCGGCTGGCTGCCACCGTTGCCGGCTGCGGTGCTGCCGGTGGACGGGGACTTGTGGTTGGGCCCGAAGAACTTGGCGGCCCCGAACCCGACCACAAGCGCCGCGACGGCGGCGACCGCGCAGAGCGCGAGTCGCCGCCGGCTGAGCGTTACTGAACTGCTGGGCTTATCTACCCCTGGCAATGCTTGGTTGCCCCTCCGAGGTTGATCAGCTTGGCGCAGTCGATGCTGTTCGCGTGAGCGTTGATCGACGTCGGAGCGTTCGTCGAGGTTCCGACCAGACCATTGATGGCGATGAAGTCCGGGAGGATCTCAGTCCCGGATCCATTGACCGTGCTCTGGATCGTCGCTGCCTTGGTGTTGATGTCGATGACCCCCGTCTGGATGCTCCGGACGCTGCTGAGGATCGACGAGACGTCGCTGGCGATCGAGCCGACGTTGCTGTGGATCGTCTGGACGTCCTTGCCCGTGCGCTCCAGCTTCGGCGTGATCGACCCGACCACGTCGGAGTGGATCGAGGTCACCGTCGAGTTGATCTGCAGCACCGTGCTGTGAATCGTCCCGACCGTCGCCCCGATGCCCAGCACCTTCGTGTTGATCTGCTTGGCCGTCGCGAGGATCTTGTGCACGGTCGACAGAATGTCGCCGACGTACGCGTTGGTCTTCGTGAGCCCCGGTGCCAACGTCGGCACGTCCGACAGGATGTGGCTGGCGATGACGTTGGTCTTGGTCGCCAGGGCCACGTATCCGGTGTGCTGGTTGATCGGGGAGAGCTGACTGTTGATGTAAATGACCCGCCTGTCGATCTCCCGTGCGTTGATCAGGGTGCCGGTGAGGATCACCACGGCCGTGAGCGCCCATGCGAGCAGGATCACGAGCACGAGCTGTGGCAACCCTCGGCTTGTCTTGTTGAATGGCGCCATCGTCTCAGCCCGCCCCCTAGCTCGAGGGGCAGGGCGTCGACGTCTGCAGGAGCCCGACCAGCGATGTGACCGTTCCGAGTACCGCCGCGAGGGTCGAAACCGAAGCGGTGAGGAGCGGCGCCGTGCAGATGCTGTTGAGGTGGTTGTTGGCCGAGGTCAGACCGCCGTTGATCTGGTTGGCGTTGTGCTCGGTGTCGACCAGCGACGAGTTGATCGAGACGACCTTCGGGTTGACCGCGGCCGTTCCGTTCGGGGTCCCCTGGACCTGCGTGAGGAGCCGGAGGATCGTCGTCAGGTTGCCGTTGACGGTGACCAGCGTGCCGCTCGTCGAGACGAGTGAGGACGCGATGGCCGAACCGGTGCCGGCCGTCTGGACCAGCGAGTTCGAGATGTCAACCAGCTTGGTCGACGTATCGACAAGCGAATTGGACGTATCCACCAGGGCCGAGGATGTCGGCCCGAGCGAGCCGAGCGTGCTCTTCAGCGAAGAGTCGACGGTCGTCAGCGAGCCCTTGATCGACGTGAGTCCGCCGATGATGTTCGTGGCCACGCCCGGAATCGGCTTCAGCGCCGTGTCGATCTTGGCGAGGTTGCCGTTGATGTCCTGGATGTGGCCCGCGAGCGGGATGACGTCACCGTGGATGTTGGTGACCGCGCTCGTCGCGGTTCCGAGGTGCCCGTCGATCGAGTCGAGAGAGTTCACGATGCCGATCAGGAAGCCGATGACTACGACCACCACCAACCCGAGAATCGTGATCCACGTGAACAGCCAACGTGAGATCGTGCTTTCTTGCGCCGTCATCTAGCCTCCCACTCGCTTGTTGCAGTTGCTCTGGAGTCGGTGTGCCGCTCCCCCGTTATGAATGACAATCACCGTTGGCTCCGTCCTTGCCATAGAGCTTCTGGTCGATGCAGCCGGCGTTCGTCCGGATCCGGTTCGCGTCTCCGAGGATGTTGGTCGAGTCGGTGTCGATCGCCGTTGCGACGCTGACCGTCTGAGCCAGCGAGGCGTTGATCGTCGTCGCGTCGCCAAGGATCTTGCTGGCCACGCTCTTGATTCCCCCGGCGTTGGTCAGAATGCCCTTCGCCGTGCCGTTGATCGTGTCGGCGCTCTTGACGATGCTGTTGACCGACGTGTTGATGCTGCCGGCGCTACTGAGGATCTTCGACGCCGATCCGTTGATCGTCAGGGCGGTGTTGTTGATCGTGGTGGCCGTGTTCTGAACGGTGATGGCGGCCGAGTTGATCCCGGTCGCCGTGTTGTTGATCGACTTCGCGAGGCCGTCGATGCCGCCGGCGAGGCCGACGATCGTGTTGACGGCCGGCGCCAGCGGCGTCGCCGTCTTGAGGATCGACTCGGCGATCTTGTTCGTGCGCGTGAGCTGCACGATCGAGTCCGTATTGGCGTTGATCCCGCGTCCCGTCGATGCAATCGTCGCGGCCTTGACGTCGATCCGCTGGGCTGCGCGCACAGTTTTCGAGAGCAGCACCACGGCGGTGACGAGGATCACGACGACGACCGCAAGGACGACAGTGCTCGTCCGGTTGAATCCGCGCACAGCACCCTCCCAGGGTAAGTAACAAAGCAATGGACAACGAGGTCGTAGACGGCCAAGAGGGTCCATTGCTGGCCCCTCAAGCCCTCCTCCACGATCTCGACAACGGGACGATTATCCGATGGTCGGGCCGATTGCAAGGATATTGGGCAATGCCGACGTCGACCGGCTTTTGCCAATGAGGCGTTTTCGGGCGTCCACCCTACAGGGTTCTCGACGGCCTTGGTGGCCGCCCGGCACCCCGCGCCGGCCGGCGCGGGGTTAAGCCGTCTGCGGTCCGACGGCGTCGGCGTCGCCCCCGAGTCCGGACCGCTAGTGGATGCGGCCCGTGCCGCTGCGCTGCGAGAGGCGTCCGCCGGGGCGGCCGTAGCGGACGGCCACGAGCTCGGCGATGATCGACAGGGCGACCTCCTCGTTGCTGAGCGCCCCCAGATCGAGGCCGACCGGTGCGCTGATCCGCGCCAGCTGGTCCTCGGCGACCCCTGCCGCCAGGAGCCGCTCGCGCCGCTCGGCCTGCGCCCGCTTGGAGCCCATCGCCCCGATGTACGCCGGGTTGGCGTCGAGCGCCATGACGAGCACCTCGTCGTCGATCTTCGGGTCGTGGGTCAGCACCGCCAGGTAGGTCGCCTGGTCGATCCCGCCGAGCTGCTCGACCGCCTTGCGCGGCCAGGCGGCGACGACCTCGACCGCATGCGGGAAGCGCTCGCGCGTGGCGAACTGCGCCCGCGGGTCGATCACGTACGGCCGCCAGCCGGTGAGGATGCCGAAGTGCGACAGGTGGTTGGCGTACTCGACCGCGCCGAAGATCAGCAGGCGCGGGTTGGGCGCGGTGACGTCGACGAAGAGGTCGCCCCGGTGCTCGGACTTCTCCGCCCACATCAGCTCCTGGGCGTGGGCGATCGCCTCGGCGTCGAGCGCCTCGTCACCCAGCGTGCCTTCGGTCTCCCCGTCGACGCGGACGAGGATGTGGGCGCCGAGGTGGTCGCCGGCGACCGCCGTGACCAGCGCGGCCCGGCCGTCCTCCTTGGCGATCGCGGCGAACGAGCCCTGAGCGCTCACGGCTCGTACCGCTCGACCCAGACGTCGATCTCCCCGCCGCACGGCAGGCCGACGTCCCACGCCTCGTTGTCGGCGATGCCGTAGTGCAGGAGCTGCGGCGGATCGCCGCCGTTGAGGATGCCGTCGGCGACCTCGACGACCGCCCCCTCGACACAGCCGCCCGACACGGCCCCATGCACCTCGCCGCGATCGTTGATCGCCATCTTCGATCCGGCCGGCCGCGGCGCCGACCTCTTGATCCCGACGATGGTGGCCACGGCGACCTTGTCGCCGCGCTCGATCCACGTCTCGACCTGCTCGATAACGTCCCTCATCCGGTAGCTCCTTCCAGGCTCGAAAGCCGGGTTGCTCCTGTAGCTCTCTGCACTTCTCAGTCGAGCCTATACGCACGGTTGCGCGTGCTCGGATCACACCGCCCTGGGTCCCGCCGAGGCCGCCATGCCGGGCTCCGGGGCCAGCCGCCGGGCGTCGGGGCGGGCCGGTCGGGCGGCCTCTCGTCGGCCCGCGCGCATAAACTGCCGGCCATGTCAATCCAACCAGGCACCCACAAGCTAGGACCGAGTAACGGGACGCTACGCGTCAAGACGGGCCGTACCGGCGCGGCCGCGAAGGCCGGCCACAACCTCGTGATCGAGGTCGGCTCCTGGGAGGCGACGCTCGTCGCCGGCCCGGAGCACAGCATCGCCCTCGACGCCGACGGCTCGTCCGTGACCGTCGTCGACGGCAGCGGCGGAGCGAAGTCGCTCAGCGACGACGACAAGGTCGACATCAAGAAGACGATCGACAAGGACGTCCTCAAGAAGAAGTCAATCGAGTTCCGTTCGAGCAGCGTCACCGCGAACGACGACGGCAGCCTCGCCGTCACCGGCGACCTGACGCTGCTGGGCACCACCGCCCCGGTCGACTTCACGCTGGCCGTCGACGACGCCGGCAACCTCACCGGCAGCGCCACCGTCACGCAGAGCAACCACAAGATCAAGCCGTACTCGGCTCTCTTCGGCGCCCTCAAGGTCGTCGACGAGGTCGAAGTCGAAATCGAAGCCACCGTTCCGACGAGCTAGTCCGCGCCTGACGTGTCGGAGCCACGCGGCACCGCCGCCTCGACCGAGCAGCCGGCCGCCGGGCGACTCAGTCCGGACGGCCTGCTCTCGATCGACGGCGCCCAGGCGCTGATCGCCGCCAACATCACGTTGCTCGGCGTCGAGACGGTCACCCTCGCCCACGCCCACGGCCGCTTCGTCGCCGCGGACGTGCGCGCCGAGCTCGACCTGCCGCCGTTCTCGAGCTCGGCGATGGACGGCTACGCCCTGCGCGCCGCCGACACGCCCGGCACGCTGCAGGTGATCGGCGAGTCGGCCGCCGGCACGCCCTTCGTCGGCGAGCTCGCCCCCGGGGACGCCGTCGTCATCTCGACCGGGGCGGTCGTCCCCGCCTCGGCCGATGCCGTGATCCCGGTCGAGCGGACCACGCGCTCGGGCGACACGGTCACCGTGACGGAGATGCCGCCCGGCGAGTTCGTCCGCGGACCGGGCAGCGACATCGAGCGCGGCGCGCTCGTGCTCGCCGCCGGCACGCGCCTCGGCCCGGCCCAGATCGGCGCCGCCGCCGCCGCCGGGCTCGGCACGCTCTCCTGCCGTCGCCGGCCGCGGATCGCCGTGCTCACCACCGGCAGCGAGCTCCGGCCGCCCGGGCATGCGCTCGAGGTCGGCGAGATCTACGACGCCAACGGTCCGATGCTGACCGCCGCGCTCCGCGCAACCGGCGCCGAGGTCACGACGATCCCCGCCGTCGGCGACGACGAGGACGCCCACCGCGAGGCGCTCCGGGCCGCGCTCGAGCACGACGTCGTGATCAGCTCCGGCGGCGTCTCGATGGGCACGCACGACCTCGTCCGCAGCGTCGGCGGCGAGCTCGGGATCCGCGAGGTCTTCTGGAAGGTCGCGCTCCGACCGGGCAAGCCCCTCGCCTTCGGCGTGCGTGACGAGACGCTCGTCTTCGGCCTCCCCGGCAATCCGGTCTCGACGCTCGTCTGCTTCGAGCTGTTCGTCCGCCCGGCCCTGCTGGCGCTACAGGGCGCCCGGGGAGCCGGGCCGGCGTTCAGCGCCGGTCGGCTCGGCGCCGCCGTCCATCAGAACCCCGAACGCGACGACCTGATCCGCGTCCGCGTCGACACCTCCGGCGGGACCCCGGTGCTCTGGCCGCTCGCCGGCCAGCAGTCGCACCAGATCACGGTCACCGCCCAAGCCGACGCGCTCGCGCTGATCCCGACCGGGACGGACGAGATGCCGGCCGGCACGGACGTCAGCTTCCTGCCGCTCCAGCGGTCCTAGACGCGGAGGGCGACCGGAGCCGCCGCTGCCGGCCCTGGCCGGAGTCCGCGGCGACGGCCGATACGCCGCGGGGCGCCGGGCCGTCGCCGCCGAGGCCGAAGCCTCGCGGCCGGTGCTACATCGTCGCCAGGTTCTTGGCGAAGCCCTTGATCAGCGCGTCGGTCACGGGACCGATCATGCCCTCGCCCATCTGCGCCGCCTTGCCGGTGACGTTGATCGACGACTTGAGGTTGCCGTTGGTGCTGCCGCCGGCCGAGGTCAGGGAGACCTCGACGCGCGCGCTGGCGTTACCCTGGCCGCCCTTCTCGCGGGCGTCTGCCGTCATGACGGCCCGGTGCGAGCCATCGTTCTGCTCGATGATCTTCGCCGGGCCCGTGTACTGCATGGTCATCGAGCCGAGCCGCATCTTGATCTGAGCGGTGACCTCCTTGCCGGAGCCGGCGGTGACGGCCGCGTCGGGCACCAGCGGGACGACCTTGTCGAGCTGGGTGATCGTCGCCCAGACCTGGTCGATCGGCTTGGGGACCGAGAACGTGTGGTTGAAATCCATTGGCGGTATCTCCTTGTCAGGTGGTCACGAGCGCGACCGGGGCTGCCTCGGCGAGCACGCCGGACGCCCGCTGTGGGCTGCCGGCGCGGCAAAGGCGCGCCGAAGTGTGCCAGAGCGTCGGCGATCGCGTTCGGAGGTGCCCTACCCGTTCTCGCGCCGTGTAATCATCCGATCGTGGCGAACATCGACGTCGACCAGGCTGGAGGGCTGAGCGCGCGCGACGTCATGCACGCCCAGACGAGCGCGCTCGACCCGGGGACCACGGTCGCCCAGGCGCGCGACTACTTCACGGCGAGCACGAGCCGGCGCCTGGCCATCGTGGCCGCCGACGGTCGCTACGTCGCGGCGCTGACACCGGCCGATCTCGACGGGACCGGCGATCCCGAGCGCCCGGCGGTCGAGCTCGCTCCGCCCCGACCGACGGTCGACCCCGACGACTCCGCGGCGCTCGCGCGCGACCTCGCCGCCGCGACCGACACCCGGCGGGTCCCGGTCGTCGACGCCGACGGCCGCTACCTCGGGATCGTCTCGCTCAACCGCGGGCTCGAGTGGTTCTGCGGAACCGGCTGACGGGACCGCGCTCGGCCGCGATCCGCGGCGCGTCAACTCCCGGCCGGCCGGGACCGACCGGACCTCCACCGCGGCGGTAGAGGTCCGGCGGGTCGCAACCCACGAGCTAGTTGGTGTAGACCGCCTGCGCGTCGAGGCCGCCTTCGACCCCGGGCGGGAGGGCGCCGGAGCCGTGCGCGTAGAGCGCGAGATCCTCGATCGTCTTGACCTGCTTGGCGTCGCGGCCGCTGACCCACGCGCCGTTGTCCCACCGCAGGCTCTGCGGCGCGGCGCCGAGGGCCATTCCGGCGAGCAGCTGCGCCTTGTCCTTGATCTTGCCGCACGCGGCGACGATGGCCGCCGACGTCCCGCCCGACGGGCTCGTGTTGAACCCGTGGCCGATGCCGTAGCGATCGGTGTCGTTGGGCACGACCTTCACGTCAAGCGCCGGAATGCCCAGCTCCTGCGAGACGATCTGGGCGTAGTTTCTCTCCTGGCCGTCCGACCCGATGGTCAGGCTGAGCACGCCTTTGCCAGTCGGATGAATGCGCAGAAAGACCGCTCTGTATGCCTCATTAGCCAATGCGAGATCCCCTCCCAACGTAGTCGAATAGTGCCGGTGACTGCACTGTCACCCTCCTTCTGAAAAACAGTCTGGGTGCGGCCAGAATCTGGCCGCCTGACAGCTGGGGCAGTATGGCAGTTCCTGTGCCGGCCCGCCCGCGGAGATCGGTCCTAAGCCTGGGCCTCACCGTCCTCTTCACCGGCCCCGCTCTCGGCGGCCGCCGCCTGGCGGGCCAGGAACGTCGAGCCGGCGTTGTGCTCCTCGAGGTCGCAGTAGTGCGGCTCCGGTCCGCCGAGCTCGTGCGGCGGGACCGCCGGCCGCTCGCAGCCGGGATAGATGCAGATCCTTTGCGACGCTTCGCTCATCTATAGCTCCTCGTTGTTCTCGGCCGCGGCCTATGCACGCCGTCCGGCTCAAGGCTTGGGTTGTGGTGTTCGGTTGGCGCGCCGGCGGGCGCGCGGTGCTCGCGCGGCGCCATCAGCCCGACCAGGCGCAATCGCCGGGGCCGCTCGCGCACTCGTCGTGGCCGCATTCGCAATCGTGCGCCGCCGACCCGTGCTCGGCGACATGCGCGGCGCAGGCGTCCGAGCAGAACCCGTCCTCCCGCGCGTCGCACCGGCAGCCGCGGTGGCGGCACATCTCGACTACTTCCACGGCGCCCTTCCCTCGATTGAAGGTCTATTTGTCACGCTGGTCCTTCCAGCCGGCGGTCGTCCGTCCGCGCCGCGGCGAATGGCCGCTCGGCATCGCGACGGAGCTGCCCTGCACGGGGATCGCGCTCCCCCACGGCTCCTCCTCCTCCACCGCAGGCGGCTCCGGCGCGGCCGGCTTCCAGTCGGGCGCGCCGTCGCCGGTCCACAGCGGCGCGCGGATCGCGTCGGCGACCTCGCCCAGCGCTTCGAGGCTGTGCCCGCTGACGAGCGCGTCGCAATGCGGCAGCGCGGCGATCATCCCCCCGGCCCGGGGCGAGAAGCCGCTCGCGCTGACCCGGGGGTTGACCCACACGATCCGGTACGCGAGCCGGGCCAGGCGCGCCATCTCGCGCGCGACGAGATCGGGGTCGCCCAGCTCCCAGCCGTCGGAGAGGATCACGATGACCGCCCCCCGGGCCATCCCCCGCCGCCCGTGACGGTCGTTGAAGGATTGGAGCGCATCGCCGATCCGCGTCCCGCTCGACCAGTCCGGAGCGGCCGCGGCCGCGCGCTGGATCGCCCGCTCGGGGTTGCGCCCGGCGAGCGCCCGCGTCAGACGCGTCAGGCGCGTGGCGAAGACGAAGGCCTCGGCGTTCGGGCCGCTCTGGCCGGCGGCGGTCAGGAACTGGAGGTAGGCGCGTGCGTAGGGCTCCATCGAGCCCGAGATGTCGCACAGGAGCACGAGCCGGCGCGGCACGATCCGCCGGTGCCGGCGCTTGAGCTTGATCGGGTCGCCGCCGGTCCGCAGGCTGGCGCGCAGCGTCCGCCGCATGTCCATGTGCTCGCCGTGGCGTCCCTTCTTCGTCCGCCGCGTCCGCCGCTGCGGCGTGGCCAGCTCGAGCCGGGTCATCAGCCGGTAGAGCTGCGACAGCTCGTCCGGGGCAAGCAGGTCGAAGCTCTTCTTGCCCAGCAGCTCCTCCTGGCTGGCCTGGGCGATCGGGATCTCGATCTCCTCGCCGTCCTCGTCGTCCTCGTCGTCGCCGTCGTCGCCCGGCGGGGCTGACGAAAGGTCCATCTCGCGCGGATCCTGCTCGCGCGGGTTCTCCATCTCGTCCGACTTGTGGTCGGGCTTCTCGCGGTCGTCCGGCGGCGTGTTCTCCAGGGGGACGACCTCGTCCGCCTCGAAGTCGTCGGACACCTTCGTGGCCCCGAAGACCGAGAAGAAGACCCGGTCGAAGATCGGCACCTGCAGCTGGCCGGTGACGAAGATCGCCCGCGCCGTCCAGTAGAGCCGTCGCCGGGCCTCCGGCTTGGTCAGCGCCAGGGCCTCGGCGAAGTGGGCCGCCCGCTCCGGCGTGACCGGGAGCCCGGCCTCGTGGAGCTGCTGGCTGAGGGCCCCGACCACGGCCGGGAGATCCAGATGTACTGTCTCGACCCGGAAGACCCCGTCGTCGACGGGGTCCCCACCCGGGTCGGTCACTGCCGTCTCAGTCACTTCGATCCCCCACAAGCGCCTCGAGGCCGCCCGCGCGGATCACCTCCTGGTCCTCGCTGTACTTCAACACCGACCCGAGCGTCCGGTCGATCGACTTCTCGTCAAGCGCGTCGACGCCGAGCAGGTCCAGTGCCGCCAGCCAGTCGATCGCCTCGGCGACGCCGGGCGGCTTCTGGATGTCGGACTTGCGCATCCGCGACACGGCGTCGGCCACCTGGACGGCGAGGGTCTCCGACGCGCTCTTGACGCGCCGGCGAACGATCTCCACCTCCCGCTCCGGGCTCGGGTAGTCGATCCACTGGTAGAGGCACCGGCGCTTGACGGCGTCGTGCAGGTCGCGCGTGCGGTTCGAGGTGAGGATGATCACCGGCGGGTGGCTCGCCGTGATCGTCCCGATCTCCGGGATCGTCACCGTCGCCTCGGCCAGGAGCTCGAGCAGGAAGGCCTCGAAGTCGTCGTCGGCCCGATCGATCTCGTCGATCAGCAGGATCGCCGGCCGCGGGCCCTCGTGTTCCAGGGCCCGCAGCAGCGGCCGCCGGATCAGGTAGTCGGGTCCGAACAGCTCCTCCTCGCCGAGCTTCTCCCCGCTGGAGTCGGCGATCCGGATGCTCAGCAGCTGCTTGGGGTAGTTCCACTCGTACAGCGCCTCAGCCGCGTCGATGCCCTCGTAGCACTGAAGGCGGATCAGGGGCGTGTCGAGCACGAGCGACAGCGCCTTCGCCGCCTCGGTCTTGCCGACGCCGGCCTCGCCCTCGAGCAGCAGCGGCTGGGGCAGCCGCAGGCAGCAGAAGATCGACGTGGCGAGTGCCTCGTCGACGAGGTAGTCGACGGCGCCGAGACGCTCGATCAGGGTCTGTACGTCCGGAACCAGGGCGCGGACCTCGTCGGCGGCCTCACCCGTCGTCGCGAGCCGGCTCATGCGCTCGCCCCGACGAACCCGGCGGCCGCGAGCACGGCCTCGTAGTCCTCCGGCGTGTCGACGTCGAGCGGCACCGGTCCGGGCAGCCGCACGTCGACGACCTCGTCGGCGCGCTCGTCCAGCAGCCGCCAGACGCCCTTGTCGCCGTGCAGGTGGCCGAGCTCGGGAAAGACGCTCGGGGTGAAGGCCAGCGGATGCCCGCGACCGTCGTCGTAGCGGCACACCGCCAGCGGCGCGTCGCCCCGGCCGGCCAGGAGCGCGTCGACCGTCGCCGGTGTCACGCCCGGCTGGTCGCCGAGCATCAGCACCAGCACGTCGCAGCGCGGATCGACGGTGCCCAGCGCGGCGGCGATCGACGACGAGCAGCCGCTGCCGAAGGCGTAGTTGACGACCACGTCGATCCCGGACAGGTCGACCGTGCTCTGGACGTCCTCGTGGGCCCCGCCGAGCGGGACGACGATCTGATCGAAGCCGCAGCGGCGCGCCGTCGCCACCGTGTGGTCGAGCAGAGTCGCGTCACCGTACGGCAGTAGCTGCTTGGGCCGGCCAAGGCGCGTCGAGCCTCCGGCCCCGAGCACGAGCCCGGTGACGAAAGCCTCACGTTGCGGCTGCGACATGCAGATGCTCCTTTTCGAATTTGGTCTTGCAGCCGTTGCAGCAGAAGTAGAACGTCTCGCCGTCGTGCTCGACGTGCGGCGTGTCGGCATCGACGAGGACGGTCATCCCGCAGACCGGATCCACGGCCTGGGTCGGCGCTGCTGAAGCCGGGGCGGCCGTCTCGACCTCCGCCGTCGCGTCCTGCTGGGCGTCGAATGTCTCCTTGCAGCCCGGGCGGCAGAAGTAGAACGTCTCCCCGTCGCGCTCGGACCGCGGCGTGGCGGCGTCAACGAGGACGGTCATGCCGCAGACCGGGTCGACTGCCTCGACCGGTGCCGCCTGACCGGTGGTCGCCTTCGGGGTGTAGCTGCCCCCGCGCCGGACGGCGATCACCTGCGCGAGGATCGACAGCGCGATCTCGGCCGGCGTGTGCGCCTCGATGTCGAGGCCGGCCGGCGCGTCCACCTGAGCCAGCTGCTCGTCCGGAACGCCGGCCTCGCGCAGCTCCTCGATCAGGGCGGCCGCCCGTTTGGGGCTCGCGACCAGGCCGACGTACGGAAGCCCGGCCTCGAGGCCCTGGCGAACCGTCTCCAGCTCGTCGCGCCCGTGGGCGGCGACGATCAGCCCCAGATCGCCGTCGCTCGGGGCGATGACGCCCTTGACGGCCGGCACGATCTTCAGCCCGATCTCGGGGGCCAGGCGCCCGAGCGCGCCGGCGATCGGCGTCCCGCCGACCAGGTGCACCCGCGGGAGCGGCAGCATGGGCTCGAGGAAGACCTCGATCGCCCCGCCCGACAGACACGGGTTCTGG
This sequence comes from uncultured Solirubrobacterales bacterium, assembly GCA_963742705.1. Classification (GTDB taxonomy): domain Bacteria; phylum Actinomycetota; class Thermoleophilia; order Solirubrobacterales; family Solirubrobacteraceae; genus Palsa-513. Next base: position 66,455 of record CAVUMZ010000017.1, on the reverse strand, counting down.
ACGGTCACGGATCCCTCTTCGTCGCTGGCCATCTCCTCTCCGGCCCCTTCCTCCGCGTCCTCGTACTTGTCGGCGTCCGGCAAGATCTTGAGTAGCACCGGCTCGCCCGACTCGAGCACCTTCAACGAGTAGAGGCGCACGCTGTGCTCGGCACAGACGCCGCCGACGAATCCCTCGATCGCTCCATCGCTGGTTACGAGCGCGACGTTGCCGGCCTGGACGCTGGTCGGGCGCTGGGCGCGCACGACCGTGGCCGTCACGAACGACGCGCCCTGCGCGGCGAGCATCTCTGCCCGCCGCGCAAGTGCGTCAGTTATCACTGCGGCGGCTCGGGACGACCCTGCATCGCGGCCCAGACGCGGGCCGGGTTGCACGGGATGTCCATGTGCTTGACGCCGAGTGGCAGCAGCGCGTCGATCACCGCGTTAGCGATGCACGGCACGGAGCCGACGTTCGGCGACTCGCCGACGCCCTTCGCCCCGATCGGGTGGTGCGGACACGGGGTGACCGTCTCCCCGAGCTCCCAGTCCGGGCACTCGAGTGCCGTCGGAATGAGGTAGTCCATCATCGAACCGTTGAGGCAGTTGCCCTGCTCGTCGAAGCTGATGAGCTCCATCAGCGCGATGCCCAGACCCTCGGCGAGACCGCCGTGGATCTGACCGTCGACGATCATCGGGTTGATCCGAACCCCGCAGTCGTCAACGGCGATCAGCCGCCGCACGACGACGTGAGCCGTCTCCGGGTCGATGTCGACCACCGAGATGTACGCCCCGACCGGGTAGGTCAGGTTCGGCGGGTCGTAGATGACCTGCGCGTCGAGGCCGCCCTCGAGGCCTGCCGGCATCGGCGCCCCGCTGTAGGCCCGCGATGCGATGTCCTCGATCATGGCGCCCTTCTCCGGGTCACCCTTGACGTACCAGCGGCCCTTCTCCCACGCGAGGTCCTCGGGACGCGTCTCGAGCATCGTCGCCGCGATCAGGCGCGCCTTGTCGCGAACCTTGCGCGAGACGACGGCGACCGCCGCACCCGACACCGGGGTCGAACGGCTCCCATACGTACCAAGACCGTACGGCGTCTTGTCCGTATCGCCGTGGCGGACGGTGATGTCCTCCGGCGGGATGCCGAGCTCCTCGGAGACGATCTGAGCGAACGTCGTCTCGTGGCCCTGCCCCTGCGTCTGCGCGCTGATGCTGACGACGGCCTTGCCCGACGGGTGGACCCGCAGGTCGGCGCCGTCGTTCATGGCCAGTCCGAGAATGTCCATGTGCTTGCGCGGACCGGCGCCGACACCTTCGGTGAAGAAGGTCGTGCCGATTCCCATCAGCTCGCCCTTCGCACGCCGCTCGGCCTGCTCCTTGCGGAGACCCTCGTAGTCGGCCAGCTCCATCGCGACACGCATCGTCTTCGCGTAGTCACCGGAGTCGTAGGTCCAGCCCGTCGTGGTCTCGTACGGGAACTGCTCCGGCCGGATGAAGCTGCGCATGCGCAGCTCGATCGGGTCGACGCCCATCTCGATGGCCAGTGCGTCGACCATGCGCTCGACGAGGTAGACGGCCTCGGTGATCCGGAAGGAGCACCGATACGCCACGCCGCCAGGCGCCTTGTTGGTGTAGACGGCCTTCACGTTGACGTGCGAGGCCTCCAGCGTGTACGAGCCACAGACGATGTGGAAGAACCCGGCTGGGAACTTCGTCGCCTGAGCGGTCGAGTCGAACGCCCCGTGGTCGGCGATCACGTCGACCCGCAGGCCGGTGATCTTGCCGCCCTTGGAGCACATCTGCGAATGCATGATGTAGTCGCGGGCGAAGCTGTCGCAGATCAGGTTCTCCGACCGATCCTCGATCCACTTCACCGGGCAGCCGGCCACGATCGAACCGGCGATCGCGCAGACGTAGCCCGGGTAGACCGGCACCTTGCCGCCGAAGCCGCCGCCGATGTCGGCGCAGATGATCCGGATCATGTGCTCGGCGAGTCCCGCCACCTGGGCGTAGACCGTGCGGTGAGCGTGCGGTGCCTGGTTGCCGTTGTAGATGTTCAGCTGACCGGTATTCGGATTGAAGTCCGCGATCATGCCGCACGTCTCGAGCGGGGCCGGGTGGCAGCGCGGGTAGATGATGTCCCGCGTCACGACGGTGTCGGCCTGGGCGAAGACCCGATCGGTCGCCACCTTGTCGCCGGCCTCCCAGTTCGGGCTGGCCAGGTTGTCGCGCTGACCAACCTTGTCGTCCCGGATCAGCGGTGCACCCGGGTCAAGCGCCTTGCGGGCGTTGACGACGACGGGGAGCGGCTCGTAATCGACGTCGATCAGCGTGCAGGCGTCGCGCGCCGAGTACTCATCGAGCGCGATGACGAAGGCGATCTCCTGATGCTGGAAGCGAACCTTGTCGCCTGCGAGCACGGCCTGCGTGTCGTAGGAGATGGTCGGCATCCACGCGAGACCCAGCGTCTCGAGGTCCTTCGCCGTGATGACCGCGGCGACCTTCGGGTGCGCGAGCGCAGCCGACGTGTCGATCGACTTGATGCGGGCGTGGGCGTAGGGGCTGTGCAGGATGGCCCCGTGGACCATGCCCGGCAGACGGACGTCGTCCAGATAGGCGCCCTGTCCCCGGATGAAGCGTGCGTCTTCCTTGCGCTTGAGACGGCCGAAGCCAATCGGCCGCTCCGTAGTCGCGCTCGGAAGATTCTCTTGGACTGTTGCCATGCTCAACTCCCCTGTGTTGGGGCGCCCTCGTACTCGGCCGCCCATCTAACTGCCGCAACTATGTTCTTGTAGCCGGTGCACCGGCAGATCGCACCCGAGATAGCGTTACGGATCTCGAACTCGGTTGGATCAGGATTCTCATCCAGCAGTGCGCGCGTGGTCATGAGCATGCCCGGCGTGCAGAAGCCGCAGTGCAGGGCGTGGTTCTCGTGGAAGGCGGCCTGGATCGGGTCCAGGAAGCCGTCGACCTCGAGGCCCTCGACCGTCTTGATCTCGTGCCCCTCGGCCATGACGGCGAGAACGGTGCACGACTTCGTCGGCAGGCCGTCCATCTGGATCACGCAGGCGCCGCAGTTGGAGGTGTCGCAGCCCCAGTGGGTTCCGTGGAGCTCCGCGACCTCGCGGATGAAGTGGACCAGCAGGAGCCGCGGCTCGACGTCGCCCGAGTACGGCTGCCCGTTGATGTTGATAGTGACGTGTGGCATGTGTTCAGGCCTCCTGGCCGAGCGCGCGGGCCGTCGCCCGACGGAGAGCGCGTTTGGTGAGCACACCTGCGAGGTGGCGCTTGTAGTCGACCGGTCCCCGGCCGTCGGCGCTCGGCGAGCAATCGGCGGCGGCCATCGCCCCAGCCTGCGCGAAGACGTCCTCTGACGGCGTCTTCCCGCGGAGGAAGTCCTCCGCCCGGGTCGCGTGAATCGTGGTCGGACCGACGGCACTGAGCCCGATGCCCGCGTCGACGATCTTGCCGCCGTCGACCCAGACGGCGGCCGCCGATGCGGCGATCGCCCAGTCTCCGGCGCGGCGCTCGACCTTCTCGTGGGCGCTGCCGCCGCCCGGGCGCAGCGGGATGCGGATCTCGGTGACCATCTCGCCCTCGCCGACCGCGGTCGTGTACGGGCCGACGTGGAACTCCTCCATGCCAACCTCGCGCTCGCCACTCTGGCTGCGAATGACGGCGACCGCCTTGATCGCCGAGCACACGGACGAGAGGTCCTCGGCCGCGTCAGCCTGGCAGAGCGACCCGCCGATCGTGCCGCGGTTGCGCACGACCGGGTCCGCGATCACCATCTCGGCGTCATGGAACAGCGGGAAGTGCTCGCGCAGCAGATCTGACTTGAGCAGCTCGACGTGACGCGTCATCGCGCCGATGCAGATCTCGTCGCCCTGCTTGCGGATGAACGACAGCTCGGTCAGGTCGTTGATGTCGATGAGATGCTCGGGGTTGGCCAGCCGCAGCTTCATCATCGGCAGCAGGCTGTGCCCACCGGCGATGATCCGCGCGTCGGCTCCGAGCCTCACGAGCGACGCGATTGCGCCATCGACGCTCGTCGCGCGTTCGTACTCGAATGGTGCCGGGGTCTGCAAGGTTGCTACTCCTTTGGTCGAAAGAGCCTATTTTCATCGTCGCATTTCGCGATCGAACAAGTCAAGGAAGCCGCCGGCGGCCACCAACGCCCGGCGCCGGCGCCGTCTCGGTTCGAAGATCGAGGCTCACTCTCGAGGGTAGGCGACGTCCCGCGGGTGCCCCTTCACGGGGTCTGCGGGAGCGTCCCGGCGACCCACTCCGGCGGGCCGTCGCCGGGGTGCTCGCGCTTCCAGATCGGCGCCTGTCCCTTGACGGCGTCGAGCAGCGCGCGCGCGCCGGCGAAGGCCTCAGATCGGTGGGGGGCAGAGACGGCGACGACGACGCTCGGCTCTCCGAGCGCGACCGTGCCCGTCCGGTGGGCGACGGCCGCCGCGGCGAGGCCGTGCTCGTCGACGGCAGCGGCCGCCAGCCGGGCGATCTGCTCGCGCGCCATCGGTACATAGGCCTCGTACTCGAGGCTCGGGATCTCGCGCGTGGTGCCGACGAAGACGACGACGGCCCCGGTGCTCGGGTCGGCTACGAGGCGGCGGATCGCCTCGACGTCGAGCGGGTCGCCGGTGACCTCGGCCAGGCGCACCGGATCCGCGGCGCCCCCGCTCACCGGCGGCACCAAAGCGAGCTCGTCGCCCTGGCGCAGACGCTGGGCGCGCTCGGCATACTCGCGGCCGACGGCGACGACGAACGGCGCATCTTCGGGGAGCCCGCTGAGCGGACCGCCGCGCAGCGCGGCGATCGCGTCGGCCACGGTTGCGCCGTCCTCGAGCGAGAGCTCGACCGTGCCGGCACCGGCCCGCTCGCGTAGGTATGCGAAGAGCCTGACGGTAACATCCATCTACGTATGGTACGTCCGACCGACGAGCAGCGACTGACCCATCTCGACCGCCACGGACGCGCGAGCATGGTCGATGTCGGCGCGAAGCCGCAGACCGCCCGCGTCGCCCGGGCCCGGGCGGTCGTGCGCATGGCGCCCGAGACCGCGGCCGCCGTGGCCGCCGGCGACGCCCCGAAGGGCGACGTCGTCAGCACGGCGCGGATCGCGGCGATCCAGGCGGCCAAGCGGACCGACGAATGGATTCCGCTGGCCCACACGCTGCCGCTCGACTCGGTCGACGTCGACATCGAAATCGACCCCCCCGGCGGGACAGTGACGATCACGGCCACGGCCCGGGTGTTCGCCCGGACCGGCGTCGAGATGGAGGCGATGGTCGCAGCCGCGGCCGGGGCCCTCTGCGTCTACGACATGGTCAAGGGGCTCGAGCGTGGGGTCGCAGTCGAGCGGATCGAGCTGCTCGAGAAGAGCGGCGGCCGCTCCGGAACATGGAGGCGTGACGATGAGCTCTGACCCACTGCGCGACGGTCACGGCCGCCGGATCGGCGACGTGCGGATCTCGGTAACCGACCGCTGCAACTTCCGCTGTCAGTACTGCATGCCGGCCGAGGGACTGCCGTGGCTCGAGCACAACCAGGTGCTGAGCTTCGAGGAGATCGCCCGACTGGTCACGATCCTCGCCGGGATGGGCGTCCACGACGTCCGCCTGACGGGCGGTGAGCCGCTCGTCCGGCGGGACTTCCCCCGCCTGGCCGGGCTGCTGCGCGCGGTCGACGGCGTCGAGGATCTCAGCATCACGACGAACGGCTTCCTGCTCGAGCGCGATGCCCCGGCGCTCGTCGCCGCCGGCGTCAACCGCTTCAACGTGTCGATCGACTCGCTCCAGCGCGACCGCTTCTTCCAGCTGACCCGTCGCGACGCTCTCCCCCGCGTGCTCCGCGGCCTCGCCGCGCTCGCCGCCTACCCGGAGGCGCACCCGATCAAGATCAACGCGGTCGGCATGCGCGGCTTCACCGAGGAGGAGGTGCTCCCGCTCGCGGAGTTCGCCCGATCGCACCCGTACGAGGTTCGCTTCATCGAGTTCATGCCGCTCGACGCCGACCAGGCGTGGACGCCCGATCTCGTGCTTCCGGGCGATGAGATCCGCGCCGCCATCCACGCGGTGCATCCACTCGAGCCGGAGCCCCGCGAGCCGAGCGCAACGGCGCGTGTCTACCGCTTCGTCGACGGCCAGGGCAAGATCGGCTTCATCAACCCGGTCTCCGACCCCTTCTGCGGCGACTGCAACCGGATCCGCGTCACCTCCGAGGGCAAGCTCCGGACGTGCCTCTTCTCGCTGCACGAGACCGACCTGCGGGCGCCGATGCGCGACGGGGCGACCGACGCGGAGGTCGAGCAGACCATCCGCGACGCCGTCTGGCGCAAGGAGCTCAAGCACCGCGTCAACGACCCCGGCTTCCGCCAGCCGGCCCGGTCGATGTCGCGCATCGGCGGCTAGGGCCGCGCCGGCCGATGATCGTCTTCCACGGAACCACCGACGAGTGCCGCGCCGGGATCGAGCGCGAGGGGCTCAACCCGGGCAGCTTCGTCGCCCCCAATATCGACCTCGCCCGGGAGTACGCGTGGTTTCGGGCGATGACGCTCGGGGCCGAGAACACCGTGATCTTCGAGCTCGACGTACCGGAGGCGGCCGTGGTCGCCGCGCAGAGCTGGTGGTGGGCACCCAACCAGCTCCAGATGCCCGCCGGCTGCCCGGCGTCGTGCATCGTCAGCATCGACGACTCAGACGTCCGGCCGGCCTCGGCCGGCGGCAGCTGACACCGAGAGCCCGCGTTCACCGGGCCTGGGCGCGGAGAGCCGGGCTGGGCGCGGGCGCTCGGTGTCGGTCCGCGCGATGCCCGGGCGCGGTCGGGCCGGTCGGTCGGGGCCCGACAGCGAGCGAGGCTGCCGGCCGGCTCGACAGGGAGCGCCGGTCCGGGCGGTCGGTCAGGGCGGTCAGAGAGCGGAGCTACCTGTCCGGCGGCTCGAGCGGGAGCGGCGAGGGCCGGCAGGGTGCGCGGCGTGCGTCGAGCTCCGGGGACCCCCGAAGTCGGCGGCTCGACCGGGAGCGACGAGGGCCGCCGGGGTGCGGCGTGCGTCGAGCTCCGGGGACCCCGAAGTCGGCGCCTATGCGAAACGAACACGACCGCCCCAGCAGGTGCCTGCCGGGCGCGGTCGTGATCGTGCGTGGATGTCGGGCGCTGCGCTGTCCTAGGTCTCCCAGGGACGCTTGCTGATCCCGGTGAACCTACCCTTGATGTCGGCGATGCTGCCCGGGGTCGGGGCGTCCGCGGCGGGTTCCTCGGCGGCCGGAGCGGGTGCCGCCGGGGCGGCGGCGGGAGCGGCCGGGGCGGCTCCCTTGCTGCGGGGCGGGCGAACCGAGTAGCCGACGCCCGCCGTCTCCTCTCGGCCTGCGGGCCGACGCGTCCGCTGACCGGGCGTTCCGGCCGGCTCGTACTGGTTCGGCGAGGCCGCGCCGACGGTCGGCGTCGGCGGCAGGTTGTCGCGGCTGGCCCCGAACGGCCGCCGCGGGTCCGGGTACAGCTCACGTGACTGCGAGCTCGCGAACACCGTGTCGCGGATCGCGGGACCGGCAGGGTTGCCGGCGGCGATCGGGGCCTCGCGGCCGAGGCGGGCCAGCGTCAGCGTGCCCTGGGTGTACACCTCGCCGATACGCGGGACCTTCTGGTTGCGGCTGCGACCGAAGCGGCGGAAGCCGGCAGAAGCCGACCCCGGGTAGAGACCCTCGATCAAGCCGAGGGCGTCCTGCATTCCGGCCTTCTGGACGAGCAGGCCCTCGAGCAGGTCGACGCCGACATCGAGCTGCTTGTTGATCGTGATCACGACGGCGTTGACCGGCGCGGTCTGCCGCACGATCTCGAGCACCGATGCGATGACGATGTCGAGGTCGCCGTTGATCTGTTGTAGCTGGCCAATGATGGCGATCAGGTAGACGACCAGAAGAAGGACGACGATGACGACACCGAGAATCGTGACTGCGGCTGCGGGTTGCATGGTTCCCCCTGATTAAGCGTCGTCGAGGATGACATTGAGGGAGCCGCCGTAGTTCGCGACGACTTCGACTGTCTTGATTACTGCGGCCTGCGTCGTGAGCAGCAGGTACACGGGCTCGAGATCCTTGTTGATCGCCGCGCCGACGGTCGCGACCGCCTGGATGTTCGGGACGATCACCCGAGCGGCCGTGAGGATCCCCTTAAGCAGGGTCGCCACGACCGGCGCAACGACGAACAGCAGGACCACGTTTCCAATCCACCAGAAGATCATCGGACCCTCCTCTGCGCCACGATCGCGGCCTTGGCAGCGATCCCCGGCAATGCACTCAGGATAATTTCGAACTGCTTGTTGATGGCGATGACCGCGGGTCCGAGCGGGCGCAGGTGGCCCGACTCGACGCCGGTCAGTGCCGACCCGAGCGTCCCGAGCCCCTCGCCGATGCGCTCGAGGCGCTGGCGGATCCGCGTGAGAGCGACGGCCAGGATCACGACGAGCAGGGCCGCCTCGACGACGCTCAGAATGATCAGCAGCGTCGTGCTGATGCCAGGACTGGTGCTCATACGGTCACCCCGAATCCGTCGGTCAGTGCGTTCATGTAGGCGTCTTGGATGATCGCTTCCTCAACGATCAGCTCGAGCACCGGGGCCGTCGCCGCCAGCTGCGGGATGTAGACCGTCTGCGAGGCGATCTGCCCGGCCAGGCCGAGGATGTTCGCCACGGCGATGTCGATGTCCTTGACGTAGCTCAGCAGCAGCACCATCAGGGCCGCCACGACGAGGCAGACCACCATGCCGAGGCCGAGTGCGACGTACCAGAAGTAGTGCCCGTCCGCGTGGGCGGGAAAGAGAGACGCAGCTCCGATCATTTGCCGACCGCCACCTTTCGCAATGCCCGGGCCGAGTGCAGGATCCGCACGCCCGAGTCGTTGATCTGCGCGATTCCCGGCAGCGTTGTCGTCTGGCTGCGAACCAGCTCGACGCCGCCCTCTGCGGTTTGCGCCTGAGCGGAGATCGCCCCGGCCAGGGACAGAATCACAGCAACAATCGTCGCCGCGATCGCCACGGCGAGAAAGCCGAGCGAAAGCCCCACATACCAAATCGTGAACGTCGCAATCATGCCGCGCTCCCTTCGCCGATGCTGCGCCGGCGCAGGCCGGCCTTGCTTGCGGGCGCCGACCGCTGTCGCGTCGGCGTCAGCGTGAACACGCGACACTCCGCACGCGTGGCGCCGATGCTACGAACCGTCTTGGCACTGTGGCTCCCCTCCGTTTCCCGTAGCCGCCCGCGCCCATACCGCCCGGACAGCCAAATACCGAACTCCTCCGCTCTGCGGGCGAGAGAATAGTGCATGGAGTCCCGGCATGTCCAGCGCCGCGGCGACGGATTTCGACGTCGAGCGCGGCCGAACCCGGCCTGGGCCGAGCGGTGGGGGTCAGCCGGGGGGCATCTGGTCGCGCGATCGGACGCCCCGTCCGGGCGCGCTGCGGGACATCGTCGCGACGGCGCCGCAAATGCCGTCGCGGCGCCCCCGCTCGCCGTGCCCGTAGCCGAGCGCACCGCCGAGGAGGTCGCCGGCGGCGTGATCCGAATGCATGACCGCCACGTAAGCAGCCTCCATACAAGCGACCAGGACCGTGTCAAATGCCCGCGCCATCCCCCCGAGCCACTCCGCTAGTCTCCGCGCGGATGTACTCGCAGCTGCTCTCTTCGCGTCGAGCGATGGTGCTGGGGCTCGCCGCTTTGTTTCTGGAGGCGCTGCTGATCTTCCTTCCGTCGATCGACAAGCTCGCCGACAAGAACCCGACGGTCCACTTCACCCAGCACGGCGGGATCTTTCTCGGCGGCGTCCTGATGGGCGTCGCCCTCCGCGATATGTATCTCGCCTCGCACGTGTAGCGGATGAACGTCCTCGTCCAGCACATCCCGCACGCGATCCCGGTCGTCGCGATCTGGGGCCTGCTGATCCACTACTGGCTGGTCCAGCGGCGCGCGGAGCGCGAACGAGGCGAGCCGGTGATCGAGCCCCCCGCTCCGGCGCCCGTCAACCCGCCGCGTGCGGTCCGCCGGTCGGTCGCCGCGCGCGGCCTGCTTGCGCTCGGCCCGCTGGTCGGGGCCCTCGGCACTGGGCTGGTCGTGTACGCGGTGAACCTCGGCCAGGGGCACGCTGGAGAAGCCGTGATCTGGGTGCACGTCGGCCTTTCGCTGCTCGCCCTGCTCCTGGTCGTCTACAAGATCGCCGACATCGGCGTGACGCGGATGCGCGCGAGCATGCGCGGAGCCTCAGCCCTGCGAACGGCTGGCTCGATCGTGCTGCTGGCCTTGTGGGTCCCGCTTCTCGCGTCGGGCGTCGTGCTCCTGATCTCGCCGAGCGAGGCGTCCTTCACGGCCTACGCCCACCTGATCGCGAGCGTCTGGTGGACCGGGCTGCTTCTTTGGCACCTGCGCCACTACCTCGCCCGGGCCGTGCGCACGGTCGTGAGCGGACGGCCGAAGGCGACCGTCGGCGCCGTCGGTGCGCTGCCGCCCCCGCGGCCGCTGCGCCCGGCGCCGGGCGGTGCGCGAGCCGCCGGCCGGCACGGCATGCCGAGGTCAGGCGCGGCAAGCGTGGCCCCGACGCCCGGCGGTCGGATTCCAAGCGGTCACGTCGAGCCAACCGGCACCACCGCCGAGGACAACGTGACCGGGTCGCTCCGGCGCTAGCAGCCGACCGAAGACCTTGGACGCCCCTGTTCGGGGCCCAGGCAGCACGACGTCCGAGCGACGTCGAACACGCAGGACCGGCGATGGGCGTTCTGCCCTGGGGCGGCGCGGCTTGGGCTCGCGCTCAGCCGGACAATCAAGACAACGGAGGATGTGGATGATGTCGAGTTTCACGAAGGACAAGAGCCTCGCCCAGCTGGCGGCGTTCGCGATCGGCGCGGCCTATCTGTCGGGCGGCGTGATCGGCCTGATTCTCACCGGGTTCAGCGGGTTCGTCTCGTCGACCGGGACCGAGCTGTTCGGCCTGTTCACCATCAACCCGTTTCACAGCGTGGTCCACATCGGCGTGGCCGCGATCCTGATCCTTGCCGCGACGCGCGACACCTCGATCACGGAGGGTGCCCTGATCGGTGTCGGCGGGATCTACATCGTCGCGACTATCACCGGCTTCATCTACGCCCACATCCCGGTGATCGCCCTCACGTCCTCGACCGACCCGGACAACTACCTCCATCTCGTCACCGGCACCACGGCGATCCTGGCGGCCGTCGTCTCCGCGAGCCAGACCGGTCGGAGTCGTCGCCTCGCGGCGTGACCGCAGGCTGCGGCCGACCCAGCCGCCCAGTTGTTCTCCGGGCCCGCCGACCAGCGGGCCCGGAGCTATTAACCGAGCGTTCATCAAGCTGACGCGATCGTGTAACCGCGCCGACCTAGGTTTCTCCGGGACGACCGAGTGACCCCGGACACGGAGGACGATGAATGCCAATCGCGCCAGTCAGCAGCCTTTACGAGCAGATCGGCGGAGCCGCGGCGCTGACGACGCTGGTCGACCGGTTCTATGAGCACTTATGGGCCGACTCGAGCCTCCAGAAGTACTTCGTCGGGATCGATCGAAATACGCTCAAGGCCCATCAGCGGAGCTTTCTCAACATGGCCCTCGGCGGCCACGAGTGGTACTCGGGCATGCCGCTCAAGCAAGCCCACGCCGACCTGAAGATCGACGACGTCTCCTTTGACAAGGTCGCTGACTACCTGTGGATCACGTGCCGCGAGGTCGAGATCGACGAAACGGTGATCCAGATCCTCAAGGGCGCCGTCGAGGGCTTCCGCTCCTCGGTCGTGACCGTCTGACGCGACGGCTTGCCGGCGCTCGGCGGGCCTGACCTCCCCGACCCCATCCGGAGAGGTCAGGCCGGCGAGCCGGCGTGGACCGCGCCGGAGTCCGGCGGGCGGCGATACCGGCGGGGTCGCCGTCAGCGGACCGCCGCGCGGCGCACGGGGCCGCTGCGCGGCGGCCGGGCCGTCGCGCCGGCGCCCGCACGATCCGGTCGCTCGTCGCAGCGCGACAGCAGCTCCTCGAGCGCGGCGTCGATCCCCTGCGCCAGCTCGTCAGCGTCGGCCGCCAGGTCAGCCTGGGCGTAGACACCGAAGTACGCCCGGTCGCCGACCGTCGTCATCCCGATCGAGATGCCGTGCCCGTCGGTCAGCGGGACCACCGGGTAGGCGTGCTCGATCTCGCATCCCATGAGATACAACGGAGTCCGCGGGCCGGGGATGTTCGAGATCGTCAGGTTCGAGACGTACGGGCTGGCCAGCGCGCGCGAGGCCAGTCGCCGGAGCGGGCGCGGGGCGAGCGACAGCGCCTCGAGCAGCGAATCGGCGCCCTGCGGCTCGCCGTCGCGCTTGCGCATGCGCATCGCGACGTGGATGTCCCGCAGTCGCCAGACCGGGTCGGCCTCGGCGCACGGGAGCGCGAGGAACAGGAAGGCGATGCGGTTGCCCCAGCGCTCGCCGGCGTCCTCGACGCTGACCGGGACCATCGCCTTGATCTCGAGCAGCGGCTCGCCGCGCTGCTCCATCAGGTTGCGCAGGGCGCTGGCGCTCGCCGTCAGGAGCACGTCGTTGACCGTCGTCCCGAAGCGCCGCTTGATCACCCGCAGGTCCTCGAGCGGCCGAGCGAGGCGCGCGAGATGCCGGCGGGCCGACATCTCCCCGTTGAGTCGGCTCGGCGGGGCGAGCGGCAGCGCCGTGTGGCCGATCGCCCGGGCGGCGCGCCAGGCGGCTCCGGGAAGCTCGAGCAGCCGCGCCGGGTTGCGCGCCATGTCGAGCGGGAGCTTCGCCAGATCGAGCGCCTGGCCGAGCTGGTGGCCGAGCGCCTCGCCGATGAGCTCGAGGCCGCCGGGACCGGCGGCCGGGACCCAGTCCGCCGGGGCCTGCGTCTCCGTTTCGATCGAGACGTCGAGCAGCAGCGCCATCAGCTCGACGGCGGCGAGCCCGTCGACCAGGCAGTGGTGCGCCTTGCCGACGACGCCGATCCTCCCGTCGGGGAGGTCATCGGCGATCCACAGCTCCCACAGCGGCCGGTCGTGCCGCAGCGGCGTGGACATCACCGCGTCGACGAGCGCGCCGAAGTCGCGCTCGTCGGTCGCCTGGACGTGGCGGGCGATATCGAACGCGGCGTCGTCGACCCAGACCGGATCGTCGAGCCCGAACGGGATCCGCGCCAGCTTCTGGCGGTAGCGCGGAGCCCGGCCGAGGCGGCTCTCGATGTGATCGCGAACGGCCGCGAAATCCGGCGTCCTGCCGCCGGCGCCGGGCGCGAAGACCGCGGCCCAGCCGACGTGCATCGGCGCCCAGTCGGACTCCAGCGACAGGAACGCCGCGTCGAGCGCCGACAGGCGGGATCTGCTCATGAGTCCCGGCCGACCCGGCCCATGAGGGGATTCGAACGGATGCTGGCCACGCGATGGATACGGTAGCTTCGCACGCGCGGATCATCCGCCGACACCCGGGCGCGAGCGCCGCCGCTCGACCCGTGGTCTAGTGTCCGCAGGATGCGTACCGTGATCCTGACCGTGTCGAACTCGGTGGCCCGGCGGACGGCCGAGGACACATCGGGAGCGTTGCTCGCCGAACTCGCCGAAGCCGGCGGCTGCGAGATCGCGGCGATGGAGGTCGTACCCGACGACCGGGCGCTGATCGAGGATCGCCTGCGCCACTATGCGGAGGACGACTTCGACCTTGTCCTCACCACCGGCGGGACCGGGTTGTCGGTGGACGACCTGACGCCGGAGGCGACCCGGGCCGCGATCGACCGCGAGGTGCCGGGGATCGCCGAGGCCCTGCGCGCCGAGTCGCTGCGCCACACGCCGCACGGCATGCTCTCGCGCGAGGTCGCCGGGGTTGCCGGGCGCACCCTGATCGTGAACCTCCCGGGCAGTCCGCGGGCCGTCCGGCAGCTCTTCGCCGTGCTCCAGCCCGTGCTCGCGCACGCCGTGGCGATCATCCGGACCGACGGCGGCAGCCGCGGCCTCCACGCCGCCGGGTCGTAGGTCTCGTCCCGAGCACGACGGGGTCGCCCTCTCGGCGCCGGGCGGCAGGCACGGTTGCGTGCGGACACGAGGTTCGGAAGCCCGCGCCGTCGCGTCGATATCATCGGGCGGTGCTGAGCGCGACGTCAGACCCAACCGCAGGACAAGATCTCTACGGACCCGCCGGCCGGTCTGCGTGGCTCGACGTGGACTGGGCGGCGCACCAGCACTGGGTCAAGGTCGACCGCCGCTGGGTCAACGTGATCGACATCGGCGAGGGGCCGGCGGTGATCTTTCTCCACGGGCTGTCGGGCTGCTGGCAGAACTGGCTGGAGAATCTGCCGCACTTCGCGGGCGACCACCGCGTCATCGCGCTCGACCTGCCCGGCTTCGGGGAGTCCGAGCTGCCGACTGATCCGATCTCGGTGACCGGCTACGCGCGCACCGTCGACGCCGTCTGCGAGGCCCTGGGGATCGATCAGGCGGCGGTGGTCGGCAACTCGATGGGCGGGTTCGTCGCGGCCGAGCTGGCGATCCGGTCCCCGTGGCGGGTGCGTCAGCTCTGTCTGGTCGCGGCCGCCGGCCTGAGCATGGAGTACATCCGCACCGAGCGGCGACGCGGGTGGCGTCCGCGGCTGGAGAACCTTGCCTTCTTCGGGCTCGCCTGGGCCGCGTCGCGCTCGGACGTCGTCGTGCGCCGGCCGCGGCTGCGCCGGGCGCTGATGACGCTGGTGGCCGCGCATCCCGAGCGCCTGCCGAGCGCGCTTCTGGCCGAGCAGATGCGCAGCTCCGGGAAGCCGCCCGGCTTCGGCGCCGCGCTCGAGGCGATGACCCGCTATCCGATCCGCGACCGCCTGGGCGAGATCGGCGCGTCGACGCTGATCGTCTGGGGCGCCGAGGACCGCCTCGTCCCGGTCGGGGACGCGATGGAGTTCGAGTGGCTGATCCGCGACTCGCGGAAGGTCATCTATCCGGACACGGGCCACCTGGCGATGCTCGAGCGACCGGGTCGCTTCAACGCGGACCTTCGCGCCTTCCTCGCCGAGAGCCCGTACGCGGCGTCCGAGCCGGTCCGGATCCACGGCGCCGGCTGAGCGGCGGCGGAGCGCTCGACTAGGCTCCGTGGATGAGCCAGGCCGTCCGCCGCATCCTCAAGCCGGAGCTCGGCAGCAGCGTTCCGGCCGGACTCGAGGTGCTGACCGAGGACGAGTTGCACGGATTCGCCGGGATGATCCAGGTCGCGCGGCGCCGCCAGTCAGAGGAGCTCGAGCTGGCCGTCGACCAAGCGCTCGATATCGTCCCGCGGCTCCTGCGCGGCACGGTTCGCAAGATGCTGTTCGGTTGAGCAGTGAACCGTGAGCCCGCGGCCGCCGCATTTGGGGTGGTGAAGCCGCTGTGAGCGCCTACCTCAACTCCTCGGTCGAGATCCTGAAGCTCGCGCGGCTCGTCGGGACCGACCCGGAGAACCTGCGCTACTTCGAGCAGGTCGACGGCGAGGACATCCGCGACCTGCGCGAGCTGGTCGCCGTGGTGATGTTCGATGCCGATCGCCAGATGCTCCAGCGGGTCGCCGCCGCGACCCGCCTGATCCCGGCGAAGCTGGGGGCGGTGATCGGCGAGCGTGCTTTCGGGGCGCTGCTGTGCGCGCGCGTCACGGGCCTGCTCGACCCGACGCGCGCGGTCGACATCGCCAACCACCTGCCGGTGCCGTTCCTCGCCGAGCTCTGTCTGCACCTCGATCCGCGCCGGGCCAGCCGGGTGATCGGCGAGATGCCGCCGCGGACGGTCGCGGCGATCACGGCCG
This sequence comes from uncultured Solirubrobacterales bacterium, assembly GCA_963742705.1. Classification (GTDB taxonomy): domain Bacteria; phylum Actinomycetota; class Thermoleophilia; order Solirubrobacterales; family Solirubrobacteraceae; genus Palsa-513. Next base: position 50,691 of record CAVUMZ010000017.1, on the reverse strand, counting down.
AGCTCGCCGCCCGGGAGGAGTACGTCACGATGGGCGGCTTCGTCGGCCACCTCTCGCGCGCGGCGCTGACCGCCGCGCTCGACACCGTCGACGACGCCGACCTGCTGCGCACGGCGTATGTCGTCGAGGCCAAGCAGAACCTCGGGGCGCTGGTGGCGCTGCTGTCGGAGGAGCGGCTCGAGGACGTCATCGTCGCCGCGTGCAACGAGGAACTCTGGCCGGAGGCGCTCGACGTGCTCGGGCATATCAGCGAGCAGCAGCGCGGCGTGCTTGGTGATCTCGCCGCCGAGCAGGACGACGAGGTGCTCAACAGCATGGTCCGGGCCGCCCAGCGCGACGGCCTCTGGTCGGCGGTGCTCCCGGTGACGCGGGCGATGAGCCCGGCCAGCCGCAAGCGCTTCGCCAAGCTGGGGGCGATCCAGACTCGGCCGGTGCTGGCGACGATCGTCGACGCCGCAGCGCAGGACTCGCTCTGGCCGGAGCTTCTGATCCTGCTGCCGCTGCTGCCGGCCGAGGCCCGCCGCCGGGTCGCCGCCCTGGCGACGTCGTTCGGCCGACAGGTGTTCGAGGGCCTCGTCGCCGCCGCCCACGACGAAGGTCTCTGGCCCGCCCTGATGAGCTTCGCCCTCGAGCTCGACCAGGTGCCGCGCCGCAACATCGCCAAGCTGATCGAGGCCGGCGACGACGAGCTCCTGGACTCGTTGCTGGACGCCGCCGACGCGGGCGGGCTCGCGAACGAGGTCGTCGCCGTCGCCGGCCAGCTCCCCGCCGCCGCCCAGACCCGGCTCGGCAAGCGGATCGCCGACCGGGCGTCAGGGGCATTCATCGAGGCGCTGACCGCGGCGGCCGGCGAGGCGAGCATCGACGCCTTGGGCAAGGCACTCGGCGGACGGCCGAAGCGGCCGCGCGCCGCGTAAGGGTCCGCGACGCAATCAGGGTGATCATCGGCGTGCCGGACCGTCGATTGTCCAGGCTGGTGCGTTTCCGACGCCGATACAGATGATAGCTGCAGGGGCACGGGCCGCCCTGGACGCCGCGAGATGGTGCCGCAAGGCCGCAGAAATCGGGTCGCGGGCCGTAACCACGGCGGCCCCGGCCGCGCCGGGATATCCTTTCCGCCGTGGCGCGCGTAAAAGCCAAGGAGGCATACGGAGCGGTCGGGCGATCAGCCTGGCTGGACGTCGACTGGGAGTCCCACCGGCGCTGGCTGAAGATCGACGACCGCTGGGTCAACTTCGTCGACATCGGCGAGGGGCCGGTGCTGATCTTCATCCACGGCCTCGCCGGCTGCTGGCAGAACTGGCTCGAGAACCTCCCGTACTTCGCCCGCAACCATCGCGTGATCGCGATGGACCTGCCCGGCTTCGGCGAGTCGGAGATGCCGACGGAGGAGATCTCGATCAGCGGCTACGGCCGCACGGTCGACGCGCTCTGCGAAGCGCTCGGCATCGACAGCGGCGTGATCGTCGGCAACTCGATGGGCGGCTTCATCGGCGCCGAGCTGGCGATCCATTTCCCGGCCCGCGTCGAGCGGTTGTGCCTGGTCGGCGCCGCCGGTCTGAGCATCGAGAACCTGCGGACCGAGCGCAAGCGCGGGATTCGCCACCGGGCGGAGAACATTGTCTTCTTCAACCTCGCCTGGATCGCCACGCGCTCGCCGGCGATCACCGCCCGGCCGCGCCCGCGCCGACTGATCCTGATGCTCGTCGCCGCCCACCCTGAGCGCCTGCCGGGACCGCTCACAGCCGAGCTCGTCCGCGGTGCCGGCAAGGACGGCTTCAGCCCGGCGCTCGACGCCCTCTGCAGCTATCCGATCCGCGACCGCCTCGACGACATCGCGTGCCCCACGCTGATCGTCTGGGGCGACAAGGACCTGCTCGTCCCGGTCAAGGACGCAGCCGAGTTCGAGCGGCTGATCACCGACTCGCGCAAGGTGATCTACCCCGACACCGGGCATCTGCCGATGCTCGAACGGCCGGCCCGCTTCAACGAGGACCTGCGCGCGTTTCTCGAGGAGGATCCCGGCGAAGAGGCCCCCGCGCCGGGCCGTCGGGCCTTCGCCGGCTGACCCGCCCCGCGCCCCGCCCCGCCCCCCAAGCCCGCGGATCCGCCTCGGTAAGCTCCATCGAGTCAGGCCCTGTGAGAGAGGTCGAGGAGGCCCAGGAAGTTATGGAAGAGCAGAAGGAGACCTACGAGGCGGTGCGGATCGAGGCCGAGACGGTTGCCCAGAACGAGCGGACGCTCGGACCCGAGCATCCGGCGACGCTGACGGCGCGCACCGATCTGGCGTACTCGCACTGGATCGAGGGTCGCCTCGACGAGGCGATCGAGATCGAGGAGGCCGTCCTGGCCGACAGCGAGCGCGTGCTGGGCGCGGACGATCCGGTCACGCTGACCGCCCGGGCCAACCTCGCGTCGTCCTACTGGACGGCGAAGCGGACGGACGAGGCGATCGACATGGAGGAGACGGTGCTCGCCGACAGCGAGCGCGTCTACGGCCCCGACCATCCGTCGACGATCACGGCCAAGTCGAACCTCGCCTACTCCTACCACTCAGCCGGACGCCCCGACGATGGCCTCAACCTCCAGGAGCAGGTCGTCGCCGACTGCGAGCGACTGTTCGGGGCCAACCACGACGACACCGTCAGCGCCCGGGGGGCCCTTGTCGCCTCCTACTGGGCGGCCGGTCGCAACGACGCGGCGCTGGCCATCGAGGAGCAGAACCTCGCCGACTGCGAACGCCGGCTGGGCGACGACGATCTCGAGACGGTGACGGCGCGCTCGGACCTCGCGGCCTCGTACCGGTCGGTCGGGCGCATGGACGACGCCCGCGTCCTACAGACCCGGGTCCTGGCGGATACCGAGCGGCTGCTCGGCGACAAGCACCCGGCGACGATCGCCGCCCGGCGCACGCTCGAGAACAACCCGGGCTAGTGCTCGAGAACAACCCGGGCTAGTGCTTTGCCCGCGCCCACGCCCACGCCCGGGCTCGAAACGAGTCCGTCCGGCGCGCGACCCGCTGACGCAGCCGGCCAGGGACGCCCGTCGCGCCACCGGTCCACGCCGCGCCGACGCGTGCGGCGCCGGCGCGGGCAAGTCGGTGGCGAGACGACGCCGGTCGCGCCGGCTACCGGGCTGACTCGTAGTCGGGGTCGCGCGACGCAGCCGGAGCGTCCTTCTGGTCGGGCTCGGCGCCGCTCTCCAGATCCGGACCGCCGTCGGCGGTCGCATCAGCGTTGTCGCCGGCACCAGAGTCAATGCCTGCGTCGGTCGCCGGCTGGTCGGCGCCGGTCGTCTGCCCGAGCACCGCGCTGCCGAGCTGCGGATCCTCGTCGTCGAGCATGTTCTGCGGGGCGTCCGAGCCGCCGAGCTCGGGCGGAACGATGCCGTCCGCGGCGCCGGGGTCGAGGCCCTTCTCGCGCAGCTCGTTCGCATCGGCCGTCGTGCCGCCGCGCTGCTCGCTGGGCTTGAACTCCTGGTTCGGTGCGTCGCCATCAGCCATTTGCGGGCTCCTCCTCGTTCTCGTATTCGGGGACGATGGTCGTCTACCCGGCCCGCCGCCGGCTAAATCGCGCTTCCCAGCAGCACCGTGAGCCCGCGGTATCGTTGGCCGGGAGACCTACGACCAGGGAGAAAAGCGCGATGGCTGAACAAACATGCGGGCACGAGGGATGCAACTGCGCGCCGCGGGACGACGGGTACTGCTCGGACTACTGCGCCAAGCATGGCGGCCACGAGGGGCATGAGGCGCACGAGTGCGGCTGTGGCCACGCGGAGTGCCACCTGCCGGCCACCGCCTGAACACCGGCGCCGCCGCCGGCCACCCCGGCCGGCGGCGGCTGCGCAAGAACGCCGCGCTCAGGCCGCGGCCGGCGAGCCGCCGCCGGGCCTGGCGTCGATCTGCGCGACCTTCGCCAGCAGGTGCTCGGCCATCTTGACCGAGGCAGCGTCGACCATCCTGCCGTCGACGGAGATCGCCCCCCGGCCGGCCCCGGCGGCCGCGGCCATCTCCGCGAGGATCCGGCGTGCCCGGGCGACCGCGTCCGGGTCGGGCGTGAACACCTCGTGGGCCGGGTCGATCTGCGACGGGTGGATCGCCCACTTGCCCTCGCAGCCGAGGGCCGCGGCGCGGTTGGCCGAGGCGAGGAAGCCGTGGGGATCGCGGAAGTCGCCGTACGGACCGTCGATCGGCCGCACGCCGTAGGCCCGGGCGGCGACGGCGATCCGCGCCAGCGCGTAGTGCCAGGGATCGCCCCAGTGGACCTCGCGATCCTCGTGGTTCTCGGCGTCGGTGAGGACGGAGTAGCCGCGGCTGACGCCGCCGATGTTCGTCGTCGGGGCCTGCATCGACGCGGCGTAGTCGGCGACGCCGAAGACCATCGCCTCGAGCCGGTCGGGGCAGGCCTGGGCGATCTCCTCGACACGGGCGACACCGATCGCCGTCTCGATCAGGGCGGTGATGCCGACCCGGCGGTCAAGCCCGACCGCGTCCTCGATCTGTGTCAGCAGGGTGGCGACAAGGTGCAGGTCGGCGGCCGAGCCGACCTTCGGCACGATCACGATGTCGAGCTTGCGACCGGCCTCCTCGACGACCTCGACAATGTCGCGGTAGCACCAGTGGCTGTCGAGGCCGTTGATCCGCACGGCAACGGCGCTGGCGCCCCAGTCCTGGTCGTTGATGGCCTCGATCGCGTTGCGTCGGGCCTGGACCTTGTCGTCGGGCGCGACCGCGTCCTCGAGGTCGATGAAGACGACGTCGGCCCCAGTGCGCGGAGCCTTCTCGAGCATCCGCCGGTTGCTGCCGGGGACGGCGAGCTCGCTGCGGTGCAGCCGTTGCTTGTTGGCCATCGGCGCATCATTCCAGAGGACCCGGCCGCGACGGGCGGGGGCGACGGCCGCGGCGCGGTCGGGATAGGCTTCCCGCCCCATGAACGCACCCACCATCAATCCGATCGATCCCCCGCAGCGGCTGCTCTGCGGCCCGGGACCGGCGAACGTCCACCCGTCGGTCCTCGCGGCGATGCAGAAGCCGATGCTCGGCCACGTCGACCCGGACCTCCACGCCATCCTCGGCGAGATCGTCCGGCTCCTGGCGACCTGCTTCGAACGCAGCGACGGCCTGACCGTGGCGCTCTCGGGAACAGGGACGATGGGCATCGAGACGGGTGTCGTCAACCTCGTCGAGCCGGGCGAGAAGATCATCGTCGGCGCCGCCGGCTACTTCGGCTTCCGGCTCCAGGAGATCGCCCGGCGCCGGGGGGCCGAGGTGATCGCCGTCAACGACGATTGGGGTAAGGCGGTCTCCAACGACCGCCTGCTGAGCGTGCTCGCCGAACATCCCGACGCCCGCATGCTCGCCGTCATCCACGCCGAGACCTCGACCGGGGTGCTGCATCCACTCGAGGAGCTCGCGGCCGGCATGGCCGGCAGCGAGACGCTGCTGATGGCCGACTGCGTGACGTCGTTCGGCGCGGTCGAGCTCCGCGCCGGTCCGTGGGGCGTCGACTACTGCGGCTCGTGCACGCAGAAGGGTCTCGCAGCCCCACCCGGCATGGCGCCGATCGCGGTCTCGCCGCGGGCCCTCGCGCGAATCGCCGAGCGCGCGGCGCCGGTCGGCTACTACGTCGACCTCCAGATGATCGCCGACTACTGGATCAAGCGGGCGTACCACCACACGGCGCCGATCCTCCACATCTACGCCCTCCACGAGGCGCTGCGCCTCGCCGTGGAGGAGGGCTGGGAGGTCCGCCTTCAGCGCCACCTCGACGCCGGGCGCTACTTCCAGGTGGCGCTGCGCGAGCGCGGCCTCGAGCTGATCGCCGACGAGGACCGCCAGCTGCCGCAGCTGACGGCGATCCGGGTGCCCGACGGTGTCGACGCGAAGGCCGTGCAGCACCGGCTGCTGGTCGAGCACGGGATCGAGGTCGGCGGCGGCCTCGGACCGACGGCCCCGCCGATGTGGCGGGTCGGCCTGATGGGCGAGAACGCGACCCGCGAAGTCGCCGACATCCTCCTCGACGCGTTTGACGCCGTGCTCGCCCCGAGCACCGCCGCCGTCAGCCCGTCACGTTAAGCCTGTGTGACGCCCAGGCCGAGCGCGCGTCCGGCGGCCTCGAGCGCGGCGAGCGTGCCCGCTTCGCGCACCGAGCTCAGGCCGAGCGCCCGCCAGGCCGCGGGCGCCAGCGCGTTGACGGCGACGACCGCATGGACCGGCACGCCGGCGGCGGCGGCCCGGCTGACGACGACGGCGGCCGCCTTGCCGGCCGCAGTCTGCGCGTCGAGCCGCCCCTCACCGGTGACCACGGCGGCGGCGCCCTCGAGCAGCCGGGCGAACCCGAGCCGGTCCAGCACGTAGGCCGCGCCGGGCACGAGCCGGGCGTCGCAGGCCGCCCAGAGCCCGCCGGCGAGACCGCCGGCGGCACCGGTCATCGGAACTCCGCGGGGATCGCGCGGCAGCGCCCGGGCCTGACCGTCGAGCCGCTCGGTGAGGCGGGCGACCAGGGCCGGATCGGCGCCCTTCTGCGGGCCGAAGACCGTCGCCGCCCGCTCGAACGGCGTCGTCACGTCGCAGAGCAGCTCGAGCCGGGCCGCGCCCAGACCGCCGGCCGCCGTAATCGCCGCGACCGCGCCGGCGCCGCCGTCGGTCGTCGCGCTGCCCCCGAGCCCGACGACGATCGTCCGCGCTCCGGCGCCGGCGGCGGCGAGGATCAGCTCGCCGACGCCGACGGTCGACGCCGCCCACGGGTCGCGGTCGCCCGGCGCAACCAGGCCGAGCCCGGCGGCACGCGCGGCCTCGATGATCGCCGTCGTCCCGTCGAGCGCGAACTCCGCCGTGATCGCCCGGCCGAGCGGATCGTGGACGCCGGCGGTCAGGCGCGGTCGTGCGGCCGCCAGCGCGTCGAGCGTCCCCTCGCCGCCGTCGGCCATCGGCAGCTCGACGGTCCGCCGGACGCCGCCGGCCCGCAGCCCGGCGGCGATGGCCCGGGCGACCTCGGCCGAGCGGAAGGTCCCCTTGAATGAGTCCGGGGCGACGACCACCGCGCCGGTCACGTAATCAGCCCCGGCCGGCCGCCCGCACAAGCCGGTCGAGCTCGTTGAGGCGGCTCGTCAGCCCCGGCCGGGTCGACGGCGCGACGTGGGGGGTCGCCGGCGCGGGCGTGTCGGCGCCGCCACCGCGAGCCGCCAGGACGACCGCCGCGGCGCCGAGCAGGACGGTTGCCGCGAGCACGAGGATCATCCGGGCGACGCGCGGCGGCCCGGAGCCACGCGCGGTCGCGCCGCGCCGGCGCGCGGATCCTGCCGGCGCGGCAAGACGCGCGACGCGCGGCGGCCCGGAGCCACGCGCGGTCGCGCCGCGCCGGCGCGCGGATCCTGCCGGCGCGGCAAGACGCGCGACGCGCCGGGGTGGGGCGTCGGACCCCGCGCGGTGGGTCCGGGTAGCGCCGGACGGCGACGGCGCGGCGTGGGGCAGCCGCGGGAGGACCGCCGGCGACACCGGCCGTTTGAGCAGCTCGCGCGCCTGCTCGGCGCTGGCGGGCCGGCGGGCGACGGCGCGCTCGGTCAGCTGCGCGACGAGGGGCGCGGTCGTCGGGTCGCGACGGTCAGCCGAGAGATCGCGCAGGAGCACGCCGAGGGCATAGAGGTCGCTGCGCGGCGACGCCGGCTGGCCGTCGATGACCTCGGGCGCCAGGTAGCGGAGCGTGCCGACGAGGTGCCCTGTCTGGGTCAGGCGGGTCGAGTCCTCCGGCTGGGCGATGCCGAAATCGGTGATCCGGGCGCGCCCGTCGCTGGAGAGCAGCACGTTGGCCGGCTTGATGTCCCGGTGGAGGATGCCGGCGGCGTGGATCGCCGCCAGCGCCGCGAGCAGGTCGCCGGCGATCGCCGTCGCCTCGGCCCCGACCACGGGCCCGCGGTCGAGGCGGTCAGCCAGGGTGCCGCCGTCGACGTACTCCATCACCAGGAACGGCTGGTGATCGTCGGCGCCGTAGTCGTAGATGCCGACGAGGTTGGCATGCGAGAGCCCGGCGGCCGTGCGCGCCTCGCGGGCGAAGCGGGCAGCGTAGGTCGGGTCGTCGGCCAGGGCCTCGGAGATCAGCTTGATCGCCACCGGTCGGCGCAGGCGGCGATCAGTCGCCCGCCAGACGGTTGCCATGCCCCCGCTGCCGATCAGCTCCTCGAGCTGGTAGCGGCCGTCGGCGAGCAGGACGCCCGGGCGGGGCACGGCAGCCGCGGACTCGGCCATCAGCCGCCGCCGGCGCCGGGCAGCCGGCTGCGCAGCCGGGCGAGCTGGTCCTTCAGTCGGGCCACGCCCTGGTCGACCGACTGCTGGACGCGGTTGCGCACGCCGTCGGCGCCCTGGATCACGATCTGCGTCGGGTTCACGCTCGGTGGCGCCGCGACCTTCGGCGGTACGGCACGCGCCGGCGGGACAGTCGTCGCCGGCGTGCTCGGCGTAACCGCCGCGGCCGGGCTCTGGGCCCGGACCGCGCTCTGCGCCTGGGCGGCTACGGTCTGCATCCGGGCGGCTCGGGCCGCGTCGAGCTCGCCGGCGAGGCGCAGGTGCGTGATCCGCGTGCGCAACTGGCCGAGCGCGGCCTGCGCGGCATCCCGGTTGCCGGCCGCGGCCGCCGTGCGGGCCTTGCCGATCAGGCCGAGCAGCTGGGTCTGCTCGGACGGCGTCAGGCCGGACCGGCCGCCGCCGCAGCCGGCGAGTGCCAGGGCGGCGAAGATGGCCGCGGGGCCGAGCCCGCGGTTCACGGGTCGGGGCTCTTGTCCGCCGGGCGCCGCGGCGGCAGCTCGGTCGTCCTGTCCTCGCCGGACTCGGCGCGGCCGCGCGGGAAGAGGCCGCGGGCCGGGCGCCGGGTCTCGGCGACCGGCGGGGCGCCGGGCGGGGCCGCGGGGCGGGACCGCGACGCGGCCGGGGACGGAGACGGGGACGGGGCCGGCACGTTGCGGTCCGGGGCCGGGTCGCGGACCGGGGCCCGGGGCACGCCGGCGCCGGGCGCGGCCGGCCGGCGGTGGGCGGGCCGACGCTCGAGGCTCAGCGACACACCGACCCCGTCCATCAGCCCGCCGGCGACGATCAGCACAGCACCGACCAGCCCCAGCCACGCCCCGTCGTCGAGCCCGTGGCCAGAGGCCGCCGGCGGGTGGTTGATCAGGGCGGCGGCGACGATCAGCAGGGCGGCGCCGCCGAGCACGGCGAGCTTGACGGCCGGCGCTGGGCCGCGCCACCAGCCCGTCTGGGCGCCGACACCGGCGAGCACGGCGATGGCCAGCCCGGCGAGCACGAGGTCCCAGACCTCGAACGCGTCCCAGGCGGAGATGCCGGGGTCGTACCAGCTGAGGAAGAGGCTGACGAGGAGCAGCCCGCCGCCGAGTGCGGCGACGAGGCTTCCGGTCTCGAGTCGGCGCATACGAGCGAATTATGCCCGCTGGCCGGGTTGCCTCTGTGGTCGTGATCGTTTGCGACCACGACCCACCCAACCGGCGCCTGTCTCGGAGATACCTTGCGTGGCTGGCGAGCGGCTATAGCCCGAGCATCGAGGCCAGGCGCACGCGCTGCATCTCGTTGGTGCCGGAGTAGATCGGCGCCCCGACCGCGTCGCGCACGCCCTTCTCCATGCCGTCGGCCCGCATGTAGCCGCGGCCGCCGAAGATCTGCACGGCCGCCAGCGCCGAGGCGAGGTTCGCCTCACTGGTGACGATCTTGGCCATCGAGACCTCGGCCGTCACGTTGCGACGCTTGGCGAAGCGGGCGGCCGTGTCGTAGAGGTGCTTGCGCGAGTTCTCGGTGCCGATCTTCATCTCGACGATCTTGCCGGCGATGTACTGGTTGGACCCGATCGCCGCACCGAACTGGTTGCGGCGCTTGGCATAGCGGATGCACTGCTCGAGCCGGTCCTGCATGTCCCCGACCATCATCATGAAGATGCAGAGGATCTCCCAGGTCATCACGTGCTCGAGGATGAAGAACCCGGCCCCGGGCTTGCCGATGATGTTCTCCTTGGGGATCCGGCAGTCCTCGAACAGGAGCTCGCCGATCGGCGACGTGTGGAGGCCCATCTTCGGGATCGGGTCGCCGACCGTGATCCCTGGGGTGTCGGTCGGCACGAGGAAGGCGGTGATGCCGGTCGCCGCGGCCTCGGAGTCGACCTTGGCGTAGACGGTGATCACGTCGGCGATCGGCCCGCTCGTGCAGAACGCCTTCTTGCCGTTGAGGACGAACGCGTCGCCGTCGTCGCTGACGGTCGTCGTCATCGCCGTGGCGTCCGACCCGGCGCCGGGCTCGGAGATAGCGTGGGCGCCGATGATCTCCCCGTCGATCAGCCGCCGCAGGTAGCGGTCCTTGAGCTCGTCGGAGCCGAACTTGTGGATCGGCAGCGTGACGCTGACGATCTGCGTGGCGACCGTGAACAGGAGACCGGCGTCCCGGCAGCGGTAGCCGAGGTTCTCGAGCACGTAGACGAGCGTCAGGGCGTCCTGACCGAGGCCGCCCCACTGCTCGTCGAAGATCAGGCGCAGGACCCCCGACTCCCGGATCAGCCCCCACTTCTCGCGCGGGAAGACGGCGGCCGCGTCGTCCTCGATGTGGCCGGCCGACAGCCCGTCGCCGTACTTGTCGAGGCCCTTGCGCAGGGCCTTCTGCTCGTCAGTCCAGTCCATCGTCTCCGCTCCCGCTTCCGATGCCGTCTCAGTAGGCCGACGACGTGTCGGCGACCGAGAAGTCGTGGTGCTCGTCGCCCTGGAGCGCCGGCGTGAACATGCACACCAGGCGCAGATCCGTGTCCTCGCCGCCGCAGAGGTAGTGGGGATCGCGGTTGTTGAGCGCGTACATCGTGCCGACCTCGATGATGTGCTCGGTCCCGTCCATCTCGATCACCGACCCCTTGCCCTCGATGCAGTAGCAGGCCTCGAGGTGGTTCTTGTACTCGATCAGCGACTTCGTCCCGGCGCGCACGATCGTGTCGGTCACCGTGTAGCCCATGCCGTCGGCTTCGACCAGGAAGCGGCGGCTGAGGCCGTTGCCCCACTCGACGCACTTGACCTTGTCCAGTTCACGAATGAGCATGGGTGCTCTCCTTAGTTCGACGGGGGAATGGGCGAATCAGGCGCCTTCGGGCGCCGGGGTCTCTCCGAGCTGCTCGAGCAGCAGGCGGAAGTCGGCGACGACGTTGTGCCCGGTGGCCAGCGAGTCCTCGACGCAGGCGACGCAGGCGCTGCCAACGATCGCGGCATCCGCCCCGACGGCGCCGAGCCCCTCGATGTGCGAGCGGTTCTTGACGCCGAAGCCGACGGCGATCGGAACGTCGGTCCTGGCCCGCAGCCGCTCGAGCGCCGGGACGAGCGCACTGTGATCCGGCGCGACCGACGTGCCGCTGCGCCCGTAGTGGGCGACGAGGTAGATGTAGGCGCTCCCGTGCTCGGCCGCCTCGTCGAGGACCGCCCCGTCCGAGCTCGCGTAGCACGTGGTCACGATCGGCTGGCCGGCCGCCGCCGCCGCCTCGTAGTACTGGCCGCGCAGGCGCGGGGGCAGGCCGTGGACGAGCAGGCCGTCGGCGCCCGAGTCCTTGACCTGGGCGATGAAGTCCGGCAGCTGGAGGCCCTTGATCGAGTGACTCCAGTCGGCGAGCAGGGCGATCTTCAGATGCGACAGCGACGGCCTGACCGAGGCGACGAACTCGAGCACGACGTCCCGGTCGACGCCGTCGGCCAGCGCCCGGTCGGCCGAGCGGCGGATCACCGGGCCGTCGCTGGCGGAGTTTGGGAAGGGCACGGCCAGCTCGAGGCAGTCGACGCGGCACTCGTCGAGCAGCAGGATCACCTCACGCATGACCTCGAGCGGGGGGTCGCCGGCGTTGAGGAAGACGGCCAGGCCCGGGCGGTCGGGGCGAGGCTCGGCGAAGAAGGCCGACATCAGGCCACCGCCGCCGTCTTGCCGTGGCTGCGCATCCGCTCGATCAGCGCCGCCGGCTTGCCGGCGCGCATCGTCTCGGTCGCCAGCTCGAGCGCCTGCGGCCAGTCGTCAACGACCCCGCAGTTGATCGCCAGCGCCCCGGCGTTCAAGCGGATGCTGTCGATCGCCCCGACCGGGCCGTCCCCGCCGATCAGGGCGAGGAAGTGGTCGACGGTCGCGTCGAGGTCTGAGACCGGCAGCAGGTCGTCGAACGTCCGTGCGGCAAGCCCCAGCGCGGCCGGGTCGAGCACGAACGACCGGTCCTCAGCGCTGGCGTAGACGTCGCTCGGAGTGATCGACAGCAGCTCGTCGCAGCCGATCGCGTTTGACGCGATCCAGAAGTCCCGGCTCGGGTCGGCCGCCGCCAGCTGTCGAAACGTCTCGAGCACGGAGTGGTCGGAGACGCCGGTGATCTGCGTCGACACGGGCACAGCCGCGAGGAACGGGCCAACGACGTTGAAGAACCGGCCCATCGTCTTCATGTCGAACGGCAGGATCTGCCGGGCCAGGATTCGCAGCTCCTTGGGATAGACGAACGCCCCGGCGCAGGCCATCCCGTAGGTCGCGAGCATCTCCTCGGTCTGGGCGTACGACGTCGTCTGGGGAATCGCCAGGCGGTCGAGCAGGTCGACCGACCCGGTCCGGCTGGCGTACGCCCGCGACCCCGTCTTGATCACCCGGGCGCCCATCGCCGCGGCGACGAAGGCCGACGCCGTCGACAGGTTGAACGTGCTCGGCCCACCCCCGGTCCCGACGATGTTGACCGTCGTCCGCGTCGGCGCCGCCGGCTGTTCGTTGCGTGAGCGCAACGATTGCAGCAGCGCACTGATCGACGGCCCGTCGGGCGTCCGGGTTGTCAGGGCGCAGATCACCGCCAGGGCCTCGCCCGGGTGGAGCTCGCGCGCCCGCAGGCGGTCCCAGAAGTCCCCCCAGACGTCCTCGTCGACCGGGTACCTCTGGGTGACGAGGGCGGCGAGAACCGCCGACGGGGGACCCTTAGCCGGCATTCCGGGCCTGGTCGACAAACGCCTTGATCGCGTCGACGGTGCGGAAGCTCTCCGGCCCGAGCTCGGCGTCGTCGACGCCGATGTCGAACTCCGTCTCGAGCCAGGCAACCACCTTCAGCAGTCCGAGGCTGTCGACCACCCCGCCCTCGAGCAGGTCGTAATCCGACTCGAGGTCGTCGACGGTGACGTCCGGCATGAACTCCTCGACGATGAAGGTCTTGATCTTCGTGGTGTCATCCATTGGCTGGGCTCCTGTCTTGCCCGGGACCGCAGCGCTTGCGATCGATCTTCCCGGTCGGTGTTTTCGGTAACGGCTCGGTCACGACCTCGATGCTCGACGGCATCTCGGTCCGCGCCAGTCTCCCGGCGCAGTGCTGGCGGATCTTGAGGCTGTTGAGCTTGCTGTCGGGCTCCTTGCGCACCAGCGCGTGCAGCCGGCTGCCGGCCATCTCGTCGGGCACGGCGACGACCGCGACCTCGACGACGTCGGGGTGCTCGGAGATCGCCTGCTCGACGACCTGGGTGCTGACCCGGACGCCGCGGACCTTGACGTAGAAGTCGCTGCGCCCCTCCAAGGTCATCGACCCGTCCTCGTGGCGGCGGACGATGTCGCCGGTACGGAAGAAGATCGTGTCGCCGTGAGTCTCGGGGTAGGTCGTGAACTTGCCCTCGTTCAACGCCGACGTGAGGTAGCCCCGCGTCTGGAAAGGCGTCCACACCACGAGCTCCCCCGTCCCGGGACCGTCGCCGAGGAAGCCGCCGTCGGGCGTCACCAGTAGCGCGGTCACGCCGGGCAGCGGCTGCCCCACCGGGATCTGCCGCAGCGAACCGGCCGCGCTCGGGTCGAGCTCGTGCATCAGGCTGTCGTTCGTCTCCGTGCAGCCGTAGATGTTGAAGAAGCGGGCGTTCGGGAACAGGCCCGGCAGCGCCTCGAGCGTCGAGGTCGGCAGCTTGTCGCCTGTCGTCATCACGTGCTTGGCCGCCGGAAAGGCGGTACCGGCCTCGCGGGTCGCGTCGATCAGCAGGCGGTAGAGCATCGGGACCGCCTGGATCACGTTGACCCCGTGCTCTGAGAGCAGCTCGACCAGATAGGCGGCGTTCGTCCCGCGGTCCTGGTCGACCAGCGCGACGCATCCCCCGGCCTTCAACGTGCTCCAGATGTCGAGCAGGCAGAGGTCGAAGTTGAGCGGCGCGTAGTTCAGCACCGTCGTCCCCGGGGCGATCTCGAACTGACCGGCCGCCCAGTCGGTGAAGTGGTCGACCGCGTCGGGCGAGAGCGGCACGATCTTCGGCAGACCGGTCGAGCCGGACGTCGTCAGCATGAACGCCACGCCGTCGGGTGGCCCCGCCGACGCCGGCAGGCCCGGCTGACCCCCGTCGACCCCGTGCGCCTCGACGACGCCGCCGGCGGCGGGCGTCAGCACGTGGCTGCACCCGGCCTGGGCGAACAGCGCCGAAAGCGTCTCGTCGCTCAACTCGACCGACGGCAGCAGGAACGGCCGCCGCTCGCCGAGGCAGGCGAGGATCAGGGCGATCATCTCGGGCGACTTCTTGCCCAACAGCCCCACCGGCACCCCGGGCTCGAGGCCCAGCCGGGCCAACGTGGCCGCTGCCCGACCACGCAGCTCCTCGAGCTCGGCGTAGGTCAACCCGTCACCGCTCCAGATCAGAGCGTCAGCAGTCGGCTGCGCGGCTACCTGCCGAGCGAAGTGGTCGGCGATCGACGTGGTCATCGCGCGCGGCTCGCGCTCAGGTGGGCCTGGAACTCGGACACCCAGTCGGCGACGCTCGGGCTCTGGAGCAGTCCCGCGCCGATCAGGAGGCCCTTGAAGCCGGCGTCGATCAGGTCGGCCGCCTCGCGCGGGTCGCTGATCGCGCTCGCCGAGACCGGGCACGGCGTGCCCGTGGCGATCGCCGCCTCGAGCAGCGACCGGCTGAGGTCGAGATCGCCGGCGTCGCGCTCCTGGTGGCGGATGTCCTTGTTGTTGATCGCGACGATGCACTCGGCCGCGTGCACGACGGTGTCGAGCTCGTCGTGGTCGGCGACCTCGACGAACGGCGTCAGCTCGTGCCGCAAAATGGTCTCGATCAGCTTCTGGAACGACGACTTCGGCAGGATCCGGGCCGTCAGCAGGATCGCCGACGCGCCCGCCTCCTTGGCGGCGACGATCTGGCTCTCCCGGGTGATGAAGTCCTTTTTGAGGATCGGCAGCGACGTCAGGCCGACGACCTCGCCCAGCATCGCCTCCTCGCCGCCGAACCAGCGGCCGGTGACGACCGAGATGCACGGGGCCCCGGCGGCCACGTAGTCGCCGACGACCGACGCGATCGTCCGGTCCCCCATCAGCTCGACGCCGTTGCCGTCGCGCCGCTTGACCTCCATGATCACCGGCAGCGGGGACGCCAGGAGCGCGTCGGTGAACCTCATGCGGCGGCCCCCTTCCAGGCCCGGCTGATCGCGGCGACCTCGGCCGCGCCGACCTTGCCGTCGGCGCCCCGGGCGTTCGTGTCGACATCGATGCCGAGGTACTGCGGATGGCCGACGAGGCCGTCGTACGCCGGCCGGCTCGCGGCCGACAGCCCGCCGGCCAGCAGGAACGGCCGGGACAGCAGATCGGCGATCGTCGCCGCCACCCCGGCGTCGAGCGACTGGCCGGTGCTGCCGACCCTCCCGTCGGCCGTGACGACATCGAGCAGGAACACATCGACGCCGGCCTTCTCGTAGGAGCCGACCAGCGACGCCTCGACGCATTCGCCGCCGCGAACGTGCAGCACCTTGATCACCCTCAGCTCGGGATCGATCTTCTTGACCGCCCGGACGAGGCCCGGCGTCTGGTAGCCGTGGAGCTGGACCCAGCGCACACCGGAGCCCTCCAGCGCGGCGCGGAGCACCTCGACGTCCTTGAGGAAGGTGACGAGCACAGGGCTCAGCGCGGACGTCGCCGCGGCGGTCTGCGCCAGGGCCCGCCAGTCTTCGAGCGGCAGCTCGGCGGGTCCGCCGGGGACGCCGTGCCAGAGCCCGACGAAGTCGACCCCGGCCGCCGCCAGCAGCGCGACCTCGGCCGGCTCGGTGATCCCGCAGACCTTCAGCCGCGGCCCGGTCAACGGCTGTGGCCCGGCGCCGTCTTGATGGGTGCTTGCAAGGGCGGGCATGTCAGCGCGGGAGTTGATCGGACCGGCGGTTCGCGGGGGGGTGGCCCTGGCGCGCCAGCCTACATGCGAGATGTGACAATTCCCTTACTCGCGGTCGTGGCGCTCGGCGGTGCATCGGACCACTAGACGATCAGCGAGTCCGAGCGGAAGCCCTCGGCCGGCGCGGTCAGGTCGACCGGTCGGCTGATCGCCTTGAGGTCGGGCAGCTGCGCGATCGCGGCGGCTCGGCCGGCGGCGAGGAAGAGGTCGCCGAGATGGAAGTCGCGCCAGTCGGCCGGGCCGAACCGCGGCGTGATCACGACGTCGGCGATGTTGGCGTGGCGCTCGCTCGTGTCGACCTGGCTGAGGTCCATCACCTCGAGCATCGTGTCGAGCGCGTTGTAGCGGCCCTTGCGCGCCGGGGCGGCGGCCGTCTCGACCTCGGGGAGCGTCGGCCAGCGCTCGAGCGTCTCGGCACCCATCAGGTTGACCGAGACGACGATGTCGGCCCCGTCCTCGAGCACCGACCCGGTCGGGACCGGGACGAGGTGGAGGCCGTCGACGAGCCGGTGGCCGTCGCGCTCGCGCGGGGGGAACACGCCGGCGACGGCGAGCGTCGCGGCCAGCGCCTCCCACAGTGGGCCCTCGCGCAGCGGCCGCGGCAGGCGGTCGGTCAGGTCGACGGCCATGATCGCCAGGGGAATCACGACATCGTCGAACGATTTCATCGCCGTCGCCTTCTGGAGCAGCTCGCTGAGCACCTCGGCGCTCTTGGACCCGCCGCCGAACGGGCTCGCGAACAGCCCGGCGACCGTCTCGGGGTTGAAGGCGGCCCGGAAGCGGGCCTTGATCTCGGCGCTGTCGTAGCCGAGTGCGACGTGGGTCGCGACGAAGCCGCCGATGCTGCTGCCGCCGACGTAGTCGACCGTGTAGCCGGCCTCCTCGATCACCTGGAGCGCCCCGACGTGGGCGTAGCCCTTGACGCCGCCGGCGCCCAGCGCCAAGCCGAGCTTGGTCCGCGTGAGGTGGCGGGCGAGCCAGGCCAGATCGGCGTCGGCGAGCGGGAAGCCGGGCTGGCGCGGGCACACCCGCACGACGCGGACGTCGAAGTCGCTGGGCCAGGCCTTGCTCGCGGCGAGGGCCTGCTCGCCGACCAGCACCACCTCCAGGCGCGACAGCTGCGCCGCCGGGCTCAACCGCCCGAGCCGCTCGGCCTCGGCCGGCGACCCGCAGAGGGCAACGACGCGGTCGACCTCCTCGAGCAGCGGCGCCAGCGTCTCCGGGTCGAGCTCGCCGGGGATCAGCACGGTCGCGTGCTCGGAGACGAGGTCGTCGGCCGCGGTCAGGGCCCCGGCGAACGACAGGCGGCGGTCGAGGAACGTCAGGGGTCGGGCGCTCGCCGTACGAGCGGTGGCGATGATCCGACCGACGGCGCCCGCGAGCGACGGACCGGTGACGAGCGCGATCTCCTCGCCGCGCTCCTTCTCCGCGCTGCGGGCGTTGGCCCGGAAGAGGCGCTCGCGCTGGACGCGGACGATGTTGATCAGGATCTCCGGGTAGCGCTTGGCGAGCTCGAGCAGGTCGGACGCGTCGATCTCGAGCGTCGACGTCGGGATGCTCGCGATGACGCTGGCCAGCCGCTCCTCGCCGGTGATCACGTCCTGCGCGCCGATCACGTCGCCCTTGCGCATCCGGGCGACCAGCTCTCCCCCGCCGTCGGCCGTCGGCGCGAGCCAGTGGACGAGGCCGCCGGTGATCACCCAGACCTGTTCGACCGGGTCGCCGGCCGTACAGAGCCGCTCACCGGCGCCGAAGCGCCGGGCCCGCATCCGCGCGGCCACGGCGTCGAGCTCGAACGTCGACAGGCCGGCGAACAGTGGCGTGCGCGTGAGCGCCGAGCCGGGCGCCATCTCAGGCGGCGCCGGGTCGGATGGCGGTCACGATGTTGGGGCTCGAGGCGGGCACTTAAGAGGACGAGGTAAGCAGGCTGCGGGGTCCCCGTCAAGACGGCTTTCCACCGGCGGACGGATGGCCTCTGCGGCCGGGCAGCAACCCTACCCCGCCGGCGTCCCCGTCTGTAGACTGGCCGCGCGATGTGCGCGTTCGAGCCGCGGCCGGCTGGCACCAGCCTTCCGATCGACTACGACAAGCGTCTGATGCTGTTCTCCGGACGCGCGAACCCGCAGCTGGCCGCGGCGATAGCCGGCCGGCTCGGCGTCGAGCTGGGTCCGATCACCCTGAAGACGTTCTCGGCCGGCGAGGTCTACTGCCGCTACGACGAGTCGATCCGCGGGGCCGACGTGTTCATCGTCCAGCCGACGTGCGGCAACCCGGTGACCAATATCAGCGCCAACGACGCCCTGATGGAGCTGCTGGTGATGATCGACGCGGCCGCCGGGGCCTCGGCCCACCGGGTGATCGCCGTGATGCCGTGGTTCGCCTACTCGCGTCAGGACAAGAAGTCCGCTCTGCGCGAGCCGATCAGCTCGCGGCTGGTCGCCCACATGCTCGAGGCGGCCGGGGCCGACCGGGTGCTGACGATGGACCTCCACGCCGGCCAGGTCCAGGGCTTCTTCACCAAGCCCGTCGACCACATGACGGCGCTGTTCATGCTCGCCCAGTACTTCTCCGACCTCAAGCTGCCCGATCTCGTCGTCGTCGCCCCGGACGTCGGCCGGGCCAAGCTCAACCACAAGTTCGCCGAGGTGATCGGCGCCGACCTGGCGTTGATGACCAAGGAGCGCCCGGCCCAGCAGGTCGCCGAGATCGGCTACGTGATCGGCGATGTCAAGGGCAAGACGGCGCTGATCGTCGACGACATCATCGACACGGCGGGGACGCTCAGCGCCGCCGGGCAGACGGTGCTCGACGCCGGGGCGAAGGCCGTCTACGCCGCCGCGACCCACGCCGTCTTCTCGGGCCCGGCCTATGACGTCCTGGCCCGGGCGCCGTTCGAGCAGATCGTCGTCACCGACACGATCCCGCTGCGCCCGGGAGCGCCCGAGAACGTCGTCGTCCTGCCGTGCGCCGCGCTGCTGACAGACTCGATCCGCCGGATCTTCACGGACGGGTCCGTGAGCGAGGTCTTCGGCGGCGAGAATCAGTTGTTCTAGGAGCAGCCTCGGGTTCGCCGCAGACTCGGTGAACGGCTACTCGTTGCGTGGTCGGCGCTCGGCCATGCCCCGGCGTCAGCCGGTCGGCATCACGAACTCGTCGACGAGCGTCAGCGTGCCGTGGGCGGAGGCCTGGCGGATCGGCCGGATCGCCTGATACTCCTCGGAGTTGTACCAGGCGTGGACGGCATCCTTGTCGGGGAACCGCATGACGACGGTGACCGGGCGCACCTCGCCCTCGATCGCCTCGGAGGCGAGGTCCGCGACGAGGACCTCCCCGCCGTGCGGCTGGATGCTCTGAGCTGAGGCCGGACCGTAGGGGGCGAAGCCCTCCGGGTCATGTATGTGAAAGCTGCCGATGACGTAAGCGCTCATGCGCCGAACTCTATACACGCCGCGGGCCGCTCCGCAAGTCAACTCAGGCCGACGCAAGGCTGGCGGACGGGGGTGGGATCTGGGAAGATCGGCCGATGGCGCTGCGCCTTGGGGAGACGTTGCTGCGAAGCATGGGCGAGCTGCGCATCGAGCCGACGACCAAGCGCGTGCGCGCCCGCAGCGGCGAGGAGACCGTGGCCGACACGACCCGCGCGCTGCTGGTCTGGGAGCCCCAGCGGGTGGTCCCGGTCTACGCCGTCCCGGTCGCCGACATCAACGGCGAGCTGGTCGAGGCGGCGGCGGTCGATCGCACCCAGACGATCCAGCTCGTGACGCTCGACGGCGACGGACCGCCGGTGATCGAGTCGGGCGCGTTCGGACTGCACACCGCCGACGGCGTCGCGCTGACGCTGCACGCCGCGGGGACCGACTGGCCGGGGGCGGCATTCCGCATCGACGATCCGGATCTCGACGGGTACGCGCTGCTCGACTTCGACGCCTTCGACTGGCTCGAGGAGGAGGAGGTGATCCGCGGGCATCCGCGCGACCCGTTTCACCGGATCGACGTCCGCCTCAGCTCGCGGCACGTGCGGATCGAACTCGACGGCGCCGTCCTGGCCGAGAGCCCGCGGCCGCGACTGGTGTTCGAGACCAAGCTCGGCGTCCGTCACTACCTCCCGCGCGAGGACGTCCGCATGGACCTGCTGCGCCCGAGCCCGACCCGGTCGATCTGCGCCTACAAGGGCAACGCGAGCTACTTCACGCTCGAGCTCGACGGCCGCACGGTCACCGACATCGCCTGGACCTACGAGCAGCCGCTGCCGGACGCGGCCGAGCTCACCGGTTACGTCTGCTTCTTCGACGAGCGGGTCGACGTGATCCTCGACGGCGAGCGACGCGAACGTCCGCGGACGCCGTGGTCGGAGCCGGAGTGACGGGCGCGGCCAAGAGGACGAGCCGGTTCATCGAATCGTAAGCGTCGTCCGGCGATTTTTTCGCTGGACTGTCGCCGGCTTTGTGTACAGTCGCGCCAACAGGCTCAACGGAGGAGAAACAACATGAATCCGCCCAGGCGCACCGGTTCGTTCCGCACGCTGTTGCTGCTCGCATTCGGCCTGCTTGCAGCCGCGCTGCTGGCGCCGGCGGCAGCCAACGCCGCCACGAAGGTCGGCGAGCTCTACACGCAGTCCAACGACCCGACCGACAACATGCTGCTCGCGTTCGACCGCTTCACCGACGGGACGATCGCCCCCGCCGGGAGCTTCTCGACCGGCGGCTCGGGCGAGGGCTCGTGGGCCCCGGGCTGCTCTCCCCACCCGTTCAGCGACACCTGTGCGATCACGGACTCGCAGGGCTCCGTCGCTACGACCGTGGCCGGGGGCACCGTCTTCGTGGCCAACGCCGGCAGCAACACGATCAGCTCGTTCCGGGTGAGCCCGACGCGCGGTCCGAGCTTCGTCGCGCAGATCCCCTCGGGCGGCGACTTCCCGCAAAGCCTGACGATCCACGGCAACGAGCTCTACGTGCTCAATGAGCACAGCAACAACATCGTCGGCTTCAAGTTCACCTCCAGCGGCAGGATGACCAAGATCCCCGGCTCCAGCCAGAACCTCGTGACGACCGCGTCCGTCGAGTCCCCCGGAGCCGTCGGTGCCGAGGTCGGCTTCAGCCTCACCGGCTCAACGCTGGTCGTGACCGAGCGGGCGACCAGCCTGATCGACACGTTCCCCGTCAAGCACGGCGTCGCCCAGCCGCCGATCGCGAACACGTCGGCCGAGCCGACGCCGTTCGGGTTCACGTTCGACGCGTTCAACCACCTGCTCGTCACCGATGCCGGCGACGGCAGCGCCGACGGATTCACATCCGTCTACGGCCTGACCTTGAGCCACACGCTGACGACGCTCGACCCGGGCGAGTCGACCGGTGGCCGCGCGCCGTGCTGGATCGTGGTCACGCCGGATCAGCGGTTCGCCTACGTGACCAACACGATCGACAAGACCATCGCCGAGTACAGCAACTCGCCGTCGGGCCGGATCCGGCTGCTCGGGACGGTGTCGATCGCGGGCGCAGGAAGCGGTATGGCGCAGTTCCCGACCGACATCGCCATCAGTCGCGACGGGCGCTACGTCTACACGATCGTCCCATCGGTGTTCGCCGGGAACACCAGCTTCATCGAGGGATTCAAGGTCTCGCCGCTCACCGGCAAGCTGACGTTTGTAACCGCGACCGACCAGAACCTGCCGATCGGCATCTCCGGCCTGACGGCGTCCTAGGACGGCAGCGGATTCCACGACCAGAATCGTCGGCGGCGGACGGCCGGGGCATCAGCTTCGGCCGGTGCGGCCTGCGCCCGTCCGCAGCGTGAAATCGAGGAGCGGAAGTTGAGTCCGGCCAGCAACGTCCGAGGGCCGAGGATCGTGACGCCGGTGGCGCCCCGCGCCCTCGGCCTGACGCTGATCATCGGATTGATCGTCGCCCTGATCGTCAACCTGGCGCTCCGCTGGCTCGGGCAGCAGCTGCTCGACGTCCCGAAAGGGGCGCCGCCGAACGGCGGGCTGATCCCGGCGACGGTCTTCCCCGTCGTCGGCAACTGCTTCGGCTGTTACATGTCCTGGCGGATGCCGAGCCGGCGATCGATGCGGACCTTCCTCGGCGTCGGCGGGTTCATGACCCTGGTCGGCGTCGCGATCTCGCTGGCGATGGTCCCGTCGGGGGCCAACGCCGGCAGCTTGGTCACGACGGCGGCGATCGCCGTCGCCCCGGTCCTCGTGATCATCTCGATGCTGCTCTATCTCGTCAGCCACCAGCCGGAGGTGCCGCGGCCCACGCCGTGGTGGCAGGAAGCGGCTTGAGCACGATCCGGTCGTCCGTCGGCGGCGCCGGGGGCGTCTCGGCGCCGCCGGCCAGCTCGGATCGCGCCCGGCTCGGCGTCCGCCGGCCGGACCGTGCTCGAGCCGCCGAATTAGACGCGACGCGAATCGTCATCGAATCGTAAGGGGCGCCGGGGGCGAAAACAGTGAATGGCGGTCGCTGATTTGTGTACAGTCGCGCCATCCTGTCGCGATTGAGGGAGGCACCACAGAAATGCTCGCCTTGGCGAACTCGAAGAACTTTCGGCGCGTGTCGCTGGGCGCGCTGCTGCTGGCCGCCGGCGGCCTGGCGGCGAGCCCGGCCGCCGCAGCCACCAAGCGTCATCACCCGACCATCCACCGCATCAAGGCCGGCCCGGCCGGGGCGGTCTACACCGAGACCAACGAGGCGCCGATCAACCAGATCGCCGTCTTCAACCGGGCCGCGAACGGGCTGCTGACACCGCGCCAGACCGTGCCGACGGGCGGCGTCGGCGCGCCGTCGCCGGCGTGCAGCTCGCCTCCCGGCCTGGGCGTCTGTCCGGTCGTCGACGCCCAGGGCGAGGTCGGAATCTCGGCCGACGGCCACAACGTGTTCGCCGTCAACGCCGGCAGCAACACGATCAGCTCGTTCGTCGAGTCGTCGCTCGGGCTGGTGCTGGCCAGCCGGATCAGTTCGGGCGGGCTGTTCCCGATCAGCGTCACGACGAAGGGGAACGTCCTCTACGTGCTCAACCAGCTGAGCGGAAACATCACCGGGTTCCGTTTCGCCCACAACGGCGTGCTTACGCCGATCGCCGGCTCGACCCAGCCGCTGGCGACGCCGGGCCCGGCGGGCGCGGCCGCGGAGATCAGCTTCGACGCCGGTGGAACGACGTTGACGGTGACCGAGCGGGAGACGAACGTCATCGACACGTTCGTGCTCCACAACTGGGTGCCCGGACCGGCGATCATGCATCCGTCGGCCGCCTCCACGCCGTTCGGGTTCGCCTACGACGGGATCGGGCAGCTGGTCGTCTCCGACGCGCTCTCGCAGATGTCGGGCGCGGCGTCGAGCTACGTCCAGACCTCGGGCGGTGGCCTCGCGCCGGTCACGGGGAACGTCTCGACCTCCGGCGGGGCGCCGTGCTGGGTCGTGATCACGCCTGACAACCGCTACGCCTACATCACCAACACGACAACGAAGACGATCGCCCGGTACGTGATCGCCGCCAACGGGGCGCTCACGTTCCTCGGCCTGACGCCGACGCTGAACACGCCGCCCGGGCCGTTCCAGTTCCCGACCGACGAGTCGATGACCAAGGACGGCAAGTACCTCTACGTGCTGATCCCGTCGGTGTTCAGCCCGCAGGCCAGCCGTATCGACGAGTACCGGATCGGCGCCGGTGGCAGCCTCACGCTGCTCGGTTCGACCCCGGCCAACATGCCTGCAGGCGTGTCGGGCATCGCCTCCAGCTAGCTGGCGCCAGGGGCCGGGCGGGACGCAGGTCCCGCCCGGCCCACGCGGTTCAGACGGTCGTCGCCTCGAGCCAGTCGTAGCGCTGGCCGCAGAGCGAGCGCCAGCGGGCCGGAGCGACGGCCTGCACCACCTCGTGCGAGCCGGCCGGCGTGAGAAAGACGGCGTGGAGGATCGCCGAGCCGCCGTCCCCGGGCGCCGCGCTCGTGGCGCCGCGGCTGATCGCCAGCGTGTGAGCGCCGGCGGCCAGGGTGACCGTCGGCGGCGGCGCCGTATCGGGATTGAACGCGTTACCGCTGACCTCGTCACCGAGCTCGGCCACCCGGCGACCGTCAACCGCGACGCCGATGCGCGGCATGATCTCCCCCTGGACCCAGACGCTCCACTGACCCGAGTGCGGAACCACCACGGTCGCTGTCAGGCTGCCCTTCGGCGTCATCAGCAGCCCGACCCGGGTCGGGTGGTCGGCGACCCAGGTCGGATGCAGCGCGCGGAAGATGTCGACCGGGACACGCTCGACCGGGCGGGCCACCACGACGTCCACGTGGTGGCGCCCGGCGATCCGCGCCACGCGCTCCACGGCTGAGCAGGCGACCGGGCGCTGGCCCGAGAGTCGCAGGTGGCCGAATGAGGCCGGCGCTCCGGCGGTGCGCGACCACACCTGGTAGTAGCGCCCCTCCCAAGCGAGCTGGTACGCGGCCGGCGGCCGGCTCGCCGTCGGGTCGCGCCGGGTGATGATCAAGGGGTAGGCGGTCAGCGCCTGGCTCTTGACGCGGTCGAGATCGACCAGGTCGCCGTGATTGCGCGCCACACCGACCAAGCCGACGGGCGGGAAGATGAAGTCCGGTCCGCCGATGTCGAGGTCGCGCAGCTCGTAGACCGACCATTCGTCGAAGTCGGTGAAGAGCACCGGCCCGTGACCGGCGTACCGGGAGTCGAGGCTGGCCATCTCGTCGTAGCGCGCCGTCGGGGCGAGGTCGCCGCCGTGATACTGGAGCACGTCGGACGCGATCACCCCGCCGGCGATCGCGAGCCCGAGCAGGGGCGCCACGAGGGGCAGCGGCGTCGCACGCAGTCCGCTGACGCCGGCCCAGGCGAGGAGCACGACGACCGGCGAGGTCAGCATCAGCAGCTTGGCGTCGGTCCAGGTCGTCCCGTACGCGGTCAGACCGAGCCACAGCGCCACGAGCAGGCCCGCCCATCCGGCCAGAACCCAGGCGCGGATCCGCACCACGTGCACGACGCCGATCAGCACGGCGATCACCGTGGCGACGACGAGGGCGTACGTCGCGACCCGGGCCACTCCGGTCGCCGCCTGGTGGCGGTAGCTGCCCGACAGCCAGGTCCCGAGGATCTGCTCGAGCCGCAGCGGAGCCGTCAGGTTCCCCGGGTTGCTGGTCGAGGCGATACCGGTCGCGACCTGGAGCGAACCCCCGGCATCCAGCCACGTCGGCAGCGCCGCCGCCAGGCCGACGAGCGCCCCGACCGCGACGAGCGGCGCCGTGCGCAGTGGGCTCTCCCGGCCGGTCAGGGCGTCGGCGAGCACGAGCACCACGAGCACCGCCACGGCCGCGATCGCCCACGGTCCGAACGCCAGGCCGAGCGCGGAGACCCCGGCGGCGAGCACGAGCGCGAACGGGATCCCCGCCGTCGCGCCGCCTCGAAGCCAGGCGCGATGTTGCACGACGAGGGCCCCGAGCGTCAGGATCATCGGCAGCGTCGTCAGCTCCTTCAGGGACGCGACGAGCTCGTACCCGTATACGAGCGCCGGCAGCGTGACCGTCACGGCGGCGAGCGCCGCCCCGACGCCGCGCAGGCCGACGCGCCGGGCCAGCAGCCAGGCCGGCCCCGTGGCGGTCGCGAGGATGAAGGCGCAGAAGGACTGGAGCGCCCAGATCAGCGGCAGGCCGAGGAGCTTCGCGCTGCCACCGAACAGCGTGTGCGAGCCCGACGGATAGCTCGTGGCGAAGTAGGAGTGGATGTACTGGCCGTACGAGTTGCGCAGATCGAGGTTGGCGTAGTCCTGCCCGTGGCGGATCAGGTAGTCGGCGCCGATCATGTGCAGGGCCGAGTCGGGCAGTACGCCGTAGCCGGAGAAGGTCGGCCGGCCGGCGAGGAGCACAGGGGCCATGGCGAGCAGGTACGCGACGACCGGCAGGCCGACCGGCCAGAGCCGCGTCGGCAGCGCCTTGAGCAGCCCGAGCGCCCGCCGGGCGCCGACGATGAACCCCCCGATCGCGACCGCGACGAGCACATAGGGGGTCGCCGGCGCCAGCCACGACGCGTAGGTCGTCAGCTGCGAGACCCCGATCAGGCCGGCGGCGCCGACCGCAGGCAGGAGGACCGCCGGCAGGAAGCCGCCGCTACCGCGGTCGACCAGCAGGCCGGCACCCAGGCAGAGTGCGGCGAGCAGTACCGGGTAGACCAGCGTGGTGAGGGCGAACATCGAGGCCGGCGGAAGTCTCGCATGGGGTCGTCCGCGCCGTGCCGCACCCGCCGGGGGGGAGCGCGGCGACTCGGCCGCGTGAGACGGCGTGGGATCCTGGGGCCGTGCACGCTCGGAGCCGCCTGCTCGTCGCGCTCACCACGGCCGCGATCTCCGCCGCCGCCGGGATCCTGGCCGCCGACTCCGGCGGCGTCGGGCGGCCGGCGGCGTTCGACGGCCCGGCCGCCTATGCGCTCACCGCGCGGCTGCTCGCCTTCGGACCGCGCCCGGCCGGCTCGGTGGCCGAGTGGCGCGTCGGCAGACTACTGGCGACGTTGCTGCCCCACGGCGGCTTCGAGGCGGTCCCCGGCGGTCTGCGCAACGTCGTCGGCGAGCTGCCCGGCCGGGCGCCGGCGATCGTCGTCGGCGCGCACTACGACAGCACGCCCGTCCCCGGCTACCTCGGGGCGAACAACAGCGCCGCCGGGGTCGCGGCCGTCGTCGAGCTCGCCCGGGCGCTGGCCGGCGACCCGCGCCGGCCGGGCGACCGCGCCGTCCGCTTCGCCCTCTTCGACGGCGAGGAGGCCCCGGCCGGGTTCACCGACTTCTACGCCCAGGGCGACCGCGGCAGCAAGGCCTACGTCGCGGCCCACGCCGCGACCACCTACGAGCTCGTGCTGCTCGACTTCATCGCCAACCGCAACCTGCGGATCCCGCGCGAGGCCGGGTCGGATCCGGCGCTCTGGGCGCGGCTGCGGGCCGCGGCCGCCCGCGTCGGGGCCGCCCGGGCGTTCCCGGCGGCTGCGGTGGCGCAGATCCTCGACGACCACACGCCGTTCCGCCTGGCCGGCATCCCGGCGATCGACCTGATCGACTTCGACTACGCGTGCTGGCAGCAGCGCTGCGACACGCTGGCACAAGTCTCGCGCGCCGGCCTCGACGAGTCCGGCCGCACGGTGCTCGCGCTCGTCCGCGCCGAGCGGTCGCGCCGCTGACCGCGTTCAGGGTTCGCAGTCGGCGCAGGCGCCGTGGAGCACGACCTCGTGGTCTGAGACCGTGAGCGGCACCCGCTGGCTGAGGCGCTTGATCGCCTGCTCGAGCGCGTCGTCGCTGAACGGGCGCAGCGCACCGCAGTGATCGCAGACGAGGTGGTGATGGTGGCCGCTGCCCGGACGGACCGGTTCGTAGCGGACCATCGTCTGGCCGACCTCGACCCGCTGGATCAGGCCGAGCCGCTCGAGCTCCTCGAGGATCCGGTAGACGCTGGCCCGCGAGACCGCGCGGCTCCCCGTGCGCAGCACGTCCTCGATCTCGATCGCCGAGAGCGCGCACGCCTGCTCGTCGAGCAGCTCGAGCATCGCCCGTCGGGCGCCTCCGCGCCGGTAGCCCGCGTCGGCCAGCGCCTGCTCGGCCGCTTGCGCCCAGTGGTGTCCGGCCGCGTCCATCAGGCCTCCGAGTGTATCCCCGCCGCGGCGGGGATCAGGGCGGGTCGCGGCCGGCGCGAGCGGGCGAAGCTCAGGGCGTAGATCCCGCTCGCGACGCCGACGATCGCCGTGCTCGGCGGAAGCGACGCGATCTCGTAGCTGAGGCCGACGCCGATCCAGGTCGCCGCCAGGCCGAACCCGCCGGCCAGCACCAGGCCGCGCCACGGGTTGCTCGTCAGGCGGTGCGCGGCTCCGGCCGGGGCGGCGAGCAGCCCGAGCAGCAGCAGCGCCCCGACCGCCTGGGTCGCCTCGGCCGCGTCGAGGCCGACGAGCGCCATGAAGGTCAGGCCGAGCAGGCGCACGCGGACGCCCTGCGACGCGGCCACGCCGGGGTCGATCGAGGCGAACAGGAGCGGCCGGGCGACCGTCGCCAGAACGACCACGATCCCGGCGCCGATCAGCGCCGCGAGCGTCGCTTGGGAGCCGCTGAGCCCGAATATCGACCCGAACAGCGAGCGTGCGGCCAGCGTGCCGTCGTCGCCGCGGCCGGCCCCGGCGGCCGACGCGACGAGCGCGAGGAAGAGCACGCCGAGGCCGAGGATCCAGGCGAACACGGTGCCGATCACGACGTCGCCGGGCGCGCCGCGCCGACCGAGGCCGGCGAGGCCGAGGCCCACGGCGACCGTCGCCGTGAACAGGCCGAGCCGGACGTCGACGCCGATCAGGGCGGCGGCGATCGCGCCGGTGAACGCGACATGGCTGAGCGCGTCGGCCGCGAAGACCTGCCGCCGCAGGACGAGGAAGTAGCCGACGAGGCCGCTGGCGAGGGCGATCGCCGAGCCGGCGAGCAGTGCGTTCTGGATGAACTGCGGCATCACTGCGCCGCCGCCGCCGCGGCGGTCGTCCGGCGGCGCGCCGGCCGCCACGCCCGTGCGCCGACGTAGAGAGCGAGCGCCAGCGTCGTCACGAAGAACCCGACCGGACCGTCGGTGAAGTAGGCGAGCCCAAGCCCGACCCAGGTAACGATCAGGGCGATCGCCACGCTCAGGCCCAGCCCGGCGCCGATCCGCGCCGTCAGCTCCTGGGCCGTCGCCGCCGGGGCGACGAGCAGCGCGAAGACGAGCAGGACGCCGGTGATCTGGGCGGTCGCCGCGACGGCGAGCCCGAGCACGACGAGGAAGCCGGTGCTCAGCAGGCCGGTGCGGATGCCGCCGGCGCGGGCGACCTCCTCGTCGACGGTCGCGAACAGCAGCCGCCGGCCCGCGATCTGTAGAGCTGCGAGCGCGGCGATGGCGACACCGAGGAGGGTGACCACCTGGCCGCGCGTGATGCCGGTGATCGACCCGAAGAGGAGCGTGTCGAGGCTTTCGAAGATCCCTCCGTAGAGGCTCAGGAAGAGGAAGCCGCTGGCCAGGCCGAACGCCTGGACGGCGCCGATCACCGCCGCCTGCTGGGCGTCGTCGCGGCGGCCGCCCGTGCGCGACGCCGCAGCGATCACGAGCGCCCCGACACCGGCGAAGGCGAAGTACCCGGTGGCGAGCGGGAGGCCGACGAGGGCAGCGCCGCTGGCCCCGGGGAAGGCCATGATCGACAGGGTGTGGCCGACGAACGCCTCCCGCCGCAGCACCATGAACCAGCCGACGACGCCGGCCATCACGGCGACGATCGTGGCGGCCTCGAGCGCGGTGACCATGAACGGATACGCGGTCAGCTGGTTGAAGTCGGTGAGCGGGTTCGCCGACAGGTGCGGTGCGAGCGAGGAGCTAATGCTCATGACGCCCCCCGTGATGATGCGGCGCCTCGGGCTGCCCGACGACCACGAGGCGCCCGTCGCGCGTGCGCAGGACCTCGATCGGCACGCCGTAGAGCGACGACAGGGTGTCGCTGGTGATGACCTCTCGCGGCGTCCCGCTGACGGCGCGGCGGCCGGCGAGGTAGACGACACGATCGAGGTATTCGAGCAGCGGGTTGACGTCGTGAGCGACGAGCAGCACCGCGACGTCGCCGGCCCGGCAGATCCGTTGGACCAGCGCCGTCACCTGCGACTGGTTGGCCAGGTCGAGACTGTCGAGCGGCTCGTCGAGGATCAGGATCGCCGGCCGGCGGACGAGCGCCTGGGCGATCAGCAGGCGCTGCTGCTCGCCGCCGGAGAGCCGGCCGATCGGCCGCGTCGCGTACTCCTGGGCGCCGACAAGCTCGATCACCTCGGCGACCCGGGCCCGTGCCCGCCGCTCCCGGTCCCCGAAGCGGCCGACCGGCGGCAGCGGGAGCCCGTAGCGGGCGCCGTCGAGGCCGAGACGGACGAGGTCGACGCCGCGGATCCGCGTCGCCTGGTCGAACGTACGCCGCTGGGGCAGGTAGCCGATCTCGTCGTTGTGGCGCCCGGGCGGGCCGCCCAGCACCGATACCGACCCGGCCGTGAGGGCGAGCAGCCCGAGCAGGACGTTGAGGATCGTCGTCTTGCCGGCGCCGTTCGGCCCGAGGATGGCGACGAACTCCCCGCGCTCGATCGTCAGGTCGACGTCGGCCCAGATCGTCTGTCCGCCGAGCACGAGCGCGGCGCCGCGGAGCTCGACCGCCGGGCTGGGCATCGGGCTACCGACCCGTGGCCGTGTGCAGCGCGGCGAGCAGCGCCGCGAGCTGGGCCGACTGCCACTCCTCGAAGCTGGCGCCCCTCGGCGCGAGCGTCTCGGTCACGCTGACGACCGGAATCCGCTGGGCGCGCGCGATCGCGTTGACCCGCTCGACGTCGGGCGTCACGTTCTGGGAGTTGAAGACCCAGACGGCGATCTGCCGCGTCTGCGCCTGGCGGTCGACGGTCTGCTTGTCCTGCGCCGTGACGTCGGTGCCCTCGGCGATCGCCTTGGCGAACCCGGCCGGCGTCGCCAGGCGCAGGCCGAGGTCGCTGCCGAGCGGCGCGAAGATGCTCTCGCTGTAGCCGACTGGCACGCCGGCGAAGCGCGCGCGGATCGCCGCGCGGAGCCGGTCGTAGCCGGCGAGGCTCCGCGTGAGGAAGGCCTGTCGGCGGGCGGCGAAGTAGCCGGCGTCGGCCGGGTCGAGCGCCTGGTAGTCCCTGACGATCGCGTCGGCGACCGCCACCACGCTCGCCGGCGCGTACCACTGATGCGGGTTGGCCCCGCCGGTGAGTCCGAGCAGCCGACCGACGTTCAACACCCGCCGGCCGCGGTCCGGGTTGGCGGCAAGCGCCTGGTCCGCCCAGCGGTCGTAGCCGATGCCGTTGACGATCGCCATGCCCGACGCCGCCAGGAGTCGCGAATCGCCGGTCGTCGCCGTGTATGCGTGGGGATCGGTCGTCGGGTCGACGATCACGCTCGCGACCTGGGCCCGGTCCCCGGCCAGCTCGGCGGCGATGCTGCCCCAGAAGTTCTCGGCCGCTACGACGAGGAGGCGCCCGTGGCCGGCGACCGGCGACCGGACCCCGCTACCGCACGCGCCGAGCCCGATCGCGGCGGCGAGGGCGATGCCCGCGGCGACGACCGGGCGAAGCGACGTTCCAAGCACGCCGCCACCGTATCACGATAACGAGAACTAGTCTCGTCGGGGTCGGGCTCGGCGCCGGCCGGCGTGTCCCGGTCGGTGTGCCCGGTCGGAGGCATATCGTGAGGGCGAACCTGGCGCCGGAGAAGAGGAAGAACCCGATGCTGCACATCCACCGAGCCGAACGGGCGGACGGCCTCCTCGCCGCGCTCGGCGGGCTGCTGCTCGTGCCGCCTGAGGACGCGCTGGAGCCGGAGGTGATCGCCGTGCCGACACGGGGCGTCGAGCGCTGGCTGACGCAGCGCCTGTCGACCTGCCTCGGCGCGACGCCCGGAGCCGCGGACGGCGTCTGCGCCAACGTCCACTTTCCGTCACCCGAGCGGCTCGTCGGCGACGCGGTCGCGGGCGCATGCGGGATCGGCGTCGACCGCGATCCATGGTCAGTCGAACGCACCGTCTGGCCGCTGCTCGAGGTCGTCGACGCAGCGCTGGGCGAGCCCTGGCTACGTCGACTTCGCGTCCATCTCGGCGGGGCGACCGAGCCGCCGGACCCTGTCCGCCGGGCCCGGCGGCTGACGAGCGTCCGCCACATCGCGCGGCTCTTCGACCGCTACGCCGTGCACCGGCCGGAGCTGCTGCTGGCGTGGGCCGAGCGGCGGGTTGCGGACGACGGCGGTTGGCAGGCCGAGCTCTGGCGGCGACTGCGCGCGCGCATCGGGGCGCCGGGGCCGGCCGAGCGGATCGAGGAGGCCTGCGCGCGCCTGCGCGCCGACCCGGCCTGCGTCGGGCTGCCGGATCGCTTCGCACTGTTCGGCCTGACCCGCCTGCCCGGCGCTCATCTCCAGGTGCTCCGGGCGGTCGCCGACGCACGCGACGTCCACCTGTTCCTGCTGCACCCGTCGCCGGTGCTGTGGGCCCGGGTCGAGCGCGACACCCGCGGTCAGCCGCCGATCCGCCGGCGGGCCGACGACTTCACGGCCGCGGCGGCATCCAACCGCCTGCTGGCGTCGTGGGGCCAGGACGCCCGGGAGCTCCAGTTGGTCTTCGGGGCCGACGGCGCGGTCGACCACCACCATCCGGTCGCGGCGTCGGGCGAGGGCCTGCTCGCGCGGATCCAGGCCGACGTGCGCGCCGATCGCGGCGCGCCCGGGGCGCCCCTCCCCGGCGTCGCCGACGCCCGTCCGCCACTGGCGGCCGACGACCGCAGCCTCGTGGTCCACGCGTGCCACGGCCGTGCCCGGCAGGTCGAGGTCGTCCGCGACGCGATCCTCCACCTGCTCGCCGATGATCCGACGCTCGAGCCGCGCGACGTGATCGTGATGTGCCCGGACATCGAGGCGTTCGCGCCGTTGATCGCGGCGACGTTCGGCGCGGGCGAGACGTCCCACGACGACGAGCTCGAAGCGCTCCCGGCCGCGATTGCGCCGCCCGACCTGCGCGTGCGCCTGGCCGACCGGTCGCTGCGCCAGACAAACCCGGTGCTCGGCGTCGTCGCCGAGCTGCTGGAGCTCCCCGGCCAGCGGCTGACCGCGTCGCAGGTGCTCGACCTGGCCGATCGCGAGCCGGTCCGCCGGCGCATGCGCTTCGGCGACGACGACCTCACGCGACTGGCCGACTGGGTCGCCGCCAGCGGCATCCGCTGGGGGCTCGACGCCGCCCACCGGGCGCCATTCAAGCTCGACGCCCTCGGCGCCGGCACGTGGCGGTCGGGGATTGATCGGCTCCTGGTGGGCGTCGCGATGACCGAGGACGACCAGCGTCTGTTCGCCGGGGTCCTGCCGCTCGACGACGTCGAGAGCGGGGCGATCGACCTCGCGGGTCGCTTCAGCGAGCTGCTCGACCGCCTCGAGGTCGCGCTCGACGCGTTGAGCGCTCCGCAGCCGCTCGCCGCCTGGGCGGCGGCGATCGCCGCCGCCGCCGACGCGCTCACGGCGACGGCTCCGACGAGCGCGTGGCAGCGAATCGAGCTGGAGCGACTGCTGGCCGAGATGGTCGCCGAGGCGGACGGGGCGCCTGCGGTCGTCCTCGTCCTGGCCGAGATCCGGGCCCTGCTGGCCGCACGCCTCCAGGGCCGCCCGACGCGCGCGAACTTCCGCACGGGCCATTTGACGATCTGCACGCTCGTACCGATGCGCTCGGTCCCTCACCGCGTGGTCTGCCTGCTCGGGCTCGACGACGGGGTCTTCCCGCGGCGGGCGCCGCGCGACGGCGACGACCTGATGCTCGAGGATCCGCACGTCGGCGACCGCGATCCGCGCGCCGAGGACCGCCAACTGCTGCTGGACGCGCTGCTCTGCGCCGGCGAGCGGCTGATCGTCACCTACACCGGCAACGACGAGCGCACCAACGCGGCGCGCCCGCCGGCCGTGCCGGTCGGCGAGCTGCTCGACGCCGTCGATGCGACCGTCCGCGTCGACGGACGACTGGCCCGCGAGCTGGTCGTCGTGCGCCATCCACTCCAGCCGTTCGATCCGCGCAACTTCGTTCGCGGCGCGCTCGTCGCGTCCGAGCCGTGGAGCTTCGACCCCGTCACGCTGGAGGGCGCCCGGGCGATGGCCGGACCGCGCACCGGGCGGCCGCCGTTCCTCACCGGGCCGCTGCCGCCGGCCCCGGCGTCCGTCGTCGAGGTCGAGAACCTCGTCCGCTTCGTCGCGCACCCGGTGCGGGCGTTCCTGCGCCAGCGGCTGGGCATCAACCTGGCCGACTACTCCGAGGCGGTCGCCGACGACCTCGGGGTCGAGCTCGACGGGCTCGGGCGGTGGGACGTCGGCCGGCGGCTGCTGGAGGCGCGGCTGGCGGGAATCGACGGCCGCACGGCGATCAACGCCGAGATCGCCCGCGGTACGCTGCCGGCCGGCGCGCTGGGACGACCGGTGATCGACCAGGTCTTCCCGATCGTCGAGACGATCGTCGCCGCCGCCGAGCGGTCGATCCCCGCGGGAGCAGATCCGGCGTCGGTCGACGTGCACGTGCCGCTGCCCGACGGACGCCTCCTCAGCGGCACGATCGCCGGGGTCAGCGGGACGGTCCTGCGCACGGCGACCTTCTCCCGCGTTGGCGCCCGCCACCGTCTGACCGCCTGGGTGCGTCTGCTCGCGGTCGTGGCCGCACACCCGGAACATCCCTTCACCGCCACCACAATCGGGCGTGCCCGAGGCCGCTCCCAAGTGAAAGCCGTACGGATCCATGCGGTCGGCGACGATCCCGCCGAGCGCCGGGCGTGGGCGCTGGGCGAGCTCGCGGCAATCATCGATCTCTACGACCGGGGGCTGCGCGAGCCGCTGCCGCTCTACTGCCTGACGTCGGCCGCATACGCCGAGGCGATCCGGGCGGGCGAGGATCCGGTGGCGGCCGGCCGGCGCGAGTGGACCTCGGATTGGAAGTTCGCGCGCGAGGACAGGGATCTCGAGCACGCGCTCGTCCTCGACGGGGAGCGCAGCTTCGCCGAGCTGCTGGCCGACCCGCCGCGTCCGGGTGAGGATTGGATCACGGCCGACCCGACCCGCCTCGGCCGCTACGCCCTCCACCTGTGGGGCGGCCTGCTCGCGTGCGAGACGGTGGTCGCCACGTGAGTTTCGACGTCTGCGGGCCGCTCCCGTCCGGCGTGACCGTGCTCGAGGCCAGTGCCGGGACGGGCAAGACGTACACGATCGCGGCCCTCGCCGCGCGCTATGTCGCCGCCGGGACGTCGCTCGACCAACTGCTGCTCGTGACCTTCACGCGGATGGCGACCGGTGAGCTGCGCGAGCGGGTGCGCGAGCGACTCGTCGACGTCGAGCACGGGCTCAGCCGGGCGCTGGCCGGGGTCCCCGGCGGCGATGCGGTGGTCGAGCTCCTCGCCACAGGCTCGCCCGACGAGGTCCGGCAGCGGCGGCGGCGATTGGGTCGGGCGCTGGCCGACTTCGACGCGGCGACGATCGCCACGACACACGGTTTCTGTCAGGAGGTGCTCGGGGGTCTCGGCATCGGCGGCGACCTTGACCGCGACGTGCGCTTCGTCGAGGACATCGGCGACCTGACCCGAGAGGTCGTCGACGACCTCTACGTCCGGCGCTTCCACCGCGGCGACACACCCCCGTTCCGCCGGGCTGAGGCGGCGGAGATCGCCCGGATCGCCGTGGCGAACCCGAGCGCGCCGATCGTCCCGGCGGTCGGTGAGGTCGGACAGATGCGGCGCCGCCTGGCGCTGGCTGTCCGCGCCGAGCTCGAGCAGCGCAAGCGCCGTTTGGGAATCGTCACCTATGACGACCTCCTGACGCGGCTCGAGGTCGCGCTGTCGGGCGACGGCGGGGAGGCGACCGCCGCGCGCCTGCGGCGGCGCTACCGGGTCGTCCTGGTCGACGAGTTCCAGGACACCGACCCCGCCCAGTGGGACATCGTCCGCCGCGCCTTCGGCGGTCCGGGCGGCGTGGCCCTGGTCCTCGTCGGGGATCCCAAGCAGGCGATCTACGCGTTCCGCGGCGCCGACGTCTACGCCTATCTGGCGGCGGCGCGAGCGGCGGCGTCGCAGGCGACGCTCGACGTCAACTGGCGCAGCGACCAGGGGCTGATCGACGCCTACGACACGTTGTTCGCCGGGGCGCAGCTCGGTCATCCCGGGATCGTCTACCGCCGCGTGCGCGCCGCTGCCGCCAACCGCTCGTCGCGCCTGCACGGTCCCCCCCACGCGGCGCCGCTGCGGATCAGGGTCGTGCGGCGCGAGGATGTCGCCCAGACACGCGGCGGCTACGCCGCGCTCGCCGCGGCGCGCGAGCACGTCGCCGCCGATCTGGCGGCCGACGTCGTCAGGCTGCTGGCGAGCGGCGCGGAGATCGAGTCCCGGTCGCAGCTTGGCGAGCCGACCGGCCGCCGCCTCGTGCGGCCGGGCCACGTCGCCGTGCTCGTCGCGACGAACCGCAGTGCCGCGCAGATCCGCGACGCGCTCGAGGCGCTCGATGTCCCGGCCGTGATCAGCGGCGCCGGCAGCGTCTTCGCGACGCGACCGGCGGGCGAATGGCTGCGCCTGCTCGAGGCGATCGAACGGCCGGCGTCGACGACGCGTGCCCGGGCGGCCGCGCTGACGTGCTTCTTCGGGTGGTCGGCCGCCCGGGTCGCCGGCGCCGGCGAGCTCGCCTGGGAGCAGGTGCACCGTCGCCTGCATGACTGGGCGCGCGTGCTCCGGGCACGTGGGGTCGCGTCACTGGCGGAGACGATCACGCTGACCGAGCGTCTGCCCGAGCGGATCCTGGCCAGCGACGACGGCGAGCGGCGCTTCACTGACCTGCGCCACGTCGCCCAGCTGCTGCACGCGGCGGCCACGACTGAGCAGCTCGGCACGACGGCGATGACCGGCTGGCTGCGGCGACGGATCGCCGAGGCCGCCCAGGACACGAGCGACGAGGAGCGCAGCCGGCGGCTCGAGTCCGACGCCGAGGCAGTCCAGGTGCTGA
Source organism: uncultured Solirubrobacterales bacterium (assembly GCA_963742705.1). Taxonomy (GTDB): domain Bacteria; phylum Actinomycetota; class Thermoleophilia; order Solirubrobacterales; family Solirubrobacteraceae; genus Palsa-513. The sequence goes on along the minus strand of CAVUMZ010000017.1, from coordinate 14,027 downwards.
CGATTCACCGCAGCAAGGGGCTCGAGTTCCCGGTCGTATACGCCCCCTTCCTCTGGGAGGCACGCTACGTCCCGCGCGAGCCGCAGCCGGTCTTCTTCCACGACCCCGATGCCGGCGACGCCCGGACCGTCGACGTCAGCCTCGAGGGCGCCGACTTCATGCGCCACACACGCCAGAGCCTCGTCGAGCAGCGGGGTGAGGACCTGCGGCTGGCCTACGTCGCGCTGACGCGCGCCCAGCACCAGGCGGTGATCTGGTGGGCCGGGTCGTGGGACAGCCGCAACTCCCCGCTCGGGCGGCTGCTGTTCGCCCGGGACGCCGACGGGTCGGTCGCGTCCGAGGGTCTGGCGACGCCGACCGACGACGAGGCCGTCGCCTGCTTCGAGGCGCTCGCCGGCCGCGCGCCCGGGCGGATCGCGGTCGAGCGCTCGCGGCTGGGGATGCCGGCCGCCTGGGCCGGCCCGCCGCCCCCGGGAACGGCACTCGCCGCGGCCGTCTTTGGCCGGACGCTCGACTGGCAGTGGCGGCGGACGTCCTACAGCGCGATCACCGCCGGGGCCTACGAGGTGGCGCGCGTCGCGAGCGAGCCGGAGCAGCCCGTCATCGTCGACGAGCCGCCGGAGAGCGGAGCGCCGGCCACCGGCGGGGGGGCCGAATCGCCGGTCGCGGCGCTGGCGGCCGCGTCACTGCTGGGCGAGATGCCGGGCGGCGTCCACGTCGGCACGCTCGTCCACCGGGTGCTCGAGGCGGCCGACTTCGCAGCCGCGGATCTCGACCGCGAGCTCGCGACCCAGCTCGCGGCCGCCCAGGCCCGTGGCCGCGTCGAGCTCGGCCCGAGGACGGCGGTCGTCGCCGGGCTCCGGGCGGCGCTCGAGACGCCGCTCGGCCGCCTCGTCGACGACCGGCGCCTGTGCGATGTCGATCGGGCCGATCGCCTCGACGAGCTCGACTTCGAGCTGCCGCTGGCGGGCGGCGACACGCCGACCGGGCAGGTGACGCTGGCGGCGATCGGCGACGTCTTGCGCGCGTACCTGGCCGACGACGACCCGCTCGCCGGCTACGCCGACCGGCTGGGGGACGCGGCGCTCCAGCAGGACGTCCGCGGCTACCTGACCGGGAGCCTCGACCTCGTCGTCCGGCTGCCGGGACCGCGCTTCGCCATCGTCGACTACAAGACGAACCGCCTGGCGGCGCCGGGCGAGGAGCTGACGTCGTGGCACTATCGCCCGGAAGCCGTCGTCGCCGAGATGCATCGGTCGCACTACGCGCTCCAGGCGCTGCTCTACACGACCGCGCTCCACCGCTACCTGCGCTGGCGCCTGCCCACCTACCAGGCCGACCGGGACATAGCCGGCGTCGCCTACCTGTTCCTGCGCGGCATGTCCGGCCCGGCGACGCCGGTCGTCGACGGCCGGCCTTGCGGCGTGTTCGCCTGGCAGCCGCCGGGCGGCCTGGTGGCAGCGCTCAGCGACGCGCTCGACGCCGGCCGGGAGCCGGCCGGGTGAACGAGCCCGATCCTGCCGCGACGGTCGACCGCGCGGACGCCCGCCGGGCCGGACGTGCGACCGGGCTGCTCGGCGCGTTCAACGCGGCCGGCGTGCTGGCCGCGGCCGACGTGCACGTGGCGATACGGCTGGCCGAGCTGGGGGGCGAGCGGGACCCGGCGGTGATCCTCGGGGTCGGACTGGCGGTGCGTGGGCCTCGCCTCGGGCATGTTCACGTCGACCTGGCGAGGATCGGCGCGACCGCGGCCGTCGACGCCGACGAGCCGGCCGACCCGCGCGAGCTGCCGTGGCCGGAGCCGGCGGCCTGGATCACGGCCGTGACGGGGAGCGGGCTGGTCGCGGTCGGCGACGACGGTGGCGATGCGTCCCGGCCGCTGCGACTCGTCGGCAGCTGGCTCTACCTCGATCGCTACTGGCGCGAGGAGCGGCAGGTCGCGGCCGACCTGCGCGCCCTCGGCGGGGCCCCGCCGAGCGACGTGCGCCTCGACGTCCTCAGCGCCGGTCTGGGCCGGCTGTTCGGCGACGACCCGGGCGGCCGCCAGTGTCTGGCGGCCGCTTCGGCGGTCCTGCGCCGCCTGGCGGTCGTCGCCGGCGGGCCGGGCACCGGTAAGACGACGACGGTGGCCCGGATCGTCGCCCTGATCTGCGAGCAGGCGTCCGCCGCCGGCGGCCGGCCGCCGCTGGTCGCGCTGGCAGCACCGACCGGCAAGGCCGCCGCTCGGCTCGAGGAGGCGGTCCACGCCGAGGCGGCCGGGCTCGAGGTCGACGAACAGGTCCGCCGGCGGCTGCTCGAGCTCCAGGCGTCGACGCTCCACCGCCTGCTCGGCTGGCGGCCCGACAGCCACAGCCGGTTCCGCCACGACCGGGGCCAGCGCCTGCCGCACGATGTCGTCATCGTCGACGAGACATCGATGGTCTCGCTGTCGCTGATGGCGCGCCTGGTCGAGGCGATCCGATCGGATGCCCGCCTGATCCTGGTCGGCGACCCCGGACAGCTGGCGTCGATCGAGGCCGGGGCGGTGCTCGGCGACATCGTCGGACCGGCGTCCGCCGGCCTGCGCGTCGCCGCCCCGGCCCGGGCGCTGCTCGGACGGGTGACCGGGCACGAGGTTCTCGACGCGCGCGACCCGCCGGCGGGGAGCGCGGATGTGGCCGACGGCATCGTCGTGCTCGACCGGATCCACCGCTTCGGCGGCGGGATCGCCCGCCTGGCGGAGGCGATCCGCCAGGGCGACGGCGACGGGGCGATCAGGGTGCTCTCCGAGCAGCCTCCGGGCGTGACCTGGATCGCGGTCGACGTCTCGGATGCCGCGGCCGAGCCGGCGCTGGCGGAGGTCCGCGAGCGGGCGGTGACGGCCGGCCGCGAGATCGCCCGTGCGGCGCGCGCGGGTGCGGCGCGGGAGGCGATCGCGGCGCTCGGGAGCTTCAGGGTGCTGTGCGCCCACCGTCGGGGCTCGCAGGGCGTCGCGACCTGGACGGCGCGGATCGAGGGCTGGCTCGCCGACGGGGCGCCGATCGCCGGCGACCGGCGATGGTACGTCGGACGACCCGTCCTGGTGACGGAGAACGACTACGAGTTGCGCCTCTACAACGGCGACACGGGCGTAGTCGTCGCCGCCGGACCCGACCGGCTGCGGGTCGCCTTCGAGCGCCGGGGGGAGCTCCTCCAGTTCAGCCCGACCCGTCTTGGGGCGGTCGAGACGGTCTACGCGATGACGATCCACAAGAGCCAGGGCTCGCAGTTCGACACGGCCGCCGTGCTGCTGCCCGACCGGACGTCGGGCATCCTGACGCGTGAGCTGCTCTACACGGCGGCGACCCGGGCGCGAGAGCAGCTGATCATCGCCGGGACGGAGGAGACCATCCGCATGGCCGTCGGGCGGCCAGTGGCGCGGGCGTCGGGTCTGCGGTGGCGCCTGTGGGGCGAGGCCGAGGGCTAGGCCCACCCTCTTCACGCGCTCGCGAAGCCCAAACCGTGACGGCCGTGGTCAGGGTCTCGCCCACGCGAGCGAGGCGGTCGGTGTCTGGATCCTCGATGCTCAGCCCCACTGTCAAAGGGACCTCTTGAGGCGGAATCTTCCGGAGTTGCACAGCGTGGCGTCAGCTCGCCGATCATCGGGCGCCGTTGGGGTATCTGTGGGGTTGCCGGTCTGCCATCGGCGCTGCCTCGCTACGGGTAGAGTGTTCCGCGAGCACGTCGCACCCGGTCTCGCAAGACTCCAAGCTCAGGGGGCAGTGGGAAAGATGAGGCGTGGGAGCGCCGTGATAGCAGCGACGACGATCGCCGTCATGCTGATGCCGGGCGCAGCCACTGCGACGCGCTGCCGGTCTGGCAAGTTTGACCGTGGCGGCACGTGCACGAGCTTCCGCACTGCGGCACGACAGGTTGTTGCCATCACCCGCTCGGTGATGGCCGCCGAGGGCGCGAAGGCGGTGATCCTGAGGGTCGACGTCGGCCGGCACCCGCTCGTCAAGCGGGGGTTCGGAGAGTCGATGGAAGGTGTTCCGGCGAGCGCGAACATGCGCTTTCGGCCCGGGTCGATGACTATCCCGATGCTGATGACGGTCCTCCTGCAGCTACAGGACGAGCACAAGCTCAGCCTAGACGACACGCTCTCGCGCTGGTACCCGAACTACCCCAACGCTGCTCGTGTCACGTTGAGGATGCTCGCGAGCTCGACTTCGGGCTATCCCGACTACATCCAGGGAAACCCGGCCTTTGCCGCGGCGTTACTCGGCGACGTGTTTCGTCACTGGACCGACGATGAACTGCTGTCGTTCGCGTTCGACCAACCGCTAGTTTGCGATCCCGGGGCATGTTTCCACTACGCGCACACGAACTTCGTCCTTCTCGGCAGAGTCGTCGAGAAGGTCACCGGGCAGTCGATGACAAACCTGATCACCAGGCGCTTCCTTCGCCCAGTCGGGCTCCGCGATACGCGAATCTCGAAGCTTCCGGCGATACCGGCGCCCGCCCTGCACGCGTACAGCAACGAGCGTGGTCCCTACGAGGACTCGACCACCTGGAGTCCGTCGTGGGGGCTCGGCACCGGCCTGGTGATGACCTCGACCGCGAGCGACATGAACAAGGAAATCCGGGCAATCGGCTCCGGGCGCCTGTTCTCAAAGACGGCGATGCGCGAGTTCGTCACTCCGTATTCCAAAGGCCTTCCGGATGCGCCGTCGACAGTCGACTACGGCCTCGGCGTCCTCGTCGCCGATGGGTGGATGTTTCAGAACCCGCAATTCAACGGCTACTTCGGAATCCAGAGCTACCTGCCCTCGCGCGGCATCTCGATCGTCGTGGAGAACACCAACGGCCCGAACGTCAATGAGGGGCAGAGCATCAGCGGCGTGATCGCCAGGCGGCTCACGCAGTATCTGGTGCCGGATCAGCCTCTGTTCCGATGAGCGACGCGCCGCGTCGGCCCGGTCGGCGGTCGCGAAGCTCCGTAGACCAGTCTTTGACCTGAGCGAAGCGTCCCGAGAGAGCGGCGCCGCGTCGTCCGCGCGGGACCGGAGCGCTGTTCGTCAAGCGCGACGGCGCTGGCCGGGAGGTCTGGTAGGGAAAGTGCCGGGTCGGGTCGACGCAGGTCGAGCGCCGGATCGGGCCGAAGGTGGCCGGCGGCGGGGAACTCGTGCTCGCGCGAGCGACGATCCGCGGGAAGCCCGCCGCGAGGATGCCGAGGACAGCTCCGGCCAGTCCACGCCCCCGCGAGAGCGACACGCGATGCACGGGACTGGATACCGATCGCCCGAGACCACGCGGCGTCAGTGTGGGTTGACAAACGTGTGTTGTCAGTCTAGACTGACGGCCAATGAACGCCGAAGACCTCGCCTCTGCGATCGCGTCCAACGACCCGGCACTGGGGCTCCGCGCCGCTCTGGCTCTGCGCCGGCTCGCGGAACGGGTCGAGGCGGACCACGTCGCGGCGGCCCGCGAAAAGGGCTGGTCGTGGCAGCAGATCGGAGACGCTCTGGGCGTCACCCGCCAATCCGTGCACACCAAATACAACAGGGAGTCATCATGACCACCGAATCCGTTGTGCCGGAGGTGCTTTACGGCTGGGCCATCTATTTGCGGGCCAGTGAGGAGGCTCGTCGCCGAGGTGATCGCCGAACAGGCACCGATCACGTCCTGCTCGCCTTGTTGGAGGATCCCTCGATCGAAGTCGTGTTGGGCGTGAGCCTGCAGCAAGCTCGCCAGGCCCTTGAGTCGCTCGATCACGAAGCCTTGGGTGCCCTGGGCCTGGGGTCCGGCACCGACGCTCCCCCACTGCCGATGCGCGCCGTGCCGAAGAAGCCGACGATCAGGAACGTCATGCAAAAAGATCGCCTTCGCATGTCGCCCGCCGCAAAGAAAGTGCTTGAGGAAGCGGTCAAGCCCAATCGCCGGAAGACCCAGGTCACGGCCCAGCAGGTGCTAGCCCAGATCCTCACTCTCAGATCGCCAGATCCCGCCGCCGAGCTGATCGCCGCGCTGGGCGTCGATCGCGCGGCCGCGGGGCAACGTCTCGGCGTGGGACGCGCCGCAGCATAGGCAGACCACCACCGAGCAGCGAAGGGTGCAAGCGAGTCGCTGAGGCAGGCATCGCGTGCGCTCGGACGCCACCGTCGCTCGCGCGCACGGTTTCGGTTCACCCGGAGGCGAACTCGCGTTGCGCTTCGGCCGGCATCGGGAACCAGCGCATCCGCTCGTAGGAGTCGGGCAGGACGGGGTCTTCGATCGCGGCCTTGCCCGCATGCTCAGCGGGGAGCGAGGACACGAGCCGGCGGGCGTCGTCGAGCTGGTCGGTCAGCGCGCGCTCAGGCGCGCAGTCGTGCCCGCTTCGGAACTCCATCGCGCCACTCGCGTAGGAGACGTCGTGCAAGCTGACCGAGGGCCGCCCGTCGGCGTCGCGGTGGTGCCAGAGGCCGGTGAACGGATCGAAGCGGTAGAGAGGAAGGAGCTTGTGGCCCTCGCGGGCGACGAGGTGGACGGCGTCGATCACGTAGTCGACCACCGTATCGCTCACGAAATAGTTGAAGTTCAGCCGGAACCACCCGAGCTTCGCCCCCTCACGACCGAGCAGGACCTCGTGCAGCATCGCGTCGACCGCCGCCTCGTCGATGCCGCTGAGCCGCTGTAGGTAGGGCCCTGCGCAGAAGCAGCCTCCGCGCGCCTGGATCCCGAACAGGTCGTTGAGGACCGACACCACGAAATGGGGATGCAGCATCCCGCGCGCGTGCCGAATCCCGAGCGACACGATCGACAGTCGAGGCAGCTCCGTGCTCCCGAGGATCTCGATCCGAGGGTTGCGCGACCAGGACGCGATCGCGCGGCGGACGTGCGTCTCCTCCCGTCGCCGGATCTCGTGGGCTCCGATGGCGCTCTTGAGCTGGAAGACCAGGCCGCAGCGGATCGACTCGATGATCGCCGGGGTCCCCGCCTCCTCGCGGTGCTCGGGCTCGCCGAGATAGCGCTGAGAGGACGTGGTCACGAATGCGACGGTTCCGCCTCCCGGCACCGTCGGGACCCGAGCTTCGAACAGCGCGCGCTTTGCGACGAGGACGCCGGGAGTTCCGGGACCGCCGATGAACTTGTGCGGCGAGAGAAAGACGGCGTCCTTGTAGGCGAGGTGTCCGTCACGGCCGGCCCCTTCGGGGTTCATCCGGATTTCCAGGTACGGGCCGGCGGCAGCGTAGTCCCAGAACGACAGCGCCCCATGACGGTGCAGCTCGGTCGCGACCGCGTCGACGTCGGTGATCACGCCGGTCACGTTCGATGCGGCGGAGAAGCTGCCGATCTTCAGCGGCCGCGCCGCGTGCGCCTCGAGCTCGGCGCGTAGGTGGTCGAGGTCAAGCCGCCCGTCGGCGTCCTCGCGGATGACGCGGACTTCAGCGATCGACTCGCGCCACGCGAGCTCGTTCGAGTGGTGCTCGTAAGGGCCGACGAAGACGACCGGACGCTCGTCGTGCGGGATCGCGTCCGACAGCCGGTAGCGGTCCTCGAGCGACTCGGGGATGCGCAGGCCCAGCGCCCGGACGACCTTGTCGATCGCCGCCGTCGCGCCCGATCCGCAAAAGAGCACAGCGTCCTCGTCGGAGCCGCCGACCGCCTCGTGCACGATCCGCCGGGCGTCCTCGCGCAGCCGCATCGTCTGGCGCCCCGTGGCGGACGACTCGGTGTGGGTGTTCGCGTACAGCGGTAGGACCTCACTTCGAATGAACTCCTCGATGAAGCTCAGCGACCGGCCGGAAGCGGTGTAATCGGCGTAGACGATCCGCTTGGGACCGAACGGCCCTGGCAGAACGAGGTCGTCGCCGATCACGGAGCATCGAATGAGCTCGACGAGCGCGTTGCTCTCGCCCGAGGGTGCGTCGAGCAGATCGGGCGCCTCGAACGCCGTGACGCGACGGTTCGCGCCGCGTTGCGCGATCTGCCAGGCGCGCCCGCGCGCAAGGCGTTGCTCGATTGCGATGAGGTTCGCGCAGACCGCGTCGAGGACGTCGAGGTGCACCGGCGAGCAGTCGTTCGCCAGGTCGTCGAAGGTGTCTGCGCGCAGCTCCAGCACGGCGCTCTGACCGAGGGCGATGCATGTGGCGCTGCGCGCGCCGCGATCGATCAGCGCCAGCTCGCCGAGTGCCCTGCCGGGGGCGAGCGTCGCGAGCCGGTGATGCCGCCCGGAGCGGACCGCCGCGACCTCTATGGTTCCGGCGGCGACCACGAGCAACGCGTCAGCGGGCTCGCCGGCGGCGAACACGGTCTCGCCATCTCCAAGCACCCGCTCTGACATGTGTTCCAGCAAGGGCTCGAGGTCCTCGTCGGCCATGTGCGCGAATAGCGCGCATCTCCGCAGCACGGTCATGCGCGACGGGTCGACCGCACGCCGCTGGGGCTGCGGACGCCGGGTGACCGGCACCGGGTCGGCCGTGATCGCGTCGCCGGCGGCGGCGCTTGCTCTCCGCACCCGCGCGCAGAGCTCGGCCGCGAGACGCCGGAGCACGTCGTGCGCAAGCGGGCGCCCGAGCTTGCGAAGGACGCGGAACTGGCTTGCATCCAGCTCCAGCCCGGCCGCCGCGTCGAGCGACACGGCGGTCGCGGGATGCTGCGACCGCCCCACGAGGGCGGCCTCCGCGAGCACCGACCCTGTCCCCAGGACGGCCATCGGCACTTCGCGACCGCCGAGGGTCGTGCGCAACGCAACCCGGCCAGCGGTCAGCAGGTACAGCCGGTCGGCCGGTGCGCCCTGCCGGAACAGGACCTCTCCTGGCGCCAGCTCGAACGGGCGCAGCAGCGCCTCGACCTCTTCGCGCTCGGTCTCCTCGAGCGCGCCGAACAGATAGCTCCCGACGAGCGCGTCGCGACCCCGCCCGATCGCTCATGACGCCCTCGCCGCGGCCAGGTGCGACCGCGCCCGTTCGACGGTCTCGAGGCTGGCGATGAGGTCGCCCTCGAGCGCCGCGGCGAACGGACGCGAGCGCGGCCCGCCGCGGCGGAGCAAGTCCTCGACATGCTCGCGGTCGGCCGCCAGCACGATGCTGCGTTCACGCGCCACCGACGACACCGGTGCGGGCTCGCCGTCGAGCAGCCCGATGTATCCGAAGGCGTGGCCCGGGCCGGCGAAGCCGGCCCGCAGCGGCGCGCCGCCACGGTGCACGACATCCTCAACGACGCCGTTGAGCGTGACGTAGCACGATCCCGGGCCGGTCCACTCCTGCTGCAGGACCTGGCCGCGATCGGCCGCCAGGACCGTGCCCCGCCCGATCAGCTCGCTGACGAGGTCGGGCTCGAGCCCGCGGAAGAGCGGCAGGCGCGAGAGGTAGTCCAGACGCGGCGGCGCAGTTGGCTGCGGAGCCTGCCGAGGCGTCCTGCGCCGCAATGCGTCCGGATGCGAGTCCTGCCGAGCCGCGGTGGCGGCCAGGCCAGCGAGGGCGCGACGTAGACGAGCGCAGACGATGGCGACGATGCGCCGCCTGAGCTCGTTGGCGCTCGGCTCGAAGGAGATCGTGCAGGCGTCGAAGCCCGCGCGCGTCAACAGCAGCAGCGAACACGGCCCGAGCGCCCGCACGCCGGCGGAATGAGCGCCACCGCCGAGTAGCGGGATCTCGCCCAACACGTCGCCGGGGCCCAGGCGCGCGATTTCGAGCTCGCGCTCGCCCGGCAGCTGCCGCCAGACCTGCCCTTCGCCCGCGATCAGCACCGCGAGTCCCTGGCAGCGTTCTCCCTGGCGCCACAGGCTCTCGCCCGGCGCGAGCTCGACGCGGCGCAACAGAGGCGCGAACCGTCCGAGATCGTGTTCGTCGATGCCCGCGAACAGCCCAACCCCGCCCAGCAGCGCCGCGACGTCGCGGCGCTGCCGCGCGACCGCGATCTCGGCGACGGCGGTGGGACGGAGGGAGGGCGCGAGCTCAGACATCGAGGTCGATGGTCTCGACGGACAGTCCGTCGGGTTTGCGACTGACGCTGAGAAGCGAGTACTCGGGCACCTCGAGCCAGGTCGAGGTGTCCGTCGTGAGCGGCTCCGATGCGATTATCAGCGACTTCGGTCGTCCTTCGGCGCCCAGCATCTGCCAGCCGTCGTGCTCGTCGGTGTACGAGCGACCGGCCGTGTACCAGAGACTCACGTACGGAAGGTCGCACTCGAGCATCGGATCGTCGTCGGGGTACCAGCCGTAGTCCATGACGAAGCGCGTCGCCACGAGCGAGTCGCCGGTCGCGATGAATAGATTGATCGGCGAGGAGATGTCGATGCCGTGGTCGGCTCGGACCTCGCGCAGGATCCGGATCACCCGGACCGTCGCCTCGACGAGGTCGCCCGCATCGGGGTCGCCCGCGCGGTCGCCGAGCTCGGCGACCAACAGCGCGTAGATCCATTCCGAGTCCGTCGTGCCCGCGATGTGCCGGCTCACGTCCGGCGGCAGGTGCGCGAGCAGGTCGTAACGCATCGCGTCGAAGCCGCGCAGGTGGCCGTTGTGCGCCATCACCAGCCCGGCACCCGGGAACCTGAACGGGTGCAGGTTGGTTTCGGCGACCACATTGCCGGCGGCGGAGGCGACGCCGCGGACGTGAGCGAGCACGCACGTCGGCGCCAGCTTGCGGCACAGGCTGCGCAGATTGCGGTCGTAGCTGGGAAGCGCCGTCGCGCGGTACGTGAACGGCTCGTTCTGGCAGATCGAGCGGTCGTCCCATGCTGCCATCCCGAAGCCAGCGAGGTTGAGAAACGCGTTCATCATGCGCGGGCTGTAGCACTGGTGAGCGAGCGCGCTGTCGGTCTCGTAGAGGATCCCCTCGAGCGAGACGGGCTGCCCCAGGTAGCCGAGGACGCGGCACATGGCGCTACCCGTGGGCCTGGTCGGCCCGGGGCGGGATCGAGCAAACGCCGCCCGCGCAGACCTCGATCTCGGCGTCCCGCTCCATCCATCCGCGGCGAACGAGCCACGCGTAGACCTGACACCCCAGGCACAGCCCGAGCGCCGCCTCCATCCACATCAGGGTCATGCAGATCAGGCAGAGCGTCCTCGGCAGCGTGCCGCGGATGCCGCTGTTGGTGATGTAGGTCATCGAGCCCGCCATGGCGAGGCCGAGCGTCCAGGCGAATCGCTTCGGTTTCGCCGACACCCACTCGGGCGGCCGCCCGATCGTCATCCACCGCGCAAGGACCCCGATCGGGCTGTACTGGAGCCCGAGCGTCGTGCGAATCAGAAACTCGGCGAAGAAGAACGACGATGCTGCCTGCAGCGGGATGTACATCTTCTGGAAGTAGGCAAAGCTGAACGAGACGGCCGCAATCACCAGGGTCACGCCGGCGGCGGCCCGCACCTCGTTCTCGTTGAACACGCCGGCCTGGAGCTCGCGGCCCTGGACGACCAACCCTTCTGTGCGCTGTCCGAATGTATGTCTCATGAGCGGGATATCTACACGCGCGCCCGCAACCCGATCGCAAGTGAAGCGCAACCGTCGTGCCATTGTGGACGTCGCTGGCCAAGTCCCGGTGGTCGTCGGCGAGGATCAGCGCCGGCGACGACCGGGCGCTGCGCAGCTGGCGCGCGGACGGCACCCCGGGCCCGCTCGCCCGCGAGGACGCCACACCGACTCGATCATTGCGCTGGGGGTGCTCGAGCACGCCGGCGAGCCCCTCATCATCAGCGCCGGCGACGACCGGGCGATTTACGCGTGGTGCGCTCCACGCGCCGAACGCGAGACGGCAAACCCGGCACCCTGAGCTGCCCACGTCAACCGAGCCGTAGCCCGCGCCCGCGGGTGGGCAGCGCAAACATCTCATGGTTGCCCCTGCCGACCTGGTGGGGCGGTGCGGACCCGATTTGCAGGCACTTCGTCAGGGTGAGCGAGGGGACTCGAACCCCCGACCGCCGGGACCACAACCCGGAGCTCTACCAACTGAGCTACGCCCACCATGCGCGACGACCCCGTCAATCTAGCAACGGCCGGTCGCGCACTGCGAGCCCGGCCCTCTCGCCGGCCGGGCGCCACTGCGCCCGCGCGCGCTTACGCCAGGGCGGCGACGACACCCGACGACCCCGGAGGCTCCGGCGGGGTCCCGGCTGGTGCCGAGTAGGCTCACCGCCGAATGGCGAGCACACCCGCGCTCTCGATCCTGATGCCGGTCTACAACGAGGCGTCGACGATCGGGCACGCGATCGCCGTCACCTTGGCCGCCGAGCTCCCGGCGCCTTTTGAGCTCGTCATCGTCGACGACGGGTCGACCGACGGCACGCTCGAGATCCTCGACACCGCCGACCTGCCGGAGCAGGTCACCGTCCTGCGCCATCCGGAGAACCGCGGCAAGGGCGCCGCCGTCCGGACGGGGCTGGCCGCCGCCCGCGGCGAATACGCGGCGATCCTCGACGCGGATCTCGAGTACGAGCCCGACGATCTCGCCCACCTCCTCGGTCCCCTGCTCGCCGGCCGGTCGAACGTCGTCCTCGGCGTCCGAGCGTTCGACGGCTTCACCAGCCACTCGTTTGTCTACGTCCTCGGCAACAAGGGCGTGACGTTGATCGCCAACATCCTCTTCAACGTCTACATACGCGACATGATGAGCTGCCACAAGATGATGCGGACAGACCTGTTCCGCGCCCTGCCGCTGCAGGAGTCCGGCTTCGCGATCGAGGCCGAGATCGTCGCCCGGCTGCTCCAACGCGGCGAGCGCATCTACGAGATGCCCGTCAGCTACCACGCCCGGCCGACCGAGGCCGGCAAGAAGCTGACCTGGGTCGACGGCCTTCGCGTCGTGCGCACGCTGGTGCGGTGCCGGCTGCAGCCCTGACCGGTCCCGTCGGGGCGGTCGGGGGCAGGCGCGGATGGGTGCGCGACACCCTGATGCTGGCGGTCGCCGGCCGACTCGTCGCCGGCCCGCTGCCGCTCAACTACTACGACGTCGGCTACGCGCTCGTCTGGGGCCGCGAGATCCTCCACGGCCACCTGCCCGACTACCGGACCGCGGGCGCGTCGACGCCGCACCCGCTCGGCACACTGCTCGCGACCGTGGCCGCAGTCTTCGGCCATCCGGGCGGCTGGTACGTCGTCGAGGCGATCGTCTTCCTGAGCTTCGGCGTCGCCGGCGCCGCCCTCTTCCGCCTCGCCCGGACCTGCCTGCGCCGCCTCCCCGACACGACTGACCGACGCGCTGCGGCTGGGGCGAGCGTCGCCGTCGGCGCGCTGCTGCTGAGTCCTCCGTTCCTGACCGGCGCCCTCGGCGGCTCGGGCCTGTCGGACATGCCGGCGCTCGCGCTCGTGCTCACCGCCGCCGCCCTGATCGCCCAGGCGCCTGAGCGCTGGCCGGCCCCGCTCGTCCTGCTCGGGCTCGCCGGGCTCCTGCGCCCCGAGGCGTGGGGCCTGGCCGGCTCCTATTGGCTGGTCCTGGCCTATCTGCGCAGGCCGCGCGCCGAGCTGATCCGATCCGCCGCGCTCGTGCTCGCCGCCCCCCTCCTCTGGGGGTTGTGCGACCTGGTCGTGACCGGCGACCCGACCTACTCGCTGACGCGCACCCAGGACGCCACCGTCGCCTCCGGCTTCGTCCACGGCGTCGCACAGGTGCCGCGAGCCGCGTTCGACGGGCTGCGCAGCCTCGTCGGCCTGCCGGTGCTGCTGCTCGGCACCGGCGGTGCCGCAGCCGCGGTTGCCTATGCGCGCCGCGCGAGCGCGCCTACACTCGGACTGCTCGCCGTCGCCCTGGCCGAGTTCGCCGTCCTCGGGGTCGCCGACGTCCCCTTGCTCGAGCGCTTTCTCCTCGTCCCCGCGGCGATGACCTGCTTCTTCTTCGCATACGTCGCGGTCGCCGGTGCACCCGGCCGCCTGCACAGCCATCCCCGCCTCGATCGGGCGTGGCGGGTGCTGGCCGCGGCCGCCGTGATGATCCTCGCCGTCGCGCACCTCGCCGGCGACCGGCATGTGCGCCGCGACCAGCGGGCCGGCGTCGCGGCGGAAGCTGATCTCGTGGCACTCGCCGGCCGCCCTGAGGTTCGTGCCGCGCGGTCGGCATGTCCGACGTTCTATGTCGCCCGCTTCACGCTGACCTC